>NZ_JPNB01000003.1 GCF_000732725.1 Kineothrix alysoides | reverse complement strand
ATATCTAATATCGCGGCAGCGAACACGAAACCCGTAGTATACACTGCACAGGTATCCAAAGGAGATATAGCGCAGACGTTAAGCACCAGCGGAACAGTAACTTCCGAGGAGACGAAGACTTATTTTGCGCCTATCAGCGTGAAGGTTGGCGAGATTAATGTTGCAGCAGGAGGAACCGTACAGAAGGGGAACCTGTTATTACATACGATCAAACAGCTCTTATGAATGAGAAGAAGACAACGGAGCTTAAGCTGCAGGCCAGCGAAGGCAGCTACAATAGCTCTGTGCAGAAGAATATGGAAAGTATCGGAGATTTAGGCGAAGCGAATGTGAACCTCGATGTTTTGGAGCAGCAGATTACCGATATCGATAATTATATCAAAGAGCTTCAGCAAAAAGTGAATGACAAGAAGGCAGCCCTGGCTTATGAAGGCTCCCTGCTTCAAAATATCTCTTATCGACTGGGCCGACAAGCCGGATTCCGATGAATATGAGAATCTCCAGAAGCTTGTCCAAACGAACAATTATGAGCAGACCAATAATAAAGACATCCGCGCTTGGCAGGATGAAATTACCAAATATACAGATATGCTCAGTAACTGCAAAGAATATAAAGCCGAAATGAAATCACAGAAGACCTCCGCAGACGGCACGAAGCTGAATGAAGGCGGCAAAGAGGAACTGGAGGCGAATGTCCAGATGCAGAGTATCAGTTCCCAGACTGCATTGGATTCCATTAATGAGGTCGAGAACGGTGTATTGGCAGAGTTTAACGGTGTTGTAACCGAGATGAACGTGGTGGAAGGTGCGACACCTGCAGTAGGAACGCAGTTATTTAAGCTGGAAAGCACGGACGATATAAAAGTAACTATAGAAGTAACGAAATATGATTTGGAGAAACTCTCCGCAGGGCAGAAGGCGGTAGTTACCATCGCAGGAAGTAAATATGACGGCGAAGTGAGCAAGATCAATAAGATGGCCACGAAGAACAACAGCGGCGCTGCAGTAGTAAGCGCAGATATTAAGATTCTGAACCCTGATGAAAAAATATTCCTCGGAGTAGAGGCCAAGATTGCTGTCGATACAGCAAAGGTAGAGCAGACATTGATTGTTCCCGCGAGCGCAGTGAATACGGATGTGGATGGCGATTTCGTATATGCGGTGGAAGACGGATTTGTCGTTAGAAAACCTGTAACCACGGGAATTTCAGATAGTATGAATATAGAGATTACGGAAGGTCTGGAGGAGGGCGCTCAGGTAATGACCGAGGTATCCGCGGGAATCACAGAGGGAATGGCAGTATCGGCGGTACCGCAAGAATAAAGGAGAGCGAAGATGACACAGGTATTGGAATATGTTAAGATTGCTCTCATGAATATTAAGAGCAATAAAGGCCGCTCTTTCCTTACGATGCTCGGTATTATCATTGGTATCTCTTCTGTTATCATGGTCATGGCCATAGGTAACGGAGTAAGGGGGCAGGTAAATGACGAACTGGAAAGCTTAGGAGGCGGGCAGATCGCGATTTATGTGGACAGTGCAAAGAAGGAAACAACGGTCGCCTTCACTCAGGGATGATTTTGATTTAATTATGGGTGAGGGTAGATCATGTAAAGGCGGTAACCGCAAGCTATAATGCTTACGGAACGGCAGAAGGCCCCAAAGGAGATTTCGATGCTACTCTTTCGGCGGTAACGAAGGTCTTCAGTATGCTTCTTCGGACCCGATAGTCAAGGGAAAGTATTTTTCCAAGGGGGATGCGGAAAGCGGAAATAAGTGTGTGTTATCACAGAAAACAGTGCGATTACACTATTTGGCACAACGGACGTTATAGGAATGAGTTTCGATGTGACGCTGTATGGAATTACGCAGGAGCTTACAATTGTGGGAATCAGACAGGACAATGCCTCCAGCATTGTAAACATGATGATGGGCGAGCCCTCCCTTCAAGTAGAGGTTCCGTTGACGGTGTTGGGCTATAATTACGGCTATTGGATAGAAGATTTCAGTCAGTTTTATATTGTTGCAGAGAGTTCGGAATATTCCGCGGATGTAGCCAAGGAAGCAGTGAATATACTGGAAAATAAGTATAACGTACGCGGTGAAAGCCAGATTTTGGTACAGAGCTTTACGGATTTAAGCTCGCAGTTCGACAGCATTCTGGGTGTCATTACCATATTTATTTCCTTCGTGGCAGCAATTTCACTTCTCGTAGGAGGCATCGGAGTTATGAATATCATGCTGGTATCCGTAACGGAACGTACAAGAGAAATCGGTATAAGAAAGGCACTGGGTGCGAGAACGGGTTCCATTCTTCTGCAGTTTTTAGCAGAAGCGGGAATCATCACCTTGATGGGTGGCGTGATCGGCATCTTGCTCGGTATACTCGGAGCGAACATTGTTTGCGCAATTGCCGGAATTACAGCGAGAACTCAAATATCTACAATTCTGGGCGCAACCGTATTCTCTTCGGCGGTAGGTCTTTTCTTCGGTATCTATCCGGCAAAAAAAGCAGCGAAGTTAAGTCCTATAGAAGCGCTGCGTCACGAATAACCGAGAAGAAATGGAACGGTATTAAACAAGGGCATAGCGATTGCCTTTGATGTTACCCGGTTTAGACCATCCGCCGGGGAGTTTGGATAAGGGCTTGCACTTTAAGCGAATTTCAGTATAATAAAATAATGAATGGTAAGGCACCTGCCATAGCAGGTGCTTGTTTATGTAATGGGAAAGTGCTCCTATTACATAACTATGGATGCGCAGCTACGCGCGGAATAAAAGTATGCTGCCAAAGAATTCGACTTCGGAAATGACAAAAGCATACCTTGTTCGAATATGAAATCGGTAAAATGCAATTTTGCCGCTGATGAGAGGAAGGAGCAGAGCTATTCAGATGAAAGTGATTCGTTCAGTGCGAAAGAGACCTTTGCTCTCGGGCAGCAGATAGGGAGGCAGCAGAGCCGGGAGAGGTCTATACCCTGGTAGGCGATTTGGGAGTAGGGAAGACCGTTTTTACCCAAGGAGTCGCGAAGGGGCTGGGGATACAAGAGCCGGTAAACAGTCCGACCTTCACTATTTTGCAAGTATATGAAGAAGGCAGGCTTCCCTTTTATCATTTCGACGTCTACCGCATCGGTGATGTGGAGGAGATGGATGAAATCGGCTATGAGGATTATTTTACGGAGACGGCATATGCTTTATAGAATGGGCGAACCTTATTGAGGAGATATTGCCGCAGCGTTATAAAGAGATCACGATATGCAAGGATTTACAGAAAGTCTGGATTATCGCTTGATACAATAGAAGAAAAAGAAAGAAGCGCACAATGAAAATATTAGCTTTGGACAGTTCCGGGCTGGTGGCCTCCGTCGCAATAGTGGAGGACGATGACCTGATTGCGGAATATGACATTCAATATAAAAAGACCCATTCGCAGACGCTTTTGCCGATGCTGGATGAAATAAAGAAAAATGATAGATTTGGATATGTCTGCGTTGGATGCGGTGGCTCTTGCCGCAGGGCCGGTTCTTTTACCGGACTCAGAATCGGCTCGGCACGGCGAAAGGCCTGGGCTTGCCTTGGCATACCGCTCATTGAGATTCCTACTTTAGAAGGTCTGGCGTACAATTTGTACGGGCAAGAGAATATATCTGCCCGATTATGGATGCCAGAAGGGGCAGGTATACACGGGGGTTTATGAATTTATAAAAAATGAGGATTTAGAGAAAGATGGCTATCGGCTGCAAGAATAGAGTCTCAGTGCGCAGTGGGAATTGAGAAATTGCAGCAAGGCTGAATCGTTTGGGGAAGGAAGTCATATTTTTAGGAGATGGAGTACCCGTATTCAGAGAACAGCTTAGGCTCTTAATGGAGGTTCCCTACCACTTTGCGCCGGCACACTTAAACAGACAGCGGGCGGCATCGGTAGCGGCGATTGGTGGCATTTATTATAAGTCGGTAAAATCGTGGATGCAAGGATCATGCTCCTATCTATCTCCGGCTGTCTCAGGCAGAGAGGGAGCGGAGTGAAAAAGAGCATGAAAGCAAGAGTGAAAAATGAATTTTCGTTTTCCATGATTTGTATGCGTGTTAAAGCATGCAGATGGGATCCAAGAATGAAAAAAAATAAAAATTACAAATAGTAAGTGAGTAAGAGGGATTCCGGTTGATTATAGTAAGGCGGATGGAAGAAAAAGATATACTCCGGGCAGAAGAATGGAAAAGGATAATTTTCCGAGCCATGGTCACAAAAGGCTTTTCGGGAGACGATACATCTGGATTATGCCTATTATTTTGTGGCAGAGGAGGGTGAGTCGGTCATAGGAATTTGTGGACTTAGGAATATTGCGGGAGAAGGAGAAATCACCAATGTGGTGTGGACAAAAACTACAGGAAGCAAGGAATTGCCGAAATGCTCTCGAAAAAGCGTTGGATGAGGGCAGGATGCATGGCATCGAGGCGTTCACCTTGGAGTCAGAGCGGGAAACGAGCCTGCTATTCGTTGTATAAAAAGCTTGGTTTGAAAGTGAAGGCATTCGAAAAAATTTTATGAAAATGCCGAAAGAAGATGCCCTGATCATGTGGAAAAGATAGGAAAGGCACGAAACAATTACACTGTTTTTGCCTTATGGATCATGTATAATTACAGATATAGAACGATGGATTTAGTACATCTTGGGAGGATGAGACTATGCGTAAATATCTGGATGAAAAAAAGACGGAGCTTCAGCCGTTATTTGTAATCATTGTAAAAAAGAATTATTGGTAGAAAATGGAATTTTAAAAGAAGGATGTCTGGAAATCAACGCTTCTTTGGATATTTCAGCAAAAAGGACGGCAAAATCACAGCTTCGATTTGTGCGAAGACTGTTACGATGCAATGATTGCCAAGTTCAGGATACCGTGGATTGTACAGATATTAAAGAATTTCTATGAGTGTTTATACTCATTATCGCACTGTCTGGAAACCGTTGCTCCGATTCTGAACGAGGCGTCAGGATAGGAGTGTTCATGTTAGATGTTTGTTTGTTAGGAACTGGAGGAATGATGCCGCTTCCTCATAGATGGCTGACTTCCTTAATGGTAAGGTATAATGGAAAAAGTATATTGATTGATTGCGGGAAGGAACGCAGATTGCCATGAAGGAAAAGGGCTGGAGCCCAAAGCCTATTGACATTATCTGTTTTACCCACTATCATGCGGATCATATTAGCGGACTGCCGGGAATGCTTCTCACTATGGGAAATGCGGAACGGACAGAGCCGCTTCTTTTAGTGGGACCGAAGGGATTGACCCGCGTAGTGTCGGCGCTGCGGGTAATTGCACCGGAATTGCCCTTTGAAATAGAGTGTATGGAGTTGACGGGAGCCGGAGCAGAGCATTGAGCTGGATGGCTTCCGGATAGAAGCTTTTCGCGTCAATCATAATGTGATATGCTATGGATACAGCATCTCAATCAATCGTATCGGGAAATTCCATTTGGAAAAGGCGATGGAGCTTAACATCGACAGAAGGTATTGGAATCGTCTGCAAAAAGGAGAATGCGTGGAAGTGGATGGACAAACCTATACTCCTGATATGGTATTAGGTGCCGCGAGAAAGGGCCTTAAGGTGACCTATTGTACGGATACCAGACCTACGGAAAGCATCGTGCGAAACGCAGCGGGGGCCGACCTTTTTATTTGTGAAGGAATGTACGGAGAACCGGACAAAAAAGAAAAGGCGAAAGAATATAAGCATATGACCTTTTATGAGGCGGCCGAACTGGCTAAGGAAGCGGATGTGGGACAGATGTGGCTGACCCATTACAGCCCGTCGCTTGTACGGGCGGAGGAGTTTATGGACGCCGTAAGAAAGATTTTCCCGCGTGCCGTTGCAGGCAAGGACGGCAAGACCATAGAGCTTATGTTTGAGGAAGATTAGAACTTGAGTGAAGGAGGTGCGCATGGGGAGGCCTAATAATAAAAAGAAAAATGGACAAAAAAGCATAGGCAAGACAATAATAATAGGAATCATTCTTGTGGCACTTTTGGTAAGCTTTTATTATTATGTGTCTGCCAAGGCGGATCGGGATAAGGCGAAAGAAAGTGATAAGGTTACGAAGACTGAGCAAATGCTTCAATACGATTTCGATAAGAAATATCCGCCGTCGCCCAAAGAGGTAGTAAAGTATTACAGCGAGATTACCCGGTGTTTTTATAATGAAGAGAACTCGGAAGAAGATATTTATGCGCTGGCCATGCAGATCCAGAAGCTTTATGATGAGGAGTTGACAGGAAATCAGACGGAGGAAGAGTACCTAGAGAAATTGAAAGTTGAAATCGCCTCCATGAAGCAAAACGGACTCATCATTTCCAGTTACTCCATTTCTTCTAGTACAGATGTGGAATACTATACTGAGGACGGCCATGAATGGGCTAGCTTATACTGCGTATACGGCATCCGGAAGGGAACGGCCGTAAGGAACAGCAACGAAAAGTTTCTGCTTCGAAAGGATGAAACGGGCCACTGGAAAATATACGGCTGGACATTGGCTGATAATTGATGATAGAGGATATGGCTCTAAGTGTGAAAAGAAATTCTAAGATGATAAAGTACATCATCTAAGGATTTCTATAGTTTCAAGTGTGAAAAGAAATTCTAAGATGATAAAATACATCATCTAAGAATTTCTATAGTTTCACACGGAAGAAGCATCTCTGAGCCTTCTTCATGGATTGTTTGTGCCGCAGCGCGGCATGTTTACAAGGTTGAAAGGAGCGTGAACATAAGGATGAGCAATGAAATAAAAAGCGATAGGGATGTGCTGATTCTTGCAATCGAAAGTTCTTGTGATGAGACGGCGGCTTCCGTCGTTAAAAATGGCAGGGAGGTACTCTCTGACGTCATTTATTCTCAGATAGCGCTTCACACGGTGTACGGCGGAGTCGTGCCTGAGATTGCGTCTCGCAAGCACATCGAGAAAGTCAATCAGGTAATTGAGCAGGCACTTTCGGAGGCGGGAGCAGAACTGACAAATATAGATGCGATAGCTGTTACTTACGGGCCGGGGCTTGTAGGCGCGCTTTTAGTAGGAGTGTCGGCGGCAAAGGCTATCAGCTTCGCCTCAGGTATTCCGTTAATCGGAGTACATCATATTGAGGGGCATATCAGTGCAAACTTCATTGAAAACAAGGAATTGGAACCTCCCTTTATTTGCCTGGTCGTATCCGGCGGACACTCTCACCTGGTAGTGGTGAAGTCTTATGGCGAATACGAAATCATAGGGCGGACGAGAGACGATGCCGCTGGAGAAGCCTTTGATAAAGTGGCGCGCGCCATAGGGCTTGGATATCCGGGCGGCCCTAAAATCGATAAGGCAGCAAGGGAAGGTAACCCGGAAGCAATTCGTTTTCCCCGGGCGAAGGTGGAAGGATCAGAATACGACTTCAGTTTCAGCGGCTTAAAATCGGCGGTGCTGAATTATCTGAATTCCTGTGAAATGAAGGGAGAGGAGATAAACGTCTCGGATGTTGCGGCCTCTTTCCAGAAAGCAGTTATAGACGTGCTGGTAGAGCATTCCCTTGCCGCAGTCAAAGAATATGGATACGATAAATTCGCTATTGCAGGCGGAGTAGCATCCAACAGCGCGCTCAGGGGAGCTTTGGAGAAGGAATGCGCAAAAAGAGGCGTTGCATTTTATTCGCCTTCTCCTATATTCTGTACAGATAACGCAGCGATGATTGGTGTGGCCGGTTACTATGATTATATAAGAGGAATTAGGCACGGTTACGATTTAAACGCGGTACCGAACCTGAAATTGGGTGAGAGAATTTAGCGAGAGGGATTAAATTTGAAGACGAAATGTGCAGCAGTCGTATTGGCAGCCGGGCAGGGAAAGCGA
Organism: Kineothrix alysoides; assembly: GCF_000732725.1. Taxonomy (GTDB): domain Bacteria; phylum Bacillota; class Clostridia; order Lachnospirales; family Lachnospiraceae; genus Kineothrix; species Kineothrix alysoides. Next base: position 429,266 of record NZ_JPNB01000003.1, on the reverse strand, counting down.
ATGAACAGCAGCGTGCCCAAGCAATACCTTTGCATCAAGGATAAGCCGGTACTTTATTATTCCCTGAAAGTTTTTCAGGAGAGCTTCATAGATGAAATCGTGCTGGTAACGGCGGAAAGCGATATTGAATATTGTAAAAAAGAAATTGTGGAAAAATATGGATTCCATAAGGTTTCCCATATAACTGCAGGCGGCAGGGAGAGATACCATTCCGTCTTTTCTGGAATAGAAGCGGCAGGTGAATGCAGCTATATTTTCATTCACGACGGGGCCAGACCTTTTGTGACGGAAGAAATTTTAGAGCGTGCTTACGCAAGCGTCAGTGAATATGACGCGTGTGTCATAGGTATGCCCTCAAAGGATACTGTTAAATTAGCGGATAAAAATGGCTTTGCCTCTACGACGCCGAAGCGGGATTTCGTATGGACGGTGCAAACTCCTCAAGTGTTTTCCGCGTCTTTAATAAAAGAAGCCTACGGCATTTTGATTCGGGACGAGAAGCGCCTTCTGGCAGAGGGAATGAATATTACCGATGATGCTATGGTTGTGGAGACTTTTACAGATACAAAGGTAAAGCTTGTGAAAGGGAGTTATGAAAATATAAAAATCACAACTCCTGAGGACTTAAAAATAGCGGAAGCCTTTTTGGATAAAGCCGGTAAATAGCGCCTTAAGAACGAGGGCTAAAAATCTTTTAAGAAAAGTTGTGAAAAGTTGTTGACACAGCACTCCTTTTTTGCTAGAATAATTTTTGCGCTGCTGAGCGGTGCACGAACATGGAGAGGTATCGAAGTGGTCATAACGAGGCGGTCTTGAAAACCGTTTGTCCGCAAGGGCGCGTGGGTTCGAATCCCACCCTCTCCGCTGGAGATACCTTCTCCGCCGAACATGTTGTCAGTAAACGGATAACATTATAAACCGCATAAGAAGTAACAAGAAAACAATCGTTATCTTATGCGATATCAGCTTTTATTTGGAGAAGTACCCAAGATGGCTGAAGGGACACCCCTGGAAAGGGTGCAGGTCGTTAATAGCGGCGCGAGGGTTCAAATCCCTCCTTCTCCGTACCGTATTTATTATTCATGCGGTTGGTAATTTTTCAAAGAAAATTGCCTGAAATGAACCTTGACAAGTAAACAGTAATACAACCCTGAAAATTCTGAAATACCTGCACGGCTCGAAAGAGCAAGTAGCAGGAAATGAATGAAAATTCAGAGAACGGCATCCGAAAGGATGCAACCTAAAAAAACAGTAAAGAAGTCGTAACGAGTAGAGAACACTCGCATCGGAGTCCGTAAGGAACAAAGATGATGACTACGGGAAAAGATTAGCCAATGTTAATCTTGGATCGGAGAGAACTTTTCAACATGAGAGTTTGATCCTGGCTCAGGATGAACGCTGGCGGCGTGCCTAACACATGCAAGTCGAACGGAGTAATTAAGCGGAAGTCTTCGGATGGAAGCTTAGCTACTTAGTGGCGGACGGGTGAGTAACGCGTGGGCAACCTGCCCTGTACCGGGGGATAACACTTAGAAATAGGTGCTAATACCGCATAAGCGCACGGTCTCGCATGAGACAGTGTGAAAAACTCCGGTGGTACAGGATGGACCCGCGTCTGATTAGCTAGTTGGTGGGGTAGAGGCCTACCAAGGCGACGATCAGTAGCCGGCCTGAGAGGGTGACCGGCCACATTGGGACTGAGACACGGCCCAAACTCCTACGGGAGGCAGCAGTGGGGAATATTGCACAATGGGGGAAACCCTGATGCAGCGACGCCGCGTGAGTGAAGAAGTATTTCGGTATGTAAAGCTCTATCAGCAGGGAAGAAAATGACGGTACCTGACTAAGAAGCCCCGGCTAACTACGTGCCAGCAGCCGCGGTAATACGTAGGGGGCAAGCGTTATCCGGATTTACTGGGTGTAAAGGGAGCGTAGACGGCAGGGCAAGTCTGAAGTGAAAGCCCGGGGCTCAACCCCGGGACTGCTTTGGAAACTGTCCGGCTGGAGTGCAGGAGAGGTAAGTGGAATTCCTAGTGTAGCGGTGAAATGCGTAGATATTAGGAGGAACACCAGTGGCGAAGGCGGCTTACTGGACTGTAACTGACGTTGAGGCTCGAAAGCGTGGGGAGCAAACAGGATTAGATACCCTGGTAGTCCACGCCGTAAACGATGATTACTAGGTGTCGGGGGCTATTAGACCTTCGGTGCCGCAGCAAACGCAATAAGTAATCCACCTGGGGAGTACGTTCGCAAGAATGAAACTCAAAGGAATTGACGGGGACCCGCACAAGCGGTGGAGCATGTGGTTTAATTCGAAGCAACGCGAAGAACCTTACCAAGTCTTGACATCCCAATGACAGCATATGTAATGTATGTTCCCTTCGGGGCATTGGAGACAGGTGGTGCATGGTTGTCGTCAGCTCGTGTCGTGAGATGTTGGGTTAAGTCCCGCAACGAGCGCAACCCTTATCTTTAGTAGCCAGCAGTAAGATGGGAACTCTAGAGAGACTGCCGGGGATAACCCGGAGGAAGGTGGGGATGACGTCAAATCATCATGCCCCTTATGATTTGGGCTACACACGTGCTACAATGGCGTGAACAGAGGGAAGCGAAGGGGTGACCTGGAGCAAATCCCAAAAAACACGTCTCAGTTCGGATTGTAGTCTGCAACTCGACTACATGAAGCTGGAATCGCTAGTAATCGCGAATCAGAATGTCGCGGTGAATACGTTCCCGGGTCTTGTACACACCGCCCGTCACACCATGGGAGTCGGAAATGCCCGAAGTCTGTGACCTAACCCGCAAGGGGAGGAGCAGCCGAAGGCAGGTCTGATAACTGGGGTGAAGTCGTAACAAGGTAGCCGTATCGGAAGGTGCGGCTGGATCACCTCCTTTCTAAGGAAGAAGAAGTAAGGGTTGTATTACTGTTTAGCTGTTAAGGAAGTGGAATGAGTAATGAGTAAAGAACACTCATAACGAGTAGAGAACACTCGGAATGAGTAAAGGACACTCATAATGAGTGAAAAATACTCATAGAACACTCAGGACGCTTAAGAAAGATAATATCCTGGAGGGCGAGAGCTTACAGGAAGAAGTCAAGGAAGCTAAGAAAAGATTCTGGTGGCGATGCGCTTAGGGGAGACACCCGTTCTCATCCCGAACACGAAGGTTAAGACTTAAGCGGCCGATGGTACTATGCTGGAGACGGCATGGGAGAGCAGGTGGCTGCCAGAATAAAACAAGTAAAAAAGAATAAAGAGCAAAGTGAAGGCTTTAAAGACTTGACTTTGGGCTTATAGCTCAGCCGGTTAGAGCGCACGCCTGATAAGCGTGAGGTCGGTGGTTCGAGTCCACTTAAGCCCACTGGCGGATGCACGACTGTAGCTGCCAGAAACGGGGGCATAGCTCAGTTGGGAGAGCACCTGCCTTGCAAGCAGGGGGTCGAGAGTTCGAATCTCTCTGTCTCCATCGTCGAAGGACTGTAAAAAGTAAGGACTACTCTTTCGGAGTAAGGACTACTTGTAATCGTTACAGGAAAACGACGGAAAAAGGGAAGGAGCAAGCATTGTTCCTTGCCGGAAAAGAACCGTACCTTGAAAACCGAATACCGAAAAACAATCAAGTATCAAAGACATCCGAGGTCCATCCGAAAGGGTGGCCAACAAGTGGAAACACTTGTATTTATAAATGTTAGAGACAAAAGTCTGACGAAAGTCAGGCGCTGAACGAGTAAAGAACACTCGTAAGAGTGGAACTGCTCGTAGACAGCAGACCAGCCTGCGTTCCTCACGCTAGAGGAATGAGAACAGGTTAAGCAAGAAAGAGCACAGGGTGGATGCCTTGGCACTGAGAGCCGAAGAAAGACGTGATAAGCTGCGAAAAGCTGCGGGGAGGAGCAAATATCCTACGATCCGCAGATATCTGAATGGGGAAACCCACATAAGAAGACCTTATGTATCCCTACATGAATCCATAGTGTAGGGAAGGGAACCCGGTGAACTGAAACATCTAAGTAGCCGGAGGAGAAGAAAACAACAGTGATTTCCGAAGTAGCGGCGAGCGAACCGGAAGGAGCCCAAACCGGAGTGCGTGCACTCCGGGGTTCGGACCGCATCAACTGATTCAGGAAGGGTAACGGAATGGTCCTGGAAAGACCAGCCAGAGAGGGTGAGAGCCCCGTACGTGAAACCAGACCTGACAGAGCGGTATCCAGAGTACCACGAGACACGAGAAACCTTGTGGGAATATGCGGGGACCACCCCGTAAGGCTAAATACTACTCAGTGACCGATAGCGCATAGTACTGTGAAGGAAAGGTGAAAAGGACCCCGGGAGGGGAGTGAAAGAGAACCTGAAACCCTGTGTTTACAAGCTGTGGGACCACGTTAAGGTGGGACCGCGTACTTTTTGTAGAACGGTCCGGCGAGTTGTGCATACTGGCAAGGTTAAGCACTTAAGGTGTGGAGCCGAAGGGAAACCGAGCCTTAATAGGGCGCAAGTTAACTAAGTTAACTTTTAGTCAGTATGTGCAGACCCGAAACCGGGTGATCTATCCATGTCCAGGTTGAAGTTGCCGTAAAAGGCAATGGAGGACCGAACGCACATCCGTTGAAAAGGGTGGCGATGAGGTGTGGATAGGGGAGAAATTCCAATCGAACCCGGAGATAGCTGGTTCTCCTCGAAATAGCTTTAGGGCTAGCCTCATAAAGAGTCTTGCGGAGGTAGAGCACTGAATACCCTAGGGGGCGTCAAAGCTTACCGAAGGTTATCAAACTCCGAATGCCGTGAAGATGTTATATGGGAGTCAGACTGCACGAGATAAGTTGGGCAGTCAAAAGGGAAAGAGCCCAGACCTACAGCTAAGGTCCCAAAGTGCGTGTTAAGTGGAAAAGGATGTGGGATTTCAAAGACAACTAGGATGTTGGCTCAGAAGCAGCCACACATTCAAAGAGTGCGTAATAGCTCACTAGTCGAGAGGTCCTGCGCCGAAAATGTCCGGGGCTAAAACACGACACCGAAGCTTAGGAATCATACGTTTCGTATGATTGGTAGAGGAGCATTGCTGATGCAGGGAAGCGGTACCGTAAGGAGCCGTGGAGCGTCAGGAAGAGAGAATGCCGGAATGAGTAGCGAGAAAGAGGTGAGAATCCTCTTGGCCGAATATCCAAGGATTCCAGAGTAAAGCTGATCTGCTCTGGGTAAGTCGGGGCCTAAGGCGAGGCAGAAATGCGTAGCCGATGGACAACAGGTGGAGATTCCTGTACTGCATAATGACAGAACTGTAGGGACGCATGTGGAGCGCATGAGCCGGGAAAGGAAATACCGGTGCAAGCGAGGTAGGAGAGAAAGAGGCAAATCCCTTTCTCAATCCAAAGGCGTGATGCGGAGCGAAATAAAGTAGCGAAGCATGCAAGCCATGTGCCAAGAAAAGCTGCTATTGTTCATTATGTACCCGTACCGTAAACCGACACAGGTGGATGAGGAGAGAATCCTAAGGCCGGCGGGAGAAGCATTGTCAAGGAACTCGGCAAAATGACCCCGTAACTTCGGGAGAAGGGGTGCCCCAGAAATGGGGCCGCAGAGAATAGGCTCAAGCAACTGTTTAGCAAAAACACAGGTCTATGCAAAACCGAAAGGTGAAGTATATGGGCTGACGCCTGCCCGGTGCTGGAAGGTTAAGAGGAGAGGTTAACACGAACTTGTTCGTGTGAAGCCTTGAATTTAAGCCCCAGTAAACGGCGGCCGTAACTATAACGGTCCTAAGGTAGCGAAATTCCTTGTCGGGTAAGTTCCGACCCGCACGAAAGGCGTAATGATTTGAGCGCTGTCTCGACAATGCACCCGGTGAAATTGAAGTACCAGTGAAGATGCTGGTTACCTGCGCCAGGACGGAAAGACCCCATGGAGCTTTACTCCAGCTTGATACTGGGATTCGATGCTGTATGTACAGGATAGGTGGGAGGCAATGAAGTGGAGACGCCAGTTTCCATGGAGCCAATGTTGGGATACCACCCTTGCAGTATTGGATTTCTAACCGAGGGCCATGAATCTGGCCCCGGGACAATGTCTGGCGGGGAGTTTGACTGGGGCGGTCGCCTCCGAAAGGGTATCGGAGGCGCTCAAAGGTTCCCTCAGAATGGTCGGAAACCATTCGCAGAGTGCAAAGGCATAAGGGAGCTTGACTGCGACACCGACGGGTGGAGCAGGTAGGAAACTAGGACTTAGTGATCCGGTGGTATAAAGTGGGATTGCCATCGCTCAACGGATAAAAGCTACCCTGGGGATAACAGGCTTATCACTCCCAAGAGTTCACATCGACGGAGTGGTTTGGCACCTCGATGTCGGCTCATCGCATCCTGGGGCTGTAGTAGGTCCCAAGGGTTGGGCTGTTCGCCCATTAAAGCGGTACGCGAGCTGGGTTCAGAACGTCGTGAGACAGTTCGGTCCCTATCCGGCGCAGGCGTAGGATATCTGAGAGGAGCTGTCCTTAGTACGAGAGGACCGGGATGGACGGACCGCTGGTGTATCTGTTAGGTACCAGACCTATGGCAGAGTAGCCAAGTCCGGCAGGGATAAACGCTGAAGGCATCTAAGCGTGAAGCCCCCCTCAAGATGAGATATCCCCACGAGCAATCGTGTTAAGACCCCTTGGAGAGTACGAGGTAGATAGGCTTAAGGTGGAAGCGCAGCAATGCGTGTAGCTGATAAGTACTAATCGGTCGAGGGCTTATCCTTGTAAGGCTGGTGAATGAGTAATGAGTAAAAGACACTCATAATGAGTAGAAAACACTCATAGAATACTCCTAGTGAGTAGAGAGCACTCATAAGAGACAAGAAAGAAACGGATGAAAGAGATATGAGAGAGTAACAGGTGGATAACACCTGTAAGAGTGGATTCCTGAAAGGGAAGAAGCTCATTGGTATTCGGTTTTGAGGGTATGGCCCCTTAAAGAAACAGATTCCTCGATAGCTCAATGGTAGAGCACGCGGCTGTTAACCGCGGGGTTGTAGGTTCGAGCCCTACTCGGGGAGTAACAGGTAGAAGACACCTGTAACAAGTTAGACACACTTGTAGAAATACCTGACCGTGGCAAAGTCCATAGGAAAGAGATAAGGCTCCGTGGTCAAGCGGTCAAGACACCGCCCTTTCACGGCGGTAACACGGGTTCGATTCCCGTCGGAGTCATTCGTGTTAATTTAATATGACACTTAGTCGTTTGTTCGCAATCCGCCGATGTGGCTCAATTGGCAGAGCAGCTGATTTGTAATCAGCAGGTTATCGGTTCGAGTCCGATCATCGGCTGTTGTAATACCCGTTAGGGTTTGCGGACCTTTAGCTCAGTTGGTTAGAGCAACCGGCTCATAACCGGTCGGTCCTGGGTTCGAGTCCCCGAAGGTCCATTTGTAAGTTTTATATTTTTTGTTAGTTGGCCCGGTGGCTCAGTTGGTTAGAGCGCCGCCCTGTCACGGCGGAGGTCGTGGGTTCGAGTCCCATCCGGGTCGTTTGTTTGAATATCATATTGATTATGGGATCTTAGCTCAGCTGGGAGAGCATCTGCCTTACAAGCAGAGGGTCATAGGTTCGAGCCCTATAGGTCCCATTAGGTTTTTTGTACAAGCTGGTGTGGCGGAATAGGCAGACGCAAAGGACTTAAAATCCCCTTCGTGAATTTCGTCCATTGCCTTAGAAAGCTCAGTATTTGCTAGGGTTTGAAGAATTTCATAAAGTTTAAAAAGTTTCACATCCCTCCAAAATCCAAGGGTAAAAACGGAGTAGTGAGAATTTTTATAAATCTGCGGGTGTGGCGGAATAGGTAGACGCAAGGGACTTAAAATCCCTCGGACTTAACATCCGTGCCGGTTCGAGTCCGGCCACCCGCATACGTGGAAATGGCTCTAAATCAACGTTTAGGGCTATTTTTTTTGTTTCGAAAACTTGTAATATTTGCACTTTTTGCATCCCTCCAAATTCTGAAACATCCCTCCTAAGTTGCAGAAAAGACACTCATAATGGCGTTAGCAGATTACACTTTTTTACTGAAGTCAAAATGTGTATAGGTGTTGGCGTTGTGGTAATGTTGCTGTGTCCCGGCCATTCCTGTATTGCCTTTAAGTCTACTTCATTTGCATAGAGCAGACTGGCGCAACTATGCTTTAAATCGTGAAAACGGATATCTTTTAAACCATGCTTTTTAATAATTATTTTAAAGTGCTGACTTAAGAGTCCCGGTTTCATAAGTTCACCAATGCTGTCCCGGTTGATATATTCCAGATAATCCTTAGAGTAGGATTTACCGCAAAGGCGCATATCCTTCTTTTGCTGTTCTTTCAGTTTTAAGAGAGCGGATTCAAAAGGGGAAACTAAAGGGAGGGTACGAGTACTGAATTTTGTATTTGTCTTATCTTTTATTACCCTTACTATATGGCTGTCAATATAAGCATCGGTTACAACATGATTAACAGAAATTGTCTTTTGCTCAAAGTCAATGATGTCCCATTTTATTCCAAGGGCTTCACTACGCCGCATACGGTAAAAAGCAGCCAGTATGACCACTGGGCCTTTACTGCCTTAAAGAGCAAATCAAGCTTCTGTGCATTATAATAATCCGGTACAAATACATTCTTTTGTGGTCGTTCTATGCGGTCAGCAGGATTAAATTTTATCAACCCTATCTGAAAGGCATTTTGCAGGCATTTTCGGATATTTGCATGGCGGTGGATGATGGTGTTGGTGGTTAAAACTTATTTACCGTTAGCTCATACTGGTAATAACCTTGTATGTACTTTGGATTATCCTCCATGTCCGTTAAGATGTATTCCTGTTCCTGAAAATAAGGTGCAATCCGCATTTTAATAGCGGATGCGTAACCGGGTAACCGGAATAGGTGGTGATATCAACGCTGTTCTTCATCATTTCCAACCGTTCTAAAATGAAATCAGCAAATAGTATCTGAACTTCGCCGGAGATGGGGTTTATATTGTTTGCCGGATTAGAAGCTATCCATCCGCACTCGACAACGTATGCTAACCCACTTTTGATAATATAATGGCAAGTCACTCATGAGTTACACTTTTGTTACTTTAAAAATTGATGTAGGTAAGAGTATTGGCATCACTGCCGACAATATCCAGCGGTACACGGTCAAGCCAATCTTCCCCCCACTCATCACGTTTCTCCCTTACTAGGAGTAGACCTGTATTTGTCAAATATCGCCAATCACTCGTAAACCAATTATATTTTAACAAGGCTTTATCATCAATTAGTTCTTCATTCGTAGTCATTGACGGGGACTTACCTGAGTAATATCCAGCACATGAACTGGGTGTTTTTCCATATTTTATTGCAAACTTAGAAACCTCCTCTGCTGTAACTTTGCCGCCTGCTCTGAAGACTTCTTCTAAAATAGCAATTTTACGGACAACAGCGATAGTTGCCGTTATCCCCGTGTTTTCAGATTCAATTTGATGAATAACCGCAGCAAGGCTAGCCTCAATTCTTTTTAAATCTTTTAATAATTTGGTTTTATCCATTACATATTTCTCCTTTCATGATGATTTTCATTCAATGAATATGATAACGACAGCTTATCACAAATGCTGTCCGTTGTAAATGCCATTTTATGAAATTGATAACGGAATCATTATCATGAAGAACGATTAGTAGATATTAGGAAGATATTATTCGTCGAAAACACATAAAATATCTTCATTTGCGGTTATATATCCGTATAAAAAATTATACGGCATTAAATATAGATTTTGCCTACATTTCAGGATAAAAGATTGCATCTGCTGATATTTTCAAAGTGCAGATGATTTTAGATAACACTTGGATACTTGGGTATTTATTTTCGTTTTCAATAGCAATAATATACCGTGATGTAACCCCAACCTGTGTGGCAAGGTTGTCCTGTGTTAACCCTGCCACTAACCGTGCGTTCTTAATTAATTTTTCTAAAGTTATAGGTGATTCACCCATCGGCACTTCACCTCCAGAACAGTTCCCTGTTTATTATTGTTAAAATGAGCTTTAATAAGCTCTTTTGATATTTTTACTAAGTTGCTAAAAATTTGTAGCTATAGCCGACTAATGTTTGAATGTAGTTTGTATTTGTTGTATTCAAAGCCATCTTTCGTCGCAAATGGTATATGATATTTTCTACAGCATGTTGATGGTGCACATACTGTTCGTCCCATACGGTCTCATAAATTTGGGCTTTTGTAAATGCCCATCCCGGATGCCTAGCCAGAAAATACAATAGATCAGATTCCTTCGTGGTCAGTTCTATGCTATTGTTATTTATTAAAACACAGCGAGGGCAAGGATTGATTACTAAATCCTTAAAATGCATGGCCATTAGTGACGTTGGTAGTATAGAATACATTGAATATCATAAAGCCTATAATTTACAGCATAAATTGTTAAAGGCATTGGATAAGTAAAAACTGGGAGATTATCATAAAGTAGGTTAAGAGTGCTGTTAAGAAAATTTTTAAAAGATAGGTTAAATGAAACCAATGCAGGAATGTTGTAGACGGTGTTTACGAAATCATAAACAGACTAAACTAGCTGTGCATAACGTAAATCAATTAATATGAGCATATCTATTTTGACCTAATGACACAGAAAGAGACAGATTTCCGTCAAGGAGAAGCTATCTTTTTTTATGTGGAAAAGTTGGATATCATTAATCTCAAATATATCATGTAGATAAATAGAGATTTATCAAGAAGGCAATTTAAATAATCTTAGTTTTTTACTTGGTAGTGTTTTAATAGAATATTGAGGAAGCCGGAATGTCACACCATACAGGAAATAAATTGATTGCTGATTGCAAAAACTTTTCCACTATTAATCCTAAAAGACATATCTTTCCTTCAGCGGAAGATACGTCTTTTCTTATATAAAACAATGTGATATGATAAGCGCAATAGTGCATGTGTTCGACAATAAATAGGAACTTATCGTGTAGTTTGAATTCAAAATTATTTATAAAGAGGAAAGGTACCAGAAAATGGATATTTAAAATATGTCAGAAAATAAATCTAAAAACAGAATGGAAGGATTATTAGATGATAGACATATATTATATAGGTGGATCACCGTGCAGTGGGAAAAGCACTATTGCGGAAGCGATTTCTAAAAAATATAATTTATATTATTATAAAGTAGATGATTATTTAGATAAATACACGCAAATGGGGGCGGAAGCAGGTAAACCAATTTGCATGAAGCAAAGCACTATGACACCGGAGGAAACGTGGATGCGGAATCCAGTGGAACAAAATATAGAAGAATTGCAGTTTTACGAAGAAATCTTTGAATTTATATTAGAAGAAATTAATAGCATTTCGGATCATAGTAGAATTATAACAGAAGGAGCAGCGTTTACTCCAAACTTGATGAAAAAGCATAATGTTGCGAAACAACGATATGTTAATATTACGCCAACACCAGAGTTTCAAATCTCACATTACAGACAAAGAGAATGGGTTCCATATGTACTTGATGGTTGTAGTGATAAGGAAAAAGCATTTATGAACTGGATGAATCGGGATATTTTATTTTCAGAAGCAGTAAGGGAACGATGTGAATTGCTAGGATATAAGGTCTTTGTAAATGATGGGACTCGGTCGGTCGCAGAATTAATGAAAAAAGTCTGTTTGCAATTTAATGTGGAGGACTAGTAGGGGAAAAAGAAATCCGTTTACACAAATTAATACAAAGACCAAATCATCAAATTTAAAGAATAAGTAAAGCTTATAAGTATACTTGAAGTCTACAACTTCCAATTTGATGATTGCAGGGCGTATGTATAGCTGTGAAGGATGTAAGTCTTTCCAAAAAGTTTTATTAGGATTTATTTGAGCTTGAAGTATTTCAAGATTATGGTATAAATATCTCCTTTGGCGGATTGTCTCTGCAGCAGGAATTTGGCAAGATAGGTCTTTTTAATAGAGACGGATTCATTTAGAAAATGATAAAGGAAGGTAAATCAGTTTGACAGAATATGGACGAGTATTTAACAAAAGTATCATTTCCGATGTCTACACGGAGTTTTGCCATAAATACGGCAAAGAAAAAGGAGGACGCATCTACGTGCAGGCAGGCGAACGCCTGTTAACAATGATTTCCAGTGTAGACGACAGGGGGAATACAGCAATCCGTCAGCATTTGAATCAAAACCTGCTCCCGATGATTTCTTGTTATCAGGTCATGCAGGAAAATGGTGTGCCGAAGGATGAAGCGCGCACGTTCATCGTCGGGGTTATGCACGCCCATGTGCAAAAGGCAGGCCGTATTTTTCAACGTCTCTCGCGATTACCTTTTTTCTATTCTTTGTTTTGTGCGTTATGTCAAAAAGTAATGGATAGGAACTATCCTAATATTGGCTGGGATGTCCATTGGCTGCAAAAAGATGAAGAGAAAATCGCTTTCGACTGCAGGGCTTGTGTATACCGCGATACCACCGCGCTTTTTGGCTGTCCGGAGCTTTGCCAGCACTTCTGTGAAAACGATGTCCTCGTATATGGCACTTTGCGGCCTAAAGTGAGTTTCATTCGAACGAAGACACTGGCAGCGGGCGATGATTACTGCGATTTCCGTTTTCTCAACGGCAAAAAGTATCAATGAGTTTCATATAGTAGGATATTTAGTGGGTGCTTTTTATGCCGGATGACTATAAGGACAGAATGAAAAAAGTTAGAAGTGATTCCAACCGGGTATGCCAAGAGGATTGCAGAACTTAATTCGTTCTAGCCAATATGATGAAAATGTCGGCAATTTAATTTGTAAATGTGGAACATAAATTGAAAAAGGGATTGGGGATAAAACGATGGATGGAACAGTTAGAAGTAATATTAAAATAGGTGCAAAGGTGCTTGTGGTACAGAAACAAGACCAAAGAACAGGAAAACTAACAGAAGGTATTGTACAGAGATTACTTACCAATTCAGCGAATCACCCAAGAGGAATAAAGGTGATGCTAGAAGGCGGAATCGTTGGAAGGGTACAGAAGATTTGTGATTAGTTGAAAGCTGATGAGAGATATCATCGTTTCCCTGCTCGTGACGACTCAAGCCGGCTTCGACAAGTATCTTCGTATTTTGACAGAAGAAATTGCCTAGAGTGTGCAACGGATCATGAAAAAGGTGTGCGTTATAGGCATCCAATTTATATCTGATATCGAGCAGACAGACGAAAAAACCTTGGCAGCGGCGAACCGAGCGAAATTCAAGGTGCAGGATAAAATTTAAAACTTTGCCGTTATCCGTGGCTAAAGTACCGGAAGCCGTACTTTAAAGGTCGAGCCGCCGCCCGGCGTATCGATAACTTCGATGGTACCGTTATGTGCCTTCACAATTTCAGAAGCAATGCATAAACCTAACCCGAAGTGCCCCTTGGCACTTCGGGATTTTTCACTTCGGTAAAAGCGGTGAAAAATCTTCTCCTTTTCATCGTCAGGGATACCGATTCCCGTATCGATGACGGTAATAAAAAAATGCTTCTTTTTCAGATGAAGAGAGAGGCTTACGGTTCCGCCTGCGGGAGTATAGCTTACCGCATTGTGCAAAAGGATGGCAGTTACTTGTCTAATGCGGTTCCTATCGCAGATACAGAGGGGAAGAGCAGCCTCCGGCAGATAGATGGACAGTGTCAGGTTTTTTTCTTTTGCCATAGGCTCAAACGCTTCATAGGAGTTCAACAAAAGTGTATCTAATTCTACGCTTTCCTTTTCGATAGAAAAGCTGTGGTTGTCCGAGCGGGATAAGTCCAGCATATCGTCAACAAGGGTCGACATGCGCCTGGATTCAGATTCTATGATATTAAGAAACGTCTCTTTTTTATTTTCAGGCGCTTGCTTAAAGCTTTCCAGACAGGAAAGGATAACAGCCAGAGGAGTACGCAGTTCGTGGGAGGCAGAGGCTACGAACTGAATCTGATTTTTCCTGTTTTCTTCTATCGGTCTCAGAAGTATTTTAGTAAAAGCATAAGAAAGTATCCACAGAATAATCAGAACAAAGGAAATGATTCCCAGAAAAAGAAGGCGCTGATTAAAAAGTTGCTCCTTCACTGGGGTCAGCGGCGAAAGCACCAGCATTTGCAGTATATTTTTTCCTTTTTCCAAGGTGATGACGGAAGCATAATATTCTTCTTTGCTTGCAGAGCTAAAGATAAATTCTGTATGAATGGAGTGATAGAGTGAAGGCGCTGTCATCTCTATGGAAAAGCTATTCCGATAATAGGCAAAGGCCGCTGTATACAATTCCTCCACATCCGCATGTGTGGAACGGCTGTTAAATAAAAAGGGAATGTCATTGTCCATCAGAAAAATCATATATTTACCGTTATCCTCCAGTTTGGACAGCCATTCATGCGTAATGACAGACTGCTGCTCTAAATTGGCAGTAACGGTATTCATATTATTTCGAAAGGAAAGAAGCTGGGTATCTTTTAAATTTTTCTCGGATATGTATAAGTAGCCCAGCGTCATAATCACCAATATTAATGTTGTAATGCCGCCGCACATGAGTGTCAGGCGAAAATGAACTTTTTTAAACATTAGCAGCTCCTTCCTTCAGGCAGTAGCCTATCCCCCGAATCGTCTTGATTTGGAGCCTGCTTCCGATTGCCAGAAGCCGTCTGCGTAAAAAATGGATATAATTATCCAGATTCCCGTCTTCCACATCGCTTTCTGGTCCCCATACCTTTAATAACAGTGTGCTTCTGGAAAGAGTCTGCCCCTGGTTTCGTAAAAAGGCTTCCAGCAAAGTGCCTTCTCTCTTGGAAAGGGAGCAATTTCCCTTTGGTCCTGTTAAAATGTTTTCTTCGGGAGAGTAAGTAACATCAGATAAAATAAATTTATTATCCTTAGCCAGGATGGGAGAGCGTCTCGTTACGCAATAAATTCTGGCCAGAAGTTCTTCAAAGGCGAAGGGCTTGACCAGATAATCATCTGCTCCCATATTCAACCCCTCTACCTTGTCGGACAGAGCTCCTAAAGCGGTAATTAATATTACCGGAATGGCGATTTCTTCCTGGCGCAAGTTTTGCAGTACATCGGTGCCCTCTATCATGGGGAGCATGCGGTCGAGCAGAATGACATCATGAATATTTTCTTTGGCCCAAAATAAGGCTTCTTCTCCGTCAAAACAGGAATCTACAGCAAATCCTTGAGCATTTAGCTGATAGGAAAGAGTATGATTTAAGTTTATATCGTCTTCGGCAAGTAAAATTCTCATGTTGATATGACCTCTTAATTGGAATGTAAATACTATCACTATAGTAACATAGAAATCTTTAAATATTCTCTAAAACTTAAATTGCCGTATAAGGGAATACCGAATTTAAATAAATTTTAACCTTAGAGAAACTTTAGAGAATGGTCTGTTATGATAAGCATCATGAAGAGAGCTTTTGTAAGGTCGCGAAATTGTACATAAAGTGGCATAAGATATGAGTCTTGCAATTGGCAATTGATTAAAGATGTAAAAGGAGAAAAGGTAATGAAAAACAAGAAGATTATTATAGGACTGATGATTGCAGCGCTTTGTTTGGCTGCAGGCTGCCAAAGTAAGACAGAAGAAGAGGCATCTCTTGAAGCAGAAATTATGGAAGATGAAGTATCGATGGAGACAGAAGATAGTGGAACGCAGAACAGTAGAACAAAGAATAGTGAAACAGAAGATATTATTGTAGATACAGAAGCAGAAAAAACGGAAGGTACAGATACAAAAACAGAAGATACAGATACGGAAGCACAGAAGCAAAAGAATAGCACAGAAAATAATTCAGACAGTCAAAGTGTAAAGGAAGAAATAAGTGGTATGGTAAAAGGTGTTGGCGATAATAGTGCAACGGTCAGCCAGATATTTACAATGGACACGGAGGATGGTCTGATTGCCGTGTCACCTGCCTCGGAGGATGGAAATGAAAACATATTGAGTATATATTTTAATGTTGGAGCGGAGTATGAATTTAATATAATCAGAGATGGGGGAGGGAATGTAGAAAGCAGAGAAGGATCCTTTGAGGACATTAAAAAGGGTATGATTTTGCATATGACAGGCAATTGGGACGGAAATGATTTTTATGCAGATATTATTTCAATCAATGAAGTTAGGTAAGAAAAGCCAGAATAATAGGGAGAATAACAATGAAAAGGGAATTTTTTAGGAAAAGACTGATAAGCCTGTTTCTCACCGGAGCAATGATACTTTCGACAGCGGGCTGCGGAGCCAAAGATATGACAATGGGGTCATCTAACGGAGATGCAGAGCAGGCAGCTCAGATAGAAGACAGTGTATCGGCGACCGGAGAAGGCAGTAAGGGGATGGGACGGTATGTAGAGAATGTGACAGACCTGTCGGAATACTGTTACCGACCGGATGGCATTGCGAAGCTGTCCGATGGGAAGCTCATCATTGCGGATTACTATATGGGACAGATTAAATCCGAAGATAACGGCATTACATGGAATCCGGAAGAGACAGACTGGTTTACGGCACTGCAGGCCAAAGATGCTTATATCATGGATATTGCGATAGGTGCAGACGGAACAACGGGCGTTATTTATGATGCCAGTTCCTCCTCCGGGGAAGAGACAGACTTAGAGGAGGCGCTTACAAAAGCGAATGCGGTAGAAACGGATGGAGGGGAAGCCGGGAAGGAAGCAGACGTCGGAGAAACCGGAAGTGAAGTGAGCGGAGAGGGAGAAGATAACGGTGAGGCTTCTGATGAGTTGTTTCAGCTTCATCCTGTATGTATGATCGTAAAGCCGGACGGAACCCGGATAGAAGCGCAGTTTTCTTTGACGGAAGATGAGAAATACCCTTATGGAATATGGATTGCGGATTCCGGCAGGATTTTCGTAACCACCTTGGGAGAAATCATTTATGAAGTAAATGAGGATGGCAGCAGTGAGAAATTTCTTACGGTAGAAGAACGCCCTGAGATGATACAGCTTCAAGGTGATCTCATGATCATAGATGGTTACGCTTATGCCAATGGGATATTAATTTATGATATGGCCAAAGAAGAATATGTAGAGGATGAGGTTTTAAACGATTTTGTTCTGGAGAATTATACCCAAAGAGAAAGGTACGGATTCGGTACTTATGATTTATATTTCTTTACTGGTGAGGACGGAGTTCTTTACATGGCAGGAAAAAAAGGACTGCATCGCCATGTTATCGGGGGAAGCGCCATAGAGCAGGTCATTGACGGAAACTTATCCAGCTTCAGCAATCCTGCCGATGGATTGATTGGAATGGTCGCACTGGAAAATAATGAATTTTTGACCCTTTTTTCAGGCGGTAAGCTGGTGCATTATGTATACAATGCGGATATACCATCAACACCAAGTGAAAAGCTAAAGGTTTACAGCTTAAAAGAAAACGACACCATGAGTCAGGCAATTTCCATATATCAGACCGAAAATCCGGATGTTTTTGTCGATTATGAGATTGGAATGGGTGATGATAACTCCGTTATGAGAGATGATGCGCTGAAGAAACTGAATACGCAGATTATGGCCGGGGAAGGGCCTGATTTGCTTGTACTTGATAATATGCCATTGGATTCCTATATCGAAAAAGGGATGTTACTGGATTTAAGTACCTGCCTGAGTGGTCTGACGGGAGATGCAGAGCTGTTTTCCAATATTACAGACGCATTTAAGAAAAATGGCGGGATTTATACGATTCCTTGTGAAGTACAGCTTCCGCTCGTATTGGGGAAAGAGAAATACGTCTCCGGGATGAAGAATATGAAGGGCATAGCGGATGCGATGGAAGCACTTCGTGAGGACAACCAGGAAGGTGGATTGCTGGATATCTATTCGGAGAGAGGGATTATTCGGTTATTGGCCATGATTTCATCTCCTGCATGGAAAACAAAGAATGGAGGGATTGATGAAACAGCCGTTTCAGAATTCCTGACAGAGGTAAAGAGAGTCTATGATGCTCAGATGGAAGGTGCGTCGGAGAAGGATATCGATCGTTATAACAGTGTAAATGATTATTATATGACGGAATATGCAACGACCAGAGAAGAATGGGATTACTTCGGAGCTATGGATGAAATGGGTTACATAGGAGGAATGACCAATATGGTATTGGGGACCTTATCCGATCCCTATAGTTATGCTACACTCAATTCCGTACAGAGGGTGAAAGGTTTCGAGGATAATGTACTTCTTCCGGTAAGCGGACAGAGTACGAACGTATTCATACCAAAAACACTTATTGGGATCAGTGCAGTTTCAGCTAATACGGAAATGGCACAGGAGCTGCTTAAGGTTCTCTTAGGAAAGGAGAACCAGGTGTCGCTGTTTAACGGTCTTGCGGTAAATAAAGCGGCCTTTGAGGAAAGCTTTGTACCCAAGGAAGAAAATATGGGAGAAGACGGACTTTACGGTTCTATCGGAATGTCCGATGGGGACGGAATGATGGTTTCTCTGGATGTGTATTGGGTGGATGAAGGGCAGCTTCAAAAATTGAGAGACTGGATGGCAAAGGCAGACACTCCTTATGTGAAAGATACTGTGCTGGAGGATTCGGTATGTGAGGAAGGAATCAATTACATGCAAGGCGGAAAGAGTCTGGAGGAATCAGTGAGCGCCATTGTGGAAAAGGTGGCTATTTACATGGCCGAATAAATGGCAGACGGACAGGATTTCGTATTCGGTGAGGGGAATTACGTAGAATAATTGGAGGAAGCGGTGAAGGAATTTAGAACCTACAAAAGGTCGGTCAGGGAGCGGAGGGCTTTCCTCCGGTTCCTGGCATTTAGCCTGTCAGGCGTGCTTCTGTTTGTCATACTGCCCTTTTTCGATGTATTCGGAAGGTCCTTTACGACGGCAGTCACCGGCCGGTTTAATGGTATTCAAAATTATAAGACTATTTTTAACAACCAGGCATTTTTGCTGGCGGTAAAAAACACATTGCGGTTTACCGGTGTGTGTATTCCGCTGCTCACAATAACGGGGCTTCTTATCGCGGTGCCTCTTTCCCGGCGAAAGGATGCCGGAGTCATAAAGTCTTTATATCTGTTTCCGCTCGCCATGCCTACGGCAACAGTGGTCATCGTTTGGAAGCTGTTTTTTTATAAGCAGGGGTTCCTGAATCTATACTTAAGCCGTCTGGGAGAATGGACGGGACTTTGGGGAGAGGTTCATACGGATTATCTTGGAGGCGGTGCGGCTTTCTGGGTACTGGTGTTCAGCTATATCTGGAAAAATACGGGGTATACGGTAGTGCTATGGCTGGCGGGAATATTAGGAATACCGAATGCGCTTTTAGAGGCTGCTAAAGTAGATGGGGCCACCGGCCCGCAGTGCTTTTTTCGGATTGTTCTCCCGAACCTGAAGGGAAGCCTTTATACGATAGTAATCCTTTCCTTTTTAAATTCCTTTAAGATTTACAGAGAAGCCTATCTGGTGGCAGGCGCCTATCCGGCAAAGGATATTTATCTGCTTCAGCATCTGTTTAATAACTGGTTCGTAAATATGGAGTTTGACAAAATGGCGGCAGCAGCGATATGTGTAGGAGGCTTCCTCTTTCTGGTAATTATGCTGTTACAATACTTCTGGGATAAAAAGGAAGGTTGAGAAGGTCTATGAAGAGGATACGAACAAAAACCTTATGTATATGCAATAAAATTGAAAGCATGAGGAAATTCCGAAGAATGAAAGGGGCAGCAATAAGGGCGGTGACGTCATCGCTGCTTCTTCTGCCGGGGATTTTCGTATGTATTCCGATCTTTTTATTGGTAACAGGATCGGTTATGGGAAGTAACGAATTAAAGGATTATCTTTCGCCGGTTCTTTCGAATGGTACCGGATTTGTTTCGTGGAAGCTTATTCCTGACTATCCGACTTTTTCAAATTACGCAAAGCTGTTATTTCTCACGCCGCAGTTTTTTGTACTGTTCTGGAACTCAATGAAATTGGCAGCGTTAATCTTGGCAGGGCAGCTGCTGGTGGGAGTACCTGCCGCATGGGCGTTTGCCGTGTATAGAGTAAAAGGAAGCAAAGTGCTTTTTGCGCTTTACATCGTTCTGATGCTTTTGCCTTTTCAGGTGACGATGCTGTCCAGCTATCTTGTGATGAATAGGTTTTCTCTTTTGAACACCCATATGGCAGTGATATTGCCGGCAGTCTTTAGTACGTTTCCTATTTTTCTTACCTATGGAGGTTTTAGGGCAATTCCAATAGAACTGTTAGAGGCGGCCAGAATGGACGGAGCAAGAGAAGAATACTTATTTCTGAAAATAGGCTTGCCGCTTGGAAAAGGCGGTATGCTTTCGGCCATGGTATTAGGATTTTTGGAGTACTGGAATATGATGGAACAGCCTATGGCTTTCCTGGAGGATAAGGCGCTTTGGCCTTTGTCTCTGTATTTGCCTGAAATCACGTGGGATCAGGCGGGATATGCATTCCTCGCTTCTATTTTGATGCTGTTGCCGTCGGTATTTGTATTTATGATAGGTCAGGATTATTTGGAACAAGGTATTATTTATTCCGGATTAAAAGCATAGAAAATATTTCGGGTTGAGGTAGATGAAATATGTATGAAAAGAAAAGCCTAGTAGATTTGGCAGACACAAATTTACAAACCGGCAGATTCAAAAAATGGATAATTGCTTTTGCCATATTTTTAGTATTTATGTGGCTGTGTACCATTATATCCAAAAGTATCTATGTATCAGGTTTGCCTGTAGTGCAGACTGGCACGCCTGAAAAGAAGTATGTGGAGCATATTGTGGAGGAGGAAGGTATCACGGTAGAAGGCGGAAAGCAGGCGGTAACGGTGCTTGAGGGACTGCGGATAGAGAATATCTTTGTACAAAGAGGGGACCGGATAGAAAAAGGAATGCCTTTATTTCAAGTAGATATTGGGGATTTGCAGGAAATAATAAGGGAAAAAGAAACAGCAATAACCAAACTGAACTATCAGATTTCCGATTTACAGGCTAATCAAGCCTTGCAGGAGCAGAAGCGGCAGTTAGAGGAGAAGAGGGCGAAAGAAGACTACACATCTGCGGACAGTAAAACAGGTACGGCGGTAGGGCGGGCGGAGGAGGACAAGAGCAAGGCAGACGGCAGCCTGCAAAGTCATTTGAATAATCCGGCGAGTGTGACCTCAAACGAGGATAGGCAAAAGGCGTGGGATGCATATAACGCATGGCTGAACAAAGAATATGAATTACTCGATAAGATTACGGCGCAGGAAAGAATAGTAACGGATATGGAAACTGCGGAAGGAACAAAAACAGAAGAAGAAAAGGCAGCACTTGAGGAAGCAAAAACGCAGTTGAATAATTTAAGGGATGAGCTTACTGTTCATGAAAGAAATAAGGTAGCAGAACCCAATTTTAGTGATGAGGACAGTGCGTATGAGAATTGGAAGAATCAGACGAAAAATCTTCAGGAAATATTAGACGATGCGGAAGATATGAGGGAGGATGCCTATGTGGATAGAAGCAGCACGTTAAAGCAGGAAGAAAGAGGGGTGGAGGACGCTCTTTTACCGGGACAGCCGGATTCTGCTCTGTCCATTTATCAGCTGGAGCTTGCAGTCTTGCAGGAAGATATCGGTGAATATAAGCAGATTATGAAGCAGGGAGGAACGATTACTGCTCAGACAGGAGGATTTATTACGGATATTCCCATTATAGTGGGCGGAAGGACACCGGATACGGCGGCTCTTTTGTTTACGGATGATACGGTTCCCTGCCGATTCAAGGTGACCTTGGAAAAGGGGCAGAAAAAATATGTGAATATGGGGGACAAGGTAAAGGTCAAGCTTGGAGGAAAAGCCAGCCGGGAGGTGACGGTGGATTATCTTGAGGAAAGTGATGTCAGTCCGGGGAGCTATGATGTGTTTATGAATCTTCCTGAAAAAGAGGCAAGTCCGGGAACCTCCGGTACTATGAGCGTAAGCGTGCAGGGAGAGAGTCATGAGCTGTGTGTTCCTGTGGAAGCTTTGTATAAAGAAGAGGAAAGGCATTATGTATTTGAGGTAAAAGAACGGGAGGGTATTTTGGGTGTAGAGTTGTATGTGGAGAAGGTAAGTGTGAAAGTAACGGACCAGAATGATAGATTCGCGGCATTGGAGGAAGGGACTATTGATAAGGATAGCAAGGTGATTGTTTCGGCTGAGGAAGAATTAAAGAGAGGAGAGATTGTTAAATATTAATATTAACGGTTGGGGTATAAGTTACAAACAATACAATACTCAATAATGGAAGATTTAAGGTAAGATACAAAAAGTATTGAGGGCACGGAATACATTAAAGATGTTGACGATAACAAGATGTTACTGAGAACGGAGTGAACAGTAACGACAAGTTTAAACTCAGATAATAAAATTTTAGTCTGTACATTAACGGTTATATTTGTCATACTGTCCTTAGCAGATGTGTTCGTATAAATTGGGATGGCGGCATAGGGGAAAGGCAGAATGGCTATGAGTGAGATGAATCAGCAGAATAAGGAATTTGTGGGATATGAATATATGGAGGTGTCTGCGGATACATCGAAGACCTCCTTTTTAATTGACGGGTATAAGAATTTCGGGTGGGAAATAGACACCAATAGGAGCGAGAAAGTTCTTAGAGGTAATAGGCGTACCGCTTATCATCCCAATCGGAACAAGGTAACTCTATACCTGAAGCGGAACCGGGAGATAATGAACAAAATGGAATTGAGCGGACTTCAAAGAAAGTTTGAGGCCTGTGTAAGGGATATTGAAAAACTGGAAAAGTCCAGAAGCATTTTGGCGATAGTCCTCGCGCTTGCAGTAGGAATTATTAGTACGGCATGTATGGCAGGCTCGGTATTTGCGGTAACAGCACAGCCGCCTAGAATTGTTCTCTGCATCCTGCTTGCGATACCGGCCTTCACGGGCTGGCTTCTTCCGGTATTTTTCTTCAAGAGGCTGGTGGAAATTCGATCCAAGGCGGTGAACCCTTTGATTAAAGAAAAGCTTGACGAGATTTATGAAATCTGTGAAAAGGGCAGTAAGCTGTTAAACTGAGCCGGAAGGGGAACCTTTCCGTTAATATTTTATCATCTTGGATATAGTTTAGCCTTTGTATTTTGAGAGAGGGATTGGGAAATGAAGGACTTTTACAGAACGAATCCGTGGTTTTCCTTATGCGGACTGAATTGCGGGCTTTGCCCCATGTACTTGGGCAACTATTGCCCCGGCTGCGGTCGCGGAGAGGGCAATCAGGGGTGTGCAGTCGCGCGATGCAGCTTATCCCGTCATAAGCCGGGGTACTGCTTCCAATGCGATGGTTTCCCTTGTGGGAAATATGAAGGAGTCGATTCATTTGACTCTTTTATTACGCATAAAAATCAAATGAGTGATATGGAAAAATTCAAGCAAATCGGGATGGAGGCCTATAACGACGAGCAGGTAGAGAAGAATGAGATTTTGAAGCTTCTGATATCCGAGTACAATGACGGTAGGAAGAAAACATTTTTTTGTGTCGCGGTAAATTTGTTGGAATTGAAAGATATAAAAGAAATCATGGGACAGCTTTCCGATATCGAAGGGAAAGAGCATCTGTCCGTGAAGGAAAGGGCCGCTTATGCGGAGAAGCTTTTTAAAGAGGAGGCATCGAAGCAGAATGTGGAACTGAAACTGCGGAAAAGGAAGAAGGGAGAGAGCAATGAATCCGTGGGAAGAAATTGATTTAACCGATTATGAAAAGCATATGAGCCTGGCTTCCGTCAAGCAGCTTCAAGCGCTGAACGAGATGATGAAGGCCCAGTTTTACCGTTACCCGGTGTCCGACATAATGATTTTGGGAATTGCCGGAGGAAATGGTCTGGAGCATATAGATGCACAGAAGATACATAGGGTTTACGGTGTTGACATCAACAAAGAATACTTAACGGAGTGCCTTTACCGCTACCCTGATCTTTCGGATATGTTTTCTCCGCTATGCGTCGATTTGCTATCGGATGACATAACGCTTCCGCACTGTGATTTAATCGTTGCGGATCTGGTGATAGAATATATCGGTTATGATGGATTTCTTCATGTGGCAGAGACAGTAGAAGCTCCTTATATATCGTGTATTATTCAAGGGAACATGGACGAGGGGTTTGTTTCCGATTCCCCTTATCTTCATTCTTTTGACGGCATAGCCAAGGTACATCACGAAATAGAGGAAGATGGCCTTACTGCAGCTATGCAGTCCATAGGCTACGGCAAAATTTTTGGCAGCGAATATCTGCTTCCAAACGGAAAGAAGCTGGTATGCGCAGATTACGTACTTATGTGAAGGAGCGAACGAAGCGCTTGGTTAATCATAGCGTTATGTTCAGCTTTGTCCCCGTCTTTGTCGGGGATTTCAACAAATGCGGAGCCGGGGATATGCGTATGCAGGTATTCTCCATATTCGTAGGGATGGCATAGGTCATTTCTGTTTGCCAGTATGGTGACCGGGATATTCAGCATAGTGAGGTCAGTGAGTGAGGCTACCGGAGCCTTGTCCGGAAGAATCAAGTATTTCTGCCAGTTCTTTACGGAGGCAGGCTCAAAAAATGGGGAAAGGAAGGCCTGCTTTGTATAAGAAGAGCACTCTTTTACGATATTCCAGCCCTCCGTTCGGTAAAATGCTTCCGGGCCTCCGCTTTTCAGTGACATTCCCAAGTCGCGGTAAGCTGTTCTTACCTCATCGGACATGGGCTTGTCCGTCCAAGCGTTTCGGATCAGAAGAAGTCCCATAATGCGGCCGTGATATCTGGAGGCAGCATTCAGGCTGACGGCAGCGCCCATAGAGATGCCTGCAAGATAAGCCTTCTCGATATGCAGATGATCCAGCAGCGAGATAGCGTCGTCGCCCAGACGATTGAAATCCAGGTGTTCCCGGTCCATTTCACTTCCGCCATGCCCTTGCTGGTTCATGGCGATTAGCTGTATGTCATGTGACGGTTGGTAGGTGGAATGAATCTGATTGGTGCTTCCGCCCATTCCGTGAAGAAATAGAAATGGAATCCCTGTTCCCGACACTTCATATTCCAGCTTTAAACCTTGGTGTATGAACTCACGCATTTGCAATGATCTCCTCTAAAAACTTCCGGCTTCCGGGAATTTGTGCTTCCGACAGTCCATGCATGATGAGAGCGCCGCTATAGCAGCTCCTTTGCAGTAAGGATACATAGAGCTTAAAATCCAGCATTCCTTCCCCGGCTGCGACGAATTCCATATTTTCCTTTGCCGTAAAATCTTTGGCATGGGCCAGAACAATATCTTTTCCTAAGATGTCGAAGGCCTCTTGCAGGATACGAGACATATCGTCCGCCTGCTCTTTTCGAAAGAGGTTGGCGCCGTCCATGATGATTTTAATATTGGGACTTCCGACGCAGTCCAAATATTTGCGGGCTTTTTCCGGTGTGTCTATAATATTGCTGGCTTCCGTCTCCACACCAAGAACAATGTGATTGTCCTCGGCATATTTTAGTATAGTCTCTGTAGAACGCATCAAATCATCCCAAGAGGATTGCTTTTCGTTATCTTCATGCCATTTCCACTTGCTCTCCTTGTTTTTAGAGCCGGTACAGAGGGTGACGATGGGGATATTCAGCATACGGGCAATACGGCATTGGGTTTCGAATTGCAGACATCCTGCTTTTCTTGCCTCTTTATCAGGGTCAATCATATTGAAGGTGCCGGAAAGCGCATCCAATAGGATTCCATATTTACCGGTTATCTCCTTTATTTCTTCGATTTTCTTCTCGTCGAAAGTTTCCGGCAGTGTAGGCATTCCGGCGTTCAGCAGATTGAACTGCGTATGAACAAGTCTCTCAGCCTTCATTCTTAGGCAGGTCTCTTCTATATTATCTGTTTCATAAGTGCGGGAAAAAATTCCTAGTTCCATTCCTTATAATCCTCCCTTTACATCTTTAAGCTTCACCCATGTGCCGCCTTCTTGCACGGACTGGTAAGTAGCGATTAACGCCTGCATAATCATAATACCGTCCTGTGCGGTAGCACCTGTGCATGGAACTTTCTCCAAGATGCTCTCCGCAAATCCCTCCAGCTCCCGGCGGTAGAACTGCCCGTCAAAGGCAGCAGGAGTGAAAGCAGTTTCCGTAGATTTATCAAAGCATTCTACAACGGAGGAGCGGAATTCCCAAGGATTAAATGTCTTTGCATAGACGGTTCCCTCTGTGCCGTAAATCTCACAGCCTTCATGCCAGTGCTGGGCAATCGCTACCGTGAGGTCCAGGCTTCCGATGGCGCCGCTTTCGAAATTACAGTCGATAAGCCACGAGTGAAGATTTTCCTTATGAATGTAGCGGGCACAGACGTCTCGAATGGGCCCCATAAAGTATAGGGAAGTATCGAACAGATGGCTGCCGTGTCCGAGAAGATAGTAACGGTCCAGCATGGCTTTTGGATTCCCCTCCGGTTTTTTCATAGATGAGCTGGAGTAAAGGATGGGCATGACATTGTCGGTGAGAGTATAACGTCCGATACTGTCGCAGTACCAGCCTTTATAGGTAGTGATTTCGCCCATTTTCTCTTCCTTGAAGCGTTTCGCATATTGGAGTCCCTCGTCATATCGTTTCATATGCCCAACTTGCAAAAGAAGGCCCCTTTCCTCCGCCAGTTTTTTCAGCTCCAAACATTCCTCGATGGAAACTCCCATCGGCTTTTCTAAAAGAACATGTTTGCCTGCTAAAATAGCCTGCTTTGCGCAGGGCACATGAAACTGGTCGCCGATTCCGATGATGACGGCCTCCACAGCGGAATCAGCCAGCATTTTCTCATAATCTGTATAGATGCTGTCCGGTTCGTAAACAGCGGCCATTTTATTTAAGAGCTCTTCAGAAACATCACAAATTGCCTGCAAATGAATATTTTTTGCCTTACTGCTTCCGATGAGATGAGCCGCCTGACAGATAATGCCGCACCCCAGGACGCCGACGCGCAGACAGCGTTCGTCTTTCTTTACATTTGTGTTCATTTTAAAATTCTGCCCCTTTCGAGTAAGTTATATTTTTACAATTGCTTATCACCATGGCTGTAATAAGGGATAATGCATTATATTTACCGTAGCACTTGCATGGTGTAGTATCAAGCATATATCTTGCGCGTTTTTGCATGTTTTATATTCAAGAGGATGAAAACGCAGTATTTTCGGAGATAGATAAAATCTGCACGAAGATATCTGCGAATAAGAATGATATTGCAATGAAGGGAAGAGGGAGTTGGCTTTGCCTTTCAAATAGGCGGAAGTGCCTTGCTGAATGCTGTTTTAGGAGTGCGGCATTCAGCAAGGTAATGATTCTATTATAAAATATTTTCAAAAATTAAAAATTTTTTCCCAATTAAAGCAGCCGGATTCTTCCGTGCTTTTCGGCCACTGGCTGCACCATGCAGGGACATCGGGATTTTCCACTCTGTCAAGACTGGGTGTGTAGGGCTTGATGTCGAGCACGGGTGTTTTGTCATTTGCGTCAATAAAGGTAACTTGGATAATGCCTTTTTCAAAGTCGATTTGAATGATTTCTGTTGCGGTCAAAGCTATCGGATTAGGACGTATAGGTGATCTTGTAGCAAAAATTCCCATTATTTCCGGAGCTCCTTTGTAGGGTTGCTCTGTTTGCAGTACCGAGCGTGATCTTTCGTCATCATATTCGCTGAACCACCAAAGTACGTTGATATGGCTAAAACCATCCAGCGCTTGTAAAGCCGGAATATAATTTTTATCCACCTCAATAAATGTACCGTTTTCATTGCTGCAAATCTTTCCAATGGAATGTACTGCTAAATTACTCATATGAATATCCTCCTTATATTTGATGTGGGTACAGCGTAAACCCTCACATCATGTGAGGGTCAAGGAAATAAAAAAACGTCCTGCAAAAATGCAAGACGAGTTGATTATAAGGTTTCCAATGGTATTTGGAGTTCGATCAGATATTTTTCAGAATTATTTTCATTCCATGGTCCGCGATGCACAATTTGCCGCGTTTGACCGGACATCTTGTACCGGCTGTTCGTTTGCAGCCACTCGGCGAAAGCCGCATATGCTCCGGCGATATTAGAAAAATCACCATATACCATTGTGCAAGCCATGACCGGTACAGGCTCGGTGTTTCGATATATAAAAATATCAGTATCTCTGCCATATTTTTTCACAGGAGCACATAGCTCAACATCGACATTAGTTTCTTTGTACTCGATATCGTGATAAATAGAGAAAGTATCATTTGATAAATTAATCTGGTTATCTGCGGCAAAAGTGGATAACTCCTTCCATAGCCCGCCCTCCGCATAGTAGTCTGCTATTACCCTGCGCAGGGAGAGGACTTGATAACCGGGGATGGATTTAATGGAAATATTATAGTGCATTTCGTTTTTTTCGTTTTGAATTTCTTTTTTAGCAAGTTCTATTTTTCTTAGTTTTTCCCGTTCATTTTGAATTGATTTTTCTATTTCAGAATATTTTTCATCGAGCTGTTCCACAAGCAATTTATCATCTTTTTTGTTAAGGGCGGAGGCAATTTCTGAAACATTGAATCCACTGTCGCGCAGATATACGATTCTGTTAAGAACGGGTATTTGTGAAGCGCTGTACATACGATACCCTGTCCATTTATCAATTTCTGCGGGCTTTAAAAGTCCTATCTCGTCATAGTATCGGAGCATTCGTATTGAAACTTGTGTCAGTTTTGAAAATTCTCCAATTTTGAACATAATATCACCACCTGATATCTATCATTATAAGCATTGTCTTTGATACTTCAAGATTGCGTCACCAGCAGATTTTATTCTTATACTTTGTTTGCATCTGTTTTGTGACCGGATGCTCGCAAATAATTCTGTCTGCGGCATCGATGGGGCAGATAATATAGTTAGAAATTTTATTTAACTTTGAGCAGGAACACATGACATTGATTTCCGAGCTGTTTTCCACAAGAAGCCGTTTTACAGAGGTTTCGTCCTCAAAGGGATAGGGCACCGAGATACCGCCCTGTGCATCTACCGCGTAGGCACCCAGAAAGCATTGGTCGAAGCGAAATTCCTTTAGCTGTTGATAGACGGTCTCGCCCACGGTAGTCTGAGATTCCTTGTTGTAATGTCCTCCCAGAAAGGTGACATCTATGTTGGGGCGCTTACGAAGCTCTTCCGCAACCGGGAAACTGTTAGTCACCACGCGCAGGGTGATGGAAATCGGCATGAGCGAGGCGAACAGTGTATTTGTCGTGCCGCCGTCCACCGCGATGAGAGAATATGGGCGGACGAGGCCGGTGGCCTTTTTGGCGACCATGTATTTTTCGGTTCTTTCCAGATTCTTCCTTGCATCCAAAGCTAACGGCTGCCGCTTCTGTGCAATAGCGCCGCCGTACACCCGCCTTAAGATTCCCTGTTCCTCTAATTCGCTCAAATCCCTTCGGATGGTGTCTCTGGACAACCGGAAATTATGTGCCAGTTCCTCCACATTCACCGTTCCGGAAGAATATAGAACATCTAAAATATGCTGATGGCGTTCTTCCTTTAACATAACCTTCTCCTCGCAATTCATTGGAATCGTAGATTGTCTAAGCCTTAATATTGCCAATATTTTAACATATTTCTGCTATATTTCCAATAAGCCTGAAAAGCTAAATTAATTGGGGAAAGATACCGATAGTAATAGTACAAGGATGTAAATTGTGCTATGGATGGCGGTTTCTTTGAAGAGGGTAATGATATGGCGATAACGGGATTGAGAAACGGTTATGACGAACAAAGCGGATTTTGTCAGAAGCTGCGGGAAAAGTGCGGAGATGAGAAGGATAACCGGACATCGGACTTTATGCAGCAGATTCGCGACAAAAAAGAGGAGATACTCGAAAAGGTAAAAAATGGGGATACGGAGCCGAGCTTCCAGATAGGGAGCCAGTCATTTACGCAAAAAGAATGGGACAAACTCCTTAAAGCTTTTGACGGGCCGGAGGAAGAAATGAAGAAAGAGGACCGAGCCGGCGATGAAGCTGTTTCTGCAGGAGAACAGCTTTGGCAGTTGATGAGGCAGAAAGAACAAAAGTGTGCTTCGCAGGCTTCCATGACCAAATACGGAGCCTTTCCTATACATAATATACCATAGGCGGACCGGTAAGGCTCCGCCTATGATATACCGGTAAATAAGTTCAAATTATCTCGTATGTGCCCCGCTTACGCTATGATATATGCGCTGACAATTTCAGCGCAGTAAGCGACATGGTAATCTTTGTTCGAACCGTGGAAACTGCTGTCCACGTCCTGCGGATAAAATGCATTATTGATTTCTTCCGGAAGCTTGCTGCCTTCCTGCTTATTCTTATAGAGTACTTTACATTCCAGTGTAAGGGGAAGTTCCTTGATGCCCGGTACGGAAGTTTTTGCGGGAGCTTCGAGAGTTAAGTCCAGTTCCTTTATCTTATCCACGTCCCGGCCGGATTTCGCGCCGCAGAAGCCCAAAATCTTTTTATCGAAATCGCCGTAGGGCACGTTGATTGTGAACTCCGCATTTTTCTCCAGCTGGGAATTCGTAAAACGGCCTTCCCTGACAAACACTGTAAAGATGGGCCTGCCCCACTCAATACCCAGCGTTCCCCAGGATATGGTCATGGAATTTACTTTGTCATCTGTTTTCGTAGTTAATAAGACGCCCGTCTTCACGCCGCTCATAATCTCATTTGCATAGTTAAAAACTTCAATTTCTTTTTTCATCGAATATTCCTCCTTGATGATTCATTATTTGTATGATACATTGATATGCGTGAAACTGCAAGTATGCACTTTTGGGTGAGATACTATCGAAATAGAGAGTGGGAATTGTGAAATATGGGTGGGGGTGAGTGCAGTTGAGGGAGGGTGTGAGAGCCTTTCTTCGGCGGCTTTGTTTTCTGTTCCGGCGTGCGCGGCTGCATTTTCTAAATGAAACCGGGGATGCGGTGGTAACGGACGGGGCGGCAGCAACGCACATCCATGTGCTATGCTGCCTAAACACCGCATCCGTGCGGTGTTTACCCTGGTGGTTGAAGGTTTCATTAAGAAAATGCAAGCCGCTTACTTAACGGAACAGAAAACAAAGCCGCCAAAGAAAGGCTCGCTCAAGGTGGTGAAACGGCACTTGGAGGTTACGGTAGTGTATTTCGACAATTGGTTGGAAGGGAGAAAAGGGATGGAAAGCTGTGGGGCAAATGGTGAGGTGAATGTGAGGCCTTTTGCGTATGCGATGTCGTTGATCGATGGTAAATGGAAGATGCATATATTGTTTTGGCTTTGGAAGAGGGATGTGTTGCGGTATGGGGAGCTGAAGCGCTCGCTTGAGACGATTACACATAAGATGCTTAGCACGCAGCTGAAGGAGCTGGAAGCGGATGATTTGATCGTGCGTAAGGAGTTCTCTCAGATTCCGCCGAAGGTGGAGTATTCGCTGTCTGAGAGGGGATTGACTCTTATGCCGGTTTTACAATGTTTGTGCGAGTGGGGGAACAGTCATATGGATGATGATGAATCATTGGAAAATAGAAGAGGTAAGTGAATAGGACGGCAGATATTTATAGGTATAATTAATAAATAAAATTTATATATTTTATATAATGTTAATTTTGCATCTAAAATATCATAGTGTATAATAAAGAGTAGGGCTACCGGGTAGTGGATACTCGGCAATCATGTTATACAACCTAATGGGATTTTAAAAAGAGGAGAGAAAATGAAAGTAACGAGAGATGAAAATGGGGCTGGATTCGAAAGATTCAGCGGAGGAGAAGTAGGCAAGGGTTCCTCCAACTTTAAGAAAGTGGTGAGGGGAATCAAGATAACCCTTTTGGTTCTTATCGCAGCAGTCTGTCTTCTGAGCAGCTTCTATAAAGTAGGGGAACAGCAGCAGGCTGTTATTACTATGTTCGGTAAGGTGGTAGATGTTAAGGGAGCCGGATTATATGCCAAAATCCCTTTTATTCAGCATGCGATTAAGGTAGATACTACCACACATGGTTTGCAGATAGGCTACCGTACATCCAGCGAGGAATCGGAGAATTATAGTGTGCCTGAAGAGGCGATGATGATTACTTCCGACTTCAATTTTGTCAACGTGGATTTTTATTTGGAATATAGAGTAAGCAACCCTCAAACTTATTTGTATGCCTCGGGTTCTCCCGAAGAGATTCTTCGCAACACCGCGCAGGCATGTATTCGAACGATTATAAGCAACTATAAGGTCGATGACGTTATTACCACGGGAAAGAGCCAGATTCAGGCGGACATCCGGGTTTTACTTGGTGAGGAGCTGCAAAAGAACGACATCGGACTCCAGATTGTAAATCTGACCATTCAGGATGCCGAACCGCCTACAGACATTATCATGCAGGCGTTTAAGTCTGTAGAGACTGCAAAGCAGGGAAAAGAGACCGCTATCAATAACGCCAAGAAATATCAGAATGAGAAGGTACCGCAGGCGGAAGCGGATGCAGATAAGATCGTTCAGCAGGCGGAAGCTGCCAAGGCGGCGAGAATTAGTGAGGCAGAGGGGCAAGTGGCGAGATTTAATGAGATGTATGCGGAATACATCAAGAATCCTCTCATAACGAAGCAGCGTATCTTCTACGAGACGATGGAGGATGTGCTTCCTGACGCAAAGGTTATTATCGATGATGGGAATACCCAGAACATTCTGCCCTTGGAGCCTTTTGCAGGTACGGAAAGCAGCAAGTCTTCCGCTGCTCAAAGTGCAGGAACCGATACGGAGGGAAACGCACTTCTTGAAAAAAGCGACGAAAGTAAGGAACAGTAGAGAGACGAGTATGGATAAAAAGAGGGAAAATAGATGAAAAAAACGAAAATTATAGCGGTTATTGTAGTTCTGGCAGCATTGTTCATATCCGGCAATTCGATTTTTACCGTTGCGGAGAACGAATACGCGGCAGTGACTCAGTTTGGAAAGATTCAATATATAGTATCTGAGGCGGGAGCCAGTTTCAAGGTTCCGTTTATTCAGACGGTAAGGAAGATTCCTAAAGAGCTGCGGCTTTATGATATCAATCAGTCAGATGTCATTACGAGCGATAAGAAATCGATGATTGCTGACGATTATATATTATGGCGCATTACAGATCCGGTTAAATTTGCACAGACGCTGAATTACTCCATCGGAAGCGCAGAGGACAGAAGCAGTGTGGCAGCTTATAATGCCACTAAGAATGTCATAAGCTCTATGACGCAGGATGAAATCATTATGGCCAGAGGAACGAAGCTGACAGAGATGATTACCCAGAACGCCAATGCGGCAATCGGAGAGTATGGCATTGAAATCGTCAAGACGGAAATCAAGCTGTTGGATCTGCCTGATGATAATAAGGAAGCGGTATATGAAAGAATGGTCTCGGAGCGTAATAATATAGCGGCTTCTTATACGGCGGAGGGCAAATCGGAAGCACAGAAGATTATGAACCAGACGGATAAAAATGTATCGGTCATGCTGGCAGAGGCCAAGATGCAGGCGGCTGTTTTGGAAGCCTCGGGCGAATCGGAATATATGAAAAAGCTTGCGGAGGCTTATAACGATGAGAGCAAGGCAGATTTTTATACGTATATCAGAAGCCTGGATGCGCTTAAGAACTCCTTACAGGGTGAGAATAAGACAATTATTCTGGATAAGGATTCTGCTATCGCGAGATTATTTTATCAATAAAAAACAGTTAATAGTATAAAAATGTCATTTATTAGTATAAAATCGGGGAGAATGTCGAAAAATATTCTGCCCGATTTCTAATTATTTTATCAATAATATTGAATACGCGAAACCAATATGATATATTTGAACTTACGTGGGGAGTAAGCAAACTTGGTTGGTAGGAAAGTAGGGAGCTTATGAAACGGAAAAGGAAAGGATGCCTTCTTGTATTCTGTGTCAGCATGATATTAAATATGATAACTTCCATTCCGGCGCTGGCAGCAGAAAGCAGCACGATGGATTTGACCCGGGAAGAGAAAGAGTATCTGGAGGAAAAGGAAGTTCTCAGAGTCGCAGTAATTGACGGATGGCGTCCTTACATGTACAAAAGCAGCGGGGATACCTATTCAGGCTTTGCCTTGGATATGTTGGAAACCTTGCAGAAAGAAAATGGAATAACCATACAATATGTGGAAGCGGAAGATTATGAGAGGGCTCTTGAACTGCTGAAGGACGGTCAGGCCGATATCGCCGCATTTATGGAGAAGGAAGGCCTTCAAGAAGATGCTCAGAAGGGTTTCGTCCCCTATATAACTGCGCCCTTACAGATGATTACAGGGACAGGCGCAGTACTATTTGAAGATCGGAGTTTGAAAGCGGCTGTACCGGCGGGCGTGGATTACATAAATTTTGATAAATACGGGAAGATTGAGCGGATGGAATTTCCAACGCTTGAGGACTGCCTGAAATCGGTAGAGAAAAAGCAGACGGATTTTATCATAAGCGATTTCTATACGGCGGAATCACTGACTCGCTATGCAATAGCTCAGACAATAGTGATAAAGAATATCCCACAGGCTTATGTGACGATAGGATTTTTGACCGGAGAATCGGAGGGTGTACTGCAGGGGATTCTGGAAAAGCTGAGGGGGAGTATATCCGATGCAGAAGTGGTGAACAGTCTGACGCTTCACGGGGATCGTCTTTTGAATGAACCGAAGATTATAAAGCTAATGTATAGTAATAGTTTTATTGCATTAAATGGTGTGTTTATTCTCATCTTTTTAGCAGTATTTATTTTGCTCTTATATATGAAAGCACATGCAGAGAGGCAGAGTGAACTGTATGGCCATGAGCAGAGCTATCAGCTTCTTGCGGATACTTTCGGTCAGGCGGGCATGGAATATGATTTTCTAAATGACAGATTAGTGCTTTTTGGTAACAGGCATGATGAAATAGATATACCGGAAGTAGTGGAGAACCTTCATGATAAGTTGGCGAAACGGGAACTCCGCATTACTTTGACAAAGGAAGAGTTCGATAAATTCTGTTTGAACAGTGAACCGGGAAAGACCTACCAGACGGAATTCCAGTGCGGTATGCGGGGAGAGGGCTGGAACTGGTTCAGTATGATATATATCGTAGTGGGCAGCGAGGAGTCGCGCCGCATGCAAAGGAGACTTCTGGGTGTTTTAGTGGATGCGCAGAAGCAGCATCAGACTCAGGAGAAATTGTTGGAAATCGGTCAGTACGATAAGCTGACGAAGGTTTTCAACAGGGCGGGAGCAGAGGCCTTGCTTGTACAAGCACTGCAAAATCTGGGGGAATATTCCCAGAACGTCTTCCTGCTCATGGATGTGGATAAGTTCAAGCAAATCAATGATACTTACGGACATTTGTACGGAGATGAGGTACTTCGTACACTGGGCCGCAACATGCAGGAAATCTTTCAAGGAGATACGATTGTCAGCCGGTGGGGCGGCGATGAGTTCATTATGTTCGTCAGAGGGCCCGGAGCGGAAGATGAGCTGCTGAGAAAGCGTGTCGAAGAGCTTCGCCGCAGAATGAAGGAATTTCAATACGATGGAGTGGCATATCCCATCGGGCTTAGTATAAGCGGCGTGGTGCCCAAAAAAGGAATATCGCTTCAGGACTTGTTCAAAAAAGCGGATGAAATGCTATATCGGATAAAGCAAGAAGGACGTGACGATTTTCGTATTCAATAGGAATCGGGAAGAGGAAGAATGATGAATAAGGTCGGTTTGAAAGAGGACATGGTGCACGGAACGGTGAAGTTTCCTCTTGCCGTATATTATTGGCAGAAGGCACAGGAGCGGTTTGCGGTAAAGCTTCACTGGCATGAGGAAACGGAAATCATTTATCTTGTGAGCGGCAGATTCAGCGTAAACGTCAATATGAAAAAGTATAAGCTGCAAGGCCCGGTCATTTTATTTGTGGGCGCGGGCGACATCCATTCCATAGAGGGAGAGCCGGGCGGTCTGGAGAATGCAATGGTATTCGATATGAAAATGCTCAGCTTTGAACAATTGGACGGCGTACAGTTGCAGATTATAACACCTCTTTTGGAAAAACGCATGCAGTTTCCTCAAATTGTTACGGCCGATGATTCGATATGGGAAGAGCTGAAACGGCTTTATGAAGCGGTGCTTTCGGAGGCAGAAAAAGAAAATCCGGCTTCTTGCATGAAGGCTAAGGCATATTTGTATGAAATGCTGGCTTATCTTTATGAGAGCGGAAGCTTTATCAACATGGAAAATACCGGCGATTATAACAGTGAAAAGATCAATAATGTAAAAAAAGTCCTTGGATTCATCCAGGAGCATTATAATAGACGGATTACAGGCAAGGATATGGCTCAGCTCATCGGTATCAACGAGCAGTACTTTTGCCGGTATTTCAAAAAAATTACGGGAAAGACGCCCACCACGTATGTCAATGAGGTAAGAATCGAGAAGGCGGCGCGCTATCTCCAGCAGACAGACCGAAAGATTATAGATATCGCCATGGAATGCGGCTATGATAATATAGGATATTTTATTAAGCGCTTTAGAGAGCAAAAAGGTTTATCGCCCTCGGAGTACAGATTAAAAAGTCAAAATAGTGTAATAATTAGTCAGAATAGATAAAGAATGATAAGATATGTGTTCATATAATGTAATTAAGCTTACAGACTAGCAGAAAGGCAAGGTTACTTACATGAATATGAAAAAACAGTGGTGGCATGAAAAAGTAGCATACCAGATATATCCTAAGAGCTTTAACGATACCGACGGTGACGGAATCGGGGATATCAGAGGTATCATTGAGAAATTGGATTATTTGAAGGAGCTGGGAATCGATATCATATGGATTTCTCCTCTTTACCAGTCTCCGTTCGTGGATCAGGGCTACGATATTTCGGATTATTATAAGATTGACCCGGTATTTGGAACGATGGAGGACTTTGACGAGCTCCTTTTAGAAGCGAAGAAGAGGGACATGTATATCCTTATGGATTTGGTAATCAATCATTGCTCCGATAAGCATGAATGGTTCCAGAAGGCACTTGCGGATCCTTATGGTGAATATGCGGATTATTTTTATTTTGAAAAGGGAAGAGATGGGAATCCGCCCAGCAATTACCGCTCCTATTTCGGAGGCAGCGTATGGCAGCAGGTGGAAGGAACGGATTTATACTACCTTCATTTATTCGCTAAGGAACAGCCTGATTTGAACTGGGAAAACGCAACGGTACGGAAAGAGCTGTATCAGATGATCAATTGGTGGCTGGATAAGGGACTGGCAGGTTTTCGTATCGATGCGATCATCAATATAAAGAAGGTGCTAAGCTTCCCTTCTTATGAGCCTGACGGAGACGACGGCCTGGTCACATGTACGAAAATGGTGGAGGAAGCGCAGGGAGTAGGCGATTTTCTTCAGGAGCTGAAGAGGGAAACCTTCGAAAAGCACCATGCGTTTACGGTGGCGGAAGTATTTAATATGAAAGAGGATGAGCTTAGGGAATTCATCGGAGAAGAAGGGCATTTTTCTACCATGTTCGACTTTTCACCGCTTTCCGTAACTTTCGGAGAACACGGCTGGTACGATGCGCCGGAGTTCGACTTTAGAAAATGGAGAGAAGTGCTGTATACCTCTCAAAAGGAATGTAAGAATACCGGATTTTTAGCGAATATTATAGAGAATCACGATGAGCCCCGGGGGGCATGTACCTATCTTCCGAAGCATGCGCAAAACGACAACGGTACCAAGATGCTTGCCACTACAAGCATTCTGTTACGGGGACTGCCGTTCCTCTACCAGGGACAAGAAATCGGTATGAAAAATTGCATGATGGACAGTATCGAGGAATATAATGATATTGATACCATAAATCAGTATGAACTTGCAAGGAAAGCCGGCCTGTCGGATAAGGAAGCCCTTATGGCATGCTTTAGGCACAGCAGGGACAATGCAAGAACCCCGATGCAGTGGAGCGGGGCGGATAACGCAGGGTTTACGGAAGGAACTGCATGGCTTAAGGTAAATCCGTGCTATAAGGAAATTAATGTGGAGGCGCAGGAGAAGGATGTAAATTCCGTGCTCTCTTATTATAAAAAACTGATAACTCTTAGAAAGTCAGAGGCTTATAGAGAAATATTTACCTACGGAGATTTTCAGCCGGCCTTCGAGGCGGAGGAAATGATATTAGCTTACTATAGACAGGCAGAAGGCAGGCGAATCCTCGTTGCGGCGAATTTTGGGAAAACGGAAGCCGCGCTCACTGTAGACGAAACGGGGGAAATGTTGCTTTGTAACATGGAAGGCATAGAAATAAAAGGCATAGGAGAAGGCGGCAGCAGGCTAATGCTTCCCTCTTGCGGTGCGGCGGTAATTGAGATATTATAAGAGTTGGGATAACAGATAGATGCGCAGTTACGCGCGGAACAAAAGTTGTGCTGCCAAACCTTGGCCGCGGGAGTGTGTGAAACACACTTTTATTGTACAAAAATAAACATATAATTTCAGCAATACAAAAGACATGTGAAACCGGAGGGCTGGTTTTATATGTCTTTTTGTGTAAAAAGACGGTAAGAGTCAGGGAGAGTTACATGAAAAAAGCTTTAACGTATTTAGGCTTGTGTCCGGGCGGAAGGTATGGAAAAGACGTAGAGGAAGAATTATTTTACTATTCGAAGCAGTCGTATCATATTATGCGGCTCATTATCTGTGTATGTGAATTCGGACTGATATTTCTATCGGCAAGGAAAGCGAAGGGAATTTTCAGCGCGGAAACGGAAGTAGGATATCTTCTTTTGTATGCGGGCATGCTGGCTGTGACGGTGGTTTTTATAGGACTGGATATTTTGTGGGAAGTGAAGAAATTCAAGCAGTATATCTTATATAGAAATCTGGGATTTATCTATGTGATGTTTACCGTGATGTGGGCCGGCGGGGTCACTTTGTTCGACCGCTTCCGGGGGGACGGTCTGACGGTATATACCTATATACTTTTGATGATTGCGGCGCTGGCTGTGCTGGAACCATGGCAGAGCATTCTGACTTTTTCATCGGCCTTTGTGGTATTCAGTGCAGGGCTTCCCTATTTTCCGGCTCCTGCCGGAGAAGAAAATATCTTTTATCAGAGGATGAACGGTTTCTTTATTGCTGTCATTTCCGTGGCTGTCTCCGTTTATTTCAATTGGTATAGAGCGAGAAACTACAAGAATCAGAAAACTATCGACGAACAGAACAAGGAGCTTTCTATGGCCAACGAGCGCCTGAATCGGGAAATCATCGTGGACAGTTTGACCGGATTGTACAATAGGCGTTATTTGGCAGAAATCGTTCATCTGCGCTTCCATGACAGCATCGATAAGATGGAGAAAAAGCCGTTAGCCTGTCTGATGCTGGATATAGATTATTTCAAGCAATATAACGATACATACGGACATCAGCAAGGCGACGAGTGCCTTGTAAAAATATCGAGAATCATGAAAAAGTGTCTTCCTGCCGAGACGGCGAAAATTGTTCGCTATGGCGGGGAGGAATTTGTAATCTTCATCTTCGGCTGCACAAAGGAACAGGCCCTTGCTTACGCCGAGAACCTGCGGGAAACGGTGGAACAGAGCCATTTTGAAAGGCAGGATACGGCACAGGGATTCCTTACGGTCAGTATAGGAGTATACACAGAGATTCCGGGAAGTGCAGACAATTCGGAAATGCGCGGCTTTATCTGCAAGGCGGACGAAGCATTGTATGAAGCGAAGCGGGACGGAAGGAATTGCGTGAAGGAATATGGGGAATAGGAGGGCGTATTACCGCTCTCTTTTTTATGTAATAGGAAAATGCTCCTATTACATAAACAATGGATGCGCAGCTGCGCGAAGCACACTTTTTTTACATGGATTTTACCCAATCTTAAGATAAGAAGGATAGCTGTGAAAAAATAAATATATTACTATGGGAAATAATAACATCTATGGGATGAAATGAGTAAAATATACTCATTGAGTAAAGAACGCTCATAAAGAAATGCAAAGGAGATAAGATAATATTGAAGCAGGTCACATATAAGATGATAAAGGATTCGGAGGAAATTAACGCCTATATAAAGAAAGGAAATGATACCCTCGGAACCATGGGATATACAGAACATTCGGAGAGGCACGCGGCGAAGGTAGCAGAGACGGCGGGAAAGATACTGAGGGAATCGGGTTATGGGAAGAATGTTATCGAGCTGGCTAGGATAGCAGGATATATGCACGATATAGGAAACAGCATAAACCGTTCGGATCACGCTCACAGCGGCGCCCTGATGGCGTTTCAGATACTGCGCGATATGGGAATGGATTATAAAGATATAGCAGTGGTGGTAAGCGCTATCGGGCAGCATGACGAGAGCACTGGAACGGCGGTGGACGAGGTGTCGGCAGCGTTGATATTGGCGGATAAGACTGATGTGCGGAGAAATAGGGTAAGAAATCAGAACATTTCTACCTTTGACAAACACGATAGAGTAAACTATGCAGCCATATCCTCAGAACTGGAAATCCATGCGGACAAAAAAGCTATTCGTCTGAACATAGAATTGGACGAAGAAATCTGCTCTATTATGGATTATTTTGAAATATTCCTACAAAGAATGCTGATGTGCAAACGAGCATCGGAAATCCTCGGGATGCAGTTCAAATTAAATGCGAACGGTAATAAAATCTGTTGAGAGGCAAAGCGAAAATGGTAGATTGGAAGCTGGAATTGGACAATATTATTGAGGAGAAGAGGATAAGGTCGGTATTCCAACCAATTGTCTCCCTGCGGGACGGGGATATTCTGGGATTCGAGGCGTTGAGCCGTATCTTGGGCGATTCTGTAATCAAAAATATAGAAATGCTATTCGAGCAGGCGGTGTTGCAGGAAAGAATCTGGGAGCTGGAGAAACTATGCAGGACAAAGTCCTTAAGCACTTTATTTGAAGCAAGAAGCTATAAAAAAAAGCTGTTTTTAAATGTGAATCCTCTTGTAATGCACGATGCCAAATTCCGGCAGGGATTTACGAAGGAGCATTTGGATACTTATCATGTTTCTCCGGAGCAGGTAATTATAGAGATAACGGAAAACTGCTCGGTAAAAGAAAGCGAAGCATTTCAGGCAACGGTTGCTCACTATAAACAGCAGGGGTATGAAATCGCGCTGGATGACGTGGGCTCCTGCTATTCCGGACTGAACCTGATTTGTGATATAAAGCCTCATTTTATAAAGCTGGATAGGAAATTAGTTCAGAATGTCCACAATGACGGAATGAAACGCGCCCTGATAAAGAGTCTGGTGGGACTCACCGACAGCTTGGGAATGTTTTTGATTGCAGAAGGAATCGAAGCGGAGGAAGAACTGGATGCGCTCATAGAAGTTGGAGTCCATTATGGACAAGGCTTTTTGCTTGGACGTCCCGGAGAGGTAATAGACACACTGGATCATCAAGTGCTTTCCATCATAAGAAAATGCAATGCGAGGAAGAACAGCGGAATCCATATGGGGGTGGAGAAATATTACATCCATAATATCAGTGCCTTCGGAAAGACGGTTCCCTTTCATATGATGGTGGAGGAGGTCGCTGTGCTGTTCGATAAAAATCCCGATATTCAGGGAGTGACGGTAATAGATAATAACAATAGGTCTATGGGAATCGTAACAAGGGATAAGCTTAGCCAGTGCCTGGGAGGAAGATACGGTTTCAGCCTTCATCAGAGGAAAAAAATAGGCTCTATCATGGAGAAAAGGTTTTTGATGGTTGACCGCATGTCATCCATCAGCGCGGTTGCCAACAGTGCTATGGAAAGAGAAAACGAGTGCCTTTACGACTTTGTAGTGGTGACTAACGCAGGAGAATACGGTGGAATAGTGACGGTCAAGGACCTTCTGCAAAAGACGATAGAAATAGCAGTAACTGCGGCAAAATTGCAAAATCCTTTAACGGAGCTTCCGGGAAATCTCCTAATAGAAGAGGAAATCGAAAAGGCGATACGCAGTGAAGAAAAATATACGGTGGTATATTTCGACCTGGATAATTTCAAAGCCTTTAACGACGTTTATGGCTTCGGAAAGGGCGATCTTGCAATTAAGGAATTTGCCGAGATATTAAAGAGCAATATATCTGAAGAAGATTTTGTAGGGCATATCGGCGGTGATGATTTCGTAGCTATATTCAAGCAGCATAACTGTGAGTACCTTTGCTCGAGGATTATAAAGGATTACGAGGAAAGGGTACACAGCTATTATTCGCCGGAAGACCGTAGAAACGGATACATTGAGACTCCGAACAGACAAGGGGAACTGGAACGTTTTCCGCTATTGTCGGTAACGGCGGCCATAGCGGACAGTAGGGAAAAATGCTATTCCTCTGCGCAGGAAATATCGGAACTTTTGGCAGTGAGAAAGAAATATAAAAAGAATCAGAAGGGGAAAGTGGCAATGTAGAAAAACGTGTTGGCACTTTCATCGATTTCAATTCGTTCAACCAGCGCCGGAACAATCGGTCTGTCTAGTTCATCCATGTGCTTCAAGCTCTTGATCAGGGCAACAAAAAAATCTCATGCGCCTTGGCCCGGTCAGGGTATGACTGTAATTCCCTCTGAACAATACCTCTTGTTTTCTTATACATATAATATTAAGATTTATTCTATTGATTTTATTCGATTTGGCATATACACTACAAGCTATAGATGTGCAACGAAGTAATTATAAAACGCTTGATTATATGTCCGTACAGCAGGCAGCCACCTGCTTCGATCATATATGGGCAATTCCTAGGAATGCGGAAAAACCTGCTGATGCGGGGAAGAAAAAATGGAATCAGGAGGAAGGAATGAAAAGTAAAAGTTCAAAAAAAGCTATATTTATCATAAGTATAACATTAATTCTGCTTTTTATTTCCGGATATATGTTTATATCTCGGAATGTTAAACAGATTATTCACCCTAATGACAGGCAGACTGATACCAAAATCGACGTGGATACGCGAACCCTTTTTTCGGAAGTTGAGAAACTGATAATAAATAAAATGAGGCAAGGGAAGATTCCCGGATTATCAGTGGCGATTGTCAAAGGCGGAGAAACGGCATATAAAGCGGGATTCGGTTATGCCAATATAGAAACTGGCGATAAAGTTACATCCGATACTTTATTTCAACTTGCTTCAAACAGTAAGGCTTTTACAGCTCTCGGAGTGTTGCAATTACAAAAAGACGGCCTGATAAATCTGGAGGATCCTATTTCAAAATACATACCATGGCTGAAACTCCTTTATAACGGTAAAGAGACCGACGTGACCATTGCAGAATTCCTGCATCACACAAGCGGAATCTCATCCAATACGATTTACAGGATTCCTGAACTGAATGAAGAAAATGATGATGCAATTGAAAAGACCGTCAGAACGGTCGTTGGCCTGGAATTAGCAAGTAAGCCTGGTACTAAATACGCATATGCAACCATTAACTATGATGTTTTAGGACTGCTTATTGAAGAGGCCTCAGGAAAAAAATATGAGGATTATATTCAAAAATATGTGCTGGATGCCGCAGGACTATGCAATACCTATATGTTTAAAAGCAAGGCGAATTCAACCCAATTGGCATCCGGATATAAATTAGGCTTCTTATCGCAGCAGTATTACAATGCTCCTTGGTATGAAGGGAATAAACCGGCGGGTTATATCATTTCCAGCGCCGATGATATGGCTGCATGGTTGAAAATTCAGATGGACACAGGCAAATCATCTTTACTGGATACGAAATTAATTGCACAGTCACAATATCCCAATCTGAGTGTGGATACTTTTGGGGAAGGAATGGCCTATGCTGCTGGCTGGATAGTATACGATAATGCGGGGACAGAAATTCTTCACAGCGGTTCCAACCCTAATTTTTCTTCCTTTATAATATTTAGACCAGATGAAAAAATAGGTGTGGCAATCTTATGTAATACAAATACGACATACGCTATGGATATTGCGCAATCTATTATAAAGCTATTTTCTAATAGTCAAAGTAGTTATACAAGTGTTGCAGATTATAATCAAAAGATAGATCAGATTTGCATAGCGATAATTTTCATATTGTTCTTTGCTATATGTGTAAACTTATACTCGCTTATGAGTTCAATTTATCGGTTTGCAACAAAGAAAGAAAAGCTTTATTCACTAAATAAAAAAGCTGTTATAAAAATATCTGTTATATCAATTATCTTTGTTATGATAAGCAGCATCGTATATTTTTTACCAAGATTTTTATTTAATGGAGCTACATGGGGTTACATGATTGTATGGTATCCTGTTACCGTGAAAGTTGTATTATATTCAACCTATACATCATTATTTCTATTATTATGCAATACTT
This sequence comes from Kineothrix alysoides, assembly GCF_000732725.1. Classification (GTDB taxonomy): domain Bacteria; phylum Bacillota; class Clostridia; order Lachnospirales; family Lachnospiraceae; genus Kineothrix; species Kineothrix alysoides. Next base: position 384,921 of record NZ_JPNB01000003.1, on the reverse strand, counting down.
TAATAAAGATTTTTCGCAAAAGTAGCAGTTTATGAACACCCGCCCAACAAAAAGATGTAAGTTTTACGGGTCTCTTTCTATGTGAGAATTATTAGTTTGCGTTAGGCTCTACTATGTGTACCTGAAAGTAACATCAAAAAAGGTTGACATTGTCCGCTGCTTTTAATAAACTTGATTTAAGTTGCGCTGTATTGCATTAAAACAATAAAGTCCCGAGAGGAGAAATAAAATGTCAGAAAAGAAGATACCGTATAAAATATATCTGGAAGAAAGCGAGATGCCGAAGCAGTGGTATAACGTGCGTGCGGATATGAAAAATAAACCCGAACCGTTATTGAATCCGGGAACCTTGAAGCCGATGAGCTTTGAGGAACTCCAAGGTGTGTTCTGCGATGAGTTGGTAAGGCAGGAGCTGAATGATACCGATGCTTATATCGATATTCCTGAGGAAATCAGGAACTTTTATAAGATGTATCGCCCGGCGCCCCTTGTTCGCGCTTATTGCCTGGAGAAAAAGCTGGGAACGCCTGCGAAAATCTATTATAAATTTGAAGGAAACAATACAAGCGGAAGCCATAAATTAAACTCCGCCATCGCACAAGCTTATTATGCGAAGGAACAAGGCTTGAAGGGTGTAACTACAGAGACCGGAGCGGGACAGTGGGGAACAGCCCTTTCCATGGCGTGCTCGTACTTTGATTTGGACTGCCGTGTATACATGGTAAAGGTTTCCTACGAACAGAAGCCGTTTCGCCGTGAAGTAATGCGCACCTATGGAGCTAAGGTTACGCCTTCTCCATCCGATACGACGAATGTGGGCCGTAAGATTCTGGAGGAGTTCCCCGGAACGGGCGGAAGCCTCGGCTGCGCGATCTCCGAAGCGGTAGAGGCAGCTACCGGTATGGAGGGTTATCGCTATGTACTTGGAAGCGTGCTGTCTCAGGTACTTTTACATCAATCGATTATCGGTGAAGAGACGAAGGCTGCCTTCAAGAAATACGATATTAAGCCGGATATTATCATAGGATGTGCGGGAGGCGGCTCCAACTTGGGAGGATTGATTTCTCCTTTTGTAGGGGAAAAGCTGAGGGGTGAAGCGGATTATCGAATCATAGCGGTAGAACCGGCATCCTGCCCCAGCCTTACGAGAGGAAAGTATGTATATGATTTCTGCGATACGGGAAAGGTATGTCCGCTTGCGAAGATGTATACGCTGGGAAGCGGATTTATGCCCGCACCGAATCATGCGGGAGGTTTACGTTACCACGGAATGAGCTCTGTCGTTTCCAGGCTGTACCATGACGGTTTGTTGGAAGCGGTGGCTGTAGAGCAGACGTCTGTCTTCGAGGCGGCGGAACAGTTCGCAAGGGTGGAAGGTATCCTTCCTGCTCCGGAAAGTTCTCATGCAATAAAAGTTGCAATTGATGAAGCGCTGAAATGCAAGGAGACGGGTGAAGAAAAGACCATTGTATTCGGGCTTACCGGTACCGGATATTTTGATATGGTGGCTTATGAGAAATTCCATAATGGAGAAATGTCGGATTATGTCCCTTCGGACGAGGATTTGGCGAAAGGATTTGCAGGAATTCCTTCATTCCCGGGAAATGAAGTTTTTTAAGCTTGGTACTTGACATTTATATGAGAAGCATGTAAAATAAAAATCGTTGCGAACGAGAATGACGTTTGCAACGGATGTGTGCTTAGCTCAGCTGGATAGAGCGTTTGGCTACGGACCAAAAGGTCGGGGGTTCGAATCCTCTAGCGCACGTGGAGCGTGCGGTATGCACGTATAGAACCCTGCAGGTGAAAGCTTGCAGGGTTTTTTAATAGGCGTTTAAAAAGGTGGGGGGGGAAAATTCAAGTTTTGAATCACTTAAAAAAATATAGTCTTTATCTTTTTTCAATCTTGGGAGCAGTAATTTGCTTCGTGGCTGTTTATGGGGTTAAGATTCTCAATCCGTTGTACGACGACTGGCTGCTGCGGGGCGGAGACTTGACGCAGCATTATATCGGATGGGAATTTTTCCGCATGAGTGAATGGAAGTTTCCGATAGGGCTTATGGATACTATCGCATATCCAAATGATGTTTCCGTTATTTTTACGGATTCCATTCCTGTTTTCGCCGTTTTTTTCAAGCTTTTATCTCCAATATTGCCGGATACATTTCAATATTTTGGACTATGGGGATTTCTTTGCTTTATTTTACAAGCGGTTTTCTCGGCAAAATTGATTTATCACTTTATTCGTGATGAGGTCGTTGCTTGTGTCGGAAGCATTTTCTTCGTGATGGCGCCTATATTTATCGCCCGTATGTTTTTCCATACAGCATTATCCAGCCAATGGCTGCTGTTGCTTGCTTGGTGTCTGTCTTTGAAATACATTGATGGTGAAACAAAGGTCATAAGGAGTTGTGCAGTTTGGGGAGGGATGGGAGTATTATGCGCGATGATACATATATATTATATCCCTATGTGTGGAATTATCATGGCTGGATTTCTGCTGGCCAGGTTTTTAAAAGATAGAAGCAATATTTCCCTGTTTTTAATTGTGCCATCATATCTTTTTGGTTCTTTATGTATGATTTACCTGCTAGGTGGTTTTTCTCATGATCATCAGCTCGACGCCGGTGGGTTAGGACAATTTAGCTTTAATATGAACGGTTTCTTTAATTCTATGGGCTGGTCGAGATTCTTTCCGCCATTATCCGCTTACGGAGAAGGTTCAGGAGATGGATTTGCTTATTTAGGAAGTGGTATATTTATATTGCTTGCCATTTCCATTCTTTATAGCCTTCTGAATATTTTCAGGAGAAAAGAACCAAAAATATCATACCACTTTTTTGCGTATATTTTTATATGTGTTGCATGTGTTATGATTTCGGCTTCCCATCTATTTGCAATAAATGGGAATTTAGTATTTGAGCTACCGTACCCGAGTAAATTGGTTTCCTGGTGGGGGTTGTTTCGTGCCAGCGGACGATTTATCTGGGGAGCAGTATATTTGATTATGTTTTATTCTATCGCCAGAGCAACTAAGGCATTTGGGAAAAGGTGGGTATCTGTGCCGATATTATTTATCTTATTGATTCTGCAAATTTACGATATAAGCAACGTTTTGGGGAGTAAGAGGCTGGAATTTAAGTCTGATGTGAAATATGAGAGTATGCTGCAGGGCGATTTATGGGAGACAATTGCCAATGATAAAAAGCATGTGATATTTGTTTCTCATGTAACAAACAACCATGATATTCTTTACAATGTGGGTCAGTATGCCTATCTCCATAAAATGACTGTTAACAATTTTTATTTAGCCCACTCTGCCGCAGCAGGAGATATTCATGATAATTTGGAAACAAGTATGGGAAATCTGCAAGAAGATACTATATACATATTTAAAAAGGAAGACGAAGCATTGTGCAGCCAATACCCTCTTATGTATTATGAATCAGATGGAATCATTGTGGGACTCAAATAGAAGAAATATTATTTCATATAATATGCAATTCATCTTGCATCCGCAATTCTTATAAACTATAATATTTTATATCGACGAAAACTCGGACATATTGTTGATGTGGTTCGAGTTTTGTTTTATGTACCGCGGGCGTGTTCGAAACATACTTTTGTTCTTATGACCGGAACCTTCCCAATGAAAAAGGAGACAACTACGAATGAGAAATCAGACATTGGATTACAGCGAATATATTGAAATTGCGCAGGGGGTCTACTGGGTTGGGTTTGCCGATGAGAACATGGGGCTGCATTGCAATCCCTATCTTATCGTGGATGAAGGAGAAGCAGTTTTGATCGATAGCGGCAGCAGGGGAGACTTTAGTACAGTAATGCTGAAGATTCTGCGGACAGGAACGAGTCCGAGTCAGATTAAGAATTTGATTTACCAGCATTATGATCCTGATTTATGTGCGAATATTCCGCATATGGAGGCCATGATTAACAGCGAGGACCTGAAAGTTATTTCGCACCGGGAGAACAACCTTTTTATCAATTATTACTCGACAAGATCGCCAAAGCTTTGCATTGAGAAGATGGGAATGCAGTTTGAATTCGCAAGCGGCAGACGCCTGCAATTTATCAGGACGCCTTATTCGCATTGTCCCGGCAGCTTCGTTACTTATGATACGAAGACAAAGGTATTATTCAGCAGCGATATTTTCGGAAGCTACGATTACAATTGGCATCTTTATACACAGATTGATGAGCGCTGCAAGGATTGTCTGCCGCAGGAAATCTGTCCCTATACGAATAAGAATTGCCAGATAGAGGGTATCTGCAATTTTCATAAGCATAATATGACATCGAAGAAGGCGCTGATTTATGCGCTGGAGAGAATAGAGGAACTGGATATTTCCCTTATCGCGCCGCAGCACGGAAGCATTCTTCATACAAGAGCTGCGAAGGAAGCGGCCATATCACATTTGAAAGCATTGACCAACGTGGGAATCGATTACTTCTTAGAGGAGGAAAGCTGTTGAAACGGGCGGAAGAAATTATAGCGGAAATGGAAGAAAAGCAGCCGAGCTTTTATGAAGACGAACATATAAAGACCGTTTTTGATTATTTTGCAAATCAGATCGATAACTGTATACAGACAAAGCTGGTTTCAGAGCTTATGACCAGATACGCGGAGGTGTCCAAACGGCTGGAGAGGAGCGATGCGAGGCTTAGAGAAGCACAGGAGATTGCGTTGCTGGGCAGTTGGGATTTGGATATCGGGACGAAGGAACTGGGGTGGTCTGGTACGACGAATAAGATATTGGAGCTTGGAGATGATGAGGAATCGAGTCTGAACATCTTTTTCGGCAAAGTTCATCCTGAGGATAGAAAAAGGGCGATGCGGATCCTGGATGATTTCATGGAGGGAGCCGAACTTCCCGAACTGCGTTATCGTCTGGTTATGGAGGATGGAAGAATTAAGTGGGTTCACATCCGCAGTGTGGTTTTGCGCGATTCAGGCGGAGAAGCGATATCGGTGCACGGTACGATTCAGGATATTACCGCGGCTAAGATAGCCGAGGAAAAAATGACGGAATACAACAATCATTTGGAGGATTTAGTCCGGGAAAAGGTGGAGGAAATAAGTGCCTCTCAAATAGCCACCATCCATGCGCTGGTGAAGCTGGCCGAGTCCAGGGATGATGATACGGGTGAGCACGTTGTGAGAACGGCCCAATATTGCAGCTTCGTGGCAAATAAACTTTGGGAGCTGGGGGCATATTCCGGTGAAATCGACCAGACCTTTATAGAAAATATAGGAAAGGCAAGTCCCTTGCACGACATAGGCAAGGTGGGAATCCCCGATGCGATTTTGTTAAAGCCGGGCAAATTGACACCCGAGGAATTCGAGATTATGAAGACTCACGTTACCATAGGGTATGAAACGCTGTCCAGCATTCAGAAGAAATACAAGATGAACGAGTTCATTAAAATGGGAATGGATATTGCCCTTTACCACCATGAAAAGTGGGACGGGAGCGGATACCCCAATCGTATAATGGGAGCGGATATTCCGGTAGCTGCAAGGATTATGGCGTTGGTAGACGTATACGATGCGCTCCGCTCCAAGAGAGTGTATAAAAAGAGCTTTTCCCATGAAACGAGTGTGGATATCATTAAAGAAGGAAAAGGAAGCCATTTCGACCCGCTTCTGGTAGACATTTTTTTAGAGAATGACGGAGAATTTTATGAAATATCTGAGAGAACAAATCATGTCCCATAACAATCAGAAAAAAATGGCAGTAATTAATGACTTATCCGGTTTCGGGCGTTGTTCCCTTACGGTATCGATGCCGATTATCTCTTATATGGGAGTACAGTGTTGTCCGGTACCTACTTCTATTTTTTCTAACCATACCGGATTTAAGGATTTCTTTTTCGATGATTATACGGACAGAATAGAGACTTATATTTCCAAGTGGCATGATCTTGAGCTGGAATTCGAGGGAATCGCATCCGGATTCTTAGGCTCCAGAAAACAAATAGAGACGGTAATTCATTTCATCGAAGAATTTCGAAGCGATAGGACTACCGTTGTGATCGATCCTGTCATGGGCGACCACGGCAGAATGTACGCCACCTACACGGACGAAATGTGTGATGAGATGGGGCGGTTAGTTGCCTATGCTGATATTATAACGCCTAACCTGACAGAATGCTGTAAACTGACGAAGACGCCATATAAGGAAAACGGCTGGAAGAAAAAAGAGCTATATGCTATGGCGGAGGCACTTTCCTGCCGCGGGCCGGAAAAAGTGGTGATTACCGGAATTCCACAAGGGGAATTCATTGCAAATTATGTAATGGAAAAAGGAAAGGAACCAAAGCTTCTGCGGACACATAAAGCGGGAACGGAGCGATCGGGAACGGGCGATGTATTTGCTTCTATTATAGCAGCGGATGCAGTAAACGGAGTGGATTTTGACCGCTCTGTAAAGAAGGCTTCCGATTTCGTGAAGAAATGTATTGTGAAATCCGTGGAGATGAATATTCCCCAGACCGACGGCGTATGCTTTGAAGAAGTTTTGTATACACTGAAGAGAAATTGAGAAAATCGAAATAAGGAAGGAACCACCACGGCGAAGAAGGCCGTGAGAAAGGTATAACCGTCATGATGACAATTTTATATGAAGTGTACGATAATCTGTATGTGAATTTGACCAATCGCTGCCCCTGTGCCTGCACATTTTGCTTGCGGCAGACGCGGGAGGAAATGAATCAGTCGGGCAGCTTATGGCTGGAAAGGGAACCTTCTGTACAAGAGGTAAAAGACGAATTCGAAAAATTTGATATGGCTAAATATAAGGAAGTGGTATTTTGCGGATTCGGCGAGCCTACGGAGAGGCTGGAGGATCTTTTGGAAATAGCAGGATTCGTAAAGGAGAAGTTCAAACTTCCGATACGGGTGAATACTAACGGGCTTTCCGATTTAATCCATAAAAAGAACACGGCGCCTATGTTTGGCGGCTATGTGGATACCATATCCATAAGTCTGAATACGCCGGACAGAGAGGAATACTATAGATTGACCCGGAATAAATTCGGAGAAGAGGCTTTTGATGCGCTTTTGAAATTTGCAGAAAATGTGAAAAGATATGTGCCTAAGGTTATACTTACGACAGTGGAAACTGCAATTACAAAAGAGGAGCAGGAAGAATGCTTGAAAATCTGTGATTTATTAGGCGTTTCGTACCGCATCAGACCGTGGGAAGATTGAAATAATATAGTGAAAGCATATTGACAAATTTTATCAATATGGTATTATATATTTAATGATACTAAGTATTATTAGCATATAATTTGATGACGTCAGAGCAGAGTCGAATACCTCGCAGTAGGCCTACTTGATTCGTTGCCTTCGCGAGAATAACAAAGGGGTGATTCTCATGGCAGAACGCAGAAATACGATACAGCAGGAAATCGTGGCGCAGACCTTGCGGCAGATGCACGATCATCCTACGGCAGATGACATTTATATTGAGATCTGCAATAAGCATTCGTCTATTAGCCGTGCTACCGTTTTCCGGATATTGAACCGGATGGCGGAGGAGGGCCGTATTCTGCGGATATCCAGTGTAGGAGGAGGAGACAGGTTCGATTACGAGACTGAGAAGCATTGTCATGTGCAGTGTAAGAAATGCGGCAGAATTGGCAATGTAAGTATGAAGCAGTTTCCTGTACCGGAGGAAGAAATCGAATGTTCACATGGCTATCGAATTATAGGACATACTTTGCTGTTCGAAGGAATTTGTGAGGAATGTGACAAGCGTGTCAGTAAAAATGACACAAAGGCGGCAGACTGTTGACCAAGTCGGTAATAGGGTGCACAAGCGGTGGAAAGGGTAATAAGCCAGGGAAACCGTAAAAATAACTAAAAAGAAAAGGAGAACAAGACTATGGCAGATTTAAAGGGTACAAAGACAGAAGCTAACTTAAAAACAGCATTCGCAGGGGAATCAGAAGCGAGAAACAAATATACATACTATGCTTCCAAAGCGAAGAAAGACGGATATGTTCAGATAGCGGCTCTTTTTGAAGAGACGGCGAATAACGAGAAGGAGCATGCGAAGATATGGTTCAAGCTTCTTCATGACGGCATTGGCAGTACTATGGACAATCTGAAGGATGCAGCGGCAGGCGAGAATTACGAATGGACCGATATGTATGCCAAGTTTGCAAAAGAGGCGAAAGAAGAAGGATTCGATAAGATTGCAATGCTGTTCGAAAGCGTAGCGAAAATCGAAAAAGAGCATGAGGAGAGATATCTTAAGCTTCTTTCGAATATCGAAGGAGATGCGGTATTCTCAAAGGATGGAGACGTTATCTGGCAGTGTGCGAACTGCGGTCATATCCATGTCGGAAAGAAAGCGCCTCAGATATGCCCTGTTTGTGATCATCCGCAGTCATATTTTCAGGTAAGAGCTGAGAACTATTAAGATGAATGGCGTAGAATAAGAACATCCGGTAAAGCTTTCGTAAGTTTTACCGGATTTTTGTAAATGCGGAGGCGGACGAAGGATGTGAAAAGGTTTATTGGCGTAGTTTTTAAAATAGTATTCAGCAGGACGATGATTACCCTTATTCTTCTGTTGATACAGCTTTTTTGGCTGATTGCCGGATTCAGGTGGCTGGAAGAATATTCGGAAGTGTATTTGGCGGTGATGGTATCTGTAAGCGCTGCCCTTCTGATTTATATTATCAATAAGGATGAAATGCCCGAATTCAAGCTGGCGTGGGTCATACCCATTTGTGCGACTCCGGTGTTCGGGGCGTTGCTTTATCTGTTCATTGTAGGAGACTGGACGAACCTGGGGATGAAAAAGCGGCTGAATAAACGGAGAAAGGAAACGGAAGAATTTCTCCATACCGATGAGAGGACGAGAAAACGAATGGAAATTTCAAGTACCCATATGGCCAACTTAAGCCGTTATGTGGAAGCGGAAGGTGGTTTTCCTTCGTATGGCGGTGCTTCCGTCACTTACTTTCCTACAGGAGAAGAAAAATTCGCTGATTTGTTGAAGGAGCTTAAGGATGCGAAGGAGTTCATTTTTTTGGAATATTTTATCGTAGAGAGAGGGCGGATGTGGAACTGCGTTCTGGAGATTCTTAAAGAAAAGGTGAAGGAAGGCGTGGAAGTCCGGTTCATGTATGACGGTATGTGCTCTCTTTTACTCTTGCCCTATTCCTATCCGAAGCAATTGGAGGCTTGCGGGATTAAGACAAAGATGTTCTCACCTATTATTCCCCTCCTGTCTACGGCCCAGAATAACAGAGATCATAGGAAAATTCTCGTCATAGACGGCAAGACGGCGTATACCGGCGGAGTCAACATGGCAGACGAATATATTAACGAGGTAGTCAGATTCGGACATTGGAAGGATGCGGCGATTAAGGTCGAGGGAGATGCTGTGAAAAGCTTCACGCTTATGTTCTTACAGATGTGGAACATATCGGAAGCCGCAGAGGGGGATTATTCCAAATACATCAGGAAGAGCGAAAAGAAAGCGGTAAGAAGCTCCGGCTTCATAATACCTTATGGAGACGGTCCGGCAACTCCGGAAAATGTCGCTGAGACGATTTATATGGACGTGGTAAATCAGGCGACGAACTATGTACATATCATGACTCCTTATTTTATCGTGGACAACGCGATGCTGGATGTTCTTCAATATGCGGCCAGAAGAGGAGTAGATGTCAAGCTGATCGTCCCCCACATTCCGGACAAGAAAGCAGTTTTTGCAATTTCCCGCACCTATTATCCTGATTTGCTGGGGGCAGGAGTAAAAGTATACGAATATGAGCCGGGCTTTATACATGCGAAGGTTTTTGTTTCTGACGATGAAAAAGCGGTGGTGGGGACAGTAAACCTGGATTACCGCAGTCTGTATCATCATTTCGAATGTGGTGTCTATCTGTACAGAAATGAGGCAGTGGCAGACGTGGAAGCAGATTTTGCAAAAACCTTGAAAAGCTGCATTGAGATAAATATGGCTTATTATAAAAAGATTCCGGTGCTTTTAAGGCTTACAGGAAGAGTGCTTCGGCTGTTTGGGCCGCTAATGTAAAATACAATATAAAAACTCCTGCAAGGATGGGAAGGCATATCAAATATTTTGCAATCCTTGCAGGAGTTTATTAATGAATTTTTAGCCCATTACGACTGTTACATCGTAGAAGGTCTTTCCTTTTACGTAGGGGATGACACATCCATTGATCGGACTTCCATCCACATAAATTTGCTTTATACCTTTTTCTGCATTGTCGGGATTTTGTACCTTAATCGTATAATTGCCCTCGCGGAATTGTCTGGTCAACTCGAAATCGCCGAAGTTCTTAGGCACACAGGGATTGATAGAAAGTCCGGTGTGAGTCGGGTACAAGCCTAAAATATATTGTGAAATATTGACAAAAGTCCAAGCTGCAGTTCCGGTCAGCCAGCTGTTTTTTGCTTCGCCGTGGAATTTCGCATCGCGTCCTGCCACCATCTGCGCATATACGTAAGGCTCCGTTCTGTGAATCTCGCTAATTTCTTCCACATAAGCAGGACAAGTTTTCTGATAGATTTCAAAAGCGCGGTCTCCGCGTCCTATTACCGTCTCAGCAATGGAGACCCAAGGGTTATTATGACAGAAGATACCCGCATTTTCTTTGTAGCCCGGCGGATAAGAGGAAACTTCTCCAAGCTCCAGATGATATTTAGTATAGGCAGGCTGTAAAATCATAACGCCGTATTCGGTATCCAGCTTTTCTTTTACAGAATCCAAAGCTTTTTTTGCTAATCCTTCTTCTACGCCGACTCCGGCAAGGGAACAAAAGCCCTGAGGTTCTATGAAAATCTTGCCTTCCTCACATTCCTTGGAACCGATCTTATTGCTGTATGCATCGTAAGCGCGGATAAACCACTCACCATCCCATCCGTCTTTTATAATCGCCTCGTTCATGAGCTCGGCTTCTTTTCGGGCTCTCTCAGCTTCTGTGGGCATTCCCATCAATTCGCAAAGCTGAGCGTATTCTTCGCCGTACTTAACGAACATGCCGGCAATAAATACGGATTCTGCTACTGGCCCTTCGCTGGGGCCGAAAGTTTGGAAGGACTCCCCGGGATGCTCGGAAAAGCAATTCAGGTTCAGACAGTCGTTCCAATCGGCACGTCCGATCAGAGGCAGCTTATGAGGGCCTTTGTGTGTTATGACATAATCTAACGAACGCCTTAAATGTTCCATGAGCGGTGCTGCTACAGAAGCGTCGTTATCGAAAGGAACCATTTCGGTCAATATGGAAACGTCTCCTGTTTCCCGGACATAAGCGCTTGTTCCGGCGATGAGCCATAACGGATCGTCATTAAAACCGCTGCCGATGTCGGAATTGCCCTTCTTCGTAAGAGGCTGATACTGATGGTACGCGCTTCCGTCCTGGAACTGGGTAGAAGCGATATCGATAATCCTTTCTCTTGCACGGTCAGGAATGAGATGAACGAAACCGAGAAGATCCTGGCAGGAATCGCGGAAGCCCATCCCCCTTCCGATTCCGGATTCATAATAGGATGCGGAACGGGACATATTGAAGGTTACCATGCACTGATACTGATTCCAAATATTTACCATACGGTCCACTTTATCGTTTGAGGACCTGACCGTATATTTGGAAAGAAGACCGTCCCAATAGTTGTTTAACCGGGCGAAAGCTTTTTCCACATCCTCATCCGTCTGATACTTGGCCAGCATCTCGTCTGCCGGTCTCTTGTTGATTATACCTGAAGACTCCCATTTTTCACCCTGCAAATTTTCCAGGTAGCCGAGCACGAAGATGAAGGATTTCGTCTCGCCGGGCTGTAAGGAAAGATTGAGCTGATGGGCGGCGATGGGAGACCAGCCGCTGGCGATGGAACCCGTACACGCACCGTTTTCTACTGCCAAAGGAGCGTCAGCGCCGCGATATGCGCCGAGGAAATCATCGCGGCTCGTGTCGAAGCCGTCAATTTTGGAATTTACCGAGTAAACAGCGTAGTGATTCCTGCGTTCCCTGTATTCCGTCTTATGATAAATCGTGGAGCCGATGACTTCCACTTCTCCGATGCTCAGATTACGCTGGAAGTTCTTCATGTCATCATCTGCGTTCCAAAGGCACCATTCCACATATGAGAAGAGCGAAAGTGTCTTTGCAGAAGAGGAATTGTTGGTAAGCTTCAGAGAACTGATTTCGCAGTTATCACCCAAGGGAACGAAGGTAAGAACCTGAGCCTGCACATCGTTCTTGGATGAAGTAAAGCGGCTGTAGCCGATGCCGTGGCGGCATTCGTAGGAATCCAGCTCGGTCTTCGTAGGCTGCCAGCCGGGATTCCATACAGTATCTCCATCTTTAATAAAAAAGTATTTACCGTTTACGTCGCCGGGAACATCATTGTAACGATATCTGGTAAGACGTAAAAGCTTCGCGTCTTTATAGAATGAGTATCCGCCGCAGGTATTGGAAATAATGCTGAAAAACTCATTGCATCCGAGATAATTAATCCACGGAAGGGGCGTCCTGGGGGTGGTAATGACGTACTCCTTCTTGCTATCATCAAAAAATCCAAATTTCATAATAACTCCTATCTGTGTGCTTTAGCACACGTATAAATCAGGATGTTGAAAAATCTTTTACCTTTCAACCTATCCTCCCTATCCTATAAGTAAGAGTGTGAAATATAAATCCACCATGTTTATCATTGCGTCAAATCTAAGCAATAAAATGAATCAATCAAAAAATAGAACAAAAGCAGTGTATCCATTGTTTTTGTAATAGACGCACTCCTTATTACAGAAAAGTACAGCAACGAGAATACAGCAAGAATACAACAACAAAAATTAAGTATAAAGGTACTTAAACAAATGGGAACGCATGAAAATATGTACGAAAACAATTAATGACAGCAAAAATACCTCTTAAAAATGCATTATAGAAAACGATTAAGTAAAAGTCAAGTAAAAGACGTAATTCTTTGTGAATTAAATTATACAGAATATATTTCTATAATGCAAGACAGAAACGTGTAAAACACAAGTAAAAGTATGAGTTCTTTATACGATTGCAAAAAATGATGTAAAAAGCAGAAGTTTTTTGCTTGTACGAAAACGATTCAAGAAAATATCCGTATCAAATGCATTATATAGAAGAAAAGGAAATGAGAATTGTGCAAATGCTTGAGAAAACTATGCTTAAAACTGTTTAAAATTTACAAAAGTATAAAAAATGAACAAAACAAATAAAAAAACTCTTGAAAAAGTATAAAAAGTGTTATACACTAAGAGTACGAAAACGATTAAGTGATTCAAAACACTCATCTCTATAAAAGATGTTTGGTTGGAGTTTTGGATAAGATAAGTTATAATATTCTATAAACGGCAGAGACCGAACTTCTAAATAATTGGAGGGAGTAAGTGACATGGTGTCAATGAAAGATATTTCGGTAACGTGTGGGGTATCGGTAGCAACGGTAAGCAAGGCGCTGAATAACCACAGCGATATCGGGGAAGAAACGAAAGAGCATATCAGAAAGGTTGCCAAGGAAATGGGGTACTTTCCCAATTCGGCGGCGAAAGCTTTGAAGACAAACCGTACATATAATCTTGGAGTACTTTTTGTAGATGATGACCAAAGTGGTTTGAAGCATGATTACTTCTCATACGTTTTAGACAGCTTCAAGAGGACGGCAGAACAGAGAGGGTATGATATGACCTTCATTAACTGCTGCAAGACCAGAACGAACAAGATGTCTTATCTGGAGCATTCGATGTATCGGGGCTTTGACGGAGTGGCAATAGCTTGTATCGATTTCTATGACCCGGAGGTTGTGGAGCTGGTCAGAAGTGATATTCCGGTAGTGACCATTGATCACTTGTTCAATAACAGAATTGCAATCATTTCAGACAATGTGAAGGGAATGAAAGATTTACTTACTTTCGTATATAACAAGGGGCATCGGCACATCGCTTATATCCACGGTATGGATTCGGCGGTAACGCAAAGCCGGTTGTCTTCCTTTTATAAGACGGCGGAGGAACTTGGACTGGAGGTTCCGGATGAATATATAAAAGAGGCCGCATACAGGGATACGAAAGGTTCTTTCGCACAGACGCAGGAACTTTTGGATTTACCCAATCCGCCGACTTGCATCTTGTATCCTGATGATTTCGCCAGTTTCGGGGGAATCAATGCTATTACAGAGAGAGGTCTTAATATCCCTCAGGATATTTCCATAGCGGGGTACGACGGAATAAGGATTGGAAGACATTTGGAGCCGCAGCTTACGACTTTGCGTCAGGATACCGAGCAAGTGGGAGCCAAGGCGGCAGAAAGCCTGGTCAACCTGATAGAGCATCCGAAGACAACATTGATTCAGCAGGTTGTGGTGGAAGGAGAGGTTTTTGAAGGAAGATCGGTAGGAACAATAATTTAGGCATTGTTGCTGTGAGAGACACAATATTGAAATGACAATATTTATTTCACGGTAATCATATAAATGCAAACAAACAACACACCTATTATTAAACTAACTCAAAGGGAGGAAATGTAAATGAAAAAAAGAGTACTCAGTGCTTTACTTTCAGTAACCATGGTAGCCAGTCTACTAGCAGGCTGCGGCGGAAGCACAACAACTACAACGGAAGCGCCTGCTGAAGAAGCGGCACCTGCAGCAGAAGAGGCTGCGCCTGCAGAAGAGGCAGCACCGGCAGACGATGCGGCAGCATCTACGGATAAGTTCTATATCTATTCATGGAATACGGAACTTGGTGAGAGACTGGAATATGTTTATGCAGCATATCCGGAAATCAAAGACAGAGTTGAATATGTAAACGTTGGTGACTCCGCAATATATCAGGAGAAAATCGATCAGTTGTTACAGACACCCGATGCGCCGGACTATCCGGATTTGATCGCCTTCGAAGCAGGTTACATCATGAAATATACGAACAGCGATTATACTCTTCCTGTAACGGATTGCGGACTTACAGATGCAGATTTGTCTGAAATGTATCCTTATACAATAGATATCGCGACCGACCAGAGGGATAATTCCTTAAAGGGTGTTTCCTGGCAGAGCTGCCCCGGTTCCTTTATCTACAGAACAGACCTTGCAGAATCTTTGCTTGGAGTTAAATCTCCCGAAGAAATGCAGGCTAAGCTCGCTACTTGGGATGATTTCCTCGATACAGCAAGAGAAATCAAAGAGAAATCCGGCGATGCTACAAGAATTGTTTCCTCTAACGGTGACGTAGTTAACACATTCATGTCTAACAAGACTCAGCCTTGGGTTGACAAAGAAGGCATTTTCCATATGGACGATTCAATGCTTCAGTACATGGACGTAGTTAAGACATTAGAGCAGGAAGATTTGACCCAGAAGACAACACAGTGGTCTGAAGAGTGGAATGCAGGACCTTCCGGTGACTCCGTATTTGGTTACTTTGGATGTACATGGTTCTTACACTGGGTAATTAAGTCCAACTGCGGCGGCGAAAAAGTAGGCGAAGGTACTTACGGACTTTGGAACATGACTCAGGGACCGGCACCTTATTACTGGGGCGGTACATGGTTGGGCGCAACAGCAGGCTGTTCCGATACGGCTTTAGCAGGACAGATCATGAAAGGTCTTTGCACCGATACTGAAATTATGACTAAGATGTCTGAAGAAACACTTGATTATGTAAATAACAAGGCAGCAATGAAGACGTTATCCGATGCAGGAAAAGGCGCATATGACTTCCTCGGCGGACAGGATTTTATCTCTGTATTCTCTCCCCTTGCTGAGGATGTAGATGTATCTTGGATGTGTGCATATGACCAGAAGGTTAATGAGCTTCTCGATACACAGGTTACTGAATACTCTTTAGGCAACAAAGATAAAGATGCGGCAGTTGCGGACTTCAAAGCAGCAGTAGCAGAAGCTTATCCGGCTGTAACAGTAGAATAAGTTGTGAAATAGATTCCTATAAGAAATTTGAATTCTGTACCGGCTTACTCAGCCGGTACAGATATTCTTAGGAGAAGTTTCTATAATAATGTTGCTCGCCGGCATAACGGCATAGATGTTTGACAAGGTTTTATTGATAAACGGATAAGGACTGATAAAACCGTGTCCAATGCCTATGCAGGAATGCAAAGGCAGAAATGAAAGGCATCACAAATAAAATAATAAGGAAAGAGGATGTGAAGATAATGGCAAAACCTGCAAAACAAAAGCGTAAGACAGTGGAATACGGCAGATACGGTTATTACTTTATTGCTCCATTTTTTATTGTATTCGCAATATTTCAGCTATGGCCTCTGATTTATACGATCGGTTTGGCTTTTTGTGAAAACTACACCGATACGATGTTCAACGTAGAAGTAGGCCCGGTATTTAACGGAATTGAGAACTTCAAGACGGTATTCATCGGAAAAGACGGTACTCTGTTCAATACATATACGTTTCAGTCTTTATGGAACACTATTTTGATGTGGCTTATGAACTTCGTTCCGCAGATACTTTTAGCGCTTGTGCTGGCAATATGGTTTACAGATACACGCGTGAAGATGAAAGCGCAAGGCGCATATAAGATTATGACCTTTATGCCTAATATTATTACGGCAGCTACGATTTCTGTATTGTTCTACAGCTTGTTTAATTATCCCAACGGCCCGGTGAACCAGTTCCTCTTAGAGTCCGGTCTCCTGTCTCAGCCGTATAGATTCTTTCAGCAGAAATGGGCGACGAGAGGAATCATATCCTTTATCAACTTCTGGATGTGGTATGGAAATACGATGGTCGTTTTGACTGCCGGCGTGCTCGGCATCAGCCCCTCGCTTTTCGAGGCGGCAAGGGTGGACGGAGCATCGAGCTTCCAGATATTCAAAAAGATTACGTTGCCGTTACTTCGTCCGATATTGCTGTTCACGCTTGTGAACTCCGCGATCGGTGGTTTGCAGATGTTCGATATCCCCAAGCTTCTTACTACCAGCGGCTATGGA
The DNA here is from genome assembly GCF_000732725.1 of Kineothrix alysoides. Classification (GTDB taxonomy): domain Bacteria; phylum Bacillota; class Clostridia; order Lachnospirales; family Lachnospiraceae; genus Kineothrix; species Kineothrix alysoides. The sequence goes on along the minus strand of NZ_JPNB01000003.1, from coordinate 367,917 downwards.
GATCCTGATTATACGACGAGAACAATTACTATGTACATGCGAGAGCTGGCATTCACCGGTGCAAAGCAGATGGGTAAGGCTTCCGCTACCTCTGTTGTATTGTTTGTCGTAACCTTGTTCTTCAGCTTGGTTCTCTTCTATATTATGCGGGATAAGGATGCGATAAGAGAGAGAAAGCAAAATAAAGCAATACAAAAAGAAATAGCAAGAAAGGGGGCGAAGTAATATGGCGACAAATACTTCTCGGGCAACAAAAGTGAAGGATGGCGCTCATGCGAGAGTCATGGGAGCCTCCATATTTAGAAATGCTGTTTGTATTTTCCTTTGCTTTTTAAGCTTGATTCCTTTCTGGATTATGCTGGTAAATGCGACAAGATCCAGTACGGAGATTCAGATGGCATTTTCACTCATTCCTTCGACGCATATTTTGGAAAACTTCCAAAAGCTGCTGTATCAGGCAAACCAAAATGTGCCTTTGTACAGATATATGGTAAACAGCTTTGCTATCGCAGGATTTAGTACCGTGTTGTCCGTATATTTCTCTACGGCGACGGCATACGGCGTAACCGTTTATAAATTTAAAGGAAGCCAGTTTGCATGGGCATTCATCATGGCAATCATGATGATTCCTACGCAGGTATCCTCTATCGGTTTCTTCCGTTTTATGTACAATCTGGGATTGAGCAACAATTACATACCGCTTATTGTCCCCGCAATCGCAGCCCCTGCGACAGTATTTTTTATGAGACAGTACATGCTGAGTGCATTGCCCTTGGAAATCATCGATGCAGCAAGAATCGACGGCTCTGCAGAATTCAAGACCTTCAATACGATCGCTGTGCCTCTTATGAAGCCGGCAGTTGCGACACAAGCAATTTTCGTTTTCATTGCGTCATGGAATAACTTCTATACGCCATCCATGCTGTTGTCATCCCAGAAATTGTATACTTTACCGATGTTCGTACAGTTGATGAGAGGAGAGCGTTTCCGTTCCGATTATGGTATTATTTATGTAGGCCTCGTAATTACAATTTTACCCATATTTATCGTATATTTTGCTTTGTCCAAGTATATTATCGCGGGCGTGGCATTAGGCGGTGTGAAGGAGTAAACGGCTTTATAGATAGGAAAGATATTTTTTATAAAAATGTAATTTGACGAAATTAAAAATCTCCACTATCATGAAGATGATGTGGAGATTTTTTGTGGTATGTCAGCGTAAGGGCTGATATAGAATACATTTATGGAAGAAGAGGGACTATGACAAGAAACGAATTTATTGAAACATTGCAGAGAGTTTTAGCCGGCAGCTTGAGCAGCAGCTCTGTAAATGAAAATATAAGGTATTATCAGGATTATATCGATATGCAGATTCGCTTAGGACAGAGTGAAGAGGAGGTCATCGCGAGTCTGGGTGATCCGCGCCTTCTTGCCAAGACCATTATAGAGGCTTGCAAACTGGAAGGGCGATGCGGATATCAGGAATACGATGAGGTTTATGAAGAGGGCTATGAGGAGAAAGAGCGAGGCGGCTTTGGCGGGAAGGTATACCGTATGCCGGGCTGGCTGCTAGGACTTATTATAGCGATTGTATTGATATTTATAATAGGAATAATCGGCTCCGTTTTATCTGTATTTCTTCCTATTATAATACCGATTCTCTGTGTGATATTGCTCGTCCGTTTTTTGCGAAGCAGGTAGCTGCTTTGCAAAGGGGGCGGGCATTTCTTTTTATGTAAATGGAAAGCTTCGTTACTGTATTTAAATTCGCTCCGCGAAGCGGAAATTATCTCTTGCATCATATTCTTACATAGCTTAACAGCAAGTGCTAAGCTACTGTGTGAACAGTAACAATTATCCCTATTGTATAAGTCATCAGCACTGGCTGGCTTTACATCAGCGAATGCCCCCGTGTGGAAAAGAAAAATAAAAAGCAGCAGAGCGTCAGAAAGGGTCTGACGCTCTACATGAGGGGAGTATAAATAATTAATATAAGGGTCTGTAAATAGAAATGATGAAGGGTTATTTCTATTTACAAATGTAATTATAACACGAATTTTGAAAAAAGCAATACCAAAATAGTACCAAAGTCCTATTAAGTTTTTGTGCAATTTGAATAAAAAAATAGTACCAAAGTCCTATAAATGAAAATGAATACTTTCTTATATATGATGACATACTACTTTTGTAACAAAAACTTATCAGGAGGAATTAAACATGTCTAGAAACGATTATAACCAGAGCAGCGACAAGCAAAATCAGGAAAACAAGTCCAGTAACAGCAACAAACAGAACCAGAAGAACAGCACTAACAATAGTTCTAACAACAATAGCTCTAACAACAATAGTTCTAACAACAATCAGAAAAACAGTAATTACTAAAATGGTTCTGGGATAGGAAGGGCATCGGAAGATGTCCTTTTTCATGTAAATAGGAAAGTGTTCCTATTACAGAAATAATGGTCGCTCAGTTACACGTGCGGGACAAAAGCGATGCTGCCGAAGCATGCTTTTGTCCCGTATAAAAGGAGATGGTCCTGTTTTCCGCAAGTTTAAGCGGAATAAGTGATTGACACGGAATGGAAAAAGGACTTAATATAAAAAGGTATATTATTAAATCAGCATAAAGACAATAGGATGTAAGGTTGAGGATCGGATGAAAAGATATGAGTTGATTGCGCCCTGTCACTTCGGGCTGGAAGCAGTTTTAAAGAAGGAAATTATTGATTTAGGTTACTATATAAGCGGGGTGGAGGACGGAAGAGTCACTTTTTACGGGGATGAAGAGGCGGTGTGCCGTGCCAATGTCTTTTTGCGTACGGCGGAGAGAGTCCTCATTAAAATAGGAAGCTTTAGGGCGGAGACTTATGAAGAACTTTTTCAGGGGACGAAGGGTCTGCCTTGGGAGGAGTTCATTCCAAGAGATGGAAAGTTCTGGGTGGCGAAGGCGGGAAGCGTAAAGAGTAAGCTGTTCAGTCCTTCGGATATTCAAGCGATTATGAAGAAGGCTATGGTGGAGCGGCTGAAAGAGGTATACCGCGAAAGCTGGTTTGAGGAAAGCGGAGAGTCATTTCCGGTAAGGGTCTTCTTATTAAAGGATGAGGTGACGGTAGGGTTGGACACTACCGGCGATTCATTACATAAGAGAGGATATCGAAAGCTGACGGCGAAGGCTCCTATTGCGGAGAATCTTGCGGCGGCGCTCATTATGCTGACACCGTGGAGGGCGGACCGGATCTTGGTGGACCCGTTCTGCGGCAGCGGTACCATCCCGATAGAAGCAGCGATGATGGCAGCGAATATGGCACCGGGCATGCGTCGGGGATTTACGGCGAAGAACTGGCCTCATATCGTAGGGGCACAGATTTGGCAGGATACGCTTGAGGAAGCGGAAGAGATGGTCGATTTTAGCGTAGAAACGGATATACAAGGGTACGATGCGGATGAGGATATCGTTGCGGCAGCGAGAGAAAATGCGCGCCTCGCAGGAGTGGAAAAGCTGATTCATTTCCAGAAGCGTGAAGTAAGCGAGTTAAGTCATGCGAAAAAATATGGCTTTATCATAACCAATCCCCCCTATGGAGAGCGTCTGGAGGACAAAGAGAATCTGCGGCCTCTGTATGAGACGATTGGTGAACGCTTCCGTATGCTGGATGCGTGGTCCCTATATATGATTACCTCCTATGAGAACGCGCAGCAGGACATAGGACGGAAAGCGGATAAGAACAGAAAAATATACAATGGTATGATGAAAACGTATTATTACCAGTTCCTAGGGCCGAAGCCGGCAAAAAAGCCGAGGCCGGAGGGTGGAAACCGTCAGGAGTAAAGTATGTATGCGGCAGCAATTGATGAGAAAAACAGTAATATATAGTGTAATATTTGCGGTTGCCGCAATGGCTTTTATCGTATATACGGCTTCCCACAAGGTAATTATAATTGCAGATGTGGCGCAGGACGAGGTACAGGCAAAAGCACAGAGCGAAGGAAGAGCGTCCGAGGAGAAAAATCTTCTCTTCTTCGGAGAGAATGCGCAGAATGCGGATTATCTCTGCATTCCTTTTCAGGAAGGAATAAAGGCGGAGACTGTAAAAATAGAAAATCACTATATGGATCATGAATTATGGATAAGCTTTGAGAATGATTGCAGCGATTTTTATAAGAACAACCCGATTACAGGGAATAAGGATAATATAAATAACGGTTATTATGAGCAGGAAGAAGAGAAAACGATATTAAAATTTTCGTTGACAGGAGTATTCGAATATCGTAGTATTTTGGAAGAAAATAATCTGTACATAGAATTTCTTCCGCCGAAGGAGATGTATGAAAAGATAGTAGTCATCGACCCGGCTGGCGGCGGGAAAGAAAACGGAGCAAGAAAAGGGCTTCTTTCGGAGAAGGAAGTGACGCTGGAGATTGCAAAGAAGCTGAAGGAAAAGCTGGACGCTACGGATATCAAGGTATATTACACAAGGATGGAGGATGTGTATCCCGACGAGGAGAGTCGGGTGGCAATCGCTAACGATACGAGGGCGGATATGCTGATACGCATTCAGGTAGGAGCGAACGTGGATCCTTCGTTATTTGGTACGCAGGCAGTATACAATGAAAGTTATTTCATACCGGAATTCAATAGCATCGAGCTTGCCGATTTACTGGAGCGGGAAGTGGTTACCGCGATTCAGGGCAAGGCAGTTGGGCTGGTCGCTGCTAAGGAATCGGAATATGTGCTCCAAGAGGCTATGGTGCCGGCAGCGGGCATACGGGTAGGATATATAACGAATGAAAAGGAAGAGGCTTTTTTGAAAAGCGAAGCCTATCTGGAGAAGGTTGCGGATGGGATATACAATGCTATTTTAAAAGCATATGAATGAGGCATATTATATGGGCAGAAAAATTGTTTTTGCTACGGGAAATGCAGGTAAAATGAAGGAAATCAGAGAAATTCTGGCTGATACGGAGTGGGAAGTGTTTTCCATGAAAGAAATGGGAATCGATATACCAATAGAGGAGAACGGCGCAACCTTCGAAGCGAATGCGGTCATAAAGGCAAAGGCGGTATCCGAGTTTTGCGGAGAAATCGTTCTTGCGGACGATTCAGGTTTGGAAATTGACTATTTAAATAAGGAACCGGGAATTTATTCGGCAAGATACATGGGAGAGGATACCTCTTACCGGATTAAGAATGCCAATCTGATAGAAAGGCTTTCCGGGGTACCGGATGAAGAGAGAACTGCGCGCTTTGTATGTGCCATAGCGGCGGCTTTTCCGGATGGAGAGATAATCACTACATATGGAGAGGTCGAGGGAAGGATCGGTTATGAGGAAAAAGGGGAAAACGGGTTCGGCTATGATCCGATATTTTATCTGCCGGAACGGGGAAGAAGCACGGCTGAGCTTAGCAACGATGAGAAAAATGAGATTAGTCACAGGGGAAAAGCATTGCGTAAAATGAAAGAAGAGCTAAAGAAAAAGCTTTGAAGAGAGGAATAGTATGCGTGTACTGATAGTAAGTGACACACACCGCCAGAACAATAACTATCTGAAGGTTCTTGAAATGGTAAAGCCCATTGATATGGTGGTTCATTGCGGAGACGCTGAGGGAAGTGAATATTTAATCTGCGAAGGTGCAGGCTGTCCGGTGGAGATCATCACCGGAAATAATGATTTTTTCTCCGATCTCCCCCGGGAAAAGGAATTCAGCATCGGCAGCTACAAAGTATGGCTGACCCATGGACATAACTATTATGTGACGATGGGAAACGAAGCCCTCAAGGAAGAGGCGATTGCGCGCGGCGTCGACATAGTCATTTACGGACATACCCATAAGCCTCTCGTCGATATCGAAGATAAGATTATCGCGGTCAATCCGGGAAGTCTGGCTTATCCCAGACAGGAAGGAAAGAGGCCGTCTTATGTGATGATGGAGCTGGATAATAAGGGAAAAGCACATTTCGATATTTGCTATTTATAGGGATGAAAAGCTGATAAATTTTAAGTGCTGAGAAAGTTGTAAAAATATGTTGACACGATTAGAACCTTATTATATAATATATCTTGCGCTGTAACAAGGCGAGTGAGTGCGCCGGGGTGTGGCTCAGCTTGGCTAGAGCGCTTGGTTTGGGACCAAGAAGTCGCAGGTTCGAATCCTGTCACCCCGATTTTTAATCGGATGTTGTAATAGAATATGCGGGTGTAGTTCAATGGTAGAACACTAGCCTTCCAAGCTAGATACGTGGGTTCGATTCCCATCACCCGCTTTGGCGGAGCCGAAGCGTACAATGGGAATGATTTATTTCATTTTGCGGCTCATGTCATATATGTGTTCGTAGCTCAGTCGGATAGAGCAACGGCCTTCTAAGCCGTGGGTCGGGGGTTCGAATCCCTTCGAGCACATTTGAGATAGGAATTACTATCTTGCAATAGGAATTAATATCTCGCTATGGTGGGTGTAGCACAGTTGGTTAGCGCGTCAGATTGTGGTTCTGAAGGTCGAGGGTTCGAATCCCTTTACCCACCTTTTTACTTTTAAGAGGAGCATAACGCCCTCGAGGTTGTCTTTACGGACAAGCTTGGTGTTAAAAGTGATGGGCTATCGCCAAGCGGTAAGGCACAGGACTTTGACTCCTGCAGTCGCTGGTTCGAATCCAGCTAGCCCAGTTTAAATATGGGGTATTAGCTCAGTCGGTAGAGCACTTGACTTTTAATCAAGTTGTCCGGGGTTCGAACCCCCGATGCCTCACTACAACAAAGTGACATCTTTAGCTTATAAGCTATAAGATGTTCTTTTTTATGTAACAGGAAATTATGTTTTTTACACTGAAAGGATGAAATTATGGAATTGCAAAAAGAAAATAAAATGGGTTATATGCCTGTAAATAAACTATTATTGTCGATGTCATTGCCTATTATGGTTTCCATGCTGGTACAGGCTCTATATAACATAGTGGATAGTGTCTTTGTGGCGATGATTAATGAGAACGCATTGACGGCAGTCTCCCTGGCGTTCCCGGTACAAAGTCTTATGATTGCCGTAGCGGTAGGTACCGGGGTAGGAAGCAATGCGGTATTATCCAAATCGTTGGGAGAGAAGAATTTTGAAAAAGTAAATAGAACCGCAGTCAATGGGATTTTTCTTTCGATTATATCCTACCTCCTCTTTCTTGTGATAGGGTTGACGGCAGTGGTGCCGTTTTATCGCAGCCAGACGGCGGATGCACAGATTCTGGAATATGGCAAAGTGTATCTGACCATCGTATGTGTGGCTTCTCTGGGCATATTTATTCAGATTACATTCGAACGTATGCTGCAATCCACCGGTAAAACCATTTATACCATGATAACACAGGGAACGGGAGCGATTATCAATATTATTTTGAATCCCATTCTCATATTCGGATTGCTTGGAATGCCAAAGCTCGGAATTGCCGGTTCAGCGGTGGCTACTGTGGTAGGACAAACAATTGCAGGAATTTTAGCGGTGGTCATTAACCATAAGATAAATAATGAGGTAAAACTGCATTTTAAAGGTTTTCGGCCGGACAAGGGGATTATCAAGCAGATATATATTATAGGGATTCCTTCCATTGTTATGCAGGCTATGGGTTCCTTAATGACTTACGGTATCAACCTCATTCTTATTTCCTTTACGGCGACGGCAACGGCGGTATTCGGCGTATACTTCAAGCTTCAAAGCTTTGTTTTTATGCCAATATTCGGTTTGAACAACGGGATGGTTCCCATTATTGCGTATAATTACGGTGCAGGGAAGAGAGAACGCCTTGTAAAAACAGTAAAGCTCAGCATTTTTTATGCGGTAGCGCTTATGGTGGTGGGTTTCTTTATATTCCAGATATTCCCGCATACACTTTTACAGTTATTTAACGCTTCTGAGACGATGCTTTCCATAGGAGTACCTGCACTGCGCATTATAAGCATTGCTTTTTTAGTAGCAGGATTCTCCATTATATGCAGCTCTGTGTTTCAGGCGTTGGGAAATGGGGTATATAGTATGGTAATTTCGCTGATCAGACAGTTAATCGTGCTCCTTCCGGCGGCGTACCTTCTGTCGAAGCTGGGAAATGTAGATTATGTATGGTGGTCGTTTCCGATTGCGGAAATAGTGGCGTTGATGCTGTCCGCATTTTTCCTTGGCCGTATTTATCGCAAAGTAATAAGGCATATAGGAGAGAAAGTATAAAATAAGATTACTTTTAAAGAGCTATACTGATAATAAGACGACGGGATATTAAGATAACTTACGTAAGAATAATCGGCATACTGAGAGCAGGAGCCTTGATTTAGGTAAGGAATTGGGAAAAGTCCTCTGGAGAAGTCCAGAGGGCTTTTTGTGTAATAGGAAAGCGCTCCTATTACACAAACCATGGATGCGCAGCTTCGCGCGCGGAACAAAAGCTTTGAACGGGATTGTATATTCAATATTATGAACCGAAAAGAGTAATGAAGATGCCTGCTATTAATGCGGAACCAATCGTGCTGGATACGATGGGCCCCATTGCATGCATTAAAAGATAATTATGCGGATTATATTCCTGCCCTAGCTTTTGAGAAACGCGGGCGGCCATCGGCATAGCAGATACACCTGAATTTCCGATTAAAGGATTTACTTTTCCGCCGGTTACTTTGCACAGAATCTTTGCTATAATAATACCGCCGATCGTTCCAAAGGCAAAAGCAAACAACCCTAAACAAATAATCAGGATAGTGTGCGGGTTCAAAATTCGTTCGGCAGTGGCCGTTGCTCCCACGGAAATGCCAATTAGCAACGTTAATATATTTAATAAATCATTTTGTAACGAACGGACATATCGTTCGGTTACACCGCTTTCTTTAATGAGATTTCCCAGCATCAGCATAGCGATTAATGAACCCGCGGCAGGAACTAAAAGTAATGTAGCAAGAGTTATTGCAAATGAAAAAATAATTTTTTGTTTGCGGGTTACTCTTTTTGATTCCGGCATTACGATAATCCGTTCCTTTGGTGTGGTAAGCGCCCGCATGATCGGAGGCTGGATGATGGGAACCAAAGCCATGTATGAATAAGCAGCAACGGTGATTACGGGTAATAGATCAGGCGCAAGGCGGTCCGCGGTATAAATAGAGGTTGGCCCGTCCGAACTGCCGATAATACCAATAGCAGCAGCCTCACTCAGGCTAAATGGTTCCAGTCCGGGGATGATGTACGCGAGGGCTTGCCCTATTAATAAGGCTCCACCCATGGCGACAAAAATACCAAGCTGACCGCCCAACCCGATAAGTGCGTTACGGGGAGAAGCAATCAAAGGACCAAAGTCGGTCATAGCTCCAATACATAAAAAAATCATCGGTGGATAAATACCCAAATCAATCCCCTGATACAAATAATAAATCAGGCCGCCATCATCATATGAAGAAAGAGCCGCTAACGGAATATTGGCGATCATCATGCCAAAGGCCAGAGGAAGAAGCAATAGCGGTTCATATTTTTTAACGATGGCAAGATATGCTAACAACAAAGCAATCAATATCATAATAACCTGTGGTAAGGTTATATGCATAAGTCCAAAGTTAGAAAAAAGTTTATCCCAGAATGTCATGTACAAATCCTCCTTGATATATAAGTCCTATGTTTTTGCCCCCCCCTTACTGGTAATAATAAGAACGTGAATACTCCTTTGGGGGCTCCTCAATTTTACTTTTTGTATTTTAATTGTATTTCATTAAAGAGAGATTAAAGAGAGATTAAAAAGGCTGCTTCCTAGCCTTCTTTCTGTAAGAAGCTTTAGGCGGCCATCAGAAAGGAAGCATGCCAAGTCCGGATGTTAAGTCACATGCTCATATCAGGGTGGAAAAGTTGAAACGTTTCCGGTATAAGAGGTATAATCATCAATATCTGCATCAGGGCGGCAGAAAGGAAGAATAATTTAATCTTTCTTTAATGAGGGCCGCCTAAAATAAATAGTAAATTTCCATGGAGGTGACATATGCGCATTCTGGTGGTTGAAGATGAACCTGATTTGAATGATGTTATAGTGAAGAAGCTGGAATCGGAGCATTATGCCGTAGATTGGTGCATGAATGGCGACGAGGCTATTGATTACATTAATTGTGCGGAATACGATGCTATTATCCTCGATATCATGCTGCCGGGTATTAACGGTCTTGAGGTATTAAGAAAAATCCGCTTACAAAACAATAAAACGCCGGTTCTGTTATTGACGGCACGTGACAGTATAGAAGATCGTGTGGCAGGCCTGGATAAAGGGGCGGATGATTATCTCGTAAAACCATTTGCTTTTGATGAGTTATTGGCGAGGATTCGTGCCATGATCCGGCGTTCCTCCGGTCATGTTAGTAATATTCTCTCTATTGCAGACTTGATTATGGATTGTGATTTCAGGGAAGTAACCCGCGGCGGCACTTCGATATCGCTGTCCAGCAAGGAATTCGCGATACTTGAATTCATGATGCATAATAAAGGCATTGTACTGACAAGGGAGAAGATTTCCCAGCACATCTGGAACTACGACTATGAGGGGGGCTCCAATGTGATTGATGTGTATATCCGTTATCTGAGAAAAAAGATTGATGAGAATTTTTCTAAGAAGCTCATCCACACGATTAGGGGAACCGGTTATGCTCTGAGGGAGGATGAATGAATAGGATTTCGATTAAAACGAAGGTGACGCTCTGGTATACTACGCTGATGGTCGTTCTGGTCTCGCTTATGATGATGTTTATATTTTTCATCAGCAAAGGTCTTGAAGAGACTTCGACAAAAAATGTTCTCGTTGGGGTGGTTGAGGACAGACTTAACAAAATTAACTATGAGGATGGAGAAGTACAGATAGACAATGATTTTGATTCCTTCTATCTCCAGGTCTACTTATCTGTATACAGTAAGGACATGCAAAAAGTATATGGAGAATTGCCGGAAAACCTTAATAGCCCCCTGAGCTTCACCGATAATACGGTGCGGATGGTAAATAACGGTAACTCTAAATGGTATGTGTACGACAGCCGCGTTTCTTTTGAGGAGTATGGTGATATATGGGTACGAGGCATTACGGCTATCTCCGATTCTGAAAGTGCGCTGATTACTATGCTTTCCATTGCGGGGGTTACGTTGCCTTTTTTGGTCGTCATTGTCGCGTTAGGAGGATATTTTATCACAGGACAGGCGTTTAAGCCGGTAAGGCAGATTAACGAGGCGGCAGAGCGCATAGGAGGAGGCCGTGACCTCTCACAGAGAATCCCGATTGGCGAAGGTAAGGATGAAATATATACCGTGGCAAAAACCTTTAACGACATGATTGGACGTTTGGAACAATCGTTTGAAAGTGAAAAACAATTTACCCTGGATGTTTCTCATGAGCTGAGAACACCTGTCTCGGCAATTGTATCGCAGAGTGAATATGCCTTGGAGAATGCGAAGACGATGGAAGAGGCAAAAGATGCACTTTCGGTTGTACTGACACAAGCTCGTAAAATATCAGGATTGATTTCCCATCTCTTGATGCTTTCCAGAATTGATATGGGACACAAGATGCTGACTTTAGAGCTGCTCAATCTGAGCGAGCTTACCGAGATGGTTGCGGAGGAACAGTATGAAGCAGCAAATGAAAAGGGCATCGAAATTCAAACGAATATCACACCCGGTTTACATATACAGGCCGATGAAACGATGATGCTTCGAATGCTCATTAACCTCGTATCGAATGCCGTTACATATGGTAAGTCCGGAGGACACATCATAATAGGACTTGCGAAAGGCGGAAACAAAATTATCGGTTCCGTTGCCGATGACGGAATTGGGATTGCTGAGGAACATCTCTATCGGATATGGGAGCGTTTTTATCAGGTAAATCCATCGAGAACGTCAACAAAGGCAGGCGGTGTGGGTCTGGGGCTTTCTATGGTCAAATGGATTGTGGAAGCTCACAGCGGCAGCATTTCAGTTAGCAGCAAGCTGGGAGAAGGCAGCACATTTACCTTTGTGCTTCCGCTCGCGCAATGATATCCTGTCGCTTAATTCCAAGGGCAGCAGATGAAAAGGATGGTAAAAAAATAAAATTTAACTTGACAAATAAAAAAAGGTATTGTTAAAATTAACATAGAAACTATGTAGTGATTCTACCTAATTTTGAGGGTACAGTGATGAATAAAAGTGAAGAAAGAGTATTCGGGTCTTGTTTTGGAAGTATCTCTCATATTCTCTATTACATGAGCGATCAGAGGTTGAAACAGTTGGGAATTACTCACCAGCAGGGGAGACTTTTAGGATTAATTTATGACAATATAAAAGCCCATCATGTCATAAGCAGGCATTATCTGGAAGAGTCTATGGATCTGCGCGGGCCTACGGTCACCAGTCTTTTGAATTGTTTGGAAGAAAAGGGATACGTTATCAGGACCATCAGTAAAGAAGATCGGCGTGCCATGGAGCTGATAATTACTCCCAAGGGAGAACAACTGGTATCCGATATCCGGGAAGTTTTTAACAGTATGGAAGAAAAGCTTTTACAGGGCATGACAAAGGAAGAAATTCTCACTTTAAGAACACTGTTATTTAAAGTTTATGATAATCTTTTAAAGTCATGAACGTCAGGAAACATGTTTTTGAGGAAAATTCAGCAGGCGATGAGCCTGCTTTCCAACAAAATAATAGATAGAGATTCTACCTATTATTTTATTGAAGTATTGTTTACAGCAGTGAGCAAACAGGTGCAAATAAAAGAAAGGATGATTTTATGAGATGGTACGAAAAGAGTAAAAAAGAGGTGCTAGAACAATTAGAAGGCAACATGGTAATGGGGCTTTCATCAGAACAGATAAAACAAAAACAGAGACAGTTTGGTAAAAATGAATTTTCAAGAGCTAAAAAACCAAGTCTTATCAGGACTATCCTTCATCATCTAAAAGATGTCTCAACAATAGTTCTTATCATAGCAGCGGTCCTTTCCTTCTCGCTGGCACTGAAGCATGGAGAAGGTTTTATAGAACCGCTGGTAATATCCATAATTATTGTTATGAATTTAACCTTGGCTATTACCCAGGAAGGGAAGGCAGAGAAAGCATTGGAATCTCTGGCTAATCTTAACAGCCCATCCTGTCTTGTAATTAGAGACGGAATAAGGCAAGAAATCGATACGAAAGAGCTTGTGCCGGGCGATATGATCCTAGTAAAAGCAGGCTCTTTGATTCCGGCAGATGCAAGAATCTTGGAAAGCAACAACCTTATGGTTGATGAATCTTCTCTGACAGGAGAGAGCGAACCATTGGAGAAGAATGCGTTGGTATTGGCCCCGGGTAAGATTCCCGTTGCAGAGCAGAGCAATATGATATTCTCCGGATGCCTTGTTACAGCGGGAAATGCGGTTGCCGTTGTTACGGAAACCGGGATGAATACGGAGATGGGAAAAATAGCCGGATTTTTAGAGAGTACCATAAAAGGAAAGACTTCGCTGCAGCAAAGGTTAGATCGAGTCGGAAAGAATATCAGCACGGTTGCTGTCATATCTGCCGCTATCCTATTTCTTATCGGCATGAGGCAGGGATCGGATTTTTGGAGCATGATTATGCTGGCGGTTACTTTGGCAGTGGCGGCAGTTCCGGAAACCTTGTCTTTGATTGTAACCTTAAGTTTGTCCCATGGTGTTAAGAATATGGTAAACAAAAATGCGCTGATCAGGAAACTTCCCGCGGTGGAGACTCTGGGCAATACCTCTGTAATCTGCTCAGACAAAACAGGAACACTTACACAGAATCGGATGTCTATCAAACGGCTGTGTTTAAGCGGAGGAAAACCGGTAAAAGATACCGACGAATTTTCTGAGGCCCAGACAACATTCCTTAAAATGCTTGCCTGCGCCAGCAATGCGGTGGGTCAAGAGGATGAAGAAAGAAATATACAGTATATAGGAGATGCAACAGAGACGGCCATCATGCGGCTCTTTAGTGAAAAAGGTCTGGATAAGGATGTGGTGGAAGGGGAATATCCAAGAGTTGCTGAAATTCCCTTTTCCTCCGAAAGAAAAATGATGACCGTTATCATCAGAGATCCGAAGGGAGGATATATTGTCCTTACGAAAGGCGCCATAGATCGAATTCCTTTCTGTCAAGAGGATGAGGAAGAAATAGAGAACATCCGTAAATTGCATGATGCATTTGCTGAAGATGCCTTAAGAGTTATTGCACTGGGTATAAAGCATATTGACGTGCTGCCCGGCGCAGAAGAGCTTGAGTCGGTGGAAAGAGAGCTTACATTCATCGGAATCGTGGGTCTTATCGATCCGCCCAGACCGGAGGCCGCAGTAGCAATACAAAGGGCTAAAAAAGCGGGTATCCGCACTATAATGATAACCGGTGATCATGCCGCTACAGCCGGAGCCATTGCAAGAGAACTGGACATTTTGTCTGACGGCCAAAAGGTTGTTACCGGGGTGGAGCTAGAGGAAATGACGGATGAAGAACTGTTAGCTTCAATTGAGGATTACTCTGTATATGCAAGGGTGCCTCCTTCTGACAAAATACGTATTGTGGAAGCATGGCAGAAAAAAGGTGAAGTAGTTGCAATGACTGGTGACGGGGTCAACGATGCTCCGGCCCTGAAAGCAGCCGATGTCGGTGTCGCCATGGGGCAGGCGGGAACGGAAGTGGCAAAGAGCGCTTCCGATATGATATTAACCGATGACAATTTCGCAACCATTGTGGAAGCTGTGCATGAAGGCCGGAAAGTTTATTCAAATGTAAGAAAGGTCATTTATTTTCTGTTAGTATGCAATCTTTCTGAAATTGTAGTCATGTTGTTTGCGCAAATCGTAGGCTGGGGCGTTTTGGTCACTCCTGTAATGCTTCTGCTGATTAATGTTTTAGGAGACGGCATTCCCGGCCTGCAGCTGGCGAAAGAAGATTCTGCAGCCAAGATTATGGAAAGCAAACCGGTCAAACGTTCGGAAAGCTTGTTTGGCGGCGGATTGCTCAATGTAATTATCCAGCAGACAATCATCTGCTCGTTGGTTGTATTGGCAGCCTTTTATGTAGGAGCATATATTCCGGTCGGTATAGGAAATCCATCCCCAGAGTTAGGGCAGACCATGGCGTTTCTTGTATTGGGATGGACATCGATCCTTCATATATTCACCGTGCGAAGCAGGGAATCTATGTTCAAACGTTCCTTGTTTGATAATCCGCTGCTGGTGGTCAGTGCGGTGAGTATGCTTCTGGCGATGGTCGTTCTATGCACAGTGCCTGCCATTGGAGTACACTTTGGACTGACGGTAATTGAGCCTTCTCACTGGCTTGCTGCAATTGGTCTTAGCTCAATGCCTACCATAGCTGCGGAGGTAAGAAAGCTTTATGATAACCGTATGAATTATAAAGAATATATAGAGATTGAGTTTTCCGCCAGATAAGGCGGTTCGGCAATCCGTCAAGAGACTCATCGTCAAAAGGTTTTCTCAGAGAAAAATTGATAAATATAAAAAAGAGCGTTACATAAGCCATGTATGAATCCACTAAGGCTTCTTGTGTAACGCTCTGACTGAGAGAGTGCCACTTCTGAAATGTGGCAGGCGCTCATTATTGTAAATATGTAACTGCAAGGCATCCGCTGATAGGATTCCTATATATTTCACATTTCGCATCGTAAATCTTTTGTATGGTATCCTTCACCAATATATCCTCCGGCTTTTAATGTGCAACAACGCGCCCTGCTTTCATGACATGCAGGTAATAACATATGCAGCTGCCAATTCCAAGTCGTGCAATGCGGCCAGAGCCGCCCTGATAATTTCCATATCCATATCGTTATCTGTTTCAAGCAGTTTCTTATAAGGGGAGTACCCCATTGCAACCATGTCCCATACAGTAAAGTTAAAACTAAGCTCATTGAATTGTCCCGCTACAGCAGATTATTGCCCAGCAAATCCATTTCATCCAAAAGAATTTTACCGCATTTTGGATTTATCACTATATATATCGTTTTGAGCAATGTACTTTTTCCGCATCCGTTAGGGCCGATAATTCCTACGAACTGGCCATCCATTACCTTTAGATATCCTCAATAATATCTGTTACTGTAAGATTAACTCCAATATCAGACACATATAGATTCAAATCTAGTTCCCTCCAGAGTGGTAGTTGTGTTGGGTGAAAAACAAGACTTTTTATGGGACACTACATATGCGGTGTTCGACGGTCAGGTCGCGAGAGAAAAAATTGACGGCTTTAGAAACGGGTACGGTACTATTTTATATTTTATTGATGAAAATGTAGTGGAATCATTGCAGGAGCAATTTGAATTCTACGCGGATAAATTCCCTGTCTGGGCAAATCAGGCAAATGGAATGCTGCAGTTCAATCTTTGGGTTGCTTTAAGAGAAGCAGGAATTGGAGCTTCCTTGCAGCATTATAATCCGGTTATTAATGAAGCTGTTGCCAAGCTGTTCGATCTTTCCCCCAAATGGACTTTAATGGCACAAATGCCGTTTGGAGGATTTGAAGAAGAACCGGCACCAAAAGAAAAAGAAGATATAGCAAAGAGGGTTATAATTAAAAAATAACTTATTGCTTTATGAAAACGCTTCGTCTCATAATTATTTTGTAGGTTTGTCAAACATATATTTACACTCTGCGAAAATAATCCACTAGTACCTGCCGTGGGGTATTCCAGCCTAATGGACGCATGGGAAAGTTGTTGCAGTCCCTGCGATTATATACCTTTAGCTGATTTGAAAAATCCTCAAAGGAATAAAAGCTGTGGGTAGCATAGAACCGCTCATTGGCTTCGCGGTGGCGCCTTTCTACCTTTCCATTGTGCCTTGGCGTAAAAAGACGGATCAGCTTATGCCGGATGCCATTGCGTTCCAGATGGACTTGAAAAAGGGTTGGTTTTTCCAAACAGGCGCAAAAATAGGGAATCTATACTTGACAAAAAATATCAAGTGAATTATAATATTATGCATAGATTCGAGCAAAAGACAATGGTGTCGATTGTATTCTTACAATCAATCATGCCTTGCGCTCTATTTTTGTATCTAAATATTATTATGGAGGAGATTGAAATGAAAAAAGTATGGGCATTAGTAGCATGTGGGGTCCTGACGACTGGAATGCTTATGGGATGTGGGTCTTCTGTAACAAATGAAGAAACAGCACCGGCAGAAGCCGTAACAGAGGAAGCAACAACAGAAGAGGCAGCACCTTCAGGGGATGCAGCAGCTTCGGCTGACAAGACATGGATCGTTGCAACAGATACCGTATTCAAACCTTTTGAATATACGAATGAAAACAATGAATTCGTTGGAATCGACGTTGATATCCTTGCAGCGATCGCTGCAGATCAGGGATTTAAATATGAATTACAGAGCCTTGGATGGGATGCGGCAGTAGCAGCAGTTCAGGCAGGACAGGCAGATGGTCTTATTGCAGGAGCAACTGTCAAACAGGAACGTATTGATTCAGGATGGATCTTCTCAGAAGGCTATTATGATGCAACTCAGGCATTTGTAGTTGCTGAAGGAAGCGATATTGCCAGCTTTGAAGATTTAAAAGGAAAAAATGTAGCAGTTAAGAATGGTACGGCGGGAGCAGATTTTGCAAACAGCTTAAAAGACCAGTATGGCTTTACAGTAACTGTATTCGAAGATTCACCAACAATGTATCAGGATGTAATCCTTGGAAACAGCGCAGCATGTGTTGAAGATACACCAATCATGGCAGCGTCTATCAAAGAAGGCGGACTTGCACTTGCGATTCCGGAAGGAATGGAAAGTGCAGGAGCTCCTTACGGATTTGCAATCATGGATCCAGCAGATCAGGAATTACTTGATATGTTTAACGCAGGACTTGCTAATATCAAGGCAAATGGAACTTATGATGAAATCCTTGATAAATATCTGAAATAATATTATATTATTGTTAATGCTGGCGTGGGAGACCTGTTGCAGGTTGCCCACGCTTTTTTGAAAATCAAAACAGTTAAAAATTGGCGAAGGAGAAGAAATCAATGATCTCGATTATCCAATCGTATAGCACTATGCTGCTGGGAGCGCTGGGAAAAACCTTACTGCTCACCTTGCTGTCATTAGTATTTGCCATGATTATCGGTATGATCTTTGCACTGATGAACGTGGGAAAGAACAGAACTTTAAACCTGACAGGAACGGTCTATGTAGATGCAGTCCGCGGTGTGCCGCTGATTGTACTGGCTTATTTTATTTATTTTGGTGTTCCGGCAGGAATCAAAATGATAGGCATTCAGGACTTCAGACTGACTGCACTTCAGGCAGGTACGATTGCACTTGCGATGAACTGTGGTGCTTATATGGCTGAAATTATTCGTGCAGGAATTGAAAGTGTAGACAGAGGTCAGATGGAAGCCAGCAGAAGTCTTGGGCTTACTTACGGAAAAAGTATGCGCCTTGTAGTTTTGCCGCAGGCAATCAGGACCATGATTCCTTCCATCATCAATCAATTCATTATAACGTTAAAAGATACCTCTATTCTTTCTGTTATTGGATTTCCTGAACTTACCAATATGGGAAAAACAATCAGCGGAAATACTTTCAAGAGTCTTGAGACATGGGCAGTTGTCGGCATTATGTATATGATCGTAATCATCACGCTCAGCAAGGTCGCAAAGAGAGTCGAAAGGAGGGTGAATCGTGGCAGATAACAGAAATATTATCCAGGTTCAAAATCTGAGAAAAGATTTTGGAAAGCTTGAAGTCTTAAAAGATATCAGCATTGATATAGAAGTAGGAGAGGTTGTTGTTTTGCTCGGACCTTCGGGAAGCGGAAAATCAACATTCCTACGATGTCTGAACCAGCTTGAGTTAGCAACGGCAGGTACGATTCTGGTAGATGGGAATAATGTAACAGATAAACATACTGACATTAATAAAGTAAGAGAAGAAATTGGAATGGTATTTCAGCATTTTAATCTGTTCCCTCATAAAACAGTACTGGAAAATATTATGCTGGCACCTGTTGAATTAAAAAGGATGAGAAAAGAAGAAGCAAAGGAAAAAGGACTGCAGCTTTTAAGAAGAGTAGGACTTGATGCAAAATCTGATGCATACCCTTCCCAGCTGTCAGGTGGTCAGAAACAGCGTGTTGCGATCGCTCGGGCACTGGCGATGAATCCTGCCATCATGCTTTTTGATGAACCTACATCAGCTCTGGATCCAGAAATGGTAGGAGAAGTTTTAAATGTTATGCAGGAGCTTGTTGCGGATGGAATGACGATGGTTGTTGTGACACATGAAATAGGCTTTGCAAGAGAAGTTGCGGACAGAGTTGTTTTTATGGATGCAGGATATATTGTAGAGCAGGGGCGACCAGAAGAGATTTTTAACAATCCCAAAGAAGCCAGAACGATTGATTTCTTAAATAAAGTTCTATAATTCATCCGGAGGAAGAAATATGAAGAAGATAATTACAATCAGCAGAGAGTTCGGTGCAGGAGGCGGAGAGACCGGCCGTAAGATAGCACAGGCTCTGAATTATGATTATTATGATAAAGAAATCATTTTAAAAACAGCAAAAGAATCTAATGTCGATGTAGAAAGTTTGCTTAAGTGGGATGAAAAGGTTCCAATGAATTTTGGATTTGCACAGAGTCTTTTCGATTTTTACAACAAGCCGCTGAGCGAAAAGCTTTTTGATGCACAGCAACAGGTGATCAGAAAAATTGGAGAAAAGGGAAATTGTGTAATTGTAGGACGCAATGCCAATACAATCCTGAAAGAGTTTGATCATAGTCTCCATGTATTTGTGTATGCAGACCCTTACTGGCGGATGGAGCGAATGAAGGAAAAAATGCCGGATGCCACACGAGCAAAAATGAGTGAAGAAATTCGCGCTATAGACAGGACAAGGAAAAAATACTGTTCTTATTATACGAATACAGAGTTTGGAGTAGCTGACTATTATGATATCTGTCTGAATACATCAAGCCTTGGAATTGATACTTGTGTAGATATTTTATTACAACTTGCAAAATAAAAGGAGGGCTGATGCAAAATGATTGATTTTTAATCATAGAGCAGCAGCTCTGTCTTTTTCAATAAAAACGAGTCAGGAATAAAAAGTGTGTACCTGTCCGCTCTTTTTGAATTTTTTCATGTAATTTGTTGATGTTATATCCAAAACTAAGCAAAAGAGTCTCTAATTTTACTTTGGTTTTCTCACGCAATAAAAATCTTTGAAACTCATAGTCATTTTTCAATACTCCGAATACTCCTTCCACCTGGATTGAACGGCTCTTTCGATACAGGATCTACGTTCCATTCATGATGTTCTCGTAGAATTGCTGACGCTTTTTTGTGAATTCCTTGGATACATACCATCTTTTGTTTTCCCTCGCTTTGGTGTATTTCTCTTTGTGTGAACAACTATCACAGCCTTCACGCTCATAAACAATTATCTCGGCTTTTGTGACCCCATGTTTTTGCGCTTATTTGAGGAGGGATAGATGATATCTTATAGCTCGTGTTATACTGGCCATGCGGAAATTCCTCGTTTCTTGTTGCGTTTTGGTTTGGCGTTTAAATATAACACAGAAATAGTATTTCCGTCTTTTTAATTATTCAGTTGTAACACATGTCTTGTAATCCTACAATTTAAGTATATTTTAATTGAAATTATGTATTGACAATAAAATTTAAAAATGATAATATCTTGATATCAAGATATTATTAAAGGAGGCAGATTCCATGGGAGATGATTCCGCCAAGCTGGTAATTGCTCTATCCAGGAGCTACAATGTTCTGTTTACCTTAATTGAAAAAAACGTAAGAAATTATGGACTGACGGTCAGTGAATTCGGTGTATTGGAAGCATTATTGCATAAAGGTGAGTTACCGGTGCAAAAGCTTTGTGAAAAAGTATTGGTTACAAGTGGTTCAATGACATACATTGTAAATAAGCTGGAGGAAAAAGGATACGTTAAGCGTTACAAATGCGAAAAAGATGCCCGGATTTGGCTTGTCCGGCTAACCGGACCGGGACATGAATTTATTTCAAAGATTTATCCTCAGCATGAGGATTTTTTAAGAACGATATTAAGTGAAATAGATGCGGCCGAGAAGGCAGATTTAATCGAGAGCCTTTTTCGTATGAAGGATATTTTGGAGAGAAAGCCATAGACTAAAGGATGGTGATAATTTATGGTAAGAAGAATGGATCATAAAAAAATGGGAAAAAGTAATCTGGGATGGTTAAATAGTATCTTTCATTTTTCCTTTGCAGAATATTATAATCCACTGAATATGAATTTTGGTGCCTTAAGGGTCATCAACGATGACTTGATTGATGCAGGAACAGGATTTGATATGCATCCGCATGAAGATATGGAGATTGTATCCTATATTATAAACGGAGAATTGACCCATGGAGATTCCCTGGGAAATACAAATACATTAAGCCGCGGCGAAGTGCAGTATATGAGTGCCGGTACCGGCATATTCCACAGTGAGTTCAATCGGGGAAATGAAACCTTAAGGCTTTTACAGATTTGGATTTTACCGGATCAGACGGGCTATAAGCCAAATTACGGAGATTATCGATTTAAATGGGAAGACAGAAAGAATAAGTGGCTCCAAATCGTGAGCGGTTCAAAGGGGGATGCACCCATTCGAATTCATCAGGATGCAAACTTATATGCTATAGAATTGGAAAAGAATCAGGAAATTATTTTTGAAGTCGGGAAAAGGCGCCAAGCCTATTTGGTCCAGATGGAAGGAAGTTCCGGAGTTAATAACGAAAGCATAAATATGAGAGACGGGTTGGAGTCGGTCGAGGAGGATTTAAAAATAAAAGCCTCTGAAGATTCACATATTTTAGTAATAGAAATGGAAAAACAATAAAAACAAATAAAAACAATTAAAAACAAAAAAGGAGAGAGTGCTATGACATTTATTAACAATTTAGAAAAAAGAAGAACTTATTATAACATCAATCGGGAATTACCGGTATCAGAAAGTGAAATAATTGAAATCATTGAACAGGTGACAGAAGCAACGCCGGATGCTTTTAATATGAAGAGTGCCAGAGCCGTAGTTGCATTAGGCGAAAAACAGGATCTGTTATGGGATACTATTTATGAAGTGTTTGACGGTCAGGTTGCGAGAGAAAAAATTGATAGCTTTAAGAACGGCTATGGAACTATTTTATATTTTATTGATGAAAATGTAGTGGAATCATTGCAGAAACAATTTGAATTTTATGCGGACAAATTCCCGAACTGGGCGAGTCAGGCAAACGGAATGCTGCAGTTCAATCTTTGGACGGCACTGAGAGAGGCTGGAATTGGAGCTTCCTTGCAGCATTATAATCCGGTTATTAATGAAGCTGTTGCAAAGCTGTTTGACCTTCCCGAAAAATGGACCTTAGTGGCACAAATGCCGTTTGGAGGAATTGGAGAAGAACCGGCACCGAAAGAAAAAGAAGATATAGCAAAAAGAGTTATTGTTAAGAAATAACTTATTACTTTATGAAAACGCTTCAGGATAAACGGAAGCGTTTTTCTTTTTTTATTGCCAGTTCGATTACATCTGTTATCTGGATTTTATGGCATATTCCATTCTTTTTTGTGGCAGGAACCGGGCAAAGTGAGATGTCGTTTCTCCTTTTTTCGATTATGGTTTTAGGAAACTCCTTTGCACTTTCCGCAATTTATCGTATTAGTGCAAGCGTTTGGCTGTGTATTTTGTTTCATGCGGTATTTAATGCATTTTCCTTTTACTGGCCTGCGGGGCAGGATATTACCACTACTATTATTAGTACCGTTTGTTTGGTTATTATATCAAATATTATTGTACTTTTAAGAGATGGCAAGAGACTAAAACAACATAAGTGATTTTATTAAGTAAAAGGAGCATAATCTTTGCTCTCAACTTCCGGTTAATCAAGCAGAGAGTTGAAACACTTTTAAAATATGCGGATTAGGGAAATATTCGTCCGCTTGTTATTACCAAGGTAAGGGAAGGGTTTACTCTTACATGCTTTTCCCTTTTAATATAGCGCTTTTAATTGAAGGATTAGCCTTTTTATAGGATTGAAAGGAACAAGAGAATTTTCTGATTGGCTGGTTATGGCTGTGACCATCTGCAGTGACGAAAGATATCCAGTAAGGATCCGGCAAATGTATCCACCAAATGTATTGACAGTGGAACGTCGAGATGATAATATAGCATACGTGAGTAACATAAGCGGATGTGGCGGAATTGGCAGACGCGCCAGATTTAGGTTCTGGTGTCCCCGACGTGCAGGTTCAAGTCCTGTCATCCGCAGTGTAAAACCCTCGAAATATCGGGGGTTTTATTTTTTGTGTTGCATATCGTGTTGCATAATTCCGCTGAAATGAGTGTTTGCAATGTTATTCATCTTAATTTCTTGGTCTGATAATGCATGTCTATACACCTGCTTAAGGACAGCATCAGACCCCCACCCCCCGCGTTGCATAATGTATGCGTCCGGAATCCCCATAGCATGCTGGATAGAGGCACAATAATGCCTCAAATCATGAAAACGGAAATGAGGTAGTCCTGATGCCCTTTGAATATCTATAAAACGATCCGAAACCTGAGAAGGGTTAATTTGTATAATACGTCCTTTTTTCCCTTTTATTTTTTCTAATATGAAGTCGGGTAGAGGTATAAATCTATCGCCGGCAAATGATTTTGTTTTTTTAGTTACCCATTTTTTATTTTCGTCCATAACAAGCGCGTTTTCTACATGAATTATTTTATCTTTGATATCAGTAGATTCTAAGGCGCATATTCCACTTCTTCTCATCGGTCCGAATGCTGCGAGTAGTATTGCTATCATCATTTCTTCGTCATTTACATGCTGTAATAAGATTTTCACATCATCGTCTGTAGGTATGTAAAATTTTGGTTTTACTTTCTGCGGCAAGCTCGTATTAAGGTGGAATTCAGGCCTGTAAACATTAGGTACAGCAGATAACAACCCATGCATATTTCTGACTGTTTTAGGAGAGTGTGAACAAGCTTCTTTATTAATCGCAATCTGGATAATTTCTTGGGTTATATCATAAATAGACAAATTCATAAGCTCTTGTAAGTCTCTTCTTCTGGAGCGTTTATATTCCCGGATTGTCGCAGGGGATAATACACTGCTTCTGGATTCGATATATAAATCCATAGCCGTGCCAAAAGTTATATTATTTTGTGTGGCTCCTCTCTCCTTGAGTATCTTTTCGCGGTTAAGGGAAAAATCGAGAGATTGGCTTTCGGCTTCCTTCTTTCCTCTCTTGGTCGTATCATCACTTGTAAAAGATTCATAGATTCTTTTTTTCTTTTGATTCCCACTTTTATCTAAAACGGGTAGTCCGTCATTATCAAATATTGGCTCTGAATGACTATAGACTAAGCAACGTCATGAACCAGAAGGTAACTGTTTTGCGTTTGCCATAGATAAGGAGGTGCGCCTTTTCTGTATACCAAAATACATATGAAACTTGATATAAATTTTCGGTTAAGATTCGTCGTATGAAAACCACTCTTCCTTCGTTGCATATTTCGTGTTATAGGAATGAAGGGACGGAGCAGAGACTGTAAACATTTTTAAATCGATGGATCCTATGTTAACTACATTATTCCACACACCGGCAGGAACAAATGCCCCGAACCCGCTATATAAAAGTGATTGAAAATTAAGGCAATTTTCACAGGTGCCCATAGTTATCAATGCGCTGCCTTGTGCAATATAAAAAAAGCGATCAGAATTTTGGCGCATATCTAATCCAGTTTCGGAACCTATAGGCACTGACATGAGTGCAAACTGCATGTTTCTGCTGGTCCACTTTGTATCAAAGAAGAGATTGTTATTTATAGCATCCAGTGCTAAGTTAGTCACAAAAATACTGGAAGTCTCGCCCATAAATCCGGAACTGTCATTAGTGTTGTCTGAGAATATATCCATGTAGTTACTCCTTAAGAGGTTTTGTGATAGTATTATATGAATTGGTTGTACTAAGTTATGTAAGATTTGAAATAGAAGTTTTTGAAGGATGCAGAATGTAAGGGCGACATAGAGCTTGCGTAGATTTGCAGACAACGATAGGGAGCAATCTTTACCGGCTCTTAATTTAAGCCCCAAGGAGCTTTTTACCGTTTGAGAAAAATTTCACAACGTTCAAGGTATGTTTCCCATAGGAAACACTATTTGAATACAATAATAAATATACGATTAATGCAGATAATACACGCAATAGGGAGTATATCTGCATGAAAATTAATTTGCACGAATTAAGAATAAAAAATGGTCTTACGGTTAGGGGGCTTGCGAATATATCCGGCGTGGGCGCGGGAACTATAAGCAAAATCGAGCGGGGAAACATGAACCCATCCTTGCTTACGATTTGCCGTCTGTGCTGCGCTGGAGGTTGAAATAGGAGAGATGGTGGAATGCAAAGAAGAGTAGTACAACATGTTTTTTATTGTGCTATATGTTGTAGTTAAAAATAAGAACAAACGTTCCATAATGGGATTCGGCAAACGTGTGTTCGATTTATTTATAGAGGGCGTTACGAATGACAAAAGAAGACAAAGAGACTTATGATGAAATGACAAACGAGGAGTATAAAAAAGAAATTAAAATAATACAGGATAAACCACTCAAAAGTATTGATGATAATTATCTGTTAAGATACAGGTATATTTGCTTAATGGAAAATGAAAAATACATACTGGAATAATGACTAAAAGTCCCATCTTATAGCATAATTTTTAGTATGGGACTTTGCGACTTATGAAACATAAAGGCTGATGATTTCACGTACAAGCGTGTTGCATTTTAACATTTTAAGGTATAAAATTCATGTTTTTACTGTATTTATTATATTATAGTAGAAACAACAAATGCCGCATTTACGCGGAATGCCGAATTATCAAGGAAAAACAAGAATATTTGATACGGGTTCAAGTCCTGTCATCCGCAGAAGTCTTGGTTTTCAAGGTAATGAGAGAATCCCTCTGGAGAAGTCCGGGGGGATTTTTTGTATAGTCAATAAAAATAAACCACCTGCTATGCAGGTGTGTTCTCAGGCAGCTTTAGCTTCAAGTATAAAAACCTCCATGATACAATAAATGCAGGTTCGCCAACCGCATAAATATAACCAAGGAGGTATCCAAATGGATAAGAATAGTTTAGCACACACTAGATGGGAGTGTAAATATCATCTGGTCTTTGCCCCCCAAATATAGAAGGCAAATAATCTATGGAAAAATCAAAGCGGATGTTGCACGGATATTAAGTGAATTGTGCAAAAGAAAAGGAATTGAGATGATAGAGGCAGAATGTTGTAAAGATCATGTACACATGTTGGTAAGAATACCACCAAAGTATAGTGTATCAGAAATTATGGGATATCTAAAAGGAAAAAGTTCCCTGATGATATTCGAAAGGCATTCGAATTTAAAGTATCGGTATGGAAATCGTCATTTTTGGTGTAGAGGATATTATGTAGACACGGTGGGAAAAAATGCAAAGAAAATCGAAGAATATATAAAGAACCAACTACAAGAAGATGAGACATACGATCAAATGACATTAAAAGAGTATATAGACCCGTTTACGGGTGAGCCGGTACAAAAAGGCAAATAAAAAGGCTCTTTAGAGCCAGCCAGAGACCGCAGTGCGGAAGGCGAACTTTTCAGAGCCTCTTTAGAGGCAAGCAGGGAACGGCGACTTATAGTCGCAGAGCAAACTACCGGCTAAGCCGGTAGTCATGATTGCCCAGAAATATAGAGATTATGCGGGTTCTGCAAAATTCTTAAGAGTGTTATGGTCAAGCGTTTTTGTAACACCACTACCTAATTATCCAACCCCAAACCTTGCTTCATACAGTGTCTGATATCCATTGTATGAATGAGGACGAACTTGATTATATCAATTGTAAGCATACTCCGAAACAGCATGATTCAGTTACTCATCAGTGTTAAAATGAAAGCGATTGATTAATTCAGCCTTGAAAGAATTGTAGTATCGTTCCATCGGAGCATTAACATAAGGGCATCCAGCTGCGCTCATACGCTAATCCAAAGTTGTTGCATGAAGGAACAATTCATAAAATATTTGTAGAGACATTAATGCACAGAAATAAGTTGGTTTCTAATAGTGCAATTAATTTGAATGATGGAAGCTATTATTTTTAAGAATTTTTAAAGCATATTATTTATATTATATAATATAGATGAGGAAGACGTAATAAATCGAAAATTCGGCTCTCCACTTCAATTTTACTTTCTTATATTAATATAGAAGGGGAGAGCCGATAAATCCATTACGTAATTGATGCTGCATAAATAGCTTTAATGGAGTTTGACAATGTCGCATTAAATTCTTCATCCGTTTGTTGAGCTGTCAGGCTTTGCGATAGTGCACGCGAAAAGCTAGCGATCAATCCTTGATTACGTGATAACTTTTCATTTGCTTCAATTTGGGTATACCCTCCGGACAGAGCCACAACTCTTGCAATATGAGGCTCACCTACTAAATCACTAAAGAAATTATCTTTTGTTGGTATGGATAGCTTAAGCATGACTTTTTCGTCTTGTCCCAGGTTAGAGAATTGATTAAAAATTTCATGCTTTAATATTTTTTCAGATTCTTCCTTATCCAAGCTGTGAATATCCACCTCTGGTTCAATAATTGGAACTAAGCCGGCCGCAATGATTCGTTTGCCAATCTCGAATTGTTGCTCAACCACCTTTTTTATTCCTTCGTGGTTGGCATCTTTAATAACAGAGCGCATTTTCGTTCCGAAAATGTTCTTTTCAACAGCCCGCTTTAAAAGACTATCCAAATCTGGGATTGGCTTCATAAGCTGAACACCATTTTCTATATCGGACAGACCTTTGTCAATCTTTAAAAAAGGAATGACACCCTTCTTCTCCCAAAGGTAATCGGCAGTAAATTGATCGTCAATGGTGCGATCCATTGTGTTCTCAAATAAAATGGCGCCCAGAATATACTCGGAAGAAAATGAAGGACTTGTTATAATCCGTTTTCTCATGTCATGTACTAAATCAAACATTTCTTCTTCATTGGAATAGCTGTCTTCCTTAATACCATATTGAAGGAGTGCTTTTGGGGTACTTCCGCCGCTCTGATCTAAGGCAGCAATAAAGCCTTTTCCTGTTTGAATTCGATCCATTTGTACTTTGTTCATAAAATTATCTCCTTTCTGCGAATGTGTCCTAAATTTATTATAGCATGTTTGTACACTTATACAATTCTTCATTTAACAAAATAAACGTTTATATTTCTCATTAAAAAGATATTACAATACAGTTGGCTTGATTTTTGATATAATTGAAATAAATTATAATTAAATTTTTATATTTAAGTTAGACTAACTATTAAAAGTCAAGTCTTAAAATGGTATTTTTGAATGATTTGCAGAAATGCATTTCAATATAGAAAAATGATATTTAGAACCTTGATAACTGCATGACAAATAGAGCATCTTTGCAGGTGCTCAAAAAGGAGATTTTCAAACAGAAAAGTTAAGATGATTTAGCGTAAGCCTGTCCCGATTTTTCCAACTGATAAATAATCCTGACCAGTTTTTTTGCAGCATGGGAAACCGCAACATTATAATGCTTGCCCTCTGCCCGCTTTTTGGCAAGATAGGCTGCAAATACAGGATCCCAGTTACAGACAAATTTGGCGGCATTAAAAAGTGCATAACGCAGATATCTGGAACCACGTTTTTCCATATGGGAATAAGCGGATTCCAACTGTCCGGACTGGTAGGTGGATGGAGATAATCCGGCATAGGCAAGAATCTTATCGGGAGAATCAAAACGGGAGAAATCGCCGATTTCAGCTAGAATCATAGCACCCATACGGTAACTGATACCGGGAATGGTAAGAATGGGAGAATGGAGGTCATCCATAATCCGTTTGATTTCCCATTCGATTTCATCAATCTCGGCATCTAATTCACCAATCAGCTTTAGGGTATGTCTCAGTTCCAGAGATTTTGCTGGCATAGTTGAACCGATAGAGATTCTGGCAGCTTCCCGGAATAAAATGGCGGTGTCCCGATCATAATGTCCCCTGGAAGTAACAGAAAGCAGATTGGTCAGTCTGGTAAGATGAGCAGAAGCAATCTGCAAGGCACCTGGAAATTCGCTTAACAAAGCGGAAATAGAAGCCATATGAAGAGTGGGAACCAGGCTTTCCAATTCGGGAAAAAGAATGGAAACCAGACGGGAAATGGAAGTCCTGAGTTTTGCCCGTTCTTTTACTTTATCAAAACGGTAGCGGGTAAGTGACTTAAGTTCCTCATTGTGATAAGATGTGTCTGAGTAGGACTTTAAGTTCACATCAGACATAAGCATGGTAGCAATCGTATGGGCATCCACTTTATCCGTTTTCGTCTTTCTGAGACTTAGACTTTTTCTGTAAAGATTGGTATGTAACGGGTTGATAACAAAGGTGGTCAGACCTTTATCAAGAAGATACCCCAAGATGTTATAACTGTAGTGTCCAGTGGCTTCAAGCCCTACTTTTACTTTGGTTAAATCATCGGTAACGGAAGAAATCTTCTGATAGAGTTCATCAAAACCATCGCGGTTGTTTGGAATGGTAAAAGCTTTAAAGAGCACTTCTCCATCCGAGTTAGTGATAAAACAATCATGTTTATTCTTGGCAACATCAATTCCAGCGTATATCATAGAAAAACTCCTTTAAATGTATTTGATACTGTTTTAGACCACGGGTGCTCTCTGCGATTGTAACCTCGTACAAAATAAACCGTCATGCGGTATCTAACTGATTAACAAATATACAAAGAGACTGTGGTTAGAGCCTAACTTAAACCATCAAGTGGTAGGAGGAAAAAACTAATCCACAGTATCTAAAATCAGCATAGCTTATACCGGAGAATTGGTAAAGAAAAGCTATGACTATATAATACGAGGAGGTAATAACATATGAAACTGATTATCGTTAGACATGGTGAAAGTGAGTGGAACAGGCTTAACTTATTTACGGGATGGACTGATGTAGAGTTATCCGAGCATGGAAAACAGGAAGCAAAAAGTGCAGGACAACTGTTAAAAGAAGAGGGGTATGATTTTGATGTGTGCTATACATCATATCTTAAAAGAGCGATACAAACCTTGAATACTATATTGGAAGAAATGGATAGAGAGTGGCTGCCGGTTAAGAAATCATGGCTGCTTAACGAACGTCATTATGGAGCGCTCCAAGGGCTGAATAAAGAAGAAACTACAAAAAAATTTGGACAAGAGCAGGTGCAAATCTGGCGCCGTTCCTATGATATCCTACCTCCGGCATTAAGTGAAGATGATAGTAGAAACCCAAGGCATCAGGAACAGTATAGAGAGATAACAAAGGAGAGCCTTCCTTTAGTAGAGAGCTTAAAAGATACAATAGAAAGAGTAATTCCGTATTTTGAGCAGAACATCATAAATGACATGAAGCAGGGTAAAAGAGTTATTATTGCCGCACATGGAAACACGATCAGGGCTTTGATAAAATATCTGGACCGACTATCCGAGAAAGAAATTATATCGGTTAATATACCTACAGGTATACCTCTTGTGTATGAATTTGATGAAGATTTTCAAGTTATTAGGAATTACTACTTGGGAGATAAAGATCTTATTGAAGAAAAAACAAAAAAAGTGGCCGATCAAGCTAATATAAACAAGAATAAATTGGATGTACTACAGAATTAAGATCGTCAAGGAGTAAAATGATATATTATATCCTTGAAGCAATAAAATCATCGAATGGTAAGGAGGTAATATATCTATGGCAACAAATGTCGAAACAATGTTTTACACAAGGGAAAACCTTGGCATGGTCTTGGGACTATGGTAATGGAAGAAATGGACTATACGGAATGGAAATAATAGTAGATCCTATCCTGCCCCAGATGCAGGCAGTGGATTATAGTGGATGTTCAAAAATTACATATTACTGTTATCAAAGAGCCGAGTGCTAAGAAGCAGAGCCGATAACTTGTGGAGAGGTGATCCGCAGTTACCGGCTCTTTTTTACGCTAGCACAACGCTTTAAATATCCGGCCAGTAAGAAATTGTGTTATCAAACATTTTTGATATGATAGCGGCCATTTCTTCCGGAGCTTCCTGAAAGCCGGAGGAAATCCAATGAATCAGTACATTGTGAAAACCGCCGGTGACAAAGGAAATATTATACTGTAATTCTTTTGAGATGCTGCCGCTTGCTTTTGCATAAACCGATGGCATAAAGCTATTAAGCATTTGAATGAGCATGGCGAACAGAGATTGATCTCTCTGAGCAGTTTTCAAAAATTCAAGATGACAAGTCCAAAATTCAAAGTATACTTTGGCAAGAGTGTAGAAGGTGCGTTCCTGAATTCTTTTTAACACGGCAAGATATTCAGCTTCAAGGGTAGAAAAGTAAAACAGTAAAACATCGTTCTTATCCTTGAAATTACGATAAAATGTACGCCTGTCAAGATTAGCTTTTTTACAAAGCTCTGATATGGTAATTTCCTCAAATGTCTTTTGCTGGATCAATTGGAACAGTGCTTCCACAAACCAATTTTGTGATTTGACTGCTAAAGTGTGAGTGCTTCTTTCCATAGGAATACCTCCTGAAAATGCCACAGAATATCGGTAAATGTGGCGTGTTATGCCAAACTATTGCTTATGATTTTCTTCTCCATTATACTATAATCACAGAGTCGCTACAAGTGTAGCGAATAGGTTCTTGGTTGGGAGGAAAGGTTGAAAGAAAAGCACTTTCACCATCCTTGATTTGTACGCCCGCTAAAGCGGGCAGATGGGAGAAAAGATGAAAGGTTTCTTAGAGGGCAGCAGATGGCTGCTGTTTGCCACAATCACTTTTTGCCTGTTGGCAAATATTGCGTTGGTATTAACCTCAAAGCAGTATGAATGGTTTTTTGATGTGGTTGCGTCCGGGGACGTTTCCAAATTTGCATGGCTTGTGCTATTCGCCATGGGCTATATCGTTGTGATTGCAATATTATTCTACATCTACTTGGTTTGCAGCAAAAAGCTCATCAAACAAGTTCTTGTGCAGCTGCGGGGGAAAACCTTCAATGGAATCATGAACAAAGACATGAAGGTCTATTATGAGCAAAATACATCAGAATATATTTCCGTACTGATAAATGATATCAATTTGTTGGAGGAAAACTGGATGAAGCCAATGCTTGGCGTTTGCGAAAGTACCGGAATGTTTGTAACTACAGTCGTGATGCTCCTTTATTACAGCCCATGGATTACCCTGTCCATTTTCGTAACCTCTGCTCTTGTGTTTTTTGTACCTACTGCATTGGGGAAATACCTTTCTAAACGTCAGCAAGGCTTATCAAAAGAACTGGCGTCCTTTACAAACAAGGTGAAAAATATCTTTTCAGGTTTTGATGTTATTCACTCGTTTAACATGATGTCTCACATCAATAAAAATTTTGTCATGTACAACGAACAACTGGCGCAAAGAAAGTACGAAGCCGACCATTTTAAGGTTGTGAATGATACGGTGGCGCAGGTGCTGGGTATTACAATACAGGTCGGCACTTCCTGCCTTAGTGCATATCTGGTATTGAACGAACAAATCACGATTGGTGTTTTGGCGGCAGTAATCCAACTATGCAGCCGTTTTGTATCTCCCTTGATGTCGATCATGAACAATTTGAGCCTTATCAAAAGCATGAATCCGATTATACAAAAATTTGATGACTTGTCAAAAAAATCACAAGAAACTTGCAGAAACAAACCGCATTTCAGCGATGCGATCACAGTGCTTCAAATGAGCTTTGCTTATGGCAGTCACCCTGTGCTTCAGGATATTAGCTTGGAGATACTACCTGCCAAAAAGTATGCAATCATGGGAGAAAGCGGCTGTGGAAAAACAACCTTGGTAAAACTTCTTCTGGGCTACTATTCTAACTTTACCGGAAGCATTCGGTATGATAACGAAAATGTTCTTGACCTTGATTCCTTTGGGCTTAATGAAATGGTTTCCATCATTCAACAAAATGTGTATATGTTTGATGAAACTATTATGTACAACATTTGCTTGCAGCAGGAGTACTCAGGGGAAAGTCTGATGCAGGCGCTTGACAGCAGCGGCTGTCGTAAAATATTAAAGGAAGGTTTGAGTATAGACTATCGGGTCGGTGAAAACGGCTGCAACCTTTCCGGCGGTCAAAAACAGCGGATTGCAATTGCAAGGGCACTGATCAGGAAAACCCCTATTTTGATATTGGATGAGGGTACGTCATCGGTTGATATGCAAAGCGCCTATGAGATAGAGGATAACTTATTGGCCATCAAGGAATTAACGCTTCTCTCTATTCTGCATAAAACGAGTGAAAATTTACTGCGTAGATATGATGAAATCATTTATATGGAAAAAGGACGGATTGCCGAGCAAGGATCTTTTGACGAATTAATGAATAAAAAGCATGCTTTTTACAAATTCTATACTATTTCTGATGAAACGTAAGGTCAGACTGAATATTCTTAGTATCGGTTCCGCAAGAAGGTAAGTGAAGTGTGCAAACAAGGCACGGATAGTTATGTACCGAAGGGGAAATTAATTCCCTCCGGGTCCATCTTGACGCGGCCTTGATGACTCAGGAAGCGGCTCCACATTGTAATCAGGCTTAGTGTGATTTTTACTCCTCGGCAAGTCTATTTCCGGGATGTTACCATCATCAAAGGTATCCTTGGGTTCATTGTTTTTAGATTTCATAGCGCACCATCCTTTCGAGTATAGGGTGTGCAGGAGAAGAGATATTTATGCAGAAAATTTATTAATATAAAGGCTTTCCGCATAAAGGCATATAGAGAGTAAAATGTGCTTCGCTTGCGTTTTTGACCAAAGGTATTGGAAGCATGGACTTTGTTTTGTACGGCAGCGAACCGCTTCCTATGATATAAAATAAGCTGCAAATCCATGCTATAGATTTGCAGCTTATTAGAAGAACTTACTTTGTATTATGCACATATACGAGTAAAGCAACTAGGAAACCTCCGAATTGAAATATTAAAGATAATGTTTGATATGTATCCATAATAAACATCCTCTTTTTTCTATATATATGCTAGTTGTCCCGAAATTATTCTCTAAATTTGTAAATTATTGCGTTAATTGAAAAGTGTGTCAGACTCTCAGCCCTAAGTCCCCCAATTATGAAATATATAATATTGTCATATTTGCTAATTGCTGAGACAATTGCTGCTGTAAAAAAGCCTCTGCTTCCTGCCGAACATCGTTTCGGTAGCAATATTTGCCGCGGCCGCGGCCGGTCATAGTTTCCCGGTTCAAAAGATTCGTAGAATTAGGAAAGGCATCCGTGTTAATGGCATTTTGTACGAAGCTATAAGTCATTAGTATAATCTCTATAAAACCATTTTGTTTGACTTTTGGGCTTAGCTCATCGGACAGCTGCTCAATCAGTCTGCCATATAATTGCTTCCAGTCCGGAAGCAGAATGATAGGAGCAAGTAATATTCCCACCGGATATCCGGCTTCCGCCATCTCATTCAATGCATGGATTCGTGCCGGCAGCGAGGATGTCCCTAATTCTATGCGGTGTATAATTTCTTCGGGATTTATGCTCATACGAAAAATAATCTTGCCTTTGTGCTCGAGCCCAAGCAATGGGTCCACCATGTCGAATTTGGTCGGAAAGGTAAGATGGCCGCGGCCTTCCTGCGCAAAACGCTGGATGGTATAGATCAGGTTATCCGTAATTGCATTTTCTAACAGCAAATCGCTGTTGCTGCCAATTTCAAAGGTTTGCGGCATGGGTGCGGCAGCAGCTTTTTTAAGAAGCTTGTCCAGCATTTGCTCTCGGTTGACGAACAAGCGAAGATAAGAGCATTTGTTATAATTGCATACCAGATAACAATACAAGCACATTGCCCGGCAACCGGAGGAGGTATATGGTACCAGCCAGTCCGAAACCTTATGGTTGGATACGTATTTATGAGTTTTTCTTATACCTATGATTAGATGGTTCTTTAATTTTGTAAAATCACGGTTCTCTGACGCTGCCAATTCGGGTATATGGTTATGATTCTCTATTTCTATCCAAGGCAAAGCAGAATATTTCTTTTGGAGCATCTGGCCCAATTCATAGTTGAGCGCAGTGGGTTCATAATAAACGGCATCAAAGCGCATATCCATTTTTGGAATCCTCCTAACAGATATAGCTTTCCCCTAAATAGGTGTTTTTATTATTTGATAAATGCTCAGATAAACCTCAAAAAAATTCAGGCAGTGTGCTTCCGTCGGAGGGCACTACTCCATATTTTCGTAGACTGCCGATTCCTCTTTCGTCCGGTACGTGCTTCCGTGAGGATGAAGCGAAGGGGCATAGATAGTAAACATTTTTAGCGGAATGGAATCAGTATTGATTATGTTGTGCCATATACCTGCGGGAACCATGACTGCATAATCTTCTTTTATATGTGCCTGATATTGAAGGCAGTTCTGACAAGACCCCATGACGACCAGGGCGCTGCCCTGTTCGATATAGAAAAACTGGTCGGAGGTCTGGTGAACATCCAGACCGATGTCAGTGCCGACAGGTACGGACATAAGGGCAAGCTGCATATTTTTGCAGGTCCAGCGGGCGGTGCGGAAGTAGTTATTGCTTATCGTGTCTTGTTTTAGATCGGTCACAAAGGGTTTGGGCCCTTGATCAATACTGCTTGTGGTACTATTGTAATAATCCATGAATTGCTCCTTGTAAATATCTATATCATTATTATATGAATGTGCGGTATTATGTGATGTAGAGATAGAAGGCGAGTCGGTTAGTTATATTTGTCATCGAGAAATAAGCATATAAAAAATGTCGCATTTAATATTGACATTTTCAAAGAAGGATAAAACGGGTATTTTAACTTGTATTGCCGAAGTGAATCTGTTATAATCGGTGGTGGTAATTGACCGCATACACAAGATGCGGTTGAAATAAAGAAATTTTAAGAAGATCAAAGGAGAGGAAATATGAAAGGAAATATTGTTGTTGGACAGTCCGGCGGACCTACAGCCGTAATTAACTCATCGGTAGCTGGCGTATATGCAGCAGCTAAAAAGTTTGGCGTAAAGAAAGTATATGGTATGGTACATGGTATCCAGGGATTTTTGCAGGATAATTTGTGCGACCTCGATGAATATCTTTCAGATGAGACCGGTATTGAGTTATTAAAGAGAACTCCTTCAGCATTTTTAGGCTCCTGCCGTTTCAAAATGCCTAAAATTGAAGGGCATGAAGAAGTATATGAAAAAGTATTTGAAATAATGGAAAAACATGACATTGAATGTTTATTCTATGCAGGCGGTAACGACTCTATGGATACCGTGAAGATGCTGTCTGATTATGCAGCCGCTCACAATAAACCTCAGAGATTCATGGGCGTACCTAAGACTATCGACAATGACCTTCCGATTACGGATCACTGCCCGGGATATGGCTCTGCAGCGAAGTATATCGCTACGAGCTTGAAGGAAATCATCCGCGACAATGAGTCCTTCGGTGTTGAGAAGCCTACCGTATGTATTGTAGAGATTATGGGACGTCATGCAGGTTGGTTGACTGCAGCGGCAGCACTCGCAAAGGGAGAAGATTGCAGCGGCGTGGACGCTATCTACCTTCCGGAAGTAGCTTTTGATGTGGACAAGTTTATGGCTAAGGTAAAAGAGCTCGGAGCTACGAAGAGTTCAGTAGTAATCGCAGTATCCGAAGGCGTAGCTTTGGCAGACGGACGTTTCGTATGCGAACTCGCAGATTCGGATAAGGCAGTGGATGCGTTCGGACACAAGCAGTTGTCCGGTACTGCGGCATACCTTTGCTCTTTGGTCGCAGATGAGACGGGCCTTAAGGCTCGTGCGGTAGAATTCTCTACCTTACAGCGTGCAGCTACTCACCTCGCTTCCCTGACAGACATCAACGAGGCATTCCAGGTTGGACATGACGCTGTTGTTGCCGCAGAGGAAGGCAAGACCGGCATGATGATTACTCTTGACAGAAATGGAGACGATCCTTATCAGTGCGGTACTAGTGCATATGATATTCATGCAATCGCTAACGTTGAGAGACCGGTTCCGGCAGAATGGATTACAGCAGATGGATGCGGCCTTAACGAAGGCTATGAGAAATATGCAAGACCTCTCATTATCGGCGAGTTACAACCTTTATTCGTAAATGGTCTGCCGAGACACTTAGTAAGAAAATAGTTTTTTGAAAATATTTTTATAAAACGAGACAGATGCAATGTGAATTGCATCTGTCTTTTTTAATATCCTATTTCGAATGAGTTTTCCGATAATCGCTGGGAGAACAGCTCATAATCTTTTTAAAGGTTTCTGCAAAGTAGCTGCTCCCGTGAAATCCTATTTCTACGGCAATTTCCGTCATGGATTGACCTCCGCTTAAAAGCAGGGGAAGGCTTTTTTGTATGCGATAGTTCAATAAGTATGTAAAGGGAGTCTGGCGCAGCGTTCGCTTGAATAAATGACAGCATTCGCTTTTGCTTATATGGCAGGAACCGGCGATGTCCTGAAGAGAAATATCCTCGCTATAATGAGACTGGATGAAGCCGATTGCCGTTTTCAGGCGGTTGATGTCGGTTGCTGTGCCGGTCTCTTTTTGATTTAAAAAGGGCTGAAGCTCTTGGAAAAGGAGAAACCATAGTGAGCAGAGCTTTTCCGCAAGGAGAAGCTCATAGCCGATCTTCGCCTGGTCTTGCAATTCGGCGGCCTCCAAAAGCAGGGAAATCATTTGTTTTCCAAAGGGGGAATCCCCGCCTAAATATTTGGAAAAGAGTTCCGGTTCCGTATAGATGGGATTAACGTACCGGTTGAAGATAAGGCTGTCCTCATAGCCGAAGATGATAACAGGATTGAGTACAAAGGCGATATAGCTGCAGTCTGCCTCCGCACCGGCTGTTCTGGCGGTATGCAAGACATTGGAGTTAGTGAAAATCCCGTTTCCGGCACTGATTTTATATAAGTTATCGTTTGCCTGGTATTCCATGCAGCCTTCCGTTACATAGGTAAATTCCACTTCAGGATGCCAGTGGATAGGAAAAGAATCCTGCTCATAATTGGAAAGCCTCTCATAGCCCACACGAAAAGGAAAGGAATATTTGTCGGTAGTATTTCTTTCCTTCAGATTATTATCAAGAAAAAGTCTGAATTTCTCCATGGAATCCTCCTATAGACAATATTGTTATAGAAAACTACATTTTTAATATAGAATAAATATATTTTCATACATTATACTTGGTATATAGAGAAAAAGCAACGTGTATTAGGGCGACGGATAAGATTTGGAAAATATGAATTTATTTGTCGTAAAAGGGAAGGAGTTTTATCTTATGGAACAGTACAAATTTATCGATGCAGAAGGCAGTTTTCGGATAGAGAATCCGGAGCTTACGAGTTATCTTTATTTTCCGGTGGCAGGAGAATCAGGGGTCATGAGCAGCGTTACGCCCCTGCTTGGCGGGGATTCCAAGACCGGGCAGAATACATTCTTGTTAGAGCCGGTCAGTAATGAAAATTTACATAATAATAAATCGTCCCGTAATTTCTGGCTAAAATTGCAAAGCGGAGAGCTTTGGTCCGCTACAGGGGTTTCTTCCAGGCAGCAGATGGAGAAGTTCACTAAGGCGAAGGAGGAGACGGTCCTCGAAGCGGGTATTATGTGGCATAAGGTGAAGCGGAAATCTTCCGCCTATGGTCTGACCTCAGAGGTGACGACCTTTGTTCCCCATACGGAGGACAAGGTTGAGCTGACTATGATAACGATCGAAAATACAGGAAAAAATTACATAACGGCCACACCCGTAGCGGCAATTCCTATATATGCGCGCAGTGCGGACAATATAAGGGATCATAGGAACGTTACGAGCATGCTCCACCGGATCATAACAGCAGAAAACGGCGTTGTGGTGAATCCTACGCTGACTTTTGATGAACGAGGCCATAGAAAGAATGCGGTGGTATACGGCGTGTTTGGAAGGGGAAACGGCAGACTTCCCATCGGTTTTATTCCGGTAGCTGAGGATTTCATCGGCGAAGGCGGAGATTTCGAGAATCCCGGTGCGTTGCATGGGGAGAAGATAGATATGGTACCTGCGGGTATACAAGTGGATGGCTTCGAAGCTATGGGCGGAATTGTATTCGAAGAATTCACGATAAATCCGGGTGAGAGGATTTCCTACGTGGTAGCTCTTGGTTATGGAGAAGACATGGATGTCCTTTCGAAGGCGGCAGACACCTACTTGACAGAAGAGGTCTTTTTGAAGAGGCTGAAAGAGACAAAGGAATATTGGAACGGAAAGGTAAACATCTCTTATGAATCAGGAGACGACAGGTTCGACAGATGGATGTATTGGGTGAACTTCCAGCCGATA
Organism: Kineothrix alysoides; assembly: GCF_000732725.1. Classification (GTDB taxonomy): domain Bacteria; phylum Bacillota; class Clostridia; order Lachnospirales; family Lachnospiraceae; genus Kineothrix; species Kineothrix alysoides. Next base: position 328,459 of record NZ_JPNB01000003.1, on the reverse strand, counting down.
CTGAGACGCATTTATGGCTGTTCCTTCCTGCCCCATCATGACTATGGAAAAGGTGGAAGAGGTTGGAGGGATTTGTGGCAGGATTGTCTGGCACTCCTTATGATGAACCCTTCCGGTGTCAGGGAAATGCTTCTGTCTAATTTCGGGGGCGTGCGCATGGACGGAACCAACGCTACGATTATCGGAAAGGAGCAGGGCGAGTTCATTGCGGATAGAAACGGAATTGCCAGAGTATGGATGGATCATGGCATGTGGCCCTTTATGACTTCTCATTTGTATATCAAGCAAAGTGGTGATTTGGATTTCATGTTGGAGGAAGCAGGATATTTCAAGGATGCCCAAGGCTTCCGGGGGGAAGGCAGTGATGAGAACTGGGTGCCGGAGCAGGGCTGCATTCAAAAAACGGCAGGGGGCGATGCTTACAGAGGAACGATTCTTGAGCACGTATTGTTGCAGCACCTTACCGCATTTTATGATGTGGGGGAGCACAACCATATGCGACTCCGGGGTGCTGACTGGAACGATGCGCTGGACATGGCGCCGGAGCGGGGGGAGAGTGTAGCATTTACAGCAGCTTATGCGGGAAATATAGAGGAAATCGCGGACCTTTTACTTCGTATGAAAAAGAAAGGAAAGGTGCAGACTGTCACTCTTTTGAAGGAAATGGAGCTGCTTCTTTGTGAAGGGGAAGGGCTTTATGAGAGTATAGAGGAGAAGAAGGAGCTGTTAAAGCGCTATTGTAACGTCTGCGGGCATACGGTAAGCGGTGAGAGATTTGAAATAGATACGGAAAAGCTGGCGGAGAATCTAAGGAAAAAAGCCGCTTGGCTGAAGGAGCATATCAGAAAGACGGAATGGATCAAAAATGGTGCGGGGCTTTCCTGGTACAATAGCTATTACGATAACAGCGGAAAAAGGGTAGAGGGTGATTTTGAAAAGGGAGTCCGCATGATGCTGACCGGGCAGGTATTTGCCATTATGTCGGGGACTGCGCAGGAGAAGCAGGTAGAGGAGATCGTAAAGTCTGCGGATGAATATCTTTACGCGCCGGAGGTAGGCGGCTATCGCTTGAATACGAATTTCGAAGAAATCAAGGCCGATATGGGAAGAATGTTCGGCTTTGCCTATGGGCAGAAGGAAAACGGCGCGGTATTCAGCCATATGACGACGATGTATGCCAACGCTCTATATAAGCGCGGGTTTGTAAAGGATGGTTATAAGGTGGTAAAAAGTCTATACAGCCATGCGAGTGATGTGACGAAGAGTAAGATATACCCGGGAATTCCTGAATATATAGACCCGAAAGGAAGGGGAGTTTACCATTACCTTACGGGGGCAGCGAGCTGGCTGCTGATGACGGTGCTCACTGAGATGTATGGAGTAAAAGGGGAGTATGGCAGCCTGAAGCTGGAGCCGAAGCTTATGGCGGAGCAGTTCGATAAGAATCATGAGGCAGCGGTGCACTTAGAGTTTGCGGGGCGGAAACTGCATGTAAAGTATTTGAATCCGCTTATGAAATCGTATGGGGAGTATGAAGTGAAGGAAGTTATTATGAATGGGCAGCTTGTGGCAGGAAAAGGGGCTTTGATTGGGAAGGAGTATTTCGTTTCTTGTAAGGTGCGTAGGGAGAATGATATTGTGGTGGTTTTGAGGTAGATTTTGAGGAATTTTGAGGAATTTTGGGGTGTGGAGGGAGGCCGGCTTTCTTCGGCAGCTTTGGCTTCGCTTCCTGCGCGCGCGGCCTGCATTTTCTAAAGGAAACGGGTTAGGTGGTGGTGGCGGTCGGGGCGGCAGCAAAGCACATCCTTGTGCTGTGCTGCCTAAACGCCGCATCCGTGCGGCGTTTGCCCTGGGTTTTTGAGGGTTTCCTTAAGAAAATGCAGGCCGCGTGCTAAACGGAATTGAATCCAAACTGCCGAAGAAAGCCTTGGTTACGGTAAGATAAAATTGCACGAAAATTTTGGCCGTGGTAGATGGGGCGGTGGCTGAGCGGGGGATGTGTGGTAACAAGGTGGGGAGTAGGTAAGTAGTTCATACGGAAAGAGATATTTGATTAAGGAAGGAGTGGGAAAGATGTTTGATAAGATGGGTAGGTATGTGATAGAGGATTTTGGGAAGAAGACGGTTTTTTCCAGTTTTTTGCCGGGGATTAGCGGAAGGCTGGGGATTCCGGTTTGGACTTTTTATGTGAATAGGGGGCAGGGGATCAGCAGTTTTGGGAGTGGGGATAAGGATCATTCCATTATGGAGTTTTATCCGGCATATCAAGCCTATCAGATGACGAAGAGGCAAGGATTTCGAACGTTTGTAAAAAAGGATGGCAGGTATATGGAGCCGTTTTCGGATGAGGGGAAGAAGACGGCGATGTATATTGGGATGAATGAATTCGAGATAGAAGAAGTGGATAGTGCAGAGGGACTTCAGACGAATGTTCTTTATTATACGCTGCCTGAGGAAAATATCGGTGGGCTTGTGAGAGAGGTTACGTTTAAGAATGTGAGCGGTAAAAGGATGCAGCTTCAGGTCCTGGACGGCATGCCGGCACTTATACCTTATGGGGTTTCTCTCACTCATATGAAGGAGATAGGACAGACGGCTAAGGCCTGGATGCAGGTGGAGGATACGCAGAGCAGGCTGCCGTATTTCAGGGTCCGCGCCAGTATTGCGGATAGTATTGCCGTGCAGGAGATTAAAGAAGGGAATTACAGTTTTGCAGTAGCGGAGAACGGAGAGAGGCTTCCGGTTATTGTGGATCCGGAGGTGGTGTTTTCTTATGACACCTCATTGACCAATGCAGTCGGTCTGGAGGAAATGAATCTGACAGAACTGTTGGAATGCGGACAAATTACTGAAAACAATGTACCATGTAGTTTTTTTGCAATAGAAAAGGAACTGGAAGCAGGAGAAAGTGTCACCATATATGAGGTAATTGGCATGGTGGAAAGCAAGGAGGTATTGAGAGAGTTTTCTGACAAGTGTGTCGGAAGTGAGTATTTTGAAGCAAAGAGGGCGGACGCTATCCGATTGACGGAGGAATTGTGCGGAGTAATCCATACGGAAACGGGGAATCCGGTATTCGATGCGTATTGCAAGCAGACTTATCTGGATAATCTCCTTCGGGGAGGTTATCCGGTGAAGCTGGGAAGAGAGAAGATATTCTATCTTTACTCAAGGAAGCACGGGGACATAGAGAGGGATTATAATTTTTTCCAGATGTCGCCTGAATTTTATTCGCAAGGAAACGCCAATTTCAGAGATGTAAATCAGAACAGAAGATGCGACGTGCTGTTTACGCCCTATGTGGGGGACATGAATATTAAGACGTTCTATAATCTCATTCAAACGGACGGATACAATCCTCTTTTGGTGCAGAGGGCGGTATATACGATAAAAGAAGAAAAAGTGGATAAACTCTCAGTTTTCATTAAAGATGACTTGTTGAGTCAAACAAAAGAGGAGTTATCCAAGCCCTTTACCCCGGGAAGTCTGGCAAGATTTGTCAAGAAGTATAAGATTCTGAAGACGGTGGAAGGGAAAAGAGAAAGTACTGCTTTGGAAGAGTTTACCGGTGCAGTAATGGATGAGGCTGACAGTGCCGTTAACGCATCCTTCGGAGAGGGCTATTGGACGGATCATTGGACCTATAACTTAGATTTGGTGGAAACATATCTGTCAGTATATCCGGATAAAGAGGAGTCTCTGCTGTTCGACGATGCTTCTTTTACCTATTATGAATCCCAGGCAGCGGTGAATCCGAGACGGCTTCGCTATGAAGAAACGGAAAAAGGAATCAGACAGTATCATACCTTGAATCACGAGGTAAAAAAAGAAGTGAACCGGCAGATAGTCCGCACCGGATATGGAAAGGGAGATACCTATTATACGACGTTAATGGAGAAGCTGCTGCTTTTGTGTGCGGTAAAGGTTGCGACGCTGGATCCATATGGAATGGGAATTGAGATGGAGGGCGGCAAGCCGGGATGGTACGATGCACTTAACGGGATGCCGGGACTTCTGGGCTCTTCTATGTGCGAAACTTACGAGCTTTGCAGAATGCTGGACTTTGTTATCGAAGAGCTGGAAAAACACAAAAGAACAGTGGTATGTGCGGAAGAAATCGTTGACTTGATGACAGGGTTGAATAATGTACTGGAAATGCAATCGGGCAAGTCTGTGCCGGAGGGAAATGCCGTACTGATAAGTGAAACGGGCAGGTTTACACAAAAGGGCGGTGTACCGGCAGCAGGAGATGTCGCATGGAGAGGAATGGAAACATGGAAAGCCCTCAATGATGTAAAGGAAGAATACCGCGAAAGGACTTTGTTCGGGGTGAGCGGGAAAACCGTGGAAATCCCTGCAAAGGAAGCAGTATACATTTTAAAACGGTTCCGCACTCTTGTTTCATCAGGTATTGAGAGAGCACTCGCGTATGGGGATGGGATGAGTCCGGCATATTTTACATATGAAGTGACGGATTATGAGAAGACCGGAAGCGGCATTGATGTTAGGGCAGTGCGTTTGGGACAGATGCCATACTTCTTAGAAGGACCTGTCCGTTTCCTGAAGCTGAATGCATTTAAGGAAGAAAAAGAAAAGCTGTACCGGAAAGTGAAAAACAGCGGAATGTACGATGAAAAGCTCCGGATGTACAAGGTAAACGAGTCACTGAGCGAGGTGAGCTTCGAGGTAGGCCGTTCCAAAGCATTTACCCCCGGTTGGCTGGAAAATGAATCTATTTGGCTTCATATGGAATACAAGTATTTACTGGAACTTTTAAAATCAGAAATGTATGGAGAATTCATAGAGGATTTCGAAAATGCAGCAGTCCCCTTTTTAGATGCGGACGTGTATGGCAGAAGTCCGCTGGAAAACTCCTCCTTTATCGCCAGCAGTGCGAATCACAATGAGAAGCTGCACGGAAAAGGTTTTGTGGCAAGGCTTAGCGGTTCTACGGCGGAATTCATCCATATGTGGCAGATTATGATGTTCGGCCCTCAGCCTTTTTCTATGGAAATGGGTGAGTTGAAGCTGCGGATAATGCCGCTGTTTCCCGCATATCTAATCGGAGAAGAGAAGAAAATACAAGCGGTATTTTTAGGAAAAATTCCGGTGGTATTCCATTTGGCGGAGAAAAAGGATTATATTCCCGGAGAGTATGGGATTAAAGTAAGAATTCAGCATCAGGACGGCAGTGTGGAGGAATATCAAAATGGTATTGTATCGGGCACAGATGCTCTGTCGGTAAGAGACGGGGAAGTGAAGCAAATACAAGTATTCATGAATTAGAATAGAATGTAGACAAATTGGAGTTAGGCTGTCCAGCCTAACTCAATTTTTCTGAAATGATACATGGCAAGAACCTTCATCGTATTTGTTTCGGCTGTTTACATTAAAAAGCGAAAGCCGGAATGAAAATAATAAATTTTATCAATACACAAACACAATATTGACAGAAGTTGGTAGGGATGATATAGTTTCCTGAGTTAGTCAAAACTAACCAAATGGCTGGTTAGAACAAAGCTAAAAAAGGAGGCTTAAAATGTCTGAAAAAACAAAACTCAAATCAAAAGACTTAATTGTTGCCGGGGCCTTTGCGGCATTGTACGTGGTTGTTCTCTTTATAACAGTAGGGTTAACAGGTTTTATTCCGGTGCTTTATTTAATGGCACCGCTGATCCTGGGTGTGGTTCTGGGTTCTATCTATATGCTGTACGTAACGAAAGTACCAAAGCGAGGTGCTATTTTCATATTGGCTGTTGCGGTAGGTTTGGTTACATCAATGGGTGGCGTATGGCTGGCCGGTGTTTGGTCTCTTTTATGCGGTCTTATTGCTGAGCTTATAGCTTATGCGGGAAAATATCGGTCGCGAAAGCTTTATATTATCAGTTATATGGTGTTTGCCTGTACGGGAATGGGGCCGTTCTGGCTTCTTGTATTTGCGAAAGAAGCATTTTTGCAGGCATGTTTGAATTATTATAATCAGGATTATGTGAATAAGCTGGATGCATTGACGCCGAGCTGGTTTATTTTTGTTTTGCTGGGGCTTGCTTTGATCGGCGGACTGATAGGCGGATTGCTTGGAAATAAGTTGCTTAAGAAGCATTTTGAGAAGGCAGGGGTGGTTTGATGGAAACGGCTATTGTTTTTCAAAGACATAGCATACATCTGGACCCGCGGACGAAGTTCTTGCTTTTATTTACGGTGGGAGGAGTCATATTCGCAAATATCAGCAGGGAAACGGAGATTATCATTTTCTCCGTTTTAAGTATCTTAACTATTTTTGAACATCAGTACCGTACGTTTCTGCGTTTTGGCAGCGTATTTGCAATTATGATGCTGGTGGACATCTTTGTGGCGCCTCATCTGTCCGGGGCTTTAGGTGCGGCCGTTTTAACCCTGGTACGCATTCCGCGGCTGCTGATACCTATCTGCCTTTCCAGCACTCTGTTGATAAGAACAACTACCGTGAGCGAGTTTATTGCAGCTTTTCAGAAGATTCATGTCTCTGAGAAGCTGATCATTCCTTTTTCAGTCATGTTTCGATTTATCCCTACGGTAAAGGAGGAGTGGTGTTCCATCAGCAATGCCATGCGTTTTCGGGGGATTGGCGTGTCCGCGCTCAACATGCTCACACGGCCGATGGAAACATTGGAATATGTCATGGTACCCCTCTTGATGTCCACGGCAACTATTTCCGGTGAGTTAGCTGCCGCCTCCCTTTCCAGAGGGCTGGACTCCGATATCAGGAGGAGCTGTATTACGCAGGTAAAGCTAGGATTGGCCGACTATATTGTTATTCTTGGTGCGGTCGTTCTCGTTGCAGAAACAGTAGTGAGGTAGGCTATGATTAAGATTGATAAAGTAAGCTTTTTTTACGGAGAGGACGCAAAAGCCGATAATGGGATTCGCGATATCAGCTTGACGATCCGTACTGGGGAGTTTGTGGTGCTATGCGGAAAAAGCGGATGCGGAAAGACGACACTCACCCGGATCATCAACGGATTGATTCCTCATTTCTATGAAGGTCAGTTGACGGGAACCGTACATATTAACGATTATGAAGTCACAAAGGAGCCGTTGGCTAAAACAGCGCGGAAAGTGGGTTCGGTTTTTCAGAATCCGCGAAGCCAGTTTTTTAATGTAGACACGACGGGGGAACTTGCTTTTGGCTGCGAGAACATTGGGATTGCCGTAGATGAAATATGGAAGCGGGTTGAAGATGCCACTGCCAAGTTTGAACTGGCTCATCTCAGGAAGCGAAGTATATTCGAGCTGTCGGGAGGAGAAAAACAGCGTATCGCCTGTGCATCGGTTTATGCGGTGCATCCCGATATATTTGTTCTGGATGAGCCGTCCTCCAACTTGGATGCGCCTTCGGTGGAAAAGTTGCGGCAGGTGCTGCAGAAATTGAAGGAAGAGGGGAAAACCATTGTAATATCGGAGCATCGGTTACATTACCTGGCCGGGCTGGCCGATCGTTTTATCTATATGGAAAACGGCCGCATTACATATACCTTCCGGGCGGAGGAGATGTGGTCGATGAAAGAACGGGAGCTTGCGGAGAAAGGGCTCCGTTGTCTTAATATTAAAAATATTAAGAAGCACGAAGATGGAATAGAGCGGCTGACTGGTGAAAGATTATCAATCTGTTCATTGGTATGCAAATACAACGGCAAGCCTGTGCTGGAGGTTCCGGAACTTTGCCTCCATAAAGGTGAAATTCTGGCCATTATCGGGCCGAACGGTGCGGGCAAGTCTACGTTTGCCGGTTGCCTGTGCGGGATAATAAAGCATAGGGGAAGATTTGACATTAGCGGTAAACCTATCAGGGCAATGGAACGGCTGAAAAACAGCTATATGGTCATGCAGGATGTAAACCACCAGTTGTTCACGGAAAGTGTGCTGGATGAGGTGACCTTAGGGGCTAAAGACAAGGATGCGGAAGAAGCCAAGGCTGTTTTGGCTGAATTAGAACTGGAGAATCGGGAAGACAGTCATCCGTTGGCGTTAAGCGGAGGACAAAAGCAGCGCGTTGCCATTGCCGGCGCCATGTGTACCGGCAAGCAGTTTCTCATCTATGACGAACCTACCAGCGGCCTTGATTTCATAAGCATGCGCTCGACCTGCAGACTCATTCGCAAAGCAGCAAAGTCTGCTTTTCTTTCGGCGATTATTACACATGATATAGAGTTTATCTTAGAATGCTGTACGGCAGTACTGCATATATCCGGAGGAACGGTCTGCGACTATTATCCTTTGGATGAAGCAGGAGTAAACAAAGTAAAAGACTTTTTTATAGAAGGCTTGATTTGTACGCCCGCCAAAGCGGGCAGATGGGAGCAATTATGAAACAGAAAAATAATTCTAAGACCGGCATGGCACGTCTTCTTGAGCTGGCAGCCACGAAGAAACCTTTAATGCTCGGTTCTGTTGTTCTATCCTCTCTGGCTTCGATCGCGAGCTTTATTCCTTATATCGCTATTTACCTGATGGTAAGGGAAATCCTAAGCGTTTGGCCCAGGGTAGATTCTCTGGATGCCGCTGCATCTCTCCGCTATGGAGGGATGGCTTTCGGAGGAGTAGTACTTAATATCCTCTTTTACTTCGGAGCCTTATCCTGCTCTCATTTGGCTGCGTTTGGCACCTTGTATGAGCTTAAAGTAAACTTCGCCACTCATCTTGCGAAAGTACCTTTAGGATTTCACATCCTCGTGGGAAGCGGAAAATTAAGAAAGATCATGGATGAGAATATTGAAAAGATTGAGGAATTCATCGCGCACCAGCTTCCGGATATCGTTGCGGCGTTCGTGGCTCCGGTAGTAATGGTGGTAATATTACTGGCAGTGGACTGGCGTTTCGGGTTGGCAGCTATGGCAGGAGTGATTCTTTCTTTTGTACTGCAGGCATCGATGTATGGCAATGAGGGCGCTAAGAAGATGATGAGCCAGTATCAGAAATCTCTGGAAAACATGAATAATGCCTCTGTAGAGTATATAAGAGGTATCGCTGTGGTAAAGGCCTTTAAACAGACGGTATATTCCTTCCGTCGCCTGCACGATACCATTAAGGAATATACCAGTATGGTAATACCTTACACCTTAAGCTGGGAGAATTCCTTCTCTGGTTTTACGACGCTTATTAATAATATTTATCTTTTTATTCTTCCGGTGGGTATATTGATTGGAATGAATACATCAGATTATACCGGATTTGCTGCAACGATGATTTTCTACTTGATTTTTGTACCGGCCATAGCGGGTATTCTGATGAAAGTAATGTATGTTAACTCCAACAGTATACGTATCTTGAATGGAGTGGAAGCTATGGACGCTCTGCTGGCAGAGCCCGTGATGTCCCAGCCGGCAATAGCAAGAGGCGTTGACAGTTATGATGTGGAGTTTCAGAATGTATCCTTTTCTTATGACAAGTCTAAGGAAACGAAAGCGCTTAACGGAGTGTCATTTATTGCAAGGCAAGGTGAGGTTACTGCTATCGTCGGAGCGTCCGGCGGCGGCAAGAGCACGGTTGCGCATCTCATTCCCCGCTTTTTTGATGTGACGGACGGAGCTCTCCTTCTTGGCGGAGTAGATGTGCGGGAAATGAACACCTCTTATTTGATGGAGCAGGTAAGCTTTGTATTCCAGGATGTATTTCTGTTTAAGCAGAGCATCAGGGATAATATACGCCTGGGTAATCCCACGGCCAGCGATGAGCAGATTGTAGAGGCTGCCAGGGCGGCCCAATGCCATGAATTTATTTTAAAGCTGCCCAAAGGTTATGATACCGTGATTGGAACGAAGGGGGTGAACTTAAGCGGCGGAGAAAAGCAAAGGGTAGCAATAGCCCGAGCCATTGTGAAAGATGCACCGGTGATCGTGTTGGATGAGGCTACCGCATTTGCCGATCCCGAGAATGAACATCTGATTCAGAAGGCTTTTGAAAAACTGATGAATAATAAGACTGTGGTAATTATTGCACACCGATTATCCACCATCCGCAGTGCCAATAAAATCGTGGTAATGGACTCAGGAAAAGTGCTGGAGGAGGGGACCCATGAAGAACTGCTGGCTCTAAGAGGAAAGTATTCTCTGATGTGGCAGACCTATAATGAAACAGCCAGCTGGACAATGAAAGGGAAAGGGGGAACCGTAAATGCCTGATAAGAAAAAGCTTCCGCGCCTGCAGGATGCACTGATGCTGACGGACAAAGGTTATAAGGACTTGAAAAAGGCAATCGCAGCCTGCACATTTACTAATTTTTCTATGATGCTTCCCACGATCGTGATGCTGGAGGTCATTATGGAATTGATCAAACCATTTACAGGAGATGAGATTTCCTGGAACAGGCTGTGGATTCTTTTTGCATTTGGAATTGCAGCGGCTTTTATTGTATTTCTTTGCAGTAAAAATGATTACAAAAAAACTTATATCGTATCTTATATGGAGAGTGAAAATGCTCGTACTTCCATGGCGGAGCATATCCGGAAGCTTCCGATGAGCGTATTCAATTCGAAGGACATTTCGGAGCTGACAACAAACCTTATGGGTGACGTGGCAACTACGGAGCACGTGTTGAGCCATATTTATCCTCAGTTGTTTTCAAATGCCATAACGATTACCGTTATCTGCATTATGATTGGATTTTTTGACTGGCGCATGGGCATAGCCATCTTTATTTCTGTGCCGATAGCGTTTTTAATTATCCTTGGCAGCAGAGGCGTGCAGAGAAAGCTGGGGAAAAGGCATGCGGATGCAAAGCTTGCCGCTTCGGAACAGGTGCAGGAGTACATTGAAGGGCTGAAGGTGATCAAGGCCTGTAATATGGACGGTGAACGGTTTGGAACTTTAGAAAAAGCCTTGCGTACCATGCGCAATCTGGCGATAAAGTTTGAATTCGGTACCGGAATCTTTATTACCGGAGCACAGGTGGTGCTGCAGGCAGGTGTGGGGCTTACTGTATTTGTCGGCATTACTTTGCTGACAGGCAGGCAGATTGAATTGATTCCTTTGCTGATGTGCCTTTTGATCGTTACCCGTATATACGGACCGATCCAAACGGAGCTTACCTTATTGCCCGAACTCCTGTATCATCAGATCGCCATAAAGAGAATGCGTGCACTGATGAATATCTCGCCTATGGAGGGCGCAGAGACGCCGCTCAAGGAGTTTGATATCGACTTTAAAAACGTGAACTTCAGTTATAATGCAGGCGGAGGGGAGACGATAAAGGACGTAAGCGTATCGATCCAGTCAGGAGGAATCACTGCTCTCGTAGGACCTTCAGGCAGCGGAAAAAGTACCTTATCCCGGCTGATCGCAAGGTTCTGGGATGTGGACGGCGGGAGTATTACGATCGGCGGTGTCAATGTGAAAACCTTGGATCCCGAGCACCTGATGGCTTATATGTCTATTGTTTTCCAGGATGTAGTACTGTTTAACGATACGATTTACAACAATATCCGCATCGGCAATATGAATGCGACCAGAGAACAGGTGATTGCAGCGGCTAAGGCAGCGCGCTGCGATGAATTTGCAGATAAGCTGCCGGACGGATATGATACGCTGCTCGGTGAAAACGGAAGTACGTTATCCGGAGGAGAACGTCAGCGTCTATCCATTGCAAGAGCATTGTTGAAAGACGCCCCTATCGTCTTGCTGGACGAAGCGACGGCTTCCCTGGACCCGGAAAGCGAATCTTACATTCAACAGGCGATCAGCAAATTAATCGAAAATAAAACGGTAATTGTAATAGCGCATCGTCTGCGTACCATTGTGGATGCGGATAAGATTATCGTCATGAACGAGGGTGAAGTAGTTGAGCAGGGGACACATCAGGAATTGCTGGGTAAGGAAGGATTATATAACAAGCTGTATTCGATTCAGCAGGAAAGCCTTGGATGGAGTATCTGATCGCTTAGCAGGATACGGTCACTGTATTTTTTTGATATCATAAAGATACTTGGGTAATTGCAGACTTGTTTCGCAATTACCTGCCGAAAATTATAATATATTACAGTTTGAAAAGAGTGATAGACAATATCACTCTTTTATTATAGAATTATAGAAAACGCTTTCCGAATCGGAAAGCATAGTTACAAAGGGGAGCAGAGAATAAGATGTTCAGTGCTCCGATAGGTAATGTATAAATTATTAATAATTATTTAGTTTGTAATCAACTATTTTTATTACTATAAGCAGAGGTAGATTATGGTATCGATTAAAGACGTTGCCAAGCATGCGGGTGTGGCCATATCCACAGTTTCCAAGGTACTCAATCACTATCCGAACGTCAGTGAGGAGACGAAGCGGAAGGTAAATCAAGCGGTAGAGGAGCTTAATTTTGTTCCCAATTCTGTTGCCGCGGCTCTTTCTTCCAAGCAATCCGGCAGGGTGGCATTACTGCTCAACCTGAATACGAAGACGCAGGCAATCGACGAGATTGTCATGCAGTATATTTCCGGTGCCATCAATAAAGCGATGGAAATGGGGCTGGACGTTATTACTTTCTTTTTTTCCATGTTCGAAAATAAGAGCGTGGAGGAGATAACGAGATATTTGAACGCACAAAGTATCCATGGAATCATCATTTACGGAATGTCCAAGGAGGACAAGGTGCTTCAGAAGCTGATTGCGGCACAAGAATTCAAGGTGGTGCTGGTGGACGCGCCTCTTTACAATTCGAATACTTCTACCGTATGGGTGAATCAGGAGCAGGCTCAGTATGACGTAGCCCAAAAGACAATCGTGGAAAATAAATCAAAAAAAATCCTTTATATTGCCGGAAAGAAAAATGGTTATGTGACAGAGCAGCGTTTAAAGGGGATCAAACGCCTTGCTCAGGATATGGATCTGAATCTTCTGATCAAGCATGGGGAATTCTCGGAATTGCAGGCGAGAAACATCACCTTCCGGTTTGCCAGGAACAGGGATGTGATAGTGTGCGCTTCGGATCTGATGGCAATCGGTGCAATGCGGGCACTTATGGAAATGGATATTTTCCGTCCGGTATGCGGCTTTGACGGCATCACGCTCATGGGTTATGCCGGAAAACAGATGAACACGATCAGTCAGAACTTTGCGGGAGTGTCTGCAGCCGCAGTGGAGGAACTCCATTATCTGATGAACGGAGGAGAGGGACGGGAAAAAATACTCGGTTATACCATCGCAAGAATGAAGTATATGGATATTATCTGTTAAGATTACACAAAATTATAAGAAAAAAATGTAAAAAATGACAGTTGCAGAAAACGTTTTCCTATGTTAACTTACTTAGTAAGAGAAGAAAAGATAGAGAAAATGTTTCGCTGATACAGGAGGAGAGAGTATGTTGCAGCAAACCAATATGAAAAGAGATGTGTTATTGTCCAACCTGGAGCATCAGCTCGAAGAGCTGGCAAATGAGATGTTTCAGAAGAACGTGGAGGTACTGACTGACCACGAGGTATATTTCTGCCTGCTAGAGCTTGTCAAGAGACTGATGGCAGTATCAGGACAGATTTCAGGAGAAAAGAAAATTTATTATATTTCCGCGGAATTTTTAATCGGAAAGCTATTGTCCAACAACCTGATCAATCTGGGTGTTTATGATGAACTTGCTTCTATTTTGAAGTCGAAAGGAAAGGATATCGCGAGGATGGAGGAAATCGAGCCGGAACCGTCCCTCGGCAACGGCGGACTGGGCAGGCTTGCAGCGTGCTTCCTCGATTCCATCGCCACCCTCGGACTGCCCGGAGAAGGCATCGGCCTCAATTATCACTACGGTCTGTTCAAGCAGGTTTTCAAGAACAAATTGCAGACCGCTGAGAAGAATGACTGGATAGAGGAGCGCTCATGGCTGACGAAGACGGACGTTACCTTTGACGTGTATTTTGGCAAGAGAAAGGTGACTTCGAGATTGTATGATATCGACGTAGTCGGTTATGGCAACGACGTGAACAAGCTCCGTCTGTTCGACATCGAGTCCCTGGATGAGAGCATCGTAAAGGAAGGCATCGATTTTGACAAGGACGCAATCGAGAAGAATCTGACGCTGTTCTTATATCCCGATGATTCCGATGAAGCAGGTAACCTGCTTCGTATCTATCAGCAGTATTTCATGGTATGTAACGCAGCTCAGCTCATCCTGCGTGAGATGAAGGAGAAGAAATATGACCTTCGTAAGCTGTATAATCATGCGGTAATCCAGATTAACGATACGCATCCGACGATGGTAATCCCGGAACTGATTCGTATTTTGGTAAACGAGAAGGCATTTACCATGGACGAAGCGATAGAGGTAGTAAGCAAGACATGCGCTTATACGAATCATACGATTCTTGCGGAAGCGCTGGAAAAATGGCCGCTGAAATATTTGGAAAAGGTAGTTCCCCAATTGGTTCCGATCATCAAAGAGCTGGATAAGCGGGTAAAAGCGAAATACAAAAACCCCGAGGTTCAGATCATTGACAAGGATGGAAGGGTGCATATGGCACATATCGACATCCACTACGGCTTTTCCGTAAACGGCGTTGCCGCTATCCATACGGAGATTTTAAAGGATACGGAGCTCAATGATTTCTATAAGATTTATCCTGAAAAATTCAATAATAAGACAAACGGAATCACCTTCAGAAGATGGCTTTTATCCTGTAACAGAGAACTGGCCGGATATCTTTCCCAAGTGATAGGCGACGGCTATAAGAAGGATGCGAACGAGCTTGAGAAGCTTCTTGGCTATAGTGATGATCAAGAGGTGTTAGATAGACTTGCTGAAATCAAGATGAATAGGAAAAAAGAGCTTGCCGCATATGTAAAGGTGGCGGAAGGAGTAGAACTCAATCCGGATTCTATTTTTGATATCCAGATAAAGAGACTTCACGAGTATAAGCGTCAGCAGATGAATGCACTTTATATCATCCATAAATATCTGGAAATCAAAGGAGGCAAGAAGCCATCTACACCGCTCACCTTCATTTTCGGTGCGAAAGCTGCACCGGCATATATCATAGCGCAGGATATTATCCATTTGCTTTTAGTGCTTCAGGATATCATCAATAATGATCCGGAGGTAAGTCCATACATGACGCTCCTCATGGTGGAAAACTATAATGTAAGCTATGCGGAGAAACTGATTCCTGCATGTGACGTATCCGAGCAGATATCCCTCGCTTCCAAGGAAGCCTCAGGTACCGGAAATATGAAATTTATGTTGAACGGCGCAGTTACTATCGGTACCTCGGACGGTGCAAATGTAGAAATCAATGAACTGGTAGGCGATGAGAACATATACGTATTCGGTGAGAAGTCGGAAGCCGTAATCGAGCACTATGCGAAGGCAGATTATGTATCCAAGGATTATTATAAAAAGAGTCCGGTCATCAAAGAGGCCGTGGACTTCATCGTGGGCAAGCAGGCTCTTGCAAGAGGAAATAAGGAGAACCTGAAGAGACTTTATAACGAGCTTCTGAACAAGGATTGGTTTATGACTCTTCTTGATCTGGAGGAATATATCGAGACGAAGGATAGAATGTTCGGGGACTATGAAAATAGGCAGAAGTGGAAGAAGATGATGCTTGCAAATATTGCAAAGGCGGGATTCTTCTCATCCGACAGGACGATTAATGAGTACAACAGAGATATTTGGAAGTTAAAATAAGAGATAAGAACGCTATATGATTGAAGAGGGCGTCCCAAAGGTCTATGAGACCGAGGACGCCCTCTTTTTTCTGTAATAGGATTCCTATTACAGACTCCTATTACAGAACCAATAGATGCGCAGCAACGCGCGCGGAACAAAAGCTGTGCAGCCAGAGTACTTGACTACTAGAATGTGTGAAGCACACTTTTGTTCTGTATGCAGCCATACTAAATGTATAAAATGTGTGGATATATGAAAATTGGAAATAGTAATATATAAGATGTTTAAAATAAGTGCCTATTATGTGCTATGGAAAATGACCGGAAATTGATATGCTTCTTTATAAAGAGGTGTGATATGGGTGCTAAAAAGACAGTTAGTGAAAAAGAATTGAATATTCAAATAGGTGAGCGCTTGCGTGAGATCCGGGAAAACCTCGGTTATACCAGGGACGAGTTTGCGGATATATTGTGTGTGGCAGAAGGCCATTATAAACGATATGAGACGGGGGCCACTGAGCTTCCTATGTATAAGGTGAAGATCCTTCATAACAAGCTGAACATCGATCCTACCTATTTGATTATCGGTGAAATGGAGGACAGCTTCGACTTGGATGTTTTTATGGCTAACAGCACGAGGGAGCAGAGAGACCAGCTTTTTAAGAGAATATTTGAATATATGGAAAGACTTTTAGTTAAGATATAGCACCGCACACATTTCAGGAGATTTGTGAGAGGGGACCTACAAATGATGAGGATAGCGGTATGTGATGAAGAAATAATCCTCACATCGGAGATGGAAAGTCTATTGCTCAAAATTGCGAAAGAAAATAACGTTTCTGTGGATATCGATGTATTTTTCGATGGAAAGAAGCTTACGGACAGCATTTATTCGGAAGAAAAGTTCGATTTAATTTATTTAAATATAGAGGATGAAAACGATATTAATACGGCGAGAGAAATCAGGTCGATGAATAAGCATACATTAATCATCTGTGTTTCCCGTCACGATAAATATATAAGAAGGCTGTTCGAAGTAGATACCTTCCGGTTTATGGATAAGCCGATAGATAAGGAGCTGTTCGAACGCTACTTTTTAGACGCCTATTTAAAAACCTATGAACGTGCATCCTGCTTCACTTATTGTTTCAAAAAGGAAGTACATAATATATCGTTAGAGTACATCATATATTTTGAGAGTCAGGGAAGAAAAATTTTTATTCATACCGGAGAGGGCAGAAGAGAGTGCTTTTTCGGGAAGATGAACGAGATAGAGCAGGAACTTAAGGATTCTCAATTCCAATTTATTCGCACGCATCAATCCTTCCTCGTGAATGCCATGTATATAAAGAGCCTGCTGAAGGCCTGCGTTAAAATAAGGGATGGCAGGAAGCTTCCGGTCAGTGAGAATAGGAGGCGATTCGTGAAGGATAGGTATTGTGAGCTGATAGAAAGGGAAAGAAGCTTTTGAGTCGGGCAATGTGCAGGTATGTAATGGAACCACCTCCTAAAAGGTGGTTCCTCGTTTTTCTGCCCTGAAAGGGAAGATTATATCAGTCGCACAACTGTCAAATACGTGCTTGCACCCCCAAGAAGGGTTGCCACTCCGATCAGACCGAACAACTGTAGCGTCAACGTATCTCCTGCAGTCAGTGGAACAATAAATGACGTAGAAAGATTACTTGCCGATACGGTAGGAGAAACAACAGAAGCCGCTATCGGTGTGGCGTTTTGTAATACCCGTGAGGAAAGCGCCAACGAAATCGTTGTGGCAACGGCATAGCTGACCAGGTATTCTCCCGTAACCGGTACGGTAAATTCAGTATTCGTACCGTCCACGGTGAACGTGTTCAGGTTTTGATTGTTCGGCAGGGGTACATCGGTACCGCCCAACGCAACGGTAATAATAGCTGAAGTCGTGTTGGCTGCTGACATGCTGTCGCTCGTAACGGCAGGACCAGTAGGCCCGGTCGGTCCGGTGGCCCCGTCAGCACCAGTAGGTCCAGTAGCGCCAGTCGGTCCCGTAGCACCATCAGCACCGGTAGGTCCGGTAGCACCAGTGGGTCCGGTGGCCCCGTCAGCACCCGTCGGTCCCGTAGCACCAGTAGGTCCAGTAGCGCCAGTGGGTCCGGTAGCACCGGTAGCGCCAGTCGGTCCCGTAGCACCATCAGCACCGGTAGGTCCGGTAGCACCAGTGGGTCCGGTGGCCCCGTCAGCACCCGTCGGTCCCGTAGCACCAGTAGGTCCAGTAGCGCCAGTGGGTCCGGTAGCACCGGTAGCGCCAGTCGGTCCCGTAGCACCATCAGCACCGGTAGGTCCGGTAGCACCAGTGGGTCCGGTGGCCCCGTCAGCACCAGTAGGTCCAGTAGCGCCAGTGGGTCCGGTAGCACCAGTAGGTCCGGTAGCACCGGTAGCGCCAGTCGGTCCCGTAGCACCATCAGCACCGGTAGGTCCGGTAGCACCAGTGGGTCCGGTGGCCCCGTCAGCACCAGTAGGTCCAGTAGCGCCAGTGGGTCCGGTGGCACCAGTAGGTCCGGTAGGTCCGGTAGCACCAGTGGGTCCGGTGGCCCCGTCAGCACCAGTGGGTCCGGTAACGCCGGTAGGTCCAGTAGCACCAGTGGGTCCGGTAGCGCCAGTCGGTCCGGTAACGCCGGTAGGTCCAGTAGCTCCCTCAGCACCAGTCGGTCCGGTAGCGCCGGTCGGTCCAGTAGCGCCAATAGGTCCCGTAGGACCAGTTATCCCATCAGCACCGGTAGGTCCAGTAGCACCAGTAGATCCAGTAGCACCAGTCGGTCCCGTAGCGCCAGTGGGTCCGGTAGGCCCAGTGGGACCGGGGGTATTGGGATCTTCAATCCTAACGATTGCCGAGCCCGGAGTTACGGTAATATCGAGAGTAGATGATTCAAAAGTGATATTTTCTCCAAAACCGACACCAGCTGACCCTGTAGGGCCTATAACATTAAAAAGCAGTTCTCCCGGAACAAAGACACCGGTCGGTCCAGTTGACCCGGTAATATAAGGAAAACAAACTGCCTTTTTATTAGCGGCCTGTTAAACCGCTTGTTCTTGGGTATTGATTTCAATGTATTCCATTACTCGGCGTAGCTGGTCGGCAACCTTAAACTTTACGCTGATGTTGCCATTCTCATGTACCTTGATATGGTCTACAAGCTCAACCAAAACTTCTCTTGTCAGTTTGTCGATAGTTTCAAACTTCTTAAAAACCACCAAGCAAGGACTTTCGGCGGTAATACAGTTTTGCAATTCCTCACGCTCTGCATGGAGGTTTTTCAAAACTTCGCCTAAAGCGGCTATTTGCTGTTCGTAATCTTCGCTCATGTGACGGTAATCGCTGTGAGTGATTTCTCCGTCTTTCCAATCCTGATAAATGGATTGCTTGTAACGCATGATTTTGGAGCGTTCTTTTTCTTTGGCTTCTATCAAGGCTTCAATCCTTATGGACTGGCTTTTTTGAAGCGGTGCGGTGCTGATGTATTCTAAAGTGTTGGCATAGTGTACCGCAAGATATACCTGTTGTTGAATGGCATACAGGACAGCCGCTTCCAGTCGGTTATGCTTAATGGAATGTTTGGTACACGCCGTTTTTGACTGGTCTTTGTAGGTGCGGCAGAAATAGTACACAGTGCCTTTTACCTGACTGCGGCTCATAGCCTTGCCACAATCAGCACAACGGAGAAAGCCGCTGAACAGATAGAGCTTCTTTTTCTGCGGAGCGGTGCGGGTGTCACGCTTTAGCAATTCCTGCACTTTTTCAAAGATAGGCCGTTCTATGATTGGCTCATGGGTATTCTCTACAATGTACCATTCATTTTCGGGAACCTGTTCTTGCGTATGTATCTTGTAGCTTTTCACACGCTGGCGGCCCTGTACCATATCACCGATATAAAGACGATTTTTCAAAATGTCACTAATAGTCTTTGCGCCCCATAATGGTCTTTCTGAACCGCTTGGATTTTGATAGTTTAAGCCTTTGCTTTTCTTGTATTCGGACGGACACAAAATGCCACGGTCATTGAGATTTCGTACTATGGCGTTTTTACTCATGCCGTCCAAAAACCACTCATAAATGTTTTTTACTATCTCCGCGGCTTGTTCATCAACGATTAAGGCGTTTTTGTCCTTTGGGTTCTTCATGTAGCCGTAGGCGGCGAAACCGCCGATAAACTCACCATTGCGCCGCTTCATATCAAAAACCTGCCGTATTTTCTTTGAAGTCTGATAACAGAAATTGTCGTTGATAACATTGGTAATCGGCACAATAAGGTTGGAAATGCTGTCCGGGTTTAAGTAGCTGTCAATGCCCTCTGCCAAGCTGATAAACCGTACATTCATCTGTACAAACAGATTTTCAATCAAACTCCCTGCGTCCGTGTAGTTACGGGATAGGCGGGAAAGGTCTTTGACGATAACACAGTTTACCTTTTTGGCGTATATGTCGGAAAGCAGTTTTTGAAAGCTGTTCCGGTTGGTATCCGTTCCGGTGTACCCATCGTCCACATAAGGCGGCTGAACGCTTTCAAACTCGCCTATGTGCTGTTGGTAATAATCATCAAGCAATGCCTTTTGATTGGTAACGCTGTTGCTGTCGTCTTTATCCTTGCCACGGTTTATGTCCTCTTTGGATAAACGGATATATTCGCCAAGTTTCCAGCGGACTATTTGAGGAGTGGTTGTTTTTTCCTCAAAGCCCCTGTTTTTTGTGCGTGCCATGTGTCCTCCTTCCTATCACATTACACTTATATTATACCATTTCAGCGTAATGCGAACAATGTTGTCGCGGCCTGTAAACTGGCTTTACAGGCCGCTTTTCTTGCGTTTGAGGAAGTCGGCAAACACATCTTGTAATGGGGGAGCGTTCTCTGGAAATTCCAATTTTACGCCCATATCACCCACACGAAAACAATAGGGATTTTTAACCGCCGCAATGACTTTCGCCGCACGTTGTTCCTGCGGCACAGTCGTATCAAAGGTGAAGCCGCTAACATCAACTAAATCCTCTTTGTTCACCGCTTCTATGTCTACGCTCGCCAACTCTGAAATTGGAATACGTTTCTTCAATCACAATCGCCCCCTCCTTTCCATGTATATGAAATGCTCTGATTGTCCTATGAGGAAACACAAACAGCCACCACTTTATCATCAAAAGTGATGGCTGTTAATCTTTCCTCACACTTCGGGCCAAGTTGTCCCGAAGTTCACATTTCCATTTATTATCACAGTGGAGAATACCACGCCGTTATAAGTTGGCTTGTCGTTAGACAGAAAGAAACGGTACGGTACTCCCTATATATAAAAGACGATAACCCGGACGGGCGGCGGCACCGCCCTCATGGGAATTTCACCCCGCCCCATGCTGATGGCGCGACGGTCAATGCTGTGAAGCGTTCAAACCGTAAGTATCATTGTATCAATCAAAAGATTATCGCCGGGCAGATTGCCATATCTGCCTTGTCATAGTAGGTAGGAATCGCTCACGCTCCGCTTAGTCTTTCCCCCTTTCAACGGGCGGTCTTGGCGTACCCTATGGCTTGGCTCCCTTTTGATTGAACGTATCCAGGTTATCGGTATTCAGTTGTCAAAGAACAATAGATGGAGAAAAAACTCCTTCTAATAGTCATGTGATTTGAAAGGAAAATTCGGAGGGTAAATTAGTTTTTTTTCAAAAGTTTTCCCATGTTTTTTAATCCCCTTTCAATAGATTCTCTGATTGCTTTTTCGTTAATGTTTTCAGCCCTCGCAATATCGGATTTACTCATTCCGAGTATGTAGTGGGCGTAAATCCGTTTTCCCTGCTTGTCCGGTAGGGAAGCGATTGCAGATCGCAGCTGTTCGGCTGTGATTTTGCGTTCGTAAATCTCACAGGGGGAAAGGGATACGAAAAGAATATCCCTTTCGATTCCGTCGTCAGCGTCCAGCGAATAGTGGGCCTTGTTATAGAAGCGGCGGCGAATATAATTCTTTTCTAAGCGCTCTGCTTCCAGCAAAGCGTCCTTGATTTCATCTGGTATCTCAACGAAAAAGTCTGAATTATAAAACGGGTAATAATCCCGCAGATTGATTTTAGCCATAGGGCATTCCTCCATTTCGATTTTTTAGGGATTAGTGAATCGAAATGGAGAGGGGGAGAGCGGCAACGGGGCCTGACTTCGGGCCAACTTGGCCCGAAGTGGAAAGGCTTGTCCCATGAATTGTCAGTGAAAAAAGCGTACAAAAAAACACCTTTGTGCAGATTTGCACGAAAGGTGTCGAATAAAAAATGACCGCACTGATCGGTCATTTTTTTAATGATTATTTTGAATTTATAAAGTATTGGAGCGTCAGCTAGGCTAAACCGTTACAGCAAGGTAACGGTTCCTCCCAAAAATGAAACAGCGGCTTTGGATACATAAGAACCTCCTATCCGAAAGCCGCCAATGAAAAATGGGCACAATTATTACGCCCTCCGTGATCTCGTTTTAAAAAAACACGGCGGCTTTACTCACATTTTTAGAATATGAATTAAATCAACGGGACAAATTAGACTGTTGTAAAGTATAAAACTATAAAGAGGTCAAAACCGTCGCGGGTTTTGACCTCTCTTTTGCAACTCGGCGGTCATAGTTTTAAACATTAGACCCGTGGCTTTGCGCCCCTTGTCTTTCGACAAGTTTGCTAGAATATACGTTTTTTTCTTATAGAACAAATGTATCTATGTACTTTTGCATTTGCTTATAGTTTTTCATTGATAAACCAAGATTCTTGCCGGTTTCAAAAACATCATAAAACATTTCTTTCATTTCATCAGGAGAATGTTTTATATGTCCTTGTATCATTAACTGTGTTTCTTCTGTGCGATACATCTTGAGTAAAGCTGGTATCAGACACCATGTAGGAACATAATAAAGAGCTTGTGGATAAATTTTCCAAGCGTGTATACCAAGCAAAGTACATACCTTAAATCCTTCACGAATTAAACGTATAGAATGCTTAATGTATTCTTTGTTTGAAATATAATTTTGTGCCGTCCTTGCCTCCATAACGCCAGCAACAAGGCCATTGGCTTCTGCATAATGGCTGATTAACCAAGCAAATATATTTTTGCAAATTTGGGGATTTAAATTTGCTTGTCTCATAACTTTTTCGACTTGAATAACCGATTCGGAGACAGTACCATCCTTTTTTCCAAGCATGGTAGGTGAATTTTTGGTACCAAAAATTACACAGGTAATCTTATTCCCGCTTTTTCCTCCGCCTGCAATATGTGCCTGACCATATATAATTCTGGAATCTTGAAAGGCACTTTCGATTTGTCGAATGTGAGTGATCCATAAATTTTGTAAAAAAAGTATGTTCGTATATTTCTCCGTTTTCGCTAGTATAGGTAAAATAGAATTTAGTTGATTTGCTTTCGTCGGAACGATAATCAAATCATATCCATTATTGCCTATTTGCTCAACGGTATTTGGCCTATATAAAGTTTCTATAATAGGTCTATTCTGTTTTCTTGCATCAAGACAATGAATGATAATACCATCTTTATCAATCTCTAACTTTTTCCCCTTTCGTACAAAATGCGTTACCTCATGTCCAGCCTCTGACAATTGCCATCCATATATACAACCAATAACACCGGTACCAACCACTAAAATTTTCATAATTAGTTTTCCTCTCTCTCAAGATTTTTTTTTGAAAGGCCATCAAGGAGCAAATCAAGGCCATATAAAAATTCGTTTTTACAATTTCGCTTATTCAGTTCCAGATAAACCGTATAAACATTGGGGAATTTCTGTAAATCAAATTTAACACTCCTTACCTCGGAAGCTTGATTATTTGTAATACTAATTTCAGCGTGACCTATAACATAAGCAATAATAATATGGAGCAGTGAAAAAGCTTCTTGCCCTGACATATTAGTGTCTTTTAAGATTAGCAATAATCTTTCCACTTGCTCAATCCCCTTTTCAGTTATAGGTGAATGCGTCGATATAATTGGTAAAACATTTGGATGACGTAATAAAATCTCATAAAATGAGAGCGCAACATTTCTTAAATCTAATTTCCAATCTGCCGATGGTTGAGGTATTCTAACCTCACATGTGATTATCTCTACAATACCATCCAGCAAATCTTCCTTGCTCCTAACGTGATTATATAGAGACATTGCCTTAACATTAAGTCTTTGCGCAATATTTCTCATGCTAAATTCATCTTCGCCGTATTCGTCCAAAAGAGCAAAAGCCTCTTTTATAATTAATTCACGACTCAACTTTGAATGTCTAGGGTTCAAAACTTACACCTCCATTGTTTTTAATAAACTTACAGTGTAAGTTTATGCTTTTATTATAGCGATCGTGAGTGCCACTGTCAATAGGTATGTATAGCTTATTCATTTACGTTCATTTATCATCTGCTGACTGTCTATATATTATTGTTATATAAATCTTACAATTGCTTCTTTATGAGCCATGCGCCTCCACGACCGGATTGTCCGCCCCGTAACTTTCTTGTATGATATTGCCCTACCAATTTAAGCAAGCAAAAAGAGAGAAATACCCTAAACCGCTAACCGGCAAGCAGGGCCGATGTCAAGACACCGGCACATTTTTGAGATTTTCCCTGACGGGAAAACTCAAAAATTGCTTGTTGGGGAGTGCCTTCCCCAAGCCCTGCGACTTCGGGCCAACTTGGCCCGAAGTCGGTGCGTTGCACCTCATGTTGCGTCATGTTCGCTATCGCTCCATTTCCTTATCTTTCTGCGCGTCCGTCAAGCCGGGCAGGTGGTCTATATTGCTTTTCACCGTTACAATTTCCTGCATGGCTTTTTTGGTTTCCCGGTACTCCCGGTAAGCCTTTTTCTTATCTGCCGACAACCGCTGAAACTCTGCTTTGAGCGTATCCATTTTGGGGAGCTTCGCCCCGGACAGCAAACGCCGGAATGTGTCCTGCGCCGCCCGGTATACGGCAATATCCGCTTCATGCTCCGCAAGATATTTTTTGCTGTACTTCGCCGCCTTGTACCCCTCAAACACAGGTCGGGCTTTCGCATAATCTACCACCGCCGCCTTTAGCTCTGTATTGATATGCAGAGCTGCTTCGGTGTCTTTTATGCTGTCTGAAAGCGTATGGAAACGTTCGGTAAGCTCTGCGGCCTTTTGCTCTAAATCCGCATATTCCAGCAAGTCGTTTTCCTGCAAATACTGTAACGCCGCCGCCATCTGTTTTAGGTTGAAGACCTTTGCCCAGCGTTCATAAGCCGGGCCTTTTCCGGCTTTCATACGGGACTGAATATCTACAATCAGATTGGCCTTGTGCCGTTCCTGCGGAGCAGTTCTGCCCTCAATCGCCGCTTGTATATCCTCCTGCCCGTAGCCCTTGCCAAGCGTAGAAGCATGGAGCCGGGTAAAGCGTTCCTGCCCCTTTGCCCGAAAGCTGATTGTGCCGCCGCGCCCGTGTTTGATTTCATAGCCAGCCGCCGCCATTGCCTGTAAAAAGGTATTCATATCCGGCGGCTTCGTTGCAAGACAACTATCAATCTGTGCCTTTAGTTTTTCTTGAAAGGTGGGCGGCTTATGACCGCCCAGCCATTCCCCGTAATGCTTGAATTTTCCCTTGCTGTGGCGTTTCGGATTAGTAATAATTGATAACCCGTTTTCAAGGCATATCCGGTCGGAGAGCCGCCGAACCGCACGGGCAGAACCGATAAAATCCCGGAATTTCCGGGTGCAGTCCAGCGAGGTGGAATTGTAGTAGATATGGCAATGAGGGTGGGGGCGGTCAGCGTGGGAAACCACGAAAAAGGCGTGTCGGCCTTTCGTCCAGCGCATGGCAAGGTCATAGCTGATTTTAAGAGCGGTTTCCGGGTCTGTTTCACCGGGCGGGAACGACTGCCGGATTTGGTAATACAGCACATCATTTTCCCGTTTTTGCTCCCGCCCGGTGATAGCTTTGTACTTTGCTTTGGATAGTAAAAACTCCGCGTCAGCCGTAGCCGGGTCACATTCATAGGCAAGAATTAAATTGCCGTTGCGGGTCTTATCTGGATTTTTTCCGTAGTCAAAACCGTCTTTTAGAGTTTCCATAATAGTCATACCGCTTCCCGTGTGACGGGTCATAAGGCGGGTGGTTGCCATGCGCATTTCCTCCTTTCCTCGAAAAAACAACTTCGGGCCAGGTTGACCCGAAGTTGCCCGGCAGTTCTGTTATTCTGCTGTTAGCTTACGATGAAAAAGCGAAGCGAATTGTTCAGGCTGTGCAGCCCGTCAATGAGGTATTCCGCAATGGCAGGAATCCCAAGGGGTGAAATCAAAAACGACAGGAACAGGAACACACCGAAGCCTAGCTTTTCGCCACTTATCAGCAGGGCAATGCTGATAAGAACGCCTATTCCGGAAACTACCTGTAAGAGAGTGGCGGCATAGCAGAACACAAATTCAATCATGGGTGTTACGATTGTCAGCAGAACCACAAACGGCGCGGCGATAATCTTAAATATCAGCTTGATAAACTTCATAAAAATCTCCTTTCATTGAGTGGTTTTCTTGTTATATCCTACCTATATTTTACCATTCTGGGCAGGGTACAACAATGTTGTCGAGGCCGCACCAATCTTGTCCCGAGACTTCGGGCCAAGTTGGTCCGAAGTATATAAAAGTACTGCAAAATCAAAGAAAATGCTGTATAATAATGTTGAGTGATTTGCTTAGGGAGGATTTTATGTGTCGAGAACGAATAGTTTATTCAAACAATATAAATGATAGTGATCATTTATTTCGCTATATGTCATTGGCTCAGTTTATTTCGATAATTGAAAACCAGAAACTGTATTTAAAAAAGGTTAAGCTTTGGGATGATCCTTGGGAAGCTCCAGACGATCAACTTCCTTTGATGGGAAAAGGCGGAAATCCTATTTTTACCGAATCTTTACTTGCTTCTTCCACAGTTGGACAATGTTGGACTTGCGAAAAAGACTCTGACGCCATGTGGCGGATATATTCGCCTGATTGTCAAGGAGTAATGATAGAGACCGTTGTAAAGAATTTCACTTCTATTGAGAACTTAAGACATGCTTCATTGGCAAAAGTTATTTATTATAATAAAAGCAACTACATAGAAAAAAGATATGAAATTGCGAACAATCATAGTTACACCTTTGCAGGAGACATGGCACTTAAACGTGAAGCATTTAAGCACGAAAATGAAGTACGGTTACTGGTCTGCCTACAGGATTACCACGAATTAGGGGATATATGGGAAATACCTGTAGTTGGTTTCAATATTGACCCCAAACAGTTTATAACTAGTATCACATTTGACCCACGCGCAGAAGATTGGTTCGTAGAAACAATGAAAAAGTACTGTATGTCAAAGCAGTTAAATTGCCCTACTGAAAAATCGACCTTATATACAAAAGACCTTTTTGAATCAACAAGTATTATAAGAAAATATGAAACCGTTAAAAAATGATGTGGGGAGCAATAGTGCTCCCCATTCTTTCATAAAGCTATAATTGCTGCAAGCTGTTTAAGTACCTCTGAAACCCTGCCCCATAGCTCGGTATAGTCTTTTTGCAGGGCGTCAATCTCGGATGGATAAACGCCGTAGGTATTGGCATGAATGGCAACCTGATTCAGATTGTTGGCACATCTGCGTTGAAGGGAAACCAGCTCCCGAACCGGAGTGAGGTCAACATTCAGCACATAGCCATTGAGTGCCATTTTTCGGATATACGCACTTAAATTCTGCGTTCCAGCCTGTGCCATACGTTCCCCAATGGCGGCGTATTCTTCCTCACTCACCCAAACATAAAGGGGAACACCCCGCCTGCGTTTAGGGCGGCTCACCGTTCTTCCCGTTCCCGGCTCCTGCGTTTTGCCGGCGGCTCCTTTACCCGGTCTTTCGGCCTTCCCTCCGGCACGGCCTGCACAACAGGCAGAGGGGCATTATTTGGAATCCCATCAATCATGTTGTAATTCTGTTCCGTGGAAAGCTCTGCATTTTTCAAATAGTTGTCCTTTTCCATTCTAAAAAACCTCCTTTTTGTGACTTCGGGCCAAGTTGGCCCGAAGTGTGTGTTTCTTCTTCATTAAGGGAAATGTTAGCTTTTGCCGGGGCGGGCCATATAAAAGTACGTCTCACCCCGGTTCCAGCTATGGGAAGCCCCATCACAAGCGGATTTGCTGACCCCTAAAAGCCAACAGTCAGCTCCGCTTTTTCCTCATATATTCCCGCTGTCGCTTGCGCCGGGCGGTATCGGCACAGGCTGATGAACAGTACGCTTGTTTTCCCACTGGGATAAACAGCTTACCGCAAATAACGCAGTTGTCCAGTTCAGGAACTTTCTGGCCTGTCAGCGTAGCTTCCAGCACCAGATCAAAAGGAAGTACGGCCTTTTGAAAATACTTGCAGTATGCGCCTGTACAGCATTTATCCAGCATATAGCAGCCGCCGTAATCAAGGGGCAGACAGCCATATTCCGAGTCATAGTTGGCCCGAAGTATCCTTCCTTTGTGAGAAAATCAAATCCCGGTAGCAAACGCCCACGCAGACGGAGCCGTTCCAATAACTGCAATCCCAGCAGGGGGAGCCTTTCGGCGGCTTGCGAGGTGGAGCCGGGTGGCAGGGGCGGGGCTTTTCTTTCATCATTTTTTCATAGGGGCTGTTGGTAAAATTCATACGTCCTCGTCCTCCCCGGTATCCGAATCCTCCCCGTCTACTTCCCACGGCGGGGTAGTATCGTCCTCCTGCTCGTCGTAGGGGTCGGCTTCGTATTCGTCAAATTCGTCCTCTGCCAAAGCGGCCTGTTCCTGCTTCGGACGGTAAATCTTAAAGTAATATCCGGCCCCGCCGCCAATCACAACAACCGCCAGTACCAGCAGGAGCATGGTAGGATTGTTTTTTTGCTCCGGCTCCGCAGAGGTTTCAGAAGAAGTTCCAGAGCTTATGTCCGTTTCAGAATCGCTTTCCGGTTCGAGAGTGGAAATAGCGGCGGTTTCATTTTCCTCTGTATCCTCGGATTTCTCCGCAAGAGCCAGCAGGTCTTTTTCGGTTACAGCGTTCAGAAAATATACATTGTCCTGTTCCCGCTGAAGGTCAATGACAAGATAGAATACATTCTCGTCTGGGGTGGTAATGGTATAAAACTGCTTGCCGTCCTCGTCAGTGGCGGTATTGACTACAGTTCCCGTTCCGGTGGGGGTAAAGGGATTGGGGTCGCTGGTTGTTTCAGAAGTCGCCGGAGCTTCTGTTACCTCCGGGGTTTCCTCACCTCCGCTGGCATAGGCCACGGTGCTAAAGGAAAATGCCATTAAAAAAACAGCGCACAGCGCCGCCGTCATACGAATTTTCTTCATTCTTCGATTTCCTCCTTTTCAGTTTGGGCGGCTACTGCGGACTTCGGGCCAAGTTGGCCCGAAGTGGCGCCGCCTGCCTTTGCTACTTTCAGCAGGTCGGCAAGGTCGGTCAGGGAAATATCCATGCCGCGCACCGCGTCTACAATTTCCAGATTTTCAAGCTCAGTTTTCTGCTTTTCCAGCTCCCGTAGCTTTGTTTGAAACTCATTGATTTTTTCCTTTGTTTTCTGTATGTCCTTGCTGACACGTTCAATTTTTGCGTTCAAAAAATCACCTCCTGTTTTTCGTTAGGGCAAACGCCCATAGCCTAAAAAATGACTTTGCCAGTAGTTTGTATTGATCGAAGTGTACTGTATGGGGGAGCCGCAATGGATCATCATGCCGTTTCCAACGTAAATCCCCACATGGCTTGCGCCGGAAGTATCGTAAGTGCCTTGAAAGAAAATCAGGTCGCCGGGCTGTGCTTCGTCCGGTGAGATATGGGAACAGGCATTGAAAAGCCCGGTTGCGGTGGTTCGTCCCACGCTTCCTACACCCGACTGATTGATGACCCAGCATACAAAGCCGGAACAATCAAAGGAAGTGGAGGGGGAAGAACCGCCCCAAACATAGGGGTAGCCTAAATATTTCTCCGCTTCGGCAATCATGGCGGCAAATTCCGGGTCGGCCAGAGCTTGTGGCGGAATGTCGTAATCGGTGTATTCTCCCGCATGGGCGTAAATGTTGCCCTCAAACAGATAAGGGCGGTTGCCTTTGGTCTTTTGGTAAATGGCATAGTGTTCCGTTTGTTCCGGGTCGAGATTGGCAAGAGCCACGGCTCCCAATGACTTGTTTTTCAAGGATACGTTGAGGATATAGTAATCGTAGGGAACCTCGTGGGTGTCGGTATGGGTTTCGCCGTTTTCGTCCGTCCAAGTGTCGGTTTCCGTGCGGTAACGCACCTCTACCGTTTCCGTGATGCTCAAAACATACTGCTGTCCGAATAAGGCTTGCAGTTCGGCCTGTACCTGCGCCGGGGTGTAGCCGCCGTATTTGGCAGTCAGATAAGAAGCCAGCTCAAAGGGGTCATGCCCGATTTCGTCCACGGAATAGCGGTACTCGTCATAGCCGGGATAATCGTTTTCTATCTGGGAGAGCCGTTTCCGCAAATCCTTTTCCAGTGCGGTATAGCGTTCTTCCACGGCTTCAATATCGCTGTCCGACGAACCGTAGGAAGTGCCACCTACCACGCTAATCAAGCCGTTGCCAATGGTGGTGATTCCCGCCATGCAGGATTGCAGAACCACAATTAGCAGGAACAGCACCAGCCCAAGCAATAGAATTTTGGGATTGCGCTTTACAAAGGCCGCAACCGTCCGGGTTACTTTTTCCGTGAAGCGTACTGCTTTTTTACCCTGCTTTGCCGCTTCCTTTGCCTGCTTTCGGTACTGCTTTTTTAGCTGTTGCTTTTGCCAGAACCGGGAAACCGGGTTGCTTTGCAAGCCCGGATTGTCCTGCACAAGCAGACGGTAGGCGTAATCAGCTCTTGCGCTGATATGTCTGTTTTCCCACTTGCGAACCTGCCGGGCGGGGCGGGTACGGATACGGTGCTTCATAAAACGTGTACCGCCCCGGACAAGATGTTCCCCGGCAAGCTCCGTTCTGTGGGCGACTTCCGTTCCCACGTTTTCATGCTCCACTTGATGGATTTTTCCATGCACATACCGCCATGATTGATACCTAGCAGTACGGCCCACGGCCTTGATGGGGCCGGGTTTCTTCTGCGGTTTCTGATTCGCCAATTTCTCATGGGCGGTATTCAGCTTTTCGCCGCTTTTTTCCATACGGAGCTTTGATTTCTCCATGCGCTTACCGTCCCGCGCCGCCTTTTTGCCAGTAGAACCATAATGGGAATCCGTACCGCCTGTGGTAGCTTCACCGCCGGGTGGCGGTTCCCCGTCATGTCGCAGACGTTCCGAGGGTCGGGGCTTCTTGCTGTCCTGCCGGAGCTTTCCCGACTTTGGGCCAACTTGTCCCGAAGTGATGGAGTCGGCAGATTTCGGCGGGGCCGGGCCAGAGCGATTACCCACAGGCGGCGATTCCTTTTTGGGAATAGGCCGCTTTTTTGGCTTCGGGCCAAGTTGGCCCGAAGTTGCCGTCTGTCCCTTTGGCGTAAACCGCAATCGACCCAGCCTGCCCATATCACGCATTTTGGGACTCCCTGATATCCTCCGGCCTTGTGGTTAGCAGATTGTATATTTCACCACGGGGGAAACGGTCTACAAAGGGAATGGTGGTATTGCCGAAGAACAAAAGTCCCTCCCCGGAATTGCTGTGGGCGATATAGGATAGCTGATGTTCCGATATGCCAAGCTGTCTGGCGAGAATTGCCCGGTCGCCCTGCGCCTGTGACAGCAGTATCATAAAGTCGCTGTTCTCCAAGATATTTTCAATTTCCCGGCTGGCTAAAAGGTCTTTCACATTCTGTGTAAGTGCGCTCGGTACACAGCCCTTTTTACGAAGCATTTTCCATACACGGACAAAGTAGCTGGCAGAAAGTGCGTCCTGCAACAAAATATGAAATTCGTCATAGTAACACCAGGTCGCAAGACTTCTGGAAAAATTCTCGTCTACCGCCTGTGTTACCAACTCGTTTGTGATATGCATGGCGATTTTTCTTAGGTTTTCGCCCATGCTTTTCAGTACGATACCGGTAATGCGGCTGTCGGTCTGCACGTTGGTAGGGTGGTTGAACATATTGAGGGAGCCGGTGCAGTAAAGCTCCAAAGCGGTTGCAATCCGTCTGGCTTCCGGTTCCGGTTGCTGGCACAAGGTTTCATACAAATCTTGCAGAAGCGGCATTTTTCCGTCCCCGATACCAAGGGCAAGCTCCCGGTACACCAGCCGCACACAACGGTCAATCACGGTTTTTTCAATGGGCTGTAAGCCCTCCTTGCCGCCGATAATCAATTCGCATAAGGACAATAAAAAATCCGCTTTCATAGAAAGCGGGCTGTCCTCTCCGGCTAAGTTCAGTTTTAAGTCCATTGGGTTGATGTGATGGGAGCTGTTTGGCGATATTTCTATAACCTCCCCGCCAAGCCGCCGGACTAACGGAGCGTATTCGCCCATTGGGTCTACCACGATAATGCGGTCTTTGGTGGCAAGAAAAACGTTAATTAGCTCACGCTTTGCGGCGAAGCTCTTGCCGGAGCCGGTGGAGCCAAGATACAAACCGTTGGCAGATTTCAGCTTTTTGCGGTCTGTCATAATGACGTTATGGGAAAGGGCGTTCATGCCGTAGTACAATGCCTGCCCCTCCATTCGTAGCTCCTGCGTCATAAACGGTACAAAGATTGCGGTACTGCTCGTTGTCATGCCCCGCTGTATCTCGATTCCGTTATACCCAAGAGGGAGTGAGGACATAAAGCCCTGTTCCTGCTGAAAGTCCAACCGTTTCAGAAAGCAGTTGTATTTCTGCGTAATGCCTGACACCGTGAAAATATCATTTTCTAACTGCTGGCGGGTGGGAGCCATGTTCACCACAAGGAACGTGAGAAGAAACATTCGCTCGTTCCGGCTCTGTAAATCTGCCAAGAGTGCCGCCGCGTCCTTGCTGTAAGTGAGCAAATCCGGGGGAAGAATGTCAATGTCATATCCGGCCCGGGCGGCTTTTTTCTGCTCGTCCATTTTCATACGGTCTATGTCTGTTAGTTTAGCCTTGACCGTTTTTACCGCTTTGGTCTGGTCTACGGTTTGGATATGCAAGGTGATGGTCATTTCCGCATCCACCTCCAAAAGCTCCGCTAAGAGTTTGTCGGAAAGCTCGGAAGCCATAATCTGCATATACAGAGCCGCGCCCCATGTGGTTCCCACACGAAAGGCGCGGCTTTGGCGAAAATCAAAGGAAGTGGGAGCAATAAAATCCTTTGTTCCCATGCCCGTTTTGGGTATCATATCCCACGAAAAGCGGAACGGCTCCCTCCCTCCGGGGTGAAGCTGGCTGTGCAGTACTTCCAATCGTTCCCGCCCGGAAAGGGTTGCCGACAGTACACCAAGCTTCTTAAAGTTCCCTACAATATCCGCTTCGATACGCTCCAAGCGCGGGCGAGCCACCGCGATCCCGTCTGCTTGAATCCCGAATGTGATGTATTTGGAACGGACAATACCGTTGTTGCTTTTGGCAATCTGGTTTTCCAGCATGGCGGTAAATTCGCCCCGGATACTGTTGAAATCGTCGTCCTGCGGGGAAATATTCACGCTGTAACGGTTCTCCGGGCGGGAACGGTGGTTGATAAAGGAAAGCTGAAAGGGCAAGGCACTGTCAAAGTAATTGAGAAAGCCACAGTACCCGTCAAAAATGGTGCTTTGGTCATCACTGGAAGCCACGGCGTAGTTAATATCCTCATAGGACAGGGTTTTTGTATAGTAGCCCTCCCGTACCTTGCAGATACCGTCTTTCAGCATTTCCTTGTAGGGAATGGTCTGCTGTGCCGACTGCGGCCCACGTTTTTTAGGCTTTCCGCTTTTTGCGGGAACGGGCGGGCGTTTTGTTTTTTGTGCCATTGGGGGAAACCTCCTTTCCGAGGTTACTTAGGTAGGAATAGAAATTGTGTGTCTGATAGGGTCTTGTACGGGGCCATAGAAATTTGGAGCGTACAATATTTCGCACCACCTTTTCCAGCGGCTGTCCGTCACGCTCATACATGGCAATGAGAAAGCAAGGAAGCATAAGGGCAATCATCAGGAGCATAGCACCGGTATTGCCAATGGCGGTACGGGTAAACAGATAAGTTGGAATCCCGACTACCGCCGCCGCTCCGAAGCATAAAAGCTGGCGTTTGGTAAGGTTGAACGCCACTTTGGTTTTAATTTTTGATAAATCATTTGGTACACTTACATAGGCCAATGAAAAATCCTCCTTTCTGACTTCGGGCCAAGTTGGCCCGAAGTGTCAGCGTTCTGCGCTGTGAGCGAAAACCGTCTGCCGGGCCGGAGTCTTTTCCAGTCCGGCCTGCCGTACCCGCCAATAGTCTGGGTTGTGTTCCCGGAGTGACTTGTTGATGTTTTCCTCAAAAGCGGCCTTATCCTTAATGCGGTCAGGTACCGCCCACAGCTTTTTATCCAAAAGCTCCCGCAGGGCAACATCTTCCTGCGTATCTTCCTCAAAGCAGAGAAAACCGCTGTGACGGAAACCGCACCTGATAGCGGCAGGAGAAAGCACCGCCGCCATATCCTTTGCAACCATTGTGCCGCCGTGACTGGCGGTACTCACAAGAAACACGCCGGGGCAGAGAACATCACAGGTCTGCACCTTGCCCCACGGCGATTGTTCCGGCTGTTGGTAAAGCATATAATCCTCCTTTCCGGCACTTCGGGTCAAGTTGGCCCGAAGTAGCACTGTTACCTTTCTGCACTTTTGACTTTACCTGCCTTTGCAGGAGCAGACCGGGCGGCGTTTTCCTGTGCCGCCTGTTTGGCTCCCTCCGCAAGCTGTTTCGGAATAGACTGCTTTTCGGGGGAAGCAATGGCAGCGGCGCGGGTCTGCAACTTTTCCAGCTCGGCATGGTAGGCCGCTGTCACGGCTTCGGTCAGCTCGGCACGAAACTCCTTTGTGATGGGGCGGGCCGTGTCCCGGTAGCCAGTCTTGCTGGTCTTATCCGGCTTACTCGGCATACCCACAAAAACGCCCTTGTCGTTCTGCAAAATCTTGAAATCATCAACCACAAAGCAATCGTTTAGCTTCAGACTGGCAAAGCCTACAAGGTTGCCCTTTGGCTCAATGAGCCGGGCGGTAACGTCCAGTTTCAGCGGCAAAGTCGCCTGTTCCGTTTCCTGCGGAACCGTTGTTTTTTCGTTGCTCATAGTAAAAATTTCTCCTTTCTCACTTCGGGACAAGTTGGCCCGAAGTTATCAGTGCGCTCCAAAAATCGATTTCGCAAGGCTTCCCGTCTTGAACATGGTGAAGCATAGCAGAACCGTATAGCCGATAACCGTCCATATGGCTCCAATGGGGTCGCCGCCTACGGCGATACTCTGCACCAGCTTTGCGTAAATCCCCACACATACCAAAATCAGCAAGCCTTGAAAGCCTACGGCACACAAAGATTTCAGATAGTTCTGACCCATGCCGCCGATTTCCCGGTTGACCAAGGTTGCCATTGGCACAGGGGCTAAACTGGTAAGTAAATAAATTTCAATTATTCTGCCGTAGACAATGACAAACACGACAATGTTGATTACCACAACAACGATTCGTATCAGGAAAGATTGCATCCACAGGCCAAGCAGGGGGCCGATTTCCATTGTCATGAGCTGGGGTTCCAAGCTGTCCAGCATATCGGGGCTTACCGCCGTATTTCCTGCAATCACGCCCCCCGC
Source organism: Kineothrix alysoides (assembly GCF_000732725.1). GTDB lineage: Bacteria > Bacillota > Clostridia > Lachnospirales > Lachnospiraceae > Kineothrix > Kineothrix alysoides. The sequence continues at coordinate 293,135 of NZ_JPNB01000003.1, read as the reverse complement.
GCTGTTAATAACGCTTTGGGAAACATCAAATACCGCCATCACGATATTGAACGTGTTGGAAAGAAGCAGTACCGCGACAAAGGTCTTGAATATCCACTTGAAGAAAATCCATGTGTCAATGTCGTGCAGGTTGTTCCGGTCAATGAGCATTTGAATCAGCTCATAGCACATAACAAAGGTAAGCACTAGTCCGGCAATTGGCAAAACAACCGTTTCGGAAAGCTGCCGTATGAGGGAGAATACGCCGGGGTTCCAATTCCCCGGCGTGGTTCCCACCTGTGTTGCAATCTCTCCGATCTGGTCGTTCACGTTCTCAAAAAGGCCGCTTAAATTGCCCATGATACCGTCTACCAGTAGCCCCTTTATCCATTCGTTAATCCAGTCGGTGAGAAAATCCATAACGGCCTACCTTAAAACAAGCTGGAAAGCATAGGTACAAGCGTTGTTCCCAGCAGGATAACGCCGCCCCCGGCCATGAGCTGTTTAATCCCTTGCGATTTTGCGCCCGGATTGTCCGACCCGTAACCTTCCAAAAGGTTGATAACGCCCCATACGGCAAGGCCCGCGCCAAGAGCTACAACAAGGGTCTGTAAAGTACTAACTGCACTCGTAAAAAATTGCATAATCTGATTACCTCCATCGTTTTATTTTGTTTTTGGGCACAAAAAAACCACCATTACTGGCGGCCATCACTTCGGGACAACTTGGCCCGAAGTTCTATATTCAGTTTTAGCAAGGTTTAGGGGGAGCACGGACCATGAAAATCACCTCTTTTCTCGTTGTTTTGTGGGGAATTTTGGTATATAATTAAAACATAAATTTAAAAAATCAGATACTTTAAAGCTGTGTACTTATTAATACTAAGGGAGGGACCGGCAATGAACGAAGTAAAATTGGCTGTTGGAAATAATAAAATTATTCAAATCCAAACGGAACCCGCGACAGATATTCTTCCAGTGGAGTATGTTATTGATTCTTGGCATAATGTCTTATCATTTGTTCCCCAAACCGAAAGTTGTCCTGGACTTCGCCCAGCACAGTTGGGAGCATTGTTTTCGATAAAGTCACACTGGATTGTTTCCAGCGAACCTGCCACAATTGTAATGCCCACCGGCACAGGTAAAACAGAAACTATGATTGCAACAATTGTATCAGAAAGTATAAACCATACATTAATTGTTGTGCCAAGTAATTTGTTAAGAAAGCAAACAGCAGATAAATTTTTAACATTTGGTATTTTACAGGATATCGGTGTTATTAATCATGATGCTTTAAAGCCAGCAGTAACAACCTTACTAAAAACTCCCAAAGAACTTTTTGAGTTAAGAGAGATTCTTGAAAAATCTAATGTTGTTGTCACAACAATGTCATTATTACAAAGGTTTTCGGATGACTATTTAAAGGCTATTAGTGAATACTGTAGTACATTGATTGTGGACGAAGCTCATCACATAGCTGCTAATACATGGTCTACTGTGAAATACAAGTTAAAAAATCTAAGGTGTTTGCAATTTACAGCAACACCGTTTAGGAACGATGGGAAAAAGGTTGATGGAAAGATTATTTATAATTTCCCGTTATCATTGGCCCAAAGCCAAGGGTATTTTCAAGAAATTAATTTTCTCCCAATTCTTGAGTTTGATGAAGAAAAGGGCGATATCTCTATTGCCACCGCTGCCATTGAACAATTAGAAAGAGATTTAAGCGCTGGATATAACCATCTTATTCTTGTACGGGCTAAGGATAAGTTTTCTGCTGATCGTTTGTACAATACTATTTATCACTCACATTTTCCAAAGTATAATCCCGTATTGGTACATAGTGATATTTCTGCCACCGAAAGAACTGCTGCAATAAAAGCATTAAAAGATGGCACTTCACGAATTGTTGTTTGCGTAGATATGTTTGGTGAAGGAATTGATATTCCGAGTCTGAAAATTGCTGCTGTGCATGACAAATATAAGTCGCTTCCCATTACTCTACAATTTATTGGGCGATTTGCAAGGTCAAGTAAAGGACTTGGTGCGGCGACAGTTATTACAAATATAGCAAATGATGAACTGAATGAGTCACTACAAGAGCTGTATGCCCAAGATTCTGATTGGAACGTATTACTTCATGTTTTGGCAAATCGAGAAATTAGTAAAGAATTATCTCTTCAAGAGCTTGCACAAGGATTTGATTCTGCTTCACTTCACGGTATGACCATACAACAACTGCGACCCAAAATAAGTATGATTGCTTATAGCACCAATGAGAAAAGATGGAATACTGATGCAATTTATAATCTATTTGATCCAGATAGTTGCTTTATTACCATTAATAATGATAGTGGTATCATCGTAATTGTTGAAAAGCTGGATTCCAATATTGACTGGACTTCTTTTAAGGGAATTAATGATACAAATTGGCATCTACACTTAATTTATTGGAATCCTCAATCGAAAATGTTTTTTATCAATAGTACAAACAAAAGTATTTCAGATACATTTGCTAATGCACTATTTGCTCAATCTACAAAGATTAGTGGGGAAAATACATTTCGATGTTTGTATGGAATAAAACGTCTAATGCTTGGCACTATTGGATTAAAATCTGCAATTGATGGGCCTATTCGATTCCGAATGTTTGCAGGCATTGATATAGGTAATGGTATAGCTGAATCGCAAAAAGAGACTTCTTTCAAGTCAAATCTATTTGGCGCAGGCTATAGTGGAGAAGGAAAAGTAAGTATTGGTTGTTCCTATAAAGGACGCATTTGGTCTAAATGGGTAGAGAGTATTGACTATTGGATGAATTGGTGCGATGAGATTGCTTCTCGTCTGCAAAATGAAGAAATTAATACCTCAAAAATATTTGAGGGAGCCTTGGTGCCGGAAATTATCAATGAACGTCCTTTATCGGTTCCTTATGGGATAGAATGGCCTATTGATTTGGACTTAATTAATGACAGCAGTATTCTTATTTCACGTGGTTTCGACGACTATTCAATTTATGAGCTAGATATAAAACTTACCACTTACAGTGAGAATGGACCAATACGTTTTTCTGTAGGGAATAATATCGTTTCCGAAGAATATGAACTTCACATATCGAATGGAAGATATAATTTCAAAACAATAAAAGCAAACGGATTAGTGTTGAAAAGGCGCAAGCACGAGTACAAGTTAACAGAGTTCTTCGATGAATTCCCACCCCGCATTAAGTTTGTTGACCAGTCAATGCTAGAGGGAAACCTTCTCGTTAGGATGACTTCAACACCTCCGACATTTAATTTGAATCGTATTTCGACATGGGACTGGTCAACTGTAGATATACGAAGAGAATCTCAAGGAATTCAACATGATAAGCAAAGTATTCAATATCATGTGATTCAAAAACTTAAAGCCTCAGATAAATATTGCATGATTTTTGATGATGACGGTGCAGGTGAAATTGCGGACATTGTAAGTATCATGGATACTACTGATAGAATAACCATACAATTTTATCACTGTAAATATGCACATGGAGATAATGCCGGTGCCCGTGTTGCCGATCTCTATGAAGTATGTGGACAAGCTGAAAAATCAATTAAATGGTGCCAAGAGCCCCCAACTATCATTGATCGTCTCATGAAACGCGAATCTTCCCGAGCTCAATCAGGTGGTACACGATTTGAAATTGGGAATGTACGTAAGCTACGAGAAATAAAGAATAAGATGCGTGTTTTTCCTGCAAAAATCGAGATTTTCATAGTCCAGCCAGGCATTAATGCTAAGGCCCTTACAGATGACATGCTTCGTATTTTAAGCGGAACAGCATCTTACTTAATGGATACTTATAGCATTGATTTGCAAATTATTTGTAGTTGAACAATAGTAATACCCCACCAGTTAGCAAAATGGTGGGGTATTATAACTTTGGGCCAAGTTGACCCGAAGTCAGGCAAATGCTTCCGGGTCGTCCACATCATCATAGTTGAGAATGTCCTCGTTCTCGTCTATGGTGGGGTTTTCCTCGTCAGCACTTACTTCATAAACGGTATACTGCTCATTGGGATTGAGCTTTTTCATGCGCCGGTTTACCAGCTTTGAAGCGTCAAACGTGTTGCGCTTGTCGGCTTCGGCGGTATACTTGTAGTTGGGGTGCTGTTTCAAATCGTATTTCGGGGAATGGAATGGACGCAAGCCACGAAGCTGTAAAATGCACTTGTTGCCCGGCATAGTGGTCAATTCGTCCATTGTCATAAGCTCCTTGCCGAGCCGCTGCATATTCTGCCCGTAACTTTCCGACTGGCCCCGTGTCCGGCTTTCCGTCTGCATGGAAATGGTTTCTTTCCCCAAGACCTCCGAAAGCTCCTTGATGGTGGAATGTTCTCGCCCACCAAGAAAAATCACGCTGTCCATATTTCCCATAATGGTTTCAGCGTGGTCTTTATATAAGGCTTTGAGTTGTGATTGTGCCTGTAAAAACAGACATAAACTGATTTCACGAGAACGGATAACCGCTACCAGCTTTTCGAGCTGTGGCACTTGCCCGGTATTGGCAGCTTCGTCCCATAATACCCTTACATGATTGGGAAGCCTGCCGCCGTATTTGCTGTCGGCCCGTTCGCACAAAAGATTGAACATCTGCGAAAAGGCAAGGGCAACAATAAAGTTATAAGTCGTGTTGGTGTCACTGATGATGAAAAAGGTGGCGGTTTTCTTATCGCCCATGCGGTCAAGCCCCATTTCATCATAGCTCATAATCTCCCGGAGCTGTCCAATATCAAAGGGAGCTAATCTGGCTCCGCAGGAAATTAGAATACTTTTCGAGGTTTTCCCACTGGCGAGCTTGAATTTCTTATACTGGCGCACCGCAAAATGGTTGGGATTACGCCTTTCCAAGCCAAGGAACATATAGTCCACGGCATTCTTGAAATTTTCATCATCTTCCCGTGTTTCCATGCTATTCAGCATATCCACAAGGGTATTGATATGGCGTTCTTCCTCCGGCCCCTCAAAGACGATATAGCCGATAAGAGCGCAATACAAAAGTATTTCCGCTTTCGTCCAGAACGGGTCGCCCTCTTTGCCGTCGCCCTTCGTATTCTCAATCAGAGCATTTACAAACTTCAAAATATCGCTTTCCGTCTTTAAGTAGGCCAGCGGGTTATAGTGCATGGATTTTAAAAAATCTATGCTGTTGAATACCTTGATTTTGTAGCCCTGCTTTTTCAGGAAAGAGCCGACCTGCTCTAAAATTCCGCCCTTTGGATCAACCACCACATAGGATGAATGAGCCTGCAAGAGTTGTGGGGTCAGCCAAAATCGGGTTTTTCCGCTTCCGCTGGAGCCTATGATACAGCAGTTAAGGTTTCGGGCGTTGGCGGGATTGGCGGGTCGGGTGTTCATGGTAAGAAGCTCTGTGCCGGTTAGTATTACGTTGTTGCTGAATTTTGGGTCGATAAAGGGCTTGATGTCCTTTGCCTTTCCCCACCGGGCCGAGCCATATTCCACATCCCTCCGAAACCTTTTTGCGTTTTTTACCTTATACCATACCACCAGCCGGAGTATGACTGCCCCGGCAAGGCCAATGAGCCAATCGGAAAGCACAAAGCCCGGCGTAAAGGAATCAAACGCCGGGCTTATAGTTTTTATCATGCCAACCAGCTTATTTCCGAAGTCTGCACCTGCCGCAAGGCGGTAGGCTGTGCCGAGCTTTAGAAAGAACCACAGAACGAACAGATAGGAAACATTGGGAATTACATATTTACGGATTTTATCGTTCATTCTGCGTCACCTCCCGTTTTCGTTCCTTTTGGCGTGGTTTGGTACGCTCCTTGTCAGAAAAGTTTTTCAATTGTTTTAGAATAGAGGGGCGGTGACTCTTGCCCCTGTTCAGCACCAGCTTTGTGTATTCGCCAAAACAGGCGGTAATCGCGTCTGCCTGTCCGGCTTTGAAGAATAATAAATATTTGTCCGGCCCAGTTTTATAAAAAGCATAATCTACATTGTATTTCCGGGCCACACGGTCAAAGAGCTTCGTATCCCCGGACAGGTCAAGACTGTTTGTAGAAACACCGTGGTTCATCAGCTTTTTTACGCTCTGTCTGCCCTGTGGGGTCTGCCGTTTCTGATGACCCTTTTGTATCTGCCGGAGTGCTGCCGCCAACACCTTTGCCAGCGTCCGGCCCGTCAGCTTTGTGGCATTGACGGATAGGGCGACTGTCCGGCGTTCAATATCTTCCTGCATGAATTTCCTCCTTTCCTGCCAGATACAGCAATATTACAGGCGGGAAGACTTCGGGTCAAGTTGGCCCGAAGTTGCCTACCTTTCTGCATTGGCAGGGCAGGGGCGTTCTGTGGTGGGAGCGTCCTTTTGTGCCTGCGCGATTTTTTCATTGTGGGTCGCAAGAGCTTCCCGGATAGAGGGCTTTTTCTCTGTCGCCCGTTCTTCTAACCGTGCCAGCGTATTCAGCGATTTTTCTACATGGCCTTTTATGCGGGAAAAGTGGGAACGCTCCGCACGGAATGGAGCGGATATGACTGCCGCCAGCCTGCCGGGCTGTTTTTCTTCCTGTGCCGCTTCTCTGCCAAGCATGGCACGGCCCATGTTTTTCAAATGCCTCCCGGCCTGATGGTATTCGGTGCTGATGGCTTCAATTTTGGCAATGGCCTTATCGTCATACTGAATATCCTTTGTGAGCATATCCCGCATGGCTTCTAAGATGGGGCGTACCTTGAAGAACCGGGCCACGTTATCCAGCGCAGAAATGCCGGTTTCCTTAAAAGCAGTAATAGCATTTTTGCAGCCGTCTATGACGCTTTGCTTTAGCTCCGCTAATTTCTCCCGCAGGTCAAGTACCTGACCCTGCATGACAATGACCGCTTTTTGCAAAGCGGTCTTAACCGGGTGATTTTGCTCCTGCGCTGTTCGGAGTTCCTGCCGCATAGCGGCAAGCTCCTTTACAGCAGCGTCAAGCTGTTTTTCCATAGCGCCAACTTGATTCAGAACCGAAAGAAAATCCTTTGTGGATGGTGAATTGTTTTCCCTCAATATCGCCAAAAGTTCCTTGACGTGTTCATTTTCCAAAATTGGTTCGGCGGTGGTTTTTGTTTTTGCCATAGGCTTTTACCTCCTTTCGCACTTCGGGACAAGTTGGCCCGGAGTTGGTTATCGTTCTGCATTGGCGGCGGGGAGCTTCAAAGGCTCCCCGTCCAAATATCCCTCGTTATACCGTCCGAGATTGGTAATAAAGGCTTCAAGCATGGTCTTTTTCCTGTCCCTGTGTTTTCACGGCCAGAATCCCGTCTAGCGTGGTTGCCGTGATGTTCAACCGCCCGGCAACGGCAATGTCGTTTTTCACGTTCTCGTCAATATCGTTTCCGCATACGACAAGCACATGAGAACGGCGCAGGAGATCCCGGCTCATATCAATGCCGCTTTTATGTTCCTCCGGGATTGCGTCATTGAGAAAAAGCGGAAGATACAGGGTCGGGCAAACCGGGGAAAATCCGGCTTCATAGACTGCCCGGCAGTACTGCTCCGCCTGTTTGCTATCCGTATCGTGATTACCGCACCATGCGGCAGTAATGTACGCTAAAGGTCGTTTCATTGTTTAAGCACCTCCATTCTTGTTGCGCTGAATGTATCAACCTATCCCCCCGCCCTTTCCACTCATGGAAAGGGGGCAGCTCAAAGGAATATATATCCCCGTCGCTTGACCGCCTTAAAGCATAACCGGGAGAAATCCGTCAAGAGCATAGCCGCCGTGGGCGGTGCTTCGCACTCTTGACCGATTTTCCCGGTTATGCTACCCAACAAGCAGCGACGGGGAATATATTCATATCCTTAGAGCTTTGGGGTGCGGGGCAAAGCCCCGCATACACCGACTTCGGGCCAATTTGACCCGAAGTGCTTATTTTTCCTGTTCGGCTTTCTTTTGAGGAGCCGAAACCTCTTTCAGTTTTGCCTTGTTTTCCTCAAGCAGCTTCATAATAGTATCCTTCATCTCGCGGGGTGTTTTTTCCTTGCCGAAATACTGGGAAAGTTCCTGACTTGAAATAATCACTTTGTCTGCCTCCTTTTTTTCTTCTAACATGATTCCGTCAATCACATCGGGGTTTAACAGCTTCTTTTGGTCAAGGTCACGCATACGCTGTGCCTGTGAGAGTGAGGGAGCCGACTGCTGACCCTCAATGGCGATAGCAATATACCGTTGACTTTTGGGCGCAATGAACGCAAGCTCCACGGCGGGAGTGAATGCGATTTTCTTTTCGTCCACCATTTTTATGAGGTCAGGAACCAGCTCATTGAGCTTGATATACCGCTGAACCTGCTTGACCGTCATTTTATTGCGCTCGGCTACTACCTCATTGGAGCGTTGTCCGTTGCCGGTTCGTGCGCCCTGCTTCTTAATGGCTTCCAACTGCATTTGCAGTGCTTTGGCCCGTTCGCTGGGCAGGATATTTTCACGCTGGTTGGTGTTGTCCTCTACCATCTGCGTGATAGCCTGTTCGTCCGTCATGTTACGGATAATACAAGGCATATCCATAAATCCGGCTAATTCGCTGGCTTTCTGGCGGCGGTGGCCGGATACGATTTCATAGCCGCCATCTTCGCGAGGGCGCACAATGGCAGGCTGGGTAACGCCCTTGTCCTTGACGCTTTCTACCATTGCCGCCATTTCTTCATCATTGCGGACTTGAAACGGGTGGTCTTTGAAAGCAAAAAGCTCGGAAAGATTGAGGTAAACAATCTGTTCCTGTTCGCCGGGGCGGGGTGCTTCCCTCGGTTCGGGCGGCAGTTCCGGGGCAGGGGGTGGCGTTTCCTGCTGTACCTGTTCCGTAGCTTGCGGGGAAGCAGAAGCCACTCTGCCAATTTCTTCGTCCTGTTTCGGTTTATCCGTCTTCTCCAATTTTACAGCCGTTGCTTTTTCCTGTTTGGCAGGACGGGAGGGCTTTTTATCAGCTTTTTCGGCAGTTTTGGACTTACTATCATTTTTCTTATCTGGGCTTGTTTTCTCCGGCTTTGCCGTTTTTTCAGTAGGGGCTGATTTTTCCACTTCCTGCTTTTCGGGGGCGGTCTGCTCCGCTTCCTTTACCACCGCCTGTTTCCTAGAAACAATCTCATTGATTTTGTCAAAGGAAACCACCACATCGCCGGGGGCGGGAATGTCAATGGAGGTAGGTATTTCCGGCCTGTCCTTATCGGCTTCATGCAGGGTGGCTTCGTCCTCATGGGGGAGCGCCGCTGTTTCCTCGGCTGTCTTTTCCGGGGCAGGAGCTTCACCGCCAATCTCCGGCATGGGTGCGGGAGTGCTTTTTTCTTCTGCCGTGGGTTCCTGTGCAGGGGCGGTTTTTACTTCGTCCGGCTTGTTTAGCTCATTTTTTGCCATGCGTTTTTCCTCCTTGTCTGTTTTATGGCATGAAAAAAGGGCCTGATTTTTTAATCAAGCCCAACGGGGTATTTGCAATCCCTCCTTTTCACTTCGGGCCAAGTTGCCCCGAAGTTCCGCTATCCAGACACAAAAATACCGCCTATCTTGTCCAATTAGGCGGTATCCTGTGTAATGTGATAGCTCATATTTTATTTTGTATCTCCTTATCCAGCATGGAATAAGGGTTTTTGCAGTTTTCCTTAAATCACGGGGTCTGTAGCCCCGGTAGCGCCCGTAGCCCCAGTCGGTCCAGTAGCCCCGGTAGCGCCCGTAGCGCCAGTCGGTCCCGTAGCGCCGGTAGATCCAGTAGCCCCAGTCGGTCCGGTAGCGCCGGTAGATCCAGTAGCCCCAGTCGGTCCGGTAGCGCCGGTAGCGCCAGTAGCCCCGGTAGCCCCTGTCGGTCCAGTTGGTCCTGTTGGTCCGCCGGAAGGTCCGGTGGGCCCAGTTGGTCCAGTCGGTCCCTGAAGCGTGGATGCTGCAAGAGCATTTCTCAGCTTAGAATTTAAAATAACCTGATTTTGGGCAGCACTGTCCAAAATAGCGAGAACATTTTGATTTACTTCAATGACTTCTCCTATAGTTGCATTAGGACCGGTTATACCGGGAAGTGTTCCCAATGCAAATTGAATCTTTTCGCCTTCAGCGTTCAAAATATGACTTAATCCTAGTTCTTCCAAAGCGATGGAAGCCAAAATATAATTTATAGCATCATCTCTGCTGATCGGAGGGCTTACCTCCGGAAAGATCGGTAATGACATATTTTCATCTCCTTTTGGTATTGTAATTATTTTATCCTCATTTTATAGTATGCATATATATGTTTTTGTTGTCATATTTTGTCGAGTATGTTCATATAATAATAAGATAGCTACCGGTGGTTATGTTTGTGTCTGTTTACATTGTCTTTAACAGCAGGATTCAGGAAGAGGTATTCCAGCCAATCTCGTTAGGTGATATATTGTTTGAAATAATGTGAACTGGTTATAAGTCAACGGTACAGAATACTAGATATATACAGTAATAGACTTTCTGAAATTTTTTAGAATGCTTGGGGTATGGACAAAAATAAGACTCACCTTGTCAGCCAGCAAGTTGAGCCTCAAAACATACAAATAAACAAACAACAGTAAATACACATCTGATTTGGAGGAAATTAGAAAAATCACATGCGGCGAATGGAAATAATGAATACCAGATTGTCTTAATGCACAAGAGTGCGGCTTTTGAATCGAAAGCCGCATTCTTGTGTTCTATTTGATTAGAAAACCTTCGTCGTCCACTTCGTGCAATCCCACACATCGGTAACCAGCCCTTCGTAGAACTCCGGCTCGTGGCAGACGAGGAGGATGCTTCCTCTGTATGCGGTAAGAGCTCGTTTAAGCGCTGCCTTGGCATCCACATCCAGATGGTTGGTAGGCTCGTCCAGAAGGAGGACGTTAGTCTCACGGTTAATTAGTTTACATAATCTAACTTTCGCCTGCTCCCCTCCGCTCAGCACCTTTACCAGGCTCTCGATATGTTTGGTTGTCAGTCCGCATTTGGCGAGAGCAGAACGCACCTCATACTGGGAGTAGGAAGGGAATTCCTTCCATATTTCTTCTATGCATGTAGTGGTAACCTTCTGGTCGGCTTCCTGCTCGAAATAACCGATGTTCAAATAATCCCCTTGCGTAACACTGCCGGACAGAGAAGGAATGAGCCCGAGGATGCTTTTTAACAGGGTGGATTTGCCGATGCCGTTGGCACCGATAAGAGCAATTTTTTGTCCCCGTTCCATTTCCAGATTTAAAGGCGAGGAAAGCGGCTCCGTATATCCGATTACAAGCTCCCTGGACTGGAAGATATACCGTCCGGGAGTTCGGGCTTCCCTGAAATGGAACTCCGGCTTGGGTTTTTCTGCTGCAAGCTCGATCATATCCATTTTATCCAGCTTTTTCTGGCGCGACATGGCCATATTTCTCGTAGCCACTCTGGCTTTATTGCGCGCTACGAAGTCCTTCAAGTCAGCGATTTCCTTTTGCTGCTTATTATAGGCAGCCTCCAACTGAGATTTTTTCATGGCATAGACCTCCAGGAACTTGTCATAGTCTCCGACGTAACGGTCTAACGATTGATTGTCCATATGGTAAATCAGGTTGATGACGCTGTTTAAAAAAGGTATATCATGTGAGATAAGGATGAACGCATTCTCATAATCGTTCAGATACCTCTTCAACCATTCGATATGCTCTGCATCAAGATAGTTGGTAGGCTCGTCCAGGAGAAGAATATCGGGTTTTTCTAATAAAAGCTTTGCCAGTAAGACCTTGGTTCTCTGGCCGCCGCTTAAATCGGTAACATCCTTATCCAGCCCGATATCGGTAAGGCCCAGCGCCCGTGCGACCTCCTCCACCTTGGCGTCGATCATGTAGAAGTCATGCATGGTGAGAAGATCCTGAATGGTACCCAAATCTTCCATATACTGCTCAAGTTCATCCTCCGTGGCTGTTCCCATCTTATCGCAAATCTCGTTCATTTCTGCTTCCATTTTAAAAAGAAAGGAGAATGCGGAGGATAGGACATCGCGAATCGACATTCCTTTTTCCAGCGCGGTATGCTGATCCAGATAGCCTACGCGCACATTTTTAGCCCACTCGATTTTTCCTTCATCAGGCATGAGCCTGTTCGTAATAATATTCATAAAGGTAGACTTACCTTCTCCGTTGGCACCGATCAAGCCGATATGTTCTCCCTTCAATAAACGAAAGGATACATCGTTAAAAATGGCTCTGTCACCAAAGCCGTGAGTCAGATTTTCCACATTTAAAATACTCATAACAATCTCCGTTTCAACATATTCATTTTTTCAATGAGTGTAGGTATGACATTCCCCCTCGATGGCTCCCTGCCGTATATAACTCCTATGCATTCTCGGCAGCAGTTCGGACGTGAGGCTGAACTGTAACAGTATAGCATATAGCTGGTGTTCGTGACAATTATAAAAAAACGACACCTTATTAAAAAATGAAAGACTGAATAAAAACGTTTTTATTTATATGATAAACAAAGATAAAATGAAAGCTGATAGAGAAATTCGTCTGATAAGAGGCAAGCTTATACTTAAAAATCTGCGGATTTCACAAGGATTCAATTAAGGAAGGAAGAGGGCAGAGGCATTATGAGATGTATTACGACAGATTACTCGAAGAATGAATTTTGGAAAGAAACGGATATTCCGGTAGGCAAGACGGAGGACTATGCGCATCTGGTAAATATTTATCCTGAACTGAAAGGACATGTGATACAAGGTTTCGGAGGCGCATTTACCGAGGCCAGCACCTATAATTATTCCAAGCTTGGGGAGGCAAATAAACGGGCGGTGATCGAAGGCTATTTCGGAAAGGACGGACTTAGATATAATCTGGGCCGTACTCACATTCATAGCTGTGATTTTGCTCTTGGAAACTATACCTATATCGAGGAAGGAGACAGAGAGCTTAAGAGCTTCAATATTGCCCACGATAGGGAGAATATGATTCCGATGATAAAGGATGCGATGGCGGAAAGCTCTTCAAAGCTTTATTTTCTGGCATCCCCGTGGTCTCCACCGGCATTTATGAAGACTAATGGGAATATGAACAACGGCGGTAAGCTGAGGGAAGAATACTACAGTGTCTGGGCAAACTATATCGTTCGCTATATTCAGGAATATGAAAAAGAAGGAATCAGGATCGGTTATCTTACCATTCAAAACGAGCCTATGGCTGTGCAGACGTGGGATTCCTGTATCTACACTCCGGAGGAGGAGGCGCTGTTTGTGAGAAAGCATCTTGCCCCGGCGCTGGCGGCAGCTTCTTTAAATCATATTAAAATCTTCATATGGGACCACAACAAGGATGAGGTATACGACCGGGCGAAGGCGGTATTTGCGTCGCAGGAGACATCAGACGAGGTGGCAGGAGTCGCAGTGCATTGGTATTCAGGGGATCATTTTGAAGCATTAGAAGCGGTAAAGAGGAGATTTCCTGAAAAATCTCTTTTCTTTACGGAGGGATGCGTGGAATATTCCCGCTTTGCGGATTCCTCGGAGGTAGCCAAGGCGGAGATGTACGCTCACGACATGCTGGGCAATTTAAAAGCAGGAGTAGAAGCCTTTTTCGACTGGAATCTCTTGCTGGACGATAAGGGAGGGCCTAACCATGTAGGGAATTTCTGTGCTGCGCCCATGATGTGTGTGCCCGGAGAAGATAATCTCAAAAAGCGGCTTTCTTATTATTACATAGGACAGTTCAGCAGGTACATTAAGCGAGGAGCAAGAAAAATAGAGACCAGCCGCTATACCGATAAAATCGAAGCAGCCGGCTTTTTAAATCCCGACGGAGAGCGGGTAATCGTCCTCCTTAACAAGTCGGAGTCTGCGGTAGAGGTAACCATTCGAGAAAGCGGCCTGGGCGGGCAGCTTACGCTGCAGCCCCATACGATTTCCACCGTATGCTACGGTGCATAATTTTTATGTAATAGGAAAGTACGTTACTGTTCACTTCGTTCTCAGTAACACGTGATTTCTGCATTTAAATTCGCTACGCGAAACAGAAATCATCTCTTGTATCACGTTCTTACGCAGCTTAACAGCAAGTGTTAAGCTACTGTGTGAACAGTAACGAATGCGCCCCTATTACATAAAAGCCTTCGGGCAAATATGCGCAGCTACGCGCACAGAACAAAAGCTGTGCTGCCGAAGTGCTTGGCTGCGGGAGCGTGTGAAGCTCACATTTGTTCTAAAGACGATAATCTAAAAAAAAGACACCTTTTTAAAAAATGAAGTATTAAAAACGTTTTTATAAGTCTATATAATGAAGTTATCTACTAACAGGTATGAAAAAGGAGGATATGAAATGAAGTTTAAAAGACTTACGGCATTAATGCTTGCCGGAATGATGACATTATCTCTTGCAGCATGCGGAGGAAGTGCCAGCACAACAAGTGGGACATCCGATACGGAGACGAAGGACAGTGCAGAAGAAACGACAGAGGCAAAAGACACTGACACTGCTGCGGGAAGCGATGATAAAATCGTAGTATGGACGCTGGCAGCAGACTTAGAACAGTTTGCAGCACGTTATACGGAAGAAACGGGAAAAGAAGTAGAGGTAGTGGTAATTGCTCCGGCGGATTATCCTACAAAGCTTACCTCTGCACTCGGTGCAAAATCCAGCGAGGCGGATGTAATCGTAGGAGAGCCCCAGATGCTTCCGAACTTTTTTGAAGCAGGATTTTTTGATGATTTGTCACAATATAACGTAGATGACTATAAGGACACTATCGTAGATTACGTATACGAAGCGGGTAAGGATGATCAGGGTATCCAGAGAGCACTCAGCTATCAGGTAACTCCCGGAAGTATCATTTACCGCCGTGACCTTGCAAAAGAAATTTATGGCAATGACGATCCTCAATTCATTTCAGAGAAATTCAAAGATTTCGATACCATTCTTGCAACGGCAAAAGAAGTAAAGGATGCGGGCTATAGAATTTTTTCTGATACAGGTAATTTAAGATGGTATGTAAATACGCAGGAACCATGGGTTAAGGATGATGTCCTGAACTTAAGCGATACAGCAATAGCATACATGGATACAGCGGCTAATTTATATCAGGATGAACTGGTAGCTTTTGCTCCCGAATGGTCTGCTGCATGGTATGCTTCCATGGCAGGTGAACTTCCCTTGAATGCAGGCTGGAGTGATCTGGCAGAATTAGAGGGTGCTGATATGACACAGGTATTTTCTTATTCCTTACCTTCTTGGGGCGCGCTGATCGTTCGCGATAACGCAGCGGACAACAAGGGTAACTTCGGAATCTGTAAAGGACCTTCCTCTTACTTCGGCGGCGGTACCTTCCTGGGAATCAGTGCATACAGCGAGAAAAAGGATGCGGCTTGGGATTTCGTGAAATATTGTACGTTGAATGACGAAACCGCGCAGTGGTGGCTGGAGAAGTCCAATGGCGACGTTGTATCCAACACAGCAGTTCTGGAAGCGAATAAAGATTATACCAACGAATCTTTCGGCAATCAGAAGACATATGAGTTCTACATGGGGGAAGCTCAAAATATCGATTATTCAGTAAAGACGAAGTATGATGATACCATCGGCGGTTTCTGGGGTGCATCCATCGAAGCGGTACAAAAAGGTGAGATGACGAAGGAAGAGGCGATTGAAGATTTCTACATGCAGGTAGAGGCTACCTTCCCTGAAATTACGGTAGTAAGATAAGGAAAAAGTTAAAAGCTACTGCTCGGGAATCACGGGTCACACCGTGATTCCCGATTGAATGATAAAAACAGATGGAAAAGAAAGCGGGTGGAAAGGTGAAGGCAGCGGATAAAACAAAGAAAACAAAAGGGCTTCACAATCGGGATAACATGGGGTATGCGTTTATTGCACCCTTTGTTTTGGTGTTTCTAACATTTAATATCTACCCTGTAGCCCGTACTCTGTATTTGAGCTTTACGGATTACAGCGGCTTCAATGTTCCTACATGGGTAGGACTCACCAACTACATAAGGGTATTTAAGGACAAATTACTATGGGAAGCGTTTGGAAATACGGTAAGAATATGGGGCATCAATATTATTTTACAGCTTGGTATAGCGTTCCTGCTGACGATAGTATTTAGTGACATGAAGTACCGAACGAGGGGCCTTAGCATTTTCAGGGCTTTGTTTTATCTTCCGAACTTGATTGCAGCTACTTCCGTGGCTTATCTGTTCAAAACGATGCTAGACTGGAAATTCGGTTCTTTCAACCAAATTCTTAAAGGAATCGGACTCATAAGTGAGAGCGTGGACTGGATGGGAACTCCTCCTTTGCTGCGCACTGCGGTGGGGGTCATCGGCGCGTGGATGTGGTTCGGCAATTCCTTTATCATGCTTATGGCGGGTGTTCAGGGAATTAACAGGGATTATTACGAGGCTGCAGCTATCGACGGAGCAGGGAGATGGAAGGTCTTCGGGAAGATTACCCTTCCTCTTTTAAAACCGATCATGCTTTACGTAGCGATTACTTCCTTGATCGGAGGTCTGCAGCTATTCGATATTCCTTATCTGATGACATTAGGTCAGCAGAAGCAGGTGCGTGCGGTAAATACGGCAGTTATGCACTTGTATACGATGGCGTTTAAGAACAGACAGATAGGATATGCGGGCGCTATAGCGTTTATCCTTTTCTTCATCATTTGCATATGTTCCATCTTGGTATACCTGATGATGTACTCGAAAAAAAGGAAGGAGGAGGACTAAATGACAAAGAAAGTAAATCAAACGATTATTTATCTGCTGCTCCTTCTGCTTTCAACAATATGCCTTCTGCCCTTTATCATGATGTTAGTAAACTCTACGAGAGAGGGCACCGATATCATGAAGAGCTTTACCTTGATTCCCGGTGATTATCTGATAAAAAACTGGGAAGTGGTCAAAGAGAATCTGAATATTCCACGGGGCTTTGCCAACAGTATCTTTATCTCGGTACTCAGCACGGCGTTAGCAGCTTACTTTTCATCACTTACTGCATTCGGCTTTGCTTTCTACCGGTTTAAGGGAAGAAAAGTGATTTTTACCATTATCATTGTTTCCATGATGATTCCGGCACAGCTTGGACTTTTAGGCTTTTATGATTTGTCCATGAAGCTCGGACTGATAGACAGCTTTATTCCGCTCATCGTTCCGTCCATCGCTTCTCCGGCAACTGTGTTTTTTCTCAGGCAGTATTTGCTTTCGGTGATGCCCAAGTCGCTGCTGGAAGCTCCGAGGATCGACGGGGCAAGCGAGTTCTATATTTTCCATAAAATAGGACTTCCGATCATGTCGCCGGGCATTGCCACCATGGCGATCGGTATCTTTATCGGCTCGTGGAACAGCTACCTGCTTCCGCTCGTTATACTGAATTCCCAGAGGAAGTTTACACTGCCTGTTATGATTGCTTCCCTCAATGCGGTGAAGAATATCGCCCAAAATATCGGTGCTACCTACGTAGCAGTTGCAATTTCGGTAGTTCCGATTATCATTGTATTCTGCTTCTGCTCGAAATACATTATCAGCAGCATTTCGTCGGGAAGTGTAAAAGAATAATAGATTAGCCTCCTTGTTTATTTATGGACAATTTGATATATTGGACATAAAGAAACGGGAGGCTGTTTTGGCTAAGTGGAGATGAATATGGCAGGAGATACAAGAAAGAATTCGGATAGAAAATGGATAAGGTTCCTGGCGGCATTTTTACCTTTGGTATTGGGATTATGCGGATGCGGTGCAGCGCAGGCTGGAGAAGAAAAAGCAGGAAAAGTCCCTTCTCCAGAGGTGACAGAAGCGTCAGAAATGGAAAAGAAAGAGAACGTTACTTTGGAGTGGTATATCAACTTCTCATGGTTCACTACTCCGTGGGGCGGCAACGCCGTTTCGAAGAAGATTACGGAGGATACCGGAGTAAATATCGACTTCATTACACCCAAGGGGAACGAATCGGAGAAGCTAAATGCGCTCATTTCCTCCGATACGCTGCCGGATATCATCACGCTGGGCTGGTGGGAACCTCAGATTGACGAGATGATTAATCAGGATATGGTATACGCTCTGAATGAGCTGGCGGATGAGTATGACCCATATTTCTGGCGGGTGACGAACGATAAGGTGTGCGACTGGTATACGAGGGAGGACGGTAATATCTATTGCTATCCCAACTCCAGCTATCTGGAGGAAGATTACGAGACCTACGGCAATATCGGCTCCAACCAGACTTTTTTGGTGCGCAAAGATATATACGAGGCCATCGGAAGTCCTGATATGACTACGCCGGAGGGATTTATGGAGGCAGTACGAAAGGCGGCAGAGATGTTTCCTGCTGTAGACGGGCGGCCGTTAATTCCTATCGGTGCCCATGCGTTTACCTCCAAGGGCTGCGATTCTTTCGACCAGTTTTTGCAGAATTTCCTTGCGGTTCCCTATGAGCAGGACGGAAAATATTATGACAGATTTACGGATGCGGAATATATCAGATGGATGAAAGCGTTCAGACAGCTTGGAGAAGAAGGGTATCTGAAAGAGGATATCTTTATCGACCAGAGAACCCAGATGGAGGAGAAAATAAAGCAAGGCAGATATTTCTGCATGATTTACCAGCGGACGGACCTGGATGCCCAGCAGAAGGTGCTTTATAAAAATAATCCTGAGAGCATCTATATCGCGGTAGATGGTCCGAAGAATTCTGCGGGAGACAACTATATGCTTCCTGGTCCGGGAATTACTGGCTGGACGGTGACCTTCATTTCCAAAAACTGTGAATATCCGGACAGGGCAATTGCACTTTTTAGCTACTTCATCAGTGAGGAAGGCCAGAAAGTGACGTACCTGGGCGTAGACGGGGTAACCTATGACGAGGTGGACGGTGAGCCTGTCCTAAGAGAGGATGTAAGGAATCTCCTCAACACAGATAGAAAGGAATACGACAGACTGTACGGTGGAGACGATGCCTACTGGATGTTCCAGAATAATGTGATGCAGCTTCAATGGAAGCCACCGCTTTCGGAGCCTCTCGGACAGTTGGAAGAGTGGACCTACCCGTACACCTGTTATTTGGAGCAGTATACGATAGACCTGGAGACGGACTCTAAGGTGGGCTATGCGGACATGAAGATACAAGATCTTTGGGGTCGCTTTTTGCCGAAACTGCTGCTTTCTTCCTCTGACGAGGAATTCGACAACATCTTGGAGGAGTTTGTGCAAAAGAGGCAAGAGCTTGGATTTGACGCCGTTATGGAGGAAAAGACGAAGCGGATGATCGAGGCTAAGGAGAAGCTTGGAATTCATTAACGGCAATAAAATGGAAAATGGAAAAAGATGAAGCAGATAAGAGAAAAATGGCAGGGTCTAAAACTAAATATAAAGTTCACGGTTATTATCATTGCTTTCGTTATCGTTCCCATCGTCTTTTTTTCCATGTACCTTTTTTATAGCATGGAGGAAAGTGCAGTTAGGGAAAAGCACAGCAGTATGGAGTATAGTATGGAAAGCAGCTATACCCGGATACTGAAAAACGTGGATTCCATTAACATGTCTACTCAGTTTTTCTTAAGTGACGCCTTTTTGACGGATTGTCTGGGCAACATAAAAAAAGGGCAGCCAATGAGCACGGAGGAACTGCGGGAATTTTATAATGTCAACATCGCCTCTTTGGAAAGAATGGTAAACAGCAATCCTTACCTTTATCAGATTAGGGTTTATGCGGACAGCAACTCACTTCAGGAAATGATGCCTATCCTCTATAAAAGAGAGAGAATGGAGCGGTTGGACTGGGCTGAAGATGCGGACATTTATGGCTGGAAATATGATTACACAGATATGATTTTTGACTCCTATGTGATGGATCAGAATAAAAAAATAATGTCTCTTGTAACGCCCATCGTGGATTTTGAAAACGGCGATCTGGGCGTGCTGGAGGTAGCTATGTCCATGGACACCATGTTTCCCGAGCTATATGAGAATCGTCCGGGGCGGTGGAGCTGCTTTGCCGACGATAGCGGAGAGCGCCATTATGGTATGGAAAAAGAAAATCAGGACAATTACATAGAATTTATTCTGAAGAATACAGTTTCCAGGGGAGAGGAAGAAAGCCATATCTATTATATAGAAATAGGCGGAGAACCTTTCGTAGTAGGCTATCTCCCTGTAAAGGAGCTGTCGGGCAGTCTGATTTATGTGGACAGCATCGCGTCGGAAATCGGTAGAATCCACAATATGAGGGCATTTTTTATTCTCATTATGCTGGGAATTCTTGTGTGCCTGATTGCCCTCATTAACTTCGTAGTTAAGAGCCTTTTGAGCCAGTTTTATAGCATACTCTTTTCTATCAGGGAGGTGCAAAAGGGTGACCTGGGTGTGGTGATCGAGGGCTGCGGTACGGATGAAATGGGAGAGCTTGGCACCCAGATAAACAAGATGCTTCTGCGCATCAGGCAGCTTATGGAGGACAATATCAACAGAGAACGCCTAGTGAAGAATTCAGAGATTAAAGCGCTCCAGAATCAGATTAACACGCATTTCATATACAACGTGCTGGAATCCATTAAGATGATGGCGGAAATCGATGAAAAATATGAGATATCAGATGCCGTGACCTCCCTTGGAAAGCTGCTGCGCTACAGCATGCGATGGGTATCCGGCAACGTGACGGTGGAGGAAGAAGTCGACTATATTAAGAACTATCTTGCGCTGATCAACCTCCGCTTCGACTATGAAATCTATCTGTCCCTAAATATGAGCGACATCATTTATAAGCAGGAGATTCCCAAGATGTCCTTACAGCCCATTGTGGAAAACGCTATCTATCATGGTATAGAAGAAATGGCGGAGGATACCAGCATATACATTAAAGGCTTTGTGGACGGCGACGATTGTATAATAGAGATCACGGACGCTGGAAAGGGAATGAGCGAAGAGGAAGTAAGCGAGCTTTATAAAAAGATTTCGGGAGAAATCGAAGCCGGCGGCGGCTCCGGTAACGGGATCGGTTTAAAGAACGTACAGGATAGAATAAAGATGAGTTTCGGAGAGCGCTATGGAATTGAGATAGCCTCAAAGCTGGGCTGTTACACGAAGATTATGGTAAGGATACCTTTACGCAGAAAAGAAGGAGCATAATGAATACAGTACTCATTGTAGAAGATGAAAAAATGATACGGCAGGGCATTAAGATGATGATACAGCGCTCCGGGGTTCCGGTGGCTGCCATTTTAGAGTGCAACAACGGACAGAGCGCCTATGAGATATTACAAAGCCAGAAAATAGACGTAATGTTCACTGACATCCGTATGCCCAAAATGGACGGGATAGAGTTGGTTTCGGCTATTCAGGAGCTTCCGCATAAGCCTCTCATCGTGGCGGTCAGCGGTTACGACGACTTCTCTTACGCGGTGGAGATGCTGCGGGGAGGAGTACGGGAATATATTTTGAAGCCTGTGGAGCGGGATAAGGTAAAAACGATCCTTGAGACCTTCCAGAGAGAGCTTATTCAAAGGGAGGCACAGGAGGAAGAGTTAAAAAGCATCGGGAAAAACCAATTGAAATATGTAATGACGTCAGATGTGACCCGCAAGGAGATGCAGATGGTCGCGGAGTGGTTCGACGGTATGACCGTCAGCAAGGACTACTATATCCTATGTACCCAGAGGCAGGAGGGCGCGGAAGCCTCAGGTGAGGAATTTATGTACTGGCGGGACATAGAAAAGAGTTCGGTGTACATAATTATGGGAACGGAAAAGGACAGGTTCCTTAAGGAAGAACTGTCCGGATGCCATACAGGAATCAGCAAAAGATATCAAGGTGTGGAATATTTAAAGGCCGCTTACAAGGAAGCAAAGGCGGCAAGAAAGGAAGCCTTCTGTACCGGGCGCTATGAGGTGAGCTTCGAAGAGATACGTACGGATACTGATAAGCCTAATACTGAAAAGATGCGCCAAATAGCCCAGCAAATCGGGACAAGCAGGATCGAAGAATCTTTGGCAAGCATAAGGCAGATCGTTAAGGATACGAAGCGGAAGAAATATTCAGCGGTCACTTTCGAGGAGGACATTCTGTCGCTGATCGATTTAATAGTGGGAATTTACCAGAACGTGATGCAGCAGGTAACTCAGGAGGCCGAACGATTCAAGGATATTTACAGCTTCCCTGATATCGATTCCTTTACGGAGGAATTCACCGGCTGGCTGATGGAATTTCATGACCGGCTGGACGAGGAATTCGACGATTATAAAAACAAGCAGAAAATGCAGGAGGCTATCGGTTTCATTCAGGAGAATTTCGACAAGGACTTGAACATGGCGGTGGTTTCCAATCACGTATCCATGAATTATTCACTGTTTTCCTATGTGTTCAAGCAATATACGGGCAGGAATTTCGTGAATTATCTGAAGGAATTCCGGATAGAAGAAGCGAAGAAGCTTCTCGCTCAGACAGAAATGCGTGTGGTGGAAATCAGTAAAAGGGTAGGTTACGAGAACGAAAAACACTTTATGAAAATTTTTAGAAATGTATGTGGAGTATCGCCCACCGAGTATAGAAAAAACATGCATGCGGCAAATAATATGTAAAAGAAAGTCAATTATTCAATATATACAAAAACAAGCATTCCATTTAAGCGATTTGTGACAAAAATACGAAAAAATACGAAAAAACAGTTGCAAATTGTTACTCGGAATGCTATGCTTTATACATGTTCGGAAACGTTACCGATAACGATACCGAAAACGGTACCAAAAAACTTATTCACAATTAAAAGGAGAGGTATTCATTATGAAAAAGAAACTGATTAGTGCATTACTTTGTGTAGCGATGGTTTCTTCCATGCTGGTTGGCTGCGGCAGCACTGCAGCAGAAGTACCTGCGGCGAAGGAAGAGACGACAGCTCCTGCAGAAGAGACAACAGAACCCGAAGCAGAAGCTCCGGCAGAGGAGACTGCAGCGGCAGAAGGCGGAAGCGTATACTACCTGAACTTCAAGCCCGAAGTTGATGAGCAGTGGCAGGAGATTGCAGCAGCTTACACTTCAGAGACCGGTGTAGATGTTAAGGTCGTAACTGCGGCAAGCGGTACATACGAAGAAGTATTGAAATCTGAAATTGCAGGCCAGGATGCACCTACTCTGTTCCAGATTAACGGACCGGTTGGTTACAATAGCTGGAAGGATTACTGCCTCGATTTATCAGGCTCCGAGCTTTACAACGCTCTTTCTGACAAGGGTCTTGCTATTACCGGTGAAGATGGCGGCGCATACGGCGTTCCTTACACGGTAGAATCCTATGGTATCATTTATAATGACGCTATTATGCAGGCATATTTTGCACTGGACGGAGCAAAAGCAGCAAGTGTTGACGAAATCAATTCCTTCGATAAGCTGAAAGAAGTTGTAGAAGATATGACAGCAAAGAAAGCAGATCTGGGTATTGAAGGCGTATTCGCTTCCACCTCTCTTCTTCCCGGCGAAGACTGGAGATGGCAGACACACCTTGCAAACGTTCCTGTTTACTACGAATACAAAGACAACAAGGTAAGTGACATGGCAGCTATCGAATTCACATATTCCGATAACTACAAGAACATTTTCGATTTATACATTAACAACTCCACGGTTGCTCCCGGACTTCTTGGAAGCAAGGCAGTTACGGATTCCATGGCTGAGTTCGCTCTCGGACAGTGCGCTATGGTTCAGAACGGCAACTGGGCATGGGGACAGATTTCTACAGTAGAAGGCAATACGGTAAAAGAAGAGAACGTTAAATTCATGCCTATCTACACCGGCGTTTCAGGAGAAGAGAATCAGGGACTTTGCACTGGTACAGAGAACTTCTGGTGTGTAAACAGCCAGGCGAACGAAGCAGATCAGAAAGCGACTTTAGATTTCGTTAATTGGATGATTTCTTCCGATACAGGCAAGGATTACATGGTTAATTCTTTAGGAAACTCCGCGCCGTTCACTACCTTCGGCGATGATGAGAAGCCTACCGATCCTCTTGCAAAAGAGATGTATCGTTACATGGAAAATGGAAAGAACAGCGTAACATGGAACTTTACGACATTCCCCAGCCAGGCATTCAAGGATGATTTCGGCGCAGCTCTTCTTGAGTACTGCAACAAAAACATGACATGGGACGAAGTAAAAGACTTAGTAGTTACGAGATGGGCTGAGGAGAAAGCTGCAACTGCACAGTAAAGAACAAAAGTGTGCATCGGCAGTACATCCACTGTTTCTGTAATAAGAATACTTTCCTATTACGGAAAAAGGATTTGATAAATATTCCAATTCAGAGTAGTATATAGACATGAGATTAATATTTTAGTGAATATTTGTTTATCAGCAAGTTGAGTAAAGAGACACTTCGCAGCCTCGGCTGCGGAGTGTTTTTCAAAATTTGCCAAGAGGAGGACGGACTATGGAAAAGACATTAAAAAAATATTTTTTGATATTTACCCTTCCTACGGTGATAGCCTTTGCGTTTGCCTTTATTATTCCTTTCGTGCAGGGCGTGTATTTGTCTTTTTGTAAATTCACCACGGTAAGTAATGCGAAATGGGTAGGGTTTGACAATTATAAAACGGCCTTCTCCAGCGGACAGGGATTTACAAGTGCTTTAGGTTTTACGGTGGCATTTACGGTAATAAGTGTACTGACGATTAATTTATTCGCATTTGCGATTGCGTTACTACTTACGAGAAAAATCAAAGGAACGAATATATTCAGAACCGTATTTTTTATGCCGAACTTAATCGGCGGTATTGTACTCGGCTATACATGGCAGCAGATGATTAATGCTATTTTATATAAATATGAAACGACGATCGTATCCAGCGCTACTTACGGCTTCTGGGGCTTAGTGCTCCTTATGAATTGGCAGATGATAGGTTATATGATGATTATCTACATTGCCGGCCTTCAAAACGTGCCGGGAGATTTGGTAGAAGCAGCTAAAATTGACGGAGCGACACCATGGCAGACCTTGATCAAGGTTAAGATTCCCATGGTAATGTCTTCTATTACGATTTGCATGTTTTTAACATTGTCAAACAGCTTTAAGCTGTTCGATCAGAATAAAGCGCTTACTAACGGAGCACCGATGAAAAAGACACAGATGCTGGCGCTGAACATTTACGAGACCTTCTATGGTAAGACCGGGTATGAAGGCGTTGGCCAGGCGAAGGCAGTAATATTTTTTGTCATAGTGGCGCTTATCGCGTTAGTGCAGTTATCGTTTACGAGAAGTAAGGAGGTAGAGCATTGATGACATCGGCAAAGAGCAGATTCTCCAATAAAATATTTTTCGTGTTGTTATGCGTTTTGACAGTTGCTATACTTTATCCCCTGCTGTTTATTTTGAATAACTCCTTTAAGGGAAAGTTTTTTATCAGTAAGGACCCTTTCTCCCTTCCCAATTCGGAGACCTTTGTAGGAATTACAAATTATGTGAATGGTTTGATTAAGACGGGGCTTTTCAAGGCCATCGGCTGGTCTTTCTTCATCACGATCATTTCCGTCGGATTGATCATACTGTTCACCTCCATGACCGCATATTACATCACGAGGGTAAAATCCAAATATTCCACGATTCTTTATTACATGTTCGTGTTTTCCATGATCGTGCCCTTTCAGATGGTTATGTTTACGATGACCAGCCTTGCGGATAAGTTTCATTTAAGAAATCCTCTGGGAATGTGCCTGTTGTATCTGGGCTTCGGGGCGGGCTTGTCCGTCTTCATGTTCGCGGGCTTCGTGAAATCCATTCCGTTAGAAATAGAAGAGGCGGCCATGATTGACGGCTGCAATCCGTTGCAGACATTTTTTGGAGTGGTCTTCCCGATACTTAAACCTACGGCGATTACAGTAGCTATTTTAAATGCGATGTGGATATGGAACGACTTCCTTCTGCCTTATTTGGTAATCGGTATCAGTACGCAGTATAAGACGATTCCGGTAGTTGTACAGATGCTTGTGGGCTCTAACGGAAATAAGGACATGGGAGCGCTCATGGCAATGCTGGTATTGTCGATTATTCCGATTGTTATATTCTATCTGACATGTCAGAAATACATTATCGAAGGCGTTGTAGCCGGAGCGGTGAAGGGCTAATGGGAGGAACTATGAGAAAAGGTGGCATTTTATTACCGATATCGAGCATTCCGTCTAAGTACGGCATCGGTACGTTTTCTAAGCAGGCGTACGAGTTCGTCGATTTTTTGGAAAAGGCAGGGCAGAAATATTGGCAGATACTTCCCCTTGGTCCTACAGGGTATGGAGACTCTCCATATCAATCCTTTTCTACTTTTGCAGGAAATCCGTATTACATAGATTTGGAGAATCTCGTTAAGGAGGGCTGGATTACCGAAGAAGACTGCGAGGCGTGCGATTTCAGAAGCGATGACATGTATGTTGATTATGAAAAAATCTACCTGTCGCGGTCGAAGATATTGAAAAAGGCATACAAGAAAAGCAAGATAGCAAAGAATGTGGAGTTTCAGGAATTCAAGAAGGAAAATGAATACTGGCTCTTCGATTATGCACTTTATATGGCAGTAAAGAATTCTTTCAAAGGAGTAAGCTGGATAGAATGGGATGAGGATATAAAGCTGCGAAAGACTTCCGCTATGAAGGCTTACGGGGAAAAATATGCGGAGGAGGTGGAGTTCTATGAATTCCAGCAATTCCTTTTTGCAAAGCAGTGGTTTGCACTGAAAGAATATGCCAATAAGAAAAATATAAGCATTATAGGCGATATTCCTATTTATGTAGCTTTTGACAGTGCGGATACATGGGCTAATCCGGAATTGTTTCAGTTGGATGGTACTTGTACGCCTATCGGAGTGGCAGGCTGTCCGCCGGACGCTTTTTCCGCTACCGGGCAGTTGTGGGGGAACCCCCTTTATGAATGGGAATACCACGAAAAGACGGACTATGAATGGTGGGTGCGCCGGATTACCTATTGTTATGAGCTGTATGATGTGGTGAGGATCGATCATTTCAGAGGTTTCGACGAATATTATGCCATTCCCTACGGCGACCCTACCGCAGAGTTCGGAGAGTGGAAGAAGGGACCGGGCTACGATATTTTCAAGGTCATAAAGGCGAAGCTTGGCAACAAGCCTGTGATTGCGGAGGATTTGGGATTCCTTACGCCAAGTGTTATCAAGCTGGTAAAAAAGACTGGTTATCCTGGAATGAAGATATTGCAATTCGCTTTCGATTCAAGAGAGGAAAGTGACTATCTTCCCCATAACTACACAAGCAATTCCGTAGTTTATACGGGAACTCACGATAACGATACGACGGTGGGCTGGTATACCACCTTTAACAGAAGAGATAAGAACTTTGCCAAGCGGTATTTGAACATCAAGACGAAAAAGGATATACATTGGGACTTTATCCGCGCCGCGTTAGCCAGCGTTGCGGACACGGCGATCATTCCGGTTCAGGATTATCTGGGCCTTGGCTCGGAGGCGAGACTCAATACGCCCTCCACCTTGGGTGATAATTGGAAATGGCGGCTGCTTCCGGATCAGCTTGACGACGAGCTGGCGGAAAGAATTCGGAAGATGACAAAGCTATACGGAAGAATTTAGGCGACGAGACGCTGTGATAGTCAGGGATATTTGTTGAGTATTCCTGGCTATTTATATCCTGTGTTATAATATGATACCAGGGTCAGGAGGTCATGTGTTTCATGTGACAATCCGTAAGTATCAGGGGGGCAAATATGGGAGAAATATGGAGGGATGTATCATGCCTGAAATTACGATAAAGGATATTGCAAAGCAGTGCGGAGTAGGCATCAGTACGGTTTCCAGAGCCATCAATAATCATCCGGACATCAATCCGGAGACGAAGAACATGATTATGGATGTGATAAAGGCTACGGGCTTTGTTCCGAATAACAGCGCGAGAAATTTGAAAAGAATCGATGCAAAAAGCATTGCGGTGCTCGTAAAAGGTATTACGAATCCGCTTTTTTCCGATATGATCAAGGTAATTGAAGAAGAGACGCAGAAGAAAAAGTATTCTCTCGTGCTTAAGCATGTTGAGTATTATGAGGATGAGGTGGATGTTGCCTTAGAACTGGTGAAGGAAAAGAGGCTTCGCGGAATTATTTTTCTGGGGGGGTATTTCCTCCATTCACAGGAGAAGATAGAGAATCTTAGGGTACCTTACATATTCAGTACCATAGGAACTGCTGTGCCGGAGAATATCAGCAGGGTTCTATATTCCAGCATAGCGGTGGACGATAGAAAAGAAAGCTATGCTATGACCGCTCACCTTATCGGTCTGGGGCATAGGAACATAGCGATTCTGTCGGCGGAATCTGAAATTAACAGCATCGGACAGCTCCGTCTGGAGGGTTATAAGGACGCTCTTTCGGAGGCCGGTATTGCCTTCAACGAGAGGCTGGTGCGCCAGGTTGAGGATGACATTGAGCATTATTCCATGGAAAATGGATATATTACAGCAAAAAAGCTCGTCGAATCCGGAGAAAAATTCACTGCAGTATTCGCTACCGCGGATATATTGGCGGTGGGTGCATGCCGGGCGCTTTTGGAAGCAGGAATGAGAATACCGGAGGATGTTTCGGTTGCGGGCTACGACGGAATCGATGTTGGAAAATATTACAATCCGGCAATTACTACCGTAAGGCAGCCGGTTAAGGATATGGCGAAGACCACCATCAAGCTGCTGTTCGATATCATTGCCGGACGCAAATCTTATGAGCACATCGTATTTCCGGCGGAGCTGATCGTGCGGGAATCAACTGGAACGGCTAAGGGCTAAATCAAGTTGGAATTATGGTATCTATGATCGTAGGTCACGTCCTCCCCGAGCCACTCAGGCGGAAGAAAGGATTTCGCTTCCTCCTCCGAGGAGAACTCCACCTCGGCGATAATGAGAGGAGCATGGGGGGCATCGAAGATGTCCAGCTCGATGGTAAGTGAAGAGCCATCGATGGGAATTAAATATCTTCGTTTTGATATTATATTACCGTCGCATTTTTTGCGCATATGATAGTAGGATTCTTTGTTTAAGGGAAGATTGTATTCCTCCCTTGCAAGGAGTCCTTTTCCTTTATAGGTCAGATAATATTCTTCGTCCTGTTTCCTGACCCGGACGACGGGATTTACATTCAGATAAGCTTGCTCGATATGATGGGACGGGTAAGAGCTTAGGTTATCGGGCAGTTTCTTTATGGTGAATTTTCTTTCGATTTCCATGCCGTTCATTATAGTATCTATTCCTTTCTTGGGGATTATTTGTTTATTATACTACTGCTTGCTTTTCAATGAAAAGCAGCTTATTGATATTTTCTCCGATTTATCTAGTAATATTTCATACAGATATCCCTAAGGGTATAAGGAGGTTCCAATATGACTTAATCGATAAAAGAAGAAACGGAATATCATCACGATACAGTTTTCCAATAATTTTTCTTTTGCTCACTGGAGAGAGAAGCAGCAAAATCTTGCTTAATTTGCAAAAAATATTCAAAATCCTTTAAGAGCATATAGAGTACTGCTCTGGATTCAAATTCTTGCCGTGTAGAAGGCAAATCACTCGCTTGAAATTTTTGAAATAATGTCTTGCATTCCAAAAGTAAAGCAGCGGCGTTATTGGTTTCTTCTAAACTTATTCCAATACGGTCAATAAAGTTTGCAATATCTTTTGCTTGTTCTGGGACATAATCCAGCGTCTTAATTTTCTGGTAAATATTCCGGAGTACTTGACATTGCTGTTTTCGCATCTGCATGTAATCAATGAAATACTTTGCATCTCTGGTAAGAGTATTATTCATATTATCATAGGCATCCTTCAGGCCTTTTTCAATATGAGATTCGAGAGTGTGGAAGCATTCTCCGGTATAATCTTCCTTTGATTCTTTTAAAAGGTTTTCAGACATTATGGATAATACTGTTCTTAAATCTGATTCCAGTACAGCCTGTGTATTTCTTATGTGTTTAACTTTATCCGGCATAAAGAGATTAAGAAGTGTTCCAATACCTGCCCCGATGAATAATAAGAGAAATTCGTTTTGAATAAGAGAAAGCGGCATATGGTAAGAAACTAAATAATGAGTGGCCAAGACTGCATTCATTGCAATAGCGTCTTGTAATTGAAACGTATAACAAATCCATACGAATACAAGAAGAAAAAGACCAAAGGAAATTGCATGATATCCAATTAAGTTAAAAAGACCAAAGGAAAGTAAAGTTGCAATGCAAAAAGCCACAACTCTTTTTAAAGAAATGTGTATGGTTTCTTTGGTGGTATCTTGAATGGTAAGGAGTGTAATAATGCCCGCCGCAGTGCTGTATTCCAGTTTTAACAAAGTTGCCAATATAATTGCCAGTGCACCGCCAAATGCTATTTTGAGTATTTTCATACAAATCGCTCCCTTCCTGATATAATTATTCTAGTAGATAAAATAATTTTTTGCAATATAACCTATGATTTTGATAATAAGAGCACATACCATTGATTGACAAGGTCTTACACTCCCTGAAGAATAAGATTTGCCCTTATCCGACCATGTGATCCCTTGTCAAACGATGGTATTAAATGAGAAAAACAGATGACTTAAAAAACAGATGACTTTAAAAAAACAGAAAGGAGTGGTAAAATAGATATGGCATAAATATAGCCAGTCCGTTTTTGGCAAAATAAAACGGACGGAAAGGAAATGAAATGGATAAAGTATGTATATTTTTCGCGGCGGGATTTGAGGAAATAGAAGCGCTCACGGCAGTGGACCTGTTGCGGAGGGCGGGAATCGATACGGAGTTGATTTCTATAACCGGAGAAATGGACGTGATGGGTTCTCACGGAATAACTGTGAAGATGGATAAATTATTTGAAGACGTGGATTTTAGCGAGGTTACGATGCTTATCCTTCCGGGAGGCGCCGGAACGAAGCATCTGGAGGCGCACACGGCATTGATGAATCGAATAGACGCATTCTATAAAGAAGGAAAGGATATCGCCGCGATCTGCGCAGCTCCCAGTATTTTAGGGCATAGAGGAATGCTGAAGGGAAAGAATGCCTGCTCCTTTCCCGACTATGAAAGTCACCTTGAGGGTGCTAACGTAACGAAAAATCCGGCTGAAATTGCGGATAATATCATAACCTCCAGGGGCATGGGCTGCTCCATAGACTTCGGACTTGCCATAGTGAAAAAGCTTCGGGGAGAAGATGCGGCAAGAGCGCTTGCGGATAAAATAGTTTACGAACATTATTGACGGGTACAACTTCTGGAGAAACGTTTATGAATATACTATTTTTTTTAACACCGAAAAATGAGGTCGCTTATCTTTATGACGACGACACTTTAAGACAGACATTAGAAAAGATGGAGCATCACAGATATACCGCAATACCTGTTATCGACCATGTGGATGGGAAATATATAGGGACGATAACGGAAGGCGACCTGCTTTGGGATATAAAGGAGCGGTATGATCTGACACTCAAAAAGGCGGAGGATATTCCTATTCTTTCGATAAAGAGAAAGAGGGATAATGAACCGGTGGAGGCGGATGCTGATATTGAAGATTTGATAAGCAAAGTCATGAATCAGAATTTCGTGCCGGTTATTGATGATAAACGGTGCTTCATTGGAATCATCACGAGAAAAGATGTTATACAATATTTGACAGAAAAGTGCGGATTAAATAAGTAAGCATAGGAAGAAGGAAGAGAATAATGCTTCATTTTGACAGCGATTATATGGAGGGTGCACATCCTGCTATCATGAAGAGGCTGATGGAAACCAACATGGAACAGACGCCCGGGTATGGAACGGATGAATATAGTAACAGTGCGAAGGAAAAAATAAAAAAGGCCTGCAATGCGCCGGAGGCAGAAGTTTTTTTCCTTATGGGGGGAACGCAGACTAACCGGACAGCAATCGACGGGATATTACGGGGCTATGAAGGCGTTTTGGCCGCAGAATGCGGACATATCAGCGTTCATGAGTCCGGAGCGATAGAAGCGGGCGGCCACAAGGTATTGGCGCTCCCTCATGAGAGGGGCAAGCTTAAGACGAAGACAGTGGAAGATTATTTGGCGAGGTTTTATCAGGATGCGAATTGGCCCCATATGGTGATACCGGGAATGCTATATGTGTCACATCCCACGGAATATGGAGCCATTTATACGAAAGCGGAGCTGGAAGGACTGCATGAGGTCTGCAAAAGGTATCATATTCCAATGTATATTGACGGAGCGAGGTTAGGTTACGGGCTGGCCGCGGATAATACGGACGTGACACTTAGTGATATTGCAAGGTGCTGCGAGGCATTTTACATCGGAGGAACAAAGGTAGGCGCCCTTTTTGGGGAAGCACTGGTATTTACCAATACAAAGCTCGTTCCTCACTTTTTTACAACAATCAAACAGCATGGCGGTCTGCTGGCCAAGGGAAGACTTCTGGGACTTCAGTTCGATACACTTTTTACGGACGATTTATATATGAAGATTTCCCGCAGAGCGATTGAAAGAGCCCGCGAATTGAAGGCAGGGCTTAAGGAAAAGGGCTATGAGCTTTTCTTCGAATCGCCCACCAACCAGCAGTTTCTTATTATGGAAAATAAAAAGATCGAAGAACTGAAGGAAAAAGTGTCTTTTGGCTTCTGGGAGGTTTATGACGAAAAACATACGGTAGTCCGCATCGCTACGGGCTGGGCAACAGAGAGTGCAGATATTCGGGCCTTATTAAAATTGCTTTAATGAATCAATTTTTTTTCCAAAACTTACCTTCATAATTAATTCATCTTCGTAAATACTAACATCAAGATAAGTAATTAAGTTCGTGCTTGGTTCGAATACGGAAACGCATTTGAGGTAAGCAGAGAACAGAAGTGCTTATCTCAAATATAGATAGCGGAAAGCTAGAAACAGTAAAGTGGAGGTGAATTAAGATGGCAAGTAGCAAGTCTAATAGAGTAGAGGTTCCTGAAGCTAAGGCAGCTATGGATCGCTTCAAAACAGAAGTTGCTTCTGAATTAGGTGTTAACCTGAAACAGGGTTACAATGGTGATTTGACGTCTAAGGATGCCGGTTCTATCGGCGGCGAGATGGTTCGTAGAATGATCCAGAAGCAAGAAGAGCAGATGAAATAACGTAGAGAAGTAAGTAGTGCCAATAAGAAATATCGATAAGAGGTAAAGACGACCCGCCTGTAAATCAGGCGGGTTGTTTTTTCGAATAAATACTGGTATTTTTGGAATCGATGTGATATAATCGTAAAATGACTGTGATTGTGTACTTTTTTACAAAAGTCAATGAATTAATGGACATGACCATTTATATAATAAGTAGGAGGAAATCACTTAATGAGCTTACAAGTAGAAAAATTGGAAAAGAACATGGCAAAACTTACGATAGAAGTTTCTGCTGAAGAATTGGAAAAGGCGATAGAAGGTGCTTATAAAAAGAATAGAAACAGCATCAGCGTCCCGGGCTTTCGAAAGGGCAAAGTGCCTCGTCCGATGGTGGAGAAGATGTATGGCAAGGAGATTTTCTACGAAGATGCTGCTAACGCATTGATTCCCGAAGCATATGAGAAGGCATTTGACGAGTGTGAGGAAGAAATCGTATCCTCTCCGAAGATTGAGGTAGTGCAGATCGAAGCCGGAAAGCCTTTTATCTTCACGGCAGAGGTTGCATTGAAGCCGGAAGTGAAGCTTGGCAAATACAAAGGCGTAAAGATTGACAAGGTGGACGCAGAGGTTACCGAGGAAGAAATAACTGCGGAAATCGATAAAGAAAGAGAAAGAAACGCAAGAAATATTAACGTGACCGATAGAGCGGTAAAAGACGGCGATATGACTGTTATCGATTTCGAAGGCTTTGTAGATGACGTTGCTTTCGAAGGCGGCAAGGGAGAGAATTATCCTCTCACTATAGGTTCGGGTGCATTTATCCCCGGCTTCGAGGAGCAGCTTGTAGGAGCAGAGCTTGGCAAAGAAGTAGAAGTAAACGTTACCTTCCCTGAAGATTATCAGGCGGAAGAACTGAAAGGGAAAGTTGCCGTATTCAAATGTACGGTAAAAGAAATCAAAGAAAAAGAGCTGCCTGAATTAGACGATGAATTCGCGGGAGAAGTATCCGAATTCGAGACTCTGGCGGAGTACAAGGAAGATATAAAGAAAAATCTTGTAGAGAAGAAGGAAAAAGATGCTAAGAATGCGAAGGAAGAAGCGGTAATCGATGAGATTATTAACGATTCCGATATGGAGATTCCTGAAGCTATGATAACCACGCAGCAGAGACAGACAGTGGATGATTTCGCACAGAGAATGCAGATGCAGGGCCTTTCCATGGAGCAGTACTTCCAGTTCACCGGCTCTAATTACGAGATGCTTTTAGAGCAGGTTAAGCCTCAGGCGGAGAAGAGAATCAAGTCCAGACTGGTGCTCGAAGCCGTAGTGGAAAAAGAGAAGATTGAAGTTTCCGAAGAAGAATACGTAAAGGAATCGGAGAAAATGGCTGAAGCATATCAGATGGAAGCTGAAAAAGTAAGAGAGATGCTCGGTGAGAAGGAAAAAGCTCAAGTTATGAAAGATCTCGCTATTCAGAAGGCCGTAGATTTTGTCGTGGAAAATGCGAAGGAAAAGTAAAGCATAAAAACTTTATAAAACAATTAAAATTCTCTTAATTCAGTGCCTGTTTTATTGCAAAAACAAATCGTGTGAATTATGATTAAAACATCTCTGACAGAGAAATAACGGATCAGGCTAGGAGGAATTAAAATGAGTTTAGTGCCTTATGTCATTGAACAAACGAGCAGGGGCGAAAGATCCTACGATATTTATTCAAGACTTTTAAAAGACAGAATTATTTTTTTGGGCGAGGAAGTGAATGATGTTTCCGCCAGTATAGTCGTTGCACAGTTGTTGTTTTTGGAATCGGAAGATCCTGAAAAAGACATACATTTGTATATTAACAGCCCGGGCGGTTCCATTACTGCGGGTATGGCGATTTACGA
Source organism: Kineothrix alysoides (assembly GCF_000732725.1). Taxonomy (GTDB): domain Bacteria; phylum Bacillota; class Clostridia; order Lachnospirales; family Lachnospiraceae; genus Kineothrix; species Kineothrix alysoides. Next base: position 258,187 of record NZ_JPNB01000003.1, on the reverse strand, counting down.
TACGATGAATTATATTAAATGCGATGTGTCTACCGTTTGTGTAGGTATGGCGGCCAGCATGGGAGCATTTCTCCTTGCAGGCGGTGCTAAGGGCAAGAGAATGGCTCTTCCCAACGCAGAAGTCATGATTCATCAGCCGTTAGGCGGCGCGCAGGGTCAGGCGACGGAGATCGAGATTACCGCAAAGCATATCCTCGCGACGAAAGAGAAGATGGCAAAACTTATGGCGCAGAACACGGGTCAGGATTATGAGGTTGTTCTGGCAGATACCGAAAGAGATAACTGGAAAACGGCAGAGGAAGCCAAAGCATATGGCTTGATCGATAAGATTATCGAGAACCATGCCAGTTTGGAAAATAATTAATAATCTATAAAAACAGGGAGTTAACAATGGCAGGAAAGAATTCCGACGATATCAAATGTTCTTTCTGTAATAAGTCGCAGGATCAGGTCAAAAAGCTGATCGCAGGCCCCGCAGGAGTTTATATTTGTGATGAGTGCGTGGAGATTTGTGCGGATATTATTGAAGAAGAATATGAAGAAGAACCGGTAGACGAAGAAATGGATATCAATTTGCTCAAACCGGTAGAAATCAAAGAGTTTCTGGACGATTACGTTATCGGACAGGAAGAAGCAAAGAAGGTTCTTGCCGTCTCCGTATATAATCATTATAAAAGAGTAACAGCTCCCAGAGATAATGATGACGTGGAGCTTCAGAAGAGCAATATTATCATGATAGGGCCTACCGGCTCAGGCAAGACTTTTCTGGCGCAGACTTTAGCTAAGATTATCAACGTACCGTTTGCAATCGCAGACGCGACCACACTTACCGAGGCAGGTTATGTGGGTGAAGACGTTGAGAATATACTTTTGAAGTTAATACAGGCGGCTGACTATGATGTGGAACGTGCGCAGTATGGTATTGTATATATTGATGAAATAGATAAGATTACGAAAAAGAGCGAGAACGTATCTATTACGAGAGACGTATCCGGCGAAGGCGTGCAGCAGGCACTTCTTAAGATTGTGGAAGGTACTGTTGCCAGTGTGCCTCCTCAGGGAGGAAGAAAGCATCCTCATCAGGAGCTCATTCAGGTAGATACCACCAATATTCTGTTCATTTGCGGCGGAGCCTTTGACGGTCTGGAGAAGATTGTGGAGTCCCGTCTCGACCGCAGTGCGATAGGTTTTAATGCGGAGATTTCGACTAAGAGCACGAAAGACATAGGAGTGCTGTTAAAGGAAGTGACTCCTCAGGATTTGGTAAAGTTCGGATTGATTCCCGAATTTGTAGGACGTGTTCCGATCAATGTATCTTTGCAGGGATTGGATAGGGAAGCTCTCGTTCGTATTTTAAAGGAGCCTAAGAGCGCCCTCATCAAACAGTACCAAAAGCTGTTTGGTTTTGACAGCGTAAAGCTTACTTTTGAGCAGGATGCCATCGACGCGATTGCAGATAAGGCATTCGAGCGAAAGACCGGGGCAAGGGGCTTACGTTCCATTATGGAAAACGTTATGATGGATGTTATGTACCGGATACCTTCCGATGATACGATTGTAGAATGTGTCATAACAAAGGGTGCAGTGGATGGAACGAGCGAACCGCTGATCATTCATCGGGAAGCGATGCGTCCGGCTAAATAATATCTGCCTATGCTATGTAATATCAATGCTATATATTTGTAATGTTATTATGGCATGATATTTTAACGCCGCCTTGATAGGGCGGCGTTTTGTTCTATAATAAGGAAGTGCTCCTATTATAGAAAGATAGATGCGCAGCTACGCGCGCGGAACAAAAGCTGTGCTGCCGAAGTATTTGGCTGCGAGAGTGGGAGAAACACACTTTTGTTCAAGTTTAAATGAACACGAAATAAAACACACGGGAATGATGAAAAGAATGGATAAAGAACGTATAACGCAAAGTGTTTTGAACATAGAAGAAAAGCTGCCGGCAGTGGCGCTTCGGGGGATGACTATTCTGCCCGGAGCGATCATTCATTTCGACCTTAGCCGGAAGAAATCGATTCTGGCGGTGGAGGAAGCGATGACGCAGGACCAGAGGATATTCCTCGTTACGCAAAAGGACATGCAGGCGGAGGACCCCGGTTATGAGCACGTATATCCGGTGGGAACTATAGCCCTTGTCAAGCAGATTATAAAGGTGCCTAATAATATTGTTAGAGTGATGGTAGAAGGCATATCCAGAGGAAGGCTTATATCCTTTGCAGACAGAGAGGATTATCTGGAAGGTGCGATAGAAGTGATGGAAGAGCCGGAGGAGCTTAAAGGAACGGTGCAGGAAGAGGCGATGGTGCGCCAGATTAAGGATTTGTTCGAGGGATATGCTCTTTTTTATCCTAAGACGGGCGTTTCCTTAGAGCGACATCTCAACGATATTACCGGTTTGGGGCAGCTTTTGGATCAGCTTACAATCAATATGCCCCTTAGCTTCGACAAAAAGCAGTCGGTGCTGTCGGCGGTTGATCTGGAGGAACGCTTCGATACGCTCTCTTCCATATTAGCCAATGAAACTGAAATTGCCAAGGTGCGAACGGAGCTGACGGAGCGTATAAAAGGGCGGGTGGAAAAGAACCAGAAGGAATACCTGTTAAGAGAACAGATGCAGTTCATTAAAGAAGAGCTTGGAGAGGGCAATTCTTTTTCTGACGCGAGTCAGTTCGAAGAGGAGTTAGAAAAGCTGAAGGCTGATAAAGAGGTGAAGGATAAGATTCGAAAAGAAATATCGAGGTTTAAAAGTCTTTCGCAGAACAGCTCGGAAAGCTCCGTAGAACGGGGATATATTGAAACGCTGCTGGACCTTCCATGGGAGAAGAAGTCCAAGGATAACACGGACTTAACTAAGGCTGAGGAGATACTAAAGAGGGACCATTACGGCCTTGAGCAGGTAAAAGAAAGGATTCTGGAATCCCTTGCAGTACGTTGTCTTACGAAGCAGGGACAGACTCCCATCATCTGTCTGGCAGGACCGCCGGGTACCGGCAAGACTTCTATAGCGAAAAGCGTGGCCGAAGCGATGAACAAAAAATACGTGCGCATTTCGCTTGGTGGTGTAAGGGACGAGGCGGAAATCAGAGGACACAGAAGAACCTATGTGGGGGCAATGCCGGGACGCATCATTGCGGGACTTAGGCAGGCCGGAGTGAAGAATCCCCTGATGCTTTTGGATGAAATCGACAAGGTGAGCAGCGATTATAAGGGAGATACTTCCTCTGCGTTGCTGGAAGTGCTGGATGCGGAGCAGAATAATAAGTTTCGCGACCATTATGTGGAGGTTCCGGTGGATTTATCGGAAGTACTATTCATTGCCACAGCTAATTCTCTGGCGCAGATTCCCAGACCGCTTCTGGACCGTATGGAAATCATCGAGGTGACCAGCTATACCGCTAATGAGAAATTCCATATTGCCAAAGAGCATCTGACCGCGAAGCAGCTCGAGAAGAATGGTCTGAAAAAGGAACAGCTAATAATAAGCGACAGCGCCCTAAAGCGTATTATCGAAGGCTATACGAGGGAAGCGGGCGTCCGTGAGCTGGAACGTAAGATAGGCAGTATATGCAGAAAAGCGGCCAGAGAGATTCTCCAGCAAAATAAGACCAGCATTAAGGTAACAGTATCCAAGCTGGAGAAATATCTGGGGAAGGAAAAATACACTTCGGATAAGGCGAACGATAAGGATGAGATAGGAATTGTACGAGGTCTGGCATGGACCAGTGTAGGTGGTGAAACTTTGCAGATAGAAGTCAATATGATGCCGGGAAAGGGAGAGATTGACTTAACTGGTCAAATGGGAGATGTTATGAAGGAGTCAGCTATCACCGGTATGAGTTATGTGCGTTCTGTCAGCAAGGATTATAAGATACCGCAGGATACATTTAAAAAGAATGATTTTCATATCCATATCCCTGAAGGCGCTGTTCCCAAGGATGGACCAAGTGCAGGCATCACGATGGCTACAGCGATTCTGTCGGCCATAACCAATATACCGGTGAAAGCACAGGTAGCTATGACGGGCGAAATTACCTTAAGGGGGCGCGTGCTTCCCATTGGAGGCCTGAAGGAGAAGATTCTGGCTGCGAAGACAGCAGGTATCAAGACCGTGCTGGTACCGAAGAAGAATGAGAAGGATGTGGAGGAAATCGCAGGGGAAATCAAATCGGGGCTTTCCATACATTTTGTGGAAAACATGGGAGAGGTTCTCTCATATGCCCTTGTAAATGCAGATAGCCACATAGGGAAAGGAAAGAAGGAATGATAATAAAAAATGTCGGTTTGGAAACCGTTTGCGGCATTACCAGCAAGCTGCCGGACAATGTTCATATGGAGGTGGCTTTTTCCGGTAAGAGCAACGTGGGGAAATCTTCATTGATTAACGGCCTTATGAACAGAAAGTCGTTAGCGAGAACGAGTGCGCAGCCGGGAAAGACACAAACTATTAATTTTTATAATATTAATGATGAGTTATACTTTGTGGATTTACCCGGTTATGGCTATGCCAAAGCGAACGAAGAGGTGAAAGCGCAGTGGGGAAAGATGATAGAGAATTACCTGAAGAACAGCAAGATGCTGCGGGCAGTCTTTCTTCTAATCGATATTCGGCATGAACCGTCGCAAAACGACAGGATAATGTATGACTGGATATTAAATCAGGGATATAAACCGATTATTATCGCGACAAAATTAGATAAAATAAATAGAAGTCAGATACAAAAACATGTTAAAATGGTAAAGGAAGGGCTTCAGGCGGATTGGGATACCGTAGTGATACCTTATTCTGCACAGACGAAGCAGGGAAGAGAAGAAGTTTATGAATTGCTGGATGGCCTTCTGGATGCAGAGCGTTCGGAGTAAAGTGCGGCAAAGAGACTATAGGTAAAACTCTATCGGCAAGAGAGGTGTTCATATGAAACCGACAACGAAGACATATTTAAAGGTACTTATGAATCTGGGAATAGCAGTGATAACTGCGCTTTTACTCATATTGCTTGTCCCCAGAGTGCTTGTATTTTTCATGCCGTTTGTGGTCGGCTGGATCATCGCTATGATTGCAAATCCTATCGTTCGCTTTTTCGAGGAGAAGCTTAAGATAAAGAGGAAGGCTGGGACTGCGTTCGTCATCATATCTGTTATTGCTCTTGTTATTTTAGGCGGTTATGTTATAGGAGCCAAGATCGCTGAAGAAACGGTAGGGCTGATAAATGCTCTGCCTGATATCTGGGACGATATTGAGAACGATTTTAAAGCGAACAGTAAGAATTTGGATATTTTTTACAGCAGACTGCCGGAGGAAATCCGTACTTCCGTGGAAAGCATCGGTGAAGAGATGGACGGTTATGTAGGGAATTTGGTGAGTCAGGCGGGAACGCCCACCATAGAAGCCCTGGGAAACTTTGCAAGGCATTTGCCTACGGCAATCGTCGGTGTGGTCATGTGCCTTTTGTCCGCATACTTTTTCGTGGCGGAGAGAGAATTCCTTTCGGAACAAATGAAAAAGCACATGCCGGAGGCGGTGAGATACCGTTATTATATGATGTCACGCAGCTTCAAGCGTGCGGTGGGAGGATATTTCAAGGCTCAGTTTAAGATCGAGATATGGATGTATCTGCTTTTGGTCATCGGACTGTGGATATTGAAGGTGGATTATGTGCTGCTGATTGCGCTTGGCATTGCGCTGTTAGACTTTTTCCCGATTTTCGGAACGGGAACAGTGCTTATACCATGGGCTGTTATTAAGATGTTGGGTGCGGACTATAAAATGGCCGTAGGGATTCTCATCATCTGGTGTGTCGGACAGCTTGCCAGACAGATCATACAGCCTAAGATCGTAGGGGATTCCATCGGTATAGCTCCACTTCCCACTTTGTTTTTGCTGTTTATAGGCTATAAGATAGGCGGTGTACTGGGAATGATCATTGCAGTGCCTGTAGGTATTATTTTTATAAATATGTACGAAGAGGGCGTGTTCGATACCACTCTTAACAGTCTGAAGATACTGATGGCGAGCATTAATAACTTCAGAAGGCTGGAGCCTGAGGATATGTCCGCGGTAAAGAAGTATGAGGAAAGCCAGAGGGATAAGCTGAAGAAGCATGGAGAAACGGGCGGAGGAGAAAGTGATAGAAAATGAATGTGACAGTGTATAATTGCAGGGAATTCGATGAGGAAGAACTGTTCTTCCGGTATGCGAAGGAATTAGGAATTGGACTTACCTTGTGTCAGGATGCACCGGATATGGATAATATTTCTCTGGCAAATGGAAGCGAGTGTGTGAATATCATTACTTCCAAGATGACAGAGGAGCTTCTTGCAGGTTTGAAGGAAAACGGAGTTTCTTATCTGACGACGAGAACCATAGGCTATGACCATATAGACATGGAAGCGGCAAAGAACCTCGGAATCAGAGTAGGGAATGCTCCTTACGGGCCTCATGGGGTGGCAGATTATACGGTCATGCTCATCCTTATGTCCATCCGCAAGATGAAGCGCATTCTGCAAAGGGGCAGCATACAGGACTTTTCGCTGGAAGGGATTCAAGGAAGGGAACTGAAGGATTTGACAGTAGGAATTATCGGTACAGGAAGAATCGGAAGAACGGTCATTCACAGCTTGTCCGGTTTTGGCTGCAAAATGCTGGCGTATGACTTATATGAAAATGAAGAAGTGAAAAAAGAGGCTGATTACGTATCCTTGGAGGAATTGTGGCAGCAGGCGGATATCATTACTTTGCACGCTCCGCTGACAGAGGAAAACTATCATATGATAGGAAAAAGCACCATTAGTAAAATGAAGGACGGAGTGGTAATCATCAATACGGCCAGAGGAGGACTTATCGATACGGAGGCATTGATTTCCGGCATCGAATCTGGGAAGATCAGCGCTGCCGGATTGGATGTTGTGGAAAATGAATTCGGCCTTTATTATTATGACAGAAAATCGGACACTTTGGATAATCGGGAACTTTCCGTACTTCGAGGTTTTCCGAATGTTACCGTAACGCACCACATGGCTTTTTATACGGATGACTGCGTGGAAACGGTAATCAGAGATTCCCTTATGGGTTGTAAGCTATTCGTGGAAGGGAAAGAAAATCCGTGGGAGGTCGCATAATTGCGCAATATAAAAGTAATACTTCAATATGAGGGAACGCGATATCAAGGCTGGCAAAAGCAGGAGGGCGGCGGCAATACGATTCAAGGCAGGCTGGAAGCACTGCTTACTAAGATGTGCGGCAGTCCGGTGGAAGTGAACGGTTCAGGAAGGACCGATGCCGGAGTTCATGCGCTGGGACAAACGGCCAATTTTCATATCGATACGGATATGACACCGGAGGAAATCATGCGCTACATGAACGAGTATCTTCCTGAGGATATCGCAGTCATTCAGGCTCAGGAGGCTTCTGCGCGTTTTCACAGCAGGCTGAATGCCACTGGCAAGACCTATTGCTACCGGGTGCTAAACAGCAGCGTGCCGCACATATTTGACAGAAGATATGTATACGAGGTACCGGAAGTGCTGGATATGGAGGCTATGTGCCGGGCTGCGGATATTCTATGCGGAACACACGATTACAAAGCCTTTACTTCCACAAAAAAAGGAAAAAAATCTACGGTACGTACTGTAGAAGCAATAATTGTCACGAGAGTTGGAGATGAAATCCGGTTTACCTTTAAAGGAAATGGTTTTTTGTATCATATGGTACGGATCATGATGGGAACTTTGCTTGAGGTAGGGATGCACAAAAGAGAAGCGGCACAGATCAAAGAGCTTTTAACGTCTGGAAGGCGGGAAGAAGCCGGTATGTTAGTGCCTGCCAAGGGACTTACACTGGTGGAGGTTCATTATTCGTGAGTAAATCCAAGGTTTGGAATTTCAGGAGCTGGGATGCCAAACATATTAAAATAGTATTTTTTATTTATATTGCAATTGTCATAAAGGTTATCATATTCAAATATCCGTGGGAAAATTTGATGGCGATTGCAGGAACGTGGCGCAAGGGAATCGTTTTGGAGGGCTTGGACACTGCCAACTTTACATTGTTCAAAACCATAAGGATGTATATCGACTATTCGTATATGCTCAATAGTTTTGAAAATCTGGTGGGAAATGTGGCTGTATTCGTTCCCTTCGGGTTTCTTCTTCCGTATGTGAAGGAAAGCTGTAAGCGCTTCCTGATACTTCTTTTAAATGCATTTATCTTCGTGCTCGGAATCGAGGTTTTCCAATTATTCAGCGCTTTCGGAGCTTTCGATGTGGATGATATTCTGCTGAACTGCTTCGGAGCCGCGCTGGGCTGGATTGCTTTCGTAAAGTGGGAGGCTATTATGGATGACCGCTTGGGCAAGCGGAAGAAAAATATATGAAATTACAAAAACTGCATATTGCTTCGATAGAAAAAGTTGTGAAAATTTTGTGAATAATTAAAATTTTTGCAACTTTTTCTTATGGAAAAGCGTCTAATCTATTGGAGGTATTGATGATTATGAGCTTAAGAAAAAAAATAAGGAAAAAATAATTGATTTTTTTGCAGTATTTTTGTTTTCTGTGGGATATTAATTATAGATGAATGATAAGAAAAGAAAGATGAAAGATAACTCTAAAATAAATAGAAAGTATAAATGAGAGACCGTACATATGGACAAGAAAAAAGGGGATAAATTGTCTGTTTCGAAGGTAGCTGACACGGAAGCGTTACAGTTGAAAATAAACTTATACAGCGACATGCTGTATAAAATAGCATTTTTACAGCTTAGGAACAATCAGGACGCGGAGGATGTCGTACAAGAGACATTTTATCAGTTTATTAAAACGAATAAAGTATTCGAGTCGACAGAGCATGAAAAGGCATGGCTGATCAAGGTAACGCTGAACGGGTGCCGGAAAGTATGGCGTTCCGCATGGTACCGCCATACAGATGTTATGCCGGAAAAGGAAAGTGCATTGCATAGCGAGGAGAATTCGGAAAGCCTTATGGAAAGGGATGCACTCCAAAGAGAGCAGAATAAAGAAGTACTGGAAGCGGTGATAGGGCTTCCGAGAAAATACCGGGAAGTCATACATTTGTTTTACTTTCAGGAAATGAGCATAAAGGAAATATGCCTTGTTACAGAGAGGAAAGAATCTACTGTAACATCCCAGCTCACAAGGGGCAGGGAGCTGCTTAGAAAGAATCTCAAGGAGGAGTATCAGTATGGATGATTTTAAAAGTACTTATCAGTCGGCCATGCAGGATGTAAAAGAATTTCATATTGATGTTTCCAACTGTATGGATGAGAGCAGACATAGGCGGCGTGTCGTGAAACGGGCACAGAAAGCTACAGCTACAGCATTTTCTGCTATGTGCGTGATCTTTGTCTGTGGCTTCGGCTCCGTAAAGGCGGCAGAATATTTCCAGAATGTCATACGGGTGAACGAATGGGGATTCGAATCCGGCGACGCTTTCACTATGTCCAAGGGAGAAGCTGCCCAGAGCAGATCTTATGTGGTGGAGGAGGCGGTGGAAAAAGAGAAAGAAAGTCCAATGCTAGTCTCATCTCAGGATGAAAGCTTTATCGCGGGAGAGATTGCCGGTGAAAATGCTTCTGCGGAAATGCAAATGACAGCGGATGAGGCGAATATTGAAATGGCCGGCGTATCAGGCAATTCCGTGACCGGTAATTCAGCAGCGGATAGCCCGGCTTCGACAGTAGGAGATTCGGAAAGATGCAACTCGGTAACAGGCAACAGCGTAAGCGGTGACAGAGGGGCAAACGCTTCCTCGAAAGCAGAAAAACCTGTGTCAGGAAATATGGCACAGACCGACGGCACAGCGAAGAATCAGCTTTGGGAAAATGGCGAAGTTCCTGTATACCATTATGTTACATGGGAAGAATTTATAAGGAATGAAGATATTATATTTCCTCAGCCGTCTATAAGTATAGGAAAAAAGGTTGTATCTACGGAGGTTACAGTTTGTGGAAGCTGGGCGATGGTTCGATACGAGGCGGACGATAAAGTGCTTTGGATGGAAAGAACCGACTACTCGGATACTAAAGGGCACGAATCTTCCAAAATATTTCCGGGAGGAGTGACCAACGAAAGAGAGTACACGACGTCGGGAGTATATACTTATAAGCTTGTGGATTCGGTAAAGGAAAAGGATAGCGACAAATTGCAGATACATGCAGCGATTACCGTAGGAAGCTATGAGGTGTATATTGACTTTTTGGGCTTTACGGAAAGTGATGCAAAGAAGATTATGGACAATATAGATTTGAAACAGTATGAATAAGGCCCTTTAGAGAGGAGGAAACCAAATGAAAAATGTATTGATTTACAATCAGACAACGACAAACATGGAGGTTCTCAAGATTTTTCTGGCACAGGAGGGGTATCAGGTAATTGTGATGAACGCGCTGCAGGATGTGGTGCAAAGGCTAAAAAGCAGCGATATTCATCTTGTAATCATGGACATCGATTTTCCGAAAAGAGATGGGATCGAAAAGCTTAAAAGTGTTAGGAATGCAGAGAGAATGCCGATTATTGTATTATCGACTAACGATACGGAGCAAATGAAGATCGCGGCACTGGGTGCAGGCGCAGATGATTACGTCCTGAATCCGTATCACCCGTTAGAGCTTATGGCGAGGATCAATTCCCAATTCAGGCGTTACACTCAGCTTTCCAATATGTGCGAGAATATCAACCGTATTTATCGGGTAGACGATCTGGTGATTGATGATGTTATAAGAAAAGTGACGGTGGTGGGCAGGGAAGTGAAGTTAACACCTATTGAATACAAAATTCTGCGCCTGCTCGTTCAGGATAGAGGACGGGTATTTTCCATTGATCAGATATATGAATCCATCTGGAATATGCAGGCCATCGGTGCAGATAATACCATCGCCGTACATATTAGGCATATCAGGGAGAAAATCGAGAGTAATCCGAAGGAGCCTCATTATTTGAAGGTAGTGTGGGGAACGGGGTATAAGGTAGGCTAGGAGAGAAAAAGACAATCCATGTGAATCGAACATGTGGATTGTCTTTTTGTTAAAATAGGAAAAAGGATGCAGCACCAAAATACAGTTTTATCGCATTTTGTGTGCATACATGTTGCAGTCTGGCCGAAGGCTGAACTGCAATATGATTTGTGTGGATAAGGACGCTACAGGATTGTAAAAATAGAAAATTTAAACTATAATTGTGTTAATAAAAGTTTTATCAGGGAGTGGAAAAGGAGAAAAGAAGATGGCAATTTTTGAAATAAGTAACGGGAGGCTAACAGCCTCTGTGGATTCCCGTGGAGCAGAACTGAAATCACTTAGAAAATCGGAAAGTGGAAAGGAATATATGTGGTGCGCAGATGCCCGTTACTGGGGAAGGACTTCTCCCACATTGTTTCCTCTCGTAGGCGGTTTGAAAAACGGCGAGTATCGTTTGGACAATAAGACATATAAGATGGAAAAGCATGGATTTGTAAGGGATGTGGAATTTAAACTGGTGTCTCATGAATCTACAGAGCTATGGTTTACGTTCGAAGAGAACGAAGAGACAAAGAAGCAATTTCCTTTTTCTTTTCAGCTGAAAATAGGCTATCGCTTGGAGGATATGACCCTGAAAGTGCTATGGAGAGTGGAGAATCCTTCTTCCGAAGTGCTTTATTTTTCCATAGGAGGGCATCCTGCCTTTAATTGTCCGATAAACCGGGGTGAAAAACGGGAAGAATATTTTCTGAAATTTGATAAGGAAGATGAGATAAACTGCACTACAATCGGAGAGGACGGTCTGGTAAGCGGCGAGAAGCAAAGCTATAAGCTACAGGATGGATTGCTGCCGATTTCGGAAGAATTGTTCGAAAGGGATGCGATTATCATGGAAGACTATCAGATTCACAGAATAGCGCTCCTCACCCCTGACAAGAAGCCGTATATCACTACGAAATTCGATTTGCCCGTCGTTGCAGTGTGGGCTCCGGCAGGTAAAAACGCACCCTTCGTCTGCATAGAGCCATGGAATGGTATCTGTGATCACACAGATTTTGCAGGGACTTTAGAGGAAAGAAAATGGGGAAACGAGGTGCAGCAGGGAAAGAGCTTCGCTTCGGGATACGATATCACGGTGGAAGAATAAGAATGAAAGAAATAAATAAAAAGCTATGGATATCGGCAGCCATCGCTGTCACGGTGATGCTGGTGCTGGTCGTATTCGGGGTTCTGCACACATTTTCGGAGGATAGGGGGAAGAGTTCTTTTTATTCAGCCAGAGGCTTTTCCAACATGTGCGCTTACGAGGGAGTGGTGTACCGGGGTGTAAATGGAGTATACGGCGAGAGCATTCCCCAGCAGAGCAGCATTTTTACGATTCAAGAGGATAAAATTTACTATGTGGAGAAGGTGCAGGAGGCTTATGAGGGCGTGACGGACGAGTTGCTTTCCATAAAGTGTTCCGACATGAACGGCAGTAATGTGGAGGTGCTGGCCAAGGATGTTTTTCTCGCGGGTATGGGGCATGAAAAGCTGCTGGGGGATAAGCTGTTCTATGGCTATGAATATGATGACAGTTACCGGATGCGTTATGCCTATGTGGATTTGAACACGGGAGAGCGAAAGGAATTAAAAACCGATCGTATCGACAATATATTGGGCTATGACGGAAGATATGTGTACTATAATGGCTATGATGGGGCGGAGGAGAAGAATATACTGGGCCGCATCTATTTAAAAAACGGCAAGGATGAGACATTGACAGCTTATTCGCAGGTGGATGAGGTAGGATATATCGACGGCGTTTCTTTTTACGAGGGTAAGCTTTATTGCCTGACACTTGTGACGAAACCGGAGGGCTATGATTACCGAACTTATGAATATCAGATGCAGGTACGGAGTGGAGAAAGCGGCAAGGTGGAGAGAGAACTTCCGATAAGCTTTACGGGCTCTGCCAACTATTCTTTTCTCATCGAGAAGGGGAAGTTATATGCTTCCCTCGCCGGCAAAATTGTTATGCTTCCTGCTGATGGGAGCGGGGAAATGAAGACGATTGCTGCGATGAAGGCGGATGAATACTGGGGAATCCTTCATTTTGTTCCGGGAGACGGATATCTTTATTATGAAGCAATAGCGCAGGTAAATGAGGAAACGCAAAATAACGATTATTTTTATCGCGTTCCTATAGATGGTGGAGAATCCGAGCTTTTGAATGAATGGTTTATCATTTGAAAATAGTATCAGACTATTAACTTCAAAATACGACAATATATGCACTGACCTGATAACTTTGCGTATAATATAATTGAAGATAAAATAATGACGATACAATAAGGAGATAAAGCATGTCACTACCAAGGTTTCCGGAAATAAGTCCTCCAATTAGTAGAGAGGACGCCATCAACTTTATTTTGACCTCCATTGCTATGGAGGAGCTGGGATTAAGTCATATTATTAATGCGGAAGGTGAAAAAATTCAATATGCTTTGGGCACTTTGCCGGGTATAACGGGCCCAAATGCGAGTATTGATGAAATTTTAGAAGTAAATCAAAATGTTAGAGAGGTATTAGATAGTACTTTTCAGAATCAGATAATTTTAAAGGCAAAAATGGAAAGAGCTCTTAATGCTTCCTCTGGGGAAGGCCCGACCGGCCCCACCGGCCCTACGGGAGCGACCGGAGCGACCGGCCCCACGGGAGCAACAGGAGTAACCGGAGCAACGGGAGCAACCGGCCCTACGGGAGCAACTGGGGCAGTCGGAGCAACGGGCCCTACGGGAGCAAGCGGAGTAACCGGGGCAACCGGACCTACGGGAGCAAGCGGAGTAACCGGAGCAACCGGCCCTACGGGAGCAACTGGGGCAGTCGGAGCAACGGGTCCTACGGGAGTAACCGGAGCAACCGGCCCTACGGGAGCAAGCGGAGTGACAGGAGCAACGGGCCCTACGGGAGCAAGCGGAGTGACAGGAGCAACGGGTCCTACGGGAGCAAATGGAGTAACCGGAGCGACCGGTCCTACGGGAGCGACAGGAGCAGATGGGGCAGCCGGAGCAACGGGTCCTACGGGAGCAACTGGAGCAGACGGGGCAGCGGGAGCAACGGGCCCTACGGGAGCAACCGGAGCAACGGGAGCAACGGGTCCTACGGGAGCAACCGGAGCAGACGGGGCAGCGGGAGCAACGGGCCCTACGGGAGCAACGGGAGCAACGGGTCCTACGGGAGCAACTGGAGCAGACGGGGCAGCCGGAGCAACGGGCCCTACGGGAGCAACCGGAGCAACGGGAGCAACGGGTCCTACGGGAGCAACGGGAGCAACGGGAGCAGACGGGGCAGCCGGAGCAACGGGTCCTACGGGAGCAACGGGAGCAACGGGTCCTACGGGAGCAACCGGAGCAGACGGGGCAGCCGGAGCAACGGGTCCTACGGGAGCAACCGGAGCAACGGGAGCAGACGGGGCAGCCGGAGCAACGGGCCCTACGGGAGCAACGGGAGCAACAGGACCGACTGGAGCAGCAGGTAATGGAGCAATTATTCCGTTTGCATCAGGTACGCCGGTTGCTTTGACTACTGTACTCGGAGGATTGCTTAATACTTCCAGTGCAATTGGATTTGGTCTTAATCTTCCTGGTATTTCCGCTGCCAGCGGAACAATCAGTCTGCTTGGACTGACAAACTTGGCTTTCTCAGTGCCCAGGGACGGAGTTATTACCTCCTTGGCGGCGTATTTAAGCATTAGTGCTGGTCTTAGCTTAATTGGATCTACTGTTACTGTAACGGCTCAGTTATTCCAGTCCACCACGCCGAATGATACCTTTGTCGCAGTACCGGGTGCAGTAGTCACGCTGGCACCTCCTCTCACAGGGTTAATTTCGATCGGTGATATTAGCAGCGGTATTACTACGGGATTAAACATTCCTGTTGTTGCAGGAACCAGATTACTCTTAATATTCTCTGCGGGGGTTACGGCGGGTCTTGATCTGGCTGCCGCTATCGCGGGTTATGCAAGTGCCGGCCTTGGAATTTCCTAAGAAAGGTTCATAAAACGACCTTTCCAATAGTATAATTTCAAAATGGCGACACTGCTTTGAATGAATCAAATCATAGAAACGGGGCGTCTGTTCACAGGCGTCTCGTTCTCTTCTTATGTAATACGAAAATACGTCTATTACAGAAGCAATGGATGCGCAGCTACGCCCGCCAAGCAAAGGCTGTGCTGCCCAAGTGCTTGGCTGCGAGAGTGTGCGAAGCACACTTTTGTTGCAATTTATTGATAGTCTTTGACAGTTTTCCTTAAACATCGGAATCAATCGTCCATAATGGGGACGAGCTGCTTGTCTGCATGAGTGGTTTCTATTAATGTACGATAAAAAAATTAAAAAATTATTATCTAAAAGAAAAGTACTATCGGTATTTTACTAAATATGATATGCTATTTTCTGTAGCAAATGGATATAATAAAAAGCTGATAGAATGCAGTTCAATATTATATCCTATAACCTAAAAATAAAATTATGGAGGTATGCTGTGAAGAAGTATTTTAACCTATCCGCCTCAGAGACCGCGGAAGACCTACAAGTCGATCTGTCCACCGGCCTTTCCGGTAAGGAAGCCACGGAGCGCAATCAGAAATACGGACCAAACCGTCTGGAAGGCGGCAAAGAAAAGTCCATTCTGGCAATGGCTCTGGATCAGCTTAAAGATTTTTTAGTCCTGATTCTGATTGTTGCTGCAGTGATTTCAATTCTTCTTGGAGAAGAATTGGAAGGCATCGTTATTCTGGCAATTGTTGTACTCAACACTTTTCTTGGTGTATATCAGGAAAACAAAGCCAGTAACGCGCTAAAGGCACTAAAAGAAATGGCAAGTCCGCATGCAAAGGCACTGCGTGACGGTCAAGTCGTTGAGATTGCCTCTCATGAAGTGGTTCCCGGTGATGTGGTTATTTTGGAGGCAGGCGACTATATACCAGCCGACCTGCGTCTGGTGGAATCCATCAACCTGAAAATCGATGAAGCTGCCCTGACCGGTGAATCGGTCCCGGTGGAAAAAGATGCAAAATTAGTTCTACCCGAGGATGCGGGCTTAGGGGATCGCATCAATAGTGCCTATATGGGCACCGTAATAACATATGGGCGAGGAAAGGGTGTTATCACTGACACCGGAATGAAGACCCAGATGGGAAATATCGCAGGTATGCTCAACAGCAGCAGCGACGAGGCTACCCCGCTGCAAAAGAAGCTGGACAGCCTTGGTAAACTGTTAGGTATTGTCTGCCTGTCGATTTGCGGGATTATTTTTCTGCTCGGCTGGCTTCGTGGAATGGAACTTTTTGATATATTTATGACATCTGTATCCTTGGCAGTTGCGGCGATTCCGGAAGGACTTACCGTAGTTGTTACCGTAGTTTTAGCTATGGGTATGCAAAGGATGGTAAAATGCAATGCGATAATTAAGCGTCTGAGCGCTGTTGAGACGCTGGGAAGCACCACTGTCATCTGTTCGGACAAGACGGGTACGCTAACCCAGAATAAGATGACTATTCAGAAGATTTATGATGGCAAAAAGATGTACGACGTAAGCGGCACGGGCTACAGTCCCGCCGGAGATATTCTTGATGCTTCCGGTAATAAGAAAGCGGAGGCGGTACAGAAGATTCTGGAATGCGTTTTGTTATGTAACGATGCGATTTATGACTCTGAAAAAGAAACTATTGTAGGCGATCCTACGGAAGGTGCGATGGTAGTGCTCTCGCACAAGGCAGGAATGGTAAAGGATCAGTGGGATAAAAAATATCCTCGCCTTCAGGAGATTCCTTTCGATTCCGATAGAAAGCTGATGTCTACATTCCATAAGATAGAAGGCAAGACGGTGATGTATACCAAGGGTGCACCCGATGAACTGCTTCGCCGCTGTGTTTCCATCGATTTGAACGGAACCGTTCAGGAGATGACGGAAGAGAATCGTCAGGAAATTCTTGCGGCAAATCAGAATTTTGCGGAGGAGGCACTTCGTGTTATCGGAGCAGCATACAAGCAGGTAGAGCAAGTGGATGCTTCCTTCGAAGCGGAGAACGATTTGACTTTTGTTGGTCTTGTAGGAATGATCGACCCGCCCAGAGAAGAAGCAAAGGATGCGATCAGTGTTTGTAAAAAAGCCGGCATTCAGGTAAAAATGATTACCGGGGACCATAAAATCACAGCTACCGCAATCGGCCGTCAGCTCGGCATCGTTGAAGAAGGCGCTGTTGCTGTGGAGGGACGTGAGATTTCCGAGATGGACGACGAACAGCTTAGAGAGCGTGTGAAGACCGTCAATGTATTCGCTCGCGTTTCACCGGAACATAAGGTACGCTTAGTTGACGCTGTCAGAGCTAACGGCGATATCGCAGCCATGACCGGCGATGGTGTGAACGATGCTCCTTCCTTAAAACATGCCGACATCGGTGTTGCCATGGGTATTACCGGTACCGATGTATCGAAGGAAGCCGCAGATATGATTCTGACGGACGATAACTTTGCAAGCATTGTAAGAGCAGTTGCTGAAGGACGTACCATCTATAGCAACATACGTAAGGTTGTAGGCTTTTTGCTCTCTTGTAACATCGGTGAGATCCTCGTTATTTTCATCGCCATGATTGCGGGCATGCCAGTACCGCTTGTGGCGATACAGCTTCTTTCTGTTAACTTAATTACGGACGCGTTCCCGGCTTTTGCTCTCGGTATGGAAAAAGAAGAACCCGGTGTGATGGACCGTCACCCCAGAGATCCTTCCGAGCCTATCGTAGACAAGCGAATGGCGATTGCTGTTGGAATTCAGAGTATTGCTTTGGCTATCGGTACGCTGGGAGCATTTTCCTATGGATACTTTGCGCATCAGGATATTGATGCAGCGCGTACCGCTTGCTTCCTTACCTTAGTTTTAGGTGAACTGCTTCGTGCTTATTCCTCTCGTTCCGAGAAGGTTTCTATCTTCAAGATGCGTATTTTTGAGAATAGCTATCTCAATAAATGTGTAATTGCCTCCTTGGCATTTTTGCTGGCAAGTATTTATATACCGCTATTCAACCCTATTTTTGGCACTGTAATGCTTTCATTTGACGAAATAATCGTTTCGTTGGTTCTGGCATTGGTTCCTATGCTCGGCGGAGAGTTAGCAAAGAAAGTCACCAACAGATAAATCATCCAAATTTAAAAAGGCGGTACAGCTTGATTGATATGCTGTCCGTCTTTTTTCTATCATAAGGAAGGCAATACATTCACAGCTACGCGCGCCAAGCAAAAGCTGTGCTGCCGAAGTATTTGGCTGTGAGCGTGGGCGAAACACACTTTTGTTCGTCCTATTCCTCTTACCGCCAAAGTGCCGTCGCGTTTTTATTCTCTTCAAAACATTCCTGACGCAGCTTTTCAAGCTCAGAGGTATGGTTGTCGGCCGGATTATCATATTTTAATACCTTTATAACAGATAATTCGAACCCTTCCGGTCCATACTGATTCCATAGCTGAAGCAGGCGCTTGTTAGGATGAAAATTGGTGGACAGCTTGGCATTGGTACTATTAAAGTCTGCTCTTGTATCCTTGGAAATGCCTAAAAAGCTTTCATCGGTTGTTATGCAGCGATAAGAGATGACTCCCATTTCAGGATGTCTATTTTTATATTCTTCAAGAAGAAGTTTTCTTTTTTCTGAATTCATTTTAAAACAATGCTCCTTTCAATTCTTATAAAGCTGATAAATACCTACCTGCAAAGTATAAACAATAATTTGAAAAAGTACAATCTACGCTCCGTAGACAATGTGTGCCTTGAGCTTCTTTAAGGTTTGTTTAAGGTACCTTTGGTATAATTTTTTATATCATAGAAAAAAATATTGCTTTAATGTGTGAAAGTATTGCTTCCTATTACAGAAACTATAGATGCGCGCGGAACAAAAGCTGTGCAGCCAAAGTATTTTGCTGCGAGAGTGTGAGGAGCACACTTTTGTTCTAAAGGAAAAGGATTATATGGGATTTGAGTTTTTGGACTATATGGGATATGATGATGAAAACGGATGATACGGAGGGAGAGAGTGCATATGAGAATCTTGCTGGCTGAGGACGAAAAAGAATTATCGAATGCCCTTGTGGCGATTTTAAAGCATAACAACTATTCCGTGGACCCGGTATATAACGGAGTTGATGCTCTGGATTACGGACTGTCGGAGAATTACGATGTAATTGTGCTGGATATTATGATGCCGGGAATGGATGGCATTCAGGTGCTGGAGCAGCTAAGACAGCAGGGAATTCATACTCCCGTTCTGATGTTGACCGCCAAAACGGAAATAGAGGACCGGATTTTGGGGTTAGATAAGGGTGCGGACGATTACTTGAGCAAGCCTTTTGCCATGGGAGAACTGTTAGCCAGAATACGTGCAATGGGAAGGAGAAAGGCGGAATTTACACCGAATATGATAGAGGCGGGAAATATCAGGCTGAACAAGGAAAATTATGAGCTGTCCAACGGGGAGTCTGCGTTAAGACTTGGGAATAAGGAATTTCAGATGATGGAGATGCTGATGGTAAATCCCAAGCGCATGATTTCTACGGAACAGTTCATGGAACGAATATGGGGATACGATGCCGAAGCTGAAATCAATGTGGTATGGGTATATATTTCCTACTTGCGCAAAAAACTTACTTCCCTGGATGCCAATGTGAAAATCAAAGCGGTAAGGAGCGTAGGCTACACCCTGGAGGAAAGCGATGATTAAGAAATTACAGAGAAAATTCATTATGATTACCATGGGCTCGCTGCTTTTGGTAATGATGCTCTTAATCGGTACCATTAACGGAATCAATGTGTACCAGATGCAGCAGCGTCTGAACGGGGCAATCGATATTTTATCGCAGAACCAAGGGAAGTTCCCTAAGTTCGAAAAAAAGGACCCTCCGAAGGGTGGTTTTCGTTCTGATTTCGAAATGAACGAGGAGACACAGTTCGCAACCAGATATTTTGTTGTGAAAATAGGAGAAGATGGGGATATTATGGAAATTGATACGAGCCATATCGCCATATCTTCTGAGGCCGCGATGAACTATGCCGCTAAGGTACTCTCCTTCAGTAAAGAAAGCGGTTATACGGACGATTACAAATATTCTCTCGTTCGGAATTCAGATGGGTATATGCTGATTTTTGTGTTTTGCAGGGAACAGATTTCTACCGCAACGAAATTCTTGCTCAATTCCTGCGGGGTAGCAGTTATAACCCTCGTTCTCATGTTCCTCCTGGTATCTGTATTTTCCAGACGTGCTATTAAGCCTATTATTGAAAATGCTAAGAAGCAGAAACAATTTATTACGGATGCAGGGCACGAGATAAAGACACCTATAGCGATTATATCGGCGAATGCGGATGTGTTGGAGTTGACAGGAGGAAGCAGCGAATGGATTACCAGTATCCGCAACCAGACGTGCAGACTGGATAAGCTGGTGAAAAACCTGCTCATGCTTTCAAGGATGGAGGAGGACAATCTGAAGCTGGCGCTTGTAGATATGAACTTAAGCATAACCGTAGAAGAAATCGCAGGCTCCTTCCGACCAGTAGCGGAGATGCAAAGTAAGAACTTTCGAATGGATATCCAGCCCGGACTTATGTTCCACGGAGATGAGAACAGCATCCAGCAGTTAGTCTCCACTCTGGTAGATAATGCCATGAAATATTCTGACGAAGGCGGCACGGTAAGGGTCACTCTGTCGGCAGCAAGAAAAGGAGTGAAGCTGGAGGTATACAATACTGTGCTTGAACTGGATACGAAGAATCTTGATAAGCTGTTCGACCGTTTTTATCGGGCGGACGGCTCCCGTTCCAGAGAGACCGGCGGCTACGGCATAGGACTGTCCATCGCCAAGTCTATTGTGGAGGCCCATCATGGAAAAATAGGAGCCAAAAGCGATGATGGGCGCTCCATAAGATTTACTGTAACTTTATAATATTATCGATTTGCTCAAGCTCGTCCGTTGTAAAGGACGTATTTGCCAAGGCTTTGATATTATCGAGAATCTGCGACGGTTTGGATGCGCCAATCAGAACACTGGTTACCATGCCGTCGCGAAGGATCCAGCTCAATGCCATTTCTGCCAAGGTCTGTCCCCTGTCTTTCGCCATTTCATTAAGCTTTTGTATCTGCGCCAGCTTCTCCCCGGTCAAAGAGGAGCCTGTCAAGAAGCGTCCGTCGGTCATAATACGGCTGTCCTGCGGGATGCCATTCAAATACCGGTCGGTGAGCATGCCCTGAGCTAAAGGGCTGAATGCGATAATTCCTTTTTTCAGCTTTACGGCGGTCTTTTTCAGGCCATTTTCCTCGATAGAACGGTCGAAGATAGAATACCTGTTTTGATTGATGATGAATGGACAGTGCAGTTCATCCAATATAGCGGAAGCCTTTTTTAAGGTTTCTCCGTCATAGTTGGAAAGTCCTACATACAGCGCTTTGCCGCTTGTTACACACTGTGCCAGTGCCCCCATAGTCTCTTCCAAGGGAGTGTCGGGATCCATGCGGTGATGATAGAAAATATCTACATAATCCAATCCCATACGCCTTAGGCTCTGGTCCAGACTGGCGATGAGATATTTACGGCTGCCCCAGTTACCGTAAGGGCCCTCCCACATATCATAGCCGGCCTTCGTACTGATGATCAGCTCATCCCGGTATGTCTTGAAATGTTCTTCCAGCAGAATTCCCAGATTCTTTTCAGCGCTGCCCGGAGCAGGGCCGTAGTTGTTTGCCAAATCGAAATGGGTGATGCCGTTATCGAAGGCGGTAAAGCATAACTGCTTCATATTTTCATAGGAAGCGGTATCTCCGAAGTTGTGCCAAAGGCCGAGAGAAATAGCCGGCAATTGCAGGCCGCTGCCGCCGCAATGAGAATAGGTCATAGATTGATAGCGTGAAGATGATGCTTCATACATAATTTGTCTCCTTATATGGTTATTGGTACTATCCATAGTATTGCTTTAAATAGAAGGGAAGTCAAGATTTTTGAGCGAGGTTTTCAAAATCTGTTCTGCGCTGCGCCGCCGTTGCGGCGGTCAATAAAGTAAATGCAGTAATAAGCGGAGCGATGCACATCCAAATCCCTGTTACATGCCAGTTAACTACTGAAATAAATCCAATGACGACACCTGAATGATAGAAAATAAGGGTTAACATAAAAAATTTAAATTTTTGCAGTTCTGCTGATTCCTTTGTACGGCAATATTCTGTGAAGGAATAAACGGTCTGCCTTAAATTGTTGGTGGAGAAAATGGTGGAGCTGGCATATCCCTTTGCGCCGCTGAAGGTCCCCCATTGTAAGCCGGTCATCGCAAAGATCGGATAAAGGGCGACGATAGGATTTATTTTGGCAGGCAAAAAGCCTGTAAATAAAGCGCCTGTCACTTCCGCAACGATACAAATGCAGCGCATATCGGTCTTAACATATTTCGGCAGAAGGAAAGCGATGATCAACGTAATGATGTAGATAAGCAAAGAGAATGTGTGAATTAGTATTTCGCTCACGCTTCCATGAAGCCAGCCGACCATTAAATATATCATATTCGAAGTTTGTGAGGAACCGAAATTCCCCCCTCTTTCCAATAAGGCGTACGCGCCTAAGAAACCGCCGACCATCGACATATTATAATGTAAAAGTAAATCTATTTCATTTCTGATCCATTTAATCATAATGATAACCATGCCTTTCTCATAGCCTGTAAATACGAAATACAGTGAGATGGTATTTCTGTGCAGGAATCGTTACTATCCGGCCTTCTATGTTACAGTTTAGCGGAAGACCAAACTGTGAACAGTATACTACGCACAATAGAATAGCACATTGACTTGATTATCTAAAATACATATAATATATCCTATATCATACTTGAAAGGTATTATAAATATGGAATTAAGAACATTACAATATTTTCTTACTGTGGCTCAGGAATTAAATATTACACACGCGGCCAGGAAACTGAATATTTCTCAGCCTCCTTTAAGCCGTCAGCTGGCACAGCTTGAGGCGGAGCTGGGCGTTTCTCTGTTCATTCGCGGAAAGCGTAAGATTCAGTTGACCGAAGAAGGTAAATACTTGGCGCAGCAGGCAGAACATATTTTAAATATGGCCAATCATACGACCCAGCAGCTAACGCAAATGGGAGAGCAAACCGTAAAAGGATTTCTTTCCATCGACGTGACGGAGACATGCAGTGCCAGTATACTGCCCGATATTATCCCCATTTTTCAAAAGAGATACCCTCTCATCAGCTATGATATATGGTGCGGCAACAGCAATGATATATGTCAGAGGCTGGAGCAGGGTATAGCCGAAATCGGCTTTATCCGCGAGCCTTTTAATTCATCGAATTTTGAAGCAGTTTCCCTGAAAAAAGAAACTTGGATAGCGGTTGTAAGCAAGGACCACCCATTGGCTGCACAGACGACGATACAATTGCACGAGCTATGTGAGGAGCCTTTATTTATTCCTTCAAGACAGCCTTTGCAAAGCGAAATTCATAATTGGTTTTTGGAAATTTCAAAACCCTGCCATGTATTGTGTCTATATAATCAGATTGCGAGTATTATCCCTTTGATCATATCCAATATGGGAATCGCCATCAGTCCTGTTTCCGTGAAGCGGTATACCGATAACGGTAAATTAGCATACTTAAATATTATTGCTCCGGAACATATTTCCTTTTTATCTATGATTCGCAAACGACATCACGTGTTGCCTACCAATGCGGAAGTATTTTGGAATTTTGTACTCGAACAGAATTTATAATAAACTTTAAGTAAATTTAAAGTAAAGTTTAAGGTTCGTTTTAGGTACAGGCGATACAATGAACCTATCAAAAGCAACATGCAAATGATAGGAGGGATTAGGATGAGCCAATACCAGGGAACCTTTAAACGGTATGAAAAGAAATATTTACTCAGTGAGAATACATATAAATTGTTAAAAGAACGGCTGGAGGGCCATATGGTCATTGACCATTTTGGTAAGACCACAATATGCAATATCTACTTCGATACACCGGACCATCAGTTGATCTGCAGCTCATTAGAGAAGCCGGTATATAAGGAAAAGCTAAGGCTTAGAAGCTATGGAACGCCTGCGGAGGGTACTCCGGTATTCGTGGAATTGAAGAAGAAATATAAGGGAGTCGTATACAAAAGAAGAGAAGAAATGGAGCTGATAGAAAGTGAACACTATCTTTACGACAACCTTCCGGCTCCGAGGACAAGTCAAATTGTCCGGGAAATCGACTGGTTTCTGAAATTTTACAAAAATTTACAGCCTGCCATGTATATCTCTTATAATAGAATTGCCATGTACGGCATTGAGGATTCAAAACTGCGTATTACCTTTGACAGCGACATATTGTGGAGGGAAGAAGAACTGCATCTGGAAGCTGGAGTATGGGGCAGTCCCTTGCTGAAGAAGGGACAGAGACTTATGGAAATCAAGATTGCGGGTGCCATGCCCTTATGGCTTTCCCATATGCTGGACGAACTGAACATCTATCCGGTGTCTTTTTCAAAATACGGGCGGGGCTATCAGTATTCCCGGCAGAATATAGGAAAGAAAAATGAATTCACGATACGAAAAGGAGAGATAAAATATGCTTAACTCGATATTAACCGATACATTTTCCATACAGGGCTTTTTAATCTGCATCGTTTGTTCCCTGCTTCTGGGGGCAGCCATCGCTTGGATACATAGCATGTACAACGACAGCAGCAAAGGCTTTATTATGACATTGGCGCTGCTTCCGGCCATGGTACAGATGGTGATCATGCTGGTAAACGGAAATTTGGGAACCGGAATAGCCGTAATGGGCGCCTTCAGCCTTGTGCGTTTCCGTTCCATACCGGGAAGCGCCAAGGAAATCAGCAGCATTTTCCTTTCTATGGCAATAGGTCTTGCCACCGGTACCGGATATATTACGGCAGCTATAATTTTTGTGGTAATTGTTGGAGGTGTGAGCATCCTTTACAATATCACCGATTTTGGTGAGCCGGGAAAGAAGGACAAGGAACTAAGGATTACCATACCGGAAGGCCTGGACTATACCGGAGTATTCGATGATTTATTCGAAAAATATACGACGAAGTCACAACTTATCAGAGTGAAGACTGCCAATATGGGCAGCCTTTACAAGCTGGAGTACCGGATTGCACTGCGGGATAAGGAGCAGGAAAAGGAATTTATCGATGATTTACGATGCAGAAACGGGAACCTGGAAATAACCTGCGGAAGAATATGCTTGGGAAGCGAAGAGCTTTAATATAAAGGTAATGGCAGTTTTAAAATTTGCAGACTATGGTAATGGCAGGGTTATTAATGAAAAAAGTAAGACTATTAATGAGAAAGGTAAGGATTAATATGAAAAATAAAAAAAGAAAAAGGTTGAAAGGCTTGGCAGCAGCTTTGCTTGTGGCAGCTCTTATAACGGGCTGCGGAAACGCACAAGGAAGCAATACGCAGGAAGCGGAAGAAGTAGCTGCCAGTACGCAGACAGCTTCGGACAGCGATCCGAGTGTGCAGACGTCGGCATCAGTGTCTGCGGAATCGCAGGTAGAGGTGGACAAAGAATTCACGGCCAGAGATTTAGACATAGGTTATGAAGAGAGCACGGCGGTATTAATCGCTTTAAAAGGGGAGAGCGCCGAGGTATCAGGAGACGGGGCGAAGGCAGAGGGAAATATAGTGACAATTAGCGATGAGGGCACCTATGTGCTGTCGGGAACGCTTATGGACGGACAAATCGTAGTGGATGCAGAGGATACCGATAAAGTGCAGCTCGTGTTGGACGGAGTTACACTTTCTTCTGCAGATAATGCTCCTATATATATTAAAAATGCAGATAAGATATTCATTACCTTAGCGGAAGGAAGTGAGAACACGCTGACCGATAGCGCAGAGCGCATTCAGAGCGATGACAACAACGTGGATGCGGTTATTTTCAGCAAGGCGGATTTGACGGTTAATGGCAGTGGAGTATTGAATATTACCGGAAATTATAAGCATGGAATCGTTTCTAAGGACGACCTCATCATAACCGGAGGGACACTTAATATCACGGCGTTAAAGGATGCTTTGAACGGAAAGGATTGCGTGAAGATCAAAGATGGAACCTTTAATCTGACGGTAACGGATGGCAATGGAATACAGTCCAAAAACGGCGACGATGCTACCAAAGGCTATGTATATATTTGCGGGGGAGAGATTAACGTTTTGAATGGGCAGGAAGGAATCGAAGGAACAGCCTTAGTCATTGACGGGGGTATGATAGATATTAGGGTTCAGGATGACGGACTGAATGCGGCCAGCGGTAACAGCTCTGCAGAAACCGAAAAGAGCGGCGGCTTTGGCAGGGGCGGAGAAATGGGAAATGATACGAACTGCTATATCGCTATAAACGGCGGCACAATTACGATAGATGCGGGCGGGGATGGGATTGACAGCAATGGCTCCATATATGTAACGGGAGGAACCGCTCATATAAGCGGTCCTGAAGATGACGGAAATGCTGGCTTGGATTATAACGGAAGCGCGCAGATTACGGGGGGGACCTTCGTAGTAACCGGTAGTTCCGGTATGGCGCAGGGCTTTTCGGACAGTTCCACCCAGTATTCCTTATTAAATAACCTTACTTCCGCAGCTTCGGCAGGAACAGAGGCGGTACTTACCGATGCGGACGGCAATGTGATAATATCCGTTACGCCGCAGAAACAATATCAGTCGGTTCTGATAAGCACTCCTGATCTTTTAAAAGATGGGACCTATACCTTGACTTGCGGTGAACAGACGGCAGAGATTACTTTATCCGGCATAGCTACAAGCAATGGACAGCTAAGCGGCTTTGGCGGAGGAGGGGAAAAGATGAACTGGGAGGGTAAGGGGCCGGACGGAAGTCAGATGCCTCAGGGCAGTGAGCGGCCGGACGGAAGTCAGGTACCTCAGGGCAGTGAGCGACCGGATGATGGTCAGATACCTCAGGGTAGTGAGCGGACGGATGATGGTCAGATGCCTCCGGATGGACAGACACCGCCGGGCGGTGAAATAGGTCCGGCGCTATAACGCGGGCGGCTCATGCCCGGCTTTGACGGAAGCTTGATATTCGGAAGGAGTCATGCCCGCGATATGCTTGAATTGTCTGGAAAAATAATGGATGGAATTATATCCCAGCTTATCGGCAATCTGTGAGAAGTTCATTTGTTGGCCGCATATAAGCTGTTTGGCCGCATTTATCTTCATAATGGTGAAATAATCGATGATACCGCAGCTCGTATGATCCTTGAACATCTTCTGCAAAAGGGAGCGTCCCACCAGATTATCCTTGCATATCTGTTGTATTGTCAGCTTGGTGCTGATGTTCTCCTCCATATAGGCGACGATTTTATAAAAAAGCTCGTCCTCTCCCCTTTGGCGGGAGGACTTGGGAATAGCGGCGATGGAAGAACTATTCACGCCAGCGCTTCGTTTTAACTGGATTAATAACTGCAGCAGATAGAGTTGGATAAGCTGTTCGGAAGCGAAGGGAATGGAAGTTTCCTCCCTGCGTATGAGCTCTTGACAGGTCGGGTCATCCATGCGGCCGGAATAGGTAAGATAGGCCTCGCGGATAATATTTCCCAGCAGCGTACTTCCTAAAGGCGTGACCTCTAATACCTTATGCTCGAAGAAGTTCATGGAAGGAGAGCCGCATTCGAAACCGATGATAATCAAATGTGGGGCTGCAGAGCCGTTAGATTGCACACTGTGAGCCTTTCCCGGCTTAAGAAACATAATATCGTCCTTGTTCAGAGTATGAGTTTCCTGATTCACGGTTACGTTGACGGTTCCCTTGTCCACACAGATAAGTTCCCAGAACGGATGCGTTTCTTCCTTTAGAACAAACGCACTCATATATTCGTAGTGGTGGATGGAAACGAGGTTGTCTATGATAAATTCTTTTTTTAAAGTGATACTTTCGTAAGACATATTTGGCCTCCGCAAATAGAATAATTGTTACAGTTCAGTCTTCGGCTAAACAGCAACATGTATGCACACAAAATGCGATAAAACTGCATTTTGCACTTGCAGCCCCCGCAAATTGTATAGAGATACAATTTTGATTTCGCGGTATGGAAGGCTGAACTGTAACGGATAATAATGTTAAAGTAATAATATTAGTGCATTTTTTACAAAAAAGAGATACAATAGTATAAAGAATTGACAATATAAAAACTTATAATCAAATTATAATATAAAGTATATCTTATGAAGGTAGGAAAATAAAGCCTATATTTTATAAAAGAAAAGCGATGAAAGAGGAGGAACTGAGATGAAAAAGCCCGTTCTGATAATAATGGCGGCAGGCATGGGAAGCCGTTACGGAGGACTGAAGCAGATAGACCCCGTAGATGGAAACGGACATATCATTATGGATTTTTCCCTATTTGATGCGGTAAAGGCCGGATTTGAAAAGGTGATTTTCGTTATCAAGAGGGAAAATGAGAAGGATTTTAGGGAAGTTATTGGTAAGCGTATCGAGTCCTTTATGGAAGTGACTTACGTATTTCAGGAGATTGGAAATATACCGTCGCCTGCAAAGGTACCGGAGGGAAGGCAGAGGCCATGGGGAACCGGCCATGCGGTGCTTAGCTGTGCCGAAGTAGTGGATGGCCCCTTCGTCGTCATCAATGCGGACGATTATTATGGAAGGAGTGCGTTTGCACAGATTTATGGTTACCTGACTACCCATGAGGACGGCGGAAAATACAGATATGCCATGGTGGGCTATGTTCTGGAAAACACGCTGACAGAAAACGGCCATGTGGCGAGAGGTGTATGTGAGACCGACGAAAACAGCCGTTTAAAGGGAATTACGGAGAGAACTCATATCGAAAAAAGAGGAGAAGATACTGCGTATACGGAGGATGAGGGGGCGTCCTGGCACGTAATCCCCAAGGGTAGTACGGTATCCATGAATATGTGGGGCTTTACCGCAAGCTTCATGAAGGAGCTTGTTTCTGGCTTTCCGATTTTTCTTGAAAAAGGTTTAAAAGAAAATCCGCTGAAATGCGAGTATTTTCTTCCCAGTGTGGTAAATGAACTGCTGGAGAAGGATAAGGCGGAGGTAACGGTACTGAAATCCTACGACCGCTGGTACGGCGTTACTTATAAAGAAGATAAACAGACTGTTGTAAATGCCATTCAGAAGATGAAGGAAGAAGGGGATTATCCTAAGCTATTGTGGGAGAAATAAAGCGTTTGATATAGAGTAGAAAAAGCTGCTGTGTGCGACTTGGAATTATCGCACACAGCGTTTTTTTCTGTCCGCAGCATTTTATATCTGAGTTGTCCTCTGCTCGTTTATCCTCAAAGACTAATAAAAATTTTTAATTTATATGAGAAACATATTGACATATAGTATAAGATTGATATAATGAACATATGAGCAAGTGTTCATATGTATGCAGACATATGAATAGAGAGAATATATTGGGATTTTACCTGAAATATAAGAAAATGCTTTAGTGGTATTTAAACAAAAGGAGGAAGCGTACAATGAAGATAGAGCAGGAGAGAGTAGAAGGCTGCGATTACATCCATGTTCACAAGGATGTTATCCATAAGGTGAATGAGCAGATGCCCGAGGAAGATAAGCTGTATGATTTGGCTGATTTTTTCAAAGTGTTTGCGGATTCCACGAGAATTAAGATGTTATATGTCCTCATGTGTTCGGAGATGTGCGTCTGCGATTTGGCGCAGATTCTGAATATGACTCAGTCGGCAATTTCCCACCAGCTCCGTACGTTGAAGCAGATGGATCTGGTAAGGAACCGAAGAGAAGGTAAAACAGTGTTTTATTCCCTTGCGGATGGACATATCAAGACGATTTTAAGCCAAGGTCTGGACCATATCGAAGAGGAATGATAATAAAAAAATAATTTAAGAAATATTAGGAGGAGAAGAAATGAGAAAGACTTACATTTTGGAGGAGCTGGACTGCGCACACTGTGCAGGTGAGATCGAGGCAGCGGTAGGAAAGTTGGAGGGTGTGAAGAGCAGCACAGTGACCCTTTTGACACAGAAGCTGGTAATCGACGTGGAAGAAGCGAAGGCGGCGGGCATTACCAAGGAGATCAAGAAAATTGTGAAGAAGTTCGAACCGGATGTGGAAGTAATAGAGAAATAGTATAAAATGACAGCATGCGAGGAAAGCGAAGGATTAAGAGATGAGTAAGAAGCTAAAAAGGTTGCTTAAAAGAATTGTTACAGGTGCTCTCATATATCTGGTTGCGATTTTGATATCCAACATCATACCGGATTTAAATGAAAATATAGAGCTTGTGTTATTTCTAATCGCTTATTTTGTAATAGGAGGCAGTATTGTAAAGGCGGCGGTGAAGAATATCGGTCACGGACAAATATTCGATGAAAATTTCCTGATGTCCATTGCCACCGTAGGAGCCTTTCTCATAGGAGAGTACCCGGAAGCGGTTGCCGTCATGCTGTTTTACCAAGTGGGCGAATGGTTTCAGTCCTATGCGGTAGGCAAATCAAGGAAATCCATTGCGGAGCTTATGGATATACGTCCCGATTATGCCAATGTGCTAAGGGGCGGTGAGGCTGAAGAAGTGAGCCCCGAGGAAGTGGCTATCGGAGAGACGATATTGATTAAACCCGGGGAGAGAATTCCTTTGGACGGTGTGGTTATTAAGGGCTCCTCCTCTCTGGATACAATGGCTCTTACCGGAGAAAGTGTTCCCAGAGATGTAGCCGAGGGTGAAGAGGTAATCAGCGGATGCGTAAATCTATCCGGGGTGTTGGAGGTTAAGGTAAATAAGAACTACGGGGAGTCCACGGTAGCGAAGATATTGGAGCTTGTTGAAAATGCGGGAAGCAAGAAGTCGGAAGCGGAGCATTTTATTACGAAATTCGCCAGATATTATACTCCTGTAGTTGTAATTTGTGCGGTGCTTCTGGCATTTATTCCTCCGCTCCTGTTAGGCGGCGGATTTACGATATGGATATATAGAGCGCTCAGCTTTCTCGTTATCTCTTGCCCCTGTGCATTAGTTATCAGTATTCCCTTAAGCTTCTTCGGAGGTCTGGGAGGGGCCAGCAGAGCCGGTATTCTCGTCAAAGGCAGCAATTACCTGGAAGCATTGTCGGACGCTGAAATCGTAGTGATGGATAAGACCGGAACGCTCACCAAAGGCACCTTTGCGGTGACGAAGCTGGTTCCTGAAATGGGAGTGGCGGAGGGTGCACTTTTGGAAACAGCAGCTTATGCGGAGAGTTATTCCAACCATCCGATTTCAAAATCGCTGCTGGCAGCATACCATAAGGACGTGGATAAGTCGCTCCTAAGCGAGGTGGAGGAAGTCGCGGGGCACGGAGTCAGTGCACTATTAAACGGCAGCCGTGTTTATGCGGGAAATACCAAATGGATGGAGCGGCAGGATATTCAAATGAAGGAGCCGGATGAGGCAGGGACCATCATTCATGTGGCGAGAGAGAAGGAATATCTGGGTTATATCGTGATAGCGGACGAAATCAAGTCCGATGCGAAGCTGGCCATCGAAGGCCTTAAGGCGGTAGGTATGAAACATATCGTCATGCTCACCGGAGATCAGAAAAAGACGGCAGCCAATGTGGCGGGAGCACTTGGAATCGAGGAAGTGCATGCGGAACTTTTGCCGAAGGATAAAGTAGATCAGGTGGAACGGCTGTTCCAGAGCAAGTCGGAAAAGGGCAGACTGATTTTTGTCGGTGACGGTATGAACGACGCTCCGGTACTGGCGAGAGCAGATATCGGCATAGCCATGGGCGGTTTGGGTTCGGATGCGGCAATCGAAGCGGCGGATGTGGTGATTATGACAGACGAACCTTCGAAGATCGTGAAGGCGATACAAATATCGAAAAGGACCCTCGTTATCGTAAAACAAAATATAGTATTTGCAATTGGAGTGAAGATTCTGATATTATTATTGGCAGCAGTGGGAATCGCAACTATGTGGGCGGCAGTATTCGCCGACGTAGGTGTAGCGGTCATCGCAATACTGAATGCGATGCGTGCCATGCGAGTGAAGGCGTGAACAGACAGAGTGTGCATAAAATAGTGAGGTGCATCTATGGAAAGCGAGCGGAAGGAACACAGGATATTATCAGTGGATTTATGCGAAAGCGAGTTAAAGAATATGTGCGGTCGGTATCATTTTGGTGATACCGGCCTTCCTCTGTTAAAAGCGGTATATAAAAAGTACTTTAGGAATATTGCGGTATCCGCTTATTTTTCATGGGGTGGACAGATAAGGGATAAGGCAGCAGTACTCATGACGCTGGGTGAGGGTGTGGACTGTGTGCAAAGCAACCTTATGGAGGAAGGCAGCCTGTCGGAGGCCTATATGGCGGAATGTATTGCCATGGAGCTTCTTATGAAGGCTTATGGGAGGGGAGACGATTTTCTTAGAAAACACACCGGCTTGTGGTGCGGTCAGTATGAGTTTCCGGGGACAGAACTTCCTATGGAGGATGTGGCCAAAATCGTAGATTCCTTCGGGCAGGAGGAAATAAGCTACAATGGTGCCTACATGCTGATTCCCAAAAAGAGCGTGGCATATACCGTGCCTCTTCAAACGAAAGAACCGGAGGTAGAAAGAGAGCACTCTCTATGTGCCGGATGTAACAGAAAGGATTGCGAAAAAAGGGCCGGCAATCCCAAGGAGTTAAATTACGGATACCGGCGTATTTTCGGCAAAGGAGGAAAGAGATGAAGCAAGGATTGATTCATGTGTACTGCGGAGATGGAAAAGGAAAGACCACAGCGGCGGCAGGACTTGCACTGCGAGCTGCGGGCTGCGGCGAGCGCGTAATATTTGCTCAGTTCATGAAAGGCAATGAAAGCGGCGAACTGTCCGCCATGGAGCGGATACAGGAAATCGAGCTTCTAAGAAACAGCAGAAACTATGGATTCTATAAAAATATGAGCGATGCGGATAAGAAGGAAATTACGCGGGAACACAATGAAATACTAAAGGAAGTCATGAGGAAGATAGAGAGCGGCGGATACGGAATGGTAATTTTGGATGAGATTACCTATCCTTATGAGCTGGATCTCATCGATAAGAGCGAGGTGGAGCGATTGATAAAGGAAAAGCCACCGTCTCTTGAGCTAGTGTTGACAGGAAGGGAGCCGGATGAACTTTTCCTGGAATATGCGGATTATATTACCCGGATGAAGTGTATCAGGCACCCTTATGAAAAAGGAATTCCTGCCAGGCGGGGCGTGGAATTCTAGCAGATCAGCCGGCCTTGTCTTCCAGCATCCGGTAGCCAATGCCTATTTCAGTGAATATGTAGTGCGGCTCCGCAGGATTTTTTTCCAGTTTCCGACGGATATTCGCCATGTTTACTCGCAGTATGCGGTTATTGTCATCGGCATATGGTCCCCACACATTAGAAATAATGGAGTCATAAGTCATGACCCGGCCGGAATTCTGAGCCAGAAGTGAAATGATTTTGAATTCTACTTGCGTCAGATGCACTTCGCTTCCGCTCAACGTAATCAGATGCTTATCGAAGTCGATAATGAGTCCGTCGGCCTCGTAGGGCCGGAGGGTCAGTCTGGAATCCGTATTCAGGCGGTTGCTGTGCCTTAGGGCGGTGCGAATCCGGGCAAAAAGTTCAGAAGGACCGAAGGGCTTGGTAATATAATCATCCGCTCCGGTGTCCAGTGCTAACACTTTTTCCTTCTCCTGCGTTCTCGCGGATATGACGATGATGGGAATGCTGGCCCATGAGCGAATATCCTTGATGACGTCGATGCCGTCCATATCGGGCAGTCCCATATCCAGAAGAATGAGGTCGGGACAGCAGGAGGCAATGAGAGAAAGACCGGATTTTGCGTTGGCAGCGGTTATGATTTTATAGCCTTGGGCCGTAAGTGTGGTAGCCATGAAATTACATATGTTTTTTTCGTCTTCGATAATAATGATAGTTGATTTGGCGCTCATTTTGGCGGGACTCCTTTTTTGTACAACATATTTTTGGGTTATGCCTTTGGCAGGATGAAATAAAACTCGGTTCCTGCATCGTGTGATTTTACTCTAAGCTTGCCCTTGTGGGCGGTAATGATGGTCTTGCAAATGGTAAGGCCGATGCCCATGCCTCTGGAGCTGTCGGCAGAGGAGTTGCCGGTATAAGCGGTTCCGCTGAAAATGGTGGACAGCCTCTCAGGGGAGATGCCGATGCCGTAATCTCTGACGTGGAAGGTAACGAAATCCGCGGTCTCGTCCACATAGCATTCGATAGGCAATTCACTCCTGGAATGGAGCGCGGCATTTTCCAGAAGGTTGATAAGAACCTGCTCGATTAAAATGGCGTCCATAGGAATCATGATGAGTTCATCAGGAACACGTACGGAAAGCTGTGTATCGGGCAGCCTTTTTTTAAGACGGATAATAGCCTCTGAAATTACCTCCTCCACGGATTCATAGGACTTGTTGACATTGGCTACGCCGTCCTGAATACGGGTAACGGAGAGAAGATTCTCCACCATGTTAAGGAGCCAGTTGGAATCTTCGTAAATATGGGAAACCAGCTCTTTTTTCTGCTCTTCGTTCAAAACCTCTTCATTGGTAATATAAGAAGCGCTGGCGCCGATGATGCTGGTAAGCGGAGTTCTAAGGTCGTGGGAAATAGCGCGCAGCAAGTTGGCGCGCATTTTTTCCTTTTCAGCTTCGACCAACAGCTTTTCCCTATCAGCGAGCATCTGCATCTGATTTCTCATGTTGTTGGTAACGGCACTCGTTGTCAGAGCCACGGCAAGCATTCCAAGAAAGGTGATCGGATAGCCGGTCAGCGTAAAGTTCAGCGAATAATATGGATAGGTAAAGAGATAATTGATACAGATAACGCCTACCAGCGAGGCGAAGATTCCCCAGAAATAGCCTTCTGTCTTCCGCGCGATCAGAACTAGGGCTATGACGTATAAAAGTGCAATGTTGGCGGCGTTCTGTGATATTCTCCAATAGATGAAGGAAAGGAGCGTCGCCAGAAGCAGCAGGAGTAAAGTAACTGATACATCGGTAAATTTCTCTTTATATATTTTATATAAGCGTGTATCTTCGGAAAAGAATTTGTGATAAACTGTCATATATTAAATCCTCAATGGGCACTATTCCGCTTACGGCTTCATAGTAACATTTGATGCAAACGCTTGTAAAACTTGGGTTTTCGGTGATCTTTGTTCACAAAAAACACTTCGCGATGTTGTTGGTTGAATAGTAACCCTCAGGGCCATACACTATTGTGATATTTTCTTTTATTATACATCATTTATACGAGACAAAACAGTGAAAGTGTTAAAAATACTGAAAATATGGAGTTACTATCCACAGCAACTATTACGCGAGGTGTTTTGTGCTGTTTTTGTACAAAAGCCCAAGGTGGCCAGCATTAAATCGCATGAAACATACAATTTGTGCACATATTGTTGCCATGAACAGCAAAGCTGTGAATAGTAATAATACGTTAAGAGAGGGGGAAGTCTATGGCTTATTCGGAGTTGTATCAAAAAATTTATGAGGTGGTGGCAAAGATTCCGGAGGGGCGGGTTGCCACCTACGGACAAATTGCCTGGCTTGTGGGAAAGCCCCATGCACCGCGTGTCATCGGCTATGCCATGAACAAGGCTCCTGCCAAGCTGAACCTTCCCTGCCACAGAGTGGTCAACAGGTTAGGAGAGATGGCGCCCCTGCACGCCTTCGGAGGGCAGGATTTCCAGCACTTTATGCTAGAGCAGGAGGGCGTTATCTTTCTGGAAAATGGCCGTATCGATTTAGAGAAAAGTCAGTGGAGGCCGGAGCCGGAAAAAATTCAGCTAAGCTAAAAGACAATATTTTCCACGTAAAAATACCAGGGCCATTCCTATGATAGAACAAAAGTGTGCTTCGCACACTCTCGCAGCCCAATACTTCGGAAGCACAGCTTTTGTTCCGCGCGCGTAGCTGCGCATCCATGGTTTGTGTAATAGAAGCACTTTCCTATTACAGAACAAAAGTGTGCTTCGCACACTCTCGCAGCCCAATACTTCGAAAGCGCAGCTTTTTGTTCCGCGCGCGTAGCTGCGCATCCATGGTTTGTGTAGTAGGAGCACCTTCCTATAATATAAAAAAAGGATGTCCCTTTCTATGCTTGCGTGCATAGAAAGGGAACACCCTTCTTAAACTACTAAGTAGTTATTTCTTAATTCTTATCGTTCGCCCATCCGAGCTTATCGAAGATATAGAACAGAAGCGATAGAACCATACCGACAATTGCTGCCAGAACCATACCTGTAAGCGTAATGTTGAAGATGCTTAAGGCAACGCCTGAAAGCCCTACGACAAACACCACGGAGGTGAGCGTCAGATTGCGGCTTCCGCTGTAATCGACCCGTCCGTCAACGATGATACGGATACCTGAAGCCCCGATGGTACCGTATAAGAGGAAGGAAATGCCGCCGATGACAGGACCGGGAATGGTCTGAATCAATGCGGCAACGGGACCTACGAAGGAAGCGATGATCGAGAGGATAGCTGCACCGGCTATTACCTGAATGGAATAAACCTTAGTCATTGCCATAACGCCGATGTTCTCGCCATAGGTCGTAGTAGGTACGGAGCCGACGAAGCCGGAGAGCATGGTAGAAAGACCATCTGCGAACAAGGAGCGGTGAAGCCCCGGATCCTTGAGGAGGTCTCTTTCCACAATCTTACTCGTTACGATCTGATGGCCGATGTGCTCGGAAGCGATAACCAGAATAACGGGAAGAATCATTACGATAGCTTCCGGGTTAAAGCGGGGAGTCTGGAAATTCGGCATTACGAACAAGCTGGCATGAAGCGCTCCGGAAACCGTTCCGGGCGCAATGCCCCCAGTGAACAGTGCGGTGATATAACCTGCGACGATCGCAATCAAAATAGGGATAACAGCGAAGAACTTTTTGAAGAGTACATTTCCGAATACGGCGAATGCCAAAGTAACTATGAATACGATTACATTTTTGGAATCCACAGCGCCATCGGCACCGGGAAGAATTCCGGCTGTAGAAGCAGCAGTTCCTGCCAACTCCAAACCGATGAGAGCAACGACGGGGCCCATAGCTGCGGCGGGAAGTACGACGTCGATCCATTTGATACCGAACTTGTAAATAACAAAAGAAAGAATACACAGTGCTAAACCTACTGCGATGAAACCGCCCAGAGCATCCTGATACCCCCATTTGGATATGACCAGACCTGCCGGTGCAAGAAAAGCAAAGCTGGAACCGAGATATGCAGGTGCTTTGCCTTTGGTAATAAGGAAAAACAGTAGCGTGCCGATACCATTCATTAACAGTACGACGGATGGATTGATTTGGAAGATGATAGGTACCAATACCGATGCCCCGAACATGGCGAACATGTGCTGCAGGGACAGCGGAAATAGGAGACTGGCCGGTACCTTATCTTCGACCTGAATGATTTTTTTGCTTTCCAAGAAAAGACCTCCCTCTATATTTTTTCAGAAAAGTATATCATATGAGCTGACATATTTCTACAACAAAATTGACAAAAGTGAGAAAAATTTGGGAGGGGAGAGAAGGTTGTGAGGGGAAAGGTGGGGAGGGAGATGTTTTTGCGCTCTGATTATGCAGGACACTGCGGTGAGCCAGGGCAGAAAATCTTTCAGCAGAGGCTGAAAAATTTTCTTTGTCTCCCCTCCGTAGCATAAAATCGCTTAAAAACATTTCCCTCCCCGCCTTTCCCCGCGCAAGTTCTACGGCTGGGATATGGGGTGACGGATGACTGGGAGGCAGTGGAGGTGAGAGGTGTGGGCCTTGGTGCATAGATGCGTATAGGGATTGAGAACTTGAGTGAAGGAGAGCAGATTGCGGGAAATGGAAGATAGAGGTATGGGTTGAGGGAATAGAGATGGAAATGACTTGGAAGTAATAGCGTAATGATTTTTGCGGCGAAGTTTTTAGTCGGTACGTAGTGGGAGACTCGGGGCGGTGGATTGGGTTTGGGGACGTTTAGTAAGCGGCTTGCATTTTCTTAATGAAACCTTTCACAACTCAGGGTAAACACCGCACGGAAGCGGTGTTTAGGCAGCATCGTACATGGATGTACGTTGCTGCCGGCCCGTTCGGTTCCGACACAGAACAGGTTTCATTTAGAAAATACAGCCGCGTACGCAGACCCCAAACCCAATCCATCGCCCCGAGTCTCTCGTTACCTGACAAATCAACACACAATAAAAAATATATTAGATGAAAGGAGAAATTTTATGAGGAAAGAAATTTATTTGGCCGGAGGTTGCTTTTGGGGAACGGAGAAGTATTTGGAAGAGGTTAAGGGGATTTTGGAGACGGAGGTCGGATATGCGAATGGGAATACAAAAAATCCCAGCTATGAAGAAGTGTGCCATAGGAATACAGGACATGCGGAGGCGGTTAGAGTGGTGTATGAGAATACGGTAATCGGACTTCCATTTTTGCTGGAGCTTTATTACGATGTGATTAATCCGGTGAGTGTGAATCGGCAGGGAAATGACGTAGGTTCGCAATATAGGACCGGAATTTATTTTACGGACGATGAGGACGAGGGCATTATCCGTGAATCCATCGGCAAGCTCCAATTAAAATATAAGGAAAAGATTGCAATCGAGGTGAAGCCGCTGGATAACTATTCTAGGGCGGAGGAGTACCACCAGAAATATTTGGATAAGAATCCCCATGGATATTGCCATATCGGGGCGGATAAGTTCGAGAAGGCGAAGAACGCAGTGGATACAGGCCGGAGATATATAAAAAAATCTGCGGAGGAATTGAAGGAAAGCTTGACAAATCTTCAGTTCGAAGTGACACAGAATAGTGCCACGGAGCAGCCCTTTCATAACGAATATTTCGATGAGTTCCGGGAAGGAATTTATGTGGATATTACTACAGGAGAGCCTCTTTTCTTGTCGGATGATAAATTTGAATCGGGATGCGGCTGGCCTGCTTTTTCCAAGCCTATCGATGCAGCACTTATTACGGACGCTGTCGATACGAGCTTTGGCAGGGTGAGGACCGAGGTGAGGAGCAGAACCGGGGATGCGCATTTGGGGCATGTATTTGAGGACGGGCCTATGGATAGGGGAGGTCTTAGGTACTGTATTAACAGCGCTTCTCTTAGATTTATACCGAAGGAAAAAATGGAGAAGGAGGGCTACGGGGAATATTTGTTACTGTTCAGACAGTAGCTTAGCACTTGCTGTTAAGCTACGTAAGAACGTGATTCAAGAGATGATTTCTGCTTCGCAGAGCGAATTTGCATTGCAGAAATCATGCGTTGCTGAGAACGGAGTGCACAGTAACGAATATTTGAGACTTCTGAAAAAGTAGGCAAACAATTGTTGACATGGGATACGAATAGTGATACATTATTTATATAGTTTAACCGTTTAAGCAAACTGTGATTCGGCAGTTTGCTTAAAAAATCCTTTTTGATTAACCGGTTAAGCAAATAAGAATAACTATAGTTAAGGGTGGAGGAAAAAATGAAGAGAAGAAAAGAAATAGGGAAATTGTTCGCAGTAGGATTTGTAACAACAGGCTTGCTTCTGGCAGGCTGCGGTAGCGCTCAGACGCAGGAGACGGGAAGTGCAGCGGAAGAAGTACAGGCAGGTGTGTCGGAAGAATCTTCTACGGAAGAAACAGTGCATAAGGTGACTTTTTATGATTCGGACGCCGCGACTGTTTTAAAGGAAGCAGAAGTTGTTGACGGTGCTTTGGCAGAGGAATATGTGCCTGAAAAAGAGGGCTATGTCTTTGTGGATTGGTTTGCAACGCCGCAGATGAGCCATAAGTTCAATTTTGAGCAGCCGGTAACGGAAGATATGTCCGCTTTTGCCGGATTTGTTTCCTATCAAGAGGACGAGAGGGAATTTGCCATTGTGGGAAGCGGAACGAGTTTGGCGTTGCTGGAATCCAATTGGGGAACGAGCATTACGGATGTACATAAAATGACAAAGGAAGAAAGCGATTCGGAAAACATTTATACGATTACACTGGACTTGAATGAAGGAGATGAATTTCAGTTCGCAATAAATACGCAGTGGAATGATCAGAGAGGCTATGGCTATCTGGATACCATTTCTTTGGACAGCAAGGATTATTTCTATAATTCCGGAGGTCTGGGAGAAGCCAGCACGAAGCGTTCCAATATCAAATGTGCGGTAACAGGCAATTACACTTTTACCCTGACCACTTATCCGGCAGAGGACACTTATGATACAAGCGCCTCCAACTATTCTGAGGAAAATAAAGAGGGATTCAACATTAATCCCTACGATAAGATTACATGGACCTATAATGGTGAGGCAACAGCGAATGCCGGGGATATGCAGGTAAATTACTACATAAAAGGAGCGGTCATAACGGGCTGGGAGGATGTTTACTCGGCAGAAACGGAGTTTACGCAGGATGGAGACATATATACGCTGAGCGTCGGCCTTACAGAAGGGGATGAGTTTATGTTCACATCTATGGTGACGGTCGGGGATATCGCTACTGTAGGAACGGAATACATTCGTTTTACC
The DNA here is from genome assembly GCF_000732725.1 of Kineothrix alysoides. GTDB lineage: Bacteria > Bacillota > Clostridia > Lachnospirales > Lachnospiraceae > Kineothrix > Kineothrix alysoides. The sequence goes on along the minus strand of NZ_JPNB01000003.1, from coordinate 217,590 downwards.
AATATTGCTTCTGACGATGCTGATAGCCTTTCCTTCGTTTCGGAGGGCGGCGGCGCCAATCTGATTGCCGGACAGGACGGAACCTATACGTTCACCTATGATGCTTCATCAAAGGTGCTTGTGGTGTCTTGCAAGTAAAGAGCTTTTCTGTATTTGGAAGATAGTAATCCGAAGATACTAATCTGCAAAATATCAATCGGAAAGGCATTATCTATATGAGGATATTATGCTGCTTAAGCGGGGTTCTTAAAAGTGCATATTCGACGCAGGTAATGAGAGCCTCCGCTTTTTCGGCGGACATGGAGGGCACATAGTACAAGGAAGGGTGATTTTTCAGCAGTTCTTGCAGCGTCTGATCCATGACAAGGATATTTTCCCCGTCTGTATTGTCAAGATCATGGAAGTCTTCCACATAATGCACCTTGGAAAAGTTTTTTTCAAGATATTGCTGTTTCTGAATATTAGGAGTCTTCAGAGAATAAAGAGTGTAAGGCTCACCCTGGAAAAAAAGGGAAGCTTCACCGGCAATCCTTGCATAATCGGAATTTATCTGGAAAAATAAGGGGTCCTCAATAAAGCAGTGCACAGCTAATAATGGACTGAAGTTGACGTCACCGATTTGATGAAAATATTCGGCAGAAATGTCATAACCGATAATCGCATCTGCATTGTCGAACTGTTCCGTATAGTTATCACTCAGATATATAAGATCGTAGTTCTTTTCGTGAAGAAAGGACGACAGAAGGTGAATAAAACACATCTGTTCCGCTTTGTTTAACACAGAAGCATCGGGGGTAAGATACAGGGCTATCATGCGATTGCGGTTTGTTGCAAGCGCCTGAGCGGACTGATTGGGTGTATAATCCAGAAGATTGATGACCTGCAGTACCTTTTTTCTCGTTTGTTCGCTGATACGCATGTCTGTGCGCCCATTTAATACATAAGATACGGTTGCAATGGATACATCGGCCTCCCGCGCAACATCTCTGATTGTGATTTTATTTTTCACTTAAGTTTCCCCCTTGTAGGATATTCCTTTTCCGGGAATGACCGGAATGGGTCTATTCAAAAGTTATATAGAATTTTTTAGTATTTGTCAATAAGCGCCGGTGAAAATTTAGAGAGGATAAAGTATATGAACGAATATGCGATGTTACATATTCCCGATTCCAGATATTGTTTTCCTATAGGAGAAAAGGAATTGGTAATAAGGTTTAGAATGGCAAAGGAGGATGAGGAGACAAAGGTTTTTTTAATATATGCATGCAAATACAATTTTCAGGAAAAACAGGAAAGTGCGGTTATGCATGTAGGGTATAGCGATAGAATTTATAATTATTATGAAATCAAATTACAACTTGAGGATGTGCGGCTGGCATATATTTTCAGGATTGAGCAAAACGGGAAAGTATATTATTTCAGCGAAGACGGTATCACCGATACCTATAACTTTAAAGAGGGATTTTATAATTTTTTCCAGATGCCGTATATTAATAAAAATGATTTGCTGCCGACGGTGGACTGGATGAAAGATGCGATATTTTACCAGATATTTGTCGATCGTTTTTTTATGGAGGATATAAAAAAGGATTGCTCCTATATCAATATGAAGTGGAATGATAAGCCCTTTGCAAAAGGCTTCGCAGGAGGGGATTTAAAGGGAATTATCCGGAAGCTTGATTATATAAAGGAACTTGGGATAACTGCTCTTTACCTGACACCGATCTTCTTGTCGGTATCCAATCATAAATATGATATTATTAATTATATGCAGGTTGACCCTCAGTTTGGCACGGAGGAGGATTTAAAGGAGCTGGTAAGGCTGGCTCACCGGAAAGGGATCCGGGTAGTGCTGGATGCAGTATTTAATCACTGCAGTATGGAGACAGAGCAGTTTCAGGATGTACTTGCTAAGGGGAGAGAGTCGGAATACTATGATTGGTTTCTGATTGACGGAGACTATCCGGATACGGAGAAAATAAACTATGAATGCTTTGCTTCCTGCAACTATATGCCTAAACTGAACACAGCAAATAAACAAGTGCAGGAGTTTCTCATACGGATTGCGGTGTATTGGATAAAGGAATATGAAATTGACGGCTGGCGATTGGATGTATCGGATGAGATTTCTCATGAATTCTGGCGAACCTTCCGCAAGGCAGTTAAGGAGACGAAGCCGGAGGCGGTCATTATCGGGGAGAACTGGCATGATGCGTATCCGTACCTTATGGGTGACCAGTATGACAGTATTATGAACTATGCGTTTACAAAGGCATGTCTGGATTATTTTGCAAGGGAAAATTTTGATGCCGAACAGATGGCGTGGAAATTGAATGCCAATTTGATGAGAAATTTGGAACAGGTGAACCGGATGATGTTGAATCTTCTGGATTCTCACGATACCCACCGCTTTTTTACAGAGGTAGGGAAGAACAAGGATAAGTTGCTGGCAGCTCTTGCTCTTGAAATAATATTTATCGGAGCTGCATGCATTTATTATGGTACGGAAATCTGCCTGGAGGGTGGTTACGATCCTGATTCCCGCCGCTGCTTCGACTGGGAGGAACGTTCATGGGATGCCGGGTTGATGGAAAAGGTGAAAGAACTGACCGGATTGCGAAAGCGGCCTGAGATTGCCCAAGGTGATATAAGAGTGACGGCTCAGGGGAAAATGCTTTTGGTAGAACGGGGCATTCCCGGGAAAAAATTAAGGCTGCTCATCAATATGACGGAGGAAGCTCAGACAGAGCATATGGAGGACGGGGGCTTTGTCAAACTTCTCTGCGGCAACCGTGCAAGGTTTGAGGCTCCGGCTGCAGTTACGGTGGAACAAAGGGGATTCGCCGTTATCGGGATGGAAGATTAGCGGCAGAAACATAGAAGTATATAGAAAACGAGGAGGCAGGTATGAAGAAGAGGAAGGCAATAATACTATCGCTCATGTTAACTGGGGTATTGGGGTTGGCTGCAGGCTGCGGCAATGCGGATGCGGCCAAGGACCGGACGGCAGAAACCGGCGTTTCAGTAAAAGACAAGGAAACACCGAAAACGATCCAGAGCAGTGGGGCATTTACCGGAGAGCTGGAGCATAACGTAACAATCCGAGTGCTGGAAAATGATACGGCAATCGCAAGAGGATATGCGAAGGAACTTTTGGAAGCATTCAATGAGGCATATGCAGAATACGGAATTACGGCGGTGGATGCCAATATGGATCAGTATTTGGATTTGGCAAATGACGGACCTTATGGCTATGGACCGGACGTATTGTATCAGGCAAATGACATTATAATGCAATATGCGCAGGGCAAGCATGTCTACCCGCTTCCGGTGCAGGATATGGAATGCTATGAGCAGATACCGGAAGCAGCCTGGAAGGCGTACGAGACGGAGGTGGACGGAAACCTTTATTACTGCGGAGTACCGGTGAATGTACAGGCTCCGATGCTTTATTACAGAAAGGATATGCTGCCTGCGAACTGGGAGACCGATTGGGATAAGGACGGAAACGGTATTTGTGATATCACGGAGAATTGGAATGATTTATATGCCTTTTCTATAGCCAGACATGAGGAGAATCCGCTTAACTATGGTTACATGAAAGCCCTCTATGATGTATATTTTTCGGGAGGTTTTCTTTTCTCCTATGGCGGTTATATATTCGGGGACAACAACACTGATCCGGAAGATATTGGATTCTCTGCTGCAGAGGCGGAAAAAGGAGCATGGGTTCTGGCACAGTTGGCAGGCGCCATGAACGAGGAATGCATTGACAATACGATCAATACCACCTGTTACGGTAAAATAGCGGATGGCACTTATTTTGCAACGTTGTCCACACCGGACGTTTATTCCACCTTTCTGGAAGAGCTGGTCAAGAGCTATAAAAGCGAAGGAATGGATGAAGAAAAAGCAACTGAGCTTGCAAAAGAAAACATGGTGATGTCACCCGTGCCAAAGCTTCCGGAGAGTGGGGATTTATCCGAGGAAAATCCTGTATGGATGGATTCTAAGTCTATGGGAGGCGTGAACGGATATGCGGTCAGCGCTTATACGAAGGCTCCTAATGCCTGTCTTGCTTTTGTTGAATTCGCATCCGGCTATGAAATGATGAAGCTTCGAAATGAACTGCTCGGTGTGGCTCCGGCGAGAGCGGATGCTGCAGAGGTATCAGGCGATGTATCCAGACGGCTTTTTGAAAATCTGGAAAAGGGAAATATTATTCTGATGCCTTCCATCAGGGAAGTAGCTCAGATATGGACGCCGGGCGAAACCTTTTTTACGGATATTGCGAAAGATGCGTTTCGAAAAACCGAGGAGAAGAAGTATCAGGATCTTCCGGCAATGAAGAAGGGGCTGGAGCAGGTGGACTCTCAAATCCACAATGCGATATTTACCCTGAAATAAGTAATGGTAACATTGAAAGAGGAAGGATATGGGAAGAAAATGAAAGGGAAAATGGAGCAGGCAGCAGGTTTGTTAAGAGATAGCGGCCCAAATGTGAAGCTGTCCATCGTTATCATGGGCGGAGGGCAGTTTAAATATGGGGCCAGAGGGAAAGGTATATTATTTTTCCTAATCCAGCTAAGCGTCCTTTACTATTTCATTACGAGAGGCTTTGCAGATATTGCCGGTTTCTTCACGCTGGGGACGAAAAAGGGAGATGCCTGGCTTGGAGTTACCGGAGATAATTCGGTGGTAATGCTTTTGATGGGAATTTTTGCATGGCTGGTGCTGGCGGCATTTTTATACCTCTATGCTATGAATATCGGTGACGCATATCGTATGAAGAAGCGGCTGGAGCAGGGAAGAAGAATTCTCACCCTTAGAGAAGAGGCGATGCAGCTTTGGGATAAAAAGTTCTATGTGACAGTGCTGATACTCCCGGTGGCCGGAGTGTTCGTATTTAATGTTCTGCCCATTATATTTATGATACTTATCGCATTTACCAATTACGGCGGGACGGTGGTTCCTCCGGAACTGGTAGATTGGGTAGGGGCTGCCAATTTCGTGAAACTCTTATCGCTGTCGCAGTTTGCGCCTACCTTTGTCAAAATTCTAGGCTGGAATCTGCTATGGGCCGTTGCAGCTACCGTGCTCAATTATTTTGCCGGTCTTGGGCTGGCACTCTTGCTCGATAAGGACTGTGTAAAAGGCAAAGCGTTCTGGAGGATGTTCCCGGTATTGGCTTATGCGATTCCCGGATTTATTACGCTTCTGGCGTTCAAATTCATGTTTTCTTACGGCGGACCGGTCAATCAACTCATTACCGCAGGGGGAGGAGCTGCCATAGGCTTTCTCGACCTGGATGCAAAGTGGACGGCGAGGCTGATAGGAATAGTGGTAAACTGCTGGATCAGTACTCCTTCTATCATGTTGTTAGCTACAGGCATTCTTTCGAACAGGGACATCTCACTGTACGAAGCGGCGAGAATCGACGGAGCGGGGAAGTGGAAGCAGTTTCTAAGGATTACCATGCCCTTTGTGCTGTTTTCCACATTGCCGGTACTTATCGGACAGTTTGTAGGCAATTTCAATAACTTCGGCATCTTCTATTTTCTGCGGGGAGGGTTGTATATGGATGGCTATTTCCTTGCCAGCGATACAGACCTCTTGATCAACTGGCTGTACAATCTTTCTATTAATAATAACTATTATTGCCTGGGGGCTGCCATCAGTCTGGTGATTTTTGTCATTACCTCGATCATATCGTTAACGGTCTATATAAAATCGCCGTCCTATAGGGAGGAGGATACATTCCGATGAGAACGAAGCAAAATAAAAGAGAGGATTTATCAATGAGTGAGAAGCATTCAATGAGTGAAGAGCATTCAATGAGTGAAGAGCACTCAATGAGTGAAGAGCACTCAACGAGTAAAGAATACTCAATAAGTGTTATCCACGCCTTGGGCAGGATATTCGACACGGGAATTACTTATATTATTTTACTGGCAGTATCCTTCCTTTTTTTCTTTCCTTGTTTATGGCTGATTTTGGCCTCCTTTTCCGAGTCGGGAACGATTTATTCCTTTAACGGATTTTTCCCGAAGGCATACAGTCTGGCAAGTTTTCAGCGATTATTCACGGATATCGCTATGTATAATTATCCCAGGTGGTTCGCCAATACATTGTTTGTAGCGGCAGGAAGCTGTATTCTCGGAACTTTTCTTGTTATATTGACAGCTTATACGATGTCCAGATTCGAATTCAGGGCAAGAAAGCCTATTATGAAGACGACGATGGTACTTAGCATGTTCCCTTCCTTTATGGGGATGATAGTCGTATATCTTCTGATGACCCAGTTTAATTTAATCAATCATTTATGGGGGCTGATACTCATTTACAGTGCAGGAGCACCCATGGGCTATCTGACACAGAAGGGATTTTTTGATACGATCCCGAGAGCCATCGATGAGGCGGCAAGAATTGATGGAGCTACTAATTTTCAGGTGTTTACCAAGATTAATCTTCCGCTTTCCCGGCCGATTATCGTTTATACCCTGCTTACCTCCTTCACCTGGCCGTGGAGCGATTTCATTCTGCCTAAGCTTCTCCTAAAGGAAAAGAACCTTTATACGGTCGCAGTAGGTCTTATGAGTCTGGATGAAACGGAATTCGCAAGATTTGCCGCCGGAAGCGTATTTATAGCCGTACCCATCGTTCTGCTTTATTTCGTTCTTGTTAAGAACATGGTGAAAGGAATGGCACAAGGAGCCGTAAAAGGATGATATAGGCAAGCATAGAGATAAGCAGAGAAACAGGTTATTGACAAATAAATATCAATCTGCTATCATGTAAAATAATTAAATACATATCTTCAGGGCAGGGTGCGATTCCCTACCGGTGGTAAAGCCCACGAGCCGCAAGGCATGATTCGGTGAGATTCCGAAGCCGACAGTACAGTCTGGATGAAAGAAGATTTTTTGATAGCACATTTAACGTGTTTTCTTTTGTATATTAGCTCTGGAATGTTTCTCATTTCAGAGCTTTTTATATGATTAACGTGCTTTTATTGCTGCCTTGGGATTATATACTCAAGGCAGCTTTTTTATTTCATAGTGGAAGCCCTGCGCTGCCAAAGGACTTGGCTGCGGGATTGCATAAAGCAGATTTCTGTTTAATGAGAGCAATCTGGAAAGCGTGTATTTGTTATTAATTAACATAAGTTAGGCGATTTGACGCCTCAGATTGTATGGAAGGGAGTAAAGCTGGCGATATGACGGATGAGAAGTTTATGGAAATGGCACTTGCACTTGCGAAAAAAGGAATAGGACGAGTAAATCCGAATCCTATGGTAGGTGCTGTTATTGTAAAGAAGGGGAAGGTTATCGGGCAGGGGTTTCATGAAAACTATGGGGGGCCACATGCGGAGAGAAACGCACTTACAAGCTGCAAGGAGAATACAGAGGGAGCCGCATTGTATGTCAATCTGGAGCCTTGCTGCCACTACGGAAAAACACCGCCGTGTACGGAAGCGATTATAGAAAGCGGAATCAAGAAAGTAGTTATTGCCTGCACGGACCCTAATCCTGAGGTAGCAGGTAAGGGAATCGAAGCATTGCGGGCGGCAGGAATCGAAGTGGTAACCGGTATACGCGAGGAAGAAGGAGAGAGGTTGAACCAGGTGTTCTTCCACTGCATACAAACAAATACCCCTTTCGTTGTCATGAAATACGCTATGACCATGGATGGAAAAATAGCTTCGGCATGCGGAGATTCCAAATGGGTCACAGGAGAAGCAGCGAGAGAAAATGTCCATCAGGATAGGGGTCGCTATTCCTCTATTATGGTCGGTGTAAAGACGGTAATTAAGGATAATCCTCTTCTCACCTGCCGAATGAACGGAGGCAGAAATCCAATACGCATCATATGCGATACGAATTTGTATACACCTCTCGAAGCGGCTGTTGTAGAGTTAGCAGGCAAGACGGGGCAGGGAGCGACCATAATAGCTACCGCCTGCCAGGATAAGGAGAAGCAAGAGAAATTTAAGCAGTGCGGCTGCGAAATTATCGTGCTTCCAAAGGAGAAGGGACATATCGATTTACAACTTCTGATGAAGGAGCTATGGGTGCGGGGAATTGACAGCGTTTTCTTGGAAGGAGGAGGAGCTCTGAATTTTTCCGCTCTCCAAACCGGTATCGTAAATAAAATACAAGTCTATATTGCTCCTAAGATATTGGGGGGAGAAAAAGCGAAGACTCCTGTGGAAGGCATGGGAATCGAGAGGATGGGTGACTGCATAAGGCTGAAAAATCAGACAATTACGAAGATTGGCGAGGATTTTCTTATAGAAAGCGAGGTGGACTATACATGTTTACCGGAATAATAGAAGAGATGGGAAAGGTAGAAAGTATAAAGAAAGGAAGCCGATCTGCTTTTTTGACCATTGAGACCGATGGTATATCAGAAGATTTGAAGGTTGGCGACAGCATAGCCGTAAATGGAGTCTGTCTGACCGCGGCATGGGTAAAAGATAGTAGATTCGGTGCGGACGTAATGAATGAAACTCTTTCCCGTTCCGTATTAGGGAACTTGCAAGGGGGAAGTCTTGTAAATTTGGAACGGGCGATGATGGCAGGAGGAAGATTCGGGGGTCATATGGTGACCGGACATATCGACGGTGTGGGGAAAGTGGCCTCCGTAAAAAAGGACGGTATAGCCCTTTTATATGAAATCGCAGCACCATCCAATATCATGCGCTATATCGTAGAGAAAGGCTCGATAGCCATAGACGGCGTGAGCCTGACCGTAGCAGCAGTTTCCCGTGGCAGCTTTTGTGTATCGGTAATTCCACACACAGCAAAGGAAACTATACTTTTTAGAAAAGGCGCAGGTTCCTCCGTAAATTTAGAAAACGATATGATAGGAAAGTATGTTGAAAAATTTGTGCAGGACAAAGGTAAAATAACGGAAGAGTTCTTAATTCAAAATGGATTTTAAGGAGGGAAGGTCATGTTTGAATTCAACACAATTCAAGAAGCATTAGAGGCGCTGAAAAGAGGTGAAATCATTCTTGTCACGGACGATGAAAATAGAGAGAATGAGGGCGATTTTATCTGTGCCGCACAGTTTGCCACGACAGAGAATATTAATTTTATGGCAATTTACGGAAAAGGTCTCATCTGCATGCCCATGAGTGCGGATATATGCGAGCAGTTACAGCTTCCACAAATGGTAAGTGACAACACGGATAACCACGCTACGGCGTTTACCGTATCCATAGACCATGTAGATACCGTGACAGGCATATCAGCAAAAGAGAGGAGCGTTACTGCTCTTAAGGCAGTAGAGGCTGCAGCAAAGCCGGAAGACTTTCGCCGTCCGGGCCATATGTTCCCTCTTCTGGCTAAGAAAAACGGTGTACTGGAGCGAGGCGGGCATACCGAGGCAACGGTAGATTTGATGCGGCTTGCGAGCCTGCGCGAGTGTGGCTTATGCTGTGAAATTATGGCAGAAGACGGGCGTATGATGCGAACTTCGGAGCTTATAGAACTCGCGCACAAATGGAATCTTAAGTTCATTACGATTAAGGCCTTGCAGGATTACCGAAAAAGATTCGATCATTTGGCAGAGCGCGTTGCAAGTCCCCTCCTTCCAACGGCGTATGGAGATTTCAGGGCTTATGGATACAGGAATAAATTAAATGGAGAACACCATATCGCTCTTGTGAAAGGAGAAGTGGGAGATGGAAAGAATGTGCTGTGCAGAGTACATTCGGAATGCCTGACCGGGGATGTATTTCATTCTATGCGCTGCGACTGCGGTGAGCAGTTGATACAATCCATGAAGAGGATAGAAAAAGAAGAAAGAGGCATTCTTCTTTACATGCGCCAGGAAGGAAGAGGCATTGGACTGCTGAATAAATTGCGGGCGTATGAATTGCAAAGCGAGGGATTGGATACGGCGGAGGCTAATCTGGCGCTGGGATTTGCAGAGGATATGCGGGAGTATTACATTGGAGCGCAGATACTTCGGGATTTGGGAGTGAAGACTTTGCGGCTGTTGACGAACAATCCTGACAAGGTATATCAGCTTTCGGATTTCGGCATAGAAATTACGGAGCGCGTGCCGATTGAGGCGGAGGCGAATAAGCATGATGTGGAATATTTGCGGACGAAGAGGGATAGGATGGGGCATTATTTGAATTTTAAATAGGGGGAAGAGAAAGGGGAGGTTGTGAAAATTTTATGTATAATGGTCTTGGTGGTGATGGCCTTTCTTCGGCGGATTGGGGTTCTGTTCCGGCGCTCGCGGCTGAATTTTCTAAATGAAAACGTTGAGGTGTCGGTTGCGGACGGGCCGGCAGCGATGCACATCCATGTGCAGCGCTGCCTAAACGCCGCATCCGTGCGGCGTTTTCCCTGGGGGTCGGGGTTTTCATTAAGAAAATGCAAGCCGCTCACTGACAGACCAGCCCCCCAATCCGCCGAAGAAAGGCCCGGCAAGGTTACGAAATTGTACATAAAATTTGCGAAGGTTACGAATTTCTCAGGTGTGATTTTTATTTAAAATTGAAATATGTATAGAGGAGAAAGGGATAAAAGATAAAAGATAGAAGGGATAAAAAATAAAAGGTAAAAGAAACAAAAGATAAGGAGAATAAAAGATAAAAGGAAAATAGAGTAAGAACATAGGGAGAGGCATGTAGGATGATTTACTTCAGTGAGAAACTACGAAGATAGATGATGATAGGATAGATAAAATGGAACAGATATAGAACAAGGCAATAGAAAAAGTAAAGTGAAAAAATAGAAAAAGCAAAAAAGTAAGAATAGGAGAATGTGATTATGAAGACTTATGAAGGACAGTTAGTAGCAAAAGGGATCAGAGTTGGAATTGTGGCGGCGAGGTTTAATGAGTTTATTACTGCAAAGCTGCTTGGCGGTGCGGTAGATGGGTTGCTTCGGCACGAGGTGAAAGAGGAGGATATTGAAGTGGCGTGGGTGCCGGGAGCCTTTGAGATTCCGCTGGTGGCTTCTGCCATGGCTAATAGCAAGAAATATGATGCGGTGATTTGTTTGGGAGCGGTTATCAGGGGAAGCACATCCCATTATGATTATGTGTGCAGCGAAGTTTCCAAGGGAATCGCCAGCGTATCACTAAGCACCGGTATTCCGGTGATGTTTGGAGTACTTACCACTGAGAACATCGAGCAAGCAATAGAGAGAGCCGGAACAAAGGCCGGCAATAAGGGGTTCGATTGTGCTGTTGGAGCTATCGAAATGGTAAACCTCATGAAAAACATGGTATAAATTGAAGCGCAGTGCGCTCTGGTATATCATCCACAAATTAACTGGACCGATTACTTGTCTAAACTTTCAGTTGTGACATAGGAAAGTTTATCCTGCATATTCAGTCCGGTTATTTGATATACTGGTTCACTCCAGTAAATGTACGGGATACAAAACTCTCATTCATAGCGTAGTGGGAGACTGGGGGCGGCGGCATTGGGGTTGGGTCCGTTTAGTAAGCGGCTGATATTTTCTTAATGAAACCCTCACAACCAAGGGAAAACGCCGCATGGATGCGGCGTTTAGGCAGCATCGTACATGGATGTACGCTGCTGCCGACCCGTTCCGTTCCAACACACTAACGGTTTCATTTAGAAAATACAGCCGCGCACGGCAGGCCCCAACCCCAATGCCGCCGCCCCCAGTCTCTCGCAACCCACACCCTACACAAAAACAAATCCCCCAAATCAACATATGATTCGGGGGATTATTAGAAGAATAATAGAGAAGTTGACTAAATACAGGTATAAGCGCCGTCAACGATAATATCGCTTCCTGTCGTATAACCGGAAGCATCGCTGGCAAGGTAGAGAACAGCCGGAATCAGTTCCTCCGGAGTTCCCATACGGTGCATCGGCATCAACGGAATCCAGGCATCCTTTAATTCCTGAGGCGTATCCACGGACATCGGCGTTGCTATATACCCGGGACTTAAACTATTAACGCGGATACCATCTAACGCCCATTCTGCAGCCAATGAACGCGTCATATGGATAACAGCAGCTTTAGAAGCGTTGTAAGAGCACTGCCACTGAGGAATATTTACGATACTTCCCGACATGGATGCCATATTGATGATGCTGCCCTTGATGTGATTTTCTATCATAATCTTGCCTACCGCACGGCAAACAATGAACTCGCCGGTCAGATTGCAGTCAATTACCTCACGGAATTCTTCGATCGTCGCCTCGAAGGTGCCTTGATGCATGCAGATTCCGGCGTTATTGAAAACAATATCGATAGAACCGGAACGCTTCATAATTTCAGCGAGAGCAGCGTCTACCTGTTCTTCTTTCGTAACATCGCAAGCTATAAAATAAGCCTTTCCGCCAGCTTTTGTAATGGAATCAATGGTTTCGTCAGCTCCGCTTCTTCCAAGTACCACAACCTTCGCACCAGATTTCGCTAACCCTTCTGCTACTACCTGACCGATCCCGCGGCCTCCTCCGGTTACGATAGCTACTTTACCATTTAATCCAAAAAGCTCGTCTAAGTATGACATAATATTTTTTCCCTTTCTAAGAAATTATTCTTGTACGTTAATAATAACCTTCATAGTTGTTTCCTGATTTGCGTCTATATATTTATAGGCATCCAGATAGTCCTTGAAGGCGAAATGTTTTGAAACGAGAGGAGCCAAATGAACCTTTTCTTCATCTGTCAGACGGATAGCGTCTATATAATCCTCGTTTCGGTACATCATGGTACTCTTAATATCCAACTCGTGGTCGTTGGCAACAGCCAAATCCACAGTGGCCATTCCGGCAAAGACAGCTACGAGGATAATCGTGCTTCCTTTCCGCGCATATTTGATTGCCTGCCCCATGGTGATGTTGTTGCCTGCGCAGTCATATATGATATCCGCTTTATCGGGACCGAAGGCTTTCAGAATCTCATCGCCCAAGTCTGCTTCCTTCGTATTGATGCAGTAATCGATGCCGCACTCCGCCGCTTTTTGCAGACGGTAATCGCTGATGTCCGTTATCATAACGCTCTTTGCACCGAAGCCTTTGGCGGTCTGTGCCACCAGATTACCGATAGGACCGGCTCCTAATACGATGATATTCAGGCCATTTACGTCGCCGGCCTGTTTAACGGCATGAACTGCCACGGCGAGAGGCTCTATCATAGCACCTTCGTCGAAAGACATGGCATCGGGAAGGAGAGTTACCTTAGAAGCGTCCACAGCGAAAAAGTGAGAAGCAACTCCTGTGGTCTGGAAGCCCATGACCTTTAACTCCTCGCACAAATTGTATTTCCCGTGGGTGCAGGGATAGCATTTTCCGCATACTACCTGCGGCTGGATAGTTACCTTTTGGCCTGCCTTGAAGGAATCCACTTTTGCGCCGAGAGCGGCGATTTCACCGGATACCTCGTGACCCTGCGTGACGGGGTAGGAGGTAAAGGGATGTTTACCGTGGTAAACGTGGATGTCGGAACCGCATACACCAATTTTCATAATTTTTATGAGAACATCATTATCTCCGAGGGTCGGAATCGGAATTTCACGAAATTCAATGACACCCGGACTGGTCATAACCTGCTGTAACATAATTGCACCTCTTTCTCGTATGAAACAACTTAATTAAAATACTTTACTAAAGTGATTTAATTATCATACAAAAAAAAGATTTTGTCAAGGGCAACAAAAGAAAAAACGAAAATTATTTTATTAGTTTATTTTTGAGAAAAACTGATTAATAAAGTGCATAGCAATGCCTACGCCTGCCGCATTCTGCTGGAAACGGCACGGATGAAGAAAACTGTTATCCTGCTCGAAAAGAAGATATTCCTGCATATTATCCCACAGCTCGGGAAGGTACGGTTCGATGTAGCTGCCTACATAGCCGCCGAGAATGATGTCACAGTCGAAAGTGAGGTGCAAGTTGGATGCGATGATTGCCAGATATTTCAAATAATGGCTCCAGGCAATCTGGATCTCTGCATCGCCTTCCTGAAGTTTTTTGAAAAAGGCACTTAAATTTCCCTTGGCGTAATTTGCCAGAATCTTTGCGGAACAATAAGCGTCGGCACAGCCGCATTTGCCGCAGTAACATTGCTTTCCGTCAGGCTCGATTAACATATGTCCGAATTCACCGCTTCGAAAATGGTTGCCGTAATACAGCTCGTTATTTAAGAAAATAGCACCTCCTACGGAATTGCTTAAGGAAAGATACAGCATGTTGTTATGAAAATGTTTCAGCTCAGCCATGGCGGCGCATACGGCATCGTTTTCAAAGCAGACAGGATAAGGTATATGCTTTGCCAATGAGTTCAAGTCGATGTCTTTTAAGTATAAAACATGGGATATCACCAGACGGTTTTCAGAACTGATGACGATACCCGGAATGGAAATGCCTACTCCCAGAATCTTGCTCTGGGGTACGCCGGAATCCCAGATGAACTGCGTAAGCTTTTTGGCCAACGTAGCGTAATAGCGCTCCGCGTGATGGAAGACGAGGCGGGTGCGCAGAGTGTCAATGATATTGGCTTTCATGTCGATGATGACGAAGGAAATATGATTTGCAGTAATTTCAATGCCTACGGAGTAGTGCAGTGTCTCGACGACGGAAAGGGTCTTCGCCTTGCGCCCGCCTGTAGATTCATATTCCCCGGATTCCTGAATGATACCCTGATTGATTAAGTCCTTTACGCATTGCAGCGTGGTGGGCATGCTTAGGTTTAAGGCGGAAGCGATTTCGTTCTTGGAGGTCTCCTCCTGTTCCAGGATATACCTGGCTACGCGCACGATACTGCTTTCCGGCTTGTCGTTTTGCTTTGATCGTTTCATGGATAGGGCCTGCTTTCTTTTATGACATAATGTAGCACTGTAACGTTGTTGATGATAACGTTTGTGGGTTCATATAATAATTATACATGAAAATTAAAATTCTGCCAGTAGCTAATAGAAAGACAAACTGGGGATTGTAAAAAATGAAAAAAATGTTATAGTGTAGGCAAGGGAAAAATGAAAAGGTGACTAAAAAAGATGAGTTGACAGCGAATTTGGTGTAAGAAATTACCAAGAGGTAAGGCAGATATGCGAGAAAGGATGAAAAATATGCAGAAAAAAACATTGGAAGCTGTGGTTGCGGGATTGACGTGTCTTGACTTCACGCCGGTATTCATTACGCCGGAGGTGGAGGAAATCGGACAGATATTGATTCCCTCCAAAACGGTATTTATGGGAAATGCGGATATCCATGCAGGAGGATGTGTATCTAATACAGGACTTGCCATGTGTAAATTCGGAGTCAATGCGAGGCTGATGGGCAAGGTTGGAGACGACGATTTGGGAAAAATTGTACTGCAGCAATATTCCAACTATACGACGACAGAAAATATGATTATTTCACAAAAAGAAGGAACCGCATACTCTGTTGTGCTTGCACCGGCCGGAATCGATAGGATATTTCTCCACTATCCGGGAGGAAACGATACCTTCGGGCCGGAAGATATCGATTATGAGCTGGTGGAAAAAGCGAGGCTGTTTCATTTCGGTTATCCCCCTGCCATGTATAGAATGTATAAGGAAGACGGCAGAGAATTAATAGAAATCTTTAAGCGGGTAAAAGCGTTGAATGTTGTCACTTCTTTAGATACTTGCGGCATCGATGAAAGGGCAGAAGTGGGACAAGCCGATTGGCAGAAGATTTTGAAGAACGTTATGCCATATCTGGATATTTTCGTACCAAGTGCTGAAGAATTGTGTTACATGCTGGACAAAGACCGTTTTAAGGAGTGGAAGCAAAGGGCAGGAGGAAAGGATATGGCCTCCGTGCTGAATACCTCGGATGTGAAACCTCTGGCAGATACACTCCTAAGCTTTGGCGCGAAGATAATTCTTATAAAATGCGGCAGTGCAGGGCTTTATTTCGCCACCAATACGCAGGAAGTTCTTGACGGCATCGGCGAAGATTTCCTGCCTATAGTAAACGGATGGGGCAGCATAAGTCACTTTGCGAGAAGCTTCAAGCCCCGGAAAGTGCTCTCTGCTACCGGTGCAGGAGATACGTGCATCGCAGCGTTCTTGACCGCTATACTGAAAGGGTATCCGTGGGAAAAATGTGTGGATTTCGCGGCGGCTTCGGGTGCATCCTGTGTGGAAACCTACGATGCTTTGGGAGGACTTTTATCCTTCGAGGAGCTGGAACGTAAGATAGAAGCGGGCTGGGAAAGAAATTGATGAAAAATAGTACTTTTCTTCTGTCTTGACAAGCGTAATTTTAAGTCTAACACCAATATTAAAACGCTGAAAACTCGCAAACACATAGTGGTATGAGGGTTTCAGCGTTTATTTTCGTGTCTGCCCGCCTGCCTGAAACTGGAAATTGACAGCTATGTGATATAAGTTGACTATCCAGAACTCAAAACCATGACCGGCGATACATTAGAGATGCGGAAAAGGGGGGGCGTAAGACAGACAACCGAAAAGTGGAAAGGAAAGGGAATGCAGTTAATGCGTTAGGGTAGAAATATGATAAAAAGAATGGTAAGATATAGTTATCCGGTGCAGAAATCACGTTTTGAGGACCTCTCTTAAACTATAACTGCTGATTATTTTTACCATACGAATTCGGATATTGTACAGAGAGCGGATAAAGTCAGGAGATTTTTATGAAATTGCATGATTATATTGTTTCGGTAGACGGATTCAGAGGGCAGCTGTACGACCCGCAAAACCACGGTGAAAAAGTCATTATCATTTTTATGGGTGGTGAGGGTAAGTTTATTTCTGCCGGGCTGCTTGCCGAAAAACTTGCCGAAGACGGGTTTGCGTCGTTAGCTCTTTATTATTGTAAGGGTATCGGACTGCCTCAATCGTTTAATATGGTGCCCTTGGACATGGTTGAAAAAGCCATTGCTATGCTTAAACGATACAACAATAATCAGTTTCAAAAGATAGTCACTTACGGTGTGTCAATGGGCTCCATACTTGCTTTAATGGCCGGAGTCGTATTCAAAGACGTATCCGCTGTGATTGCAGTTTCGCCCACTCATATTATTCCTGAGGGCTTTATCACAAAGAAAAAGGTGTCTGGTCAAAGCTTTTTAACATACCGGGGCAAGCCGTACAACTACACATCTATAGACGATACGCTGCCAATGTATAAGTACTTTTCCAAAGCATATGAATCAGATGAAAAAGCGGAAATACCTGTCGAAAATATCAGCGGCAATATATTGCTGCTGGCCGGTAAAAAGGATTGTTCGTGGCCCGCTTCAACTTCGGTGGATAAAATGCGCCTGCGAATTGAGGCCGTGAGATATCATGAAAAATTGCATACCCACGTTTATGAGAATGGCGGCCATTTTATAGGAATCATGCCCGACATGAAGAAATATAAACATCTAAATTTAATGAGGCTGATGTCAAAAGACGAATTGCTGCATCCAAAGGTTTGTGAAAAGGTGCGAAAGCAATCTGAACATGATGTTTTAAAGTTTTTATCAGACTGTTAAGTACTCCCGCTGAACACAACCGGCAATTTCAATTATTTACATATTCAGTATATGGAGGCTCTGTCGCGGAGTCTGGTGAAAAAGGAACAATAGACGTGAATTCAGGAGCAAAGGTTTTGGAAAAGAAATGTTAGCCTAAAGTTGGTAAATTGCAAAAGATAATGGCTGTTCTCAAAATGAGATGTTGGCAAAAATATAAATTAGCAATCTGGTGATATGTCAAGATTCGATTTAAAAGATTTTTGAATGTATTGTTTAAAGAAAAAGTACCTTAATAAACCTACGTTTTTTCTTACAAAAACGTAAGCTGATTTAGTCGTATTTACGACAAAGCATCTGCCTTATCGGTGGAATACAGTTTCTCTTTGGTCAGCAACCCAAAGATTAACCGTACTAGTTTACGAGACGTCAACGTGAGTGCTCTTTTGTGTTTATGTTTTGGGACTTCATTATACTTTTTATAGTAAAAGTTTCTGTACTCAGAAGAGTGGTTTTTCATACTGTTAGCAGCTTCGCCTAAGTAATAGCGAAGGTAGCGGTTACCGGCTTTGGTCATCCGGCTTTCATCAGCCTCAAATTCACCTGATTGAGCACGTGTCCATGTAAGCCCAGCATATTTTGCAAGAGCATCCTGTGAATGAAAGCCTGAGATATCACCTATTTCAGCAAGTATGCCGGAAGCAAATACAGGACCTATGCCATCAATAGACATCAGAATGGTGTAAGCGTTTGGATTAAGCCCAGCAATGGATTTTTCAATAGCTTTATCAATTATCTTTATCTCCTGTTTAAATGCATCAATACAGTTGAATGAGCAGGCAAGAGAGATATTTAAGGGTTCATAGAGACATTTATCCAAACGATAAGAATCTCTGGCTGCTTTCTGCAAAAGTGAAGCTGTACCTTCAAGATTTTCAATTCGGTTTCTGCTCTTTTCTCCTAGAAATGAAATAAGTTCTTCGGGAGAAGCATTAATGATATCTTCCATTGAGAAGAATTCAGTTAGTACAGAAGCTGCCGTAGAGCCATAGTTATCGCAAAAAGGCTGTTCTTCCTTTGGAAGAATGGGAAGTTCACTAAATTTTAGAAACATATTGGAAACCATGTAGGTTTTCTCACGAGTGAGAGCTTCCACAAGATGCAGTCTGTGTCTTGTAAGGCGTTGTAGAGCAAGGAACTGAGAGCCACGCCATGGATCAGTTTCAATACGACCAACACGAGCAAAATCAGCAATAACAAAGGCATCAAGTAAATCGGTCTTATTCATACCAATAAATGATTTTCTGTAGTTGGCAGTCATTTTAGGATTAAGGCAGAACACATAAGGATGGTACGGCATTAATTCTTCGCAGGAAGAAAGGTAATTAGCGATATGTAGGCTATAAATAGATGTGGACTCTAAAGCAATAACAACGGTATTCAAATCAGTATGTTTGTGAAATACATCTAAGAGCTGACATATCAAAGAATAAGCACCAGGCTGATTATTAGTAACAGTTGATTTAATCAAGGGGTTCTTATAAAAATCAATAGCACATACGACGTTGGATTTGGAACTAACATCGATACCAACAAATAAGGTAGACATGTAATTAATCTTCAACATGTGATCACCGCCTTTCCGACTAAGTATTTGTGAAGATATAAAACAAAAGGTTATCCCAATCTTAAATGCTGACAGCAACCTCGCGTAATTAGCATTCACTGATTAGAACCATCTTGCCGGACTATCTAGTCAGGACGCAACATCTGTGTTAGCAGCAAAGCAATTTAAGTCAGGCTGAAAGCTAACTTAGCAATCACTATTAAAGTGTCGCAAGGAGAATAAGCAGCACCTTCCGGTAAATATCTCTTTTGATATTTTACCATTGGGATAATCTTAAGTAACTAAGTAATAGATATTAAAAAAAATATGCTTATACCAAATAGAAATCTTGGTGATAAACATATTATACGAGGAGAATACAAATGAATGGAAGGCCAAATTTAGATAAGCAATTAAGCGGGAAAACATTCTGCAGCTTTTATTACTTAAAAGAAGAACTTGTGGATTTTTGCAGGGAAAACAAGCTTCCAACCTCTGGCGGGAAAATAGAAATTACGGAAAGAATCGCTTGTTTTCTTGATACTGGCGAGGTGCTGCCTGTTCACACTAAAACTAAAAAGCCGTCAAATATTGATTCTATTCTGGATACTGAGAAAATAGAACCTGATTTTGTTTGTACGGAAAAGCATCGGGTGTTTTTCAAAGAAAGAATCGGTAAGAGCTTTTCTTTTAATGTTGACTTCCAGAAGTGGTTAAAAGAGAATACTGGTAAGACTTATAGCGAAGCAGTCTCTGCTTATTATCAAATTTTAGAAGAAAAGAAAAAAGGTAAAACAGCTATTGGCAAACAATTTGAATACAATACTTACATTCGAGATTTTTTTGCAAATAATGCAGGGAAATCTTTAGAAGAGGCTATTCAATGCTGGAAATATAAAAAGAGTTTGCAAGGCCACAATCGTTATGAAAAATCTGACCTCATTGCATTATTGTGATTATGGTAAACTCAATTTTTGCGGGCAAGCCAACTTCTCCGGGGACTTCTATAATATTACAAGTTCTGATTGGGTTATCTTCAAGAAATCAGTATGGAAAATCAGATTAAAAAACTCCGGATTATGGATTCCCGGAGTTTTTGTTGGTTGATATAAGGCAAGCGGCAAGCCGCTTGCCTTATATTGTTTTTAAACAGTAGCAGGAACTTCTTTGTTGTTGTTCGCAAAATTCTGTAAGATAACGAGGGGTTCATAAGCGCCGGTATTGGTAATGGTAATACCTTCTCCCGCAGCCGCTTCGGATACGAAGAACTCGTCTCCGGATATATCCTCAAATCTAAGAAGCTCTGGAGCTGCGCATTCGTAAGCGCCGAAAGTACCATGTCCTTGAACGACCAAGGCAGTATAGCAAGCAGCGTCCTTAACAACAACGGAAGCCTTGGGAGCAACGGTAATTTCTTTTGCAGCTACCCATTCGTTGGCGTAAGCCACCCATTTTTCGCTAAGGCCTTCCTGATTTGTTTCACGTACCTTAGGAGCGCGGAAATATTTTTCCTTGTAATCGGAACGGGTGCTTTCTTCCCAGTCGATCTGGCTGAATAAAGCGTCGATATTGTCTTTTTCCGATTCCGGCTGGCAGTCGGTCAGAAGATTGTGAGGGTTAACCTCGCCCATGGTGACATTTTCCATAATAGTATTAACATCGCTGTTCCACTGAGGCTCGAAGGTTACGAGAGAAGCGGGAGCATGAATAACGCCGGCCGCCGTATACCAGCCTGTACCGAGCTGAATGCGGTAAGCGCGGGACAGTTCTGTGATACGTGTATCCTTTTTATCGTAGTTGCGCAGACATTCCTTCACTTCCTCCTTCGTAGTGGACGGGTCGAAACCGAAGTAAGTCAGCGGGAAACGTCCCAAATAGGAAGAGTTGTACTGTACCGGGAAGTAATAAGCCTCCGGCTTGCCATGCATGCCGATGCGGTTTGCCATTTCCTCGGTCAGGTGCAGATGATGGAATAACGGCTTGTCATAGTCGTATAATTTGGCAAAGGTCGGCCATGTGCCGTATTTTGCCTGAAGGCTTTCGCCGATCAGGTCTGCGCCCAGTTCATCCACGCAGTCCTTAAATAATATTTTTTCTCCGGTTTCATCGTCGTAGACGAAGCTCATACCTTCCGTAGCACCGGTCTTGGGGCCGTTTAACGCTACCGTGGTAGATCCCATCCAGCGCTCGCAGATACCTCCGCGATCCATACCGAAAGCATAGTAGTCGTCAGGATGCAATCTCAGACGATGGCCCGGCTCATTGAAGCCGCGGGGAACCCATGTGGGAGCGAGATGAAAAACTCCCTTTCCTTGTTCAAATACTTTTCTTACCTTACTCATTGTTGGTACCTCCTTAAGTGTTATATGATTTATTGGTAACAAATCAGCTTCCAGCACCGCGAAGCCCGAATTGCGCCTCTATGCAATTTTGCGAAGGCTGAACTGTAACATTTATTTGATTCTGAATAAACGAAGCTCGGCAGTATATTTCTTGGACTGTCCAGGAGCTAAATACTGAAGTTGTTTCTTTTCGCCGATGGCATTTCGGCCTTCAAGCGTGTTGGTGCAGGGCTCAATACCTAAAACGTAATCGTATTCTCCCATCATTTTCCATTCCGTAAATTCGGGGAAAACTGAGGTGTCGAAGGATAACTCCAAGCCCTTTCCTATGGATTCGTTGCTGACTCTCACTTTTGCAGTTTTCTCTGCGAATTTATGATAATAGCACTGCTCCACGAAATTAGGAACGGGTTTTAACATCTTATTCCAAGTATCCAGATCCTCGGCAGCTCTGTCATCCCTCGGAATCACCTGATCGGAGTTGATTTCCAGCTTTGCAGTCTCGTCCAGGAGAGGATAGCCTACGTTTATGTGATAGAGAAGCATAGCGGCTTCTTCGCCGGAACCCTCGTTAGTTACGGTATCCTCGATGGAAATGAGATTATCCGTAAGGCCAACGGTTATTGTGCGGTTAAGGGTCAGCTTGGCACCGAACATTATATGGTCACGCATGGTTGCGTGAATACGGATGGCTTCTTCATCGGTTTCATAATAAATGTGATCCGCAGGGATATTTCCGATGGTGCCGTGAAGTCCGTGAAGCTTGCCGTTTTCTTCATTTGGAACGCCGATATTCTGAAGTCCGCATGTGGTGATCAAGCCGCAGTTAAAGGATTTCAGGAATCCAAAACCGTCGCGGCCCTCCTGAAAATACTGGGGGCTTACATAGCCGGAAGGGGAAGTGTAGTTCATCCGCGAACCGTCGAAATAAAGCTCTGAAATGTCGCAGCAGCGGTCTGCGCAGACGGTCATGTCGATTCCGAGTCCGTTGCGGATGCGAAGCAGGTGCATACCGTCCCCTTTTCCTCCCAGAAGCCGGTATTCCTCCACGCCGGATAACTGAAGAGGATGTCCGATGTATTTGTTTTTACTCATAATTTAATTGATCTCCTTTCCTTTTCCTTATTCTCTTTTTGATTTCTGACCTTTCTTTGCGTTTTTTGATATTGAGCTAATATTAGTATTTATGTTTAATTAAAAAATATTAGGGAAAGATATGAAAGAAATGTGTCAGCTAAAGTTTTGTAATCACATTGTAGACTGAATCAAATGAAAAATCAAGAAATAAAATTTCATTACGCACACTAAATTTGGATAAAAAGCATGATAATAGTGAAAAATAGCGAAGAAATAACAAAAAATGAGAAAAAAAATTTCATAAAGCGTTGACAGAAAGAAAAGCAAGAGGTATGATGTTTGCAAAAGTACTTTATAAAAGTGCTGGTAAATATTATGACAATGCTGCATAAATCAAAGGAGGAAAAACAATATGTTACTTAACATGAAGGAGTTATTAAAGGTTGCAAACGAACACAATTTTGCCGTACCTGCATTTAATATCGGTACAGGCCAGATCTTAAACGGTGTAATGGATACTTGCGAGAAATTGCAGGCGCCGGTTATTTTGGCAATTCATCCGTTGGAATTGGAATTTCAGGGAGACAGCTTCTTGAAAATGTGCATCGACCGTGCCAGCAATTCGAAGGTTCCGGTATGTATCCATTTAGACCACAGCGGATGGGAACCTATCGTTCGTGCTATTCGCGCAGGTTTCACCTCGGTTATGATCGACGCGTCCCATCTTCCCTTCGAAGAGAATATAGCGGCTACCAAAAAAGTATGTGAGCTTGCTCATCCTCTCGGAGTTTCGGTAGAAGGCGAACTTGGAACCATTGGAACCACAGACGGAGATACAGAAGGCGGCACCGATGAAATTATCTATACAAAGCCTGAGGATGCTGTTCGTTTTGTAGAAGAGACAGGATGCGACACATTAGCAATCGCTATCGGAACGGCACACGGCATTTATCCTGAAGGAATGAAACCGGAACTTAAGCAGGATCTGCTTTCTGAAATCAAGAGCAAGGTATCCGTTCCTCTTGTACTTCACGGCGGTTCAGGCAATAAGGATAGTGAAATTGCCGAAGCAGTAAAACGCGGCGTTAATAAAATAAATATTTCTTCTGATATTAAGGATGCGTTCTATCAGCAGCTTCGTATCACTCTTCAGGATAAGAAAGTTCGTGAACCCTTCGAGCTGTATCCGGACAGTGTAAAGGCTATGCAGGAAGTATGCGAGCAGAAGATCAAATTGTTTAACGATGATGATAAGGTAAAATACTACGAACTGTCTAAGATGATTTAATATAAGTTGAGGATGGATGACATGAAAAAAATATTAAACCGAAGCGGCGACATTGTAACACAAAGTATACAAGGCTTTCTGGCTGCCTACGATAAATATTTCGAGGCAGTTCCGGAGACGAACTGCATTGTCTATAAGAATAGAAGAAAAGGGAAGGTTTCCCTGGTCATTGGCGGCGGCAGCGGGCATGAGCCTTTATTTTCCGGATTCGTAGGAAAAGGACTGGCTGACGCATCTGCCAACGGCAACATATTCGCATCTCCCAATCCGCAGGTAATTACCGAAACTGCGAAGGCGGTAGATGAAGGCAAGGGAGTTTTGTTTATCTATGGAAATTATGAAGGAGATAACCTGAATTTCGATATGGCCGAAGAAATGTGCGGCTTTGAGGATATAAAGACTGCACATGTACGTGTGTGGGATGATTGTGCATCCGCCCCGAAGGAAAGAATCGAAGACCGCAGAGGTATTGCGGGCGACATCTACGTGATCAAGGTTGCGGGAGCTGCTTGCGATGCCGGCCTTTCCTTAGAAGAAGTGCTGCGCGTGACCGAGAAGGCGAGAGATAATATAAACACCATCGGTCTTGCTACATCGCCCGGCTCCATTCCCGGACTAAACAAGCCGACCTTTGAATTAGGAGAGGATGAAATTGAATTCGGAATGGGTATGCACGGAGAGCCGGGTATTGAAAGAACTACCATGAAGCCGGTGGATGAGCTGGTGGATCGCATGTATGATGAACTAAAGAGGGAAATGTCTCTTAATTCTGATGACGAGGTAGCTGTCCTTGTAAACGGCTTGGGTTCCACTACGCTTGTGGAACTCAACACAGTATATTATGAATTGGACAAGCATTTAAAGAGCGAGGGAATAAAAGTTCATGACGCGGAGATAAAAAGCTGGTGTACTTGTCAGGAAATGGGTGGATTCTCTATTACTATTTTAAGGCTGGACGAGGAACTGAAAAAATATTATGACGCTTCTTGCTGTTCCCCCTATTACGCGAGGGAGGCTTTGATATGAAAAGTATTAATGTAGAAACCTGTAAGCAAATGATTATAGCGGCATGCGATGCGATTATCGACAGCAAAGAATACCTCACAGAGGTAGACAGTAAAATCGGAGACGGCGACCATGGAATAGGAATGTCCGGCGGTATGGAGAAAGCAAAAGCCGCGCTTTTGGCAAAAGATGATTTGGCGACGATTAACGATGTATTCAAAACCACAGGAATGCAGATGCTCAATTCCATGGGCGGAGCGTCCGGTGTTATATTTGGATCAATGTTCCTTGGAGGTATCAAGGACTTGGAACCGGCGACAGAATTGGACGGAGAGTTGTTTTCCAAGATAATCAGTGCATCTGTCAAAACAATCAAGCTTCGCGGAAAAGCGGAAATCGGCGATAAAACGATGGTGGATGCGTTAGAACCCGCAGCAGCGGCTCTCGAAAAGGCGGACAAGGATGATTTGACGCTTCTTATGGGAGATGCGGCTATGGCGGCAGCCGGCGGAGTAGAAGCGACGAAGGATATGGTGGCGAAATTCGGCAGAGCGAAATCCTTGATGGAACGTGCAATCGGCTTCCAGGATGCCGGAGCGACCTCCGTAATGATTATATTTGAAGCAATGCACAGGTATTTGCAAGCGCAGGAATAGTTCCCTGGTAAAACTGGTAAAATGTGAATAAAAAAAGAACAAATTAAGAATAAATTATAAATAAAATAAGAATAATTATTGAAGAAAAGAGTCTGGATTTTAATTTCATCCATTCTCTTTTTTTATCCAAAATTAACCTGCTTTCAAATGTGTACAAAATAAACAAAAAACGATTCAAAAACACGAATGAAATACGATAAGAAATGTGTAAAATATACAACAATCATAATATCTTTCGTGAAAAAATATATTTTTTCATGAAAGATATTGACAAAACTCTGGATTATATGTATACTTCTATTAAATTCTTAATAAAAGTGAAACGCAAAGAGTGGCATGGAAAATGGAGCGGAAAAAGCAGTATATATTCCGTCCGGACGGTAAAGAATTATCAGGTAGAAGGATGTGTTTAAAAAATGTCATATGTAGATAAATACCGACAATACCTCGAAGAAAGCACTTCTCTTGCAGCATACAGCAAAAAAGAGGGAAAGGCACCTGTATTCGCATATACAAGCAATTTGGATGTGGTGTTGGTCTGGGATTCGAAAATATACAATGAAATATTGGATACCTATTTAATAGAAGAGCCTTATGTCAAGGAAGGCGACGTTATGAATACGTTAGAAGACTTTGCCCGTATCAGCAGCTTTTATCTGATGCAGGGACTTGGCGGTAACTTCGATATTACAAATATCTCGGTGTGCGATTACCTGAAGGAAATGTTTGTATCCGAATTTGCATTGGGAGGCACTTGCGCACAAGCGGCGGCGGCCATAGGAACGATGGGATTCCCTGTTACCGTTCATTTGACAGACGCGTGCAGGAAAGTATCGGAGATGATGGATCACGAAGGAACGACAATCATCGAAGGAGATGAAAAAGTACCCATTATGAAGGGGACGTCCATGGAGGAGCCGGTGTATCATTTTATTCTCCAATTTAACAAGGGCGATAGGATACGGGTTCTGGGACGGGAAATAGAAATACCGCTGTCCAACCGTTTGATACTTTTCTACGATACAGTACACAAGAAAGTTCCTATTAAGAAAGAATTTCTGGATTATTGGAACAAAGAGGATAAGTCACCTTCTTCCTATTTAATATCCGGTTTTGATGCAATCATAGATTCCGGAATCATGGAGGAGCGTCTGCGGGAGCTTATCCCTCATTTGGAGACGATGCGTAAGAAGCATCCGGAGACAGTGATATATTTCGAAGGTGCTTTCTATATGAACCCTAAGGTGAAAGAGCAGGTCTCGGATACATTCGGAAGATATGCTCATATCATCGGAATGAACGAAGAAGAGTTGGAGCAGCAGGCAAAACGCTTCGGATACGAAATAGACATTGAGACCATAGAGGACGTGTTGAAAGGCTTGGAAGTACTTCTTTCCAAGTATCCGGTCAAGGGAATTGTCCTTCATACGAAAGATTATGCCATGTATTACGGCGAGGAGCTTAAGGGCGTGGATATCGAACGAGGGCTGACCATGGGAAATATCATGTCGGCTACGAGAGCAAGAATAGGCAGATACGGGAATCCTGTGGAATGCGAAGAGACTCTTTTATTAGCTCTCAGCGAAAGAGGACTTCAATTCGCCGAAGCAGCAGGTAAGCAGGATACGAAGCGCATGATCAAGGTGGTTCCTTCCAGATATCTGGAGCGCCCCAAGTATACCATAGGCTTGGGCGATACGTTTACCGCAGGCGTACACACCTGCTTTATCCTTTAATAGGAAAGTGCTCCTATTAAAGAAAGATGGATGCGCAGCTGCGCGCGTAGAACAAAAGCTGTGCTGTTAAAGAATTTGGCAGCGAGAGTGTACGAAGCACACTTTTGTTCAAAGAAAATAGAAACGGTGAGGAGGAATGTACAATGTCATATTTAATGGGAATTGATTTAGGAACCTCCAGCCTGAAAGTATTGATTATAGATGAAAATGGTGTGGTAAAAGCAGTCTGCGCCAGAGATTATCAATTTGCCTCTCCTTATAACGGATATGCGGAGCATGATCCGAGACATTGGTGGGAAGCCTGTGTTTCGGCTATAAGGGAAGCCCTTCCAAAGAGCGGTGTAAAACCGGAGGAAATTGCGGGAGTGAGCTTTTCGGGACAGATGCACGGAGCCGTTATGCTGGACGAGAAGAAGGAAGTCATACGGCCGGCCATCCTTCATTGTGACGCCAGATCCTCAAAGCAGGTGAAATATATGAAGGAGACGCTGGGAGATAAAAGGCTGAAAGAACTTGTCATGAATCCGATTTATTCGGGATTTCTGCTCCCCTCCCTATTGTGGGTAAGGGAAAACGAGCCTGAGAATTATAAACGGGTGCGCCACGTGTGTCTCCCCAAGGATTATATAAAATTTAGGCTTACCGGTGAAATTACTTCCGATTATTCGGATGCCTCTGCGACACTCGCTTTTGATATTAAAAACGGAAGCTGGTCGAAAGAGATTTTGGATATTTTTTCTGTTCCGATAGAGATTTTTCCTCCTTGCTTTAATACCGATGAAGCGGTGGGGAGAGTCAGTGAGGAAGCTTCAAGGCAAACAGGACTGTCCGTGAAAACGATAGTTGCTGCAGGCGGCGGAGATCAGGTAATGCAGGGAATCGGAAACGGTATTACATTCGCAGGAGGTTCCTCCGTAAATATAGGAACAAGCGGACAAGTGTCTTTCCAAAGCGATATACCGATTTTGAACCCTGGGCTTTCCACCAATACCTTCTGCGGCTATAAAAAAGGCAGATGGATTACCATGGGAGCTATCATGAATGCAGGAATCTCTTTAAAATGGTGCAACAAGCTGTTAGGACAGACGGATTATAAGAAAATAGACGAAGCGGTAAGCAGGGTAGTTCCGGGAAGCAACGGTGTCATATTCCTTCCTTATTTAAACGGAGAGAGGACGCCTCACTTGAATCCTGATATCAGCGGCGAATTCGTAGGAGTGAATATCAATACGGGGCCGATAGAACTGACGAGAGCTGTGATGGAAGGCGTTTCCTATGCGCTGATGCAGTGTATCGAGCTGTGCGGTGAACTAGGGCTAAAGACCAAGGACTACATGGTAGCATCAGGAGGAGGTGCGAGAAGCACTCCGTGGTTACAGATGCAGGCAGATATCTATAACATACCCTTAAGGGTAATGGAAACTGAGGAACAGGCCAGCTTAGGAGCAGCGATTGCGGCAGGAGTAGGAGCCGGAATCTTTAAGGATATAGAGGAAGGGTGTAAAAACACCGTTCGCTACAAAGACATGGAGATAATCCCAGACGCTGCCAGACACCGTATTTATGAGGAATATTACGGATTGTTCAAAGAGATATATAAGGCGAGCGGCCGTGTATTAGAACAGGTCACTCTGCTGGGGAGAAAAATTGAAAAAGAAAATTTGTTTGAATGAAAAATGGAGGTGAAAGCGTTGGAAAAGAACACAGACGGTAAGAATGAGTATATTTTACAATGCGAAGGTATCAGCAAGGCGTTCGGAGGAACACAGGCACTTAAAGATGTTCAGCTGTACGTGAAACCAGGCGAGGTACATGCTCTGATGGGAGAAAACGGTGCCGGCAAATCTACGCTCATGAAAATTGTAATCGGTCTTCATAAGCAGGACAAAGGGGAAATCATCTTTGAAGGGCAGCCCTATCAGGTGAAAGGGCCGGTAGATGCTATTAATGCCGGAATCGCGATGATTCATCAGGAATTGAATCCGGAACCGCATCTATCCATCGCAGAAAGCATTTTCCTTAAGAGGGAAGATACGGTAGGTAAGTTTTTTCTCAATAAGAAAAAACAAAACGAAAGAGCAGGAGAAATATTAAAGCAGTTCGATTTCCCTTACGGGCCCAAGACATTGATTAAGGAACTGACGCTGGCACAGGTTCAGATGGTGGAAATCATTAAAGCGGTATCCTCGGATGCGAGAATGATTATTATGGATGAGCCTACATCCTCTTTGGACAGTGAAGAGACAGATCACCTGTTCCGCGTTATCAGGGAACTGAAGGCGAAGGGTGTGGCGATTATCTACATTTCACACCGTATGGAAGAAATTTTCAAGATATGTGATACCGTATCGGTATTCCGAGACGGAATGTTTATCACATCCGCTCCTCTGTCTGAAATATCCAGAGATGAACTGATCTCTAAAATGGTAGGACGTAAGGTGGAGAACGTATTTCCGAAGGTGGACTGCAAGATCGGCGATGTCGTATTCAAAGCGGAAAACTTAAGCGGAAAGGGATTTAAGGATATTAACTTCGAGGTGCGTGCAGGTGAAATACTGGGAGTTTCGGGCTTGGTAGGCTCAGGACGAAGCGAGACGATGAGGGCGATATTCGGACTTGACCCCATAGACGGCGGTAAGATGTATCTGGAAGGCAAGGAGATCAAAAATAAAAATCCTCGCGCAGCCATTAACAAAGGAATCTGTATGGTAAATGAGGATAGAAAGAACTACGGCTTATGTCTGCTGCGTTCCCTGAGGGAAAACATTTCCCTTCCTAATCTTCCCCAAAAGCAGAAAGGTCTTTTGATCAATCAAAGGCGGGAAATGAAGGAATGCGAAGAAGTGGCGAAGCAGCTCACCGTAAAAGCAGCCAGCATAGAGCACGACGCCTTTTCGCTAAGTGGTGGAAACCAGCAGAAGGTAGTAATTGCGAAATGGATTATGGCAAATCCCAAGCTTCTTATTTTGGATGAGCCTACCAGAGGTGTGGATGTCGGAGCTAAATCGGAAATCCATTCTCTTATGTGTCAGTTTGCTGCCAAAGGTATGGCGGTTATAATGATTTCTTCAGAACTGCCGGAAATTATGGGTATGAGCGACCGCATCCTTATTTACCATGAAGGAACTATAAACGGAGAGGTTACAAGAGAGGAAATCTTAAGCTCATCAGCAACGGAAGAAGTTATTTTAGCCAAGGCTTTCGGCGGTAAATAGAGGAGGATAGGAAAATGACAGGAAAAATCAAAGTAAAGAGTATGAATAACGATAATTTAAAAATGTTCATGGGAAAATACGGAATCGGTCTCGTTCTGCTTCTGATGATGGTGGTAATCGGTATTATGGAGCCGACATTCGCCACTTCCAAGAACTTTATGAACGTAGCTACTCAGGTAGCCATTAACGGTATGATTTCCTATGGTATGTGTCTTGCAATCACTACCGGTGGTATCGACTTGGCGGTTGGCGCCCAATTAGCTCTGACGAGCTGCGTGCTTGGCGTTACGATTACCAACAGTGGAATGAACGTTTGGACGGCATGCGGGGTTGCTCTTATGGTAGCTACCTTCTTCGGATTTTTGAACGGCTTTTTAATCGCTAAATTTAACATGTTCCCCTTCGTTGTAACCTTATCCACACAGTTGATTATCCGTGGATTGTCTCAGGTTATCAGCGGCGGTAAGGCAATTTCTCTTACGAGCGAAGCCTTTAAGGGTATTTACTCCAATAAGTTTTTAGGATTGCCGATTCCGATCGTTATATTAATTGTAATTTCGATCATTATGTATCTTTTGCTTCACTGGACCAAGTTCGGACGTTATATCTTCGCGGTAGGCGGCAACGTAAACGCTGCAATCGCTTCCGGCGTCAGCGAGTTCTGGACGAAAGTCGGTGTATATACGGTCAGCGGATTTTTGGCAGGCGTTGCGGCGATTATCTTTACCGCAAAGACAGGATCTGCACAATCCAATATCGGTGTAGGTTATGAGACGGACGCGGTTGCGGCCTGCGTGCTCGGAGGTACATCCTTCGCAGGTGGTATAGCGACGGTTCCCGGAGTACTTATGGGTATCTTCATCATCGGCTTTATCTACAACGGCATGAACCTGATCGGCGTGTCTTCCTATTATCAATCGATTGTAAAGGGCTGTGTTATCATTGGTGCCGTACTGCTCGATATGGTAATGAATAAAAGGAACCGATAAAGGGTAACATTTTACCGACACGAAAAATCAACCCAGGTGATAACTTTTAGGTATCTCTATATAGAAAATACAATACCCGAAAGTATTACAATATTTAATTAGCACTCATGGATTCATAAGAAAAAGGAGGAAATAATTATTATGATGAAAAAAGTATTAGCAATCACAATGGCAATCACAATGACCTTCGGTCTGATGGCATGCGGCAGCACCAAAACAGAAACCGCTGAGCCTGCAGCTCCGGCAGAAACGACAACAGAGGAAACGACAGAAGCAGAAACAACAACAGAAGATGCAGTGGCAGAAGTTGCCGCAGGCGCTGATGTGAACGGCGATGGAAAAGTAATTGTTGGATATATCTCCAAGAACTTAACAGACCCTTTCCACGCACCGATCAATGAGTATGCGGAAAAAACATTGAACCAGATGAAGAGTGACGGCGTTATCGATGACTGGACAGGAATCCTCGATGGTGAGACAGATCCTAACAAGCAGATCGACCGTGCTGACGAATGTATTACAAAAGGCTGTGATGCAGTTATTGTCCTTCCGGCTGAGTCAGAAGCATCCGACCCTGCAGTAACAAAGCTTGCAGACGCAGGTATTAACGTAATCGTTGTTAACTCCAAGACAACCAGCACAGATGCAAGAGCAATTGCTTACTGCGGTTCCAATGACGTAGAAGCAGGCAAGATGCTCGGCGAATGGGTTGTTAAGAATGTTCCCGACGGCGGAAAATATATCCACTGCACAGGTATTCTTGGAAACTCCGCACAGATCGACCGTGGAGCAGGTATTGCGGAAGTTATGTCTGCACATCCTGAATTCGAAATGGTTGGCGAGCCCGATACACAGTGGTCAGGCGATAAGGCAGCAAATGCTACGACAGACGCTATTGCACAGTATGGTGATGAATTAGTAGCTGTTATCTGCGATAACGACGATATGTCTTCCGCAGCACAGCGTGCAGCTAACGATGCAGGCAGAAGCGACATTATTTGCGTAGGTGTAGATGGAAACCAGAACCCGTTACAGATGATTAAAGACGGCGACTTAGGCGCTACCGTACTTCAGGACGGTGTTGGCCAGATTGCTGCTGCTATCAACGTTATTACAGCTTTGATCAATGGCGAAGAATATGACTCCGCACCGGTTATTCCTTTCGTACTCATTACGAAAGATAACGTAGATGAATATTTGCAATAAAAAATTATAATTTTCCGAAAAGTGCTGATTAAAATATTGAATTTGTAATGAAGGGAGGAGTTTGGATGGATAGTCCGGCTCCTCTTGTTTCTTGAAGAGGGAAATTTTAATAGAAAAGGAAGGAAATGGAAGATGAAAATAGCGATTGGATGCGATGAGGCGGCATATGCTTTGAAAGTAGAGATTATGAAGCACCTGGAAGAGACGGGGGTGGAATATGACGATTTCGGAGCAAACAAAGGGGAAGTAGTACTTTACCCGGATGTGGCAAAGGATGTTGCCGAGGCGGTGGCCGACGGCAGATATGAAAGAGGCATCCTCGTATGCGGTACGGGGATCGGGATGGCGATTACGGCGAATAAGGTGCCCGGCATCAGGGCTGCGGTATGTCATGACCCCTTTTCCACAGAGCGCTCCAGAAAGAGCAATGACGCGCAGATTATGTGTATGGGCGAACGTGTCATAGGCGTAGAACTGGCAAAGTACCTGGTAGATATCTGGCTGAAATGCGATTTTGCGGGCGGCGGCTCTAAGCCTAAGGTGGACAGAATTATGGAAGTAGAGCAGTCCTATCTGGCTGGAAAATAAGAATCCGGAGAGGAATGAGGAAGGGAGCATACTGCAAAATGGATAAAAAATTATATTTTGGAACCAATTTAAAAATGTACAAGACTATCGAAGAAACGGTATCATATCTTAAGAAGCTGGTGGAAAATACGAAGGATATAAGCAGGGATGAGATAGAGCTTTTTGTCATACCGTCGTATACCTCGTTAAGCGCAGCCGTTACATCTGTGGATCGCAGCTTTATCAAGCTGGGCGCGCAGAATATGTGCTGGGAAGATCAGGGGCAGTTTACAGGAGAGATTTCTCCGCTCATGCTGAAGGAGCTGGCACTGGATATGGTCATGATCGGTCATTCTGAGAGACGGCATGTATTCGGAGAAAAAGACAGAGAAGAAAACCTTAAAGTAAAGGCTTCCCTGGCCCATGGATTCGATACGCTTTTGTGTATCGGCGAGACTCTGGAAGAAAAGGAATACGGCATCAGCCCGGAGATTCTTCGTACCCAGCTCAAGGTAGGCTTCCATGGCGTTTCCAGGGAGCAGGCGGACAAGATCAAGGTGGCTTACGAGCCGGTATGGTCCATCGGAGTAAATGGTATTCCGGCTTCGGCAGAGTATGCCGAAGAGATGCACAAGGTGATCAAGAACTGTCTGGAAGAGCTGTTCGGAGAGAAGAGCGCAGAGATTCCCGTTTTATACGGTGGAAGCGTGAATCCGGGAAATGCGGAGGCGATGATTGTCCAGCCTTCTATCGACGGACTTTTTACCGGACGTGCCGCATGGCAGGCGGATGACTTTGACAAACTGATCCGTCAGGCGATGAATGCTTATGAAAAAAGATAAAGGACAAACGAAAAAGAAAAATTATTTGGATAGAATGCTTTACCATATTTCATCCTGCATGCTGCCCGTGATACCGGTGTTGGTGGCAGGAGGGCTGCTGAAGCTGGGAGTTTTACTTCTGGGATACACGCCTCTGATACAAGCCTTCCCGGATACGAAGGTGATTCTGGAAGCTATCAGCAACGCTCCCTTTTATTTTCTTCCTCTCATCGTGGCTTATACGGCAGGGAAGCATTTTGAGGCAGATGTGGTCAGCGCCATGGCGGCGGCAGGAACGTTGCTGCTTCCAAGCTTCATCAATCTGATGGAGCAGGAAAACAGCGTGCTTTTCATGGGAATTCCGGTCTATCGGATGACTTATGCCTATACGGTATTTCCCATCATTGTTTTGATTTATTTGATGAGTGTGTTTGAGAAGGTGTTGGAAAAGTGGCTAAAAGGTGTGCTTAGGGATATATTTCTGCGTTTTTTGCTCATACTGATTACGGCACTTGCAGGAATGCTTGTGGCAGGGCCGCTGGTGGATGTGGTCAGCCAGGGCGCACTTGCAGGAATCTCGTGGCTTCAGGTCAACATCCCGGTTCTTGCATGGGCGATATTCGGTGCTACTGCTCCTTTGCAGATTATGGTAGGAGCTCACTGGGTGTTTGTCAGTCTGGTCATTCAGAATTTAGGAGCCTTCGGTGAAGAGAGTGGCTTTATGGTCGGTTATTTTATGCTTACCATGTCACTTATGGCAGTCACTCTCGTTACGATGCTGAACAGCAAGGAAAAGGAGAAGAGAAGTTCAGTGCTGGCAGTACTGATTACCGTAACCTTCACGGGGACTACGGAGCCGGTCTTATACGGCATCTGCCTGACGGACAAGATCGCTTTGCTGGCGGCGGTGGCAGGAGGCGCAGCAGGAGGAATTTATCAGGGGCTTGTGACGATTCATACATACGTCTATGCGTTCCCTACGGTGTTCTCTATTTTGATATTTCAAAGCGACAAGGATCCGGGTAATTTAATAGAGGCCGCGGTGGCAGGAGTCATTTCTTTTTCGGTTGCACTCTTCGTTATGCTGCTCGGTCATAGAAAAAATAATATATTTGCGGGAAAAGCTTGAAAATAAAAGAAAAAAGAGGCAAAATAGAAAAGACGACCAGAAAGGGGATAAAAGCGATGTTAGACAGACCTGTATTGGATGTAATAAGAGATAATTACGAAAAAATATTTTCTGCTGAAAGAAAAGTGGCGGATTATGTCTTGGAATATCCGCAAGAGACGGTAAACGCTACGGTTTCCGAGCTGGCGAAGGTGAGCGGAGTCAGTGACGCGACGGTAGTCAGAATGTGCTCTCATTTGGGCTATAAGGGTTATTATCAATTCCGCCTGATGCTGGCCAAGGATGTGGGAAGAGATGACGATAAAAGCAGTGAAGGCATACAGAACGAAGGAAATGCAATAGGAAAGGTTTTTCAAGACTATGCCAATACCATGTTAGCTATCGGTGAGAACATGGAGGAGCATGACGTGATGGAATGCGTGAATCTGATCAAGACCTGCGGAGAGGCTCATGTCATAGCTATGGGCAATACGACCCCGTTAGCACTCTATATGGGATTCCGACTGGGAAGATTAGGTGTGAAATGCAGCTGCGGAATCTCACCGGAATATTTTTTGAATCATGTGAACCTTGCGACGAAGGATGATATTATCATAGCGATATCTCAGTCGGGCAGATCGAAGCAGGTGATTCAAGGTGTGGAAATGGGCAAGGAGAAGGGGCTTAAGGTAATTGCGATTACGGGCTACAGGCAGTCGCCCATCGCGCAGCTTTCCGACTATGCGCTGATATCCAACGCTAAGAAGGAGACCTTTGGTTTTTATAAGAATTATGAACATTTGAAAGAGATGGCGACCATTGACGCATTGCTGGAATTTGTAATGAACTGGGAAAAGATTCAGGAAACGAATGCGGATAAACCGGAAGTTATATTGATGGAATACAAGTTATAGAATTTATAGAAATAGAATAAATTGGGAAAAGTAACTGCCTGTGCGCTGCCTTGTATGCGGCGCTCGGGCAGTATTTAGCTGTTTTGTTTATTTAATTGCAGATTTCAGGAGGTTCTTGCGCGTTCTTGCGGGCATTCAGTTCGTCCCGGAAGATTTCTATATACGAAGCGCCGAAGTGATGCATGAGTTCCAAAATAGGAATGATTCGCTTTCCGATATCTGTAATTTCATATTCTACTTTGGGAGGAACGGTAGGATACACGTGCCTCATGATTAAGTGATCGTCTTCCAGGCTTCGAAGCTGTTTGGTAAGCATCTTCTGGGTAACGTCGGGCATACGCTTTAAAATTTCGTTGTAGCGCAGTACCTTGTTGCTGAGAAACCATAAAATCATAATTTTCCGTTTGCCGGAAAGCAGTTTATGAGCCAGAACCATAGGACATAAATCGTCTTTTAAGCAGGTTTCTCTCATAAAACAGTTCTCGTGTTTTTTTTCGTTTGTTTCCATGAATATGTCAACACCTTTCCACTTTCCCAATACTTGGAAATATAGTATAATTATAATGAAATTAAGTATACGATTAAGGTATAATTTCCTGTCAGGGAATGGTATACTAAATGATACTAAGGTACTTTAAAGTACCTTCTTGTGAATCTGGATTACATCCATTATTATATATAGATGATGCAATTTTATGTCTATATTTATTATACAAGAAAGTGAAATGTTTTGCAAACAATTACAGTATTATAATCCCATTGCTGCAATTCGGTTATTGCGATTCAGTTTGTTAAAAATTTCACGGCATTTCACGTTATTTTATTAATGGATGAAAAGGAGTCTGGATATCGACCTACGGGATACCCAAGGAGAAGAAGCGATGAAGAAAGTAGTAATTATAG
This sequence comes from Kineothrix alysoides, assembly GCF_000732725.1. Taxonomy (GTDB): domain Bacteria; phylum Bacillota; class Clostridia; order Lachnospirales; family Lachnospiraceae; genus Kineothrix; species Kineothrix alysoides. The sequence goes on along the minus strand of NZ_JPNB01000003.1, from coordinate 180,701 downwards.
GAGCAGGCTATGCCGGCATTCTGACAGCGAAGAAGCTCGCAAAGAGACTTAAAAAACAGGGAGATGTGGAAATAACCATTATCGATAAGAATCCCTTCCATACTATGCTCACAGAGCTGCACGAGGTAGCGGCGGGCAGAGTGGACGAAGACAGTATTAAAATCAGCTTGAAGAAGGTATTCGCAGGAAGAAAAGTGAATGTGAAGCTGGATACCGTAACGGAAGTTGATTTTGCGGCGAAGACGATAAAAGGCGAAGAAGCCTCTTATGAATATGATTATCTGGTAATAGCATCCGGTTCCAGACCGACATTTTACGGGGTTCCCGGAGCGGAGGAGTTTACCTTCAAGCTCTGGTCTTATGAAGATGCTATCTTGTTGAAAGACCATATTCTCAATGTTTTCCGTAAAGCGGCAGCAGAGAGAAACCCCGATGAGAGAAAACAGCTGCTGACCTTCTATGTGATCGGCGCAGGCTTTACCGGTGTAGAGATGGTAGGAGAACTTGCGGAATATGTGCCTATCCTCTGTGAGAAATATGAAATCAACAGAGATGAAGTGACCATGGTAAATGTGGATGGTTTGAGCAGACCGATTCCGAACCTTCCTGAAAAGTTATCCGCTAAGGTCGCTAAGAGAATGAATAAAATGGGAATCGAGCTTTGCATGAATGCCAGTGTGACCCGAGTCACCGAGGACTCCATCGAGTACAAATGTGGCGGCAAGGAGGTTACGAAGAAAGCAGGAACGGTGATCTGGGGGGCAGGAATCCAGAGCAGCACCATTGCCGCAGCTTCGGCCGACGCTCTGGAAAAGCAAAGAGGCGGGCGCATCCCTGTAGATAAATACTTACGTTCCACCAAGGACGAATCAGTATATGTTGTCGGCGATAACATGTATTTCGTTCCCGAAGGACAAGAGGTATCCGTTCCCCAGATGGTGGAGAACGCAGAGCAGAGTGCTGATACGGCAGCTCACAACATCGTCAGTGCAATTACGGAAAATGGCGGGATGGAAGAATATAAGCCGGCTTTCCACGGCGTAATGGTTTGTGTAGGAGGACGTTATGGAGCGGCTCATGTAGGACTTCCGGGGCATTTCTTCAGCCTTCCTTCGTTCCTCGCTATGTTTGCCAAGCACTTTATCAATATCGTTTATTTTATTCAGGTATTAGGATGGAATAAAATATTCAGCTATGTAAAACATGAATTTTTCACAGTACGCGACTGCAGGAGCTTTGTGGGCGGACACTTCTCTAACAGAACGCCCAGCTTCCTTCTCGTTCCATTGAGGTTCTGGCTCGGTGCGGTGTGGCTGTTCGAGGGAATTATGAAGGTGGTAGAGGGTTGGTTCAGGGAGCCGAAGCTTCAGGGCTTTTTCGGCGGTGCCAGCGCATGGTATGAAAGCATATTGAATCCCGGCAGTGCGGCAGCGGCAGATGCGGTAAGCTCGGCAACTACTGCGGCAGCAGGAGCAGCAGCGGCAGCCGATACGGTAAGTGCGGCGACGGGCACAGTAGCGGCAGCAGCAGATGCAGTGAGTGCGGCAACGGGTGCAGCAGCAGCGACGGCAGTTTCAGCAGGACATGTGATATTCAACTGGAATATTTTAGGGCTTTTCCGAATGATATTTGTCAGCGGAACGGATCTGGCATCTTCGACCTTGAGCGACTTGGCATTCAAGCTGAATGTTCCGCTTATGAACTGGTTCGTCGATACGTGGATTCTTCCCTATAACTGGGTACAGATGGCGATGCAGATTTTTATCGTCATAGCAGAAATTTTAATCGGCCTTGCGCTGATGGGCGGACTCTTCACTTCTCCCGCAGCGGCAGTTTCTCTGGTGTTGCAGTTTATGTTCGTATGCACTACAGGATTGTATCTTGGAACCTTCTGGATGATCTTTGCGGGTATTGCCGTACTGATCGGAGCAGGAAGGACGCTGGGACTCGATTACTATGCGATGCCGGCTCTGAAGAAGCTTTGGAAGAAAATACCGTTGATCCGGAAACTGTATCTGTATCAGGATTAATAAGATATGGGTGAAGCGATGGAGAAATTGACATATGAGGAAGCCTATGAGCTTGTAAAAGAAGAAATTCAGAAGGCCCTGACCCGATCACCCCGCATAATCAACGAATATTTGACTCATTTATCCGCTTCTCAGGGGAAAATGATTCGTGCGGTTTCCGTACTGATCTGTGCCGGGGACGGAGAAGGGAAAATTGCTCCGGGGGCGGTGCACGCCGCCGCTGCAATAGAAATCGTTCATCTGGCGTCTCTCGTCCATGATGATATTATCGATAATGCAGACCTGCGAAGAGGCCAGGAGACCCTTCAGAAGAAATATGGGAAGCGCACCGCAGTCATTTGCGGGGATTACCTTCTGAGTCTTGCGCTTAAAATGCTCGCGGCTGTTCCCGACAGAAAAGAATATACGGACATCGATCTGCCCGACTATATAAGCAGGCTGTGTCTGGGAGAGCTGTTACAGCACATTAACAATAAGAATCTGAATCTGACAGTATTCGAATATATAAGAATTATATCCGGCAAAACGGCTGCTCTCTTTGAAGCGTCCTTCTTCGCGGGGGCCGTTTTAGGCGGCAGTGCGGCGGAGGATATAAAGAAATATAAGAAAATCGGAAATTATACAGGCTTGATTTTCCAGCTAAGGGATGACTGCCTGGATTTCGATAAGACGATAGAAGAGGCGAAGAAGCCGGTTCAGTCCGATTATGAGCAGGGAGTCGTTACTCTTCCTCTGATACGCGCTTTGGAGAAACGGCCCGATTTCAGGAAGAAGGCTGAGGCAGGTGAAATTGTCAGGGCGGACATCAACCGGGCAGTGCAAGAAGCCGGCGGTCTGGATTATACCAAAGAGATGATCGAACGGTATTATAAAAAGGCAAAGCGATATATTGACAAGTTGGATGTAACTGAGGAAAAACGCGAGAAAGTGGCCGCGATTGTAAAAAAGGCCGCAGGAATCAAAGCGTAGATGGGTACGGGGAAAAACAATTGCTTGGGAAATTTTTTAACTATATAGAAATTAAAACTAAAATTACGAGCACATTTACATTTATGCTGACAATAGGGTTTCTTCTATATCAGCGGCAGGATATACAGTGGGGAAAGACTCTCGTCTTTTTTGCGGGAATGTTTTTCTTTGACTTGACGACCACGGCGATCAATAATTATATCGATTCCAAGGATAACGGTCAGGTCCTTCCTTTTGAAAGACGGAATGCACTTTTGATTATTTATGCGTTGTTTGGAATCAGTACGGCTTTCGGATTATATCTGGCATACAGTACTGATTTGGTAATTCTTGTTATCGGCGGCATTTGTTTTATATGCGGGGTGCTTTACACTTATGGGCCTCTGCCTATTTCAAGAATGCCTCTCGGAGAGGTGGTATCCGGTTTTTTTTACGGAGCGATAATCCCTTTTATATTGATGTATATCAATATGCCGAAAGGAACGTTCATATCCTACAGTCTGAGCTTTGAGACGGTATCCTTATCCGTACAGGTGGTTCCGATGCTGACCTTGCTTCTTTTTTCCATTACTCCCTTTGCGGTAACGGCAAATGTGATGCTGGCGAACAATATCTGCGATTTGGAGAAGGATATTACGGTAAAGAGGTATACTCTGCCCTATTACATCGGGAAGAAGACGGCGCTGTATCTTTTTGCAGGACTTTATTATATGACTTATGCCGCTGAGATTTTACTGGTGGTATTCGGAATCCTTTCCCCGGTGGTTTTGATTTCGCTTCTTACGATCGTACCCGTACAGAAAAATATTAATAAGTTTTTTAAGAAACAGGAAAAGACCACAACCTTCGGCGTCAGTATTATGAATTTCATTTTAATTATGGGTGCCGGCATTTTGTCAGTTTTCTTATCGGTGATTCTCGACAGGATCATGTAACACATAACTATGTTATTCGTCCGGATAGCCCGGATTGAAATAAAAAAAAGAGCCGCATAGACGGCATTATATGGAGGTAAAATATGAAAAAAGTAATAGCTTTATTACTCTGCATGACTTTAGTAGCAGGAACACTTACCGCATGTGGCGGTACAAAAGAAGCAGCAGCGAAAACCGGCCTTGGAGTTGCGACATCTATCGCAAAATCGACACCGGCAGGTGAAGAAGATGGATTGGCAGAAGTGGATTCCATTATCGCAGCCGTACTCGTTGGAACAGACGGTAAAATTCTGGCTTGTAAAATCGATGCAGCTCAGACAAAGATTAATTTCTCCGCAGAAGGTAAGCTTACAACAGATCCTTCTACGACTTTCCAGACAAAACAAGAACTTGGTACTGATTATGGCATGGGTGCAGCTTCTTCCATCGGCAAAGAGTGGTTCCAGCAGGCAGATGCTTTCGCAGCATATGCGGTAGGAAAGACCATAGATCAAGTTAAGGGTGTTGCGGTAAATGAAGAAGGCGTACCTACGGATGCAGATTTAACTTCTTCTGTAACAATTCATGTAGGCGATTTCATTTCTGCAGTTGATAAGGCAGTAGCAAATGCAAAAGATCTGGGCGCAAAGAGCACGGATAAACTTGGCTTAGGAACTACTACACAAATGTCCAGCTCCACAGATGCAACTGCTGATGCAGAAGGTCTTGCTCAGGCTTATTCCATGTACTCTGTTGTAACGACAGATGCTAACGGGAAAATCACAAGCTGCTATGTAGACGCTTCCCAGGGTAACGTTAACTTCGATGCTACCGGAGCGATTACCTCTGATTTAGCTGCTGCAGTTTCCACAAAGCAGGAACTTGGTGATGCTTACGGAATGAAATCAGCTTCTTCCATCGGCAAAGAGTGGTTCGAGCAGGCAGATAGCTTCTCTTCCTTCGTAACCGGAAAGACTGCATCTGAAGTAAGCGGAATTGCTGTTGACGGTGAAGGTCATGCAGCGGACGCTGATCTTGTAAGCTCCGTAACCGTACATGTAGGTCCTTTCATCGCTGTAGTTGAAAAGGCTGCATCAAACGCGAAATAATAATGAACTTGAAATAATTTACGGGGGATGCATTATTTTTCAAAAAAATAGTGCATCCTCTTTTCATATGGTATAATTAGGAAGCTAATTTTTCAGAGGTGGATAAGTTGAAACAAAAAATTACTGCATTCCTGTTAGGAATGATGATGATATCGATGCTGTCGGCTTGCTCGTTTGGCAAGGATATGCGCTATGAGGCCAGTTTTTTGGAACTGTTCGACACAGCAAGCGTAATCGTAGGATATGCGAAGAGCGAAGAGGAATTCACGAAATACAGTCAGATGATATATGATGAATTAAAGGTATATAACGAACTCTACGATATTTATAATGATTACGAGGGCGTAAACAATATAAAAACGATTAATGACAATGCTGGTATAAAGCCGGTAAAGGTGGATCGGAAAATCATAGATCTCCTTCTGTTTTCCAGGGACTGGTATGAGAAGACAAATGGAGAGATAAACGTGGCCTTTGGTTCCGTGCTCTCTCTATGGCACGATCACCGGACCGCTGGTCTGGACAATCCGGAGAAAGCAACTCTTCCCGATTATGAAGAGCTGAAAGCGAGAAACCAGCACATCGACATCGACGATATGGTCATCGACGAGGAGGCATCCACCATTTATTTGAAAGACCCTGAAATGAGTCTGGACGTAGGGGCTATTGCCAAGGGCTATGCAGTGGAGAGAGCTGCTCTTTTCGCACAGCAGGCGGGCTTTGAGAACGGTATGATTTCCGTAGGGGGAAATGTCAGAACCTTTGGAAACAAGCTCGACGATAACGGTAAGGAAATTCCTTGGAGTGTAGGAATACAGAACCCGGATTTATCCAGCGATGAAAAGACACTTTATGTGTTGAATCTGTCGGGATATTCTCTTGTGACCAGCGGTATTTACGAGCGCTACTACGTAGTGGACGGGAAGCAGTACCATCATATTATCGATCCCAAGACGCTAATGCCGACGGAGTATTTTGTATCCGTTTCTATCATCTGTCCGGATTCCGGGATGGCGGATGCGCTTTCTACGGCGGTATTCAATATGCCTTATGAAGAGGGCAGCAAATTGATCGAGGGGCTTGATGGCGTGGAGGCTCTATGGGTGTTTCCCGACCAGAGCATGAAGTACAGCAGCGGCTTTCAGGCAATGATCAAAGAGTAAATATATGGCGGGCACAGAATGTTGCAGCGCAGCATTCTGTGCACTAATTATTGCTATAAAGCAGAAGGTTAAATAGTAATTATAATGGAATGGTGCAGTCTATGATAAAGAAGAGCGATTTGATTCTTGCCGGAGTGATTCTTATAATTGCACTGGCTGCGATAGTTTTTATAAATGTTACGAAGAAGGAAGGCGCAGTGGTTGTAGTCACTATAGGAGGCGATGTGTATAAGACACTGCCTTTGGATGAAGACACTACGCTTACGATAGGAGATAAACAGGGCGATTATAATGTTTTGGAAATTAGAGGCGGAGAGGCAAAGATGACGGAAGCTAACTGTCCCGACAAAATATGCGTGGCCCATAGAAGTATCCACTACGATCATGAATCCATTATATGTCTGCCTCACGGAGTTTCTGTAGAGATTCGTGACGGAGAGAAGAGCGATGTGGATATGATTGCCAATTAATAAGGAGTACAGATGAAGACTAGAAACGTGGCAATGTATGGAATGTTGATTGCATTGGCTTTTATTTTAAGTTATATAGAGAGTATCATACCGATTCCCGTGCCGATTCCGGGTATTAAAATCGGGCTGGCGAATCTGGTGGTAATCACTGCTTTATTTACCATGGGACCGAAGCAGGCTTTCGTATTGTCCATGCTTCGCATCGTTCTGGTAGGTTTTACTTTCGGGAACCTGTCTACTATGATGTTCAGTTTTGCGGGTGGTATGCTAAGCTGGCTTCTTATGGTGGCAGCGAAGCGGTGGAAGCGTTTTTCCATGACAGGAGTAAGCATTCTGGGAGGTATCGGTCATAATATCGGACAGATTTTGGTGGCTATGTGGGTAATAAATAACAGCGTACTTTTATACTACCTTCCGTTTCTTATTATTTCCGGCCTCGTTACGGGGGCGGTTATCGGTATCGTTGGAGCACTTATAACAGCCAATATTAAGAAACTGGATTTTATGAAAAATTAGAACTGTTTATTAAGCCATTCTTCTTTTAACAGGCGGTATTCCACCCGGGTTTTCATATTCCCGTCATGCCATTCGCTGTTTAAATGCTCGGCTTCTTTTATAAGTCCGCACTTTTGCATCACCCGTTCTGAAGGGAGATTTTCTTTCAGACATCCGGTCGCAATTCTATATACATTGTTTTCCGCAAAGGCGAATTCGATAATCCCGGCAAAAGCCTCCGTGATATATCCGCTGTTCCAGAACGTCGGGAAGCTGAAATATCCCGCATGTACAAGCTGTCCAACCGGAGTAAATTCTGTGACCGTATACCCTGCACTGCCCACCGGTTCGTGCTTATCCTTCGATTCTACATGAAAAAAATAGAATCGCCTCTTTTCTTCCTTGCTGTCTGCCAAGACCTTCTCGAAATCGATTCGTGCAGACTCTTCACTGTCCATTTTGATATCTTGCAAATAATACATTGTCTTTTCATCGCTTTTTAAGCGGTAATAGGAGAGGAAATCCTCTTCCACATAGTCCCTCACAATTAATCTGTCAGTTTCCAAATAAATCATATTTCATCCTTTCAATTACGAACTTATCTTATTGAATAACATCCAGATATGAATATAAATTCAGATATAGTGTAGCATAAAATTGTGAAGATTTCCATATGAACGTCGAGCCTTCATTGCAAGTTCTAAACTCTCATTGCAATCTTCTTAATGGCAGATTTTCAATTTTAATGGAAACGATCCGGAACATGGTTTCCGCCCTTTTTTAGGAATAATTAAGACACAGCGATAACTTAATGTTATAGCGAGGATAACATAAACGTATTTCCAATATGAACAAGAGCTATGATATAATAAAAAAACACATAATTCCCGAAAGGATTGAAAATACAATGTCTGGATATGTCTTAGGAAACTTTTTTATTTATGCTGTAATTAATGCCTTCACTCCGGGCCCCGGCAATATTCTGGCTCTCAATACAACGACAAACTATGGTCTCCGTAAAGGGCGCCCTTTATTTTTAGGTATTTTCACAGGCTACTATGTAGTGCAGACCGCTTGCGCAATATTCGTTTATGGTGTCAGCACCTTTCTGCCGGATGCCCTGGACTTTATGAAATATATCGGAGCAGCCTATATTCTATGGCTTGCCGTACATATCGTGCTTAGCAAGCCGGAGGAAAGCAAGACTGAAAAGTCTGCCTCCTTTTTTAAGGGATTTTTGCTGCAATTTATCAATGTGAAGATATACTTATTTGGCATTACCTCCCTTACCGGTTATGTCACCGATTACAGCAATGCTTTTCCCATTTTGTTCTTCTTCGGGCTTATCATCGCTTCCATGGGGACGATAGCAACCGTGTCGTGGATCGGCATGGGCATGCTGATACAGCGGGTCTACCAAAAGCATTACAGGATTATAAACGTTGTATTGGCACTTTCATTGTTAGAATGTATTTACAGTATGATTAAATGATCTAATAAGGACAACTGTTCAGCGGTCTGTAATATCCTTGCGGGAAGCCGCAGACCGGACAGATTTCCGGAGCGCAGAGGCCGGACATAATATTTCCGCACTGCATGCAGACCCATACGATTTCCTCAGGCTTGCAGAAGACCTGACCGGAAACGACGTTATCGTATTGCTGCTGGAGCAGTGTGGCGTGATTGTAGTCTATATTGGCTACCCCGGCAAATAGGGCGGCGATATGGTCGAAGCCTTCCTCTCTTGCTATCTGTACATATTCCTGATACTGGTTTCCAGCGATAGCATATTCCGCATTGGCGGATTCGATGAGATTGGTGGCGGTGCTTGGAAGGGTTCCTTCGTAGATAGCCCGCAGCCAAATGCGCGCATGCTCGAGATCCTGACCGGAAAGGGTATTATAGAGCCTGGAGATTGTGATGTAGCCGTCCGTCTGGGCGATTTCTCCGTATAGCGCGAATCTGGAGCTGAACATCAATTCTTCTTCATAAACTCTGAGTAAATTTCTATAAGTACGGCTTTCTCTGAATTCCATAGTTCCTCCGGGTAAAGCAGCTTTTTATTCTTTTATATGATATGCGGATATTCCCCGCAGGGTACTGGTTTGCGGGCGGAAGATGGGGTATGATAAATAACGTAGATTTTCGGATAGAAAATGGAGAAAAACAGGATGAAAAAGCTGGACAGAGAATTTTATAATAGAGATTCCGTCGTTGTGGCCAAGGAGCTTCTTGGGAAGATTATCGTGCATGAGGTGGACGGGCAGAGGGTTGCGGCCAAAATCGTGGAGACAGAAGCCTATATGGGAGTCCTGGATAAAGCGGCCCATTCTTATGGAGGAAGACGTACACCGAGAGTGGAGGTCATGTATGGCGGTCCGGGATTTGCCTATGTATTTTTTATATATGGAATGCACAACTGTTTCAATACAGTTACGAGAGAGGAAGGAGTTCCTCAAGCCGTGCTGATCAGGGCGGCGGAGCCTGTAGAAGGGCTGGACATCATGGCCCGAAACAGATTTAAAAAGGAGTATGCCGGGTTGAATCGGAGTCAGGAAAAAGCGCTGACTAATGGTCCGGGCAAGCTTTGTGCGGCACTTTCCATCGACAGAGGGAAAACAGGCGCAGATTTATGCGGCGATGTGCTTTATGTAGAGGAAGGGGAGACACAGGACTTCGGAATCGTACAATCCAAACGGGTAGGCATCGATTATGCCGAGGAGGCGAAGGAGTATCTGTGGAGGTTCTATATAGAGAATAACCGGTATGTATCCGTAATTTAAATAGATTGACAAATAAAATTTTCAGTCATATAATTTAATTGAACGATGTTCTGTCAAGCGAAGGAGTGAGTTTATGGCGAGAGTATCGAAGCCCCCAGAAATAAGAAGACAAGAGCTTATAGACGCCGCTTTAGCCCTATTTATGGAAAAGGGGTACGAGTCGGTATCCGTAAGGGACATACTGAAAGTTGTCAACGGACATCCCGGCATGTTCTATTATTATTTCGAGTCCAAACAGGAAATATATAATGAAGCTATGAGGCAGATGGGTAAAGCCGAGATTGCCAAGAGAGCGGTAATATTGGGAGATACTGATAAGCCGGTCATGCTTCGTTTTAAAGAGTTGTTTTGTCTGATTGAAAGCGGAATCCGTGATTACTACAGGACCTTCAGCAATCCTGAAAGCATAGCCTATGAGACGATGACAGCCTTCGACTTATTGACAGGGATGGCAGAACCGGTATCCCGATTTATGCTGGAGGCGAAAGCGGAGGGCATCATCCCGGCAGATTCCGGCATTGATGAGAATACGGCATATCCGATGTCGCTGTTCATCATTCACGGCTGTCATGGACTGGTGCATAACAGTGATGTAAGAGACTCTTCGTTTGACATTGGACATTTCATTCCTTTTATCGCACGTTTTCTTGGAATTTCGGAGAATTTGCTGAAGGAGGCACTGAAGGAAGACGAAGCATAGGACAAGAATCTCAAATAAAAGTTTGCCAATCCCGGCAATCATTCTTTGAATGGAGGATTGGCATATATTTTAAGATTTTATTGAACGACGTTCTTTCAATAAAAATAAAAAATGAGGAGGATATGACAATGGAATATTTAAACTTTCAAAATGTGAAAAGAACTTATCAGACGGGAAACGATGAGGTGCGGGCGTTATGCGGCGTGAGCTTCGATATTAAGGAGAAACAGTTTGCTGTCATTCTCGGACCCAGCGGATCAGGGAAAAGTACGCTGCTGAATCTGCTCGGAGGTATGGATCGGTCGGACGGCGGGCAGATCGTTATGGACGGAATGGATATTACTGGCTTTTCCGGTGCGAAGCTCACCGATTATCGCAGAACAGATGTAGGCTTTGTTTTTCAGTTTTACAATCTTATTCCTACGCTAAACGCTTATGAAAATGTGAATATGGCGGCACGAATCGGAAGGAATCCTTTTGAGGCAGCAGAAATGATGAAAGCGGTAGGATTAGAAAAGCGCATGAAACATTTTCCCGCAGAGATGTCCGGCGGGGAGCTGCAGCGTGTGGCAATCGCGAGGGCGTTAGTAAAGAATCCCAAAATCCTCCTTTGTGACGAGCCCACCGGAGCATTGGACAGCGAAACCGGCAAGATGATTTTGAGTTTGCTAAAAAGAATGTCCAGGGAATACGGAAAAACGGTGGTCATAGTTACTCATAACGCAGCAATTGCTCCTGCCGCGGATAAGGTAATCCGCTTAAAAGACGGTAAAATCGAAGGAATTCAGGTAAATGACAACCCTATCTCTATGGAACAGGTGGTGTGGTGATATGTTATATCTTATGAAGAAAATGCTAAGAGATCTTTGGAATATGAAGGTACAATTTATTGCGGTGTTCCTTATGTCGCTTTTTGCTATATTTCTCTATGCCGGGCTGGAAGGCGTATGGTACGGCATGCTGGATTATGGGGAGGAATGGCTTGAAGAAAGTAATACTGCGGATGCGTGGGTACAAGGCCACGGAATAAAAGAAGAAGATGTTCAAAAAATCAACGGATTGTCTGGCGTTGAAAACGTTCAGGCGGTATCGAGTCTGACCGGTGAGATGAGCTATGGGGAAAAACATTCGAACGTTCTGCTGATGGCTTCTAATGTGAATGAAATATCCATGCCTGAAACGGTTCAGGGGGAAAGCTACCTTCCGAAAGGAGATGGCATCTGGCTATATGAGGAATTTTCGAAAGAACATCGAATCAGGCCTGGAGATGTTATAAGGATAGAATACGGCGGACGGGAAGTAGAGCTGGAGGTACAAGGAACCTTACTTAGCCCGGAATATTTGAGCTATACGGGTACGCCATCGTCCCTCATGCCAGACCATCTGCAATATGGTTACGGGTATATATCGTTAGATAGTATGCAGCGATTAACGGGTGCTGTCCCGGAATATAACCAAATTAAGATTCGCTATGAGAGCCTGAAAGACGATAATGAAGAGACATCGGAGCGCTTTGCCGAAGATAAAAAGGCGATACGCTCTGGGGCGGAAGAGGAGCTTGGTGCAGCATATGCTGCCTATTTTGAACGTTCGGATTTCAAAGGAATATCGGACTTCACGGATAAATTCAGACAGCTAAGGAGCATGACCGTTTTATTTTCCGCGGTGCTCATACTGTTAGCAATGCTAACGATGCAGACGACGATGAAGCGCATGATCGAAATACAGAGAAGCCAGATCGGTACACTGAAAGCTCTGGGCTATCAGAACTGGAAAATTCGCCTGCATTATCTTTTGTATGGCTTCTGGGTAAGTTTGCTCGGGGGAATTGCAGGACTTTTTGCAGCGCCTCCTACCATTTCCGAAGCCTTGCTTTCGCTTCAGAAGAAATTTTATTCCGTACCGGAATGGAGGGTCAGAAATTCGATTATTTCTTATGTTATATTGGCAGGGGTGGTGTTGCTGTGCTCTGCTACCGCTCTATGGGCCAGCAGAAGAGGAACGCAGGGAATGCCTGTTTTTACCATGAGGGAGGAGCCGCCTAAAAAACGCGGAAAAATCTTCGCAGAGCGTTTTACCGGCTTTTGGAATATGCTCTCCTATGAGTGGAAGTGGACGCTTCGGGCTACTGCGCAGAACAAGGCGAGGATGATTATTGGAATCATAGGAATCGCCGGAAGTACGGCGCTTCTTATGGACAGCGTTGGACTATATGACTCTTTGAATTATGTCAACGAGAGGCTTTATGGGACACAGTTTGACTACGGTGCACGTATTTCCTTGAAAGCAGAGGCGACCGAAGAAGACAGGGAAGAATTATATGAGCGGACGAATGGAGATGTGCAATGGGTGCAGGAAAACTCTGTCGATATCCGTACTTCGAAAAGCAGAAGCAACGCGGTGATACAAATATATGGGGATGGATATTTCATTCATCTGGAGGATGCAGACGGCAATCGCGTCGCTCTCTCCAATGAAGGTGCAGCAGTTTCTGAGAAATTAGCGAAGGAATTAAATGTCCGGGAAAACGATGCTCTTCAGCTTCGCATCGCTGGGCAGAACAGCTATATGACCGTGAAGGTGGAGCATATCGTTTCTGTAGCGGCGCCGCAAGGCGTGTTCCTTTCTTCCGCTTTCTGGGAAATGTCAGGCGGCACATTCCGCCCTAATGTATTGTTCACGAGAGAGGCGAGTACTTCTAAAGATGCGGAAAAACTAAGCTATGTAAACGAATCCACTACACTGGCAGAGCAGTTGGAACAGGCGGACGAGGCAACAAGTAGTGTTCTTGTAGTAATTATTATGCTGATGGCAGGCGCGTTTTTACTGAGCACTATCATCCTTTATAATCTTGGGATACTAAGCTTTACCGAGCGCAGCAGGGAATATGCAACCTTGAAAGTTATCGGGTACCGGGATAGGGAAATCAAGTCTTTTATCCGGCATGATAACATGCTGCAGCTCTTTGCGGGCCTGCTTATGGGGGTACCGGCGGGGCATTTTCTGCTGGGTGTCCATATTGGGCTTGCCTCCACGGGAACCTTTGCGTATACTCCGTATCTGCGTCTTCCAAGCCTTGGCCTTATACTGACAGCAATATGTGCTTTGACCTTCCTTGTTAATGCATCTGTATCCCGTAAGGCACTGACGCTTAACATGGTAGAAGCGCTTAAGTCAGTGGAATAATGCACTAATGCAGCAGAAAATACTTGACTGAATATAGTTCAGTGTGACACAATATCATTGAACTATATTCAGTGTGAGGTGATTTCATGTCCAGAACGGTCAAAGACCCGGAAGAACGAAAAGAAGAACTGTTACAAATAGGCATCGACCTATTTTTACAAGGTGGGGATAAAAATGTATCAATCCAGAAAGTTGTTAATAGAGCTGATGTTGCGACCGGTTTATTCTATTACTATTTTAAAACAAAAGAAGAATTTATAGAACAAGCGCATGAAAGATATCTGCATGACTATGTCGTCGATTTAGAGAAAATAGTCTGCGATAAAGAAATGCCTGTTATGGACAGGCTTGAGTTTCTTTTGAAGCAATTCAACAACCGATTTTATGAAGTAGCCAAGATGTACCAAAGTGCCCCTCCTGATCATCCAAAGCACTTTGCTTTATTGGAAGGTCTGATTGTCAGCAAATTGCACCAAACTATCACCGGGTTTGTGAAAGAAGGATGCGAGGCTGGCTTTTTCAAGGTTGCTGATCCCGAATTGACTGCGTTGTTCGTAGTATGCGGTCTTACAGGGATTCTGCAAAGAATCAATTTCATAGAGAATGGCGATGCAAATGAGGAAATACGGCGCTTAGTCTTTAGCATACTATCAATATAAAAGGAGTTAGTGTATGAAAGCGGCAATATGGCCTGAAATTATAAGTATAAAAAACAGTGGTACGGCTTTGTATATAGTTGTTTGCGCATTATGCTATATTTTGGCGAACGGTCAATGGGGAATTCCTGTTTTCGCATGGATTTATCCATTTTTATTTTTGTCTTTACTTAAAAAAGGTGAAATATTAAAACCGGTGCTTATCATTTTCTTGATTTATATTATTGGCTTCTTTATACAATGGATCAATGTGCTCGGTGTGGGCCCGTTGACTTGCCTTGCTATAGCTATAACGGCATCGTGCATAAAAATATTTCCATACATAGCATATCAAAAGTTTAACGGAAGCGAGGATTGTTTTGCCGTCACCATTTTATTTTCTGCGGCGATGGTAACGGCGGAATATGTTATATATTTAATTTATCCCATATTAGCAGGATTGTCAGATGTTTATACGCAGTATCAGAACCTTACGCTGATAAACCTATCATCATTGTTTGGTGTTTACGGCATCATTTTCGTTATGTATTGGACATCAGCGGTGGCAATATGGCTGTGTGAGCATCGCGAAGGTCAAAAAAGTAAAAAAGCAATTATTATCTATGCCATAGCTATGGGATTTGTATTCATGTACGGAATAGCTATGTTAAATCTGCCTATAACGAAGAGCAATACGGTTCGTATTGCGTCTATTACTGTACCGGTAAAAGAATTACTTGAAAATGACGATGACGTATATAAGGTATTTTATAGCAATTCATTCAGTGCTGAGAACTTAGCGACGACAAAGAAAAAACTGTCACAAGTACACGACGAGTTGTTCAAGAAAACAATAGAAGAAGCCAAAGCCGGTGCCAAGATCATCTTTTGGTCGGAGTTAAACGGTGCTGTAATGCAAGAGGACGAGGCTCGTCTTATTACACATGCTGCAGAGATAGCCAAACAACAAAATATATATTTGGTTATTTCACTTTTGACGAAAACTCCTTATGAAAAATATAAAGACAATAAGGTGGTGGCTTTTAACCCTCAAGGTGAGATTTTATCGGAGTTTTTCAAAACGGTGCGCTCCCCTGGTGAGCTATGCGTTGAGGGCACAGGGAAAATGCAGGATTTCCCATCTGAATTTGGCAGGCTGACCTCTTTTATTTGTTCTGATATGGCTTCTTCTGATTTGGTTAATCAGGCGGGAAGGGATAATGTGGATATTATCATGGTTCCCGCCTCAGACTGGAAAGAAATGTCGCCTATTGCGATAAAGACAGCGATTGTACGAGGAATTGAAAACGGTTGCGCTGTGGTACGCCAAACCAATATGGGCATTTCTATCGCTGCCGATTATAGTGGGAGGATTCTGTCACGCAGTGACTACTATACTTCCGAAAGCATGAATATGGTTTCAGAAATACCGATACGCGGGAGGTTTACAGTATATCCTTATGTAGGAAATATTCTGCCTTGGGGCTGTACTGTATATGTAGTGCTGTCATTGTTAAATTTTCATAGGAAAAATGGTATAAAAAGAAATAAAAACAACGCCACAAATTGGACCGACCCCCAAAAGTTAGGCCAAAAATCTAACAATGGTTGGCAAAAGGGGAATTGATAGGACATTCCGGTTCAACGGGATTGTTTCTATTTTATTATACCGAAAAGGATTTATATTTTGTCGGTGATCTTGCGCAATTCAAAAATCCCGGCGCGCCTGTCCGATTTGCAATGCAGTTGGCGATGGCCGTGAAATAATATTCTTAATGTTTCACTAAAATGGTGGCTCTGCCTTTTTAAAATCAGGCAGAGCCACCGTCTTCAATAGCTGAAATATTAGTATTATGCTTTTGTTATGCTGATGAAACAGTCGTCGACTTGAACGCAGTGAGGCGAGAGCAGCTCAAGCGAGATTCTCGTATCTTCAAAACGGTCTACCGGTACGACAATGGTCCCTGTGCAAACGGTAATGGGTGAACAGGTGCGGGTAATAGGAGTACAGCACGTAAATACGGTTCTCGTATCTCGGCAGGAAGTAGCTTGCAGTGCGATGCCTATTGTACCATTGCAACGATTGGGGACGGTTACATTGATGGTGAAGCTTATAAGGTAATTGCCGCTATCTTTTAGTAAAATACTCGTTCTGTCTCTGGAAAGAACAATGCTGCAATTCGGGATAAGATCCGTAAGTTCAAGCGGACAATTCCTATTCCACCAAGTTCCGGCCTCTGCTCCAAAGGCTGCCACTGCCAGATCTGCTGACGACCCAGTAGCGCCGGTAGCGCCGGTAGCTCCAGTGGCACCGGTAGCGCCCGTAGCACCAGTAGCGCCCGTAGCGCCGATAGCTCCAGTGGCACCGGTAGCGCCCGTAGCACCAGTAGCGCCGGTAGCGCCCGTAGGCCCGGTGGAACCGCCCGCAGCGCCGGTAGGTCCGGTAGCGCCGGTAGCGCCTGTAGCTCCCGTAGGCCCGGCAGGCCCGGTAGGTCCGGTGGCACCGGTGGGACCGCAGGAGCCTTTACATGAATTGAGTACTTTTTCCATTTTATCTTTCAGAAAGATCTGATTTTGCATAATGCTGTCTAAGAGGCATTTAATGCTTTCATTTATGGCTAGAAGATGTTCTACGCTAACACGGTCAATGGAGCCATCGGCTTGGTTTGGTAAGGTACCTAAGACATATTGGAGCTTTTCTCCTTCTGCATTGATGATATGGCTGAGGCCTAGTTCTTCCATGGCAATGGAAGCAAGAATCATGTTCAAAGCGCTATCGCGGGTTATTTCAGGACTGATTACCGGAAATGTTGGTTGTGACATTTTATATCCTCCCTTCTAATGGTGAAGAAATATCTGTTTTTTTTCTGTTTTCAAAATATTTTTTATTGTAAAGAACTGAAGGTGAATCTGGTTTAAAGCCGGCCGCCATGTCATTATAGCGTTCCGCTTTCTCATACTCGCCTAGGTGGTCGTAGCATACGACACATTCGATGCAGGGAATATATCCCCAAAAATCCTCTTGATGAAACCCCCATGAGCCTTGCGGACTTTCCAGGGTGAGAACAAGATTGAACCAAAAGGCTGCTTTCTTGTATTCTTTCTGCTCCTTAAAATGATAGCCGATTTGACAGCACAATTCTCCGCGGGGTGTGTCGTACTGAAAACTTCGCAGCATGGCTCGGAAGGCTCTGTTGCTATCGCCCTGTTCCCGGTAGCATTTCGCCAATTCGCCGCATGCCGCAATATTGTCCTCTACCCAGCCCAGTCCCGAGTCCAGGAATTGTTCAAAGGCATCGATAGCATCTTCGAAGCGGCCGTTGTCCTTTAATTCTCTGGCATAATAGTATGTTCCTCGGGGAGAAAGTTTGGTTCCCTTGGACAGAAGATTTTCGTATATTTCAAGATTTCTGGAGCTTCTTGCCCCAGTTGGCTTGGCATGTGTGATGCCAATATCGGAGTTTATGATATTTCCGCCAATCTGCAGGCATTCATGAACGGGCTCACTCCATCTGAAGTGAGGAAGATTTTTGGAAAGCCTTTCCCTATAATAAGAAAAGGTCACCTTCCCCTGAGGGTCAAAGCCTATATTATAAAGCATCATGACGATGTCGATATCCTGAGACAACGTTTTTTTAAGATTTTTAAATTTGACGGCGTCCTCGGGGAGTATGATATCATCGGCGTCCAGCCAAAGAATATATTCCTTCGTCGCTTTGTCATATGCGAAATTCCGTGCGGCAGAAAAGTCGTCGATCCATGGAAAGTCGTAGACTTTTTTTGTAAAACGTCCGGCGATTTCTTTTGTGCGGTCGGTAGAGCCTGTATCAGCAATAATGATTTCGTCAACGAGATTCTTTACTGAGTTCAAGCATCTTTCCAATACTTTTTCTTCATTTTTTACAATCATACAAAGACTTATGGTTATCATTTTGTTTTTTCTCCACGTGAGTATATAATTGTTCCTGCATGCTATATTTTATGTACTTTATTGTCATTTTGTGACATAAAAACCTTCTCCCAAACGGACAAAAGTCACAATCATTCGAAATGATGCATAAAATGATTAACAGAGTACATGGAAGAAGGTAATAAAAATGTCTACCATAAGTTTATGTATGATCGTACGAAATGAGGAGAAGAATATCGAAAGGTGCCTGAAAAGTGCTGCAAAGCTGGCGGATGAAATCATTGTGGTTGATACCGGTTCCGAAGACAGGACGAAAGCTATTTGTAAAAAACATAAAGTAAAATTATTTGATTTTGCATGGGAGGATGATTTTGCCACAGCCCGTAATTTTGCGGTAGAAAAAGCTTCCTGTGATTGGGTCATGTGGCTGGATGCTGATGAGGAGCTGCAGATCAAAGATAAAAAGGCATTTAAGAAGCTGCTTCAAAAAGAGAAAAAAGACCTCATACCGGTTATTATGATACATTATTACGGAGAATATCCGGCGGATAAGAGCAGGGCTTATAAGAACAGTGCTTGCCGTTTGTTCCGGAACAAGTCAGGGATATGTTTTTCGGGAAAGATACATGAGAGGCTTGCCGGTGATGATCTAATCGAAAGAATTTCAGAAGAAGAACAGGATTATATCAGAATTCTTCACTATGGATATATGGATGATGTAATAAAGCATAAAAGCGACAGAAATAGGGAGATGCTTCTTAAAGAAAGGGAAGAGCAGCCGGAAAATGCGTGGGTACAATATCATCTCGCAGTGGAATACTATCATACAAAGGCCTATGCAGAGGCCTATGGACTTGTCAATCTGGCGATTCTGCAGTTTCTGAAAGAGGAACTTCTGCCTCCTGCTATTGTGTATAAGCTGAAATACGATATTCTGCTTGCAGCGGAAGATTATGAAACCGTAGCACAGAGTATCGAAAAGGCCATAGAGCTTTATCCCGATTATGTAGATCTTTATTACGATAAGGGCATGGCGCAGTTTGCCCTCGGAGAATATGAGCAGGCGAAGAGCACCTTTTTGCACTGTCTTATCCTCGGTGAAGATGATTTAAGATATTTAATCGTGGTCGGAGCGGGGAGTTTTCTGGCTCTTAAATATATCGGACGCTGCCACGAAATGCTTCAGGAGAAAGAACAGGCACAGGAGGCCTACAGACAGGCGGAACTTCTTCTATAGAAAGGGTTTTTAGGGGGCATTAGGACTTGTTATTTTTCTTGAATTTGATATACTTGAATAAGCGGATAACAATAAACAAGTATCTATCAAATTTATTAAGGAGGAATAGCAAATGAACAGATTTACTTTACCGAGAGACATCTATTACGGAAAAGATTCATTGGAGGTTTTGAAAACCTTAGAGGGGAAAAAGGCTATCTTAGTTGTAGGCGGAAGCTCCATGAAGCGTTTCGGTTTTTTGGATAAAGCTATCGGTTATTTAAAAGAAGCGGGGATAGAAACACTTCTGTTTGAAGGTGTTGAGCCGGACCCTTCCGTGGAAACGGTTATGAAGGGCGCAGAGGCAATGAGAGAGTTCGAGCCGGACTGGATTGTTTCCATGGGCGGAGGTTCTCCCATCGATGCGGCTAAGGCGATGTGGGCGTTTTATGAATACCCTGAGACGACTTTTGAAGATTTGATTACTCCTTTTAACTTTCCGGCCTTAAGAACAAAAGCGAAATTCGTAGCGATTCCTTCCACCTCCGGGACGGCTACAGAAGTAACGGCATTTTCCGTTATCACAGATTATGCGAAGGGAATCAAATATCCCCTTGCTGATTTTAATATAACTCCCGATATCGCTATCGTTGACCCTGTTTTGGCTGAGACGATGCCTCAGAGCCTGGTGGCTTATACGGGAATGGATGCTTTGACACATGCGGTTGAAGCATATGTTTCTACCCTTCATACTCCGTTTACAGACCCGCTTGCTATCAAGGCTATCCAGATTGTGAACAGCGATTTGATAAAGAGCTATGACGGAGACAAGGATTCCAAGGAGCTTATGCATTACGGACAGTGTCTTGCAGGAATGGCATTCTCGAACGCCCTCTTAGGTATCGTACATTCCATGGCTCATAAGACAGGAGCAGCCTTCTCCACCGGACATATTACTCACGGATTGGCAAATGCGATGTATCTTCCATATGTTATCAAATATAATGCAAAAAATGAAGAAGCGGCGAAACGTTATGCCGAAATTGCAGCTTCTATTGGAATAAAGGGAACGACTGAGGATGCGATTAACGGTTTGTGCGAGAGAATCGTAGGGCTGAACAATCAGATGCAGATTCCGAATACTTTAAAAGAGTTCGGCATCGTGGAAGAGGAATTCAAGGAAAAAATTGCAGCGATTGCGGCTAATGCGGTAGGCGATGCATGTACGGGTTCAAATCCGAGAGCGATCGATCCGGCGACTATGGAGAAGCTCTTCACATGTATTTACTATGGTACTGAAGTTGATTTCTAAATAGCTGATATTTTATGCAAACCTCCGAACCGGCGCATAAATGCCGGGGCGGAGGTTTTGTAAAATCAGAAGAAAATATCCTTCCTATTGATTTTAAGTCCGTAGGAGCAGATATGGAGTGTAAAAATGAACGAGAGAGAACAAGAGCACAGAAAGACACATTCACAATTAGCGATGGAATATTTTAAGGAAGGCTATAATTGTTCGCAGTCGGTATTCTTGGCATTCAGTGACTGTTACGATATGGACAAAAAAGCGATTCTTAAAATCAGTTCCTCTTTCGGGGGAGGAATGGGAAGGCTGCGGGAGGTATGCGGAGCTGTGACAGGAATGTTCATGGCGGCAGGAATGTTATATGGATATACGGACCCTAAGGATCAGAAGGTGAAGGCGGAACATTATGAGAGGATACAGCTTCTGGCGAAAGAATTCGAGGAAAAGAATCATTCTATCGTGTGCAGGGAGCTGCTTGGATTGGGAGCGGGGAAGGATAAGCCGGTTCCTGAGGCGCGCACGGCGGAGTATTATAAGAAGCGGCCATGTGTGGAGTTAGTGGGGATAGCGGCTGAGATTTTGGATGGATATAGGGAGAAGCAGGATGGTTAAGTTTATACAGACGGAAGAGGAAAAGGAAAGAATTGCAGATTTTGTATTGAAAAGCCTGCCGGAGTGGTTCGGGGTGCCGGAGAGCGTGGAAGAGTATAAGGACGGCGTTAAGAGTCTGCCTTTCTGGGCGGAGATTACGGATACAGGGGCTGTCGGGTTTATAGCTATGAAAGGGACTAGCCGGCATACGGCTGAGATTTATGTTATGGGAGTGCTGGAAGAGTTTCAGGGAAGAGGAATAGGAAAGCAATTGTTTGCGGAGCTGTATTCTTATGCGGGGATGAAGGGGTATTCTTTTTTGCAGGTAAAGACGGTGCAAAAGGGCTGCTATGAGTGCTATGATAGAACGAGCACGTTTTATGAGGGTTTGGGGTTTAAGGAATTGGAGTGCTTTGTGTCGCTTTGGGATGAGAATAATCCCTGTCAGATTTATATTATGGAAGTGGATTTGAGAAAGCGCATTTTGCGGAAGGAATAATAGATAAAAGAGGGGAGATTATAAATATGGAAGTGAAGCTGGTAAGGTGGGAAGCGGAATATTATGGGGATTTTTTTCAATATTCCAGAGATAAAGAGTTATATGATAATATGAGTGACGATTTTCCGCATACGGAAGAGGAATGCAGGGAGGCGGTGGCATCTTTTGCAGAATCTGACGATAAAAGGGCATGTTTCAGAGCCATTTTGGTTGACGGAAAGGTGTGCGGGTGTATAGCCGCTTTTTTTGAGTCCGGTATGTATTGTAAGAATGCTGAAATCGCTTACTGGATCGGGAAAAAGGAACGAGGAAAGGGGATTATGACGAAGGTAATTACGGACTTCGTCAATTTCTTATTTTCCGGTTTCGATATTGGCAGAGTATATGCCAGGCCTTTTCAATATAATGCGGCCTCGTGCAAAGTGTTGGAGAAGACGGGATTTGAGAAAGAGGGGGTGCTTCGAAATAGCGTTTATAAGAATGGGAGTATTTATAATGCGGTTATGTATGCGGTAATTAAAGAAGCATTCTGTAATAATAATGAGTGATAGGGGAAGCTATAAGAAGTACATTGGAATTTAATTTAACAGCTGTAATTATAAGTTATTTATACTTTTGGAGTAGAGGTTATATGAAGAGAATGAATCGATTCAATGCTTTTATGTTATATGGAATGTTTCTCCGGTTATCGTTGTAAGTAATATATTAGGAAATATGATACTGTTTTTCCCTTTGGGAATTTATTTTCTTCACTACCCTATTTGTTGAAATGTTTCAATTTATATTCGGACTGGGTGCTGCTGATATTGATGATATTATTCTTAATTGTGCAGGCGGATTAATTGGAATATTGGTCTATAGGGGATTATATGCCTTCCTGAAAAACGAGGAAAAAGTGCGTACAGCTATTGTGTTATCAGGCATTATTATTATTTTAATTCCTGTTTTAGTTACGGTCATGTTAGGTTTTCGGTTTCGATTGGGTTAATGTTTTTTATGGAATATGCTTCATCCGTAATACACATATTGTGAGATGGTTAAATTAAAAATTCCGAGGAATGCCGAGGAAAGGAAAAGGATGAGAAAGCTTAATATTGATAGTTTGCTAGTATAGTAGTATTCTAATCATAAAGATAAGTTACATAATAAGAAGGATGGATTTACATGAAAACATGGTTTACGCTAGACCAACTTGATTTGGATACACATATTATCAGTGAATATCGTCACTGGGAGGAAACTCATTGCTATCTAATTGAGGGAGATAATCAAGCTCTTCTCATTGATACAGGTTTGGGTATTTGCGATATATCAAAAGAAGTAAGAAAACTAACAGATAAACCTGTGATAGCAGTTGCCACGCATATTCACTGGGATCACATTGGAGGTCATAAATACTTTCCCAATTTCTATGCTCACGAAGCGGAATTGAATTGGCTTTCGGGTGAATTTCCGCTCAATATGGAAACAATTCGGGAAATGGTAATCGACCGCTGTGATCTGCCGGAAGAATACGATGTTAATACATACGAGTTCTTTCAGGGAACACCAGCTCGAGTGTTGCATGATGGAGACACCATCAATCTAGGCGGTCGGGTAATAACGGTGCTGCATACACCAGGACATTCTCCCGGACATATGTCCTTTTGGGAAGAGGAACGCGGGTATCTCTTTACTGGAGATTTGGTTTACAAGGATACGTTGTTCGCATATTATCCTTCTACTGACCCGCAAGCTTATCTCAATTCACTGGACAGAATAGCGGGTTTACCTGTAATGCGAGTGCTTCCGGCACACCATACACTGGAAATTCAGCCGGAAATTCTCATCCGTATGCGGGATGCATTTCGTCAACTTGATATTGAAGGGAAACTGCACCACGGCAGTGGCAACTTCAATTACGGTGATTGGGGCGTATGGCTATAATTAAGATTTCGATCATAATACGAATTTATGGAGAAACTATATGAGTATATATAAGTCAAAAGAGGGACGAAGAAAATCAATTGAATTATACGACAAACAACTTTCAAAATTGGGTTTTGATAATGTAAAAACAAAAGTCAATATGCCAACAAATGTAGAAGCCAAGAAACTGTCTGAGTATAGTTCTCCGGCACTTATCATTGCTTCAGAAAAAGATTGTTTGTTTCCTGCTAAAAGAGTTTTATCAAGAGCTAAACATATTTTACCAAATTGTAGAATTTATGAAATAAAAGACAGTGGTCATATGCACATTTTACCTAAAGATATAAAAACGGTCATAATAGACTTTTTAAAAAGATAGTTTCTTATTTTGAGTAATAATAAAAAACATACCTTAACTACTGACTATGAAATATGAAGTTAGTAGTTTTTTTATGTAGTAAAATTACAATTTAATGGTGAACTGACAAAGTGCTGAATATTATTTATTCGGTGCCTTTTTTTTATTCAAGTCCTGCATAAAGAATATTAAAATATAGTCTGTATACGGATATTTACGGATATTATTCAATCATGCTGTCCTTGGGTCAAACGATACCATCTGTATGTGAAATAAAAGCTGTGTTGCCGAAACGCTTGACCGCGGGAGTGAGAGAAGAACATTTTTAATCTATATTGACAGCTAATGAATGTTAGCTTATAATTAAGCTAATAACCATTAGCTTGAAGGAGGTGCTAACTTGGAAGAAAAGTCCACTAAAAGGAAGATTATGAGCGAGGCGCTCAAATTATTTGCCCAAAAAGGATACGAAGCTGTCAGTGTGGCGCAGATTGCAGAGGCAGTGGGAATTAAAGCACCGTCCCTTTATAAGCATTATAAAAGTAAGCAGGATATTTTTGACGCAATTTTGAAAGAAATGAGTTTCCGCTATGAAAGGCAGGCGGCTTCCATGCAGCTGAATGGGGTGAAGCCCGATAAGGATATGGAGTTATTTGCCGGTATTGATGAGGAACGGCTGATTGAAATGGGAAAAGGATTATTTTCCTATTTTTTGCACGATGAATATACCGGGCTTTTTCGGAAGATGCTCACCGTGGAGCAGTTTCATAGCAAAGAACTGGGGGCCCTTTTTGTGAAACAATATGTGGATGAACCGCTTTCCTATCAGGGGGTGCTTTTTGGCTTACTGATACAGGCAGGAGTGTTTATTCCGGAGAATCCGAATGTGATGGCGCTGCATTTCTTTGCGCCGATGTATTTGCTTCTTGTTTTATGCGACGGTCACCCGGAGAGAGAATCCGAAGCGATGGAGATGCTGGAGCAGCATATCCGGCAGTTTAGCAGGCTTTATGGGAAAAAGGAGGGATAAGTGATGAAGATTACGGTGATTCATGGGCAAGGGCATAAGGGCGTGACCTATACAATGACGCGGACGGTGCTCGACTTTCTTATGACAGATAAGGATGAGATAAAGGAATTTTTCCTGCCGAAGGACGGGCCGGATTTTTGCTGCGGCTGTTTTAATTGTTTTTTGAAGGGAGAAGACTTTTGCCCTTCTGCTGATAAGGTACAGCCGATTGCCCTGGCGATGGAATGGGCGGATGTCATCCTATTGGACAGTCCGAATTATGTAATGGAAATGAGCGGTTCCATGAAAAATCTCATGGATCATCTGGCTTACCGCTGGGCATCACACAGACCTCACGGGTCCATGTTTACGAAGACAGGCATTGTGGTATCATCTTCTGCAGGAGCACCGCCAAGGAACGTAGTAAGGTCAATGGCGAGACAGCTCAAATGGATGTGCGTGCCGAAGGTGTATACCTTAGGGCTTGCATGCTATACGGGGCCGGGAGAGGCGATTAAGCCCAAGAGAATGAAGCTGATTACAAATAAAGCGGAGAAAATCGCGAAGGCGGTGAGGCGAAGAGCAGCGCGTCCCCGGCCAAGTCTTCGGGGAAGAATTATGTTTGGGATTTTCAGAAAGATGCAATCCTCCCCCGATGCGGCATGGAATCCTACGGATAGAGACTTTTGGGTAAATCAGGGATGGACGCAGAAATGCCGTCCGTGGAGGGAGTGATGACCTCTCCGTACAGTGAGGCATTAATATTCGTAGAGAGTTTGCTCGCAGTAGCATCCGCGCCAAATTTTCCGCGTTTGAGAAGTAAGGCTAAAATTGTTCTTCTCATAGAATAATTTAGCCTTTACATTTTCCTCCAATACCCATATAATGATTTTACAGCCGTTAAATACGGACTTGATATATTCGATGACTTCTGTTCCATATCCCTTGCCACGATATGCTTCTAATAAATAAAGGCTGGATATTTCACATGTTTTTTCATCTTTTAGTTCTATTTTAATTATCCCGACAGCAATTTCCCCTTCGAAGATTAAATAATACCGGATTGCTTGATTCGTGTTGCTTTCTAAGAATTCTTGTTTTCGTTTTTCTTCTGTGACGCCATATAAGTAGTTGGCAGGAAATATATCTTTATATGTTTGGCACCATGCGGTTGAGTGAATATAACCGATGGTACGGGCATGCTTTTCACGGGCTTCCACAATTTTCATATATTATTCCCTTTCTTTTTATTTTATACCTTGTCCGCAAGCGGCCAAAGTATGTTTATGCACACTCGCTCTGCTCGGCGCAGTATAATGTTGTTAAGATATTATACCTTGTCCGCAAGCGGACAAAGTATATTTATGCACACTCGCTTTGCTCGGCGCAGTATAATGTTGTTAAGATATTATACCTTGTCCGCAAGCGGACAAAGTATATTTATGCACACTCGCTTTGCTCGGCGCAGTATAATATTGTTAAAATATTATACCATTATGGCTTATGGAGAAGTTCAAACAATGTTTTTTATGAGCTGCACCGACTTTTCCAGTCCGTTTTCCTCCTGCATTTTCCTGGATAGATCCGTAACTTTCCGGTATATTTGTGCATAATCTGCATTTAATTCATCGATAGCCGCTATTAATCTGTCTGTGCTGAGTTCCTTTGCTTTTATCGGCTTTACGCCTGCCTTTAGACGGTAGATCTGCTCTGCAAATGCGAATTGGTCCAGCACGTGGGGAACGGGAATCGACGGGATGCCATAAATCATGGAAGAGGCCGACGTACCGAAGCCACAGTGGTGTATTACGCAACAGCCTTGCTTAAAAAGCCAGCTATGGGGTATGGAGCCAACCCGGATCATCGATTTTGGGAGCTGGTAATCGATAAGCGTTTTGTTAAATCCTTGTATCATAGCTCGCATTCCCGTTTGATCGAAGGCTTTGATGAAGATGCCGAGCTTTTCCTTCTCCTGCCTGCTTTCGAAGGACATGGCCCCTAGCGCGAGTATAATGGGTTTGCTTCCTTCATCTAAAAAAGATTTCAGTTCCTCGGAAGGCTGATAATCATCCTCAGGAGCAAACCAATAGCCGACGAGAGCATTTTTCTCTGCCCAATTGGGGTTTGGCTCTACCACATAACGGCTGATAGGTATTAAATTGAGTTCCTTTGACATCATCTGATTCATTGACTTGATGGGAGGCAAGTCATATAGCTTTCTGATTTTGTTGTAGGGCTTGACCACCTGCGGATTGATGAGGGCACCGAGCACTTTGTCTTTTAACGTTGGAACCGTATTTTCTCTGGGGAGCATTTCAGTCTGTAAGGTGACGTCTATGGTTTTTATATGTAATGCTTCGGCTTCGGCGGCACCCATATGGCTGTGAGAAATGATTGCGAGGTCTTTGCCCTTACAGGCATCATAGATATCGCCTGAGGACTTTTGAATAATGCGAAAGACGAACTGCATTGTTTTTAGCATGCTGAGAATGGGACTTTTGGTTTTTCCCCGAATTACAGCCGCTTCATATTCGATATCGATGTCGGGGCCTATGGGTACGAACGCAAGACCGGCTTCCGATACGAGATTCCTCCAGCAGGGATGAGTGCCCAGAACTGGTTTATAACCTTCTTTTAATAGTGCTTTCGCAAGATAAATATACGGTTGAACATCTCCTCTGGTACCCATTGTGAAAATTACGATTTCTTTCATCTATTCTCTCCCGGCTCTTTGTAATGTACTTATTGTTTTTGGAAACGGTATGAATGGTAAATGCGGCTGTTGTATAAATACTTTACTACATTTATCATTATTTGGCTACGATATTTAAGGGGCTTATGCGGGAAGACATTACAGTTCGGCCTTCGGCTAAACTGCAGCACATATGCATACAAAATACGATAAAACTGCATTGGCGAGTGCATCCCTCGCAAAATCGCATAGGGACGCAATTTTAGTTTCTCGGCATAGCGGACTGAATAGTAATGGGGACACAAAGAGAGGGTTAAAAGAATTAAAAAGGAATTTATTAATATTTATGATGTTCAATTGTGCGGCTTGAGTGATATACTGAAAAAAGCAAGAAAAATTGCAAGCATTAGAACCCGGAATGAGAGGAGTGAATTTATGAAGACAATCGGTTTGATCGGAGGAATGAGCTGGGAAAGCACCGTTACTTATTATCGGTTGATCAATGAAATGGTAAAGGTGCGGCTGGGAGGCTTTCACTCCGCCAAAATTCTTTTGTACAGCGTGGATTTTCAGGAAATCGAAGAGTGTCAGTCAAAAGGAGAATGGGAGAAAAGCGCGGATATACTGGTGGACGCGGCGCAGCGCCTGGAAAAAGGCGGAGCCGATTTTCTCGTAATCTGCACGAATACGATGCACAAGGTCGTGCCGCAGATTCAGGCGCAGGTAGGCCTTCCTATCTTACATATTGCAAAAGCGGCAGCAGATGAGCTCCTTGCAAATAATATAAAAAGAGTCGCCCTTTTGGGAACCAAATATACGATGCAGCAGGATTTCTATAAAGAAAAGCTTATCGATGCGGGACTAGAGGTGTTGATTCCAACGGATGCAGACGTGGAAATTGTCAATCGTGTAATATACGATGAACTGTGCCTCGGAGTCATTTCCGAGGAATCGAGGAGAGAATATGTAAGGATCATCGAACAGCTTACAGGAAAAGGTGCCCAGGGAGTCATTCTCGGATGCACGGAAATAGGGCTGTTGATTCGGCAGGAACATACGTCTTTGCCGATTTTCGATACGACGCAGATACATGCAAGAAAAGCAGTGGAACTCGCTGCCGGAAAGCAGTGAAAAGGTTTGGAGGAAATGAAGATGAAGCATTCAGGAACGACAAGATTGGAAACGAAGAGACTTATTCTCCGCAGATTCGAACTAAGTGACGCGGAAGATGCGTACCATAACTGGACGAGCGATGCTGAGGTTACGAAATTCCTTACATGGCCCACCCATGAAAGTATTGAGACCACAAAAGGTTATATGCAGTTCAATATAGATAATTATGAAAAGGATCCTACCTTTTATTCATGGGGAATCAAATTAAAGGAAATCGGTCAGGTCATAGGCGGTATCAGTGTAGTTAATATTAATGAAAATGCAGAGTCCGTACATATCGGCTATTGTATCGGAAAGAATTACTGGAACAAGGGGATTATGTCGGAAGCCTTTTCGGCAGTAATCCCATATTTGTTCGAGGTGGTAGAAGTAAACCGTATCGATTCCAGACACGACCCACGGAATCCTTATTCAGGCAAGGTAATGGAGAAATGCGGACTCATTTATGAAGGAACGCTGCGTAAGTCCGACAGGAACAATCAAGGGATATGCGATGCGGCATGGTATGGATTGTTGAGAACAGAGTGGAGAAGGACAAATGAAGAATAGATTGCTGGAATGGGCGGTGGAATTGCAAAGCATCGCACAAGGTGCTCTATATTACTGTAAAGATGAATTCGATATCGAACGTTTTAACCGGATAAGGGAGATTTCGGCAGAAATGTTAAGCCTACAGTCAGGGTTTCCATTGGAGAGGGTAAAGGATTTGTTTTGTAACGAGATTGGCTATCAGACACCGAAGCTGGATACCCGTGCGGCCATTTTCAAGGATGATAAGATATTGCTTGTCCAGGAGAAAAATGGCACATGGTCACTTCCCGGCGGCTGGGTGGATGTAGGTTTGTCGGTAAAGGAAAATACAATAAAAGAGGTTAAGGAAGAGGCGGGGCTGACCGTGAGTGCCGATAGGATTATCGCTGTGCAGGATAGGGAAAAGCATAATCTGCCTGTTTATGCCTATAAGGTGTGCAAGGTATTTGTGCTCTGTTCCGTGCTGGACGGCGAATTTATGGAGAATACCGAGACGATAGGAAGCGGCTATTTTGCCGAGGACGAGCTGCCCGGACTGGCCGGAGAGAAAAATAATGAGGAACAGATCAGGATGTGTTTCGAAGCGTATAGGGATGCTGATTGGCAGACATTATTCGATTAGTGCAAGCTAGGAACCAATTATGATAGAGAGATAGGTGATATACATTAAGAATTTAGCAAACATAATGACTATTTTTAGAATTGCGGGAACGATTTGTCTGTGCTTTTTAGAACCACTGACTGCTTCTTTTTTCATTGTCTATTTCCTATGCGGACTGAGCGATATGCTGGATGGTTTTATTGCAAGAAAAACGGGAAACGCAACTGAGATGGGTGCTATGCTGGACAGCGTGGCCGACTTTATTTTTCTTTCGGTCATGCTCATTATCTTCATTCCTCTTCTTCCGTGGAAATTATGGATAGCGGCATGGATTGGAGCGATTGCACTTTTGCGTTTGGTCAGCCTCTACATCGGCTTTGTAAAATATCATACGGCAGCTTTTTTACATACGGTATTGAATAAGGCGGCGGGATTTTTTCTGTTTGCATTTCCGCTGCTGTATCTTTTGGCAGGAATGGAAAAGACGGCGATTATCCTATGTGCCATTTCGAGTCTGGCAGCAGTCGAAGAATTGCTGATAACGATAAAAAGTGATTCTCTTAACAGAGATATCGCAGGATACTTGCGGCAAAAGACTGCCGATAATAAAAATAAGCACGATATACAAGGCGAGTAAAAAAGAAAACAGGGAAAAGAAAAGAGAGTAAAGCAGAGGAATTACATGGAAATATCAGAAAAAATTTTAAAGCAATATTTTGGATATGATACCTTCAGAGAAGGGCAGAAGGAGCTGGTGGATAGTATTCTGGAGGGAAGAGATACCTTTGGAGTGATGCCTACGGGGGCGGGGAAATCCATATGCTTCCAAGTGCCCGCTCTTATCATGGAGGGAATTACTTTGGTGGTGTCGCCGTTAATCTCGTTAATGAAGGACCAAGTGGAGGGACTGAATCAGGCAGGAGTACACGCGGCATTTTTGAACAGCTCGCTGACCTCGAGCCAATATTTTAAGGCGCTTGAATACGCGAAGAACGGCAGGTATCAAATTATCTATGTGGCTCCGGAGCGCCTTGCGACGGAAAGCTTTTTGGATTTTGCCCTGAATGTAAAGATTTCCATGGTGGTAGTGGATGAAGCCCATTGTGTATCCCAATGGGGGCAGGATTTCCGGCCCGGCTATTTGAGAATAGAGGAGTTCATAAATAAACTTCCGTCCCGTCCGGTAGTCAGCGCTTTTACAGCTACGGCGACGAAGGAGGTGCGGGAGGATATCGTTTATCTTCTGGCACTTCAAAATCCTATGATAGTTGCCACGGGCTTCGACCGCCCCAATCTTTATTTCGCGGTGCAGTCCCCAAAGGATAAGTATGCGTCCATGAAAAACTATCTGGAGCTTCACCCCTCGCAAAGCGGCATTATATATTGTCTTACGAGAAAAACGGTGGAGGAGGTTTTTGAAAGGCTTCGGGACGACGGATTTTCTGTGTCGAAATACCATGCAGGGCTTTCAGACAGGGAGAGAAAGACAGGGCAGGAAGAATTTATTTACGGAAGAAAAGAAATCATGGTGGCGACCAACGCTTTCGGAATGGGAATCGACAAGTCGGATGTCCGCTACGTAATTCATTATAATATGCCTAAAAATATGGAAAGCTATTATCAGGAAGCAGGAAGGGCAGGGAGAGACGGGGAATCGGCGGAGTGCATCCTGCTTTACGGAGGGCAGGACGTGGTGACGAACCAATTTTTTATCGATCACAATCAGGACAATGAAGCGCTGGATGGGTCTATTCGTGAAGTAGTTATGGAGCGGGACAGGGAGCGGCTTAGAAAGATGACCTATTACTGCTTTACCAACGAGTGTCTGAGAGATTATATTTTACGTTATTTTGGGGAATATAAGGAAAACTATTGCGGTAATTGTTCTAATTGCTTAAGCAAGTTCGAGAAGACGGATGTAACAGATATTGCGAAGGCGCTGATCGGATGTGTGAAGACATGCGGCCAAAGATATGGAAGCGGAGTTATTGTAGATGCGGTGCACGGAGCGAATACGGCAAAGATACGCGGCTATGGAATGAATCTTAACCCTTATTACGGGGAATTGGCGAAGGTTCCGGTATTTAAGCTGCGTCAGGTGTTGAATTATCTTTTCTTAAGCGAATATTTGAAGGCGACGAGCGATGAGTATGCCGTTGTGAAGCTGACGGAGAAGGGGAAGGCCGTGCTTGCCGGGGACGATATCGTCGTTATGAAGATGTCGAAGGAAGAAGAACATCCGGCAAAGGTGGCAAAAAGCAAAAGGGGCGGAAAGAGTGCATTTGCCGGAGGAGAATTTTCCGGAAGAGAGGAGACTTTATTCGAAGGTCTTCGCGCGCTTCGTTCGGAAATTGCCAGAGAGGAAAAGGTGCCTCCTTATATCGTATTTTCGGACAAGACTCTCAGTCACATGTGCGTGGTAAGGCCCCGGACGGAGGAAGAAATGCTGACGGTATCCGGTGTGGGAGAATTTAAATATAGAAAATACGGGGAACGGTTTTTGGAGGCAATTAAGAATGGAGAAACGTAATCGGAAGAAGAGGAATAGATATGACAGGAATCAGTGTATTTGAGGTAATCGGACCGAACATGGTGGGACCTTCCAGTTCTCATACGGCGGGGGCAGTATCCATGGCGCTTTTGGCACGGAAAATGTTTCAGGGGACGATAAAAAGGGTAGATTTTACCCTATACGGTTCCTTTGCAAAGACCTATCGGGGGCACGGAACTGACAGGGCACTTCTGGGAGGAATCCTTGGATATGAAACCGACGATTTAAGAATCAGGGATTCTTTTTCGCTGGCGAAGGAGGCAGGGATCGAATATTCCTTCTCCGTCTCCGAGGAAGAGGACGTGCATCCGAATACGGCGGATATGCACATCGCGGGCGAGGATGGAAAGAAACTGTTCGTACGGGGAGTATCCCTTGGCGGAGGAAAAGTAAAAATTGTCCGGTTAAACCGGGTGGAAGTGGAATTTACAGGGGAATACAGCACTCTTATCGTGTGCCAGAGCGACAGACAGGGAGTGGCAGCCCATATTACGAAGAGCTTGAGCGACCACAATGTGAACATCGCCTTTATGCGCTTATTCCGGGAGGAAAAGGGTGCGGCGGCTTATACGGTGGTGGAGTCGGATGAAAAGATACCGGAGGAAGCCCTGGAATGTATAAAGGAAAATCCCTACGTATCCGATGTAATGTTAGTGCAGGTCTGAAAATAATAATATAGAGGAAAAAAGAAATGGATTTTCGAAACGGTAAAGAGTTGTTGGAGCTGTGCGGGCAGACGAGTCTGTCTATTTCACAGATTATGAAGCAAAGAGAAATGGAATTGCAGGAAATTACGGAGCAGGAAACAGACCGCAAGATGGCGAAATCGCTTGATATTATGAGGGTCTCTGCAAAGGAACCGTTAGGAAACGAAATATCCTCCATAGGCGGACTGATCGGCGGTGAAGCGAAAAAGCTTGATAAGCTGCGGGCGGAGGGAAAGTCGCTTTGCGGAGCGACGATGTCCAAGGCCATGACCTACTCCATGGCGGTATTGGAGGTGAATGCCTCTATGGGAGTTATCGTGGCTGCTCCTACGGCGGGCTCTTCCGGTGTTCTTCCGGGGGTTCTGCTGGCTCTTCAGGAGGAGCTGGGACTTTCCGATGAAAAGGTGATGGATGCTCTTTACACGGCCGGAGCGGTGGGATATCTGCTGATGCGCAATGCTTCTGTGGCGGGTGCACAGGCGGGGTGCCAGGCGGAGGTCGGTTCAGCGTCAGCAATGGCAGCGGCAGCCGCGGTGGAAATAATGGGCGGAACGCCTGAACAGGCATTAAGTGCAGCGACCGGAGCTTTATCCAATCTCTTAGGATTGGTCTGTGACCCGATCGGTGGTTTGGTGGAAAATCCATGCCAGAACCGAAACTCCATCGGTGCTGCCAACGCACTGCTGAATGCGGAGCAAGCGCTGGCAGGAATCGAGCAGTTGATTCCCTTTGACGAGATGGTACAAGTGATGTACCGTGTAGGCAGGAGCCTTCCCTTTGAGCTTAGAGAAAGTGCTCTGGGCGGCTGCGCGGCAGCCCCTACGGCATGCGGTATGAGCTGCATGTCTGAGAAGCGATAACTTCTTTCGGCAGAATGTCATGTTGTGGTGAGAGAAATAGAAAAAAAGACAAAATACAAAAGGAGTATAACCATGAGAAGAAAAGACAGAGAAGTGACCGATAGGGAAACGATAGAAAAAATAATAAAAGCATGTAAAGTCTGCCATCTGGCTATGGTAGACGATGGAAAGCCGTATGTGGTTCCGTTGAACTTCGGTTATGAATTCGATGAGGACGGGCTGACCTTGTACTTTCATAGTGCAAAGGAAGGCAGAAAGCTGGATATCTTACATAAAAACAGCGGTGTATGCTTCGATATCGCCAGGGAAGGAATGCCTGTACATGCGGAAACGCCTTGTAACAGCGGCTATTATTTCTCCAGCATTATAGGTACGGGCAGCGTGGAATTTATCGAAGATACGAAGGAAAAATGCAAGGCTCTTTCCCTTCTGATGAAGCATCAGGCGGATAGAGATGTAGAGTTCAACGAGGTGCAGGCGAACAGCGTATGCGTGTATAAAGTGAGTACTTCGGATTACTGCGGTAAGAAGAAACAGAGGCCGCAATAAGTCCGGTTCCTTGAAGCAGATACGATTCATGAAATGGAAAACGTATATGCGTGTAATTATTCAGTCATTTGGTGACAGATTTTTGTAATATTTTATCTTTCCGGCTAATGAGGTAATGAATATAAACAAAAATACAATAGATTGAAGAAAGATATATCTTGCATTATTTGTCAGAATAAATACAACAGCGATAACGAGACTGAGGAATAAGGTTACATCAGTTCTTTTTATAAATAAACGATTTTCCTGACTATCTACCTCTCTGTTTGGATGGTTAACAGGGCCGATTAGTTTTATTGTAATGATACATATTAAATAAATAAGAAAAGAGATAATCGATGGAATGGCCAGGTATTTTACTGCCAATAAAGTAGATATAAGTATAATGCACGAGAAAAACAGGCAGGCAAAATAAGTTTCCATGTGTATTCCGCCACTATAAGATCTCATCGGAATAAAAAAAAGGAAAAATAATATGCATTCGAGCATCATATCAAGAGATAAGCCAATAATTATGCTGCATATAACACTGATGGAAATTTCTAAAAAGCATTGAAATCCATACTGGTAGACATCATAATTTTCTTCCTGGATAGCTCCTTTTTTTAATATGTAATCCGTTAATCTGTTTGATAAATATTCCATGATAGAATCACCTCGTATCTATTATAGAGGAAAAGTGCGGATTGATATAATGCATGTTGAAATTCCGGTATTTCATGTCATTTTTCCGTCCCATGTCCGCTTAGAGGACTTAAAATCAATAGTTGAAAGTGCTTTTTTTCAACCTTCCCCTTTTTTTATTAAGGTCGTATTTTGCGACTATATTCTGCAGAGGAGATGCAGGTGAAGAGATAAGTATCGGTCCTGTACAAATGTATATTGTTTGATCCTATGACGAGGGGAAAATTAAAGTAGTTCTATAGCCCGATTTTATTTCACTTTCTATTTGTAAGCTGCCATTATGAGATTCTATGATCTTTTGCACCAAAAGCAAGCCCAATCCATGTCGCAAGTCCAAACGCTCATCTACACTTTTCATATAGTGAGGACGACTTTGCAATTCTAATAACTTTTCAGATGAAATACCAATCCCATTATCTGCAACGGCCAATAGAATTGACTGTTCGTAAACATCAAGGGTAAGATAGATTTTACAACCCTGTGGATTATGATTCATACTGTTTTGGATTAAATTGGATACGGCCCTTGTCATTAACCTTTCATCGCATTCAAATATAATGGTCTCTGCCTGCGGAGAGATTTCTACTTCAATAGAATATAGGTCGGATAGGCCGATATTAAGCAGGTCGGCAACGTATGCCCTGATAAGCTTTGAAAAGCGTATCTTTTTTTTATTTAGCGGCTGCATTTCATACTCGAGCTGTGAAACCAAATTTAAATCTTGAACAAGATCTCTGATTTTTATGCTCTGCCATTTGATGACTTCCGCATCTTCCCTGGCGGAGCTATCTAAGAAAGAGGCAGAAGTAAGTTTATCGGCATACCCCATAATGATAGATAAGGGCGTCCTTATATCATGGGAAACACCGCTGATCCAATTTGCGCGTGCTTCATTTTGTTTGTTTATAATGCCCGATGCCTTATTAAGGCTTTCTGCAACTTCCGATAATTCTCCGCGAATAGATAGAGATATTGGCTTACCGTCAGAAAGAGCATCGATTGCATTGGTGATAGGCTCGGTATTTTTTATAATTTTTTGTTTGGATAAATAGTATGCAAAAAAGAGCAGAAGAAAATCTATAACCAGTACGATAATTGTAAAAGCAGGTAATTTTTTTATGGTGCTGATGGAATAATAATTACTCAGTAGTTTTGTATAACTGTTTGGCGGATATCCCAGCACAATGAGCCCATTCTCCGTACTGCGGATAAAAACGGGATAATCAGAAATATAGCCTTTGGCAAAAACAGCAACATCCTGAAGAGTATAGTGAGATGGCACTCCGTACGGTAAATCAACGGACCAAAACAAGCCGCCATCCTGATTTACATACATAGCCCATATATTCTTGTCTCTCAGCTTTTCCACTGCCGGACCGGCAGGCGATGTGGCGGTGGAAGCAGCAGTTATTTCATCTAACATGTTTTGAGGTGAGCCTTCACCGTAGTCTTGAGAGAATGTATTATAAAAGGTCCAGCCAAAAAGGAAGATGTTAATTAATGCCAGGATAGCTGTAAATACTATAAAAGAAATAATGTATCCCGATATATATTTCCCAAAGGATTTTCTCATAATTATACCCCATGTCCGCTTTGGCGGAGTCAAAATCAATAGTTGAAAGCGCTTTTCTTTCAACCTTATTTCCTCAAATTCAACTTATACCCTAATCCTTTCACTGTAACAAGTGAAACAGGCTTGGAGGGATCAGATTCAATTTTTTCCCTAATACGACGAATATGTGTGTTTAAACTATTCTCATATCCAAATGGATTATCACCCCAGAGGGCTTCGCATATGGAATCTATGGTGACAATTTTACCATCATTTCTGGCGAGGATTTCCAATAGAGTATATTCTTTGGCAGTTAAAGCTACCGTTTCACCATTTTTATTGATTTCTGCCCGGCTGAAATCAATAATGCAGTCTTCTAAGCTCACGAGCGATACATCTTCTTTATAGCATCGGCGAAGGACGGCATAAACACGCAGTAATAACTCTTGCGGCATAAATGGCTTGATAATATAATCATCAGCTCCTAAACCAAGTCCGGCTAATTTGTCAGATGCTTCATCTTTGGCAGTTAGAAATATGATAGGGATGTGAGTGAATGTATGCATCTGCTGCATGAGGGAAAACCCATCTCCATCCGGGAGCATGACATCTAAAATTGCTAAATCAGGTTTTTCTTTCTTGCTGGTGGAAACTGCTTCATGGAAGGAAGCTGCTGTTATAATATTGAGAAAACCATCATCCTTCAAAATTTCAGTTACCATTTTTAACAACTCAGGTTCGTCATCCACAAGCATAATTTTCTTGATGTTTAAAAATAATTTATCCATAATGATACCCCATATCCGCTTCGGCGGACTCAAAATCAATAGTTGAAAGCTTTTTTCTTTCAGCCTTACAAATATACCGATGCGCGGCATGAACAATATCCCGGTTAGTTATTGTATTGCTGGCAGATGTAAAGTTTGCAGTGTTTCATCCATTTATCAGAAAGATAGAAAGATAAGCTCTGACCGCCGCTTTAGCAGGATATTTATGGTTCTCATTATATCATGAAAATAATCACATTGAAGTCTTTATACGGAAAAGTTAGGTAAAAGTAAGGATAAGGCAGTTATGTGAATGAAGCAGGAATTTTAGTGAAACAGGAAGTTATTTGCAGATAAAACGCGGATAAGGAGAGAACAGGGAGGTTATTTTGGCTGGTAAGGGAAAAATTACATGAAAAAGGGGGAAAAGTTACTAGCATTCATCATGATTAACAATAAATGTTACGATATGACCATAATCCTGTTTGAGAAAAATGGAGGAAAAAACTATGAGAAATGACATTCTTAATCTTACGAACCCGATGGAAGAAAAAGAGCTGGAGCAAATTTTGGGAGGCGGCAATGGTGTAATTAAAACTATTAGCCACGAATGTGCAATGAACACATGGCAGTTCCTGTTTACATGCTGTTCATAACAAGAACATAATAAGGAGGAAGAAAACATGAGAAATGACATTCTTAACTTGACAAATCCGATGGAAGAAAAAGAATTAGAGCAGATTTTGGGAGGCGGCAATGGTGTAATTAAAACGATCAGCCATGAATGTGCAATGAACACGTGGCAGTTCCTGTTTACATGTTGCTCATAATATAACAACTAAATTAATGTTCTCAAATGGGATTTATTAATAGGCCGCTTAGAAAACATATAATCTAAGCGGCTTATATAATAGATTTTGTGCATGTGATTCGAAACTTGCAGGGATAGGAAAGGTATGGTTATTAATATGGATAAGGATTTTTGTAAAATATATGTCGAATATATTTTTGAATATATTATAAGAGAAATAGAAGACGATGAAAAAATAGATTTTCATATTGAGAAAGTTCCGTATTTAAAGGAAACGATGGAGAAAGAGATATTTAAAAGATGCTTCAAATCCTTACTTTACTGTATGAATGTGAACAGGGTGGAAGGCAGGCTGGCAGGCGGCACACCACAGGAACGTTATCTTTGGTTTGTTAATAATCAATACTGCATTGATAGTATGGAAGAGATGTTCCCGGCAATGAAAACGCAATTATATGAAGAGATGAAAGGAAAATGTATATATGTTCTGAGCGTAATCAATCTATTCCAAAAAAACAAATCGGATATCTGTCAATATTTTTTCAATACAGAATCAGAGGGTATTATTAACATTGCAAATTCCGGTGACTGGCATAACGATAAATGTGTATTGGTTATAACTTTTACCTCAAATAAGAAGATTGTATTCAAGCCTACAAGCGGAGATAATTTAAACTTTTTAAAGGGTGTGATCCGTTATTTTTTTGAAGCAGAATATACGAGTCAATATGGCTGTATCTATGAAAGTGAGGGGACATGGGTAAAATTTGTTGAATATGAAAGGGCTGCTGATGAAAGTGCAGTCAGTCAGTTTTACTTCAATTACGGAAAGCTGCTGTTTGTTGCATATTTGTTAGGAATGAACGATATGCATTACGAGAACTTGATTGCTCACGGAGAATATCCTGTCATCACAGATGTTGAAACGCTTCTTTCTTCTTATTTGTTTTTTGACACTCACAAATTTGAATATGATGCGCAATATAAGGCAGTGCAAAGACTATTGTATGGAGTAATGGCTACAGGCTTGATACCGATATTTTCCATGACGGAATATTTCGGAGGTGATGTAAGCTGTCTATCCAATAAAGGCATAAAAATTATTACGGAAAAAGTTGAAAATGAGTACAGAGATGATATGTATATTTACACAAAACCGGAGATTATTACACAATATAGTCATTTACCGGATGAGAAGGCAGATCCCTTACTTTATGGTGACCAAATAATAAATGGATTTGGTCAGGCTGAGAATATATTCAGAGAAGAGAAAGCTGAAATTATAAATTATATTCTAAGCAATTTATATAGAATAGAATCGCGCATTATTCTGAATATGACGAAAGGATATTCTCAGATAGTACGGATAAAGAGCGACCCCAGATACCGCCATGAGCCTGAATTATTTGAAAAACTGCTTGGCGGTTTAAAAAGGAGCAATCAGTTTAATCAAAGTGTTTATCTCTACGAAGTGACAGAGTTATGCAGAAGTAATATTCCCAGCTTTTATTGGAACATCCGTTTAAATTATGTATACGGGTATCATGGAAAAACAACGCAAAAAATATTGGATATGCATGAGTTTAATATGAAAAAGATAGCCGGGATATTGGAAGAACAGACGGATGTACAAATGCTGGCGAGACAAAAAAAGCTTGTCATGGATTCGATATCGTCGAGTATAGCGCTGGGAATCGAATATAAGAGTATGGAGGCAAGCGCGAAAAAGGAAATCAGGTTTGACAGCAATGAACTATTGAGAAAGAATATCGACGATAATAGAATTGAGGGAGACGATGGCACAATCAGTTGGATCGGTCTGATGGTTAACGATAAAGAACAGCTTGAATATGCGGTATTAGATTGGTCTTTGTATTCAGGAATGGTAGGGATAGGTTATATGTACCTTGCCGAATATTTGAATAGTAAAGATGAATTGGCAAAAACAATTGTAAATAAAATTTATCGTACGATTGTAATGGCTTATCGGTCAGGGACGTTTGAAGAGTACAATATTTCCTATTTCTGCGGATTGTCAGGTATATATGCTTTTATGGTGCAAATTAAGGAGAGCAGGTTTGCCGGATATGATGAGATAGAACCATATATTATGGGAATCAAAGAACTGATTAAAACCAATATAGTGAAAACAAACAGTTATGATACTTTATCGGGAATTCACTCAGCAGTTATATATTTCTTTGCCAGATATGAAACAGATGAATTTGCAAAAGAAATGATTCCTGTACTAAAAAGATATTTCATGTCCACTTTTAAAATGAATATTATGGAGAAAGACTTTAATTATGCAAGTTTTGCACATGGATATTCAGGTATTATTACATCGGTTATGTGCATGAACAGAATCGAAAAATGCGAGTACTTTGCAGAACTGGCAAGAGAATTGTGGAGAAAGGAAAAACAACTATATGCCGGAATGCATATGTGGAAGGATTTAAGAAGCAGCAAGGAAGAATATTCACACTTTTGGTGCCATGGCTCTTGTGGGATTATGCATGCACGATTGATATGGAGGAAATGGAATTTTATAAGGGATGGAATTATAGAGATGAGTGAAGCTGATCTGGATGAAATGCTGTTCCAATATAGTGAGGCAATTAAATCGGAAAAATTAAATTCACAAAACTTTTCTCTATGCCATGGCAATTTTGCCTTTGTAGATTTTCTGCTTTCCTATGATACGTTATTCGGGGAAATACCCGAAGAAAAAACGTATATTCTTCGTACCATGGAAACGGCAAAGCAGCAAGGATATAGCTGTATAGGCGCTCCGGGAGCGATAAATGCGATCGGATTCATGGTTGGAGAAGCCGGAGTTCAATATATGCTGGACCGCTGTAAAGACAGAAAGCTGCCGTCCATACTGGCAATTGAGAATATATAAGAAAGGTGGTATTTCGCGTGAAAGTGATATTGCAGACAAATCAATCGGATTGCCTTCTCACATGTGCGGCCATGCTCATGGATACATATAAATGCACAGTTCCGGTCTATCGACTGGTGGAAAAGGTAGAACTGTCAATGGCCGGAAGCAATGTACTGCAGCTAAGAGATGCATTGGGGGAATATGGATTTTCTGTTGAAGGCTATAAAGTGGAATATGAAAAGCTTAATTCATCGATGTTACCTATAATAGCTTATGTAAATAATGGGCATTTCATTGTGATTAATAAAATAACAAAGAACAAGTTTATAGGCGTTGACCCTG
This sequence comes from Kineothrix alysoides, assembly GCF_000732725.1. Lineage (GTDB taxonomy): Bacteria > Bacillota > Clostridia > Lachnospirales > Lachnospiraceae > Kineothrix > Kineothrix alysoides. The sequence goes on along the minus strand of NZ_JPNB01000003.1, from coordinate 138,743 downwards.
CCATCGGGCGGATTGCCTACTCCTATGCTGAATTTCAAGGTATTTACAGTAAAGTTGTAGTAAAGATCGACAAAGCAAGGAACGATGTGAAAGTAAAGGTTGTAAAGCACCGGGAATTATTAGGTTTCTTGAAAAATAAGGAACTTATTAAAATCTTATCAGGATTACTTATAACTTCGGTTTTCACCCAGATTGTAGCTATGAGTTATTCTTATATGTATTCGGCTGTGAGTAAAGACAATTCCTATTTGAACCTGGGTATCCTGCTGATAGCTGCAGTTGTCTTGCTGGGAGCAGGAAGTATGATTCAAGGGTATCTGACTAAAAAGTTTAATGTTTTATATGAACAGATATATGGAAATCGATTAGTCGATAAGCTGGTGTGTAAGAACTACAAGTTTTTTTCATTTAGAAGTAACGGTGATTTATTATATCGCATTAACGCGCGGGGAATGATCAAAGATGCGTTGCTGTTAAAGATAGTACCTTCCTTTATAGCATTATGTACCGTTATTTTGGTACAGACGGTTTTATTCTGGAAAAACCTGTTTCTGGGAGGATTGTTTCTTACGGCAAATGTTTTATATTTGTTTTTTTATATCAGCATTAGTAAAGTGACATACATAGAAAGCAATAAGTATACGCAAAAGGTGATTAAGCTTAATACGACGAGCGAAAATATAATCAGGACGATTTCTACTATTAAGGTTTTGGATGTGAGTAAGGTTTTCATGGAAAAATGGCATAGTGAAAATGAAGAGCAAGCGGAGCGTTATGGTCAGCTTGTTATTTTGCAAAGTATACAAAATGTATTAACCAATATATTCACATACATTGTGCCGATAGTAGTCAGTATCGTAAACATAATCTGTAACAGGGAGGATGATATTTTCAGCCAAATAGCATTATTACCGTTGTTGTATTTAGTCGTTCAGAATGTAGTGACGTTGGGGCAGGCATTTAATTCCTTATATACAGTGCTGCCCAATATAGATAAGACGAACGAATTATTGGATGAGAAATTCATGCAGGACAGGGAACGAAAAGTGGAACACTTAGACAATAATGAAGAGATATCCGTACGAAATATGTCCTATTATTATGGAAGCTTCCGATGTTTGGAAGATGTTAATTTACAGATAAAAAAGGGAAAAAAATATGCGGTAATCGGAATATCGGGAAGCGGAAAATCTACCTTATTAAAGGTTTTGGCGAATCTGTTTAATGATTATCACGGTACAGTAGCATTTGATTCTGCCAATAAGCAAAAGCCGGTATATCTGGATCAGGACACTTCCATTTTGGACGGAAGCATATTAGAAAATGTATTATTTGGTCAGCAATGCACAAATGAAAGGCTGGCAAGAGTCAGCCAGGCAACCGGTCTGGAGGAAATTGTTGACAGGCAGCCCCTCAAATGGGCCACGGAAATATCAAAAGGAAAAAACCTTTCTCGTGGGCAGGAACAGAGAATTTGTCTGGCAAGATGCCTGATCAAAGAGGCCGGAATATATTTACTGGATGAAGCTACAAGCAACATAGATGTTATTGATGAAGAAAAGATTATGAATAACCTTATCGGCCGGAATGGTATTTTAAGAGATGAGACTGTATTTATTTCTACACACAAATTAAGCATGATAAGCTATGCGGACGAAGTAATATACATAAAAGAGGGAAGGGTATATCAAGGGATACATGAACAGCTTTTACAGAAGTTTCCCTCTTATGGGGAGTTTTTTGAATAAAAACTATCCGTTACATTACAAAATTTACGGCGTACGGCGGCCGGATAAAAAGTAAGGTAAAAGTAAGGATACGAGAATGTAAATGTTAGGTTAGCGCTGTATGATAAAAGTATCAAAAGGAGATGTTGCTATGAAATATATTATTACAACAGAACAGTTGACAAAAAAATATAAAAACTTTACTGCCGTCAACGGTGTTTCGCTTCATATCCGGCAAGGAAGTATATATGGTTTTCTTGGTCCGAATGGGGCGGGTAAATCCACTACTATGAAGATGCTGCTGGGATTGACAACTCTCACAGAAGGCAGCTTTGCTATTGATGGAAAGCATTTTCCCGCCGATAGATTGACAATTTTAAAGGAGATTGGATCGTTTATCGAGTCGCCTTCCTTTTATGCCAACCTGACAGGGCGTGAGAATCTTGATATCATTCGTCAGATTTTAGAGCTGCCGAAAAGCTCTGTAGATGATGCATTGGAGTTGGTTGGTCTTGAGGAATTCGGGAACAGGCTGGCCAAAAAGTACTCACTGGGCATGAAGCAACGCCTGGGACTTGCGGGAGCGTTACTTGGGCGGCCGCCTATCCTTATTCTGGATGAACCTACAAATGGACTTGATCCAACCGGTATTCATGAAATCCGTAGTTTGGTGAAAAGCTTACCCACACTTTATAATTGTACTATCTTGATTTCATCCCATATGCTGTCTGAAATTGAACTGATTGCAGATGATATTGGTATCCTGAATCATGGGAGACTGCTGTTTGAGGGAAGAATGGAGGACTTACGAAGAGATGCGTCGCAGGAGAGCTTTGCGGCGGACAATTTGGAAAATATGTTTTTATCCATCATTGAGAAGGATAATCTTGCCAGAAAGAAGGAGGCAAAACTATGAGAATGCTTGCAATTGAGCTTCAAAAGGAGAAACGGACCGGTGTCACTGGGGTATTGCTGGCAGTGGGCGTTCTGGGAGCTGCATACGCCTTTATCAATTTCTTCGTGCGAAGGGAGACTCTGCTCGCTTTACCGCTTGCCCCGATGGATGTTCTGCTGACACAGCTATATGGTATGATCATGGTGCTGAATATGTTCGGCATTGTGGTGGCTGCCTGTATGATTTATGAAATGGAGTTTAAGGGTAACGCGATAAAAAGAATCCACATGCTTCCCGTAAGCGTTGCGGGAATGTATTTATGTAAGTTTTTGATTTTAACCATGCTGTTTTTGCTGGTGGTCTCCTTTCAGAATCTGGCTTTAATGAGAATAGGAATGAATGATTTGCCAAAAGGTTCCTTTGAGATGAAAACGCTGATAATCTTTGCAGGTTATTCCTTTCTTACATCAATGCCTGTTCTCTCCTTTATGCTTTTGGTGTCGTCCAGATTTGAAAATATGTGGATTCCCTTAGGCATAGGCGTGTCAGGATTTTTGAGCGGTATGGCATTGGCGACATCAGACGCGGAATTGCTGCTGATACATCCATTTATTATCATGTTAAAGCCTGCCGTGGCCATGAGTGCGCAGCCTGATTATATGATTCTTATTGTTTCTTTGATCGAGACAGTTATTTTTCTGGAAATAGGTTTATGGATGGCAGAAAAGCTGCGCTATGAGTAAGGAAAGACTAATTAAACAAATGAAACAAACCGAAAGGAATGAGCATTATTATGAGTTTTTTTGAATTACTTAATATCGAGTTAAAAAAGGTAAAGCGTTCTAAAATTACTCCCCTGATTTTTATTGCCCCTCTTCTGGTGGTGGCATCCGGGGTAGCGAACCTAAGCAGTTATTTTACGCCGGATTATACGGATGCATGGCCGGCGATGTTTATCCAAAGCGCATTGGTATACGCATATTATTTACTGCCTTTTAGCATGATTGTTGTGTGCGTGATGATTGCAGGGCGAGAGACTCAGAACAACGGTATTTTAAAGATGCTTGCCTTGCCGGTAAGCAGGTATACATTGTCATTGGCGAAATTTTGTGTGCTGCTATTTTATCTTTTTATGGAAATGGTGGTTTTTCTTGTAGTTTTTGTTGCAGCCGGCCTGATTGCTGCCAATACATCAGGTATTACGGAGGCCTTGCCGTTGTTCTATCTGTTAAAATGGTGCATTGGTTTATTCCTTACGATGCTGCCGTGTATGGCCACTATGTGGGCAATCACCATTTTATTTGAAAAACCGCTGCTTTCTTTAGGCCTAAATTTATTTCTTGTTATTCCGGGGGTTTTGGTTGCCAATACACCGCTATGGATTGTCTATCCTTACTGCTACAGCGGATATCTGGTATCCTGCTCTTTGCATGATTTTACAACGGAGTCTTCTGATACCGCGTTTGCAGTATTTCCGTTCCTGCCTTGCGCGATAATGATTTTTGCATTGGTACTTTTAGTAGCTGTTACACGATTTGGGAAAAAGGAAATGAGGTAAATAAAAAATGGAAAATAAAAAACGAGAAACTATGAGTATGGTGGCATTAGTTGTCAGTATTCTTCCGCTGGTAACTCTTATTCTGACATTTCTGAATATCAGCTTATCGGATGAGGTACGTACGATTTGTGCCGGGGGCAATATTATCTTCGTTCTTGCCGGATTGATCCTTTCTATTATATGTGTAAAGAGCAGTGAGAGCCGGAGTACTGTGAACATTATTTCTATGGTAATCAGCTCCTTTTGGGCGCTGCTAATGGTTGGAATCGTTGCAATGGCACTGCTTTTAAACTTTCTGCAATGAGAAGACAGTCATGTATTTCTTAAGGAATGTTTCTGCTTTATAGTTTTTGGGGCTTAGGAACGCGGCAATGAAAAAAATAATAAGGCTTTAACAAAGAGAGATGTTAATACAAATGACTGAAAAGAACAGGAAGAATACAAAAAATATGTAGTCAACCGAATAGTATTTGAGTAGAATTATCTCTCCAAAACAGACATGGCGGATGTTATGATGTATATCATTCCGTTATGTCTGTTTTATTAATTAGCACCTGTTCAACAAGTGCTGCCCCAATAAGGTGTTTTTATGAACAGAGTTTACAGAAAACCCGCACTTTGCCAGCGAAAAATACTACCCAGCAGTATTTCTTTGTATGAATTATTGCTATGATGACGAATACTGAATAGTAACATTTTCTGACATTACATGACCTGCTCATATTGCAAATGTGCGGGAAGGTGAATATAATAATTGTATTGACATATCTATCTAATTAGTCAATGACGATTGAATGAAAACTTAGATGTTATCTGTGTGCGATGATTGCAGGGGACGGCACAGAAGGAGGTCGACGGGCTTCTGCAAGGCACCAGAAGGAAGTAAGAGGGGAAAAATGCTTAAGATAGCGATTTGCGACGATAATACTACATTTACCGGTAGTCTGGAGACTGCGGTAATGCGGGAGAGCCGTGACCTGGCCATCCAGGTGGAGACGGACGTGTTTTTTGGCGGGGATACACTCCTGGCAGCCATGCGGGAAGGACAACGTTACGGGATAATCTTTCTGGATATTGAAATGGAGAATGTGGATGGAATCAGGGCAGCACACGGCATCCGGGAGATGGATCGGTCCGTGCTGCTCATCTATGTGTCGGGATATGACCAGTATCTCAGGGAGTTGTTTGAGGTGGAGCCTTTCCGCTTCCTTTCGAAGCCACTGGATACGGAGCGCTTCCGGCGTTACTTTCGGGAGGCCTGTCAGCGTATTGGAGAAACAGAGGTATATTTCCAATTCGCCTTTAACAGGAGAATGCGCAAACTCGCTTTGAAGGATATTGTGTATTTTGAGAGCCGCAATCGGGTTGTCTATATTTTCTTGCAGGATGGAGGCTGGGAACAGTTCTATGGAAAGCTCAACGATGTGGAAGAGAGCATTCTGGAGAGCCGCAGCTATTTTCTTCGCATCCATCAGTCTTTTTTGGTCAATTATGATTACATACGTAATATGAATTTTTCAGGCATCCTCCTCTGCTTTGGAGGAAAGGAGATGGAGCTTAAGATCAGTGAAGACAGGCAGAAGTCTGTCCGGCAGCGTCTGTGCGAGATTGCCGGTGGGAAGACGGTGATAGAATGAGTACTCCTTTTCCGTTTTTGCCGGATTTGCTCCTGCCGGTCCTCCATCTGCTCATTATGCAGCGGTGCATGAAGGCTTTTTTCGGTCCGCTCCATAAATCTCTGCCGGGATACGCAGGCTGGTTTCTTTATTATGTTTTCCAAGTATTTTCAGGTCCGGGCTCAGCCCTGCCTTCTCATCTGATGTTGGCATGTAATATACTGCTTGTATTTCTTACGGCATCCCTTTCCGGGTGCGGGAGCCTGAAAAGGCGGTGTGCCTTTTCGGTGCTTGTCTGTACGGTATGGATGCTGGTGGAGATTATCGTTCTCATTCTGCTGGAACTGTTTGGCATGGGTGGGGAGAGTCTGCAGATGGCAGGTAGTTTTATATCCAAGATGGCGGTGTTCATCCTTGCCGTTACTGCCGGTCGCTGTCTGCCGGGCAGGAACCGCCGGGATGTATCAGTCCGATATTTTTTTGCTATTCTGGTGATTCCGATATGCAGCATCTATCTGATGCATTACATCTTCCTGATAGCCTATATCCATAGGGAATATTCTTTTTTTGCTGTCTCTGCCGGTATTCTGCTTCTGCTGGTAAGCTACGTGATTTTCGAGGTTTATGACTGGATGGCCCGGGATGCGGAGCTGCGGGAACAGAATCGTCTGTATGAGCAACAGTTGGAGCTGTGCGGCCGTCAGGCGCAGGAACAGGAGAGCCTGTATCTGGAGTTGCGGCGGATGCGGCACGACATGAAGAACCATCTGTCGGGAATTCTGGGCATGGTGCAGGCGGGGGATGCGGAAGATGCAGCGCTCTATCTGCAGGGCCTTTTGGATGATGGGATTGCCGGACAGCCTGCGGAGGCGTTTCGCAGCGGCAATATCGTAGTAGACTCTTTGGTGAACCACAAATGTGCCCTGGCCCGGAGGGAGGGGATAGCGTTTGAAGCGGATGTGTTCCTTCCTGCAGGCTTGCCATTTCAAGGGAGCCATCTGGTCATCATCCTGGGCAATCTGCTTGAGAACGCGTTGGAAGCCTGCCGGAAGCTGGAGCCCGGAAAGGGATACATTCATCTGGATGCTTCCTATGTCAAGGGGGTACTGCAGGTAACTGTGAGAAATCCCTATGAAGGAAGCGGGAGGAGAGACGCGGAGGGGAGGTTCTTAAGCACCAAGCCGGATGCACACTGTCACGGCCTCGGCCTGTTGTCGGTGGAGCAGGCAGCAGCCTGCTACCGCGGACAGATGAAGATATCGGATCAGGGAGGAATGTTTCAGGTAACAGTAGTTATGTATGGAAGTCTCGGGGAAAAATGACATGCTGTCCCGGAATTTCAACATATAGCATGAAAGTATAAAAAAAAGAGGTACAATATCGATATAATCTTAACAGCAATACATAAAACAGCAATATCACAAAAAGGAGGTATGTAAATCATGACTAAGAACGAAAAGAATGTAGCAGCAACCTTGATGGAGAAAATCGCACGTAAATCTGTGGAGGTGGCCGCAGACAGCAGATGTGTATATGTTCTGCATCAACCTAAGCAGCCGGTGGGAATAAAAAAATTTAAGAAGTAGGTCGGTGCTTATTATACTTATTTTGTCGAATACCCTTTTGTATTGAAATATTAATACAAAAGGGTATTTTTTTCTGCAATAGGAAAATGCTCCTATTACAGAAACCATAGATACGCAGCTGCGCGCGCAACAAAAGCTGTGCTGCCGAAACGGCTGGTTACGGGAGTATACGAGACGCACTTTTGTTCGATAAGTCAATAATATAAATGCGGCTATATTGATATTGACAAATATATTAATAAGAAGTAATATAAAAAAAGGAATATTATTATCATTATTGATAATAATATTAAATATGAGAACGAACGTCAGGAGTGTGATAACAGGAATGGAGCAGGATATATCAAAACTTGTTATGAATCCGATACGGCTTAGGATTATCCAATATTTGCTCATTCATGGATCAGGGACGCCTTCGCAGATAATGGAGGAGATGAGCGATATTCCGCCGGCGAGCTTATACCGGCATATTAAGCTGCTATATGAAGCGGATTGTATAACGGTGGTAGAAGAGAAGAAGATAAGAGGGACTGTGGAGAGAACATATGCGATGAAAGGCTGCAAGCCCTGTGAATTCAGCAACGACAGCGTGGAACACATGATTCAATCATCGCTTATGTCTTTAATGACCTCCTTTGGAAAATATTTTTCCAAGGAAACAGCAGACCCGGTCAGGGATTTTTTGGCGCTTTCCACCTCTACTCTTCTATTGACAGACGAAGAATTTATGGTGGTTATGGAAAAAATAGGGGAAGCGATAGCTCCCTACCTTTGCAGTACGGTGGAAAAGGGGAGGAACGTCAGAAGGCTTACCTTTATCTCGTCTCCGTGCGAAGAGGATGAAAGTGAATAGGAAGAGGTGATGGAAGAATGCTGAGCATAAAAAATTTGACCAAATCATACAAGGGCGGTAAAAAGGCCGTATCCAACTTAAGCCTTGAAATTGAGAGGGGAGATATTTATGGATTCATCGGTCATAACGGAGCCGGTAAAACGACGACAATTAAAGCGGTAGCCGGAATTATCGATTTCGAAGAGGGCGAGATACTCGTTGATGGGCATTCTGTAGTAAAAGAACCGATATTATGTAAACAAAAGATGGCATATATTCCCGATAATCCGGATTTATACGAGCACCTTACCGGAATCCAATATCTGAGCTTTATTGGAGATATTTTCGGAATAGATGCAGAGACGAGAAAAGAAAGAATCAAAAAATATGCGGATGCTTTTGAACTGACGGCAAGTCTGGGCGATCTGATTGCCTCCTATTCCCATGGAATGAAACAGAAGCTAGCCATTATTTCAGCGCTCATTCATAAGCCTGCGCTGTTAATTCTGGATGAACCTTTCGTCGGTCTGGACCCGCAGGCCAGTGTTTTACTGAAAGGATATATGCGGGAGCTTTGTGCGGAGGGCAGCGCCATATTTTTTTCTACTCATGTGCTCGATGTGGCGGAGAAGCTGTGCAATAAAATTGCGATTATTAAGGAAGGAACGCTGATTGTGTCCGGGCGGACCGAGGAACTGACTCAAGGGAAGTCGCTGGAGGATGTATTTATGGAGGTGGTAAGGCATGGAGGAGATGCAGCTAAGGAAAAATAGCTCCGTTGTTATGCAGATCGTGAAGCTGCTTAAAATACAGCTTTTACAATATATGAGCATCAATGAAACTTTGCATTCGAAGGATGAAAAGAAGCGGCACAGTTTATATCTTCTCTTGGGAATCTATATTTTTCTCGGTGCGATAATTGCCCTTTACATGAGTGCAGGAGCCTATGGGCTTTGCTTTTTAGGACTGCCCCATATTGTACCCGCATACCTGTTGTCCATAACCAGTATTATTATCCTGATGTTTACCATATTAAAGGCGGGGAGTATGCTGTTTCAGATTAAAAACTATGAAATGCTGATTTCTCTTCCGATAAGTCCTGTGGCGATTGTGGTAAGCCGGTTTTTGAATATGTATATAGGGAATCTTGTTCTGGCATTACTGACAATGCTTCCGGCAGGGATTATTTACGGAGTCTTTGTGAATGCGCCGGCAGCTTTTTATATTGTATATGTGATCAGCATATTTCTGGTGCCTCTCGTTCCGCTGACGGTAGCGTCCATAGTTGGAGCTGCGGTAACGGCAGTGGCAGCCAGAATGAAGTACAAGAACGCCCTGACGATTGTGACTTCCATGGCATTCATTATAGGTATTCTGATAGTGTCTTTCTATCCGGCCTTTCAGAAGGGAGAGATTACGACGCAGCAGATGACGGATTTCACATCGCTTCTTAGCGCTCAGATAAACAATCTGTATCCCCTTGCCAACTTATACACAGAAGCCATTGTGAACGGAAGTCCGTCTGCTTTTGCAGGTTTTGCGGCAGTTTCCGCAGGGATTTTTGCGGTGTTTACGGGAGTGGTGCAATGGAAATACGCCTCCATATGCGCGGCGCTCATTACCCATGCGGCGAAGAAGAACTATGTGCTTGGGAAACAATATAGCCGGAGCCCTATAGGCGCAATGTATGGAAAAGAAATGAAGAGGTATTTTTCATCATCTATTTATGTCATGAATACGGCAGTCGGTTATATTATGATGATTCTGGTGGGAGCCGCTCTCTTGCTTGTCGGAAAAGACAAAGTGATGAGCGCGATGGAGGTCGCAGAGGTGGCAAGAAATGCGGCAGAAAAAATACTGCCTTTCCTATTGGCCCTAATGGGAATGATAGGAACTACCACTATCAGTGCGCTGTCTCTGGAAGGAAAGCAGTGGTGGATTCCAAAATCTCTTCCGGTAAGGACGAAAGTGATACTCGACAGTAAAATACTCGTAAATCTCACCTTGTCTGTTCCAAGCTGTGCTATTGCCGCTATTTTATGCGTGGCGGCGTTAGGATATCAGGGAATGAGCTCGGTATGGATGTTTGTGATTCCGCTTACGTATTGTGTTTTTGCTTCGGTGATGGGTATGGCGATAAATATAAAGTTCCCTCAGTTCCATTGGGACAATGAGGCATCGGTAGTGAAACAGGGAACCGCGCTCTTTGCAGGAATGCTGTTGGAATTTGCAGTTGCTATAGCGGGAATCGTATTGACGCTTTTGGTCGGCGGAGCTGCGTATCATATATTAATGAGTGTGATAACGATAGTTTTGCTGCTGATAACGGCGGTCATTTATAAAAAAATGGTAAATTTTGACTTAAGAAAGTTAGATTAGGGTGTAAAAAAAATATATTAGCTGTATACTGTTAGGGAAAAAAGTGAAAATAATTACAGCGGATAAAAATCTGGTGAAAGAGGAAGTTATGATTGAAATTAATTGGAAAAAGATAGGAACTGAAGACGAAGAGATTATTCAAAGCTATTATGACATGGAGCCGGTAAGAAACTGTGAATTTACCTTTGCGAATAACCTGCTATGGTCACCTTTTTATAATATACGCTATGCGGTGGTTGAGGATATGCTCGTATTCATTTCCGACGAGGCGGAGGTATCCATAAGCTGTCCTCTCGGAAAAGGAGACCTTGAAAAGGTAATAAATGTTCTTACGGAATATTTTAAAGAGAAGAACGCACCCTTCAAGCTGCATTTGGTATCGCCGAAGCAGTTTGAGAAATTAGATAGATTATATCCGGGAAGATTTAAGGTGGAGTATAATAGAGATACTGCGGATTATGTTTATGAATCGGAGCGCCTGATTTCTCTTGCAGGAAAAAAGCTGCACGGAAAGCGAAATCATATCAACCGCTTCAAAGAAGCCTATCCGGACTGGAGCTATGAGCGCATTACCGATGAAAACGTGGAAGAGTGCATTGCCATGGCTAAAGAATGGAGAAACCAGAATGGATGCGAGGAAAAAGGCCCTAAGCACAACGAGTTTTGTGTGACGCTGCATGCACTTAAGGAAAGGGAAGCACTGATGCTAAAGGGCGGACTTATCCGTGCAGGCGGACGCGTGGTAGCATTTTCATTAGGTGAGCCTTGCGGTGAGGATATGTTCGTAGTTCATATCGAAAAGGCGTTTGCCGATATTCAGGGAGCTTATCCTATGATCAATCAACAGTTCGTGCTGAATGAGGCGTCGGAATATCGTTATATCAATAGGGAAGAAGATACGGGCGACGAAGGACTGCGAAAAGCGAAGTTATCTTATGATCCGGCCTTTCTGATGGAAAAGGGGCTTGTTAAGGAAATATAAATTGTAAAGCTGAAACATAAGACGGGAAGCTGAAACAAGGCCAAAAATATAAGAATTCGAAAATGTGAGGAAACGCCATAATGGATAAACATGAAAATCGTATGGACGCGGTATATCAAATGTTGAAGTTTATAGAAGAAAGCCCTACCTGCTTTCATGCGGTGGAAAATGTGCAGGAGCAGTTAAAGAAGGAGGGTTACCTTCCGATTAATGAAAATGAGGAATGGAAACTTTCGACAGGCGGGAAATATTATGTAAACAGAAATGGTTCCGCTCTCATTGCCTTCCGACTACCGGAGAAGGAGATAAAGGGTTTCCACATGGTAGCCTCTCATAGCGATTCTCCCTGTTTTAAAATAAAGGAAATTCCGGAAATGGCAGTGGAGGAACAATATGTAAAGTTGAACGTAGAGCCCTATGGCGGAATGATTATGTCAACTTGGATGGACCGGCCTCTCTCCGTTGCCGGAAGGGTAGTAGTAACGGAAAATGGAAGTCTGGTCAGCCGGACAGTAACAGTGGACAGAGATTTGCTCATCATTCCAAACATGGCAATCCACATGAACCGGGATATCAATAAGGGTATGGAATACAATGCGCAGACGGATATGCTTCCGTTGTATGGAGGAATAGATAGCAGGAATTCCTTCCTGAGCCTGATTGCCGGGGCGGCAGGAGTGAAGGCGGAGGATGTTTTAAGCAGTGATTTATTTTTATATAACAGGGAAGCAGGAAGAATCTTAGGCGCTGAAGGAGAGTTCGTCTCTGCTCCCAGACTGGATGACTTGGAGTGCGTCTACGCTTCCATGCGGGCGATGCTCGCATCGAAGTCGGAGGAAAATGTAAATCTTATGATTGTATTCGATAATGAAGAAGTGGGAAGCATGACGAGACAGGGGGCTGCGTCCACCTTCCTTCAGGATACCTTGCTACGGATATGCGAATCGTTGTCTCTGACCAAAAGCGGCTATTGCAGGATGCTGGCGGATAGTTTTATGATATCTGCGGATAACGCTCATGGAGTGCATCCCAACCACCCGGAAAAAGCGGATCCCACCAACCGGCCCTATTTAAATGGCGGTATCGTCATCAAGTATCACGGAAGTCAGAAGTATACGACGGATGCAGTTTCAGCAGCGGTAATGAAGGATATTTGCAAACGGGCAGAGGTTCCCTTTCAGACCTATGCGAACCGCTCCGATATAGCGGGCGGCTCTACGCTTGGAAATATTTCGGCGGCACAGGTGCCCGTCAGCACGGTGGATATCGGCCTTGCCCAGCTTGCGATGCACTCTGCTTACGAGACGGCAGGAAGTCTGGACGTTGAGGCCATGATAAAGGCGCTGAGCTGTTTTTACTCCATGTAAAGTATTAATTGGAATACCGGCACATCGTCCTCAAATGAATCTACCCTATTGCTTGTCTGAACTTTGTCGGGTTATTTGCAGGACGATGTCTAAATTAAGCTGCGCCGATGCTTTCCATTAACTAGGAAGAAAAATAATGGATTATTTCGTTATTGATTTTATCTGAAATTTCATGATTAATACCATGACCTGCTTCGGGATAAAACTTAGCATTCATCCGATACCGGATCAAAGCATTTTTTCCGCCCAATTTGGCAAACGGGTCCTCATCGCCTACAAGATAAAGAGTCTTATCGCGTATAGACGCAACTTGCTCATCACTAAAAGGCTCTACTTTATGATAAGCCATCGCCATATTATTAAATCCTTTCAACAAAGCGCGATAATGCTCGAGTATGATAGGACTTTCGGTGAATACATTACTGTTTTCACCACTTAATTTTTTCAAAAGTCTAATGGTATTTTGTTTGGTAGGGAATAACGCCTCCGGTAAAAATATTTTCATCATGGTTTTCATGGGGCTGGAATTACCGACAGGGACCGAACCGGCCATGCAAAGAATTTTTTCGGTCCGTTCGGGCCTGTGCAGGGCGTAATATTGTGCAAGAAAGGCACCATGTGACACGCCGGCAATGCATATTTTATCGAGTGCGAGTTCCGATAATACTTCATCAATCCACTTTGCATCGTCGAACTCTTTATTGTAGTTCTCGTTTGGCCGGCTTTTGCCCGACCCCCCAATGGTATCGATTGCAATAATATGGAAATGGCGTGAAAGAGCCTGTGCGTTGTAAAGCCACATTAGGGCAGAGTTATCGCCCACACCATGAAAGAGTACGAGCGGAGATTTTCCTTTGTCGCCGCAGGTAATTATATGGGTTGAGCCATAGGTACCGGCTATATCTTGTTCTTCTTTATCTACATTCCACATGTTAAGCAGTTCATTGTATGTATCATGGATTTGCTTTCCTGCTTTCTTACTTCTATAAATTTTCATAAAGCTTCCTCCTTTTTACTATTTTCGGCAACCACCTTTTCTAAACAAGCGTTCCAGATGGCATATTCTACTCCCAGCCCTTGAAAGCAAAACTGAATGACATTTTTAAAAGTTTGAATATCACTTTTATGTGGAACTTCATTTCCGGTCATCAATTTCGAATACTCAAAGACATTTGCAACAAAAACGGACCAAAAACTATTGGCAGCGCTGCCTGGATTTGTTTTGGGAATTAAGCCCTGTTCCATACCTTTTTCTATTATAGTTGTCAGAGCCTTTCTGTGCATATCCGATTTCTGTGCGCCCTCTTCCCACTTTTCAGGCCCGAATATGGCATAGGCATCAAAAGGTACACGCATACTAAACTGCATAAATCGCAGGTCGGACCGGTTTACTCCGAACATGCCGTAAGTATAGTACATAAGCTGCTCAATTGAATTTCGCCTTTCAACATTGTCTAATAGGGCGGCAGAGAACGAATAGGATTCTTCGTACATCCATGTGTATAATTCTACAAACAGTTCTTTTTTTGTCTTGTAGTAATAATAAAGCAAACCTTTTGCAAGCTGTGCCTGTTCGGCGACAGTATCCATATCTGTTCCGTGGTATCCGAAACGGATGTAGACAGTAAGAGCAGCGTCAAGTATTTGTTTTCTTCTGGCCTCTCGCACAAGGGCATTTTTTTCCGAATTGCGCGGCATATTAATTCCTCCCAATATTATTGACTTTATATTAAGTCAATAATACTTTTGTTGGATTAATTTGTCAATTCAAATTTGTTACGTTAAATATATTTAACTGCTTAATCTCCTGTTTTATCAGATAGTAATGGACCTCAAGGAAGAATTTCATGGAAGAATTATCTGGAAATCATTCAAGAATATGGTATAATTATATCAATTGTTATGTATTAGGGGGGTGGAGGTATGGCGGTTCAAATAGCGATTTGTGATGATAGGGCGGAAGATATCGTGCGATTGTCAAGAGCTCTCTATGCCTATGATCCTTTATTTGAAATCACTTCCTTTACCAGTGGAAAAACGCTGGTGGATGAGTTAAAGGAGGATAGCTTTTCAGCAGATATTTTATTTCTGGATATTTACATGCCTGAAATGGATGGGATTAAGACAGCGCAGGAGATACGCAGCAAAAAGGAGAACCTCAAGATTATATTTCTTTCCTCCAGCAGGGAACATTACTCGCAGGCATATGAGGTATTCGCCTACAATTATCTGGAAAAGCCTTTCGATCAGGGACGTTTGTATACAGTATTAGATCGTGCACTCGGTGAAATCCGGAAAGAAAGCGGGTACAAAATCAGCATTCGATACAAGGGCTCTGTACATAATGTGGACTGTCGCGATATTCTTTATATTGAAAGTAGGGACAAGCTTCTTTTATTTCATTTCTCCGCAGGAAATACCCTGCAGTGTTATGGCAAGCTGGAGACAATACTGAACGAACTGCCGGGGCAATTCTTTATCCGCTGTCACCAAAGCTTTCTGATCAATCTGCTTCAGGTAACGGAAATGAAAGAGAATTATATGCGGACGGGGCCGGTGATGATCAGCATTTCACGGAAATATTGTAAGAACGTAAAAGAGCAGTATTATGCATACCTGTTTTCCCGTATGGAGGAAGAGCGGCTGTAAATGGGCATAAAACGAAATGATTGCTCATTGCATGGCAAATTTAAAATATACCATACCAGTAAACCCTGCCGGATTCTTCGGCAGGGTGCTTTTTTTGCCAATTTCGTCATTAGAGATGTCAAGTTCGCCATTGGCCGCAGGAAGCAAAATCAGAATGTATACTGATTCTTGTGATCGGAGGTGAAGGAAATGATTTACCGGATAGTTCCGCAAACAGGACGGAGCGGAATATTCGTAGAGCCGCGTAGTGGATGCGTTATCCGATATGTAACCCGAAAAGAAATGTCGGAACAGTACCGGGATAAAAACTTCAATGTAATCGGAGAAATAGGGGGCTTTGCCCGTGCACCGGCGCAGGGCGATATTCTGATTACGGAAAACGGCAGTAATATCCCTATCCTTCCGAGAGGAAGCCGGGTCAGACCCCTTGAATGGATCGTCGGTTATATCGCGGTAGAAAAAAACAGTTATCTTGCGGTGGTCAAGAGCTTGTGTTGCAGCCTGATGTGCCGCCGGAAGAACAGCCGGAGTACGGCATGGAAGAAAAAGAGGTAACCCGTTTCACGAGTGTGTCCAAATCAGGTTTTCAGCGATTTGGATAATCTGAAACTGAAAATTTCAACTATGTAAAGGAGAAATGAATATGGAAGCATTTATTGGAACAATTTTAGCATGGCCGATAGATTTTGAACCGGTAGGCTGGCTTTTTTGCAAAGGGCAGACTTTAAACATTAATCAATATCAGGCGCTTTATTCCCTTATCGGGAACAAATACGGCGGTGACGGCAGAACTACATTCATGCTCCCTAATCTTTCGGGAAGGGTTATTGTGGGGGCAGGACAGAGTGCCGGAACATCTAGTTATATCACGGGGCAAACGGGAGGTGCAGAAACGGTTACACTTACGACGAATCAGTTGCCGATACATTCGCATCCAATCCCGGCAAGTACAGAAGACGGATCAACGAACGTTCCCGGAGCAAATACCGTTATGGCAAAAGTGACAGATAATTCGTTCGAAGCATTAAATATTTATAAGGCAGGAGCAAACACAACATTATCACCGACCGGAAATGAAGGACAAAATGCACCGCATGCAAATGTTCAGCCGTATCTGGCAATGAATTATATTATCTGCATCAATGGGTATTATCCGTCGCGGTATTAAAAGCAGACGTCTTTTCCTGCAGAGCAGGAAGGGAGCAGAGGGGATGAAGAAATGAATCGAGTTATTAAAAAGGTGAAAAAAGTGGCTTTTCTTTGCATGGCCGTTCTGCTGGTATTGAATACCCTTCCCGCGAACGTGTTCGCGGTGGAAGGGGAAAGCGCAGGCACGGACAGCGGTGGAGGGCCGGTATCAGCGGTTGGTGAAAGCCTAAGTGCAGACAGCGGCGGAGGGCTGACACCTTTGTCTGGTGAAAGCCCAAGCGCGGACAGCAATGGGGAGCCGGCACCTGCGGCTGATGGAAGCTCAAGCGCGGACAGCAGTGGGGAGCCGGCACCTGCCGCTGGTGAAAGTGCAAGTACAGACAGCAGTGCTTCGCCTGTACTTACGATTGGTGTAAGTGCCATTACAGACAGCGGCACAACGATTGAGTTTACCTCCGATCAGGATGGTACAGTATATTATCTCATACAGGAAACAGCAAAGAATAAACCGGACGCGGATACTCTGAAAGTATCTGAATCAGTGAAGATAACTGCGGGCTTGCCGGCAGTGATTGATACCCGGAATCTTATGCGTAACACGGCATATACCGTGTATGGTATAGCGGTAATAGAAGGCAGGCCGGAAGACAACATCGTATCCGAGAATTTCACCACAGACATGGGCGAACAAGCTACGCCTGTGGTTTCTTTGCTTGCGGCGCAGCTTACGTCAGATGGCGCAGAGCTAATCTTCGAATCCGATCAGGACGGGACCTATTATTGTCTGATCGACGAGGAACAAGCAGATGCACCTGATGCACAGACCGTGAAAGCCCCTGATGAGGCAGCAGTAAAGGAAAACGGTGCTATCCTCGCAGAATCAGCAATCACGGTCTCTGTTACCGGAGAATTGGATGCCCAAAAGCAGTACACCGCATATCTTACGGTGGAAAATGAAAAAGGCATGCTGTCCGAGGTGCAATCTCTTCCGGTTACAGCGCCAATGATGCTGCGAGGGATTATGGCGGCGGGAACGCCGGATACGAGCTGGTATAATACAAGTGCCTCAACATTTGAAATCAGCACTGCTGACCAGCTTGCAGGGCTGGCACTGCTGTTAACAAATGCGGACTCATCAGGAGTAGATAACTTTTCAGGTAAAAGTATCAAGCTAACCAATGATATCGATCTGTCAGCTTATCAAAGCGGAAACGGATGGGTGGCTATAGGCAATAATCCTTCCTTCAGCGGTACTTTTGACGGCAATGGAAAAACGATTAGGGGGTTGGAAATTTCGGGGGCAGAATCCGGATACTCCTGCGGCTTGTTTAGTTCTGTTGTAAATGGTACAGTTAAAAATTTACGGCTTGAGGAAATATCCATCCAGCTTAGTGAGAATCATATTACCGGCGGAATTGTGGCTAATCTGGCAAGCGGCACCATCGGGAACTGTTATGTCAGCGGTATGATTTCTGTCAGTGGAGGACTCAGAATAGGTGGGATTACCGGTTATGCGTCAGGCGGGACTGTTAAAAATTGCGTCAGTACCGTAAATGTTTCCGGTCAATCGTATATCGGTGGTATTGCCGGAGCACTGAATACTTCCGTAGAAAATTGTTATGCCACAGGGAATATTACTGCGGTAGCATCTGGCAGCAATAGAGCCGGCGGGATTGCGGGAAACATGGGCAGCAGTGCCGGCATTCGCGGCTGTGCGGCACTGAATGGTACTATCATGGGCTCAGGGGCCAATTCCGGCAGGATATTCGGTGAAAAAAACAGTGCGGCAGTATCAGCCAATAATTATGCTTCCAGCACTATGCTGGTAAATGGTTCGGCCGTTGCGGGCGGAAGCGCCGACGATAAGGACGGAGTACCTAAGTCCGGTGCAGAGTGGCTTACGGCGGCAACATGGGGAAGTGCTGTTCTGAATTGGGATGCCGCCATATGGAATATTTCGGAAGGGAGTCTGCCTTCGCTGCAAGTATTTGGCGCGGCGGCACCTTCAGCAATTATCAGCATCACAGAACATCCTGCTTCTATTACCAATGCCATCGCGGGCAGCATTTCCGGTATGCTTTCGGTAGTGGCTGAAGTAACGCCGTCCGGATCCTTAAGCTATCAGTGGTATCAAAACACAACGGATTCTAATTCCGGCGGTACAGCAATTTCAGGAGCAAATAGCAGCAGCTTTACCATACCGGTAACTCTTTCGGCGGGAACCTATTACTATTTCTGTGAGGTCAGAGCAGGAACATCCTCGGCCCGTTCCAATGCGGCAAGGGTGAACGTGTCCGCAGTAGCGGATACAACTGCTCCTGTTCCGGGAGCAGTGGGGACGCTTCAAGTTGCGTCAAACTTTTTCTCTCCTGAAAGGATACTGGTGAGCTGGACGAAAGCAACGGATAGTGTATCGAGCCAAACAGGCCTGAAATATTACGTTTACCGCTCCACAGCAAACGATATTAGTGCGGTACAGGACTGTGAGAACAATGGAACGCTGCAAAATTACGGAGGAACATCAGATACCGACAGCTATTCTGCGACATGGCCGGGCGCCGGTACCACTTATTACTTTAATGTGGTAGTTCAGGATGAGGCAGGCAATAAGGCAGCTTACCAGCCGGTTCTCAGAAACGGTATTGCTTTTGCGAAGCAGCCGAAGGCGACCACACTGGCAGCCGGCTATGTCAGCGGCTCCTTATCGGTGGCAGCTGTGTCCGCTCCGGAAGAAACTCTCAGCTATCAGTGGTACCATACGGTTAATGACGGATATGGCAGCCCGGATGTGCTTAGCGGTGAGACCAACGCCAGCTTTACGCTTCCGGCGTCTCTGGCAGCAGGGGACCATTACTATTTCTGCAAGGTCAGCATTAAGGGAGGCAGCATCTGGGCATATTCCGATAGGGCAAAAATAACAGTCTTGAGTGAAGCGACGGTGCCGACGATTACCGGGCCCACCAGCATGACTTTAGAAGAAGGGTACGCTGCTACCTCAACCGGTATGTATACTATTACGGGCACTGAGCCTATCGGTGTGCCTGTCAAGGCAGGTAATGCCAAAATAACATGGAATGATACGACGAAAAAACTGGACATAGCCGAAGGGCTTACTGTAGGAACCTATCCTGTTACATTGGAGGCTTCTCATCCTTCCGGTAAGAAAGGGACCCTGAACTTTACGCTGACTGTCAATCCGTCACCGGTGAGTTCTATAGCAATCAAGACTTCTCCCGCCATACTCACCTACAAGGAAGGGGATATTCTTAATCTCAATGGCCTCGTGGTAACTTTGATGAAAAGTGACGGCAACACGGAGGATGTAGCCCTCGCTGATTTCGGGGCAAAGGGAATCATCACTAATCCGGCAAACGGAGATACTCTTTCCGGGGGTACTTCCACCGTTACCATCACGGTAAATGGCAAAACAGTTAATCAGCTTATTACGGTAAAATACCTTTCACCAGTTCCGGGTAAACCGATACTGGTGGAGAAAACGGTATCCAGCGTAACCTTGCAAACTATGACGAGTGGGGGTACGGATGCCAGATATCGCCTGGGTACAGAGGGAACTTGGCAGAACAGTCCTTCTTTTACAGGTCTTTCGCCTAACACGAGCTACACGTTCTATGCGCAGTATCCGGAAACAGTAACCCATGCGGAATCTCCAATCAGCGAAGGGCTGACAGTCATCACAAATAAAGCCGCTTTATCCGGAACGGTAACAATCGCCGGGACACCGAAATACGGTGAAGAACTTTCTGTGAATACGTCTGCTTTGACATCTGTGCCGGAAATAGGAGCTTCAAATCTGGGTGTACTTTCTTATCAATGGAAACGCAGCGGTACGGATATCACAGGCGCAAATAATGCGCTCTATACGCTGGATGCTGCCGATATCGGAGAAACGATTACGGTAGCCGTGACAACTGCAAACTGTGAAGGAACTATAACCTCCACAGGATCAGGCCCGGTAGCAAAGCAACAGCAAGCGGCTCCGGCCGCGCCGGCTCTTTATAACAAAACGGCAGATACAATCACATTAAATCCCGTATTAGGCATGGAATATTTGGAGGACGGCGGCACCTGGCAAACCAGCAATACGTTTGACAGCCTCGATCCAGATACGGAATATACCTTTTACATGCGACTCAAGGGTACCACGACCAAAGAACCGTCGCCTGCCAGTCTGCCGTTCATTGTAAAAACACACAAAGCAACATTGTCAGGAACGGTGACCGTCGGTGGAACCCCTAAATACGGTGCACTGCTGCTTGCGGGCACAACAGGGCTGAATACAACCCCGGCAATTCCTGATTTGGGCGAGCTGTCCTATCAGTGGAAGAGAAACGGGGGCGCGATTGCCGGAGCGAACAGCGAGAGCTATATCCTTTCCTCCGGCGACATAGGCAAAACCATTACCGTCGCGGTGACGTCTGCCAACTGTGAAGGAAATATAACCTCTGCCGCTACCGCAGTTGTAGAAAAGGCGGACGGCAGTACAGCGCCTGTTGTGACAGGCAGTTATACCGGTAACGGCAGTACCTTTACCTATACGATAAACGCCATTACCGGTGCGGAATATAAATTGGACAGCGGCATATGGCAGGACAACAATGTGTTTACCGGTATTGCACCTCTTTCCAGCCATACCTTCTATGTCCGTGTCAGGGAAACGGCAATCCAAAAGGCGGGCGAGGCGGGCGATACAGGCTTGATCAGCTTTGCCAGGCTGAACGACCGCCCTGTCCCGGCGCTTAACTATGTTGTCAGCGAAGGCGACTTCCCTAAAACCATTACGATTACGGAAGTCCCGGGCGCAGAATACAGCTTTAACGGCAGCAGTTTCAGCAGTGCACGTACCTATACCTCAAATCATTCGGAAAATGTGACCCTGTCCATTCGTCTTGCAGAAACGGATACCCATAGCGTATCTTCAACCAACAGCCTGAGCATCAACACTGCAAATAAGAATCAGACAGCACCGGATATATTTACATTGATTTATGAGGGCATAAACGATACGAGTTACACAGTGACCATTCCCGAGACGGCCGGAGCAGAATACAGCTTTGACGGTACGAGTTGGAGCAGTACGTATACCAAAACAGGCTGTATGCCCGGAGAAACCGTCACCGGCTACAAGCGCATGGCGGCAAGACCGGGCTATAATGCCAGCGCCGCTGTCAGCAATAGTGCCGCTTTGCCTGTATTCAGAGTGAAAACGCCTGCGGCATCGCCAAACGGCGGCACATTTGCCGGCAGCCAAAGCATAACACTTTTCAGCCAAACGGAGGATGCGGAGATTTATTACACCACGGACGGCAGCATGCCGACAATAGGCAGCACTCTTTACACGGCATCTTTCCGCCTCGTTCAAACAATGACTGTAAAGGCGATTGCGGTGAAAACGGGTATGGCGGACAGCGAGGTGCTTTCGGTGACCTTTACAAAGCAATCCGGGAATGAAGGCAGCAGCGGTGACGATTCTTCTTCCGGCAACAGCCCATCTTCCGGCGGCAATTCCTCTTCTGATGGCAGTGCCACCAAAAACACCGTCACATCATCAGGGAAGAAACCTAACCAGCCTGTTACAGCCTCGGCTTCCGTAGTGACAACAGCCGGAGTAAGCGGTACAGCCAGTGCGGCCATTCCGGATAAATCCGTTACGGATGCCATTGCCAAGGCACAGGAAGAAGCGAAAAGGCAGGGAAAAGCAGCAAATGGTATCTCTGTGGAACTCAATGTAACAATACCCAGGGGAGCAACCGCGTTGTCAGTCATGCTGACCAGCAGCTCCCTGAACAGTCTTGTGAGCGCCGGTGTAAGCAGCTTTGAGATTAATGGTTCTTTCATAAGGATGAATCTTGACCAAAAGGCGCTGACGGAAGTCATGAAACAGAGTAATGGCAGCATCAGCATTACGATTGCCCCCAAGACGAAGTTTTCCTCTTCCTCAAAGGCCATGGCAGGTACACGACCTCTGTACGACATCACGGTCAGCTACCCCAAGGATGGCAAGGCAACCGCAATTTCAACTTTTAACGGCGGAATCGTAACGATTGCCATCCCTTATAAGCCTGGTAAAAATGAAGCTGTGGGCTGCCTCTATGGCGTATATATGGATGCAACGGGGAAAGTCACCCGGATTGAGGGGTCAGCCTATGATGCTAACGCAGGAGCGGTACTTATTCCAACCGGACACCTCTCAGTTTATGGTGTTGGCTACACGGCTCCGTTACAGAAGTTTGTCGATACCGGCAGTCATTGGGCGAAGGATTCTATTGACTATGTGGCAGGAAGAGGGCTTATTACCGGCACCTTTGATATGACCTTTTTCCCGGATACCGCCATGACACGCGGAATGCTTGTAACAGCTCTGGGCAGATTGGCTGGCGTAGATACAAAGCTTTACGCCACGAATACTTTCACGGATGTGAAGGCAGACAGTGATTTTCACCCTTATATCGAATGGGCATACAAGAACGGTATCATTCAGGGTATCGGTAATCAGCAGTTCGCACCTGACAGAGCAATTACCCGTGAGGAAATATCCCTGATTCTGCAAAACTACGCCAAAGCCACCGGCTATACCCTTCCTGTGACCCGTGATGCGGTCAATTATGCGGATGCTTCCAGTATCGGAAGCATGTACAAAACCGCGGTAACGGCTATGCAGCAGGCAGGTATCATGATGAGCGGCAACGGAAATAAGTTTAATCCCAAAGATCATGCCACACGTGCCGAGGTTTCGATTATGCTGCATCGCTACATCAAGCTGACCATCGATCCTTCCACCGCTCAGGGCTGGGCATTGAACGATGCCGGACAGTGGTTGTATTACAAAGACGGAAAGCCACTCACCGGAACGCAGACCGTTGACAGCGTGGAGTATTATTTCAATGCCGATGGGATACGGGGAATCGGCCGTTAAAAAACAGAAAGAGCCTGTCTCTATTCAAGGAGGCAGGCTCTTTTTATGTAACAGGAAAATACGCCTATTACATAAAGATGGATGCGCAGCTACGCGCGCGGAATAAAAGCTGTGCTGCTGAAGCCCTTGGCGATGAGAGTGTATGAAGCACACTTTTGTTTTGTCCAAGAACAAAAAAGTTAACCGTTTCCCCTTTTGCTGATTTATGGAAAAACGGGAAGGGGTCTGTATAAATAATATAAATTTGGCAGGTAATTAATAAAAAAGATAAAAAGTGCAATAATACAGTATTGTGCTATTTTTATATCGTAGAAAAAACCTTGTTGTTTTAACGTGTGAAAGTACTGTCTTCCTATGATATAAATACGAGTGAAAAACACTCGTGCCGCCCTCAGGGCAAACGATGCGCAGCTACGCGCTCCCAAGCAAAAGCTATGTTGCCGGAGTGCCTGGCTGCAATAGGATGCGAAGCACATTTTGGTTCTTGAAAAATAAGCAGGTTGTCTGTGAAGAGATGTCATTATGTTTGAAGGATTTCTTAAATAAGGAGGAACTTCAATTGCAGGATTTATTCAAAGGAATTATTTTTTATATAAATTCACCGTTTATGCTGGTCGTTTTATTGCTGGTGATTGCATTATTTGGTTTTGTTCTATTAATGTTATATTATCGGCTCAAATATTGGGGGAAGAAAGTACATTTCCCGGTAAATTCCCTAAAAGAGGAAGAGAAATCCGGTCCGAGTGAGTGGGAAAAGCAGATGCTTATTCTGGCAGAAAGCCATAGTCAGGTCAAGCTGACCAGATATAGCTTTGTTCTTAGCGACTATAATCAGGCTGCATATATAAAACTAAATATAATCAGAGATAACATCTCTGCCGTATCGGGTGATATGATTTCCCTGATTCCGGCAGCGCGCTGGCTCTTTGACAATTTCCAGATGTTGTACCGGGAGATTAAAAAAGTGCGCACCTCAGGAACGAGCTATGCCGTATTACCGGTTCTGAAGGGAAAGGAAAACTGTAACTTTCCCCGTGTTTATGTTGTAGCAAAAAAGATGGTAGCTCTTTCCGGCGGGCATTTAAGTGAAGAAAATATTAGCCTGATGCTTAAGGCTTATCAGCAAAAGGTGTTGCTGACGGATAAGGAAATATGGGTCTTACCGGAGATGCTCGGTTTTTGCATTCTTGAAGAAATCCTCGATATCTCGGATGAAATTCTTGATATTATCGATGTAAAATCAAAAGCGGAAGACTTTCTTTGGGATAAGCTCGCAAATAAGCAAGGACCGGTCAGTATATCTGCACTGCTTTGCAAAATAAAGGATAGTTTAAAGCTGAATTACTCGTTTCATGCCCATGTAATATACTTGCTGAAGAACATGTCTTTCGATGAGGCATCCATTCAAAGATATCTGGAATATCATTTTACTTCCATGGAAAGACAGGTGAAGGCCTCAGGAATCTTTCTGGAAGAAGGAAAGATTGAATCGTTTCTTGAGACAAATATCAGAACTTTAATCGTCAGCCTGCGAGACATCAATGAAATGGATGAAGAAAAGTTCTTTGAGGAACATTCCTGCCTGGAGCAAATTTTGTCACAGGATCCGGATGGTGTCTATGCAAAGATGGAAGCACAAGCCAAGGGCATGTACCGTGAGGTCATCGTTAAATTGGCGCTTCGTCACCGGCTGAGAGAAGAGGAGGTAGCGAAGAACTGTTTGGAACTGGCCGCAGAGGGAAGGGATGACCTGCATTGTTCTCATCATGTAGGGGCCTATCTTTTGGGAAACGGTTATCCGGTTTTGAAGGCAAAGGCATTAGGAAAGCCTGCTCCGGAAAGTATTAAGAAAAGGATGAATATAAAAGGCCTTCTTTATTTTCTTGCACTTTTTCTCATAATTCCGGGGCTGAGTGTCTTCCTGCTCTATACGTTCCGGACCCTTGGCGGGCTGCAGAATACCAGCCGCAATGCAATTATCCTTTTGGCGTCAATGCCGCTTCTGATGGGCATTTCCATAGAGATTACAAATTTTATATTTACAAGAAGTATCAAGGCTAAGAAGCTCCCTTATCTGGATTATCATGAGGAAATACCGGAGGAAGCGAGAACCTTTGTGGTCATGCCGGTTATCGTTTCATCTAAGGAACAAGGGCTTCAGTATATGGACCGTCTTCAAAAACATTATCTGGCAAACAGGCAGTCCAATCTTTATTTTGCATTGATGCTTGATTTCGAGGATTCCCCGGACCAGTCTACGCCAAAGGATGGGGTGATTGAAAGTGCTCTTGTCTCGCGTATGAATGAACTGAATGAGCTATATCCGTCAGAGCATCAGCGTTTTTCGCTGTTCCTGCGCCGCCGCAAATGGAATAAGGCGGAGAATTGTTATATGGGATGGGAGCGTAAGAGAGGGAAGCTGGAAGAATTCAACAGTCTTTTAAATGGGATGGAAAGAGAGAATACCTCTTTTTCCGCTATTTACTGCGATGAAAAGCTTCTTACTACCTTCCGGTATGTCATTACATTGGATGCAGATACAAACCTGATTCATGATAATGCTTCGAGACTGGTAGGGCTCATCGATCATCCTCTGAATAAACCAATTCTGGATTTGGCGGGGCAAAAGGTGAAAGAGGGCTATGTCATCATCCAGCCTTCCGTAAGAAATCATATTGTGGATAAGAACGGCAGCAGGTTTACGAAAATCTTCGGAGGAGAATCGGGCCTCGCTCATTATGGGAGTGTGATATCGGATATCTATCAGGATATTTGGGACGAAGGAATCTATATAGGAAAAGGCATCTATGATATTAAGGCTTTCCAGAAGGTGCTTCAAAATAAGGTGCCGGAAAACCGGATTCTCAGTCATGACCTTTTTGAGAGCTGCTATGCGCGGACAGCTTTTTCCAGCACGGCCAAGATTATGGATACTTTTCCCGGCAGCGTTTTATCCTTTACCCAAAGGGAACACCGGTGGCTGCGCGGGGACTGGCAGTTGCTGCCTTGGCTGTTCATGAAGAGGACGAAGGACGGGAAGAATTTGCAGGCATTGTCAAAGTGGAAAGTCTTTGACAACCTGAGAAGAAGTCTGGTTCCCTTAAGTAAGACGTTGCTTGTACTGTTGAATCTGGCATGGGTGCCAAACGCATATTATCTTTGGTTACCCCTTGTTTTCTTTAATGATATATTTGCTCTGGTACTTTTGTTGTTTTCAGTGCTTGTTCAGAAGCTGTTACGGCCGAAACTTGTGCTTGTTTATAAGAGCTTCTTTAAAGAAATTGCCACGATGCTTAAAAGGGCATTTTTGGAGTTTACCATTACCCCTTACCGCGCTTACGTAGCATCGGATGCTATCGTCAGAACATTGTATCGGATCTTTATAAGTAAAAAGAATCTGCTGCGCTGGAATACGGCGGAAGCAGTGGATGCTTCCATTGTCAATACTCGAAAAGGATACTTCCTTACTATGTGGAGCTCCTTTCTTCCGGCGTTCCTGCTTGCAATAATTTTATTTATGGGATATTTGAACCCGGCAGGAATCATTCTGGCAGCAATTGTAATTGCTGATTGGAGCCTTGCATTTGAAATCGCATACCGGATCAGTCAGCCGGAGAAGACTCTTCCTGCGAGGGACAAAGCGCAGGATGTCGAGCTGCTTTTAGAAACCGCACGCAGAACCTGGCAGTTTTTCAAGGAATTTTCTACAAAGGAAAATAACTGGCTTTGTCCGGATAATTACCAGACTTCGGTAGTTAGAAAAATAAGCGATAAAACATCCCCGACTAATATCGGACTTCAGTTTCTGGCAATTCTGTCCGCCAGAGATTTCGGGTTTGAAACTTTTAGCGCTACGGTTGAAGCCGTGGAAAAGCTAATGGAAACGGTTCAGAAAATGTTGAAATATAAGGGACATCTCTACAACTGGTATCATATCAAGACATTAGAGGTGCTGGCTCCTGCCTATATATCGACCGTAGACAGCGGTAACTTTCTAGGGCATCTGGTCGCTCTGAAAAATGGACTTTTGGAGCAGATTGACAAGCCTGTATTTCCGGATAATTTTATATATGAACTCAGGTCCCTGCTTAAGAACAGCAACGAAGAAATGCAGATGAGGACAGGCAATCCTGCCGGAAACGGGCTTAAGCCTGAGTATACAAAAATAGGTGAGTTAATAGAAGATATTGCGGAGATTCGCGAAAACTTAAGTATCAGAGAGCTTAGGCCATCTGCGCACTATCGCCAGACCAGGCAATTGATGAATCTCATTGACAGCATTATTAATGAAGCGTCTGATTTAGGACTGAAGGAAGAGAACTTTTCTTCTTATCCTACGCTTCGTCTTATCGCAGCGGAGGGCAATGAATTCGCAAACGGCATGATCAGGCGTATCAAAGTGATATGCGATAAAATAGACGGCTTTTTGGAAGAGGCAGATTTCCACTTCTTATTTAATGAAAAGAGAATGTTATTCCATATCGGATATCATGTATCCTCGAACATGCTGGATGATGGATGCTATGATCTGATGGCATCGGAATCGGCACTCACAAGCCTTCTTGCAATATCCCTGGGAAAAGTGCCGTTAAAGCATTGGTATAAATTGGGAAGGCCTCTGACTATCGTAGGAGGTATTCCATGCTTCGTATCCTGGAGCGGCACGATGTTCGAATATCTGATGCCTAATCTCGTATTCAAAGAATATGAAGGCTCTGTCTACGCGCAAACTTCCAGGGCAGCGGTACTCCAGCAGATGAAGTATGCGAAGGAGGCCCGGATACCATGGGGGATATCGGAATCCCAGTATTATCGTTTTGACCTAAACTCTAACTATCAGTACAAAGCCTTTGGTGTTCCAAAGATAAGGCTTCAGCCGGTCCGTAAGAATTCCATGGTGGCCACCCCATATGCGACAATGCTGGCTCTGGATATTGCACAAGAGGAATGCATGAGTAATTTAAGGAGGCTGAAAGAATTAGGTGCCTTCGGCGTTTACGGTTTCTATGAGTCCGTTGATTTCGATGTGCCGAATTCCATGGAGATGACGCCTTACTGTATTGTAAAATCCTATATGGCACATCATCAAGGGATGAATCTGGCTGCAATCAATAATTATCTGAATGAGGGTATCCTTAGAGAGCGGTTCCATGCGGAGATGATAATAAAGGCCTCGGAAGTATTACTGGAAGAGAAGCGTCAGTCCTATTTGATTTCCATTGCCAGACAGGGATATACAATAAAAATCGGGAAGTCTCTTTTTAAAGAAAGTATATACAGCAGCAGAACGATAGGAAGTGCAGGCGTGAATGCACCGGTTGTAAATTATTTGTCAAACGGTAAGTATTCACTGATGATAACATCGGATGGAGACGGCTTCAGTAAATATGAGGACCGGATGCTTTACCGTTTTCGACCGGATATTTATGAGAATACAGGTAATTATATTTATATTAAGGACATGAAGCAGGGGAAGCTTTGGAGCGCTGCCTATCACCCTACAAGAACGGAACCGGAGAGCTATCAGGTAGTTTTTTGTCCTCATCAGGTGGAATTTAAGCGCAAGGACGGAGATATTTCATCAGACATGATCGTCAGTCTGGATGCGGATCGTAATCTTGAGATACGTAAGATTACATTTACCAATCACGGGAATGAAGAAAAACAACTGGAAGTGACCAGCTATTTGGAAGTGGTGGATGATACTCATTTGGCGGAATTAAGCCATCCCGCATTTAACAAGCTCTTTCTGGAAAGTGAATATCTGGAAGAGCAGGAGATATTTCTTGCCAAAAGGCGGAGGAAGAAGAAAAATGATAGTTCTTACGTGATGCATATGATAAGAACGGGAACGGCACTGTGTAAGAAAATAGAATATGAAAATGACAGAAAACGATTTATTGGAAGAAACAATACGCTGGAGAATCCTGACTGCGTGGTGAACAGCGTCGCTTTTTTCAATAATTCAGGTTTTTGTAATGATCCGATTATGAGCCTGCGGGCGCAGCTTAGCATAGGAGCAGGGGAATCTGTCTGTATTTCTTTCATTACCGGAGTATGCGGCAGTAAGGAGGAAGCAATAAAAATAGCAGGGGAATTGAATGTAAGTTATAGGATCGATGATATTTTGGAAAAATTTAGGCTTCAAAAGAATCTGGAGTTAAAGTATCTGGAGATTACCAGAAACCAGCTGAATGCTTTTCAGGATCTGATCAGTCCGATTTTCTATCCCGCAAGTATTTACAGAGGGCCGAATGAAAATATAAGACGAAACTTTTTGAATCAGAGTTCCTTATGGAAATTCGGCATATCCGGCGATAATCCTATTCTGCTTCTAATGGTCCGGTCTATGGAAGCGGAAAGGATTGTGAAGGATGTATTAAAGGCTTACGAATATCTTAGAACCAACCACGTTATGGTAGACCTGGTTATCCTGATTGATTCCAAGCATGGTTATCTTCAGGAAGTGGATGAATTAATAAACGATATGACCAGCTCTCTTCGAATTTATGATTCGGGAAGCGAGAAGCCAAGCTTTTTCACCCTGCATACGTATGAGATGAAACCGGCGGAAATCGACTTGCTGTATACGGTAGCACAGGTTGTATTTCCGGAGAGAACCGGGATTTATTTTACCAATGGTAAAGAGAATCTGTATGAGTTGCTCGAAGAATATTAGGCGTTAAGGAGGAAGAGGCTTTGGACAAAGCATATGCACAGACGGCACAGGAAGAAGAAACGCAAAATCACGAGTTTTTTAATGGATTCGGGGGGTTTGCCAATGAAGGCAGAGAATATGAAATTCTGCTGGAGGGTAATAACAGACCGCCGGTTCCCTGGATTAATGTTATTTCGAATGAGAGCTTTGGATTCCAAATATCTGAGTCGGGGGCCGGCTTCACCTGGAGTATCAACAGCAGGGAAAATAAGATTACGCCCTGGTCCAACGATCCCGTAAGTGACAGAGCCTCTGAAGCAATCTATATTCTGGATGAAATGACCGGTGAGGTAATGACACCTATGTCCCTTGGAAGGTCCGACCGGGGTATATACCGGGTAAGGCATGGTTTCGGATACAGCAGATTCCTTCATGAGGAGGCGCTTATCGGTCAGGAACTGACGGTTTTTACCCCTTTGGATGAGTCGTTGAAGCTTTGGAATCTCAAGCTCACGAACCGTTCGGATAAAGTGAAATACCTGAGCTTGACCTATTATGTGGAATGGGTCATGGGGACGGTGAGGGAGCATACCAGCCCCTACATTCTGACCTCCTATGATAATGAGAATGAATGCTTATACGCAAAGAACATTTATGCCATGAACTTTCAAAACATTTATTCCTACCTGTTTTCCAGTGAAACAGTAGTCGGCTATACCGGAGACAGACAGGAGTTTCTGGGGCACGGGAGCAGCATCCGAGCTCCGCGGGGAGCGGAAGTAAAGTTATCCTGCAATACGGGTGTATGCTTTGACCCCTGTGGAGCGATTCAGATATCCGTTGTAATGCAGCCGCAGGAGTGCAAGGAGGTACTATTCGGACTGGGACAGAGTAAAAGTCTTAACGAGATATATAAAATGAAAGATAAGTATCGAGCGTGTGCTGCCGCTGAAAAAGAGTTTGACAGGGTGAAAGCCCACTGGGATGGATTATTAGGGACGGTTCAGGTAAAGACGAAGGATAGGGCGGTGGATATCCTTGTTAACGGCTGGCTGCTCTATCAGACGGTGTCTTGCCGTATTCAGGCAAGGGCAGGCTTTTATCAGTGCGGAGGAGCATATGGATACCGGGATCAGCTTCAGGATTCCCTTTCACTTCTCATTGCAGATCCGGGCATATTACGCAGGCAAATTCTGATTGCCTGCAGCCGGCAGTTTGAAGAAGGGGATGTGCAGCATTGGTGGCATCCTCCGATGGGAATCGGGGTAAGGACGAGAATAACCGATGATTTGCTGTGGTTGCCTTATTGCACGGTTGCCTATATCCGAGGTACCGGAGACTCGTCAATCCTAAAGGAGTCAGTATCTTATATTAAGGGCCCGGCACTTAGAGATGAACAACAGGAGATCATGTTTGTACCGGAGATTTCCGAGCGCATAGAAAGTGTCTATGAGCATTGCAAAAAAGCCATCGATAGAACTCGTTTCGGAGAACACGGACTTCCTCTTATGGGAGGAGGTGACTGGAATGACGGTATGAATGAGGTGGGGATGCAGGAAAAAGGAGAAAGCGTCTGGCTGGCCTGGTTTTTGTATACTGTGCTTAGCGATTTTATTCCTCTGTGCCATCAGGAAGGTGATGGGGCCTATGGCCGGGAATTGGAGAAGAAGCGGGAAGCCCTGCTTCAAAGCATTGAAGAGAATGCATGGGATGGGGAGTGGTACCTTCGGGCTTTTTATGACGATGGCTCAAAGCTCGGATCGAAGGAAAACGATGAGTGCAGGATAGATTCCATCAGCCAGTCGTGGAGCGTAATATCGAAGGGAGCGGGAAAGGAACGGACAGAGGCGGCAATGCAGTCGGCCTGGCGTTATCTGGTAAGGGAAGAGGATGCCCTTTCCTTACTTCTTGCCCCTCCCTTTAATAAGACGAACAAAAATCCGGGTTATATTAAAAATTATATCCCCGGCATACGTGAAAACGGAGGTCAGTATACTCATGCGGCGGTCTGGCTGGCAATTGCCACATCGATGCTGCATGATTACAGCATGGCGGAGACCTTGTTTACCATATTGAATCCGATTCACATTACGCAAAACAGGAAAGATGTGCTTAAGTATGAAAAGGAGCCGTATGTAATGACGGCGGATATATCCTTAAGTCCGCCTTATACGGGAAGAGGCGGCTGGAGCTGGTATACCGGTTCCGCAGGCTGGATGTACCAAGGATTATTAAATTGGTTTCTGGGTATTCGCAAAGAGGGAAATGAGCTGATCATTGATCCGGCAACGCCGGCAAGCTTCGGTGACTTTTCCATTGAATACAAATACGGGAGTTCTTCCTATGAGATTAGTGTTGAAAGCAGAAGCAAGGGAATACTGATAACGGAAGCAATTACCGTGGATGACAGATCAATTCAGGGGAATAGAGTCATGCTTCAGGATGACGGGAAAAGGCATCGGATTATTGTATAATATTTTAACAATATTATACTGCGCCGAGCAGAGCGAGTGTGCATAAACATACTTTGTCCGCTTGCGGACAAGGTATAGCTATAAGCACTGCGGGATGTATCTGAAAATTGCAACGCATGATTTCTGCAATGGGTCGCAAGCGGCACGGGAAGCGGGTCTTTTTATGGAGGTTTTTATGGGGAAAAAATTAGTTTTAAGGTACAAAGCTTTAAAGCAGTCAGATTTATAGGCAAAGAAGTAATTGTTCCAAATGGATTCTCCCCGCTATATTCCTGATTGTCTAATGGGAATTGGCCGGATACAAGGTAATACATCCCACTTGGAAAAAGGAGCTCAAATGCTTTCTAAATAATTTTTTTGGTAAATTTTTTCCCGTTTGTGTAATAAAAGATGCAGTTTGTGAAATGCTTAGTGTATAGGTTAGGATTATATGGTAGTTTGTTTACAGTACAAAAGATGTTATACAGCATTGGTTGTTGTAATGTGTCAGGCAAGTAATGGCATTGTTTTAATAATTAAAAAGTATATGGAGAATAGGTGTTGCGGGGAAATTGACCGGCAATGCCTATATTTTTTATTATAGGAAAAATTATAAGCTTATTGTATAATATTGATAAATAAAGGAAGGAGAAATCCTATGATTCGTATTGCTGTTGTAGATGATGATTCAATAAGTATTGAACAGTTAAAAGAATATTTAATGCAGTATCAGAGAGAGCGAAGTCAGGAGTTGTGTGTCGTAACCTTTTCGGATGGGGATGAGATTGTTGAGAATTACAAGGCGGAATACGATATCATTCTTCTTGATATAGAAATGAGATTCATGGACGGGATGACGGCAGCCTCCGTTATCCGTAAAAGTGATCCTGAGGTAATTATTATTTTTATAACAAATATGGCTCAATATGCCATTAACGGATATACGGTAAATGCTACGGATTATGTTTTAAAACCGGTGTCTTATTTTTCATTTTCTCAAAGTCTGGATAAGGCTATCGGGCGTATTAACAAAAAGGTAAAGAATTTTATTGCGGTAGGAGTAAAGGGGGGGACAGTTAAACTTTATGTTTCTGATATATGTTACATTGAAAGTCAGGGACACCGGTTAATTTTCCATACCCGCTCGGAGGAATATGTTACCTTTGCCACAATGAAAGAGGCGGAAGAGCGATTAAAGGACTCGGATTTCTTTCGTTGTAATAAGGGCTGTCTCTTGAACTTGGCTTATGTTGACAGCGTACAGAATGATTGTGTAATTATTAACGGTGAAAGCATAGCTATCAGCAGGGGAAGGAAAAAAGAATTTATGGAGGAATTGACGAATTATTTGGGAGGAGCGATGTAATGGATCATGTAACCCTTACGGAGATTCCGAGATTGTACACTGGAATAGCAGAGTGGGCGGCGTGCAGCATATATATTCTCATGCTGAAGAAGAGATATAGCGGCATTTTTATGGGAATTCTTATGGGCGCAACGCTGATTGTACAATGTTTAGTTCAGGAGCTGGCAGGTCATTTTTCTGAAAATTTTTGGCTTTTGGGCATGTTTCTTGCGATTGGTCTGATGCTTCTTTACTTTTATTTTTCTTGTGAGATAACCTGGATTAACGCAGGATACTATTGTATAAGAGCTTTTATTTTGGCGGAGTTTGCGGCTTCCTTGGAATGGCAGTTGTATTATTATGCAGTGGAAAGCACGGAAAACTTAAGTTTATGGTTAGGCGTGGCCGTTTTGGCAGCAACTTATACAATGGTATATGCAGGGATTTTCTTTTTGGAAAGAAAGCACATGTATCTTTCTCAGGAAAAAACAACTGTAAAGGAATTGATCTTCGTCATTGCGATTGGCGCAACAGTTTTTTTCGTGAGCAATTTGAGCTTTGTTTATGCTAATACACCTTTCAGCAGCCAGATTACGAGGGAGATTTTTAATATTCGTACCTTGGTTGATTTAAGCGGTCTCACTATTTTATACGCATATCACATTTTGAGAAGAGAGATGCAGGCAAAATACGACTTGGATGCTATGCGTAATATTTTGCAGAGTCAATACACTTTGTATCGTAAATCGGGAGAGAGTATTGATATTGTCAATCGTAAATATCACGATTTAAAGCATCAGATAGCGGTTCTGCGGGCAGAAGAGGATTCGGCAAAGCGGTTGGCTTTCCTGGATGAAATGGAAAGCGAAATCAAGATGTATGAGGCACAGAATAAAACAGGAAACTCTGTAGTGGATACGATTCTTACGGGAAAAAGCATTACCTGCCAGAAACATAATATTGAATTGACCTGCGTGGTAGATGGTAAGCTCTTGAACTTCATGCATGTGATGGATATTTGTACGTTATTTGGTAATTCGTTGGACAACGCTATTGAATGCGAGATTCAGATTGAGGAACAAGAGAAACGGCTCATTCATGTGGAGGTGGTTTCGAAAAAGGATTTTATCGTGCTCCGTTTTGAAAACTATTTTGAAGGAGACCTTGAAATCGAGGACAATCTTCCGGCCACTACGAAGTTGAACAAGGATTTTCACGGATATGGAATAAAGAGTATCAAATATACAGCAAAAAAATATGGCGGATGGGTAACGATAAACAAAAAAGGAAACTGGTTCGAGCTTAATGTTGTGATCCCATCGCCAAAAGAATAAAATCCCATCTTTGACAGTTGAGAAAGTTCAGAACCGTTGTAAAGCCTTGAAATATTTGGCTTGCAGCGGTTCTAAACTGTTTCATGGAGTATGGTAATTTATCGCTTGCCCTTATTTTTTTCTGAATGGTTTTCATTTGACTTTTAGTGATGGACTGATAATCAGTGCGAAAGCCGCAAATATCAGGGATATCTGTACAATTTTTGGAAATACTTTGGACAACGCCATCGAGTGTAAAAAAAGGTTCCCGATAAGGAAAAAAGGCTGATTCACATGGCTGTTTTCTCCCAAAAGGACTTTCTGATTGTGCGGTTTGAGAAAAAGAAATATGGCGGTGCGGTACGTATCAATATAGAGGATAAATGATTTAAATTAACAATATTGATACCTTTTAACAAAAGAAGAATAAGATTGATGAATCTGTACAAAAATGCATCTTCAAATTTGTTAAATATACATATCTAAAAACAGTTTATGAAAAAAAGAGGACAGTTTGTGTAAACCAAGTCAAAAAAAGAAAAATTGTGATATATTTTAATTGTCTAAGTGATTTAAATATAGGCGAGAAAAAAGGAGGGAAAAAATGATTGAGAAAAAGTTAAAAAAATTAATGGCTCTGATGTTATCCGGAGCTCTTGTACTTGGTCTTACAGCCTGCGGAAACAATGCGGGACAGACTGAAAGCGCAACCGAACCCCCAAAAACATCTGCGAGTTCAGAAGAAACGCAGACAGAGTCATCGGAAACGCCTGTTCTGTATGAGTCTGCATATGCAAGTAAGGCAGAAGCATTACAGGCGGGACTTGATTTAAATGTGAAGATTTCTGAAGAGGGTATGATCCTTTTCAAGAATGAAGGTGATGCACTTCCGCTTGCAAGCGGCGCAAAAGTCACGATGCTTGGTTACGCGGCAGTCAATCCGAATGCAGGTGCCAGCCATAACGTCGTTGATGCTTCCGGCGGAGCAGCTATTGCGCAGGCTACCGTGATCTCCGGCATGGAAGATGCAGGGTTTGCCCTGAACAAAACAGTCCTTGACCTCTATGCTCAGTGGGCATCAGAGGATATAGAAGGAGCGGAGGCAGATGACAAAGGGAATGTTCCCAAGAAGACTTCCGATATTCTGGTTGCAGATGATTTTGCAAAAGCTTCCGGGACTAATGAATGGAAAGCATCCCTGGGAGAGTACGGCGATGCGGCTATCGTTGTCATTTCCCGCGGTACCGGTGAGATTGCAAAGGACGGTAGAATTCATTCCCTGCAGCTTGATGATGAGCAGTATGATCTGATCGATTATGCAGCTGCAAATTTTGATAAAGTTATTGTACTGGTAAATAGCTGTACTCCGATTGAAATCGCACAAATTCAAAAAAATGATGCAGTTGATGCGATTCTGAATATCGGCGAGCCCGGCGACAACGGATTTGAGGCGCTGGGGAGAGTTATTGCCGGTGAAGTGAATCCTTCCGGCAGAACGGTTGATACTTGGGCGGTGGATTTCACGCAGAGTCCGTCTTACAAGATTTTCAACACCAGAACCAGTGAAACTGCAAAGGGTGAAGACGGCAACGGCACAATGACCGGTTATACCCAGTACAGTGTAAACGGCGAACCGGTAAATACATGGTCCGTAGGTTATGAAGAAGGCATTTATGTGGGTTACAGATATTATGAAACCAGAAGCTATGAAGAAAACAAAGCAGGCACGGAGGATGCATGGTGGAATACGAATGTAAACTATCCCTTCGGTTATGGTCTTTCCTATACTGACTTTACATGGGAAGTTACTCCTTCTGCAGCAGCAGATTCTGCGGTGACCAAAGCGGATACTCTGTCATTTGACGTCAAAGTAACCAATACCGGCGATGCCGCAGGTAAGGAAGTTGTCCAGTTATATTATACGGCTCCTTACGGCACAGAGGAAACAGGTAATGATACGGTAATCGAAAAATCATATGTTGTTCTCGGAGATTATGCAAAGACAGGTATCCTTGAACCGGGCGCAAGCGAGGTCGTACAGGTTTCTATTGATGTTTCCGATATGGCTTCATACGATGATGTGACAGATAAGACATACGTTTTGGATGCAGGTACTTACAATGTTAAGGTTGCAGGCAATGCTCACTATGGTATGAGCGCCAATGACGCCAGCTTTAATTACACTGTTGCGCAGAAGGAATTGTGCAATGAAGCGGTTACAGGTGCGGAAATCACCAATGCTCTGGACGATGTAACAGAAGGTTTTGCAAGCGAAGGATATACAGCTTTATCCCGCAGCAATTTTAAAGGAACAATGCCGGATGGATTTGAGGCTGTAAAAGAAATCTCTGAAGAGGAATATGCTACATGGGACTATGATGATGCGGCATACAACGCTCATTATGATGCGGCGGCAATCGGCACACCCGTTTATGAGACAGATGCTGCAAACCGTACAGCAGATAAATATTCCATCGTTTTGTCCGATCTGACCGGCGCAGACGCAGACGATGCAAGATATCAGGAATTGGTTGAACAACTGACGTTACAGGAATTAGCAGATTTGGTCAATGTAGGCGGATTCAATTCCGTCGGCGTACCGTATATCGGTAAACCATATTCACGTGATACGGATGGCCCTAAGGGATGGACAGGTAACTACACCGATACAAATGACAGGTTCAACTACTTTGGATCGGAACCTATGATTGCATCTACCTTTAATGAAGACCTTCTTTATCAGATGGGAGAAATAATCGGCGAGCAGGGCTTGTGGGGTAACAGCACGGTATCGGGCGGAATCGTATACAGCTATACCGGGTGGTATGCACCGGGTATGAACATTCATCGTTCCCCTTTTGACAGCCGAGTATCAGAGTATTATTCTGAAGATCCTTTCCTGACAGGAAGTCTGGCTGCTAACGTATCTCAGGGTGCAAAAACAAAGGGATGCTATATTACTCTGAAGCATTTTGCATTCCATAATGACGGCGGCGGTGCTATGACATATCGTTTTGGACCTATATCAACCGGTACGGCAATGGATGGTCTGTCCGCATGGATGACAGAGCAGACAGCCAGAGAAGTTTACCTGAAAGGGTATCAAAAAGCAGTAGAAGAAGGCGAAGCTACTTTCGCAATGGGATCCTTTACCAGAATCGGCAAGACGTGGTGTGCTGCAAGCTATGGTGTTATGAACCAGATTACTCGAGACGAGTGGGGATTCAATGGTGCTGTTGTGACGGATATCGTAATATACAATGCTTGTAATGCATATCAGTTGATTAAAGCAGGCGCTAATATGATGTTAGATGCCAAGGTTTATGGCATTGAAGGCGGCACATATCTGGATGTAGAAGAGATCCTTGCTATGGATAAAGATGAACAGAATATTACAATCCACTGTATGCAGGATGCTGCCAAGCAGATTTTGTACATGGTTGCAAACAGTAATGCGATACAGCTTCCCAAGGGCACGAAGGTAATTTATACAGATACCGTTGAAGTTGATGGTGAAGATGTTGCTATAACGCTGGCAGATGCCAAGGTTGGTGAAGCATATACTTCAGATGCGTTGAATACTGCTGTTTTAAATACCTACTATGCATATTCTGATATTGCTTATGCGGTAGAAGGATTGCCGGAGGGCATGACCTTTGATGCGGCAACCGGTATTATCGGCGGAACACCGTCTGCAGCAGGCGACTACACGATTAAGATTACGGCAGAAGCGACGGGTTATGAACCGGCTTCTATTGAGCTTCCGCTTATAGTTGCTGAATAATCATATGGAATAAATAATAAGAAAAATAAATCGGAACAGATGCAGATGCAGCGCGGTAGGCAGGTGCATCTGTTTCGCTAAATCAAAAGGAGCGATGTAATGAAAAAGAGAGTAATAACAGCTTTGCTTATGGCGGCAGCAATGGTATTGATGACTGCCTGCGGAGGCGGCGGTGGCGGTACAGAAGCCGGAAGCCAAACTACGGATGAAGTGAAGAAAGCGGACGGAACAGAATTTATTTTTGAAGCAGAATACACTGTATTGGAAGGATTGGAGGGGCTTGGAGTATCCGGTTCCCCGACAGGCATCGGTCTTGCAAAAGAAAATGCCAATGCAAGCAATGGCTTTTATGTAGGAGAGCTTGGCACAAAAAGTCCGATTACCTTTGTGATCACATCAGATGCGGATACGACAGCTACGTTGAAAGCAGTACTTGGCTCGAATACATTAGGAAACTGTACGTGGAATCCTACAAGCTTCGTAGTTACCGTAAATGGTGAAGCAGTTCAGTATGAGGAGTTTACAACGGATAACGGTATGGATGCAAGCGATCAAGAAAATTTCAAAACAAAGAATCTTGGAGAGATCCAGTTGAAAGCAGGCGAGAACGAAATTGTTTTTGTTGCCGGTGAGAATACCTACCGCAGCAATATGCCAAGTGCGCCTTCCATTGACTGTCTGAAGATTACGGCAGGCTCAGAGCTTTCCATGGAAGATGTTGTAGAAAACATTGAGTAAAAAAGCAAAGATTGCTTTGTGAAAATCCATTAAAGTCACCTTCGGTGATGGGATTTTCACTTACTGTTCTACGTATCTTTACGGTCAGCGCAGTAAATGCGCAGACCTGTTGAATAGTTACGAGTAATACCATAAAAATTGTGTTCGCGGGCCGGAAATAAGAAGCCGCGGCAGAAAAGGAGATAATTATGGGTTTTATTTGGACTCATAAAAAAACAAAAATCTGGTTTATTGTGACAGCTATCGTACTTGTTCTGGAAATTACGGTAACGGCTGTTTTATTAAGCGTGCCCATTGTTACAAATTCATTAAGCCTTGTTTTTGGCGGAGAACGCGCCAATGTGGTAGAGGATAACAGAGCTGAGTGGTATGACAGACAGTATTCCAGTAAGGAAGAAGTATTAAATGCAGCCAATGATTTTGTGGTCGAGGTGGAAAAAGAGGGAATCGTTCTTCTCAAAAATGAAAATGATGTGCTTCCCTTGTCCGTCGATGGCGCACGTGTCAGTGTATTTGGCAAGAACTCAGTGAATATTGTTTATTCCGGTTCCGGTTCAGCCAGCAACAGTAGTTCAGCAGTGCAGAAGACGTTATATGAAAGCCTGGATGCAGCGGGAATCTCCTATAATGAAACGCTTAAGGGTTTTTATGAGGATTCCGGCAAATCCGGCAGCGGAAGACCGGGAAATCCTGCCATGACATCAGGACAGCGGTTGCCCGGTTTCGGAACCGGGGAAACGCCGATTGATTCCTATACCTCTGATGTGACGGGCAGCTATGCAGATTATCAGGATGCGGCAATCGTTGTTTTTTCCAGAATTGGCGGAGAAGGCTTTGACCTTCCCAGAACAATGGCAGACAGCTTTGGCGGCGGTGCCGTTTCGGGGGCTTCTTCTGCAGACAGCCATTATCTGGAATTGGACGCAAATGAAAAAGCTCTTTTGGAACATGTAAAGGAAAATTTTTCTAATGTTATCGTTGTTTTGAACGTGGGCACCACTATGGAAATACCGGAATTGAAGGCTGATGAAGGAATCGATTCCATTCTCTGGATGGGCTTTCCGGGGGCAACGGGCGTTATGGCTTTGGGACAGATTTTGACGGGAATAGATACGGAAGGGAACCAGATCAGTCCCTCCGGCCATACGGTAGATACCTGGGCTGCAGATTTTACAATGGACCCGACCTGGTATAATACCGGCGTTTATGGAAGTGAATTCGGCAACCGTTATCTTTATGACGGCGACAAAACGGATTATGCTTTTGTAAACTATGAAGAAGGTATTTATGTAGGATATCGTTATTATGAGACCCGCGGATATGAGGAGACGAAAGCGAACCCGCAGTCCACATGGTATGAAGACAGCGTAGTCTATCCGTTCGGATATGGTCTTTCCTATACTACGTTTGATTGGAATGTTTCCTTTGCGGAAGCGGATGGAAGCGCTATTACGGAAGAGGATACGCTGGAGGTATCCGTGACGGTTAAAAATACCGGGAATTATGCCGGAAAAGATGTTGTAGAGTTGTATTACAGCGCACCTTATGATTATGAAGGGCCTGCAATCGAAAAGGCACATGCTGTTTTAGGTGATTTTGCCAAAACAGGACTTCTTGCTCCGGGAGAAGAAGAGACGCTTACGCTTACTCTTGATGTGAAGAATATGAAGTCATATGACTATGCAGACACCAATGAAAATGGTTTCAGCGGCTATGAACTGGAAGCAGGGGATTATAATATCATCGTAGGAAGCGATTCACATACGGCGAAGGCAAATGCAGTATATACCCTGAATGACAGTGTGCAGATGCCCACTGATATGGATGCGGACGGTGAGGAAGCAGAAGTTGTAAATGCATTTGATGACGTGAGCGCCGGTATTTTCGGTACAAACACCTATGCATCCTATGTATCCCGTAAAGATTTTGCAGGTACGGTTCCCACAGCTTATCTGGATGACAGTGAGAGAACCCTGACGGATGACTTAAAGGAAGCGCTGGATGAATCCATCAAGCGTAAATACACAGAACCTGATGAAGGAAAGCCATGGGAAGTAATGGGCGATGCGCCCTCTGCCACACCGGTAAATAACGGGCTGTCTCTGAGGGATATGCTTTATGCCGAGGACGGAAATTATGTAGGAGAGGTGTCCTTCGATGACCCGCGCTGGGAAACGCTGCTGAATGAAATATCCATTGAGGAGATGAAGAATCTGGTCGGTTTCGGCGCTTTCCGCACCAATGAAGTAAATGGCATTGACGGGGTGGTCGACAAACCGCTCACGATAGACGCAGATGGTCCCAGCGGGTTTACGAGCTTTTTATCAGAATCAGTCGTATACGGGACTTGTGCTTATCAGGCAGAATGTGTAATGGGTTCCACCTGGAATGCTGCGCTGGCAGAGAGAATGGGTGAGCTGGTAGGTGAAGAAGGTCTTGCAGGCAATGAAAAAGGTGATGGATTGCCTTATTCCGGTTGGTATGCACCGGCCGTGAATATCCACCGTTCTCCTTTTGCAGGAAGAAACTGGGAATACTACAGTGAGGACGGCCTGCTGTCCGGCAAATTCGCCGCAGGTGTGGTTCGGGGAGCAGAGAAAAAGGGCGTCTACTGTTACGTGAAGCATTTTGCAATCAATGACCAGGAGACGGATCGTGAATATAACGGTATTCTCGTATGGGCGAATGAACAGGCAATGAGGGAGATTTATCTGCAGCCTTTTGAGATTGCAGTGAAAGAAGGCGGGGCAACAGGCATGATGACTTCCTTCAACCGTGTGGGGATGAAATGGGCTGGCGGCAGCTATGCACTGCTTACGCAGGTGCTTCGTGATGAATGGGGCTTCCATGGCTCGGTCATTACGGACTATAGCTTAAATACCTATACACACGTGGACGAGATGATTCGTGCCGGCGGCGACCTGTTCTTAACACAGGATGCCAAGACATTTGCTATGACTGATGATGCAACACAGATTACGCTTCTTCGGCAAGCGACAAAGAATATTTTGTATTCGGTCGTCAACAGCAATGCCATGAGTATTCAATCAGATGGCTATCTGTTGCCAATATGGATGCTGGTGATGATATTCGCGGACATTGCCATTATTGCAGCTTTAATCCTTTGGGGCGTGTTTGCAATCCGTTCCGTAAAAAGTGGGAGAAGCACGAAAAAACGTAATGTTATAAACAAAGTGTTATAAAAGATTAAAGAGCTGCCGCCAAAAGGTGGCGGCTCTTTTTCGCTGTGGAAGGGAAAAAAACAATGGAATTGAAATATAATGAGATTATTTCACAGATGTCTCTGGAAGAAAAATGCTATATGTTCTCCGGCAAGGATTTTTGGCTGACCAGAAGCGTAGAGCGTGTTGGAATAAAGAGCATCATGTTGGCGGACGGACCGCATGGAGTCAGAAAACAAGAA
Source organism: Kineothrix alysoides (assembly GCF_000732725.1). Classification (GTDB taxonomy): domain Bacteria; phylum Bacillota; class Clostridia; order Lachnospirales; family Lachnospiraceae; genus Kineothrix; species Kineothrix alysoides. The sequence goes on along the minus strand of NZ_JPNB01000003.1, from coordinate 95,354 downwards.
GGCAGGGGGGATCAATTGGGTATACATGGTTCCGTTCCCGCTACTTGTTTTCCGACGGCAGCGGCGATTGCAAATAGCTGGAATCCGTCCCTTGGTGAAGAAATCGGGCACTGCCTGGGCGAGGAAGCAGCCAGTCAGGGTGTAGGCGTTATTTTGGGACCTGGCCTGAATATTAAAAGAAACCCGCTGTGCGGCCGCAATTTTGAGTATTTTTCTGAGGATCCGTATCTTGCAGGAAAGATGGCGGCCGGTTATATCAGGGGAATTCAGGAAAACGGTGTGTCTGCCTGTCCGAAGCACTTTGCGGCAAATTCGCAGGAGATGAGGCGCATGGCAAGTGATTCAGTCATGGACGAGAGGACTTTGCGGGAGATTTATTTAACCGCTTTTGAAATCGCGGTCAAGGAATCAAAGCCAAAGAGTATCATGTCGTCATATAACCGTATAAACGGAGTCTATGCCAATGAGAATAAGCATCTGCTGCAGGACATTCTGCGGGATGAATGGGGCTTTGACGGATTTGTGGTTTCGGACTGGGGGGGAAGCAATGACCATGTGGAGGGTGTAAGGGCCGGCGCCCATCTGGAGATGCCTACCACAGGCGGTGACAGTGATGAAGAGCTGATTCAGGCGGTAAAGGATGGAAAAATCGGTGAGAGACTAATCGATAAGCGATTAGATGAGCTTTTAGATGTTATTTTTTCCGCAGGAGCGGCGGTAGAGAAGGCTTCAGGAAAAGCCTTTGATGTGGAAGCACATCATCAGATGGCAGAAAAAGCCAGTGAAGAAAGCATTGTTCTGTTGAAAAATGAAGATACTATTCTGCCGCTTAAGAAGGGGACTGCCGTGGCCCTTATCGGGGATTTTGCAAGGACACCACGGTATCAGGGAGCAGGTTCATCTGTGGTGAATCCCACAAAGTTGGATTCCGCAAAGGAAATGACCACGTGCTTCGAGTTAAAAGTAGTTGGGTTTGAGCAGGGATACACCAGGGTCGGACCGGAAAATGCTGAGCTGCAAAATAAGGCAGTGGAGCTTGCAAAGAAGGCGGATGTTGTTCTTTTGTATCTGGGACTGAATGAGATTTCAGAAGCAGAGGGGCTTGAACGCCCCCATATGAAGATGCCGGAGAATCAGATTTCTCTATTAGATGCAATTGAAAAAGTAAACAAAAATATAGTGGTGGTTATGTCTGCCGGTTCTTCAGTGGAGATGCCCTGGCTTTCAAAGTGCAAGGCGTTAATCCATGGATATCTGTGTGGTCAGGCAGGAGCGTCAGCTATGCTGAAAGCAATTATGGGGGAAGTGAATCCGTCAGGGAAGCTTTCAGAGACTTATCCGCTTACATATGAGGATACGCCGTCTGCTCCCTATTTCCCATCAAGGCAGAGGAATGCGGAATACAGAGAAGGCTTATTTGTGGGCTACCGGTATTTTGAAACGGTGGGTAATGAGGTGTTATTCCCATTCGGATACGGAATTAGTTATACCACCTTTACCTATTCCAATCTGCAAATTGAGAACCATAAAAAAGATATGGAAAATCCGGCGACGGTGACATTCACAATCACTAATGCAGGAAAAATGGATGGTGCAGAGATAGCACAAATATATGTAAGCGCCAAGGCGCCTGCTGTGTACCGCTCTGCAAAAGAATTAAAGGGCTTTAAAAAAATATTTTTGAAGGCCGGCGAGAGCAAAAAGGTCACGATTCCCTTGGATGATAAGGCATTCCGATATTTTAATGTAAAAACAAACCGTTTTGAGGTTGAAGGCGGCGAGTATGAGATTATGGTAGGCGCCTCCGTAGCGGATATTCGTTTAGCGGGAAGTGTGGTCATAGAAGGTACAAATGCGCCGTCTCCGTACGATATGGCAAAACTGCCAAGTTATGCGAATGGAGATATTTTATCTGTAACGGACAAGGAGTGGAAAGAGCTGTTGGGGCATGAAATTCCGGACGGAAGCTGGAGTAGGACGCTGGAAGCAAATGACGCAATCTGTCAGTTATACTATGCGAAAAGCGCGCCGGCAAGGCTGGTCTATAAGATATTGACAAGGATGCTGGATAAGAGCTTGGAAAAAGGAAAACCGGATTTGAATATCTTGTTTATTTATAACATGACCTTCAGAGGAATCGGAAAGATGACAGGCGGAATGGTCAGCAGTTATATGGTAGACGGAATCATGAGGATTATCAACGGGCATTTTTTTGGAGGACTCAGACAGGTGATTTCCGGATTTTTCAAACAAAGAAAAGTTGTGAAAAAAGCGAATAGAATGAAGTAAGGAAATAATTGGTATAATTTCGGCAGGTCTGTATAGACTTGCCGAAATTAATATATGGGATAGAATTAGAAGAAAAAAGCTATTGATGTCTGGAAACGGATTTTAGAATACGATGGGTATTGATTGCGGATAGCATCTATTATTCTGGCATGCGGGCATCGCGGAATACATAAGAAAGCCAGGAAAGCAGACTGTTTAGAATACACTCACATTTCATAACGGGAGTAAATGTTTAAAGTACAGTTTATGCTTTAAAACCAACAGTTTATGACATAAAAATACGTCAAAATAAGATATATGATAAGATAAAATCGCTGAAAATATATAAAAAACATTTCAAGGGGGAAGTCATGCGCAAATCCATAGTATCTCGTATCTTATTTATTCTAGTGTTTCTCACAGGATTGTTTGTGGTGAATACTGCTTTAAGCGGAGTTACCAATTCACAAGTCCGGTTGTCCTCAGATTTAATTTCGGACTCGTTTCTCAGTCTGGAATATAATCAGGTAAATCTGGTGAAGGGAATGGATGGAATCAATTTGTCCATCAAATCTTATTTGTTAGCTAACGCTGAAGGCAGTGGAAAGGAAGCAGCACAGGAAATTCAGGAATCGGCGCAGCGAAGCGGAGATGTTGTAAGCGATATTGCCGCCATTTGTGAGGAGTTTTCCGATAAAGCCATGAATACGGCATTGATGGAGGCATATGAGCCTTATTACAAAGCGATGGACTCCTATTTACAGCAAGTGTCTGTCATTGCCGGATATATAGAAAACGAGGACAGGGCATCGGTTGAAGTAGAATATGAAATATTAGAAAAATTATTCGCCAATATGACGGATGCCGAAAAGGGATTTCAGAAGGTACTGGATTTAAGTATCGAACATGAAACCGAACTGATACATTCGAGAGTGACCAGATCCACAGTAATCATATGGGTTATGGCGAGTTTGTTCATATTATCCGCAGGAGCAGCCTTTTTTATTTGTATGAAGACTATAATCAGACCGTTGAAAACGACGAAGGATGATTTGAACAGCATTATTGAGAAGCTGGAAGCCGGAGAGGGAGACCTGACGGTACGGATAGGCTGCAGCAGCAAGGATGAAATCGGGCAGATTGTAAAGGGAATTAATAGCTTCCTGGATGCTTTGCAGCGGGCTATGTTATCTATTAAATCCGGTTCCCATACCATTCAGGGCACCACTCAGATAATAAATAACCACATATTAGAATGTAAGGATTCTGCTTCTGATATTTCGGGTGCGTTGAACGAAATGTCGGCAAGCATGGAGGAAATAAGCGCAACCCTGCAAAACATGGACGGCGCGGCACAGAATGTTCTGCAGGCATCTAATACCATGGAAGAGTCTGCCCGATCCGGTTCTCTCCAGGTTGGAAACATTGTAACCCGGGCACAAGCGGTCAGTGCGCAGGCGGAAGAAAGCAAGGAGAGGACGAAAGATATATTGAAACAAATAGGCGGAAGGATGGAAGCCTCTATTGAAAAAAGCCGCTCCGTAGAGAAAATAAATGAGCTTACGGAGGCGATTCTGGGAATTTCTTCCCAGACCAATCTTCTTGCTTTAAATGCCTCCATAGAAGCGGCCAGAGCAGGCAATGCGGGAAAAGGCTTTGCTATTGTAGCGGAGGAAATAAGAAAGCTGGCAGAGAATACCAGGAACATTGCCGGTGACATCCAAACAACGAATACGATTGTAGTAGATTCCGTAAAGGAGCTTGCTTATAACTCTGATGAGATTATGTCCTATATTACGGAGATAATCTTAGAAGATTATGCTGAGTTTGCAGCCATTACAGGGGGCTATAAGGAGGATACAAGAGCGATAAATGAAATGCTTTCAGGATTTGAGGATAAGTCGCAGGAACTGCGGGAAACAGCATCTCATATGGCAGAAGGCTTAAGCGGAATTACTATTGCCGTAGAGGAAAGTGTGAAGGCGGTGGTACAGTCGAACGAGGATACTAATATTTTATTTAGTTCAATTACCACAATAAGCGACGAGGCTGCCCGCAATCTGGAAACAGTAAATACGTTAAGCGGTGAAGTGAATAAATTCAAGAAAGTAGAGTAAATAAAATACATTTTGTGAAACAGATGACGCATTTTGCGCAAGGAATAAAAAATGCCGGAAAGCTGTGATATGATGAACATAGTGAACAAAGTGTGGATAAGTAAAAAGCTATCATATGCAGGGAAGAAGAAAGGCGTGTGGAATACATGATAGATTATAAAGAATTGATAAATAAGATGACGCTGGAGGAAAAGGCATCCTTATTATCTGGAAAGGATATGTGGGAAACCAAGACCATAGAGCGGCTGAACCTTCCGACCATTATAATGTCGGACGGACCTCACGGGGTACGCAGGCAGGTAGGAGCGGGAGACCATCTGGGACTGAATGCGAGCTTGCCCGCCACCTGTTTTCCAACTGCGGCAACCGTGGCAAATAGCTGGGACCCCGAGATAGGAGAGCTGGTGGGTTCTTGTATCGGAGAGGAAGCGCTTGTGCAGGGTGTGGGTGTAATCCTGGGCCCCGGAATGAACATAAAAAGAAGCCCTCTTTGCGGACGTAACTTCGAATATTACAGCGAAGATCCCTATTTGTGCGGAAAAATGGCAGCAGCAGAAGTAAGAGGACTTCAAAGTAAAGGGATTTCTGCCTGTCCGAAGCACTATGCGGTGAACAGTCAGGAGCTGAGAAGGATGTCCAGCGACTCCATCGTCGATGAGAGGACTCTGCGGGAAATCTATCTGACGGCATTTGAAATCGTGGTAAAGGAAGCGAGGCCTAAGAGCATGATGACCTCCTACAACCGCATTAACGGAGTATATGCCAGTGAAAATGAGAAGCTTCTCCAGGAAATCCTCAGGGATGAATGGGGGTTTGAAGGCTTTGTGGTGACGGACTGGGGCGGTTCCAACGACCATGTAGAATCCGTTAAGGCCGGAAACCATTTGGAAATGCCTACCACGGGCGGAGACAGCGACAGAGAGCTGGCAGAAGCCGTGCGCAAAGGAATTCTGAAGGAAGAGATATTAGACCGGAGAGTGGAAGAGCTTTTAAAGGTCATTTATGAAATACATCCGGTCATGAAAGCGCATAAAAGTAAGGATATACAAATAGAGGAGCACCATAATGCGGCGAGGAGAGCTGCGGCGGAAAGTATCGTGCTGCTGAAAAATGAAGAAAATCTGCTCCCTGTTTCGAAGGACACAAAAGTGGCGATAATCGGAGATTTTGCAAAGACTCCCCGCTATCAAGGTGCGGGATCGTCCATCGTTAACTGCACGAAGCTGGAGAATACGATAGATGTTCTAAAGGACTATGAACTTACTGTCGTTGGCGTTGAAAGAGGCTATGCGCGGGGAGGCAGGGAGGATGCCGATATGCGCAGGGCTGCACTGGAGTTGGCGAAGAAAGCGCAGGTCGTTTTATTTTATCTTGGATTGGATGAAATCAGCGAGACTGAAGGACTGGACAGAACCCATATGAGGATCCCGGAAAGTCAGGTTTCCTTACTTGCAGAGGTGGCAAAGGTAAATCCCAATATCGCAGCGGTAATCTCCGCAGGTTCCGCTATCGAAATGCCCTGGATGGACAAATGTAAGGCGGCACTGCACGGTTATCTGGGGGGACAGGCGGGAGCGGGGGCAATGCTTCAGGTGATTACCGGTCAGGTATGTCCCAGCGGGAAGCTGGCAGAGACTATTCCTCTCAGGTGCGAAGATACCCCGGCCTACCATTATTTCCCGGGAAAAGAATACAGTGCGGAATATAGAGAGGGACTTTACATCGGCTATCGATATTACGATAAGGCAGAGGTTTCTGTGCAGTTTCCTTTTGGATATGGACTAAGCTATACTTCCTTTGCCTATTCCGAGTTAGGCGTTGCAGAAAAGGAAGTGAGCTTTATTCTGACGAATACCGGAGATACGGACGGCGCGGAAGTAGCGCAGCTTTATATCGGTGCGAAGAATTCAGAGATTTACCGTCCGGTAAAGGAGCTTAAGGGTTTTTCTAAAGTATTTTTAAAGGCAGGAGAGTCAAAGCGGGTGGTTATTCCGTTGGATGATAAAGCTTTCCGCTATTTCAATACGGGAAATAACCGATGGGAGGTGGAAGAGGGTGAATACCATATCTTTATCGGAGCCTCCAGTGCGGATATAAGGCTTAGAGGCAGTTTGCATATCTTAGGTGAGGCGGCAAAATGCTGGTATGATAAAGAAGCTATGATACCCTATGAAAGCGGCAGGATACAAGCAGTAAGCGATAGAGAATTCGCCGCACTTTTGGGGCATGATATACCCGATGGGCGCTGGAATGAGGACGGTATCCTGGATGTAAATGATGCCCTATGCCAGATGTACTATGCGCGAAATGGTTTGGCCAGATTAGCTTATAAGGTGCTGACGGGACTCAAGGAGCGCAGCGAGAAAAAGGGAATTCCCAACTTGAATGTGCTGTTCATTTATAATATGCCCTTCCGCGGAATTGCTAAGATGACTAACGGTATCATTACGATGGAGATGGCAAGGCAGCTTGTCCGGATGGTAAACGGTCACTTTTTTGCAGGATTTAAGGGATTCGTGGGAGGCTTTTTCAGAAGCCGAGGAGCTCAGAGAAATACGAAATAGGGCAGGAGGATGGTTTTGGACACGATAAAAAAGGATAATAAAATAGTAAGTATATGGAAGAGCTGGAGGAAGAAGCATCCGAATATCATGGAATTTTTAATTTTCTTTCTCATCAGTAACGGAGTAACGGTGCTGCAAATGGTGCTAATGCCCCTCATCAAGTTCATTTTCGGATTTACGGCTCTGGTGAACACGGCCTTTCAAGTAATTCCCGTTGGGACTAATCTGGATGGAAGCATTTATTATGTATTCGACTATGCGGTAGGAGCTATCGCGGCGGGCGGCGGCGGAGGACTGGCTTACTTCCTTGCGGTAGAAATCACTTTGCTCATCGCCCAGGTCATTAACTTTTTTTTGCAGAGGAATGTGACCTTCCAGTCCAACTCCAGTGTAAGAAAGGCGGCATTTTGGTACTTCGTGTCGTGGGTACTCATTTCTATCGGAGCGGCGGCATTGCAGGGACTTTATAAGACTCCGGTATACAATCTGCTGATGCAGATGTTCGGAACCTCTTTTGGAATGACACTGGCAGATATCGTGACGATGTTCGTCAACAGCATTATATCCTTCTGGGTATTCTTCCCGATTATGAAGATTATTTTTAAGAAACAGTGATGTGCTTTTTCTGCTTATGTATAAACATATTGTGAATTTGAATTGGTAAGGCAGCGCTCTTTGGCTGCCTTATGGACAATTGCATTTCCAAAGCCCACAAAACCAATGCCGGACAGAAGATGAATCAGTCGGTACAATTAATACATACCGAAAAATAATTTCATAATAACTCGTTACATTATTTCTTCATAATTTTTAGTGTGTAAAGTGGTTGAAAAAATATGTTTGGATAATAAGAAAAGAGTAACATTCTGCTTCCGGGCCAATTATAATGCAGTAGGAAACAGGAAGGAGTATCGGATAAAGAGTTAATTGAAGAAGTGATGTGATATTATGTGAGCAATAGGAAAGTAAAAAAATAATGGAGACAACTGGACTTGAACCAGCGACCCCTTGCTTGTCGAGCAAGTGCTCTCCCGGCTGAGCTATGCCTCCATAATATAAAATTGTAACATGACTTGATGTATTTCACAAGTATTCAATAAAGGCTGTTGATAAGAATACCAAATAATTAAGCTATAAAATTGTTTCATCTATTGAGTATTGAACCTCAATGTGGTCGCTCACAAAATAGGTGTTGTCACCATCCGGGAGCATCCAATTTACGCTGACACTTCCCGGCTGAAAGTAACCGTTCTGTTCTTTATAATCAGAATAGATTACATGCCACGGTACCAGTGAACTGCCTTTTCCATTTTCATCCATATATCGATCGTTGGTATCAAAACGACTAATGTTGCCATTGGTATCAAAAGAAAATCTTCCCTTGGCGGAAATGCCCTTCCATGAAATCTTACCTTCGATAGTGTGGTCGTCAATGTCGGCCCATGAAACATACTCCTGTAAAAATAAGGACGGCATATATACTGCATCTGCCAGTGCCGTTATCAATTGCCCCTGATCCATTTCTGCGCCGGTAGAACGGAAGAGCTGAAACTGCTTGGCAAGGACACCGGTCATAGAACCGAATCCGTCCAACATACTGTCTTTAGCCTGCAATGGAATTCCGGCAATTCGTCCTGTCAAGAAAGCATGCCTGTCAGGCCTGTTTACAAAATTGACCTGCATGAATTTAATCTTAATTGGTTTTTTGTCCGCTGAGATACGAAACTTTGTGTTGCGGAAATATATTAGCATGTTATTCATAATAGGTTTTCCGATGTATCCTCCATTGATGATATGCTGACGGAGCAAAGCAGGCAGCTTGGCAACATAATCTTCCGTAAATATACTTTGTGTGCTTTCCTGCCTATTGGTTTCAGCCAAAGAACCTTTTACATCTGCCAGATACTGTTTCCGAAGTCTTCCGCCGGGTATTGCCAGGTAAATCACTGTGATTGCCAGCGCAATCCAAACTATTACAATCCAAATCATATATTACACGTATAATCCAATTATCTCAGATGGTAATTGGATTTTTCCTTTCTCCCAGATTCTCTGGGCATTTTAATCCATCTCTGATATATTTGATAAGGCACTGTGGATCTGTACCTATATATTTACAGCTTTGACTGTTCCGAGGTGACTCAGACCACAGCTTTTCGTCTATTACTGTTGATCAGTTTGTTAACGCCTGACGTTTCTATTTACGTGATTACACAGCCGGATTCTCTGTGGAAGACAACAGTGCCAAAATACATATCAGGAGGTATAACTCTATGTCGATGTACTTTATTGGAATTGATATTTCCAAGTACAAACATGATTGCTGTATTATTTCAGCAACGGATCAAAAGGTTGTTTCAAAGTTTTCTATTAAAAATGATAAGGCAGGCTTTGAACAGCTACTCACTATTTTTCATTCTCTCTCCAATCCTCAGGACATAAAGATAGGGTTTGAATCAACAGCCCACTATGCCCTCAATCTTGAACTCTTCCTTGAAAATGCCAACCACAGCTTCATGGAAATTAATCCAGTTCTCATCAAGGAATACAAGAAATCCACATCTCTAAGGCGAACCAAGACCGACTCTGTTGACTGCGAATCAATAGCCCGGTGGTTAATGACTGTCGAGTACAAACCCCACTCAAAAGGATTTTACCACGCTTATTCCTTAAAGTCATTAACTCGTTTGCGTGACAGACTAGTTCGACAGCGTTCTTTTTATCTTGTAAAGATTACCAATGTGCTGGATCACACCTTCCCCGAATTCAAGCCCTTCTTTCATGAGCGTTTCTCTAAGACCGCTCTGTATCTGCTTGAAAACTACGGTTCCGCCGAAAAGATGGCAAGAATGAATTCCGCATCCTATGAGAAGCTCCGCTCTTTATCAAGGGGTAATTTTTCTCCCCAACAGTTCCTTCGGTTAAAGGAGCTTGCCGCCAATACGGTCGGTGTAAACAACTCTATTTTTGATGTGGAACGGAACAGCCTGCTCACCCTGTACCAGTCTCTCGTAAAAGAGATTGACACGCTTGAAACAGAAATCAACAAGCTGATCGAGGAAGTACATCCTCACTATATGTCTGTTCCTGGCATCGGGACTATATCTGCCGCCGTTATCTATTCGGAATATGGAGATATATCGAACTTTTCAACACCAGCCCAGATGCTCGCATTTGCAGGGATCGAACCAGGTGTAAACGATTCCGGAACAGAATCACACGGAGGAGGGATGGTAAAACATGGCTCGCCGGGGCTCCGGTATGTCCTCATCAATTGCTGCCTTCCTTTAATCCACTTTGATATGACATTCGCCGCCTACTATGCGAAAAAACGGGGAGAAGGCAAGCCCTACAGGGTTGCTATCACTCATGTGGCAAAGAAACTTGTTAGAGTCATCCATGCATTGGAGAGGCAAGGGGTAGACTTTAACGCTCAGAAGCTCCAATAGCAGCTGTATCATAAGAACATCATTATCCCATCTGAAATACGGTGTTTTCAGATGACTTGTTTGCTATATCCTTTTTTATCACTAAAGATTTTTTTTAAAAACCCCTTGACTATTTATAGTTTGTCACCTCATATGTCAAATGTTGATAATTCAAAGTACTTCGAATTATGAAGGCAAGCCGTTTATCTGTTTGTAGATAATTTCTTATTCTCCCTGCCGCAAAGCATTTTCTACAGCTTTTCGTATAGTGTCGCTGCTATATGTTGCAGAAGTGATAGCATCTACGTCCAATGATTGCTGTTCAACAATACTGTCAATAATTTTTTCGGCGGGCTTACCTAATAAATTATCATGTTCTAATATGGATATATTTAGAATCATCCCGTTACTAATTTCTACCGATACGGCAGCCTTTACTAATCCATTGTCGGCATTTCCAACATAAATGCCATCTTTGATCGCAGACACATCAACATTTAAGATTTCTAAGTCTTTTGGCTTTTGTGTCAGCAATAAGACAATAATAATACACAATAGAATAGTAAATATGATTGCTATTATTTTGAGAGTCTTTGCTATTATACTTTTTGATGTAGTCATTGTCTGATTCCCCCCATTAGGACTTCTACGAAATCATTCACAAGCCGATCGAAATCCTCCAGTTTATATAATTGATTTTCTATTGCACACATAGCGAAGCCGAGTAATGCACTAATTATCATCCATGAAGTATTTATTGCATTTGGCTTCAGAACTTTTTGGGCTATTCCGTCAGCAAGGAAATTATCAAGCATATCTATTCCCGAATTAGAAGGCTTATTATTTTTATTTTCATTAGCAAATATGACATTTGTTTCACTATACATAATAGCTTTTGCCATTTCCGGCTCATCGCAAAGGCTCGTAACAAAGCCGTTCAAGAGGCTATGCACTCGTTGATCTATGGAAAGCATGGAGTCATCACTCATGATAGCGGCAGTATTGCTCTCAATTTTATGATAAAGATCGGAGGACATATCTGTAATAATCTCTGCTTTGTCTTTGTAGTAAAGGTAAATTGTGGTCGGAGAATACTCAATTTTAGCAGCTATCTTTCTTATTGACAATTTTTCATATCCCTCTTGTTCAATAAGTTCAATAGCGGCATCTTTTATTTTCTTTTTCATTTCTGCTTTTTCAATATCACGCCGTTCTTTGATACCCATATAACTACCTCGATTAACAGTGTTAATTTTATTTACGATATAATTATATGTCGATAATCGCATTATGTCAATGCACTTCGGATAATCAATGCACTTCGGATAATCAATGCACTTCTGATAATCAATGAACTTCAAATAATCAATCTACCTATAATAATCAATATATTACTACATTTCTAAGGGTCATTAATTGTTAGATTAAGATACGAGAATGATTTATCAGCAGGTATCAGAAAGAAACATCCTTTTTTCGTATTAAAATACAAATTGACAAAAATAAAATACAATACTATAATTAAACCGTAAGTTTAATTAAATGAAATGAGGTCGATCATGGGACGAAGAAAAAAAGAACCGAAGAGTGTACACCGTGAAAATATTGCTTCCGCAGCTCAGGAACTTTTTATGAAAAATGGTATAGAAGCGACGTCTATGGACGATATAGCGAAGGCGGCGGGGTATAGTAAGGCTACTTTGTATGTGTATTTTGAAAATAAGGAAGAGATTGTCCGATTGCTGGTGCTGGAGAGTATGAAGAAGCTGTATGCTTATATTGCGGCCGCTTTGGAGAGGCAGGAAACGACGAGGACCAGGTATGACTATATTTGCCATGGTTTAGTGCAATATCAGGAGGAATTTCCTTTTTATTTTAAAATGGCGCTGGATAAGATTAATATTGATTTTGAAAGTGGAAGCTATTTGTCGGAGGAGCGGGAGACATATCGTGTAGGAGAGGAAATCAACGAAAAGATAAGGCAGTTTTTGTGCGATGGGATCGCGAGAGGGGAAATATATGCCGACATAAAGATTTTGCCTACAATATTTGTATTTTGGGGGATGCTGTCCGGTTTGGTTCAGACGGCGGCAAACAAGGAACATTATATTGAAAAAGGAATGGAAATGTCCAAAGAAGAGTTTCTGGAGTATGGTTTTGATACGCTGTATCATTCTATCACGATTAGGGGGAAAACGTATGAAAAGTAAAAAGATACTTGCCATTTTAGGAGGGCCGCATACAAACGGAATAACAGGGAGCATGCTCGACTGCGCGATTCGCTCATCAGAAGGGGCAGAGTATGAAATAAGCAGGATAAATCTATATGAAAAGCAGTTAGGTTTTTGCAAAGGTTGCCGGGCTTGTATTCGGACGGGAGTTTGTATTCAGAAGGATGGCCTGCAGGAAATTGCATCTTTGATGAAAGAATGTGATATGGTTATTCTCGCCGCTCCAATATACTGGGCAAATGTGCCTGCTTGTGTAAAAAATATGTTTGACCGTTTATTGGGAACGGCAATAGAGGAAACCAATACTTTTCCCAAGCCGCGTTTGCCGGGAAAGAAGTATGTAGTTTTGACGGCGTGCAATGCACCATTTCCTTTTTCGTGGATATGCGGTCAAAGCAGATATGCAATTCGCAGCATGGATGAATTTTTCAAGGCTGCCGGAATGAGTTGTGCGGGTAGGGTTGTATGTACGAATGCCGCCAAAAGAAAAGGAAAAGAGTTATCGGAAGCGTTGGTTAGAAAGATTGATAGATGTATAGTTTGAAAAGAAACGGAAAAGTTTTTGCTCACGGTTTTGTGTCTGCTGTCAAAGGGCAGCACATCGAAGGAAAGGTTGGTTAGTAAAATGAATAAAAGGAATAAAAGGAAAGTATCCGGGAAAAAGATTGTTATTTATACTATAGTATTTGTTGTGTTTCTTGCTTTTGCTTGTCTTGCAGTTTATCTGAAAAATGTCTCGGATTACAAACAGGCGGTTAAAAGTATTGCTTTTGGAGAGATAGATGTTTCGGAGGCTGCGGACGGAGTTTATATAGGAGAATGTAATGTCAATTTTATATATGCAAAGGTAGAAGTTACCGTGCACGCCGGAAAGATCGAGAATATCAACATATTAGAGCATAAAAATGAGAGCGGAGAATCTGCAGAGGTGGTAGTAGATAAAATCGTTGAAGAACAAAGAATAGATGTTGATGAGGTATCGGGAGCGACAAATTCCAGTATTGTTCTTAAAAAGGCCGTTGAAAATGCACTTGAACAGGCATATGCGGCAAGGTGATTGAGTGTAAGGTATAAAGTGCAGGAGAATAGAATAGGGTAGTGATATGTAATTAATAAAAAAATAATTAGGTGCCTTGACAATGTAAAGAAAATATTATATTGTTAAGGTACCTAATTAAATTTAAAAGAAAGAAGGAATATATTATGACAAACATAACGAATTGTAATCAATGTTCGAGACAATGCTCAATAGATGATTTACGCTGCGGAAAAGGCAGAAGGTATCTTGAAAGCCTTCGAGCGGAAGGAATTGACTTAGATGTCGGGATATCAAGAAACGTTTCGGATCATGAAGGCCGGAATGAAAGACAAGGACATTATGAAGAGACCAAAGGAAGAGGACAGGAGCAAGCAACATGCGACGAGCGCGAGAATGAAAGAGGAATGCATGAGCATGGCCAGCATGGATGCAGCCGAGGATTTGAAGGAAAATCAGAGCATGGACATGGCGGGCATGGATGCGGCCGGGGCGGATTTCAAGGAGATGAGTCAAAGCATGAGCATGGCAGATGCCGTAAACGGAACCATCGTGGAAGAGAGGAATATGATAACCCTGAGGATTTATTAGGAATGCTGAGAGTCTGCGGACACATTCTGTATCACCGTGCAGGCAGACAGAGCGGACAAGGAAGAATCTTGCATATCCTTTCTGAGAGAAGTGAGCTGAGCCAGAAAGAACTTCAGGAAATGCTTCGCGTACAACCCGGCTCGATGAGTGAAATTTTGTCCAAGATGGAGAGTAAAGGCTTGGTAGAACGTATAAGGGATGAAGAGGATAAGAGAAAGACGCAGGTAAGGCTGACGGAAACGGGCAAAGCTCATGTGGAGAATCATCATTGCGGGCTGGGAAATAAGGATATATTCTCAGCCTTGGACGAAAATCAGCAGGAGGAATTGAAGGAATTGCTCGCGCTATTGCTGGAGGATTGGAGACACAGCATGTAAATTTTATTTTATTTGTCATATGACGATTAAAGTTCTTTGTTTGCCCTTAAGGCGCAGCAGAGGAGGGTTTTAATTCAAGTATTTTACAGAATCACCGCTTTTTTGAATATGGCTGATTTTAAAATCAAATAAGTATTTGATGATGGAATAAAGTAAATTCAGTAAAATCAAAATTATCAAAGAAATAAACACATTGCTTTGAAAGGGAATATAATCATTTGTTGCCAAAGACAAAGCCTTGTGTATTGTTTTACAAATCTCAATACTTGGTATAAGCAATAGAAGAAACGCAATATTTAATGCCGGCCGGTACACGCTTATAAACATTTGATTGATTTGTTTGGAGGTATATCCCATCATATCCAAAATAAAAATGCTTTTTGTATCTTCCTGGAACTTCAGAAGTATTGTAAGGTACAAAAGCAGACACCCGATGATACAGGCTAATATTTGGCATATTACAGCGCTTATACGGTTTGAAACATTATTTTCTTCGAGCTGCTTTTCCCGCTCATAAATACTTTGTATATGGGCTGTATCAGGAACATCTGAAAGAACGTTTGTATATAGGCCGTTAAATGAGCCATCTTGAATATTTAATAACACCTCTAAAGTATTTTTTGATGTATATATTGTGAAATTATCTGCATTTTCTGCAATATCAAAGACGGACATGGAGATAGTTTTATTATTCAAGGTAATGGAAATACCTGTTCCCTGCTGTATGCTGTATAAGCTTGCAAGCGCCTGGCTTATGACAACATTATTTTCTGGAATATCCGTTATCACTTCCTTTTTCATATTATTTAACGATAAAAAGCGATTATCTGGTTCTATTCCCATAATAGATCCTTCTATTCTTTTTTTGTCCAGGTTGATGTTTATAGGTTCCGATAAATAATAGACATGATCCCGGTTGCCTTTCTGCCCGGTTTGTCGGGTAGGAAAGGTTATATCATATTTATAATTTCTTCCTTCAGACATTACATGAAAAAGATATTGGCTGCTTAAATTCAAAGAGAAGCTCATAGTAAAGAGTATTGTAAAAAGTGCAACGGCTATTGTAGACATAAGCAGTTGAAATGGCTTACGTAATGCCAAACGAAAGGAATACCCTAATTTTTCTGTCAAGTTTCGGGTAAATCTTCCTACGCGTAAATTTACTTTATTATTATTTTCATTCAATAGGTTTATGGCATCCTTGTCAATTGTTCTGATAATAATCGGTATGGAGGATAGCGCAGGCAAGAGCGTACATATCAAAGCGATAAGGCCATTTTGCATAGCTAATCCTTTTCTTAAGTATTCTAAAGAATATATCTCCTTGTAAAGGTTTAACATGATATCCGAAGAAATCCATCCTAAAAACAGGCCGCAAATATATGCGGCAGCAATAAAAGCAATGCTTATCAGCAACACAATTCCGGCCATTTTATCAGCAGAATATCCATGTGCAATAAAACAGCCATAATCCTTCTGATGTGAAGCGGAGTGTTTTTTATAAAACATAAAATAGATAAGACCTGTAATTAAGGAAAATATGAGCAAAAAAGAAAGTGCTAATGTCTGATTTGATTGTAGGGAAATAAGAAGTTCTTTATCTGTATTATTTAATATTGTCTTGCCATCGAGCAATTTGATGTTTCCATCAATAGAAATCTGAACAAAAAAATACATAAAGGATGATAACATACTGAGAGAGAAGAGAATGATAATATTGGGCTTCATGGATAGCAGGCTTTTACAAAAATATTTAGAAAAATATTTCATCAATTAAATCCCCCAATCGATATCTTGAACTAATGTAGGAGTACGATTTTGTATATCGCTGATTACTGCCCCATCTTTCATCGTTATAATACGGTCAGCCATTTTTGAAATTTTAATATTATGTGTTGAAAATATAATCGTTGTCCCATATTTTTTATTGATTTCTTTTAGATAGGAGACAATTTTTTTGCTGTTTTCCTCGTCTAATGCTCCTGTGGCTTCGTCACAAAAAAGAACATCCGGATTTTTAATGATCGCCCTTGCAATGGCTGCCCTCTGGCGTTGCCCGCCTGATAATTCATACGGAAAGCGTTTATCCAAGTGGACAATGTCTAAATGCTGCATAATTTCTTCATATGAGATATTCTTATCTTGAGCAGATTTTCCTAATTCGATATTTTCTTTTACCGTTAATTCGGATAAAAGGAAATATTCTTGAAAGATATTACTGAACTTTTCGTGACGTAAGATTAACCGCTCTTTCTTGGACAGATTTGTTATTTCTTCTTCCCCATAAAATATTTTTCCGCTTGTTGGTTTTAGCAGACTGGACATAATATTTATCAAGGTAGATTTTCCGGAACCACTTTGTCCTAAAATAACATGAAACATACCGGACTTAAAAGTCAAAGATACTTCTTTAAGCGCTGTTTCAAATGAATTGAACTTTTTACTGATATTAACTGTTTTCAATATTTCAGACATTGTTTCACTCCTGTATTAAAATTGAAAAAAAGCGATGTGCTTTTTAGTTCCTAATGATTTGTTCGCTAATTCCTCTAATGCATCAATCTTTTTTTTCATGCTTTCTTCTTTCCATTGAAAAAGAGTACTATCTAAATAGAAATTAGATAATGTCAGGAGCATTTCTGCAACTTCAAGAGGATATGGGGTTTCAAACTCATTGGTTTTTATCCCATCCTGTATAATGGAAGAATAAAATTGTGCCATACATTTTGTAAAAGCAATCATCAGTTTTTGGTGAAAGACTGCATTTTCGGGTCTGTTTATAACTTGCTCCTCTTCGATATTGCTGTGAAACAACTCAATACCGTTTCTAATTGCCTCTTGTAATCTGATGACTGCACATTCTGAGTGGTTATCCATATTATTCAAGATAGATACGGAACGGTTAACATAATCTTCAATTGCTGCATCGACGCATTCCTCCTTGGATTGAAAATAATGATAAAAGGCACCTCTCGAGATAGATAATTCTTTTATGATTACAGAGATTGTCATTTGTTCATAACCATATTTTAATAAAATATTCCAAATAGAAGTAATGATTTCTTGCTTTTTATTATCAAAATTAATTTTTGTTCTTGCCATAATTATCCTCTTTCCAATAAATAAACCGACTAACGGTTTATTTATAAGTTATCATTTTTCCTTATTTCTGTCAAGCATGATATGCAGAGTTTGATATATAGAGTCTGAATTATTTTTACAACTGGAAATAAGGAGCACTGATTCTTGACAACTCCACTGAAATAGCCTATCTATAATATATAAGAATAGCTTGTGGAAAGGAAAAAGTATGGGAAAAATAATAGAAAATCCGATTCTTAGGGGATTTCATCCCGATCCGTCAATTGTGCGGGTAGGGGAGGATTATTATTTGGCGACCTCCACCTTTGAATGGTGGCCGGGAGTCAGGTTACATCATTCGCGAGACTTGGTTCATTGGGAGCTGATGGAATATCCCCTTAACAGAATATCCCAACTGGACTTGCGGGGAGTAGGTGCTTCGCAGGGAATATGGGCACCATGCCTGACGTACTGTGAGGGAACTTTCTACCTGGTATATACGGTAGTAAAAGCGTTTTATTGCAATATGCAAGATACGATGAACTATCTGGTAACGACAAAAGATATACACGGACCTTGGTCCGAGCCGATAGCTCTGAATAATTTCGGTTTTGATCCGTCTTTATTTCACGATGATGACGGGAGAAAATACATGGTAAGCATGGTGACCGATCATAGAGTTCCCGCGAAGTATTCGGGACGTTTGATCCTACAGGAATACGACGATAAGTCTCAGAAACTGGTCGGTCCGGTAAGGGATATTTACAAAGGAGATAACATTTATTTGGAAGGCCCCCACATATTCAAAAGAAACGGCTGGTATTATTTGTTCAGCGCGGATTCGGGAACCGGAGAAATGCACGGACAGACGATACAGCGCTCTCACGACATATGGGGACCTTATGAAATGTTCCAGGCAGATTTCATGGAGAGAGACAATGAAAGGGAGGCTTATTCCATATTGACCTCCAGACATCGGGAAGAGATACCGATACAAAAGGCCGGTCATTGCGATTTAGTGGAGACTCAGGGCGGAGAGTGGTATGCGGTGCATCTCTGCGGCAGGCCCTCTGAAGAACGAAATGCTTCCGATGCGAAAAGTTGTCCCGATGGCCGAAGATACATGCTGGGGCGGGAGACAGCAATTCAGAAGATGCGATGGACGGAGGATGACTGGCTGATGCTGGATTGTGGAGGCAATACGCCGCAAACATATGTGGAGATGCCTGATTTGCCGGAATATCCGGCGAAATCACAGCTTATAAGGGATGATTTCGAGAGCAATGCTCTGCATAGGGACTATCAGTCTTTAAGGATACCGATGGATAATTATTATATTTCCTTAAGAGAGAGAATGGGTTATCTGCGCATGTATGGACGCTGCGGACTGTCGTCAAAATTTTCTCAGAGCCTCATTGCCAGACGTCTGACAAGTTATCAGATGCAAATCAGTACAAAAGTAGAATTCGAACCGGAAGTATTCAAGCAGATGGCGGGGCTGATTCTCCTATACGATACGGATAATTATCTTTATCTTCACATTTCATGGGATGAAGATGCAGGGAAGTGTATTACTTTATTGAAGGCGGAAAATAAAAAGTATGAATATTTGACTGACTATATTCCCATAGAGAAAGGAAAGGCACTGACCCTGAGGGCGAAGTTAGAAGGGACAAGGGTTCAATTTTATTTTGAGCCGGAAGGTGAGGATGAGCGGGAGATAGGGCCTGAGATAAAGGCCGGATTCTTATCCGATGAGGCGTGCGAGGAAGGCTGGTTTACGGGAGCAATGTGCGGCATTTGCTGTCAGGACTTGACCGGATTTGGAAAATATGCGGACTTCGACTGGTTTGAAGTAAAATAATCCGGAATTAGTATCTGGTCATAAAAGATAGTCTGTGGTTGTTCCCGCCTTTCTCAGGTAGAGCAATCGGAAGCAATTCGTATAGAGCATACCGCGCACATAATTCTGTTTTCCAGCATATAGTACTAGGAAGGACACGGCAGGAAATGCCGGTAAAGCGTGTTAAGGAAGAAGCCATGATTAGCGGAAGATTTATCATATTGAGCGAAGAGGATTATAACCAGTTAGGTGTACTTAACACTCGGAATTCTTCATTCCAGATTCAGACTATGGCAGAAGACCTCCATATACCTTGGGCAGTAGACATCAGTGAAGACGGCAGGCCGTTTTTTACGGAGCGCAGCGGAAATCTGCGTGTCATAGAAAACGGGATATTAAATCCGGTGCCGGTGTATACATTCGACTCTCCTTTTGTCAGTATCGGAGAAGGCGGGCTTATGGGACTTGCTTTGGACAGGGATTTTCTTTCAAACGGATATATTTATCTTATGTATACCTATGAGGAAAACGGAGGGCTTTACAGCCGTGTGGTACGTATGCGTATTCAAGATAATACAGCATCCGAGGAAGAAATTATTTTAGACCAAATCCCGGCAGGGCAGTTCCATAACGGCGGAAGGATAAAAATTGGCCCCGATGGTTACCTGTATATAACTGTCGGAGATGCCGGTGAACGTTATCTTGCACAGGATGTAAACAGTCTGGCAGGCAAGATCCTGCGGATTGGAACAGACGGAAGTATTCCGCCTGATAACCCTTTTCAGGATTCACCGGTTTACGCTCTGGGATTTAGAAATCCTCAGGGCTTGGCATGGAATAGCAGAGGGGTATTATATGCCTCAGAGCATGGAGAAACAGCACATGATGAAATTAATGCCATACAACCGGGCGGCAACTATGGCTGGCCTTTCGTTACAGGTGATGAGGAAATGCAAGGATATGATTTTATTAAGCCTGTCATACAAAGTGGGAATAATACATGGGCACCTGCTGGAATGGCCTATATAACCTCTGGTCCCCGAATGGGTCAGCTGCTTGTTTCGACACTCAAGGGGAGTGCGCTGCTGGCAATCACTTTCGACGAATCCGGGACACAAGTGGTTAATGTGGAACGCTTATTGCAGGGCCGTTACGGACGATTAAGAGAAGCATATCAGGCGGAGGATGGTTCTATTTACCTTACTACCAGCAATTTGGATGGCAGGGGGCTTCCGGGTCCCGTGGATGATAGAATTCTCCGGTTAGTGCAATAATATAACACAATTTTTCTCATATGGCAGACAAAGCGGGTCTAAGATTTACATCCTAGACCCATTTTTCTTTCATTCTCGCTAATTTCTTTAAATTTATATGCGCAAAAGTAAACCTAAGTTCTTTCAGGTTCATAATCACAGGGATTACAATAACTTTCCTATTTCTAAGACGTGCGTTCAGATAATAAAAATATGGAATTGCGTGAAAACTGTCAAGGGATAAAGCATACAATAAGAGTGATAGAAATTTTGAAGGATATGTATGGATTCTCAAAAATTAGAAAATCTTTTGAACCTGGCGCTGAATGCTTCCAGAGAGGAGCGGGAAAAGTCTCTGGTCTTGGATGTTGGATATGATCCTGAGTCGAGCGTGTGGGAATTGATCGTGAAATATAACGGCGATTTGAGTCGGTTAAACAGCCCCATTATTGGCGTGGAGGAACTGATTGCCGGTTATGCAATTATTACAATCCCGCAAAGCCTGATAGCTTCGTTGGTAGAGCTGGAGGAAATAGAATATGTGGAAATGCCTAAGAGTCTTTTTTTCGACCTGCAGCAGGGAAAAGAGGCGTCCTGCATATTGCCGGTTACCATAAGGGAGCCTTTTCTGACCGGCCGCGAGACGCTTGTTGCAATAATAGATTCGGGTATCGACTATGAAAGAATGGATTTCAGGCGGCAGAACGGAACGAGCCGTATCTCGTATTTATGGGATCAGAATTTACAACCGGATGAGAGCAGGGGCTTTGCCCCCCCGGAGGGTTTTCTGATTGGGGTAGAATTTAATAATATGCAGATAAATGCTGCTTTGGAGGAAAGCAATCCGGAGGAGAGGTTCCGCATGGTGCCAAGCCTCGACGTGACGGGGCATGGAACGGCGGTGGCAGCGATTGCTGCGGGTAACGGACTTTCGTCTAGCGGAAGATATGTGGGTGTAGCGCCGGAAAGCGAATTGATCATTGTGAAGCTGGGGATGTCCAGGCAGCCTTCCTTTCCGAGGACCACGGAGCTTATGCGGGCGCTGACCTATGTGGTACAGAAGGCAGTTGCGCTTGCCAAGCCGATGTCCATTAATCTGAGCTTTGGTAATACATACGGGGCGCACGACGGGACTTCCCTGCTGGAACGTTTCATAGATAATGTTTCTGAGATAGGGAGAAATGTTATCTGTGTGGGAAGCGGTAATGAAGGGGCTGCAGGAGGTCATGCGGCAGGTGTCGTATCGGGAGAGACAAGAGTAGAGCTGGCGATAGCGTCCTATGAGAGATCAGTCAGCGTGCAGCTTTGGAAGGAGTATGCGGATATTTTTCTGGTAACCCTCATTTCACCGGGGGGAGAGAGGCAGCTTGTGGATACCAGACGGCCTGGAACGATAAGGCTTACGATGGAGCAGACGGATGTCCTCATTTATATAGGGGAGCCGTCTCCGTACAGTATCGATCAGGAGATATATTTCGACTTTATTCCGCGACAGACCTATATCAATTCGGGTGTGTGGACATTTCTGCTGCAGCCGGTAAAAATTGTAACGGGGAATTACTATTTCTATCTGCCAAGCAGCGTAGTCCTTAACAGCGGAACGAGGTTCTATGCCCCCACGCCGGAGGTAACCTTCACCATACCCTCTACAGCGCACAAGGTAATCACGGTAGGCGCTTACAACAGCATCTACGATTCCTATGCTGACTTTTCGGGCAGAGGATTTCTTCTGGAAAACCGGTTGGAAACCAGAATTGCCAGCGAATGGGTAAAGCCCGATCTCGTAGCTCCCGGCGTGGACATATCGATCAGCAATGGGATGGGGGGGACAGAACTGGTGACCGGTACGTCTTTTGCCACGCCATTTGTGACCGGTTCGGCGGCGCTTATGATGGAATGGGGGGAGGGAGTTATAATAAGGTTACGTTAGCAAGAAGCCCGTAAGTAAAGGGGTTCCGCTGATTCAGTCCTATTAAAAAAACACTGATTTTGTTTGGAGTTTTGATTAGGACAGGCCTGTTTAATATCATTTTTTGAACTAAATCACATCATGTAGCAATTATGTAACACAAGGAGGGTTGTCCGTGGAAAGGATTACGCTACGTGAGATTATATTGTAAATTTAGGTGGGACTAAATTAGCTTTTGACCGGATATTCCGGTAGCAGCATGACTGCTTTTTGCAAAGCTTTTTAGTCTCATCTTTTTTCGCCCGGAAAAAGGTAGACAAAGGTTAAGCAAAACTAGAGCTGATTTGGTTACTTACCAGAACAGGAGGTAAATGCTTAACCCTATTTTTTATCCAATCAAATATAACCAATAGAATCAGATTCAACAGAAGAAAGGAAAGTAAGTGCATGGGAAAGGTTTGGGGTATTGTAAACAGAAAAGGCGGAGTGGGTAAAACTACGACCGCCATAACCCTGTCTCATTTGCTGTCAAAGGAAGGCTACAAGGTGGCGTTGATTGATTTTGACGGGCAGAGGCATTCAACAATTGTTAGCGGAGTGACAGAGCCGGAGAAGCTGTCAGTAAGCATTTATGAGATCTTAAAATGTATTGTTATGGAGGAAGAAATACCAGCAAGAGAAGATTATGTTATTACCACAGATTCCGGTGTTGACTTGATACCATCTAACAATAAACTGGATAGCTTTGAAAAGTTGATGAGTGATACTACATTTGCGGAATACAAGTTAAAGGAATTTGTAGATACCATTCGGGAGGATTATGATTATATTCTTATAGACTGTATGCCCAAAATGGGAACACCTATGATAAATGTAATGATATGCTGCGATGGATTGATTATTCCAGTACAGTCAGAACCGCTCGCGGTGGAGGGCATGGGGGAGTTCCTGCGGGCATTTCATAAAATTAAAAGTAATGTTAATGCGAAACTGGAAGTCATAGGGATACTGATCACTATGGATAGTGAGCGGACAAGGGTATCCAAGCGTGTGAAAGCGCAGTTACAGCAAGCATTAGGGGAAAAAGTAAGGATATTCACTAACTGTATTCCCCGTTCCACCAGAGTACCGGATGCTACAGATGCAGGCATGACGATCTGTGAATATGAACCGGAAAACGCCGCATCCAAAGCATATTATAAATTAGTGAAGGAGTTGATAAAGGATGGCAGCCAAGATACCGAAAGTGCCGACACGCAATTCAGTGCTTAATAATACGCTCAGTCATATGGATGATATTTTTGAGTTTGAGAAAAAGGAAGAAATCCCAAAGGTCGTAACAGAGCCAAGAGCTGGAGAACTTGTAGAAATGGAGTTTGATAGAATGGAATCATTTCCCGGACACAAATTTAAGTTATATACCGGTCAGAGGTTGCAGGATATGATAAATAGTATTCGGGAGTTCGGCATTTTGGAGCCATTGATCCTTTGGAAACATGAGGAGAAGCTTACGATACTGAGCGGCCATAATCGGGAAAATGCGGCAAAATTGGCAGGGCATACGAAAGGTCCGGTTATTATTAAGGAAAACCTGTCTTATGAAGATGCGGTATTGATTGTAACAGAAACGAATTTGCGTCAGCGTTCTTTTGCAGATTTAAGTTATTCGGAAAGAGCATTTTGTTTAAAACAGCATTATGATGCGATAAAGAGCCAAGGTAGAAGAAATGACTTATTAAAGGAAATTGAAGACCTTATGAACCCGCATGAAATCAAGGAAAACCCGACTTTGTTGGAAAACCCAACGAAGTTGCGGTCAGATGAAAAAGTAGGGGATGAATATGGCCTTAGCAGAGATAAGATTGTCAGATACTTGCGTATTGCAACACTTATCCCCTCACTTCTTGACTACCTGGATACGAAAAGATTAGGTTTTGAAGCCGCTTATGACATTTCTTTTGTGAAAGAAGCGCAGCAATTTCTGATAGCAGAAATGATAGAAAAAGAAGGCTTTACGATGGATACGAAAAAGTCAGCACTTCTGCACAGCTACGCAAAAAGTGGATCTTTAACCGATGAGCTCATTCGTCAGATTGTTAGTGGAGAAAGAGCAAGAAAACCGAACAGCAATAAAGCAAAGCCTATTCAGATTAAAGGAACAGTTATTACCAAATATTTTACGGAGAAACAGAGCAGGAAGGAAATCGAGGAGACGATAGAGAAAGCATTGGATTTGTACTTTGCAGAAAGAAGTACGGAACAGGAGTCAAAAGTTGGCTAAAGTGACATACCTTGCGGACTTGTATCATCAATCGGTACAGGAATACACCAAGACACCACAGGAATGGAAAGGTCTGTTGTCTTGTGCCGCACGGTTTTATAAACGTTCTTTTGACAATGCAGTGTTGATATATGCACAAAGACCTAATGCGACACAGCTAGGAACCTTTGATGAATGGCATGACAAACGGATTGGACGATATATCAATAAAGATGCTAAGAGCGTTGCTGTTATTGATATGGTAAATCCGAATGCCAGTATGAAATATCTGTTTGATTTTATGGATACGAATGGGAGCGTTCAGTCATACCGGAATCTACAAAAATACTTATGGGAATTGGAAGAACAGTATCGCCTTAATATTATGCTTCGTTTCCATGAAAAGTACGGGGTCCCTGCCTACAATATAGAAGCCTGTCTTTACAAGTTGGCAGACAAGCGAGTAAGACAGTGGCTTCCGCCATATCTGGAAAACTTAAAAGTACGAGACGAAAGAAGTCCCCTTTATGGTGTTCCGGAACAGGCAGTAAAAGCAGAATTTATGCAACTGATTGTGGAAAGTGTTGCTTATACGGTATTTTCCAAATGTGGTCTTTCCTTGGAAATATTTGAGGAAGATAGTTTTGAGAATATAGAAAATTATAATACTCTTGAACTTTTCATGGCATTAGGAAATTATACGGTATCTATTGCACGACCTATATTAAAAGAAATTTTTCAAGAAATTCAAGCGATCAAAAGTGAAAGGAGCAAAGTTTATGAGGACAGAACCCTTGATGAAATTCAACTACAGACAGGGAACGGACGGGATGATGCACCCCGAAATACAGATTTCAGAAAATCCCCAGACCGACAAAATGCCGGTGGGGAGATTCGGCAAACGATGGAAAGATTACATGATGGAAATGAACCCCCATCGTCTGTCGGAACTGGTGGCACAGGGAATGATCAACGAAATAATTCTAAAAGTGGACGAGGAAGCAGAGCAGGAGAAAGAGGAACTGATTCAAAGACTTCTGATCGTTCAGCCGATACCGGATATCGAGGACACATTACAGAGAGCAAGTCACATGAATATGATAACCAAGCAAGCAGAGGAGATAGTAATGAAAGAAGTGGTACTGAAAATCAGATAATATCTACGTCGCAAAACCTGCAGTCGCCCAAAGATGGATTAACACCGTCTTCGGGCGATTTTTTTCCTGTTCCGATAAAAACCTCAAAACCAGAAATGTCTGAACAGTCGGATATATTAGAGGAAACTGACACGGATAAATTGTATGGGATTTCTCCTGAAGAGGCAGAACAGGAAGAAAATGTACTTGATGAATTTGCAATTC
This sequence comes from Kineothrix alysoides, assembly GCF_000732725.1. Lineage (GTDB taxonomy): Bacteria > Bacillota > Clostridia > Lachnospirales > Lachnospiraceae > Kineothrix > Kineothrix alysoides. The sequence goes on along the minus strand of NZ_JPNB01000003.1, from coordinate 69,035 downwards.
CTGATGAAATCCATGAGATGAGTAATGCTTCGGGAGATACAGGAGCATCGGAAATTCAAAAGGAAAGGATGAGGAAATGGGACAAATGGTTTGCACAGGAGGAGGCTTCGGGTGATCAACTGGGATTTTTTGAGTTATTCGGCCAACAGGATTCCTATGAGGATGTAAATGATGCAGACAGCGATTCCATGTTGACAGAAGATGGTATTCGAATGCATCGAAAGCCTTTTTTTGAGAAAAAGAGTGAGACTGTAGTAGTGGAGGATGTATTGCCGCAGGAGCAGCGCAGTCGTACTGTAAATGGGTTTAATTATCGCTTTTCTGAGGAACACCATCTTTATGAGGGCGGTCCAAAAACGAAATGTCAGAATAACATAGAAGCCATTCGTCTTTTAAAAGAATTGCATGAGCAGGGGCGTATGGCAACGGCTGGGGAACAGATTATCCTTGCTAAATTTGTAGGATGGGGAGGCCTGGCTAATGCACTGACACCGGGGAAAAGCGGATGGGAAAAACAATATGAGGAAATAAAAAGTTTATTGACGGAGGAAGAATTTCAGGCAGCACAGGAAAGTACACTAACAGCTTATTACACAGAACAGAGTGTTATTCGGCATATTTATCATGCACTAAAATCGTTTGGTTTCAAAGGCGGAAATATCTTAGATCCTGCGATGGCAACAGGCAATTTTTTTTCTGTCCTACCGAAAAGTATGGCGGACTCTAAGCTGTATGGTGTAGAGATTGAACCAATTTCCGGCAATATTGCGAGGCAGCTTTATCCTGATGCAGACATACAGGTCAAAGGTTTTGAAAATGTCAATTATCCAGAGCAGTTTTTCGATGTGGTAATCGGTAACATTCCATTCAACTCCATTAAAGTAGATGATTCAAAGTATAATCGTCATAATTTTCGTATCCATGATTACTTTTTAGCAAAATCGCTGGATAAGACTCGTCCGGGTGGTATCGTGGCAATCATTACTTCAATGTATACGTTGGACAAGGCGAACCCGACTATCAGAAAGTATCTTGCCCAAAGAGCAGAATTGATTGGAGCTATACGGTTGCCTAATAATGCATTCAAGCAAGTAGCGGGAACTGAGGCTACTACCGACATTCTTTTTTTGAAAAAGCGGGAAAGGGAAATTGTGCCGAACGAAGAAAATAGTCCGTGGTTGTCTGTAGAGCAAAATACGGATGGCATTCCCTTAAATAGTTATTTCGTCGATCACCCGGAGATGGTATTAGGAAAAATGGTGTTTGATGAGAGTATGTACGGGAATGAAAAAAGTACCGCCTGCCATCCTCTGCCGGATGATGATTTAAATGAACGATTAGAACAGGTGATAAGTTATCTGGATGGTGAATATCAGGAGCCGGAACGGATAGAGGGATTTTCAGAAGAGAATGACATTATACAAATAAAATCGATACCGGCAGATCCTTATGTGCGTAATTTTTCTTATACAGTGGTTGATGAAAAACTGTATTACCGGGAACATTCTCGTATGTATCAGCAGAATATTACTGGAAAGAAGGCAGAGCGCATCAAAGGACTTGTAGAACTTGCGCAAGTAGTTCGCAGTCTGATTGCCTTTCAGAATGAACAAAATGCCGGTTTGCCTACCGCAGAATACGAAGCTGAATTGCGGACTCATATTGATAATCTGAATATGGTATATGACCGTTTTGTAAAGAGTTATGGTTATATCAACTCATATGCTAATGTGATTGCTTTTTCAAGAGATGCCAATGCGCCGCTTTTACGTTCCATCGAAAAAGAGCGTAAGGATGAAAAAGGAATATATGATAAAACGGCCATGTTTTATAAGGCAACGATACGGCCTAAGATTATGCCGAGTGTAGTATTTTCGGCAGAAGAAGCGTTGAAGGTATCTTTGAATATAAAGGGCAGGCTTGATCTTGACTATATGGCATGGCTATATCGTAAACCGGATCACCGTAAAGCAACGCAGGATGAGATTATCGAGGAGTTAGGAGATAAAATCTACCAGGATCCATCAGAATATATGGGAAATCCATATAGAGGGTGGCAGACTGCTGGAGAATATTTAAGCGGTTATGTAAAGGATAAGTTGGCAGAAGCAATTTTAAAGGCGGAGGAAGAACCGGAGCGTTTTACCCGGAATGTGGAAGCGTTGAAAGCGGTACAGCCGTTGCCGTTGACTCCTCAGGAAATTAGTTTTTCCTTAGGAACACCGTGGATACCTGTGGAAGTTTATCAGGACTTTATGCATGAGATTTTTAAAACACAGGCAGGAAATAAGTTCGGAAGGCATGCTACGGCATTGGAATTTTCCCAATATGGTGGCAGCTATTTTATTGTAAATAAGGGCGGTGAGAAAGAATCTGTCACGATCAATCAGATTTATGGAACGGAACGGATGAATGCCTATGAAATATTGGAAACATCCTTAAATCTTCGCTTCGTGGAAGTAAGAGACCGAGTGGAGTATGTAGATGAGTGTGGGGAAGATAAAGTAAAGTATGTACTGAATAAAAAAGAAACGATTCTTGCGCGGGAGAAACAGGCACAGATTAAGGCAGAGTTTGAACGATGGCTCTTTGCTGATGCAGAACGTGGAGCAAGGATGACTCAGTTATATAATGATAGGTTCAATAATATCCGTCCCCGTGAGTATGATGGATCGGATCTTGTACTGCCTGATTTATCGGAAGATATCCATTTACGTTCCCATCAACTTGATGTGGTGGCACATGGCTTATATGGGAAAGGAAATCTGCTCATGGCACATGAGGTCGGTGCGGGAAAAACTTATGCGGCCATTGTCCTTGCTCATGAAATGAAGCGGTTGGGAAAAGTAACAAAGCCATTAATTACTGTTCCGAATCACCTGGTCGGTCAATGGTCGGATGCATACATGGAACTTTACCCGAATGCAAATATCTTAGTAGCAGGGAAAAAAGATTTTGAGAAGCATCATCGCCGTCGTTTTGTCAGCCGGATTGCTACAGGGGATTATGAATGTATTATTATGGCCCATTCAAGCTTTGAATTGATTGGGGTATCCAGAGAACGGCAGTTTGCAGCCATGCAGAAAGAGCTGGATGCGATTACGGCGGCAATCGATGAACAGAAGTTTCGTGATGGGAAAGACTGGTCTTTAAAGCAGATGCAGATTTTTAGAAAGAATTTGCAATTTAGGTTTGACCGGTTGTTTCATGCAGAAAAAAAGGATGACGTCATCAATTTTGAAGAATTAGGAGTGGATGCTTTAGTTGTGGACGAGGCCCATGCTTACAAGAATAATTTTTCTTATACAAAAATGAGAAATGTAGCAGGAATCAGTGGGCAGAGCAGCCAACGTGCTATGGATATGCACCAGAAGTGCCAGTATATTAATGAGATTGGAAATGGGAAAGGTGTCATTTATCTGACGGGCACCCCGGTATCCAACTCCATGACAGAAATGTATGTACTCCAAAAGACCTTACAGCCAAATGAATTAGAGAGGCGTGATCTTTTGATGTTTGACGCATGGGCGGGAACTTTCGGAAAGATTACTTCTTCCTTGGAAATTAGGCCGGAAGGTAATGGATATCAAATGAAGAACCGTTTTGCACAGTTCCATAATCTTCCGGAACTGATGAGTATGTTTTCTATGATTGCTGATATCAAAACAGCGGATATGTTAGATTTGCCTACTCCGCTGTTGAAAACGGGTGGCCCGCAAGTGATCAAATCTGCCTGTACGCCAGATCAGAAACGGATTGTTATGGAGTTAGCTGAGCGTGCGGAAGCTATTCGTAATGGAGTGGTAGATAGTACCGAAGATAACTTTTTAAAGTTAACTCATGAAGCCCGTCTTTTGTCTATTGATCCCAGGGCTATTTCACCAGAGATTTTAGATGATCCGGGTACCAAACTAAATTTGTGTGCAAAAAATGTAGCAGAGATTTACCATGAAACCGCAGAAAAAGGGCTGACACAGCTTATTTTCTGCGATCAGGGAACGCCCAAATATGATGGGAGTTTTAACTTCTATGAGGCTACAAAAGAAGCATTGCTTGCGGAAGGTGTAAAAGAGAAAGAAATTGCATTTATTCATGATGCAAAGACGGATATACAGCGAGAACAGCTTTTTGAAAAGGTAAAGAAAGGAGAAGTCCGCATATTGATGGGCAGTACGGAAAAGATGGGAACAGGAATGAATGTGCAGGAAAAGCTTATTGCCCTGCATCATCTTGATGTACCATGGAGGCCATCCGATTTAACACAGCGTAATGGACGCATCTTGCGACAAGGCAATAATAGTGAGGAAATCTCCATTTTTAACTATATTACGGAAAATACCTTTGACAGTTATTTGTGGCAGATTTTAGAGCAGAAGCAACGGTATATCAGCCAGATCATGACTGGTCGTTCTGCGCTTCGTACTTGTGAGGATTTGGATGAGACGGTGTTGCAATATGCAGAATTTAAAGCGCTTGCAACCTCTGATCCAAGAGTAAAGGAGAAAATGGAAACAGATAACGAAATCAACCGGCTGACTGTACTGAAATCCTCATGGCAGAGCCAACAGAATGAACTTCAAAAAATGATTGGTCATTATTATCCAGAAAGGATCGCCTGGGAAGAGAAAAATATTAGCAAAAAAGAAATGGATATACGGACATATAAAGCGAATAAACCAAACGATTTTCAAATGATCATTGATGGCAGGAAGTATGAGGAACGGACAAAAGCGGCAGAACACTTCATGGTATATACTCGTAAGCTGGGAAAGAACATAGGGGATATTCTTATCGTAGGAACCTATGCAGGCTTTACACTCCGGCTTTTCAGACAAATAGGAGGAGGCGTTTCGATTCAGCTTTGTGGGCAAGGAATTTACAGTACGGAGTATGGAGAGTCTGAGTTAGGTAATATTACCCGTATTGTGAATATTGCGGAACGCATGGTTGTGAATATAGAAAATGATAAACAAGATCTCATCAACTTGAAACAGCAGCTTGAAACAGCAAAATCAGAAAGTGGCAAGCCGTTTCCTGATGAAGAACGTCTTCTGGAACTGCAAAAGAGAAAGGTTCAACTTGACCTTGCATTAGAATTTAAGGATGAGGGCGAGGATGTAATATCCGCAGATGGATCAGAGGAACCACAGGGTACGGATCAGACATCTCATACGTTGGAACAGAAGCTTTATAAGAGGTTAAATGTTTTTGCCGGTCCTATTCTCGACGAAACCGCTTACTATATGAAACTGGAATCAGATGGATTTGAGGATCTGGTGATAGAGAATATTGGTGGGAACGAATACAGTATTGCTCACTATTATAGACAGAACGACAGCGCTATGCGTGATCCGGAAATTACTTTTATTATTGATAAAGAAACACAATCTATTTACCCCACTTCGTATCTTCAAGACGATGTGGGGATTTTTTATGAAACATCAAATGCTTCTTCGGAGCAAATAACAAGTTTGAAGGAATTTATGGCACAGTGGTTTACAAATATCAAAGATCAAGGTTTTGAACCAGCCTTAATTGAAACTTATGAACAGGAAAATGATATGGAACAATAGGAGGTAAGATGAACGATAAAGAAAAAGGGCAAATGCTATGTAGACAATTATTGGAACTATTGGAACTGCCAAAAGGAGAGGAACAACAGCTAAGGCTTTTTATCGAGGAACATTCTATACAGCAGTTATTAGAAGCATATCCTTCTATGAATCTTGCTGAGGATACAAAGGCTAAGTTGGAAACTATTTCTGAATTGTTAACTTAGAGGCGGAGGGGATTGCGTGGAAATCATAAAAGGGAATCAGGATCAATTTCTGGAAGGCTTACACAGGCTGACTGGAATTAAAAAATCGGTCTTAAGTGATTATGCAAAGGAGAATGATATCCTGCATATTATCGACCATCCGGCCGTGATAAAAATCAGTGATAAAGAATATGAGAAAATCGTACAACTAAAGGATTTTATTAATCTATACCAATATTTTAGGGAGAATGAAAAAGAAGATATAGAAGTAATGGATTCTATTACAAAAGCGTCGGCTTACTGCTCATCACAATTATCATTTTATAGAGAAAGAGAAGCTATGCTTTGTATCTTTTTGGGATCGGGTATGCGAGTGTTGTCTTGTGAGAAAATATCGCAGGGAACCGTAGATATTGCCTATGTACATCCAAGGGAAGTAGTAAAGCGCGCTTTGCAACTGGATGCCGTAGGAATTATTCTGGCACACAATCATCCAGGAGGCTCCTGTAGGCCGAGCCAGTGTGATATTCGACTGACTAATACGTTCCACAACATTTTAAGACCATTTGAAATGCATGTATATGATCATATCATAGTTGGGGATGATAAAGCCTTTTCTATGAAAAATGAAGGCATTAGCTTTACAGACTTTGCTTATGTAAAGGGAGAGGAATATGAAAAAATTCCTATAGGACAAGCTGCAGAACGAGGCGTAGATCAACTAAAGGAGGAACTGCTATCAGAATATTTTAAATCATGGCAAGAAGTAAATGAAATAGAAGAAGTGGAGGAAGATGACATGGAAAGGTAGGAAAAATAGGAAAGTAACCCAAAAATCGAATGAAGAGAGAGCGGAATGAGGAAACAGGATGAATCAAAAATGCTTAATTGGTAATGTGTGTGGAGAAGAATTTTGTATTCAAGCGGATGCAGAGAATATATCTTCTTTCATTACAGGCTATGGATATGAAAAAAATATTATATTATACACACTGCATGGTTATCCCCTTCTTACCACTTATGGGGGATTTCTTGATCGTTGTTATGATCAGGACTTTTTACGAAATGAGCTCATGCCGGTATTTTTACCTATGCAGATGGGTGAGACAGCACCGAGGGAAACAGTATTTTTTAATAATATACAGGAACTTCCAGAGCATCCTGCGCCTGTACCAGATTGGGATTGCTGTAGTGGACACGGAATCTATAATCGTGATGATGTCTGGACGCCGAGTCGTGAATGGAGACCAGAAGATGGTGGATCCTTTGTAGCTTCCGGGAAAGAGTTGATAGAAGAAGTGACTTTGGAAAATGAAGAAGAGGGGATAGAAAGGTAAAAAAGTAGAAGGAGGTAGCCTAAATGCAGACAGGGGCAGAACGGAGACCAATGCCGTTTACGGAAGAACAGATGAAGCAGATTTATGGTACAAATATTATTGATTTTGCCGTAAGTAATGGTTTTGAAGTAGAAAAGGGAGATAAGGCCACGATGCATGTGAAGAACAGCGGAGGATTATATCTGTTCAAACATGGTCGTGGCTATTATTCTTTTACGGAAGAAAAAGGAGGGGACATCGTGGAGTTTGCTATGCATTATCTGAATTTGGAAAAGTTGGAGGCTATGGAATATATATTAGGAGACAAAGCATATGAGCAGACCGTTCATGTAATCCCGCCACAAGAAAAAGCATCCAGGGGAAAGCTGTCTTTGCCGCCCAGAGACGAAAATGACAGGCGTGTATTTGCTTATCTCACGAAAACCAGATGTATAGATTCTGAAATCGTGCAGGAGATGATGAAACAGGGCAAGGTATATCAATCGCGGCAGGAGATAAATGGAAAGATTCGGTGCAACTGTGCTTTTGTTGGTTACGATAAAGAGGGAACCGCAAGATATTGCTCCCTCCGGGGGCCTAGTGCAGATAGCAGTTTCCGGCAGGATATAGAAAATTCGGATAAAGCCTATGGATTTGTCATGGAGGGGAAAAATAAGAGAGTGTATGAATTTGAATCTCCCATTGATGCTATGAGCCATGCCACCCTATGCAAGATGCAGGGGATTGACTGGCGGCAGGATTACCGAATATCAGAAGGCGGATTGTCCAGCAGGGCATTAAAACATTTTTTGGAACAGCATTCAGAAGTAGAGGAAATCGTGTTTTGTTATGACAATGATTTGGATGGAAAATTGGCGGATGGGACGCCACATAATCATGGTCAGGAAAAAGCAAAGCAGGAAAAGGAGTATTTTGAATCTTTGGGTTACCGTACCTATATACAGACACCAAAACAGAAAGATTATAATAAAATGCTTACCGCTCTTTACAGAAGGCCAATCCAGGCGCCGGTCATCTTTGAGGAAGATGCAGAGGAAGAAGGGCTGGAGCCATAGGTAGTTTTTTTCCGCTATTTGGGAAGAAGGATGCTTTGCATCCGATGTGCCGAAGGCATAAAACTTGACGTCAAACTAAAGTTTGGCGGTTAAGGCAGGAATAGGCGGGTTCCACCGCGCCGGAAAACAGCTTGCAGGCAAAGCCTGCAACGGGGTTCTTGCATATATGCATGGGTTCTATATAGAACATCACAGAAGAAAAGGGATATCTATTTTTTATTATTGAAAATTACATAGAAAAACTTTGAAAGTAAAGGAGTATTCATGGAAGAAAGAAAAACAGGTACCAAAAAATGGGGAAAGTATGTTGTTGCCAGTACTGTCCTGGTAACTCTTATTGTATTGTTAATCGTATTGGGGAATCAGAGCAAAGCTGGTGCAGAAAATGAGAAAAACAATGTAGAACAACAGTTAGAACAGGGAGAAATGCTGGGAGAAATCAACGGCATCATGGAAAGCCTTGCACAGATGGATACTGTTCTTAAAGAAAATCAGATGTCGCTGGAAAACATTGGGGGATATCGTGATAACGTGGATATCCGTTTCGTGGAATTGAGTAAGAGCATAGAGCAAGTGGAGAAACAGATTAGAAGTTATCAGAATGTTACCACGGAAGAAAATAAAGAGTTGGATATCAAACTGGAAAATCTTGCAAATGAGTTAAAGCATATACAGGAGTCAATCCTATCTTCTCGGACAGAATTGCTATCTGTGTTAAATAACATGGAAGAGAAAGAAAAAGATGGCAGGGAGGATATGGAGAAGAACTTTGAAGGCTTAAGGCAATCTATAAAAGACAACAGGGAGCAGTTGATCAAGTTTACAAAGGAAATTGCAGTGCTATTAGAACAAATACAAAATGAGCAGGATGAGCAGTATCAGGAAGTCATCCGACTACTTTCGGAATCGGAAGAAAGACTTTCTGAAGTTACAGAAAATGGAATGGCTACCTTACTTGAAAATATGGACCTTCAATTTTATGATATGCAGATACAGATGGAAAATAATATGGTTGAGCTGTCAGAAAAGCTGGCGGGCATCCGTGTACAGATTGCAGGTACACAGGGAGAACTGGAACAATTGTTGCTTGATGTGAAAAATAATCAAGCGGAGAACCAAAAAGAGACTATGGAAACTTTTACTTCCATACAGAACTCAATGAATCAAATTTATACAGAATTTAATAGTGCCCATGAAGAAATCCGGGAGCTGATTACTGATTTGAAGGAAACCACGGTGGCGGGACAAAAGGAACTGTTAATTGTACTCGGTGAAATGGAAAGCGGAATGCAGGAAAGCGGCAGTCAGAATCTGAATCAGATACTTACCAGCATGGATAAAATGACAGTGCAGTATGATAATTCTTTTAATGTGCTGAAGCAGGAAATGAATCAGAATGTATCCAATGTAGGAAACAATGTGGAAAATCGGTTGGATATTTTGGAGACGAATATAAGGAATCAAAATACTAATCTGACGAATGTTGTAAATCAGGGTGATGAAGGACTGCGAGACTATATTTCTAGTGTTTTTGGCGCGGTAAGGCAGAGATTAGATTCGGTTTTTCAATCTGTGAGTGATGGCAAGAAAAAAATGGCATCCGCATTACTCACAAAGGGAATCAATTGCAAAGAGGATGCCACATTTGAAGAAATCACGGATGCCATACTTGCCATTCCTCAAGAACTGGTCATCGGTGAGTCACAAATCCCAGGGACTATTACCTACGAATATCACTATCACAAAGATCAGAATGGAAATGTTCAACATGTGGAACATCTTGCTCAGTCGGGAGGCTGCTATACTGTCCCTATTTACCATGTACATACGGGAGACTCCAGAAATGGGGGAGGTTGCTATATGGTTCCGATTATTCATAATCACACCTCATCCTGCTATGAAACAATAAAAAAGGTGCGTCAGGTGACTGGTTTTTGGTTTACCGGGCAGGGAACGGGGCATCCCTGCTGTGGTGATGCCTATGGGCAGAATTACGCTAAGTATCGTTATACGGAAAAAGTATATGCAAACGGTGTTTTGACCAGCTCGAAGGATGGAGAAGGAGATTTGGGTTATAGCTGCGGACTCTGTGTGCAGAGAAAAGCATACTCTCATGAGGAAAATTCGACGATAAACAATCTGATCTGCGGATATTCAGAGGGATTGAACGGATATCAATTAGGCTGCGGAAAAGATGAACATACGGTGGAGGCGTATCGTACCGGTTGTGGGCTGGGGGACGGACAGATTATAGGAGCGCACATAGTTTATAAAAATGGAGCTGCCATGATGAGTTCGTCTGCAATTGACATTCCTATGGAAACCATTCAAGAAGTCGAGAGTACGATACAAGAACCAGAGAAAATACCGGAGCAGTCAGAAGTTCCAGAGGATGAGACCACAGCACCTCATGAAAGTGAAAAGGAGGAAATATCGGGAAATCAAGGAGAAGTGATGGCAGAAGAACAGGAAGAAGCCGGACAAGAGATTGTTACTGAGTTTCAAAGTAATTGAAAGGAAATCCCGCCTAACATGGTGGGTTTTCTTATATTCCAAAGGAGGTGGTAGCATTCCTCAGAATACACAGAAGCGCTCTATCAACTTTCCAATCAAAACGCTGGAGACACTAGATAAGCTAGCAGCTAAAAAGCATACGACAACATCCGAGATTGTAAGGGAATATGTTGATAAAGGGCTTGCAATAGAGGGAAATCGTGAAGACATTGATTTTATTGCACAGATGATAAGACAGGAATTGACGGCAGTTTATCATGTGGATGAAATCAAAGCTATCGTAGACCATGATGCTGACCGTTTGGCAAAGATGCTGATGAAAATAGGCAAGATTAATGGTGCCATGTTCTTTCTTTTGTTAAAGGTATTGATGAACTTGGCAAATGAAGGGAGTGAGGACGATTTTGACCAAATGATTGCTGATTCTGTTAAGTTGGGTGTGGATTATATGCAGAAAAAGGATTTTCAAATTAATAGTTTTTTGCAGGATACAGGAAACTTAAGAAATTTATCTGAAAAAATATAAGGAGAGGAATATTATGTACGCATACGAGCAATTTAAAAATGTTATTAAGGAACGTATATTAGAGTTTATGCCAGAAGAATATCAGAACGCAGAGGTAATTCAAAATGAGGTTATAAAGGGAAATGATAATAAGTATTCTGCTTTGAGTATCCGGAGGGAGGGCGATGTTGTAACACCTAATCTTAATCTGGATAAGTATTATAGAGACTATGTAGAACGGGGAGAGATTGATGAAATAATGAAAGAAATGAGTGATGATTATAAGGAACCAATGAAGATAAGTAATTCTTTTATGACGTTTGATTTTCATAGTTATGAAGAAGTAAAACCAAGGCTTTATATGGTGGTGTTAAATAAGGAATATAATCAGGAATATTTAAAAAATGCATGTGCTATGGATATGCCGGGAGTGGATATGGTAGCTGTTCCAAAGGTTTTTTGTAAATCATCAGGAGAAAATGGGCATGCCAGTTTTTTAGTAAATAAGCAGCACCTTTCCCTGTGGAACGTAACAGAAGCTGAGTTATGTGAACATGCATTAAAAAATACGCCGATACTATTTCCCGTGGAATTAATAAATATGCGCGAAATGATGACTGAATTAATGCACGACTCATTTGACGGTGATTTTGATCAGGAATTATTGGAGCACCTTTTTTCTGATCAGTATAAAAAGCAGGACAACATATTTTCTTTGCAGCCATTTGAACAATATGTACTTACGAATACCGCTAGATTGAATGGTGCAACGGCGATTCTATACCCGGATCTTCTTAAGGAAATTGCGAAGGAGACCGGCAGTAATGTATTTATCCTGCCCAGCAGTACGCATGAAGTGATTTTGATGAAAGATAATGGAGATATGAGTGCAGAAGAATTACAGCGAATGGTCATAGAAATAAACAGAACCCAAGTGGCACCAGAAGAAGTTCTGTCGGATGAGGTATATTGTTATGACTGTAAAGAACAAAAATTAGTAATGGCAACAAATAAGGAACAAACACGGGAGTTTATTGATCATTTCATAAATAGCGGTATGGAAGGTTCAAATCCTGAACAGGAACAGGAAAATGGTGACTTGGAAAACTCTATGTAAAAAAGGATGTAAAATGAGAGGTAGGAGGATGCTATGTCAATCCTATTCTACAAGCAGCGCCATAGAAATCCCAACCGTAAGGATACAGCAGGGGCAAATTATGCTCATGTACGTTACATTGCTATAAGGCGAGGCGTAATGAATAATAAAGGCATGAACCATGGGCTGTTCGGGAAACTAGAGCCGGGAATCATTCAGGAATTTGAGGATTGGAGAGAAGTCGCAAGGCAGGTCTATAGCAATTCTAAGAAGGGAACCGTTATGTATCGGAGCGTGGTATCTTTTGTGGAAGAGACAGCGAAAGAACTTCTGCTAAAGGATCAGAAGAGCTGGCAGAGATATATCGAAAATCATATTTTGACTATAGCAGAGAAAAACGGAATAAAACGAGAACATCTGCAATGGGCTGCGGCCGTACATGGAGAAAAGAAGCATCCCCATATTCATATAGTGTTTTGGGATACTTCTGTGCGGGTTCAAAATCCTTATACGTCACCTAAGATACCAGATGCCATACGAAAACAGATGATAAAAGACACTTTTGCAGAAAAGATACTGGCTTATGCCAGGGAAAAAGATTCAGCTATTCGAGAACTCCGGCAGATTACAAATTATCTGATAGAACAATTTGAAAATAATCTTAGATGCAAAAAAATGACCGGGTACAAACAAATTGAGAAGATGTTAAATACGGAACTGGATACAGAGGCCTATTTTGACGAAAAACTTTTGCAGAATATTGCGGAACAGTTATTTTTATTAAAAGGCAGCTTGCCCAAAGAAGGCAGGCTGTCTTATCAATTTCTGTCACTTGAATGCAAAGAGAAGGTAGATGATCTTGTGGCGTTCCTTCTATCAATGATACCGGAAATCAAGCAGTGTTTTGACCGATATGTAGATGCAAAATACAGGATGGCAAAGTTATATGCAATGGATGAGACTATCCTTGCCAAGCAGAAGGGAGGTTTTGAAAAGGAAGCAGAAAAGATATTGGCGAATCGTGTCCTATCGGGAGTAAAGATGCTGCTTCGGCTGGAAAGTGAGAACCGAACTATTATCTATATGGAAAGGCGCAGAGAATATTTTGCATCCAGATTATTGTTGGATGCACTTAATACGCTGGCACAGACAGCATGGAAACAGGAAGAGGACTACTATAATTACCAAAATACGAGCAGTGACTTATCAAAGGAGGCAAAAAAAGAATTGTTTATGAAGAATCAGGATAAAGGATATGAGCATTGAAAAAAGAAGAAAATCGAGGGCGTCTGTAAAGTGTCATACCCCATTTCCCCAAGGGCATCCATGCTATGGATGCCCATATATCTATCGACCTGATGTGCCGGGCTGTATTATGGGTTCGATTCCGGGGGATTGTGCGTGGTATTTCTATAAAAGAATGTGTGGGCATACGGATGCTATGAGGCCAAAAGAAGAAATTTCAGATAGATATTTTCAGTTTAATGGAAAGCTGTCAGAGGACAGAAAAAAGCTGAATAAGGGAATAGAAATGTTAAGAACGACAATTGAAATGAAAGGTGGATGCATATACGGTGGAGATAGTTGGAAATAAGGCCGGAATGAAAAGCAGGAGGTAAATTGTGAAATCTAAAGTAGAATTTTATAAGGCATTTTTTGAAGAATTGGAAAGGAAAGGCTTTGGTGTACAGCAGCCCTCTTCTCCGGATTATGTGGTAGATATAGTGTTCAAGGGAAAAACAGTAGCTTTTTATACGAAAGCAGACATGATCGAAAAAAATCCGTTTGTAGAAGTACCGGAAAAACAGATGGAACGTCTTTGGAGCATTGCAAGGGCTACGGCCAGCTTATGCGGAATCTGTACGGATCAACCATATGAAGAGGACAAGGCAGAAAAGCTAAAGAACGGTGTAATGAAGCTGAACGAACATAACGGCGTGATTTTGGCCTGTAAGCAGCATCCGTTATTCGGGTACGTGCTGTCTACTTATAAGCAAGATGCACAGAATGATGACAAGCCGATTCAAAGGCAATATTTTTATAATAAGGAAGAAGCTTTTGAGAGTTTTTCTACACGTAGTGGGCTTGTGGATGAAAAGAAGATGTTTTCTGAAACGGAACTAAAAATAATCCATACCGGACTTATTAAGATGCGCACTCTGGATGAGGAGTTCTCCAAAAAGGATATGGAGGCAATAGGAACGCTTATCAACCGTGTGGAAGAGTTGTTGCCAGAGTTGCACAAAGAGGAAAGAAAGTTTGATGTAACAAGATTATTGGAAGCTCTTTCCGTGGGGAACGGCATGGAGCGATGAAAGGAGAAAGACAATGCAGCCACAAGGAGGAACAATATGGGGCAATATCAATTTATGTGTTGAGATCGCATTGAATATCTATTACATATGGGGAGAGAATGGCGAAGGAATTGTCATTCCAAAGGAACACGCAGAAGCAAATTTTTCCGATAAAACGGTAGCCGCCGGAAAGGAGTCGGAAGGAAATCTGTATTATAAAAAGGGAGATACCATGGATATGCCCTTATACGAGATTTTGCAGAAGCGAGCAGCTATGGCACGAAAAATGGAGATTACCACAGCAAATCAGATGGATACCATTAGAAAGAGCGGGCAGGAGATGGTTTCTGATTTCTTTCAGACCATGGAACCACCGAAACAAGAGGCCGCGCAGGTAAAAGCGGTCCGTGAGGGTATTTATATGGTATATGGAAAGGAAGCGCAGATTGCGATCCATGAGCAGATTGCAGAATATTTTCTTTCCCCATACGCTTGTGAATTTGGAAAAAATCAAGATGGGTATTTCTATTATTCCCTACAGGCAGGAGCAGTTCCTTTAAATGAACTCAAGGAAATTTTCCCAGAATGCAGACAGATGCTTGTTTCAGAGGAAAGTCTGTATGCTACAATCTGCCAGTATTATCCTACCTATCGGGAAGGGTACAATGGAATTGTGGGAAAAGACGAGCAGATTCCAAAGATAAAAGCACCGCTTAACCTATTCCTGCAGGAACAGCTAAATCAGGAACCGGATAACGAAGGAAAGAAAGATGTTATAGAACAGGAGAGGGAAGAAAAATATGAGGAAGAAGATTATGGAGAGCAGGTGGATTACGGGTTTGAACGGTGAAAGGAGAGGGAATGAAGCTGGTTTATATTGCAAGTCCTCTACGCGGAAACTATGAAGATAATATCCGGAAGGCATCGGAATATTGCGAGAAAGCCTGTTCTTTGGGAATCATCGCATTTGCTCCTCATCTGTATTTTACCCAGTTTTATAATGATACAATACCAGAAGAGCGGGAAAAGGGATTGAAAATGGGACTTGCTATGTTAGAAAAATGTGAGGAACTTTGGGTAATGGGAACGCATATCAGCGAAGGAATGCAGGGAGAAATCGCTTATGCGAAGGAACTTGGAATACCGATTTTTATTGTGGAACAGCCACAGGATATGGAGTGCTATCCCATCAGTACGGATCATAACATTCTGTTGGGAAATCATTCCTGCATAGTGGATAGTTCAAAACAGGATTATACCGATAGACTGTTGGTAATGAATTATGATACCTTGAAGCCGGAATATCGGAGCAGATCTAATCAAATATGGCTTGCTACAGGAGGTTTCGGATGCAGCCCGACGGCGCGTGGAAGAAAAGTTTTTGTTACCAGTGTCTATGACGGGGAACAGGCGAATTTTTACCGTCAGGATTTTGCAGGAATTATCCGGCCAGAGATATGGAAGGAAGTACAGCAACAATATGATTTCATCTATTTAAAAGAGGAAGTACATAGAACCACCCCTACGATTCAGGAAGGAATAGAACCATAAAGAAAAAAGAAAGACTTATTTTAGGAAGTATACTGCTAGGGTTTGGAACCCTATTCAATTTATTCTTTACCGCCGCACTGCACCAGATTTTATCCGGGCAGGCGGCTTCTTTTACGCTGGTTCCCATTTGGAACTGTATCGCGGGACTTTTCACAGAATCGAGGCAGGGGATGCTGTTTTTATCATTTGAAAGTTTTGCGGTACTTTGCTGCGTTTTGTTTTTTGTGCAGAATAGCAGAAGCTATCAGGCAGACTTGATGAAGGTAACAGATGATATTGAAACTCCTGTTCCGGTGGGGCAGTATCAGCATGGTTCTTCCCGATGGTTAAAGGAAGAGGAAATGGATAAGGTTTTTGCCGTGTGTTACTTAAATCCGGCAGATAAAATCATAAAAGAATTATTGGAGACAGGATATGACGGACTAGGTTTTCTAACAGGCGGCCAGACGGAGGATACCGGCATAATCGGGGAACAGGAGGACAGAAAGTTCACGAATTATGCCGTTCCTATAAACAGAGGAGAAGAGAAAGAAGAGGGAGAAAAAAAGGAGGATGTGGGAATCGAGGATGGTTTTGAACCTGTGGAATATACGTTTGAAAAAGGAGAACCGTCCGAAGAGAAAAAAGAACCAGAAATAAAAAGCAGGAAGCAAGAAAGGCAGGAGTTAGAAAAAAAACAGGTCATGCCGGATCCTTATTGTATTCTAAGGGAAGGGGGCATTGTGATAGGCATGACTAAGTGTGGAAATAAAGAAAAGATATATTATATTTCTGATGATACCCACACCTTGACCATCGGTGCCACTCGTTCCGGAAAAACAAGGACACTGGTATTACAGTCCATATGCCTTATGGCACTGGCAGGGGAAAGCCTGGTAATTAGCGATCCAAAGGCTGAACTGTATGAGTATGTAGCCCAGCTTTTGGAAAAGCTGGGCTACGATGTCATATGTCTGGACTTTAAAAATCCAGAAAAAAGCAGCCATTACAATCTTTTGCAACCGATTATTGATGCTGTGAATGCGGGTGAGATGGATAAAGCAGAAATGTATGCCTGGGATATCACGAATATTCTGGTAGGCGATAATACCAGTAATGAGAAGATTTGGGAAAATGGTGAGAAATCAACCATAGCAGCCGCAATATTATGTGTGGTGGTGGATAATGCAAAAAGACCGGAATACCAGAATCTTACAAACGTGTACTGGTTCGTGGCAGAGATGTGTAAAGCCGTAGGAAACAAAACACCCATGCAGGAATATGTAAAAAAATTGAAACCGGGGCATCCAGCAAGAGCGCTGTTATCTATTTCGGATGTGGCACCCAGCAGGACCAAAGGGAGCTTCTATACCTCTGCATTAACGACACTTCGATTATTCACTTCCAGATCAGTCTATTCCATTACCCATAAAAGTGATTATGACATAGCAGATATAGGACGGAAAAAGCAGGCACTATTTTTTATCCTGCCGGATGAAAAAACGACATATTATCCGATTGCAAGCCTTATGGTATCACAGATATATGAACTTCTGGTACGCCAGTCTGATGAAAGAGGCGGCAGGCTTATAAATCGGGTAAATTTCGTTCTGGAAGAGTTTGGAAATTTCACAAAGCTAAATGATCTACCCAATAAATTGACCGTGGCAGGTGGTAGAGGCATGCGGTTCCATTTTTTCCTGCAGGGCTTCGATCAGATTACGGAAAAATATAGCAAGGAAACCGCATCCATTGTCAAGGGAAACTGCCAGAGTTGGATTTATTTGCAGGCGGACGATAAGGAAACTCTATCAGAGATCTGCGACAAGCTGGGGAAATATACCTGTTCCGGCTATCAATTATCCAGCCAACATGGGAGATATGTCAATCCTTCTTCCAGCAGTACCCTGATGTTGGTAGGAAGAGAACTTCTGACTACCGATGAAATCAGGAGGGTATCCAGACCATATCAGATTGTAGTGTCTCGTTCTCATCCAGCCATGATGGTATCGCCAGATTTATCTAAATGGTATTTTAATAGAATGATGGGGTTAGGGGATAAAGAACATAACCGGAAAGTAAGGGAAGAACGGGAACGCAAACGTCCGGTACGAAGTAATCCTATGGTAGAAATTCCGCTGTGGAATATTTGGATTTACTATACAAAGGACTTGCAGATGAAAGAAGAACGCCAGAAACAGCAGGGGATGCCGTTGCAGGCAGGCTCCTTGTTTTCAGAAAAATTTATGCGGAGAGGAGGAAAGCAAGAAAACAATGAGGAAGAGTAGATGGTTAAGAAGATGTAAGGCGGCAGGGCGAACAGTTCTTGCCGCTTTTACCATGTTTTTGATAAATGTCAATACAGTATATGCCAGCGGTATTGGCGAGAGTAAATTGGCAAAGGGAACAGAAAATCTGATAAAGGATGCAACCACATGGCTTATGGTCCTTTCGCCAATCGTTGGAGGACTTTTGATTATCTATTTTTGCATCCGCAGAGCGGCAGCGGATGAGATGGACCAGAAGAAATGGAATAACCGTATTGTGGTTACCATTGTGTCCTGTATAGGAGCGGTGATTGGAAGTGCTACATTAAATATCATTATTGGATATTACAAATAACTGCAAACTGCGGCAGCAAGTGCCGGGAACAAATCATATTTTGGAGGAAATAGGAATGGATAAATTGAATCATATGGTAAACAAGCTGACGGTTTCTGTTTATGTGAGGGGTGAATGCATAAAAAGAAAAGTTACTAAAATATTAAGCGAAAAAAAGGGAGAAGGATTCGTGGATACCGCCCTGAAAATTTTGATCTCAGTTGTTGTGGGAGCTTTATTGCTTGCTGGGTTGTATACACTTTTCAAAGATAATATCTTACCAACACTTACCCAGCGGATTAACAGCCTTTTCAACTACGCCGGATAATAAAGAGTATCTGCGCCTGCCGGAAACGGAAGGCGCTATTTCATAGAATGGAGGAAAAATCATGAGAGTAACTGCAAAGATTACAAAATTCTTTAACAATGCTGGAAAACTGAAGGCTTTTGCCACAATCTGTTTGGCTGACACTTTTTTGGTAACAGGTGTCAGAGTCGTGGAATGTGAAAAAGGTCTCACTGTATTTATGCCTAGCATGAAGGATAAGGAGGACGAATATCGGGATGTATGTTTTCCGATCAAATCGGAGCTGCGTAGCCAGATTAACACGGTAGTTTTAAATGCTTATGATGCTGGTTTGAAAGAGAACGAAACGGATGAGTAATAGGGGATATTTGCTGTTCTCTGGCGAAGGGGGTGAACCGGAGTGGAAGTGATACTGGTACTGCTGATTGTGGCAGTTTTAAACGGAGCTATCGCCTATATTGATGAAATGTTACAGGAATTGGTTCCCATGACACTGTATGCTGACCGCTACATGATTGGTTCCAGCGGTGGGAGTATAGTGGAGGTATTGTTTGAAGTCATGCTGGGATTCGGGGTGTCGCTTATCATACTGAAATTCCTGAAAAAGGGGTTTGAGTGCTATGTCATGTGGACGGATGGGGATCCAGATACGGAGCCAGCCGGTCTTGTGATACGCTTTGTTCAGGCGGTTGCTGTAGCCGTCTGCTTTCCTATCCTATATGGATGGATGGCAGAAGTTACACAGGGACTGATTGAGGAGCTTATGGCAGCTATCGGGACTGTCACTTCATATGACTGGCAGGCATGGGTAAACGGTATTTCATCTTTGGGGCTGACCACAGCAATTTTCGGACTGATCTTTATTATTTGCTATTTTATGCTGTATTTTCAGTTCCTGATGAGAGGGCTGGAAATCGCCATACTGCGGATTGGAATGCCCATGGCCTGTGTAGGGCTTTTGGATAATGACAAAGGTGTATTTAAGACTTATATTAACAAGTTTTTTCAAAGTACCTTTGCAGTTGTGATACAGATATGTCTCTGCAAATTAGGAGTCGGCATGATGTTGAATATGGGAATTAACATGAACGTTTTTTGGGGACTGGCCTGCATGGTTCTTGCCATTAAAACACCGGCGTTCCTGCGTGAATTTCTTGTTTCAACCGGAGGCGGTGGAGGCGTAATTAACAACGTATATCATTCCGTCCGATTGGCAGGCATGGCAAAGAACATGATAAAGTAGGTGACGGTAAATGAAAGTAAACGATATTTCTGTGGCTGTTATAAGTCTAATACGATTAGGAGCGGTGTTTCGTTTTGTGTATTGCATGGTCCGACTTCAGGGAGCAGAAGAGGAAGCAACGCAGTATCGGAAGCGGGCAAAAAATATCCTGTTATTTTATATCTTAGCAGAAAGCATCTGGCAGATTAAGGATATTATAATGTATTACTATTCTTAAATTAGGTTTCGATTCAGATACTGATAAAAAACAATTGATAGCTATCCAAAAATAAAAAAAGGAGAGCGAGTCGTCCGGACATGATCTCATGAGTTCTCCAATAACAGCATGAAATATATTGCAAGTTGCAGTTTTGGAAAAGATAGCATGGCGACAATCATTTTGGCTTTAGAGAAGAAGGAACCGATAGACATGGCACTGTATGCCGAGGTAATGTTTGATAAAAATATCAGTGGAGAAATACCGGAGCATGCAGCATTTATTTATGAAAAGGCAATCCCAAGAATAGAAAAATGGGGAATACCTGTACAGGTGGTACGGGCAAAAGACACTTACATGGATTATTTTTTCCATACCTTAAAAAGAAGTGCTTATCCTGAATTGATAGGGAAGCACAGAGGATTTCCAATGGCTGGAAGGTGTGGGATTAATCGGGATTGCAAGCTGCGACCAATACATAAATACTTAAAGGAATATGGAAAAGGAGAGATCATACAGTATCTGGGAATTGCAGCAGATGAGAAGAAGAGATTGGAGCGGCTGGAAGGAAGTAATAAAATTTCTCTTTTGGATAAATATGGGGTATCTGAACAGGAAGCACTGGAAATATGCCGGGAAAATGGACTACTTAGCCCCATTTATCAATTTACAAAAAGAAATGGATGCTGGTTTTGTCCGAATTGCCGCGACATGGAAAGGAGGCATCTTATAGAGCATCATCCGGAATTGTGGAACAGATTGAAGGAACTGGAAAAGATTCCGGACAAGGTAATGAATAGATTTGATCGAATAGGAAGCGTAGGGGATGCTGAAAAAAGGGCATTTGCTTATAAAGAGAGAGGAGGAAAATGAATGATATGGAGCAATGGGCGCTTTATATCCCAAGTGGAGTAAAGGTACAAAATGAATTATTTAACGGTTTTGGAAAGAGGGAGCTTTTGCAAAGTGTTGCAGGCTCCCTTTTTGGCGGCGTAGTTGCCGCTGTTATCTGGATATGTTCTGCCAATGTCGCATTTACAGTGGTTGCCGTATTAACGGGTATTTTTGGTTCGGTAATGATGTGTACGAAGGATCTGAACAATCAGAGTGTAGTGGATCAAGTAGGTAATATGATACGGTTCGCAAAAAGCCAGCAGATATATCCCTACCGTGCATTGAGTGAATGGGGTGAATGACAAAAGAATATAATGATATTTTTCCATGGTTGCGATTCTATCTGCAATGACAAAGAAGCTATTCTATCAATCAAACAGTAAGGCGTCTTGAATACCTCTCACATCATAATTGGAGGTCTGTTTGGAATTTTTAGATTTATTTAGTGGAATAGGTGGATTTAGAAGAGGATTGGAACGAAGCGGACATAAATGTGTCGGGCATGTGGAAATTGATAAATACGCAAATATCAGTTATATGGCAATGTATGGACTTTCTTATTGTAAGTATGAAAACAGTGAGGAAGGAAATATCTGTAGAATCTGTGATTCGGAAGTGAGGGAACACTGTGACGGAAAGAATTGTAAAAGCGAGTGGTTCGCAAAAGATATTAAACAGCTTGGAACAGGAGAGATACCAAAAGCTGAAATCTGGACTTTTGGATTTCCTTGCCAAGATATCTCCCTGTCAGGTCGAAGGGCAGGTCTTGCCGGAAAACGAAGTGGATTATTTTTTACGGTTGCTGGCCTGCTCAAAAGCACAAAAGCCGAAGATAAGCCCCGGTTCCTTATCGTTGAGAACGTTAAGCATCTTATGTCAAGCGAGGACGGAGGGGATTTTACCACCGTTCTCCTTCATTTATGGGAAGCAGGGTACGACCTTGAATGGCAGTGTGTCAACAGTAAAGACTTCGGAGTCCCTCAGAACAGGGAGCGAGTGTACCTTGTTGGATATTTTGGAGGAAGAGGTGGAAGAAAAGTATTTCCTCTCACCGGAGCAAACACAGCGTCTGTTAAAAAAATTATAGATGGCAGTCAGGGTGCGAGGGTATATTCTTCGAAAGGCCTTTCCGTGACTTTGACAGCGGAAGGCGGAGGCGTGGGTGGAAAAACCGGACTGTACCTTTGTGAGACAAAGAAACCGGAAGAGTGGATGAAATGTTTCAATGAGCAGGACCTTTTGGAGTGCGGTGCCCATCAGTATGCTGGTTTTATATCCTATAAAAAGGAACCGGATATGACACAGTGGGCAAGGTGTCTTGTGGCCCACTATGATGCCGGTATTACCAGGTTCGGCACAAGTTCTGGTGTGTTACATTGTACGGCATGTATGGAAAAATGTACGCAGGCAAGAGCAACATTGACTCCGGAACGGATGGAAAAGCGGCAGAATGGACGACGATTTAAAGAAGATGGAGAACCGGGTTTTACCTTGACAGCAGTTGACCGTCACGGTGTCATGCTCCTTCAGTGTCCGTACAAAATGGGATTGCCGATCAAGGAAGCAACCAAGAAAGGCTATGTGCTTGCCAGGCATGGGGATGGAATCAATCTGGCCTATCCCAACAGCAAGGTAAGAAGAGGCCGTGTTGGAAAACAGTGTGCCCAGACACTTTTAACGGAAAGTAGTATGGGGGTATTGGTCTACTGCAGGATACGGAAACTGACGCCAAAGGAGTGTTTCCGGTTACAGGCTTTTGAAGATTACCTGTTTGAAAGGGCAAAAGCAGCAGGGGTAAGCGATGCACAGCTTTATAGACAAGCGGGTAATTCTGTGACCGTAAACATTGTGTATGAAATTGGCGTGTGTCTTGCGGAAATGGAGGACAAATATTATTAAATTGTCGGCACGGATATGAAAGAGAGACTGCAAAGATTTGAAGAACTGAAGGAATGAGAGAGGAAATGAGAAATGATATGGGACCTTGAGCCGCATAAGGTTATGGTGGTATTGTCAGTCAGCTTTTTGTGTGGAATATTGATGGATATGGTGTTACAGAAGCTGGTGGCTCCGGGAAGAACAAAGTATACGGTAATATTGGTTACCTTAGTGACCGGGATATTTATGGGAGCCTATGGTATGAACCTGCATGCACTTGTCTGTATTCTATTCGGACAGGTGCTTGTTTTTGCAGCAGAATATGATATAGCAACCCATACCGTGCCGGACTATGTACCGGTATTGATACTGCTGATTGGATTGTTAGAAGTACAGTTTGCTCCGGCAATGTTGGGGCTTATTTTAGTGCCGCTTCCGTTTCTGGCGGCGGCACTTCTAAAAGACGGGAGTATCGGCGGTGCAGATATCAAACTCATGGGAGCCAGCGGGTTTGTACTGGGAGTTACCAGGGGATATGTTGCGTTAATGCTTGGATTGCTTATGGCTGTATTATGCCAACGGTCATTTGGCAAAGAAGAGGAGAAAGCCTTTGCCTTGGTGCCTTATCTGGCATTTGGTTGTATGATGGCGCTTCTGCTAGTATAGCTTGAAATTGAAAAAATATAAAAATGGAGGAAATAAGAAGTGAAAAATTTAATGAAGAACCGAATCATTATAGGTTTGATCTGTATCATTCTGTCGCTGATTATATGTTTCGGACTTACTCCGATGTTCAATAATGCGCTGAAATCAAAGGTATCGTTAGTCCGTGTGAATACAGAAATAAAAAAAGGTGATCAGATTACGGCAAAAATGCTGATTACCGTAGATGTGGGTGGGTATAATCTGCCTTCCGATGTGGTGTATCAGGCAGAGGATGTCATCGGAAAATATGCCAATGCAGACCTGTACAAAGGAGATTATATCTTAAGGAGCAAGCTGTCGGACACATCTATGCTAAAAAATGCATATTTAAATAAGCTCAATGGAGAAAATCGTGCCATTTCCGTAAGTATCAAGTCTTTTGCTGCGGGACTGTCTGGCAAGTTGGAAGCTGGGGATATCGTAACACTTATCGCTTCGGACGTGGGAGAATTGCGAGAAACACTTATACCGCCAGAATTACAGTATGTAGAAATTATAGCTACTACCACAAGCACTGGTGCCGACAATGACGTTCAAGCAGAAAATGTAAACGGTGAGGAGCTGGAATTGGCATCTACTATAACTGTTCTTGCCACGCCGGAACAGGCAAGGCTTTTGGCAGAACTGGAACAGAACGGAAAGATTCATGCCACTTTAGTATTCCGTGGAGATAGTATGCAGGCACAGCGATTTTTGGAAGTACAGGAGAAAATGCTGGATGAGCTGTATATAGGAGAAGGGCAGGAACAGAAAGATGTAGAATCAGCCGATACGGAGCAAGAAAGGATTGTAGATGAAGAGCAGGAAGCAGGAGAATAACGGGAGGAAAAAATGATGGAATATGGAAATATGCTTGCAGTTGTGGGGAGTCCAAGCAGCGGAAAGACCACAATCAGCATAAAGCTGGCTGTAGAAATTGCGAAGAAAAAGAAGAACGTTATTGTTGTGTGTGCAGATCCTTTTGCGCCGCCAGTTCCTTTTCTGCTTACGGCAGATACAGAACAGAATACTTCGTTGGGGGCACTGCTTACAGCACCAACTCTGACTCAAAATAAGATATTGGAAGCCTGTGTGTTAGTTCCTTCCAGTGAACATATCAGCCTGTTAGGGTATTGCCTGGGAGAAAACCCGATGAGCTATCCCAAGGTCACAAGAGAACGAGTGATAGATTTTTTAGTCAGTCTACGCCATCTGGCGGATTATGTAATATTGGATTGTACGGCAGTATTTGAAGCAGATATATTTTCTATTCTTGCTATGGAGCTGGCAGACCGAGTGCTGCGGATGGGAACCTCTAATCTAAGGGGTATCTCTTATTACCGCTCCCACGCCGGAATGTTGGAAGACCGGAAGGATGGCGGAAAATATATTAGTGCCATAGGCAACTTCAAGACCGGTCAGGAATGGGAAGCGGCCGCAGGGCATTACGGCGGTGTATCCTTTGTATTTCCATATGTTCTGGAACTGGAAGCTCAGTATGACGAACTGCATTTGTTTGAAGGGCTTACCTCTAAGGAATCTAGCGCTTTTCAGATGGAAATAAGAAAACTAATGACGGAGATATCCGGTTTACAAGTACATATTCAGGAACAAAAGCCAGAGGTAAAGAGAACTGTTACAGCAAGAAAAAAGTCATCCTTCCAGAATCCCTTTGCAGGACGGAAAGGGGAATTTTGACCTTGTGCGATAGGGGAGAAAGAAGCGATAGGAATAGTTATTGAATGTGGAAAAGGAGAGTGACATTTGGAAATAGTGAACATACATGAAATGGCAGGATTTATCAGAAAAAATATGGTGATTCGCACTTTTCCGGAAATTTTAAAGGATGTACAGGAATACATATCCAAAAACTTTGCATCTGTCCTGCGAGATAATCCGGATGAGAACAAAGAACTGATACAATCCTACATTGCAAAATATTTGGAGGAAAATCAGGTCGGTGTGGAAGGAATGGAGCTGACAGAGCTATGCGAACTTTTATATGGAGAAATGACAGGTTTTTCTTTTCTGACAAAATATCTTTACCGGGATGATGTGGAGGAAATCAATATCAATCAGTGGCGGGATGTGAAAATTACTTATTCTACCGGAGAGATCCTGCAGGCGAAAGAGTCTTTCAACAGTGCAAGCCATGCGGTGGATGTAATCCGCAGACTGCTTCATAAGTCCGGCATGATATTTGACAACGCACAGACTATTGTGGTGGGACATCTGAATAACAAGATCCGTATAACAGTTATGGGGGATGGTGTGATTGATAAGGAAAAAGGATTGGCGGTTTCTATTCGTATTGTCAATCCAAAGAAATTGACAAAAGAAGAATTTGTAAGGTTTGGTACTGCAACAGCGGAGATGCTTGACTTGCTATCTCTATGTTTTATTCATGGGGTATCTATGTGCATTACCGGAGCTACATCTTCCGGTAAGACTACGTTAATGAGCTGGATATTGGGTGAAGTGCCCTATAATAAGCGTATTGTTACAATTGAACAGGGATGCCGGGAGTTTGACCTGACAGTAGAAGATGAAGAGGGAAATGTCTTAAATAATGTAGTTCATCTGGTTACAAGATTCTCCGATGATCCGAGACAAAATATTGATATGGTAAAGTTACTGGAAATCACTCTTACGATTAACCCGGACTGTATTTCAGTAGCGGAAATGAAGGGCGGTGAGAGTATGCAGGCCATAAATGCAGCAAATACAGGACATGCAGTGATTACCACTACTCACGCCAATTCCTGTGAGGACACATATTATCGTATGGTTACATTGTGCAAACAGGAACAGCCAGGGATGGATGATTCTACGTTGCAGAATTTAGCAACCAAGGCATTTCCCATTGTAGCTTTTACCAAACGCTTGGAGGACAATTCCAGGCGCATTATGGAGATGATAGAATGTGAGACGCTGTCGGATGGAAAATGCCGTATGCGTACTTTGTATCGGTTCAATATCACCGATAATATCATGGTGGATGGAAAGCCGAAGATTATCGGACATTATGAAAAAGTAGAAAACCTTTCGGAAGGATTACAAAAAAGGCTTCGTGAGAATGGACTACCGTTAAAAATGCAGGAACAGCTTCTTGCAAAGAAATAGGAGAAATGGAGGTATAACCAATGGCACTACTTGTGACAATTGCCTTTTTTATAGCAATTGCAGGAAGCTTCATTATGCTGAATATGTCGCCCTTTATGTTTCTGGACGGTATAGCTGGATATTTGAGACCAAAGAATGAAAGCATGAGAAGCAGGATAAAGGAAAGTAAGAAAACGAAAGAATCAAAGGGATTGTGCCTTTTATTTGAGGAAGTGAAGGAAATCCTTCGGCTGACGGGACGGAGTACGCAGTTTGCGACTCTCTGTGTCCTTGCAATGATTCTGTTTGTCATGGGAGTGTTGATTGCGCTTACTATGGACAACGGCTTTTTAATGCCGGTGCTGGCAGTGGGGTTCGCCTTGCTGCCTTTTTATTATGTAAAATTTACGGCATCCAGACACAAAAAACAAATTAATACGGAATTAGAAACTGCACTTTCTATGATTACAACCAGTTATTTGCGAAACAAAAATACTATTGTCCGGGCAATCGAGGAGAATTTGCCATATTTAAACCCGCCAGTATCAGAAGTATTCCGTAATTTTATGATGGAAACAAAGCTCATTAATTCCAATATGGCAGAAGCACTGGAGAGCCTAAAAAAAGGAATGGATAATGCAGTTTTTCACGAATGGGTGGATGCTGTCATTGCTTGTCAGGAGGATTACAATCTAAAAAGTACCCTGCCGCCGGTGGTAGCAAAGTTATCTGATATGCGTGTGGTATCTTTCGAGTTAGACCTGCTTTTGTATGAGCCGATCAAAGAGTATATTACTATGGTATTTCTGCTTTTGGGGAGCATACCACTTTTGTACTTCTTAAATAAGGACTGGTATGAAACCTTAATGTTTACTGGATTTGGGAAGGTACTTTTGACAATTTGCGGAACTGTAATATTTATTTCAGTGGCGGCAGTGGCAAAGCATACCAGACCCATTGAGTATAAAAGATAAGGAGACTGGAAGATATGCAGAATCTGATTTTACTGCTTTTTGCCGTGTTTTTTACGGCAGGAAGTTATTTGTTATTGGCAGAATGGTGTAAGGTTCCTACTTACCGTACCAGCCGGGTAATCCTGTCTATGGGAAAAAGGCAGAAAAAGCAGGCAAGAAGTTCGGATGCATTCATCATGGAGTTTGCGGCGAAGCTGTCAAAGTTTTTACCCATGGATACCTATAAAAAAAGAAAGCTGGAAGCAATTTTACGTTCCGCAGAAATTGCTATGACACCAGAGGTATATATGGCACAGGCTTATATAAAAGCAGGGATGATTCTTTTGAGTATTATTCCATGTATAGTTA
This sequence comes from Kineothrix alysoides, assembly GCF_000732725.1. Taxonomy (GTDB): domain Bacteria; phylum Bacillota; class Clostridia; order Lachnospirales; family Lachnospiraceae; genus Kineothrix; species Kineothrix alysoides. The sequence continues at coordinate 40,719 of NZ_JPNB01000003.1, read as the reverse complement.
TTTTTCCGCTTCTTACTCCGGCTTTCCTTATTGTAGGAATCGGAGTATTTTTCTCTGAAAGTGGAAAAGCAGAAAAAATGGTAAGGAAGCGGAGGGAAGAGATTGAATATGAATTACCCCGCTTCGTGGCTACCATAACCCAGGAGCTGATGGCGAGCCGGGACATCTTATCCATGCTGGAGACCTATCAGAAAAATGCTGGCCGAGCTATGAAAAATGAACTGATTATTACTACGGCAGATATGCGGACGGGAAACTACGAGGCGGCACTGACAAGAATGGAAGCGAGAGTATCCAGCGCTATGCTGTCCGATGTGGTAAGGGGATTGATTGGATGTATTCGTGGGGATGATGGAGTGACTTTCTTCCGGATGCTTTCCCATGATATGAAACAATTAGAAATACAGCGTCTAAAACGGCTTGCATTGGAACGGCCGCCAAAGATTAGGCGGTATTCCTTCCTTCTGCTGGCCTGCATGCTGATCATCTATATGGGTGTCATGGGGTATCAGATACTGGGAACTATGTCGGGGATGTTTTAAGGAGAGTGTATGAGAAAGAAGCTCAAAAAGTTAAAAAAAGATTGCAGGGGAGAAAGCTATATTGATACTGCCATAGGCGTTCTATGCCTGATGCTGGTAGTGGCGCTTGCTATGGTGCTGTTTCCCGTTTTTATACAGAAACAGCAGCTTGATACTTTTGCGGATGAAATCGTAAGGCAGGCAGAAATTGTAGGAAGTACCAACGTATCGGTAAGAATTGAGGAGTTGAAAGCAAAGACTGGGCTGAATCCAGAAATATATTGGGACTGTGATTATTACAGTGGAAACAAAGTACAGCTTAATGGAGATATCAACGTAACTTTGAAACAGCGGGTAAATATTGGGTTCTTTGTGTTTGGTTCCTTCCCTATCGAGTTGCAGGCCAGGGCAAGTGGCAAAAGTGAAGTCTACTATAAATAAGTGGAAGTGTGAAAAGAAAGTGATTATTCATATGAAAAAATTTAAGAATATTCTGCGGGATAAGCAAGGCATGTCTACCTTATTGACGGCTTCGTTAGTGCTTGTTCTGCTACTATTACTCTGTGTCATATCGGAATTTTTTCGATTGAGCATAACTGCATCCGGGGTAAGAAATTCTTTACAGGAAGCAGTCATATCCGTGGCAACCACTAATTACAACGAGGTTTACAACGGATTGAGAGAAGGCTACAGCGGAGGATATTATCTGGATGAAGACGGCTGGGTAGAAAATTTAGACTATGGAGATATCTATAGCCAGCTTGACCGGACATTAGGAACAAATCCCTATAATGGATATCAGGTAAAGTGGCAGGGAGAAGGATATGAGTTTCGTATATCAGGGTTGGAGGTATCAATTAAAAATGTACCGCTGACACCGGGAAGTGCCGGACAAAATTTTGAAGCAGAGGCAGCGGTACAGTTAGAAGTACCGCTGTCCTTTGGATGGGAGAATCTTCCACCGTTACAGATGAAAATTAAGACAAAAGCTGCCTATATGCCCAAATTTTGATACTGGAACAGGTAGACAGACAACATCAGGCATGATAAAGTTATTAGGCAGGAAGTGGAAAAACTACCACATCCTGTAGGGGAATGTCTGGACTTTCTGTCTAAAATCTTGTATGATAAAGATGGATAAAAAGTAGGGCAGCATTTGCCGTAAAAGTGATTTTATGGAAAGTGAGGTCTTTTAGATGAAAAAAGAATATGATAAGAAAAAGAAGCTGGTAATTGGCAGTCTTGCAATAGTGGCTGTGTGTTTAGTGGTAGGATTATGTTGGTATTTAGGAGTAATCGGACATAATGAAACACCGAAAGAAGCATTGGTAGAGATAGAAACTGATAATATAGAAGTGACGGTGCCTGAGATTACAGTTCCGGTGGAAGAGCCAACAGGCGAATTGGAAGCGGCAGGGGATTCTGAAGTGAAAAATACGCTTGTGGAAGAGAATGCAGAGCAGCAACCACAGACCAAAGAAGAAGCACAGCGGCCAGAGAGCAAACCAGAGGTAACAGATAATAATTCTGTGAACAATTCAGGGAAAGCACCCCAATATGCGCCGGAAGTGACGGAACCCCAACAGCCGCAGGATCCCGCAGGAGGAACGAATAGTGGAGGTAAGATAAATGTTCCGGGATTCGGATATGTGGATGATCCGGGAGCGCCGACTGGAGAAAATGCAGGTTCGGATGGGGATTGGAATAAGCAGGTCGGTGATATGAATTAAATATGAGAAAATAGGGAGCATGGCTGGAGCCATGCTCTCAAAATATAGACCAAATCAGGACTTTTTTATAATGTTACATAAGTTTCTATTTTTAAGAAAGTATTGGATTGTTTGGAAAGATGGGGAAGAATGATGTGGAAAGACTTCATAATAGAATTTTTTGTTATAACGATTGTAGGGGGGACAATATCGGGTCTTCTAGTACATTTCTTAACAAATCTGAACAGAAAAAACAGAGATGATGATATTCCCTCAACATCAACTCTCGGTCGGAAGAGAATAATTCCTTTTCCAATAGGTCCTACAGAAGCCAATGAAAAAAATAAAAAAAGAGAAAAATTGAAAAAATGGATATGGATAGCCATTGGTGGTATTGGAAGTGCCCTGATAATTGTTCCGATACTTGCGGCTCTATCTGATAATAAGGGAAAGGGAACAATAACGGAACCGCCAGATTTACTGAAAGAAGTGGATGAATATTTTGTTTCAGTAGCAGTGTCGGATACTATAAGTGATAATTTTGAGCCTGCAAAAAAGATTGTTGTGACAGCATCGGATGATACGGAGAATATAACACTAACAGGTGAATCATCGACAAAAGTTTTTGGGCCTTTTAATATGACGATGGAATCCTCAAGACGTTTTAGTTTTATCGCAGTGTTTGAAGAACCAGACGAATACATAATTACCATTAAAGCAGTTAGTAAAGAGGAAGAGGTTGCCACTGAAAAAATTAGCATAGATGCTCAGGCTGATTTTGGTATAACAATGCCTGATTATTTGTATTAGAAAGATATTTATTAAATATCATATATATGAAACTGGAACTATAAATTGGATAAGCATATAAGAGAACGTATAATATTTTTGTACTTTTTTATTGCTATTCTAATACAACTCATAAGTTATTAATACTTTTTGATGTTGTTGATAAATTAGAATATGCTGATTTAGCTAAGCCAGCAGTATAGTAATAATGGGAATTGTTGTAGAAATCAAAGAGGAAAATAATGGATAGAATGCTTATTGATGAGTTTCGTGAAAAAGTAAATGAACAAGACTTAGTTTGTCACATTTATCATAACCATAATGGAAAAGATCAATGGAGTATCATCTGCTCTGCAATGGACTGGATTGATGTCGTGGTAGATTCGATTGATACAAATAATCTTTCACGTAAAAATGATAATGAATCAAGCATCAAAGTAATTACTTTCATAACTTGCATAGACGTTCTCTGGGAGGCAATCCAACAACTACATCGTGTGTTTTTTAACAATAATGAAATACCGTTTGTTGCTGATAATTCAGTATTTAAGCATAAACTTTTTAAAGCAACCGATAATGATTATTTTAAGACGATACGGGCCTGCTTTGCTGCACACCCCATAAATTTGAATGATAATTTCACCGGAGCAAATAAAGCCGAGCGACGATATGCTAGTTGGTCTGGTGGCGGTTTTAGTGAGGGGGATTTTTCTGCCATTCTCTATAGCAATCAACCTGATAAGGAATCTTTATACTTGAATATTTATTTTGATGAATTACTTGCCTTTGCAGAGATTCGTTATAACTATCTTTGTACTGTAATGGAAGAAATAGACATGAAGGTTGGGCAATATTTCAATTCGTGGTGTAATCAAAGAATAATGAGGGATGATAATCCGGCTGCTCAAATAGAGATTTTAGTTAAAGAGGCTAAACAAAGGTTAGATAATGATTATTATAATTCGGAATTAAAAAAACTCAGAATAATTTTCACGACATCTATTACTAATCCCCAAAATCAAGAAGTTGTTAATTATTATAGAATTGCTCTTTTACATAAAATTGAAGAGTTATTCACATGCTTACAACAGATGAATTTTTCCGAACTTCAAAGCATTGATGACTCGTATCCAACTAATTGCGGATATGCGTTTTCAAAATTAAGTGATGTTGTATATGGCAATGGCAATTCTGCTTTTATACAAGTAGAAAACTTTAAGACTTATTTGGGTGAAATTGTTGATTTTTCTAAATACAAGACTTATGAAGAACTTTATGTAATTATAAAAGCAGGCTTTTTTTGGATGAATACGAATGGGCAAAAAGTAAAGAAATGTAATTTATTAAAAATTTTTATAAAGAAATAAATAAGCTTTCCATTATGTTTATATAAAACTTAAAAATTACATTTTTTCAGTCTGATAAATTGGAATTATAAGAGAGTTATTATAGACATAGAAAAAAGCTAAGTGTATTATCAAAGGTAATTAAAGTATTAAATGAAAAATAATATTGTTTGGGATATGCTGGAAATGTTGTTATAAGTGGAAGGAAGAGGAGATGGAAAATGAGCAATATTAGGTTTGATAAAGAAACAAATGTATTATCCATATGGAGTGAACTTCTTCAGAAAGCAATTACAGATATAGAGAAAAAAACTGGTGTAAAAGATGATGAGATAGAGTGGATTATATTTGATGAAAAGGATTATTTAAAGTGTAATTTTTTGAAAAAGAATATGCCGTCATTTATATATCAAAATAATTATAAATATGGGTTTTGTTATGTGAATAAAAAACAAATATGGATTTCTACATCAGCCATCATGACAAGTTCTTTTACGGATTTTAATAGAAAGTTATCGATGGCACCCATTAGGCAGAATAAAAAGGAGATTCTTTTGGTTAATGTAATATTGGATGAATTAGCACATATAGTGACTAAGGAAAATCATGGTAATAAGGAATACGATTCTAAATTGGAAAGATATCATAAGGCATATTATGGGCAAAATTGTTTTGAAATAAATTCCCTTTTAGAAGTGTAGACATAGATATAGCATCCAATTTGTATAAATAACAAAATCCTATATTGTAATTTGGAATAGAATGCAGTTTATTTCCATTTTATGAGTATGGCAAATGTCATGCTCTTTTTTAAAAAGAAAGTTTATTAATTATTATTGTTAACTGACACATGGCCCGCATTGCGGGCCTTTTTGTGTAGAAAAGAGGAAAATTGAAAAAAACATGTATCGCAGTATGTATATTCACAATTTTTTTCTACTTTGGTACGCTGACAGCCTATGCGTCTGGAAGTGGAAATGTAGATGGTGGCGGTGGCGGACTGAATCAAGGAACAAAAACTTGTAACTGGCCGGGAAATTCCTATCAAGGAGTCAGAATTACAGTAGTAAATGCGGAAACGGGTGCTATTGTAAGTAATCCTATCGATTTTACAAATAAGAACCTTTCGGCAACAGCGGAAAGAATGTTCCATTTCGGAAAGGTCAGCAAGATGCAGTATCGAAATGGCGCGGCACTTACTTTGCAGACTACAAAATATACTTATTATATGCCGGATAATCCAATACCTCAGATTATCTCCAGCAATAGCGAAAAAGCAAGCATTACACAGATTAAAAGGTATTTTTGCTCCGAGGGTGCGGCATCCATGGTGGCGGCCAAGACTGGAATAAATGTTTCTGCATTGACAGACGGCTCATATAAACTAGTGATAGAGCCGGTTATCTATCTGATTTACAATAATCTGTATTTTGCCATGACTACCACGGAAGCTGGACTGTATAACCGTATAGTGGGCGGGGATTTGGGAACACACTTTCCTACCGTAGTGATGAAAAATCTAGCCCTTGCTCTCTTTTTGGAAAAAGCAGACTTAGGTTTTTCAGCCTGGACTGGTTCCAAAAATACAGCGAGGACAACGGAAGAAATAATACAGATATTAGGGATTGGTATAGTCAGCTATAAGGGAGTACCGCCTACAGAAGCAGAATATGACATTACTTACCGAATAGACACGGATGTGATTACAGCAGTCACTCTTTCCACCAGAGAGGAAATCAATAACGATGCAAAGGCTACCGTGACTTTTTCTATTGCAGGCAGAAGCTATCAGATGGCCGGGGTAGTCATTCCACAAAATGGCAGCCAGCTTGTATGGGTAAAGTGGCATACGCCGTCCGAACCGCAGGAAGTGACCATAAATGTATCTACGGATAAGGGAAGTCTCAGTAACAGCACCATCCATGCCAATGTGGTGGATTTAAATGAAGATCCGCCGCCTGATCCCCAGGCAGATGATCGATATGATGGTTTCGTGCGCCCTTCTATCCCGACAGGGCAGAATGTGGCAAGCCTTACCTGGGGGGTATGGAAATGCTGGTGGCATGAAAATTGGGTGTGGATTTCTGACTGGAATTGGGAAAGTGGGAGCCATAGCGCGAGTTGCCCGGATGACTGTACTTCCAGTCATGGACGTTGGGTAGATAACGGGGAATGGGAAGATAAGGGCTGGTATGTTTATGAATGGACTGCCTACTCCGCAGCTCTTTCTGCCATCATGCAGATTCAATCAGATGAGAAGAATCCAACGGCAAACGGCAGGACGATGAAATCGGGCTATGGAATCAATATGGAAGTATCGGCACAGATGCGCTCCGGCGCACCGTCCAGCCATATCACACAGGTACAGACATGTGTTTCTTATTTTCCGGAATTTGAATATAACGATTACTGGAGACTATTAGAAAGAATAACATCCGGTTATTCGGCAGTGTTTCAGTTTCAGAAAAATGAATACAGCACCTACAACCGGCGGGTACACTTCAGCACAGTGTGGTACCCTGATGGGAACTACACGGTCTATGGGCGGGTCATAGATGCGTGGACGCCGGCCGGAATGTTGCAAGTTAACCTAACGGATTCCCTGACAGTGTATGACAACTTATTTTCGGACTGGCATATACGTCCGGATAACTAAATAGTGGAGGAAAAAATGGAGAGTTTAATATTTCCTATTATCATGCTTGCCGTCACCTTAATTGGTGGCGGCATTTTGCTTCTGTTTCTAAAGAATGGAAAGGGAAGCAGGGAGACAGAAACAGAGAGTGCAGCCTTAAAAACGGCGCAGCACTTTATCAATGTGAAAGATATTCAGGACAAATATCTATATACGAGAGACGGCATGATATTTGTCTATCTTCGTATCCATTCAATCAGTATAGATCTATACAGTAATTCCGAAAAGAATGTATTAATAAAGACTCTGACAGCGGAGCTTTCTAATATTCAGTATCCTTTTAAATTCATGGCGCTGTCAAGGCCGGTAGATATTTCCCCGCTGATCACAGAAATGGGGGAGATGTTAAAGTATGCAGAAGAAAAGCGGAAGGAGCTGCTGCGACAAGAGATTTTGCAAATGGGTGGATTTGCATTGTCCGGTGAAATTGTTGAGCGGCAGTTTTATATTGCCCTTTGGGAGAAACAGGAAGAAGGATGTGAAAGAGATCTATTAAAAAGGGCATCCCTGCTTTGCGAGAAGTTTTCGACAGGTGGGATCATGTGCGACATTCTAACAGAGAAGGAAATTGTTCGTCTGTTAAATCTGGTCAACAACCCTTCTTATACCCATTTGGAGGATACGGAAATCACCGCCAGCATTCCCATAGTAAAGGAGGTGGTGTGAGATGAAGCGAAAAGTACAGACAGAAGAACAAATACCGGTCAATCATGCCCTGTTAAATGTTGTGACACCTATGGGACTGGAATTTCAGAAAAATCGGCTTTCCATCGGGGAAAATATGGGTAAGGTATACGGGATCATTCAGTATCCGCAAAAGGTGGATGTAGAATGGCTTTCCAAACTGACGAATATTCCGAGCACCTTTGTGTCTATTGGGTTTCAGCCGGTGGATAACGGAGCCCTTATCAATGCGATATCCCGAAGTGTGGTACAGCAAAGAGGGATTGTAGAAGGAGCGAAGGATCCCCTTTCCAGACAGCGTGCGGAGAAAGCAGCCGAGGACGGGGAGAAGATCATCCGGCAGATTGACAGAGAGGGAGAGACAGTTGGACTAATGAGCGTGGAGGTCATGCCGGTGGCAAGGGAAGAAAAGGAGTTCAAGAAAACCTGCCGCCGGGCAGAGAGCACGGTAAGTGTGATGAAATGTAAAATGCGAGCTATTCCAAATCTGCAAAAGGAAGCATTTATGCACTTATCGCCAATGTTCCCCAATCATGGAAAGATAGAGAGCATATTACAGAGGGTAGTTCCCTTTTCAACATTCGTAGGAGGATTTCCATTTGCAAGCAGCGGCTTTAATGATGGAGAAGGGTATTATTTGGCTAAAGATACCAACGGTGGTCTTGTCATTGTATATATATGGAAACGTGGTGGAGACCGGACAAATAGTAATTTCTGTGTCATGGGAAATTCCGGAGTAGGAAAATCGACGGCAATAAAACATATTTTGATGTCAGAGTACATGAAGGGAACCCGCATTATTGTGGTAGATCCTGAAAGCGAATATAAAGATCTTTGCAAAAATCTAAATGGTGACTGGATAAATGCTGTTGGTGGTTCCCATGGAAGGATCAACCCTCTGCAGGTGAGACCATCTCCAAGAGATGAGGAGAATGAGGCCGACCGTTTATATCGGGATGAAGGGTATGGCATGAATGACCTTGCCCTTCACATGAAAAATTTAGAAATCTTTTTTAGCCTATATATCCCATCTCTTACGGATATGCAGAAGGCTGTTCTTAAAAAATGTCTAATAGAATTGTATGCTCAGTTCCACATCACATGGGATACCGACATCACAACACTGAAACCCACTGATTTTCCTATTTTCTCTGACCTTTATCAGTTGATACAGAAAAAGGCAGAGGGAGCCTGGGATTCTCAGGTATACAAAGACCTTGCCATGCTTTTGTATGATATTGCAGAGGGCGCAGATAGCTTTATTTGGAACGGTTATACCACGGTATCGTCTGACTCCAGATTTACGGTCATGGATACCCATGCTTTGCAGGAAACCGGGGATAATATCAAGCGTACCCAATATTTTAACATACTGACATACAACTGGGAACAGATGAGCCGTGACCGCAATGAACGGGTCATGCTGGTCTGTGATGAAGCTTATCTGATGATAGACCAGAAAGTTCCACAGTCATTGGTATATCTGAGAAATGTGATGAAGCGGGCAAGAAAATATGAATCGGCACTGGGAATCATCTCACATAGTCTGGTTGATTTTTTGCATGAGAGTATCAAACAGTATGGGCAGGCACTGCTTGACATTCCATGCTATAAGATTCTCATGGGGACGGATGGGAAAAATTTGAAAGAAACAGCAGACCTTTACGATCTGACAGAAGCAGAGCAGGAGCTTTTATTGGCAAGAAAGAGAGGACATGCCCTGTTCATGGCAGGAGCCAAACGGCTGCATATCCAGTTTGATATACCGGCTTACAAGCTGCAATATATGGGAAATGCTGGAGGAAGATAAAAGAAAACTGCTCTTGTACAGACCGCACCTATCAAAAAATATGTGCGGTCTGTATTTGGCTGGAAACAAGAAAGGAAGTGGAAACGTGGCAAATCCGGCAGTAATAAAGATTCTGGTAGAAGTGGCCCTGCAGGTATCAAAGGATGAGGAAAGCAGAAAGAAAATGCTTGCCATTATTTTAGGTCCGGTCATATTTTTGCTGGTATTGACTTCTTTGGTTTTTTATCTTGCGATCAGTCCATTCTCAGCATTGGCAGGATGGCTTGTAGGGGATGAGGTAGAAGCGGTGGATGCTTTTCAGAAGGATTATGGGTATACTCATGATTCCGGTATTTTTGAGAGAGATTTTAGAGAGGGAAGCGGGCAGGAATATGACAAGGATATTCTGTTAGGGAAAGAAGGAGAAACACCGGTTGTCTACTTTAGTCAATTGGATGAGAGATGGGCAGATGAAGCTTATGGGAGGGACAAAATTGGAACCCATGGATGCGGGCCTGCCAGTATGAGTATTGTGGTGTCTACTCTAACTGGAATACAAGTAACACCTTTTGAAATGGCAAAATGGTCTTATGAAAATGGGTATTATTGTCCGGGCGGTGGTTCCTATCACAGTCTGATACCAAATGCAGCGATGCATTGGGGCTTGTCTGTGGATAAAAATCTTGATGGTGAGGGGGTAGCGGCAGCTCTTGCTGATGGAAAGCTGGTGGTGGTAATCATGTCAAAAGGACATTTTACATCCAGCGGACATTTCATTGTCCTGCGGGGTATCACAGCGGAAGGAAAAGTGTTGGTGGCGGATCCAGCCAGCGTGAAGCGGAGTAACCAGGAATGGGATATCTCTATTATATTAAATGAGGCCCGTAAGCGGGTGGGCGCAGGAGGTCCGTTCTGGGCGATTGGATAGGAATTAATGGAGGAGCAAAGAATGGTTTTATATTTATCATCACAGCAGCACACGAATCTGCTTGATTTCTTAATGGAGCAGGAAGAGAATGGCCTGCCGGTAAAGAAAATGACCGGTAGTTTTATGTTAAAACAATTTGTTATTTATGATATGCGGAATTTTTCCCACTGTACGGAGCTGGTACTTGACCGGATTGCATTTGGGGATGAGGATAAAGACTTTGTAGAGGCAATCGCAGAATTTCTGACAATGTATAATGCAAGAATCACGGTAATTTATGAAGGTCTAACGGAACAGACGTCTCTGTTCCAAAGCTTGTTAGAGGCTGGTGTAGGAAATATTGTGACGGAAAACATGGTAGAGGGCATACAGGAAGAAATCAGACAATCTCTGAGTGAGCAGGGAATGACAAGGTACCATCCGAAAGAGAGGAACAGACCGGAGCAGACAAGAGAGAGTTACCGCTTTGATGCAGACAGGGTAAGAATTGCCATGATAAGTTCCCAAAGCAGGATTGGAACTACAACAGCGGCATTGGGATTTGTGGCATGGATTGGAAGTGTAGGCAGCAGAGTGTGTTACATAGAAAAAAATAGTGGAGGTATTATTCCCTATTTGGCGGATGCTTATGAAATGAAAGAGGAAGCAGGCGGTTACCGTCTGGAAAATATATGGTATGGGGAAATTACGCCTGAAAGCGGGTTTCAGTTTTCCCTGGAGGATTATGGAACCAGTCAGGAAATAGTGGGAGCAGATATTGTTCTGTTGGTTTGCGGAACAAAACCATATGAACTGCCATATAGCGTGAAACTTTTACGACAATATGAGACGAAGTCAGCTTTTGTACTATGTCCCTTTGTGGATGGAGAACTACGCGAAACCTATACAGAAGCACTGCAATCTGATTATCACAAGGTATTGTTTCTGGAATATCAGCCAGATTGCATGAACGGCAGTCCAAATGCAAAGTTATATAAGACAATCGTGCAAAGATACATTGGCGGGAATGATATCCCCGACAAGAAAGCATAAAATTTTGGAGGAAACGTATATGAACCAGTTCGAAATGAAGCAAAAAGCATACCAGTCCAATTTAAAGAGCCGTGCCTTACAGGTACTGCTTTATCTGATTGATCGTTCAAACAAGGAAAAAACCTGTTTTCCAGCAGTCCCTACTATTAGCAGAGAATTACATATCAGTATATCTACGGTCAAACGTGCTATGAGAGAGTTGGTAGACGCAGGCTATGTACAGAAGGAGAGCCGGTTCCGTGAGGGGAACCGGGGGCAGACTTCTAACCTATATATATTATTCTTTCAGGAAGTGAAGAAGAGTGAAGATTGTGGGAATGAAATGAAATCGGTGAGGGCTTCGGATAATGTAGAACAAAAACATATGGTATATGTGGAGCTGAATGCAACGGAGAAACCTTTGATAGAAATAGAGGTGGAATTTATATCAGAAGAAGCACAGGACAGGGTATATGAGAAAATAGATGAGACAGAGGCCGAGGAAGAGGTTTCTGAAAGAGCGATGGCAGAAGGTACGACAAAAATAGAAAAGATGGAGCAGAGAAACATTCTAAAAGTTAGAAAAGATAGAAATATGTGGATATTTCTTATTAAGAGATATTCAAACTTTTTAGAATCGTTAGTTTATTATTTTGAGAAATATTGCACCTTATGCCCGGTGTGGACGGGGGAGGAGGTCAATCTGATACCTCCTTGAACTGCTCAGTTTAACATCTAAGAAAATAAAAAGCGAGAAATAAGATTATAGGGAGTTCATATTAATTATATATGCTACCTATAAAGTAATCTGTTAGCTCTGCTGATTTAATTCATTCTTTGTAAGATTGCTATGGATATTGAGGCGAAGCACATAGCGGCAGATGAAAACGGTGTGCTGATTGCGGAATTAGATGAAATGAATTACCGTCATTCGCTGTGGGATGATTATTACAACGAGGATTTGTTGTATAAGATGGTATTAATGCAGAGTTGCTGATAGACCATGCATGGGGATGGGAACCATGCACCATTGTGGATGTGAGAGCAGTCTAAGAATTTATGACAGAATTTAGGAATATAAACTAAATTCATTGACAAAACATACCTTTATTACGTATAATATACACAAATAATATAAAATATGAAAAATATTTATATTATTTTTTACTTATTTATTTTACTTATTTAATATTTTAGTAATTAGATATAGTTAAAAGGGGAATGAAATGGAGTTATTTAATGAAATTAATGAAATAGTTAGAAACGATTATAACAATCAAGTCTTAAAAATACTTGCTGGTATAGATGTTTATAATAAAATTCCTGAATTAAAGCAAGTAATAGAATCTCCGGGGAAAATGATTCGTTCTACTTTTACGTATATTACAAGTTTTTTAGAGAGCGAAGAATCCCATCCAAATCTTTCCCATTTATCAATTATTATTGAATTTATACAAGCTGCAAGTCTAATCCATGATGATATCATAGATAATGGCTTGTATAGAAGAGGCCGTAAAACAGTTATTAATGAATACGGCCTCCATTCTGCGTTATTATTAGGTGATTATCTTATATTCATAGCTATGAGATTGATTGCTGAAGTTAAAGCGGAAGAAAAAAAAAACAAATTCTTAAAAGTGTATCTTCATGTTTGTTACATATGTATGAAGGACAGAGGTCTGAAAGCATCCTGATAGGAAATTATGAAATTAGTGAAGAAGATTATTTTAAAGTTATCAGTAATAAAACATCCATATTTTTTTCAATGGCATGTGAATTAGGTACAATAATAGCAGGTGCCAGCGAACATTATAGAAAATCTTTAGTATCGTATGGCTACAATCTAGGAATTGCTTATCAGATGATGGATGATTTAAAAAGCGTTATTTTTTTAAAGATGGAGAAAGAAGATAAATCCTATCAGACTGATTTTGAGAGAAGACTTGTAACTTTGCCAATAATTGTTGCTTATAAATTAAGTAATAAAGAAGAAAAAGAAATTATAAAAAATTTTTATAATGGAAAGATTTTTAATAAAGATTCAGTAATTGAAATAATAAGCTGTGATATGGTTATTGCTGAAGTCAAAAAGAAAATTGCTTGTTATGTATTAAAGGCCAAAGAAGAATTAAGGGACATAAAAGAAAGTAAATATAAAATTGCTTTGCAAGAATACTGTGAGCATTTTCTAAAGGAGACGGAATGAATATTAATTTGATTATCAATGAAATTAAAAGAAATCCGGAAATTAAGACATGTAAAACCCTATTAAAAAATGAAATAGAATCCGAATCAAAGGTTAATGATTTTGAAGATGTTCTTACACTTTTAGAGTCAGAAGATGAATATGTCAGAATCTTTGCAGCTATGTATATGGCTCACGAATACAATAAGTTAGAAGAAAACAGAGAATCAATTCAGGAAAAATTGATAGTGCTATCTAATGATTGGAGTAAAAAGTTCATCAGATATGGTTTGATACCAAGTTTTGAAACAATATTGTCAAAAGAGGATTTTAAATTTATATCATATATAAGAGAAAAAATAACTGATCCGGAGTTTCCGGCATTACCCCGTATATACTTGGAAGTATACAGTAAAGTATTGGCCAAAAAGAACAATAGGGAGGAAATTATCGCTTTCTTGGATTCAGCAGAGAATTATATTGAGTCAAATAACCTGGATACTCAGCAGGGTTTGATTTCTGCCATAAATAATTTAGGTAAGAAAAATGTTACTTTGCTACAAAAATACTTTATTGATTGGATAAATAGAAAGAATATCAATACTTTCTATGTTATTAGAAAGGTGTTTGAGCTTAAGTTTGGCGAATTGGTTGAATCGGGTTTTAGGAAATCATGTGAAGATAAAATGAATGAATATGAGGAACAAAGAATTCGATTAATTAGCGAGAAGTTCAGCAGTGATGAGAGTAAAGTAGATGTAACTTATCAGGAGATTATTGTTTCTACTATGTTGCATTTCATTAATTCACCTATGTTGCCCTTTAATTGGGGAGCAAATCCTTATAGAGGATGTTTGCATGCTTGTGAATATTGTTATGGAAGAACCAGCCATGAATTTATGGGGCATACCAAGGATGAATTTGAACGTTTTATCTATGTAAAAATAAATGCAGATAAAGCGCTAGAAAAACAGATTATTGTTCCTAAATGGAGAAATAGTAGAAATAAATTGATTAACCTTGGCACAGTAACAGATCCATATCAAAAGATTGATGAACATTATGAAATTACACGGAAAATTCTTGAGACACTGTATAAGCATAAAAACCCAGTTACAATTACGACAAAATCAGATTTGGTAATCAGGGATATTGATATATTAAAAAAGTTAGGATCACTAACAGATGTTGTTTTCAGTATACCTTCTCTGAATCAGACATTTCTCGATAAAATTGAAAAAAGGGCTGCACGTATAGAGGATCGTTTGAAAGCGATAGAATACTTAAAGAAAGCAGGTATCACAGTTGGTGTTCTAATGATTCCTATATTTCCTTACATTAATGACAGTGAAAATGAAATGGAAAATATTATTAGAACACTAGCTGATTATAAAGTAGATTATGTGATACCGGATATTTTGAATTTGCGTGGTGACAGCAAGTTTAAAATAAAACAATTTATTAAGGAATATTATCCTGATTTAACAGAGGCATATAATGATTTGTACGTCAGAGGAGAAGATAATCTTTATGTAGATAAAGTTTACCAAAAGAAAATATTCGATTATCTTATGAAAGATGTTTTGAAAAAATATGGACTCAATGATTATTCAAAAATGATTAAAGGAAAATGGTAGTAGTATGGAAACAAAAGAGAAGGTTGATTGGGATTTCTTTTGGAAAAGGGTAAGGAAACATCCTCTGTTTTTGGAATTCCTTTATTTCCTGCATTTAAAGAAGTATAGAAAAGTTTTAGAGAAAATCGAACTGAGAGAGCCTAGCGTTCTTGAAGTAGGTGCTGGTACAGGAGCAGCGTCTGTACATGTTCAAGATCTATATGGGGGTAATATAACACTCGTAGATAACAATGAGATTGCCTATGAAATGCATAAGAAATTATTTAGGAATAAGGCAGCTGGTATCAGGTATCTGAGAGAAGACTTTCTCAAGATTGATCGCAAACCGGAGTATGACTTGGTAATGAGTGATGGCTTACTTGAACACTTTAGTAAAAAGGAAGATATCATTGAGTTACATAAATCCTTTACTAAAGTGAATGGATATATATTAATCTTTGCGCTCAATAATAATTTATTTACATGGTTTCTGGAATTAGGAGAGAAAAAAATGGGTTATTCAGAGCCGATAAACATGGATGAATGTATGCAAATATGTATTAAATCAGGCTTGAAAGTAGTAGGTACTGTAAAATATTTTTTCGAATATGGAATTTTATGTGAAAAGGTAGGCGAAAATGGATAAACAATGGGAATTATGGTGGGAAAAGATACTGATTCGCATTCAAAACCAAGACAATCTTACACAGGAAGAGGTAAGAAAGGGATGGAGTTATTTATGGAATGAATGGAAGAGTATTGAAAAAGGATTTGTAAACATGAAGTTTTTACCTAAAAAACTTCAAATGCTTATGGCTTTAAAATCAATTGATCCTTTTACAATATTGGTTGCCCCAACCTTTTTGACAGGTATATTTGCAAAGGGAATCACGATTGATGAAATGAAAGGGTTTATTCAGAGCTTTAAAGACAATGGCTGGTTTGGGGGATTCCAAGATGTTAAGTCATTTAGCGATAATCTAATATATACCAATGGATTTGGTGGAGATGAGATTAGAACAGTCAATGTTTCTACGCCCTCAATAATAATGGCAGCTGCAGCTGGAGCCAACGTATTGAAAATGGGCAGTCATTCCTATTTTGGAGCTTCAGGAGCTGGTAATTTTACGGATAATATTGGATATCAGGCCATTACAACCCCAGAAGCAGTAGATACAGCTTTTACCATGAGCCGGGCAGCATATATCAATGGTGAATCAGCAGCAGATGCAAAAACGCAGGATATTGCAACCTTTATGTCGCAGGTACCGAATGGTATGCACATTATGAAGGCTTTATTCTATCCATTTCGTTTTCATATACTTTGTTTTGATTTTTTTCAAGCCCCATATCAACAAAGAGGAATCAGCGTTTCAAATACAGAGTTAGTTGGAGAGCTGATTGTGGAGCTTTGTACATATATCAAAAAGGGCATGGTGGTCTATGGTATGGATGAAGAAGGCCATTCTTTGGATGAAGTCTCTAATGTAGGGACTACAAAGATTACAATGATTGAAGATAATAGGGTAAAGGATACTATATATACAACTCCTGAAGACTGGGGAGTAAAAAGAAGAAAAACAGAAGAGATTACATTATCGAAATCTGATGATAGATTAAGAATCACTCTGGAATCTATGACTGGTAAAAGAGATGATGGATATTCTGATTTACTCATCATAAATGCTGCACAATATCTATTTTTAAATGGAATGGCAGATACATTTCAAAAAGGAACAGATCTTATTAAACAGTCTATTGCAAATGGTAGTGTGACAGAGGAGTTAATAAAGTTTGTAAAATCTACAAATGGGGATTTGACGTTGATTGAAAAGGGGTTGTCCAACATAAAATGAAAATAGCATTACCTTGTTCCTGGGATTATAAATTTTTTGACTATCTTCCAGAACTCCAAAAAGGAAAGAATAAAATATATGAGCTATATGGTTCCCTAAAGTCCAGTTACCTGGGAGCTGGTCATTCTTCAGCAGCAATTCGAGGCGATTACCTGAAAAGAGAAGATGTTGAAAGATATGTAAAGAAAGTTCATGAAAATGGATTGGAATTTAATTATACAATAAACGCCAGCTGTCTGGGTAATTTGGAGTTTAATCCACGATATAAGGCAAAAATGCTGGATGAACTTGAATGGATATGTTCGTTTAGTGATACTGTAACCGTAGCTGTTCCTTATCTCATTGAATTAGTAAAGGAAATAAGTAGAAACAGGGTAAGAATTGCGTTATCAACAATTGTAGGAGTTGATAGTATCGGAAAGGCAAAAAGATTTGAAGAGTTAGGTGTTGACCGCATTGTATTGAATATTAATTTAAATCGAATGCCTAAAGTAGTAAATAGTATACGTAACCATACAAAGATAGATCTTGAAATACTTGTGAATGACAGTTGTTTGAAAGATTGTCCATATCGTTATTATCACTATAATTCAGGTTCGCATGCTTCTGTACATAAGAAAGCTTTTTATTTGGATTATTGCATATATAATTGTTTGAACAAACGGTTATTACATGTGGATGAAATATTGAAAAGCCCATGGTTGCGACCTGAAGACTGCAGTAATTATGAAGGTATCATAGATTATATGAAGATTGGAGGTAGAGAGAAGGGGTTAGATTGGATTATTCGGGCAGCAGTAGCTTACAGTAGAGGAACATATAATGAAAATATTCTTGATTTATTGACAATAATCTCTCCTGAGTCCCATGAATTAGGGGAACTGATGTTTAATAATAAACTTAAATTCATCTCCGATAATGAGAGGATTGAAAAGTTTTTCAATCGTTTTTTTAAAGATGGATATGAATGCCAAGATTGCACTAAATGTAATTATTGTAAAAACCATTTTAGAGAAATTGTGTATTACGATGATAAGGCATTAGTGGATTATCGTGCTAAATTTGAGGTATTAGGGAGAATGATGGATATTAAGAAGAATCAAAATGTTTTTAAGTTTTTATTGATGAAATATGCCTTTAATCAATATGTAAAGGATACAAAGAAGTGGAAAATGATGAAAAAGCATTTACCGTACTTCAAAGATAAAATATTTAGGGGGAATTAATATGCGTGTAACTTTAGTCAATCCAAATTACGATGAACCCAGAGTATTAAAATTCATGGGCCTGCCCAGCATTCCAATTGGACTTGCATATGTAGCTGCTGCAATTGAACGGGCGGGGCATGAGGTAAAGGTAATAGATGCTTTTGGATTCAAGTATTCCGTAAAGAAGACAGTTGAAGAAGCACTTAAAACAAATCCTGACTTTGTAGGAATATCCTGCGTTACCTGTAATATCGATTATGGCAAGCAGATTGCTGAACAACTAAGAAAGCATTATCCGGTAGCAATAGGGGGAACAATGCCGTCCTTAGAACCAGATACAGTTGTCGAATATGCAGATTATGTAATGTATGGCGAAGGAGAAAAAACGTTTGTAGAATTGTTAAGTGGTAAAGATCCGGAAGAAATTGATGGTCTTATGTTTAAAAAGGATGGAAAAGTAATAAAAACTAATCCAAGGGCACCGGAAGAGGATTTAGATAAGATTCCGTTTCCAGCCAGACATTTATTTCCAATGCATAAATATAAACTTTTCGGACCAATGAGTATGGCAACTATGATGACCAGCAGAGGATGCCCTATGGCTTGCAATTACTGTTCTATTTCTCATTTATTTCCAAGCTGGAGAGGCAGAAGCGCTAAAAATGTTGTGGATGAAATGGAATCACTTATTGAACAATACAAGGTCAAAGGAATTTCATTCGTTGATGAAGATTTTTTAGTTGATTTACCTCGGGCGTTAGAAATATGTGATGAGATTGAAAAGAGAAAATTGAAAGTATGGTGGGGGATGCAGACCAGAGCAGACCGGGTACCTGATTTAGAAACTATGAAACGTTTTTATCGTGCTGGTTGTGAATGCTTATTGTTTGGAATAGAGTCTGTTCAGGAAAAAACGATGAAGAATCTCAATAGGGATATTTCAAATGATCTGTTTTTCCGGGCTGTACAATTAGGACGTGATTCCGGAATGAGAGTGGCGGTGTCGTCTATACTCGGATTTCCGGGGGAAACAATTGCAGATGCAAAAGCTACGGTGAGTTTTGTATTAAAATTAGATCCAGACTATGTATTTTTTGGCGTTCCGACTCCATTTCCAGGAACAAGATTCTATAAGTCCTGTGAAAACGAAGGATTAATTAAGGAAAGGAATTTGTTGCGGTATACGATTATGAGTCCAATTATTGAAACTAAAGAGATATCGCTTAAGGATGGACAAAAGCTATTAAATTATTCTTATCGGAAATTTTATTTTAGACCTATTAAGATGATGCAGCGTGTAATTGCAGAAGTAAAGAAGTTGGATAAAGAAACGTTTAAGGGATTCTTTAAATGGTCGATTGGTGGCTTTTTTGACTCACAGAAATGGTAGGAAAGGGTATGGATACTGGTTTTATTACTTCCATTAATGATTTGTCTAATCCAATATTAGGACTTATTGAAGTGACGCAAAAATGTAATCTTAATTGTCCAATCTGTTTTAGAAGATTAAAGAATGCATGTAAAGGAAGTACATCCAAAGATTTGGTTTTTGGCGAAATTATTGAGCGATTAGAAAAGTTAAAAAAAGATAGACCGGATATTAACCCAACAATTGCGCTAACCGGTGGTGAACCTACCCTTCGTGATGATCTGCCTGACTTGATTGCAAAAATTCATGAAATGGGATTTAAAAGAACAGAGGTCATGACGAATGGGATAAGGCTTGCTGATGATATAGGACTCGTGAAAGATCTAAAAAAAGCAGGATTGAGTCAGATGGGTTTGCAGTTTGATGGATTCAATGATAAAGCTTACCAATTAATGAGGGGAAGAGAACTGGCTGAGACGAAAAGAAAGGTCTTAGAAAACCTAAAATCTGTGAAACAGGCTACAATACTGGCAGCGTGCATTATGAAGAGGGTGAATGACGGAGAAATTGGTTCTATTATTGATTTTGCAGTAGAAAATAAGGATTTTATAGAACATGTAAATTTCCAATCCTTTATACGGAACAGAAATAATTCGGATGAATTTAGTTCTACATACATCTTTGACAAAGACCAGATTGTAAACAGTATTGAGTACCAGACAAATCAACGGATTAGGAAAGAGCATTTCACACCACCGGCTTCCATTCTTCCTGTTCCAGAATTTATTGAAGCGGTAAGTAAAAAGCAACAAAAACAGTATTTTCCCTTATTTCATAAGGAGTGTAATTTAACAACTTATGTTTATGTAACAAAAAACAAGTCATTAATTCCTGTGCAGGAAGCATTGAATATGGATTCTTTTCTAAAATACTTAGAGAAGTTGACAGTGGAACTTAATAATACTAACTCATGGGGCAGAAAAACGTTCTTGATGACAAAATTAACTTTAAAAATGTTTCAGCTAATTAAGAAGCAAATCTTTAGAAAAATGTTATTTTCATCAATGCTGAAAAAAGAATTTGACCCTTTGGCAAATTTAAAAGAAGTTTTAATGATTAGTTGTGAGAACTATATGGGAGATCATCAGTTCAGTGCTGAACGAAATCAAAAATGCGGTCTATTTTTTCTGGAAGGGGATAATTCAATACGACCATTCTGCCAGCAGGACTAAAACACATTTGAGGAGATTAGGAGGAGAGAAATGAAAGCTATTAAAAATTTTTTTATTCTAGTTAGATGGGAGTATTTACCATCAGCGATTAATGAAACTGGTATACCGGCATTATTGGCATTATTATTTGTTCCATTTTCTTCACAGTATGTTTTCCGAGTTATCATGAGCCTGCTCATATGGTATGGTGCCCATTTTATTGGTGCGCAAATCAATAATATAAGTGATTATGAATCAGATAAGAAATTTAAATCATATATTTCTGATTCGATTGAATATTTTGGGATGAAAAAAGTTAAGCAGATGATTATTATTGAAACCATTATCGTTTCGGCACTGACCATTGGACTCACTATAGTGCGTAGGCAGCCTATGCTGTTAATACTGTGGTTGATAGGATTGTTTTTTGCATACGCATATTCCGGCAAGCCTTTTAACTTCAAACGCCGCACAGTAATGAACCCAATAACTTTGGCATTGGTCTTATACTTAATTCCGATGTTATTTGCTTATTTATTAATAGCCGGAGATTTTCATGGATTGTCTGTTATTACAATTCTGATTTTTGGTGTACAGATGGTTCCAATGTTCTTTATGGATGAAATAAGTGATTATGAAGAAGATAAAGAAGCAAATGTGATGAATCCATGTGTCAGATTTGGGCGGAGAAAAACAGTTATGATATCAATCATAATTGGTAGCATTTCCAATGCAGCTATGCTGTTTTATTGGTTTAATAACATATCTTATTTTTCATCGTTGAAGATGGTCCTTTTTATCATTGCTTTATTATTTTTTGTATTTGTAATATTAGATTATGCAAGAATATATAGGATGTCAGAACCTTCATTGTTGAGGGATGAGTCAAAATTAATGAAATTAAAGAAAAGTATTCATACTCCAGTTTGGCTTATGGGAACAGGGGCGGCAACATTACTGTTGATCTTTGAAAGTTGGGTGAAATGATGAAACTTTTGTTTATTGCTCCTCCAATAGGAAAGATGGCAAGCAAGTATCTTGCACCGCCTCTTGCTATCGGTATACTGGCTGGTTTAACACCAAGTCATTATGAGGTGCAATTCATTGATGGTAATATTGAGACAGTAGATATATTAAGTGGGTGGGATATTGTAGCAATTACAGTATCCACCCCTGCAGCACAAGCTGCTTTTGAAATTGCGAAACACTATCAAGAAACCGGTGCAACGGTAGCAATGGGTGGTATGCACCCGACAGTCATGCCTGAAGAATGCCTTGAATATGCAGATGTTATTTTTATAGGTGAAAGTGAAGAGACATGGGGAGAATTTCTTAAAGATTTTGAAAATGGGAAGCATAAATCCATTTATAAATCGGAAAGAGCAATGAAGCCGTTAAGAATTCCTGAAATTCGTAGGGATATTTTCAGTAAAAGCGGATATTTGGTAACAAAGACGGTATTAATGAGCCGGGGATGCCCAAATACATGTGAATTTTGTCTGGTTAAGAAAATATATGGGCCTACTTATAGGACAAGGGAAATTTCAAAAATAATAGAAGATATCAAAAGCTTACCTAAAGGAGGAATGCCAGTAATTGTTTTTGTTGACGATAACATTGTTGGTGACAGAGAGTTTGCAAAAGAATTTTTTAAAGAACTTATCCCGCTAAAAATAAAATGGTTCAGTCAATGTTCCATTAGCATAGCCAATGATGATGAGTTATTGGATCTGGCAAAAAGGAGTGGATGTATAGGTTTATTTATCGGGTTTGAATCTGTTGACGAAAATAACTTAATTTCAAATCGTAAAAATGTAAATAAAACTTCTTTATTTATAGAACAGATAAAAAAGATTAGAAAAAAGAAGATAATTGTACATGGGGCCTTTATCTTTGGCTTTGAAAATGACAACATTGAAGTATTTGAAAAAACTCTTCGGTTTGCAAAAGAGGCAAAACTGGATGTCGCTAATTTTGGAATATTGGTTCCATATCCAGGAACACCTCTTTATGATCAATATAAGGAAGAAAATAGAATTTTTAATTATCAATGGAAAAATTATGATGCTGCTCATGTAGTATTTACTCCTCATAAAATGAAAGCTATGGAATTGCAGCAGGGGCAATATATAGCCATGAAGGATTTTTATTCATGGAGGAATATTTTGTTACGTATCCTATCGAACCCTAGTTTTTTGAATATTGTATTAAATCTCTCACAAATAAATGTGGTAAAGGAGTTGAAAAAAATTGTTCAAGAAAGTCGTTTCGTATAGCATCATATTTATTTTATTGCTATTATTCGTTAATCCTGTTGTCGTTGAAGCGGCACCAATTACAGATGAACAATTGGAAGATTCCATTGTAAGAGCTGGAGATTATTTGTTGTCCCTTCAAACTGATCGAGGATTGTGGCAGGCAGATATAAGGATAAATCCCAGAGAAACTGCATATTTCATGATAACGGCCAAATATCTACAAATAGAAGATTTAGAAGAAGCGATAGGAACATCAGCAACATGGCTTTTGGATCATATCAATGAAGATGGAGGCTGGGGTTTTTTTGATGAAGGCGGAACGTCTGAGGTTTCTATAAGTGCAATAGTCAGATTAGCATTGCTGGTTAATGGGGTGGATGAAAATCGGGAGGAACTAAAAAGAAGTGCTGTCTTTGTCGAAAATAACGGTGGTTTAAAAAATACAGATATATTCTGTAAAACTTTCTACGCTCTTTTTAATCTTTATGAAGAACCATGGGACAGCCCTCATTCTAAGATTTTTTTCCCTGACCTTTCCATATTGTATTTAGACAATACTGATGAATATAGCCCATATTCCAGTATGGCATGGGGAAGAGAAGCTGGGATTGCAATGAGCGTGATAAAGGAATATCGAAAAAGAGAAAATCTGCATATAAAGTCATCGGAGCTAAACTTAGCGGAACAATGGATGGTATCGCATCAATTAGAAGATGGATGCTGGTATACATTATTGGGAACATGCCTTAATATGATTGCTTTACATGAAATAGACAGTGAAAAACATGCTCCACGAATTGAAAGAGGTATGGAATGGATCAACAGTAATAGGGAGTCTGACGGATATCAGAAGAGATTTATTCTAAGTGTTTGGGATACATCTTTTGCGATTAGTGCCTTGAGCAAATCAAATATTGATTCTTCAGCAGATTCCTTATTAAAAGCGGCTACCTGGATCGTGAACGCACAGACACAAGGCGGAGGATATAATTGGTCCAATGCACCTTCAGGCGGCTGGTCTTATAATGAATATAATATCTTGTATCCTGATAATGATGATACCGCATTAGCAATTAATGCGTTGAATGATTTACGTTTTACGTCATATTCAGCTGAATTTAGAAAAAGAATGGCCGTTGAAAAAGGAAAAGAATGGCTCTTATATATGCAGAATGATGATGGAGGATGGGGAACATTTGAACGGTTTGATGGAGACAAGGATTTTAAAGACCCTACAGAATCAACGGAAGATCCAAGTGTAGCCGATATTACAGGACATGTACTAACGGCATTGTCTTCATGTGGCTACACTGTAGATGATCCGGTTATCCAAAAATGCTTAGATTATATTAAGAAAGATCAAAATGATCAGGGAGCCTGGTATGGTAGATGGGGGCTGTGTTATTTGTATGGAACCTCTTGTATTTTGCAAGGTTTGGCAGATATTGGGTATGACATGAATGATGAATTTATTGTAAAGGCAGTAGACTGGCTTCTCGCCCAGCAGAATGATGATGGAGGATGGGGAGAACATTTTTCATGGTGGAGTGAGAAAAATGGAATTTCTTTTACAGAAATGGGGCCCAGTACACCCGAACAGACTGCCTGGGTGATCATGGCACTCATGAAAGTAGATTCCGATAAATATATGCCTCAAATTGAAGAGGGAGTACAGTACATACTTGATAATCAGAAAGAATATGGAGGCTGGGAACATCCATATTATACGGTACTTGGTCTAAATCCATATAAAAACACATATTATCCCCATTATTTTTCATTAGCAGCTCTTTCAGATTATGCCAAGGTAAAAGGAATTGTCATTGATACACCTGCTGCAAATGGTGAGGTTAGAACCGATAAAGAGACATATTTAATGCTTGATAACTTCTCCTATGAAGATGTAGCTGATGAAGTAAAGGGTTCCCTTAAAAAGGCAGATTTGAGCGTGACATTTGAAGAAACTGGTAAAAATGCATTTCTTCTAGGCTTATATAATGGTGGTAAAGAAGCATTAGAAGATGTAGTAGTTACTGTTTATGATGAAAAAACAAATGATATAATTTTGACTTATGATTTTGATACATTAAAAGGGGAAGAAAGAATATCAAAGGTCCTTTCTTTTTCCGATGAAAGAGAAGATAGCAAATCACTAAGAATTGTGTCCGAATATACATCAAGGGGAGAAGGAAGGGAAATAGTTGATAGATATCAGATTTCCTTAACAAAGGTCAATAGAGTAAATATATCAATATTTACAATTGTAGTTTTTGTCGTTATTGTACTTTTGTGCATCTGTTTATTTATACTGTTTAGGAATACGAATATACAATTAATAAAATTTGCCTTTAAAAATTTAGGAAGAAATCGGACTCGTACAGTTTTAACTTTTATTGGGATTGTGATTGGGATTTCTGCCACTGCCGGTTCTATTTCATTAGGTCAAGCATTTGATCAAAAACTGAGGAAGGATTTTGAAAGTTTTGGAGCAGGTAGAATTATTATCTTGTCGGAAAAGGTTGATATAAGTGTATCACCGCCTACGCAATCATTTGAAAAAGCAGCTTCATTAAGGCTTACTGATGATGTGGTCAATGAGATAAAGAAAATAGAAAATGTGAAAAGTGTTTGCCCAGTAATGAATTATGAGACAACTGTTACATTCAGGGGTGAGAGTACAAACTGTTTTATTCAGTTTGTAGATCTTGATACATTCCAGCAAATGACACCGTTGCAAATTGACAAGGGCAGAATTTTAGAAAAAGGAGATGGACTGACAGCTAATGTTGGATATGACATAAGTGCAAAAGCATTTTCTGAAACGATAGAAGTAGGTGATACATTAAGAATTGGTAACTTTAATGTTAGTACAAAAGGGATATTTCAAGAGACGGATGGAATGTCCGGAAGGATTGAGTCTATTGTTACACCGAATATTGTGATATATCTTCCGTTGGAGATGGCTGATAAATTTGTAAGAAAAGATTATTATGATGTAATCGAAGTAAAAGTGATTGATACAAATAAAACAAAAACAACAGATGAAAAAATCAATAATATTTTAGAGGATAAATATCCAAACAGGATATTTAGCACTGTGTATACAGAAAAGCTGCAGAGTACGGTTTCGGAAATACTCTACCAGTTTGACCTAATTATATCACTCATAGGAATATTCTGTCTGTTAGTAAGTGGAATTGGTATTATGAATATGGTGATAGTAAATATGACTGAAAGGCGTCAAGAAATAGGAATTATGATGGCGATAGGGGCACCTAATAAGACAATCATAAAAATTTTAGTTCTAGAGCTGGTTTTTCTTGGCATCGTGGGTGGTATAGCTGGATTCATTGGAGGACTGTTTGTCGTGCTGATTACGCAGTTTATTGCTCAAATATTGACTATGCCTAATTTTGCCTTTATATTGAGTCTTTCCATGTTTCTTGGAATTGCAATTGTTTTATTTTTTGGGGTAATACCTATTATAAAAGAATTGAAAAAGGAACCGATTGAGGCATTGAGATGAGGTGAATAGATGATAATTAGAGCACAAAATATATCAAAAGTGTATAACCTTAATACAGAAGCTGAGTTCTTTGGTATTAGGGATGTATCCCTAGAGATAAATAAAGGTGAATTGATTGCAATTGTTGGACCCAGTGGGGCCGGTAAAACAACTTTGTTTAATATATTAGGGACGCTGGATACCCCTACTTTTGGACAGATAGAAATAAAGAATAAAAATATATTAAGTATGGACGCAAATGAAAAATCAAAACTCCGTAATAAAGTAATCGGATTTATTTTTCAGCAGTTTCGGTTAATACCTACCTTATCTGCTCTGGATAATGCATTACTTCCGCTTTTGGTTAGTGAAGAGGGTGTGGATTCTCCAAGGAAAGAAAAGGTGATACATCTATTTGAAACGTATGGGTTAAAAAATCAACTAACTAAATATCCCAGTCAACTATCGGGTGGGGAACAGCAAAGAGTAGCAATTATAAGGGCTTTAGTAAATGATCCAGATATCATATTAGCCGATGAACCGACTGGAAGCCTGGATAGTAAGATGTCAGAGTATGTATTTGATACTTTGCAGCAAATACATAAAAATAATGGTAAGACTGTCATTTATATTACACACAATTTAAATTTGGTAGAAAAGGCGAATAGAGTTATTAAAATCGAGGATGGGAGGGTAATTTCGGATGAAACATGTTTGTGTTAATTCACCAGTAAGTTCATTAGAAGCGGCAAAAAAGGCAATCGATGCTGGTGCGGATGAAGTCTATTGTGGTGTGCGTTTAAAAGGTATAAAACATGTTACGTTTAATGGCAGGCCAAGCTATGGTAGCCTGGAAGATTTTGCAGAACTGAAAAAAGTAACAGAGTATGCCCATGCCAGAAACAGAAAAGTAAATTTCGTTCTTAACCTTCCGTTTATGGCAGATATTTTAGATATTTTAGCAAAGCCCCATATAAAGCAGGCGGTGAAAGCGGAAGTTGATAGTTTCATAGTAGCCGATTTAGGTTTGATATTATTGTTGGATCAAATGAAAGTGAAGATACCAATACATATAGGTAGTTTTGCTACAGTAAGAAACAGTGAGGCGATAGGATTTTATTCACAATTTAATGTTTCGAGGATTATCGCACCACCGGATACTACATTAAAAGAATTATCCAGGTTATCCGAGAATCCATATAATTTGGAAATAGAAGCGTTTATTCATGGGCAGGGATGCTCTAATGTTAATGGAAACTGCTATTTATCCCACTCCTATAAAAAACAAAGTGTTGAATTTCCGAATGACCCATTGTGGAAATTGGATAATGACAAATCATTCGTTTCAATTGGTATCCGTAATCCCTGTATGTTTTCTTTTCAAATAGAGGATTGGAAAAGTAAGGAGAAGATGGAGCATAACTGCCTGAATTGTTATCCGTTCTGTTCATTGTGCTATCTGCCTGATCTGTTAAAGACGAATGTTTCTGTCTTGAAAATTGAAGGAAGATGTCAGCCGATAGAATATCAGGAAAGAGTTCCAAGGGAGTATACTGCGCTAGTTAAATTTTTAGAAAACAATGATAAAAATGGGTATGAGGAATACATAGATAACTTGAAAAAGAATACACCAGAATTGCTTGGAGTCTGTCAGTTAAAGAAATGCTTCTACGAAAGAGAGGATACAAATGGAACGGTTTGTGCAGTGCATTGATAGTAATGATCTGGATGGCATTGAGGAAAATCACATTTTAACGGAAGCCTTTGAGTTAAGATTTGGTAACGAATTTTGTTTCAAAAAATGTTTGCCTGATGACAAATTAGATGAAGCAATGAACTTAGCTGAAAGGCATGGAAAAAGAGTATCATTCATTTACCCACGTTTGAATGATGATGAAATAAATCAGGTAAAACATCAGTTATGTAAAATTAATGAATATAATCTACCAGTTTATATTATTGCAAATGATTTGGGTATTAGCCAATTAATAAAATCTTTGTCATTAAAGAATCTAAAGGTGATATTAGGTCGCCAAACCATATCAGTACCAATGAGAGCCAGACCAGCAATGCCTTCAGTTATGGATAAGGATAGTATAATTTCTGACTTTGCGGATAAGAAATTATTTCATTTGTCTAATTTAAATTACAAATTAACCCTAAAATATATAAAAAGTAATGATATCTATGGGCTTGAATTTGATTATATACCCGAAACCTTTCCCTTAATTAAGAAATTGCAAAAAGAGGGAATGTATATTTATGTTCACAAAGGAAATGTAATGGTTGCATTGACAAGAAAATGCCATACCAAGCGATTGGTTTGTGAAGAGGGGGAGAATTGTAAATTAGCTTGCAAAAATAAAAAATTTAAATTGTTTCATGAAGTAACGGATGAATTATTTATGGATGGGAATGCAATTCTTGCGGCAATTCCATATAACGAGGATGATATACGAGAACTTAATAATGAAATGGTCAGCATAGTTGACAGTCATAAATGGATAGAAGAATACAATAAGTAACTTTGGGGGAGATTTTATGAAAAGATTACATCTCTTGCTATATAAATATCGGGTTTTGATGGGAGTTCTCCCTGTGGCTGTTAGCATTTTATACTTTATATTAGATGAACATAGCAGGTTCAACAAGACAATGCTTGGAGTAGGTACAATTGTTATGTTTTTAGGCATAATTTTAAGAATCTGGACATCAATGTACAATTGGGAAAATATAAATTCCATTAAGCCGATAGCGACAAATGGTATCATTACAAACGGGCCTTATCGGTATTGTAGAAATCCAATGTATTTTAGTGCCATTATACTTACGTTAGGATTTAGTCTAATCTTTGATTCGTGGCAGGTTGTTGCAATTGCTGTTTTGCCTACCATAGGGGTACACATGCATCAAATATATGTGGAAGAAAAATTCTTGATAAATATATGCAATGAATTTTATGATACATATAAAAAAAAGGTGCCCAGACTGATTCCTTATCGTGGAAAAGTTCTTGAGATTCCAGCACAAGGGAAAGCTAATTGGAAACGTGGGTTACAAAGAGATGCTGGACCGATTTTCGGAGGAATAGTATTTGTATTTCTGATAATCATACTAATGCCGTTTTTAAAGTATGATTACACATTTCTTGGAATCACATTTGTTATTACTATCATACTGAACTTTATTATTGTAGGAAAAATAAAGTCAGATGCAGGTAAAATAAAAGCTATACCATCAACAGCTCCGCCATATGTACTATTGCAGCCATTAAGATATTTATTGTTTCCTACATATAAATACATAGCAAATTTAAGTATAGATGAAAAGGTTGAGAATCCTGTGGTACTGGATTTGGGATGTGGACCAGGATATTATTCGATACCTTTGGCACAAAAAATTGGTGGCACGTTGATTGCAATGGATATCAGGGAAAAAATGCTGCAGATAACTCGAAAAAGAGCAGAAAAAAAGAATATAAAAAATATAAAATATATAAAGGGTGATAGTTGTTCAATTGATCTTTCAGATGACTCAGTAGACCTTATTTGCATCAATTTAGTACTAGGCGAAATTGTTAAATTGGATGAAAGTATTAAGGAATTAGCAAGGATTTTAAAACTAACAGGAAAAATTAGTATTATGGAGTCTATATTTGATGATCATTTTATGAATGCTGAAGAAGTAAAGGAGATATTTGGAAAGAAGGGGTTTGTTTTAAAGCTAATGGAAAAGAAGAAGACTTATTATATCCTTGAAGCCAATAAAGAAAATAAATAAACATAGAGGAGCAGACCATGAAATTAAAGTATGATTATATGGATTATTTAAAAAGACAAAAGCAGCCTTGGGTAGAATATGGTATCAAAAGATTTCTGGAAAAGAATGAAAGCGGTGCTGAAGAAATGAAAAAGCAATTGCTTTCATGTGATGAGGTAAAAAAAACAATCGAAATTGTGGAGCAGTGGCCGGAACCGCCATTAGTTAGACATAACGATGTAAATCATCCAATACATAAGGCACATCTGCTTTTGGAAATGGGAATTGATGGTAAAGAAAAGGTAATACAGAATTTGGCAAGGAAAATATTTGAGAATCAAAATGATGAAGGAGTTTTTTTATCTTTATTACATGTGCCAGAATCTTATGGCGGTGCAAAAGAACCTCGTATGGATTGGTTAATGTGTGATTTTCCTCTGCTCATTCACTTTTTAATAGTAGCAGGATATAAGGAGGATGAGCGTGTAAAGCGGGGAATTCAATTTTTGGTTTCAAAAGCTGAAGATAATGGATGGAGATGTTCTGGTTCTGTCAGCAATTTCCGAGGGCCCGGAAGGAAAACGGATTATTGCCCAATAGGTTCGCTATGGGCTTTACAGGTTTTTTCTTTATTACCAGAATATCATGATAAAGAGTTTGTGAAAAATGCGATTGATTCGATCTGTGACCATTGGAAACATACGAAGGAAAGAAAAATATACATGTTTGCTATGGGTACAGACTTTAGAAAGCTAAAATATCCAAATCATTGGTATGATATTATACATGTTATTAAAGTTTTGAGTAACTTTGAATACGCAAAGACACAGGAATCTTATAATGAAATGGTATCAATATTATTAGACAAGCAAAATGAAGATGGTTCTTTTACACCGGAATCAATCTACACTGGATACAAAGGATGGGATTTTGGACAGAAAAAGTTGCCGTCACCTACATTAACATTAGCAATAGCAATATTGGCAGATAATATTTAGATGAGATATTAGTTAGGAGGGTGATTATGTTTGCTGGGATTGATATTGGATCTAGTTCAACGAATATTGTGTTGATTAATGATGAAAAAGAAATAGAAAGTTATGAAGTGATCCAGACAAGTGCAAATCATAAGGAATCTGCACAAAAAGCGTTAAACTTGGTATGTGAAAAGAAAGGATGCTTACAGTCAGATTTAAAATATATGGTGAGCACTGGATATGGAAGAAAAAATGTAGATAAAACATCTAAAAATGTTACAGAAATATCATGTCATGCCAGAGGGGCGAGATATTACTATCCAAAAGTACGCACGATCTTGGACATTGGAGGTCAGGATAGCAAAGTAATTAAGGTTGGAGTTAACGGACAAGTGGAAGATTTTTTAATGAATGAAAAATGTGCAGCTGGCACAGGTAGATTTCTGGAAGCAATGGCAAGGGTTCTTGATGTCAATGTTGATAAAATGGGGGAATTATCAGAACAGGCTTCAAAAGAAATTAAATTAAGCAGTGTGTGTACTGTGTTTGCAGAGTCTGAAGTTATCTCAAAAATAGCGGATGAACATAGGATAGAAGATATAATTGATGGGATTCATGATTCTGTATGTTGTAGATCAGTAGCAATATTAGAGAGGGCAATAATAGAACCGAGTGTCGTAATGACTGGTGGTGTGGCAAAAAATATGGGAATAGTACGTAAACTTGAAAAATATATCGGGCAAAAAGTCTTCATTCCACCGGAGCCACAGATAGTAGGAGCACTTGGAGCGGCTCTTATAGCTTTAGAAGAATACAAGAAAGTGGGGGGTGGCAATTGTTAATGATACGTCCGGATATACATATGGCCTATATGTGTGGAAATGCGATTCCCTTTGAAGTATTCCTTTCATTTGGTATAAAGCTTACAAGAATAAAGGGTGATGGTTTGGTATCTTATAATTCCAGATGTTATTTCCCTACTTATATGTGCTCATATGCAATGAGCTGCTTAGATATTATTATAAGAGAAGAACAAAAATATGATGGATTTATTTTTGAAAATAAATGTCATGCAATGGTGGCCCTGTATGAATATTTACATGAATATATGCCTAACAAAAAAATATTTATGATTAACATACCAAAGATAAACTCTCTGTATTCATTGGAGTATTATAACATTGAAGAACTGAAGCTGATTAATTTTATAAGGAATGAATTTAACGTAATTATTTCTGATAATATCTTACAGGAAAAACGCCTTGAAATAAAAAGAATAACGAAATATAAAAAAGAAATTGTTGATGATATTGCGAAAAACTCTGTCCCTTTATCCCTAAGAGATATTGAAGTTCTTGATGAATTTCCAGGGGAACTGCATGAGATATATGATAAGGAATTAAACAGTCTTGAAGAAAAACGAAAAGAAAGACTGAAAACGAATGTTATTCTCCTGAATTATTGTTAAGTGGAATACAAATTACACCATTAGATATTATACAGGTGATTAATGATTATGGTGGTAAAGTAATTTCATATGACAATTTTGAAACTAATGACTTAAAATATATTCAGCAAGATGACTTAGGTAGTAGTAAATATACAAATAATCAATCTAATCATGAAAGTATCATATGCAATTGGAATTCTGGATGGATAAAGAAGTTTGAAGATAAGCTTGAAAATTATAATGTAAAAGGAGTTATATTTTCAACAATTAAGTTTTGTCCTATACAATCATATGGAGTGATTCTCTTATCAGAAATCGCAAAGAAAAAGAAAATACCTTTTCTTGTAATAAATGATTCTTTTTCTGGTAGCTGCTCTGCACAGATACATACAAGAATTCAAGCTTTTATAGAATGCTTAGAATAGGCAGGGGATAATAGATGGAAATGGATATACATTATTATGAAGATTTTTATTTCAGCTTAATCAAATTCCAATACAGGTTCTATCGCGGAATGTCCAATTATCAGGGAAAGATTATTTTTAAGGATATTGGTTTTCCACAGGAAATAATTTTAGGTGCAGATCTTATGCCTGTAATCGTTGAGTCCATGATTGGAATGCTGCCTCCTACAACTATACACGAAAGGGGGTTGGATAGGGCAAATAGCTTATTTTATGATACAGGTGGTTGCAGTTTTCATCGTCTAGCATTATCTGCTGTCAATAATAATTTGATACCATTACCAAATACCTTTGTGGGGCTAAATGCGTGCCAAGAGGTAGTAAATGACTTCTTTGTTATGTCAAATCAACACAAAATACCTTTTTATGCGATTGATCTACCTTATGAAAGGTCAAATAATGCAGCATTCTTTGTGGCCAAACAATATGAAGAGACTTATGTAAAACTGTGTGAGATTTCTGGAATAGAACCTGATTTAATTAAATTATCAGAAGTTATCGACCTCTCTAATAAAGCAGCAAACTATTTCAGAAAAGCTAATAATATAAGAAAAAAATACCCCGGGTTGATATATGGCGGACAGATGCTTAAATTTGTTAATTTAGTTATGCTATTTGGGACAGAGGGAGCTTTGCAGGTGGCTCAGGAGTATTATGAAACATGTAATAAGTATGCGCAATGTAATGAAAAGAAGATTGCTCCAAAATGCAAAATACTATGGTGTAACATGGGTATTTCTTATGATGATAAATTATATGAATATATAGAAAAAGAGCTTGGAGCAATGATTACAATTGAAGAGTTTAATATTTTACCGGAAATAGAATTGACCACAGAAAATCCTTTTTTAGGGTTAGCTGAAAGAACATTAAATACTCCTTTTATCTGCGATGTTCAGTTAAGAGCAAATAATATAATAAAGCTGGTTTTAGATTATGATGTTGATGGTGTTGTGTTTTTTTCACATATGAATTGCAGATTGTTTAATTCAAGATTCAATATCATAAAGAAACATCTAAATAGAAGGGATATTCCTATAATAGAGCTTAATGGTGATTGTTTAGATAGTCGGAGCTATAATAGGGCGCAACTGTTAACTAGGCTAGAAGCTTTTGTAGAAATGATTTCAAAGTAGGAGGATAATATGTTTGATAGTTTAATTGATATGATGAGTTCTAATAAGTCGGAGGATATTGGCATAACTTTTATATTGAGTGAGGAGAAAGAAAAGTTTGTATCTTACAATGCTTTATACGAAAAGGCATTAAGGTTACTTTATGTGTTACAAAGTAAAGGTATTAAGCCAGGAGAAAAAATCATTATTCAAATTGAAGATCAAGAAAAATATATATATTCATTATGGGCATGTATTATGGGAGGGATTATTCCGGTTCCTTTATCAACGGCTATTACAGATGAGCAAATGTCAAGAATATTCAGAGTATATAATTTATTTGATTATCCATATTTATTAACATCAGATGATATATTTGAGATTATTAAAAGATTTAAAGAAAATGCATCTTCTGAAATCATAGGACAATTCGATTTAAAACGAGTATTGTTTTATGATGAAATAGATACAGCAGATGAAAAGGGAACTATTCATAATGCTAATATAGATGATGTAGCTCTAATTATGTTTTCATCAGGGTCGACGGGTGAACCCAAGGGAGTAAAAACAACACATAGGAATATTTTGGTGACAAATGAGGATCTGGTGGAAAAATTTAATGTTGATTCAAGTGATGTTTCATTACATTGGATGCCACTAACTCATATGGTTGGAATAGTGTTTTGCCATTTGTTCCCCATAATGACTGCTACTCCACAGTACCTAATGGATAAGCGGGTATATTTTAGATTTCCAAAGTTGTGGTTTAATAAAATATGTGAACACAGAGCTACCATTTTATTAACAGCTAACTTTGGTATGAAATATTTAATGTCGAAAATTGATCAAAATGAAAAGCACGAATGGGATTTTTCTCATATAAAGTTAATTACAGTAGGAGGTGAACCATTATCCATTCCGTTAGTCAATTCATTTATTTCTTCGTTTGAAAAATATAGAATTAAAAGGAGCATGATCAGCCCTGTTTACGGGGTTACAGAAGCAATGGTAGTTGCCTGCGTATCCCAGGAAAAAACCATAAATACATATTTTTTGGACAGGGGTAGCTTATCCATTGGTTCATTAATTAAAGAAAATCCTCAAGATGGTATATCATTTGTTGGCCTTGGTACTCCCCCTAGACGTTGCAAAGTTAGGATTTGTGATAATGAAGATAGATTATTGGAAGATGAAAAGGTAGGCCATATTCAAGTAGGAGGACCTAACGTTTCTCCAGGGTACTATAAGCCTAATGACGATGCCTTTACTGCCGATGGGTGGTATAGATCAGGTGATGTGGGCTTTATAAAAGATGAAGAAGTAGTAATTACAGGGCGTGCTAAAGAAATGATTATTGTAAACATGGTTAATTACTATTTATTTGATATTGAAATGGTTATTGAAAAAGTTGATAGCTCATTAGTAGGAAATATAGCTGCTTGTGGCATACAAGATAAAACTTCTATGGAAGATGAAGTCCTTGTGTTTATGCAATATGAAGGTGATGAAATACATTTCAGTGAATTGGCAACAAAAATTAGATATTCGGTCAAATCTAAAGTAGGATTAGATCTAAAATATATAATTCCGTTAAAGGAGTTGCCAAGAACTGCAGTGGGAAAAGTGAATCGTGTTATTTTAAAAAATATATTTTTAGATGGTAAATTTGATGAAATAATTAATAAGCTGAATCAAGACCATATAGATAATAAAGGTGAATTGAAAAATAAACAAAATGAAGCTGATATTAGAGAAAACCTTGTTCGGATTATAAAATCAGTATTAGAAATTGAGAATGTAAATTTGACCGATAATATTTTTGAACTGGGTGCAAAGTCTCTCACAGTTATGAGTTTATCGGTTGAAATCGAAGATTTTTTTAATGTACTTATTGATATTAGGAGTATATATGAAAGACCTATGATTGAAGATATATGTAATAGCATTCAACATTTAATAACAGAAAAGGAAAAGATTTCCTAATTGTTTTCGAATTTGGTCTATTGTAAGCAGTTATCAAAGTCATCTGGGAGTTCCTTAGGACAGTCCTATTCCAGTTCAAAGAGCTTAATATAGCAAAATCATTATTGAAGTATGCTTACTTATAGAGGTAAGTACAGCGTATCGAAAGATAATATTACATCGCAAGGTCATTCCATAAAAATATCAAGATAAATACAGGGGAATTCTGGAAAAAATACTATCTTGTTAAGTAAACTTTTAGACACGGTAATTTTAAATAAATATTACCGTGTCTTTTTTTAAAATAAAAATTTAGAAAAGATTGATTTATGGGTTATTGGGCAACGGCAGTGAGCCAAATTATTTTACTGGAATGTTATTTACTTTAGGGGGTATTTTCAGACTGCGAAAAATACTCAATACTCAGGTGTGTAAATAATTTGCTTATCTTTAGTAGTTGCATTCTTATCCTTATTTTTGGTGGTACTTACCGTTTCAGAGATATGGATTTGTTTATTTCCATTTTTATTAATTAAAAATCTATTTTTGGAATTATTAAAAGCTCTCCTTTCCGGGCTCCGGTGTTTAGTATAAATGCTAAAGTGGGACAATATCGGTAAGAAAGTTTCCCACTTGCTTCGTAACTTAAGACAACCCTTTTTACTTCCTCGAGATATTCATCTTGAATAATCTCAAATTCCTTTGTTTTTATAGAAATGACAAATTTATCAGGAAGATTTACTGTATTTTATGCGGGTGGTTCATGTTTCCTGATCTATATACTTTCCAAATACTTGAAGGTTTGTAAGTTCCAGGAATTGTCCCAATTCTATTTACACGAACAAACGTTCTTGATATAATATGTCCAGTGTATATAAAAAATTAAGTACTTCTAAGCAGATCATTGTGAGAGAGGAATTGGAGCATCTATATGAAAAATAGAACCTATATTGCAATTGATTTAAAATCTTTCTATGCTTCCGTTGAGTGCATAGAGAGGAAACTTGATCCTCTAACGACTAATCTTGTGGTAGCAGATGTAAGCCGGACGGAAAAAACTATTTGTCTTGCCGTCTCGCCCTCCCTCAAAACATACGGTATTTCCGGCAGGGCAAGGTTATTTGAGGTCATACAGAAGGTTCGGGAAGTAAATGTCCAGAGGCGGCAGAATGCGCCAAGACACACCTTTTTTGGGGCATCTTTTAATGATATTGAATTGAAATCCTCACCGGAACTTGCGTTGGATTATATTGCTGCACCGCCGAGAATGGCCCATTATATAGAGTACAGTACACGGATTTATAATATTTATTTGAAATATGTTGCTCCTGAAGATATGCATGTTTACTCTATTGACGAGGTGTTCATGGATGTAACTGATTATCTAAAATCTTATAAGATGTCAGTACGTGAGCTTGCAACAAAAATGATTCAAGATGTTCGAAAAACCACAGGTATTACAGCGACGGCAGGGATTGGAACAAATCTGTACCTTTGCAAGATTGCTATGGACATTCAGGCAAAGCATATTCCGGTAGATCGAAACGGTGTACTGATTGCAGAATTGGATGAGGTAGGTTACCGACATTTGATGTGGTCACATCGGCCACTTACCGACTTTTGGCGTGTTGGGAGAGGACATGCTAAGAGGCTGGAGGAACAAGGGCTTTTTACTATGGGAGATATTGCAAAATGTTCTCTCGGTAAGCCAAGTGATTATTACAACGAAGATTTGTTGTATAAGATGTTTGGTATCAATGCAGAGCTGTTGATAGACCATGCATGGGGATGGGAACCATGTACGATTGCTGACGTGAAAGCCTATAAGCCAAGTACAAACAGTATTGGATCAGGGCAGGTATTGCAATGTGCCTGTTCTTGTGATAAGGCAAGACTGGTGGTTCGGGAGATGACTGATTTGTTAGCACTTGATCTAGTGGATAGAAGTCTTGTGACGGATCAACTTGTGCTGACGGTTGGATATGATATTGAAAATTTGTCAGATCAAAATAGAAAGCAACTATATCGCGGGCCCGTTACCACTGATCACTACGGTCGTTCTGTTCCAAAATCTGCTCATGGCACAATAAATCTTGGGAAACCAACAGCCTCTACAAAGAGAATGCTGGATTCTATTACGGAGCTATTCGAAGAAATTGTTGATAGGAATCTTTTAGTACGAAGAATTAATATCTCAGCAAATCATGTGGTGGATGAGTCAACCATGCAAAAGACCGATTGTTTTGAACAGCTTAGCCTCTTTACGGACTATGCCGCAGCACAGGCGGAAAAAGAAGAGAAAGAAGCCGAACTTGCAAAAGAAAAAAAGGTGCAGAAAGCGATGCTGGAGATAAAACGGAAGTACGGAAAAAATGCCATTTTAAAAGGTATGAATTTGGAAGAAGGAGCCACCACTGTACTCCGAAATAGGCAGATTGGAGGGCATAAAGCATGATGAAGACATATGATGACATAATTCATCTACCGCACCATGTTTCTTTCACGCATCCCCATATGGCAGTGATTAATCGAGCGGCTCAGTTTTCCCCATTCGCTGCATTGACCGGTCATGACGCTGCCATCAAGGAAACTGCAAGGCAGACTGATAAGAGAGTAGAACTGGATGAATATGTGAAAGATTCTTTGAAAGATAGGCTACAGACTATAGTGGATGAGATAAAAGAACATCCTCAAATCACAATCACTTATTTTCAACCGGACGGAAAGAAGGATGGCGGCGCTTACGTTTCTGTCACCGGGGGAGTAAAAAAGATAGACCTATATGCGAGAATCCTTGCTATGATTGATGGAGAAATGATTCCTATTGATGATATAATTGGTATAAATGGGGAAATCTTCGAATGTTAATATTCCTATGTTTTTAGTTTTCATTTATGACTCTTATTCTCCGAGCTAGAATCCATTGTAAGTTTGAATATATATCATTGGGATTTAAGCTACGAACCCTAACTGAAGAAACTACATTAAAATTTGAAAATAACATAATAAATTTATCTGAATCATATTGTTTTGCCTGGCCATATGATGAAGAAGTAGAAGTATTTTTTTCATACCACAAATCCGATAATGTATAACATTCTAAGTCACTTTGAAAATATTTTACAACGGTATCCATCGGATTATTTATATCTTGTTCTCTATAAGCTTCCGATGCTGTAATTATTCCCTTCACGTTGTTAATATCTCCATCATTAATTCTGAAAAATAGATTTGTGATATCAGTCTGTTTTGGAATTAGCTAATAGAAAGAAACTATGACTTCGTAAGCATGTACTATAAGTTATATAATACACTTTCACATAATCATGGTTTTTCAATTTCTACATTTTGTTTAAGAACTGATAATGAACGTACTCCTGTTCTATATTTTTGATATAGTTTAACAACTGAAAGCCCCAATTCTTTTGAAAGTTTGCTTGTGGGTGTACCATCATTAAGTTGCGTATATACATATTGTATATCGGTTGGTAGAGATGCAATAATTTTCTTAACTTTTAATTGTGTACTTTTATAAGTAATATCAGTCAGAATAATCTTTCCTTGTTCTTGCTGTTTTTTTAATAAAGATAATAAACTCATGTGAGTAATAGAAAACTTATCATAAAGGTAGTAAAAGACAAAGTCAGATTCTGTTATTATCCATTTTTGTACTCGTAAACTATTATGATACCAATGGTCGTTTTTACCAGGTACATGCAGAATAAAAGAATTATCATAATTTTGTAAATTTGACATCTCTCCCATAGGAGTTTCAAAATAATGATCTTTGTAATCTTCCGACCGATAGTTTACGCAAACAATGCTGATATCTTTATCTTTATGCATTTGCTGTAGTTGTTTCACTGCTCTAAAGCAAATATAAGAAAAATTATCTTTTAAGTAGAAATAAAAAATAAAACTATTATCGCAGGGCAAAACAGCCTCAATTTCTTTTTAATTTTTAATTTTAATTTTTTGTTATATACTTCTTTCTGCCCAAAAAAACTACAAACTTTCATTTTTCCCTCCATAATACCACTCATTTGTATGGTACTGGCATTACTTATTTTGACTATTATACCACTAAAATGAGTGGTAGTATAGTATAAATATGAAAGGATATAAATATGGATATACAGGGAAGAATAAAGCAACTTATGCAAGAACGTAAATGGACAGATTATAAACTGGCGAAACAGGCTAACTTATCTGAATCAACAATCACAAATATATTTAAAAGAAATAATTCTCCAAGTTTTAATACATTAGAAGCTATTTGTAAAGCCTGTGGTATTACTTTGGCTCAATTTTT
>NZ_JPNB01000002.1 GCF_000732725.1 Kineothrix alysoides | reverse complement strand
TCCACTTATTTTTGGATTTTTACGGTTACGCTGTTTTGCATCGGCTCTTTGATTTTTAAAAGGCTGAAGGTACATTTTGCGGATGTGATGTAGAAAGAAAATATGGTTACTGTTCACACAGTAGCTTAACACTTGCTGTTAAGCTACGTAGGAATATGATTCAAGAGATAATTTCTGCTTCGCGAAGAGAATTTAGATGCAGAAATCATGCGTTACTGAGAACGGAGTGGGCAGTAACAAAATATTAGCAGTGCAACGGAGAAACGGCTGAATGAAAGAGAAGAAAATAGCTATACAGACCAAGCAATTGGAAAAAGTATATCGATTATATGATAAGCCTTCGGACCGAATGAGAGGAGCCTTCGGGCTGTCGGGAAAGAAGCACTATAAAGAGCACCATGCGCTGGATAAGGTGGACATGACGGTATATCAGGGGGAGACGGTTGGAATTATCGGAACCAACGGATCGGGAAAATCCACGATTTTGAAAATTATTACGGGAGTGTTGAACCCTTCAGGAGGAGAAGTGACCGTGGATGGGCGCATATCCGCGCTTCTCGAGCTGGGTGCAGGCTTTAATATGGAATACAACGGTATAGAAAACATTTATTTGAACGGTACGATGATTGGCTTTTCGGAGAAGGAAATCGACGAGAAGATGGATGCCATATTGGATTTTGCAGATATTGGGAGACTATGTGTACCAGCCGGTCAAGACGTATTCTAGCGGAATGTTCGTGGTCTGGCCTTCGCGGTGGCAATTAATATCGAGCCGGAAATATTGATCGTGGACGAAGCTCTGTCGGTGGGTGACGTATTCTTTCAGGCAAAAGTGTTATCACAATTCGAAGAATTCAAGAAAATCGGAAAGACGATTCTTTTTGTCAGCCATGACTTGAGCAGCATTAGTAAATACTGCGACAGAGTAATATTGCTTAATAAGGGAAAAAAGCTGGGCGAAGGTTCGCCCAAGGAAATGATAGACGTCTATAAGCGGGTGCTCGTAGGGCAATATGCGATTGAAGATGAGGAAAAAGGAACCTGCTAAATGACAACGATTTAAAAGAGGCAGCGGCAGTGAAAGCGGGAATCAATCCTGATTTTGCTGGAATATGGAACGAAGGCGGCCTGTATAACGGAGTATTATATTACGGACAGCGAAGGATTAAGACTACTGCTGTTATAAAGGGGCATGAATTCACGATTCACATGAAGGTGGAGTTTTCACCAGGATGTTCCGGCACCCATTTTGCATTTACGGTTAAAAATATAAGGGGTACCGAGATTACAGGAACGAATACGATGTTTGAGAAGACATTTTTAAAGCCGGTAAGCGCCGGAAGTGTGAAAGCGGTTACCTTCAGACAGAAGATGAGCCTCCAGGGAGGAGAATATCTATTGTCTCTGGGCGTTACCGGATATGAGAACAACGATTTCGCCGTGTATCATAGGCTGTATGATGTAATCAATGTGACAGTAATATCGGATAAGGATACGGTAGGTTATTACGATATGGACACGGAAGCTGTTGTACGTGACTGCATATAGCAACCAAGCTGGGGCAAAAGGAGAACTGATATGAATGCTTTTTCAAATACGGAGCAGATTGGAAAAATAGTTCTTGATTATAAATATTATCCGGGCGAGGACCTTTACTGTGACGGAGCGGTAGAGGATGAGCTTCTGGACATCGTTAAAAACTATTCTCCAATAGAGTATAGACGTATTATTGAGGAACGCGCTAAATGGCCGGTCCTCTATCATTTGTCCCCTCTTAGGGAAAATATTGTGGACTGGGTTCCCATGGATAAAGATGCGAAGGTTTTGGAGGTAGGAGCAGGCTGCGGTGCGATTACTGGCAGTTTGGCCAAAAAAGCGGGAAGTGTAACCTGCATCGACTTATCCAAGAAAAGAAGTATGATCAATGCCTATAGACATCAGGATTGCGATAACGTTACCATACATGTGGGGAATTTTAAGGATATAGAGCCGGAGTTGCCGAATGATTTCGATTTTATTTATTTTATCGGCGTATTCGAGTATGGTCAGAGCTATACCGGAACGGCCCGCCCCTATGAGGATTTACTTAAGATGATGCTGCGCCACTTGAAAAAGGGCGGGAGAATCATCATCGCTATTGAAAATAGACTGGGACTTAAGTATTTTGCCGGATGCAGGGAAGATCATCTGGGAACGTATTTTTCGGGAATTGAAGATTACGCACAGGGTGGCGGCGTGCGCACCTTTACGAGAGAAGGACTGGAACATATTTTTTATACCTGCGGAGTGGAAAACTATTCCTTCTATTATCCATATCCTGATTATAAATTTATGACTGCTTTGTATTCTGATAAGAGGCTTCCTCTGCCGGGAGAGCTGTCGGAGAACAACAGAAATTTTGACAGGGACAGAATGCTCCTTTTCGATGAGAAGCAGGCTTTCGATGGGATAATAAAGGACGGTATTTTTTCTGTGTTTTCCAATTCTTATGTAAGCGGTTATCGGAGATGATTTCGATATAAAGTATGCCAATATTCCAACGACCGTTCGCCGGAGGTATGAGATTCGTACGGAGATATGCATTGATACAGACGGGAAAAGATAGTAAAAAACATGCGTTATCGAAATGAGGCCGTAGATCATATCAGAAGCATGGAGACTGCATATAACGACTTGATGCAAAGATTTGAAGGCGGTAAGCTGGAAGTCAATAAGTGCAGCTTATGTGAGGACGGTAAGTCGGCGCAGTTCGAATATGTGGAGGGAATAACGCTGGAGGAGATTTTGGACGGCTGTCTGGAGAGAAATCAGATTGATAAATTCCATGCGTTATTTAATGAATATCTGGAGAGGATTTCTTACCATGAGGAGATGCCGGTGGCGGATTATGATTTGATTTTTTCTAATATATTGATTACACCAGAAGAAGCGGCTGATGAGGTGACGGATAAAGCTGCAGAGGAAGTTTTTGGAGAACCGGTTGGGAATGATGTCGAGGATACGTTCAAGGAAACATCAGTAGAAGTAGCTAATGGAGTTTCCGGAGAAACAGTGGAAGAAACTTTTGTGGAAACAGTAAGTGAGGATTCATATTCAGATGAACCTAGTCTTAAGGCGATAAAGAATGGAGTTTGGACGAT
Source organism: Kineothrix alysoides (assembly GCF_000732725.1). GTDB lineage: Bacteria > Bacillota > Clostridia > Lachnospirales > Lachnospiraceae > Kineothrix > Kineothrix alysoides. Next base: position 1,931,458 of record NZ_JPNB01000002.1, on the reverse strand, counting down.
TATAGACTACGAGTGGACCTTCGGCAAGCCGGTCAGTTCCAAGGAAACGGCATTCCGCGCGGTATATTGCTATGTCCTTGAAAATGAAAAAAGAAATAAACTGAATTTGGATGCGGTCATAGATACTCTTGGTATTACAGAACGGGAGGCAGAGGAGTTCCGTGAGCAAGAGATGGGATTTCAAGAGTTCGTTACCGGAAAGCATAAATCTATGGCACAGATGCGTGACGCCATAGGTTATAAAATCATGGAGCCGCTAAAGTGGGTGCATAAGTTTGATGATTCCTCAAAAAAGGAGAGAATACAGATTTATGAAGATAGAGGAAAAGGGTATTGTGAGGAGGATTCCTATTTCGTAAGGGACGCTTATGAAGGGGAGAATTTGATTCGTCTGAAGCTGGAGGCGGATGGAGATGTGAATATGCTTCGTATAGATCCGGCTATGGATTATTGTGTCGTGCGGGTGAAGGAGCTGACTTTTTAACGGAGAAGCGGTGGAGCTTGGTAAGAAGAATATTATTACTAATGGGAAGAGCCTGAAGGACGGGAGTTATGTGTTTGCGACGGAGGATCCGAATATAAACATAAGGCTGAGCAATTTGGATAGGATGGGGAAGAATGAAATAGTGGCAGAAATGGAAATTGTGCGCGTGCCGGAGGAAATTGCGAAGGATATGGCGGGAGCGGTGAAAAGATTTGGTGATGGGGATGTGATTGCGAAACAGGTGGGGGTGGAAATTTTATGTACAATTTGGGGAGGCTGTGAGAGCCTTTCTTCGGTGGATTTGGTTTCTGTTCCTACGCTCGCGGCTGTGTTTTCTAAAGGAAACCGTGAATATTGTGGGGACGGACGGGCCGGCCGGCAGCAACGGACATCCATGTCCTATGCTGCCTAAACGCCGCATCCATGCGGCGTTTTCCCTGGGTACTGAGGTTTCCTTAAGAAAACACAAGCCGCTCGCTAACGGAACCGAAACCAAACCACCGAAGAAAGGCTCCGAGAGTCTCGAAATTGTACATAAAATTGGCGAAGCTACGAGTTTCGCAATCACATCCCCATCACCAAATCTTTTTCACCGCTCCCGCCATATCCTTCGCAATTTCCTCCGGCACGCGCACAATTTCCATTTCTGCCACTATTTCATTCTTCCCCATCCTATCCAAATTGCTCAGCCTTATGTTTATATTCGGATCCTCCGTCGCAAACACATAACTCCCGTCCTTCAGGCTCTTCCCATTAGTAATAATATTCTTCTTACCAAGCTCCACCGCTTCTCCGTTAAAAGTCAGCTCCTTCACCCGCACGACACAATAATCCATAGCCGGATCTATACGAAGCATATTCACATCTCCATCCGCCTCCAGCTTCAGACGAATCAAATTCTCCCCTTCATAAGCGTCCCTTACGAAATAGGAATCCTCCTCACAATACCCTTTTCCTCTATCTTCATAAATCTGTATTCTCTCCTTTTTTGAGGAATCATCAAACTTATGCACCCACTTTAGCGGCTCCATGATTTTATAACCTATGGCGTCACGCATCTGTGCCATAGATTTATGCTTTCCGGTAACGAACTCTTGAAATCCCATCTCTTGCTCACGGAACTCCTCTGCCTCCCGTTCTGTAATACCAAGAGTATCTATGACCGCATCCAAATTCAGTTTATTTCTTTTTTCATTTTCAAGGACATAGCAATATACCGCGCGGAATGCCGTTTCCTTGGAACTGACCGGCTTGCCGAAGGTCCACTCGTAGTCTATAATCGTCCAAACTCCATTCTTTATCGCCTTAAGACTAGGTTCATCTGAATATGAATCCTCACTTACTGTTTCCACAAAAGTTTCTTCCACTGTTTCTCCGGAAACTCCATTAGCTACTTCTACTGATGTTTCCTTGAACGTATCCTCGACATCATTCCCAACCGGTTCTCCAAAAACTTCCTCTGCAGCTTTATCCGTCACCTCATCAGCCGCTTCTTCTGGTGTAATCAATATATTAGAAAAAATCAAATCATAATCCGCCACCGGCATCTCCTCATGGTAAGAAATCCTCTCCAGATATTCATTAAATAACGCATGGAATTTATCAATCTGATTTCTCTCCAGACAGCCGTCCAAAATCTCCTCCAGCGTTATTCCCTCCACATATTCGAACTGCGCCGACTTACCGTCCTCACATAAGCTGCACTTATTGACTTCCAGCTTACCGCCTTCAAATCTTTGCATCAAGTCGTTATATGCAGTCTCCATGCTTCTGATATGATCTACGGCCTCATTCGATAACGCATGTTTTTTTACTATCTTTTTCCCGTCTGTATCAATGCATATCTCCGTACGAATCTCATACTCCGGCGAACGGTCGTTGGAATATTTGGCATACTTTATATCGAAATCATCTCCGATAACCGCTACATAAGAATTGGAAAACACAGAAAAATACCGTCCTTTATTATCCCATCGAAAGCCTGCTTCTCATCGAAAAGGAGCATTCTGTCCCTGTCAAAATTTCTGTTGTTCTCCGACAGCTCTCCCGGCAGAGGAAGCCTCTTATCAGAATACAAAGCAGTCATAAATTTATAATCAGGATATGGATAATAGAAGGAATAGTTTTCCACTCCGCAGGTATAAAAAATATGTTCCAGTCCTTCTCTCGTAAAGGTGCGCACGCCGCCACCCTGTGCGTAATCTTCAATTCCCGAAAAATACGTTCCCAGATGATCTTCCCTGCATCCGGCAAAATACTTAAGTCCCAGTCTATTTTCAATAGCGATGATGATTCTCCCGCCCTTTTTCAAGTGGCGCAGCATCATCTTAAGTAAATCCTCATAGGGGCGGGCCGTTCCGGTATAGCTCTGACCATACTCGAATACGCCGATAAAATAAATAAAATCGAAATCATTCGGCAACTCCGGCTCTATATCCTTAAAATTCCCCACATGTATGGTAACGTTATCGCAATCCTGATGTCTATAGGCATTGATCATACTTCTTTTCTTGGATAAGTCGATGCAGGTTACACTTCCCGCTTTTTTGGCCAAACTGCCAGTAATCGCACCGCAGCCTGCTCCTACCTCCAAAACCTTCGCATCTTTATCCATGGGAACCCAGTCCACAATATTTTCCCTAAGAGGGGACAAATGATAGAGGACCGGCCATTTAGCGCGTTCCTCAATAATACGTCTATACTCTATTGGAGAATAGTTTTTAACGATGTCCAGAAGCTCATCCTCTACCGCTCCGTCACAGTAAAGGTCCTCGCCCGGATAATATTTATAATCAAGAACTATTTTTCCAATCTGCTCCGTATTTGAAAAAGCATTCATATCAGTTCTCCTTTTGCCCCAGCTTGGTTGCTATATGCAGTCACGTACAACAGCTTCCGTGTCCATATCGTAATAACCTACCGTATCCTTATCCGATATTACTGTCACATTGATTACATCATACAGCCTATGATACACGGCGAAATCGTTGTTCTCATATCCGGTAACGCCCAGAGACAATAGATATTCTCCTCCCTGGAGGCTCATCTTCTGTCTGAAGGTAACCGCTTTCACACTTCCGGCGCTTACCGGCTTTAAAAATGTCTTCTCAAACATCGTATTCGTTCCTGTAATCTCGGTACCCCTTATATTTTTAACCGTAAATGCAAAAATGGGTGCCGGAACATCCTGTGAAAACTCCACCTTCATGTGAATCGTGAATTCATGCCCCTTTATAACAGCAGTAGTCTTAATTCCTTCGCTGTCCGTAATATAATACTCCGTTATACAGGCCGCCTTCGTTCCATATTCCAGCAAATCAGGATTGATTCCCGCTTTCACTGCCGCTGCCTCTTTTAAATCGTTGTCATTTAGCAGGTTTCCTTTTTCCTCATCTTCAATCGCATATTGCCCTACGAGCACCCGCTTATAGACGTCTATCATTTCCTTGGGCGAACCTTCGCCCAGCTTTTTTCCCTTATTAAGCAATATTACTCTGTCGCAGTATTTACTAATGCTGCTCAAGTCATGGCTGACAAAAAGAATCGTCTTTCCGATTTTCTTGAATTCTTCGAATTTGTGATAACACTTTGCCTGAAAGAATACGTCACCCACCGACAGAGCTTCGTCCACGATCAATATTTCCGGCTCGATATTAATTGCCACCGCGAAGGCCAGACGCACGAACATTCCGCTAGAATACGTCTTGACCGGCTGGTACACATAGTCTCCAATATCTGCAAAATCCAATATGGCATCCATCTTCTCGTCGATTTCCTTCTCCGAAAAGCCAATCATCGTACCGTTCAAATAAATGTTTTCTATACCGTTGTATTCCATATTAAAGCCTGCACCCAGCTCGAGAAGCGCGGATATGCGCCCATCCACGGTCACTTCTCCTCCTGAAGGGTTCAACACTCCCGTAATAATTTTCAAAATCGTGGATTTTCCCGATCCGTTGGTTCCGATAATTCCAACCGTCTCCCCCTGATATACCGTCATGTCCACCTTATCCAGCGCATGGTGCTCTTTATAGTGCTTCTTTCCCGACAGCCCGAAGGCCTCTCTCATTCGGTCCGAAGGCTTATCATATAATCGATATACTTTTTCCAATTGCTTGGTCTGTATAGCTATTTTCTTCTCTTTCATTCAGCCGTTTCTCCGTTGCACTGCTAATATTTTGTTACTGCCCACTCCGTTCTCAGTAACGCATGATTTCTGCATCTAAATTCTCTTCGCGAAGCAGAAATTATCTCTTGAATCATATTCCTACGTAGCTTAACAGCAAGTGTTAAGCTACTGTGTGAACAGTAACCATATTTTCTTTCTACATCACATCCGCAAAATGTACCTTCAGCCTTTTAAAAATCAAAGAGCCGATGCAAAACAGCGTAACCGTAAAAATCCAAAAATAAGTGGAGGAATAAAAATGCTCAAAAAACCATTCTTGCTCGTACACGGCGCTGCGGTAGCCGTTCACTATATAAACCATAGGGTTGAGCTTGAACAGAGGCTTCATCTTATCGCTCAGCATGGATATATCCCATAAAATAGGTGTTGCCCACATGCCAATCTGGAGAACGATACCTATGATTTGCTGTAAATCCCTGAAAAATACAACAATTGCGCAGGTCGAATAGCTGATGGCGAGCACCAGCACGAATTCGCAGAAGCTATAATAAAAAACCTGCAGCGTATATACGCTTGGATAATAACCGTAACCTATGGCGATGAGCAATAAGATCACTACAAAAAAAGCATGTATGAAGGTAGCCGCAATTACCTTGATAATAGGTAAAATACTTATTTTAAAGACTACCTTTTTCACGAGGTAATTATATTCCATAAGCGCTGTCGTTCCATTGCTCAGTGCCTCCGAAAAATAAAACCACGGCACCAGTCCCGCCGTCAAGTATAAGACATAAGGAACCTCTATACCGCCCGCAACAAGCTGACTTCTTGTATCGAATACCCTGTCGAACACGATCCAATACATAACAACAGTCACCACCGGCTGCACAAATGCCCATACCATACCGAGATAAGACCCGGCATATCTCTTTTTAAAGTCGTTCTTAGCCAGCTTCCATATGAGCCTCCGGTTCTGGAGCAGCTCCTTTGGTAGCACCGTAAGCCTATCGTAAAATATACCGAAGATCACGCAGGTAAACACGATAAGCACACAAGCCATTATCTTTTTCATAAGCTCGGTAGTCTGGTCTGCCAACGGATTGTGATGCATTACAACAATCCCTGCCAAAATAAGGGCAATCAGATAGAATACTGCAACCGCTGCTTTTTTTGGAACGTTTTTTATTTTTGATTTAAGTGTATCTTTAACCATACGACGTCCTATTTCTCCCGGGCATATTCCTTTATGCCGCCCCATTTCATATCCTTTTCAGACATGATAAGCTCCATGCCTTCCGGAATCGGCCATTTCACTCCGATATCGGGGTCGTTGTAAAGCAGACCTCCTTCATCGTTCGGATGATAGAAATCCGCGCATTTATATGCGAACTCCGCAAACTCAGACAGTACGAGAAAGCCATGTGCAAAATTTTTCGGAACAAAAAACTGTTTTCTATTCTCTGCAGACAAAACCACGCCGAACCATTTGCCAAAGGTAGGGCTTCCTTCCCTCAAATCCACTGCGACGTCGAATACTTCTCCACTGATTACCCTTACCAGCTTGTCCTGAGGAAATTCCTTCTGGAAATGCAATCCCCGAAGCACTCCCTTTTTCGAAGCCGACTGATTGTCCTGAACAAAAAGCTGATCGATTCCGGCCTCCTTGAACTCCTCATAATGATATGTCTCCATAAAATATCCTCTGGAATCTCCGAAGACTGCTGGCGTAATTACTTTAAGCCCTTCTATCTCACATGTCTCTACCGTTATCTTTCCCATTTTAAATAACTGCTCCTTTTACTCTATTCTCATGCAGGCAACATGCCAAGCGCGCAGGTTTGCCTGTCCACTTGGCGACTGCCCGTAACCATCCTGCTACCAGTCCGCTTTCTCCGTCCCACCGATTGCTTTCGGCTCAACAATTTCTCCGTCAAGAGGCTCTCCTGCCTTAGGCTGCGCCCCTATTCCTTCGCTATTTTCAGCATCTCCCGCCTTAGGCGATTCTATTTTCAAATAGCTTAAGCTAAAGTCCACCTTACCTTCAATTCCGTCCACGGTTCCGCCGGAAGTATACTGCCACATATGGTAGTAGCCTTGATATACCGGCACATCTCTGTATTCCGCAAGCCATATGATATAGTCCTTTAACGAGCTCATGTCTAACATCTCGTTAAACCAGTTCCTCGCTCCATACACGCCTGCCCTGTATCCAGCGCTTTCCATAGTAGCACAAAAGGCTTTGCATACTTGGGTGCGCGCCTCCAGCTCCAGGCCATCCGCCCGGCCGTTGCCTCCCGCGCCTTCCGTATCGATGAAAACCGGATAGCTGATATTGTAATCCTTGCACATATTTATGACCATGCTGGCTTCTTCCACCGCTTCCACAGTACTTACCGCCTGTGTAAAGAAGTATACTCCCACTGGAATACCTGCATTCAGAGCGCCTTTTATATTGGCCTTAAAATAAGGATCCTCAATTAACGCACCTGTAGTGGCTCCACGGTAACCCACGCGGATAATTGCGAATTCTACGCCTTCGCTTTTCACCTTATCCCAATCAATTTCCTTGTTCCACTTGGAAACATCGATACCGATTTTCGCGTTGGGATTGTTTGCCTGCATTTTAGTTATCTCACTATTGTCCGCATCATCTTCCGCGCCGTTTACTTCCAAGTCCTCCAGCGCAGGGTCTACGTCCTCCTCCGTAAATATGAGCAGGCTGATATCGTCGATCGCCACATATTCTACACTCTGCTTCACTTCAATTCTGGCCGGCGTATCCGGTACCCGATAGCCCAACATCTCCTTCAAGGTCACTTCATAGGAACCGGCGCGCAGATGATCGATGTAAATGACGCCGTCCTGATCCTCATCCGGATATTCCTTATCACCGTTCAAGACCGCACAAAAGGACTCTCCCTTCACGAGCTTGCCCGCATTATCAACGACCTGAATGCGCAAATCCTTTTCCACCGAAGTCATGAGCAGTGACAGATTCTTTTCACTCATTTTCTCTATGGAGGAATAAGGCTTTTTGTCCGGGTCAAAAAAAGTTTCGTCCGTTAAAAATGACCGTTCATCCGATCCAATCTGAGCCGTCTGCACATCTTCCTGCGTCTTCGTGCTCTCCGGAACCTCGGCAGATACCTCCTGCTCTTCCCTTTTGTTAAAAAAATCCTTGTTTGCGTATAATACGCTTCCCATTACCGCCACAAACATTATAATGACCAGAAAAACAGTCATATTCTTCAGCCTAGAGCCCATTTGCAACCTCTATCATGTATTTTCCATAGTCCGTCTTCATCAATGGTTCCGCCAGCTTAAGGAGCTGTTCCTTCGTAATAAATCCTCTCTTATAAGCAATCTCTTCGATGCAGGAGATATACAGACCCTGCCTTTTCTGGAAAGCCGACACGAAATCTGCCGCGTCCAGGAGAGAATCGTGATTCCCTGTATCAAGCCATGCGAAGCCTCTTCCGAGAGTCTCCACCATCAGGGTTCCACGGCGCAGGTATTCGTTGTTGATACTCGTAATCTCTATTTCACCGCGTGCGGAAGGCTTTACGTTCTTAGCTATTTCCACTACGTCATTGTCATAAAAATACAGACCCGGCACCGCATAGTTGCTCTTCGGTTTTTCCGGCTTTTCTTCTATCGAAAGGGCTTTCCCGTTCTCATCGAACTCCACCACTCCATATTCCCTCGGGTCGCGGACATAATACCCGAAAATAGTCGCTCCTTTTTCTCTCTGTGCAACTTCGCGAAGCACCCTGGAGAAGCTCTGTCCATAAAAAATATTGTCGCCGAGCACCAGCGCCACACTGTCGTTTCCTATGAAATCCGCTCCGATGATAAAAGCGTCCGCGAGTCCTCTCGGATATTCCTGAACCGCATATTGAATCTCGAGTCCAAGCTGCTCTCCCGTGCCGAACAATTCCTCGAATACGGGCACATCCCTGGGAGTAGATATAATCAGTATCTCCCTGATCCCCGCCAGCATAAGGGTTGACAGCGGATAATATATCATCGGCTTGTCATAAACCGGCATTATCTGTTTCGAAATCGCTTTTGTCAATGGATAGAGGCGCGTTCCGCTTCCACCTGCAAGAATAATTCCTTTCATGATAAAAATCGTTCTCCTTTCAAGGTCGTCTACATTATCATTTAGTATATCACAAAATATCTGGATTGAAAACGTAAAATGGGAACGATTTAAAACCGTTCCCACCCGAATGACAGCATTTTACTTTCCGCTGTACATATCCTTATAATATTTCTGATATTCTCCGCTGGTAACATTCTTCATCCAGTCCTCATTCTCAAAGAACCACTGGATTGTCAGCCTGATACCTTCCTTGAACATGGTCTCCGGTTCCCAGCCTATTTCCGCTTTGATTTTATCCGGTGCGATGGCATATCTTCTGTCATGACCTTTTCTATCTTCCACATAAGTAATCAAGTCCTTGCTTATCAGCTCTTTTCTGGGATCATTCTCAGGAAGCATATCCTGCAAGGTTTCTATAATAATATTGATAATTTCGATATTCTGTTTCTCGTTATGCCCGCCTACATTATAGGTTTCGAAAAGCCTTCCCTTTTCCTGAACCATATCGATTGCTTTCGCATGGTCTTCCACGTACAGCCAGTCTCTGACATTCTTACCGTCTCCGTACACCGGAAGCTTTTTCCCCTGAAGTGCATTATTGATAATGAGGGGAATCAATTTCTCAGGAAACTGATAAGGGCCGTAATTATTGGAGCAATTGGTTATATTCGCAGGAAAATGATAGGTATCCATATATGCCTTTACCAACATATCTGAGCTGGCCTTGCTGGCAGAATAAGGGCTATGAGGATCGTATGGCGTAGTCTCATAAAAATACTCACCTTCCTCTTCCAGGGAGCCGTATACCTCGTCCGTGGATACATGCAGAAACTTCTTATCCGGCTTAAAGCTGCCGTCTCCCAGTTCCCATGCACTCTTCGCACAGTTCAGCATCACTGCGGTTCCAAGAACATTGGTCTGTACAAACACCTCCGGATTACGGATACTTCTGTCCACATGACTTTCCGCTGCAAAGTGCACAACTCTATCGATGTCATTGGTTTCAAATATCTTAGAAATTGCTTCCTTATCGCAGATATCCGCTTTGACGAATTCGTAATTGTCTCTGTTTTCTATTTCCTTCAGATTCTCGGGATTTCCTGCGTAAGTAAGCGCATCCACATTGATAATCTTAATATCGCTCCCATATTTTTTAAACATGTAATGAATGTAATTGGAGCCGATAAAGCCTGCTCCGCCTGTTACCAGATAAGTTTTCATAATGTTTTGCATGCCTTTCCATTTTTTATTCTCACGAAGACAACTAACCGGGGTTGCCGGCTTTACTAATATCAAACAAGCTCAATATGGCGGCTGCCCGTGAAGTCTTTGATTAATACCTGTAGATAAATATAGCTCATTCTTTTCCCCTTTGCAATATTCTATACAATTTATAAAAAATAATTAATATCCCAAGTAACTGATATTCAAATCTACAGAACCGCTTATGCCCGATACGGAACCTTTGGATGAATACTGCCACAGATCGTACTTCGTCGCCGAGTAGCTAGGGGCAGCCGCGTATTGAGCCAGCCATATTTTATAGCTGGTAAGGCTTGCCGTATTGATATAGGAGGTCAGCCATGTCTTGTTCGCATAGATTCCTGCCGTATATCCTGAGTTCTGAATAGTCTGGCAGAATGCTTTGCAGACTGCAGTTCTTGCATCTTTACCGATGTTATCCGCCCGTCCGCCGCTAGGCTCTACATCCAAAAATACAGGATAAGAAATTTTATAACCGCTGACCAGGCTTGCTACCATGGAGGCTTCCTCAACCGCTTCCACCTCGTTTACCGCCTGCGTAAAGAAATACACGCCCACCTTAAGGCCTGCTGCCGAAGCTCCTTGAATATTGGAGCGGAACTTCGGATCCTCAATCAAAGCTCCCGTACTGGAGCCGCGGTAACCGCAGCGAATGATAACATAGGATACGCCGGAATTCTTCACGGCGTTCCAATCAATATTTCCGTTCCACTTGGATACGTCGATTCCCATATTGCCTGAGGAGGAAGATAATGCTCCGTCACTGCCGAAATTATATTTCGCTCCTTTAATAATCTGTTCACCGGTTACCTTGCTGCCGTCCGCATTGAAATAATAAGTCTTGCCGTCGATGGTCTGCCAGCCGGTATATTTGTACTCGGCAGTCGCCGATGATAATTTATAAAATTTATCCGCTTTAAAATAATCGGAGTAAACGGCTTCTCTGAATTTGCTGTCCGTTTCCTTAACATAGAGCTGATTGCCGGAGTTGTCTTTCAACTTTGTGGAGCTGTCCTTTTCCGGATTAGTCTTAACGGTAACTTCGCAGGTCGCTGCGATAGAATTATCTGCATTGCTCATCGCCTTAATCGTCGTAGTTCCGGCACTCACACCGGTTACCGTGCCGTCACCTGACACTGTCGCTGCCGCACTGTTGCTGGAGGACCATGTGATGGAGACATCTGACGCATTTTTTACTTCCGCAGTAAGCTTAAACGTCTTTTCCGTAAGCACCTTTCCGGTCGCTGCGCTGATTGTAATCGAAGGCTTCACCTTCTCAGGCTCTATAACTGTTACCGTACAGGTCGCTATATGTCCGGTAGATGTTTTGGCTGTAATATCCGCCGTTCCGGCGCTCACTGCCGCAATAGTTCCTCCGGCTACCGATACGATTCCTGCATTGCTGCTGTTCCACTCCACCGCATTTCCTGCAGGATCCGTGGTTGCCGTCAAAACAGCAGTCTCTCCCGTTTTCAAAGAAAGGCTGGTTTTGTCCAGACTGACCTTTATCTCTGTGACCACAGGCGGTGGTGTTGTATCTGTGGGTGGCGTCCCTGTATCCGTAGGTGTTGTTGCGGTGCCCGAAGCTGTCGTATCGGTCGTTGGCACTGTAGTACCTGCAGCCGTTTGATCTGTGGTCGCTGCCGCAAAACGAATGAATCCGCTTGCTTTTACAAGGGTGTTAGGGTCCGTAATCTTATCCTTCGATACTTCCTCATAACCGGCCTCGGTTCCCGATCCGTTTAATGCCGTCTTCGTGGATTCCACCCACGCTACCGTATCCGTAAGAACGGATTCAACCGCCGTTTCCTGCTTCTTCGTATCCTCTGCCGCAACGTTAACGTCCGATTCCTTCTTTACCTCATCGGAAACATCTACCTTCTTATATTCGATTTTATCCTTTATGGTAACCGACACGCTTTCGGTGGAAAAGGTATAATCCTCCGCACCGGAAATGCTTGCCATGGCAACACTGCATTTACCCGCCGCCATATCGGTCCGATAAATAATTCCGTCTTTGTCTTCATCCTTCAGCGTGTAGGTTTTCCCTCCCCCATCCGTAATATTTACTTCAAAGGGCACGCTTGCTACCAGCTTGCCGGTCGCGCTGTTCACGAACTTTATCTTTAAGTCCTTTTGCATGGAGCTAAGGTGCATCTCTACCTTGACCGCCTCCGTCGTCTCCAGCTCTTTCTCCTCGTACTCCGTCACCGCCTCGGTCATTTCTTCCTGAACAGCCACCTTAGCTGCCTGCGCGTCAGCCACTGCCAAAAGTCCGCTTTCTCCGATAACCTCGATTCCTTCCATTCCGGCGCCTATCTCCTGAAAGGAAGCTACCTGCATATCAGACGCCTTCGCGTCCGCATACATCGTACATGTCACAATGGCAAAAACCATAATCAGGGCACCGGTAGATGCCACGATTCTATCGATGGTATCCATATGCTTTATTTTATACCATAGACGACTTTCTTTACCATTATTCCTTCTATCCCGGGAGTTCTTAGCTGCCGCCTTTGTCTTTTTGCCCGAAGTGCTTTTTCGCTTCTCCAATGCGTATTCTTTCTTAGACGATGTCTTCTTCCCGGCCGGCATTTCTTTCTTCTTGACCGATAGTTCTTTCTCCTTGACTGATATCTTTTTCCCAGTCGGCGCCTCTTTCTTCCTGACCGATATCTTCTTCTCAGCCGGCGCCTCTTTCTTCCTGACCGTTATCTTCTTCTCTGTCGGAGTTTCTTTCTTCTCAGCCGATGTTCTCTTCTTTAACGGAGCGCTTTCTCTCTCCTTGGAATACCTTTTTTCCTCCAGATATTCACTTCTCTCAGAGTACTCATCTTCATCGTAAAACTCGTCCTCATCATAATAGTCATTTTCATCTAAATCCATGAAATTTAAATCTTTTATATTATCAAAATTATTAATTTCGTTGTCCATGTCCATAATAACATTATCAAATCTTCTATACTCTTTTTTCATTGCTTATGTAAACCCCTCCAAAATAATCATTTGGTAACATATTAACATAAAAAATCCATTTTTTCAATGTTTTTCACCATATCGCTCCTTTTTCTGACTTCTTCTCCTAGTGCAACGTATATCCTAAATCTATGAGGGCATTTTGCCGTACTTTTTTCATGATTTACATATTTTTCATCAATTGTATGATTAAATTAGTATTTTTTCGAATTTTGTCGATGAATTACTCGATTAAGTTATTGACTTTTTTCGTCATAACTGACACAATTAAAAACAGGCTTAATTATATTATGTTATTGGAAAAGGGGATTTTTTTCATGATGTACATGCACTATTGCAAACCTTGTCATCGGGTTCACATGCTAAATGGTCACAAGATGACATGTCCAAAATGCGGAGGAGCCATTATTGAGCTTCGCATTCCATACATGGATTACGTTTGTATGGATATGGCACAGAGAAGCGCTTTTAAAGAGCAATGTGCCGATAAGGAACAATTAAAGGAGCTCAGCACCACCTATCGCATGTATAAGTACAGCAAGTGGTACAAGGAGCTTAATAATCAGCACTGCTGACAAAATTGGGGTATTACAAAGAAGAAAGAGAAGGAATATGAGCCGGATAAAATAAATCTTAAAATTTTATCCGGCTCATATTTTGTATGGATTTTTGAAATAAATAATAGTACAATAGTTACTATTCAGCCTGTGGCTTCCTGGCAGCAATGCATTCACAGGAACATTGTCCCGTTACTTCACGCGCGAAACAAAAAATACTTTGCGATATGGAATGCTGAATAGTAACGTATAATATACACTCATCGGAGGAATCGTTATGGAAAATGGAACTGAAAATAAAAATGAAAATAAGAAATTATCCTTTAACTGGCATTATATACTTCTCGGCGCAATTCTTATCATTGCGGCGGTTGCCATCATAAAACTCGTTATCTGGAACATCGGAACCCGGTCCGATTACGACCCGAACAATCTGGCAGAGGGTTATGACATCGAAGCACTGGACACCATCATTCCCTTAAGCGAAACTAAACTGCAGGGACGAACGGACGACGGAGAGAACACTATTCTCTGTCTTGGAGGCAATCCTCTTACCGATGAAATGGGGCAAAATGGCTTTACCGCCCTCTTAGCGCAAAAAACGGGAGCTACCGTATATAACGGTGGATTTCCTGATTCCGGTATCGCAGCGAAACACTCCGCTTACACCGAAGGGTATCCAAGGGATAACTTTAATCTTCCTTACGTGGCAAAAAGCATCGCAAGCAAGGACTTCACTGCTTTAACATCCGCAGCGGCAGCGGAACAAGATGAAAAATATGCACAGTCGGCAGAAATCTTGGCATCCATCGATTACAATAAGATAGATACCATCGTCATCATGTATGATGCTATCGATTATTTAGAAAAAGTTCCTTCCGACAATCCAAACGACCCTTATGAGCTCAGCGCTTATACCGGAGGCCTCCGAAACGCCATTGAGACAATTCAGGAAGCTTACCCCTATATCCGTATCTTCGTCATGTCCCATACCTTTGCGCAGTGCATCGATGAGAACGGCAATTACCAGAACGGAGGCACTGTGGACCTTGGAAACGGCGCTCTTCCTCATTATCTTGTGAAGGAAGTAGATGTGGCAATTTCCTGCGGAGTGTCCATCATCGACAACTATTACGGCACGATAAACGAGGATAATTACAGGGATTATATGACCGACTATATCCATTTAAACGATGCCGGAAGAAATGCTCTCGCCGATCGGCTGGCAGAAGTTATAAATACCGGACACACTTCTTCCAAATAAAATCTTTCAGTTAACGAAACGGGAACGACAGTTTAGTTCTGTCGCTCCCGTTTTTTATAACTAGTATTCTACCGAAAATAACTCTTCAAAATCATAAGAGGCAACAATATCCCTCATCTTTGCAAGCTCCTTATGAAGATTCACTTTTGTCACTTCGCACTCGCCTGAAGCGAAGCATTCCGTCATATAGCGGTTAATATCCGGATGGTAATGACTGTAATCCGCATAATTGTCCAAATCGCTTATAATCCATTCCTGATCGCAAAAAAAGAATACTCTTACATTATCATATTCCAGCAAACGCTCCGTCAGGTACTCGTATTCCCTCAAGGTAGCTTCCATATGATTTTCCCTCAAAACGTCATTCCAGAACAAAATACTGTAAGGAGGATAAAAAATATAAAATTCCGTATCCGGATTCGCTTCAATATAAGGACAGATGTTCGTATCCAGATTCGCCTTTACATTGCGCACGTAATTTTCGGGATCCGCCCCCTCCTGCACCAGCTCCGGCTGCTCATAGTTATGCATTACCCATTGTTTATTATAATATTCCTCCGTCCACCAGCTTGCATAAACGGTAGCCAGATCCGTCTTGTCCGGATCCGCAAGCGGCCTTAGAATATATTCCAGAAGCACATCTTTATTCAGTACATAGGAAATATCATTCCACACATTATCATCATACAAGTATTTCGGAATCGGATACTTCGTTTCCTCCACCCCTCCTGTATAGGTAATCACATCGATTCCCAAAAAGGCTGCCTTTACCTTATGGCCGCTTCCAAAAACAATGTCCATGATGTTCGCCTGATCCTTGGGAAACGCGCCGCTATAACTGAGCTTCAAGGTCTCAAGTCCCATTAGCTCCTGAAACCAGTCCGTATTGAAGTTTACCGTCATGGAGGAGCCGAGAATCACACTGTCGTAGTCCATGTGTTTAGCCATCCCCGGATTCTGATTGATCTGATTATCCACCACGTAAGGAAAGTCCTCCAATGGTTCATGATATTGAAAAAACGGATCCACATACACCACAAGAAGTATTACTGCTGCCGCTGCCGCCGCAAGCGTTACAATAAATGTTAATAGCCACTTTTTATATTGTTTCATTCTCTTTTATTCCTCAAGCTTTTCAAGTGCATACCAATCGGCATACTCCCAAGCATTGCTCCCATTAAAAGTTAAAGTAAAGAAAACTGCTGACATTTGAAAAGGCCAGGACACACCACAGGAACAGTCCCGCCATTATCACTGCCGACCACACTTTCGGCTTTATTTTTTCGGAAATTTCCATCGCATTTTTGCCGAAAAACACGAGCAGAAGGGAGAACGCCGTGATGACGAACATCATAATATAATGTCCGTATTCCCAGCTATCCAGATGAAGCACCTTTAAGACATACCAGAACTCATCCAGGTTAAAGTATTCAGCAAGATTCTTATTTATGCGGGCAAATCCACCCTTTATTACCAAGCGCAAAAGCTCGTTCCCCTGCGCCACACTTTCTGCCCGGAAATATACCCACGTAACACTGACATATCCAAAGGTGAGCAGTACGCTCATCCCATGAAGGAATGATGTCTTCAAGTTATGTACTGTGCTTCCTTCCTTCGGTTTCGCTATCCTTCTTTGCCACATACGGGTAAATACGTACAATACCCCGTGAAGCATTCCCCATAAAATGAAGTTCCATGAGTGGTTTATACCCATTCCCGACCCATGCCACAGACCGCTGAGCAAAAATACGATCAGCAGATTGCGATACATTCTCCATACTCCTTCTCTGTTCCCCCCCAGAGGAATATATACATATTTCGTGAAAAATCGGCTCAAAGTAATATGCCACCGCTTCCAGAAATCCACAATATTTTGTGCCTTATAGGGCGAGTTGAAGTTTATCGGAAGATCTATATTGAACATGCGGCTGATTCCTATCGCCATATCTATATAACCGCTGAAATCGAAATAAAGCTGAAGCGCATAAAAAATCACCAAAAGTAAGGCATCGGTGCCGTGCATGCTTCCCAGATTGGAATAGCCATAGTCTACAGCTCCGCCGAAGGTATCTGCCAATACTACCTTTTTTAACATACCGAAAACAAACAGGCAAAGTCCTCGCATAAAACGTTCCGCATCGAATCCTCTTTTCCCGATTTGTGTAAATTCCGGCAGCATCTGGGCATGGAAAACGATAGGTCCTTCCACCAGCTTAGGGAAATAAGAAATATACAGCACATAATCCATAAATCCACAGGACTTTATTTCCCCCCTATAGTTATCCACCAAAAAAGAAATTTGTGAAAAGGTAAAAAAACTGATTCCGATAGGTAGTGCCGCTTGTAAAAGCGGCAAATTGCCCCCCAATGCGTTTATATTATCAATAAAGAAATTGACATATTTAAAATAGGACAAAAGCCCCAGATTACCAAGGATTCCGACTGCCAACAGCCCTTTTTTACAGTATGAAACACTTTCTTTCACCCGGCTCATCCCATGAACCGCCCCATAATTAAAAGCCATACTCGCTATAAGAATCAGCAGATACCCTGTCCGAAAACTCCCGTAAAACCATAGGGATATTGCTATCAGCCAGAGCTTCGCGCCTCTGCCCCTTTTTTCCAGCAAGTAATAGATCAGAAGGCACGCCGGCAGAAAAGCAAATACAAATTTATATGAGTTAAATAACATCTTTACACCCGCCCAATCAGTTCCTATTCAGCCTTTCGCTGTTACTGTTCACTCCGTTCTCAGCAACAAATGATGCATAAAAAATATGCATTCCGCATTATTTTATTTCGTGCTTGCTGCTACCGGATCGTAATAAACCGGATAGCCGTCTATCGTATCCAGAAGCTCCAGACCAAAATTCTCAGGGGCCTGCGTCACTTCCTTGTTATTAGGAAGCACGATATACGTGCAATATCTTTCCCGCGTCAGCTTTAACAGCTCCTCGATATCGATAATCGTCGGATTGTTCATAATCGTATGCACCGGCTCCGCATACTGCCATTTCGGTTCTACCATTTCCCTGCCGTAAAGCATCTGTATATCCGTATCGTACTGTCTTACGAAATAAACCAAATCAGTGGGAAAGACAGACCAAATTCTTTCTTCGCCGTCCTCAGGAGCTATCAGGTCGCAAATATCGATTACGGTCTGAGGAAGATGATAGAGATTCTCCGCCTTCGACATATATTGACTGGCATACACGTATTTTCCGCAAAAAGCGATTGCTATTGCCAAAGCGGCCAGCACCGCCCTCTTCATCCAATTTCCCTGATTGGATGATATCCTTCCTTCCAATTTATCATACAATAAGGCAGCCAGCTTCACCCCCGCGTAAGCGATAATAATACCCATAGGAATGAGCCAGAGTACCCTGTAATAGGTATCCCCCTCTCCGCTCATCAACCGCACGAACACTTTTCGGAAGATGGGAAAGAAAAACAAAAACAGCAGTGTAAGCGGCGTATACACGAAGATAGCTCTCCGCCTTCTATCCTTTTCCATAAAAAGCAGAAAGACTAACGACAATAAAAACAAGATTATCGTCAGGCGATTTCCCGTATAGTTTTTAAAAATGACCACGCTCTCCATAAAAATTCCATACATACCAAAAATTCTCCTATTATATTCTTAAATGTGCAAAAGTAAGTACAATATCATATATGCCACATTAGGTATGCACACGATTCCTGCCTTGATGAGCACGCTGAATTTCCGCTCCGCTATCATCATCCAGAATGCGATAACTGCTATCATCACCGCTCCGAGGAATACCACCATGGAGGTACATACGCCCGCTGTCATATTTGCAAGCCATAAGAGGAGCCATAGGCCAAAGGTGTTTTCCTTTTCTTCCAAGCGTCCCTCTTTTCGTGTCTTATGTTCATTCTCCTTATCGAATATCCACAGCAGCAGACATACGATAAGAGGAAGCACGAAATTTGCCGCCAGAGATTTTCCCTGCCATGTTCTCGTCAGGAAAAAGGTCTCGTTGGTATATATGGACACGTTTCCAAATATTTGCAAAAGAGCCATAAACACCATAAATGCCGGCAAGAGTTCTTTCTTCTTACGCAAAAGCTGTTTACCGATTTCAAAGTAAACCACATAGGTCAGAGGGATAAACACAAAAGGAATGACACTATGCGCCAATATCGTTGTATGGATTCCCGTCATCCTTCCCACGTATGCAATCCATATAGGCAGCACTGCCAGAGAATGTCTGATATCCAGAGAGGTTGTCCCTCCTGTATAGGGTTTGATCAAATACATTGTATTGCTCTGCTGAGTCACCAGAGACTGCGCCACGTATTCTGCATCGTCTCCGTCAAAAGAGGTGAGAGTAAACGCTTTATAAAGCTGGAATGCAATGAGTGCCAAAAATAAGATCCATTCTATTTTCTCTTCTATGGAAACATCCGTCCACCGAAATACTGGTTTTAAGGACACCCACTGTTTCTTCCTAACAGCCCATGCGCTTAAGGCTACGCCTGCTGCTGCCGCAATCGCCATACCCACAGTAAAAATGCGTACCATAACAAGGAAGCTGCTGTATTTTACAAGAAGTATCGCAGGCACTGTTACCAGCCAGCACATCGGAAGCATAATAACATAACCGGCGATGAATACCACTCCTATATTTTTCTTTTCCTTCGGTATCCACCGCAAAGGGATCAGCCCGATACAAAAGGGAAGCACAAACATCCATAATATAATGCCTAAAATTTTAACTACGATCATTACTGTCTGCTCCGTTTCACTATTCTTTATACCCAGATTGCAGGTTGCTATTTGTAAGTTTAACCCAATTCGCATTATCTGTCCATACATCTATTTTATACATCGCTTTTCTCCTTTTCCTTCCTCCTGTTATTTCATCCTGCTACATATTACCACTCACTTTTCGTGCTCTGATGGGTGATAATAAACCATTTAGGAAACTAAAATAAGACGTATCTGTATACATGCCTTCCTATTATTGGCTTGACATAGCACAAAACCAACATTACAATATATCTAATAGATATATCAATTCGGAGGTTTTAAAATGTTAGAATCTATTATTTTAGGTATGGTATTGGAACATGACTTAACAGGCTATGACATCAAAAAAATGATAGAAAACGGCATCGGTGTTTTCTATAAGGCGAGCTATGGCAGTCTGTATCCCGCCTTAAAAAGATTGACCGAAAAAGGTTTTTTAACAACGTCTGAAAAACCACAGGGCGGCAGAAAAAAAATATTTTATCACATTACAAAGGAGGGACAGGACCATTTTTTTGAGTGGCTTTCTTCACCAATGGATATATTTGAAGGTACCAATACCCATCTGTCCAAGGTCTATTTTTTTGACAAATTATCACCGGAAATTCGTGAGCGCCAGCTATTTGAGTATGAAATAAACAACAGAAATTATTTGAAAAAGCTCCTTGACTTAGAAAAGAAATTTAACGAATTAGAGAATAGCGAATGTTTTTATTACAAACTGTCTACTCTCTATTACGGAATCGGTATTATGCAAAAAGCGATTGGGTGGTGCCAGCATATCCGTATGCAAAGACCTTTATCGGATTTGATTGAAAGCGAGTGAATATTATGGAAATTGTGGAATCCAAAACACCAATCATAATTATTTCCTATCGTAACTGTGAAATATATTGCTGCCATTTGGACGGATATAAGACAAACAGAAAAGCGCTTCTTGACCGCCTGTCAAAAATTGAAGCATTCTTCTCATCCAAGCCTTCTCATGTCATGTTCAGGATATGGTATAACATGGACGAAAACAGTTTAGATAAGCAAACTATGAGATTAATAATTGAAAGCATTTCCCGGCTTCGGGAACATACATACAAGATAGCGTTTATAGGTTTAGATGGATTTACAAAGTGGAGATTTCATAATATTTTAGAACAGACTCCGGAGAATAGAGGCATTACAAAGGCATATTTTACAGATGCAGAGTTAGCGAAAGAATGGCTTGTCTGACAGGCTAAAGGTGATAAGTGTGAAAGAAAAGCGCTTTCAACTATTGATTCCCCGTCCGCCAAAGCGGACATAAGGTATAATTATGATAACAAAATCTCCGAGCGGAGCATATTGCAAAGATAAGCACCCGCATTATAAAAGGGACTTCCTTAGGAAAAGGACAAATTTATTTTTGTACCGATATGGAGGAAGCAAAAACCTGGTCAGTTAGTGATTAGATTTTGTTTCTCACGCTGATAAGCCACAAATTCACCGGCATTTAAAAAGACCTCTTCATAACCGAGACTCTGGCAAAGTCTGGTCACATTTGGCTGCTCCAAATAAGCCTCCTTCAGAATGGTCTCGTCCGCGAAAACCTCTTTCGCACTGCCGTCGAGAAGCACTCCCCCCTTGGCAAATACAATAACACGCTCGAAAACATCCGCCACAAAATCCATATCATGAATGATGGTAATGACAGTGACACCTTCACTCCTTAACTTGCGGATTACCGACTTGATCCGCTCTTTTCCATAGTAATCCTGAGCGATTGTTGGCTCGTCAAATATGATTACCTTGGGATCCATCGCTACGATGGAAGCGATTGCCACGAGCTTCCGGCTGGACAAGCCAAGGTCGTAAGGATTTTTATCCTCATGGCCGGACAGTCCCACCAGTTCCAGCG
Source organism: Kineothrix alysoides (assembly GCF_000732725.1). Taxonomy (GTDB): domain Bacteria; phylum Bacillota; class Clostridia; order Lachnospirales; family Lachnospiraceae; genus Kineothrix; species Kineothrix alysoides. The sequence continues at coordinate 1,910,018 of NZ_JPNB01000002.1, read as the reverse complement.
CCTCTAACGATTTTTCTCTGGCTGCGGCCTCTCCCATACCGATTTTAAGCGGACCGAACATGACCTCGTCAAGAACCCGGTTCTTAAAAATCTGATCGTTGGGATTCTGGAAAACCATACCGATATGTCTGGCCAGTTGTGCCACCGTTATATCGCGTATATCCTTTCCGTCGAACTCCACAGCCCCCTCTGTAGGCCGAAGCAAACCTTTCAGCAGCTTTACAAAGGTGGTCTTTCCCGCACCATTTTGCCCGATAATAGCAGTCGTCCTCTCATCGATAGCAAAATTAAGCCCTTTTAAAATCTCCTCCCCTTCGGTGTAAGAAAAATGTAAATCCTTGATTTGCATGAGTGTCCTGTACTCATTTATGTTTTTTCCTGAGTGTCCCATACTCATTTCCATCTACATCCCCCTCTTTTCCTTGCTAAGTAAATCATAAGCCTCCTCCAGTGTTACGGGATAACAGCCGGTCTCAGCATTTTTAAGATTCAGTTCTCTGCAAATCTTCGTGAACGCCGGGGGCTCTACTCCGTATGTGTCCAAATCTTCTCTCGAAAAAATTCTCTGGGGTGTATCGAAATCGATGAGCTTCCCGCCGTCCAAAAGCAGAACCCTATCGCTGTATGATGCGATTTTTTCCACGTTATGTTCCACCATGAATATGGTAATTCCTTTTTTGCTCAACTTCTGTACCGCTTGATACACTTCCTCTCTGCCTTGCGGATCTAGCTGTGAAGTAGGCTCGTCCAATACGATGACTTCAGGCTGCATTGCGATAATTCCGGCAATGGCCATACGCTGCATCTGTCCGCCCGACAAATCGAAGGGTTCCCTATCCTTGTACTTCATGATATCCAAAAGCTCCATCGCCTCGTCGATACGATGTATCATTTCCTGCCTTTCGATTCCCAAGTTCTCAAGCCCGAAGGCAATTTCTTCATATACCGTGAGCTTAGAGCCGGTAACCTGATTGAAAGGATTCTGAAATACGATGCCGACTTTTTTGCAAAGCTCGTCCAAATCCACATTCTTTACTTCCAGCTCGTCAATCAGAATCCTTCCCCCGTAGGCTCCCTTGTAAAAATTAGGAACCAGCCCCGCAATAGCTTGACAGAGAGTACTCTTTCCGGAGTCATTTTTTCCTATGATTCCGATAAATTCACCCTGCTCCACAGAAAAGGAGATACCATCCAGAGCCAAAAAATCCGTTGCAAGATATTTGTATTTTAAATTTTCTACGATTATCTTTGGGTGTTTTGTACTCATTTCCATCCTGCAATCCTCCACACAATGCCCGCGGCGAGCAGGATAAGCATCCCGAGCTGAACGTATCTGTCAGCACCGCATTTTTTTTCATCATTTAAGAATGTCTTTTTATTTTTCGCGTTAAATCCTCGTACCTCCAGCGCCAAAGCGCGTTCCTTCGTATTGATCAGCGAACTCATAACTACCGGCGAAATCAAGGGAATAAACGCCTTGATACGCACCAGAAGATTTCCCTCTGTCTCCATTCCTCTGCTTCTCTGCGCATCGGTAATGGTAGACATGGTCTCCGTCATCTGAGGAATGATCTGAAAAACAGATATGAACACGTATCCGAACCTGGACGAAAAACCCTTCCTCACGAAATTCTCCACAATATCTGAGGGCTTTGCAGTAAGAATCAGCACACAGAAGCTCAGCAGGATATTGAGCACATTGATCACGATTCCCAAAGCAAAATAAAGTCCCTCTTCGTAAAAACTGACAGGACCGACAGTAAGCACCGGAGTAACATTTCCGGCGCGGAATATTCCCTGAATGATAACAACGGTAAGCAGGACAAAGCCCGAAATGCTCAAAATCGGCACAGTCTTTCTAAGCACCTTGGATATGAGCAGCAAACAAGCGCTGAAGACAATGAATCCGACGCTGACCCACTTGCTGCCCATGATAACAGGCAGCAAGAGAGCGACCACGATATAAAGTATTTTACTTTCCGGCGCCATCTTATTCAGCAACGAACCTTTTTCTTCATACAAACTAATACTCTTCATTTTATAAATATGCCTTCCTTAGATTCCTTAGATTAATCGTCCAGACTTTCAATCGTATCTCCGCTCTGATACAGTGCCACCAGGCTCTTAGGCAGGCTCTTGCTGATTCCAAATACGATCAGTATAACTGCAATCTTATCCGGAAGGTCTACGATAACTTCATCCAGAAATGAAGCGATAAATACCGGTATATTCTGTGCCAGTGCCCATGCATAAACGGCATCGCCCCATATATTTCCGGTAGTTCCTCCCCAGAAAATCATGTTAAGGGGCGTGGATACCACAACGGCAACAAAACCGACTATGATGGCGGTAACTAGTGACAGCTTGATATTTTTCATAAAGCCCTTGTAAGACAATACACCGACCACAAGACCGATAGCGATGTTCGTCAAGGCGTATACCGTCGAAATCGGATCCATCGTAAGTCCGTAAATAATGTTATTGGCAGCACCACATAGCGCGCCCACAATCGGGCCTGCAAGCACCGCTGCCAGGCAGGTTCCGATGGCATCCAGCCACAGCGGAAGCTTCAGCGCGCCGGCAAACAGCTTGCCCAGATAGTTGATTCCGATGGCCGCCGGAATCAATACCAGCGTCGCCGTGTTAAATTTCAGTGACCATAAACTCTTTCCATTTTTACTCATTTCCTTATTCCCTCCGTTTAATTGTTCGTATTGTTTTGTATGACAAAGGCTTCCAATGCTGTAATGATTTCATTTTCCTCGCCTTGTTTTACGATAGATTCTCCGTCCACATAATCGTTGATATTCTGCTTTAAATCGGCCTCGAACTCCACCACCGTATTCAAAATAGAGGCACATTTTACCCCCCGCAGAGCTCCAATTGTGAACAGCGCGGCCGTCTCCATATCCGCTCCCAAAATTCCTTTCGCCGACCAGTAGGCATCGATGGCTTCTTCTTTGTCGGTATAAAAACTGTCATGGCTTCTCGCTTTCCCGATGTGGAAAGGAAATCCCTTCTCCTCCGCCGACCGAATAGTAGCCATAAGAAGACGGGTATCCGGAATGGCCGGATATACCGGCTCAATATAGGCTTTAGAGGCTCCGTCATCCCTTACCGCCCCGTTTACGAGGACCAGATCCCCGAGGCGTATGGAAGGGTCAAGAGCACCACAGCTCCCGATGCGAATCATATATTCCACTCCGATATTGCGCAGCTCCTCTACGGTAATTCCTGTGGAAGCCCCGCCCATTCCGGTAGAAACTGCCAGTATCTTAATGCCCTTGTAATATCCGCTGGCACTTCGCATTTCCCTGTTATATTGGAGCTCCTTCGCATCCGTCAAAAACTTCTTAATATGGTCGATTCTTCCCGGATCTCCCGGTAAAATCGCGTATTTTGCTCCGTCCTGCACCGATAAACGGATGTGAGCCTGTCTTTCTTCTATGAGTGTTTTGTACTCATTGAGTGTTTTGTACTCATTGAGTGTTTTGTACTCATTGAGTGTTTTATGCTCATTCTCCATATTCGCATCCCCTTCTTCCCACAATTTTCTCTTTCTATCAATGCCTCCAACGCTTCTTTTTTGTTTGCTGTAATTTTCTTCTTGTCACTTTCAACATAACCGTATCCGAACGACTCTTTCCTCTTCCGGATTTTCCAAGGCGCTGCTGACAAGATAGTGGAGCCATAACTGCAAGCTTTCCCATTTCTTTGTGGAATATGTTTTATTTTCTGCGATAAATTCATTTGTTTTTATTTCATTTTATTATAATGGTTTGAAACAGTAACTACAAGGTATTATACCTTAAAACCAGATATCTTTCATAGCTTCTCATAAAAATATTACCATCTCAGGAATATTTGTCCAGCTTATTTTTTATATAAATTTATATATAAACAATCGAAAACCCGATACAGGCGGTTTCATACCCGAGATTGAGAATAGACATTCTATCGATTACATGTTAAAATATATCTTAATTGTGGCTTATTTGTTACGGTTCAGTCTTCATCTAAACTGTAACATTTGTTTTTGTTACGAATTGGGAAAATACAAATAATTAGTTGATATGAGAGGAATTTTAATATATGAAGAAGGTTCTTATCATAGGGGCTGGTCCTGCCGGATTGACTGCTGCCTATGAATTGCTGACAAACAAACAGGCAGATGACCATGGCAATAATGAGTTCGAAGTGGTCATATTCGAGGAAAGCTCTGCCTTTGGCGGTATCTCCAGAACGGTAAACCACAATGGAAACCGCATGGATATGGGAGGACACCGCTTCTTCTCCAAGGTGCCCGAAGTTAACAGGTGGTGGGAAAGCATGCTGCCGGAGCAGGGCAACCCATCCTACGACGATATTTTGCTAAGCCGCTCTATGCCGCTTGCCGAAAGCGGACCGGACCCGGAAAAAGAAGACCGTGTCATGCTGAACAGAAATCGCGTATCCCGCATTTACTTCAACCGAAAGTTCTTCGATTATCCGATTTCTTTAAAGTTCGAAACGATTAAAAATATGGGATTTATTACGACCATCATCGTTGGATTCAGTTATTTAAAGGCTCTTGTCTACAAAAGAAAAGAAAATTCTCTGGAAGATTTTTATATCAACCGCTTCGGGCGAAAACTTTATTCCATGTTCTTTGAAAACTACACCGAAAATCTCTGGGGAAGAAATCCCAGTGAAATTGCTCCCGATTGGGGCTCCCAGCGGGTAAAAGGACTATCTATTATCGCAATTATTAAGGACGTTTTCTCAAAAATGCTTCCCGGAAAAGAGAGACGCAAGGTGGAGACATCTCTAATCGAGCAGTTCAAGTATCCTAAGCTCGGTCCTGGCCAGCTCTGGGAGGTAACCGCCGAAGAAATCATCAAACTTGGCGGAAAAATATTGAAAAACAGCGAAGTAACGAGCCTTACCAAAGACGAAACAGGCCGCATCACAGCCCTTACCTATACCCACGACGGAATAACCTCCACCATGGAAGGCGATATTTTTATCTCCTCCATGCCGGTTAAAGATTTAGTGGGCGGCATGAACGATGTGCCCGAGAATATCGCCGCAGTAGCGTCAGGACTACCTTACCGCGATTACATGACCCTCGGCGTTCTCGTTCCGAAGCTGAACCTTAAAAACCTGACAAAAATGAGGACCGTGGGAGACATCGTCCCCGACTGCTGGATTTACGTTCATGACAGAACTGTAGATATGGGGCGTTTGCAGATATATAACAACTGGTCTCCTTATATGATTAAGGATTTGGAACATACTATATGGGTAGGACTGGAATATTTTTGTAACGAAGGGGACCGCTTCTGGTCCATGACCGATGAACAATTTTCCGAATACGCTATTGCCGAAATGATAAAAATACAGCTTATCGACAGCGCCTCCGAGGTGTTAGACACCCATGTGGAGCGTGTGAAAAAGGCATATCCCGCTTACTTCGATACTTACAAGGATATAGATAAGCTCATCGATTACTTAAATACGATCGATAACCTGTATTGCGTAGGCCGCAACGGCCAGCATCGTTATAACAATATCGACCATTCCATGTGCACCTCCTTCGAAGCCGTAAAAAATATCAAAAACGGCATAAAGGACAAGCGTAACATATGGAACGTGAATACGGAAAAAGAGTATCACGAAGACGCCAAAACCAACGAAATAGAATAACCAAATATAGAAAAGGTATCCCAACCACAACACGATTGGGATACCTTCTTCTTATTGAAAAGTCTCGCAGACCTTATCCGCAATGAGCTTCGCCCCTGCCGCATTAGGATGCGTTCCGTCACTGGTATATTCCTGCGCATTTTCATACGTTATTCCGCAGTTATACACATCGATAAGCTTCGCTCCCTTTTCCTGTGCAATGGCAGTTATCCATGCATTATAGTCCTTCACTGTCAGGCCGTGCTCGTTCATAAATGGGAACTTTTCTCCCGCATCGTTCCAGCGGGATACCTCCGCAATGGTGCAGCAATAAATTTCAGCATCGGGATACCACGTCTTCATCTTATCCAACATCAGCGCATAAGCTTCGCTGAAGGTCTGTATATATCCTTCTTCCACTGCTGAAGCGCTGTTATAAGCTCCTAACGGGATATGGTTAAGCAAGTCATTGGCACCCATCAAAATGATAATTATATCCGGCCAGTCCCCCTCCTCGCTTGCCAAATCCGCCATCCTCTGATTGCCGCAGGAATACCTTCCTTCATGATTGTCCTGAGACTGCCCGCTTACCGTGCTTCCTGAAAAGGACGCATTCCGGCAAAGCTCCATTCCTGTACGTTTTATCACCTGCATCCACCAGGTATCGTTCACATCCGTAATATCGCCGTTTTCCGGATAGAATTTACTGTAATAGTCCGGAATAAAACCGGTGAAGGTAGAAATGCTGTCGCCGCAGATAGAGACTTTTTTGCCGGCCCAAGGAGAGAGGGGCTGCTGCTCTTCATTTTTTGCTTCATCATCCGTCATACTGGTTTTATCCCCGGAATTTCCCTCTCTTTGTGCATCCGTTTTATTCTGTACACTATCTTCCGCCTGAGTACTGCCTTCCTCCTGTGCAGTACCCGACTGGGGCGAATTATCTTGTGAATCTTTTTGTTCCGAAGAATTATTCGAAATATTTTCTACTGTGTTTTCTTCTGTACCGGCACTCGCTGCGCAGGATGTTAACATCAACGCAAACGCTAATACCATTGCTGCCATATAAATCATATTTCTCTTTTTAGATTTCACTCCACCATTCTCCTTCTCCTAATCCGAGCCCCTACTAATAAAAGGGACTGCCACTGCCGTCCCTTTTACTTATCTACCTTTTAAACATGGACTGTCTAGCCCCGTGTATTTCATCATTATTCCTCAGTACATCGTCCACCGCATCCATACGGAGTCCTGCATCGATAAAGTCACAGTGCTTGCAGAACGGATAGTTCTGTCTCCCCGTCCGAATCGCCTCTCGAAGCTTCTGATACTTCTTGCTGTTCCACGCCTCTTTTAACGGCATCTCATGCAAATCTGCCAAATCCGTCACCTCTAAATTATCGCAGCAGCAAATTCCCAATTTCCCGTTCGGCATAATCCACATATCCGTGTAAGGCATAAGGCAAGTTTCAGTAATTACCTTCTCAGTGGCTTTCTTATTCGGAGCGCTGCCCGCACGGTTCGTAAGTACCTCTTTTAAATAGCGCATCTGAATTAGTATATCCACATCTCCAAACTCCTGCGGATGAGCCTTGATATAATCATAGACCACCTGAATGTTTTCGTGCAGCTTCATCTCCAGACTGTAATTATTTATAATGAGCTGGTCTACATATGGGATAACCGATTTCACCTTATCTACATCCAGCAAAAGTCCATTCGTAGACATGAAAATGAACGCCTCAGGAAGCTTTTCCCTTGCATATTTATGAAATTCCACGATGCGGGTGTCCAGCCACGGCTCATTATTACCATACATCGTCAGATGCCCTTTATATCCCCACTCTGCTAACTGGTCGATGATGCTGTAGAACAGCTCGTCTTCCATGCGCTTATAAGGCCTCTTTTCCGCATTTTTATTAGCCGTACAGAACTCACACGTGCTATTGCAGCGGTTAATCGTCTCCAAATTTACGACTAACGGCATGGGAACCTCTTCTCTTTCCATAAAATGATCTATGTAATTTTTCTGTAATTTTCTTCTTGTTATAAACTGAAGCTTCAGATAGCTTTCACTGGACAGCATCGGGAGATATTTCCTCGCGTTCCATCCTAATCTTCCCAAAAAGTTATGTATTCTTACCGCCATGTCTGTAAACGTTCTCCTTTCAAAAGTAAAAGAAACTCTGAAGTAATTCTGATTCTAAAAACCGCAAATCATGCAAGATATTATCGTATATTGCTCAATAGTAACGCCGATTTCTATCATACCATCCAACCTGAATATGGTCAAGATAAGGTATATCGCATGCTATATATAGGTATTTATGGCACAAAGACATTCCCATACATGGAAAACATGTTTTCTCCCTGCAAATAATACGGTATAAAGCGGTTAAAAAGACTGTAGGAAAAGGAAAGCATCACATATGCCATAATTCCCAGGCAAAGCAATTTACCGGCACTTCTCATCCGAATCCGTTCAAGTACTATACACGCCTTTTGAACTCCTATCGCCACCAGATACATGAACGGAATCAAAACCGGCAGGACATACCTTCCCTGAGGCTGAAATTCCCATGTATAAGAATAATAAATGCTAAGTCCAATCGTTATCGCGCAGAACAAGGCCATACAAGCATAAAAAACAACCGTATCCTTTTTACCCGTATTGCGATAAGACTCCCATATTGAAGCTTCCTCCTGCAGATTTCTCCCGCCTTTCTCAAATCCTTCACTCCTTCTTGCAAGTATCCCCCCTATTGCCTTAACCGGCAATAACGCCAATACACAAGCTATTATCCACAGACGCTTATAAAATATATAAATCAACCCATGCGTAGGAATCAGCATCGGCCCGAACATCGCGATGAAACTGTCTCTGAGCAGGGTGATATATCCCGTATCGAACAACATCTCATTTAAAGGAATCCCCTCTTTCTGATAGGTAAAGCGTGTCAAGGGATTAAACTCCGCCGTAGCGGTCTCTATGGCGCATTCCAGGCGGGCATTCATCGCTATCATATCTCCTCCGTAAAGAATCGCATTGCGGATAAACCACCAGCCGATACCGAGCAAAACAATAACGGATATAAAGCCGCCATTTCGTAACATTTGCCGCCATTTTACCTTTAGCTTCATGTTCCCGTCTTCGCCATCCTGAGCCGGCACCATGTTTATAAAACTTATGATAAAAATAAGTATCGCCGCCAAAATAATACCGTAAGCATTATAGTAGGACATTGCACACAGTATAATTCCTGCCGCCAACAGAAGACAGTCCTTCTTATCATAGCCCCTGCGCTGTGCACGCAAAAGAGCATAAAATATTATAGAGACCGATAGCATCGCCATAGAATCCGTATTGACATAGGAATGGATAAATATATTCTGCGGCAGGAAAACCACCAACAGCGTAAAAGTCCACTGAATATACGGGTTCCTCCACGCCTCCTTGGAAATAATGCGCACAAAATATGCCATTAGTACACCGAAACACACATTCACCATCCGCGCCGCAAGAAGAAGCACATATCCGTCAGCAGTAAACAGCCCCAGAAAACGAAGCAGATATCCTTGTATAATATAAGTCAATATAGGCTGAAAAGCATACGAAGCCCCATAACCGTTTAATATTACCTCCGGGTCCCCGCCATAAGGCAGCCTTCCATGATTCCTAATAAAGTTTACCACCTTGAACCGATTGATTTCATCCGGCGGGTCTCCATAGGTCTGAATCATAGCAAAACAAGCAATCGCCGCAAACACGAGCAAATAAAAAACGATCTCTGCCGCCAGTTCCCACTTCCTTTCATTCCCTTCCCGCGTAAATGTCAAACCTTTCATAAATTACATTTCTCCTTCTGCAACTATTCAGCCTACGGCACCATAGTAACAACTAATGTAGAACAAAAATGCGCTTCGCTCACAAAAATTATCTCGCGATGTGGACGGCCAAATAGTAACAAACTAAGATTTAAAAACTATTTCTCGTATAGATAAATTATATAAGGCGACTTCTCCTGCTCATATGCCTTCACGAGCGTAAGCCCCAGAGCCTTCGCGTTTCCAAGCTCAATCCGGGAAAAAATATATTTCCCCCCCAATTTCTCAAAGGCCTCGGTATCCATATATAAATCATAATCAGTTACATGTATCGTCTTTGTCGCGCTTACCACCGAAGCATCCGTCCCGGAATACACATACACCCGTGCCCCCCAGTCGTCATAATAAATTCTGCTGGCTTCTACCCTTTCCAGCGCAGGCGCTATCACCTTGCGAAACTTCTCTTTATATTGCTGGGAATAAAAACCCAGATAACCGTCCAGCGTAGCAATGCCGTTATATTCTAATACCGCCGGATGAATTCCATATGCCGCGGCCCATTCGCCGCCATAACCGATATCCTCTTTGATTTCCGCAAATAATTCCGTAGAATAGAATTCCCCGTAGGACATATCGTCGGCCACTTTTCCCTTGGCCAGCTCTAACGTCTTATTTTTGCAGGTGGCATACCAATCGTTATACCTGCCGGGAGTCAGAAGAATAATGGCAATCGAAGTTAATGCAAGTCCGTTCGCAAGACTGCTTGCCAGCCGTTTCATCACATCATTCCCTTTTATTTTTCCCGGAAAAGGCAGGCTCCGACAATCATAAAGACGCTGCAGCACTATAAAAAAAGATGCATACCATAAAAACGGGCTGAAAAATACGGTCCTATTAAATTGAAATCCTTTGAGCGGCGGCAGAAGAGTTTCCACCAGTCTGCGAAATCCACCCCAATTATAAATTCCATATATTATGCTGTTAAATAAAATCACAAATATGAGAAGGTTGTAGCTATCATGGAAAATCCCCCTCCAATTTTTGTCCTTCATATATTTACCGTTCAGATAAATAAAATATAAGATGCAAACAGGAAGTACCAGCTTCCCATGTACACTTTCCGCATGGAACATCCCATTTTTCCACACATCCCCGATCTGTCTCAGGACCTCTCCCGCCGTTAGATCTGCCTCCACCATGGTAGAACGGATCGTCTCCGTATCGCTAAAAAGCATTATGCCAAACAGCCGGTATTCAAAGGCCACATACCCTGCCCCAAGCACGAAAAGTGCAAGCAGTAAGGCTTTGGAAAGCTTTTTATCCCGAACCGCAAGCCAGATAACTGCAACGGTAAGGTAAGCGAGAATAAAGAAGCCGAAATAAGAAAAATAAGACAAAAAGGGATAGCAAAAAAGGGCCAAATACAACCAAACGGAAGGCTTCTTATATATCCTTCTCAGCAAGTAAATGACAAGCGGGATAGAGGTGAACGAAATTCCAAAAGCAGGAAACATGTTCAAGGCCCCATAGGCAAAACCAAGCAGTGCTATAAGCGAACGATACTCCTTCCTCTTCTCTGCATACCAGTCCCCTGCCAGCAGCCATACCGAAACCATCGCTATCACTATCTTAAGAAAATATCCCGTTATATACGCTGCGAAGGAAGGCAGACACATAAACAGCACTGTATAAAGCGAAAGCTCCGAAGGAAGATTATCCCTGCTGATTCCCCCTAAAAAGGGAACTTCCACATTATGAGCAAAAAAGCTCCCCGTATTTTTCAGCATCTGAAACTGTGCCACGAACAAATCGAGATTATCGTGTACCGCAATATAACTTTCTTCTCCAAAGCAAGCATAAACCCCTATCGATACTACGAAAAATGCTCCGATCAAAACCAAATACCAATAGTTAAGCACCCTCTTAATCATCTATCATCCTTACCCTTTTCCTTATCCGCATTCAAATTATATTTCTTCAAAATCCCCAAATTTTTACCGAAATACACCTCACGGCTTTCTCCCCTTCCAAGGAAGTAAATCATATGCCAACAAAGACAATGCTGTATAAAACACCCCCATATTATAAATCATATAGCGGGGCTGCGTAAATATCATGGCGCCTACCACAATCGAATTCACAATCACTCCGCCAATCACAATCTCTGCCATAGTCAGCGTACTGTCCGGTAACCTCCACCTCTTTCGCCTTGCCTTTGGCTCGTTGCCTTCGCAAGAAGAATACACGTACAAAAGAAGATAGAGCACATATGCCAAAACCGCGTAAAAATTCAGATAAGTATTCACCCGTGCGATAGAATTAACAAAGCCCTTCCACGTATTTGCCAAAAAGACCTGAAGCAAATCGCCCGTATCAAAGTGTGTTGCTTGGGAAAGCAGCGTCTTTGCCATCGCATTACAATATACATCATATTGAAGTACCGCATCTATTTCCGAATATTCGAAATGCTCTGCAATATAGTCCTGAACCACCGGATTAATGATACCATAACCTATGGCATCGTAGCTGTCAGCATAATGAGTAGATAAATCCACCCATCCTTCAGGCGCATACATCTTGCGAAGTCCCTGCTCATTTGCCTGAGCAAGTATCTCCTCATATAGACCGCGCACCGTTTCATCCTCGAACAAAGAAGCGTCCCCCTCCTTAGAGGTATAAATTAATGTGCACAGCATCCCCATAGAATTGCCGGAATGTTCGATCCAAACGCCCCTGACACAATAATTGTAAAAGCGGTCTGAAAGCTTGCCGGCAAAAAATAGGCATACGGTCAGTCCCAGCAATAACAGCAGCTTTTTCATGTTCCTCTTTTTTATGAGATAATACAGGATAAATACTGCTGCCATCAAAGCAAGCGAGAGGAGCATCTGCTTGCGAAGATTAACGAGAAGCAGGGCAAAGCATGCTGCAGCTGCCAGATTCTGCTTCTTTTCTTCCATGATATATTTGTATAGCTGAACGATAAAAAGTACATAGAGAGATAATCCGAGCCCTTCGGTCATAATGCTGTCGATATACGAAGAACCCCTAATTGCCACAAAGCGGCAAAGAAACGTCACACCGAACTGAAAGCATACGGACAAAAAAGCCAGCAGCCGGCTGCCGGCTTTATATTTCTTTACGGTAACAGCCAGCTTCCATGTCGCATACGCTGCCAAGAGGCTCTGAACAATCACCACGGGCATGAGATACCCTTCTTCGCCGAACAGGCTGCGGAATATCCATAAAAACGTAGGATACAAAGGCTCCCTCGTAATGTTCATAGTTGCATAGCTGGGAGAATCCGCGCACCACACCGGTCCGTCGTAAAACGGAAAAAAGAGATAGAAGCCCAAGCATACGATGAGCAGGCCCATATCCCATTTTTCCAAAGAAGCTGTATATTTTTTTATTTTATTAATCCACGTCATCATTTTTTATCTTCCCCTGAATCATATTCAAACGGAATTCGAAGTCCCTTCTGTTTTTCAGTGCCATATTGGACAAAATCATTCCGGAGAAAAAGGCCTGAACTGCCGCCAGCATAACGAAACAGCAAACAAACAGCGTAGGAAACTTATCCACCACACCCGTTCTTATAAAAGCCACCAGTATTGGAATGAAGAATACGGTAGCGATTACCGCAAGAATAAGCGCCAGAAGAGAAAAAAAGCCGAAAGGCTTGTAGTCCTTATACAGCCTTCCAATCGTTCCAAGCACTCTCATTCCGTCCGAGTAAGTGTTCAGCTTGGATTGGCTGCCCTCGGGCCTGTCCCTGTAATCCACAATGACATTTTCAATTTGCATGTTGTTAAACACTGCGTGTATGGTCATCTCTGTCTCTATCTCAAAGCCCTTGGAAAGTACCGGAAAAGTCTTGACAAAGCCGTAGCTGAATGCTCGAAATCCCGTCATGATATCCTTGATTTTACATCCGAACAGGCGATTGATCGTGCCTCGTACAAGACTGTTTCCCAAATTGTGAAAGGGCCTTTTATTCTCAGTAAAATATGTGGAGGAAAGCCTGTCTCCCACCACCATATCCGCATGGTGTTCAAGCACCTTCTCCACCATCTCCGGAGCATATTCCATAGGATAAGTGTCATCTCCATCCACCATGACATAGCACTGGGCATCGATTTCGCGGAACATCCGGCGGATTACATTCCCTTTTCCCTGCATATATTCATGCCGCACTACGGCACCCGCCGCAGCCGCCAGTTCAACCGTACGATCCGTAGAATTGTTATCATATACATAAACCACCGCCTCTGGCAGCGCCTTCTTCGTATCGGCCACTACCTTTGCAATCGTCTTTTCCTCATTGTAGCATGGTATCAAAACCGCAATTTTATCCATTTTAACTCTCTCCAGTTTCCTTCCAATCATGTGTTACTGTTCACTTTGTTTTCAGTAACACATAATTTCCTTTATACTATTTCTATTTTAGCAGAGTATCGCATGCCCGTCTATCAAAATAACCGGCAGACAACCCGTTCCCGCTCTTAAAAGCCCTGATAGATAAACTCCGCCGCACTATACCCCGGTCCATAATTTCCAAGCAATATGGTATAGAATAAAAGAGCATACCAGATAATCCACCGAACGGGAAGTTTCTTCTTCTCAATCCGTTCCCTGACGCTTTCCTTCTGCTGCATAACAGATACCGCAAACAGAATGAGCAGGGATACTATCGCTATTGTAAATTCTATAAAATCCAGCCCCAGCGTAAACACGGAGCCGTCAAACAATATTACGGCATTCCATACGCTTACCGCCCCCTTTAGCATATAAAAAGCATCCGCTGCGCTATCCGCCCGAAAGAACACGAAGCCGATGTTTACGAGGAAGAATGTGCGCAGCATGCGCAGTACATCCACCCACCTTTTCTTCGGATCGATATGAAGCTTTTCCATAAACTTATTAAAAAAAGGGGTCAGAAGCTCTCCTGATACGATGTAGAACCAGTGCAGCAGACCGGAACCGATGACATACTTCCAATCCCCGCCATGCCAGATGCCCACCGAAAACCAAAGCACGAACATTGCAAGAAAGGTCGTGAGCTGTTTTCCCCGCTTCTTACCGAACCGTTCTCTCATATTTTTGGAAAGACGGGTAAAGACTCCGGTACGAAGCAGCGGATAAAATACATATTCCTTCATCCATACGCCCAGCGTAATATGCCATCTTCTCCAGTATTCCGAAATATTCTTTGCAAAAAAGGGAGTCTCGAAATTTTCGGGAAGCTTTAGACCGAAAGTCTGAGACATTCCTAGGACGATATCCATACAGCCGGAGAAATTAGTATAGAGCTGAAACGCATAACATACCGTAGCCAGCCATATGTATGCACCGGGATAATCTCCGTAATTACCGTAAACCGTATCCACCACAAAGCGCATTCTCTCGGAAATTACCAAGGTCTTGAAAAATCCCCACACCATTCGCTGTAAACCGAAGGTCACTTCCCTATAATTGAAGGGATGATGTGTGAAAAATTGTTCTCCGTCCTCCCTATACCGCAGAATCGGTCCTGATAAAATAGAAGGAAAATACATGCCGTACAGCGCCGTTTTGAAAAAGTTCTTCTGAGGCACGGCAATTCCATTATACACATCTATCACATAGCCGAGGATGGAAAAAGTATAAAAGGAAATTCCGAGCGGCACCATAAACTTAAATCCGGTAAGTACCGCCTCCTCACTTCCAAATATCCCTGCAATTCCATTTACCGTATTGATGCCGAAGTTCACATACTTAAGCATCACCAAAGAACCGACGAGCAGTAAGACCACACCTGCCATAGCAGCTCTTTTTTTCTTCAGGTTATCCGTCCCGCTCATAATTCGTATACCCGCGTATGCTGCAAGGCATGCGCAGACCGGATACAAAATTAGTATGCCGTTTCCGGAAAGCAAATAATACGCGATGCTGGATAAAAGCAAAAATACCCATTGCGTTTTTGGGGGAATCAGATAATATATAATTAATATACATGCATAAAAGCACAAAAAATAAAAGGATGTAAACGTAGCTCCCATAAAAAAGAAATCCTTTCCGGGCTTGCAAGCGTGGTATCAATTGTTATCAGGAAGCCGAAGGCTGAATAGTAATATCGAATATGAGGAGGACCCGAAAATACAATGATAGATTTAAAAGTACACCATATCGGATATTTAGTGAAAAAAATAAATGCGGCAGCAGCACAGTTCCAGCAGCTGGGATATGTGCTCCGTCAGGATATCATCTATGACGATTACCGCAAGATCAATATTTGTTTTATGGAGAAGGATGGATACGTAGTAGAGCTTGTCTCCCCGGTCAGTTCCGACTCCGTCGTTGCCGGGCTTTTAAAAAAATATAAAAACACACCTTATCATCTTTGCTACGAATCACGCAACTTCGAAAACGACCTGGCATACCTTACCGAAAACGGATATACCGCCATCGATATGCCCACACCTGCTCCTGCTCTGGAGAATATGCGCGTGACCTTTTTAATGAACGCAAGTCTTGGGATGATAGAGCTGTTGGAGGTCCGCTCCTAACGCTTCTCTTAAATCTGGCTGATAATAATATCAGCCATTTCGCCTACATTCTTCATCGTGACCACTTGTCCCATGGTAAACTTCATACCGAATTCCTGCTCTACTGCAGCAATCAGATTAATATGCTCCAGAGAATCCCAATCTTCGATATCCTCTGAGGTAGTCGTTCCATTCACTGTAATGGTTTCATCGTCAAATACGTCCTGAAACACTTCGCTTAAAGTCTTAAATACTTCTTCTCTAGTCATAATTACTTCCTTCCTTTTCATACAGTAAGCCACGTTTTGAGTGATTTGCTTTCACACCTTCTTGACTTTCAATTCTTTTCCTATACTACTTCTATGACCTTATTCTTATTTTCATAGTTTTCGGGAATTTTATATTCCCATGTAGTATTCCCTTCGGAATCCTCTTCTATCTTGCTGAAGCCTTGCAGGTCATAAAAGTTTTTTACCATTTGGTTTTTGGCCGTGGGATAGTAATAACCTAAGATCGTATGAAGGTCTTCCTTCTTGCACTCCTGTACAAGACAATCCATCATGGCGTATTCCATATCTCTTTTCAGTACGCGGCAGCTCATAATCCATAATTCAATATGCAGTGCTCTGCTTTCCTTTCGGCCTATAACAACGGAAACTATTCCGTTATCTCCGAATTTATCCTCAAGCCTGCCATATAGGGCGATGTGATCTGCAGACGCTGCGGTCTGCTCGATTTCGCTTTGGGTATATCTTTTGGTCGTCAGGTTGAATTGATTGCTTTTATTAGTAAGCTGGGCAATTCTCGACATGTACATCGGTTCGAAGGCCTTTATGACTGCATGCATGCTAAGAGAGAGGAGGTACTGCGCGTAATCTGCAAATCCTGCCTGCTGCTTTTCACGGAGCAAATTGGCCTTGTACATTTCGTTTCTCTTTCTATCGTCCTGTGAAAGCCCTGTTACTTCAAAGAAGCCGGAGCGATCAAGAATATGAATGTATTGTTCCGGCCTTCCTATATCCGGCACAGCCACTCCCGGTACATCCACACTGACAATCTCCCGCTCCGCAGGATTATCGTCTACGAACACAAGGCTGTCCGGCAAAATATTCAGCTCCGAGGCAATCGCGTCTATATTTATGCTCTTCGGCTCCCAATTAGCCTTTATCAGAATAAAATCCTCGGGCTTCAAGATTCCTTCCGGGTGGCTCAGGCCGGCAAGCGCATTCTCCTCTTCATTCTTGGAGCTTACATTTAGCATCACTCCGATTTCCTTCTGCGCTTTTATATATCCCTGGAATTCGGAATACACCTGTCCAAGGGAAGTCTCCTGACCGATTTCCAAATTCTCGGCTCCGTCATCTCCCACAACGCCGCCCCACAGCGTGTTGTCCAAATCCAATACCAGAGCCTTTTTATTTTTGCCGAAAACAGCTTTGATAATATTGGATAAATTAAATGCGAACTCAGGAATCGCCTGCATGCACATGCAATACTTATACATATGCCAGTAAAATGGATCCGACCATCTGTCGAGGCCGTAAGCCGCCGCCATATAGTTTATATCGTTAATATAAAAATTTTCATGATTCTGTGCATAATCATAAAACCGCTCGTTCAATCTCGTGATAAAGCGGATGCGTCCATGAATGTCACTGGCATCCTTATTTCCCAGCATGCGATAGAACGGATATTCGAAGTTATTCTGTATGATCGGGCAATGGTACGTATCTCTCAGCTTGTCCCACATACAGGAAAAATGTCCGTATTGCTCTTCTAACAATTCTTCGACCTGCTCCTTGCTGTCCTCTATCTGCGGATATGCTGCAATATTCCGGTTACTCGTATGAAAAAAGATGATATCCGGCGCAAAGGAAGAAAGTTCCTCGTTTTCGAACATAGCTTCCTGAAAATACTGCCCGTATTCCGATTCATAAAATTCCGGTTCGATTCCCTGATTCAAAAGAAACAGCTCCAGCATACGTACGATGTCATGGGTAGTGCTCCCGCCCAGTACCGCTATCTTTTTCTTAAGGCGCGGCATAGACTCTTCCAAAAGTTCACGCTTCAGTCTCTTGGACTTTTTTAAAATATATTCACTATTAAAGGGATACTCCAATGCTTTCACTCTATGCTTCTCCTGCAAATTCTTTTTAGAATCAGTTCTTTTTCTGGGTGAACAAAAGGAGGCTTCGTCCACTTTCCTAATTATATGAAAAAAGACGGATGCTAAAACATCCGCCTTGTATTTTAACATATTTTACTATTTGCCGCAATCTCACATTGCATTGTTCAAATATTAATTATTCCTTGTTTCTTCATATCCTAAAATAACTTCCGAAAGCTTCTCCGCATATTTCCTGCGGCCTTTTTCCGACAAATGGATGCCATCCTCCAAATACTCATCCGCCGAATAGGTATTCAAACCTATTCCTTCGTAGGCATTTAGGAATAACGTGTGCTCATCTGCGGAAACATTGCCGCATACACGGTAGTAAGCCGCCAGCGTACCGCCCCCGTTATCCACCATGTTACCGTCTCCCAGATATGCTCCATCCTTTCCCCAAAACTGCGCATAGTTTGGAGAACACAGAACGATCTGCGCGTTGGGATAGTTGCTCCGCAACTGATTAATGGCAATTCTCAAAGCTCCAACATAGGTATACTCCTGATTGGTATTGGAATCGTTGTTTATCGGAATGGCACTGAGAAAATCATTCATTCCGTATTCAATAATAAAATAGTCCGTTTTGTCGAAATCACAGGTAGCAAACACCTCTCCTGCCCTGCTGCCATTCAATATACCCTCATCTACGTTACCGCAAATCGCATGCACTACCCCTTGAAGGCTGCGGGAACTCCAGTTCTCATATACAGCACTTTCATACTCCGTTAACGCCGCCGTCGTTCCCCCCATCGCGAGATTGTACACATCGGCATTGCACAGTGCCCCTGTAATCGACGCGATTCCGGTTTCATTCCGATAACCGTCAAGAATGCTGTCTCCAAGAAAGACAATCTGCAGGCGGCTGCCATCAGGCACCTCCGGTGGTGCTTCTGTCACTTCTTTCTCCTCGATTTCGGGTTCTATTAAATCCTCCGGCGAAACGACCACTATTCCTTCCTCCGGCTGGGATTCTTCCCGTTCTTTCTCATTCTCCTTGTTCATTTCTTCCGTAGCCTTGGGCGTTTCCTGCGCTGTTACCTCCCCCTGCGACGTCTCTTCTCCTAAATCCTGCTCTTTCGCTGCTGTTCCACAGCCTGCGACAAACAAAAGCATCGCTAAGAGAATATATTTTTTCATTTTTCTCCTCATTGTTATTCCTCCCGGAATTTATAAATTTTTTAGTTACCAAAGTATAAATCAGACTGACTTATGTGCACACTGAAATTATAGCACATTTTTTCATTAATAACTTTCTCCGTAAAATAATTAAGGAATTATTCCCATGGACTTAAAAAAAACTTAATAAATATTTGTTTTAATAAATTTGATATAATATGAATCGATAATGTATAAAAATTGATATTTTATGCTAATTGCCATAACTTTTAAAATCATCTATAATATATTATCAGCATTATTTTCGGAAAGCACTGAGGTAACTTATGCTATTTAATTCTATGGCCTTTGCCATATTTTTACCTGTAGTTTTTTTATTATACTGGATATGTCCTTCTAAATACCGATATGTTTTTTTATTAGCGGTCAGCTATTACTTCTATATGAGCCTCGACGTAAGGTATGTATTCCTTCTGCTGTTTACTACCGTGATTTCTTATTTGTTAGCCAGAAGCTTCAACATATCAAAAAGTCTGCGTACCAAGAGGATTGGGCTTGCTTCGGGAATTCTTTCTTTAACGGGTGTTCTCTTATTATATAAGTATTTAGACTTTTTCTTCGAAATTATAAATACCGCTGCGCAGTCGTTTTCAATTCCCATACAAACCCCTACCCTAAAGCTTATGCTGCCCGTAGGTATTTCATTCTATACTTTCCAGACTCTCGGATATCTGATTGATGTATATAAGGGCAAGTATCCTGCCGAAAAGCATTTCGGTTATTACAGCTTATTTGTGTCCTTTTTCCCACAGCTCCTGTCCGGTCCTATCGGGCGGGGAGACAAGCTGCTTCCTCAATTTAAAAAAATACGTCTCTTCGACTCTTCCAAGGCCGCCTATGGCTTAAAGCTCATGGCCGTCGGCTATTTTAAGAAGCTGGTTGTGGCAAATCTGCTCGTATCCAGCGTGGATTCTGTATTCGACAATGTAAACAGTTATATCGGGCTTGTTTATATCATTGTTACGATCATGTTTGCCATTCAGATTTATTGTGATTTTTCCGGCTATACGGATATCGCGGTAGGCACTGCTATGCTGTTTGGCATCGAATTGACCCAGAACTTCAAAAGTCCTTATTTTTCTCACAGCATAAAAGAATTCTGGAGCCGCTGGCACATATCCCTTTCCACATGGTTTCGGGATTATCTATACATTCCTATGGGCGGCAATCGGGTCGGCCGGTTCCGGCACGCTTTGAATTTGATGGTCACGTTTTTGGTAAGCGGTCTTTGGCACGGCGCGGGACTGAACTTCCTCGTATGGGGAGGCTTGCACGGTCTCTACCAGATTATACAAGATCTTTTATTTCCTGGTAAAAAAAGGGGACATACTGCTTCCCGCAAAGGCTTCTTTAGTTTTCTCTCTCTCGCCTTGACCTTTTTTCTCGTCTGCTTTGCATGGGTTTTCTTCCGTGCGGGCAACCTTGCAGATGCATGGCGAATGATCAGCTTAAGTTTATTCCAGATCAACGATTTGAACGAATATTTGAAAACAGCGGTAATTTGTCTGGATATGACTTACACTCATATGGTATATATCTCCATTCCCGTTATTTTACTCGGGATTTATGATTATGCCTCCTTGAAAACGGATGTTATTTCCTATATTTCCTCGAAGAAAATATGGGTGCGCTACCCCATTTATATCCTGTTTTTACTTGTCATTCTTTTATTTTCGGAGAAAGGAGTATCGACTGAATTCTATTATTTTCAGTTTTGATGGAGCTTATGAAAAAATCTTATATCAATTTTCTCATGAAATGTATCACAGTAAGCGGTATCGCCTTTTTGCTTTTGCTTTTGTTAAATTACCGTTATAAGCAAGTAATGGAAGACCCTTATGCAGACGCACATAAATTCGACTTTATGGATTCCACTTTTAACAATATCCAGATTGCTAATATCGGCAGTTCTCATGGGGAATATGCTTTTTATTATGAGGAGCTGACAAAACAGAGTGGCTACGAGTGCTTCAACTTCGCCATGGCGAGTCAGACCTATAACTATGACCTCGCGATACTCTCCATGTATCGGAATCATTTCGCCAAGGACAGCATCCTGTTTATTCCGGTTTCTTACTTTTCCTTTAACAACGAGGTTGTTAACGAAACGGAGATGCAATCCTTGAACGCCAAATATTATACCTTCCTTTCCCCACGGTATATCCCCGGCTACAGCCCTTATATCGATTTGGTAACACATAGGATGCCCATTCTGTCCGCCGGAGAAGATATTGTAAAGCTTTTCCCCCCGAGTATTTTATACTCGTTCATGCCCCTAAAAGCCTTTGCCGCAGAAAGCAGCGTTCTTACTCCCGAGGAAAAAGCAGAGGCGGAGGCTAAGTTTTACGAAAAGGCACTGAATAGGTATCAAAGGCATATGGAAAATAAAGAGGAGTATTTCATGCAGGAGCGTATAGACAATCTGTATGATATAATAAATCTTTGCATGGAAAACAGCATTACTCCTGTACTCGTTACTACACCTTACACCTCTTATTACACCGATATGGTTTCCGCCGAATTCAAAACAGAGTTTTATGATACGATTCATACCGTAACGGGCTCCACCGGTGTTCCTTATTATGATTATTCGCAGGACGAGCGCTTTACCAGCCACCTGGAATACTTTGCAGATGCGGACCACTTGAATACAGAGGGTTCCATCGTTTTTATGAATACAATAAAAGAAGAAATTCCCGAATATCGGGAATTCCTTCAAAATAACGATCCTATTCATAACGGAGATCCTAACTGGCAGCCCCCTTTTTAATTGTTATATTCATTACAAGCATCTATGACAAGGTTAATTTCATCCTCTGTCATTTCCGGGAACATAGGAAGAGTAATGCAGTGCTCTGCCAAATATTCTGCATTTGGACAATCTCCTTTTCGATAGTTCAAGTGCGCATATGCCTGCTGTAAATGACAGGGCACCGGGTAATGCCTATTGCATTCAATTTCCCGCTCATCCATAAAACGAAGAAAGTCTTCTGCATCCGGTACGGTAATGACAAATAGATGAAACACTGATTCGGTATTGCCAGGGTGTTCCTGCCTTCTGATCATCGGGTTAACTATCCCTCTCAGATAACGATACCCAATATCTTGCCTTCTGCGTGTCCATTCATCCAAATACTTCAGACTAACGCTGAGAACAGCTCCCTGAATTCCTTCCATGCGCATGTTATATCCCACTACATCGTGGTAATATCTCACCTTGCATCCCTGGTTCTTTAATATGTCGATGTAGTCTATATATTTCTTATTATTCGATGTCACGCTGCCCGCTTCTCCAAAAGCATAAAGGTTCTTTCCGGGATAAAAGCTAAAGCATCCGATATCACCAAGGCCTCCCACCATTCTTCCTTCATATCTGGCATTATGGGCTTGCGCACAATCCTCCACCACATACAAACCATGCCTGTCCGCGATTTCCTTTACCTCCCCAAATTCGAAGGGCTGTCCATAAAGGTGTACGCCGATAATCGCTTTCGTTTTTTCCGTAATCCTTTTTTCAATGGCTGCAGGATCAATTTCCCATGTATCCTCAGTACAATCTACAAAAACCGGAATCGCTCCGGTATAGGTAACTCCCCATGCGGTAGCGATATAAGTATTTGCAGGAACAATGACCTCATCTCCGGGACCGATACCAAGTGCCAGCATCGCAAGCTGAATGGCGGATGTTCCGTTATCCACTCCCGTTGCCGCTCTGACCCCAATATATTCTGCAAATTCCTGATCGAACTTATCTGCGAACTTTCCTCCTGAAAAAGCCGTTTCTTCGCAGACTTCCTCTATCGCCTTCATATACTCGTCCTTATGATTTCTATAATTTCTCCCTAAATCAACTCTTTTTAGCATTTGCTTTGTCCTCTTTCTTAAATTCCCTGTAGAGCCTTTTTATTTGCATTAGATAATTTCTTATCGTTTTCCATAACTTTACCGTAGTATTATAATCCTCCTGCCATTCCACCGGCATATCCATGATACGTATGCCTCCCCTCTCTGCGCGGAGCAGCATTTCAACCGTATAGAACCACCCGTTCTCATTCCCCGATACTTCGATTAATTCGTCTGCTACTCTTTTACGCATGAAAGTAAAACCACAGACTGCGTCAGTGGATTTCATTTTTAAAATACTTTTTAAAAGTATCAGAAGGCCTTTTGATGTGATTTTCCGATACCATTTCCTTCCTTGTGTATCCGACTGTCTGCTGAATCTTGTGCCATTAATGTATTCTACATCCTCTCTGTTCTCAAAAATGCGGATGGCCTCTCCCAGATGTTTAATATTCGTGGATAAGTCGATATCCATATACCCCACAATATCACTGGTGTTTCTCTTTATACCTTCTCTGAAAGCCACTCCAACCCCGCGTTCTTCCACCCTCACATATGTTACTTCTTCATACATTTTACAAAGTTCCTCTGCAATTTCAGGTGTTTCATCTGTCGATCCGTTATCTAAAATCATAAGCTTGCACGGCACATTGCAATTTTCTCGCAAATACTCAACTGTCGTAACAATACCGTTTTTAAGTCTGCGTTTCTCATTCAATACCGGAAATAAAATAGTAATATCCATTTTCAGCTCCTTCACTGCCTTTACCTTTTTGAGATCTTTTCCACATACTCCACTAAATACCTCTGATGTTTAAATATGAGATTCAATAGTACCGATAGGTACTTCAAAATAATCGCGAGTAAAATAAATACGCCAAAAAAACCGAATGCAAGAAATCCCATAGTGGATATCCAACCTTCCACCGGCTTATACGAACTAAAAATGGAACTGATAATGTAAATCAGAACACCAAAAGAAAAAATTAAAAACGCTCCGCTGATCAGTAATGCCGCTTTCTCCAGTACATTAGTAAAATAAATAAAAGAGTCCATTGCAAGACTTGTGCGCTCATTTCGATTTGTCTTATTCCGCGCTCTTCCGCTCTTTCGGATATCCTCATAATATATCGTATCCGTTTTTAAACCGCAATTCATATATACCGCCTTCCTATAAGGAATATAGGTACCGAGCGTATTCACTCTGTTAATTGCCCTTCTGGATAGAATTCGAAATGTTTCCGGACCGATTTTATTCTTTGACCAACTGGTCAGGTTATAAAAAAAGTAAAACAACTTCGAGGTCAGCTTAATTCGACTTTTACAACTGGTAGAGACGATATCATACCCATCCAGCAGCCTTTTATATACCTTCACGATAAGCTCAGGAGCATAATCGCAGTTCATATCGTCAAATTCGTATACAAAGTCACCGATTGCCAGATCCCTTCCTGCATTCATTGACGCTTCCAATCCTTGAAAATGACTCATATGCACGATATTTATTATATTATTCTCTTCACAGTGTGAAAAATATTCTTTTAATATCTCTATACCATCATCTACCGATGAATCATTCACACAAATAACTTCATATTTCTCAAAGGTATTCATAAATACCCGCAATGTCTGCTCAAAAAAACGAACTATATTCGAGCTGTCGTTATGTACGTACACAACAATAGATATAAACTTGCTTTCTTTTTTTTCCATTATAAAAGCTCCTCCAAATCATACACCGTATTGATTTTTCCCGATAATACGCTAACAAAGTATGGTTTTTCCGAATCTATCCGGATTTTTGTCGGCCGCGAATCATCCACCTCAGAAGATTTCAAAATCGGTTTCATAGAAAACAAAGAATCTACATATTCGTATTGATATTCATCCTTTAAATATTTTCTTGCTAAATGATCCATATATTGCCATGCAGTGGGCGGTTTATTCTCACATTCGTTACAATTTATCAACTGATTTTCGCTGCATTCCAATTCCTTCTGACAGGAAAAAACAGGTAATCTGTCATAACTGGTTACATGGGGGGTGAACGTTACCGACGTCAAAGAATGATACCCCGTCTTCCCAAAAGGCATAATGGAAAAAAAAGGGCCATCCATTACCGTAATTCCAACATCCTTCAACTTATCTCCCGGCTTACAAAGAATAATTTCACATAATTCATATTTAATGTCAAAAAGCTCTTTGCTTTCACTTTCCGGCTGAAGCAATCGCAATATCTGATTGGCCGAAGCATAAGTAGCATTTAATACAAATTCGGTTTCAAAGCATCCTCTGTTCTTTACGCTTACTTCAAACTTGTCTCCACTTTTTCTTATGCTTTCTATCTTCGCACCGTATATTTCTTCGACTTTGCTTTGTCCGGCCAGCTCTTTCACATAAAAATCTCTTAAGAGCATCGCATCATAAGTGTATTCCTCCGTCAGAAATGCTCCGTCGCACTGACCTTCCCTGAAATATCTCGACACCGGCATTTCCTCACAGCGAATGCATGCCGCTTCACAAAATGCGGTAAACTGCTTCGCATCAGTCCATGAATACTGTGCCGAAGTAGCATAAATCTGCTGAAATGACGAGTAAATACAAAAATCGAATTCTTCCGCAAACCGTCTGAAATACCCGGCCGATTTTACTGCTGTTGAAATACTTCTCGGATAATGATACCCCATGTGAACTCTTGCCTGGTTAATATACGTAGCTCTTTTAAACGGAGCATCCTCACATTCAAGGATTAAAATCTGCTCGCCCTTTTTGGCGCAGTATAACGCTGCATACATTCCATACAATCCTGCCCCTATAATAACCTTATCATATACCTTCCTCATACTAATCTTCTACCCTTTATTTTTATTCCTTTTCAATGATGATATCGGAAACGATCATATCCGCACCGCCTATATTCCACAAGGCGAATTCCAAATCCTCTGCGTGCTCTAAAAGTTCCACCTCATAGGTTATCTGCGTATCCCCTAGAATTACATTCTGCGGTTCGAGATTCTTATCTCCGCCGCTATAATAGCATTTTATATCTGTAGATACAAGATTACCTCCCATTACCGTAACCTTATATTTTCCCGCCTCAGCATTCAGATACGGTCCATAAGTATTTCCATAGGAATGTATGTTCCATGTGCCGTCCACGACCTCTCCGTTATTCATGAACTGGCCACTTTCAAGCTCATAACGGTATGTGGTCAGGTCTTTCTCTGTAATGGTCTGCATATCCCCGAGGGGAACACTGCATCCGACGATCAATCCATCTATCTCATAATAGTTTATCCCGTAATTCAGACATTTCTGCGCTTCATTTTTGAAAAAGATAAAAACGGTATCTGCAGGAAGCTCCTGAAGGGCCTCATCCCTAGCTATCCGCTCCTTATCCCCAATAGAACGGGCAAAATAAAAATTGCTTAGGGTCAGCCCGTAATTCGACCCATAATCGCCGAAAGAAAATAGCAGCTTCCTGTTATTTGCCACATCCGATACGAAGCATATATGCTCTGCATCCGTCTCCTCGGCCAGCATTCTCCAAGCCTCCGAGGGCAATAAAGTCTGATAGCTATTTACTTTATTGTATACCTCATTCTTCTGTGCCAGCATTCCCTTGATATCCGCAATCTGTAAAAGCAGGCAGAATGTCAGCAAAAGCCCTTTCGTCCGCTTGCCTATCGTCTTTATATCCATGCATACTGCACCGAGCACAAGGAGATATACTGCCGGCCATATTAGACGCCCTGTAGCCCGGAAAACGCTCCACATTTTATAAATAAAGCCGGAAACGGGCAGCTCGTATAATACCTTGTCGTTGTACATTACGATATTGGAAGCCGATACAATGAGTGTGACCATGATGATAAGTGCAAAGGAAAGTCCCTGAACATGCTCCTTCATCCATATGGATATCCGCACCTTCTTTATCGCTATACTTCCCAGCCATAAAACAAAAGAGAGGAAAAGCAACACCAAAATTCCAAGTCCCAAGTATGCGAAGCCCTCGTACTGGCTGTCCGTATAAGGCATGTCCTTCCAATAACCTGACCATCCCTGGGGATTAAAGAATCCATTCAAATTAAAACTGTAGTACCCTACTCCGTCGTTCCCGGCCTGCATTCCTGAGCCGAAGCCTCCTAAGAGGAAAACCACAGCCGATGCTGATCCTATGTAGGACAAAAGCGGCAGCAGCACTTTCCACTTCTTCCTTCCTCTTACGAAGTCGATCAGCGTAAATCCGAGAAGGATAATTCCGCACATGGGCAGAAAATATATGTGAATACTTGCGCACAACGCTCCTAACATTGCCCAGGCAATCATCGCATTCCTCGTCTTGCCGAATACTTCGTCATAATATACGATAAACGTAAGCGCCATGAGACACAAAAAATGAGCGGAAAGAGACGTCATCCAGTACATTCTGTCAATAAATACGGGACTCAGTATAAATAGCATCCCACCAAGCACTACCAAAAAATCATTTTTCAAATATTTCTTCACGAGAACCGCGCCGATCCCCCCCTGAAGCATGAAGCATAAGAGACCGAACCATCCGAAATACTGGAATTGTGCCGGCAGCATAAATCGAATCGCTTTAAAAAACACTGCGAAAAGCGGGATAGAATCGGTAAAGATAACCGAGGTCATATTGGGATATGCTATCGTATCGATGAGTCCAAAAGGAAATTTCCAGCCCGCATGCCGAAAGAACTTCCAGCCGAGATAATGTTGAGTCAAATCTCCGTCTTCGCTGGTCATAAGCCAGTCCGTATAACAGGGATTCAAAATATGTACGCCGTAAATCAATACAAATACTACCGCTCCCAGCAGCGCGCAAATCCATACCGGCTTATTGTCAACAAGCTTCTTTTTTATCTTTATCATCGTACCCCTTGTACTCCTTCAAAATTCTTTCAATCTTCCTACACAATATTAATACATGCTACGTCTAATGTCAAAAACTTCCAACTTCATACAAACCGAATTGTCAAACGAAATGAGGTGTGTTACAGTTAATTTTATAAAATACCGGAGGTATACACATGATAAGCACCACAAAAAGTAAAGTATTTATTCATAAAATTTTATCTAAATGTTACTCTTTCCGGAGAGAAGGCTGCATTTTTCTCTTCCTTCTTCTCTCCTTTCTTAGTTCGGCGCCGTCCGCGCTTCACGATTGGAACAGCGGCTGGTATGTCATGGACTATTCCCTTGGCTTCGATTCCAGGCTTCTTATCGGGTCACTGCTTCGTTTATTTTATCCCGACTATCTGCCTGCGGAAAGCGCATATACCTTTGTATTTTGCTCCATTATCGTATTCCTGATGCTGCTTTCCTACGTTCTCGGCTCCGCGTTAAGAAGGACAGACAAACTGCCTGCAAATACGGCCTTACTCCTTCTCATCGCACTTTATTTGCTGGGCCCCGGCTCTCCTGCCTACTTGTGGACCAGCGAGAATATGGGGCGGTTTGACCTATATCTCATTATACTGACCGTTTTTGCAGCCATTCTTTACATAAAAATATCTTCTGTGACAATGCGGCTGATTTCCTTTACAGTTATCGGCCTTATAGCTCTGTGCGTTCACCAAGTATTTATGTTTATTTTCCTGCCTCTTTTATTTACTATGTTTGTGGATACTGTCTCGGAAAAGTGCAGAAAATCCGATTTTGTTCTGGGAATCCAAGGCCTTTTTCTTTTGTGTGTAGCTTTTGTTTATCTGCAGGTTTTCTCTCATCTTAACACCGGCACATTAGGTGATCTTACCGCACTTTTGTCCTCCAGAACGGACTTGAATGTAAATGAAACAGCGCTCCGTTATGAATATTTTTGCACCATCGACACTGCCTTTTACGAGCTTATGCTAAACCAGCTCCCGGAACGTATTCGCTACGGCGCAGTGACCATCTTTCTTCTGTCCCCCTTAGCTCTTATCTACGGTTACCTTTGGAATCGCATCTTAAAAGCGGCCGGTGCTGAGAAATTAAAATATTCACTGTTTTTACTAAGCCAGTTGTGCTTCGTCCCGGCGTTCCTGCTTGCCATAGACTGGGGACGGTGGTTTGGCGCTTTTCTTACGGTTCAGGCATTGCAAATCGTCCTTCTGGCTGCAAAAAAGGATGCTGTGGTTTTAGCAGGACTTACCGAGCTTCGAACCTGCTTTCACAAACATCCTTATATGTTTATCGCTGCAGGGTTCTGGATGGCTTCCTTAAGCAAGTTCCAGACTACACTTATGCCGGATGCACCCGTATTCTTCGCCTCTGTGTACAAGCTCCTGCGCACGATATTATTTTTACTTTAATTGTTCCCAATTCTCCCTTGGCACCGCCGAGACACTATTCACCTCATAATAAGTAGCATATGCGACGTTTACCCAGTAACCGCTATCCTCACAGAGCTCGGAATTGTAAGCGTCGCTGTACTTCGTCTCAAAGGCCGGGCGAAGCAGAGGTACGGTGATGTCCATATTGCCTGATGCCTTCTGCTCTTCGATATAGGCAAATCGCTCCTCACTCTCTCTATAAATTCTTACCAGATTCGCCCCGCTGTCCATATACGTAAAGAGGAACGAAAGGGTAAAGATCGCCGTTATTCCAATTTTCAGCGCCTTCAAATACAAGTCCTTGTCCGACACATCGACAATCCCCTGAATACAACTAATCATGAGAAAAATGCCGGCTCCAAAATAAGCTCTTGCGACCGGTTCAGGAGTCAGTACCAATGCATAGCAGGTGGCTATAAAAACAAGGAAAAAGATAAGCATGTTCTTGCTGCGCTTCCACTGGGTCTGCTGCAGTCTGACGAGAACAAACACTGCAATGCAGATTGCCAGAAGGATAAAGAAGTGATTTCGAATCGCCAGATTGCATTTCAGCCATCTGGAAGCGATAGCAAGAAGTCCCGTATGCTCCTCTTCCATATACTGCTGCCTGTTAGCATTTCCCGGCGCCAGTATCATAAAGAGGAAGCCAATTATATTTCCCGTCACCCCGCTCATCATCCAGAGACGCACCTTTTTCTTCTCCCAGAAATAAAAGCCGATCCATATAAGTGTCAACAAAATGCAGCCGCCGGAGGTATTCTCATTGCACCAGCCCGCCGCGATTCCCACCAGGAATAAGCCGATTGCCGGCGCTGTCTGCTGTGAATCTCTGTAATTCTTTTTCAGGCAATAGCGAAATGCTGAAACATAACCGAGGATGATCGTGCTCCCCCACAAATAATTGCAGGCTCCCGTTTCCCACAGAACCGTCTGGGCAAAGGACACCGAAAACGTCCAGAGAAAAAGGTTGATAAGAAGATATACGAAAACGTCGTATTTTTTCTTAAACTCAATGTTGTAATACATAAAAAGCGTAAGCGCCACGAACGCCATACTGTTGAAGATATTAAAAATCCATTTATCTCCCGTTAAGAAGGTTCGGAGTATCATATGGTTGACGCTTCTTCCCGTCCACGTTGCATACTGTTGCATCTCCTGCCTGATCAAGTCGAGGAAGGAACTGGCACCCGCAACGATTTTCCCATAGGATAAATCATCGGTCATCGCCGGAGTAAACATATTATAAATAAAAATCATCAAAAAGGAAGATACGATTAAGAAATAAAAAATAATTCTCCTAAAATTTTCGTTCTTTATATCAAAAGCATCACGGTTCATACGAATTGCCATCCCTTTCTAAAAGCTCTTCAGCCAGCTTCATGGAAAGCTCCACAACAGCGTCAGAATTGTAATGCTCATGCTCTCCCCATCTGCCGAGGCCGTAAACCCTCTCCTTTTTCGCATAAGCTAACAACTGCTCCATAATCCTTGGCTTATCCACTGTATTTAACGGATAGGCATATTCATTCATGTACCGGAACCTTCCGTTCGCAGGCAGGATTCTCTCCTTGTTTGTCTCTGTCCAATAGCCCTTTGAGTCCGGACAGAAATTATGCCGCACCAATATTCTATGATAGGAAATCTCCCTCTGGGGGTAATAAATCCAATGTGTCTGAGTATCCAGCCGTTCGGGGTTGTATTCAGTCTGTATAGAGCTATATTTCAGCCTTCCGATATCCGCTTTCATTTCCTCAGACATTCCTTCGATCCGTGAAAATTCCATCCACGGTATGGTGGTTATGATATTTTCTCCGGCATAGCTGTTTCCATCTGTGCAAGATACTGTTTTATCCGTTAAGCTAAGTCCGTTTACAGCCACACCAAGCATAAGCTTATCCTTAATCGTCTCCTGCATTCTGAGCCAAAGCTCTCCGTAGCCGTACTTTTTCGGATAATAGAACTGTGCATGTCCAGGTTGTTTGCCATAAGCCCTTTTTTCTTCACAGCTGCGCTTTGTCTCCTCGTAGGAAACGTTAGGCAGTTTCTCCAACCAATAGGTTCCCAAGGCGTTTAAGTTGTCGCCGAACATTTTCTCATTATATGGAAGCATGTAATCTTCCGCGATCTTCTGCCCCAGCTTCCAATAAATCCAATCCACAAACTCCCCCGGCATCGCCGCGCCCCTATTGCAGCCTGCATCCGCGATGGAGTCCAAATATTCCTTCTGCTTCTCCGGCTTCATCTCCCATATATTAGCTTCGAAGGGATGATGAATGAAGCTCCCGTCAAAGGATATCCTTGAATCACGTTCGTACGCATCCCACTCCTCCTTTGGCATAAAACCGAATAAGAAGTCCACCACCTCAGGCCTTCTCACGTCGAGAAAATGTCCGCCGCCGATGTCCAGCGGAGAACCGTCCACCTGGGAGCTGCGGCATAAGCCGCCGGCCTCTTCTTCTTTTTCCAAGACGAGAAAGGATTCCTCGCCCATTTGCTTTAACCGATTTGCAAATGCCAGTCCCGCCGGGCCTGCTCCCAGTATCAAATACTTTACTTTTTTCATTTGCTTTCCATTCCATTCTGTGAGCTAACGATATTTTTATCTTTACCTTTAAATACAAAAAACTTTTGTCCTATAAAATTTAAAACAATAAAAATTCCCGTTCCCATTACTATTGCCACATTTTCTATAATTGTCTGCGAATATTCACTCAGTACACTTCTTACTAACGGTCTGGCTACGCCATAAGCAAGAAGGTAACATATCGCAATATTGAGTGCAAATTTAATCACATATTCTCTGCTGTTCTCCTGAACCTTAAAGGTAAGCTTCTTATTGGCAAAATAGGAAAAAACACTTCCAATCACATAAGAGGTCGCGCTGGCCACCCAATAATTCAGATGCAAAACGTTATAAAAAACCATGATAAGGAAAAACCCCAGTAAAGTGTTAATAACCCCTATTATGCCAAAGTGCAAAACTTCTTCAAATAGCTTCTTAATATCCATAATACTCCTTAAACCAATCCGTAAATTTTTTAATCCATCTTCCATAACCGTATCCGGTCGCTCTTTTTCAAACGAAGAGAGCAGTTCTTCCTTATCCGCTAAATCACGCTTACAAATATATATGATGCTCATATTTTTCTAAAATAGCAAGATGCACTTTCTTCAGCAAAACCTCGTAATAATCGTCCATTTTTTTGAGGCTGATGACCCGTTATCCCCTTTTTAAGCAGACTTTTTGACAAATGAAAACCGATGAAGCTTTAGCCACCGGTAATCAAATAAACCTTATTTTCATCCAATCGCTTCATAGATGCTCTCCCGTATTTGTTTTTGCCTGCCTAATGGGTCATCGTCCCGTAAGTATCAGCCATATAAACTGTATGTTGGAGCGCACATATCTCTTCAATAAGCGCTTCGGATCCTGAATCAGGCGGTACAGCCATTCCAAATAGAATTCCTGAATCCATTTCGGTGCACGTTTCGCCGTTCCTGCATGGAAATCGAAAGCCGCACCTACGCCCAGCATAACTGCATCGACCTTTCCTTTGTGTTCATACATCCAGCGCTCCTGCTTGGGCGCTCCCAATCCTACCCAAAGGAAATCGGGCTTTGTCAGACTTATTTTCTCCATGATTTCAGCATCCTCTTCCGGTGTCAACTTTCGAAAAGGAGGTGAATAAATTCCTACAATATTTAATCTTGGATAACGCTCCCTGAGATTAGCCTCCAGGGAATTCAACGTCTCCTCCGTACTTCCATAAAAATAATGCCGATATCCCTTTTCCTCCGACAGCTTCAATATCTCGGGCATTAAATCAGGGCCTGCCACGCGCTGGGCATCCTTATATCCCCGCAGCCTGCACATGAGAGACAATGGCTTTCCATCAGGAATTGCTAAAGCCGCCTCGTTCTGTATCCGGCAATACGCTTCGTCGTTATATGCCATTACAGTAGTATGCACGTTGGATACGCACACATATTCACCTCGCAGCCGCTCCAGATTCTTGGTCAAATAACCGATTACGGACCGCATATTCGTTACCGCAATGTCCACGCCCAATATGCTGCAGGTCTCCGGCTGGATTGCACTTACCTTACTTCCGCTTCCATATTTTCTATATTTCAGGAAAATGGGGAATATCTCCACGTCCTCTAATAGATAGCGCTTATATAATCTCCTCGGCTCCTTTACTAGTCTGTAGAACCATTCCAGTCCTACATAGCTGATCCACTTAGGAGCTCGTTTTACCACCCCGGCCTCAAAGTCGATAGTGGCTCCTATATGCAATGTAAGCGGCACTTTCAGCTGCTCCTTGTAGCGATGATAGAATTTCTCCTGCTTGGGTGTTCCCAAGCCGATACAGAGAATATCCGGCTTCGCCGCGTTGATTTTCTTTATAATATAAGAAATCTCCTCCACGTCGTTCTCAAACGCGTAGCTCGGAGAATATACTCCGGCAATCTTAAGATTTTTATACTTTTTCATGAGATTAATGGCCGCTTTCTTGGCAACTCCTTCGGCGGCTCCTAACAGGAACACCGAAAAACCTTCCTGCGCGGCCATCCTGCATACCTCCGGAAAGTAATCGGAACCGGAAATCTTCTCCTTAATCGGCGTCCCCATCCATCTGGACATCCAAATAAGAGGCTTTCCGTCCGTCAGAACCAAATCAGCCTTTTCATATATGTCACGGAACAGCCCGTCATGTTCTATTTTTACAATATGATCCACATTCGGCGTGACAACATAACTGTTCTTACCTTTCAGAATAAGCCTTTTGGCTTCTCTTACCGCTTCTTCCATCGTTAAATTGTCAACATGTGTATTCAGAAACTTCATTCGCTTCTCACTCATAAAAAAGAAACCTCTTTAAAAGTCATAATATAATACTTTACCATTATTATATCTTTTTTTCAAATATTATTGAAAATATTAATTTGTTACTGTTCATTCCGTTCTCAGTAACGCATGATTTCTGCAATACAAAATCTTTGCATGTAAATTTACTCCCTCGAAAACGTTACTCTGCATTTGATTTATGTTACTCTCTTTTTCTTTCTTTTTTGCGTAAATTCGTGGATTTTCGTCCCGTTATGGTTGACATAATGATTTTGGTATAATATAGTATATTTATCATAATAGGCTAATTATACAAAATTACCAAAGTAGCAGGGAGAAATAAAATGAAATTCAAACGAAAAAAACTTCAGCATTCCGTTCTTATTATGACATTGATTGCCCTATTGGGAAATTCATTGCCCGTTTACGCAACTGAAGCTGCCACTGCCGGAGCGCTGCCCCTTATCACTTCTTTTAAGGAGCTTTCTTCCGATATTTCCGGCTTAAGCTTCAACGACAGACCTGAGCTGTCTGCCATAACCGCTATGCTGCCTCAAAGTTTATCCGTCTATCTGGATTCCACTGAGACTCCTATTGACATTCCCATTATGTGGACATGCGGCTCGGATTATGATAATACCGACTACGAAACCTATGACTTCATCCCGTCCTGGGATCAAGCCTTATATTCTTTATCCCCTGCGCTGGACCCTGCGAAGGATGTTCCTCATATCAGCGTCAGTGTGAATGCAGCGAAGGCCACCGTCTATCTGTCGGATGCTGAGAATGCAAAGGCGGAGTTGACTACGCTGGCTCAGGGCAAGGAGATTCTCGCCCTCGTCTACCTTAGCGATTCCTACGATATTAAACAAAGCCCCTACAGCCGATCCTCTACAGCAGTTACCGTTTACAGCGGACAGTCCGTATCGATTACCGGAGTGGGTGAAGACAGTCAAAAGAATATATGGTATCAGGTATCTCTTACCTACGGAGGTACCTCATATAATGGGTATGTTGAACGGAAGAATCTCGCTTATTCCGATGAGGATTTGCTTTCCTGGGAATCAAAATATGTGACTACCCGAGTCTCAAAATTAAGGTCCTTCAGCATACAGAACGCTTCTGCAACTATGGTCTCTGCCGACATCAGCGCATTTCCCGCACATTATCAGGAAGCACTTACCGCACTGAAAACGGAACATCCGAACTGGACCTTTGTAGCGATGAATACAGGACTTGATTGGAGCAGTGTGATTGCCTCTGAAAATACGAAAGACAAAAGTTTGATTTCCTCTACTGCAAATATTGCATGGAAAAATGGAAGCTACGATAGCAGCTGGTCTTATCCTACCGACGGAATCCTCGCTTATTATATGGATCCGCGAAACTTTCTGAACAGCGATTACATATTCCAGTTCGAATTATTGACCTATAATGCGACTTATCATACCGAAGCTGCTGTACAGAGCATGCTTAACAGCTCCTTTATGTCGGGTGCTCTTTCAGCGTCCGAGCAATCGTCTTACTCTCAGGTCTTTACCTCCATTGGGCAAAAGCTGAAAGTGAGTCCTTTCCACCTCGCCTCCAGAGTGCTGCAGGAGCAGGGGACAGCAGGTAAATCCAGTTTAATATCCGGTAACTATCCCGGCTACGAAGGACTTTACAATTATTTCAATATTGGTGCCACCGGCAAAGGCGCCACCGCAGTCATCACGAACGGATTGACAAAAGCGAGATCCTATGGCTGGACAAGCCGTTCTCTTTCTCTGGAGGGAGGCGCTTCTATCGTATCCAATCACTACATACTAAAAGGCCAAGATACTTTATACCTGCAAAAGTTTAATGTGACCACTAACAACAGATACAACAATCAATATATGCAGAATATAGCGGCTCCTTCTTCCGAGGCTTTAAATTTAAAAAAGGCTTATACTAATGCGGGTTCTGCAAATAATGCATTTACATTCCGAATACCAGTATACAACGATATGCCTGGCAGCGCCTGTATAAAGCCGAGTGAATTAAAGACCGTAACTTTGTATGATACTGCTCTCACTTTGGCAGCCGACACGACTTCTTCCTTGAATGTCTTTGTAGATAATACTAAAGTCGCGGCATCCACCGTTACCTTTGTCAGCACGAATCCATCCATCGCTTCTGTGGATGTGAACGGCACTGTGACAGCACTGTATCCCGGAACGACAACAATTACCGCTACTGTACCTGGCGGCTCTACAGCCTCCTGCACGGTAACCGTACAGAAGGTCGATCCTGCCTATACCGTACCGTCCTTAGGCAGCGTAACCTACAGTCCAACTCTGACTTTAGGCAATATCGTACTTCCTGACCGCTGGACCTGGGATGCTCCGGCTACGGTTCCTGCGGTTACGAACTCCGGTTATCCGGCTACATTCACGCCTTCCGACACCGGAAAGTATAATACGATAAACAAGATCCTTACCCTAACCGTTGCGAAGGGTACTCCTACCTATATCATTCCTGCCGGTCTTCAGACTGTAGCTGGCAATACACTTGCTTCTGTTACACTGCCTGCGGGCTTTGCATGGGATACGCCCACTACCGTCCTTAAGGAAGGAACTGTTTCCTACAAGGCCTCCTATAATCCAGATGCCACTAACTATAATACGGTAACGGGCATTGACATTCCGATTATCGTAAACGCCGTTCCTATTACCAAATGCACCACTCACACCTTCGGTGAATGGGAACATATAACAACTGCTGCCTGTACAACATCAGGCACAGATTCCCGTTCCTGCCATGTATGCGGCTATAAGGAAACGAGGACAGTTCCTGCAACAGGACACCTTTATACATCTTCCGTAACGAAACAGCCTACGGAGACAGAGACCGGCATCCGCACTTATACGTGCAGCGTATGCGGTGATACCTACACGGAAGTCATCGACAAACTGCCTTCCACCCACAAGCACAATTATTCGGCTACGATAACAAAGGAAGCTACTTGTACAGTAAAAGGTGTAAAAACCTATCTTTGCTCCTGTGGCGATACTTACACGGAGGATATTCCCGCCCTGGGCCATAGTTACACCTCTACGGTAACCAAGGAGGCTACTGCCGCTGAAACAGGCATCCGTACCTATACGTGTATCCGGTGCGGTGACAGTTATACGGAAATCATTGCTAAACTGCCGGCCAGCCATACTCACAGCTATACGTCATCGGTGACGAAAGCTGCTACTTGTACGGAAAACGGGACCAAAACCTACACCTGTTCCTGCGGCAGTACTTATACCGAGGACATTCCTGCTCTCGGCCATAACATGGTGAACGGAACCTGCACTCGCTGCGGCTATACCGAGGTACAGAACAATTCGTCAGGTTCCTCCCCTTCCGGTACTGCTGCGGCACCAACGACTACGGCTGCACAGACTACAACGACTACTGAAACCTCCAATACAGGCAGTACGGGAACCAGTTCCGAAAGCACTACTGTTACTTCACCTGCAGACAGCAGTTCGTCAGGGGGCACTTCCTCCTCACAAGGCTCATCGACTACCGGCTCTTCCGGCCAAACGACGACCTCCAAAGGAAACAGTTCCTCCTCAAAAGCGGATGAGACAAGCGGACGTGCAACTATCGATATGAAAAATAATACCGTTTTGTACGAGGAATCCATTTCCTCCATTCGCGGACAAGATGTGGATGTAGTACTTAACATGGGCAACAGCATAAGTTGGACTATTAACGGCAGCAATATCGTAGCTGATGAAGCTACCGGTATCGATATGGGCGTAACGGTAGGCGCAGGAAACATCCCTTCCGGACTCTTAGATGCTGCGAAGGGGAACGATGAAAACAATACGATCATCGAGCTGTCCCTGTCTCATGACGGCACCTTTGACTTCACACCGATACTTACTATTAACACAGCAAAGGACAACGCCGGACGGATGGCGAACTTATTCTATTATAATCCGGAGGCCGGCAAGCTGGAGTTCATGGATGCGGTAGAGGTCACTGAAACAGGAGATATCTCCTTTACCTTCCATCATGCTTCCGACTATGTTGTTATTATCAGTGACACCTCTATGGCTGAGCTGGTATCTGTCGATGATGCGTCCATAGGCGAAGGCAACGCCGCAGATACTGAGGCGGCTGACACAGATGCGCAAAACGTTCCGGAGGCGGCAGGCGGCAATATAAGCCCAAGAACGGTTGCTGTTATTGTCGTAATCATTCTGGTGTGCGCTGCTGTTGGAGTTACTGCATTCTTCTTTTTCAGAAAGAGGGAGGAGGATTATGAGGACGATTCCCCCATTGATTCCGAAAGCGAAGATGATTCAAAAAATGAAGTGTATGATGAAGACGGAGAAGACGATTTCATCGACGATTATCACGAACCGGAGGTTAATGCTAAAAAGACCGGTAAGATTATTTCAATGAAGAAGCTGAAAGAGCAGGATGAGAAAGGGGACACGAAGCAGAAGGCCTTTGATAACGATGAGTTTGACGGGTTTGAATGATGAATAAATGATAAGATAGAGAAATGTCACAAAAGTTCCCTTGGCAGATTGATATGTTACCCCTATATAGGATATTGAAATATAACAATTCTTATATGGGGGTATTTCTATATATAGAAGAGGAAAGTGGAACCAAAAACAAAATTAGACATCCGATTCCAAGCACAGATTCATGCAAAATTATGCGATGGATTACACTTTACCAAAAAGGTTATGTCGTTTTATAATATCTCTTGTAAAAGGGGGAAAAATAGAGAAAAACTTTATATTTTCTGCTCGAGATAATTGGTAAATTTTCTTTACTTTAACCCATAATAATTTCTAATTTCTTCAAGAACTTCTTGATATGTAACTCCTTGTATTCCCAATTTTTTCACATCAATCAATTCTTTTTCTATCTGCGACAAGAAACTTGTAACATCTGCTTCTATTCGTTCCAATATCCTACTTACAGTTTCTTTCTCAATATTAACCGCAAGGCGAAACACATCATTTTTATGTTTCTTGATATTTATTATCTATGTTTTCCCCTTTTGTTTTATATGCATTGCCATAGCGGGCACGTACATTTGCCGGTCGCCAGATACCACCTCGCTTCAAGCCCAGATTCATGCAGCTTTGCGCGATGGATTACACTTTACAATAAAGTCTCTGTCGTTTTATAATAAATTTTGTAAAGGGGGAAAGAAATAGTGACTTGGGGCTTTGGCTTCAGTCACTATTTCTTTCCTATTTGGGAAAATGACGGGCAGCTGTTACTGTTCACTCCGTTCACAGTAACGCATGATTTCTGCATGCAGATTCGCTACGCGAAGCAGGAATCATCTCTTGAATCATATTCTTACGTAGCTTAACCGCAAGTGTTAAGCTACTGTGTGAACAGTAACCTGGCAACTTCCTGCCATAAGACTTCACGCAACAAATAGTTGCATTTACGTTCAAAAGTGCTATAATTATCCTTGTGTATGGGGATATAGCTCAGTTGGGAGAGCGATACGTTCGCAACGTATAGGTCACGAGTTCGAGTCTCGCTATCTCCATTCTCATTTATTTATTCCTGTTATCTTAGATTAATGACAAATAGTATCGCACTTGCCGTTTCGCAAGTGCGATTTTTATATAAAGGTCTTCGGTAAGACCTCTATACTCTTGTAATCAGAATTTCGCAAACGCCCTCTATCCTGCAAATCTTATCCGACTTAGGAAGAAAGATGCTTTCTCCTCCGTAAAAGCTCATGGGCGGATAGTCTAATTCATTTATTTCAACGCTTCCGCTTCCGTTTATGCAAATTAAAGAGAGAAAGGAGTCTTCTATCAGCGGAATTTCCATACTGCCTTCTATCGTGTATTTAACGCATTCGAAGTATTTACAGCTGCACAGTAAACGGGATTCATAAGTTTCCCACCTTTCTGTCCCTGCTTCAAATTTCTGCGGCATATATTGCTTGTAATCTATTACATCCAGTGCTTTCTCAATATGAAGCTCACGATAATTTCCAAAACGGTCTTTGCGATTATAGTCATATAGACGGTATGTGCAGGAGGAGCTTTGCTGAACCTCGCAGACCAGCAAGCCGCCGCCAATCGCGTGCACGGTTCCGGCAGGAATGAAGTATACTTCTCCTTTTTTTACCGAAATCTTGTTCAGTATCTCCGTTATGGTATTGTCCTCTATTCGTGCAGCTGCCTCTTCTCTTGTCACTTCTTTTACAAAGCCGCAGTAGATGTACGCCTCTTTTTCAGCATCTACGATATACCACATTTCATTCTTTCCATATTCATCCTCCACTTCCAGCGCATACTCATCGTCAGGATGCACTTGGACGGAAAGAGATGCACTTGCATCTATAAACTTAATCAGTATAGGAAAACGAGGCAGGGACTGGCATTTCCAGCCAAGACTCTCCCTTCCTACCTTTTCCAGATACTCGGCAAAAAGCATACCCTTATGACGGCCACTCATGACCGTGCTCTGACCATCTGTATGCGCAGACAGCTCCCAGCTCTCTGCAATGATATCGTAATCACAATTTTTGCTGTAAATCTCCTTGAGCTTTGTTCCTCCCCATAGGTAGTCCTTATAGGATGGCTGGAGCTTAACGTAGGGCTCCAGCTGATAACCCAAATCAGTCTCCGTAAGGTCTTTGCTGTCGATGGAAACCATATCCTCCTCCGATACGTTTTCTCCCACAGACACTTCTATAATGATGAGTGGAACGATTCCTATATTCGATACCTGATGCACCATGTTCCGGCCCACATCGATGACATCGTTCATGCCGAAGCTGCCGCACGTTCCATCCAGTTCAATCTTAGCCGTTCCTGATACCACGGACCAATGCTCACTGCGATATTTATGACTGTGCGCATAAATGGTTTTTCCCGGATAAATAATAATCTTCTTAACACGGTAAGTCGCTTCGTCTACCACAAGCTCGTAACTTCCCCATGCCCGGTACATGATTCTGCCATTCTTTACAAATTCTTCAATCTGAGGAGATTCCTTAATAATGCTCTTAAGCTCGTCCGACTTCCCCTTTTTACCGATATAAACAGCATCCGGCGTATTTACCACCAGTATGTCCTTCAATTCGTTAGCCACTACCGTGCTTCTGCTGCATTGATTTATAATCTCAGTATTCTCACAGTGATAAGCTACCTGCTTGCTTACTTCTGCAGTCTCCAGCTCCGTCGCCTTTAAGTCCTCCAGACTGCCGATATCCTTCCAACGGAAATTGCAATGTACCACCTTGGCGCGCTTCGTATGCTCAAATACCGACTTCTCTATAGCTGCTGCCGGTATTGTTCTTAGTATGCCTTCTGTGTATAGCACATGGCTCTTTATATGCTTTCTCGCCTTATAAGCGCTCCTGCATGCTTTCTCCAGCTCAGGTGAATACTTTTTAAGTTCCTGAAGCATATTACCTACATTGAACATAAAGGTGCCGCTATTTACCAGATATTCTCCGCTCTTCTGATATTCCAGCGCCTCGGCTCTGTCCGGCTTTTCCGTAAACTGAAGTACATCCTCTTCGCAAAAACGAATGTAGCCAAATCGCTCCTCCGGCTCCTCAATTTTCATCCCAAAAGTCACAAGATACCCGTCTTTGCTAAGCTCCTTCGCCCGAAGCACCGCTTCCTTGTACTCTTCCCCTTCGATCAACTGGTCTGTGGGCACTACAAGGACCGTTTCAGACATAGGAAACTGGAGACACGCAAGGATGATTGCCGCCGTTGTCTTACGGCCCAGTTCCTCAAAAATGCAACTTTCCGTTAAGCCTTGAAAGACACTGAGCTGATTTTCTATGATAAATTCATACTCTTTATTCGTAACCACTACAAATTCATCACAAAAAGGTAAATTTCTCGCTATAGTCTCTTGAAACATAGAGTGAGTTTTCTGCAACTTAATAAACTGCTTTGGATAATTTTTTCTCGATAATGGCCAAAGACGATCCCCACGACCGCCTGCAAGTACAATACATTTCACAATAAAATTTCCTCTCGTAATAAAAAGTTTATTTTTTTGTTATAAATTCTTAATTTTTTTCTTGCTTTTTTTGTAACTATGTGCTATATTTTAGTAGAAGCAGGTTATATCATCCATACGATGATGTCTCCCAAACCATTGGGTAGCGCGCCTTGTGGTTTATATATGCCTTGTCGAAAGACAAGGCATATATTTTTTGTCTGAATACATGAACATCTCACAAAATATGTTGCCTATTGTTCCTACATGCTTTCTATAAATCAAAGTATACTACATTTTATTAGAAATGGCATCAAGGAATTTCCCAGTTGATTTGTGTTATAATCGCTCCCATTTTTCCCACTTTCCAACGTATACAAAAGTCTCTCTGAATTATCATTTTTTTCTTTTCGGCTAACTTTTTATACATTAACTGATCTCATGCCCTAACAGGCTTCTGCTCATAAATCTCCGCTATACCGGCGCCTGAGTAGTGCTATACATCTTTCACTTTTCACAAAACAAATGACTAATATATTAGTATATGACCTAAAGCGACAAAAGATGCTAACACTTTACACTTATACACATATAATAAAATGAGGATAAAGTAATAAACAATACCATAAGGAGATGAAGATATGTCATTACCCAATTTTCCGGAGGTAAGCCCTCCGATTAACAGAGATGATGCAATCAATTATATCCTGACCTCTATAGCTTTAGAGGAGCTGGGATTAAGTCATGTAATAAATGCTGAAGGTGAAAAAATTCAGTATGCTTTGGGGACACTTCCGGGTATAACCGGCCCCAATCCGAGTATTGAAGAAATCATCGAGGTAAACAAAAATGTTCGTGGTATTTTGGACAGTACCGCTCAAAACCAAATTATTTTAAATTCTAAAATGAAAAATGCTCTCGCAGCACCCACTCTTCAAGGACCGACCGGGCCAACCGGACCTACAGGACCTTCCGGTGGGGTAACTGGGGCTACTGGACCTACGGGGGCTACCGGAGCTACTGGTCCTACCGGCGCTACCGGACCGACCGGGATTACCGGGCCTACCGGATCTACCGGGGTTACCGGACCTACGGGTGTCTTTGTTCCGGGGGACCTGCTTTTTAATGTTATAGGTCCTATAGGAACAGCTGGTGTAGGTTATGGAGAAACTATCACTTTCCAATCATCTACTCTTGATATTACCGTAACTCCGGGCTCGGCAATTGTTACGATAGAAGATCCCAATACTCCCGGTCCTACCGGACCGACGGGGGCGACGGGACCTACTGGTGCTACTGGAGCGACCGGGGCTGATGGGGCTACTGGTCCTACCGGCGCTACTGGTCCGACCGGCGCCGACGGGGCTACCGGACCGACTGGCGCTGACGGCGTTACTGGTTCCACGGGCGCTACCGGACCGACCGGTGCTGACGGTGTTACTGGTCCGACCGGCGCTACCGGACCGACCGGTGCTGACGGGGCTACTGGTCCTACCGGTGCCGACGGGGCTTCCGGACCGACTGGCGCTGACGGCGTTACTGGTCCCACTGGCGCTACCGGACCCACCGGCGCTGACGGCGTTACTGGTCCCACGGGTTCTACCGGACCGACCGGTGCTGACGGTGTTACTGGTCTCACTGGCGCTACCGGACCGACCGGTGCTGACGGTGTTACTGGTCCTACCGGCGCTGACGGCGTTACTGGTCCCACTGGCGCTACCGGACCGA
This sequence comes from Kineothrix alysoides, assembly GCF_000732725.1. Taxonomy (GTDB): domain Bacteria; phylum Bacillota; class Clostridia; order Lachnospirales; family Lachnospiraceae; genus Kineothrix; species Kineothrix alysoides. The sequence continues at coordinate 1,865,930 of NZ_JPNB01000002.1, read as the reverse complement.
TCGGCGCTGACGGCGTTACTGGTCCCACTGGCGCTACCGGACCCACCGGCGCTGACGGCGTTACTGGTCCTACTGGCGCTACCGGACTGACCGGCGCTACTGGTCCGACCGGCGCTGACGGCGTTACTGGTCCCACTGGCGCTACCGGACCCACCGGCGCTGACGGTGTTACTGGTCCTACCGGCGCTACCGGACCCACCGGCGCTGACGGTGTTACCGGTCCTACCGGCGCTACCGGACCCACCGGCGCTGACGGCGTTACTGGTCCCACGGGCGCTACCGGACTGACCGGCGCTGACGGCGTTACTGGTCCCACGGGCGCTACCGGACCCACCGGCGCTGACGGCGTTACTGGTCCCACCGGCGCTACCGGACCTACCGGGGCCGACGGGGCTACTGGTCCCACGGGCGCTACCGGGCCGACCGGGGCCGACGGGGCTACTGGTCCCACGGGCGCTACCGGGCCGACCGGGGCCGACGGGGCTACTGGTCCCACGGGCGCTACCGGGCCGACCGGGGCCGACGGGGCTACTGGTCCCACGGGCGCTACCGGGCCGACCGGGGCCGACGGGGCTACTGGTCCCACGGGCGCTACCGGGCCAGCCCTCGGTTCTACGCTTATGGAGGCCGAATGGGCTACTGGTGGGACTACGACATTAGACGACGGAAATGCTGTACCATTCGACAGCATTACGGCAAGTAAGGGCAATATTTCTTATGTGCTTGGTTCTGGAGCGTTTATAATAAACGAAACCGGCTTCTATCTTGTAAATTGGTGGGTAGCAACAGATGGGGCCCAAGCATCTCCTACTATCACTTTTGACCTTGAACTGGACAATATTACGGTGTCTCAGACGGCATCTCCTATCGTATCAGGACAGGTAACCGGTACTGCTTTGGTTGTGGTTTCGACAACCCCTTTGACCTTAGAATTAGTTAATAATACGGGGGCGGATATTTTTATGCCAAACACCTCCATACAAGCAGCTCTTACAATTGTTAGAGTTTCGTCACTCTCTTAATGTAACAATTTTCTTAAATTGACCCTCTTACCAGCTCCGCCAGATATTTGAAGATAATAGAATTTACTTTTATAATTGACAGTTACTAAAGAGGACTTCCACAAGCCATAAAATGACTTGAGGAAGTCCTCCTCTTTTATACAACGTAAGTGCTTAATAGATTCCTTCCATAGTTAGTTAATTTGATACTTACCGTCACCAAATGCTTCCCGTTTAATATTCAGCATTCAGTAACAATAAGATTCAATGCCAATTTTATTGGTATTGCACCAGTTAAACACTGTTTGACCGCTGGCTTTGCCTTCATGGATTCGCAAAAATCAAAGGTCAAGACTGCGTTCATGGGTAGTTAACGCCAAAGAATCCATATATAAGGCTCTAATCCATTAAGGCACTTAAGAACATTAAGACTTTCTAGAATTAGGGTTATAATCACATAGATGAATTCAAAAAACTACATACTAACTTGTTTGACACTTACAAAGATGCTAACCTTTTACATTTATACACATATAATAAAACGAGGATAAAATAATAAGCAATACCATAAGGAGACCAAAATATGTCATTACCCAATTTTCCGGAGGTAAGTCCTCCAATTAACAGAGATGATGCAATCAATTATATTCTGACTTCTATAGCTTTAGAGGAACTAGGATTAAGCCATATAATAAATGCTGAAGGTGAAAAAATTCAATATGCTTTGGGTACACTTCCGGGTATAACCGGTCCCAATGCAAGTATTGGAGAAATCATTGAAGTGAACAAAAATGTGCTTGATATTCTGAATAGTGCTGCCCAAAATCAGATTATTCTAAATTCCAAGATGCAATATGCTCTTGCTGCTCCTACTTTACAAGGTCCAACTGGCCCTACTGGAGCTACCGGAGCCACTGGGACAACCGGGGCCACGGGCGCTGGCGGAGCCACTGGGCCGACGGGGGCGACAGGGGCCACTGGGCCTACCGGCGCTACCGGGATTACTGGCGCTACCGGGATTACTGGCGCTACCGGACCTACCGGGGCCACTGGGCCGACGGGCAATGACGGCGTGACGGGACCGACTGGCGCTACCGGAGCTACCGGAGTCACTGGGCCGACGGGCAATGACGGCGTGACGGGACCGACTGGCGCTACCGGACCTACCGGAGTCACTGGGCCGACAGGTACTGATGGCGTGACGGGACCGACTGGCGCTACCGGACCTACCGGGGCCACTGGGACAACCGGGCCTACAGGGGCGACTGGGCCTACGGGAACAACTGGGGCTGATGGATCTACGGGACCGACCGGGGCTGATGGAGCCACTGGATTGACGGGCGCTACCGGAGCTACTGGAACAACCGGACCGACGGGCGCTACCGGGGCCACTGGAACAACCGGGCCTACAGGTCCTACTGGAACAACCGGGGCTGATGGAGCCACTGGATTGACGGGCGCTACTGGAGCCACTGGAACAACCGGACCCACGGGCGCTACCGGGGTCACTGGAACAACCGGGCCTACAGGTCCTACTGGAACAACCGGGGCTGATGGAGCCACTGGGTCGACGGGCGCTACCGGAGCCACTGGAACAACCGGGCCTACAGGTCCTACTGGACCTACCGGGGCTGATGGAGCCACTGGGTCGACGGGCGCTACCGGAGCCACTGGAACAACCGGACCCACGGGACCTACTGGGGCTGATGGACCTACAGGACCGACCGGAGTAGTTGTTTTGGCTTACGGATCCTTAAGAGGAGCTAGTGTAGAGGTACCTGGGGCAACCTTTACACCTGTGCCGTTCAGTGTGGTTGGCCCCCTATCAAATGTAACAGTTAGCCTGTCGGGCAATGGATTAGTGGTAGGGCAAAACGGAATTTTTCAAATAACGATATCTCTTAACGCTGAAGCCACTGTTAATCCGGATCCGGATCAACCATATCTTGACGCTATTATTACTGTCAATGGGATACCAGTTTTTGGCGACACTACTACCTTTTTTAAGATAGCTAACAGAAGCAGTTCATCGTTTATCGTTCAAGCTTCCTTAATAGCAGGCGATGAAGTAGGCGTAAGTATTAGCACAGCTTTTCCTGCTTTAGGTTATATGAATCGCTCATTAACTGTCGTTCAGTTAAGTAATTAAGTAATCTTAGGTTGCAATTATTCATTCACTTTTTTAAAGATATGCGAAGAAATTAGTTCTAGAAAATCATTATCCAAGTATTTTTGCTGTTCTTTAATCCAATGAATGATTTTTCTTCTAGAAGAATAAGACACATTTTAACACCACTAATATTCTTCTAACGCACTGGCGCATTAAAATAATACCAAAACTGATAAAAACAGGTTTAGACTAAGTAATTCTTTTCCATTATAAAGACTTCATAAATAAATTTTTTATTAGAAAAACGGCAATATCAATTCTCTATTGCCGTTTTTTTATACATTACACATTACTTCCACTCATCGAAAATACATATATTGGATTAGCCGGAGTGTGCAGACTATCGTAGAACATAGGAGATGATACATAAAAGGTGTATGTAAGATGATATTTTTCAAAGCCATACACAGGATCGTTGTCCTAAAGCGTCAGATAAACAAATAAATAGCAGCAGCTATTATCATAGAAGATCAGTATTTACAGACTTTTCTTCACACACTCCTCTTCCTGCTCCCCTAGCGGAACCGGAGAAGCCTATTATATCCCCAAAACCTCTTCTGTATCTGATAGCTTATATTCCCCTTTTCATTGAGAATATTAAAAATGGTTCTTCTCCTCATAATACAAATAGCCTTTCTTAAATACTACCATTGCTCATTTAACCCACTGAGACCACTTCATCCGATATTCCTCAGCCGTCATTCCTTCACTATCCTGAAAAAGTTTATATAGCAAGTCCTCACTTCTAATTCCTGACTCCTCTACTACTTTTTCTATTGGCTTTATAGTAAATCTAAGGAGTTCTTTTGCTGCAGTAAAGCGTCTATTTATAATGTAATCTCTTAGCGCAATACCATACATTTTTTGGAAATATGAATCTAATTCTTCTTCTTTCATCTTATACTTTTTAACCAACTCCTGAATAATTTCATGTTCCTGATAATGCTCATTAATATATTCCCGGATTTCCTTACAAATAGTTCTATATGTTTCGTGATCTTCTTTCTCTTGATGCATTACAGAAATTAAACAAAAATTCACCAATCGGAGTAAATATTCCCCAGTTAATAATTCTGATTTAAAATCTTTTTCTTTCTGGCAATTCATAAGATTATCTATAATATCCCTAATTTCCCTCAAACTAGCTGGTCTAAAAATACCGTGCGACTGATTATGTTCATGAAACAATTCAAAATACGAGTCGGCCATATTCCCATTAAAATGCACCCACATTAACTCCCACGGTTTATTTTCGCTGCTCTCATGAGAATAAATATTTTTACAATTTATAAATGCACAATCTCCCTTCTTTACTTCATACTCATTTCCGTTAATGGTAACTATCCCTTCACCACTTAAGACACTTAAAAATAAATATGAATCAAGATTTTCCCGTTGTGATTTATGAGGAGTAAGACTCTTGAGCTTTCCAACCTCCTGAACATATAAAAGATTTTTTTTTGCAAAAACCCCTGGCGTATGCAATATTCTGTTGGAATCCGTTACTCCACTAGTTGTAAACAGCGTATTATTTGTATCCATAAGCCCCTTCCCTTATACCCTTTCTCTCCAATAATTTAACGTTTCTTTAATAGTCTGCTGTAAAGGAATTTTAGGTTTCCAGCCTGTAAGCTCCTTTATTTTTGCTATATCCGCCTCTATAATAGGGACATCCACCGGGCGTATCTTATTTTGATCAATTTCTACCTTTATATCTTTATCGGATAAGGATATTATCAGGTTCAATATTTCTCTTATTGCCACTGCACGTCCACTGCCCACATTATATGTTTCTCCCGGTTTCCCAATTTCCATTAAAAGCGCATATGCCCGCACCACATCGCGCACATCTGTAAAGTCCCGCATAGAATCGAGATTCCCCACATACATTACAGGATCTCGCATGCCCTTTTCGATTTCTGCTACCTGCTTACAAAAGTCGGATACCACAAAGATTGGGGCCTGAGTTGGCCCAATATGATTAAAGGCACGCACCATCATAATTTCCATATCATATGCCTGTGCATAAATACTGCCAATCATATTTTGGCATACCTTGGTTGCCGCATAGATATTTCCGGGACGGATCATCGTTTCCTCACTAATAGGAATCTCATCTGACTTTATATGTCCATATTCTTCACCTGAACCAATCAATAAAACTCGAGGCTTGTAATAAAGTTCCCTTACGGCATCCATCACATTGACGCTGCCTTTAATATTTATGTCAATCGTCACTCCTGGATTTTTCCATGCCATACCCACTGAGCTTTGCGCTGCCAAATGAAATATATAATCCGGACGTATTTCAAACAAAAGAGATACAATCTCTTCCTTCTCTAAAATATCCAAATCATATTTTTTAATATTTTCATCCTCGATATCCTGATACGGAAGCTTCGTAGCATATACCTCCATATCGCATTCATCCAGAAGATGTCTTGCGAGATAACCACCGACAAATCCTGATGCCCCTATAATTAATGCTTTTTTCATCTTTTATACCATAAAAGGGAATTCTCATACAGAATTCCCTTCTCCAATTTTATCTTGTTAGTTTATAAGTTTATAGCAACAATTTCTTTGGCTACTAAAGACATATCATTTTCTACCATACGCTCCACCAGTTCATCAAAAGAAATCTGGCGTTCCCATCCCATTTCTTTCTCTGCCTTTTGGGGATTGCCCAGTAAAATATCGACTTCTGCCGGACGGAAAAAATCCTTATTCACTTTTACAAGTATATTTCCGCTTTTTTTATCTTTACCAACTTCATCCATACCTTGTCCGAACCATTCGATTTCTATACCAACTTTATGAAATGCAGTCTCTACAAATTCTCTAACAGTCCTTGTTTCATTCGTAGCTATTACATAGTCATCCGCTTGTTCTTGCTGAAGCATTAACCACATCGCATACACATAATCCTTAGAATGCCCCCAATCGCGCTTGGAATCCATATTTCCTAATTCCAAGCAGTCCTGCAGACCATGCTTAATCCTTGCAACTGCATCGGTAATCTTACGGGTAACGAACTCTTTCCCTCTTCTTTCACTCTCATGATTGAAAAGGATGCCGCTGCATGCGTATAAATTATAACTCTCTCTATAGTTCTTCGTAATCCAATGTCCATATAGCTTTGCAACTCCGTAAGGACTCCTGGGATAAAATGGCGTTGTCTCACACTGCGGAATAGCCTGCACCAAACCAAACATCTCGGAAGTAGATGCCTGATAAAATCTACAGGAAGGGTTTGTCAGGCGAATAGCCTCCAGAATATTCGTAACGCCCACTGCATCTATTTCCGCTGTCGCCAAAGGCTGTTCCCATGAGGTAGCCACAAAGGATTGAGCAGCAAGATTATATACTTCATCCGCCTGTGATACCTTCATGGCGTTGATTAAGGATACTATATCCGTCATATCTGCATATATGAAATGAATCTTGTCCTTAATATGGTCAACATTACCGTAATCCACTACTGATTTGCGGCGCATAAGGCCGTATACATTATATCCTTTTTCTAATAATAGTTCGGCTAAATAAGAGCCATCTTGTCCGGTAATACCGGTTATTAATGCATTTTTCATCTTCCTTAACTCCTTTAATGTTATTTATACTTTATATTATCGCGGGTATTATTGATAAAAAATTATTTGCTACAATAAGTTATATACTAAAAAGCTGGTCATTGCTACTTAAATGCCCAAAACTTATTTATAAAATAATTTAGCGGTATGGTAACCAGTAAATTTATGAGCGGTGCAATTGTTTCGGCTATATAAAATTTATCAATCCAAATAAAAAGTAGAATATTAGATATCAATAATCCCGTAACTCCGTATGCCACAAATGTCTTCAATAACATAATAATACTTTTTCTAATACCACCAGATGCCTCAAAAACATATTTTTTATTCCAATAAAATGAATTCAATACGCTGACTATAAATCCAATCGCGTTGCCAGTAAAATAGTGTGCCCCTAAATGGATACTAATAAGATAAGCAATATAATAAATAAATGTATTGGATAATCCAACCAGCCCAAACTTGATAAATTGGAGAATTTCTTTATATTTTTCATTAGATAACTCTATCCCAAATATTTTAAAAATTATATAAAAAGTTTTATTAATAATAGTTCCTATTATACTTATAAGTCTTTTCAGCATTTTTTCCTCACTGCATTACATTATTTAAAGCAATGCCTAACGTAAATCGTTTTGATCTGAAAAATTAATCCGTTCTTCCTCTATTACCAAAGGGCGGTTCATGATCCTTGCATTAAGGCTAAGAACATATTCGCCAAGTAATCCTATGAAAATCAATTGTACTGAGCTAAAAAGCAGAATACCGATTAATGCCGGTGCCATTCCAGCAGCAAAACGATTCCAGTAAATTAACTTTAAAATAAGATATATAAATGCCAAAAGCAGACTAAGAACACTACAACCTGCACCAATAAAAGTTGCTATACGAAGTCCTATTTTTGTATATGAGGTAAAACTTAACATAGCAGCATCATATAAACGATAAAAATTATTACTGGTTTTTCCTGCCCTTCTTTTTTGCTGCTCATAAGGAATATCTTTTCTTTTATATCCTAATTCCGCCACAATTCCCCTTAAAAAAGGGGTGGGATCCTTTAAATTCCGTAAAACATCGACAAATTCTCTATCATATAATCCAAATCCTGTAAAATGCTCTATCTGTTCTACATCCGAAAACTTCTTAATTATTTTATAATAATAAGACCTTAAAAAATACATCATTTTGTTTTCTTTACTCGTTATCTTTCTCCCTATGACAATTTTATAACCATTTTCCCACTCACGCACAAATTCAACAATTAGTTCAACCGGATCTTGAAAATCTGCACAAAGTAGCACTACACAATCACCTGTAGCTTGCAGCAACCCATAATAAGGAGAATTAAATTGTCCAAAATTCTTAGCGTTAAATATTGCCTTAATATTTTCATTTTGTTTACATAATTCTCTTATCAATAATCTAGTGTTATCGCCGGAACAGTTATCTATGAATATTATCTCGCATTTATACTGTGGAAGTCTGTCACAAAATAAATCATTAATTGCTTTACTCATCGGTATTACATTTTCTTCTTCGTTATACGTAGGTATTAATATACTAATCGTTTTCATTTGCAATATTTATTCCTTCCATACATCGTAAAATGCCAGCTTTAAAGCTTGTACCTGGCAGCCACTCCAGAGTAGATACCAATTTATCAATATTAGGTCTTATTCCCCGCAAAGCATCATGTCTATCCAAAGCTTCATATTTCAAACAACTTTCAGAGCCTAAAATTTCCTTCAATTCCATAATATAATCTTTTAATTTTCGATTATCTTTTGATGCAACGTTGAATATTCCCTTAGCCTCTTGTTTAATACCCAACCGCCACAGCGCCTCCGCTACATCAGCAACATATATATAATTCCAGTCCTGCTCTCCTTGCAGCAATTCAATAGCTTCATTTTTCCTCATTTTTTCAATACAGCTTGATATTAAACTGCCGGGAGTATCGTGTATACCGTATGCACTAAATATTCTCCCCCAAATAAAACGAATATTATTTTGTTCTGAAATTTTTTGGCCATCATCACATAACATACACTTAAATCTTCCATATTCGGTATCCGGATTCACTTCCATGCTCTCTTGCATTTCACCCAATATACTGCCATATTCCGCTTGAGAACCCACTCCCACAAAGACCTTTGTATTCAACTTTATCGCTTCTTTTAGCACAGTAATTGAATTACTATAATTTTTATATTGTAATGCTTCATCGTCTCTATGCTTTCCCCTTATACCTTCCCAGGAAAGATGGAAAAACATATCAATATTATCATGAACCTTATCCGCTAATAAATTATAATCCTGCATTTCACACTCTACTATGAAAACATTCTTCAAACCCTCCAAGCGGTTTATGTTGACTGAAGCCGGCCTGACAACGGCATATACTTTACATCCTTTTGCTACACATAACTTTATAAGCGGCACTGCCAAAAAACCCGTAGCGCCTGTTACACAAACCTTCTTTACCATAACTACAGCTCCATAAGTTTCTGATATAAATCCCGGTCTATAAGCGGCTCTTGGTCTTGATTCGGTTTGCCAAATTCTAGTTTGGGAAAAACGTAAGTTTCATCAGGCAGAAACACCTCCACAAATTTCGGTTTCGTTCCAGCAAAAATATGGCTCGATATATCTTCTTCATTTTTTACTGCACAATATTCTATATTATAAGAATTAGCTATTAATTCAAATTCCGGCGTACTATACCCTCCACGCTCTACTGTCTGTGTATAATTAGAATCAAAATACATTTCCTGGAAATGCCGTATCATCCCGAGCGATTTATTATTAAACAGCACAATCGTTATTGGCAATTGTTCGCGCACTATAAACTGTAATTCTTGCATGTTCATTTGAAACCCGCCATCACCACTTATACAAATAACAGGGTTCTTAGACGCATAGTATGCTCCTATTGCCGCCGGCAGCGAATATCCCATTGCCCCGTGTCCACCGGAAAACAAGACTTGCTGGTTTTCTTTAATCTCGAAAGACTGCGCTACCCAGACTTGGTTTTGTCCAACATCGGTTGTAATTACCCTGCAATCCGGTACCATATGACTCAATTTGCGCAATAATACATTCGGGAGTCTCGTATCTATATCATTTAATTCTCGTTCAATAATACGGCAAACCCCTAACCAATTCTTATCACAATTTATATATTGCCCTATATCAAATAATTTGTCTATAAAATATGGAACCTCACACTGAATCTGCAGTTCATCTCCCTTAATTTTATTCGACAATTCACCCTCATCTATATCTACACGAATTAGTTTAGCCCGGGGCGCAAATCCCTCTTTTCGAGCACCTACCTGCCTTATATCTAATCTTGTTCCAATAGCAATTACCAAATCACTTTTCGCTAGAATAAAGTTCCCTGCTCTATTTCCATAAGCCCCAATAAATCCGAAATTATTCTCCATCCTTTGGGGCATAACATCAAACGCCAGCATGCTGCTGACAACAGGCAGCTTGAATCTGGTGCATAAATCTCTTAATCTGCCAACGGAATTGCTCGTCTTTATCCCTGCACCGATTAATAAACAAGGTCTTTGGGCGGCTGATAATAATTCAATTATCTGTTGTTCTTGATATCGTGAATTTTCATGGTTTTTATATGGTCTTACAAATCCGCCCAGATCGTCAATATCGACATCAGCCCTCAGAATATTCATTGGAATATCCAGTAATACAGGACCCGGTCTTCCTTCACACGCCCAAAAATATGCCTCTTCCAGATAATATTTAATCTTTTCAGCAGATTCCACATATTGGCTGTATTTCGTTACATCCCTAACCATTCCTATAATATCTGTTTCCTGAAATCCCTTTTGCCGAACTCCCAGGCTTCCTTTTGCTTCAAACGTATTAACTTGTCCTGTAATAAAAATGGTTGGAATAGAATCAAAATATGCGTTACAGATTCCCGTAATCAGATTAGTCGCTCCAGGACCACTGGTAGCATATGCCACTCCCGGCCGCATCGATACTTGTGCATATCCGCAAGCAGCAAATGCGGCTGCCTGCTCATGATAATTCACATGCGCCGATATAGAATCTTTATATTTTCCAAAAGAATCCATCAGGTGCGTAACCATGCCCCCCGGATACCCAAAAACATCATTTACTTTTTTATCAATAAAAAACTCTACAATATAATCTGAAACTTTCACCTTCGACCAACTTTCTTTATATATTAGCAGCCTCGCAAATCACTTTTGCCATATAATCAATCATCTCATCCGTCATACCAGGATAGACTCCTACCCAAAAAGTATCCTTCATTATTTTGTCCGTGACCTCGAGATTACCGGCGACACGATATCCTTCCCCTGTATTCCGCATATTATCAAAGCATGGATGCTTAATTAAATTACCTGCAAATAACATCCGCGTTTGAACACCTTTGTCTTCAATATATTGTACTACCCGATTTCTTTCCACACCCTCTTTACATGTGATTAAAAAGCCAAACCAACTTGGATTAGAATCTTTACATGGCTCGGGCAGGATTAATTTATCCGAAACACTTAGCAAAGCACTTTTAAGCCTGTTAAAATTGTGCTTTCTTCGCTCGACAAAAGAAGGGAATTTTTCTAATTGTGCACAGCCAATCGCAGCCTGCATATCAGTTGCTTTCAAATTGTAACCAAAATGCGAATACACGTATTTATGATCATACCCTACTGGCAACTCGCCATACTGTTTGTCAAAACGATGCTGACAAAGATTATCTACACCTGATGGGCAAACGCAATCCCGCCCCCAATCCCTGAAAGAACGGATTATTTTATTCAATAATGGATTATCCGTATATACAGCTCCACCTTCACCCATCGTCATATGATGTGGCGGATAAAAACTTGAGGTGCCGATATCTCCAATGGTACCAGTAAATTTCTCCTCGCCATCCATTAGATATTTTGACCCTAAGGCATCACAATTATCTTCTACCAGCCAAAGATTATGCTTATCACAAAAACTCTTGACTGCGCTCAAGTCAAACGGATTTCCCAGCGTATGGGCAATCATAACCGCCTTCGTCTTATCCGACAACGCTTCCTCCAGCATCGTAACATCAATATTATATTGGGGAATTGTAACATCTACAAATACCGGAACTGCCCCAAACTGTATAACAGGCGATACCGTAGTAGGAAAGCCTGCTGCTACAGTTATTACTTCGTCCCCTCTTTTTATCTGACGTTCTCCTAACAAAGAGGAGGTCAGTGCCATAAACGCATTTAAATTCGCGGAAGAACCCGAATTAACCAGGGAACAGTATTTTACTCCAAGATATTCAGAAAATTTTCGTTCAAACTCTTCTGTATATCTTCCGGAAGTCAGCCAGAATTCCAACGAACTGTCTACCAAATTTACCATTTCTTTGTGATCATAAACTCGTTTCGCATAGGGAATCCTGTTTCCTTCTTTATATTCGGTATTATTATGATACCTTTCACAGTATTCCTGTACCAAGCCTAAGATCTCTTGCCTTGCCTGCTTTTCATTCTTATTTTCAAACATTTTTTTGCCCACCTTATTTCACGAAATAAAGAATTCTTTTATTTGTTTTTTCATACAATTGCTTACATCGTCGCCGCTTAAATAACATTTTGTCCATTCAACCGTCTTTTCTATTGCTTTGTCAATATTCCAATGTGGCTTCCAGGAAAAAACATTTTTAAGTTTTGAACAATCAAGTTTTAAGAAATTGGCCTCGTGAGGACCCTCTTCGCATTTATTAATCCATGCGGCACCTTCACCATATATATCACAAAATTTTCCAACCAACTCACCTGTCGCAATACAATCCGTCTCATCAGGCCCAACATTATAATATCCCTCGTATGCTTTATCTTCATATTGTCTTTGTGCAATCATAAGATAAGCATACAAAGGCTCCAGCACATGCTGATATGGTCTAACTGAATAAGGGTTCCTAACTACAATCGGCTCTCCCTTTGCTGCTGCTCTCACACAATCAGGAATAATCCTATCATCTGCAAAGTCCCCTCCTCCGATAACATTACCGGCTCGTGCCGTTGATATTCTCACCCTGCCATCTAAAAAAAATGATTTCTTATAGCTATGAGTAACCAGCTCTGAGCATGACTTACTGTTCGAATATGGGTCATAACCATCCAATGGTTCATATTCACGATATCCCCATTCCCATTCCTTGTTCTCGTAAACCTTATCTGTCGTGACATTTAACACCGATTTCACACAATCATTTATCCTGACACATTCTAATAAATTTACCGTTCCCATAACATTAGTTTCATATGTATAAACAGGATTCTTATAGCTTTCCCTCACAATTGGCTGTGCTGCCAAATGAAATACAATCTCCGGCTGTACCTTCTTAAATATGGACGATATTTGTTCAAAATCCCTTATATCCCCTAAAAAGGACTCCATATCATCTCCGACTTTAGCTATATTAAACAAACTGGGGCTTGTTGGCGGCTCCAAAGAAAAACCATAGACATGCGCACCTGCTGATGCTAAAATTTCACAAAGCCACGCTCCCTTGAACCCGGTATGGCCCGTAATTAAAATTTTCTTGTTCTTATAAAAATTCAGATTTAGCATTATTTATCCCACACTTTCCAGGGTGCTTGTCCGGATTCCCACAATTCCTCAAGCTCTTCTTTCTCACGCTTTGTATCCATGCATTGCCAAAAGCCATTATGTTTATATGCTTTTAACTGTCCGCTTTGCGCAACCGTCTCCAATGGTTCCTTTTCGAATACAATTGTATCGCCTTCAATAAAATCAAAAATGGCGGGTTCTAAAACCATGTAGCCTGCATTAATCCTTGCACCATCCGTACTTTCCTTTTCACGAAACGAGTTAATACTGTCATTCGCCGCATCAATTCCAAGAACACCAAATCGCTGTCCTATATTAACCGCTGTTAATGTTGCTGTTTTTTTATGCTCTTTATGAAAATCAACAAGTTTCTTTATATTTACATCGGAAACAGCATCTCCATAAGTAAGCATAAATGTCTCATTACCGATATACTGCTGTATTCTCTTTATTCTGCCGCCTGTCATAGTATTCAGCCCTGTATCCACTATAGTTACTTTCCAAGGTTCCGCAACATTGTTATGTACAGCCATTTCATTATTTTTACTAAAATCAAATGTAACATCAGAATTATACAAATAATAATCCGCAAACCATTCTTTTATAACATGCTGCTTATAGCCACAACAGATAATAAATTCATTAAACCCATAATGAGAATATTCTTTCATGATATGCCATAAAATCGGCTTTTCACCAATCTCTATCATTGGCTTTGGTTTTAAATGGCTCTCTTCGCTAATTCTGGTTCCGTACCCACCCGCTAAAATTACTACTTTCATCCACTCGTCTCTCCTCATAAGGCATTATTGGGTTACGCTACTTCTGTATAACTATAGTCTTATTTAATAATATCATTTTAGATTCCCCCTCATTTTCCAATATAAGGCCCATCTGATATTCTCCGGCATCTAAACCAACTAATTCTTTATCAATACTGAACTTTGAATTCCTATACATCTCCGCTTCATTCATATTATCAGTTATATTGATTTCATATAGATATACCTTATCAGCTGAACATAGTGCAAGCTTTAGTTCGCTTTTACTGGAATCCTTTTCTAATGCAACAATATATCCTGACATCTTAAGATGCGTTCCGTTTGTCATCTCTAATGACCACACATCATAATTAATATTCAGCTCATCATGATTCTCTTCTATTAACGTAGTTATGTCTTTTTTTTCCAAAGAATAGCCATGTTCAAAAAACAGGCTGGAATAGTTGAAATCTTCAAATGTAAAATTCCATATGGAATTTACGCATCCAAATAAAGCGATACTGACAATTGCAATTGTAACTGTTTTCTTTTTCAACAAATTCCATACTTCTTTCCAAGGGCATTCCGAGGCTAAATACATATATAATATTACATAACAAGGATAAAAATAGCGTGCTTCTACATGTGTACCTGCTAAATGTATCAATGCCGGCAGAATAAAAGCAAATATATATAAAAAGTATCTCTGGAAGAACACCTTAATATTTTTAAATTGTGAACTTCCTCCATTCTCCACATCTCTATTTATTTGTATACCTAACCCTAAGAACATAGACAACCATAACAAAAAATTGGAAACCATAATTAAATATTGTCTCGAATTCAAATCTTTTACATATACTTCATTACCATACCTCGGATCAATATAATTAGCAAATTTAGTTGTATACAATCCCAAAAATTCCAGCGGGTATTTCACTGCCAGCTTAAGAACAGTTGATATCTTAACATCCCTGCCTTCGATATCTTCTGCTGCCAATATATTATCCGCTAATTTACTAGATGAAAGCATTACTACTTCCGGGTGTATTCCCGTAATATTTGTCTCATATCTTATATCTTTTATTCCGCTGTAATATTCCAGTCCTTCTATTCCAGAGGTGAAAAAAATGGGGACTTCATATGAATTTACATTATTGGATGAAATATTTAACATTATTTGTGGAACAGCTGAAATTCCTATTCCCAATAACATCGCAACTATAACACCAATTTTTTTAACATATTGTTTTTTTAATTTATAAACGATTACAATTGCCAGCGCTAAAAAAACAATTGGCTTACAGCCACTTCTGATATAATAAGATACCCCCAAACAAACACCGCATAATACGGCCGTGATTAAGTTGATGATAACATGCTTATCCGATGATATCTTAATTAAAAGCATTAATGCCCAAGATACCGTAACAACAGATGGAATATCTGATAGTGGATATATGATAAGCCCATTCCAAAACAATATCGTAATAATAATAGGTATAATTCTTTGAAAAATAGAAACCTTTTTTTCAAAGAGTTTCTCAAAAACTTCCGGTAACGCATATGCTAAACCGCTGCTCATAAAAATAGCGGCAAAGAACCAGTATCCTATTTGCGTATCCATACTAAAGATCTTACAAACAGCCATGATAAACGGCCAAGCATATCCCCTTATTGAAAAAAGATATTTTTCTATTATATCTTGCGGTATATTTAAATAAAAATTAAATAGCCCTTCTTGCTTAAAATAATTTGCCATCAAGCTATAGCCGTTCGCATCACCATATGTCTCTCTGACATTACATATCAGTAAATCTGCAAATATCAATATAGTACCTATACAGAACCCAATAACCTTGTAATTTCTTCTCATAAGTTTTTTTAATTCCATTAGTTCTCCTTACACATATTACCGCTTCTTCTTTATTGTAATGCCTGTTTTTCTCCTATTATATACTTAGATGCCGTACTTTTAAATTTATCCCATATATACCGTCCAATGACAGGAATAGCAAACATCATGGAATATGCTGTGAAACGCATAAGCCACATATTAGGTACATATTTCCATACATAAACAACAAATATATTCTGAATCACAATGTGCCATAAGTAGATATCCAGAGAATATTTCCCTAGTATAACGAATAAATTAACAGCAATCTTACCTTGCAGCTTTTTAAAAATAAACGCAAACAGTAAAAAGCTGGATAACATATATAATATAACAGATATATTCGGCGGATTTAATGTCCATGGAGAAAGATATTTATCTATACCGATTGTCCGGCTAAAATCACCACCACACCAAAAAGTAGTTTTCGCCATATAAATTCCTATTCCCCAAAAGAATACAAAAAAGATGATTTTTTTACCGTTTGCAATCCACTCTATTAATTTTTCATATTTTCTTCCTATCTGTATTCCCAGTGCATAAATGACCAAATAACTGCTTCCTAACAGAGTAAAATTATTTCTGGTAACAAATCCTATAAAAAAACAAGTAAATAGAAAGCAAACTTGAAGTGTATATCTGAACCTCTTGTCGGCCGGTTTCTCAGCCATTTTCCATAATAAAAATAAGTAAGGCGACAAAATAGATAATATGATATAGTATTCCATAAAATAAAATGGCCCCACAACATCAAATTTAAAAATCAACTGACCAAGCTCTATAAAGCTCCAGCCATTCCATTTCTGATAATAGACTCCGCATACCATACAACAAACCACATAGGATAAAAGAGCTGGTTGCATGCTCTTAAATGTATATGAAAAAAGTTCTCTCCCTCCGGTTTTATTAATATATCGTTCTATGGAAAATGCTTTTGTAATCCCCATGCACAGAATCAGCATAGGAACAGAATATATTGTCAAAAAATTGATCCAATCAGAATGATGCAGGAATGCAATCTGATGGCAAACAACCACTCCTATAATGGCCATACCTCGAATTGCATATAATTCGCTATACTTTTTCATCTTGTACTTTCCCTCATATTATCCACAACCTATTGTTAAGTCAGTCACTAAGCTGAAATGTATTAATTGCCTTAATCACATACTTCTGTTCTTCCAGTGTCATTCCATTGTATAACGGAATCGACAGTACCTCTTCTGCATATCTCTCCGTTACCGACATGCTGCCTTTATTCAGGCCCAAATAAGAGTATGCTTCCGATAGATGCGGTGGAATAGGATAGTGAATGATAGTCCCTATCTCTTTCGCATTCAAATAATCAATCAACTCCTGTCTATTACGGCAGCGGATCACAAACTGATGCCATACCGTCGTAGCTCCTTTACGTACAGTTGGCAGGACTATTTGTTCATTGTGAATCTCATTCAAGTATATATTGCACAGCTTGATTCTTTCTTCCGTTAACTCTTCCATATGTGAAAGTCGTACTCTTAATAAACCCGCCTGCAATTCATCTAATCTTGAGTTTGTTCCGACCAGCTTATTATAGTATCTCTTCTCACTTCCATAATTCCGGAATATTCTAAAATCTTCTGCTATTTTATTATCATTCGTTACAATTGCCCCTGCATCGCCGAAGGCACCCAGATTCTTTGATGGATAAAAGGAAAAGCAGCCTATATCACCGAATGTTCCTGTCATCTTTCCATCAAAACAAGCTCCATGTGATTGGGCACAGTCCTCTACAAGACGCAGATTATACTTCTGTACCAACTTCATAATTGTTTTCATGTCAGAGGCCTGTCCATAGAGATGCACAACAAGAATCGCCTTTGTTTTTTCTGTAATTTTCTCTTCTATCTTGGATACATCTATGTTGTAATATTCGTCCGGCTCTACAAAAACAGGAGTCGCCCCATTCATTGTAATTCCCATGACACTTGCTATATAAGTATTCCCCTGTACGATTACTTCATCTCCCGCACCAATACCCAACACCCGGAACGCAATCCAGAGAGCATCCAGTCCGCTGGCAAGTCCCACACAATGTTTTGTTCTTGTATATGCTGCAAATTCCTCTTCGAATTGTTTTACCTCGTTTCCAAGGACATACCACCCGGAGCGTAATACCTCTAAAGCTTTTTGCTCGAATTCCTTCTGATACATTCCAAAACCTTTATCTAAACGATTGGGCATTATTTTCATGAACTTGTCTCACTTTCTCTTGCTGGTTCCTGTTTCTAATTATTTATAGGTATTCCATACTTACCCTGGTATTCTGTCCTCAATATCGAGTACCACTTCAATGATTTATACTCGCCTTCCACGACTAAGTGATTACGGAACTCACCTTCCAATACAAGGCCGCATTTTTCGTATAACTTAATCGCTGGGATATTATCTGAAAATACATTCAGATATACTCTTTCAAGATTATATTTAACAAATGCAAGTCGAAGTATTTCTTTTGTCGCTTCTATTGCAATTCCTTTTCGTTGTGCTTTCCTTCTAAGACTTATTGCATATTCCGCATGCTTATTGGCTATACTTATCGCTTTCAAGCTAATCGTTCCAAGATATTCATCGCTCTCTTCATCTGCAATGGCGTAATGAATGGTATTTCCTTCTATTGGTGCACGTAAAGCGCTCCCTGCATTTTGAATAAAGCTCAGAACACTTTTCTCATCTATTTTATCCGAACCAAATCGGAAATTCTGCCGTATATATGGATCCGTCATCCATTCCAGCATACCTGCCATATCTTCCCTTTTCAACTCACGCAGCTTCATTTTTTAATCCTCTCCCCCCGGCTCGTTCTCTTCTTCTATAATATATGGCGGTCTGTTTCGTGAAGCATCAAAGGTTCTCCATAAATAGCTGCCTAAAATTCCCATAGTCAGCATGATGATTCCAAAGCTGAATAAATTGAATATAAATAGGGTAGTCCAACCATCAACCTCTATTAATCCTAGTAACTTAAAAGTCAACACGAATATTGCCCAAGCTAAAGCACCGAAAAATGATACGGTTCCAACCCCGGCGACTAAAGTAATTGGCAGAGTTGAAAAGCTAAACAAAGTATCCGCTACTAATCTTATCTTCTTTTTAAATGTCCAGCGGCTGGTCCCTATCTCACGTGCCAAACGAGTATAATAAACCTTCTCTGTCTTGAAACCACTCCATAGGATTTGCCCCGTCAATGCGCTATTCCTCTCGTCCAATGCCATTAACACATTGATTACTTTTCTGTCTAGTAGATATACATCAAATCCACCTTTTGGCATAGCAGGCAAAGATGTCTTTCTTACCAGATTGTAATACAAATTGGAGAAAAGTGTCTGACTCTTCTTTTCCTCTCTTCCACTTCTTACTGCGAGAACTACATTATTCCCTTTGTTCCAGCTTTCTACCATTTCAAGAATCAATTCAGTAGGTTCCTGTAAATCCGCCGCCTTAACAACAGCACAGTCGCCTGTACACTTAGAAAGTCCGCATAAGATGGCGGCGTGAGAGCCGAAGTTTCTGGATAGGCTAATTATCTTAATATTAGAATCCACTTTTACCAGCTTCTTCATCACCTCATAGCTCTTATCCTTGGAGCCATCATTCACAAGCACAATCTCGTAATCATAATTGATCACATCTATAATTTTCTGCTTCATATCATCGTATAATGGCTGCAGGTTATCTTCATTATAATAGACTGGTATCACTATTGATAACTTCATTACCCCTGCCCTCCACTTATAAGCTCTACAAACTTATCATAATCACGTATATATTCCTCCGTATCATAATGTTCGCTGGCAAGGCAAAGGAGCACAGAACCCTCACTAAAGTCATACATATCTTTCCATACCATCTTTGGAAGATAAATACCTGTATGTGGACGGTTCAAAGCAAAAATAGCCTCATTTCCTCTTCCATCCTTCACGCGGACCTTGCTTTGTCCGGAAACATTTATTAATACAAATTCTGTTCTTTTATTGGCATGCTGCCCTCTTACTACTTCTGAATCCGAACCATATATATAAAATATTCGCTTGATGTCAAAGGGGATATCTACTCCCCCCTCTACTATAACCAATTGGCCTCTCCCATCGCCTTTTTGTGGGAATTCCAACATTTGTACGCTCTGTTTTTCCATCTTTGATTATAACTCAATTACTTCCCTATGAAAATAATTGAATTTTCCTCCTTTCGCATTTCCTCGATGTAACCGCTCTAAAAAAATCAAAGTAACTAATATTATTGCTGTAATCGTTGTTACAATTGCGCCCATTTGGATACTTGTAGGCTTATAGGCAATCACAACATTATTATTTCCTTCACTTATTATTACACCGCTAAAGCCTCCATTAATACGCAAGACCTCAACTTCTGCACCATTTATATATACCTTCCAGTCCTTATCATATATAATAGGCAGGTACAGTAAACTACTGTCACTCGCATTTATACTTCCCTCGATATATTCATCATTCCATTTAACTATTTTCATAGTTTCTTTTTTCTTTTCATCAATAATTTGCTGCAATTCTTCTGCATTTTTTTCATATATTTCAACTATAAAATCACTGCTTGGTAAATCTATTTTCATTTTCTTTATATTTAAGCTATCTATATTCGTATATTTTTCTTCCTCCGCTTGAAAATTTACAGGAATATAGTTATTGACGCTATATGTATCGCTATTAGCATCTTCTATATAAATATTCCCAGAAATTATGTCTGTCGTGTTATTTTTTATTTTTACAACTAGTGGATTTTGATTTTTCTTCTCTAAAGTTATTTCCTGTCCATTTGCAGTATCGTTGGTGGCCAAATTAAATTCTACCGGACTCAATGTGATTTGAATTCCGTCTTTTTCTGATAAAATATTTTTAACCCCGGAAATATCTTCCTCTTCTATAATACCCATCTCATAGACAACATTTTGTTTTTCATACTGGTTTAACTCATCAAATTTTTCCCGGGGTATATAATAATCATATAAAAATCCAAAACCAATATTATTAAGGTTTTCATACAAATACATATTTCCAACGCTATGAATTTGTCTGAATCCATAAAACTCTGTATCATCTGTTGATATCATATATTTACCGCAATTTATATCTCGTAAAGATTGCTTATCATCAAATCCATAAAAATAGTTTGAATTCTTTACACGCAAGTCAAACATATATTGTAAATTCCAATAAGAATCAGTTAAAATAGAACTATAGTACTTCTCGCCATTATAATGTTGAATCATGCTATCATTTAAATCTATATAGGCATATTTTTTATTTATTCTATAAATTCCCTGATCCCTACCAGAAATATAATCAAACATATCAGATGATTGATCAAAATAGTTCATCGAATTTTTATTATTTCGTTCAATTAAACTTCTGCATTGCGTACTAATCACTCCATTAACTGTTAGTTCCAAAGCAAATATAATTATAATAATTAATACTTGATTTTTTTTATTAGCCCATGTTTTACTTAAACATAAAAAATATATTGTGGAAATGAAAAATACTGTCAAAATTGAATATATTATAATAACATCCGCAGGGTCTTGTTTGTTTTGTAACAAATAAGAGCAGTATAAAACTAATATCGCGCTAATCATAGCGTATAAAATCTTGAAAACAATAGGTTTAATCCTTTCATTCTCATTGCTTTCGATCTTAGAAAAACCCAATCCGATTCCCATTCCTATTACTGGTATTATAACGTATGTCCACCTATAAGTAATAGTACTAAATGCATTAAAAATAATTGCCGGAATATGCGGAAAAATCATGCAAAAGGAGATTAATATTGTCACGATCAGAATATTTCTTTTAAATGTTTTTTTGCTGTATATTAAGGGGATTATAAATAACACAATTATTCCCATATATACAAAAGGAGCTTCATACCAATTACCATATCCGTAAAAGTCTTTATTGATTCCTAAAATATTATTCGACAAAAGCCTTAGCAGCAGCGTAAAGTACTCCTTACCAGTTGCCAGCTCTAAACCAGGCACTATCTTGTTTCCCAATCTTGGGCTATCCAAAATATCAGATACAACCGGTAAAAAAATTATTGCCGATAGCCCTATACCCGCAAAGCATAATAATATTGTTTTAAATCCATGGACGATAAACTCTTTATATTGCTTATCCGCTATCCTAATCCAAGTTCTAACGATATAATATAGTGCTAAAAATATTAATGTCATATAACAATAATAAGGCATCATCATCGCCAGCCACGCTAGCGTTATTACAAAAGCCGGCCATCTCCCCTCCTGCAGCCAACACTCAAAGAAATAGAGAAGAGCTATGAAAAAAACAAACATTGTAGCATAGTTGTAATGCTGCCCCCAGCCAACAAACCACCCTGAAAAAACTACGCTTAAAGAAGCCATAGCTTTTGCACCCGCTTGTATACCCATCTTACTAAAATACAAATAGGCAAATATGGATAGCGCAATATACTTTAAGCACAAAGAAATAAAAATACCAATATCCATATTATAAGGTGAGAAAAGAAACGTAACCCAGTTAAAAGGATCTATCAAGAAATAAGAAACTTGCAGCATTGATGATGCCCCCAGGCCCAGGTTCATATCCCAAAGCTTAAAATCCTTCAAGAGATCAGCTACATATGCGATGCTGGGCCAATAGCTGGAATAGGTATCCGCTCCTATATCAAGGAACATATACATCTTTCCCGAAAAAAGTATAGGCAGATAAATGATGCTAAAGATTACCAGGCACATACCTCCATATAATAATACAACTTTGTTTTTCTTTATAGACATATTATTTCTCACACCACCTTTGCCATCTATTCGTTCTTACCTGCTTTTTACAAACTTTACTGTTTTAGAAAAAAGCGATTTAACACCTTCATCTTTTAAAGTCCGCACGCCTTTGTGAAGATAGTGTATTGGATTTCGTTTTTTACTCAGCCTGATTCGCATTTCCTTATTACATAGGGCAAACGGATTTTCACAATTGAACATCACGTCGTAATTACTTCTATACATTATACGTAATTTATCATCAATTTCTTCACCTGAAGAATACTTACTATAACTCCATTTAGTGGTAGATATATTGTCTGAATCGTTCTTTTCATGCAATTTTTGATAATCATTATATAATTTTCTAAATGGATGATCCTCATTTTGCAGCCAATTTCTCATACAATTTTCAATTGTTTTCCCATATCCGGAAAAGTGAATAAAGCGCAGTGGATCGCCTTTTATAAAATAATGATTTCCATCGTTCGTCATTCCGCAATCCAAGAGTGACCATGTTGCAAAATCATATCCTCTATGCTTTAATATCTCTGCATCAAAAAAACAAGGCGCTAAATCAATCCACTTCTGATCAGTGAATATCCCCCTCTGTATATCATCATAGCAAAATAAATATAATCTGTCTGCCCACCAATTAATAAACCGCTCTGCTTCTTCACTATGATTAACAGCCAAAAACCCCAAATTATATACACCATGTGCCGTCGACGAAAGCTCCATATCAATATTTCCCGGCTGCAGCAGATGTGGACATAATATAATAGGCTTTTTTTCCAAAAGCTGTTTTAATTCTGTAAAGTCAGAATATACATAACAGTCCGGGTCCAAATACACAAATTTGTCTTCTCCGGGATATGTTTTTAATAAATACCTGAAAAATTGCCCCTTTACCGCAGTTGATGCTTCAACGATCGAATGTTTATAAATAAACTGATTAAAATTCCCTTCCCACATATCTTTCGATAAAATCACCTCATCGAAATATGGGAAATCCATTTCCTCGCCCTTTTCCCTTTCAGTTAAGCAAACAAAGAATTTTGCATCAGGTATATTTTTCTTTACTGATTCCGCCAATGTCCTGGCTTTGTGTGCGTAATTTGTACATATTGAAGTAAAAACTATCATAATATATCTTCATCCTTTTATTTTATAATTTCTTATGTTTCATATATGACCTTACTGCCAAGCGAACCATTATTGCTTATTATTAACTCTGCCTTTATTATATAAATTAAATTATCTATAATTGAATGAAAATCCGAATCTAATATTTTAGTGCCCGCAGAAAACATACATGCTTCACCTATAATAACGCTATTGTCATTATCTTCTGTCATAGTTATCTCAAGCAATTTACCGATTTCCCTAAATTCTTCTATAATAATTTGTATTAAAATTACCACTTATTGTTACTACAACCTTTTCGCGTATACCATCCGAACATTTCGTCCCTATTTTATTATCATATCTTTTTATTTTGTTAATATCATTAACTTCACTCATTTTTCTTCCCCCTTATCACATTATATACTTAACAAAATAATTTCCGCATAATTCGTTTTATAACATTTTCTTCTTCATACCCTTCCAGCAATCTTTTTAGTTCAAATTCATATTTTCTTTTTAAAAACGTTTGTTCAATCAAGGCATCTCTCAATATTTTAGCATAAACCTTTGAATATTTTTCATAGAACTCTTCATGGCTATCGTATATTCGGCTATAAATCTCTTTTACTTGCATACTGTTATCCATGAACTGTGTAGTTCTGGAAACCTTTTTTATCCTATAATGAAATAGAATTTCCGGTATCTGATAAATTTCTTTTCCTACTGCTAAAATAGATAACCAAAAATCATAATCTTCCATTCCCGAATCCATATATGTATTAAAGCCACCAACCTTTTCCCAATCGCTCTTATAGAAGATAGCCGTTACAAAAACTATATTATCTAATAGCATCGTTTCAAAAGAATATGAGGGCAAATCCCATTTTCCATTTTGCTCACCAAATAAATCGGCTTCACAATAAACAACACCTATATTCGGATTGTTCTGCAAAACTTTGACTGCCTTTTCAACATAGGTTGCATCAATTTTATCATCTGAATCTACAGGCAAAATATATTCGCCGGACGCGATATTGATTCCATAGTTTCTGGCTCCGGCAGGCTTCAAGTTTTCTGTATGCAGTACTTTCATTCTTTCATCGCTTAAATCGTTTAAAATATTAATAGTATCTTCTTCATCAGATCCGTCATCGATAATAATTAACTCTATATTCTTGTATGTTTGTTGCAAAACTGACTCTATTGCTTCATGAATATATAACCCATCATTATAACAAGGCATAATTATACTAACCTTGGGCATACTTCTTTTCATATCTTATTTTCTCCTAATTTTTTTCGCTCCTTCTTATCATTACATATATTTAATTACGTCTGAATAAATTTCTTCTCTTTAAATATTGTACGATATCCTGATTTCCTAAATCTTCATGCTCCTTTTTCAGCTTGGTATGATTTTTAACAAGCTCCTTATATT
Organism: Kineothrix alysoides; assembly: GCF_000732725.1. GTDB lineage: Bacteria > Bacillota > Clostridia > Lachnospirales > Lachnospiraceae > Kineothrix > Kineothrix alysoides. The sequence goes on along the minus strand of NZ_JPNB01000002.1, from coordinate 1,840,510 downwards.
GATTTTTTAATTCTTCATGTTCTTTTTCCGACTGTTTATACTTTTGCTCTAATTTTAAATATTTTTTTTGTATTTCTTCCCTCGCCGTCACCTCCTCATTTAAATTTGAATTAATTTGTTCTTTAGTACTTCGCTCTTTGAAAAATAAACTTTTTGCTTCCTCATAATCTTTTTCCACATATTTGATTTTATCTGTGAGAGCTTCTACTTCTTTTGATATTTTATTAATGTGCTCTGCGACTTCTTTTTCACTCATCCTGATTAATTTTCCACGTATACGTATTGCCTTACCCGAATACGATGCCTCGCAAGATATATAAATAGGATCAAGGTCCATAAAAATATCTCCATCCTCATCGTGAAAATAAGTATTGTCAGGGAGCATCTCTATATCTTTATTATCGATTTTGCAACTTTCCATACAACACTTTACAAATATTTCCTCCGCAGGATCAAAGCGCACTCTTTTAATCTTTGCATTTGGCAAATCAAGAGTAAATAACCAATCAAACTCATATTCATTAGTTAAAAAATATTTATATTGAATTTTATTATTTTCTTTCCACCCATCTCCATTATCCCAGTACAGCGTCGCTCTTTGCTCCGACATATAGGGTAAAACATAAAAGATATCCACCCTTCCGGTGTCTTCAATAAAATTTTTATGATTATAATTATATTGCCTTTTAACAATCGCTGCTTGTACAGGATTATTAATTATATTAAACATTAATTGTAAGCCAAATAGCCGCGTATATTTTTGCATTCCTTCTTCTAAACATATGCGCCCAAAGGCATATTCTATAAGAAATTCTTCCCCCAAAGTATATTCTTCTGCCTTGGGAAAGATTTTCAGGAATTCCTCTTTGTCCTTCACTTGTAAATAGTTGCTTAACATGAAAAACAGTTCAACAGTTGAGCGTATTTGCGAATCCGCTCGTAGTCCGCTCGTATTTTTCCCATTTCGATGTACCCGAAACTTTACTAGCTTCTCAGGTAAAATAAAAATTTCATATTGTAAGCAAATTTTTATCCACATAATCATATCAGGAATCTGACTCATTCCATGTATAAAAGGCTGAACATCACTATATACCCGCCGTCTCATCATCAAACTGGGATGACACAAGCAATTTCCTTTGTAAAAAAACCTATTCAGCCATTCATAACGATTGCAATTATCCACCTGGAATAAGTTATAATAAAATCCTGTTTCTTCCTTATATATTTCGCCATTTTCGTCTATAATTTCTGCATTGGTAAATACGCCTGCATATTCGGAATGTTTGTCCAGAAAAGCTACTTGTTTTTCAAGTTTATTATATTCCCACACGTCATCGCTATGATGTACGGCAATATATTCTCCCTTTGCATATTTAAAAATACCTTCTGCCAAAACACCTTCGCCATAATTTTTATCATGATAAACTTTTACAATTCTGGGGTCAGTATATTCATCAATAATATTCCTTGAATTATCTTGCGAAAATCATCTATGATTATCAGTTCATAATCTTGAAAAGTTTGTTTTAGTACACTTTCTATACTTTCTTTGATATATTTCGAATGATTAAATGAAGTTAAGATTACAGACACCTTCATAGCTTTCCTACTTTCTCAATTACTTACATGAAATTCTTTATAAATTAATAATAAATTTTCTTTTTCTGAATTTCTCAATTTTAAAAATATATTATATGTTCCATTTTCGAAAATATTCAAAGCATAACTCAAAGCAATTCCCGAATAATAATAATTATTCCCGTTTTCTCCAAATGTAGTTTGTATGTCTTCGCGTTTTTGTAAATCAAAAGCAAATACTTTTTCTTCCATACTTAAATGGTTTTGAAAAACTATTTTTGCTTTTGTATACCTGCTGTTTTCACAAACAAAATAACCCCATCCCCAAATAAGTATTTGGCCATTATGTTCTTTGCAGCAATCAATCCAATAATTAATTTCCCCCTTTATTCTGTTCATTTGATCAAAATCTTGTTTATAGTTATCAACAAAATTCTGAATAAGCTCTCTTTTCTTTGAAAAATTATTTAAATTTTTATCTACAATATATAGTGTTGATGTATCAGTTAAAGCATTCTGTCTATAATTTTCTTCGCCAAAATCTGCTTTCCTCATTTCATTTACTTTAAACCCCACCTCCTTCAATCGATTAACAAAATCTATTTTTGCATATTTTCTTACATGATCTCCCTGACCAAACCTTCTCCAATTTTCCGCTTCCGTAAGTCCCCACTCTTCATCTGTTTCTGTCTGATTTAAATCAAGCGGGACAAGAATTATTGCCAAACCATTCCTATCTAAAATTCGATAAATTTCCTTCATTGCCAATTTATCGTCTTTTACGTGTTCCAAAACATGGCAACATATAACTAGGTGAAAGCTTTCATTACTAATATCTTTCATGTCTTGGACATCTAATCTATAATCGACATCTTCCATATATAAATCTGCCGTATAATAATTCGTATCCTTGCCTGAGTTAGAGTAAATAAATTTCTTTATTGCTCCTGAAGGCGCAATATCTAAAATATTTATTTCTAGTGTCTTTGTTTTTTCTAGTAACTCTTGCAAAAATAACGCACATAATCTATCTCTATCCAGAGCATAGCAAAATGGACAAGAATATTCATCGGCATTTAATGTCTCAGATCTGGATTTTTGTTTACTTCCATACTTCAACGGGAGTTCTAAATATTTTTTTTCTATTGCCACGTACTTTTCGATATTATTTTTACAAATAATACACTTCTTCATAATTGTGCCCTTTCACACTAATTTGTTTATCTCTACTTCGTTAGGAACATACACTTTATCCCACAATTTGGCGTCTTTACACTCTTCTACCTCAAATACCTCTACATTTTCTGCATAGTCAACAAATAAGGCACTCCTATTTAATATAATAGGAGTAGAAACTACTGTCGAAATATTGTATATTCCTTCGACAAGCGGCACTCTTGTTGAAAACTCAACTAAATATATTTCTCCTTCTTTTCCTCTAATTTGGTGTCCTAATTCTCTTGTTGTGCCACTGCCGATAATTTCCATATTCTTATCATCTCTTATATGATAGCCAATACCCACTTCAGCGTCTTGAAAAAATTTTATACACATTTTTATTTTTAACTTCTGATTAAATTCAGCGCTCTTTATTACCACATCATTTATATCCGTTAATTCAAAGTTAATTAGCTTAACTGTTCCCGTCCCTTCTCGAAATGGTGCTATTCTTTTTTCTAACTCCACATTATATAAATCTTTGCTACATTCTTTCGTTGATATCGGCGCATCTCTTTCTGTTTTATCAATAATACCTTCTTCTTCCTTACTCACGTCCATCACTTTTAGATGTTCTATGTTCATATTCTCTCTTATTCTCTTTAAATACACATCCGCCAGTTCTTCCGCATTTCCTTCCATTATCTTTTTCCCATTTTCAAGATAGATACATCTCTGACATAATCTCTTTACTGTGTTCATATCGTGTGTCACAAATAGAACGGTTGCACCGCCTTTCATAATTTGGTTCATCCTTGCCATACATTTTGCCTGAAACGCGGCATCTCCTACTGCTAATGCCTCATCTACAATCAGTATATCCGGTTCTACATTAACAGCTACAGCAAAAGCTAATCTTACAAACATACCACTTGAATAATTCTTAACTGGCTGATAAATAAAATCACCAATATCTGCAAAGTCAGCAATATCATATATTCTTTTTGACATTTCTTCTCTCGTAATTCCATTAAGGGTTCCATTTAAATATATATTTTCAATTCCTGTATATTCAGGGTTAAATCCTGCTCCCAGTTCTAAAAGTGCGGAAATTCTACCTTTAACTTCAACACTTCCCCCTGATTGACTCAATACTCCAGTTATTATTTTTAACAGGGTAGATTTACCACTACCATTCTTTCCTATTATCCCGACAATTTCTCCTTTTTCTATTTCAAAAGAAAGATCTTGCAACGCATAAAAATCTTTATGACGGCATTTCGCAAAAGGAAACAGGCCTTCTACAATTCTTGATTTATTGTTCTCATATAGCTTATAAACTTTTGATAAATTCTCTATCTTAATTGCTAATTTGTCCATTAACTCAACTCCTTTTATAGCATATCTGCGAACTGTGGACGCAATTTCTTAAAGGTATATGCACCTATTATTAATTGCACTAAGACTATTGCCCAAAAATACAAGGTCTGATAAGGATGCTGCCAAAACCAAATATCCGTGCAAAAAGCTTCCCTATACCCACAGCATATATAGTACATGGGATTTAACTTCACAATAAGCTGTACGTTTTGAGGCATGGTACTTGGATCCCAAATCAAAGGCGTAGCCCAAAATCCTACCTGTATAATGAGTGTAATAATATTTAATACATCTCTTGAGAAAACTGACAACGCAGAAGTCAGCCATATCAAACCTAAAACATAAAAAAATACACATATATAATAATAAAGTACTTGTATATTATTTATTCGCGGCATTCTTCCATACAAAAGATACATTACAAAAATAAATCCAACAAAAAATAAATGTATGAAACTAGCAGAAATTATCTTTATAAAAGGCAGTATGCTTACTCTAAACTTCATATTTTTAACCAAATAATAATAGTCAAATAAACAATTCGCGCCCGAAGAAAATGCTTCCGAGAAAAAATTCCATGCTAAGAATGCAGGAATATACCACAAAATAAATGGTACATTTTCAACCGGAGTAGACCTAAAACCAACCTCAAAGACAAACCATAAAACCAAAATAATTACAACCGGCAACAAAAACGCCCATGCAATTCCTAGCAAGGAATTAGTAAATCTGGATTTAAAATCATTCTTAGCTAATTCAAATAATATTTTTCGTTCCTTGAATATAGACGCCAAAAAGTATACTATTCTTTTTAAAGCACTCATTTAATTTCCTTCCTATCAATCAATTTATAATCTCATAATCATGCAGCATATCCATAATTTCACTTTTACTACAAAACATCATAACGTCAATAATTGAAAGTCCTTTTTCAAAGCGGCCAATTTTTTGAATATATTCATTAAAATTTATCTGCAAGAATTCTAGTTCTATATTCTTGTTACTATATTTTTCACGCACAAAAAAATCCTTTCCGCCAGGCGGATTTACATAAGTGGAATAACCTTCTTTTTCTGTTATATAAAGAGCCCATTCATCGGGTTTTTTTATTTCCGGCAAAGGCATATTCATTTTGGAAAAAACATCAAGCGACGTACTGATTCCAAGATAATCACAAACATTTTGTGTGGACACAATGTTTAAATCTGATAATTTTAGATATTCCCTATCTAAAATATTATGAAGTAATTCTAATACCAAATTATAGTACGGAGCCTTTTTTTTATATACAGTTAAGAGTCCCCATATCTTTTCTTTCCATTTTTTCGAGTTATCAATTTCAATATTCATAATTGGCATTGTCTGCTCCGCCTTTTTTATAGGAACGGTAATATAACTCACTTCATTTTTACTATTTAATACCCTATTTCTATTTACCCATCCATGGTGAATATATTGTGGCGTATCAAAAAATATAAATTTATCTGTATTTTCAATTATTGAAAAATATCCTATGTACGGAAAAAAATATGGCTGCATTATTCCTAATTTCACGTGTTAACGCCCTTTCTTCATTGTCATATTACTTTATCGGAAGCTGTTCTGCCGGATAATGCCTTTTTACATTATTACGTAGCCCCACACAATAGCCGCAAGAAGTGCTGCTTGCCTGCGAAAACATATGAGATAAGTCTTTTCGTTTCTCTTCTATAGTAATAGAAGAACTCGTTAAATCAATGTATTCACCTTTTATTCGAGGGATAGTTTCCTGCCCCATTCTCCAATAAGAGCGAGAGCACGAATGCAGTTCACCATCATTGATTACAAAATATCTTCCTGATCGGTGAATGCATTCTCTTCCTTGTGCATCGCGAAGCTCCAAGTCATCAATCTTTTTTGAGTGATCTGTAAAATCAATCCATCCATCAAAATATAAATCGTCTCCATGGAAATTAGAGATTCTGTATGTAATATTCCTTTTCCCTAATTCCTCTGAAATACTTTGTATCTTAGGCGACAAGTCACCATAATCGCTTAATACCAATCTGGTAATATCCGCATTTCTCTCAAATATCTGCAATATATCCTCCGGAATGTCTAAGGTTGCATTCGTCACAAAATCGACACTTTCCGTAATTTGACTTTTATAAGAATAGACGACCTTTAGTATCTCCGCCAATTCTTTATTCATCAAAGGCTCCCCTCCCGTTACCGTAAATGTCTTTACAGTGTCTACCACACTAAAATAACTTTTTAACACATCTTTTGTTTCCGCTAACGACAAATCTTTCGGATTCTCGTAGTATGGTATAAAAGCAAGACATAGTTTGCACCTTAACGTACACCTTTGACTAACACATAATGCAGTTCTCCATATATCTGTTCTTTGCATCTTTTTTCTCCTAATGTTTTCATTACACTGTAAACTGTTCTGCAGCAGGGTATTTAGGCGTATTTTCAGATAATCCTTCACAATACGCACAAGATGTACTGCTTTTCTGCCCTAACATATGCATTAGTGCTTTCTTTTTATCCTCTGATGAAATATCTTCCAACAAATCAATATATTCCTGTTTGTTGTGGGGAATAATTTCTGTCACCATTCTGTAATATGATCTGGTACAGGAATACAAACCGCCCTCCGCACTGATTATATACTTCTTGTTTTTTTGAAACTCACATTTCATTCCTTGTTTGTCTCTTTCCTCTTGAGTTTCATGTTTCAGGCTATGATCTCTGCAGTCAATCCATCCATATCTATTGCCTTCAGTATATAAGATAGTATTGTCCCCTAAATTGGAATTGCATAAATCTTTATATAACTCTTGTGCCTTTGTAGAAAGATCATTACCATAGTTATTAATAATAATTTTAATTTTATCTTTATTATTCTCAAACAGTTCTATTAATTCTTGTTTCATCTTAATCGTTCCGTTTGTAATGAATATGACTTCCTTTTCAATTTGTTTCTTATAGCTGAATATAATCTTTAAAATCGGTATAATATCTGGATTTGTTAATGGTTCGCCACCTGTTATAGCAAATTTATCTACAGTTCCAATAATGTTAAAATATTCTCTCAATACTCTTTCCGCTTTTTCCTTTTTCATTACTTTTGGTGAGGCATAATAAGGTGCATAAGAAAGGCATAGTTTACATCTGAGCGTGCACCTTTCCGTTACCATCAACGAAGTGCTCAATAGTTTTATCTGACTATCGATTGGCGCATGTAATTCCTTTACCATTTTAATAAATTCTCCTTCTATCTCCATGCTCTTAAATCCCATACTACTATACAAGCGTAAAGCTTTTTTATTATCCTTGTGTACTTCCAAGCTAATCTTTCTTATACCTTGACCAGTCGCGTTTTGAAGTACATTTTGCATTAATAAACTCCCTGCCCCTAGGCCTTGATATTCCGGCAATACTCCAAAAGAAGAGATATAGCTTTCTTCCTTCTGATTCATATAGATTGCGCAATGTCCACAATCTATTTCTCCGGTTTGTACATAAAAAATATCTGCATATTCAGAAAGCTTTTTAGCGTAATCTTTGATACATACCCTCTCAGACAAGGGGGGAACCATGTAACTGTCCATTTTCATCAAAAAATTATAAAGCCTTTGTAAATCTGCCGACGGCTCTTTATGATATACCCTATATTCTTCCATATCAATCCACAAGCTTTCGAATTTCATTAAAGGCTTCCATTGCCAACTGCTGCACTTCCGGAATTCTCTTTTCCAACCTTTTACGGAGACTTTCCATATTATGATAGCAGTATATCACTTTATCCATCACTCCATCTTTATCTCCCGGCTCACATACCATTTCGCCTATTCCTGCAAGGTCGGCAAAACCATACATTTTAGTACTGGGAATAAAACTCTTTTCATATGTTATGAACACTGTTGGTACATATTGTGTGATAGCGGCAACTGAAGCATGAACTCTTCCTGTTACAAACATATCAAACTTCCCAATGATAGTTTTGGTAACCCTTGGTAAATAAGGCCCTTCCAGACATATAATATCTTCTTTTCCAACATTTCCCCGCTTTATTATAATTTCCTGTAGCTGCTTCAAAATTGGATAATCTCTTCCATTTACTAATTTAAAATTTGGCGGAAGCTCAAAGCCATTCGTATGTGATATGAGCACTACTCTTGCATTTAATTTAATTACCATTTCTTCAATAATTTCCACGAAAATTCGATATTGGCTCTCATGCCTCGGCCACATATCATATGGGCCAACTGGCATATTAAAACCGCCTATTGTAAAACCAATTAATATCTTATCGCCGTTCCCTCTTAATTTTGCTACCATATCTTCAACATCAATATCTTCTTCTAATAATTGCGGGTAGTAGAGAAATGCCGGACATGCAAAGTCCTTGACTCTTGCCGATTCAAATCCCCATTTCCCCATATTTTGTGTAGAAGTCGGCTCTCTATTTATAATTAACGAAAAATGAGAGTATACTTCTTTAGCGAAATTTCTTGTCATTTCATCTGTAAATGGTCCGGGCGTTCCTGCAAAAAGCACAGTTTTCTTACCTAATAATTGTGCCGTCCGCATCTTATACAAATCCACCAGAAACCTCTCATGTCCAACATGTTCCGCATTATCTCCCCACATATCTCCCGAAACATTAATAACCAGAATACTTTCCTGTATACATTTCATATAAGGTGTCAACATTTCCTTGGAAATTTCCTTGTGTTGGGATACCAAATCATATTCTTGCTTAGCATCTTGCACATCATGCCCATTCCATGAATAATACAAATCCATAGGTAGCACTGTAATCTTATACTGTTCGATAAAGTTTTGAGTCATCTGAAATGTAGTTACTATCTCCGCATCAGGAAACACTCTGTGTAATTGTAGAAATAATGGTTCTATAATATAATAATTCCCTATGTTTCCAAATTGCAACCGCCCCCAATGGAGAGTGCAAAGCCCTGTCACTAAAACTTTTTTCATTTTTACTTCCTTTTCTTTATTTGTAATTTCCCTTTAAATTTAAATGTAAAGAGCCTTTGTCCATCTAGCCTGCCTATTTGCCATTTCAAAATTCCGCTAAAAACTTACATCTATAATATAAGATTTATATACACAGCTTATATCTCATAACAAAATCACAATATTCTTATTATGTAATGTTACATTGGCATTTATGATTAATTTTATTTTATCCACCTATATTATTAATTAATCCACATATTCTTTTTACATTTTCAATAGATAGTTCTGAATAAAGCGGTAACGTTAGCACACGCTCGGATATATTAGAAGCAATTTCAAGATTTTTATAGTAATAATTCTTACTATAACATTCTGTATTACTAACTAAAGGATAAAAATATTTTCGAGTAAAAATGCCATATTCTTTTAATCTATCATATAAATCATCTCTGCAAATTCCATATTTGTTCTCGTCTATTATTATTGGAAAATATGAATAATTAGGCCTTACACTTTTCTGTTTGTCAAAATACCTAATTCCATTTATCCCATTTAGCTCTTTTTGATAAGTCGATACAATCAACTCTCTTTTTCTTGCCTCTTGATCAACATATTTCAAATTGCATAATCCCATTATTGCACGAAATTCATCCATTTTTGCATTAGCGCCCACACCGTCAATCGTTAATTCATTGCGAATGCCAAAATTTTTCAATCCATACAATTCATGTCCCAATTTTTCACTTTCATATACCACCGCTCCGCCTTCTATTGTGTTAAAAACTTTTGTAGCATGAAAACTCAAAATAGAAGCATCCCCATATGCAGTGATACTTCTATCTTTATAAGTCACACCAAAGGCATGTGCCGCATCATAGATTACTTTTAGATTATATTTTTTAGCTATCTGCTCAATTCTCTCTACATCACATATATGCCCGTAAACATGTACCGGAACAATAGCAGATGTTTTTTCAGTAATTAACTCTTCAATTTTATCAACATCAATAGTTAAATCTCTTTCATTTATATCACAAAAAACAGGAGTTAAGTTATTTCTCACAATGGCATGCGTAGTAGACACAAATGTAAACGGCGTCGTTATGACTTCCCCGCTCAAATGCATAGCTTGCAAGGCCATTTCTAAAGCCATGTGACCGTTTGTCATTAAAGAAACATTCTTTACACCAAGATATTTCTTCAATTCACTTTCTAATTTTTTATGATTCTCTCCCATATTGGTTAATTTATGAGATTCCCATAGAGGTTTTATCATCTCTATGTACTCTTCATACGGGGGCATAGAAGATCTTGTTACATATATATTATTATCCATTTTCAGTTACCTCACAAAATATTTATTGAACTAAATCTATAGTTCTTTCAATGTCTTCCGGACTATCCATCTAATGAACGAAATATTTTTTAATAATTGAAATTTTTCAAATCGCCGCTCATATTTTCTTCTGACATAGATTTGCTCAATCAATGATTCCCTTAACGCCATCGCATACTCTTCTGCATGTTTTTCATAGAAAGCTTTATGATTATGATAAATTCTCTCATAAATTACCTTTGTTTTATCAATATCGCTTAAAAATTTTGTTGTTCTTGATTCCTCTTTTATTCTGTAATGGAATAACGTCTCCGGTATCTGATAAATTTCCTTCTCTTGTTCCAAAATGGAAATCCAAAATGCATAATCTTCCATTCCTTCATCCATAGAAGTATCAAAACCACCAACGCTTTCCCAATCTTCTCTTCGAAACATAGCCGTTACAAACACAATATTATCTATCAACATATTTTTAAAAGAATATGCCGGCAAATCCCACTTTCCTGTTTTCTTACCGAATAAATCCGCAAAACAATACACCACTCCAATATCTTTATATGTCTGCAAAATATGCACAGCCTTTTGCACATAAGTCCTATCAATAAGGTCATCAGCGTCGAGCGGAAGGATATACTTCCCTGTCGCTGCTTGAATACCGAAATTTCTCGCCCCGGCAGGACGTAAACGTTCAGTTCTTAAAACTAATATATTTTTATCCTTAGCAATCTCCTCTAGGATTTTCAGTGTTTTTTTCTCGTCCGAACCATCATCAATTATTATTAATTCGACATCAGGATATGTCTGCTTCTTTACCGAATCAATCGCCTGCACTATATATTTTCCATCATTATAGCAAGGCATAATTATACTCACTTTGTCCATAATATATCCTCACATAATATTTTACCAACTCATTTTACTATACTCTCAATAATAAAGCAAGTTACCAGCCCTCTACCTATTTTCTTCCGCCGTCCTATACTTTCTCATTGCAGCTATTCTTTTTCGGTAATCCTCTGCCCTGAAATATCTTTTTTTTAATACATCTTCCCATTTCTCTAAAAATAGCTTTCTATTTTTTTCAATACCCCGTATCTGCTCATTTTCTAACTTTGAAGACATACCCTCAAAATGAACCACTTCCGACTCTGGCTGATACACTACCTTGTATCCCTGCTCTCTTACTTCAAATGCCAAATCCACATCTTCATAATACGCCGGCGCAAACCGTTCATCAAATCCCCCAATTTCTTCCCATAACTTTTTTCTTATAATAATAGAGGCACCGGATACATAATCTGTTTCCCGCAAATAATTCAGTTCTTCTTCCCCTGCTTGCCTATTGTTTCCATATTGCAAAACAGTAGCATCTCTCCAGACTATGCCGCCGGCTTCTTGGACTAATCCTGTCGGATATACCAGCTTTGATCCTGCTAACCCAACTCTTTCTTCCGTTTGCAATAAATCCACCAGTGATTTCAGCCAATGTTTTTGTACTTGTGTATCATTATTCAGAAAAACCAGATATTTTCCTTTTGCCTCTTTGACCGCACAATTGCAGTTTATAAGAAATTGATAATTTGATTTATTATGAATTACTTTTATTCCTTTTGTATTTTTTTCCAATTCAGAAGTTAAATCAGTGGACGAATCATCAGCTATGATTATTTCATAATCCACGCCTTCACTGTATTTTTTTATAGCTCTTAAACAATTATAGGTATATGCAAATTGATTGTAGACTGGAATAATAATAGAAACCAATGGATTTGTATACGTCGAAAATACAATTGGTTCATATTGCTCCAGAGATAAATATTCGTAAAGCGGCTCTACATCATATATCCTGCCCTTCTTTTCTTTCAATCCCCTTTCTTTATCTTTAACAAGCCAAAAATGATATTTGACTCCGTTCCATCCTTGCTCCTTAAAAATAGAGATTGCATTTATAATTCTATGAGGCTTTATTATTTTTAATAAAGATTTGATTTCTCCAAGCAGCTTCATCTCAGCACCTTTATACTTCCTCTATCTTTGCCTTCCATTTATCAATTACACTATTCCATGTATAATACCGAGCTATATATTCTTGCGCTTTTTTACCATAAAAAATATATTTTTTCCCCATTATACTTTCTATTATAGTTTCAAATCCTTCAAAGTCCGAATAGGCCTCACCTGCATTACTTCTCTCACAATGCCCCTTGAGCACTTCGCATTTCCCATTCACGATCACCGGAACTCCCAGTGCCATGGCCTCAAGCACCGCAATGGAAAGGCTTTCGAACTGCGATGGCAGCCAAAGCAACTTAGCGCCTTTTATCGCATTATATTTATCTTCTTCTGAAACGAATCCAAGATACCGGATGTTGTCCTGTTCAGGGATGTCCATGTATGCTTTACCGATTACCACGAGCTGCAGGTCTTTCCTTTTTTCGCTAAAATTTTGGAAATAGGCGAACATTTCATCACAGCCTTTCTCAACCTCCACTCTTCCTGCGTAGAGCAGATATTCTCCTTCTATCTCATATTTTTCCCGGAAGCTTTCTTCATCGGCACTTTCCGGCAAATCTATTCCTACACCAATTACTTCGCTGTCTATTTTCTCGTTATGGAACAGGCCATGCACAAAAGCTCTCTCTTCCGGTGTCAAAAATATGATTTTTCTTGGCAATCGGAATAATTCATCATACAGCTTGAAATAAATACAGTACTCATCGTGAGCCGTAGGCACGAATATGGCTTTTTCCGCCACCTCCCGCATACCGAATACGGCGGGATAATACATATAGGTAACGAATATGAAAACATCATACTCGTCCTTATTCTCCCGGATATATTTTACCAAACTGGGGACATACGGCCCCAATACTTTATTCCATGTTTCCGTTATTTTCCGGGTATTTCCTCCAAACCGCATGATAAGAATCTTCAGAAACCTTTGCAGAACGCGGCTGCGCTTCGTTTTCACTCCGAACCGCCTTACTTTTACGCCGTCTATTTCTTCAACATCCTCTTTATAATAGTCTTCCCAATTTTCATAAGTAAGGGCCTTCGATGTCAGCACTTCCACCTCATAATGTTCTTTCAGCTTCTGAGCCATCAACCGCGTATAATATTCGGAACCGCCGTTTACTTCTTTTCCATATCGTTGATTAACAAATGCTATCCTTTTCATATATTTCCTTCAATCTATTTTTCATAATGCCTGCCGCACATTCATAACTCAAGTTCTCTTTTATATAGCTTTGAGCATTCGTTCCTGTCGTTTCCCTATATTCTTTATTTTCCCACAGCCTTTTCATATAATAGGCTGCGTGTTCTGTATCAGCATCCGCCCAATAATTTCCTTTCTCGTATGGCCCAATGGTCTTTTCCAGCTTTATTAGTTTATAGTCTACAAGACAGGCACTTTCTTCATCCATGAATTCCTTAGAGGCCGACCAGTTCGTAGCAATAACGGGCTTACCAAGCGCCATTGCTTCCGCAAGCGGAAGCCCGAACCCTTCCGAGCGGTGCAAGGAGACGAGTACATCGGATACGTAAATCAAAGAATCTACTTGAAGTCTCGTAAGGTTGGTTGTAATGAAATAAACGTTTTTATAATCTTTCAGTCTGTCTTTTAACTTCTCCAGCTTCTTATCCTCAGCATGATTTACTTTAATGACTATCCCTACATCTTTATTTTCCTCAGGAAATGCTTTGATGTAAGCATCGATTACCGCTGCAGGATTCTTTCTTTCACTGATGCTTATAAAATCATACATGGTCAAAAAGAGAAATTTATCCTCCGGCAGACAAAAATACTCTCTATCAAAGTAATCGCTCTGTACTGTCTCGATAACATATGGCACTGTAATAACCGGTTTATTTGTCTTCTTCCTTAAACTATTGCTAATAAATTCAGACGGAGTCCATATCTCATCCACTGTCTGAATGCAGGGCAGCCATCTGTCCGGAAATTCCTCCAACTCCCATAACCAGTAGGCGATATTATAGCGATAATCAAACATACTATTATCCGTTTCATTATAATCCTTTGCCCATGTTTCAGGAATCCAGTTAATTAAGTTGATGTCGTACTTTACTGTATTCGTAATTTTATGTTCCCACGTATTGTCATTGTGCTCCAGATTCCCATGGAGGTCTGTTTGCTTTACAACAAAAGGAATATCGCCCTTTTTCATAATAATGGCTAATATCCGAATGCTCTGTCCCAAGCCTGTCTCCGCTTTAATATCTCCCACCAGATTAATTCCAGAAGGGTAATATCCCTTTTTATATGGCTGAATTTTCTCCTTTTTAACAAGCATTTTACGGCTGTTCTTCACATTAATTATATTTTTTAATTTCAACGCAATGGTATCCGGAAACATTTTTCTAACTATTTTTTTTAATTTCATATATAACCCTTTGTTTAAACATATATTTTATGGACAAGTAATTTGCTCTTCTATCTTCTTCGCCGACTTCCCCCACTGGAACATCTCCACCCTCTTCTTAATTTCCCGCACAGTCACTTCATCGCATTCCTGATGAAGGCCCTGCCGCATCTTTTCTTTCAGCTCCTCCTTATTTCCCGAATGAAAATAAGAAGCAGCTTTACCCAGCACTTCCGGCAGGGAGGCGGCATCGGAGGAAATTACCATCGTACCTACCGCCATAGCCTCTAACGGCGGCATGCCGAAGCCTTCATAGATAGACGGGAAGATGAAGCAATCAGCCATATGATATACATAAGGCAAGTCTTCGTCATCGATAAAGCCTGTCACCACAATGCTCCTTCTGTACTCCTCCTCAATCCGGTTCAGGAACTCATCCATCTTCCAGCCCTTACGTCCTGCCAGAACAAGAGGTATGTCTGGAAATGGAGTGTTCACCTGTGAGCATTTCGCTTTTCCCTCCTCCAGCAGCTCCACATAAGCTTCTACCAGAAATGGAAGGTTCTTGCGCGGTTCTAAAGTGGCAAGGCAGAGCAGGTATTGCTCGGGAAGGTGGTATTTATGGCGTATATCCAACGATTTTTTCCTGATTTTCTCAAGGCGCGCCTCGATTTCTTTTTTATTCTCCTCACTGTCAGGGTCCTCCGAAGGCTGGGAGCCAATATAATTCATAAATACATCCGAGATTCCGCAGTAAGCTATCGTAATCTTTTTCTTATCGTAATGAAACTTGTCCACGATTCTGTCACGTGTAAACTTCGAGTTCACTATGATCCCTCTGCTTACCCACAGCGCATTTCTAATGGTCAGCTTAAAGTACAATTCCATCTTTTTCTTCATGGTCTCCGGGCAATCCCAACTGGTCAGGTCATGAATGGTGTTATAAATTCCCTTCCTGAGAAAAAGCACCGGACTCTGGAATGCAAGAAATAAATAAGCATCTGCCTTAATTTTATATAGATGAAACGGCAATATAATCTGTTGGAATACAAGCTTATTCCGTCCCGGATACACCTTGAAAACGATATTTTTCCTACTTTTATATTTTTCGAATTCCTTATGGACTTTTCTTTTAAATAATAAAATATAAGTATTCTTGCCCTCGCTATCCAACGCAATTAATTCTTCGGCTATGCTCATGGCATAGCGCTCTATTCCCGAAAAGTTATCAGCCAGAGAGGTTAAATCAATCACTATTCTCATTTTTTTGCTTCTGCTCACCTTTTTGTTTATCATTATAACGAACCATCCCAATCATTACAAATAAAATACTTCCCAGCAAATACCCTTCAAATATATTTAACAATGCTCCTCTGACATACTCTATCCTAACAATATTTCCGGTTTTTTCTACCATATAATTTTTATCTTGGCTGATATGCTCTATCCGATCCGAACCGGAATCCTTCATGATCCGTTCAGGATAGATTTCATCGGCCATAGCATTTCCAGAAATGATACGTGTCAGCAATACCCTATACTCTTCTTCACTGATATCAGAGTATAATTCAAACAATCGCACGCGGAAGGCATCATACCTTTTATTGCTGCGTACGCTCTGAGGGAAAGAGAATTCCAAGGCAGCATTCACTTGTGCTTCTGTCAGCCGCCCATTTAATCCTGTTTCTCTTAATATATCACGAATAGCACCTTCATTACAAACCGCTTGGACATATTGTTCCATTTCCTCTTCCAAGTCGCCTTCCGAAGCACCGGTATCGACAGCATGTATTATTACGCTCTGTGCATCTACATAACCTAACGCGCGAACCGGAACCTCCACATAATCCGGCATCGTCGTTCGCAATAGATAACAACATAGAAATATTGTTCCTCCCACTGCTCCCGTACCATAAAAATATTTTTTCCCGATCACCACTTTTCTAATTCGGCTTAAATACTTGTTACACCGATTACCCGTTTTTTCATCCGCCTCTTTACCGTATAAAATTATTCCCATGAAAAGTAATGATACGTTCATAAACGAGTTGGAAATAAACTGCTCCATAATACCATATAACAAAAAAGATAATATCATAGCCAATGCGGGTAAATCTTTTTCACATTTACGCAAATGCTTTCTTTTTCCAATTTTATTAAGTATACCACTGAATCCGGCTATCAAAATAATATACCCTATACAAAAAAGCAGGAATGCTATAACACCAAATGTCATAAAAAAATATACATATCCGTTATCCATAATCGTCCAGAAGTTAGGTAAATCCTTCATCCGTGTTCCGAACAGCGTAATGGGCTGATTCCATAAATAATATTGAGAAAAGGACAATCTCGCCTGCATCATACTATCCAACTTCTGCATAAAGGGGTAATTGAGAAGCTGCGGACCACCAAAAGAAATAAGCAAACAAGCCGGAAAAAATAACTGGCTGAGAAGTTTTTCCCCTCGGCTTAGTTCGCTTTTATTTACTGCGTATAGATTAAGTGCGAGATAGAATGTTGTCACTATAATACCCGTATAGCTGACTGAAAATAGAAACACCAGAATATTTCCCAACATAAATCCCATTGCTTTTTTGAAATTAAATTTATCCTTTAAAGCATAGCCAACCAACGCTACTAATATAAAATATGATTCATGAAATACATTTCCTGTACTATATCCCATTCCCCATCTAATAATCTCGCCTATATTTCCCTTATCATGTACAACTAACGGATTAGGGATAATCCCTATTCCTGCCGCTAACACGGTACCAATAAAAGAAACAGTATACACAACAGCACCTATCTTAAAAAGTTTGCGTATATCTATATCCTTAATTCCTACAACCGTCAGCGTTGTTAAGAGAATTCCCAATCTTCCCGAATTTCTATACGCAGCAAAGGCTATGAGACATAAAAGTATCATAGCCGCTATCTGCTTTTTATTATATTTTGTTAATATAAGCTTTAAGACTACACAAACACATGCGGCAGCACTTAAAAGATAATATATCTTATCTCCGCTATCCAGCCCTATTCCTTTTGCAAAAATCATTAACCCAAAAAAGAGGTAATAGGATAATTCCTTCAGCTTACTCTTGGTCATGCAAATGCCCGTCCTATCTTTTTATATCGCCGTCCGATGCGGTAATACTCAATGCCATAATTTCTCATAGCACCTACATCATACACATTTCTTCCATCATATACAACAGGGGTTTCTTTTTTACCGCTTAAAGCTATTTAATGCTTCGATTACATATATGCCTTAATTTCAATCTCTACCATACAAATCGCGCGTATATACCTTATCCTCTACTACGATAAGCTCTTCATTCATTCGATTCGCAATAATAACATCCGATTCATCCATAAAATCTTCCAGAGAGTGTATTACTTTTGAACCAAAAAAGTTTTCCATTTTCATTGTGGGTTCATAAATAACAACTTCAATTCCTTTTCCTTTCAGCCGTTTCATGATTCCCTGAATGGCCGATTGCCGAAAATTATCAGATTCTTTTTTCATAATCAGGCGGTAAATCCCTACTGTCTTCGGATTCTTATTCAATATCATCTGTGCAATGTGATCTTTTCTAGTGGTATTTGATTCTACGATTGCCCCTATCAGATTATTCGGAACATCGGCATAATTGGCTCTTAATTGCTTCGTATCCTTGGGAAGACAATATCCGCCATATCCAAAGGATGGATTATTATAGTGGTTGCCGATTCTTGAATCCCCGCACACTCCTTCTATAATATTCCTTGTATCAAGTCCGCGAACCTCTGCAAAGGTATCCAGCTCATTAAAATAAGCTACTCTAAGAGCCAGATAGGTATTGGCAAAAAGTTTTACTGCTTCTGCTTCTGTTGCATCCATGAAAAAGGTTGGTATCTCTTCTTTTATTGCTCCTTCCGATAATAATCCTGCAAAAACCTGCGCCCTTTTCGATTGTTCCCCTACTATGATTCTAGACGGATATAGGTTATCATAAAGTGCCCTTCCTTCTCTTAGAAATTCCGGTGAAAAAATAATATTATCCATTTCAAATCGTTCTCTGGCTTTCAACGTATATCCTACCGGAACGGTAGACTTGATAACGATCGTTGCCGACTTATTAACCTTTTTTATATTTTCTAACACACTTTCAATAGAACTCGTATCAAAAAAGTTCCTATCCGGATCGTAGTTCGTTGGAGTCGCTACAATAATATATTCCGCAGCCTTATAAGCCTCTTCCGCCACTGTTGTCGCTGCCAGATTCAACCGCTTCTCTGATAAATATTCACAAACTTCCTTGTCAACAATGGGGGACTTCCTATCATTGACCATGTTTACTCGTTCTGTTGATATATCTGTCACTACAACTTCGTGATTCTGCGCTAATAATATGGCGTTGGACAGACCTACATAACCGATTCCCACAACTGCAATTTTCATTGATTTCTTATATCCTTTCTCTCCCCGGATAATCCAATTATTCATTTACCTCGTATTGTTAATTAATTAGAAAAGATATTGAATCACTCCTATCATAGGAAGAATACCTACCAAACATGATATCGCGAATCTGGCAGTCAGCCACTTTCTTCGTTTTGCATAATCATGGGGAACTACTTCACCACTTTCTTCTCTTCTCGGATAATTCAAGACCAGGAAGTATATCAATCCAACAACAACAGCCGCACCAAAGCCTTTCATGATATTGCTTTCCCATATGCCGACTTTTTCACTTAATATAGAAATATAATGCGATAAACCATAATCATTCGCACTTAGATTATCATCAACGAATGAAAACTTATGTCTGGGCGCCAACATATTGCCAACCAAATTCAAATTACATGTCCAATAATATCCAATTGCTTTATTTAAAATAAACCCCACGGAAAAAACACCTTCTAAAACTAAATTTTCTCTCATCCTATGGGGGTGAAACATAATAATTAATATAATGTACGGAAGTAATAATATCCCCCATTGAGGATGCACTTTTACAGTGAGAACAAATATTGCCATAACTACTGCACATAAATAAATTACTTCTCTATTCTTCAATTCTTTTTTATTAAAATAACATATTAACCAAATTGCAATCATCCCGACAAACATCAGCGGAAGATGTTCCATGCTTATATATGTTAATTCTGCTGTACCACTTGCATTAGATGGAAATAATGCTCCGTTAACAATCCAATCAGCTTGTGCAATGATTCCAATCGTTTTCTCACCGCTTGCAAAATATATTTTAGGAATTGCAAGTACACTAATAACAGCTAATCCATACAAAAATATTTTCCAAACTTTTTTCTCACGCAACAGAACAAACGGTATGAAAATCCAAAGTGCAAACATCTTCAAAGCAACTGCCATCGCAAATGATAAGACAAAGCACTTGTTATTCCTTTTCAAATAACCATATATCCCTAACAGCGTGAATGCCACAGAAATAATATCATATCCACTGATTACTACCACTGCTATAAAAAAAATAGCCGATGAAAAGAAGAGAAATGAAGCCCATTTTGCCTCTTCCTTCTTCAGTTCACATTCTAATGCAATTTTATATATTAAATAGGCAGACAAGGCAGAAAAAATCCATACGATTCCTTTTATATATAATCTCGTAACATAAAATTCCAGAAAGCTATATCCGCTTAGTTTCTCCCATATCCATAGAGGAAAATTATAGAGCGCAAAAATCACATACATAGCAAAATCATAATCTCCTCCTCCTGTCTCTTCTAAAAATGTTCCTGGTAACCCTGTATAAGAAATTGAATAAAACATGGATAGCTTACCTTTAAACAGGCAATCCCATACCTTTATTCCACAACCGGATGTATGGGCTATATCCCCATATAGATAAAAGGTTGATAAGAAAAAACCTACTACTATTACAAATATCCACTCCGCTTTGTGTACATTTTTACTACCTTTTATATTCATTAGATTATCTTTTACCCTTTTTATTAAATCCCTCATATTCTATCTTCCTTTTCTCCTCTATAACACCCCTGCCTCACGGGATATCAAGGATTATATATAAGTTAATAGCATTAATAAACTCAACAATAATCATTGCCAATCAGTTTATTCTCATATATTACTTGGTTGAATATCATACCTCCGAAAGACATGCTAGCGCATAAAATCTCTCCTACCAATAACAATGATTTTCCACTATTTCGCTATTTCTGGGAGTTTCTGTTACTTTGGGATATACCCATGCATCGTTAAACCGAACCTCTGATCTTATATTATCTACCCAGCGCCTTCCTTTGATTCCAAACAGAATCTGCGTTGCACCTCCCATATGAATCACCTGCTTACCGGCATTTTTCAGCTTGGCCGCCAGTGGTAATCCATAAGCTCCGCAGCCTAAGATTGCCACATCAAAATCTATTTTTAAGGCTTCCCGATACATATATTCCAAAGCTTCGAACCAAGTCTCAAAACGTTCATCCTTTTCACCGGCAATGGTTTGAACAGCTTTAAGTGTCTTTAATTCAAAATCCGGCAGCACCTCTGTATCTGGGAAAAGAAGCTCACGCTTTTGATATTGTTCCCTAATGGATTCTTCAAAAGGATGGATAACTAATACTTTTTTTCCTTTCAATGCCGCAGACCAAGGTTCTTTGCATCTCCAAGGCTCTATATGATTCAAAAAGGAAACTCTTACATTCGGCATATACTCCGTAATCACATAATCGTCCATATAGCAATGAAACATCGCTAACAGATTTATGCTTTTACAGGAATCCAACATCAGATCAGTGAAATCCTCCGCCAGCGCCGGTTCATCCGGAAAAAATCCGGCCCCCTCCCCCAACCTATGAAACCACTCGGTAAACTGTGCGTCAATCTCCGGTGTATTACCAAACATCCGTCTGTTAAGGACACTAATCATCACGGCGAGCTCCGTGTTCCCCATTCGGGCAACCATAAAAGGTTTCCCTTCTTTTATTCTATCAGAAATAAAGCGATTGGTTTTTTCTTTTCCCATAACCCACTGATTAGCATAGAACGGTATAAATGGGTCCTTATTCAGATATTTTTCAAAAATATGCCTTCTAACTATTTTATGAAAATAAAAATTTCTGAATTCACTTCTTTTTTTATACAGCTTCCACTTTGTTTGCTTATTCATATAAGTGAATTCCTCCATCTCTTACTTCATATTTCAAGCTGCAGTTTTTTACTGTTGTCAACCTATGTGCAATAATAATAAGAGTCTTGCTTCCTGCCAAAGAATCGATGGCCTCCATAACTGCTTGTTCCGTATCGTTATCAAGTGCGGAGGTAGCCTCATCCAAAACCAGAACCTGCGGATTATTATATAACGCTCTGGCTATTCCAATTCGCTGTCTCTGTCCTCCTGACAGTCTGATTCCCTGCTCACCCACCTCTGTTCTAATCCCCTCACTGAGGCTCATTACGAAATCCTTCAGCTGTGCTTCCTCGATAGCCTTCCACAACTTCTCCTGATCTGTTTCGTCAGCTCCATATACAATATTATTTTCGATGGTATCATCCATCAGATAAATATTCTGGGGAATATATCCTACATTTTTCTGCCATGCCGAAAGATGTCTGAATGCATCTGTTTCATCAATGTACATAGTGCCCTCTGTCGGCGATAAAGCTCCCAGAATCAAATCTGCCAACGTAGTTTTACCTGCCCCTGACGGACCGGTAAGTGCCACCGAACTGTTTCTTGGAATCTCAAAGCTGATATTTTTCAGTACAAAATCTTCTCCTGTAGGATACTTAAAAGAAAGATTAGATACACGTATGGACTTCTCCAGCCTTAAGGCCTCCTCGCCCTTCGATCTATGTGATATGTTAATATCTACCCGCTCAATTTCCTTCAGCTCCTGATAGACCGCGTCAAAAGCAGGCATATTAAACAAAAGAGCACTTACAAATGCCGTCATTCTGTTAAAGGAAGGTAACAGCCGAAATGCTGCTATTGCAAATACTGAGATTGTAGTTACAAAATTTTCATTGCCTGCTCCATTTATTAACTTTATAATCACCGCCACCATCAGTGCCGTGATAGCAATAGTTTCCATCACCGGTCTGGGGATTAGCTGCAGATAACGATAATTTTTTTCCACGTCTGCAAAACGGCTATATTCATAGTCAAAATGCTTTAGGAAATAATCCTCCCTACCCATAATTTTGGTTTCTTTCATTCCACCAAAGGATTGCTGCATCCACTTAATGATTCCTGCGCTGTGAGTCCTGCTTTCTTCTCCCATTATTGATAAATGTGCCTTAAATTTCCTTGCAAAAATAAGAAGAAATGCCAAAAGTACAAATATAACTCCCAGTGTAATGCTTTTATCTCTCATGAATAGGTAAGTGCCCAAAACGATGCAGACTAAAAGCTCAGCAAATAGCTGCAAAATACCAAGTATCCCCTGAAACATCATAACCACATCGGTATTCACACTTCGAATCAAATCCGCACTATTGTGTGACAAATGAAAATAATAAGGCTGGTGCATATAGCAATCCATCATCCGGTACGCCAGTTTTCTCTGATTGCTATACGCAAAATGGTATTGAAGCTTGTACATAATGGAAACAAAGACATTCTTAACTACATATACCATAATCAAGAGACCTGCCAAAAAAGCTATAAAATCATTTCTACTCGAAAAATTAAAACTTATATACAACCATTTCAGATATTCCGTATTTTCAATCGAGCCCGGATCCGTCATTACATCAATCAAGGGCATAATTGCAGTAACACCCAACAGCTCGAGAAAAGCCGTAAATATTATCACAATTAATAATAATAGAAATTCGAATTTTTGTTTTTTTGTAAATATATAACTAAGCTGCTTAAACAATCTTTTGATTCTTTTCATGATTCCTCATTTCCTTACAATCTATATCCGTTCCCGCCGGTATACTGACATTATTGATATTTCTTTCATAATCAATTCTTCTGATATGTATCGATACACTGCTTTCCCTGCTCTATCTGATAACCTTTCCCGGCCCCAATCCCAATAAATAATCCCTTCTATACTGACTAATAGCATATTATCTCATAACATTAATAACAAATCGATTATCACACTTACCAATCGCCCTGGCCGGAACACCGCCTACTATTGTATTGTCTTCCGCATCCCTTGTCACAACTGCATTGGCTCCCACAATCACAGTATTTCCGATTGTCACCTTTCCTATAATCTTGGCGCCTGCGCATAGAAGAACCTCATCCCCTATACTGGCAACCTCGTCTCTGGACTTCATGATATTGTTCCCAATCGTTACTCCCTGCATGATTTCACAATTATTCCCTATTACAGCATTTACATGAATGACAATTCCTCCCCTGTGAGGCAACCTCAGCCCGCCCCCTATTTGAGTATGCTGATTTAATTCAATCCCGCACCTCCTCTGGAGTTTCCGGAAGCGAATATAGCAAAAGGAGTGCAATAAAAATTGAAGGAGATTTTTCTTTTCAAGCATTGCAAAATAGTGACAAAGCCTGAAATAGAGCAAAAAGCCTGTCAGAGAATTCCCTGAGAAAAAAGCCTTTATAATATTCTTTCTTGTACAAGACTCCAGATTGCGGTACATGTCACATTCTATACTGTTTTTCGTTTCATCCCATGTCATTCCCATACGTTATCTCCCAGATCTAAAGACGTATCTAATAGCTCCTCACACTGTTTATGGCATCTTTCACTTCATTAAAGTATCCAAGCTCATCCATACGTTTGTATATCAATTTTCCGATGAGTTCATAGCCTGCTGAATTGAAATGGACATCTTCCGCCGTTACTCTTAGCGAAGCAGGACACACTCCAACTGCCATCAATTCATTATCCACACTGGTCGGTATAAGCCCTGCATCACTGAGCCCCGCTGTCACCATATATTCCCTAAGATTAATATACTTCCTTCCATATGCCTTCTCCATCAGGCTCTCTATTTCGGTACTTTCTTCAGCTGTTCCTGAGTGGGAACCGACAATGATATACCTCTCTTGACCTATACCTTCCTCCTGATGTTTAATAATCGCCTGTTGCTGAGCAATCAGCTCCACTCCATCCTTATACCCTCCATTCTCTCCGATGAAAATAATTGGTATATAATCTGTATAGAGAACAGAACCTTGGGTTTGGATTAAAGAACCTTGCGGAATAGTTACCGCCTCACCATAAGTAATACGGGTAAAGTAGTATTTATAGTCCGCTGCTGCGTACGACTCCTGCTCAATAGTAATGATTCCCTCTATGCCATTTATAGATACACTTTCCATACCCTTATTGCCTTGGCGGAGCGGTGCTACAGGGTCACCGTTTTGGGAAGCTAAGTGTATTTCCACAGGTAACGCATCAGAAGCATTGCTTTTCACAAAGGACGGCATCCTCAACTCACTACTTAGGACAAAGGGAACTGCACCGTTTCTGCCCAATATCGTGTCTGTATTTTCACCGCCCACACCCATATTAATTACCTCCGGCACACCTATTTTCACATCTGTGCCGAACACCCCTGCTTCAATCTCATTACGAAGAATATCAGGATACTTAATACCTTTCTTAAGTCTTTCTCCGCTTGGTAAAATATCTCCTCCCGCACTGGCAGTCAGACTATCCCCCCAACAGACAATACCGGGAAGATAACGGCTGGTTGTTTTTTGTACCTTCATTGTAATATTCTCAAACCGCTCTTCTGCAATAGCTTGCTCTGTTGATTTTCTTCCGTCTCTCAAATGAGTAACATAAACCATAGATCCAAGTACTGCCGCCAAAATTATTATCAGAACAACGTATAAAGCACCATGAGGGGAATTCCCTTTATGCTGCGTTCTAAGTCTCATAGCAATCCAGCTCTTCATCATCTTTATCCTATATTCTCTTTTACCGATTAGCTTATAGGCACGTTTCAGCTTTAATGTATCCCGGTATGCCGGAATGGAACCGGAAGCTCCATCCACTGTAAAGTTGCTTAAAATACTATATATCCCCTGAAATCTTATTTCATCCTGCTTTCTGATCCTCATCATAAATTCGTAGTCTGCGGAATAAGGGTAATCCAAAGAATACATCCCATATTGTTCATATATTTTTTTTGTTATAAAGCAAGACGGATGTGCAATCATATCTTCTTCCAAAAAATCCGGATTCTTCAAATATACCGTCACTTCTTTGCCATCTGCTACCGTTCTTAATAAACCATATATAATGGTATACTCATATCCCTCATAGGCCGCCGACACCTGTTCCAAAGTATCCTTCTCATAGTAATCATCACTGTTTAAGATACCGATAAGTTCTCCGGACGCAGTCATGATCCCCTTATTCATTGCATCATAGATTCCCTTATCACTTTCGGAGATTACCCTTATCCTGTCTCCAAACAAGGGCTCATAACGGTGTATGACATTGAGCGTTTCATCGGAAGATGCCCCATCCACAATAATATACTCAAAGTCCTGAACACTTTGTTCCAAAACACTTCTCAGCGTTCTTTCAATTGTTTTTTCGCTGTTATAACAGACTGTTATGATAGAAAAAAGCATGTTTATTTCCTTTCAAAATTATTATAACAGAAACCATCTTTTAAATCCCTGCCCCGTAAGATTATTTTAGCTTTAACCGGTGACGCCGGGAAGGCTTCATAGCCTGTACGATCCCCTTCTGTTGGATAATAAAAGGAGAGTCCCTGAATCTCATAAGACATTGTTTCAAAATTCTCGTAATCCTTTTGATGAATCAGGTAATTACTTTCATATGCCGTTACAGTCTCTCTGCAAAAAGAAAACAGCTTATAGCATGCTAAAATACCTATCACCACATAAACCATCGTATAGCATACCTTCCTCAAACTCTCTCTACCTTCTACTATATATAAAAAGAGTCCACCTAGGGTCACTACTGTGGCAAGCCATACATAAACACAGCCATAACGAAAGAGCGGTGCGGAAAATAACCAGAAAAGAAAGGACACATTCACCGTCGTGGCTAATAATAGCCACACATACATCTCTTTTTTCTTCTTATAAAGCAAATGCAATCCCACTAGTATCCACATAAATACAGCGAAAATAGCTGTAAATACAGATAATTGCTCTAGTCGCCTTAAGCCTCCAAGCCATTCTGAGAACCAGATAGTAATTGGTTCCTCATATCGCCCTACCTCATAGATTCCTCGCCCCCACACCTGTATCTCTCTTGCGTCATACTCGACAATCCCCGCGGGTATCTTCCAATCCACAGCAAAAAGGTCTATGGAGGTAAATGGATAAACTAACCAACCGGAAATAATTACATTGCGAATCAGATACGGTGTAATGATAAGAATCCCAAGCCCAAGAAAGGAAAAAATCCCTCTTAGATTCCGTTCCTTTATAAGCATAACTGCCGGCTTTATGGCAAGTAATATAATCAGTGCTGCTGATAACTTAAGGCTTATGGTATAAACTGCAACAAGACTTAAGCACGCATAAGGAATCCATGACTCTTCCTCGCACTCCAATAAGTCAAGGTAACGGATTACAATATAGAATACTGTTAGTACCATGAAGTAATCTGATGTAGGAGATATCATTCCATTAAATATGCTAAATAGATAATAAATACATACTATTCTAACAAAATTAGAAAGAAACAACTTTTTTTCTATCTCGCTGCATACCTTCGCCAGAAGAAAAGCTAAAAATCCAGCCACACAATGGTAGGACTGCATCCCCAGAAAAGAAAAGCTAAAAAGTGCAGATAGACTGAAGGATGAGCTATTATAAGCCAGTCTGCAATGCAGATTTCCAAGCCCTCTCACTACACCGTATTCCTCAATCCACCGAATGCTCTGTGCATGGTAAAGTCCTGTGTCATAATGGATATAACCTCTTGAGGTTCCATAGGCAAAAAGTATAAACAAAAACAATAGAAGGGCTGTATATATAGCTCTTCCCTTTGTTATTTTCCCTTTTAACAAGGAGAAGTCCTCCAGCAGCTCCTGCCTAAAAATAACCGCAGTAGCCGCACATAGAAGAATGAGAATGATATTGGCCACAAGCCCTACCTTGTAGAATAAGCTGAATAACTGTGCATATACGGTCAGTACCACTAACCCCGCCATGCAGTAGTTCTTACCGTAGTAATTACAACTATCGCGCTTACCAATACAAAGAGGAATAACCCCCCTAAGTACTAGAAATCCCATGAAATAAGTGGTTAAAAGCATATACAAAAAAATCAATAAAACAGAAAACATATGTCGTACCTATCTATACTTTCTTATGTGTTTTTTACCTAAAATCTTTTGTTTTAGCAACCTGTTGAAATGGCTTGATCCAAAGTTCGCATCACACTCTTTTGACTATATAAAAATTAAACTTACTAAGTATATCCCTAACCTTACACTTCCATTCTGTATATCCATAGGTAATCCCGTTGGAACCGGACATTCCGATTACTCTGGGATATCTTGGAAAATTGGTGACATAGATGCTATTTTCCACTAAAATATCTGTATACACCATCTCCAGAAATATTCCCTGATCGTCCATCACCTTATTATAAGAATGCTGAAAATATTTTTTGAATTGTTCCATTGGCATTCCATAAATCCTAGTGTCGTAAATATCTCTTCTTGTTCGATTCGGAATATTAAAATAAGTACTGTCTTTTTTCATCCAAACTATAATATCCTTAATATTATTAATTTGAAGCCTTCCCGTTATCTTGACAAAAAAATCATCCGTGGCAGCCAACTTGCTGTAAGTAAACACATAGTTCATGATTTCTCCCTCTCCATAGCCTTTGCCATGAATGCGAGTCTGTTCCACATTCCCCGGAAAAGAAAGGAGTTCTAATTCTATTTTATTCTTTTCAGCCAGACCTTTTAGATGATACAATCTTTCCGTTCCATAATTACTGTTCTCACAGAATACAATTTTTGAACAAGCTCTTGACTCAAGTAAAAACCGCAAACTCTCTTCATATTGTGTGAAACGCTCATCTTCATTTTTTAATACCAGTTGATTCACTTGATCCGATGGCCGTATTGTTCCTGTCATGATTATAAACATCTGTCTTTCCCCGCCTGATTAATTGTGATTCCTACATTAAATATCCTTTTTTTTCTGATATAACGCTGAATGGATTCCGCCATCACGATATTCCAGAATCAAATGATACTGTTCATCCAGACATGCAAGCATTTCACTGTCCATTAGTGCATCATTCCAAAAGGAATAGTCATCATCTAAAAATTGTATTATAACATACTCATTTTCCCCTGAGCAAAGAGACGCAAACTGTTCATCAATACAATAGGGAAAAGTCTCATATCGAAGACTGCTGCCAAAAATAGTGAAATATTTAATGTGTGGTAATGTCCCTGTACAATTATAATAATGGGAGTTCCCAAGTACTAATACATTGGATGCTTTATCGGTAATCAATTGTTCCATTTGATATGCACTTTCATATGCATAGCTTGATGTTCCAATCCTAAAAATCTTTTTCACTAATTGTAAATTTGCTATAACTGTAATAAATAAAATTGCAATACATAAGGAAACAAACCATTTATCTTTAAAATATTTTGATATAATTATGAATAGCGGTATCATAAATGGCATATAGACAGTATAATAAATAGGATTTGCATTAAGAGAAACACTCATGCAAACAATTGTAAATAACAGCATAGATATCAAAAGTAAATTAATATATATTTTCTTATAATAATTTCCCGCTATCAGAATGCCTGCTGCTGCCAATAATACTATTGCTCCCGAAGGCGATAAAAGAAAATCTTTTAAGTATACCAGAACAGTTTTTCCTATACGTCCATCCTTAGAATAAAGAAAATTAATTTCAAACATAACATAATACATATCTTCAATACAATTATGCCAGATTCCATAAGCCGCTACCGGTATGATAGCAATGCCGGTACCACAGATAAGATAAAACAAATTAATAAAAAAATTACGTATATATCTTTGTTTTAACAACATACAAGCCAAAACCATTCCAAAAGGTATCCACATAGCAATCAGATTAGCTTGTATGAACAGAACCACACCTGCACAAAGACCATGTATCATCATCCATTTGGGATTATGCTCACATATTCTACCTTCTTTATTATTCATGTTTAAATATAACACTATATAATAAATACCTATAATTTGAAATGTTAACGCAAACTGTTCCCCTAAATTACCTGTATTCCAAGATAAAAAATTAGTAGACACTGCCATAAACATCATAGCAGCCAAAATGCATCTCTTATTATTTTTTTCAAATGTCAGTGCTGTTTTATATAAAAATATTAATTTAATCCATGCAAACAATATTTCCACAGCAAATAGCCCATTCATATTTTCCGGTGTCAGCCATGCTCCGATCCAATTAAACAAAAAGAGATAAAACCCTTTATGATCAGCAATTTCTTTATAAAGAACAATTCCCTTATTTGCACCCCGTCCCATTGTATAGAAAATACTGCTGTCCGGAGACAGGTATTGAATCACCGGGGAACTGCCTGCACATAAAAGCATCACAATAAATGCATAAATAAATAATATTCCATAAGCTTTTCTTTTTGTCATCTTATTCTTCTTTCCGTTCTTTTCTTATCATACCAAGTAAAACCGGTATACAAACTATAATCGGATACATATATCTGATCAAGCAGGTAGGCCCAAATAGTAAGGTGACATAATATACAATTAGAAAAACAATCGGCAGCATATAATTTCTATCGCCTTTATAGTATATAATTACAGCAATAAATACCAAAAGCCACCACCAAAATGCTGGAGAAAAAAACAACCTGATAATTGGTATATTTAGATATTGATTTTCAACAAAACAGTTGTGATATATCTGTTTCAATAACGGAAAATAGGAATGTTCTTTTCCAATCGGATTACCATCATAGCTCAGTCTAGCATCTGTTAAATATCCAAATCCCTCCTTGTCACCATATATATCCGTGTGAGAAAGATCATTAATATACCAAAAGCCAATGTTATTATACAAGAATGCCTCTATATATTCTTTAGGATGCTCTATTCCTAATGTAATCCACTCATTAATAAAGCCCTTTTTATTATTTCTTACATTTTGAGAATTCATATAAAACTTAATATTATCAGCCAGATACGGATTATACTGTTCTATTGTTTCTTCTGGAATAAAACGTGACAGAGAACTGCTTTCCTTCACTTCTTCATGATAATATCCGACTCTGGCCATCTGCTGTGCGGGTACACTCAACATTTCAACAGGGCTGCTCTTCTCAGCCCCGGTCAGCGCAATTAACCCTTGACTAAATACAAAAAACAAAATCAGGATGCAAAATTGGAGGACTGCAAATTTTTTTCTATTTTTTTTAATTATAAGCAGCATTACCGGCATACTTACCATCCATGCATAAAGAGCATTGTTTCGCATTAAAAGCATCAGAACTGTTATTATAATATTCCCGGCAATCGCTTTTTTCGAGAGCTCCCCTTCCTGTAACTGCAGCATATTCATCACATAAAGCAAGACAAGTACCGCAAATAGTGCATCCTTTGTTGCACTGACTGCTAAAATTGAATTAATCGGAAATACCCCATAAAATACAGCGTAGCAAATACAGAGTTTTTTACTTAATCCACTTGCATAAAGATATGCCACCGCATACGCAAAAACCGCGGATAATATGATCATTTGTATCAGCGTATAGTAATCGATTCCCATTCCAGGCTTTTCTAAGACACATCCCACCTTATACAAACCTCCTAATAATATTGAATGTAGGATGGGATGATGTGTAGAAAAATGATTCTCCATGACATACTTCACTTGTATGTTTACGTCATATGAAGCAATTCCCGGATAAAAAGCTAACCACACAGGAATATAAGCGCATAAAATGCATATCCAAGAGATTATAAACACTTTAAAATTTATTTTAATATTTATATGTGTCAAGGTAAACTTGGGGGCATACCGCCACAACAATTTAGCCGCTATTCCCCCTACAGCAGTTAAAAATATCCCACCGCATACGAGGGAAAATATATTTATATTTTTGTTTAAAATATATCCGATTGCAAATGCTATAAAAAAAGCATAACACACTCCATAACATACTACTTTCTTCACTGCACATTCTCCTTCTGTACACCCTCCTGTCCGCGCTCCTCCTGTACGGATGATATAACCATTCCTGCAAACAGCAGCGGAAACCAGCTCATCTGGGTAGTCTCCATACTGTTTATCGTCACTCCGCTTCCCAGAAGAAGTACTGCCATAATCACTGCAAGGTAAAAGGTCTTTCTGTCATTCACTTTAGCTACATAATACATGATGCTGATTATCAGGAGTAACGTCAATCCTAATCCGGCGAATCCCAGAGAATAAAATATCTTGATATAGAGGCTCTGTATGCTGATATCGGCTCCCATTCCGGTACCGAACAGCATGACAAGCATTCCTTTTTTTTCACAGATATCCAGAATCTTTCCCCATTCGTCATATCGAATGTACATATTATGATTATTAAAGAAATGTCCCTGAAACAGCCCTGTCACAAATTCCGAACTGTACAGGCCCATAACAGGAAGATAGATAATCACTACAATTCCAATCAATCCCAGAATCATCAAAGTCAAGAGAATTCCTGAAAGCTTTTTATTCTCAAACAGAAGTTCCATAATGTAAACAGCAATCACTGCATAAACAGCCAGCATTAATGCCATCTGAATTCCTGCATCGGAAAAGAATACCATATAGGGGCATACCAACAAAATGGTCAAAAGCTTCTTCACTGAATTTCTTGCAAACATAGCAATGAACACCATAGCAAGAATCATCGCAAAGGCCATATCGGTATCATTATAATACATATCGCCTCCCGCATTCCTTACTTTAGTAAGCGAAAAACCAAACCGGTAAATCCTTTCGATCAGATTAATATATATCACCAGATAAGAGGCTACTACAAGGGTTCCATAACATTCTCTTACTCTGTCATAATAAATCCGTCCCACAAAATAGATAAGAAATGCGGACATCACCTTGAAATATATCTGGTATCCACTTCCTGAACGGATAAAGGTAATGGTCAAGAGTAAACCCAGCAGAATCACAATTCCATCCGCCGGTCGAAACATCTTACGGATATCAGGGCGTACCAGTGCCGTCTGATAGACTAACAGGAGCAACACACAAACTACCATGATATAATCCAGTATCCGATAGTGATAGAACATATCTACAAATTGTTTTGCAAATAAAAATAAAGTCATAACAGCTCAGCCTTTCATTGCCGTAAGGTTTTGTTTGTGATGCAGGATAATATTTCATCCCGGTATTTACTGATCGATACATCCTTTGTTAAATGACGGACCAGATAATCTCTTCCTTTATCTCCCATCTCCGTCAGGCAATCCTGCTTCATTGTAACAAAGGTACGGATGAGCGCTTCAATCGCTTCATAATCGCCCGGTTCAACACTTATGCCGCAGCCTGATTCTTCCACGATAAGTCTTGCCTCCGACCCTTCTTCCAAAATACCAAGAACCGGCTTGCCGGCCGCCATCACACCATATAATTTACTTGGAACAGATACTCCCTTAATGCCCTTCGCATTGACCACAAAGTGTATATCTCCCGCATTTAAGCTATATACCAACTTATCCTTGTCCTGATACGGAATAAAAACTACATTAAATAACTGCTTTTTCTCCCGATAGACCTGAAGTTCTTCCAGCATGGAGCCCTCACCGATAAAGGCAAAGACTACCTCCTCCTGATCCCTAAACCCTTCGATTATCTTCATAATATTGAGCAAATCGTAATATAAGCCGATATTACCGGAGTACATAATGACAAGCTTGTCCTGCAGACCATATTGCTGCTTAAATCTCATGACCTGCTCATTATCCGGTGACAAGGGAATAATCTCTTTCTCATCAATCCAATTATTAATATAAGCATATGGGGGAAGAGTATCAAACCGCTTTTTTAAGGTTCCTATCATATCCCGTCCTACCACGATCACCCGATCGGCCTGTGTACAGCTATACTTATCCAGCATCATCATAGCCTCCAGAAGAAGCTTATTATGAGTAAACTTCACCGCCTGTATCTGCTCCGGATTGAAATCCTGTATATTATAAATCAGCTTTGCCTTTTTAATCCGCTTTCCGATAACACCAAGCATACCGCCAAGCATTGGCGGCTGTGAAATCGTAAACACATAATCCTGATGTTCAACCCGGAAGGTTGCCAGAATAGCCGAAAAAAAGTATGATAAAATATTAAAAATCCGGCTCAATGCAAAATTCTTCCGAAATTCCGGTATCCGGATCCTTAACACGTCCACTCCACCTATATTCTCAAAATAGTATTTATGTTTCCTGTAATGCTGTGGTATTTTACCCGTATAGGAAGGTACGGTACAAATAACAGTGGTATGAAAAGTATCATTTAACCCCTCTGCCAGTTCTGTCAGAATCTGTCCTGTAGATGCCACATCCGGATAATAATAATGTGCATAAATCAATAGGTTTTTTCTATCCGAATGCACATGCTTTTTCCATGCAAAAGCATCTTTAACAGACCGTAATAAAAATTTTGCATTTACCTTCGCATAACGAGTCCAAGATTCTTTCGGATTCTGCATCAGCCGGTATAACCATCCCTGATCATGGTTCCGCAGCCATCCGGAGGCCCGTCCCACAATTCCTGTATGATAATTCATTCCGGCTCCTACCCCCAGCATGAGCGAGTGTATAGAATCCTGATGCTCATACATCCATTTTTCCTGTTTTAGAACATCCAATCCCACCCAGACAACAGCAGCTCCTGATTCATTGATTCTCTTAACCGTTCTCCTATCGTCCTCTTGCGTTATTTGAGAACCGGATGCTTCCTCCATTCCCGCGATCTTCATCCCCGGATATTTCAAAAGGAGATTCTTTTTCAGCGCTTCCATCGTTTCCTGTGAACCACCATAAAAATAATGGGAAATATCAGTATTTTCAGTGGATTTCCAAAGTGCCTCCATCAAATCCGGCCCCGTGATCTGTTCTGCCCCCCGATATCCCCGCAAGCGTTGTATCATTGTAAGCAGATTTCCTTCCGGTAACGTAAGAAAAGCCGCATTCTGGATGTTCCTGTACTCTTCATCCTTATCCGACATTACCATAGTATATACATTTGACAGACTAATAAATTTCCCCTCGAGGTTATTGATCTGACTCACTATTAAATTAACCGTTTCCTGCATGTTGGTAACAGCTGTGTTGACTCCCAGTATACGACTAGTAAAAGGCTTTTTCATCACTTATACCCTTTTAATTGTTCTGGCAGGATTCCCTGCTATCACACAGCCACTTTCGAAAGTTCCGCTGACGACTGCTCCTGCACCCACTACACAATTATCTCCAAGATTACTTCCTTTCAATATTATCACATTACACCCTATAAAGCAATTTCTTCCAATGTGTATCGGTGCCGTGCCGATCTGATTCTTATCATCCAGCAGTCGTGCTTCGGGCTCCACCGGATGAAAATCATTATCCAGAATCTTAACATTGCCACCGATATTCGTATAATCTCCAATCTCAATCCTGCTTCTGGCATAAATTGTAGCCCCTGAGATTCCTACATGATTTCCTATTTCCACACAGGCCTCCGGAGTTCTTGTCAATATGATGGTCTTGGAATACAGGCCTACCAGATTAGACAAAAAGGAGCTTTTAATAATGCATCCCTCCCCAATAGACAGCGTTGCACCCTTTTTATTAAAAATAACAGGAAGTCCTTTTAAAATAAGACGTTTTCCATATTTTACATTCTGTAATTTCAGGAACAATTTATATAAAAAAGTAAGCATTCTCCCTCTCATTCTGTAACCGGTGCATTCACCGTTACCTCCCAGAATCGTTAATTTCATTTTCCGGTTTTTAAAGCCTCTTCCATTAACATCGCTTTGACCTCGGGATATAATTCCATTAACCGGCTCCACGAGCTATCATTTCTTTTTTCCTGACCGATATTACTATTCCATAATCCTCTATCCTTGGTAGATAATCGGTTAAAATAGATCAATATGGTTTTATTGCAGTTTACTGTTTTCCTTTTATTCAAAATTTCCATACATTTCAGCCACAAATCATCGGTGTAAAAAGCTGTCTCCATGATTGTCCGTTTATGAAACGCCGCCTCAGGCAGACTTCCCGGCGGATACAAGATACCATTGCACCCCACGGCTAAAGTTGCATAGGATGGCTCTTCTTGCGCATTATCTATCCAGTCATTGTACGGATAAAAATCCTTCTGATCCTTTATCCCAATCTGATGACTCCAATGGCAGATTATGGTATCCGGATATTTTTCATGTCCGCGCCAAAGCTTTTCTATATGGTCTTCCGGATATAAGATATCATCATCTGCCGTCAAGATATAATAACCAGGATATTCCTGCATGGTGTAATAGTATTTCTTATGAGATTTTAAATCCCCGCAAAATCGCACGTCCAGTCCTCTTTTTTGCATCCGTTCAAGATTCCTCTTAATTCTCCTATCCTTAAACTGTTCTTCTGCCAGCCATAGAATTACCTTATATGGCGGCATTGTCTGCTGCAATAAGGAAGCAATGGTAATCCAGACGCTTCCTGCCCTTGCCGGATACGTAGTTAAGGATACGATAATTCTGCTGTTTTCATCCAGTCCCCCCGCCTTTTTCCACCTCTGACCGATCGGAAATAATAAATTCACCAATACCTTGTTAACTTTATATAGATACTTCCAATATGGATTGTTTTCCTCTTTCAGCTTCTTTACGGACTCATAAAAAAATGCAATCATTCCATTATCCCCACTGACCTTCGCGCAATCATCTTATAGGAAAAGGTATGCCTTTTATCACTGCATGCCACTTTCTTCATTTCCTTATATTTCTCCGGATAATCTAAAAGCTCTGTAAGTTTTTTCTTGATTTCTTTTACGGAATCCTCCATCAAAAACTCCACATTACCGCCGATATCTACATGTGTAGTACCCTCCCAATATTTACACAGCATGGGAATTCCCTGAGCCGCCACCTGCTCCCAGTATACGGAATGTCTCCCCGGGAACACTACTAAATCTGCGGATGCAAAATATTCATAGGACTCTTCACCCTTAGCCCAGCCAATGTAACGTATTCCTTCCCCATCACATAATCCCATCAATTGTTCCTTTAGTTCCTCTGCCACCGAACCAAAGATAAGCAGCTTGATTCCTTTTTTTTGTACTTGCAGTTCCTTTACCGCCTGCATAAGCAACAGTGTCTGTGTCTTAAAAGCATCTATTTTACCTCCGGTCATGATCAGAAAATCCTCCGATTCTATGCCATATTGTTCTCTGATCCTCCTTCGAACCTCCGGACATCCTGCACGGATCACACTTTCATCATCCGCTCCCATTACGAGCATATCCGTCTTTTCCGGTGCAATTTTATATATATTCTGTAAAAAATCGACTCTTGACGGCATGACACCGAAAAATAATTCCGCATACGGCTCCAGTGCTTTGGCACATGGCTTCCACCAAAAACGGTATAAAGTGTTTCTGGAAAACCAGTTTCGTGCACTATTGGAAAAATCGCTGTGATTATCTGCATATACCACTACTTCACGGTGCTTTTTCTTATAGGCAGCCACCCTTCGAATATCTTGAAACTGCATATTGTGTACAAAAATCGTATCAGGCTTCAGCTCTTCAAGAACTTCCGCAAAGCCTTTGAAAATCCCAATCTGCCGGTTTACCTGATAAGGGAGCCCAAAAGCAAAAGGCAGCCTGATAATGCGGACCCCATACGGATTGATATAATCGCTCTCAGTCCGGCACAGCCCCCATACACCTTCCGTATAGCAGTGATCTGTAGTAAGCAGACTTACCTGATGCCCGTCCAGAGCCTGGTATTTAATAATAATATTTTCCTGATAATTCAGACCTTCCGTATATCCGCCGGCCAAACATATATGTGTGATTTTCATGATTCCCTTTCTATATCATTTATCGAAATTGTTCCAGATGATAGATATCCGTCATACTTTTCACTTTAAAGCGCAGCACATTTCCTTGCAAAAATGCAATCAGCCTGTTACTGGAATATATCTTTTTAACACTGAAAGTAATTCCGTATTCCTTTAATTCTCTGCGGCACCTCTCAACCTGTGCTAAATAAGGCCGATATATGGCATCTTTCGTTTTCTTGGAATGGGTACCGGAACTGATATTTACCGTATTTTCACTCAGATAGCGCAGATTCTGAAAATGATAGAAAATCAGAGGGAATTCATTACCTGTTTCTTTATCCAATAAAACCGGCTGTCCTTTTTCTATCCCGCACAATCCGTATCTTCCCAAGTTCCAAGGTGCTACACCACCGCCGAGACTGGCCAGCTCATATACCCCCTGAAATAATTCCGGAAATCTCTCCAAATATTTCTGGTCGCCCATCCTATCCGGTTCGTATCTGTGATAGCACCATTCATAACATTTCTGCTTCCACCAGGTAAGCGCTTCCCATGCATTTGCGGACTGATCGAAATAATTGAACTCCACACAGTATTTGCCGCTTCTTTTACATAGTCTCCTGCCGTTCCAGTTGTCCTTGAAGCGATGCTCTGTTATGACAATATTGGCATTTGCCGCCTTTATCTCATCGAACAGAATATGGGGATCACGGAAGAAATATAAGTCTGAATCAATATAGGTACAGCTTTCTTCCTGATAGTTCTTAAGCACATATTCAATGATAACCGGAGTGCAAGTCCAGCAATACTCTGCCTTTGAACGTTCTTTCTTTAATTTAAGAAGCTCATCATCCTCTATCCGCGAATGATGAATGATAATGGCCGATTTTAACTCTAAGCCGGATAACACTTCATAAGACTTATCATCAAAGCAAAAAATATACAGTTTAAATTCCTTTGTACACTTCTCCAGTGAACGGTAAAGTGTTAATCCTTTATCCAGATAATAGCTGTCAAACAGGGTGCAAAATGTGATCATTTTCTTTCAACCTCTCTCAGATATTCCTCTTACTTCCTAATCTGTTTTATTCTTTTTATAGTCAATAAAACCATAGCTTGTACCCATTATGATTGCGAAGACAAGCTCGCCTACCAAAAAAGCAGTCAAAATCACTCTAATTCTCTCATAGACCAGTACATTACCCTTCTGCACTGCCAATGCGGTAGCATTCGGTTCATAAAGAAAGCCGGCCCCAATACTCAACAATAATGCGGCCACAGTTGCTGCCCGCAATATAAGCTTACCGTGGGTATCCCACATTGTCCTGATCCGCACCGCTATTTGCCCTAAATATTTTATCGGCATTTGAACGTTTCTATTATATTTGCTTAAAATAGTAAACTGTTTCTGATCTGAAAATTTATTGGCTAAAAACAGGAAAAATTGTTCCCCTACAAAGAGAAGGGGCAGATTTTTAAAAGACGTATTAAATAAAAAAGGTTCTGTAATACCTGCCACAAAAAAACAGCAGATCATTACCAGTTCCATATTTTTTCTTTTTTTGATATACGCACTTACAGTCCCGATATATCCTGCACAAATCAATAGAAAAATAGGTACTCCATAAATGACCAGCGCCAGGACGAGGGAGTTATCCATCGTGATGACATCTGTTGTTATATCTGCCGCCTTATTTCCAAAAAAGGACATATTTCCAATCGTCAGAAAATGTCTTGCAAAATTGATTCTATTATTAAAAAACTTGTCCGCGTACTCAAAATATTTTCCCTGTAGTACCACCGGAAGTACGATAGAGAACAGAACATAGAGGGGGAAAACCAAACTTACCAGAAAGTATTGGAATCTTCCGATTCTTATTTTCTTCACATAATAAGATAACAGGATATACAGTATTACAGCAAGTCCCCCTGTAAAGCTGTAAGAATAAAAGAACAAAAACAGATTTCCAAACAGCAGCCATAGCACATGTCTCCAGTTATAATCTTCCCATACGGCATAAATGATGAGCGCCGTCAATACTAAATAAGATACATGCAGCACATTAGGATGCGGAAATCCCATGAAATATCTTA
The DNA here is from genome assembly GCF_000732725.1 of Kineothrix alysoides. Lineage (GTDB taxonomy): Bacteria > Bacillota > Clostridia > Lachnospirales > Lachnospiraceae > Kineothrix > Kineothrix alysoides. The sequence continues at coordinate 1,800,587 of NZ_JPNB01000002.1, read as the reverse complement.
ACACATCGCCGAAAATACTCTTTGTCTGCACCGCAGTCCTCACATGCTCCAAAGATAAGAGCGACAGCAGGAAACGGCCTCCCATTGCCACAGACCACACGACAAGCCCCGTCTGAAACACTCTTTTTACGGAAACACCTTTTATAGCGACTACCATTACCATATAAATCAAGGCACCCTTATCCCCGCTCACCCTATATACTATCGTCGCCAATGCAAGCAATAAAAAAATTATTGCCCATTCTATAACCGAATGCTTCGTAATACACATTTTTACCACTATACATAAGAAGGCAAGCACCAAAAATACCTTATAGGCCCCTTGCCCGTCATACAAGCCGATACCCTTGGCAAAAAACATCATTCCGAAGAAGCATAAATATAGCAGCTCCGATATGCTTATATTTATATTATTTTTCAGGCTTTGATTTTGAAGTGTTTTTTTTCCGTTTTCCATCTATATTGTCCCTTTATTCCGTCAGCTGCTTATTCATAAATTATCGTTGCACTTTAAACTTTATAAAATTATATCACGCTTATTTTTTCTATACAAGAATCATTGTTCCCGGCACAGCCTGCACTTTGTTTGCTGCACAGCCACATCGTTTCACACGATTTCCCCTTTATTGTTTAATAGGATCCATCCCTCCCACAGCTCATGCATTGTCTCAGAATCGAATTTCTGAGAGTTCTTGTGGATGGACGGCCTTATCATTATTTTCTCCGGATTAGCGTTCAGTCTGGCTCCCCAGAAGCTGAAAGTGGAATTAGCACAAATATTATGCCTGCAGAGGCTCATAAGCCACATATCATAGAAGCTGTCGCTTCCTTTATTCCAATTCACCACCGTATATTCTTCTGATGTATATCTTTCTCTCACATATGTTTCATCATCCGAAAACAAGTAAAAACGAGCCTTCGGATATCTATGCTTCAATTCTTCGATAGCTCCCTTATAATAGTCCTCCGTACAAATATTGCCAAACATCTCTATATTTTCAGTATCCAGATAATCTCCCCGCCGGATATGCACACTTACCGATTCCTGACTCCTTATCTGGATTGCCGCTTTTTCATTTTGAGGGTTTGAACTTGCCGGAAATTTTATACTCTCGCGCAAACTATCCAGAATATCGGCATAATATTTTTCGCAAGCAAAATAACCGCATAAATATTTATTATCAAATTTAAAAATTTCAGGATGATACATTTCCTTTTCGTAAAAGACCCTCTTTGCCGACGGAAAGATTCTTCCCCTTACCTTATCAAGCAATCCTTCACTTCCTATGACGGCCCTTTTTTCTTCCTCTGTGCATGCTTCATATTCCAGCCCTTCGAAATAATTCAATTCCAGCTCCCGTCTGGCATATACTCCATCCTGTCTGGAGCACTCTGTAAACCAAGAGATATCCAGTCTCGCATCCATCCCAAGCGATATCAACTTTCTATAAAGGGCATATTGCTGCATCTGATTCCCCAGTCCGCCCGCTACCTGTATGATAATCATATTGTTCCTAACCTTCTTTTCCTATCTCCTGTCATTTATAAGATTCCCCGCTGCGAACAACAAATTCAACCCCGGTCCTAATGACCACGGGTAAGCGCCGTATATTTGCGGATACTCCGAAAATCCCATACATTCACCGGAACAGTGGAATATTTTACCATCTTTTTCACAGCTTTCGATATAGTCCGCTGCCCGTCCGATCAGATATCCACATCTCTCCATCTCCGTATTTCCTTTTAGAATGCCAGATTTCAGACCTTCCGCCACTGCCTGAGCAATCATCGCTGTAGCGGAGCTGTCCTCCGGCCCCTCTATTGTTTCCAACTGCCACGAGAAGGCTCCATTCTCCTTTTGATAAGAGGCTGTGCTCTCCACCACTTTTGAAAACATTTCTCTCAATTCTTCACAACCTTCCCATTCGGCAGGAAGAAATCTAAGCGTACCTGATATTCCCATAAGGAGCCAGCCCACTGCCCGCCCCCATCCGATAATACCATATTTTACCTTACTTTCATACCTATAACCGTGATAAGGAAGCATAAGTTTTTCATCCATACCGTAGGATAACATATTTCTTATCTGCTTCACCGCTGTCTGTATCGCCCTCTCCTGCCCGAATTCCACTCCATATTTGCATAAAAAGGGACAAATCATCCCGATGCCGTCCACATAAATATAATAGTTCTTCTGGGATGGGCGATAAGGAAGGCTTCCTGTCTGATCCGCTTCTTTCTCCTCCATCTGATACAGAAACTCTGCCATCTTATCTGCTGCTGTTTTATATTTCTCTCTGCCGGTCAGCTTATATAAATCAATAAGTGCTACACCACACAGGATATCATCCATATAAAAAATAGGCATTCCCTTATCAATCCAACGGTCAAAATAAGTAATCAGTGCTGTAAGCACCGCTTCCTTATCTTCGCACTCCTCATAATTCTCCATAAGGGTATTCGCAAGCAGCCCTGTAGGCCAGAAAATTAAATCCTTTGGAGGAACATAACGCCCTGCTGCCTTTTTTATAATATTTTTTACTGCTTGGGAAATGCTTTTTTCGTGATAGTGAAGCAGCTGCTTTCTCGCTTCTTCTTCCATCCTTTTAATTTGTTCCGTCATACTTTCTCCTATACATATTCTTGTATTCTATGCTTTCAGTAAATGATAACCCCACAGATACAGGCCGGGGCATATCGCATAAGTTGTTACTTTTACTCGATATCCGAAGGACAGCTTCTTACATGCTCCTTTTACTTTCCTGCATTCCTCCAGCTGTCTCCTGCAGACGCTTACCGCTTCCCTGCATTTTTTCCTTTCCGATCCTTCCAAAGCTGCCAGCTTCCCGGCAACGAGCATCGTGGAAATCATCAGTATAGAAGCCACTTTCGCTCGTAAATGAGGGGCCGATTCGCCAATTTGTTCCATGGCTATTTTCCAGCAGATTATCTGATCCATATAACTATTCTTAAACCTGCGGTTCATCGCCCCTGTTTCATTGGAAAAATAGGCATAACCCTTATACGGACTCCGGCAAAACTTGGAACCTTTTCTTGCAAGTGCAAGAAGAAACAGCATATCCTCTCCGATGGATATTCCTTCTTCATAACGGATATCCCCAACTGCTTCTCTCCGATAAACCTTGCTCCAGCATCTGGTGTCTCCATTTAGGATTCCTCTCTCGATAAAAGCTTCTCCGCATAACAATTCCAGCTTACCGTAAGTCTTCCACATTTCTTTATTATCTTCTGACCGTTGCACAGGTTCTTCTTCTGTGCCCTTTACACTCACTCTCCCCACTTCCTTTGCCGCAGAAAGCGAAAAAAAGTTACAGCCTGCCACATCACTTCCGGTTTCCTCCAGGCAGAATGCAAGATACTCTATCATATCATATTTAAGGTAATCATCCGCATCTACAAAGGTCAGATATTCCCCTTCAGCTTCCTCTATTCCTCTATTACGAGCTGCTGAAACTCCTCCGTTCGCAATGTGAACTACTTTGATTCTGTTATGCTGACTCGCATAGTTATTGCACATGTGAGCGCTTCCATCTACAGATCCATCATCTATTATTATAATTTCCGTATTCGCATATGTCTGTACCAACAAGCTATCCAGGCAGCGCTCCACATATTTCTCCGCATTATATACCGGAACTATAATACTTACCTTTTTTTCCATATCGGGCTCCCATCTGCGTGCTTTAGCACGTATACAAATCAAGGTACACGCCTTTCCCTGTTAACTCCAATAAATACTCAGTAATTCATATACCTTTTTATTAACCATTTTATAATCAAAGTTCTTCGAATTAGCATATGCGTATTCAGAATAACGCTCATAATGAGCAGCAATTCTCTTCATCGCTCCTCGTATGCTTTCTGCCGTCCCGTCGGTTTCCTCCGAATCCTGACCGAAATGAAGCACTTGCCCGATGCCTCCCACATTCGTACTAATCACAGGAAGAGCATAACTGATTCCTTCTAATATTGTCATAGGAATTCCTTCAAAAGCTGAATTCATAACGAGAATATCCGCCTTATCCATATACTCCTTCACCTTTTCAGGCACAACCGCACCAGTAAAATGGACTTTATCTCCTTCGTATTTTATTAAGTTACGGTATTCTTCCCCATTACCCACAATCGTAAGATGCAGTTCCTCCATCCCTTCAAGAGAATCGGTGTCCATTACCGCTTGAATAATTGGCTCCACCTGTTTATCCTTCGAAAGCCGTCCAACAAATAGAATCTCTCTCGGTTTCCCCTCCTTCAGGCTGCGCTTCCCACCCGGAATATCAGGGCAGACGATAGAATTAAGAACTTCCACAAGATTATCATTATAAGGTGCATAATCCCTTAAACTGTCCTTGTCCAGCAGAAAAATCATATCCGCATTTCCCAGTATCCATTTCAAATACGCTACGAAGCCCTTTTTAATGAATACATTTTTCTGGAAGAAGCGAAATCCACGTTCCATATTAAAATAGCTTCCATGGGAAAAGATAACGCATTTCGAGTACATAGAAAAAAACTTCACAACACCGTATGCCTCCGGCGTGTGAATATAGTTACAGTCCTTTTTTTTGATTTTTAATAGCTTTCTATATTTTAACAGACCCTTCATATACTGCAAACGCAGCGACTTGGAAGTATTGCCCAAGTCGCTCTGTGCAACAGCTACCGGAAGAAACTTCAATTCCCTTCCGTGCAGCCTGATCTTCTTTATTTTTCCTATCTCGTCAGCCTCCAGTGTAATCCCGATCAACATAACATCATCTGTACGCTCGGGGTGTTCCTCGCAAAGAAAGCGCAGGAAATTACCGATGCTCGTCAACTGTCCGCCAATCGGAAAATCCATAAAATTAGAGGTATCATATATAAGTAGTCTACTCACTGCAACAATTCCTTCCAATACAAGTCTGTTCTCGTCTCCCAAGAAAAGCGTTTGATATTCTCATAACCTTTCTGCACCAAGTCTTCTCGCAAGGCTGCATCTGTTATGATCCGGTCCAGCGCTCTTGCCACAACTTCCTTTTCATCGGGATTCACAAGAAGTCCTGCATCCCCTACTACTTCCGGCAGCGAACTTCTGTCAGAGCACACGACGGGAAGTCCCATCTGCATCGCCTCTAAAGGCGGGAATCCAAAACCTTCCGCATAGGAAAGGAATAAATAGGCCTTTCCTCCGGCAATCATCTTGCACATATCTGCAAAATTCTCGAAGAATTTATAACATTTTATATGAACCTTCGCTTCCTCTGACATCCCTTCATACACTGAAGTATCTCCGATACCTATAACCACAAGCTCTAATGGCTCCCTGTTATCAGCCTTCGCTAACTGATAATAAGCTTCATAAGATTTCAGAATTCCGGCAGCATTCTTATGCGGAAGTGTGGAGGTCATGGCTACAATATAGTCTTTATTTTTCTCTCCCTTAATTCCCTCTTCCCCATCATGTGCTGCCGTTCCCGCTTCATAAGAAACATCATTTAATCCATTGCGAATAACCGTTATCCTCTTCCCGCAGCCAGGCACTTTATCGAGAATATCTTCCCGTGAATGCTCCGATATCGTAATTACTCGGTCCGCATGTCGAATTGAGGATTTCAACCGATTCATAATATAAGCATTTTCCAGCCGATTGAATACGCCGGGATAATATTTATCATAAAAGAAGGGAATCAAGTCATGAATGATAATCGTATCCTTCACTTTCCCTCTCACTCCTCCGGCGAAAGCTTTCGCAATCCCAAGAGGGGCAAATCCGCGCGGAAATAAAATCCTGTCCGCCTGATACTTCTTCGCATATCCGGGTACCAAAAATAGCTCCCAGAAAATACAATATATTTTATTCAGCGGGTCTCCCTTCATCTCCACGAAAGTCACGCCCGGCACCGCAAAATCTTTCTTGTTACAGGAATTGCCGAGCACAATAATCGAGTATCCCCGCTTTCCTTCTGTTTCGCGTTCTGCCCGTTCACCCAGGTGGGAGACAACGCTTTGGGCCAGATTATAAATACCGATGCTCTTTCCTGCACCCTTTACAAGCTTAAAACAATCAATCACAAGATTCATTATTTTGCTCCTTTTCCAAATAAAACAACACCTATCGTCTGAAATAATATTTTAATATCCAACCGCAAAGACCAATTATCAATATATTCAAGATCATATTTCACTACATCATCAAAATCTTCAATATTGCTTCGTCCGCTCACCTGCCACATACCGGTAAGTCCCGGCGTCATACTGATACGGCGGCGATAATACTGATTATATTTCTCGAATTCATCCTGTGTGGGAGGTCTCGTCCCTACAAGACTCATATCTCCCTTGAACACATTGTAGAATTGTGGAAGCTCATCAATACTCGTTTTTCGAAGAAATGCTCCCACTTTCGTAATTCGCGGATCGTTCTCTATCTTAAACATAAGTCCCTGCATTTCATTTTCCGCTTCCAGTTCCTTCTTCCGCTCTTCCGCATCCATATACATAGAACGAAATTTATAAATCTTAAACCGTCTCCCATTACGGCCAATTCTCACTTGGGAGAATAAGACAGGTCCGCTGGAATCCAGTTTAATAGCCAACGCCACAAAAGGCAGGCATATGAGGGTAATCAACATTCCCATAAATCCCCCGGCAATGTCCATCCAGCGCTTTATCATCATCCTCTTGTAGCTGCTCTGGAAACGCGTATAAGTAATAACCGTATAATTTCCAAAACTGTCCACCTTACTTCTATTAGCTTCCATACCCGGAAGCTCCAGATTATAGTGACAGTTCACTCCCATATCGCCGAATCCCCGGATAATCTGTTCCAACTTTTTCCGGGAAATATCCGGCAGGCTTAAAAATGCTTCATCGAGTGCCATTTGAGTGGCAACCTCAATTAAGCCTTCTTTTCCCGCAACGACAGGAATTCCTCTTATCTCTTTTCCTCGAAGGTCATCATCCATACACGCCAAGGCTACAATCTGATAATAAATATCCAATTCCTTTTCCAACCGGTCGAGCGTAAAATCAATCTGGCTGCTCTCCGTTATTACCATCACCTTCACCGAATTCTGCTCCGAAGCATAATACGTATAAAGAAACTTTTTAATTGCCATATGCACGGCTAAGCAAAGGAAGAAATTAAGAACAAAGAAATAAGCGAGCACAAGACGAGAAAACACATCCGCCCACTTTACAAGCACCATAAGAAACGTGACCACAAGAATCATAATGGCATTATATTGTAATACGCGGTAAGCTTCCTTCCATATGCTTCTTCTTAGGAAGTTCCTGTTCCAATCAATAAAGAAGTTATAGACAGTTCCAAAAAGCATCAGGCATAAGCATACGAGAAAATGTATGCTCTGGTCTCCCATATCCTTGAAGTTGCCGAAGCGGATATAGGTTGCCGCCACGAAGGAAATTACTATACATATCAAATCTACAAACCATAAACCGTATACTTCTATGATTTTGTTTTTTTGCTTCATGATTATAAACATGCCCCTTTCAAATCAGCTTCCCTGCATTCCATATATAAGCTTCTTTTTCACTTCCCAAATACAGCATATCGCTCATATACATTCCCATCAAAAACAGTATATAGTTTCTGCCTATATAAACAGATACCAAATGTGCCTCTACTAAGGTATATATTGCAAAAACACTTACCATGACAAGCCCTGTCCCATCTCTTCGTTTATATAACTGTAAGATAAGAAGTATATGTAATATCACATAAATGGCTGCAGGTATAATACCATACCAATAAAATAACCTGACAAATCCCATGTCAAAGTAGTAATTATTTTCCGGTCGGGAAAATAGCGACCACGTCGCCGTTGTCCCCTCCTGATTTACGGAACCATAGTATAAATCTATAATTCTCCCATTCAAGTGAGACTCTGCTTCTGCAACCCATGGATTCTCAAACCAATATTTGGATGGTTTAGCCACCCGGCTGTCTGCGGCAAGAACAGAGAACGCGATACACAAAAGGAACAGCCCGATTCCCGCACCATAAATCCATACCTGCTGCCGGATTCCCTTCCAGTATCTTATGAGAACGGCTCCAATTATCATACACATACTCATCAGCATTCCCGTATTGGAATCAGTCAGTACAAATAGCCCATAGTTTAAGCCAAACAGTACAATATAATAATACCACCTCATCCTATCATTATACAAATACAATCCCAGCGACAAGAGCATAAGAAACATACAATGAAGTGCATTGGGATGACCAATTCCGAGCGTATATCTCGTCTGAATATATCCTCTTCCGAAATCATTTACTAAAGCTACTCCGCCATATATCCCGCTGATGGACAGCAACACCAATATCATACATCCTGCCAGAGTTGTATAGAATACGAATTTTAACATTCTTCTCATATCTACATTCTTGCAGGCTGCAATGAATACCACAATGCGCAATATCTCATTTCTTCCGGTCATCTTATATGATATCAGCCCAAGAATTCCAAATGCGAGCATCGCAAGCCATTCTTTTTTCGTATATTTGGTAAGCAGTACCTTAAGGCATGCAAACACAAAGGTAATACGAAATAACTGTCCCTCAATAGGGTTTATATAATTGCTTTTATCGATAATTACGATAATAAGCTCCAATAATACACTGACATAGAAAACTATAATGCCGATGCGTTCCAGCGAATATTTATTTTTTATTTTCGTATTCCCAATTTCCATTTTACTTTTCCCATCCATTTCGCCAGCCTTCCCCTCGTATAGGCAAAGCGAGATATCCCAAAATTCCCCGCAGTTTCATAAGAAGCATTATTATCCATAAAAACCTGAAATAACTTCCCGCCATATTCCTCGACTCCATCCAAGCAATACTTTTTATAGATATATCCGTATTCCTTCACATTTATCTTCTCATCTCCGATGCACTCCTTGGTAAGCTGGGTACTGCTTACCCCTATGGAAATAAGCGGTTCCTCTGTATATATAAACAACGGATTTTTTCTTAATATCTGCATATAGAATTCCATATCCACAAGCCATACTAAATTCTCATCATAAGCTAATTCCGATTTTTTATATATTGTTGCGCTGGGCGCACCTATCGTATTGCCCAAATACAGGTTACGGTAATCTTCTTTTATCAGAGCGGCATCTGCCGGAGAAATATGTCTATCATAGCTTTTATCCCCTTCAACCTGTCTCGTACCGCAGAATGCTATGTCCGCTTCCGGATGTTCTGTCAGCAAACGAACAAATTTTCCAAGGCTGTCCCTCTCGGTAAACCAATCATCATGATGCATGATCTTCACATATTCGCCGCTGCACTTACTCATAGCCTCGTTCCAATTTGCAGTAGACCCAAGCCTTTTATCATTTCGATAATATTGTATTTCCGGACTATCCTTTACCAATTCATACACCTTTTCGTCTGTAGAATCATCCGTAATAATAATCTCATAGTCCTTGTAATCTTGCCCGGCAATACTTTCAAGAAGCCTTTTCATGGCTGTAACATTGTTATAAGCCGGAATACAAATTGAAACCTTTGCCATAAGAATATCAGCTCCTTCCTCGTCTTTATTATCTATCTTTTATAAATCCGATATATTTTACCTTTTGCCTTATCCCACCAATAAAGAAATTTGTCTTTCCCGGCCTGCCGTCTGACCGCCGAATCCTCATACTTTACCGTCCTCATCAGAGTCCCCAGCCGGCGTTTATATTCTTCCAGCTCCTTACGGCATTCTTCGGCTGTAAAAAGCTTTCCTCTTCGATCCAAATACATAAAGTCCTCATAAATATTCTGCTCGCCGGCCCAATATCCGTCCGACACATTATGCCTCGCCCAAAATTTGGGAGCTATAATTTTCATCGCGGTCTCACTCGTAAAAGCCGGGAAAAACGCAAAGGTAGAATTGGATAAAATTAAATACCTGGCATTCTTAATCGTCACGTAATCCCCTGCCAAATCGAAATGATAAGCGGGTATTCCGGGTAAAATCCGCCCGGCTGCCTCCAAATCATCCGTCACAATCATAAACTCCATATCGCTTCGAATATTTTTCATATGCTTCATGGCATTCAGCCAATAGCTTCGTCTTAAAAAGAGAGCCCGGTTATCCGCATATTCTCCGCCCCGCACATTCATTATGCATAGGTTATCTTTCGTGAATTCGTGAGAGTCATATTCCTCCTTCACTTGCAGCCACTCTTTAATTTCCTCCTTATGATGAAGGAAATATCGCTGAGCCTGAAGATTACCATAAATAAGCGTATTTTCTTTTATCTCGTACAGTTTTTCATCCGCTCCCGCTACATAGCATCCATACACCATGTCGTGAACACAATTTTTCAAATACAAACGCATTTCCGCTTCCCTGTAAACATCGAAGGTACTCACATCCGCAATAGGGCTTCCCAGATCCATATCCATAAAATACATGCCCTTTTTACTATGGATATTTACCGCAAGCTGTTCCTGTCCTGCTGTCCCGAATTCACAGCAAAGATCCTTTGCCAGACATCTTGCCGATATATAGCAAAATAGCTGATTGCCAAGTCCTTGCCCTTTCAAAAATTCTGTCCCGATCATATCATTACCTTCTGTCTTTGCTCCATACTTCTATCTCTGCTTGTTGACTTTTTAACCTAAAAATGCTGCCCAATAAGCTTCCTCAGCCTTTTAAAACGTTTCCCGTTCCATTCATCCTTTTTTCTTATGATTTCCACACGTTCCAATAATTTCTTATCGAAAGCCGCCTCATCATTCATCCATTCATTTTCCTCATAGGCCGCCTCGAAAATAACGGGAAACATGCGTTCCACCATATGCGCCTCCGACGGGAAATTAGGATTCAGCTCATAACTCATAATCTTATTCAGATTGCGGTAAAAAGATGGGCTATGCTTCTTTATCTGCTCCCGTCTTACGATATAACAGGCCCCCGGTGAAAATAAACAATATCGGGGAATCACAGGATCTTTATAAATAAAGCTCAATAAATCATCGAAATTATCGAAATATCTGTGGGGATGATTCGGAGACTCCACATACCATGAAGTATTCTCTTCAATATATTGGCTCTCCGTTACAAGGCTGGATATGCTGCTTATCCCGGCTTTTTTATTTCCGATATCTGCATCTGGTATTTTAGAAAACTTTTCTCTGCTATCTTTATCTTCATAAAGGTAGGTGAAATATTTATTATCATAAACTCTGCGGAAATATTCCTCCGAAAGATGGCGTCCCAGCATATTTCCTTTACAAAGACAGATAACCTCAGGCAGTCGTTCATAATGTTCTGCGAAATACTCGAAATAGGTCGTAATGTTATGCCCTGTGTTATCCGCATGAATATAAGTAAGCCCCTTTTCCTTCAACTGATTTTCTGTGTTCTTATCCGTTGAAGCATCCACAATAAGATAGCTTTCGCAATACGAAAGAAGCACCTCCGGAACTGTATTAAAATTATGAATGAGGAAAAAATTATCCGTTTTTTTCATTCGGAATCATACCTTTCTTGTAACTGTTCAGTACCCTAACAGTTACATGTGCAGACCTGCTGAATAGTTACCCCGTCTTCACAGTCAGCTTATCTGCTGAAAATAAAATCATACCACTTAGGTTCTTTATAAAGTAAATACCGATACTTATCGATATTTTCACGCAAATACGCCGGGAAGGTTTCATCGATTTTCACCTTTACGATCTGAGCATCCCTGCCGAAAATATCCTGACGGTTTTTGATATTTTTTCTTACCTTGGATAAGGTGGAGCGGTTATTATATTCCTGATGTGCCGCACTTTTTATTTTATATTTCACCCGCTCTTCTACGGACTGATTCTTTCCGCCGCCCATATAACTGAAATGCCAGCCGCCGTCAGCAACTCTGACGCCGATTGCTTTCTGCTCCTTGTTGCGGAGTTCCTCCGTCGTATAGTTCTCGAGCATCCGATAACGGCATACTTTCGTACCGAGCCACATAGGCTTTTCCACACCTTCGAATTCTCCCGTCACAGAAAGGAGACGGCCTGAAACCTCTTCCATATCGAGATAACAGTAAAAGAGGCGCTGCGCCAGCATGTATATTTTTCCATCCTCTACGTTAGGAATAAGCGTCTTCAGCGTCTCAGGATTCGGAATCTCATCCACATCGCTGAAAATAACGATGTCCTCCGGTTTACATTCCGCCAGGCCCCTCACCACAGCGCACTTCTGGTGATGATCGCGCGTAAAAGCATCACAGTCCATGGGAGTATCATCGACTACATTATGAATGATCTTGTGTTCGAATTCTTTGAACATTTCCTTATTTTCTTCATAATATAACGGTTTTTTATCCCCGGAAAATGTTACCGTGGATTCACTAATAACAAACTTGTCCACTGCATCATTTAAAATATGCATGCGAAGCAATAGAATATCCAATTCATTAAAAAACTGAAAACTATCGTAAACCATAAATTATTCTCCTTTTTAAAACTTCGGATATTCCGAATTCGTCCCTGCCCATTTGTGGAAAACAAAAGGGCGGATGCCTGCAACCTCTGGTATCATAGATTCATGTCCAAAATACTTCGCAACTTCCAGGGGTGCATATTTCATTCCCGCCTCCTCAAACAGATGCTTATTTTTACAGCAGATAAATCCATCCTCGTTGAAAAAACCGTGATCTGCCTCAAATGGAATCTTCGCCTTTTCAGGGAATTCCAACAACCTTTTACTTCTGATGGATACGCTGTTTCCTACCCGGCAAATATTTCCATTCACATCCCTATAGGAAAAATCATCCTTCGGAAGGGGAAACGGAGAACCGATATAATCGTAATCCAGAAATTCATCACGCCACATATCAGGATTCACCACGAAGCCGTCATAATGAACGAGAAGCATGAAATCCGTTTGGATGTATTCATGAATCTTATAAATCATATTGTAATTGAAGTGATCGATGGTCTTTAAACTGTCGATATGCTTGTAAGTAATTCCTTTAGGAAGGAAAAAGGGGGTTCTGTGACTAATCAATACCACTTCCCCAAAATCGATATCTTTCATACTATAAGCAAGTGCTTTTACCGTTTCCTTCACTTTAACACTCGTCATTGCCGCCAATGTCACATTTGGCAGTTGTAACCTGCCATTGATATATTCGCTCATTTTACTTCGTTTTCCTCTCCTGAATCAATGAATCATCGTTCCTTTTTGAATATCTGGTCTTCTACCCGGTAAACGGAGTCACATTTCTCAATAGTTGACAGGCGATGTGCGATAATAACCAGTGTCTTCTTGCCATGCAGCCGTTCAATCGCCTCCATAATAGCCTGTTCCGTATCGTTATCGAGTGCCGAAGTCGCTTCATCGAAAATCATAATGTCAGGTGCCGTGTATAAAGCTCTTGCAATGCCAAGACGTTGTCTTTGTCCTCCGGAAATACGTACCCCGCGTTCACCGATGCTCGTGTCAAGGCCCTCCGGGAGCCCTCTTACGAATGCATCCATCTGCGCCTCTTTCAGCGCGTACCATACTTGCTCCTCATCGATATCCTCTTCATCCACACCATATGCCACATTATTTCTTATCGTATCATCCAGCATGAAAATCATCTGCGGAACATAACCTATTTTCGCATACCAGCCGGGATAATTCGTTCTGATATCTACACCATCTACGGTAATCCGACCCTTTTGCGGCTGTAAAAGCCCCAGAAGAATATCCACTGTGGTGGATTTTCCGGCACCGGAAGGCCCGATAAAGCCTACTGATTTTCCAATAGGAATCGTAACACCGGCATTCTCTAAAATATTCAGTTCCGTATTCGGATAAGCGTAAGTAATATTCTCAAGCTTCACTTCCTCCGCAAAATCCATCGGAACAATTTCCTCCGCTTTTAAGAAAAGGACATCCGTGTCCACATCCTTCTCATGACTGCGGATAATAATATCCTCCACCGCCCGTAAAGAAGGCTCGTAATAAGCGATGTTATTGATATAAGTAGAGAGCTTATTCGCGCTTGGCATAAGTTTGATAGCGACCGCCGCCAACATACCTACCTGCTTGATCATCTCTCCGATATTATTGCCCACTGCCAGAAAGACGGCTACAATCGCCAGAATTCCTGCCATACATACTGTTTCTATCGTGAGTCTCGGAATATTCTGCATGGAATTTTGCCGTTTCTGAATCGTATTAAGCTTAGAAGCGCTCTTCTCATACTGCTCCACAAAATAACGTTCCTTATTCAATACCTTCGTTTCTTTCATACCGTTTACAGCCTGCATGATCCACTTCGTCGTAAGAGCACTATTAGTCTGCACTTCATGGCCGAATTGCCGAAGGATAGGGCCTAGTACCTTTTTATTCAGCAGTAAAATGATTCCCAGAACTCCGCATATAATAATCGTCATAGCCGGGCTGATAGCAAGCGCCAGAATAAGCAGCGCAGTGAAAATAAATAACTCAGTGAACAACTGTAAAAAAGTAAGAAGCAGATTATAGGAACCGTTCACATCGCTCATAATATGGCGCATAAGCACTGGTGTACTCGCATCCAAATAGAATTCATAAGGACGTCTTACATAATCCTTAAACAGATTTTTGGATGTGTTGAACTGTCCGTTATAAATAAAGCGGTACTGCGCATAATACATAAAATATAAATAAATATTTTTTACGAAAAAAACAATAATGAGCACGATAGCCAGCATGATAAGAAAACCATTCGCATCAGTCAAATGGAATAGATCATAAAAATATTTCAAGTAATCGTTTTCCACAATGCTCCCCGGGTCCATAGCCACCGTAATAAAGGGAATGAGCAAGGAGGTTCCCACCGTTTCGAGCCCCGCACCGATCAGCATCATGAAAAGCAGAAGCAACAGCAGTTTTCTTTGTCTACTCGTTAAAATTTTTGATACTCGTTTCAATAAATCCATATCGATATCCGTCTCCTGTTATGACTTGGTCCGAAGCGGGATTACATATTTATCATACCCTTTTACGGCACAATAATATGCGAATGGGAACGCAAGAACTAATCTCATACGCACCTTATCCCCTGTCGCCACATAACCTTCCTTGTATATTCTTCTGATATTTTCTTTCTCTTTCCTGAGTTCTTTTGTAATCTCTCCTGCAAAATATCTGGTATCTTTACTTTCCATAAAATCGATATAATAGAAGAGCAGACGGCGATAGAAGTGATATGCTGCCTTATCGGACAGCTCTGTCAGCCCTTCCTTTGCCAAATGAGAAATCTGTTCCCGCCAAAAAGGGATTTCATCCTTAAGCCGGCGTTGTCCTATCTTTTCATTCATAATACTGCCTTCTCTGTCGAGCACATAGTTATAATAGGGCGCATCCAGATATGCGAGCCGTTCCATTCTGCAAAATGCCTTTGTAGTAAACATAATATCCTCGGAGTTTTTTCCTACCGGAAAACGTATATCCTCCACGAGCTTCGCCAGAAACAGCTTACTCCAAACAGAGTTATAGATAACATACGTCTCGTCTTCGCACAGATAAGCCTCCATGGCACGGGTTTTTGATAATGATACACTATTACCCGCAGGTGCGTCAATCTCAGGTACCAAGGTCTCCCCTGACGAAGTCCGTATCTGCTTGTAGCGGCATACTGCAATCTGCGCCTGCTCCTTCTCACACGCTTCATACATTGCCCGATACATATCTTGATCGATCCAATCATCACCATCCACAAAACCGATGTATTCCCCCGTAGCCATATCCATGCCCGCATTTCTCGCATCGGACAGACCACCGTTTTTCTTATGTACCGCTTTGACCCGTCCATCCTTCCTCGCATAACTGTCACAAATGGAGCCGGATGTATCGGCAGAGCCGTCATCCACCAAGATAATCTCCAGATTTTGAAAAGTCTGTGCCAAAAGAGAATCTACGCATCTTGGCAAATAAGCTTCTATATTATAAACCGGTACGATGACCGAAATCAATTTTTCCATACGCATCAATCCTAACCATATCCGGCGTGAAAATATCGTGACATTCACGCGTATTCAACCACTTTATAGGAGCAACCACACATTTACCAGGTCCGGCTCCAAGCCATGACCCCCACCAGCTAAAGCTGCTGTTGGCGATGATATGATGCCTGCATTTGCTCATAAGCATCAAATCGATATATCCGGTGGACTCTTGTGTTCCCTTTACTACTGTAAATGCCAATCCGGCATTTTCTTCTTGTTTTGCATCGCACCATTTCTCAGCCCAAAGGGTATCGTTCGTAAACACGAAAAAATGCGCTTCCGGATATTTGCTTTTCATATACTCTATGGCTTTTTCATAGTAAGCATCCGTACAGATGCCTCCATATACGTCCGCCGCCTGAAGATAATCTCCCCGCCTTATATGAATGCTGATGGAAAGTTTTTCGGCGATTTCCTTCTCATATCCTTTGACCTGCTTCTCTATTCCTGCAGGTATCCGGACATTCCGGAAGCGGAACGCTTCCCTCACTTCTTTTTCAATATCCTTAAAATACTTCTCGCTTTGAAAGTTTCCGCACAAATAAGCAGAATCCTTTCTTAATACCTCTTCGTCGTAATCGAAGGATGCTTCGTTATACTGCATGCTCTTTCGTCCCCGCAGCTTTCTTCTTACTCTGGACTTAAAGTCCAGGAAGCCGTCGGTTATCTCCATTATTTCATCCTTCGTCGCCCTCGGGTAATCGATGCCGAACACCGGAAGCATAATGGGCCTTGCGTTATCCAGTTCATACTCCGTCACATCATCGAACTTCACTTCCCTGCCGAGAGAAACGATCTTCAAATATAGTGCGTACTGAAACATCTGATTCCCGATTCCTCCGGACATACGAATTATATTCATTAACTATCACGCCTTTCCCGTCAGCATCCACTCCTGAAACATCAGTATAAACCATATCTGTATACGCCAAACACCATTCTTCGTATAGTCTTCCCAAATCTTCCATACTACGTCGGCATCGAGTATTCCCTGCTGCTGCAATGTCTTTCTGTCTATGAGTGCTTCTGCCCAGTTTCGAAGCTCCGGCTCAAGCAGCCATTTATCGACAGGTATACTGAACCCCTTTTTCGGGCGCTCCATCATTTCCCTCGGAACATATTTATACAACACATCCCTAAGAACCTTTTTCCCCGTCTTTCCCTGCCGTTTATATTCAATCGGGAGAGTCCATGCGAATTCCACCACGTCTTTATCCAGCATAGGCACTCTCGTTTCGAGGGAAACCGCCATCGCCGCCCGATCCACCTTCACAAGGATATCGTCAGGATGGTACATGAGCATGTCCATCAGCATAATGTTATGGTTCACTTCTTCCATATAATGGGTGAACTGACTGTATTTATACGGGCAGTCAACATGCGACCTGCTGATTTTCTTCGTAAGCGGATCCGTTTCATATGAAATTTCATATAGTCTGCCCGGTGTCTTAGCCCCTAAAAGGGTTGCCTTCGTACGGTAAATCTGGTTTTTTGCAAGGGGACTGTGAAGAACCAGCTCACTGCAAGGTTTTCTTACAAAATATGGTATACCCTTCATCTTATTCCAGATACGGCTTACCGACTCATAGGACGTATAGCCGCCAAACAGCTCATCTCCCGCGTCCCCGCTCAAGGAAACCGTCACATGCTCCTTCGTCATCTTACTTACAAGATAGGTAGGAATCTGGGAAGAGTCGGCAAAGGGCTCGCCGAACATATAACCCAGCTTTGGAATCACGTCGATGGCATCCTGTTTGGTAATATACAATTCCGTATGGTCTGTTCCCAAATGCTTTGCTATCTCTTTCGCCGCCGCCGCTTCATTGTACCCTTCCTCAGTCATTCCAATAGTGAAGCTTCGCACCTTGTTATGATTCAGAGACTGCATCAGCGCCACGATCGTGCTGCTGTCGATTCCTGCGGACAAAAAGGCGCCTACCGGCACATCCGCCACCATCTGCTCCTCTATGGACTCCTTCAAAAGGCGTTCCAACTCTTCTGCCGCCTCCTCTTCACTGCCCGTGAATAAATCCGATTGTCCTTTCACAGCCGCTTCTTTCATAGACCAGTAAGCGGAGATAGAAATATTCTCCTTATGGTAGGGTGCCTCAATTTTTAAAATACTGCCCGCTTCTAATTTATAAATATCTTTATAAACGGAATAGGGCGCCGGAATATACCCATGGGTAAAATAAATGTCCAGCACCGACGTATTGATTTCATTTTTGAAGTTTTCCAAAGCAGCGATACATCCTATCTCAGAAGCGAAGGCAAAAGTACCCTCTCCCACAAACCCATAATAGAGCGGTTTTTCTCCCACTCTATCCCTTACCAAAAATAACACCCGTTCTTTTTTGTCATATAAGGCGATAGCGAACATTCCCTTGCACATTCCAATTGCCTGTTCCACGCCGTAAGCCTCCATCGCCTCTAAAAGCACTTCCGTATCGCAGGTTCCCCTGAACTGTGCAACCTTTTTCTCCTCCAGAAGCTTTTTCGCGATTTTTTTATAATTATAGATTTCCCCATTGAATACGATGACAAAACGCCCGCTGGCAGATTCCATCGGCTGAGCTCCGGTAGGAGTCAAGTCCATGATAGATAGTCTCTGATGCCCCAGCACCACAGCTTCCTCTTCGCTTCTCCATACGCCGGAAGCATCCGGTCCTCTATGAAGCATGCGATGATTCATTCTATTTATATTGCTGTTCCAGTCGCCGCTTAAGTTGCAAAATCCCGCAATACCACACATATTCCTGTCTCCTTTATTCTTCTGCTGTCACTTCCGCAAAATCGCCATTTGCAATCCGTTCGGTAATTGTCTGTGCCGCTTCTTCATAGCTGCTTTTCCACTGCTCATATGCAGCATCCCATTTGGAATAGCGTTCATCGCCTCTTTTATCTTTTAAGGAATAATTGCTTGTGATATAATCCGTCAAAAATGACGTACACTTTTTCGCTCCCAGAGCATTGGTATGCCCGCCATAATCGCTGAAGTCGGAAGTGAAGTCCAGACCGATTTCTTCATAATAATCGTTCATATTCAGGAATTCATAACCATAGCTCTCAATAATATCCGTCATGTAATTGTACATCATCTGCTTTTCCTCCTCCATTACCGTTGGAGAGAGAATAAATAACGCTTGTAATTTTTCTTCTTTCAAATAATCGAGCAGCTCATATAAATGTTTCTCCTGCTCCCCGGGCATCTGGGTTTTCCCCGTAATCGCAGAGGTGTCCACCGCTTCGCAGGGCCCTACCTCGTCCGTCATCACATATCCCTTTTGTCCGTCCAAAAATTCATAGCGGAAGCATGCCAGCTGCTTTGGCAGCACCATCGTCTTCCAATTAGAATGGTATTTAAAAATATCGAAATAATACGTATAACGCTCAGAAGTTTCTTCTACCATGGCATTTATGGTCTTTATCCGGTTCCACGAGTATTTCATGTTGTCCGTAACGCCCCTGGTATATGCCATATTGTTGGTAAGATCTGTTTCACTGGCCGTATACATACGCATTTCGAATACATATAACGACGGACTCTGTGTCTTCCTTACTTCGTCCACCATATAGACTCCTGCTACCGGCCTTTGCAGATTGCTGGAGATGGGGTAAGCCGTTACTCCGTATTCTCCCCACATCTGTGGAGTGGCATAATAGGGATATACGGGGCTCGAACCTATCATGACCATGTCTATGGTACCCTTCGGTTCCGCATAAAATCCCGTAAACCTATCCTTCACATCCCCGTTAGTCCGTATAATATAAGTGACGGTAAGAAGGATATATATGAAAATAATAATAAAAATTGCCGATTTCACCGCTTGCTTTACAGTCATTTTTATACCCTTGCTTCTTTCAACCTTGTAAACATGCCGCGCTGCGGCACAAACATTTTTTCACACTTATCCCTGTATTATCTTTTCCAAATAATTTTTCCATGCCCGGTTTATGATTTCCGGATTGAATTCTTCTTTTACTTTTGAAGCATTTCTGCCCATTTTTTTTGCATAATCTATGTTATCTAATAGTTTTTGCAAGTTTTCTGCCAATTTCTCCCAGTCCCCTGGCGGGACTAACAATCCGTTCTCTCCATGTACGATCAGTTCTCTGGGCCCACCGGGAGGACAATCCGTAGAAATAACCGGTATTCCCAAGGCCATAGCCTCCAAAAGGGTATTGGGCATCCCCTCTGAGTAAGAGGATAGTATGAATGCCGATGCTTTATAAATGGCTTCCGCTACGTTAGATATGGCACCCGGCAGTTCAACCTGCTCCGACAGTCCCAAATCGTCGGCATATTCTGTCAGCTTCTGGCGCAGCGGACCTTCGCCGTATATGATGAGCTTATAGTCCGGATATCTGTCGGAGATTTCCGCAAATGCCCGGATAATCATTTCATGGTTTTTGTTGGCATCCAACCGCCCCACCGCCACGATCTGCTTTTCCCGCTCTCCTTCATAGCTTTCTTTTATAAATGCAGGATTAAGAGAATTTTTAAGTATAATTGCCTTTTTGTTCACCGCTTCCGGAAAAAACGTCAGGCAGCTTTTCGTCTGCAGAACAATACCCTCTGCCAACCGAAAGACATATCTTGCAGCCAATCTAAGTCCAAGAGAATAATATTCCTGCTCCGGCTCGCCCCTCACCGATACTACTACCGGTATGTGCAGAAAACGGGAGGTCAGTATCGCCATAATATTGTTCTTACCGATGAAGGATAAAATTAAATCCGGCTTTTCCCGTTTCCATATGCCGCGAAGCTTCATAAAGCGGCCGCAGAAATTGACCGCCCTGCTCTTTCTTATCTCATCTCCCTCAATATCCGACAGCACTCTTCTTATGCCTTCACTTACCGGATACTCGTTCTCCGAACGGTACTGGGTCACAATAGTTACCCGGTAACCCTGTGCATAAAAATATTCTGCGAGGTTGACCAGCACCCTTTCGGATCCTCCTTTATTCAAGGAGCTGATAAATAGAGCCAGATGTTTCTTATCCAAAAAATCATTCCTTTCTTATCTTAATGGCCGAGAGCTTATCCACCATTGGAAAGCAGTGCCCGCATCTTTAATTAAAATAATATTGGTACCACTGCTCAAATATAAAGAAGGACCATGAAAGCTTGGAATAATTAGCACCGGTAGCTGGACCTCCGTCCCCGGTCTTAATATACTCCCGAATCATATTGGACACATATGCTGAATCAAAAATCCCCTGCTTTTCCAAGTAATCTTTTTCACTGTAGGAAAGGAGCTGTTCCTTCAAAGGTCCTCTCAACCACTTGTCGAGAGGCACTCCAAAGCCTACTTTGGGTCTGTCCAGAAGATTCTTCGGTATATAATCATACGCAATATCCTTCAAAATATGTTTTTTTCCCCTTTGTAAAACTTATATTCATGAGGAATCCTGTAAGAATATTCCATAACGTCTCTGTCGAGAATGGGACATCTGGCCTCCAGAGAATACTTCATGGAAGCTCTGTCCACTTTGCAGAGAATATCTCCTGGAAGATAAGTGTCCATATCTAAAAGCATACGGCGGATCTGCCATTTGCTTTCTCCATATTTGCTTTCTATCTCGTAATGACAGGGAAATTCACTGCCATCGTTCTTTACCATAGCACCTGCGCGCACGATATAATTGCTGGCACCAAATTGCGTCTTCGTCTCTTTGTTTCGATTTTCCGCGATAACACGTACCCGAAAAGGAAGCTTTTCTGAAAGCCCCGTCTTATTTATGAAAGGTAATCCGCAGATTCCATGTACTGCAGCACCAGCCGCATCCAACATCTGTGCCTGAGCCACATTTTCATAGATATTATAGCCGCAGAAAAATTCATCACCGCCATCACCGGAAAGTGCTACAGTCACATGCTCCCTTGCAAGAGCCGAAACGAGCATAGAAGGTATCTGAGAGCTGTCGGCAAAAGGCTCGTCATAATACTTCGGTATACTCTCTACGAGATCGAACATTTGTTTTTCATCAATATACAGCTCCGTATGGTTAGTACCTAGATAATCCGCCACTTCTTTCGCATACTTGGCCTCATTATATCTTTCCTCCTGGAAGCCGATGGAAAAAGTCTTGACGGGTTCTGAAGAATGCTCCTGCGCAATAGCTGTGATCAAAGAGGAATCATAACCGCCGCTCAGAAAGGAGCCTAGCGGAACATCCGCAATCATCCGGGAGGCTGTGGCTTTTTTTAAGAGTTCCTTCAGTTCCCCTTTGGCCTGTGCATAATCCGTAACCATATGTTGTCTTTGCTTAGCGTATACATCTTTGATATCCCAATACTTCCATGTTTCTTTTGTAAGGGCAAGAGATTTACTATTCACGGAGATCTTCAGAATAGCCCCTGGTTCGAGTTTATAAACATTTTCAAAAATCGTCTCCGGCGCATTGATATACTGCTGATACAAATAACGTGAAATGACTTCTTTTTTTATTTTCTTTTCAAAGCCCGGAAAGGACATGATCGGCTTCAGCTCCGAAGCGAAAACGAGTTCAGTTCCATTCTCCATATAGTACACGGGCTTCTTTCCGATACGGTCCCGCATCAGGTACAATTCCCCTTTCTCCCTATCAAATAAGGCGATGGCGAACATACCATTAAAAAAATCCACACAGCTTATTCCCCATTTCAAATAAGCGGCGATAATTATCTCCGTATCACAAGTGGAGCAAAACGAATAAGCCGACAACTTCTCTCTCAGCTCATGAAAATTATAAATTTCACCGTTAAACACCACGCTGATACGACCGTTATCCGAGTGCATCGGCTGATGCCCCAAAGCGGACAAATCCTGTATGGAGAGCCTGCGTTGAGCCAGTCCCACACTATAGCCGTCCTTTAATCCATAGATTTCTTCTCCGCTGTCATTAGGACCTCTATGATACATTGTGTCATTCATTTCCTTTAATTGTGCCAGTCTTATATCCTGCCTCGACACAAATCCGCATATGCCGCACATTCCGGTACCTCCTGCCCTGTTCTTGCCTTCCTGGTGCATTGTCCTCAAATCAACTTGGTGCGATTATTTACAGGGCGATGCACTATCTTGCAAAAAGCTGTCCTTATATTCCGCAAAGTCCTTGCACTCCTTGTCGATGCTATCGATGAGCTCTATATATTTTTCGCGCACTAACGTCTTGTAATTTTCGTAATTGTCATATCCTTTTTTTGTCCATGCGAAAGGATGAGTCAAAATCTGCACCTTATCGCTTCCTAAAATGTTCTTCTCATCAGGATAGCCGTATCTCCATATATGGTTGGCATCTGACATGTATTTTACTCCCAGTTTGGAATCCTCCATTACATTTTCCGCAAAAGTAAAGAAGTTGTCCTGATATGCGTTGATAATGCCGGGAAGCTTAATATTTTCAGCCAGAACCGCCGGTGAAGGTCTATGAACGGAAAACTGGGATATTTCAAAGCCAAGCATCTCGCTTAGCATATGCATCTCCTTTACGATCTGTCTGCGAACCTCTTTCATATCCGTCATACCGTTCAGTGCAAAATGGAGGCCGATATTCTGCCCTCTCTCATGCATATCACATATCATATCCCTATTTTTTCTGGACAGCAGATTATAGGAATTGTTCGTCCACTGGAAAAAGAAGGTGGAGGTGAAATCCATGGAAGACTCTACTTTAGCCAAATCATATGCCCTCTCCACGCTATACTCCACGTCATGGCGCATAATGATGAACTTATCCCTATAAAGAGCCTCCTCGTAATCTGCCTGCAAACCGGTGGATTTAATTATCCTTATAATCTCCTTATAATCTTCGAATGAAAACATTTTTCTGCTCCTTTGTCAATTACTTCGGCAATTAAATACCGAATTTTCAAAATATCAAAAGCAGGCGTAATATTTACTGCCTCTGCTTTTAATATGCTTTACCGCTTACTTTTACTGCAAATTTCCTCTATATAATCCCGCCACTGCTCAAATATTGCCTTGGAATTGGCAATTTCACAAATCTTTCTTGCGTTATCTCCCAGTTCCTCCGCATATTCCGGATTCTCGATCAGCTTGTTAATTCCCTCCTCTAACGCCTTCTGGTCCTTGATTTCAATCAACAGACCATTTATCCCGTTTTTCATTATAGTACGCGGGCCGCCACAAGGACAGTCCGTAGCAACAATGGGAAGCCCTAATGCCATTGCTTCTAACAGTGCATTGGGCATTCCTTCCCAGTCGGAGGAAAAAGCATATACAGCTGCGTCAGTCAAATCTTTCTCCAGGGAGTCGCTGCCGCCCATCAGCTTTATATAATCTTCGGCATGATTTTCTTCGATAATACCCTCCAGAATTTCCCTCGTACCATCGAAGGAATCCGGGCCGTATATCTTGAGCGTATAATCAGGATGCTTCTTATGAACCTGGATAAACGCCCGAAGCAGCATCGGCTGATTCTTAAAGTCTACCAGACGCCCTGACTGCACCACTTCTTTTGTACGGCTTAAAGGCTTTGGAACACCAATATATTTATCATGCAGCGGATTCAATATGATCCGGGATTTTTTTTGTAAAAAGGGGGCAAAAAACTCGCGCTGGCCCTCTGTCTGGAACACACAGCCTGCTGCTCTCGGGAAGAGAAGGGGTATCTGTATCTTGTCCGAAAGAGCATCGTAATGTCCCATCGGGTCGGTACGAACGGATATGATAACCGGCACTCGCATAAAAAAGGAGGCCATCAGCGCCCTGTAGTTGGCCCGTTGGGCAAAGGCTATAAGAACATCCGGCTTTTCTTCTTTCATAAAGGCTTTCAAGTGCGAAATCTTCAGAAAAAACTGCATCGCCCGCGATTTCTTCTCATCTTCCTCCGTCAGTCCTACATGGACTCGTCTTATCCTCTCATCTATCTGAAATTCATTTTCTCCATACCACTGCGTTGCAATGAGCACCTCGTATCCTTCCTTCGCAAATTGATTCGCCAAATTGGACACTACTCTCTCGGCTCCGCCCTGCTCCAGACAGTTTAAATGAAACGCTATTTTTCGCTTTTCCAATATTTCATACCTCATGTAACTTTGCCTGGCAGGCTCAAAAGTTCTTAAGAACCCCCATTCATAATTCTTTCCAATTTTACCACATTCATATAGTAAGCGCAAATTAAAATACGGTAACGGAGATACAGATAGCCGGCCGGTATCATGGAAAGAAGGATATGCAGCCGCATATCCCTCTTATTCTATCGTTTATAAATGATTGCGTAAATCCATTATTTCTTCATAACTGATTTTTCATTCCTTTTCAGTTCAAATAAAATTCTAAGCGCTTCGGTGACTGATTTCATGCGAAAACTGGATTCAGAGCCTACATAATGAATGGGAACTTCTATCGTATGGTAATTGCGGCAGTAATACCTCATTTCAGTCTGATACATATGCCCCTTCGACAGAAATTTATCCAAATCCATATTTTCCAATATACGTCTCTGGAATCCTTCGAATCCGCTGGTCATATCTTTCAGTCTTGTTCCCAGCACTGCGTTAGCCAAAACAGTTCCTCCCGAACTCAATATTCTCCGATATAACGGATGATTGCTTACGCCTCCGCCCGTTACAAAACGAGACCCCCATACACAGTCATAGCCTTCTTCCAGTTTCTCTATAAACTGGGGTAACTCGGCCGGGAGGTGGCTGCCTCCGCCGTCCATCTCAATAATTCTCTCCGCACCATCCTTCAGTGCATGACGAAACCCCTCAAGATAACAACTAATAACCCCGTAAGATTCCTTATAGAAAATAAGCTTTACCTTATCCGTCTTTTGCTCAAATTCTTCCACAATTTTCTGCGTCTTATCCTTGGAGTAATTATCCATGACCGGATATATGTATAAATTGTCATAGCCTAACGATAAAATCTCATCGAGAACTTTTCCAATTGTCGCTTCTTCATTCGCTATCGGCATTACAATAATCGTCTTTTTCACTTTTACTATCCCTTCATCTACAATTCTATGTGTTTTTTCAGGATTTCCACATAAGCCTTATTCGAAAAATCTCCCGCACGCCTAACGGCAGCCTTTTTATAGCTCTCGTAGCTTTCCTTATCTGTCAGCAGCTTCTTTATTTCCTCATACAGTCTCTGTTCCTCTCCGGAAATCACCTTCTCATCCAGGTTCTTCTCCGGACTCATATTCGGTATAAGCACGCCATAGTCACTGTTTTGCAGTATTTCTCTCGGACCCGTCATACAATCTGTGGCAATGACCGGGATCTCTAACGCCATGGCTTCCAAAAGAGCGTTGGGAAAGCCTTCATTATAGGAAGTCAGAACATAGACTTTTGCCGCCTTCAAGTAAGGAAATGGATTTTTCTTCATTCCCGGGAAGTAAACGTGGTCTCCGATTTCCAAACACTTAGCGAGACTTCGATATTCTTCAAAATCGCCGTCCCCGATAATCATCAGCTTCGCATCAGGAATGTCCTTCTGTAAGAGTGAGAAACTCTTCATTAAATGCCAATAGCCTTTTACATCATCCTCCCGCCCCATGGAAACAATAATATGCTCCGCATTTTCCCATGGTAATCTGGGCTGCTGCATCGACGCGCTTTTTTGTATTTCTTCCACGTCCAGCGGATTGTACAAAGTAATTACCTTTTGGCAGTTGTATTTGGTACGGATTTCCTCCTCGATTAACTTGGAGCAGCATAATATTTTATCCGAAAGCCTGCAAAGCAGTCTGATTTTCCTTTCGTTCTCCATATCCATATAACTTCTTATGCCTACCCATACCTGCTCGCTCCTGCGGGAAAAAACATTTACCACATTTGCCGACGGCCCAAAGCTGTATGCAATATCGATTTTCAACTTTTTTTTCATTCCGCTCACTGCAAAGCTGCGTTTCAGAACGTTGAAAAGCTTGCCGGTCATATCCTTTTTCACGCCCATATGCAGGTCTATCACGTTCAACCCTTTGATATCATAAGCGATATCCTTGGAATCAAACATCACTATGTATACGTCGTAAAACGGCTCCAACAGCCGCGCCGTCGCTACGCATACTCTCTCGAACCCTCCCTGATGAAGCATTGGGACTATCAGCATGATTTTTTTCTTCATGATTACCTCCATTACATCTTTCCGGTCTTATAAAAGCCTTCCATCTTCGCCGCTTGTTCCTTTACATCGAATCCGGCTTCCTTTATCGTCTCGTACATGTCACTCCTTACGTATGAGGCATTCTCTAAAATATATTTCGCCCATAAATCCTCAGGCTCGTCTATGCTTTCGTAATGAACCAGTTGGCAAAGTCTCACTTCCGGCGTGATTTTATCGGATATTATGCACCTAATCCCTGCTGCCTGCGCCTCCACTACTGTTCCCGGAAGCCCTTCAAAGCGGGAAGGAAATACAAAAAAGTCCATCGCCTGATAATAATTTTCCACGTCCTTTTTATTCCCCATAAAAAACACATCTTCTTCCAGATTAAGCAACTTAGCCTGCTGGCGCACAGACTCCATTCCACCCCCGTCTCCGAGGAGGAGAAGTACGGCCCTTATACTTCTATCCTTCATTCCGGTGTGCAGAGCCGAAAATACCTTAAGCAAATATTCATGGTTTTTCGCATAATGAAACCGCCCTACATGTCCGATTACATAACAATCTTCTATCCCTAGCTCTTTCCTGACCTTATCCCTTATCTCCCCATTAAAAATATATTTCTCCGAAGCGATGGCATTGGGCAACACCACCGATTTCTTTGATTTCTCCCACCTTTTTCCAAAAACTGCTTCCCCTGCTTCCCTTGAGCAGGCAAAGCAATAGTCTGCCCGTTTTAACAACGGTAACCGCAGAATCTTGGTAACAATACCCTTCACTCCCTTATCCACTCCTGCACTTCTCGCATGGGCAACTGATACGGGAATCCCCGCCTTTTTCGCAGCAGGCAGATAGATAGAAGCAGTGCTGGTCATATGTCCCTGTATAAGCGCAAATTCATCATGTTCCTTAAAAAAATCTGCGACAGCTTTCTTATACTGAATATAATTATATACCTTAAACCTGGGGAGCACGAAAATCCTTCCGCCAAGCGACTCTATCTCTTCATCATAAAATTCGGGTTTTCTTGTCTCTACACATTCGGAGTGCACGAGAAAGTCAAACTGTATCTCTTCTCTGTCCATGCAGCGATATAAGTCCATGATGCGGCTTTCTGCGCCTCCAAGACTCACTCCTCCGAATACATGCAATATACGAATGGGCTGTACCATAATTTATACCTCATATCCACTTTCGCAGATTTTAAATCACAAAAACTTCACCAGTAAGCGCTTCACCGATGCCATCCCGTATTCGACAGCATTTCCGATCCATCCTCTTCTCACCGCTTTCAGCTTCAGATATTCTTCATAAGAAATTATTTCCTCAGACTGAAAAATCCTTCGGCATTTGTCAAAATCCAAATCCTTCATGGTATTCGTATGAATCACCATGGTTGTAACTCCCTGTTTTTTCTTCAGGCTGCTGCTCAGCTTGAAGGAAATCGGATAGAAAATGATTCCTCCGCGCATATACGGCTTGCTGCCGAACCCATCTGTCAGCTTCATAAATCCCAATTCCTTAAGTGCGCGAAGAGTATTTATGTCATAAGAATGTGCCGGAGCCATGAAGATGTCCGTTTCGATTCCATGGGAAGTGAAAATATCCTTACCCGCCTGCAGCATCCTTTTCTGCTGCTCCAAGCTTAAGCCGGCAAACTCCGAAAAACGGTTCAGCGGAAAACAGCCGCCCTTTTTTTGCGTATATAAGTGCTGATATCCATGCAATGCTACCGTCCAACCTTCGCTTTTCCACACTTTGACCTGTTCCCAGAAATACTCCTCCGGTAAGCCTCCGTCTTTATCTTTATTCAGATTTTCATCCCGGTTATCCGGAACAATCCCTACTAATGGCTTTACCCCATATTCTTTAAGAAGTCCCCGAAATCTCTCAAAGTTCTCCCAATCCATACAGGGCGTTATATCATCCATTCGAACAGCAATTTTCATTACTCCAGCACATCTCCCGTCATAAGCTCTTTTTCGCACTCATACCGTTCAATCAGAAGTGAACCGTCCACCGTGCGCACCACCGGCTTTCCGTCGAAAACGTCCACCACTTCTCCCGGCGCATAGGCTGAAAAATCTATAATCTCATCGAAGGGATGGGCCTCCCATATCGTAACCTTCCGCTCCCCGCACATAGCGAATGCCCCCGGAAAAGGCGCCGCCACCCCGCGAATCAGGTTATAAATATTTCTTGTGCGGTCATGAAAATCTATTTTGCCATCCGCTGCCGTACGTTTATTATACCATGAATCGAAGTCCCTGGACTCCGTTCTTATTACGATATTCTTCTCCGAATAAGCCTTTAACAGTTTCCTTATAAGGCTCTTAGAACAAATCATATTTTTATACTGAGCCGTGCGTATATCGTCATGGGGCGTTATGGAAAACATCTCCGTAGCAAATACGTTAGGGCTGTCCGCATTCTCATCATAACGGAAAAGATTCAAATTAAATCTCGTATCCCCGTTAATCATGGACCAGTTTAGCGGAGACCGTCCGCGCCCGAAGGGCAGGTACCCGCAATTGCCATGAAATCCGTACACACCGTATTCGAACTTTTCCAGCACATAAGCCGGAATCAGGCGCTGCCATCCCATAGAAATCGCTATTTCAAATTCATTCTCCGCCATGAAGCCGTGAGTTTTTTCATCTGTCAGGAAATAGCTTTGTGCCTCGAATACCGGTATCTGATACTTTTCTGTCAGCACGGACAGTCCCTTAAAGCCAGAGACCTCATTCTTACCCAAGACATCCTTATGGATGGTAATGACCAAATCCACCGGACAGATATTATTTTGAATGAATTCCACAATGTTTTCCGACGTATCTTTTACGCCGAATACCACAACCTTATACTTCATACACAGCTCCCTATTATTTTGTGCGATTCAGCCAATCAGCTTCATTGCAGCAAATTTTCCTTATACCAATCGATTGCCAGGCTGATTCCTTTCGCGAAGTCGTACTCCGGGTCATAGCCTAAAAGCTCTCTCGCCTTGGATATATCTGCATTGGAGTCCCGAATGTCCCCAAGCCGGTCCGGTCCGAAATTCGGTTCCACTTCTTTTCCCAGTGCCTTGCATAGATTATAATATACGTCAATTAAATATTCTCTTCCGCCGGCACCGATATTAAAGGCATTTCCTCCAGCTTCGCCGGAAGCGAGGCAGGCCCTTAAATTAGCCTCGATAACATTGTCGATATAAGTGAAATCGCGGGATTGCTTTCCGTCTCCATTGATAGTAGGCACTTCCCCGTTTAACAGCATACGGATGAACTTAGGAATCACCGCAGCATATGCGCCGTCCGGGTCCTGCCTTCTTCCGAATACGTTGAAATAGCGCAGGCCGTAGGTATCCAGACCGTACAGCTCCTTGTACAGCCTTCCGTATTCCTCATCCACCTTTTTAGTCAAGGCATAAGGGGATAACACCTTACCTTCAGCCCCTTCCTTCTTCGGAAGCTGCGGATGATTCCCATACACAGAGGAACTGGAAGCATAGACAAATTTCTTCACTCCGTTTTGCCTGCAGGCTTCCATCATATTCAATGTGCCCCTAATATTTATCTCTTCATACAAAAGCGGCATCTCGATGCTTCTGGGCACACTTCCCCAGGCTGCCTGATTCATACAGTAATCCACGCCCTTAGACGCTTCCAGACAAGTATCCAATTCTCTGATGTCCCCCTTTATAAAGGTGAATTTTTCATTTGCCGTAAGCGGTTCTATATTCTCATATTTACCGGTGGACAAATTGTCCAGACACCTTACCGCATATCCCATTCCTATCAGCGCTTCGCAAATATTCGAGCCGATGAAGCCGGCTCCTCCTGTTACGAGAAAAACACTGTCTTTATCGAATTTCAACTCTTTGTATCCCATTTTTCCACTCCTTTATAATTCTCTTGGCTGCAGTTCTTAACCACTCCATCAGTAATATGAAATATGCCGTATAGAATAAGGAAAAGCTATAGATCATATACCGCGACAATGCCATAATCGTAAGCGATACCGCAAATACATTAGCCGCTATTGCAAGAAGCGCCAGTATCATCAGCCATGCGCTGCCGCATATCCTTCCCTTCTCGCTAAGAGATCTTCGTATCCGCCATATGGTCATGACAATTGCCGACAGATAGAGAAGAACCGCTATCCAATTGATAACGGGATGTACTACCGCAATACTCCGAATGAGTCCATAACCGGCAATCAACAGATAATCGGCAAACCACTGACCGAAGCATTTCGGCAATATGCCCGCGATAATTTTCCCCGCCGTCTCATCTGCCATCAGGTTTTGTGTAATATAGTCGCTAGTCACCGTTTTATCGTATGTCTGATAAAAAACATCCTCTATCATTTCATATTTTACAGTGTCATGCCACTGCTCTATATGTTCCACCTTTTCCCGCCACGAATCGCCAGCGTATTTATAATTTGCCTGACGCATCTCGGTAAGGTCATACATTTGATTAAAAAACGCCTGTGCCTCTTCGTCCTTTATGTTTTCACCGTCTTCTCTGTCGGCAGCATAGAGTATATTGGTCAGGGTATTCACCGTTCCATAAGTATTATTGATAAAACGGCCGTTAAAAACTAAGTTGTAACTTTTTACCGCCATCGTTCTCCCGAAAAAGGCCAGAGCTACTATCAGGAGCACTGCTCCCACGAGACGCAGCGTGAGGAATCTATTTTTCACTCTGACTACAAAAAGCTTCGCACAGACCACAATCGCCCAAAGCAGAAGCGTCAGCATCATTTGGCTTCTCGTAAGTGCCAGAAGGAATGCCAGTGCCAAAGCAGGCCATGCCGATTGTGTTTCATCCGCAGTTTCTTCCCCGGCCGTTAATATTTTGAAGCATTCCAATAAAAACAAGGTGAAAAGAGGAATACAAAGTGCTTCGCTCATTACAGAATTCGTAATGAACAGATGCAGGGAAGAGAAATATTTCGTAACCATATGGGGCATTATCCCCAGGAAAACAACTACTGTTTCTCCCCAGAACCGCAAAGAAAATTTTTTCGCCATATGTTCCGCAAACAGCCATATACTGAGTGCGGCCAACAGATTCTGAATGATTCCCATAGCCGTAAGCCACGATTCTCCAAACAGCACCCGAAGACATAAGAGAAACAGGGGATACAACGGTTCCCTGTGAATGTGCATTTCAATATACTGATTGGAATCGTTGTATATGCCCGGTCCGAATGCGGCAAACATTCCGAGGAACAATGCGGCAAGTGCTATAAGAAGTCCTCCGGATTTTATCTTTTTTGTCATTACAGTCTCCAATATAGAAATTCACCGTCCGAATAATCCCTCTTATCGAATAAGCCCTTAAGGTCCATCAATACCTTTTGTTCATGGTCCTCATGGAAGAAACCTGCGATTCTCTCCTTAGACAGCTCGAGGAACTGGGAATGGGCTACCGCTATGATGACCGCATCCATATTCCGGATTTCCTCCATGGCATGGAAATCGATTCCATACAGTCTCTTCGCTTCCCCTGAATCCGCCGCCGGGTCTACCACGATCGGGGTGATTCCATATTCCTCTAATTCTTTATATATATCGATAACTTTGGTGTTTCTCGTATCGGGACAGTTTTCTTTAAAGGTAAAGCCTAAAATAGCCACCCTCGCGCCTTTTACCGGAACATTAGTTTTTATCAGATTTTTTACGAGGCTTTCCGCTACATATTTTCCCATGTCATCGTTAATGCGGCGGCCTGAAAGAATAATTTGTGAATGATATCCCAGCTGCTCTGCCTTATAGGTCAGATAATAAGGATCCACTCCGATACAGTGTCCTCCTACGAGTCCCGGGAAAAACTTGAGAAAATTCCACTTTGTGCCCGCCGCCTCTAAGACGGCCTTCGTATCGATTCCCATCCTATGGAATATAATGGACAGTTCGTTCATAAAAGCGATATTGATATCGCGCTGACTATTTTCGATGACTTTTGCCGCTTCCGCCACCTTGATGGATTCCGCCCGGTACACTCCGGCCTCTACCACCAGCTCGTACACCTTGGCAATGGTGTCCAGCGTCTCCTCATCCATGCCGGAAACAATTTTGACGATAGTTTCCAATCTGTGTACCTTATCGCCCGGATTGATTCTTTCCGGAGAATATCCAATCTTAAAATCTACACCGCATTTTAAGCCCGATTCCTTTTCCAGAATGGGAACGCATATCTCCTCGGTAACCCCGGGATATACCGTGGATTCGAATACAACGATAGAACCTTTTGTCAGGTTCTGTCCGAGCAGACGGCTTGCGCCCTCTACCGGGGAAAGATCAGGGGTATGGTCGTCATTTACCGGAGTGGGAACTGCTACAATATGGAATTTCGCTTCCTTTAGCTTGTCCGCATCAGCGGTAAATTCTACGGATGTATTTTTGATTACCTCCGCGCCCACTTCATTCGTAGGATCCACGCCTGACTTATATAAATCTATCTTCTCTTTACTTAAGTCAAATCCCACTACTTTTATCTTTCTTGCAAAGGCTACCGCAATCGGCATACCTACATATCCGAGGCCGACCAATGAAAGCTTTTCCTCTCCACTTACAAGCTTCTCGTATAAATCCATCTTCTTATCCTCCATTATGAGTTATATAATATCGTGTTGATTTCGCTTATATAAGAATCGATGACAGAATCTCTGTCGAATTCACATTCCATCTTCTCTCTCGCCGCTTTTCCCATATGTGCCCGCTCTTCCTTGGATAATGCGAGAAACTTCTCCATAGCCCGAATCAAATCATCCGCATTGCCCGGAGTGAAGCCAAATCCCGTCATTTCCTCCTCAAAGGCCTCCCTGCATCCGCTGATATTGGAAGCAATTACCGGACGTCCCGTCGCCGCTGCCTCTATAAGCGCATTCGACATACCTTCGTGAAACGATGCCACCACAATGGCATCAGCCTTTGCTATATAAGAATGCACCTCCGTATGGAAGCCCCACTGACTTATAATTCCTTTTTCCGTATATTCATCCAGCATTTCCTGATAATCTTCATCACAATAGCCCAGCACTGCAAATTCAATATCCTCTCTATGCAGCCGGACTGCTGCCTCCAAATATTCTAAGATACCGCGTTCCTTCATTACCCTTCCGACAAAAAGAAAGGTTGTCCTTACTCCCACGGGATATGGCTCGAAGAAATGTCTTTTCAGATTCACTCCGGAGCCGCTTACCATCCGCTCCTTTTTCCCTGCAATGCGATAGCTGGAAAAAATATCTCTGTTCTCAGCATTCTGAAAAAAAATGCACTCTGCCTTCTTAAGACCTGCCCGGTACATATGAACGATCATCTTAAGGAACAGTCCTTCCCTGTCGAAGGCACCGCCCAGTCCCGTTATCGTAGTGATATAAGGTACCTTCAATAGCCTGCTGGCAAAGCCTCCGTATATGTTCGGCTTTATAGTATAAGTAATTACCATATCCGGCCTTATCTGCTTTATCAGCCTTTGATATGTCATGAAAAGCTTCATGTCCTCCTTCGGATTCATGCCCCTTCTGTTAATAGGCGTTTCGATAATCTCACACCCTTCTTCCATCAGTTCAGCAGTCTTGGTCTGATCCGGAAGGCTGATGATCACCCGATGGTTTTCTAACAGCCGAAGGAGCAGCTCGTTGCGGAAATCATATAATCCGCCCGAGGAATTGGTTAAAATCAATATTATACCCATCTACTCTCTCATCTCCGTATCGCTCATGTCTTTGATCATAACTTCATTATATTTCATCATACAAATCCCTGCTTTATAGCTGCCCACAGCATGAGGATTGCTTTCTCCCATTAAGTTACGAATTACCTGCTTAGGCATATTCACGCCGCACTCATGAGCGTGGGGATAGCCTCCGCCAAATCGGGGATTCACTTCGGAAAAGTAATAAATGTCTCCGATCTTAAAAATGTCCATATCTATCATACCACAGAACCCACATTTTTCCACAAATTTTTCTATCGCGAAAAAAAGACTCTCATCCTTATAAGATATGGCTTTATCCGTCTCTCCGGCACGCATTTTTATCTTTTCTTTTACAAAAATCGAGGTACACTTCCCGCTCAGCATATCGATATACACATCTGCTCCATATTCCGTCCCATCCATGAATTCCTGGATCATAAGATCGTCATGCAGTCCGAAAAGGACCTCCAGCTCTTCTTTCCCGTACACCTTGTTGATGTGCAGGCTGGCACTTCCCTTTACCGGCTTTACGAATACCGGGTAAGAAAGTTCTCCTTTTTCCTCGGCAAGGTAGAAAGCCTCCTTATCGACAAAGCATCTTCCCGTTGGGATTTTCATCTGTGTAAGCAGCTCATACATTTTATATTTATCAAAGCAGGTTTCCACAAGCTCATAAGGTGAGATGATAGGAGTCGTTCCTGCGTCAAGAAATCTCTCCCGTTCCCTGGCAAGCAGGCTAAGCTCAGGGTCGATTAAGGAAAAAACCCCATCGATGTTTTCTTTCCTGCATATGTCCAGCACGGTATCCAGATAGTCGGGAGCATCGATACGCGGAACGAGATAAAATCTATCCGCTTCATAGATTGCAGGAGCCAGATTGGAACAGTCCGTAGCTATGACTCTGCCCTTTTCCGCCAGCTCCCTCTTAAAATATTGCACCACCTTATTTCTTGTTCCCGCACTTAAAATCAATATATTCATAGGTTATTATCAATCCTTTCAAAGCTTCCGGTCTCTTCCAGTCTTTTCTTTCTGATTTCGGCAAAGTTGCCCTCCGTCACATTGGTATCCTCCGCCACATCACTGCGTCCGAGCACGGTCCGCACGGTCAGCCATAACACCTTCATATCCATACCGAAGGAAAGGTTTCTCACATACTCCACGTCCTTCTTAAAACGGCTATCCCAATCGATGAAATTCCGGCCGCTTACCTGAGCCAGCCCGGTAAGTCCTGGACGTACCGTATGGCGCAGTTTCTCTTCCTCGGTGTAATAGGGAAGATAGGAAATAAGAAGCGGCCTGGGGCCGATGATACTCATATCTCCCCTTAATATATTCAGAAGCTCGGGAAGTTCGTCCAGACTGGTGGCGCGAAGGATCTTACCGAACTTAGTAAGCCTCACGCTGTCAGGCAGAAGATTTCCATTCTCATCTTTTTTGTCCGTCATCGTCCGAAATTTGCAAAGAGTAAAGATTTTCTCATTCTTCCCCGGTCTCTCCTGTTTAAAAAAAATGGGGCTTCCGAGCTTCGTCCTGACGAGAAGAGCCAGCACGAGAAATAAAGGAGACAAGGTAATAATTCCTATAAGCGCTAATAAGAAATCCAGTATTCTTTTCACATATCTACCATATATCGTAATGGCCGTTACCTCCTTATAAACCGAAAACCTGTTACTGTTCACTCCGTTCTCAGTAACGCATGATTTCTCCATTTAAATTCGCTCCGCAAAGCAGAAATCATCCCTTGCATCACTTTCTTACGTAACTCAACAGCAAGTGTTAAGCTACTATGTGAGCAGTAACGAAAACCTTTCTCACAATATTGATTATCCGGTCCATATCTTCCTGTGTATTCTTGATATCGCTGGGGAGACACAAGCCTCTATTGAAGATATCCTCCGATATGCTTCCTTTACCGCCTTTTTCTTCCAAAACAGAAATGAAATCGTATTCCTGAAATACCGGCTGCAGGTGCATCGGCTTCCAAATAGGCCGGCACTCGATATTCTCTGCCTCAAGCGCATCCATGACCATGTCGGGGGTTACTCTGGCGCCCTCTTTTATCGTCATGCAAGACAGCCAGTTATTGGCATCCCCATCCGGATTCAGCGGATTCATGGAAAGCTCCTCTATATCCGAAAAGGCTTCTTGATACTGTTTGTAAATCGCCTTTTTAAGCGCCTTGTGCTCCTCCAGAGACAAAAGCTGCCCTCTGCCGATTCCGGCAGTCACGTTGCTCATGCGGTAATTGTATCCAATCTGGGAATGCTGATAATGTCTGGCAGGGTCTCTAGCCTGCGTAGATAAGAACCGTGCCCTCTCTATCATTGCTTCTTCCTCGGATACCAGCATGCCGCCTCCCGAGGTCGTAATAATCTTGTTGCCGTTAAAGGAATAAATCCCGAACCTGCCGAAGGTTCCGGTATGTTTCCCTTTATATGTGCTGCTTAAAGATTCCGCCGCATCCTCGATGACCGCAGTCCCCTTTTCTGCGCAAATCTCCATGACTTCTTGGAGCTTTGCCGGG
The DNA here is from genome assembly GCF_000732725.1 of Kineothrix alysoides. GTDB lineage: Bacteria > Bacillota > Clostridia > Lachnospirales > Lachnospiraceae > Kineothrix > Kineothrix alysoides. The sequence continues at coordinate 1,763,291 of NZ_JPNB01000002.1, read as the reverse complement.
GTTCCATATAAATGAACGATGATGACCGCTTTGGGCGAAGGATATTTTTCATAAGCCTTTCTCAGCGCCTCCGGAGACATATTCCACGTTTCTTCCTCAGAATCGATGAATACCGGCGTAGCGTTCTCATAAATAATCGGATTGCAGGTCGCTGAAAAGGTAAGAGAAGGCACAAATACAATATCTCCCTTTTTCACTCCAAGCAAACGCAGTGCAAGATGAATCGCTGCGGTTCCCGAGCTTAGGGCAGCCGCATTGGGTATGTTCACATACTCCGCCAGTTCTTTTTCAAAACTGTTTACGTTAGGACCGAGGGGTGCTACCCAGTTGGTATCAAATGCCTCTTTTACGAATTCCTGCTCTTTTCCGTGCATGGTCGGAGAAGACAGGTAAATCCTTTTATTTTCCATTGAAAAACGCCTCTTTTCTTCTATAAAATAATCAATCCTTATAATGGTAGGTCGGCACGATTTCCTTTACTAAGGGACGAATATCCGTCACTTCTTCCCTTGATTCTTCCTTCAGCTTTTTCAACTGGGCAAAAAACTTCATCTCATCCAGCTCTATCGGTTTTCCCACGTGTATCAATTTATTTGCCGTTTCCTTCAAGCCCTCTTCATCCATGAGAAGCTCTTCGTACAGCTTTTCACCGGGGCGCAGTCCCGTAAACTCTATCTTAATATCCTCTCCTACCCGGTAGCCTGATAAACGGATCAAATTCTCCGCCAAGTCAAGTATCCTCACCGGCTCTCCCATGTCCAGCACGAAGATTTCTCCGCCCCTCGCATAAGCTCCCGCCTGCAATACCAGGGAAACCGCTTCCGGAATCGTCATAAAATAGCGGATAATATCAGGATGGGTCACCGTTACCGGCCCTCCCTTCATAATCTGCTTTCTGAAAAGAGGAATAACGCTGCCGTTGCTGCCAAGTACATTTCCGAAGCGCACCGCAACGAATTCCGTCTCATAATGGTTATTGAAGGTCTGAATGATCATCTCACAGATACGCTTGCTGGCTCCCATAATATTGGTAGGATTCACTGCCTTGTCGGTGGAAATGAGCACGAACTTCTTTGCCCCGTAAAAAGCCGCCGCCTGAGCGGTTTTCCAAGTACCGAAGACATTGTTCTTCACCGCCTCATTGGGGCTGTCCTCCATTAAGGGAACGTGCTTATGCGCCGCCGCATGGTAAACGATGTCCGGCTTGTAATGCTCGAATATCCAGTTGATTCTGTTCGTATTGCGAACGGAAGCGATGAGGACCACAAGATCCAAATGCGAGCCGGAGTCCTCATCGGAATATTTCCTCTTTAACTCCTGCTGTATGTCATATACACTGTTTTCATAAATATCCAGAATGATAAGCTGCTTCGGCTTATGTGCGGCAATCTGTCTGCACAGCTCGCTGCCGATGGAGCCTCCTGCACCGGTTACAAGCACCGTTTTATTCTGCACGTAACCAAGTATGGAATCGATGTCTACGCTGATAGGGTCCCGACCAAGCAAATCTTCGACTTCAATGTCCCTTAACTTGCTGACATTGACTTCTCCATTCACCAGCTGATACATGCCGGGAAGGGAACGCAGCTTACAGCTTGTCTCCTTGCAGATTTCCAGAACCTTCCGAAGCTCGGAACGGGAAATGGAAGGCATGGCCACTATAATTTCGTCGATATCGTAAATATCGGCGCATTCGATAATCTTATCCCTGCCGCCGGCTACCTTGATACCTTGGATGTATCTTCCCCATTTACCTTTATCATCGTCGATGATACAACGGATCACCATGGTGCTGAAATTGCTGTTCACAATCTCCTTGATAATGACGTTGGCCGCCTCGCCCGCACCTATTACCATAACGGAGATTCCATTCTTCTTATTCTGCTGCTTATGCTTCTGGCTTCGCAGAAACCGGTAAGAAAAACGGCTGACAAAAATCATGCTGATCAGCACGAACATATACAAAAAGTAATAGCTCTTAGGTACCGGCTGTTGTACAGTCTTAAAAAACTGCAATCCGACGCTGTTTAAAACTGCCGATATTACACAAGACATAACCACGTTTTGCAGCTCCGTCTCCCCTGCAAATGCCCACAGGCTGTGATACAGCCTAAAAAAATAAAAAATGAACAGCGTCAGCAATATATTGACCGGAAGAAACCTTGTAATAGGATCCAGAAAGTGAGCCGGTATCGTGTCGATATGAAATTCGTAACGAATGAGCACCGCCATATAGCTTGCAAAAATAATGCTGATAATGTCGTAAATAATCAGGCTCGTTCTTCTGTAGAATAATTTTACATTAAAAGGCTTTTTATCTTTCTTCATTCGTTTCATCCTTCTTCTTACCCATATCGAATAGCAGCGGGGCTAACACAACAAGCAAGGTAAATCCTGCCGGATGGCATAAATGAAATGTCCATTCTACCAGGCCCGCTGTGGCGAAAGCCACTACGATTGCCGCCGGCATCGCCGCGCAGGGAACGCTGTCCTTCCTTCTTCCAAAGAAAATACAGCCCTGAACGAAGGTTGCAGCTCCCAAGAGGATAAACACTACTCCTACAAGGATACCGTGGTCGTATGCAACCTGAAGATAAATATTATGCGCATGGACCGCCAGCGTTCCGTCCGGCAGTAAGGCTCCCATCTCATCATGCCCCGTCAGATTAAGTTGGTCCAGATAAGCGCGAAAAATATCCATACGTCCATTGGCATATTCCTCTGTCTTCTCATATACGCTGATATCTTCTGTAACCTCCTCCTGAACCTCGGGAGTCTCCGTAAAATCGCCTTCCTGTGCATCCTTGGCAAGCTCCGCCGCACGGGCATCGTCCGCGGCGCGCTCTTCCTCAGTCTTAGTGCCGATGATATTGAGCTGAGGCTCACTGTCATTACCTGCCGGCGTTTCGCCTGTTCCGGTGCTTTCCTGCGACTGGTATAAATCGCTTATGCCGCCTTCCCACACGACTTCACCGTTGCTGTTAAATCTCTTCGCACGGTATTTCTGATATTCTTCGCTTCTTTCATAGGAAGAAGTTCCTTTTTCCGGTATTCCGAAAATCTTATTGTTGAATACTTCTGCAAAGCGTTCCACCGTTATATAATACATGGAATCCCATTCATTCCCTCTTTCAATCGCATCCGGGAACACTTCCACCTCATATTTGTATACATCGTTACTCAGAGCAGGAATAATTCTCTGACCGGTAAAGATGATCGGGAAGCACCATATTACCGCCGCTCCCATCATCGCGAACAAGCGCAGAATATTTATAAGTCTACCTTTTCCTACGCCTCCTGCCGCCATTATCACACCTACCATCAGCATCGCGGCTACGGACATGAATCCGGTCCTGGATGCCGTAAACAGCATATAGGTGCCGGAAGCACCCAGTACCAGCAGCTCCGCCCACATATCCTTCAGTTTATGTGTCCCTTTGCATTTATCCATAAGCTTCATCAGCGCCGCACATATAATGAGCGTCAAATATACCGCGGTTACCGTCACCGTATGGAAAATAAACGGGAATCTCGGATATACCCACGATAAAAACGGTCTGTGCAGCATTGAAAATATAATGCAGCAGACAAAGTGCAGAAGCAGTCCGTTACTCATATTTTGCAGCAAATGCGCCTTTTTATCCCAAAGCGCATAACGAAGATAAAACAACGTAAAGGAAATGACCAAAGCTACCGTCCACCATCTCGTATTTCTAAATACGATGATGAGAATGAAGAATAATCCCAATATCCCGGCGTACCAGAGGGAGATTCTACCCATCCTTTCTTTTTTAAAGAGCATAGAAATAAGACGCGCTGCGATGGTTACAATTACTAAGCCGGAAAGTACTAGTGCCAGTACTCCGTACCGTATCGCCTTCAGATCCATCTCGTTCATCGCCAGATAGTCCACATAGAAGCTATAATAACGGTAAACTGTCGCCGCGGCCACGGCTGCATAAACCAAAGTAATCTTGCTGAATATCTCCTTCTTTTTGCACATAGTAAGGATAGTCAATGCAAAAAAGACGATGAACTGGCGTTCCGCAATTCTATGGTGAATGTCGTAAAGACCGTTCATATAATTGCAGCATGCCCATACAATTCCCGCGATAAAGGCCGACTGAAGATAATCCGCACCATGTACCTTTATCTTCTCCCTAAGAGGTATATACCCGCTTCTGTCTCTTTTACGGTTAATGGCATAGAATAGTGTGGCACTGCCCAACAGAGCTCCTATCGTATAAAAAATATTATCTGTAAACTGTCCGCTGAAAAATCTGCGCACGCTTATGATATATAAAGCGCCTCCTGTTATTGCTGCGGCCACAATATTTGCCGTATAACGCAGTGCCTTTTCCACGGTAATCAGCTTGTCCTTCTTGGTCAAACGGAAATATGCTTCCACAGCTCCTACTAACAGAGCAGCTAAAATGAGAAGTATCGCATCGTAGACAAATATTTTATCCTTGCGAAGAGGAACCATATAATAATATTCCCCCACAATATTATAGCCCTGAAGCTCATCATAGTTATAAACCAAACGGCTTACATACTGCGTCCCGGCCGACGCTGTCTCCTCCAGTCCGAACCATACGCGGCTGCCGTTTTGCCCTTGAAGGAAGAAATAGTAATCACTTCCCACGTTCATATCCTCATTGATATAGACAGGACAAAAGCCGGGGATATCGATGAATCTCACATCCACCTTTTGCTCGAACAAAACCTGCATGTTCGAATCCAACATGCGGAAGATAAAGGAATCCACCCTCTGGTCCTTGTTCCAGCCGTTCTCGAAATCTGCAATATACAAATTAACCGTTCCCAAATGGTCATACTGGGCAATAAAGCGCTGTAAAAGGTAATCCTCTCCTATGCTGTCCGAGGAACCGGCCAGCATCTGATTGCTGACGGAGGGAATCGTCTCGTCCCACATACGGATCGGATAAATTGTCATCATTGCTATTAAGGTTAGCAATATTATTACGCTCTGTATCGCGCGGCTTTTTTTCACAATTTTATACATATTGTCTCTCCATTTCAAATGGTAAGTATAGCACAGATACCCTCAGTTTACAAGAACGGCCACCGTGGCCGGAAGTGCGAACCATAGGATCAGCACATAGCGGGGCAGGTACGTAGGGCCGAGAATCGCAGTGAGCCATACGAGCAGCACCATCAGGAAGGGGATGAGCAGATCATAGCGCCTTGTGTAATAAGTATAGCCAAAAGTAAAGGCAAACACCCAGAAAAGGAATCCCGCTGAAAACAACATAGATAAGACAGGCACCTTCTGCTGTGTAACCTCTAAGGACATGCTTTTGTACCATTCATTCAGAAAAGACAGCTTGCTCTCCCTCGTTCCGGGCTGCTCCACCTCATAACCAAAGAACGAACTGTCCTCATAGGTAAAAGTAAATACTTCGTTTCCACGATATACGTCGATGATCGTGTCCGGATACCAGAGCCCGTAGGAAGTCATAAACCACGCGTTGATATACGTAAACGGATGCGCCATTCCTATCTTCGCCCAAAGCCGCATATATTTCCCGGGATCAGCCTTATAAGCCTCGTTATCAAACCATATTTTTACACCGTCGGATACCTTCGCAGTATAAAACCTAAGCGCTTCCTCCGGGAGAATCTCATACAAGGTTTCCAAGTCCTCCCCGGTAAAGCTTTCCCTATCATATTTATAAGCTCTTGAAAGCTGTTGGATCGGGACCGTAAGCATCTCCTGCTTTCCGGCAGGCTGTGCCGAAAGCAGTGCAGAAAGACCTGCCGCCGCCAGAAAATAAACTGCGAATGTACCTCCCAGAAGAAATGCCAGCTTCTTACGCCATCCCTTCATGTAAAGCAAAAGTACCGGTATCATAACTAAAAATGCATACATGCCATTATGTCGAAAGGACATCATAACAACGGCACACGCTGCGAAAAAAATCTGTTTCTTCCAAGAAGCAAAAAAGCTCTCCTTCTCTCTTGCCATATCCGCCAAAGAAAGAAGCAGTAAAAGCAGAGCTGCCGTAAAGATTCCGTCCTTCGCCGAGCATAAGGTGAACATAACAATTACCGGAAAGAAGGCAAAGTAAAAAAAAGTGCCTACGCGAAAAATAAATGCAACGCCTCTTTTTTTCATATAGGAAATCACATAAGTAAATACCCCTGACATAAAAAACATCTGAAACAGCGTATATGCTGCGATTCCTATATTATAAGAGCCGGTCAGCTTATTTACTCCTAAAATCGTCCCACCCAGCAAAAGCACGTGGAAAAGAGGATGGTGAGTGGTAAAATTTCTCGTCTGTACTTGAATGAACTCGTCCTGTGCATCGTACACAAAAAAACCCGGATATACCGCCAGAAATACCGGCAGCCAGCAAAGGAAAAGCAAGCACATCGTAAGAGCCGTCCGCTTTTTTTCAGACATGCTGTTCCACTTCCCGCAGAGCTTATACCATATGCCATCTTCGTCTACAAGCTTATTTTCGCCCTTATCCCTGCCTCGTCTCTCTTGCCAGACCTTAAGCGTTTCCCAGGTACATTGTATCCAGATTGTCAGTATTCCTGCCCAGATTAAGATAGATATCCACATTCCGGCATCCTTAAAATTTACGTTTTCCCCATAATCCAGCTGAACGCCGAAGGCAATGCAGCAGGAAAACAAAAGTCCCAAAAGCCCTGCCGCAGCAGCGCCTCTTCTATCCATTTTCTTTCCTATTCTTATTAAGGAGCGGTAAAGCGCATAGGCGCAGCCACCCCATAAAAATATACTAAAGAAGCTGTTGCTTATGGCAAGACTGTTTCCCTTCAAATTCAACATCTTCGGCAGGCACCACGTCCCTACGAGGGCCAGCAGCAAAGATACGATAATAGCCCTTTTTTTCTGCATAACCGCTTATTCCTCTTCATTCACGACTTCCCTGATGACAAATTGGGGGGAATTATTCATAGAAATATACATTCTGCCGATGTATTCTCCTATCAGGCCGAGCATTAGCATAATCATTCCTCCTATAAATACCAGCGCCGACATCATGGAGCTGAAGCCCATGGGAACAGCCGGATTAACAAACTTTTTAATTACCGTATATATCCCGTAAATAAATCCCATAGAAGCAAACAGACAGCCGATAGCCGTTGCTATGCGAAGAGGCTTTACGCTAAACGCCGTAAAGCCGTTAAACCATAATCCAATCAGCTTCCCAATGGTATAGCCGGAGGTCCCTACCTCTCTCTCCCTATGATGTACGTTCACGTTAGTAATACGATTCGTCGCCCGGAGCACCAGTCCGATTACATAAGGATATGCATTGGTATACCGCTTCATCTCCTCCACCACGAACCTCTTTGCCGCAAAATAACTGGAAACGTAAATATCTTTAGGCTTGCCCAGCATGAGCCTCGCCATCTCTTCGTTTACCCAGCTTCCGAAATTACGAAACATAGAGTGCATCTTATGGCCGTATTTCGCATATACCACGTCGGAGCCCTTTTCGATTTCCGCGAGCAGCTTGCCCACTTCATCGGCAGGCGTCTGTCCGTCGTCGTCCAGGCATACAACCACATCTCCCTTTACATGGTGAAAACCTGCCATGAGGGCCGCGTGCTGTCCAAAATTCCTTGCAAGATTAATGCCTTTAATTTTCTTATTATCCGCGCACAAAGTACGAATTACATCTAATGTCTTGTCCGGGGAGCAATCGTCTACCAGTACGATTTCGTAGTCGTACTTCTTCCCCTCCTTGTTCAAGCCTTTTACCGCTTCCGTTATTTCTGCCACAACCTTGGAAAGTGTCTGCTCCGATCGGTAGCAGGGAATCACGAAGCTTATCAGCTGACTACTGTCATTCTTTATATCTATATCCATCAAGTACATATCCTTTTTCTCGCCATCTGAACACTCTACGGCTTTTAGTGTAGATTTCCTGATAAAACCCGCTTTTTCATAACTGCTGACCGCGGCATCGTTATCGGTAAATACTCTCAATATAATCTTATGAAGCTTCATGTTCTCAAAGGCAAATTTTACCGCAAGCTCCGCGGCTTCCGTTCCGTAGCCATTTCCCACCGCATCGTCTTCTCCGATGAAGATGCCGTACTCCGCTTCTTTCTTGTCCATATCCACGTCCCTGAAATACACGCTTCCGATAGGGCGCATCCCTTCTTTTTCACAGATGATGAACTGAACGGCACTTCCGGTCTCCACCCTCGTCCTCATCCAGTTTTCATGACTTTCCGGAGTAAAGGCTTCCCTGAAAATGAAGTTCCTCCTGACCCTTTCCTTATTCCTCCACTCCACAATATAATCCGTGTCTTCATAAGTCATAGGTCTAAGTATTATATTCTTCCCGATAATATTCATAATCTGCATAAAGCCCTTATGCTCCTTCCCCGCGTAAAAAAATTATTTTATAATCAATCCGCAATCTCTTCTGCCATATATCCCTGGATTTCATATACGCCCATTATTCCGTTTATGGTATCGATCAGCTCTACTTCCGTCTCTACTCCCTGATCCGCATAATAGTCCGTCAAAAAATCCGTTCCCATTTCAAGCTTCACCATCATATAAACATTTTCACTGTAGGCCAGCGCCTCCTGCATGGAGCTTAGTCCAAAGGCCTTCAGTTTCTTGTCATAAAGCGGGCTTTTGTTCAGCCACCCACCCATGATGTCGTAATTTGCAATATGATTATTTACATTCTGAAACAGTTTCTCAGAATACGGTATTAAAGTAACGGAATCTGATACCGAAGAATATACGTCGATAAAATAAAAATTATCCGGATGAGCGCGGCAATAGTCCTTCATCGCTATATCTGTCGTATTTGCTTCCCTGCGCGCGGCATATTCCCTATCTACCTTCCCTATTCCTGCCATGAGGGAAGCTGCCGCCGTCAGCGCCAAAACTGCGGGGAAAACTACTGTCGCTTTTATCTTTCCACAGATTCGTGCTTCGATCCCCCGGCTTTCCACATGAAGCATAGCCCATAAGATGCATAATTCTATCAGATACAAGGAGTGTGTTATGCGTTCCGGGGAACGTCCGTTCATAAGAATATACATCCAGAGCACGGTTCTTACAAGTCCCATAAGAAACAGCTTCCAGCCTATTTTCCATACTCCGCAGCAAGTCCGCTTACCGTGTACTGCATCATGTTCCTTTGTCAGGCAATCCTTTGTCAGACAATCCTTTGTCTTGCATACCTCATTCCATATTCCCGCGATAAAAACAGAAATATACGTCAATACCACCATGACATTCCATGGATAATCGTCAGGAGTCGCCGAGCCTTTCGGCTCCCTATGGAAAGTTCTATACTGGTATTCTCCCAGTTTCTCCACAAGATTTTCTCCCACAGATACCGTTTGCTTCTTGGCTTCGGATTGGTATTTCGCCATAGCGTTAAGCATTCCCGCATCTAAGGTATCATCCATGCCGAAATTATATCTCTCAAATAGCATGTCCTGCTCCGCTCTCGTAATTCCCAGCCTTTCATACAGCTTTTCATTCTCTTCATAGGATGGAATTCCTTGAAAATCGTATAACTCGGTCCTGCTGTCGAAGTAATCGATAAACTTCCTCCAGCTCCCACCGCTGTAAGCCGCATCATTTATCACATAAACCAGTACGATACCCGCCAGAATGCTTCCGATAACGCCTAAATATTTCACTATGTTTTCCGTAGAAAACAGCGCTCGCTTCCCATAGACCTCTAAGGACCACCTATATATGCCCGCCACACAAATAAAAGGCATCGCCAGAAGAAGCATTTCCGAACGTATGCCGAATGCCACAATAACTAACACAATGCTGCATAGGTTCTTTCTTATAAATTTACTTACTGCCGGTTCATCCGCCGACGTAACGAACAAAAAAGCCGCCGTTCCTGCCAGCAATGCAGAGGTTACCGTATATTGTATAAATATAAAATGCGGCAGAAAAAGAACCGACATCACAAGGCCCTCCAGTACTGCCATCAGAAGCTTGGAAACCGTACTGTTCCGAAAATAAAGACTTCTTTGCACAATGAGATAAAAGCAGACAAACTGACAGCTGCACAGAAAAATACCATAAACCGGCATCTGCGGAAAAATTCTGTAAAACAGGCTAATCAGCAGGCTCATCGGATACATCATCTGTACGTTACGGCTTTCCGGCTTGCCCGTATAGACTCCTGCCAGAATATCTTTCATTACCACATCGTCATTTAAATCGAAATAGTAATCATACCGAACCGCCACCAGCACGCCCAGAAATATCATGAGCACCGCCGCAATTATTTTATTTTCATTTTTTTTATAGAACTCTCTAAGCACCATAAAATTCCTTTACCTTACCGGCAATGTAATCCACTTCCTGTTCCTTAAGTTTATAGAACATCGGAAGCCTCAACAGTCTTTCGCTTTCCTTTGTGGTATATATGTCTTCTCCGTGGAATCGTCCGAATTTTATTCCTGCCGGAGCCGAGTGGAGCGGTACGTAATGAAACACCGAAAGAATTTCGTTCATCTTTAAGAAATCGATGAGGGCTGTTCTTTCTTTTATGTCCTTCGTCTTTATATAGAACATATGTCCATTGTGGATACATTCCTCCGGCACCTTGGGAAGCTCTGCTTTTCCGCTTTCCATAAGAGGTCTTAAGCTTTCATAATATTGCTTCCATCTCGCCAGACGGATATCGTTGATTTCATCCGCCATTTCTAACTGTGCATATAAATAAGCCGCATTCATATCGCTGGGCAAATAGGAAGAACCATGATCCATCCAGCGGTATTTATCTACCTGACCTCTGAAAAATTTGCTTCTGTCCGTACCCTTTTCTCTGAAAATTTCCGCATCTTCAATGTATTTCTCATCACGGATCAGCAGCGCACCGCCTTCTCCCATACTGTAATTCTTCGTCTCATGAAAGCTAAAGCAGCCGAAGTCACCTATGGTTCCAAGCGGCTTTCCTTTATAAGAGGCCATAATACCCTGAGCTGCATCCTCTACCACGATAAGCTGATATTTCCCCGCAATTTCCATGATTTTATCCATCTCGCAAGACACACCTGCATAATGCACTACCGCAATCGCCTTCGTTTTTTCAGTAATGGCATCTTCAATGAGATTTTCGTCTATGTTCATCGTATCCGGCCGTATGTCCACAAATACGATTTTGGCTCCCCTCAGCACAAAAGCATCCGCCGTAGATACAAATGTAAAGGAAGGCATTATCACTTCATCCCCTTCCTTTATCTTCGCAAGGAGAGCTGCCAGCTCAAGCGCATGAGTACAAGAGGTTGTAAGAAGGCTCTTTCTCGTACCCGTCCTTTCCTCTATCCATGCACTGCACTTATGGGTAAATTCCCCATCTCCGCATATCTTCTGATTTTCTACCGCCTGCCGCATATATTCCATTTCTTTTCCTGTAAATGGAGGTACATTAAAGTTAATCATAATATCCATTCTCCCTTTCGGTTTTTCTACTGCCGATACACCTTGTAATTTTCATTTTCAAAGATACACTGATATTTATGCACCGCAATAAAATCCAGAATCAAATCCGTTTTTTCTCCGGGCACGATTTCCTTTCCCGTATCGTTATGAAGAACTATCATGGGCAAGGTATCTATTTCCTCAAGCGCCCGTTCGAGGGCATCATAGGTGTTGCTGGGTATCTCAGGCCAAGTAGTAAAAATTGCGGAGGGTATATCCAGAATATAACTAAGTCCCGGTGCATCTCCCCAAAAGATTGCCGGTTCCTTAGGAAGAGCCTCCTCCTGCCAAAACGCGATAAGTCCGGTCAGGCTTGCCTCATTCTCACCGGTCGTATTCATCCCTGCCAGCACACTGCTGTTTTCTACCTGCGAGTCTCTTTTTTCTCCGTATATACCGTCCCGGAACACATATAAACATCCAAAGCCGATTCCCTGTACAAGAGTCATCAGTATAATCGCCGCCGCAAATGCCTGGAGCGGAAAATAAACCGCTCGCCTTCCTGTCTTTAACCAGATACGATAACAAGCCCATAAGGTATAAGGTGCGACCAAAAACAAATTATTCATATTCTGATAGGTGTAATTATTGCTTCCAATTGGCGTGATTATGATAACAATGAGTACGATAGCCGCCAGTATACGCTCCTCCTTGTCCGACTTTCCGGAAATAAAACCTCCAATTCCTGCAATACAACAAACGACAGACAAAATAAGAAACAGCATCATCCACTGAAAAACGCTTCCTTCATTATAGTAGCGCAGGGAAAACATCCCCTGCCCCAGATAAAAGCGAATCAGTATTAAAATTCCAACGCAGTACAAAAACTTTTTAAACTTTTCGTACCGGCCCTTTTTTATATAGAACATAATGATTCCTGCGAATATACATGGAATCATATAAGCAATCCACTTTAAAGAGGATATATATGCACTTGCAATATCGGAAAGCATTCCCATAAGAGTGTAATCGGACGCTTCCTCCGTCATCCCGAACAGTCCGCTTATCATGCCGATAAAAGAATCCATTCCATACCTTACAATTATGATAAGCAAAACACTGCCTATTCCCGCAAGGTATCCGGCAAGGCAAAATCCCGTTTTCTTAATGATATCCCAATTTCTATCCTTATTCAACCAACCCGCGAACCACAGCGCCACAATCAACGCTGCTTCCATAAGGTTGGGAAAGCGCACCATCACATTGAGCCCAAGAGTTGCCCCCGCCAATATATAGTAGCTTTTTCTATCGCTTATTAACGCCTGATAGAAAAGAATGCCTCCCGCTGCAAACAAAAAATAGGTCAGATAATTATACAAAATCGTCGTAGGGCACCAACAAAGGCTAAGAGCAATCATCTCTCCTATAAAAGCTGCCCACCCGTTCATCCGGCGCCTTGCCGCATAATAACACATGAAAGCCAGAACGCTTAAAAACAGCCCCGTGTATAGATTCATACCCAAAAGCGTATTTCCAAGGGGCAGCCTCATCAAAAAAGAGCCTGTCACATTCGCCAGATAAGTTGCCAGCACCCATGTAATGTCCATGCGGTCCATAAAGCGATAATATCCCAGCGAATAGGTCGTATCCGTAATATCGATACCCTGATTGATAAGAAGCAAGGGATAAAGAAACAATATAAGCGGAAATACTGTCTTCTCCGCTATTTTGATATATACATTTCCGTTCCCTTCCCAAGCCGCAAGAGTTCTCATTCAAATACTCCTCTGTCCGCCTCAGCGAACACTGATTTCAAAAGTTGAAAAACTGCTGTCGATTTTCTTAAGCCATGCCGCCGGCCTCGTTTTCTCCAAGTTCCTTCCGATATAAGCAAAGATAATCCTGCGTATTGCGTCTATAGAACTTCCCACCAGATACACCAAAAACACCGACAACAATAAATGAACAAAAAAGCCGCCTATGCCCGCTTCGCTTACCGGTCCGATAAATTCATCCAACCATCCGATCCATATCGAACGGATATCAATATGCTCATGAAATAAATAAACCCCGAAGGTCAGAGGCGATACGGCACATATGATGCCAGCCGCTTTCTCCGGTATTCTCACGTAACGGAAAGCATAGAATAACGCTACTGCGCCCGCCAGACAAAGCAAATAATTATAGTGAAACGGCACCGTAAAGTAATAAGCAAATGCCCCCGTTTTTCCGTTAATATAATAAAATCCGCATACGATAGCAAATATGGCAAAGGCACAGCCCGCATAAGTGATCCATGCACGCCTGCCTGTAGAAAAAGCTCTCAACCCATACAGCCTGATATAAGCCGCTATCAAATAAACGCATAAAAACCAACCAAAATCATAACCGAACCTGTCTGTAACAAACTGCACCGGCGAAATGCTTTTGAACCCGCAAAAGAAGACGAGCAGCAGTACAAGCGTAACTTGCAGTTGTTTCTTGCTCATCGTTTTCACAGCCAGATTGAGCACCGGCGTAAACAGATACAAAATCACATAAGAGGTTGCAAACCAATAATGCTCCGTCCCTATAGGAAATAGATACTGTATCCATACATAAATGCCGCCCGCTTCATTTCCTGCGACTCCGCTCCCCAACATAATAAGGGGAATGAGCATCGAATAAAACCACACCTGACAAATAAGAATCACGATTCTCTTTACTTTGAATCCTGCTTCTACCAGAAAATAACCGCTAATCAGCACATATACGTCAACAGCCACGATACAAAAGGACTCTATAAGTGTCCCTATGATTTTCTTCGCATCCGCACTTTCCCCCAAAGAAAGCAATGCTCCTGTGTGATTCAAGTAATGCAGTGTCACCACCATGAACATTGCGATGATTCTTAATAATTCGTAGTTTGCCTGACGTTTCGAATTCGACATACGTCTCTCCCCTAAGCTTCTTTTTTCCTGAACACCCAAAGCTTACTAAAAACATAATTAGATACGATTACGATTACATTACATATAAATTTGGAAATAACATCGTCCACGCGAATTACATCTACTAAAACATACATGAGGATGAGTTCCATGATTCCCGTTACAATTCTTGCGCTGATAAACGATACGAATTCTTTATGGACTCCCGTTTTATCCGTTATCTTGCTTTTAAATACGAAGGTGCGGTTGGTCCAATAGGCGAAGAGAACCGCCACGACCCATGCAAAGGATGTCGCTATCAGTACCAGTACTACCTTGTCCTCATCCGCGCCCAACACTTTAGCCGCCGCCGCGTAAGCGAGCATGTTTACAAGAAATGCGAGGAAACCGAAGAATAAATAGCTCACCGCCTCCTCATATTTTTTGTACATATTCATAATAAATTCTATCATTGTTTCTTCCTTCTTGCTCCCTGCAATCCCTTCGTTTTATATTACCTTTCCCTCGATGCTTGTCCGTTTTCTACGCGGTAAACGATGTCACACTTCTCAATCGTCTGCAATCTATGGGCAATAATAACCAATGTCTTTCTTCCGTGCAGGCGGTTGATCGAATCCATAATTGCCGCCTCCGTATCGTTGTCCAGAGCAGAAGTCGCTTCATCCAGCACCAATACCTCCGGATCTTCAAACAGCGCGCGGGCGATACCGATACGCTGCCTTTGCCCGCCGGATATACGGATTCCCCTTTCTCCGATTCCCGTATCCAGTCCTTCGGGAAGCCCTCGCACAAACTCGTCAAGCTGTGCTTCCTTTAGCGCCTGCCATACCTTCTCATCGTCAATGTCCTCATCCGCATAGCCGAAGGCCACATTTTTACGAATAGTAGAATCAATCATAAAGATGGTCTGAGGAATATAACCAATATTTTTCAGCCAAGACTCATAATGCTCCCTAACCTCTAAGTCATCTGCCAGTATTTCGCCCTCCTGCAGGCGCAGAAGTCCCAGCATGATATCGACCACTGTAGTTTTCCCTGCTCCTGAGGTTCCTACGATTCCAACAGACTTACCTACCGGAATACTCATCGTTGCCTTATCGAAGATAAGAACGTCGGTATTTGGATACTTATACGTGATATTCTTTAAAAGTATCTCCCTTTTCACCGGAAGCTTTTCAATATTTCGTTTTTTCTTATAAACCTCTTCCTTATAATCGATATTTTCATCCTGGATATCCTCCTGCAGATTATCCGTTACTCCCATGAAAAACGGTTCAAAATAAGCGATAGAGGTCAAATAATTATTGATACGGTTGGCGCTTGGTATCAGGCGCATTGCCGCCACTGCAAGAGTCGTAATCTGAGGCACGATATCGCCTACCGCCGTTCCTCCCGCTATTTTTATCATCAGATAAAAGACCATTCCTGCAATCGCCACAGTCTCTATCAAAAGCCTTGGGGTCGCATTAAATATATTATAGCGCTGTACCGCATTCACATATCCTGCTCCGCATGCGGAATATTCGTTAATAAAATAGTTCTCTTTATTTGCTACTTTAATTTCTTTAATACCCATGACCGACTGCTCAATCCATTTATACAGTCCGCTATAATAGTCCTGATTCTCTTCTCCGGCCTTACGCATGATGGGCTTTAAGATTCCTTTTATTACAAGAAGCACCACAACTAACAGTATCGAAACCGTTGCCGTCATCATTATATCCGATTTCAGACATACAAAAACCAGACATATGAATACAATCAGCTCACTGAAAAGCTGCAAAAGACTTAAAATCAATCCATACATATTATTGACGTCGGAAGTAATACTGCGCTGAATCACCGATGTATCCGCGTTCAGATAATATTCATATGGCCGTTTCATAAAATTAATCATCATTCTTCTTGAAGTAGCGAATTGATTGCTGTATACGAATTTAAGCTGTACCTTATTTTGGAAAAATAAATAGGAATTCTTCACAGCGAACACCACAATCAAGGCTCCCATAACCGCCATCGTAAATTGTGTAACACTCTGCATATGGAACATATCGTATATTGTCGATAAAAGTTTACTCTTCTCAATTGCATTCGGATCCGTAATTACCGCCGCAACGGGATAAACCATTCCGATTCCCAAGGTCTCCAGCACTGCTCCTATGAGCATGATGAATACGAGCCCCACCATCTTTTCCTTCTGTTTTCTATCCAATAATACGTTTAACTTTGCCAGTATTTTTCCCATTAGATGTCTTACCTCTGCTTATTTATTCCATCGCTGCTCTGCCTTTTTGTGTCTTGCTCATATTGAGCCTGCCCCCAAAGAAGCGTTTTTATATTCTAACATATTTACTTATAGGATTGCAAATTTCTGATTCTGCATTCTATAGTACTTATTATCTTTTCAGATACACCGAATCTTTTTGAAAAAATTCCGCTGCCGCCGTATTGGGCCATTCATTCGCATCTTCACCGATATCATACAAAAACAAGGGGCCTGCTGAAACGGTAAGCGGTTTTATCTGAGCGTCCTTAATATTTTCATCCATTAGTATTTCATACCGTACATCCATTTCCCTGCCATACTGTGCCGCTTCTCCGCTTGCCAGATATTTTACGGTGCGGGTCATCGCCGTCATTTCATACCAGTGAGTATTCACCCCAATTAATACAGCTGAAAAAAGCAGCAGATATATTTTATAAGTATTCCATATATTCAAAAAGCCCTTACTGTATTTCTCTTCTTTGTTTTCCCCCGCTTTTTCTCTTATTACCCGGAGCAGCCATCCTGTCAAATAAACAATATTTATAATCAGGCTGAGCGTGAAATAGAAGAAGATTAAATTGGACATTCTTCCGAAAGGAGCTCCTACACCCGCATAATAAGTCGGTGCAAACATAGCCAGATAGCTTCCAAATGTCATTATTACGAAAAATACCGGATACTTAAACGGGAATTCATAGCTCTTTCCTACCATTCCTCCAACAATAAATAAAGTAATAATTATCATTGATATTAATATTACCGGATTCCCCAAGAAATCGGAACGAACTACTTTCAATCCACTATAAATAGATTTATAAATTACCGTAAAAACTTTATGTATATTAAAGCCAATCTCGCCTCCCCGAACGCTGGTTCCCGGAGCTTTCATATTGATAACTGCCGTTACTGTGAATACCATAAGAGGTACAAGCAAATAAAGTGCACGCTTCCTAGATGAAACAAATAAAAACAATATAAGAATAAGCAAGAGTGGAAATAGCACAACGGTCAAATAGTTGCCCCCGCCGATAAAAAATGCTGTAAATATAGCAAAAAACAGTTTTCTCTTCTGACCTCCTCGGATAAATTCGAGGCAAAAATATAAAGAAAGCAACATAATCGCATATGCAAGGGTATAAGCTACCGCTCCGTTAAACCAATAAAATGCTTCTCCTGTAGACGGTATATACTGTATTGTAATTAGCAGGTACAAAAAAGTAATTATTCCATAAACCGACTTATTCATTTTTAATATTTTAACCAATATGCAATATATTAAAAGGGCGGTTCCTCCACAAAACAAAAAAATCATGATGTAGGGCACAATAAAATAAGCACGGGGATGAAAAATTTCCGGCTGAAACGCTTGTACGAAAGTCGTTGTAAATGTTCCCTGCCATTCGTTATATATATCTTTCGTCGTCCGAAGTGCAGTGGAGGTAAAGTGTACAATAGAATGTGTTTCATCCCAAACTTGCTTTCGCACGCTGGCATACCATCCAAAATCGTCCGCTGAAGCACGGGAATATTGGGCTGCTACCAACATAGGAATTATCGTCACTCCAAAAACCGCTGCTATCCCCTTCATAATCTTATTATCGTCGAACCACCGTCCGATTCTAACCATCATCATTCGCATTCTATCCATACATTCTCCTAAGTATCCATGAATTAATCAAATCATCTCATTGAATTAATCAAATCATCTCATTCTGCCTGTGCATCTCCGGCGGCTCATAATTGTCCATAAAGTCCTCACCCAAGTACACGATTTCTTCCGCGAAGCGGATGGAGGAAGGCACCGTAAATACGGAAATTACCCGCCTAAACCTAAGCCCCGGAATGAAATTAAGAACTTCCATAGGAAACTTGCCGTCTAAAACAATATACCGGGAAAACAACCTATGATAATCCAATACATCTCTCGGATGAGGTTTTATCATAATGATTGTATCCTCACCGCAGGCATGGCCGTACTGCTCTATCACATCGCGAAAAAGCCTTTCTCTAACTTCCAGACTGCATAGCGGCTCCGTTAACACAAGTACTTTGTTCTCACCGCCCTCACGAAGCTTTCTGGCGATTTCATCCATGTCGGCAATAAATAAGTGAATTAAAATATCCTTCGCCTCTTCGTCCAAAGCCTCTACTAATTCCGCTCTGGGTTTTTGGACATACTTGGGGCAGGGATAGGGCAATATGGAAATATCGTTTACTTCCATATCAATGCAGTATTTTGCCCAGCCATTCTGGATGAAAATGAGATTCAAGGATGCCATAAATGCTTTCAGCTTAAAATGTCCCCGGTTGTCATAACGGGCTGTATCGTAGGTGCTGATGCAATCCAACCCGTCCTCCAGCGCGTGATACTTTATCTTCTTATAACTTAAATAATAGCCAATCGGATCGGAATCGCAGAATACATAAACATCCTTATATTCTTTAAAATCCACCGGCACATAGGATTGCTGCAATTTTCCCAAAAGTTTTGTGTATTTTATTCTGTCGATCATATTGAGGAGAAGATTTCCTCTATCCGTATGATACTTCATAAGCTCCGGAAAACAAATATCCTCTTTTTCTTCAAATATGTACACGGCCCCAAAAAGCCCGGATGCTTCCGCCCTGCTTTTCAAATCTCCGAAATCGTTGGACATCGTGCTGAGTAACAGCTCCGCACGCCCTCTTCTTTCCAGCGGAAGGTTCAATTCCTTCAGGCATGCGACGTATACATGATAATAAGTATGACAGACATATATTCTTTCTTTCATGTCTCCTATTCCTTTTCCATATCGATATGAATAAATTCCAGCGCTTTTCCGGCGATGTCCAAGGCTTCACCCGCGGTCTTTCCGCTGGCAATCACATGCCCCAGTCTGTCGTTGCTGGACTTCGTTCCGTTTATTTCATCTCCGGCCTTTTTATACAATACGAATTCCTCTAATCCTTCCAGGGCGTGGATATCCTCCTCCACTGCTATACTCCTAATTCTTCCCGGAATCCCCGGTATAAAACGGATGGCAGAGCCCTTTTCCCATCTGGCTGACAAATCTGTTTTCTCTCCGGCAGCCAAAAGTACGGAACTGCCTACCATGTCCACTCCGGTGGACAGAGGCACAAGCTTTGAAGTAATGAAGTCTCCGCCCAGCCTTGCCGCAATTTCTACGATTTTCGGTCCGCTTTCGGTTACCTTTATTTCCGTATGGGAAGGACCGTTCTGCAACCGTATTGCTTTCACAGCCTGCAATGTCACCTTTCTTATCGCTTCCTTGACCTCCCCAGGCAAAATGCTCGGCTGAGAATGTCCCAATTCCACGAAGTACGGAGGCGGGGTTATGAATTTATCCGTAATCGTAACGATAGTCGTTTCCCCGTTTACGGTCATGGACTCCACGCTCACTTCCGCACCTGTCATAAACTCCTCCGCCATGACGATTCCATTTCTGGAATTGCTCTTGCTATATTCATAAATTTCTCTTAATTTTTCATCATCAATTTTTATAAGTCCTACGGCTTCCTTCTCCGAATCTGCTGCCTGCCCGCTGCAGTCCCTAAAATCCACAAGCACGACTCCACGGCTTCCTGCGTTGTCCGCAGGCTTCACAATACAATATCCGTTAAGCTCACTTACCGCCTTTTTCAATTCCCCGAAATCATGTATCGCATAATATGCAGGAATAGGTACACCATTTTCTTTCAGTCTGTCGCGCATATGACTTTTTATCGTAGCGCACAAGGAATCTCCATAAGAAAGATCCGGTTTTTTTCCAAGCTTCTCATTCACATAAGCAGCGGTGCGCACCGGCCCGTCGCTGGTAGAGGTAATTACCACATCCGGCTGGTAAATAAGTGCCTGCCTGTAAACCTCCTCCTGGTCCAATGTACTGACTACAAGCTTCACATCGGCAAGAGGAAAGCCTGGTGCATTCTCATCATAATCCACAAGAATAATTTGGAAGCCCAGCTCCTTTGCCTTTTTGATTGCCGGAATCTGTAAGGCACTGGCTCCTAAAATCATCATTTTTTTTTGCATGAGCATACTCCCTCTCAATGTTGATGACCAAACTGTAATCTTTGTCACCCTATATATTTCCAGTCCAGAGGGGTTCCTTTTGAAAGTGCCTCCTTTGCCCGTTTTCCTAAAATTTCATCAAAATACATTGTGTGCATACCAAAAGCCGGACGGATGGAACGGACATTCTCTTTTGTAAATTCCTCCCCCGCTTTCATATCCTTTACTACGAACAAGCTCCTTCCGTCCTCTCTGCTCTTCTTCTGCTTCTCGGTCAATTCATAGGTTACCTTACCGAGGGCTTTTTCCACAATACGGATATCCGTTACCATTTGTTTGAATTCTGCCGGCTCCATGGAAAATGCTGCATCCGGTCCACCATCCCCGCGAGACAGTGTAAGGTGCTTTTCCACCATCTTAGCTCCAAGCGCCACACTTGCCACCGCTGCTGCTGTTCCCATGCTATGGTCCGACAAACCGGTGATACAGGAAAACACTTCCGCCATATTCGGTATTACCTTCAAGTTCATATCCTCATAAGGTGAAGGATAGGTAGAGGTGCATTTTAACAAAATTATCTGATCGTTGCCTTCCCCTCTACACGCTTTCACCGCTCTCTCTATGTCCTCCAGATAAGCGATTCCTGTAGCGAAGATAACCGGCTTACCTATCCGGGCAATCTTTCGTATCAGCGGTATGTCATTAATTTCAAAAGAAGCTACCTTGTACGCAGGCATGTCCATTTCTTCCATAAAATCCACAGCCGTCTCATCAAAAGGAGAAGAAAAGCATTCCATCCCCAGCTCATTTGCAAGCTTCATCAGCTTAGGCTGCCATTCCCACGGCGTATATGCCGTTTCGTAAAGCTTGTGCAGAGTCGTTCCGTCCCAGATCGTGCCCTGCGTTATTTGAAAATAATCGTTATCACAGTTCAGCGTAATCGTATCAGGCATGTAGGTCTGCAGCTTTACCGCATCTGCCCCCGCCTCCTTTGCTGCCTCGATGATTGCCGCAGCTCTGTCATAGTCCTGTAAATGGTTGGCAGAAACCTCCGCCACCACGAAGGTCTTTTCTCCCTCTCCCACATAACGGCTGCCAATCTTAATTTTCTTCTCCATTTCCATCCTCCTCCATCATACGGTACTTGATTTCCGCCAGCTTCCAATCCGAAGCATTATCAATATCCTGCACTTGCGTCTCGGGAACCACGATCGGTACATAGCCTTCCTTCAAGTCTCCTCTGCAGGCGCGGTATTTTTCCGTATTGTAAAAATAAAACTGTCCGCAGTCATGATACATCGTCTCCAAGTCCTGGGAGCGCTTCATTGCGTTCTCCGGATAACAATATTCCAGTCTGCCATCCCTTATCGCCATCCCTCGCTGCGGAGGAAAAGAGAAGCTGACCACCGGCATAACGCCTGAAGCATTGTCCCTTTTCAAGATATGAAACGCACTTTTTAGCTTCGCTGCCGTAACGAATGGGGCGGTGGGATAAATGCACGCCATATATTCGAAAGTCTTTCCTCTTTTTTCGTATTCCTCCAGCACCTCTAAAAGCACATCATCCGTAGTCGCGTAGTCGTCCGAGGCTGCATCACTTCTCATAAAGGGCACACTCGCGCCTGCCTTTACCGCGATATCCTCAATTTCTCTATCATCGGTGGAAACCATCACTTCATCGAACAATCCACAGGACAACGCTGCCTCGATGGAATAGCAGATAATGGGCTTACCCAAAAATTCTTTTTTATTTTTCCCCGGAATCCTCTTACTTCCGCCTCTTGCGGTAATAACCGCCACTGCGCCTAACTGCATCTTGTTTCCTCCGCATTCTATAACTTTATGATCTCCTCCGCAATACGGGCCGCTCCGTTGCCATCCGTCACCTCATGCAGCTTTTTTTTCATCTCACCTCGCAGCTCTTCATCCTGAAGAAGCCGTTCCAATTCATCGCATATCCTCTTTATACAGCCCACTCTGTCTGTTCTTATATCTCCTGAAAAAAGCATTCTTTCCTCTTTATCGAAAAAATCGCTGTCATATTTCTGATTGTCCGCACAGACAAAAAATACCGTAGGCACCTGCATAGCACAAAGCTCGAAAAGTACGGTACCCGCCGCCGATACAGCCGCCTCGCAGCCGCCCATAAGCTTCGCCATATTTTCTACATTGCGATGCAGCACGATTTGCTCATGTCTGTCCGCAAGCGCTTTCAACTCATCTTCTCTTTGATGGAATCTTCCTACCACCGTGTCGAGCACAACGCCCGAAAGCGTCTCTCTCGTTACAGCCTCCGCAAGAATACCGGAAAGAGCGTTATGAACATCCCCGCCTCCGCTGCTTAACAGAACATGCCTCTTCCCTTTGCAAAAAGCACCGTCCTCTTCGGAGAATTCCTCGCGGAGGGGTACGTACTCCGTACCTAAGAGCAGCTTCGTATCCTGCCCGTAAACCTCCTTATAGGGGAAGCGATGGTGATACGCATTGTAATTAATGATCATACGCACCGGGTAAACAGCTTCAAACATATCATCGATATAAATAACATCACATATTTTCTTCAACGCTTCAAAATATATGATAGCATACTTGCCATTTGTCACCTGATAAGAATCCACCAGCAGTTTTTCACAGCCTGTCTCTTTCAGTTCAAAAGAAAGCGTCTGCAATTCGCTCTCCGGCTCCTTCCACTTCGTTTGCATGCATACATATTCCATACCGGCCTGCTTTAACATCGGAACGGCAAATTCATCAGCCACAAAGAAGCATACTCTTTCGCCCATTTTCATAAGCTGCTTTGCAATCGTAATGCAGCGCATGATATGCCCGGTAGCAATTTCTTCATTGGCATCCGCCCTTATTCCTATAGAATATCTGCCTCCTGCAGATATTTCATTCATACGGGTTATCCGTTCGTAGTCGAAAATCGCATTCCTTATTTGCTCCATCGCCTCACTGCCATATCTTTGATCCATAGGCAATGCGAGAAGATGATCGAAGATATATCTTTCCTCCATGGAAAGATAACCTTCATTCTCCTTTCCTACGGGCCAGAGCACCGGAGCATACACATCCCTCTTTCGCAGAAATTCCTGAAACTCCTCCCGTTCCTTGGCATAAACCGGAAAATACAAAGGCGCTGACTTCTCTTCCGGATATTTGAAAACGGGTCTGACACTTTTTGTGTCCTGAAACACCTGATGCAGCTGCTTATAATTCTCATTTCTCCTTCGCTTGCACATTCCTTCATTTTCTCTATCCAGAATTTCTCTCGAAATTTCCGATATGGAGTTTACATCCGAATTCTTATCCAGCCATTCCTCCATCTCTTTGTTTTTCTTAAGATAGGCTTCCTTCAAGGCTCGTTTTTCTCCCTCGTCCTTCCCTCCGTAAAGGTAATCCCACTTATCAGTCAAAAGTTCAAGCCTGCTCTGCGTAAATTCTCCGCTGTCTTGAAGCTCCTTTTTCGAAAGGGGCATATCGGAAGCTACGAAGCCTCCGTCCGGCAACGGATACCATTTTCTAAGGCTGCCTATTACGTAATCGGCCTCTGCTCCCGTCTCCTCCAAATAATAGGACTGCGTCACATCCTCCATAATGTGAAGCCCCTGACTGCGCCATTCTTTAAGCAAAGACCGCATCGGCTTCCATGTATCCATTCCGTAATAAGGATGGATAAAGAGCAGACCCGGTCTTATATGTTCTATCTGTTTTCGAAGCTCTTCCTGCGCTGCCTCCAGATTCTTTCCAATATGATAAAAATGAAGTTTCCACCCTTCCTGCTCAAAGGGGAAAAATACCGTATCGCACATATAGGCAGGCATCAGGCATTCTTTTAAGATTTCAGGCTCGTTTTCCTCAAGGCTTCTAAGAGCCCATGCAATCGCCTCCCTGCCGGACTGAGTGTATGCGCAGTATTTTTTATTGTATTTCTCCACTTCCTTTAAATATAGCTCTGCCGTGCCGCCTAAGCGTCCTGCAGATATATTTTCCGGATCGATTTCATAAATACTTCCTATTTCCATAAAAGAGCCTTTCCCTATCTATGTCCAATCACTCCTACCGCACAGGCTTTTCTCCACCTTCGGTACGCCCATAACAATTTATAATACAGCATAAAAAAAAGCGTAGATTTCTGCTGCATTCTCACCAGCTTCTTCTCTTCCTCATGAGTTCTTTCCAAATAATACGGATTCTCCATAAAATCAGGGAAGGTCTGCCTCATTTCTTTTCCCAGCTTCTTCACAAAACGATACTTCGTATGCGCTACGCCGGCCATATATGTGAACAGCGTATTGACATAAAACAAAAGAGTAAAGCTATATTCCAGCTCAGAAGCAAAATCCTCCATATAATGATGACGTCTCGCCTCTTCTAACATCAACCGGCCTGCCTCCATGCGGTCTTCGCAGCGCTTCGGCGAAATCGTATGAACAGTGGAGGTTTCATGCTGATAATAAAAATAAAGAGGCTCTTGTATATATTCAAAGTGTCTCGCAAGTATTAAGTAGGAATTTCCAAGCGCATTATCCTCATAAAAGATATTTTCGGGAAACCAAAGCTCATGCTCTGTAATCATTGACCGCTTAAAAATCTTAACTACTAAGCTCCCTCCATCCAATATGAGGCTGCGCCGTTTATCTGCAGTAAGTACGCCGCTTTGCTGCGCCTTGTTGTTATGCACGACCTGCCCGACCTCCATGGAATGTACATCCGTCAGGCTGTAATCGCAGCCCACCAAGTCGGCACCCGTTTCCTCAGCTCTTTTCAAAAGACGTTCATACATATCGGGAGTGATCCAGTCGTCGCTGTCGATGAATCCGATCCACTCCCCCTGAGCCAGTCTTAAGCCGATGTTCTTTGCCCCGCCCTGACGCTTATTCACTTCGGAATGTACCGCTTTGAATTTTTCAGGAAAACGGATCTCATAATCCTTTAAAACGGCAAAAGAATTATCGGTGGAGCAATCGTCCACCGCTATAATCTCGTAATCGTTTATCGTCTGATTCACCAGGGAATTCAGGCAGTATTCCAGTTTTCCGTCCGCCGCCATATTATAAACAGGTATGATAATACTCAGCTTCATCTCCTGCACCGCCTTTTCATCATTTCGCATAATGCTGCGCGATTTTTGTTACTGCACGGATAACGTCCTGCACATCCTTATCCGTCATCGCGTAGTAAAGAGGAAGGCTGATCATCTCCTCGTATAACTTCTCCGCTTTCGGACAAAGTCCCTTTTTATACCCGAGCTTCTGATAGTACGGAAAGTAATAGGTAGGAATATAATGTACGTTACAAATGATGTTTTCCGCTGAAAGCGCCTCGAAAAACTGCTTTCTGTCTATAGTGAGCCGTTCCGGTATCAGTCGTAAAATATATAAATGCCTCGTCGTATCAGACTCGGGAATCTCTTGCTGCAGGGCTATCTGCGGAAGCTTTGCAAACGCTTCATCGTAAAGAGCAACGATTTCTTTTCTCCGACCCGAAAAGGCCGGAAGCTTATTGAGCTGACTGATTAAAAGCGCTGCCTGTATATCTGTCATGCGGTAATTATAACCCAAATCGATCTGCTCATAGTACCATGGACCATCCGGCTCATGCTCCATCTGCTTTGCATCTCTCGTTATTCCGTGGGCTCTGTAAAGCAAAAGCTTTTGATAATATTCTTCGTTATTCGTCAGTACCGCTCCGCCTTCCCCGCTGGTTACCGTTTTCACCGGATGAAAGCTTAGAGTAGTCATATCCGCAATAGAACCGTTTGGCTTGCCTTTATACTTTGTGCCTATTACGTGTGCGCCGTCCTCTATCAGCACTAGCTTCTTTTCCCTGCATAAGGCTAGGAGCTCGTCTTCTTCAATAGATTGCCCGGTAAAGTCCACTGCCACTACAGCTTTCGTCTTCTCGGTAATATGTGTCTTCACCGATGACGGGTCAATATTATAGGTCCTATCGTTAATATCCGCAAATACTGGTTTGGCGCCAACATAAAGAACACAGTTGGCGGAAGCTGCGAACGTAATCGGGGTGG
The DNA here is from genome assembly GCF_000732725.1 of Kineothrix alysoides. Taxonomy (GTDB): domain Bacteria; phylum Bacillota; class Clostridia; order Lachnospirales; family Lachnospiraceae; genus Kineothrix; species Kineothrix alysoides. Next base: position 1,736,627 of record NZ_JPNB01000002.1, on the reverse strand, counting down.
TTATTACCTCATCTCCCCGGGTAACCCCTGCTGCCATGCAGGCAATATGAAGAGCAGCCGTGCCGTTACTGCACACAACCGCATATTTGGCTCCTGTTATTTCACACAGCTTCTCTTCCAGCTCAGCGATTTTAGGGCCGCAGGTCAGACAGTCGCTTTTCAGTACATCCACCACCGCCTGAATATCTTCTTCATCGATATATTGATGTCCATAAAATATTTTCGTATCGCGCACGGGAGTTCCGCCGCAAATTGCCGGTTTTTCCATCTTATTGACCATATCTTTCTCATACCCTTTCCGGTTCCGAAATCCGGTACTTTCTCATTTTTCTAAATCTACGGTCTTAAGGAGCTCCTTTATCTCTTCTATTGACAGCCACTGCGCGTTGTTATCCGAACTGTAGGAAAAGCCTTCCGCCACCTTTTTGCCATTTAGATTTATCTGCTGCTTGCTGTTCCAGATCACCTGCGGATAAACGATAAAATGCTTGTCATATTCATAAGTCGTATCGGAATCCTCCACTGTCACCATGATTTCGTGGAGCTTTTCGCCCGGGCGGATTCCCACCTCAGGCATCTGACAGCCCGGAAGCATCGCCTGTGCCAAATCCGTAATCTTAAAAGAAGGAATCTTGCTGATGAAAGTCTCTCCTCCGGTAGCTTCCCCAAGTGCCTTGATGACCAGTTCCACGCCTTCCCTAAGGCTGATCCAGAATCTGGTCATACGGTAATCCGTAATCGGGAGCTCCGTTTTGCCATTCTTCACCATATTGTGGAACAGCGGAATGATAGAGCCGCGGCTTCCCGCCACGTTTCCATATCTTACGATAGAGAAGTTGATGTCCTTCGTACCTGCATACGCGTTTGCCGCCACGAACAGCTTATCGGATACAAGCTTGGTACCGCCATATAAGTTTACCGGATTCACCGCTTTGTCCGTAGAAAGTGCCACCACCTTCTTCACATCGCTGTCCAGTGCCGCATCAATTACGTTCTGGGCACCGTGTATATTTGTCTTAATTGCCTCATTAGGATTGTATTCGCAGGCGGGCACCTGTTTAAGCGCCGCCGCATGAATCACGTAGTCTACCCCTTCAAAGGCTCTTTGCATTCTCTCCCTGTCCCGTACATCGCCGATAAAAAAGCGAAGCTTGTCCTTATATTCCCTGAATTCATTTTCCATCAAGTATTGCTTAAATTCATCTCTCGAGTAAATGATAATTTTTTTCGGTTCATAGTGTTCCAGAACATATTTGGTAAAACATTTTCCAAAAGAGCCCGTCCCGCCCGTTATCAATATCGTTTTATTATTCAGCATAGTTAATTCCTCCAATATTATTATTATTGGGTATAAAACACCCAAGGTATAAAACTCCCAATGGATAAGACACCCGGAATATAAGCCACTCAGGGCAAAGTACACCAACGGTGTAATTCCGCTAAAAATATACGAATGGTATAATTCGAGAGAATTATACCATAAATCAAATCACATGACTATATATAATGCACCAAAAGGCATTAGGTATTAGGTTATTAGTCACGCATTACTCGAATTCATACACACTCCAAAGGGATTTCTGTCCTACCATCCGGTAGCCTTCAAGCTCCGGATTGCTTCTAAGAATCAGTGCAAGACTTTCCTCCTTAGTATCTCCATCCGCCGCGTATACAATCAACTTATGGCTGCCGCATACGATTCTATCGGTAATCTCCTCCTGATTATCTTCACTCATAAAATATGCACCATCATATTCTAACAGCTCATCGGAGCACCACCAGACATGATAGGGGGTAGCCGCATTATATAGAATCACTACCGGAGCATGGGCATTTTCCTTAGCATATTCCACCCTGTCTCTATCTTCTTCATAGAGAAACAGTACCTTGCCTGTTACAAGCTCATGAACATCCTGTGCCAAAAACAGAAAGAAAAGAAATGCAATGCCGGCCCTTCTAAGCCTCTCGTTAATGAACAGTGCGCGGAAGATTCTTCCTGATAACGTATATACCGCCGCGATGGTCAGCAGCATGCATATCCCATATACAGGAAGCTCATAGCGGTTAGATGTCTCATAAAGCAAGAGCGCCGTTTTGGAAACTGTAAAAAAATAACCGAAGACCGCAAAGAGCAACAGAAAATATGTCTTATAATCTCCTTCTATCACAAACGTTTTCACCTCGGAATTCTTTTTCTTCCGGATAAAAAGCACGATTGTCATAACAAAAATCAGCGCAAGAAGCAGCAGGAAATGTCCGTCAAAAACATATTCATCCATCAGACTGCCAAAAAAACGAAACCGGTCCGCCGTATTCGCCCCGTCCAGAAATTCTGCCGCAGCTCCGGTTCCCCGATAGCCTCTGAAAATATGCGCCAGAGAGGCCGGATAGCTTATAACAGCCATCCCTATGGAGACGGCGCAGCTAAGTCCATACCGAAAACAATTCCACAGATTTTTATCCCGCCACAGAAGCCACAGACAAAAGCCTGCCGCCATGAAAAACAAGAAAATAATATAATAATATTGTGTCAGAAATCCCAGATAATTTACAAACATAAGAGGCAAAAGGAATTTGTGGAAACTCAAATCCCCCTTTCTCATCGAGTGTTCTGTAATCATTGCCCGTACATGCAGACAGGCGAGAAGCAGCACGAATAGCGTCAGCCATTCATACATCCTTATAAAAAGTACCCCGGAAATAATAACCGCATTGAACCCATGAGCTGCGCTGACTAAAAAGGTAAGTATTTTATTTCTGTCCGTTACCATATAGGTCAGCCATGCCAATAGAAAAAAGTTAACAGCATATGCGAATAAGTTCACCCCAATGCCCAGCCATTTGCTGAATATGCCCGGAAACAGCGAACAGGCGGTATGCAGGAGAAAATAGAAAAAAGGCGGGTGCACGTCCCAAGATTGCACCGTCGCTACCAAACTGTAGTTAAAGCCTTCTCCCTCCAGTACGACGAACTCATTGCGATACGTATCCTTATCCAACCATTCCCTATCCGGCTCGTACAGCCCTGCCGTACGATTGGATGAATAATAGGAATAATATTCATCCTCATGAAAGCCTGCTTTTTTGCCTCCGTAGTATAGAACAAGAAGAACTTGCAGACAAAGCAAAACCAGCATGCCAAGCTGCCAAGCATAATCTCTGACCGTCTTTTTTTTATTAAAATCCCATTTCTTTTCTATCATGTTAATTTCCGCCGTGTATTTATTTCCTTATTTTCCGCTTTATCTTTTTTACTTTTATCTTCTTATCTTTTTCTTTACCATTATCTTCTCATCTTCAAACGGTGAAGCCTGCGTACTGTCTTTGGCGCTATGGTAAGAAGTATTAGATAAAGCTTGTTCTTTGCCGTAAGATAAGGATTCCCTGTTGTATCAGCCGAATGTCTCCGCAGATATTTCTTTACTGAGCGGTAGAATTCATCTTCATCCGACATCCTGGAAACCGGAATATGAAGCATATAATCCAATCTTTGATACAGTCCGAACCGAACTGCTTCTTTTTTTAACGCCGGATACTTTTCCTTCACCAGTTCTTCAACCATATCCGCATTGTTCACAATATCGATAAATACCCTTGAAAACTCATCCTTCGTTTTCTTTCTCGTATTGCTTCCGACACGATAAAACACATGATAACACTGCTGTGGAATCACAGCGATGCCTCCCGCCTCCTCCAGCATATTTACGAGAAGGTGAAAATCCTCATTTAATACTCCCTCGGGAAAACAGCGGCCTTCAAACAGCCTCCTATCCGTCAGCTTCGTACAAAAAGAGCTGTCTCCCCTATGCAGCAGCAGCTCCCGCAAGAACCTTTCCGATTCGCATATATACGCCGCTTCAGGCGGTTTGCATACGTCAGGAAGTCTCCGTCCATTCTCATCGATTTCATCCCTGGAGGTCTGCGCCATGCGAACCCCATATTTGTCCACACATTCCATCAGCCGCTCATACATTCTGCTATCGATAAAATCATCGCTGTCCACAAACCCAAGCCAGCTTCCCCTCGCTTCACTGATTCCCAGATTCCGGGCAGAAGAAGAGCCTCCGTTTTCCTTATGGAACACCCTGATTCTTTCGTCCTTACCTGCAAGCTCATCTACCAGCCGCTCCGTTCCGTCATTTGACCCATCGTCCACCAATATGATCTCCAAGTCAGAGTATGTCTGCCTGCATATGGACTCTACGCACCGCGGCAAATAATCTATAATATTATAAACGGGAACGATAACGCTGATTAGCCTCTGCTCCGTTTTCTCCATATTCATTTCATTCCTCATGCTCTTATCCCTGCTTCCTACACTTGGTGTCCGGCCACTCTTTCATACATCCGCCTCGGCGCAATAACAGGTGCCGGACTTAACGGTCCCTCTTTTGCCGGAATCACCTTCCCGTCCTTTAAATCCCCGCAAAAGCGAAGCAACTCCTTTGCCGCATATTCCGCATTCCACTTACCAATAATTGTACGGTAAGCTTCTTTTCCAAGCCTTTTGGTAAGCTCAGGTTCTTTTACCAGCTTCCTGACTTGCATGGAAAAATCCTCATAAGAGCCGTTTTTATACACCAGACCATTTTCTCCGTGTTTTATCAAAAACGGAACCGCTCCCGCTTCCACATTAGCTACTACGGCACAGCCGCTGTTCATGGCCTCGTTCACAACCGCTCCCCACCCCTCCAGATAATTGCTGGTAAACAGATGGATTTGGCATTTTTCCATAACTTTTCTAACCGCTTTCGGTTCCGTATAGCCGTAGAAGGTAAAGTATTCGTCCAGACCTTCCCCCTTTACCGACCGCTTCACTTCCTCTTCCAATTCGCCGCTTCCCACCATATGAATATGGAAATCCGATATTTCTTCCCGCAGCTCCTTCGCGAGCTTTACCACAAATTCCGGGTGTTTTAACGGTATAAACCGCCCCGCCCATATCATATCGATTCTCTCCGAGCTGCCCTTCAAGCCCTCAAGCTCTCCCTCGGCATATCGAACAGTCTCAGGGAAATAACCGAATCGGAACATTTTATCCGGATAAGCCCTTACGATATGAAAGTCCGAAGCCACATAAGCTCCCGCACACAAGAGGCATACCGGTGCCTTCCGGTATTTCGTATGCTCCTTATATTTCTGTACCAGCCCTCTCGGCGAAACAGCTTTCCACTGACCTTCCCGATACAGCCTTTCGCTCACCCGTATGACCGGCTTTCCCCCGCGCAAGCGTTCTTCCACAATATCCTCCCGTCCGGTCCAGCCGAAAATAACGATATCGCTCTCCATGATCAGCCTGCGACACTCCTCCTCCTGCTCATACAAGCAGAGCACGTAGGGCAGCTTATGCAACTCCACGCTCCATCCCATTGCAACACGCTCCGTTTCCATGGGCTCGGTCTGTATAAAATGATAGCCTTCTCCCAGTTCCTTATAGCATGCGTTCGAAAAAGGAATCTGATGATGATTGATGTAATTGGATACAAAGGTAACCGTCATTCGCAAATCTCCCTATATACTTCCAAAAGCCTTTCGTAATTGGCATCTCCGTTATGAGTTCTATACGCCCTTTTTCTTGCTGCTTCTGCTCTTTTCTCTGCTTCCTCCGGATTCATCCACACCTTGATCACCGCTTCTGCCAGCTTATCCACATTGCCTGCATCGTAAAGAAGTCCTTCGGTGCCGTCTCCGAGCATGCCGGGAATGCCTCCCGTCCGCGCTGCCACCGCAGGTACTCCTAAAAGCATAGCCTCTCCTATGGAATTGGGGGAATTCTCCAGAGAAGACGGGCAAATGAATAGGCTGCTTTTTAAAAATTGCCTCTTCATCTCCTCTGCTGAAAGCTTGCCAAGTATCTTCACCTTATCCTTTAGACCGTATTCGCGTATCAGCCTCTTTAAATATTTTCCATAAGAGGAAATTTTTATCCGGTCTTTCATCGTCCCGTCAGCGATAATACTGTTCCCTGCCACATAGACGATAGCATCCGGATATTCGGAAAGAATCTTCGGCATAGCCAGAAGCACATAATGAAAGCCCTTTAGGGGATAATCCCCCTGACTTAGAAAAATGCTGTGAGGCACGCTCTCTTCCATTTTCCATTTTCCATCATAAAAATTGTATCGCATCGTCTCGTTCATATGATAATATTTTGCATGGGCATTGATTTTTTTCGTTTCTTCTCTGTCGAATACAGTTCGTCCGGTAATATTCCCGGCATTTCTAATAGCCTGTTTCTCATGTTCTCCCCGCAGCCTGAACTTCTCCTGCTGTTCAATTATTCCGTCTTTTTTTATCCAATCACGGAAAGTCCTTCTCCTCTGTACGTATTCCGGAAGGTCTGCCATATAAGCGTCAGCGCAGGCGAAACAAAGCCCTTGTATCCCTATCAGTATCCTCTCCGGCCGTCCGAAGGCTCTTGTCATAGCCAGCGTATGCGGAAACTCCGTTCCAAAAATATGAACCACATCGGGGACAAAATCCTTCAGAATATCCGAAAAACGTGCCTCCATGCTCTCATCGTATTTTTCCGGTGAGTTAAGATTCTCCTCAAAGGCGTAGCAAACCGTACTTCCAAGCATCCACCGCCCGTCTTGTTCCTTGAGTTTACCTTCCAGTCTTTCCACCGGAAAACAAATCCCCAATTCAACCTGCTTCCTATCATCCTTGCTCATACGCTCATAAATTCCGGTCAGCCAGCCTTCCCTATTGCTGTAGGGAAGCTCCAGACTTTCTGCAATAGCCGGAAGCATAATATTACATAGCCATAATATCCTCATCTTTATATTCATGCTCCTTTCCCGCATACCGCCATCGATGGCACAAAATTTCTTTTCACACTTATCCTCATGTCTGCGGCGGATTTCGCATAAAGCTTTATCATGCACCGGTTGTTCCTATCGCTTGTATACAAGCGCTTTTAACTTGTTATATATATGAGCCGTCACTTTATTTCGGGAAATCCACGTTCTAAGTGAAGCGAGAGATAGTATCATTAAGGTGCGGTATTTTAGTATCTGCCCATCCGACATATATTTTTTTACAATTTCCCTATGCTCTATCTCGGATCTCTTTCTATTTTCCTTCGTCTCGGAAAAGCCGCCGCCCTCATAATCAGCAATCAATATCGGCATATATACCGTATCGGCTTTCCCTTCAAAAAAGCACCAGAGGAAATGCTCATAATCCGCCCTTACAAGATATTTTAAATCAAATCCCTTTTGTCTCATAAGCTCCGCCGAATAGAAACAGGCTTGATGGCAGGGCACATTTCTATAACACCCGAAGGCGTTCATACAGGGGTTGGAACTTACCCTTTCTCCGGTTATCTTTTCCTTGATATCACCATAAAAAATGACATTTTTCCGTCCTTGATATTCTTCTATTTGCTCTGCAACTTTTCGAAGCACATCCTCGCTGTAAAAAGAGTCTCCGCAATTTAAAAAATAAACATAATCTCCCTTTACTTCCTCTATTGCCTGGTTCATCGCATCGTATATCCCCGTATCCCTCCGGCGATACACCCTTATCCTCTCATCCGCAGGAAGCGCCTCTACCGAACCGTCATTAGAAAGTCCGTCCTTTATGATTATTTCATAGCCGCCGTATGTTTGCTGCTGAATATTTTCAATTGCCGCTTTCAGCCTTTCGCCTTCGTTCAGGCAGACCACTACGATGCTGAACTTTATCTGTCCCATAAACTCTCCTTTAATTCATATCCGATAGAATCGGCACCATATCGTGAAACATAAACGTCTGGTACGGCAGCACCCGGATGCCGTCATTCCCCGCCCTCATCAAATAAATCGCAAAGTATCCCACCGCTGCCAACACAATCGCCGCAGTAAAAAATTGCTTCTGCCTCTTATCCGGTATCCTGCTCACAATGGCAGGAAGGAAGAGAATCTGTGTTATGTTCAGATAATATCCGATTCTCGTTATAATAGGCAGGAAGGAGCAACACACATACAATACCAAAGCTCCCAGATTACAATAGAAATAAAAACGGTTCCGTTTGCTGTCTTTTACCGCATCCTTATAATACAGCAAAGCTAAGACGAGCACTCCTGTACATCGGAGTATATTAAACCAGCTTACACCGCCCTCCAAATATTCCGTATCCTCATAAGAAGGATAGAGAAATACCACCGCCTTTAAATAAAAATCCTGCAGGAAGAAAAAGGTGCTGCAAAACACCGCCATTAACGCAAGCTGCCACTTTTTCCAAGGAAGTGTGGCAAGAAAATATAAAGGTATGATTACCAGTAAAGATTTATGGAAGGTTGCTCCTAAAAGAACAAGCAGAATAAACTTTCCCCATTCCTTTTTCAGTACATACTTTATGGAATACAAGGCCAGAGCAAGCGCAAAATAATAGCGCACCGTATTAAACGTATGAAAATAAAAGCCGAATGCCATGAATAAAAAAAAGCTGAAGCCGAAGCTGTCGCTTTGCTCGTACATGGCCTTCAGAAAGAAAAGAATCGTAAAAAATGCGAATACGGCAAATACCAATAGGAAATTCTCATAACCTGAAACAGCGTACAGCACCGTTACCAATGCGTTAAATCCCGCCTCCGTAGGTACATAATCATATGCCCCTACTGCAATCAGATGCATGAACTCCACATACTTAGCGTAATCGTTGCCTACATTCAACCTGCATGCGGACACTCCAAATAAGATGATAAAAATAGAAAACAGGCACAGCCCGTTCAAAGCCTGCTGCCTGCTCCATTTTTTGTTCGAGAGATTATAAGGTGAATTTCCCAAACAATGATTTATGCCATTTGGCATGATCCGCACCGCTCCTGCAAGCAGTATGGTAACCGCCGTAATCACTATATATAAAATCATAATCCGCGAACCCCTTCCCGCATCCACTTATACGCCTGCTTCCAGCCAATTTCCTTACACATTTCCTTTTTATGCGCCAGAAGAAACCGCAGTGAAAAAGGAATTGCCACCCTCCCGTATAAATAGCGGTATAATACGCCTCTATCCTTAAAAAACTTCTCGTTATAGCCATAAAACCACGTGGACTTTCTCTCTATCTCTTCTCCTATCACTACAGGAGAGGCATAGATGCGAAGTCCGGCCTTTAAGCAATCCCTTAGAAAAAGGCTGTCTTCTCCGTTACTGTATATGGCTCCCCCTCCGAAGAGAAGAGAAAAGCTCACATTCGCACTATGGAGCGCAGAGCGCCTCGCTGCAATGCTGTATGCCGGATATCTTCCATAATTATACCAGCGGATCCTTTTCTCCTTTTCATTCCAATAGGTTCTCCTCGCCGGAGCCACCTTTACATTGAACAAAATAAGATCTGCGTCCTTCCTCTCCTGGAATTCTTTTTCTACTTTTTTCGCATATCCTGTATCGTATACAATATCTTCATCTGCAAAAATGCAAATATCTCCGTCAGCACGCATAAGAGCCGTGTTTCTGCTTAGCCCTACCCCTCTTTCCTTCAAGCTGTAGCAGCGCACCCGATGCCCCTTATGCCGGTATTCGTCATAGGAGAAGCTTTCGCACTGATTGATGACGACAGCCTCCGTTTCTATATTCATTTTCTCTGCCAGTGTCAGGACTTCCTGATTCACTGCGGAAACCAACATCTGCAATTCCATCTCCGGCTCCAGTCTATTTCCTATTTTTGCTCCCATTTGCCCGCTTTAGCGGGCGTACAAATCAAGGAGGGTGAAAGTGCATTTCTTTTAACCTTATACCTCTTGCACATATAATACCTTTTCAAAAAACGAACGTCTGCTTCTACAATCAATATACCAATAACCCTGCAATCCTGTTTTTCCAGATTATTCAATGCCCGTTCTACTAACTTCCCGTTTCCTCTGCCATAGCGTACCGTCAGAAGAACTCCGTCTGTATTTCTGATTTCCTCATACACCTTAGGCGATTCCTCTGCAAGCTCTACCGGAATAATCTCGTAGCTCTCCTCCAGCTTCTCCGTGCTAAAGAGCTTCTCCATGGTAAACGCCGCATTCCTGGCATCCTCGCCGTTGTCCGCGCTCATAAGGGATACCTTCTTTAATTTCCTGCACAAATAACTGAAGTTAGACAAAAATTCGCTTCCATAGCTTTGAAAGGTACCGGATTCGCCGGATGTAAAGATGCCGACTGCGGGTATTCCAAACCGCTTCTTTGCATCCGCCTCCACATAAACGGAATCATCCAATATATAATATAAGGCCATGGACAGCAAAACAACGATGAGCATAAGTACGGCTCCCATCACCGCCGCATTTACCGTGCGATCGTCCCATACGATCTGCTCGGGCTCTCCTGTGCTGTAAATCTCTATGCGTTGAAACAGCTCGTCCGTTTCTCCAAGATGCACAAGCGCAATCTGCATAGCCTCCATAATCTGAGCCGCAAGCTCCGGCTGCTTTGCGGTCACCGTTACCGTAAGCAGGCGGATATCCGAAAGAATCTCCGCTTTGGTCGCAGCCGTCACTTCCTCTCTGCTTATCTGTGCCGGCAGTTCGGCCATCGCATAGTCTAAGATGGGATCCGTATCCAGTAAGTCGTTCCAAGTATAGCCGTTATAGGAAAGCTCATTAAAGTCCTCGGGCTCACAGTTGAAATGCAAGTATATCTTAGACACTGACTGATATTCCTTCTCCGACGCAAATATAAGGTGCGCAGCGAGATAAATTCCTACTCCCAGGACAGCTCCCAAAACGACTGCCGCCACAGCCAGCCACAACTTATTCATAAACAGCAGAAACACTCTTTTCAAGTCCATTTCTGCCCGCATATACCTTTCATTTTCCATCCTGCCAATCATATTCCCTTCTCAATTTCACCGTTCTATTTCTTATTTATCCTCTTCCTGCCTAAGCGCTGTTATCTGCTTACTGTCCACCCCTTCTGTGCTTTCTGCACGGAACAGGATCTTCAGGGTCAGCAGCATCAGTTTCATATCCAACCATACGGTATAATTTTCAATATAAGCCAAATCCAGCTTCAGTTTATCGTAGGGAGTCGTGTTGTATTTGCCATAAACCTGCGCATAGCCCGCCAGTCCTGCTTTGACCTTCATCCGGTAAAGAAATTCCGGCATTTCCTCTACATACTGAGCGATAATTTCAGGACGTTCCGGCCTCGGGCCTATAAAGGACATCTCACCCTTTAATATATTGAACAGTTGTGGAAGCTCGTCAATACGTACTGCCCTGATAAATTTTCCTATCGGCGTAATCCTCGAATCGTTCTTTGCCGCCAATCTGGCCACGCCGTCCTTTTCCGCATCCACCCGCATACTTCTGAACTTCATGATATAAAACTCCTCCTGATCTCTCGTACAGCGGACTTGCTTGTACAAAACGGGACCGTTGTCATACAGTTTTATGATGAGTGCAGCGACAAGCATAATCGGAGAAGTAATTATAATCAAAAGCAAGGAGCATACAATATCTATCAATCTCTTTACCGCCCTCTGCTCCACCGTCAGGGAATATTCCTTTGTAAGGAAAATGGGAGTATCGAAAAAATGAAGCTGTTCCGAGCCTTGAATCAGCACATCCGTAATCTTAGGCATCATATATACGCGGATGGATCTGCCGTAGAAAAATTTAAGAAGCTTGTTTCTTTCCTGGGTGGAAATATCCCAAAGAACAACTGCATCATAGCGCTTCACCGCTTCTTCTTCGATTGCTGTTACACCTTCACTGATGTTCATACACTTCACGATATTGAATTTATCTTTTCTAGTGGCGAACTTGCTCATAATATCGTCGATAGACCGCTCTCCATATACTAACAGCATTTCCCGCGGCGGAAATACGCTACGGTAAAAAGTATTGCAAAAATACGTCCACACTCCGGATATTACGAACTGTATGGCCGTTACCTGCAGCATAGGCCCTATCGGAGCCAACCAGTTTCTCATAAGGGAAATTTGAAAATAAGATATTACGTTTACAGCCAAAAAAGAAAATATCTGCGAGAAAAAGACTTCGGAATGCTTCAAATATCCAATCTTCAGTCCCCCGTAGGTATTTGTGAAAAAGAACAAAAGAACAAAGTAAATACCAATAATTAGAATATGTCCATTAATATAAAATTTCAGCTTCAACAATACGAGAGGATAATAGCTTTCAAACCAAAAATAAGCATAAACAGCCGTTTGCAGGCAAAGACCCAGCAGCGAAAGCTGTAATATGATAATTCTTTTCATAGATTCCAAACGTTTCACAAATGCACCTCGTCCCTTATGTTTATATCCGCCTCAATACCGCTCCAAATGCCCATAAGACGAAATTGTATATGCTATAGGGTAAAGACAGCTTCTCTTCCCTTCTGTACAGGTTCCAGATTCTCTTTATTGCCGCAAGCTTGTTGGAAGAAAGGGATTTTCCCGGTCTTCTGTAGATTACGAGCACCTCGTTAAGCCCATAAGCAGTATGTCCATTTCTTAGGATTTTCCACCAAGTCGCCATATCCTCGCTCTTCACATCGGGCATTTCTATCAGCAGTCTATCGATTTTTTCCGTATCGAACAACACCGTGGAAGTAAAGATTACAGTCCTCGAAAGAGCCTCCTTATAGGTAAGAGCCTCCGGCACCGTCACTATCTTGCCGGTTCCCTTCGCCTGCTCATCTCCGAATTCATAGCCGGTAAAAACAAAAGCCGCCTCTTTCTCCTCCATAAACCGAAGTTCCTTTTCCAATTTCGCAGGAAGCCACACATCATCGGCGTCCAAAAAGGCGATAAAGCGTCCTTTTGCACTGGAAATCCCTGTATTGCGCGCCTTTGCCGCCCCTTCATTTTTCTCCTTCGCAATCAGGTGAATTCTCTCATCCCTGCGGCAAAAGGCCTCTATTTTCTTCCTGCCATCGTCCGCAGAGCAGTCATCCACCAGCAAAAGCTCCCAATGCCCATAGGTCTGACGGCATACCATTTCAATCGTATCTTCTATATATGCTCCGGCGTTATATACCGGCACAATAATGCTGACCAGCTTGTCCATCAGACTTCCCTCTAAAAATAATTGCTATAACATGTTGCCTATATTTCTTCCTTAACAAGATAAATCGGCCTTTTTTTTACTTCCATGTACGTCTTAGACAAATACTGTCCGACGATTCCGAGGCAAAAAAGCTGTACGCCGCTCACCAGGGATATGATACATACCAGAGAAGGCCAGCCTGAGGTAGGATCACCGAATATCATCTTACGCACAATGATTACAATGATAAATAAAAAAGCGAAGCCACAGAACAACACTCCCATAATCGACGCGATGGCAAGAGGCACCGTGGAAAAGGCGGTAACTCCGTCGAGGGAATATATAAACAGCTTCCAGAATGACCACTTCGTCTCACCCTTTTTGCGCTCGATATTTTCATATTCCAACCACTTCGTCTCATAGCCTACCCAGCCGAAGATACCTTTCGTAAAGCGGTTATACTCCGTCATGGAAAGAATGGCGTCCACCACATTCCTTTTCATTAACCGATAATCTCTCGCTCCATCCACGATTTCCGTACGGGAAATGCGGTTCATTATTTTATAAAACAATCTGGCAAACCAAGAGCGGATGACGGGCTCGCCTTTTCTTGTCACCCTTCGCGTTGCCACCGAGTCATAGCCTTCGTCGATATATTGAAACATCTCCGGTAAAAGCGAAGGCGGATCCTGCAAATCCGCATCCATCATCACCGCATAGTCTCCCCGCGCTTTCTTAAGTCCGGCATAAATAGCCGCTTCTTTTCCGAAATTTCTGGAAAAAGACAAAAGATGCGCCCGCGGGTCTTTGGTGTTCAATTCCTTTACCTTGTCCGCCGTTTTATCCTTAGAGCCGTCGTCGATATAAAGAATCTCTATATCCAGACCCCTATTCTCCAAAAACTGCTCGTTCTTCATCAATTCATTGTAAAAATCAAAAATATTTTCCTCTTCGTTATAGCAGGGAACAATTACGCTAAGCAACTCCATTTCATACCTCTTTTTGTCCGCGTTTTTCATGCCGTTACTGTTCACTCCGTTCTCAGCAACGCATGATTTCTACATGTAAATTCGCTCCGCGAAGCAGAAATCATCTCTCGAATCACGTTCTTACATAGCTTAACAGCAAGTGTTAAGCTACTGTGTGAACAGTAACTTCATGCCGCTTATATACGGTACCATTCTATCATATATTTCCAAAAATCACAAGAAAGTGTAAAAGGAGTTACTAAAAGGATGACCGAAGCCATCCTTTTGCTTTTTGTTTTATAGTTCACCATTTTCCATATCCAGATTTATTTTATCTGCAATCTGAGCGATATATTCGCTGTTGGTAGGCCTGGTCTGGCCCGTCAATATCGAATAACCGAATAATTCCTCAAAGGTTTCGGGATTTCCTCGCATCCAAGATACCTCGATGGCATTACGAATAGCTCGCTCCACCTTCTGGTCCGTCGTCTTGAACTGCTTTGCAATCTCCGGATATAAAAGCTTCGTCACACTTCCTACCACTTCCATATCCTTTTTCGCTATAATAATTGCCGCACGCAGGTAATGGTATCCCTTTAAATGTGCAGGCACTCCCATATCGAGCATTATTTTGGTTACGTGTTTTATCAATTCTGCATCTCTTAATCCGTCAATATCCACGATAAAATTCCCCACATATTATATATACAATTTCTTATATTGTTACCGAAGCCCGCTTATTCCGGCAATTTCCTGCAAAATTCATCATACCATATGCCGGTTTTTCTGTAAACCTTAAAGCGTCGCGTGGCTCCCCAAACGCTATACTTACAAGTATTCCGTCTTGCCCTGCTCTTCCAGAATCTCCACTATTTTCTTCACATCCTGCGCTTTATTTTTGTCGCAGACCAACAACGCATCCTCTGTCTCCACAATAATGATATTGTCCAATCCGATAGTGGCAATCAGCTTATTCCTTCCATAGGCAATGCAATTTTTGGAACCGATATGGATCTGTTCCCCGTAGACTACATTATTATTTTCGTCCGCATCATACAGTGTATCCAGAGCGTCCCAGCTTCCAACGTCACTCCAGCCGAAGTCCCCCTCCAGCATAATTACATTATCCGCCCTCTCCATAATTCCATAATCCACAGAAATCTTCGGAATGGTCGGGTATACTCTGTCGATAGTTTCCTTCTCCTTATCCGTGCCGATAGCTTCTTCAATTTCTAAAAGACATTCGTATACGTCGGGCAGAAGTTCTTCGAAATATTTTAGTATAACAGAGGTTTTCCATACGAACATTCCGCTGTTCCAAAGATAACAGCCCTGCTCCAAGTAGGACTTTGCCGTAGAAAGGCTGGGCTTTTCCACGAAATCGGCTACCGGATACGCCGTTATGCGCTTGCCGCTCTCTTTGCTTATCGCATGGCCAACTTCCTTCATCTTTTTGTTGTACTTAATATAGCCGTAGCCAGTAGCCGGATTCGTAGGCTTGATTCCTATTGTCACCAGCCTGTCCGTCTTTTCCGCCAGCTCCATTGCATAATCCATAACCTCTGCATATGCGGTGCCGTTTTTGATGTAATGGTCCGATGCCAGCACACACATCACTCCATCTCCGTACTTTTTACGGATTTCCACCGCAGCATAGCCGATGCACGCCGCCGTATTTCTGGCCGTAGGCTCAGACAGAATATGCTTTGCCTCAAGCCTTCCCTCCGTCACCTTCTCCATTAAATCTGCCTGCACTGCGTTCGTAACGATGTAGATGTTCTCCCCCCGGACGCTTTTTTTAATCCTGTCGATAGTTTCATTTACCATCGTATCCTTACCCGTGAGATTTAACAATTGCTTCGGTACTTCCCTGCGGCTTAAGGGCCAGAATCTGGTTCCGCCTCCGCCCGCCATAATTATGCCGTATCTTTCCATGTCGTCGTTTCCTTCCGTTATTTATCTTCCATCCATTCTTGCGCTGTCTATGTTTTCCTTAAACCACTCGTACGCCAGCCTTACGCCTTCCTCTAAATCCACCTTGTGATTCCAGCCCATAGCATGGAGTTTATCCACATTAGTGAGCTTTCTGGGCGTGCCGTCCGGCATGTCCTTGTTCCATACGATTTCCCCTTCGAATCCTACCGCACGGCAAACAGTCTCTGCCAGCTCCCTGATGCTGACTTCCTTTCCTGTTCCTATATTCACATGCTGCTCGCCGCTGTAGTTTTCCAATAAAAATACACAGGCATCCGCCATATCATCCACATATAAGAACTCCCTTAACGGACTTCCCGTTCCCCACAGCTCCACGGAAGAAATGCCGTTTACCTTAGCCTCATGAAACTTGCGGATCATGGCAGGCAATACGTGAGAATCTTTCAAATCGTAATTATCGTGAGGGCCGTACAGGTTCGTCGGCATGCAGCTGATAAAATCATCTCCATACTGAATCTTAAAATACTTGCACATTTCCAGACCTGCTATCTTCGCAATCGCATAAGCTTCATTCGTCTCTTCGAGAGGTCCTGTCAAAAGTGCGTCCTCCGGTATAGGCTGGGGCGCCATTCGGGGATAAATGCAGGTACTTCCCAAAAATAACAGCTTCTTTACTTTATAGTCATGACAACACTTGATAACGTTACACTGTACCTGCATATTCTCATATGCAAATTCTGCAGGCTTCGTATTGTTGGCATTGATTCCCCCTACCTTAGCCGCCGCAAGCACGACCACATCCGGTCTTTCCTCTTCAAAAAAAGCGATAACATCCGCCTGAATCGTCAAATCCAACTCCTTATGCGTTCTTCCTACGATATTCGTATAGCCCTTGGATTGCAGGTTCCTTACGATTGCACTGCCTACCAGTCCTCTGTGTCCTGCCACATAAATTTTATCCGTCTTATTCATTATCTTCTCCATTTCTTTCTTATATTAATTATTATTAATCGCTTATCTTTTTATAACGAAAGCCTTCTCTTATATTCGTTCCCCGTAATGCCATCTCCGCCTTCGCAGGAGAAGAAGGGAACACAGCATAACCTGCCCGATCACCCTCCGAAGGATAGAAAAAGATCAATCCGTCTATTTCATAAGCGGTCATTTCAAAATTCTCATAGTCTTTCTGACTGATCATATAATTACCATCATAAGCCAAGGCAACTTCTTGTCCAAAGGCGTATACTTTATAGCAAGCGGCAAGTCCCAGAACTATATAAACTGCTCTCCAAATATTTTTCCTCTTTATTACATACAGCATCAGCCCTCCAAAGGT
The DNA here is from genome assembly GCF_000732725.1 of Kineothrix alysoides. Classification (GTDB taxonomy): domain Bacteria; phylum Bacillota; class Clostridia; order Lachnospirales; family Lachnospiraceae; genus Kineothrix; species Kineothrix alysoides. The sequence goes on along the minus strand of NZ_JPNB01000002.1, from coordinate 1,719,420 downwards.
CAGCGCTGAGGCAAGCCATACATAGACACATCCATAGCGGATGAGAGGCGCAGAGAAAAGCCAGAATAAAAAGGACAGATTCACCGTCGCCGCCACAAGCAGGAAGTCATACATTTCTTTTTTTCTTTTTATCCATATGACAAGCGTTGCTGCCGCTAAAGCAGGAACCGACAGAACAGCCCCGAAAACAGAGAGCTTATCCACTGCTCCGAGTCCTCTTATCCACTCCGGAAACCATAAGCTTATAGACTCTCCATATTTTGCCGCATCATAAATTCCACGCCCCCATGCCTGTATTTCCTTGGCGTCATAATCAGCAATTCCCTTCGGTATCTTCCAATCCACGGAGAATACATCCAGCGCAGTAAAAGGATAGACCAGCCAGCCGGATATTATCACATTTCGAATGAAATAAGGTGTGATAATAATGACCCCCAGCCCTATAAAAGAAAAGATTCCCTGAAAATTTCTGCTTTTTATGAGCATAGCCGCCGGCTTTACCACCAACAGCAAAATGAGCGCTGCCGAAAGCTTCAGGCTCATGGCATAGACCGCCGTAAGGCTCAAAAGCCCATATGGAATCCATGATTCCACTTTTTCCTCCGATAAATCCAAAAAACGGATGACAATATAGAAAACAGTGAGTACCATAAAATAATCCGAGGCCGGAGATATCATTTCGTCGAAGATAATGAGCAGGTAATAAATACAAGTTATCCGCACAAAGTCAGAAAGAATCAGCCGCCTCCGCCGGAAGGCCTCTGCGATTTCTCCGCATATCTTTGCTAACATAAGTGCAAAAAATCCTGCCATGCAGTGGTAGGATTGTATTCCTAAAAAGGAAACGCTAAAAAGAGCCGATAAGCTGAACGCCGAACTGTTATAAGCCAGTCTGCAGTGCAAGTTTCCCAGTCCCTTAACTATGCCGTATTCCTCTATCCAGCGAATGCTTTGAGCATGGTAAAGTCCCGTATCATAATGGATAATGCCTCGCGAGGTCCCATAGGCGAACAGCAGGAACAAAAACAGACACCCCGCCGCCTTTTTCCATGTAACAGTCTGCTTAGCCTTAAGAAGCTCCTTAAAAAGCTCCTTTCGAAAAATTGCAGATGTAATAACGCATAAAAGGAGAAGAAAGAGGTTCGCCGCAAGACCAATTTTATAAAATAAGCTGAAGAACTGAGCGTACACCGTAAGCGCCACAAGTCCGGCCATACAATAGTCGGGTATTTTCAGCATGTGCCAAAATGCCTCCGATGCTTCCATTCCATTTCTGCCCGTACAAAACCGCCCGATACCCTTCAGTACCAAAAAACCCGTCAAATACGCCGTCAGAAATACATACAAGAAGATCAGACAAACCGAAAGCATATATCATACCTCACATTGTGTTATTTTGCTATTCCATTAGCGAGTATACTATTGTATAATGCAAGTGGCAACCTACAATATTGCGTCAAAATGGTAAAATATTGCTGCCGCTATATTGGGGTTTCATCCATGCCTTGAGAAACACTAAAAACCGAGAAAGGAAAGCGACTTATGGCCAAATCCACTTCTGACCGTATCATTTCGACACCCACCGCCTACGCCAAAGAGCATTATCTTCATGTGCAGGAGGTGGGCACACTGCAAAGTCTGGAGCCCCATATCAGCAAGCGGCAGAATCTTAACTCCTATCTGTTCTTTGTGGTACTGGACGGATGCGGAGAGGTTTCCTATGAAAATAAAAAATATCCTATTTCTGCCGGAAACTGCGTCTGGATCGACTGTACGCGCCCTTATTCACATGAAAGCAGCGCTAAGGACCCCTGGAGCCTGATGTGGGTTCATTTTAACGGTGCGGAGGCAAGAGCACATTACGATAATTTTATCCGTCATGGCAATTCCTTTCTGTTTCGCCCCAGAAACCTCGTAGACTTTACCGACGCTCTCACGTTGCTTTATCGGACACAGCAGACAAAGTCTGTGTTCATGGAAATCACTTCCAACAAATACCTTACTGATATTATCACCCTCTGCTTCACGGAAAGCAGGCAGGAACACGACGGAGAGTATTCCATTCCCGAAAAGCTCATGCAGGTACATTCCTATTTGGAACAGCATTATAACGAAAAGGTCACTTTGGAAAAACTATCCGAACATTTTTTCATCAGCAAGTTCCATCTCTCTAGAGAGTATAAAAAAATATACGGGATCACACTGTTCCATGACCTCACCGCCAAGCGCATCTCCCATGCGAAATCCATGCTGCGCTTCAGCGACGATTCCGTAGAATCCATTGCCGCAGCCACAGGCTTTCAAGACGCCGGATACTTTATAAAGGTATTTCGCCAATCGGAAAATATGACACCGCTGGAATACCGTAAAAAATGGTAATCTAACAAAGAATCCTTCGCCGATTACCATTATCTTTCCTTATAAATACATCAATACGGCAATTCCTACGCCAAGCAGTGCCCCCATTAATACCTGCAAAGGAGTATGTCCCACGAATTCTTTAAGCTTGTCTTCCACACTCATCTCCTTGCCCATATGTATGAACATCTCCATCATTTCGTTGAGAACCTTAGCCTGTATGCCGGTTTCTCTTCTGACGCCCATGGCATCGTACATGACAATGATGGCAAATATTGCTGCCATGGCAAACTGGAAGCTCCCTCCTCCATATTCAAAGCCTGCTGCCGTCACGAGGGCACACACCGTCGCAGAATGAGAACTGGGCATACCGCCGCTTCCTATCAGGCGTTCTGCCACGAACTTACGGTTAAACCACATATGTATGACCGTTTTCAGCACCTGCGCCACAAGCCAGCCGGTTACTGCGGCCATAAAAACGCGATTATAAAATAAATCTTCTAAAAATTCCATTTTTTGTAACCATAGTCCTTTCAAAGTCCAAAGACTTCGGGCTTATGCCCGAAGCTCTGACCGAAATTTTTTATTTAGAGACTTTGCATATACCTCTCAATTGCATCGTGCCAATCGGCAAACCGGAAATCGGAGGTAAGCCTGAACATATAATTCTCCAGAATAGAATATGACGGCCTCGGTGCAGAGGCAGGATTCGCCGTCTGATACTCCTGCGTCGAAATTTCCTCCACTGCGGTCTTCTTACCCGCAAGCCTGAATATTTCCTTGGCGAAATCGGCCCAATGGCAGTAGCCCTCGCAGGTGCCATGGAACAGACCGTAATTTTCACTGGGAACCAAATAACAAATCGCTTTTGCCAGTTCCTCCGCGCTTGTAGGAGTACCGAACTGATCGCCCACCACCGTAACCTTATCGGTCTTCTCCGATAATTGCAGCATGGTCTTCACAAAATTCTTCCCTTCCCCATATAACCATGCGGTACGGAGAATAAAGTAATCCTTCGCAAATTCCTTTACGAAATTCTCCCCCGCCAGTTTAGAAGCACCGTACACTCCCTGTGGTCCCGTAATGTCGAACTCAGTGTAAGGCTTGTCTGCTTTTCCCGAGAAAACATAATCCGTAGATACCTGAACGAGCTTCGCTCCTGCTTCTGTGGCCGCAACGCTCAAGTTGCGGGGACCGATGGCATTAATGCGATACGCGTTATCCACATCAGTCTCACAGGCATTTACGTTCGTATACGCCGCACAGTTGATAATCGCATAAGGCTTAACCTCTTTTACCAGTTTCATCACTTCATCTATATTCGTTATATCGAGCTGTGCAACGTCCGTATTAATAAGCTCGATTCCTGTATTTCCTTCGTATTGCTTATTGATGGCAATTCCCAATTGCCCGTTGCAGCCGGTCACTATTATTTTTTTCATATTCAGAACAATTCTCCTTTCTAATCCGGTGGCTTTGCGCTAATCCGGACATTATCATAATACAACCCGCAATTCAAATATGCAAGTAAAGTTTCTTGTTCGTTAATAGGAAAGTGCCCCCATTAACGAAAAGTAGACGCGCAGCTGCGCGCGGAACAAAAGCTGTGCTGCCGAAGTACAACAGTCCCTTTTAAACAGCGAAGTAAATATATGTTACATTTCTGTAATAAATTCTTAAGATTTTTGTATATATTTTTCACTTCTCCCTAGTGACTCCGTCAATATAATATGCTATAATTTGCCTTGTGGTGCTTCTGGTGGGATTTGTGCGCGTTATTTTCCGATTCTAAGCCCCATTTTATTTATGAAAGCGAGGATTATACATGAAACGATTACAAGTACTTCTTCTTGTCGCTTTATCCTCCACTCTCTTATTAACTGGTTGTGGTAAAAAAGAAGAAGTTGAAGAGCCTGTCGTTGCACAGGTCATTGAACCCCAACCTGAATTAGAGACGGATGAGACAGGTGCCAAGGAAGAAACAGCTACCGATGATGATGTGCCCCCTGAAGAAGGCATGGTCAGAAGTACACTTACCAACGAATGGATAGATGGAGATTTAGAGGATGCACGTCCCATTTCCATTATGGTTCCCAATGATTCATCAGCACTTCCGCATTATAATCTTTCCAAAGCGGACATCCTTTATGAATGTCCCGTAGAAGGAAGCATAACGAGAAGCATGGCTGTCATTAAGGATTGGGAAGGATTGGACCGTATCGGCAATGTTAGAAGCTGCCGCGACTATTTTGTATATTGGTCTTTTGAATGGGATTCCATTTACCTCCATTTCGGCGGTCCATTCTACATCAATGATATTGTAGAGAAGGCTGATACGGATCATATTACAGGATGCTCCTACGGCGACAAGAGAACCGATGCAATGTTCGAAGGCGCTTTTTACCGTGCTACCGACAAAAAGGCTCCTCAGAACGCATACGCCAGCGCAGATGGAATCAACAAGGGTATCAGTAAATTCGGATATTCCAAGACATACCGCGACGGTTACTACAATGCAGATCACTTTAAGTTCGCTTCTTCAAAAGCACCGAATACTTTGGAAACATATAGCGATGCAGTTACAGCAAAGGAAATCAATATGAAGCCTGCGTATCCGGTAACCAAGACTTCCTTTACTTACAATGAAGAAGATGGTTTGTACTACCGCTCCATGTACGGCAAGCCGGATGTAGATGCTGCTAACAATGAAGTACAGCTTTCCTTTAAGAATGTACTGGTTCAGTTCACATATCATGAGGTAAGGGACGAGAAAGGCTATCTGGCATTTCAGGTACACGATACCACCAGAGATGGCTACTACTTTACAAATGGAAAAGGTATCCATGTAACGTGGAAAAAGACTGCCGACTATGAACCTACCAAATATTATGACGATAAAGGAAACGAAATCCAGATTAATACCGGAAAAACAATGATTTGTATTGTAGAGGAAGGCGACTCGTTCGATGTTGACGGAGCTTCCCTTCAGTCTGACGCAAAATAAAATACTTATTCTATTCCATATAAAAAGGCTTGCAGATTTACGCAAGCCTTTTTTATATCTTATATCTTGATTTATGTTTCAAATCCCAAAACTTTTACTTATTTTTTTCCGCCTATTCCCAGGCGGTTTACCGCCGAGAAAATAGCCCTTACGGATGCCCTTGTAATATTGGAGCTTACACCGACGCCATAGGTAACCATTCCGGTATCGGAATCCAGCAGATGGATATAGGCTGCTGCCTGGGAATTGGACCCACTTTGCAGCGCATGCTCTTCATAATCCAATATCTTCATCTCTTCCCCAATAACCTCCTGGAGACCGCGTTTTACTGCATCGATGGGGCCATTTCCTACCGCTTCAAAGGACTTTTCCACCCCATGATCGGTATAGATGACCATAACTCTTGTATCGAATTCGGAAGTAGTTTCTCCGCTCAAGTCGTCCACCTTCAGTCTCCTGAAATGAATCGGCTCCTTCCTTTCCAGATATTCCTGTCTGAACTGCTCCATAATCTGGTCTGGAGATACCTCTCCCTGCTTCTCTGAAATTGCCTGAATGGTCTTGGCAAACTCCTTATGCATTCCCTTCGGCAGCTTGAAGCCAAAATACGTATCCATAACGAAGGCGACACCCCCCTTGCCTGACTGGGAATTAATTCTTACGATCGGCTCGTACTCTCTTCCGATATCGGCCGGATCGATGGGCAGATAAGGCACCTGCCATATCTCGCTGTTTCTTTCCTTCATCGCCTTTACACCTTTGTTGATGGCATCCTGATGTGAGCCGGAGAAGGCAGTAAATACAAGCTTTCCTGCATATGGGTGTCTTGGATGAACCGGAATCTTGCAGCATCTTTCATACAATTCTATCGTCTCACCTATTTTATCCACGTTCAGTTCAGGATCAATTCCCTGCGAAAACATATTATAAGCTATATTCAATACGTCCACATTACCAGTCCGCTCGCCATTTCCGAACAGAGTGCCTTCCACGCGCTCTGCGCCCGCTAATAGTGCCAACTCCGTGCTTGCCACTCCCGTTCCCCTGTCGTTGTGCGGATGAACGCTCAGAATAATGCTTTCTCTATTCTTAAAATGACTGTCCATCCACTCAATGCGATCAGCATATACATTGGGGGTAGTCATCTCCACAGTAGACGGCAGATTAATAATAATCGGCTCTTCCTTGGTCGCTCCCCACGTCTTCTGAACTGCCGTGCATATATCCAATGCGAAATCCAGCTCCGTACCGGTAAAGCTTTCCGGAGAATATTCCAGAATAATTTTTCCCGGGAAAGTCTTCGCCCTTTCTTTTACCCACTTCGTTCCCTGAACCGCAATCTCTATGATCTGCGCCCTTTCCATTCCAAATACCACATCCCTTTGCAGCGTGGAAGTGGAATTATAAATGTGTACGATTGCCTGTTTGCAGCCTGCAATCGCTTCGAAAGTCCTCTCGATCTGCTCCTCCCTGCACTGTGTGAGCACCTGTACCCTCACGTCGTCGGGTATCATCTTTCGATCTACGAGCTGACGCAAAAAATCATACTCTATCTGACTGGCCGCCGGAAACCCAATTTCAATATCACGAAACCCAAGCTTGATTAAATATTGGAACATCTCTATTTTTTCTTCCACTACCATCGGATCAATCAATGCCTGATTGCCGTCTCGCAAATCCACACTGCACCAGTGGGGCGCTCTTTGAATTTCTTTATTCGGCCACTTCCTTTCCGAATAATCCATGACTGGATTGCGCTGATATCTTTTATAATTTAACATAGCCATACCTCCCTCTATATTTATAACACACTTTGATTATCTTTTATGTAATAGGAACACTGCACAGCTTTTGTTCCGCGCGCGCAGCTGCGCATCGTTGGCCCGAAGGGCTTTTTATATCATAGGAAGCAATACTTTCAAACATTAAAGCAACAAGGTCTTTCCTATGATATAAAAAAACCGGCTCGAAGAGCCGGCTATTTTTCAGCTATGTAGATTTATTCCCCAAGACCGCTTTCAATAGCATGAACCAAAGACTTAAGTGCCACTTCCTCATCTTCGCCCTCGCAAACAAACTCTATCTCATCGCCACACTTTACACATGCTCCGAGTACGCTGAGTACGCTCTTCGCATTTGCCGTATTCTCTCTGAATGTGAATGTAATTAATGATTTAAACTGCATTGCCTCTTTGCATAGGATGCCTGCCGGTCTTAGATGTAGCCCTGTGGGGTTTTTAATAACTACCTTTTGGCTTACCATACCTTTTTTCCTCCAATTTCATATGCTATTTAACGAATGGCATACTTTCCACATACATACTATATCATCTTTCCCTGCACTTCTCAAGTATCTTCTTCGCTTTTGTGCTATGTTATGTTACTATCCGTTACTGTCCACTCCGCTCTCAGCAACGCATGAATTCTGCGTGTAAATTCGCTCTGCGAAGCAGAAACCATCTCTTAAATCACGTTCTTACGCAGCTTAACAGCAAGTGTTAAGCTACTGTGTGAACAGTACTACTATCATCCTTCCATCCCGCAGAGCCAAAATTACTCTCTATGCAATTTTGCGAGGGCTGCAAGCACCAAAATGCAGTTTTACAGCATGATATTCTGAATCAACTCTGCGAGCTTTTTCGCTTCCTTATCGATTTGCTCCTTGTTCTTTCCTTCAATCATAACACGAACCATAGGCTCCGTACCGGAAGGCCTGATAAGTACCCGTCCCTCGCCGGCAAACTTCTTATTCAGTTCATCGATGGCATCAGCTATCTCCGGATAATCCATATAATTTTCTTTTTTATGATTCGGCACCTTTGCGTTAATAAGCGCCTGAGGCATAACCTCCATTACTTTCGAAAGTTCAGACAGCGGCTTTCCCGTCTCCACCATAACTTCCAGCAGATGAAGCGCGCTCAATAGTCCGTCCCCCGTCGTATTTTCATCCAGGAAAATAATATGTCCCGACTGCTCTCCCCCGAGGCTGGCACCGATTTCCTTCATACGCTCTAACACATAACGATCGCCTACCTTTGTCTGTTCTATCTTGATCTTATTCTCCTCACCCATGAGGAAAAATCCTAAATTACTCATAATGGTAGCTACGATAATGTTTTTCTTCAGCTTACCTTTATTTTTCATATGGCTTCCGATAATTGCCATAATCTGGTCTCCGTCGATCATATTTCCCAGTTCATCCACGGCCATCAGTCTGTCCGCATCCCCGTCAAAAGCGAGGCCTACATTAGCTTTTTCATATACGACACGGGCTTGAAGTTCTTCCATATGAGTGGATCCGCAGTTGGCATTGATATTGGTTCCATCGGGATTGTTATGAATAGCTACGACCTCTCCACCCAATTCTTTAAGAGCTTCAATAGAGGTATAATAGGATGCACCCTCCGCGCAGTCCGCGACGATCTTAAGTCCACGAAAGTCCACACCTACGGCCTTCATGGAATGATTGATATATTCCTCCCTCGCATCCGTACGGTATTTGATCTTACCTACGCTACTGCCGGTAGGAAATTTCACATCTTTCATCCCCCCCCCTATCATCTCTTCGATTTCATCCTCCAGAGAATCCGGGAGCTTATAGCCATTGCCATCAAAAAATTTAATTCCGTTAAATTCCACAGGATTATGAGATGCGGATATTACTACACCTGCATCCACCTTGTATTTCCTCGTAAGATATGCTATCGCCGGCGTAGGGAGGATTCCTACGTACACGCAATTCGCCCCTACGGAGCAGGCTCCTGCCATTAGCGCATTCGCCAGCATATCTCCGGACATACGCGTATCACAGCCTACCATTATTGTCGGTTTATGCTCGTTTTCTTTTGTAAGGACATATGCGCCTGCCTGCCCGAGCTGCATCGCCAAAAGCGGTGTCAATTCCTCGTTAGCAACTCCTCTTACACCATCCGTACCAAATAATCTGCCCATGTAAAGCCTCCTGTCGAATACTTATTCTTTTTCTCTTATATTTAATCTTACCGTAACGTTTTCCCTCAGACCTACATTTTCAGGAAGATTAAAGGATAGAGGTACATCCCAGTAACCCTCTTCCACTTCCTCGATAATTCCTCTTTCCCGCAAATCGGCGATGTCTACAGTTCCTCTTATTTCGTCACCGTTTATGCTATTTACATCGGCGGAAAGCCCAATGACCTGAATGGGGAATTCATTTTCAAAGGTCGACACCTCACCCTCATAGCCCTCCGGCATGTTCAAAATCGAAATATAATCTTTAGAAACGATGAAGTTTCTGGCAATTACCGGTTCGATATAGACCGTTACCGCCACGTTTCCGTCAAATTTCTTATCGCCCAGCTCCACATTGCCCGGCAGATATTCTCCCACATTTATAGTCGTTACCAGATTTTCGGTAAGTCCCGCAATATCCAGAGAAGTATCAGGAATATCCAGCGAAGAAATATTTTTCAGCATACTGCCTTTTCCTGCCAAAACGACGGATGCAGGCGTGCTGCTCACTACACCGGTCGCCCGGTATCCGTCAGCCGGTGTTCCCATTACGGAGAAGTTCAACGGAACTTCCTTGGTTGCCAGTATCTCCACATTAACACGCACTGTACTTATATTAAGAGTAAGATTCGTCTTAGGTATTTCCACGTCATTGGCATCATACAGCTTGATTTCCTCCACCGTACCGATATCGCTTGTAAAACCGGTTACCGCCACGCTTACCTCAGCCTTATTGATTCTGGATACGATAGACTCCGCTCCCGATACCCTCACAAGGTTCTGCTCCGTCGTAACGTCACCAACCATATATCCGTCTCCCACGCTTCCAGTATAAGTCGCTCTCAGCGCCAGACTAATGCTTTGCTTATCTTCGATGTTCAATTTTACACTATCGATATTTCCTGTTATGCTGTCTAATCTGTCATTATATTTATTGGTTGACAACCTGATGCTTATCGTATTAAGGCTCGTCAAGTCATTCATATCAGCCACCGCAACAACATTTTCCTTGCTGATCGTATCAATAATTGATCTGGGAGCCACTACGGTCACCGAATCTATGATGTCGGTCTCGTCCAATATTTCGTATACCTTTCCCTGACTGGTAATCGCATCTGCATTCTGGATAACTACGGGAATATTGGAGAACTTTGACGACGTTGCCGGATCGTTTATGTTGGTTACAAGGAGCCACAGAATAGCTGCGAAAAGGACCGAGCCGATTTTCAGGACAAGATTGCCCGTCAACTTATTTTTCATTCTTTGCCCTTCCCTTCCAAAGCTTTCGCTTCTTTTCGTCTAATGGCTTATTCTGGACAATGTGCAGTTTTTCCTTCAATGAGTCTCCATCCAGACTGCGGTATAGACTGCCCTCATATGCCACACTGATTTTTCCGGTTTCCTCCGAAACGATAACCGTCATGGAATCCGTAGCCTCCGAAATTCCTATTGCCGCCCTATGCCTCGTTCCCAGCTCCTTGCTAAGTTCCATATTATCGGATAATGGAAGGTAGCATGTAGCCGAAACCACTCGATTTCCGCGTACAATAACTGCACCGTCATGAAGCGGTGTATTATGCTCGAATATATTCACTAATAATTGGCTCGAAACGATGCCGTCCACTGCTATGCCGGTTCTCTCATATTCCGCAAGGGACTGTGTCTGTTCCATTACAATGAGCGCTCCTGTCTTCACCTTCGCCATCTCTACACACGCCTTGACAATCTCATTGACCGTACGGTCAGAGAACAATCCCTCCTCCGGCTTGCTTGGTTCAAAAGGAAAAATAGAAGAAATAATGTTCTTTCGCCCTAATTCCTCCAGCGCCTTCCGAAGCTCGGGCTGCAATATGACGATAATTGCCGTTGCCGCTATTCCCACCACATTTTGTGCAATCCACAAAATCGTATTCATATTGAACACTGCGGCTAAAAATAAAAATACAGCAATTACCACAACGCCCTTTAAAAGAGACCAAGCTTTCGTGTTTTTTATCCATACCAAAATATGGTACACCAAAAAGGAGATAATAATTATCTCCACGACATCAGTCCACCTGATACTGGGCATGCGCTTGAAATAGGTATCTACGATCTGTGTAATCTGCTGCATCTTAATCATTCCAGTCTTTTATAATATCCACAATCCACATCTTCCATTCACTATCTTTTGGCAGAACTTCTTCCCTCCACCATTCTAGCTCCCTGTGACGGCCTCGTTCTCTTCTGCGAATTGATTTGTTTCACCTTACGCTCAGGCGTTGCTACGGTGACCTTAGGCACCGCTTTTACATAATAATAATATTCGTCGTCCTCGAACTGCACTTTCTCCGTCCGGCTATAATCCACGTTGAATTCGAAGAACTGGATTACCACCGCGATAAGAGCCGAGACAATCGTTCCCACAATGATTCCGCCAATCGATACATTAGTCTCGAACATCAAATCGCCTACTAATAGAATCATTACATTCACCAAAGCACCGGCAATGATAGCGATCGTCCACGAATGGTCCATGGAAAGCCTTCGAATCAAATATACGAGAATAATTGTTGCCGTAAAGGCTGCAAGGGTTACGATCATCCCTTTATTGTTTAAAATTCCGTCGATTAAATACCGAAACTTTGCTGTAATCTCTTCCGTCTCCATAGATGCCAGTGCGGTATCGCTTTGTCTTATGTATGCAATTAAATAATATACAATCACACCGCATGCCGCCGACACTGCGGAAGCCGGTGTGCTAAGCAGTCCCATGGCGATAGGAATCACATAAGGTATTTTCAGTGAAAAGCAGATGGGAGTAAGAACTACCACCAGCATATCCTTAGGCGAGAACCTGAAATACAACAAAAACATAAGCAGAAAAAGCGCCAGAGCCACTACTGCACACTCCAGGGAAAGTGCATATAAATGTCCGATTACCAACGCTGCCGCCGCTATAATGACGAAATTAGCTGGCATGAAAGAACACATAAGTGCCAATACCAATACTATTGCTATATTATCAATTTTATTCATGTATCCAAGATTGGCGTTTACTAACAAAAAACAAACAAAAGAAATCAAAAACTTAAACAGTGGTATCAGGTATACTTCATATCTTCCATAAATTCTTTTTAAATATTGCTTTGCTACAAGTAATGATGTCATAATAATTTCCTTTCAAGGCCGCATAAGCCCCGTACTACGTCTTATCATACATACCGGTCAGCCTGTTAAGGTTGCTCATATACAGCTTCATTTTCTTTTGGGCTTTTGCGTACCGATAGGAATATACCGCGTATGAAATAATGGCGTATATTCCTATTACAAACAGATATTTAACCAAAATCGATTTCCCGAACTGGAACAAATCCATCTTGTAAATATCCGTCATAAAAATTTCAAAATCATAAAAAATATACATCCCGAACATGATTCCAAAAGCTATCGTTCCATAGATTGTGGACTTCAGTACTTGAAACCAAACATAGTCTCCACGAAAATAGTTCATGACGGAAGCATTCTTCTTCCCTTCATGCTCTTCGTAGGATGCCATCTTCGTCATCAGGATGACCCTTTCTTTATTCAGCATAATTTTCTCCTAGCGATCCAAATATCGCATTCCGGCCTTTTCTTCCTTTTCCTTCTTCTCCGGCTTTAGTTCAGGTTCTTTCTTATATGCGGTCTGCAAATGATTTACCATTCCAGCCTTGCACTTCTCACAAAAACGTCCGCTGCGTATTATCGTACCGCAGTTCTCGCATTCCAGGCCTGTTGGGGAATCCGACGAAAATTCCAGCCTCTCATCCCTAAGCCATTGCTTAATCTGCTGGGGCGTCACGTCACACTCTTCCGAAACCTCTGCGATTCCGCATCCTTTGTGCTCAGATATATATTTTTTCACTTCCTGAAACTTCACTTCCAGTGCTTCTCTGCACTGCGGACAGATAATCGGCCCCATGGCATAGTTAAAAAGCCTCCCGCATCTTCTGCAATTGCGTACATCCATTTATTCTTCCTCCCAATCATAACCCCTTACCGATAGCTAATGACGCATAGTAAATATTTGCAATCCCTTTTTTTTGCAATTCATATGCGACTGCATCGATTGTACTCCCGGTTGTATAAATATCATCAATAATTACAATCGTATTTAATTTTACATCATTTCTACAGATTTTAAAAGCCTTTTTCAAATTATTTTGCCGTTCACCATCGCTCAGATTCTTTTGCGGAGCCGTTTTTTTGCACCTCTTTATCAAATCTGACCTCGTAGGAATACCGGTTTCCCTGCTAAGCCGCTTTGCCAGCACCTCTGCCTGATTATATCCCCGCGCCCGCATTCTCGAAGAATGAATCGGCACCGGAACAAAGGCTTCCGGCTTCCATATGCGAAGATTGTCTTCCAAATGCTCTGCCAGCCTCTTAGCAAAAAAATCCGCATATCCCTGCCGTCCTTTGTATTTGAAACGGTAAATGGCAGCAGACATGCTCTTATACTCAAACAGTGCCGTGCCGCTCTTATAATAATGCTGTTTTCGCGCACAGTCATAGCAATACTCTTCTTCCTCCGCCAAGGGCTTGCCGCACTTGGCACAGACGTCCCCTCCGATATACCTGACCTTCCCGCAGCAGCTTTCACAAATAAGCTCATGGGAATATCCGGTTAAGCCGTCACAGACCGGACAATGTCTCGGATAAATAACATCCATCAGTCTGTCCATAAAATAATTCATCTTTGCAGAATCGTTCTTGTGAGCAAAGTTATCCTTGTTTCCACTCATATATACTCCCTTCGCATTCTCCGGGCAAGGGATCATTTTGGCATTTACAGCGAGGATAATTCCTCAAGCCTCTCACATAGGCTGGTATATCTTTTGTTCTGATTCTCATTTGCGATCATTTCATTTACCGTCTGTCTGCTTCCCAGGATTGTCACACAGTTCTTGGCGCGGGTAACTCCGGTATACAGCAGATTCCGATTAAAGAGCATCTTAGGACCTGTAAGTAAGGGCATAATTATGGCTGGATATTCGCTTCCCTGGGATTTATGTATCGTTACGGCATAAGCCAGTTCGATTTCATCCAACTGATGAAAAGGGTATATCACCCTTTTATGCTCATCGTATTCCACTACCATCTCCTGCGCATAATCGTTTATTTCTTTTATGATGCCTATATCCCCGTTAAACACTCCCATACCTTTATCGATGGGAATTTGGTATTTGCTTAAAATCTCCCATTCAAGCTGGTAGTTGTTTTTAATTTGCATCACCTTGTCCCCTACCCGATATACTCCTTCGCCAGCCTCATATTCCTCCTTTGATTTGTCCGGGGGATTTAGATATTCCTGAAGAATGTCGTTTAAGACTTCTACTCCGAGACTGCCTTTTCTCATTGGTGTGAGCACTTGTATGTCATAAGCGCTGGCGCCTACATATGGCGGCAGCTTTTCGCATATAAGCTGAACCATGTGTTTATAAATTACATTTATATCGTTTCTTTCGAGAAAGAAAAAGTCCTTGCTCTTGTTATTTAGCTCTATCCGTTCTCCCTTGTTGATAGCATGGGCATTGACCACAATATCACTCTCCTCTGCCTGCCTGAATATCTTCTGCAGCATGACTACCGGTATGCAGTGACTATCGATTAAGTCTTTCAATATCTGTCCAGGCCCTACCGATGGAAGCTGATTGATATCCCCCGCCATAATCAGCCGGGTGCCCGGCATAATCGCCTTAAGCAACGACTGGAATAAATGAATATCCACCATCGACATCTCATCCACAATAATAACATCGGCCTCCAGAGGATTTTCTTCATTTTTCTCGAATTTAGCCCTTTTATTCTCTTCTAAAACCGCTCCGCTAAGTTCCAGCAACCGGTGTATGGTCCTCGCTTCATATCCTGTAGTTTCCGTCATACGCTTTGCTGCTCTACCTGTAGGAGCCGCAAGGAAAATATCCATATTTTCTCCGGCATAATATCTTATGATTGTATTGATTGTTGTGGTTTTTCCCGTTCCGGGACCTCCGGTCAGAATGAGCAAGCCGTTTTTCACACTCTCCATCACTGCCTTTCTTTGCAGTTCATCCAGTTCGATTCCTTGTGCCTTCTCTATTTCCTTAATGCGGCGATTGATATTGGCTTCCTCCGCAGGAAGAAGCCCCTCTTCCGGCAAGACGGATGAATTCAAATCATGAAGCATCTTAGCACAATTCAGTTCTTCATAGTAATAAGAAGCAGCATATATTTTCTTCCCCTCCTCCTTCGCCTCAGGCAGCGGCATCTTTATCACGACCTTTTTATCCATCGCCAGATTGGCTATCTGAGGTTCTATGGCAGACTCCTCAACCTCCAAAAGCTCGCCGGCCCGCCTTAAGAGGATATTCTCCGGCAAATATACATGCCCTTCCATCGACGCCTGAAGCAGCACATAGAGGACAGCACTCCTTATACGGTAATCGGAATCTGTGTGTATACCTATCTTATTCGCGATTTCATCTGCAATTTTAAATCCTACTCCCGAGATATCCTCCGCCAGCTTATAAGGATTTTCCCGAAGTACTCCGTAAACGCCCATTCCGTACGTATTATATATCTTCATAGCAAGGGCTCCCGAAATACCGTATTTCTGCAAAAAAACCATAGCCTCCCGCATATCCTTTTTTTCTTCCATCTGGACTGCGATTTCCCGCGCTTTTCTATCGCTTATGCCCTTAATCTCTGCCAGACGCTCGGGTTCCTCTTCAATAATGCGAAAAGTATCCTCACCGAACCTTTTTATAATTCGCGCTGCCAACGCTTCTCCGATTCCTTTAATCGCACCTGAGCTGAGATATCTCTCCATGCTGATGACATCATCAGGTGCTGTAATCTGATAACTTTCTACCTTGAGCTGTCTGCCGTAGACGGGATGCTCCACATAGTTTCCATCTATTTGAAGCGTCTCCCCTTGATCTATGGTTCTGAACATGCCCACACAGATGATCTCCTCCTGCCCGCTCACCATATTCATAACCGTGTAGCCGTTCTCGTTGTTCCGGTATATGATATGTTCCACATACCCCTTTACGTTTTCCATATATCCAACCTCTCCTTTTTAACCAAAAGTGTGTTTCGCTCAATTATCCGTATACAGTATAAAAATACGCAAAAAGGCTGCTTAAATAAGCAGCCTCATCATTCAATAATCATATACATTACAAGCCGTAATTCCGTTTCATCTGCTCGAAGAGCGTCTGTGCAAGACCGAGCCCTTCTTTTTCCGTAGATGTGCTCGCCAATTCCTGCAAAGTACTGTCTTTGAAATAGCCTACCAACGAGTCGTTAGGCGTTGAATCCTCATCCTTAAATACATCTACCGTCTTCTGCATTTCTTTAAAAATCTGCTCCAGAAAGTAAGATTCGAATTCTTTACATGCCGACAAGAGTTCTTCATCGGAAGACTGGGAATAATCCTTCGTCTTGATATGAGTGTCCAGCTTACTGGACGCCTGAGAAGACAAATAACTCGTATATGCAGAAGAAACACCGCTTCCTATATCCATTATGTACCCCTTTCACCTTATTAACGCTTCAGATTGTTCGCCTGCTGGAGCATCTCATCCGAGGTAGTAATCGCTTTGGAATTCATCTCGTAAGCTCTCTGTGCAACGATAAGGTTTACCATCTCGTCCGCCACCTTAACATTGGAACCTTCCAAGTAGCCCTGAACGACCTTGCTCTTAGTCACATCTTCGTTCGTTGATTCATTAATCGCCGCTCCGCTGGCAGCAGTAGCCGCCCAAAGGGAGTCGCCTTGTCGCTCTAAGCCTCCGGGATTACGGAACTGATAAATTCCTATTGTATGATCTAAAGCTACAAGATTATTGTTTTCATCAGGATACATAAGCGTTCCGTCCGAAGATATAGTTATTTTATTTGCAACATAGGTACCATTCAGTAAAATGCTGTTCCCTTTATTATCTAATACTACATTTCCATCCGTAGTTGTCAGCATGGGCGCTTTTCCCGGTGATATACCCCAGATAAAATCACCATTTCTCGTATAGTTAATCTCACCATTCCCATTTTTGACCGCAAAAAAACCGTCACCTTCAATAGCAAATGAGGTACCGCTTTCAGAAGCAATCAGGCTTCCCTGCGTAAATATCTGATTGATTGAAGAATTTCGCACACCCAAACCTACCTGAGAGGTAACCGGCTTCGCAGCCCCCTCTGCCGTAGTAGTCTTTGTCTGCAATGTCTGATATAATAAACTTTTAAATTGAGACACTTGCGATTTGTATCCTACTGTATTTACATTGGCAAGATTATTTGCAATCGTGTCTACATTTGTCTGTTGTGCATTCATTCCGGTGGCCGCTGACCATAAACTTCTAATCATTCTTTATCCTCCTACAGCTTTCCAAGCTGATTTACAGCTATTTCCAAGCTGCTGTCGTAAGTCTGAATCACCTTTTGATTCGTTTCATAAGCTCTCGATACGTTTATCATATTCGTCATCTCTGTTACCACCGAAATATTGGAGGTTTCCAGATAACCCTGATTCACCTTCGCCGTAGCGTCCTGAAATCGGGAGCCGTCTACCGGCTGGAAATAATTCTCACCAAACTTCTCCAAATAATCATAGTCCACAAAATCACGTATTCTTAAAGTTGCCACAGAAGAATTATCATCCCCCTGCATGATGTTGCCCGAAGTATCTACCCTGAAATCAAGAAGGGGATCAAGCTTAATCCGCCCACCCGTCATACCCAAAACATAATCTCCGTCATGAGTAACCAGAAAACCTTGAGAATTCATGGTAAAACTTCCATCACGGGTATATTTTACTGAGGTGTCACCCTCACTATCGGTATGCTGCACTGTAAAAAAGCCTTCACCCGACAATGCTAAGTCGAATGGATTTTCTGTTCCCTTCACCGGTCCCTGGGAATAATCCGTATAGCCCTCGCCTATCTTAACTCCCAGATTATTTATGCCCAACCCTCTTGCTGTTCCGCGCCCTTCGGACATATCTTTAATTTTGTAAGCGAGCACATCGTCAAAAGCCTGACTGGTGGCTCCTTCCTTCTTATATCCGTTGGTATTCGCATTCGCCAGGTTATTGGTAAGGACATCCATCCTATGTTGCTCATTTACCATTCCTGTATAAGCAGTATATAAACCCTTAACCATATAACTACTCCTTTTCCCCTCAGTATATTATTTATTCCCTTTTATCAATCTATCTAGTGATAGGTTTCTATCGTCAAACAAATTTCCATATAACGACAGACTGCCATCATGCAATGGGTTAGTCCTCTTTGTATCCCGCCAAAAATTCCACGTATTTACCGGTTCCGATTGCAACGGCTGTCATGGGATCCTCCGCTGTCATCGTGTTGATTCCCGTCTTAGAAGCTATCAAATCCTCCAAGCCGCGAAGCAAGCTTCCGCCTCCGGTAAGAACAATGCCTCTATCCGCAATATCCGCTGCCAGTTCCGGCGGCGTCTTCTCCAGCACGCTGTGTATCGTCTCCACGATCTGTGCCGTCGTCTCGCGAAGCGCTTCCTCCGTCTCCTCCGAAGAAACTTTTACCGTTCTCGGTAATCCGGTTACGAGATTACGACCTCTGACATCCATATAATCCACCTCGGTGCGCCTGTAAGCAGAACCGATCTTTATTTTTAAATCCTCCGCTGTCCGTTCACCGATTAGCAGATTATGTTTCTTTCGCATATACCGAACGATAGCTTCATCGAAATCGTCTCCGGCTATCTTAATGGACGCGCTTACTACAGTACCTCCCAAGGAAATAACGGCAATGTCTGAGGTTCCTCCGCCGATATCGACAATCATGTTTCCGCAAGGTTTGGAAATGTCGATTCCCGCTCCAATCGCTGCAGCAATCGGCTCTTCAATAATGGAAACCTCTCTGGCTCCTGCCTGATAGGTCGCATCCTCTACCGCCTTCTTCTCCACCTCGGTCACCCCGCTCGGTACGCACACCGCAATACGGGGCTTACGGAACGTTTTTTTACCCAGCGCCTTCTGGATGAAATATTTCATCATCTTCTCAGTCACTCTGTAATCCGAGATAACACCTTGTCTAAGCGGTCTTACCGCCACAATATTTCCGGGGGTTCTGCCAAGCATCAGCCTTGCATCTTCACCAATCGCTCTTATTTTGTCGGTATCTCTATCGAATGCTACCACGGAAGGTTCCTTAAGTACTACGCCCTTTCCTCTGATATATACTAAAATACTCGCTGTTCCCAAATCAATTCCTATATCTGTGTATTGCATATGTTAAACCCCTTTCTCAGTGTCCTATCTCATGCAAAATCTATCTTCATATTTTCCAAAATATCTTTAAGCCAAACGCACACAGCTATTATACCTTAAAGATTCGATTTTTCAAAGGGGTTTCACAAAATTTTATAAAAAAATCAGACACAGCAAATGAAAGCGGTTCCTTCCGCCTCACTTGCCGCCTCCATGCTTTTCTTTATATTCAATATTATCGGCTTATTTTGCCGATTACTTAAGACATTTTTTATTTTTTCCGCTTATTTTTATTTATATCGTTCCAACATTTTATTGACGTAAAATCCGGTATATGACTTGGGATTTCCTGCCACTTCCTCCGGTGTCCCCTCTGCGATGACAGTTCCTCCCTTGTCTCCGCCCTCCGGACCGATATCGATAATATAATCCGCCGTCTTTATAACGTCCAGATTGTGTTCTATGACAACCACCGTATTTCCGCCATCAGCCAATTTGTGCAATATCTCCGTCAGCTTGTGAACATCCGCGAAGTGAAGGCCGGTAGTAGGCTCATCCAATATATAGATTGTCTTTCCCGTACTCCTCTTGCTAAGCTCCGTAGCGAGCTTAATTCTCTGCGCCTCACCTCCCGAAAGGGTTGTGGATGGCTGCCCTAGCTTCACATAGGATAAGCCTACGTCATTTAACGTTTCTATCTTTCTTCTGATAGAAGGCACGTTTTCAAAAAATCCTACGGCTTCTTCCACCGTCATGTCCAGTACATCGTAAATACTCTTTCCCTTGTACTTAACATCTAAAGTTTCCCGGTTATAGCGTTTTCCGCCGCACACCTCGCAGGGAACATAGATATCCGGCAAAAAGTGCATCTCTATCTTAATAATTCCGTCTCCGCTGCAGGCTTCACATCTTCCGCCTTTAACATTGAAACTGAAACGCCCCTTTTTATACCCCTTCGTTTTCGCGTCGGCTGTCGTCGAGAACAAGTCGCGGATCTGGTCGAATACTCCCGTATAAGTGGCCGGATTAGAACGGGGCGTCCTTCCGATTGGAGACTGGTCTATATCGATAACCTTATCTAGCTGCTCGATTCCGTCGATACCCGCATGCTTTCCCGGAATAGTCCGCGCACGGTTCAAATCCCTCGCCAAGTGCTTATACAGGATTTCATTAACGAGAGAACTTTTCCCCGATCCGGACACTCCCGTCACGCAAGTCATAACTCCGAGAGGAAACGTCACATCAATCCCCTTTAAATTATTTTCCTGTGCCTTACGTACAATTAGCTCTCCAGTGGATACACGGCGCTTTTCAGGTATCGGTATCTGCAACTTACCGCTCAGATACTGTCCGGTTATAGAATCCGGAGTATTCATAATATCCTCTGCCGTCCCCTGTGCAATTACCTCTCCGCCATGGGAACCGGCCCCCGGTCCTATATCCACAATATAATCCGCCGCCAGCATCGTATCTTCATCGTGCTCTACCACCAGCAAAGTATTTCCCATATCCTTCAGATTGCGCAGCGTATTCAAAAGCTTATCGTTATCCCGCTGATGCAGTCCGATACTCGGCTCATCCAATATATAACAAACACCAACCAGCCCTGATCCAATCTGGGTCGCAAGACGGATTCTCTGTGCCTCACCGCCGGAAAGAGTTCCCGTAGCCCTGGACAGAGACAAATAATCAAGCCCCACATCGATCAAAAAGCCGACCCTGGCGTTAATCTCTTTCAAAACTTGCTTGCCAATCAATTGCTGCTGCTTGGTAAGCTCCATCTCACTTAGAAATTTATAAAGCTTTCTAATAGAAAAAGAGGTAATCTCATATATGTTCTTATCGCTGACGGTAACAGCCAAAGCCTCCTCCTTCAACCGCATCCCTTTACATTTTTTACACGGGATGATATTCATGAAGGTCTCGTACTCCTGCTTAGAGCTCTCGGAGCCCGTCTCGCGGTAACGTCTCTCCACATTTCTAACCAGTCCTTCGAAGGCTACCGGATATACGCCCTGCCCTCTCTGTCCTTTATAATGTACTTTCACCTCTTTGCCGCCAGTGCCATGAATTAAGATTTGTTTCACCCTATCAGAATATTCTTCAAAAGGAGTGTCCAAGTCAAAATCATATTCCCTGCAAAGCGCCTGAAGAATCGCATTGCTAAAACTGCCCGGGTCGTTGCAGGACTGCCAGCCCATTACCGCAATCGCGCCTTGATTGATGCTCAGCCGCTTATCCGGAATCATCAGATCTATATCGAATTCCATCTTATATCCCAGTCCGAAGCATTCCGGACAAGCACCGAAGGGATTGTTAAACGAAAAGCTCCTGGGCTCTATCTCGCTGACGCTCACTCCACAGTCAGGACAGGAAAAGCTCTGGCTGAAAGTCATCATTTCCCTTTCCAGCACATCTACAAAGAGCAGTCCCTCCGCCAACTCCAATACGTTTTCGATGGAATCCGTCAGTCGCCTTTCGACTCCGGGTTTTACTACCAGTCTATCCACAACCACTTCGATATTATGCTTTATATTTTTATCCAGCTTGATTTCTTCCGACAGCTCGTACATATTACCGTCTACGCGAACTCGAACATAGCCGCTCCTTTTTGCCCGCTCGAATACCTTGGTATGCTCGCCCTTACGCCCTCTTACTACCGGAGCCAGCAATTGAATTCTCGTTCCTTCCGGCAGTCCCATAATCTGATCCGTCATCTGGTCTACTGACTGCTTCTTGATTTCCTTTCCACAGGAAGGACAGTGGGGAATACCGATTCTTGCATACAAAAGACGGAAATAGTCATAAATCTCCGTTACCGTTCCAACGGTGGAACGGGGATTACGGTTAGTGGATTTCTGATCGATGGAAATTGCAGGCGATAAGCCTTCTATCTTCTCCACATTTGGCTTCTCCATCTGTCCTAGAAACTGTCTGGCATAGGAGGATAAAGATTCCATATAACGCCTCTGCCCCTCAGCATAAATCGTGTCGAACGCCAAAGAAGACTTTCCCGATCCGGACAACCCGGTCAATACCACCAGTTCATTCCTCGGAATATCCACGTCGATATTTTTCAGATTATGTTCGTTCGCTCCCCGTATTTTAATATACTCTCTCCTGGGGAGCATTCTTTTACTTTCTTTCTCGATACCGCTTTCCATAATAGCCTCCATATCATGTTACTGTTCACTCCGTTCTCAGTAACCATATCCTTTCATTCGTTTTCCATGACTTCTCAAATGTCATTCTTCAATCGATGCGAGCTGCTTTTTTAGCTCCACCATTTTGTCACGCAGCTCCGCCGCCGCCTCGAAATTCAAGTCTGCCGCCGCCTGCTTCATTTTCTTCTGAACATCTCCTATCAGCTTCTCCAATTCCTGACGATCCATAGATTCCGGATCCTTCTCGAAACGCAGTTCTTCCTTGGCTATTACCTTGGATATGCTGATTAAATCCCTTACCGCTTTCTTAATCGTCTGGGGAGTTATCCCATGCTCATCATTATATTCCTTCTGTATCTCACGCCGGCGCTCTGTCTCTGAAAGCGCTGCGCGCATAGAGTCGGTGATCTTATCCGCATACATGATTACATGACCTTCGACATTTCGCGCCGCACGTCCTATCGTCTGTATCAGAGATGTCTCCGAACGAAGGAAACCCTCCTTATCCGCATCCAAGATGGCCACAAGCGAAATCTCGGGGATATCTAAACCTTCTCTCAGCAAGTTGATACCCACCAGCACATCGAAAACATCCAAACGCATATCCCGGATAATCTCCGCCCGTTCCAGAGTATCGATGTCGGAATGGAGATATTTCACGCGGATGCCCACTTCCTTCATATAATCTGTCAAGTCCTCCGCCATACGCTTGGTGAGCGTAGTGACTAACACCTTGTTCTTCTTTTCCACCTCTTTGTTCACTTCCGAGACAAGATCGTCGATCTGCCCCTCCACCGGACGTACGTCCACCTCCGGGTCAAGCAGGCCCGTAGGCCGGATAATCTGCTCCGCGCGCAGTAGTTCATGCTCACCTTCGTAATTAGAGGGCGTTGCCGAAACGAATAGAAGCTGATCAACATGGCCCTCAAATTCCTCAAAATTAAGCGGACGGTTGTCCAAAGCGGAAGGCAGACGGAATCCGTAATCCACCAACGTGTTCTTTCTGGAACGGTCGCCGGCGAACATTCCCCGTATCTGCGGAACCGTCATATGAGATTCATCTATAATAATCAGATAATCGTCTTTAAAATAATCCATAAGGGTAAGAGGAGTCGCTCCCGGCTCCATTCCATTCAAATGCCTGGAGTAGTTCTCGATGCCGGAGCAAAAGCCGGTCTCTCTGAGCATCTCGATATCGAAATTGGTGCGTTCTGAAACCCGCTGGGCCTCTAACAGCTTGTCCTCGCTCTTCAAAAACCGAACCCTTTCCTCCAGCTCCTCTTCTATATTCTTGCAGGCTGCGCCTATCTTCTCCTGAGACACCACATAATGGGATGCGGGGAAAATAGCCACGTGATCCAAAGCTGCATGTACCTGACCGGTAAGAGGATCTGTCTCCACGATACGCTCGATTTCATCACCAAAAAACTCCACCCGGACCAAGTAATCGCCGCCCTGTGCCGGATAAATCTCAACGCTGTCACCCCGCACGCGAAAGCACCCTCTATCCACGTCCATATCGTTCCTATCGTACTGTATGTCAATCAGTTCTCTAATGACCTTGTCTCTGTCCTTAATCATCCCAGGCCTAAGTGATACGATCATCTCCTTATAATCATCAGGGCTTCCCAAACCATAAATACAGGAAACGCTGGCCACCACCACTACGTCCCTTCGCTCCGTCAAAGAAGCCGTCGCGGAAAGGCGCAGCTTATCGATCTCATCGTTGATAGAGGAATCCTTAGCTATATACGTATCGGAAGAGGGGACATAAGCCTCCGGCTGATAATAATCGTAATAAGAGACGAAGTATTCCACCGCATTATCCGGAAAGAACTCTTTGAACTCCCCATACAACTGTCCCGCAAGCGTCTTGTTATGTGCGATAATCAGCGTAGGCTTGTTTAAAGCCTCTATAATATTCGCCATTGTAAATGTCTTGCCCGACCCGGTAACTCCAAGCAAAGTCTGAAATTGATTTCCGTTCTTAAAACCTTCTACGAGTTCAGCAATTGCCTGAGGCTGATCTCCGGTAGGAGCATATTCTGATACTAAGTGAAAGTGATCCATAGAATTCTCCTTATATTATATTTATTATAATTTTTATGCTGCAATGAGCGTTTCCGTATTATACGAAATCTATTCTACCACAAAGCATAATAAAAGTACAGAACAAATTAGAACGTTTGTTCTGTACCTTTCATGTTACTGTTCACGCAGTAGCTTAACACTTGCTGTTAAGCTGCGTAAGAACGTGATGCAAGAGATAGTTTCTGCTTCGCGAAGTGAATTTAAATGCAGAAATCATGCGTTACTGAGAACGGAGTGAACAGTAACCTTTTCATGTTATAATTTCTTTGCAATTTAATTTGTCACAGAAGCGATTTTCTCCGCGATAATCTCCTTCGCGCGCTCTAACTGATTATCATAACCGTTATTGTAATACTGGTCGCCGTCGAACTCGCAAACCTCATCCGGTTCGATACCTATGCCATGAATATTATTTCCCTTCGGTGTAAAATAGCTGCTTACTGTGAGCTTAAGGGCGGTTCCATCCGATAAAGAAAGTACTCTCTGTACGATTCCCTTTCCAAATGTCGTAGTTCCCACCAACTCACCTATGCCGTAATCTTTAATAGCTCCTGCCAATATTTCCGATGCGCTGGCAGAATATCCGTTAACAAGAACGACTAACGGTAAATTAAACGCCTTCGTTCCATCACTGGTATATTCTGTCCGGTTTCCTTCTCTATCCTCCGTATATACAATCAAGCCCTTGGGGAGCATCTGTCTGGCAATTTCCGTAACCGTACTTAAATTGCCGCCCGGATTCGAACGCAAATCAAGCACTAAGCCCTGCATCCCCTGCCCCCGAAGAACCACCATGGCCTCCGTGAACTGGTCTAAGGTAATGTCATCGAATTCCGTAATCTGAAGATAACCGATGTTATTGTCGAACATTTCATATTTAACTGTAGGGCTTTCTATTTTTCTTCGCTCTATATCGAACTGCAGATAATCATTTTCACCCTCTCTATATAAGGTAAGATGTACCGTTGTTCCTTCAAGTCCTTTGATTTTGCTCACTACCTCCGAAAGCTCCAGCCCCTGCACATCCACATCATCTACCTTATAAATGATATCTCCGTCCCGAAGTCCTGCTTCCTGTGCCGGCGTGCCGTCTATCACTCCGCTGATCTGCGCCAATCCGGTATCCTCTTTTATGCTCACATATGCGCCTATGCCGTAATAGATGCCCTCCGTCTCCTCCATCAGCCGCTGAACGTCTTCCTGCGTATAGTAAGTGGAATACGGATCACCCAGAGATGTCACCACGCCTTCGTACATCCCGTCGATCATCTTCTGCACATCCACATCCTCTTTGTAATAATAGGTGCCGATGGCATCCTCGATGGCACGCAGCTTAGAAATCGTAAGATCGCTTACAATTTCCGCAGGCGCTGCTGTGTCCGTACTCGCAACCTCACTGGCCTCCTTCGATTGATGCGTCGTGTAAATCTGTCTTACCGTGAATATACAGCTCGCAACTAAAAGACTGAGAAGCACTCCGGTAAAGATTCCGCTGAAAAACCCGCCCTTACCACTTTTATCCTGTAAATTATCTTTGTTTTTCTTATCGTTCTCCGGGCTATTTTTATATTCCTCAGAATCATTGTTTAACTTATATTTCATGTTCTATCATCTCCAATTATTTACTCAAGTAGTTCCAGGGTGAAACATAACTTCCGTTTAAACGTACGCTGAAATGGAGATGGTTACCGGTAGAACGGCCTGTCGAACCCACCGCAGCAATATTTTGTCCCTTCGTTACAAAATCGCCTTTTGAAACGTAAAGCGCGGATGCGTGCATATAAATTGTATACAACCCGTCGCCATGATCAATCATAATATAATTACCCATTGAGCCGCTGTAATCCGAAGCCACCACATTTCCATCGTATGCAGCCAGAATCGGCGAGCCTCCCGGTGCTGCCATATCCACACCGTTATGAAACTGCTCCACTCCGAGAATCGGATGGATACGGGTACCGTAATCATCACTGATTCTCGTATAGGAAGGCGCCGGCCAGCTAAAAATACCCCCGTCGTATCTTAGGTTGTTTTCTTCGGCAAGCTTCGCCTTTTCTTCGGCAACCGCCTTCTCCAACGCGGCTATCGTCTCGTTCTGCTCCGCAATATCGGCCTCGTATTCCGCAATCGCAGCCTCTTTATTCGTTATATCGGTGGAAACCTCAGTAATCGTCCTTTCCTTTTCGTCTATCAGCTCGCCTAAGGAGGCTTCTTCCTGCTCTACTCCCGCCTTAGCTTCCTCAAGATAATCTCTATCTTCTTCAAGCTGCTCCTTATATAACTCAATCAGCTTTCGCGTTGCTACATATTCATCCAGCATCTTTCTGTCATAGGAAGAGAGCATCTCTATATACCCCGCCTTGTTCAGCATTTCACCGAAGCTGGAAGAAGAAAAAAGCAGTTCCATGTATAGGTTATCTCCCTTTTCATACATGAACTTAATCCTCTTTTTCATCGCATCGTATTGGTTTTCCTGATCTGCGACAGCTGCTTCCAGCTCTTGCTCCGTTGCTGAAATTTCTTCTTCCTTTTCTGTCATCTTATCCTTCAGATCAGCAATTTTTTCCTGAATGGTCGTAAGCTGCCCGTCAAGCAGGGTCACATAAGCGGTCAAATCATTTTTTGAAGCTTCCAGTTCCTCTTTTATCTTCTTAACATCCGTAAGACCCGACTGCAGTTTGTTTTTCAATTCCCGCGCGGTTTCTATTTCTTCTTCCTTCTGCTTGATACTGTCATTCGTAAGCCCGGAAGCCCGGGCTTCCATCGAAGCCGGAATGAAGAAAAAAGTTGCTTGAACGATGACCGGAATGCAAAGTACAGCGCACAGAATCTTCCTCCATTGTTTCATATTCAATATTCCCTATACTCTTAAGTGCTTTCTAACGGTTACGATACTTCCGAGGAAGCCGATTCCAACGCCCATAGCGATGGATACGGGGGCTAATGTGTTGAAAATCGTCTCTACAGGTAAAAAGCTCAAAAGCTGTGCCAACATGGAAAACCTCTCCGATACATAAAGAATAACATTATTGTATATGAAATAAATCAACCCTAACGGAACCAATGAGCCTATTATTCCTATCAGCATTCCTTCTATAACGAACGGAGACCTGACGAAAAAGTCCGTCGCCCCTATATATTTCATAATGTTAATCTCTTCCTTACGCACCGAAATTCCTATCGTTACCGTATTGCTTATAAGAAATATGGATACCGAGAAAAGAATGCCGATAATGCCAATGGAAACATAGGCGATCAAGGCGTTCACCCCGCTTAAGGTAGTTGCCGTGATTTCCGACTTATTAATTCTTCTTATATCGTCGATAGATTCCAGATAAGTGACAAGAGCCGGCTGCAGGGATACATCATTTAAATAAATCTCATAGTGCGCGGAATCCGCCAGAGGGTTTTCTGTAAAACCGTCCGCATATTCCCCTAAGTAGTCCTCTTTAAAGCTTTCCCAAGCCTCCTGCGCTGAAACGAATTTTACGTCTGAAACCTCTACTCTCTTCGCGATTATATCCCCGATTTCGGCAATTCTCGTATCGTTCACCCCTTCGTCGAAAAATACGGTAACCGACACACCTTCTTCCGCTGTCTTCACAATATGCTGGAAATTCGTAATAATCGCATAGAACAAACCAAATAGAAACAAGCATGCGCCGATTGTGGCGATAGAAGCGAGGGAAAACCACTTATTTCTTATAATATTGCGGAATCCCTGTCCGATAGTATAAAAAAATGTACTAATTCTCATCGATATAACCACCTTTTTCCTCATCGCTTACAACGATCCCACGTTTCATTGTAACGACTCTTTTCTGCATGGAATTCACAATTTCTCTATTGTGTGTTACCACCAGAACCGTTGTGCCATTTTCATTAATCTGTTCCAAAAGCTTCATGATTTCCCATGAATTCTTCGGATCCAGATTACCGGTAGGCTCATCGGCAAGCAATATGGTGGGTCTGTTGACCAACGCTCTGGCAAGGGCAACCCTTTGCTGTTCGCCACCGGAAAGCTGCCTCGGCTTCGCCTTATACTTTCCCGCAAGTCCTACCATAGACAGAACGCTCGGTACATTTCGTTTTATTTCTTTATTGGATACTTGGATGATGCGCTGGGCGAAGGCCACA
The DNA here is from genome assembly GCF_000732725.1 of Kineothrix alysoides. GTDB lineage: Bacteria > Bacillota > Clostridia > Lachnospirales > Lachnospiraceae > Kineothrix > Kineothrix alysoides. The sequence continues at coordinate 1,690,421 of NZ_JPNB01000002.1, read as the reverse complement.
TTCTCATACACATTCCTATCTTTCAAAAGCCGGAAATCCTGAAACACGATTCCCAGATTTCTTCTGAATTTCGGAATCTTACGATGTCTGATTTTCACCAAATCATATCCCATAACGCTGATGTTCCCTGATGTCGGCGTCAGTTCCCGGAGAAGGAGCTTGATTAAGGTCGATTTGCCAGAACCGCTGTCGCCTACGATAAATACAAACTCTCCTTTATTAATATGTAAGCTGACGCCGTTTAATGCCGGCGCTCCCGTAGCATATGCCTTGCTGATATTTTCGAGGGTAATGATTTCATTCCCCAGATCAGCCTGCTTTTTCCCTCTTCGTCTCTTTCTTTCTTTTTCAGCCAAAGTTATTCACCCCTAATTGTTTTATCCTTTTTGTCTCTTTCTGATAATAGCTTAGCCGTTTTTATCAATATTCAAAAGTTTCCATATACTTCATATACTTTACGACCATAAGCGCAATCTTAAAAGTAATTGCATCTTCGAACACTCTAAGATCCAGACCGGTGCTCTTTTGCAGCTTATCCAGTCTGTATACAAGAGTATTTCTATGAATGAAAAGCTGTCTCGACGTCTCCGATACATTTAAGCTGTTTTCGAAAAATTTGTTGATTGTCGTAAGAGTCTCCTCGTCAAAATCATCCGGACTCTTGCCTCCGAAGATTTCCTTTATAAACATCTTGCACAGCGGAATGGGAAGCTGATAAATCAAACGGCCGATTCCCAGCTCACTGTAAGCAACGATATCTCTTTCACCGAAGAATATCTTTCCAACGTCCAGCGCCATCTTCGCTTCCTTATAAGAACGGCTTACCTCTTTAATCTCATTAACCGTGGTTCCAAAAGAAATACGAATATTTTTCATTCCTTCTTTCAAAAGATAGGCCTCTGCGCTCCGGGCAGTCTTATCGATCTCCTTGCCGCTGTCACCTTCCGACAGATCCTTTACTACTATAACATTATTTTCATCCACTGCGGTAATGAAATCTTTGCTATTATTTCCATAATATGTCCGCATGAGTTCTAAAACGTTACTGTCTTTTCCATTTTCGGTCTCTATAATCATGACGACCCGTTTTCCGTCCGTCTGTATATGCAGTTTTTTCGCGCGGCTGTAAATATCTACCAAAAGCAGATTATCCAGCAGCAGATTTTTGATAAAATTATCCTTATCGAAGCGTTCCTTGTACGCGATCAGAAGGCCCTGAATCTGAAAAGCAACCATCTTTCCGACCATGTACACATCTTCGCCTGCTCCGCCGGCAATCAGGATATACTCCAGCTGCAGCTCGTCAAATATCTTGAAATACTGATATCCTTGTATCTCTTGAGAATCCGCTGCGGAACTCACGAATTCTACGGCCGCTGCAGAACAGTTCTCCATACCCGCTGCAGTAGATGCTACCTCTTTGCCGTCTACATCCATTACACATAATTCTACTCTGGCGATTGCCTTAAGACCCTCAATTGTATTTTGTAATATTTGATTTGAAATCATTTCCCCGCTCCTTTTCCTTCTCTTTTTCTAACTTTATATGCAATTTATACAATGCATAATTTGAAAAAAAATCTGTTTTTACTACACCCAATTTCCATTTTAATTCAAAACCACAAAAAAATCTATACTAATTCTTGAAAGTTTTGTGTATTTTTAATGTATCCTAAGAAACCGTACAGAATTTATCCAATGTACAACTTCCACAACACTTTTCTATAGCAACTTTCATACCGACTGCAATACTAAAAAGGCAGATTTGAAACTTATTCTCATTTCAAATCTGCTTACTGATTCTTTTCGTTTTCTCCATTATATCTGTTCATCCGATCGTGGAACATCTTCTTATAGATTCGGCTCATTGCCTTCTTCTGAAAAGATTCATGGCGCTCACCTAGCTTCATATCCTTGGAAATTCCCAACCATACCTCCGCGTTGATATAAGGCTTCGCTTCCAGCATCCATTGTTCCTGCCTGCTTCCTGCCATTCGCGAAATAATTACGGAAGGAGCGATATCATTAATATCGTTCACGACCTCCTCTACATTTCCCGCGTCATCTTTAATGATTTGATAGCCGCTTACTGCGATGCCCCGCTGAAAATCTTTCAGCTCATCTCTCAGCTTCTGCGCATCCTCTTCTGAATCGGATAACAAATATACCGTTTTCCCTCCGCGCACGATTCTTCTCAAAAATTCTTTTAAAAAAACGAGATTCTCCACTTCATACGAACGGCTCTTGGATTCTATCTTCGCCACCCGTAAAATATCGGACTCCCCGCACAGGGTCATATCCATGGACTCGATTCTCTCTTTTTCATTTTCATCTTTTCCCGCCAATATAAGCATCGGTGTCGTAACGTATAAAATCGTATTAAGAGCGCCGTTTTCTAAAAAACCGTCCAGCAAAAGCAGCGACTCCTTGAGAGAATAATCGGTAAGCGTAACCCCTAAAATATCCATTTTTTGCATACTTTCACCATCATTTCCCCATATAGTCGAACGAAACATTCCCCTAAACAATCTTTAAAGTTACTATTCTCAGCTTTGCTGTTCATCGCAACAATATGCACGCCGGCCACCCTCGGGATTTTGTACAAAAGCTGTACAAAACACCTCGCAGAATAGCGATTGTAAATATTAACTCTTTAAAACCTTCCCCGACTTGTCAAGTATATCAAAAATATGGTATACTTGCAATATAATGATTTGAATTATAGAATCTTAATGTTGCATTTTAACCATAAATTGTTGCTATAAGGCCAAAAGCCGCATGGTAACATTTCAATTTCAAGGGAGGTAATAAGTATGGATATTCCTGCATTATCAATGACTCTTGCCCAGACACAGACGATATCGGACGTGGGCGTTGCCATGCTCTCGAAATCATTGGACAGCATGAAGACCAGCGGCGATGCGATGATGGATATGATGAAATCCTCTATGGAGCTGTCTGTAAATCCTGCCATCGGCGCTAACCTTGACTTATATGCATAGCAGCCCGAAATATAAAATGTAAGCATCATATATCCTGAATGCAACGGAAGAAATTCTTCCGTAAAAAACGCACATCTTCATAGATGTGCGTTTTTATTAACATAAAAGCAGCTTATGCGCCTATATCTTTCGGATTTTTCAAATCCATAAAAAATGGGATTCAATAAAGAATAAAATCGAGAGCCATATAAGAAAATGCTAATACCACCGCTATTAAAAGCGGGACGGTCACCATGGGGGTACCGGTCTTGTTTTTTCTCGTTCTCCAGATATTTCGAAGATTCTCTTCCCGCTGTTCATTTTTGGCAATCCATGCCAGTACACACGCCGCTAAGGTAGTAGTAATCGCAGCAATAATCAAATAGCCGCTGATGGCAGCCAGCATCATATCCGTAGTAATCTGCGACTGAGCCTCATCCAGATTGCCCATTCCCAAAGAATCATATAGATACATGATGCATACTTGCTGGGAATTGAATATTACATGAAATAAAACCGAACTCCACAAACTCCCTGTAGCTTCCACCAAAACTACGAGAATCATGCCGATCACAACCGCATATGCCGCCTGATTAAAATTCATGTGCATAAGGGCAAACAGACAGGAGGACAACAGAAGTGCCTGTAATGCAGTTCCCGATTTCTTGTAGCCCTGATACACAATCCCTCTGAATACCAATTCCTCGCTGAATGGCCCTATAACTCCTATAATGAGAAGCATAACAAAAAAGGGGATCTCTAAGATATCCCCACTAATTGCCACCACCGTGTTATCCACGAACAGCATGGAAACTGCGTTAATTACGGTAGTTAAAGGCATAGCCAGAAAAGTAAAAAGAATGATCATAAACACCGAGGATATTTTAATCCTTCGAAAGCCCACGAGCTTTATCAGGTTCTCCTTAGAAATCAAGAGCCCGATAAGAGCTGGCACCAGTACGATCAACTGACTGATTATGAAATTAGGTACAATTGCCAGTGTATAAAACGGACTTAAAGCTCCCAGCAGAACCACTGCTGCGATATGAAGCAGGATAACTGCCAGAAAAATCCGGTTTACCTTTTTACTATTCATTCGCTATCCTAGTTCTCCATCATAAAGTTAACTAACTTCGTAATATCTTCCGGCTCATAAGCAATCAGCTCAAGCTCTGCAATCGTTCCGTCGGAAAAAATATTCGCCATGGATACGTACTGGGAAAGCTTGGACTTGAGGTTCAGCCTGTCTCCTTCACCCGTTACCAATTCTACCTTGCCCGCACAGCTGTCAATTACTTAAAAAAACTTATCGATATCTCTGATATTCTGTACTTTCATTTCATTCTCCTTTCCAAATCGAAGCCTTGGCTTCCATTATAAATCGCATTTTTATTTACACCATGATTATACTGATTTCAGTATGAATATGCAAGCCAATTATCAATGAATAAAGAACATTCATGAATAAAGAACATTTATGAATTAAAAACCTTCAATGAATAGAAAACATTCATTTCTCAGCTTTTCTTATACTGCTGCCGTCTATGACTACTTTTCCTTCCTTCAGCAAACGGCCTACCGCCCGCTTGAATTCATTCTTGCTCATCTGCATTTCCTGTCTGATTGTCTCCGGATCTGCCTTATCGTTAAATGGAAGCACTCCTCCATAGCTTTCTATGATTCCCATTATTTTATCCGCATCAGTGCCAATTTGAAGATATGCCTTCTCCCTCAGGCTCAGGTCCAGCTTTCCATCTTCCTTGACTCCTGCCACCCGGGCCTGAACGATATCCCCTTCCCTGACATCTCCATACATCTCCTTTTTTGAAATCAGACCGGAATATTTGTCGTCTACCGCCACAAAGGCCCCGAACTCTCTGCTGATTTCATAAACGCGGCCGGTCACCCTGTCGTCCTTTTTATAAGGGCTGTCCATGTCTAAATAAGGATATACTTTCATCGTGGCACATAATCTGTTGCTCTTATCCGTATAAAGAGCTGCCAGACACTCCTCCCCCTCTTTCACCGGCCATGTCTGTTCCTTAAAAGGAAGCAGCAACTGCTTTTCCAGTCCCCAGTCCAAAAACGCGCCAATTTTCGCAACCTGCGCAACTTTAAGAAGAGCGGTTCGGCCAAGAGTGAGTGCCACCTCTTTCGTAGTAGCTATCAAACGGTCGCTGGAATCCCTATATATGAATACCCGCACCGTATCTCCTACCTGAGTTCCTTCCGGAACCTGCTTTTCAGGAAGGAGCACCTTTGCATCTGTACTTCCGGTATCCTCAGCCAGATACACGCCGAATTCCACTTTTTTTGCAACAATCAAATTCTGCACTTCTCCTAATTTTATCATACAATACCCATATTCCTTTCAAACTCTGCAACGCAGTAAGCCTGTCCCTCTTCGTTATTAAGCGAAATTAAGCAAATATTATCCGCGGGCCTATAAATCTCGGGCACAATAATATCCCCTAAAAGCGCCTGCTTCTTATATTCTGCCCGCATCTGCCTTATCGCGAAGCCTTCCGGCAAATATTCCATGGCGATGCGGATATACTGCCCGTTATTTACATGATGGTTGGTATCCAGGTGATGCTGCCTGACCTCTACCTTCTCCCGCCTCTCCCCCTCCGTCTCGGGGAGTGCAATCTTACGCGGCGCATAATCCATCTCAAGCTTCTCTTCCAATACATATGCCGCATGTAACTCGTCGGGAACCCTCGCCGGGTGCATGTTCTCCATATCCATTAAAGTCCAGACAGTGTTGGCACAGGAAAGACGTTCCCCGTTCTCCGTCTCCATCAGGAAATTACGCCACCCGATAAATCCTTTGAAATCATACGGAGCCGTTTCGATCAACACCCTTTCTCCAAGAACAGGGTACCTCTCGACGATTATCTGCCAGGCCGACATTACCCAAGCCAGATGCCTTTCCTGAAGAAACTTAAGCCCTACACCGATATCCTCTGAATGAAAGGTCGAACAATCCTGAAAATAATCCAGCAGCGATTCCAAGGATAATTTCCCCTCTCTGTCCAGCTCACTGTATCGTATGCGCCCTGCGAATTTATACATTTATAGTTATGCTCCTTCCAAAGTCCAAAGACCCTTCTCTCCATATATCAATGCTCCAATTATATCACAGCCTATCTCGTAATTGCAAACAATTCGCCATGAAGAGAAACCCCTTATTTTTTCATATTAAGAGCTTTAAAGCATAGAATGTAATAAGCCGCTTATGATCAATATGACAACTTCCGGCGTTTGATAGCATCACTCTTTGCAAGGAGATTTTTATGGAAAAAATTCTGGATGAAGATTATTACGACCTAATGATAGATAATGTACTCCTTCCTAATTATGATACGGGCAATAACATTACCAATATAAATGAAAGACACTCCCTGCTGCATGTTCTTACAAGGCAGGTGAATATCTGCGACCTCGGAACAAATCCTTATCATCGCTTTCCTTCCATTTTTACTTTGACGGCTTCTATCAGCTCACAAGTATCCGGCGTTCAGCAGATACAGCGCAATCCGTCTCTCGCACTCTATGGAACCGGTGTAATCGTCGGAATTATAGATACAGGCATCGATTATCAGCATCCTGCCTTCAGACACAACGACGGCAGTACGAGAATCGTTTCCATGTGGGATCAGACGGTGCAGACCGGTACTCCTCCCGAGACATTTTCTTATGGCTCCGAATACAGCCGGGAATTAATTAATCTAGCCCTCATCTCCGCAGAGCCTTTGTCCGTTGTTCCTTCCGAGGACACGAACGGACACGGAACAGCAATCGCAAGCATCATCGCAGGTAAAACGGACAATGTTCAGAACTTCAGCGGCGTCGCTACCGAAGCAGAGTATGTGGTAGTAAAACTAAAAGAAGCCAAAATGAACCTGCGTCAAATATCCTTCGTTCCTGAAGACGCTATTTGTTATCAGGAATCAGACGTCATGTTGGGCGCCCGCTACTTATTTTCCGTAGCCCGTAAGCTCAACCGCCCGCTCGCTATCTGCGTAGCCCTCGGTACCAGCCAGGGCGGCCATGACGAGCATGGCGCTACTACCGGCTATTTAGATTATCTCACCCACCGCCCTCAAATCTGTGTCACCGTCTCTGGCGGAAACGAGGGAAACAGCGGCAGACATTATTACGGCAACATCGCTGTCCCTACCAGCGACACTCTGTTCGAACTGAAGGTAGGCAGTGAAGATAAGTTATTCGCCATGGAAATCTGGCCCTACGCACCCAGCCGCCTTACCATCGAGGTTACTTCGCCCAGCGGAGAATCCACGCCGTTGGTTTACCCGGGCATCAACACCTGCGAGAGATTTAATTTCGTATACAACCAGGGCTCGCTATGGATAAATAATATTACCTTTGAAGAGGAGACAGGAGAACAGCTCATACTGCTGCGCTTCCAAAACCCTTTTACCGGCATATGGAGCTTTAAGCTTCATAACTTGGAAAACGAACAATTTTCTTTTCATTCATGGCTTCCCTCAGGAGATTTGATTTCCAGAGAGACTTATTTCCTGCAGTCAAATCCAAGCACTACCATCACTTCTCCCGGCAATGCGATCCGCCCTCTGACAGTAACCGCATACAACCAGTCGAATGATAGTATATGGATAGATTCCGGAAGAGGATATACGCGTACCAATCAAGTAAAGCCTGATGTAGTTGCACCCGGCTATGAACTTCCCTGTGCCGTTCCCGGAGGGCGGTATGCCACGTTAACCGGTACCGGAGCCGCCGCCGCCTATGCCTGCGGAATCACCTCCATGCTATTGGAATGGGCGGTAATACGCGGGAACTATACCTCGATTACGGGTACCGATATCAGCCGCCTTCTGACCCGCAGCGCATATAGAGATCCTAACACCACTTATCCCAACAATATATGGGGCTATGGGCAAATCGATATCAATGGAGTCTTCGAGCGGCTCGCCAACTTATAAGCTCAAAACAGTAAGAAAACAATATGAGCCTGCGGCAAAGAGATTGCAGGGTACAAGAAAGGCATAGCAATGGAAAAAATTCTCGATGAGAGTTATTATGATTTGATTATAGACAATATAATGGTTCCTTATTATGACATCGGCAATAATATCACATATTTAAACGATCGGCATTCCTTGCTGCACGTTTTAACGGGTGAGATAGATGCTTGTGATCTGGGAGCAAATCCGTATCATCGTTTTCCTTCTATATACATATTGACTTCGGAAATCAGCCTTGAAAAATCAGGCGTCACCGAGGTTCAGCGCAATCCTGCGCTGTCGCTATATGGAACCGGAGCTATTATCGGAATCATAGACACCGGCATCGACTACCGACATTCAGCCTTCAAGTATAATGACGGCACTACAAGAATACTTTCCATATGGGATCAGACCATTCAGTCGGGAACGCCGCCCGAAGATATGGTCTATGGTTCGGAATACCCGAAGGAATTAATCAATCTCGCCCTACATTCTGCAGATCCCTTGTCCATCGTCCCTACTGTGGATGAAAATGGGCACGGTACCGCCATAGCAAGCATAGCAGCCGGAAAGCCGGACCCTGCTCAAAACTTCAGCGGCGTGGCACCAGAGGCAGAATTAGTCGTCGTAAAGCTTAAGCCGGCTAAATATAATTTACGCAATGTTTCTTTTGTTCCCGATAATATTTTATGCTATCAGGAATCTGATATCATGCTGGCGACCCGCTACCTATTATCTGTCGCAAAAAGGCTGAGCCGCCCCGTTGCTATATGCGTCGCACTGGGCAGCAACGGCGGAAGCCACGACGGACAGGGAGCGGCAAGCAGCTATTTTGATTATATCACCCGGCTTTCAAAGATTTGCGTCGCCATCTCGGCAGGAAACGAAGGCAACAGCAATAGGCATTATTACGGCAATACGCCGCAGGCGCCCTACCATTCGGAATTTGAACTGAGGGTAGGCAATCCGGACCGGCTGTTTTCGATGGAAATCTGGCCATATGCCCCCAGCCGCCTTTCCATAGAAATAACTTCTCCCAGCGGGGAATCCACTTCCCTCGTTTACCCGAGAATCAACACTTGTGAAAGGTTCAGCTTCGTATTCAATCAGGGAATCATATGGATAAATAACATCACTTTCGAAGAAGAGACGGGGGAACAATTGATATTGCTGCGCTTTGAAAATCCAATTTCAGGTATCTGGAGATTTCAGGTATATAATTTGGAAAACGAACCCTTTTCGTTTCACTCATGGCTGCCCGCCGGAAATGTGATTTCCTCGGAGACATACTTTCTCCAATCGAATCCCGACACCACCATACTCTCACCCGGCAATTCCATACACTCGCTGACAGTTACCGCCTACAATCAGGATAACGACAGCATATTAATCGATTCTAGCAGAGGATACAGCCGCACCGGACACCTCAAGCCTGATCTGGCCGCTCCCGGCTATAATTTGACTTGTGCTCTTCCCGATAACAGATATGGTACCCTGACCGGCACCGGAGCAGCCACCGCTCACACGACAGGCATCATCGCCCTCCTTTTCGAGTGGGCTGTGTCCAGAGGAAATTATACATCCATTACAGGAGTGGATATCAACCAGCTCCTGATCCGGGGTGCATTACGCAGCCCCACCACCGTTTACCCCAACAATATTTGGGGTTATGGACAGATAAATATCAATGGGGTTTTTGAACGGCTTGCCATTTTTTAGGTAAAGACTCACGGCATGACTGGGAAGAATATTTATAAGCCTCTATCCGCTCAACCTGCTTTGTATGTCTTGCGTGAAACGCAGGACATACGCTATTTAGAGCTATTATATCAGTCACTCTGCCTTATTCTAACATTTGAATTCTTTTCAACGCCATTTAAGCGTTATTCTAATTTTCTCAGATAAGCAATATCTTTTCAACTTCTTGACAGGAATCATTTCCATCATGACACCTCCTTAACTCGTTCTCTGCTATGGTTATAAATATAAAAATGTGAATTACGCGAGGGAAGAGCCGCAACGAGGTGATATTATGGGTTAGACAGGTTTTATTTAACGGTAGGGCCGCGCTTATCTCTATAGAATAGGGGCTGCTTAGAGATTTATGTATTTAGAACAAGCGAAATAACAGGGAGACAAGATGATGGAAATTATTTCTATATTGGCAGGCATAATTGGTTTTGCCTTACTTATTTATTTATTTTACGTTTTATTTCGAGGAGATACGCTATGAATTATATTATGTTACAAGACACCTTTTATATTGCTGCTTTAATCGGATTATCAATTCCGTTGGGTATTTACATTTACAAAGTTATGAACGGGCAAAAAGTATTTTTAACCCATGCATTAGCTCCTATTGAAAAAAAGATATATAAGCTGATGGGGACAACTATCGATGAAGAAATGAACGCAACGCAATACGCGCGTTCCGCCCTTTTATTCAACACAGTAGGATTTGTTTTCCTTTTCTTCTTACTAGTTTTGCAAGGCATAATGCCTTTCAATCCGGAAGGGATGAAGGGAACGAGCTGGCATTTGGCTTTTAACACGGCTGCAAGTTTTATTTCCAATACAAATTGGCAGGCATATGCAGGTGAATCTACGTTGTCTTATTTGGTCCAGTTTTCAGGTCTTACTGTTCAGAATTTTGTATCGGCTGCTACTGGTATTGCCGTCCTTTTTGCGCTGATCAGGGGCTTTGTCTTAAAACAGAAAAAAACACTCGGAAGCTTTTGGGTAGACCTGACAAGGGCTACTCTTTATATTTTGATTCCTCTTTCCTTTATAGTCGCATTGCTTCTTGTATCTCAAGGTGTTGTGCAGACTTTTAGCCCATATAAAGAAGTAACTACATTGGAAGGAGGGGCAACACAGATAATTCCTTTAGGCCCGGCGGCAAGCCAAATTGCGATCAAGCAGCTTGGAACGAACGGCGGCGGTTTCTTCGGAATGAACTCTGCCTTTCCCTTAGAAAATCCCACATCTTTATCTAATCTGATTCAGGCGTTATCAATTCTGCTTATTCCTGCAGCACTATGCGTAAGTTTCGGGAAAGCAGTAAAAGACAGCAGGCAGGGGAGGGTTATTTACATTACAATGATGATTTTCTTTATTGCCGCATTGACTATCGCAACGTTAAGCGAACAATATACTGCTCCTATATTTGATGGTGTAACCTTTTCCGGCAGTATGGAAGGAAAAGAAGTTATTCACGGTGTCGGAGCTTCCGCTTTGTGGGCAACGGTAACTACGGCTGCATCAAATGGCTCAGTAAACGCAATGCATGACAGTCTTACTCCGTTGGCCGGGATGGTCACTATGTTTCTCATGCAACTTGGGGAAATCGTATTCGGCGGCGTAGGGAGCGGACTTTATGGAATGCTTGCATTCGTATTGCTCACAGTATTCATCTCAGGGCTGATGGTGGGACGTACGCCTGAGTACTTAGGAAAAAAGGTGGAACCTTTTGATATGAAAATGGTATGCCTGATTGTACTTGCTCCTCCCCTTCTAACTCTTTTGGGAACGGCAGCCGCCGTAGTTATGCCTGACTCAACTTCATGGATTACAAATTCGGGTGCTCATGGATTTTCAGAAATACTTTATGCCTTTTCATCCATGGGAAATAACAATGGCAGCGCATTCGGGGGATTTTATGCTAATACTGCATTTACCAATATTGCGGGCGGAATCATTATGCTGCTGGTACGCTTTATTCCTATGACTGCCACAATATTCCTTGCCGGCAACATGGCGCAAAAGAAAAATGTTGCTGCCGGCGAAGGTACCTTATCTACCAGTAACATGCTTTTTGTCGGGCTTCTTATCGGAGTCATCCTGATTATAGGTGCGCTGAGCTTTTTGCCGGCCTTGGCACTTGGCCCGATTGCTGATTTCTATGGAACACGATAACAGAAAATGATAAGGGTGAAAGAAAAAACCTTTCAACTATTGATTCCCCGTCCGGTAAAGCGGACATGAGGTATAAAAATGAAAAAGAAAAGTATCGACAAAAGCATCTTGGCAGATGCCTTAAAGCAATCTTTTATAAAATTATCGCCCTGCATACAGGTGAGGAATCCCGTCATGTTGGTCGTATATATCGGAGCAATACTATCTACTATATTGTATTTGCTCTCCTTCGCTGGAATAAAGGACGAAAATACGGGCTATACGCTTGCTATTGCTATCATTCTTTGGTTTACCGTGCTGTTCGCCGATTTTGCAGAAGCCATAGCGGAAGGCCGCGGACGGGCACAAGCTGCCAGCCTGCGCAGCACAAGAAAGGATGTTAAAACAAAAAAGCTGAAATCAGCATCCAATATAGCGGATTATACTGAAATCCTTTCTAATGCTCTAAAAAAAGGCGATATTGTTTACGTCAAGGCAAATGAACAAATTCCCATGGATGGAGAAGTTATCGCCGGAGCCGCCTCCGTTGATGAAAGCGCCATTACAGGTGAATCAGCACCGGTAATCCGGGAATCCGGAGGAGATCGGAGCGCGGTCACCGGCGGAACAACCCTGGTATCTGACTGGCTGATTATCGAAGTAACGGCAGAAGCAGGAGAAAGCTTCCTCGATAAGATGATTTCAATGGTGGAAGGTGCCGCAAGAAAAAAAACACCCAATGAAATAGCATTACAAATTTTACTGATTACTCTTACCATTATTTTTCTTGTAGTTACAGCCACTTTATTACCTTTTACTGACTTTGCCAGCAAGCAGGCAGGTTCAGGCACCGCTATCTCCGTTACCAATGTGATCGCTCTTTTGGTCTGCCTCGCTCCTACCACAATTGGCGCTCTTCTTTCTTCCATCGGCATCGCCGGTATGAGCCGCCTCAATCAAGCTAATGTTTTGGCAATGAGTGGCCGTGCCATTGAGGCTGCCGGAGACGTGGATGTGCTACTGCTGGATAAAACCGGAACCATTACTTTGGGCAACCGTCAAGCCAGTGAGTTTCTTCCGGTTGTTGGTGTGACAGAACAGGAACTTGCAGATGCAGCACAGCTTTCCTCTCTTGCAGATGAAACGGCCGAAGGAAGAAGTATTGTAGTGCTGGCAAAGGAACGATTTGGAATACGAGGCAGAGAGCTTTTCAAGCTCGATGCAACCTTTGTGGAATTCACGGCAAAAACCAGAATGAGCGGCATTGACTTTCAAGGAAATGAAATCCGCAAGGGAGCTGCGGATACCATAAAAGAATTCGTACTTCAAAAGGGAGGGAAATATCCGGATGAATGTGAACAGATTGTAAAACACGTTGCCGGAGCCGGCGGCACCCCTCTTGTAGTTGTAAAAAACAAGCAAGTATTAGGGGTCATCTATTTAAAGGATATTGTGAAGAACGGTGTAAAAGAACGTTTTGAAGATATGCGCAAAATGGGAATTAAGACTATTATGATTACAGGTGATAACCCTATGACGGCAGCGGCCATTGCCGCAGAAGCAGGTGTGGATGATTTTCTGGCGGAGGCTACTCCGGAAGCAAAGCTGGAACTTATCCGGGATTATCAAGCCAAAGGGCATCTGGTCGCTATGACGGGCGACGGCACGAACGATGCTCCGGCATTGGCACAGGCTGATGTTGCCGTTGCCATGAATACAGGGACTCAAGCGGCAAAAGAAGCCGGAAACATGGTGGATTTGGATTCTAACCCCACCAAACTGATCGACATCGTCCGAATTGGCAAACAGTTGTTAATGACCAGAGGTTCCTTAACTACTTTTAGTGTGGCAAATGATGTGGCAAAGTATTTCGCAATCATTCCGGTATTGTTTTTTGGCATCTATCCACAGCTTTCGGCCTTGAATTTTATGGGGCTGACCAGTGCTGCAAGTGCCATGCTTTCCGCAATCATTTATAACGCTCTGATTATTATTGCATTAATTCCCCTGGCACTTAAAGGTGTCAAATACCGCGAACTGCCAGCCGGCAAACTATTGAAAAAAAATCTGCTCATTTACGGATTGGGCGGAATTGCTGCTCCCTTTCTTGCAATTAAACTTATTGATATGCTGCTGACCGTTTTCGGTCTGGTTTAAGGAGGTTTATAACTATGAAAAATAATAATTTATTAAAATCTGCAATTATATGCTTTGGCATCATGACTTTTTTGTGCGGAATTATTTATACGGCTGCAATTACGGGTATTTCTCAGCTCTTTTTTTCAAAACAGGCAAATGGCAGCGCGATAATCATCACACTAAAAGACGGAACACAAAAAGAATATGGTTCCGGGCTAATTGCACAAGATTTTAAGTTGCCTGAATACCTGATAGGAAGGCCGGCCGGAACATCAAATCTTTCTCCTTCCAGCCAAGAGCAGCAAACGCTTATTCAAGAACGTATCGACTGGTGGCACTCCTTTGATCCCGACAATACGGCGGATATTCCAATGGATTTAGTTACAGCCTCGGGCAGTGGTATTGACCCTAATATTACTCCGGAAGCAGCAGAATATCAGATTGAAAGAATTGCACAAACCAGAAATATGACAGAGGATGAAATACGGCATATCATTGAAGATTATACAAGCAAGCGCTTCTTAGGATTTATCGGCGAACCGGCCGTTAATGTATTAAAAGTCAATTTAGCGTTGGATGGGTTGCTTTAATTTTAAAAAGTGATATTATTTTTGGATATAAGGTGGTGAATTTCGGATGGAATCATTTGATCAAAGACCTGACCCCGAAAAAATTTTAGAGCAGATTCATGCGCATCAAAAGCAATCGATGGGCAAGTTAAAAATATTTTTCGGATATGCAGCCGGTGTCGGAAAAACTTATGCCATGTTAGATGACGCCCAAGACCGTTATCGAGGTGGAATGGATGTTGTGGTTGGTTATATTGAACCCCATACTCGTCCTGAGACCATGCAGAAATTGCATGGTCTTCCGGTTATCCTGCCTAAAACTGTATCATACCGAGACATAGAATTAAAGGAATTTGACTTGGATGAAGCGCTGAAACGTAAACCGGAATTGATTCTTGTCGATGAACTGGCCCACACCAATGCGGAAGGTGAAAGAAACAAAAAAAGGTATCAAGACATCGAAGAACTTCTGGCTGCGGGAATTGACGTTTATACCACCGTCAATGTCCAGCATATGGAGAGCCTCAATGATGTAGTGGAGAACATTACCAAAATCAAGATTCAAGAAACAGTTCCGGATTATATTTTTGACCGTGCCGAAGAAATTAAGCTGGTCGATATTGAGCCGGAAGAACTTCTGCGCCGTTTTGAAGGCGGAAAGATATATCGTCCCGACCGGGCGGAAAATGCACTGCAAAACTTCTTCACACGAGAAAATATGCGGCTTTTGCGAGAAATTTCCCTGCGATGTACTGCGGATAAAATCAGTTACGAAAATCAAAATGAGCGAAGCTTATCCGATAAAATGGCTAATACCAAGATGCTTGTTTGTTTCGGCTCTTCTCCTTCCTCTGCAAAATGCATCCGCTGGACAGCAAGAGCCGCTGAAGCATTCCACGCCAGTTGGGTGGCGCTATATGTTGAAAATACGGAAAGTGAACATCTTACGCCGGAACAGCAAAAAACCATTAGGGCCAATATAGACTTAGCAGAAAAGCTTGGCGCGGAAATCGTTAACCTGACGGGGCATGATATAGCCGTAGTCATATCGGAATATGCGAAGCTTTCCGGCATCACAAATATTGTAATCGGTAAAAGCAGGAACAAAAAAACGCTGAAGAATCTGTTCGACATAGATTTTGAGGATAAACTGATTTCACTCTTGCCTAGCATAGAAATTCATATCATTCCCGGAACAGCTGTTAAACGCAACTATAAAAAGCCTTACAAAAAGTCCAGAAATAAAGTTTTTCACTTTTCTTTGGTAGATTGTGTTAAATCATTTTCAATTTTGGTATTTGCTACTCTGTTGTCCTTTGGACTTCGCCGATTCGATATTATGAACCAGAATATTATTATGGTTTATATTTTTTCTGTACTCCTTATTTCACGGGTTACCGAAGGGTATGTATACGGAATTATTTCTTCAGTGATTAGCGTCCTGACTTTTAATTTCTTTTTTACAGAACCCTACTTTACATTGGATGCGATACAGTCCAGCTACTCCCTCACGTTCATCGTAATGTTATTGGTCGCCTTAATCACAAGTACTTTAACCGTACGGATCAAGTCAGAAGCAAGACTGGCTGTAAAAAGAGAGCATCGCACGGAAGTCTTATATGAAATTAACAAAAAGCTTCTTGCCACAAGAGATCTTGATAAAATTGTTTCTCTTATGAACGACTATGTAGTCAGGCTGTTTGAGCGTTCCATCGTATTTTTTACTGTTGACCCCGAACAAGGCGAAAATGGAGTCGTGATGCAAGCTGCAAATGATATTAATGCTTCCGTTTTAAATTCGCCCGATGAAAAAGCAGTTGCTCATTGGGTATTCCTTAATCAGAAACGTGCTGGTGCAGGAACAGATACTCTAATGGGAGCAGCCGCATTTTACATGCCTATCATCTCTCAGGGAAGAGTTCTCGCTGTTTGGGGTATTTCGTGTGCAAAAGAAGAGCTTGATCATAATGCGCGTTTGTTTTTGCGCATGATAGCATCACAAGTGGCTATGGCCTTGGAAAGACAGCGCCTTTCCGATGAACAGCGCAATATTATGGTAGAGTCGGAAAAGGAAAAAATGCGCAGTACGCTCTTAAGGGCAATATCACATGATTTGCGGACTCCTCTTGCAGGCATTTTAGGTGCCAGCTCCGTAATACGTGAAAATAAAAGGGGCCTTGACGAAGCCACAAGAGATAGCCTGATAGCCAATATACAGGAAGAATCCCAATGGCTCATCCGCATGGTAGAAAACCTGCTATCCGTGACACGTATCAATGAGAATGCATCCAATCTTGTAATGAGTCCGGAGGCGGCTGAAGAAGTTGTAGGTGAAGCCGTCAGCAGAATTAAGCTCAGATTTCCCCGGCGGGAAATTATTGTGCATGTCCCTGACGAATTTTTAGAAGTTCCAATGGATGGTACTTTAATCGTACAAGTAATAATGAATCTTCTGGAAAATGCCATAAAATATTCTCCTGATAATTCTTCTGTTGAAATCAATTTGGAAAAAGAAGGGAAATGTGCTAAATTCGAAGTGCTGGATCGGGGGAAGGGTATTTCTAACGAGGATTTCCCTTATTTATTCACAAGCAATAAGCCAAGCGATAATAAAATCGCTGATGCTTCAAGAGGGATGGGAATCGGCCTGTCTATTTGCAAAACAATTATAAACGCACATAGGGGCAAATTAGAAGTGGAGAACAGAAACGGCGGCGGAGCAGTATTTTGCTTTACCTTACCATTGAAAGGAAGTGAATGAAATTGGACATAAAACCACTGATCTTAATTATCGAGGATGAGGAGGCGATTTGCAGCTTTATTTCTGCCGTATTAACCTCAAATGATTACCATGTCGTAAAAGCTAAAACAGGGAAGGAAGGGCTGTCCCTTTTTACATCTCACATCCCCGACATTGTTCTTTTAGATTTGGGGTTGCCCGATATGGATGGAATGGAGATACTAAAGAAAATACGAAACTGGTCAAAAATACCCATTATTGTTGTATCGGCTCGTGGACATGAGCGAGAAAAAGTAGCAGCTCTTGATTTAGGCGCCGATGACTATATTGTAAAACCTTTCGGAACATCTGAACTGCTTGCCCGTATACGAACAGCTATACGTCATAGCACTCAGGTTATCGCTATGAACGGCTTAGAAGCAGAAAACTTTTCTGTCGGAAATCTGGAAATAGATTATAATAAAAGAATCGTATGCAGAGCCGGAGAAAACATACATCTGACCCCTATCGAATATAAAATTTTGGTTTTACTTTCTAAAAATGCCGGAAAGGTATTAACACATGATTTTATTATACGGGAAATTTGGGGTATCTACACGGATGAAAGTCATACTCTGCGTGTAAATATGGCAAATATCCGAAGGAAAATAGAAGTAAATCCCGGTGCCCCTAAATATATCCTTACAGAAATGGGAGTTGGATATCGGATGGTGGAGGAGCTATCTGAATAAATCCTGCCATCCTTAAATCAAGTACGTACGATTCCTGCTTGTTTTATGAACTTCGTACCATCTGCATATTTCTCGCATAAAAAGACTCAACCGAATGATTCGGTTGAGTCTTTCAAGCAGGGCTACAAGGATTCGAACCTTGAGATGACGGAGTCAGAGTCCGTTGCCTTACCGTTTGGCGATAGCCCTATATCATTTAGCAGCGCGTTATTTATACGCTACATTTTGGTATTATACACGAATCATTTTCATATTGCAAGACTTATTTCGAATTTTTTGTAGTTTTATTGTAGGATTATTTTATAATTACTAATAGACTATATTCGCTCTAGGCTTGCAGGGAGAAATTGACAGAAAACAAACATTTTATATCCACCTTTCCGAAAGAATCCAAATGCTTCAGAATTCAATATATCTTCTGTGGCAAAGTATTTCCTATAATATAACAATAAGAGACCGGCCAATGCTTACAAAGCTGATCTGCCAGTCTCTTGTTTATTTATTCTTTAACCCTACATATTGAGCCCTTATACTTCAAACAGCAAATCCGCATAAGTCGGAATGGGCCAAACCTCTTTATCCACAAGCTTCTCCAACTCATCAGCCGGCACTCTTAAGGCTTCCATAGCCTCCACCACCTGGTCCTTGTAGAAAAATGCCTGCTCCTTGCCCTCCGGCATAGCACTTGCCTGCTGTTCGATTTCCTCCAGCTTTGCCAACGCCGCTTTCATTTCGACTAATTTCTTAGAGATGCTGCCTAACAGCTCCGACTGAACAGATGCATCCGCACCTGCTTCCTTTACTGCAATCACGGTATCCGCAAGGGTCTTCGTGTATCTCATAACTGCCGGAATAATCTGCTTGGAAGCCATATCGATCATGGTAAGAGCCTCAATATTAATTGTCTTCGCATATGTTTCATAGAGAACCTCTTCTCTGGATTCCAGTTCAGCCTTCGTGAAGATTGCGAATCTTTCAAATAGCTTCACCGACTTCTCCGTAGTCAGAGTATCTACAGCCTCCACCATGCTCTTAATATTGGGAAGCCCTCTTCTCTCAGCCTCTTTTACCCATTCCTCGGAATATCCGTCGCCGTTGAAGATAATTCTCTGATGCTTGTTCATGTATTCCTTTATTAAATCATGTACTGCCAAATCGAAGTCATCAGCCTTCTCCAGTATATCCGCCGCTTCGCAGAATACCTCAGCCACAATTGCATTAAGAGTAGTATTCGGACTGGCTACGGAATCAGCAGAGCCTACCATACGGAACTCAAACTTATTTCCCGTAAATGCGAAGGGTGACGTTCTGTTTCTGTCTGTAGCGTCCTTTACAAGATCAGGAAGATAGGACACGCCTGTCTTCAATACACCGCCTTCCTTGCACGTTTCCGCAATGCCTGTCTCTACAAGCTGCCTTACCACATCCTCAAGCTGTTCCCCGAGAAAAATAGAAATAATTGCCGGAGGCGCTTCATTGGCTCCAAGCCTATGGTCGTTTCCTACATCCGACGCACTCTGGCGAAGCAAATCACCGTGAGTGTCCACAGCCTTCATAATGCAGGCCAGCACCAGCAAGAACTGAATGTTCTCGTTGGGGGTATCGCCGGGATCGAGCAAATTCACGCCGTTATCTGTACCGAGAGACCAGTTATTGTGCTTACCGGAACCGTTCACTCCCGCAAAGGGTTTCTCATGGAGCAGACACCTGAGGTCATGGTGAATCGCCACCCTCTTCATGGTCTCCATAACAACCTGGTTATGGTCTACTGCAATATTGGCAGTTTCATAAACGGGAGCCAGCTCATGCTGCGCAGGCGCAACCTCATTGTGCTGTGTCTTAGCCGTTACTCCAAGCTTCCAAAGCTCTTCGTTCAAATCCTTCATGTACGCGCCGATGCGCTCTCTGATTACACCGAAATAGTGATCCTCCATCTCCTGTCCTTTAGGAGCCGGTGCGCCGAATAAAGTACGTCCCGCGAAGATAAGATCAGGTCTTTGTAAATATTTATCTTTATCCACAAGGAAATATTCCTGCTCCGCACCCACGCTGGCAACTACCTTCTTCGCCTGCGTATTGCCGAAAAGTCTGACGATACGAAGTGCCTGCTCACTAACCGCTTCCATTGACCTCAAAAGGGGAGTTTTCTTATCCAAAGCTTCTCCTTTATAGGAACAAAATGCCGTAGGGATACAAAGAATTACACCCGTTCCCGCTTCTTTCAAAAAGGCCGGAGAGGTAATATCCCATGCGGTATAGCCTCTCGCTTCAAAGGTAGAACGAAGTCCTCCTGAAGGAAAAGAAGATGCATCAGGCTCTCCCTTGATCAGCTCTTTGCCGGAGAATTCCATGAGCATTCTGCCCTCTTCATCCGGATGTGTCACAAAAGAATCGTGCTTTTCAGCCGTAATGCCCGTAAGCGGCTGAAACCAATGTGTATAGTGAGTGGCGCCGTTCTCCACTGCCCAGTCCTTCATCGCCTTAGCTACGACATCTGCCGCTGAGAGAGAGAGCTCCTCACCCTGCTCCATAACCTTCTTTACTTCCTTGAACACATTTTTTGGTAAACGCTCTTTCATTTTACCGAGAGTAAATACATTTTCTGCAAAAATCTTTTCCACATTAAAAACTTCGCTCATTTTTTTGCTCCCTTTCGTTTTTCATAGTTCGCCTCTCACCACCTGCGACACAACAAGGTCTCTATGGTATAAAAAAAATGCCCCAAAAAAACCTTTGGAACATCCTCGTTCAAGATACCTTATACCGGAAGGTTTCCCTTCGTTTTCTATAAGATACTCTATTGTCTGCAAAATTGCAACCCCCTATTTTCAACTTTATTGAATATTGTAAAAAACAAGTCATTTTCCGTCGGTTTACTGTTCACATTGTACAATATGAAAGAATTGCGAGTCAATCCTTTTTTTGACCGGCTTTTTACGTTACTGTTCACTCCGTTCTCAGCAACGCATGATTTCTATATGTAAATTAGCTCCGCGAAGCAGAAATCATCTCTTGCATTACGTTCTTACGTAGCTTAACAGTAAGTGTTAAGCTACTGTGCGAACAATAACTTTTTTACAGACGGTCCTTTTCTTCTTTAGGCGCTTCTATTCTAAGAATATCGTTTTTCTCTGCCATGCCCGTCAGCTCTACGTATAACACCTGCTTCGAATGAGGCGCACTCTCCACTGCTTCCCCGTCCTGCGTGGTAAGGGACAACACCGTAACCGGTACATTTGTGCCATCCGGCTTCATTATTTCAATAGCATCGCCTACACAGAACTTATTGCGCTGCGTAATGCGGACACGACTCCTATCATCTACTTCTTCCACAGTTCCTAAATAGATATATTCGTTCACATACGTATTGGAATCATAAATCTGAGTATTTTCATCCGTCTTACCAAAATAAAAGCCGGTGGTAAACTGGCGGTAGGTACATTTGGCGATTTCCGCCTTATACCATTCCATATTGGTAAGATATTTTTCCTCCGACTCCAGATAATCGTCAATCGCCTTCCGATATGTCCTCGCTACCGTTGCCACATAGAGCGCTGTTTTCATTCTTCCTTCTATCTTAAAGCTGTCGATACCCGCCTCTATCATTTCAGGAATATGCTCTATCATACACAAATCCTTGGAGTTAAAAATGTAGGTACCCCTTTCATTTTCATATACCGGCATGTATTCCCCCGGCCTTTTTTCCTCCACTATCGAATATTTCCAGCGGCACGGATGGGTACAGGCTCCCCGGTTAGCGTCCCTGCCCGTAAAATAGCTGCTGAGCAGGCATCTGCCCGAATAAGAAATGCACATCGCTCCATGAATAAAGCTTTCTATTTCCAACTCCGCCGGAACCTTATTTCTTATTTCTCTTATCTCCGCCAAAGAAAGCTCTCTTGCTGAAACGACACGCTTTGCTCCTTGTGCATACCAATATTTAAAGGTTTCATAATTGGTATTATTGGCCTGCGTAGAAACATGAATATCTATCTCAGGACAAATTTCCCTCGCCATCATAAAAACGCCCGGATCCGCAATAATGAGCGCGTCCGGTCTTATCTTTTTAAGCTCATGAAAATATTCTCTTACACCATCCAAGTCCTCATTGTGCGCCAGTATATTAGCCGTAACATGGACCTTCGCTCCATGAGCATGAGCAAACTTTATCCCTTCTGCCATGTCCTCCATACTGAAGTTCTTTGCTTTAGCACGAAGCCCGAAGGCCTCTCCACCGATATATACGGCATCGGCGCCATAAGCAACCGCCGTTTTCAGCACTTCCAGACTCCCTGCCGGAATCAAAAGCTCTGGTTTTTTCATTAAATAATCAATCCTTTCTTCCTTGCGCCACACACAATGCTTCATCTTTTTCGCAATGTGTTCTCCGCACTTACATACATCTACAATTTCACACTTACGGTAACGCCGTCTCCCACTTGAAGAATCGCTGTTTCAAGCTGCTCGTTATGCTTCAGTTCATAAAGGTACTCCCGCATTCTGGAATGAATCGTTCTATCCCTTCTAGTCACCGCAAAGCGCGACTCGATAATGTCCCCATCCTGCAGGACGTTATCCGAGACCAGCAGCCCGCCCGTCTTCAGCAACCGCAATATATCAGGCAAAAAATGAATATACTGCCCCTTTGCAGCATCCATAAAAATAAAATCATAGCTTCCCTCAAGCTCTCGTAAAATCTCCGTCGCGTCACCCTCCAGCAACGTAATAGCGTCTTCTTTCCCCGCCCTTTTGAAATTTTCCTTCGCTATAGGAATCCTCTTCTCATACTTTTCTATCGTCGTTATCTTACAGCCTTCCGGCGCATATTCGCTCATAAGAAGTGCGGAAAAACCGATTGCCGTCCCCACCTCCAGAATATCCTGCGGCCTGTTCACCGCCAATAGTAACCGAAGCAGGCTCTGCATCTGTGTACGGATTACCGGCACATTCGTCTTCTTACACTCATCCTCTATTTCATTCAAAAGCTCCGTATTTCCTCTGTCAAAAGAGTTAATAAAAGTGCTGATTCTTTCATCTGTAATCATTTCTTCACTTACTCCGCATCCGTGGCATCTTCCGGAGTCTCCGAACCTTCTGCACCTGCATCCCCCGCTGTTCCTTCCGGCGTGTCAGCTTCCGAAGCTCCTTCTGCAGCGGAAACTCCCGATGAAGCCTCTTCAGATTTATCTCCGGCAGACATGATTTCCAGCATCTCCTTAACCGTCATATCGCTGCTCAGCTCATAAATTCCCGGTTTGAGTTCCCCATGATACTCAGAAATCAATTCCTGTGCATAGAACACTTTCGAGTCATTAATCAGACCCTTCTCTTCCAGCACCTCTCCGATATCCATGGTACCGGCTTCTTCCGTAATAGCTATACTAATAACTTTCGCATTCCCCTCCGCCGCTACCGGCTCTTCAGTAAAAATACGATATCCAAAGTTATAAGCATCCGTCGCATATTTATAAGTGAACATAACCACCACTATTATAATGACTATCTTCAATGCCGTATCAAATACAGTCCCTATCAATTGTTTGGTATTCATATTTATAACTATGCTCCTTTCAAACCGCTCCACAGCTTAGACAGTTGCGAAACTCGTAACCCTTGCCAATTTTATGTACCAGTTTCGCAACCGCCGCCTTGCCAAAGCCTTATTGAAAATCCAGTTCTTTTACTATCAGCTCGGTGGCCTCCTGCATCATTCTGCAGAAGGAGGTCTCCGCCGCCAAAAAATCCGACACAAGCGGAATCTCCCTCAGGCTCTCATACTCTTTATCCAATTCCTCCATGCGCTCTAAAAGATCTTCCGCTTCCTCTTCGTTCTGAAACATAAAATTCTTACGCCTGAACTCATTGACCTTCAAATACAGCTCCGGCTGCATCTTTATCTTTTTAAGCTGCATAACATATTCACAGTATTCAGTTGATTCTCTGACCGCACCCACAAATTCCATGGCTGCGCCCTGCATACTGTTATCCGTCATCTCTTCTCACACTCCATACTTAAACTTCCATAATAATCGGAAGAATCATCGGCCTGCGCTTCGTCTTTTTCCAAACGTAGTCGCTGAGGGAATCCTTAATATTAGACTTAATTTTCCCCCAATCGCTGACTCCTCTGCCCAGACAGCCGTGAACTGCATCGTCCACCACCTTCCTAGCCTCTTCCATCAGTTGATCGGATTCTCTCACATATACGAATCCTCTCGAAACGATATCCGGTCCCGATACCAGTTGATCGGAATGCTGATCCAGCGCTAAAACAACGATGAGAATGCCGTCCTCCGCAAGATGCTGACGGTCTCTCAGCACAATATTTCCTACGTCTCCGACGCCCAATCCATCTACAAGGACCTCTCCTACCGGAACTTTTCCGCTTACCTTCGCTTCATCCTTATCCATCTCCAGCACATCGCCGGAACGCAAAATGAATATATTTTCCTTCGCAATACCAAGCTCACTTGCAATCTTGGCCTGCGCCTTCAAATGTTTGTATTCACCATGAACAGGAATAGCATATTGGGGATGTACCAAGGTATAAATAAGCTTGATTTCTTCTCTGCAGGCATGTCCTGATACATGGACATCTTGGAAAATTACATCAGCTCCTTTTACAAGCAGCTCATTGATAACATTTGTTACTGCCTTCTCATTTCCCGGAATCGGGTTGGATGAGAAGATAACCGTATCGCCGGGGCAAATAGATATCTTCTTATGAATATTTCCCGCCATTCGGCTCAACGCCGCCATGCTTTCTCCCTGACTTCCCGTAGTGATGATAACTGTCTTCTCCGCAGGATAGTTCTTAAGCTGCTCGATGTCGATCAGCGTCTTATCCGGAATATCCAAATAACCAAGAGTGGTCGCCGTCTCGATGATATTTACCATACTTCGGCCTTCCACTACAACTTTTCTGTCAAATTTGTACGCAGAATTGATGATCTGCTGCACGCGGTCTACATTGGAAGCAAAGGTAGCGACGATAATACGCGTATCCATATGCTCTGTAAAAATCGTATCGAAAGTTTTTCCCACCGTCTTTTCGGATTGGGTAAACCCCGGACGCTCCGCGTTGGTACTGTCGCACATAAGCGCCAGAACACCTTTTTTCCCTATTTCTGCAAATCTCTGCAAATCGATAGCATCCCCGAATACCGGAGTATAATCTACTTTAAAGTCTCCCGTATGCACTACGATTCCCGCAGGAGAATAAATAGCAAGTGCAGCGGCATCTACAATGCTATGGTTCGTTTTAATAAATTCTATACGGAACTGTCCTAAATTGATGGATTGACCAAATTTAACGACTTTTCTTTTGGTGTTTCCAACGAGGTTATGCTCCTTTAGCTTATTTTCTATAATACCCATGGTCAGTTTCGTCGCATAGATAGGAACGTTGACTTCACGCAGCACATAAGGCAGCGCACCAATATGGTCCTCATGCCCGTGGGTAATCATAAAGCCTTTTACTTTATCGATATTATCCTTCAAATAGGTGGTATCCGGTATTACCAAATCGATTCCCAGCATATCATCGTCCGGGAACGAAAGACCGCAGTCCACCACAACAATACTGTCTTCATATTCGAAGGCAGTAATATTCATACCAATCTGCTCCAAGCCACCTAACGGAATTATCTTTAGCTTGGAAACATTCACATTTTCACTTTTTTTCAATCAATTTTTCCTCCACATTCTGCACAGTACCCGTAGAGTTTTACTTCATGATCTACCACATGGAATCCGGTCGTCCTTGTAATCTTTTCTTCCAATTCCTCGAGTAAGTCGTCCTCAAAGGAATTCACTTTACCACAATTTATGCAAATCAAATGATGGTGATGGTGTTTTGCCGTACCCCTTCCCACATTTCCGATTTCATAACGAACAAAACCGTCGTCCAAATTGATGCGATCAATTAAATGCAGCTCTAAAAGTATCTGTATCGTTCTATAAACAGTAGCAAGCCCTATCTCGGGATAGTCTGCTTTTACCATTTCATAAATTTCTTCCGCGGTCAGATGTCTGTCGGGGCATGCAGCAAGAGCTTCCAATACAAGAAGCCTCTGGGTAGTTACCTTTAAACCTTTATCCTTCAACAACTGTTTAAACTGCTCTCTATCCACTCCCATTTGCTATCATCCCTTGTAACTGTCCAGTACCGTCACAGTTACCCTCCCCTTTACAACTGTCTTAAGACAGCTTTCTGCCTCGGTCGCCTTTCCTTATTTTTCCATCAGGAAAGTTCAATATCCTCCAGTATATTTTCAAAAACTGCTGCAACGGCATTAAGCTCCGTATCATCTTCCACGATTTCATAAATCGCCTCGGGCTCCTCCGGTGCAGAGATATCTTTCAAAATCAATGCGTCACTGTCTCCCTCTTCCTGCTCTGTCACAAGAATGTACTGACAGCCTCCTATCTTCGTCTGTTCCAACACATAAAATTCAACCGGCTCCTCGTTCTCCGGTTTAAAAATTATTTTATCCACTACTTGTTCTCCTCGTTCTTACGGTAATCCAAATACCCTTGCAATATAAAGCATGCAGCAATTCTATCCACATGCTCCTTCCTATGCTCCCGCCGTATTCCGGCTTCCTTCATTACTCTGTCTGCCGCAACGGTAGTGAGCCTCTCGTCCCACATCTTGACAGGCAGCCCTGTTCTGCGTTCCAGCATATCCTTGAAATCCATGGAAAGCTCCACACGTACGCCCAGCGTATCGTTCATATTCTTTGGAAGCCCCAGCACGATTTCTTCTACTTCATATTCTGCAATCAGCTCCTCTATGCGAGCCAATGTCCTTCGTAATTTATTCTCTTCTTTTCTCTCTATGATTTCAATGCCCTGAGCAGTGAGAAGCAAAGCGTCGCTGATTGCCACTCCTACCGTCTTCGACCCGAAATCCAAGCCCATGATACGCATGGATTCACCCTTTTATATCCTTCCACAAATGTTCTTTACTCGTTTTTCCAGTGTTTCGCCTCGATATATTTCGTAAGCAGCTCTTCTACCAGCTCGTCTCTTTCTACTTTCATGATAAGGCTTCTCGCACTTCTATGGCTTGTAATATATGTGGGGTCTCCGGACATAATATACCCTACGATCTGATTCACCGGATTATATCCTTTTTCCGTCAATGCTTCATATACCGTGGCCAAGACTACTTCCACGCCTGTCTCCGGCTCGGTCTCCACGCTAAAAAATTGTGTATTTCCAAAATCCTGCATATAATCACGCCCTTATCTATTGTCGCCAGTTAACTCTTTCTAATCACCATATTACCCTATTCGTTCAGAAAATTCAATCAATTTACATTAATTTAATGATTGCTTATTTATTTTATCGGATGTTTTTCCGTGTTTTCTACTCAATGAACAGCATGTCCTCCTGCAAGAAGCCTGCAGCTTTTCCCTTTATCAATCGGTTAGACAGGCCGGCCTCACCCCGCTTCGCCACTTTAACATATTGCCTGGTATGTCCCGTCTGATAGCATACTCCGTCTATCACTTTTTCTTCCTCGAACAGCACCTCTACTTCTTCTCCTATGTAGTCGGTCCTATAATCCTGAGAATATTCCTTTTCCATGGAAAGCAGAAGGTTGCTCCTTCTTGTCTTTTCTTCATCCGGCACCTGCTCCTTCATTTCTGCCGCACGGGTACCTTTCCTTTTGGAATATTTGAAAATGTGCATTTCATAAAGCTTTATTTTTTCCAGGTATTTTCTTGTGATATCAAATTCTTCCTGCGTTTCTCCGGGAAAACCTACAATGACGTCCGTGGTAATGGCCGGACGGTCGAATATTTGGCGCAGCAGCTCCACTTTTTCGTAGTATTCCCCCGAGGTGTATTTCCTATTCATCCTTTTGAGAGTCTCGTCGCAGCCGCTTTGAAGGGATAGATGGAAATGCGGGCAGAATTTGGGAAGCGCTCTTAGCCTGGCAGCAAACTCCTGCGTAACGATTCCTGGCTCCAGCGAGCCTAAACGGATTCTTTCGATTCCGTCCACTCCGTGGATGCTCTCTATAAGCGCAAGCAGGGCCGGTTCACCGAAATCTGTTCCATAGGAACTGATATGAATCCCGGTCAGCACCACCTCTTTATATCCTCTTCCGGCAAGTCCGGTTATTTCCTCCAGAATATCCTCTTCTTTTCTGCTTCTTACCCTGCCTCTCGCATAAGGGATAATGCAATAGGAACAAAATTGGTTGCACCCGTCCTGAATCTTAATATAGGCTCGGGTATTTCCAGAAGTCTGTTTTAGCTGCATATTTTCAAATTCTTTTGTTTTTCCTATGTCAATTATCGTTGTATCGTCAAGGGTCTTAAAGCTGGTGCTCGTTTTTTCGTTTGTTTCTCCGCTTTTTTCTTCCAGGAATTTTTCCAGAATGGGAAGCAGTTCTTTTTTCTTATTATTTCCGATTGCCAAGTCTACGCCTACGTCCTTCAGCACGTCTTCTTTCCCCGTTTGCACGTAACAGCCCGCCGCAACGACCACGGCCTCAGGGTTCAATTTACGCGCTTTATGAAGCATTTGTCTGCTTTTTCGATCCGCGATATTGGTAACTGTACACGTATTTACGATATATATATCCGCCCATTCATCAAATGATACAATTTTGTATCCTTTTTCTTGTAACATTTGTTGCATTACGTCCATTTCATATCCGTTGACTTTACAGCCCAGGTTATGTAATGCTACACATTTCATATTATTCCTCACTTTTTTTGTATTGTTTTAGCATTGACTTTTACCGGCTCACCCGTTAGTATAATAAACAGAAGGTATGAAAACATCAAGGAGGTAGAAACCAATGAAAACAGTTCAGATTTCTTTAAATTCTATTGATAAGGTAAAATCTTTTGTAAATGATATCACAAAATTCGATTATGATTTTGATTTAGTATCCGGCAGATATGTTATTGACGCAAAGTCCATTATGGGCATCTTCAGCTTGGATCTGTCAAAACCGATCGACCTGAATGTTCATGCAGAAGACAATGCAGAAGAAGTACTCAATGCATTAAAGCCTTACATGATTTAATAATTGCTGGTATCAAACTTAGCAATTACTCAGCATAAGCTGAACAATATGACAAAGTAATGAAGAGCATTCGGAAATTAATCCGAATGCTTTTTTATGTAATAGGAAAGCGCTCCTATCACATAAACAATACATGCGCTCCTACGCGCGCGGAACAAAAGCTGTGCTGCCAAGGTACTTGACCACTGGCGTGAACGAAGCACACTTTTGTTCACGTTTTTCATTTCTATCTTACAATGATCAGTTCGTCATTCTTAAGCGCAGTCTCCACCAGCTCGGCAATTTTCTCTTCCAGATTTTCTTCATGCTTCTTTATAATATTCAGATTCGGCTTAGTCACCGGATGCTTTGCCACAAAAATCGTGCAACAGTCCTCGTAGGGAAGTATGGAGGTCTCATACGTATTGATTTTCTCCGATAGTTCTACGATTTCCATCTTATCGAAGCCGATAAGCGGCCGGTATACCGGCATTGTGCATACTTCGTTGGTCGCCGCAAGGCTTTGCATTGTCTGGGAAGCGACTTGTCCGATGCTCTCACCTGTAATCAGTCCCAAACATCCCGTATCCTGCGCGATTTTTTCTGCGATGCGCATCATATAACGGCGCATGATAATCGTCAGCTCGTCATGAGGGCATTTTTCATAAATATAAAGCTGTATATCGGTGAAGTTGATAACATGCAGATATATAGGACCGGTATAGCGAGAAACCAGCCTTGCCAGATCTACTACCTTCTGCTTCGCTCTTTCGCTCGTATACGGAGGCGCATGGAAATATACCGCGTCGATTTTCACACCGCGCTTCGCTATCATATAGCCTGCTACCGGAGAATCGATGCCGCCCGATAAAAGAAGCATCGCTTTCCCCCCCGTGCCTACGGGCATTCCGCCGGGACCGGGAATGATATTGGAGTAAATGTATATTTTCTCTCTGATTTCAATGTGCAGCATAATATCGGGCTTATGCACGTCCACCCGCATCTTGGGGCAATTATCCAGAATTATGCCGCCCATTTCGCTGTTGATTTCCATTGAGGTCAAAGGATAATTCTTCCTCGCCCTTCTGGCGCATACCTTAAAGGTCTTATCCTTTTCGGGATACACTTCCCCGATGTATTTTAAAACATCCTCACCAAGCTTTTCAAATCCTTCGTCTTCCACATAGACAACAGGGCATATGCCTGAAATTCCAAATACCGTCTTTAGGTTGTCCACTACTTCGTCGAAGTCAAATTCGGATAAGGCCTCTACATATATTCTTCCCTCCGTACGGTAGACTTTAAATTCACCGTCACATCTTTTTACCGCATATTTTATTTGCTGCACGAGAGCATCTTCAAAAATATATCGGTTTTTTCCTTTTACACCTATTTCAGCATATTTTATTAAAAAAGCTGTAAACATAAGTATTCCTCCATAAACATTCTTTACTCATTCCTGTCACCGCCTGAAAATCGGGGAAACCGAACAAATGGGACAATTGGAAATCTTTTGTTTCCAATCTTTCTGCCCGCGGCCGTTATGCCGCGGGTCCTATATCTTCACTGTCAATGCCTCGTATATTTGCGAAGCATCGGTATTATATCATACATCGCCTGTAAAGTATAATCGATTTCCTCCGCAGTTGTAAAGACCGAAAAACTGAAACGTAAGGTGGATTCCAACAATTCTTTTTCCAACCCGATAGCTTTGAGCGTCGCAGAGGGCTGTGGCTTGCGTGCCGAGCACGCACTTCCCGCCGACACGTAGATTCCCCTGTCCTCCAAGGCATGCAAAAGCACCTCACTTCTAATTCCTCTCACCGATACGCTGACCACGTGGGGCGCACTGTCCCTTCCTGTCAATCCGTTGACGGTGACATTATCCAGCTTCGTAACTCCGTCTGTGAATAGCTGCTTCAGACCATACAGCTTATTCACTTCTGCTTCCAAATCAGTATAAATCATTTCTACAGCTTTCCCAAGACCTGCGATTCCCGGTACGTTCTCCGTCCCGGAACGAATGCCGCTTTGCTGTCCGCCTCCAAAAATAATCGGTTTTATTTTGATGTTTTCCTGAATATATAAAAATCCCACGCCTTTCGGACCATGAATTTTATGTCCGCTGGCGGAAAGCATATCGATATTCATCTTCTTGGGATAAATACGGAATTTACCGAAGCCCTGAACCGCATCCACATGGAACAGCGCATTAGGATTTACTTTCTTAATGAGAGCTCCCGCCTCCTCTATTGGCTGCAATGCACCGATCTCATTATTCGTATGCATGATAGATACGAGTATCGTATCTTTCGTCAACGCTCTGCGCAAATCCTCCAAGCTTATGACTCCATTTTGATCCACCGGCAGATAGGTCACATGGAAGCCTTGTTCTTCCAAATGTTTCATCGCCTGCATAATTCCGGGATGCTCTATCTCCGTGGTTATCAGCCGCCTGCCCGCTCTATGGTTTGCAAGAGCGCTTCCTATAAGGGCGATGTTGTCGGATTCCGTTCCTCCTGAAGTAAAGTAGATTTCCTTTTCATTCACCTTCAAGGCTTTCGCAATAGTTTCTTTGGCATACCGGATATAAGTTTCCGCCTGTACTCCCTTCAAATGCAGGCTGGACGGGTTCCCGTAGTCCCTGCACATCGCTTGCGTCATCAAGGCCGCCACATCGTCAAAGCATCTTGTCGTAGCCGAATTATCTAAATATACTTCCATAATGTCTGCTATCTCCTCACGTACTATTATATGCTAAAGCCTATAAACTCGGCTTTATACCTATACTATATGCCTATTCCTCCAATTGGTACATTATCCACGCGAGGACTGTGAACCCTGCGGTCTCCGTCCGAAGAATGCGTTTGCCCAGAGTAACAGGGACGATTCCGCTTTCCACCGCTTCTCCTATCTCGCTTTCCTCGAAGCCTCCTTCGGGGCCGATAAATATCGCTACGGACTGTTCCTTTTTCAACGAAGAAATGATGTCCTTGGTTTTTTGCATCCCTTCCGCCAGCTCATAAGGAATGAGGCGCACCTCTATATCTGCGGCGTAACGGACCGCCTCCTTCATCGTCATGACCTCCTTGACCTGAGGGACGATGCTCCTTTTACTCTGCTTCGCTGCGGACTCCGCAATTGCCTGCCAGCGCTCCCTTTTTGCCTTCGCCTTCTTTTCATCCAGCTTTACCACCGCACGTTTGGCAGATACGGGTATTATCTCATGTACACCGAGCTCCACTGCTTTTTGTATGATGAGCTCCATTTTATCCGCTTTGGGAAGTCCTTGAAAAAGGTATACCTTGGAGGGAAGCTCCATGCCCTCCTCCTTTACGAAACGAAGCCTGCATACAATCTGCTCTTCCTCCATCGCCTCGATTCCACAGCGATATTCCCTTTCATCCACGCCGCTTCGCACAGAAAGCTCTTCTCCCACCTTCATACGCAGGACGTTTTTGATATGCTTTACATCGTTTCCCGTTATGATTATCGTATTCCCTTGTATTTGCGATGGGTCTACAAAAAAACTATACATATAAAAACCATGCCTTTCCCGGTTTATCCATTATTGCTTTTATTCTTGCTGTTACTGCGGGACGTTTGACTTTTGTGCGGTTACCGACACCCATTCCCCCTGGTAGGTAACCTCCAGAACATGAAGGCCTGCTGCCTCCACCGCTTCTGTTACCGTCGTCTCCTTATCATCTATGATGCCTGAGGTTATATAGATTCCGCCCGGCTTAAGCTGATTTATGATGACCGGAGTCAGCGGCACGAGCACGTCCGCCAGAATATTTGCAACCACAATATCATAGCACTCATATCCAACTTTGTCCTGCACTTCTTTTTCCGTAATAATATTTCCTATCATCACATTGAATTTTTCAGGTAAAATATGATTCGCCTTTATATTTTCTCTGGTAGCCTCTATCGCGCAGGGGTCAAGATCGGTTCCTATCGCCTCTTTCGCACCGAACATAAGTGACAGGATAGCCAGAATACCGCTTCCGGTTCCCACATCCAGAAGTCTTGTCTCCGGCGTAAGGTATTTCTTAAGCTGGCGGATACAAAGCTGTGTGGTCTCGTGCATTCCTGTTCCGAATGCCGTTCCGGGGTCAATGTGGAGAATCATTTTGTCTTTGTCCTCTGCCTTCACTTCTTCCCATGACGGAATAACGAGCACATCGTCGATATAGAACTGGTGGAAGTATTGCTTCCAGTTATTGATCCAGTCGATGTCCTCCGTTCTGTCCACCGCTACCGTGCCTTCGCCGATTTCCATGAACATGCGCAGGTCCTCAAGCTCGCTCTTCACCGATTGAAGAATCTGCTCCCCCGTAGTATTCCCTCCGTTTACCTTTAAGGTCCCATCTTCGTTTTCTTCCACAAAAAAGCTTAGGTATGCCACACCGTCGTCTTCCTGTGTCTCCGGAAGGATATCCACAAACATCTGCTCCTTTTCCGCCGCCGTAAGCGGTACCTTATCCTCTATCTGCGCACCTTCTAAGCCGATGTCATACAAAGAGCTTATAATAATGTCTTCTGCTTCCGTCAATGTCTTGATCCTGAATTTCGTCCACCTCATATTATCATCCATGCCTTTCCATAATCTTTTTCTATGCTATATTACAGCATTTTTATATTGTGGCATCGCAGTATTGCAGCATTGCCGTATCGTAGCATCGCCATATCGCAACATTACCGTATCGTGGCATCGCCGTATCGTATCATTGCTGTATTATAGCATGCTAACACAATATGTTATCTGCTGCAACTGACGTTTTTCAAGCGTTTCTAAGCTATGATAACACTTTTTTCAACTTTTATAAAGGCATGAATCGTTGCCGACGCAAACGACTGACAATAATTTACAAAAAACTACGCATTTCTGCGATAGACAAGCGTTAGCACGATATTATATAATATCTGTGTAGTTTATTATTTTTAATGTTTACATATTAAAATAAAAATTAAAAGGAATTGTGCAAATGAAGAAAAATAACAAATATTTATTTTATGCTCTTTTTTTATGTATTCCTCTTGTTTTTACAGCTTGCGGTAAAAATAAAGCAGACGAATTGCCTCTGGGCGAAGTGAACGAAGTTCCGGCAGAGCCGGAAGTTGTGACGGAATCGGAGGAAGTGGTAGAAGAGCCTGAGGAAGAAGGACTCCCTATTATCGAAGACAGAGAAGTGGTGAATGGTAAGATGCAGAGCTATCTCACCGGTCAATGGATCGATGAGAAAATAGCTACCAGACGCCCCCTGGCTGTCATGATACCTAACAATACGCCGGCGATGCCTCAATACGGTCTCTCAAAGGCGGGTATCATTTATGAGGCACCCGTAGAAGGACGTATCACCAGACTGATGGCTATCTTTGAAGATTATGACGAGCTGGATCATATCGGTCCTGTTCGCAGCAGCCGCGATTATTACATCTATGTCGCTATGGGCTACGAAGCGATTTACTGCAACTGGGGCCTTGCCAGACCTTATGTGGAAGAGCTCATTAACAGAGATACGGTGCAGAATATCAGCGCTGCCGTTGTGGGTATTCACAATCCTTCCGATGAGGCATTCGGCAGAATCAGCAGACCTGGTTATGCTACCGAGTTTACCGGATATCTATTTATGGACGGCTTGAACAAAGCTATCGAACGCCATGAATACGAGACTCAGTACGATGAAAATTATGTTCCGCAGTTTACCTTTATTGCCGATGATAACCGCGCAGAATATGCGGAAAATGATGATGTAACTCTCATCTATCCCGGAGGAAAGGAAAACAATGCCGGCGGCTACGGCGCATACAATCCGTATTTCGAATACAATTCTTCCGATAAGCTCTACTATCGTTTTCAGGACGATAAGGAGCAAATCGACGAATACAACAAGGAGCAGCTCGCTGTGTCCAATGTAGTACTTCAATATTGTCACGGAGAGGTGCGGGATGAGAAAGATTATCTTGCCTTCGGGGTACACGGAGAAGGAGAGGCTCTTATTTTTACAAACGGGAAGGTCATCGAGGGAACTTGGAAACGCTATGATGGTGACAATACCCCTGCTAAGTTCTATGATAAAGATGATAACGAGATTATCTTCAATCAGGGAAAAACCTGGATTTGTAATATTTGGAAGGAATATGGGGAATTTGTAGAATATGAATAGGATTTTTTAGAGGCGGTGCGCTTCTGACTAAAAAGCCGGGCGGATGTATGAGTCAATCATCATCCTCCCGGCTTTTTATAACCATAAATTTATTTCCAGAACTTCTTTTTCTTATCCTTCACTTCTTCCGGCTCGGGACTATTATTCTGAGTCGTGCGCAGAGTACTTCCCGTTTCCGCATCAAACTGCTTCAGCAGCTCCTTCGCCTCGTTAGAAAGCTTATCAGGCACTTGCACTACCAGCGTTACATAGTGATCTCCACGCACTTCCTTATTGCGAAGTGACGGTACGCCTTTGCCTTTTAAGCGGATCTTTGTATCGGTCTGTGTTCCAGCCTTTACGTCGTAGATGACCTTGCCGTCCACTGTGTCGATAACTATTTCGCCGCCTAATGCTGCAACCGGAAAGGACATCGGTACGGTAGAATATATATTATATTCCTGACGCTGGAATATGGGATGCCTTCCAACTACAACCTCGGCAAGAAGGTCTCCTCTCGGCCCGCCGTTGGTTCCCGGTTCGCCCTTATCCCTTATGCGCACGCTCTGGCCATTGTCGATACCGGCAGGAATGGATATCTTGATCTTCTTCCTGTTAGCAATATAGCCGCTTCCATGACAATCCACACATTTTTCTTTGACCACCTTGCCGGTTCCGTTACAATCCGGACAAGTCTGCACATTTCTCACCGTTCCAAAGAAGGACTGTTGCGTAAACACTACTTGGCCCTTGCCTCCGCACTTAGGGCAGGTCTCCGGGCTGGTTCCCGGCTTTGCTCCGCTGCCGTGGCAAGTAGTACATTCATCTTTGAGCGTAAGCTCCACTTCCTTTTCCACGCCGAATACGGCTTCTTCAAAAGTGATGCGTACGCTGGTTCGTATGTTCGCGCCCTTCATAGGTCCGCTGTTCGTTCTTCCCCGGCGGCTGCCGCCGAAGAAATCCCCGAAAATATCTCCAAAAATATCTCCGAAATCAGCGCTGTTAAAATCAAAGCCGCCGAAACCGCCTGCACCGCCTTCGAATGCTGCATGGCCGTATTGGTCGTATTGACGTTTCTTCTCCGGGTCGCTAAGTACGGCATATGCCTCCGAAGCCTCTTTAAACTTCTTTTCTGCCTCTTTATCGCCCGGATTCATATCTGGGTGATACTTCTTAGCCAGAACTCGATATGCTTTTTTCACCGCAGCTTCATCTGCATTTTTATCTACTCCGAGAACTTCGTAGTAGTCTCGTTTTTGCTCTGCCATAACTAACTCCTCTTTATCGCTTTAAAGATTTTACTTATAAAAAATATGAATAAGTCCACTTTCTTAGACATATCGTTCTAAGTATATAACAATTTCATCTTTATTGCATCAAATATATAACCTATAAAATATTAAATTTTTAAGCAAGATATGAAGTTCCTCTTATCAGAGGATTCCCTCTTATAAGGAGAACTTCATATTTTATCCGGAGGTTACTTCTCCATATTGCTTATTTTATATTTATACTTCTCGGTAATCTCCGTCTACCACATCGTCAGCCGGAGCAGAATCTGCATCTGCATTCATGTTCATATCAGGACCTGCCGCTCCCTGTGCCTGCTCATAAACCTTTGCGAATAATGCCTGCGCATCTGTCATCAGTTTCTCCTTTGCAGCTTTCATCTCATCGATGTCACTGTCGGACATTTCCTGGTCCTTCGTTCTCTCAAGAATTGCCTTCAACGCTTCCAGATCGGCTTCTACCGTACTCTTTGCGGATGCATCGATCTTGTCGCCTACATCTGCCAAAGCTTTTTCTGTCTGGAATACAAAGGAATCCGCTTCGTTTCTCGTGTCGATAGCTTCTTTTTTCTTCTTATCCTGCGCTTCGTATTCTGCCGCTTCCTTTATCGCTTTATCTATGTCGGTATCGGACATGTTGGAGCCTGCGGTAATGGTTATGTGCTGCTCTTTTCCGGTTCCTAAATCCTTAGCGGATACATTTACGATACCGTTAGCATCGATATCGAAGGTAACCTCGATCTGAGGAATTCCGCGCATTGCAGGAGGAATACCGTCCAGTCTGAATTGTCCGAGAGATTTGTTATCCTTGGCAAACTGTCTTTCACCCTGAACTACGTTGATATCTACTGCTGTCTGATTATCTGCCGCTGTGGAGAAAATCTGGCTCTTCTTTGTAGGAATCGTCGTATTTCTCTCGATTAATCTCGTAGCAACACCGCCCATTGTCTCAATAGACAGAGAAAGAGGAGTAACATCGAGAAGAAGAATCTCACCTGCGCCTGTATCTCCTGCAAGCTTGCCGCCCTGAATGGAAGCGCCCAAAGCAACGCATTCATCCGGGTTAAGGCTCTTATTCGGTTCCTGTCCGGTAAGCTGTTTTACCTTCTCCTGAACTGCCGGAATACGTGTAGAGCCACCAACCAAAAGCACTTTTCCTATTTCAGAATTGGTAAGTCCGGCATCCTTCATCGCGTTTTGAACGGGAGCTGCCGTTCTCTCTACGAGGTCATGTGTCAACTCATCGAATTTGGCTCTTGTAAGGTTCATATCGAAATGCTTAGGGCCTTCTGCCGTAGCTGTAATGAACGGAAGGTTAATGTTCGTGGTTGTTGCGGAAGATAATTCCTTCTTCGCCTTTTCTGCTGCTTCCTTTAATCTCTGAAGCGCCATCTTATCATTCGATAAGTCAACGCCTTCCTGCTTCTTGAACTCAGCCAGCATCCAGTCGATCACTTTCTGGTCGAAGTCATCACCGCCAAGACGGGTATCACCGTTCGTAGCGAGAACCTCGATAACGCCGTCGCCTATTTCAATGATGGAAACGTCGAAGGTACCGCCTCCCAAATCATATACCATGATTTTTTGTTCTTTTTCGTTATCCAATCCGTATGCGAGCGCTGCTGCCGTAGGCTCGTTGATGATACGTTTAACATCCAGGCCTGCAATCTTACCGGCATCCTTTGTCGCCTGACGCTGTGCGTCGTTGAAGTAAGCAGGAACGGTAATAACCGCTTCCGTAACCTTTTCTCCAAGGTAACTCTCTGCATCCGCTTTTAACTTCTGAAGAATCATCGCGGAAATCTGCTGGGGAGAGTATTTCTTGTCGTCGATGGTGCAACCCCTATCGGTACCCATCTCTCTTTTAATAGAAGCGATTGTCTTCTCGGCATTGGTCACTGCCTGACGCTTTGCAGGCTCACCTACGAGCCTCTCTCCTGTCTTTGTAAAAGCTACAACAGACGGTGTCGTTCTTGCGCCTTCTGTATTCGCGATGACGGTAGGTTTACCGCCTTCCATAACTGCTACGCAGCTATTTGTTGTTCCTAAATCGATACCTATAATTTTGCTCATGATTAAGCCCTCCTAAATATATTGTTCAATTGATTTGCTCGTTAATTTATTCGCTGTCTGTCGCTTAGTTTACAACAGCTACCATGCTGTGTCTTACTACCGTATCTCTATACATATAGCCTTTTAATAGCTCCTGCGCGATAATTCCTGTTTCGTATTCTTCACTCTCCACCTGCATTACCGCATTATGATATTCCGGATTGAACTCCTGACCTATCGCTTCTATCGGCTTTACTCCCAAGCTATCGAGCTCTGTCATGAGCTGCTTATAAATCATCTGCATTCCTTCCGCGAAGGCGCTTCCTTTCTCTTCCTCAGGAATGGTCGCCAGACCTCTTTCGAAGTTATCCACCACCGGAAGTATTTTCTCTATAATGCTTCTGGCTCCGGTCTCGAACATCATCGTCTTTTCCTTATCCGTCCGCTTTCTGAAATTGTCGAATTCCGCCATCTGGCGTCTTACTCTGTCCTCCAACTCATCTACCTTTTGTTTCAGGACTTCCTGTTTCTTATCTTTCTTTTTGAAGAAGCCTTTGCCGGCATTTTCTTCACATTCTTCGCCTTCTTCATCTTCCAGCGTACCCTCAGCCTCTTCGGCCTGCATCTCTCCCTGACCTTCCAGAGAAATGTCTTCCGGCAGGATCTCCTTATCTTCCGATTCCCCGCCGTCGATTATGATCTTCTTATCCAACGTTTCTTCCTTATTCAATGTGTCCTGGATATCTTGATTGTTTATATCTTTCTGTTCTGCCACTTCATTTATTCCTTTCTTTCCTACTTTTTATTTCTTTTACTTATTCTCGCTTCTTATATAAATCATCCAATTGGTGCTTCAGCGTCTTTAATGTCCCTACTACCTTATCGTAGTCCATACGCTTCGGCCCGATGATACCAATGGTTCCTTTCATTCCCTCTTCCAGCTCATAGGTCGCCGTTACGACGCTGCAATCCTTCATGGACTGTACCGGCGTCTCATCGCCGATATATATCTGAATGCCGGTGTTGTTTTCATCCGACAATCTCTCTTCCACCAGCTCTTCCAAAAGCTTTTTTTCTTCGAATGCAGTGATCAGTTCGCTGGCTTTCTGATTGTCTGCAAGCTCGGGATACCTGAAAATATTATTCGCTCCGCTCGTATATATCTCCAAATCCTCATCTGCTTTGATCGATTCGGCTATAGCGTCAATAACTTCTCCTATAATCGTGCTGTGTATGCCTGCCTGCTGCTTCATCGCTGTAATCATGCTCAGATTTATTTCTTCCAAAGTTAATCCATTCAAATGAGTGTTAAGAAGGATGTTTAATTTCAAAAGTGTCTCGCTGTCCAGTTCCTCCTCCACCTGAAGCATGTTATTCTTAATTACATTGCCCTCTACAACGCTAACCACCAAAAGCTGGTGCGCATCCACACGGGAGAGCTGTATAAATTTCAGCTTGTTGCGATGGTACTGGGGTGCCGAAATCATCGTGGCATAATTGGTATTCTGCGCCAAGACCTTCGCTACCTGTTTCAGAAGATGATCCATCTTATCTTCCTTTTCCAACAGAATGCCTTTCAGTTCTTCTACCTCCCGCTCCTTCTCCTCCATCATCTGATCTACGTATAAGCGGTAGCCCTTGTCTGAGGGAATCCTTCCTGCCGAGGTGTGGGGCTGGATAATATATCCGAGCTCTTCTAAATCTGCCATCTCATTTCTTATGGTAGCCGAACTCAAATTCAAATCCGTATATTTGGAAATCGTCCTGCTGCCTACCGGTTCTCCGGTCTCAAGATAGTTGCGGATAATGGCCTGCATAATTTTTATTTTTCTCTCATCAAGCTGCACTTCATTATCCTCCCATCTTTATAGCCATGCTTTTTCAAAATATAAAGACCTTTTGTCTCTTGTTAGCACTCAACATCTTGGAGTGCTAATACCTTCTTACCATAAAATATCACTTACCCTATACAATGTCAACAGATAACTTCAAAATTATTTATAAAAAAAATATGAACAGATAATTCCAACCGGAATTTTCTGTTCATATATAAAAGTCTTACGCATTAATGTAAAACAAAAGTGTGCTGCGCATCTATCTTTATTTCATAGGAGCACTTTCCTATGAAATAAAAATAATGTATTAAATAAAGAAGCTTCCTGAAATATCACCGTTAAACACGTAATATGAGATGCTTTCTTCCGGTTTCACATAAAGCTCCAATGACTTATAAGCTTCGTCGCTCTTGTGCAAATCGTATTTCCAAACATCCTCTGCTATTTTCGTAAGGTCCTCTATACTGTAGGACTTTCCGGAAAACTGCAGATTGACTATTTGTTTAGCGCCGGTCTTCTTCGCTGGAGTTTTTGCTGCAGTCTTTGTCACTGCTTTCGTCTCCTTCTTAGCAGGCGCTTTCTTCGCAGCAGGCTTAGCCGTCTTCTTCGCAGCCGTGTTTGCTGCCTTCGCTGTCTTTGTCGTCTTAATTTCTTCTTTCTTCGCCGGTTCCTTCTCCGATGTCACAACTGCCGCAGAAATTCCTGCGGTCTCCGCATTTACAGTAGATTTAACGGTTGATGTCTTCTTCGTCTCTGTCATAGGTTTTTCTCCTTTCACATTCGATGATATCGAATTCCGATCCTATCGAATTCCGAACTGCACCGAACTCACAAATACACTCTAAATACCACATTCTCCCAATCCCATTTATAAAAGTTTACCGTAGTTTGACTGTCTTGTCAACTCTTTAGCAAAGTAGAGCGATAAGTCAAAACTATTTTACTTTTAACAAAAGTTGAGATACCAACCGTTCCAGCAACAGGCCTATGCTGACAGCCCCTTGCCGGCAACACCGCTTTTGTTACGCGCGTAGCCGCTCATACATTTTTTATGTAATAGGGTCCCCTTCCTATTATATAAAAAACTGACATGCTGCCATGTCAGTTTTCAAAACTATTTTAGATGGTTGCTCACAGTATCCCTAGGCACCGGCGAATATCATAAAGTAGGCCAGAACAAGAATTCCCAGCACGATTCTATACCATCCGAATATCTTAAAGTCATGCTTTCTTATATACCCCATAAAGAAGCGGATTACGATGATGGACACTACGAAAGCCACTATCATACCTACCGCAAGAATCGTCCACTCCGATGTCGTGTATACGAGTCCATACTTCACAAGTTTTAAAAGGCTGGCTCCGAACATTACCGGAATAGAGAGGAAAAAGGTGAATTCCGCCGCTATCGTTCTGGATACGCCCAGAAGCAAGGCTCCTATGATTGTTGCCCCTGAACGAGAGGTTCCAGGAAATATTGCTGCAATTAGCTGCCAAATTCCAATGATAGCGGCAACCTTGTAAGTGATCTGTGAAAAATCTGTAATCCTCGGGGCTGCTTTCTTACTTATATTCCTATTCTCGACTACGATAAACAGAATACCGAATACGATGAGTACAATTGCCACGCATGTATAATTATAAAAAAGCTCGTCAAACAAATCGTCGAACAAAACACCCACAATTGCCGCCGGTATGCAGGCAACCAATATTTTAAACCAGAGAGTGAAAATATCCTTTTTAATATGCGGTTCTTTTTTCAAATCGAAAGGGAATATCTTATCCCAGAACAGAATCACTACCGCCATAATCGCTCCAAGCTGTATAACTACCAAAAACATTTTCCAAAATTCGGGCGATACGTCCAGCGAAACAAATTCGTTCAGCAAAATCATATGCCCCGTGCTGCTGATGGGCAGCCACTCCGTAATACCTTCCACGATACCGAACAGCACCGCTTTCAAGATTTCTATCATTATCAAACCTCCTCCGACAGATACGCTGCTTTTTATACCTGCCATCCATCCGTTTCATCATATATTAATATATAACGAAAGCTTTCATTTTATTTCTTCATTCTCTCTTATGATAAATATTCCAGCAGTTCCGCATAGCTCTCCTGAGCATCCTTGTAGCCTTCCTCGTACAAAGCTTTCAGTTTCTCTGCGTCCTTCTCTACCCTTCCGACCTCGCTTATCCTCTTCGGGCGGATTACGAAGGCTTTCCCTTCCTTTTCCTGCTCCTCCAAATATCTTAAGGTATCGTTGTACTCCTTATGTCTTTCCTTCATCAGTTCGTATACCTTAGGATGTCTGACATAGCGTGCTTTTATGAGCGAAAGGCTGGAAGAGGGCTTTCTGTGATAGCCTGTCTCCTTCGTAAGTATTACCACATTTTTCTCATTTCCGTCGGAAATGGACTTTTTTATAGGAATGGAATCTGCAGCGCCTCCGTCCAGATACAGCTCATTCCCGATCTTCACGTTGCGGGATACGAGGGGCATGGAACTGGAAGCCCGTACTGCCTGAATATCTCTATGCATATCCTGAAGCTGCAGGTACTCCGCCTCTCCCGTCCTTATATTAGTCACCACCGCATAAGCCTTACCTTCATATTTATTAAAGGTATCGTAATCATAAGGATCCAGATAATTCGGTATCAAATCATAACACATATCCGTCCCGAACAAATCCCCTGTCGTAAAAAAGTTATAAGGACTGCAATATCTCTTATTATCCAGATAATTTATCCCTATGCGATATCCCCTCTTCTTCTGCTTCGATAAAAAGTTGCATAAATGGCATGCTCCTGCCGACACTCCGTAGCATGAGGAGAACTCCATTTCCTTATCGAGAAAAAAATCCAAAACACCGGCGGTATAAATCCCCTTCATGCCGCCGCCTTCCAAAACAAGACCAGCCTGATACATTATAATACTCCTCCCTTATATAACAATTTAACGGTACTCTGCTTCCACGAATTTCCGAAGAGCCGCCAAAGAACGTTCTACCTTCTCCGTATCGATGCAATATGCCATACGGAAATAACCGGGACATCCAAAGCTGTCACCCGGAACAAGAATCAAGTCATAGTTCTTCGCCTTTTGGCAGAAAATCTTTGCATCCTCTTCCAGCGCCTTCGGGAAGATATAGAAGGTACCGCCCGGCTTCACGCAGGTGAATCCCAAATCGGTAAGCTCTTTATATAAAAGATTCATATTCGTTTCATACACCGATAAATCAGAGGTCTCATAAAGTACCTCCGCCACCGCAAGCTGTATAATAGAGGAGGGGCAGTTATGTCCGATTCCTCTGGAAATCTGGCCGCACATATTGACAATGGTCTCCGCGTCGCTGCACGAAGGGTTTACTGCGATATATCCGATTCGCTCGCCGGGAATGGACAACGACTTAGAATAAGAATAGCAGCTAATGGTATTATCATATACCTTAGACACGTAGATATCCTCCACGTCCGCAAACACGATTTCCCTATAGGGTTCGTCGGAAATCAGGTAAATATCATGACCATATTCTTCCGATCTCTTCGTCATAATCTCCGCAAGCTTCTCCAAGGTCTCTTTCGTATAAACGATGCCCGAGGGGTTATTCGGCGTGTTGATCAGAACTGCCATCACGTTTTCATTAAGCATGTCTTCAAAGCGCTCAAAATTAATCTGGAAGGTTTCCGTATTAGGAGGCACTACCTTGAGCACAGCGCCGCTTAAATCGATATAGGGATGATATTCCGGGAAAAACGGCGCAAAGGTCAGCACCTCATCTC
Organism: Kineothrix alysoides; assembly: GCF_000732725.1. Classification (GTDB taxonomy): domain Bacteria; phylum Bacillota; class Clostridia; order Lachnospirales; family Lachnospiraceae; genus Kineothrix; species Kineothrix alysoides. The sequence goes on along the minus strand of NZ_JPNB01000002.1, from coordinate 1,646,233 downwards.
CGGGTACCGTAATCGCGCGGACCGCATGGGAGATAGCCCCTGCTGCTCCGGCTGTCATGAATATATGTTTATATGTATAGTTCATGTTAAATCTCTTATTTAAGGACTCCGCAACCTTTTCCTTCACGGAGGTGATTCCAAGGCTGGGACTGTATCCGTGAAGTGCCATCGGGTCACACTTTTCAAGCAAGTCTACCATCGCCTGCCTGAACTTCTCCGGGGCGGGCACAGAAGGGTTGCCGAGGCTGTAATCGAACACATTCTCATAACCGATTTCTTTTCCTCTCGCCGTGGCATATTCGGACAGCTCTCTAATAACGGATTTCGCACCTAACATATCTTTATACTTTGCTGCAATCATTCTATTGTTATTCTCCTTTCCAAGCTTACATTGGATTTTTCCTGTCATTTTTATCTTTGATTATTCTATCACAATTTTTTAGATTGCGGTATAACTATCTTTCCGTATTATGTTTTTCGTGACACAGCTTTTGCTTGGTGCACACCGGCGCAGGAAAAAGCCACCGCCCTTGATATATCTAAGCGATAGCTTTTTTAATTTCTTCATTAATTTATTTTAATTAAACTATTTCCCGCTATACCAGCTTCACCGCAGAAGCGATCAGCTGCATCTTACCGTGGAGTTCAATCAGTCCGAAATCTGCAGGGAGGACAAAATGGTCGCCTTTTTGAATGAGCTGGCCATTGATAAGACCGTCTCCTTCTATGACGCTCATGTTCATGAAGGGATAGTCCTGGCTTATGGTGAAGTCCTTCGCTACCTCCAGCTTCCAGACCGTGTAATATTCGTTTGATACGAGAACGTTCATGGAATTTACATTCAAGTCCAGAGTGTTTTCCATATCGCTTTCTATATCATGTGAGGGAACGGTGATCACATCCATGCTTTTATCCAAGTGAAGCCTTCTGGGCTTCCCGTTCTGCATTCTGCCATAATCGTAAAGCCGATAAGTAATGTCGCTGCTCTGCTGCGTTTCCAATATCATAAGGCCGCCTTTAATCGCATGGACGGTTCCCGGATCGATTTGGATGAAATCACCTCTGCGCACCGGAACTTCCCGAAGGAACTGTTCCCATTCGCCCTTTTTAATCATTTCCTCCATCTGTTCCTTCGTCTTGGCATTATGCCCTATGACCAGGCTGGCATCCTCATCGCAGTCCACCACATACCAGCATTCCGTCTTGCCGAGGCTTCCATCTTCATGGGCATCCGCATAGGCATCGTCCGGATGAACCTGAATGCTTAAATCCTGCTTCGCGTCAATCATCTTCACCAGCAAAGGAAAATTCTCCGCATCGTAATTACCGAACAGCCCGGGAAGTTTTTTCCACAAGTAGGAAAGCCTTTTACCCTTGTAAAAGCCCTCTTTCACCTCGCAGTCCCCATGAGGATGTGCACTGACCCCCCATCGCTCATCTCCCCAAACCATCTGTTTATAAATAGGATTTAAAAATAATATCTGTCTCATCAGCTTATTGATACTGAGTTCCTTTCCGTTTGTCTCCATGATCTTCTGATACCAGAAAGCTGAATCCTTTACCGTGCGCTTCTGCGTCTCGAAATCCACGTGGACAATTCCAAAGCGTTCGGTATATCCTTTATCCCATTCAAAATTATCTAAAAATGTCCAGAGGAAGTACCCCCTCACATCTGCACCGTCGTCGCATGCCTTTTGAAGTGCGGATAAATACATATCCAGAAAATAGATTCTGTTCGGATCATGCACCCTGCCGTCCAGAGAAACCATATCATGACAAGACATGCCATTTTCCGTAATATACATCGGATGCTCATATCTTTCATAGAGAAATCTTATTCCCCAGTAAAAAGCTTCGGGTGTTACCGGCCAGCCGGCGGCAGTCTTCGCATAGCCCGGTTTCCTGTTCTCAAACACCGGCTCTGCGTCTGCTCCTGCGCTTACCATGTACCCATTATATATGTTTTGTCCCATAAAATCCAGAGGCTGCGATATTAATTTCATATCCTCCTTCGTGATCTCAGGCAGATATTCCTTATATTTCTCCAGTCCCTCTTCCGGGTAGCGCCCCAAGAATACCGGGTCGGAGAACCATGCCACATTCCACGTCCATCGCTCCAGCGGATTATAAAAGCCAAACAACGCCTTTTTTGCCGCCTCGACATCTGCCTCACTGTCCGTCTTCGGATAAGCCATGCCACAAGTAGGAGCATATCCTATTTTTATAGGCCGCTTTGCATATTTGCGCAAGCTGATAACCCCCCTGCCATGAGCCTTAAGCACGTTATGCGCCATTTGAAAAACATCTTTAACAGGCAGCTTCAACCCCGGCGCATGCTCTCCCGTAAGATTGCCCAGACCGACAAAGCACTGGGGTTCGTTCAGCGTAATAAAATATTCGCACAAATCAGAAAAGTTTTCCGCTACAATCCTGGCATATTCCGCAAACCAACCGGCACTTTCTTCGTTTAACCAGCCGCCTTTGTCCTGTAAAGTCTGGGGGAATTCCCAGTGATATAAGGTGAGATACGGTTCAATTTCGTTCTTCTTCATTTCAAGAATCATATCCCGATACAGCGCAATTGCCTTTTCGTTCACCATTCCCGTGCCCTCAGGCATGATCCGCGCCCAATTGAGGGAAAAGCGGTATGCCTTTACTCCCATAAGCCGCATGAGAGCAAAGTCTTCTTTATATCTATGTATATGGTCACAGGCCACTTTCGCATTCTGCCCGTCCGCAATTCTGCCCTCCTCCGCAAAGGTGTCCCATATGGTTTTTCCGCCCCCGTCTCCCCAATCTCTTCCTTCTATCTGATAGGCGCTGCTGGCCACGCCCCAAACAAAATCATCACGAAACATTTCTGACCCTCCGTTTTGTCCTGCTGCTTGTAAATTTCACGGATGGTCCATTTTCCTATACGATAAATCTTCCGATAGACTGGTCTAACGCATCCGCTTCTTTTTTCAGTAATTCAACATCCTTTGCCAAATCGGAAACGATCGTAACCTGATCATCTAACGTAGCGGTCACTTCCTCGGTAGCCACTGCCGACTGTTCCGAGACCACGGAAATGCTGTGAATTGAATCCTGAACCTGATCCTTCTCCACATTGATCTCCTGCATGCTGTCTGCAATATGCTTAAGGCCGTCCACAAGGTTCTCCACGCAGCGGTTAATCTCCCCGAATACCTGGATCGTCTCCTCTAAAGACGTGGCCTGAGCGAAAATGATCGTCTCCGCTTCCCTGGCCGACTTCGTCGTTCTCCTTGTAGTCTCGCCGATGTTCTCGACGATGTCCTTAATGCTCTTGCCCGCCTGCATGGATTCATCCGCAAGCTTTCTGATCTCCTCTGCGACCACCGCGAAGCCTCTCCCATTTTCTCCTGCCCTTGCCGCTTCTATGGACGCATTCAGGGAAAGCAGGTTCGTCTGTCTGGCAATGCTGTTGATCGTGTCGATGAAGCCCTCGATTTCCGTAGAGCGTTCCTGCACGTCATTGATATTCTCTACCAGTACCTTGGTAATGGCTACCGTCGTCTCCGACTTTTTGTTCAGCTCATCCACGATGACACGACCCTGCTCTACCGCTGCGGTGGCCCTGTCTACCGTATTACTCATATCTCCCGCACCTTCACAGGCTCCATCGATTTTCACCGCGAAATCCGACATCCTGCAGTTGCTGTTATCCGCTTCCTTCGCCTGGGTCTGTACCCCTGCGGCCACTTCGTCTACCGCTGTAGAAATTTCCTTGATGGAGGTGTTGATAGTTACCGACTTCACCGACACGCCATCTGCCATTTCCTTTACTTTATTTCCAAATATCTGCATATCCTTCATGAGCGTCCGCATACTTTCCAGCATGTCGTTCAAGCCTTTGGCAAGAAGGCTGAATTCGTCTTTTCTGTTGATCCGGAATTCCTGGGTCAGATCTCCGCCCGCCACTTCGTTCAGGCCTTTGGTGATAACCTTAACAGACCGGCTCATACCTGCCGCTATCCTGCCTCCTATGAGGAAGGCGATGATGCACGCAAGCAATACCATAACGACGCTCAGATTGCGTATCGAGTTTACTTCTTTTACAATGTTATTCTGAGGAATCAGCCCGCACAGCATGATTCCGGTGTTCCCTACCGGCGAAAATACATATAAATAAGTTTCTCCGTTATATTTGACATAGCGGTCTCCTGCTTCTTTTGCATTCAGGCTTTCCGTATAGAAATCCTTATCCGTGAACACAGCCGCCGTCCCATCCGGAAGCAAAGCTCCCGTTCCTGCTTCTGCCTGCTGCACACGCACAATTTCACGGCCGTCAGGAGATATCAGCGCTTTGATACTGTTCTTACCGAAGTCCATTTGATTCAGCATTTCTTCTATGGTCTGTGTGGTGATATCCAGTACCAGATAGGTATTCGCCTTTAAGAACTTCTGAAAAAAGGCAAGACCGTACCTTTCCTGTGAAATGGATAAGCGCCCATCCAGAAAGGAATGATAGCCGAACCATCCGTTTTTGCGCGTCGTGTTTTCCTTGAAATACTGCCCCTCGGCCGATTCCATGAATCCCTCATAGACGTTATCCCCCATGCTTCCCGATATAGAAGTGAGATAGGTTCCGTTCTCGGGGATGATGGAATAACTGTATAAGTACTGCACGCTGGCCTTTACCTGAAGAAGATTCTTCTTCGCGTCCCGCCAGTACTGCATCGCTTTGCTGTCATTCTGTTTGTAATACACCTCGTAATAGGACGACATATCATCTCCTACTACCATTTCCAGAGCCTTTGAAGACACGTTGCCCGTGAGCAGATTACAGTACATGCTCATAGCTGATATGGTGCTTACGGAGGAATCCTCCACCTTTTGCTTTATAACGCCGGAAGCGGTCTTATAAGACACGAAGCCAAGTACGATAATGAACGCGATGGGAACGAGAAAAGCCCTGATCAGGGTTCCCATTATGCTCGTATTAGAAAATGTGCCGAGCGTTATTTTACTTTTTATGCCGCCCTTAGTTTGGCCGTTATGTTTACGATTGCTTTCCTTATTCCCCTTAAGCTCCGACATAACCGCGCTTAGTTTTTTCGAACTTTTTCGAAAGTCTACTTTGTTTAAGTTGATTTTCGGCAAATCCAGCTTTTTTCCATTCCCCTTTTTCCCCTCGGCGGTCCATCCCGCTATCGTTCTTTTTCCTGTCCCCATGACATCCTCCTATCGTGAACCAATCACTGATACGAGATAAAACGGAACCGCCGGATTTTTGCTGTTTTCCACGATGGTAATTTCCACCGTATGTACTGTATTCTCCAAGTTTTCCGCAACCGTATCAATGTATAGGCAATCGCCCCAGTCCTCGTCAAAATTTCCGTCCAGAAGAAAACTTCTTTCTTCCTTACCGTCTATTATGACACGAGCTACCGGTGCTGGTTTCCTTATAGATTTCCGATATTGAACGGCAATTATCGTGCCCTCAATTTCGAATACTATTTTATCATTTATACCGCTTGCAATCCACCCTTTTTGGAAAATATGTGAATTTTTTTCGTTTTTTTTCGAATCTTTTGTAAATCCATCACATTCAGGGGAACAATTGTCGTTCCTATACCGTACAGAATGCCCATATCTGTTTCTCGTCAGCGGTTCCGGCAATTTCCCTTTATAGAATGGGGGTTCTTCTTCGCTGCGGCACTCATACACTCCTTCCAAGAATTCTATGACGGCCCTCGCTACCAGTTCATGCCCCAAATCATTAGGATGTAAATCGTCCGGTGTAATGCTTCGTACCGGTATTTCTCCCGAAGCTACTTTTCCATAAAGCGCCTCCTTCATGCTGATGCAGGGAAGCCCATAGGCTTTGCCGATCTTCTCATGCTCCTTTTGCGCATTCTCTCCATTGTCGTAACGCACGTTATGAAGCAGCAGCAGAGCAGGCTCTCCGTCGCTTCCGTAAATCTTTCGAACAAGACCTTCATAGGTCTCGGCAAAATGCCCATTGTTCTCATCGTTCACACTGAATTCTACGATAACGAAATCCGGCTTATGGCAAAGCAAATCTTCTTCCGCTCTCGCCGCTCCGAACTGAGAGGTAGTTCCTCCGACTCCGGCATTTACATATAGGTGCTCTGCCTCAGGAAACTTCTTCCTCCACCAGTTGTATACCAGATAAGCATAACAGGTCAAAGGTGTAGAGGACAGAGAGCCTTGGGTAATGGAGCCTCCGATAAAGCCAATTGTCAGCTTCTTTCCGCTCTGCGCCCGTTTCATCGCCTTTTTTAAGCAATGTAAATTTCCCCGGCTTACCACACCATTCCCCGCCATAATGCCTTCGCTTTCCTTCATGCCTCCTCTTCCTCCTTCCATACGGTTTCTCCAAGAGACTCGACGAATGCTGTCAGCTCCTGCGCCATCCGCTCCGCCTCGGGAATCCTGATATGTCCCGGTGTCCCGCAGCCGTTGTCCGTATAGCGAAAGTGATATACGCGAGGATCCTTCAGTTGCGTCTGCACTTGGCCGATAGCGCGATCCCAATTGGGATGGTGATTCAGGATTGTCGTCTGCAATATTATGACAGCCTGCGGATATATGATCCTTAAATCTTGTAAGAACATCTTGTAGCGCCTGCGCCAGTTAGTGCTTTTTTCACTTTCATAATCCTCAGCCATATAATCCTGAGGATGATTGTCATTCTGCCCGATTGCCACCATGACGAGATGGGGTCTGTATCGTGCGAAATCCCACCGCTTCACCGGTCCGAGAGAGGGATGGTATTGCAGCTTGTCGTAGATTTCTTCCATTCCTATGAAATCTGGTTCCATGAACCAGCCGGTACCATTGAGGAGGGCAGCACCTCCCTGCGCGATATCGTGTATCTGTGCATTCAGCCGCCGGGCCGCCATCCATGCATAGGAATAATAACTGTTGGAGTATTCACCGTTATGCACGGGGTCTTCTTTCCCAACATATTCCACAGCCTCAGACACCTCTCCGGCGGAAACACTGTCTCCGTACACTTCTATTCTCCGCGAAGGGGCAGTCCCGCACTCCTGCACGAGAGCCCCCTCCTCCACCTCCAGCCCATAGAAGACAAAGGTGTGGCAGGAATCCTGTCTTTTGAAAATCATTACGTCGTGCAAACCCTCCTCAAGATGCTCCGCTAAGGTAATCGTCGTCTTACCTTCTTCCTCAGGAAGGATTGCCTTACCCTGCCTGCCGTCTATGAGAAAGCCCAGCGAATTTTCCCAATAAGCTTTTTTATTGCTTAGAACAATGCGCAGAAAGCTTCCACTCACTTTGATTCGTATGCTGCTGCATGGATATACGAATACAGGTGCCTCCTTATTTTCAAAGTCAATTCTTCCGCAATAGGTCAGGCGCTTATCATCCGGCCTTATTATCATAGGTCATCTACTTCCTTTTCTTTCTGCCAATATGAACAGCATCCATATCCGACGCTGTAACCATGCTGCGCTCTTAACGCCTGCCGATTTCCGTATCCGATGCCGTAACCGTACTGTGCTCCTTAATATAGGGAACAATTTCCTCAAGTCTTGTAAAGGCAAGGCCTACATAGCTGTCCGCCGCGCCGTAGTAAATGGCTATTTTTCCGCTTTCCGAATCGTGAATGGTAGCGCAGGGGAAACAAACATTGGGAACAAACCCTCTTTCTTCATACCATTGCTCCGGTGTAAGAAGGAAATTTTCACACCGGTATTTCACGATGGAGGGATTGTCGATATCCAGAATCGCTCCGCCAATGGAATAAACGTATCCGTTGCACGTTCCGCTTACTCCGTGGTAGAACAAAAGCCAGCCTTCCGTCGTCTCGATAGGTGCTGCACCTCCCCCGATTTTCAGAGACTGCCACCATTCGTTACCCTTGCCCATCACGTGTCGGTGCTTACCCCAATACACCATATCGGGGCTTTCACTGACAAAGATATCGCCGAAGGGCGTATGCCCGCTGTCACTGGGGCGGCTCAGCATCATGAAATTGCCGTTTATCTTCCTCGGGAACAATACTCCGTTTCTATTGAAGGGTAAGAATGGGTTCTCTAACCTCACAAAGGTCTTGAAATCCTCGGTCTTGGCTATGCCCATTGAAGCGCCGTAAAAATCCTGACACCATATGATATAGTAGGTATCCTCTACCTTTACGAGGCGGGGATCATAGGCATATGCCGGCATGAAAGGCTTGCCTTCCTCGTCCACAAAGGGAATCTTCTCCTTATCGATATCCCAATGAATGGCATCCTTACTCCTGCCCATATAGATATATGGAATGCCGTTTGTTTGTTCTCCACGGAACACTCCGATGAACTCTTCGCCGTAAGGAATCACCGCGCTGTTGAATATTCTCGCCACGCCCTTTACCGGATTTCTCCCGATAATCGGATTTTCACTGTATCTCCATACCGGTGCGTCCGAGGGCTTTTCCTGCGGCTCCTGCCACGGAACCCCCTTTACCGGTTCACTGATCATTTTTAATTCATTCATCTTGTCGACCTCCATTTTTCGTATTTATGCATTCAAGTATTCCAGATTCTTCTGTATGAGTGAGCACCTTTGTTTTACACAGTCCGCAGACCGCAGCAAGTCCTCCGGCGTATGGAACACATAGTCCATAAGCTTGCCGATTGTAGTTACCGCCACATGCAGCCGTGTATCGCTGGATGCGTAATATATAAATATCTCCCCGTTTTCTTTCACTATCGCACCGTTGGTAAATACCACGTTAGACACGTCTCCCGTGCGTTCTTCCCCTCGCGGCCCGATCAACAGTCCTGACGGCTCCGCAATAATTCTAGAAGGATCCTTAATATCCGTAGCAAAGGCGTAAATCACATAACGAAGCCCTGCTGCCGTATTTCTCACGCCATGGGCGATATGTATCCATCCTTTTTCCGTCTTGATCGGCACTGCTCCGGCACCGTTTTTAGCCTCAGTCAGCGTATGATATTTCCTCAGGCTGACCATCTTTTCTTCTTCGATTACCGCATGCTCGATATCATCACATAAACCGAAGCCAATACCGCCGCCGGAACCGGTCTCGATAAAGTCGTCCATGGGGCGGGTGTAGAACGCATATTTCCCATCCACGAATTCCGGGTGCAGCACTACGTTTCTCTGCTGAGGAGAATTCTTCGTCACCAGATTATTCAATCTTTCCCATATTTTCAAATCCTTTGTTCTGACAATTCCTGCCGCCGCCACCGCCGCTGACAGGTCGCTTGCCGATTTATCCTTGCTCTCCGAACAGAATAGTCCGTAAATATACCCATCCTCATGTCTGGTCAGCCTCATATCGTAGACATTCGTTTCCTCCGGATATTTGTCAGGAAGGATTACTGGATAATCCAGAAACCGGAAACCCTCCGTCCCGCTGTCACTAACCGCCACTCCGAAGAAGGACTTTCTGTCATCTCCTTCGATACGGGCCACGAGATAATATTTTCCGTCTAATTCTATGGCTCCTGAATTCATTACCGCATTGACTCCCAGCCGTTTCATAAAATGCGGATTGGACTCTGCATCTAAATCGTACTGCCAAATCAGCGGAATATGCTCTCTCGTCAGCACCGGATATTTATATCTGTCATAAACGCCATTATAAAATTTCTCGTCGATTTCATTCTTTCTGTTGATTAAAGTCTCATATTTTTCAAGCTCCTCAAAGTACTTCTCATGTAGCATGTTCCATCCTCCTGATGACCTCAAAGCACATTCTGCCGTTGTGGTACGGACATTTCCACGGCTCCACGATGGGCGCCCCCTCGATAGCCCTGCCTTCCTTATCCACTTTCCAATACCATTCCGAGCCTTTTCTCTTATCCGTCACATATTCCTTTATAAAATTCCACTGGCTTTCCACTGCCTGCTTATATTCCTTCTTCTCAGTATTGTGTTCATAAGCGTTCAGAAAGCCTACCACAGACTCCGCCTGCACCCACCAGACGCGGCTTTCATCCACCACTCCCTTTTCACACTCGTTGGCAAGAGAACGTCCGTCGAAAGCCTTCTCATATACCTGCCGTGTCAGTGCCTCCAGTATAGGGCGCATCTTCTTCTCATAAGCTTCTTCCTTCAGCACCTCAAGTCCTCTGTCGATGAGCCATGCCGTCTCAATGTCATGTCCATATGAGTGCAGGTCCAGAATCGAGTTCATCTCTGTGTCGAAGAATACTTCCTGCCTGCGAAGCTCCGGATTGTATATCTTATCCGCAAAGGTATCCAGAATCCAAAGCAGCTTTTTCTTTACTTCCCCGCTTCGGCTGATCCGGTACAGCTGCGTATACGCTTCGAACACATGCAGAAGTGTATTCATGGTTTTTTCCGCAATAACTCCATTCTCGGACAGCTTATCGTTATCGATCTCTTCGAAGCTTCTATCGAAGCATTCCTTGTAGCCGAACTCATCCGTACACCGTTCTTCTATGAGCCGGAACAAGTCCGCAGCCATGGAAAGTGCTTCTTTATTCCCGCTGGCCTCATAGTAGGCGGATAGCGCATAAATCGCAAAGGCTTGATTATAAGTATGTTTTTCCGTATCCTCCGGCCTGCCGTCATAACGGGTGGACCAATAAACTCCTCCATATTTTCTATCCAGGCAATATGTCTTCATATATTCAAAACCATGCCTCGCATAACCCAATAGCTCCTCATCCTTTAACAGAAGGTAGGCATTGGCAAAAAACCATGTGATGCGGCTATTCAGAATGCATCCCTTTGCCGCCTTTTCATCCGTCTTCAAGTTATAATCCACAAAGTCATAATAGCCGCCGTTTTCATTGTCACGCAGCTTCTTCCAGAAAGGAAGGATGATTGTGGTAAGATGCTCTTTCATTTCACCAGCTAACATATGCTTCCCTCCTATCCCTTTACTGCGCCTGCCGTAAGGCCGCTGTATATTTGTTTCTGGCACAGTATGAAAACAATCAGCGCCGGAAGCAGGGAGATGATGACTCCCGCACAAATCAAGTTATACTGGCTTCCGAGAGGTCCCGTAAAGGTAAACAGCGAGGTAGCCACCGTTCCCAGTCTGGTCTTATCCTGAAGATATAGCTGAGCCATATAATATTCGTTATATGTTCCCACTCCTTTAAGTATCATGCAGGTCACGATGGCCGGCTTTAAGAGAGGGAAAAGTATCTTCGCATAAATTGTAAAATAAGAAGCACCATCCATAATTGCCGATTCATCGAGTGAAACCGAAATATTTTCAAAAAACTGTATAAAGATGTATATGGAAATAACATCCGTTCCCATCATGAGAATGATATAGCCGTATAAGTGATTGATGAATCCCAAAGAATTCATAATGGAATAAACGGAAACCTGCATCGCTACGCCGGGCAGCAAGGTTGCAAAGAGGAACAGGTTGCGCACCAGCCCGTTTCCCGGGAACTTAAAGCGGTTCAGTATATATGCGATCTGCGTTCCAAATAAAATAGAGCCTATCAGTACTAAGATAAGAACGAGCGTGGAGTTGATAAATGCCCGCCCCATATTGGCGCGATGGAACGCCTCAATAAAATTGTCGAAATTGAGCCAGCTCTCCGGCAGCGCCATCACGTTAGTGCTTTTATACTCCGGATCCGTCTTAAAGGCGGTAATTACGCAGGATACAATCGGGATTATGGCTGCAAAGGAGAAAAATACGAGGGAAAAATATTTCAAAAAAGACCATATCAATTTCTTAATTTTTAGAATTATCATCTTTTATGCCGCCCCCTTTCTTCTATTTCTATAGCGCTCCAGCTTTTTTTCACGCCTTAAGCCTGCACCGGTATTCTCATCCTCCGCATCCCGCATCGCATACTTGAAGAAGAGCTTCTGTAAAATCGTAGCGATAAAGATAATAATCAAAAGAACTACCGCCATCGCCGACGCAAGACCTACCTTCTGGCTGACATGGGCGATTTCGTTCATAATAACGAAATAGGTTCCCGTTCCGTTTCCGCCCTTGGTGATGACATATGGCGGGTCGAAAGCGCTTAAGGAGCCGGTAATGGATAAAATAACGTTGAGAGTTACAATTGTCTTGATGCTCGGCAAAATGATATACCGAAACTGCTGAAATTTATTTGCACCGTCCAGCTCAGCCGCCTCATACAGCTCCGCGTCCACAGACATGATTGCGCCAATGAAAAGCACCATGTTCTGTCCGAAGTAACGCCATACGCTTGTGGCAACCAGCGAAATATTATTGATTCGCTGATCTTTCAGCCAATACGGAAGATTTTCCAGTTCAAAGCCACACCATTGAAGAACCGTATCGAACACGAATCCTCTCGTGTAAAAAAACTTAAAGATAAATCCGATTGCAATCCCGCTGATCAGGTAGGGAAAAAACATAAAGCCCTTGAAAATGCTGCCGCCCTTTACTTTAAAGCTGAGTATGGTCGCCAGATACAGGGCGATGGCGAGCTGTACCATAGCTCCGCCTATGTAATAAAGGCTGAGCTTCAAAGCCCCGAAGCAGTCGTCCCTCTTGAATACCTGAATGTAATTGTCCAGACCTACGAACTTTCTGGGTCCGATGTATTTCATCTTATAGAAACTGAATTTAAACATTTCCGCAAAGGGAAAATAGGTAAAGGTAAACAACAGTAAAAGAGGTATAAACATAAATGCTACTATGATAATTGTCTGTTGCCCTTTTCTGCCCTTTGCCCATTTCAAAAAATGAAAGGGCTTTTTTTCTTTTGTCTGCACGACTTGTTCTGCAGCAGCCGACATACCGCATCCTCCTTATCTACTGTCTTTATTATTGCTTGGGAAATGAAAAACCGCACTTCCCAAGCAACAACTGATGCCATATGGCAATGAAATGAATCTTTAAAATTAGTTCGTTACTTCCACGCCCACTGTTTCCTGTGCGCTGGTCCACGCCTCGTTCCACTGCGCCATAATTTCGTCAAAGGTCATATCTCCGTTAGCTGCATGCTCGATAATAGACTGAATCTTGCTGTCGCCGCCGCTGTTGATGTTGAGCTCGGATTCCGCATTCAGTTCATTAAGGATATCCTCTTCACCGGCTACCGACGGTTCGTCAGCTACGAATTCTATACCGTCAAAAGCTGCGTAAAGTGCCGGATATTCACCATCCATGCTAATCGGAACGCCGCCTTCGTTATAGGCAAATCCTGATTCCTCTGTCATCCATTTTACAAATACCATAGCTGCCGCTTTGTTGTCGTCAGAAGCGTTTACGTTAATTCCATAGTTATAGTCAGGGCCTGCAGAAGCGTACTGTTTACCGCCTACTGTGATAGGGAAGGACATATATCCAATGTCATCGCCGTGGTCTCCGGCCTCTACCATCTGGGAGTATGCCCATGAGCCAAGTACCATACAACCGATTTCTCCGCTGTTTATCATGCCCTTGCAGCCTTCCCAGTCTGTGGTGGTATAGTCGTCCTCAATCAATCCGTTAGCTACCGCATCATATAATACCTTATATACCGCATAAGCATGGGTACCGTCCCCGTAGTCCTGGAAAGGATCCTGTGTATGTAAAAGCTCCTGATTCATGTACTTGCTGGAACCGGTAGCAGAGCCGTTGATATATGCATCCCATGCTCCCATGGTCCAGCCTGCCGCATAGTTGGTATACAGCGGAATCGCATCCGTATTGTCCTTAATCGCCTGCAAAGCTGCAATGAATTCCTCCGGAGTCTTGGGGATAGCCGTAATTCCTGCCTGTTCAAAAATTGCTTTGTTGTATACGATACCTTGGGCATTACCGGTGGAGGCGATGCCGTATACCGTATTGTCATACATCCACTGGTCAGCAAATCTTACTGCCTTGCTCACATCGCTCAAGCTGCCGTAAGGCACGAAATACTCGTTTAAAAGGTTCTTGTCAACTGCAGGAATCATCATGATATCTCCCCAATTGCCTGACGTCAGTCTAAGCAGTGCATCGTCTGCATAGTTGGTAACGCCCTCTACTTCTACCGTAATGTTCGGATAAGTTTCGTTGAAATCTGCAATATAGCTGTCTATCATTCCGCTGTCAATCAAGTCAGTTCTGTGGGTAAGCCATTTGATGGTAGTAGTGATATCCGTATAACTTTCTCCCAGAACGATGTTAGTATAGCTCAGTCCGCTTGCCTCAGCGGTATCCTCTGCCTCTGCAGCATCTCCGGCTTCCTTAGTAGTTTCTGCAGGCGCTGCCTCAGCCGTCTCCTCATTCGTGTTTACTGCCGCACTTTCGCTGCTTCCTCCGCCGCATGCCGCCATCGACAAAGTAAGTACTGCCGCCATGCTGAGTGCCAAAACTTTTTTCAGTTTCATAATAAGTATTCCTCCTTTTTGTTTTGCTCGTTTTCTGTATTAAGTCCCCCGGTAAAATTTATTTGCTCAGCAAATTTTACTCTGTAACTTTAATTTAATTATATTTAACTTTATTTTTTATTCATCATCTATTCTTGTTTTTAATCTTTAATTCTTGTTGTATTTGTATATTTATTCTTTTTATACAATTTTTATATCACTTTTTTATGCATTACTTATAAATTCTTTTTCTTATCAAACCTCCAAAAACTCACTTTTATTACTTATTTAGTTGTTTTTATCTTTTTATTACCTTTTTATTTAAGTAAATAATTTGTAAATTACATGTGTTTATGGTATGATTGTCGCAGGAATAGCAAAGGCCCCCTTCCCCATTCACAGACAGGAGGTTCCATATGAATTTTACCGATGATTTTGAACGCTATCTGGCCGCTTCGCCGCGCCTTTCTCCCGATAAACCCACGGACTTTTTTCTGGGCAGCAGATATGAACTGAATGAAGATACCGGTAAAGAACTGATATCCATCCTTTCCGGCGGGACCCTCGAGGCGTCTTTCCCATACTCCTTCAGCCTGAATCCCCTTAACTGCTATTTACTTCTATATACGGAGGAAGGATATGGGAAGCTGCACTTTGAGAGCAATATTTACTCATTGGAGAGCAACACTTTGTTACTTTTAAAATGCAACAAGAAATTCAAGCTGGAAATTGCTGTATCTCCGTGGAATTACAGCATCTTTTTCATCAAGGGGGATATTCTGGATTTCTATTATAATTTATTGTCCAGATACGGCTTCCCCCTTTATGCACTTCCAGATCACTCCACCGTCATACGAAATATTCAGAAGCTTTCCCTTAACAGTACAACCGGAAGTGTCCGCAACAAACTATACGATTCCCGCTTTTTGACCGATATCATCTGCGATCTTCTTATGGAAAGTATGGAAGCCGACAATCCTGAAACGAAGGTGCCGGCGTACTTGCAGGAAATGAAAGCTCTATTCGATATCGCCTATCAGGAGAATTACTCGCTGGACGAATTGGAAAACCACTTTTCTATCAGCAAGTACCGGCTATGCCGGGAATTTCATTTCCATTACGGAGAATCACCGCTGCAATATTTGAACGGAAAACGTATAGAAATCGCCAAAGATCTTCTTCTCACTACAGATTACCGCGTTCATGAAGTGGGTAGCTTAGTGGGCATCGACAACACCAACCATTTTATCTATTTATTTAAAAAAGAAACGGGCATGACTCCTCTATCCTATAAAAAGAAACTTCCGGGTATCAGCTGCAGTTCGGCCTTCGGCTAAACTGTAACAGATATTACCTGTAAACAATTTCTGCCTCTGTACATAGAATGAAAAAGACGGTACAATGTCAGTATCACTTTATTGTAAAGGGGTTCTACGGATGATTACAACATTAGCAGGAGAACATTTTTATCTTTCCATCGTAATAAGGCTTATTATCGCCATGATTATGGGCGCACTCATCGGTTTTGAGCGGGCATCAAAGAAGAGCACGGTTGGGCTGCGCACCTTTTCCATCGTCTGCGTGGCTTCCGCTCTCACGATGGTGATCAACGAATATTTAATCAGCCTCTACGGCGCAGGCGACGCTGCCCGGCTCGCCGCACAGGTCATAAGCGGCATCGGCTTTCTTGGCATGGGCAGTATTATACTCACCTCCCGCAATCAGATCCGCGGCCTGACTACCGCTGCCACCCTATGGGCTACCGCCATACTCGGTATCGCAGTCGGTGCAGGGATGATTATTCCAAGTTGTATTACCTTCGTTATCATGATGTTCATCATCACCGTTCTATCGCATATAAGCACCCATCTCGAAAAATACAACCGGATCATGACCATTTATCTGGAAGTGGATAAGAATGTGGGGTTACAGCATATTATCGATGTCTTTGCGGAAAACGGGTATGAAGTGGCTCAGCTCGTAAAGCATAAAAGCTCTCCCGAAGGGGATCTGACAGTACAGCTCGACTTGGACTTGAAAGGAAAATATCTGCATTCGGACATTATTTACAGGCTTAGCCAGTTGGAAAGTATTCATTATATTGAAGAAGTGAAAAAGTTTTCAACATAAAGAACCACGCTTTGGATAGAAATCAATTTTATCCAAAGCGTGGTTTTTCTTTAATAGAAAAGTGTTCCTGTTTAAGATATTTTCTTCCTTCTCACGCTGTCCTTGAGCACGATATGCCCCTCCACAATCGTTATTCCCTGCTTATAATATTCTCCCGATATTTTCCGCAAAAGGTTGTTGATACTCTTTCGCGCCATTTCCTTCATATCGACCTCATAAGTAGTTATTTCCACATCGCACAAGCCGGGATAAAGATAGTTATCGAAACCTACCACAGAAATATCCTCCGGCACGCGGTAGCCGTTCTCCTTCAGCTTTTTGATAAGCTGACTGGCAGCCAAGTCACAGTTGCACGCAAACGCCGTAGGCATCTCCACCGGAAGCTGTAATTCAAATCCCAGATCCGACCTGCCTGTAACCGGGTCTCTGTCTTGTACTATCCACTCCTCCCTCGTGTTCTGTCCATGCTCTAACAGCGCTTTCGCATAGCCGAAATAACGATCCGTTATGCTCCCCGTGTTCAGCAGCGTTCCCACATAGGCAATTTGCGTATGCCCCATATCGAAGAGATAATTCGTAAGCTTATACATTCCGTAATAATTATCGGTTATAATGGCATCGCATTCATGCCTTTTATCGTAAAAATCGAGATAGACCAGAGGCGTTTTTACCGAACTTCCGAGCATTTCCAAGTAATGGTCGCAAAGGAGACCGATAACGATCATACCGTCCACCTTTTCCTCCTGCAGGAGTTTGGGAAGGATTAACTCCTTTTCTTCTTCAATTCCAAGAACCTCCAACATGGTAAAACAATCCTTCTGCAAGGCTCTCTGTGCTACCTCCTGATACATCTCCCAATAAAAGGACTTATATTTATCCAGAAAACGGTCAGATACAAGCACTCCTATATTATAGCTCTTACGGCTCCTTGCCAATTTAAGCGCTGAGGGCTGCTTATAACCCATCTCCTCCGCCAGCTTTACGATCTTCTCACGGACCTCTTCGCTGACGCCCTTTTGCCCGGACAATGCTTTGGATACCGTAACCACGCTGACGTTCATCATCTCCGCAATATCAGCCATTTTAACCGTCTTTGCCATTTTTCTGCTCCTTTCATTCCCTTACAGCACTGCTTTTAAATGATATAATCTCCCTTTAAAATCTCCCCATAAATTCTCCGCCTGAATCCCGGCTTTCATCAGGGTATCTCCGTAATACTCTTCTTCCGCTCCCTCCATGCGGTATTTCATATCCGGGTCCAGTCCTCTTAAATATATTCTGCGGCTATGACAATTGGGACAGTTCAGTACTTGTATGTAAGTAACCAGAGCCTCCTTTTTATCTTTACTCACCACCGCATAGCAATCATACCGGTGATTTTCTCTGTAAGAAGCGATCCGGTAATAATCGCCGCTGCGTACCAAATCATTATATTTATGGTACATGGCTACCTGAGAGGGAATCATCTTTCTATCCTCCTCCGGTATCCTCGTCACGTCCAGCTCGTAGCCGAAGGTTCCTGCCAGCGCCACATAGCCCCTTGTTTCAAAAGGGGTAGTTCTTCCTACCGTATGGTTGGGGCAATCGGACACATGAGCTCCCATGGCCGAAAGCGGATATATGAGTGCAGTTCCCTCCTGAATCTCCAGACGCTCTATGGCATCCGTATCGTCGGAGCACCATATTTGCGGGCTGTAATAGAGCATACCGGGGTCAAACCGCGCACCGCCGCCGGAACAGTTCTCCAACAGCAGGTATGGGAACTCTTCCGTAAGGCGGTTCTGCAATTCATACAGTGCCAGCACATAACGGTGATATATCTCTCCCTGCCGGTCGGCGGGGAGCTTGGCACTTCCAATATCAGAAAGAGGACGGTTCATATCCCATTTCACATATTCGATATCAGCACTTCTGAGGATTCCTGCCACGCATTCGTACACATAGTCCCGAACGTCCTTCCTCGTTATGTCAAGAACATACTGGTTCCTTGCAAGCGCAGCTCTTCTGCCGGGTATTGCAATCGCCCAGTCCGGATGGCTTCTGTATAAATCGGAATCGGGAGAAATCATCTCCGGTTCGAACCATATGCCGAATTTCATCCCGAGCTTGTTCACTTCCTTTACGAGAAAATCCAATCCGCCTTTTAATTTCTCCTCGTTTACCTGCCAGTCGCCCAGTGCCCGGTTATCGCTGTCTCTATTCCCGAACCAGCCGTCGTCCATAACGAGCATCTCTATTCCAAGCTCTGAAGCCTGCTTCGCAATGGATAGTAATTTATCCGTATCGAAATCGAAATAAGTAGCTTCCCAGTTGTTGATGAGTATGGGCCTCTTTTTATCCTTATACTCTCCTCTTATCAGATGATTCCTATATAAGTCATGGAAGTTGCGGGTCATGCCGCCGATCCCGCCTTCCGAATATACCAAAACAGCCTCGGGTGCCTGAAAGCCCTCTCCCGAGCCAAGCTTCCAGCAAAAATCCCCGGAATTGATTCCTATCGTCAGCCGGACGCTGTCAAATTGGTTCACTTCCTCCTGAACGATAAAGTTGCCGGAATAAACAAAGTGTACCGCATAGACCTCACCCGCATCCTGGGAAGCACCTTCCGTCATCAGAGCCATAAACGGATGCTCCTGATGCCCCGGTTCTCCCCGCATGGAAGACACGGCATATTTGCCGAAGCCGATTTTCTGTCTCTGAATATGACGTTCTCTCGCCCAGGAACCATGAAGCGTTATTCGTTCAAATTCTTTGTTATCCATATCCAGGCAAGCCGACAGTACCTTGGTCAAATAGACTTCCTGCTCAGAAACGTTCTCCACATAAACACTTCTCGTTATTACATCAACATCCTCAAAAGCAGTATACATAAGCGTTACGGCAAGTCCCAGCGCTTTATCCTCGCATAGAATTTCCAAAGTGGTACATTCCTGTTCTCCCCCGAAGGTAGCCGGCAAGCCGGTAAGACCCGGCTTCCCCGCATATATTTTGTGAGAAACTGCGGAAAGGCTCACACCCCGGTGCCCTTCCCGGGAAACCGCATCGATACATCCGTCTCTGTAATCCCCCAAACCGTGTCCCGGATATTCCATAGGAAAGGAGTCCATAAAAGAACACTTATCCCTATCGTTTCCCGATGGTACAAAGGGGGCTTCTTTCGTCCGGAGCAGATAGGTCACATCATGATCTTTCAGCCTGCTTCCATAATATACATGTCCGAGAAAGTTATCCTCATCCACCACTGCCATAACATAGGAAGTATTCGGTGTATCTAATTTAAAAACGCGCTTCGCCGCATGGGCGTTCTGCGGCTCCAAATCATAATGTCTTATTCCCATAACGTTCTCCTAAATATTTTTAAGTTAAAATAAAGTAATTTTAATTAAATTATAAATTAAATATGGGCAATGTCAACCTTATTTCACATTATTTATTATTTTTATATTACCATCCGGCATTCCATACCGCGAGACCAAAATTGCGCTTTCATGCAATTTTAAGAGGATTCCAATCGCCAAAATGTAGTTTTATCGCATTTTGTGTACATACATGTTACTTTTTTCCAAGGGCCGAACGATAATATTTTTATTCGTTATCGCTATAGGCCAGTGCACAGCGAACCGCTTTCTTCCATCCCTTTAACAATTTCTCTCTTTCCTCCTCTTGCATGGACGAAAGAAAGGTCCTTCCCAGCTGCCAGTTTTCTCGAATCTCGTCTTTATCCTTATAGAATCCGGTAGCCAGCCCGGCCAGATAAGCCGCACCTAAAGCCGTAGTCTCAATACATTTCGGCCTGTATACCGTTGCATCGATAATGTCAGCCTGAAATTTCATCAGGAAATGGTTGGCACAAGCCCCTCCATCCACCTTCAGTTCCTTCAGCCGTATTCCCGAATCCTCTTCCATGGCCCGCAGCACGTCTGCCGTCTGGTAAGCGATGGATTCCAAGGTCGCACGGACAAAATGCTCTTTTTTACACCCCCGTGTAATACCAACTACCGTCCCTCTCGTATACTGGTTCCAGTAAGGAGCACCCAACCCCGCAAAAGCAGGGACAATATATACTCCATTGGTATTTGGCACCATATCCGCATATTCCTCTGACTGTGAGGATTTCCCTAACATCCGCATCTCATCCCGCAGCCATTGCACCGCGGCTCCGGCTACGAATACACTTCCCTCCAATGCATATTCCACTTCGTCTCCGGTGCTTGCGGCAATCGTGGTAAGCAGGCCATGTTTCGATACTGTGGCCTTATGCCCTGTATTCATCAGGAGAAAACAACCTGTACCATATGTATTTTTCACCTGGCCGGATTCGAAGCAGCACTGTCCGAACAAAGCGGCCTGCTGGTCTCCCGCCGCGCCCGCTATGGGGATATTTCCTCCCAGAATTCCCTTATCCGTATAGCCGTAAATACAACTGGAGGGCTTTACCTCCGGCAGCATAGAGGCAGGAATGTTCAGCTTGGCAAGAAGTTCCTCATCCCAGCAAAGCTTGTGGATATTAAAAAGCATGGTACGGGAAGCATTGGTGTAATCGGTAATGTGTACCTGCCCCCTGGTCATGTTCCATATAAGCCAGGTATCCACCGTACCGAAAAGAAGCTCACCCGCCTCCGCACGTTTTCTCGCACCTTCTACGTTATCCAGTATCCACGTTATCTTCGTCGCGGAGAAATAGGCATCGGGGATAAGTCCTGTCTTCTCCCTGATAGTGTCCCCATACCCTTCTTCATTCAGTGCATCAATTCGGTCCGCTGTCCTTCGGCATTGCCATACAATCGCATTATAGACGGGCTCCCCCGTCTTCTTATCCCAGATAATCGTAGTCTCCCGCTGATTCGTAATTCCTATGCCGCTTATCTCCTCTGCACTCACACCAAGAAGCGCCATAGCCTCCGTAGCAACGGCTAACTGCGAGGACCATATTTCCATAGGATTGTGTTCTACCCAGCCGGGCACCGGATAAATCTGGTTAAATTCCTTCTGCGCAATGCTGCAGATCTTCCCTTTCTTATCGAATAAAATACACCGGGAACTGGTTGTCCCCTGATCCAATGCCATCATATACTTTTTCATGCGATCCCTCTCTTTTTCAACTCAAGTTAGTGTACGATACAAGCTTTTTTCGTTTAATTGTCTGCAGTACGCTCCACGCTTTTTGTCGCGACAACATCCACTCCCGTCCCTGCCGCATCGGATAAAATGACCTCCCCCAAAAAGATCGGAGCCTCTGCTTCCACCTCTTTCAGCGCCTCTATACATTCCATAACCTTTCCTTTGGGAATATCGTATCTGGTCTTCACCGGCACCACAGCCTGTCTGCCTCCCCGCACCCGCACCGTAGTCGTTACGATTCTCGTAGGGTCGGTCAGTTCTTTACGAGCATATTCCTCTCCTCTGCCGCAAGAGTTCCCCTTCACATCCAACGTGCCATCCTCCCGAACCGTTACCGTGAGCATACATCCCACCGGGCACCGGACACATATTAATTCCCTCTTATCCAAGCCTTCTGTCTTTTCAAAGCCATCTTTCCTCTCAGAGCCGTCTTCCCTTTCAAGTCCGCTTTTTCTCTCAAGCCCTTCTGCTTTCTCCATATTAGCAATCCCACCCTTTCCAATACATGCCAGCCTCTTCTTTAAAGCCTTTCCACCCTGTCCGCCGAAATAACTCCCCCTATTCCTCTTCTATTGATATAGTAATTGATTTTAAATCAGAAAACTTCTCCAATTCACTTTTCTTTAATTTAATCTGCTCCATTTCTCCCGGAAGTAAAACACGCTTTTTCTGTTTTATGACAATTTTGTCATTAAAGTAAACCGTCAGAAAAACATTCCGGTACACATTTCCCACACGGAATCTAACCACCTGCTCCTTTTCCATATATTCCACCCGCAGAAGGGAAGGCACAGTATAGCGTACACCCCCTTCGCATTTTATAGCCACAGTTTCTGCTCTTACAGAACGCTTTTCTTTCACATACGCGGCAGCATGCTCTCCGGCAGCATAGGACTCCTCCGATACATGATCCACCAAGTCATGAACGTGAAGCACATTTCCGCAAGCGAACACTCCTTCCACGCTCGTCTCCAGGCTTTCGTTCACCACAGGGCCCGCCGTCACAGGATTCAGAGCTACGCCCAGACCCGCTGACAGCTCGTTCTCCGGTATAAGTCCGCAGGAAAGCAGAAGGGTGTCGCAGCTTATATATTCCTCTGTGCCCGGGATAGGCTTCCTATTATTGTCCACTTCTGCTACGGTCACTCCCTTTACTCTTTCCTTCCCATCTATGTGGATGACCGTATGGCTTAGCTTAAGGGGAATGTTATAGTCTTCCAGACACTGCACGATATTCCTCTTAAGGCCGCCGGAATAGGGCATCAGCTCCGCCACCAGCTTAACCTTCGCTCCTTCCAGCGTCATCCTTCTTGCCATAATCAGGCCGATGTCACCGGAACCCAGTATCACAACTTCCTTCCCCGGCATCCTTCCTTCTATATTCACATAGTGCTGGGCCGTCCCCGCCGAGTAGATGCCCGCCGGACGATAGCCCGGAATATTCAAGGCTCCTCTGGAACGTTCTCTGCATCCCATGGCCAGAACTACTGCCTTCGCCTCTATTGTAAAAAGACCGTCTTTCTTATTCATCGCAGTGACGAGTTTCTTATCCTTTTCAGCAGAAATATCCACAACGATGGTGTGCAACAGACAAGGTATCCCCAACGCCTCCGCCTGGCTGATATATCTTTGTGCGTATTCCGGTCCGGTCAGCTCCTCCTTGAAGGTGTGCAGTCCAAATCCGTTGTGGATACACTGATTCAGAATTCCGCCTAATTCTTCATCCCGCTCCAGCACAAGAACATTCTCTATCCCGTCTTTACGGGCTGCTACTGCTGCCGCCAGCCCCGCCGGTCCTCCTCCTACGATTAAAATATCCGCCTTTTTATCCATCCCTTCTCATTTCTCCTTCCACGCTCTAAGCGCTTCCTATATCTTCTTTGTCATATCCTGTAAGGAATCTGGATTCTCCGCCCGATTTCGTAATCTCTCCCACATCCGTTCCCAACTCCCGAGCCAGAATCTCCACTGTCTTCGGTGCGCAGAATCCGGACTGGCAGCGCCCCATACCCGCTCTTGTACGCCGCTTTACACCATCCAGCGTAGTTGCACCAAGCGGCCTGTGTATGGCATCCATAATCTCTCCTTCTGTGACCAGCTCACAGCGGCAGATTATATTGGCATATGCAGGATTTTTCGCTATCAGTTCCTTTCGTTCTCCTTCGTCAGCATCCGCCATTGCGCGGATTCCTTGCCTATGCACCTTAAAGTCCGCCTTTTTGGGCACAGGCAGAAGTTCCTGCACGATTTCTGCAACATACTCTCCGATGGCGGGCGCACAGGTGAGACCCGGCGATTCAATTCCCGCTACATCAATGAAGCCGGGGGCACCTTCCACTTCTCCGATTACGAAATCACCAGAGGATTCATGAGCGCGCAGTCCCGCAAAGGAAGTGATGACCTTCTCCTCAGGCACCCTCTGAATACTCAGTCCGCCCCTTTTCAGCAAATCGCCCAGTCCCTCTCCCGTAGTATTCGTACCTTCCTTATCCTCGATATCTACAGCAGTAGGCCCCATCATCAGGTTGCCATGCACGGTAGGAGTTACCAGCACACCTTTTCCGTACCGGGTGGGAAGCTGGAAAATAGTATGGGAAACATAACTTCCCGCCGATTTATCGAACAGGCAGTATTCTCCTTTTCTTGGTATGATATTCAGTTTCCTTTCACTCACCATGTTATGAAGCGCGTCTGCGTAAAGTCCTGCAGCGTTAACGACGATTCGGCTTTCGAACACCCCTTTGGAGGTCTTAAGCAAATACCCCTCCTGTGTTCTCTCTATTTGCAGAACTTCTGTATTCAAGTGGAATTCCACACCGTTCTCGCAGGCATTTTCCGCCAGTGCGATAGTAAGCCCGAAGGGGCATACGATGCCGCCGGCAGGAGCGTACAATGCAGCCACTGCCTCATCTGAAATATTAGGCTCCATAGCCCGCAGCTCCTGCACCTCGATGATGCGCAGCCCTTCCACGCCGTTTTGCTGTCCTTTTTCCAGAAGTCTTCGCAGTTTATCCCTATCCTTCTCATCGAAACAAAGCACCAGCGTACCATTCTTCTTAAAAGAAAAGTCCAGCTCTCTGGAAAGTTGCTCCATTTTCCTATTGCCCAAGACGTTCAGCCTCGCCTTAAGCGTTCCCGGCTCCGCGTCATGCCCTGCATGAACGATTCCGCTGTTGGCCTTAGAAGTACCTTCGCAAATATCAGACGCCCGTTCCAGTACCGCTGTTTTCCCTGCATACTCATAGCGGGACAATTCTCTCGCGATGGCCGCACCGGTTACGCCCGCTCCTATTACAATGACATCATACATTTTTATACCCCGTGTCCGCTTTTACAGACTCAAAATCAATAGGTGAAAGAATTTTCTTTTAACCTTCAAAACATGCCGCTGCCCGGCACAAGCAATATGGTAACTTTATCATATCATTTTCGGCGCTATTTTTCGATACCATTTTGACAAAGGAATATTCGTGTGTTATTCTTCTATATGGTTTTATTACGTTACCAATTAAGACGAAACATAAATGAAAGAAATCTTTTTTAAATTTCACAAAATAGAAAGCGCATGGAACTATGAGCATTGAAATAGTATTACAGCAAATGGCAATTATCTTTATCCTTATTATGACAGGAGCGTTGCTTTACAGCAGATCAATGATTTCCGACGAAACCTCGAAACAGATATCGGCGCTTATCATAAACCTCTGCAATCCGGCGCTGTTAATCTGCTCCGTCTTTGATGCCGGACCGAAGGCCTCGAATTCCGACCTCCTTACGGGCGCTTTCATCGTGCTTCTGGCATATGCCGTACTCATATTGTGCGGACATCTGATTCCCCATATCCTGCACATTCCGGGCAAAGACCATTTTGCATATAGGCTGATTACTATTTACGGCAACGTAGGTTTCATCGGTATTCCTCTTGCCATGGCCCTTCTTGGCTCAGGCTCACTGATTTATGTATCCCTAAACAACCTTGTATACAATATACTAATTTATACGCATGGCCTTTCCACCATTAAGGCCGCAGCAGTTGAAAGCACAAGCTGCAATCTTTCCGGCAATGCTTCCCCTTTTGCGCCGAAAAAGGAAATTGCAGAAGGCTATGCCCGGGCTCTACTTAAAGTAACAAAAAAATTCGTGAATGCAGGTACCGTTTCCGCTGTCATAACTATCGTTCTGTATATAAGCGATGTCAGCATTCCCGTCCTCCTTTCGGACACTCTTACTCACGTGGGGCGCTCCACTACCTTCTTATCTATGCTCATACTGGGAGTATCGGTAGCGCAGATGCCTTTGTCCGATATTTTTTCCCATAAGAAACTATATGTCTTCGCTGCGCTTCGTATGGTCATCGTTCCTGTACTCTGCGTATTCTTGTTCCGGCTTTTCACAGACAACGTTCTCATTATCAGCACAACCGCTCTGATGCTTGCCGTACCGGCAGGAAACATGCCTCTCATACTGTGCAAGCAGAATAATCTGGATAGCGCTGTCATTTCCAGAGGTATTATTCTTTCCACCCTGCTCTCCTTTTTTACGATACCTATCGTGACTTTATTCGTATAAAACTGCATCTCTATGTAATTTGGACTATCCGGTTTAGCCCAATCCTGGGCACAATTCCTTCGGCCTCATTCCTTGCATTTCACATCTGCAATATCAGTATCTATTTCACCCTCCTTCGAAGAATACTCAGAAAAAACAGCAAGCTCGTATAACCTCTTTTACTATTTCAATACAATTTTTGTCATGCAAAAAATGTTGAAAATTGTAATTTTATGGCAGCAAAAAAAGCAATTCGCATATTATAAATTGAAAGGGGTGATTTTATGCTTAACAAGGAAAAAATCAAAAAACAATTCGAAGGAAAAACAGAAGAAGAATCATTAAGAATACTAGCCGAGCAGTATAATATATCATGGACGCTTCAGCCAACATCATGTAAATTTTGGTTCACTAAAGTTTTCACTTATTGTTCTGAAAGTCAATTAGAGTATCAATTAAATCTTTTTTTATGGTTTATTAATTTTATAGTTGTCCCTATTACAAACTCTTGTTTCAATGAAGAGGCCACTGTTTTGCTAGGATGCACCTGCCCTTGTGGTCACAAACAGACAATCCTTTATTTTACACTCTCCCCTAATGCTTAGCAAGTCACAAGAGGGGCAGGTTACTTACCTGTCCCTTTCTGATTTCCGGTCTGGCAACTTGAGCTGCTTCGGTATCGTTCCAATGGCATCTTTTCGCGTTTGGTTCAATTGAAAATAGACAACCGCCTCTCAAAAGAGGACGATTGTCTACTGTACTATTAGTTTTGTTCCGTTTCTTTTTTCACTCCTGCTCTCTTACCGGTTACCACAAATAATATAACACCTGCTGTTACGGTAAAAATAGAGATGAATTGCGAAGTGGACAGCGTCCCTACCGTTCCTCTCAGCAAATCGCCTCTGTAATATTCTAAGACGAATCTGCCGATGCTGTACAATATGAGATATAAGGCTCCGACCTGCCCGTCGGCTTTTTTCCTCTTTGCAAACCATATCAATATAAGGAAGTGAATGAAATTGAGGCCGCTGGATATCAACTGTGTAGGCACGAGATTCACGCCGTTAGGCGCATATCTGGATGTGTGAAATACGATGCCGAGAGGACTGTTCGTCTCTTGTCCGTAGCAGCAGCCTGCCAGA
This sequence comes from Kineothrix alysoides, assembly GCF_000732725.1. Taxonomy (GTDB): domain Bacteria; phylum Bacillota; class Clostridia; order Lachnospirales; family Lachnospiraceae; genus Kineothrix; species Kineothrix alysoides. The sequence continues at coordinate 1,619,024 of NZ_JPNB01000002.1, read as the reverse complement.
AGGCACCCTATTCGTCCGAAGCCCTGTGCTAATGCTACTGAGGGAATCAGCAAATCGAAATAAGCGAGAAACTTCAATTTCTTAATTTTACAATAAATCATCGCCGCTAAAATTCCGCCGATGATTCCTCCGTATACTACCCATCCGTCAGAAAAATCCAGCAGAAGGCTCGGATCAGCGATAATACTCTTTATACTGGTCAGGAAAAACAAAAGCTTGGAACCGGAGAATCCTCCCAGTACGCACCATATAACAAAGTTAAATATGTGCTCAGGGTCCAGCCCCTTCTTCTTCGCTCTGTATTCTCCCACAAAATATGCCGCCAATATACCAATGGCTATCATCAGACCATACCCGTATACCGTGACTGGCCCTATGGAAATTAATTCATTTCTCATTCTTCTTAAACGTCTCCTATTCTGTTGTTATTCCCTCACCTCATAAGATTGCCGCGACTTAAGAAAATATTCTTGCGTTCTTTAGTGTAACACAGTTAGGACAAGGTTTCAATGTAACTTTATTCGTGCGGAAATGATTTTTCGGATTTTCCTACATAAAATCTGCGCCTTGTACCAGTTTGGAATAATCGTTACAAGGCGCATTTCTTATTTTATTTCTATGAATATTATTGAAGGAATCATTCCACGATCAATTCTCTCGTGGAAACCTTTTTTATCTTTCCCGCAACTATATAAGAAAACAGGAAAAACACAGTAACAACAATAGCTACCGGTACCGCAATTGTCAAAAAATTATATCTCGTATGGAATATGCTGATCCCCATCTGCTTAAGGATGGCTACCATCATAGGATCATTCAGCCATAAATTCAAACAAATTCCGACGGCTGCACCAATCAAAGAGACAAATACAAAGCGAAGTGCAAATTGTATTCTCAGCATACCCGTTGTAAAGCCGCAGGCTTTATATATCCCAATATCTTTTCTTTCCTTTAAGAAAGTTCTGCCGCTTACCATAAGCGAAGAAACCGCGATCACTGCGATTGAAATAACATAAATAATGAAGAATATTCCCTCTATTGCAGTAATAACGACCAACAACATAGGGTCAGTTTCTTTTTCTGAATTATCTGTAAATGTCATTTTTCCCGCATAGGAAGCGTATTTTTTCTCCAGTTCAGAAACAATGTCCTTCGCTGTACTGCTGTCGGAAAGCACGTATTCATAAATATTATATTCATAATCCGGTTTTAAACGTTTCATACCTTCCGTATTCATACAGAAAATCTTTCCCACATCGTTGGCGCATTGATAAGTTCCTACGATCAAGTAATCCGCCTCTTCTTCTCCATATCCAATGGCAACTTCATCTCCTATCCCTTTCCCCAATATATCTGATACAAGCTCCGTTACAACAATCTCATTCTCATAAAGAGGTATTCTTCCGTCAATTATCGTATCGAGCTTTTGCACACTTCCGTCAACCCTGCCTGCAAAATTGTATCCATCTATCAAGAAATAGTACTGATTCTTATTTTCGGATTCCTCTATTCCGCCCCGGTCCGCTATCACTTCTTCAATTTCTTTCTGCAGCTCGGGATAATGCCCATAATCCACGATAATATCTGCATTTATCCACCCAAAAAGCCTATACAGCCAATCCACATTCGCCATTTGCCCGAAGGCGGTAACCGCAATCATGAAAAAGGTCAGAATACAGCTGATAATACCAATTCCGATATATTGCTTCGCATTAGAGGTAAGCTGCCGAAACGCCAGTCGGCTTTTAAATCCTCTTTTTGTCTTCCCCGTTACCGGCATCTGCATCCTATCCGAAAAATAAACGCTATCCCTTCCTCCTGAAATTGCCCTCACCGGAGAGATGGACGCAAGCTTCTTCGTCTTAATCAAAACATAAAGACAAGCCAGCGCAAGCACGAACATGAGCAAAGGAATACTTATTCCAAGATTCAGCTCCCGAGAGGCAAGAACCCCGGAAATAGGGGTAAAAATATCGATTAAAAATCCGGTCGCCGGTATGCTCGCCGCCGTACCCAAAACAATTCCCGTGATTCCCGAAAGCACATATTGCAAGATCAATATCAGCCGCAATTTCCACTTTGTAAACCCTTGGGATTTCAAGACACCAAAAGAAACATATTCCATTTCTATGGTGGATACTACGCTGTGCCCCATAATCACTAAAACGACAATAAACAAAAGAACGGAAAACAACACCAGTATTCCTGCCAATATGTGATTCAGAAGCATTGTATAGGTTCTGGATTCTCCTATGGTCAGCGCTACGTCTGCAGCGCTCATAAATCCCGATACATCATCAATATTTTTTCTCAGCTGGTAAATATCATCTTTCCATTCTTCCTGTGCATGTATATAAATGCATTGGTATAATATTACTCCTTTCTCCCCTCCCTGCTCTATATCCTCAGAATGAAGCCGTTCTTCGTAAAGTTCTTTGAAATCCTGGCTGTTCATAAGAGCATTTTTTATGCCCATGATGAAGGCTCCCGCAAGGGGTTCTTCAATAAATCCTGCTATTTTGAATCCCTGCTCCTTGCCCCCCGCATCGATATATACCATATCACCGACCGCACATCCGTAATTCTGCACGAAGCTTACCGGCAAAAGTATTTCCCCTTTCTCAGGTGTCCGGTTCTCTTCCAAAAACTCATCCAAATCTTCACTGTACTGATTGTAACGGTGTTCTCTGTTATCATAATCAAAGAACAGCATTCTGTCGGTACGTTCTCCGTCAACAAATACCCCAGTAGAATAAAGCGCCTTCAGAACCTCTACCGAGTCCACACCTTCGCATTCTTTGATCGTTTCCGCCATCTCTTCCGTATAATTATCTTCTTTTACCGCAGACATGCTATCCGGCATGTTCACTTCCTGATAAGCCTCCTCCAGACGCCTGTCAGAATTGGTCACGACGCTGATTACTGTGGTAAGTACGAGAGAAAGTATAAAAATCAATACAAGAGTACTGATAAAATTCCCTTTTTTATTCCTTATATTCGCTTTGAGCAGTGTGAAAATTTCCATCGCGCACCTCCTACCATGACATGGAGGAAAGCCATGCGTTTACCTGCTTTTCTCTGCTCTTAAATTCTTCATCCGAAATATTCTCCTTATATCCGGGCAGTGAGAGCTCCCCTAACACCTTACCGTCTTCCAGATAAATGATCCGGCTGCCGCGGACGGCTGCACGGATATCATGAGTTACCATTAATACGCTCTGCCCTTCATTGTTTATCGCAGTAAGCAAGTCCAGCACCTCCCTGGAAGTCCTTTTATTCAGCGCACCTGTAGGTTCATCCGCAAATAAAAGCTTAGGCTCATTGATCAAAGCTCTCGCAATTGCTGCCCGCTGTGCTTCACCGCCGGATACCTGGGAGGGAAGCCGTTTGAACGCTTCGTATATCCCCATTTTCTTTAACAGCTCCTGTGCATATTTATTAACCTCAGGCGCCGTTCTTTTTTTTCCTAGATAGCCGGGAACCGCCACATTTTCAAACATATTCAGATTACTAACAAGATGAATCTGCTGAAAAACAAAACCAAAATCACCGTGCCTAAGCCCCGTCAGTTTATTCTCATTAAATTTTGCAATATCCTTTCCTTCATAAAGTACCGCGCCGGCAGTAGCCCTATCCATCCCGCTGAGACAATAAAGAAGTGTGGATTTCCCCGAACCGGATGCTCCCATAATAATCGTAAAATCGCCTTCATATATGTCCAGATCTATTCCGTTCAGTACATGATTCTGGGTGCCCTCACTGGCATAGCTTTTACAAAGTCCTTTTGTACTCAGAATTACTTTTCTTTCCATAACTTTCCTCCATAAAGAATTTCTTTGCTTCTATCTGTTTTATCATTCTTACTATAAGGCAAAAGTTATTAAGAAGTCCTTAAATATAATATCAGATTTTACGCGAATTGTAGACTATTTTGTATACTTAATGTAACTTTCGGCATCGGATTATATTGACTAATATACACTAAATATTCAAATTATTGTACCTCTATCACGGTATAATATTAAAACCCAAACCATAATTTATTTCATGATTTGGGCTTTATATTACTCTTAACCTAAATATATTTTTTCTTTTTCCTTCAAATATAAATACCAATATCTTAATAAATAATTATTATCTATCCTATTTAAGAAGATTCTCCTACATTAATTATATTTTTTTATACTCTTCATTTGTTATCTCTTCATAATTTTCATTATTTTCTTTTATCATTTGCATGTCACCCTCCGTACATCCAATAGAACATACGTTTTTATTTGTCTATTATAGAATACCGATAGATATTTTTCAGCCACAATATATAGAGCGATAAAAAACATGTTTACTACTGTTCTTTGCAATTAACCATTTCTCCTATTTCTACATCAAGAGCGCAGCACAATCGACAAATCGGAATCAGAAACGGAATCATAGACCCACTCTCGATCTTGCTCATTGTCCTAGTACTCATGCCCGATACTCTCGCTACCTCCCTAATCTTTAAATCATTTTTCACTCTTAATTTGCGCAAATTAATCTCCATACAGGCATGCTTCATATCGCCTATATTGTATTTATAAATCGTGTATTTTTATTGTATTCATAAAGTTTTTCGTATGGGAAACATACCGTGAATGTCGTTAATTTTTCTCAAACAGCGAAAAGTTTTTGGGGACTTAAATTAAGAGCCGGTAAAGATTGCTCCCTACCGGCTCTGTGATTTTTATATTAAACTATAATAAAATACATGCTTCTCCATAAAACCACTGATCTGTTTTTATTTCCTTATGAGCAGTTACTTTAACATCACCAATTATGTCTATTGTAACCCTTAGCAAATCGCCGCTAATAGAACCTATGGCATTAAATGATAACTGAGCCGTCCAGCCTGGAATAGTAGCAACACGCAAATACTCATAGGGCTTTACTGTTTGTCCGGTTAAATTTATAGCAGTTACAATAGAAGCCATAAATCCATTAAGGTCAGCTTGAATCGACACATTTCCGAAAGCTGGGGTAACCGCGTAATGTGTTTTGTTCATTTTGTTATTTGCATTAACAATTTTATCATTTAATGCTTTTCCCATTGTCGCATCCAACGCTTTGCCTACTACTGTTTCCTGCAAATTTGCAACAAGTTCCGGTGTATCGCCTTTCGGACCCTGCGCACCAGTATCTCCTTTATCTCCCTTATCTCCTTTGGGGCCCTGCGCACCAGTTGCACCTACCGGTCCCTGAATACCCTGCGGTCCTCTATCGCCAGTTTCACCTTTGGGACCAATTAAGCCCTGTAATCCGCAATGTCCTGCCGGTCCCTGCGGGCCTGCTGGTCCCTGTGCCTTAACTCCAGTGTCTTCATTATCTACATACCAATTTCCATTTGCTCCAATATAAGGAGCGTATACGCTGCTGAAAGTTTCCATGATTTTTCCTCCTGAATAATTGATTGATAGTTTCTCACATGTGGTAGCAGCAATATAGAACATTTGTTCTATTATCGCAATAGTGAATATGACCAAAATTATCCGGGGAATTTCTATACAAGGAAAATTAACCGGTTTATAAGTTATAGATATGTAGGATTTCGACACGACCAAGTTGCATAATCTGTCGATACGAATACTATAATATTGGGCTAATGATTATGCTTGACAATAATTATTGTTTCATCATACCCCCATACTATGGAAAAAGGCGGCGTAACGCTACTTATTGCGCTGCCTTTTTGTGCTGAGCTCCCATTCGTAGACGAGCGCCATAATAGCTTTATCATATAGAAATCCGACCCACAGTTGTGACAATGCCATTGTTTGAATCGCTTTGTTCCTAACAATCCGAATAATACAGTATTTACCGTCTTAGATATCTTTGTAATTCTAGATGTATTTGCAGATTTACAATAAGGACAAGTAACCTTTGGCTTTGTTGGGTCTGGTATTACACCAATCACTTTATATTCTCGCCGAGATATTTATCGCCTTTAGTCCGCCAACATATTTACATATAGTACGTTTATAGCTCTCTATATACAGAATGAAATAATATTTCAATTTTATTGTTTTAATTAAATTAATAATAGCAAAGGTTTTATAACTATACAAAAATATAATTAATATTTGTATGTTTTTTTATCGATTCATTCAAACGTATGTTCTGCATTATCATTAACGCATGTGATGATCATTTGTCATTTGTCATATGCGTAAGCGTAAATTTAAATTCTACATGCTTCATAATAAGCTAAAATGTAGAACTTACTTTTTCATTTAACCCAAAATATTACAACGGTAATTTGAATTGCTCGTAATCTCTTATTTGCTTAAGCTGCGTAGGCGTTTTATGCAGAATAAAGTCTGTAAATTGATTATCAAATACCCAGCTTTCTAATTCGCTGTCCTCCAATATCAGCGGCATACGCTCATGCACATTTTCCACGGATTTATTTGCATTAGTAGTTAATATAACAAACCTATTTTCACCATCATACGACTTCCAGATTCCAGCCATATAAATTATATTATTGTCGTTACGCTCAAAGCGAATTTTATTCTTTTCTTTATCCCATTCATAGAATCCTGCTGCTGGCACGATACAACGTCTTTCAATAATAGATTTACTAAATGTCCGCTTTGTCTTAACGGTTTCGCTTCTGGCATTGACGATTACACCCTTATCTGTATGTTTTGGGAAACCCCAAGTCATTACGGATGACGTAAGAGAATCCTGATTACTGTGGATAATCGGCACTTGGTTTGTCGGGTAAATATCACCTTTCTTATGCACTATCTTCTCACTTACTTGGCGTACTATTTTTTCTATTTTATGTACTGTCTCATCGTCTACATAATATCTGCCACACATACTCATCCCTCCAACATCTTTACTTATTATCCGCATCCATAAAACTTATTAAACATTATACATCAAAAAAGATGGCATGATAATATATGGAGAATTTATTCGATATAATTAAGAGCCGGTAAAGATTGCTCCCTACCGGCTCTCTGGCTCTTGTATACTAAATAGTTACTTTATCCTGTTTACTTAAAAATAATTAAATAGGATTAGTTGATGACCAATTTGTATAATTATTACCGTCGTGGCCTCTAAAGTAGCTCACCCCATTGCTGATGTCATAATCAGTTATCGCCACGTATCCTGAAAAGGGGCACTCTACTTTAATAAGATGCCGCATTCCGGTACCCGCAAAACTTACATTGGGAAAGTCTGATTTGAACATTGGAGTAATGAGCATTGCGTAGCCTTCACTTGTCAATGCCGATATGATCTGATCCATAGTGCAACTATTATTAAGGCCAATTTCGGCAACATTTTTAAACATTTTCCATGTCAACTTACTATTTAACGAATTAATGCTGGTCGTGTTTGTTTTTATCTTATCATCCAACACTTTACCCATCGTTGCATCCAAGGCTTTACCCGTTACGGTTGTCTGCAAATCTGCTACAAGCTCCGGCGTATCCCCTTTCGGGCCTCGCTCTCCAGTATCACCCTTATCGCCTTTGGAGCCCTGCGCCCCGGTTGCGCCTACTGGTCCCTGAATACCTTGCGGACCTCTGTCACCGGTTTTACCTTTAGGACCAATTAATCCCTGCGGACCAACGGGTCCCTGGGGGCCTTCATCTCCCTGCGATCTCATTCCGGTATCTTCGTCATTGATGTACCAATTACCATTTTCTCCAATATAAGGCGTATTTTCGTTTGTCATTTTATTTTCCTCCTGAATAATTGATTGATAGGTTCTCACATGTGGTAACTGTAATATAGAACATATGTTCGTATATTGCAATGGTGAATATTACCAAAATTATCCGGGTAGAATGAAAACTTAATTTCTAGTTGGCAAGAGTAAATTCTACCCCTGTAGAAATTACCTCCGCACCACTTTTTCTGTATAATAAAGGAGCAGTTGATTGCCCTCCTGTGCAGAAAGAGAGGTCACCATGAACAACAGACCTACTGGCAATCATAAACACCTTACCTTATCCCAGCGTATATCTATAGAGCACGGTTTAGCTGAAGGAAAATCCTTCCGGGCAATCGCTGCATTAACCGGCAAAGATCCAAGTACCATCTCAAAAGAAATTCGCAAGCACACTCAAATAAAAGAACACAGCAAATCAAGAAGTTTTGCTAAAGTTCCCTGCAGCCACAACAGAGATGATACAAATCCCAGAGCCAATAAGTGCAAGATGCTACATGCTTGTGGTGATGAGGAATGTATAAAACTATGTCGGTCCTGTCACAAACACCAGTGTGAAAAAGTTTGCAAGGAATACAAGCCTAGGCAGTGTGCGAAACTTAATAAACCACCCTATGTATGCAATGGATGTCTGAAACGTGTGAATTGCTTACTGGAGCAGAAAATTTACTCTTCTAAATACGCCGACGATAATTATAGAGATGTTCTTATCTCAAGTCGGGAAGGGATTAATCAGACACCGGAGCGGATACAGGAAATGAATGATCTCCTGACTCCTTTGATTAAGAAAGGACAGTCTCTGGGGCATATTTATGCCACACATGCTCAGAAGTTAGGATGTTCCAGGCGTACTGCTTATACTTATATCGCAAGTGGTGTTTTTGATGTGAGAAACCTTGATCTAAGGCGTAAAGTCAAATATAAAAAGAGAAAGACATCCACCACTTGCAGTATGAATAACCGTACCTTCCGGATTGACCGGGCCTATAAAGATTTTCAAATGCTTTTAGCGAATGGTTTTACTGGCAGCATCGTAGAACTTGATACTGTGGAGGGGCGAGCAGGTACAAAGCCGTGCTTCATGACGATGCTATTTCGTAGCTGCAATCTGATGTTGATATTCCTTTTAAGAGAACAGACGCAGACAGAAATTAAGCGGATCTTTGATTCACTGACAGAAGCATTAGGCATAGAGGTGTTTCGGAAGCTGTTTAAAGTGATCCTTACTGACAACGGCCATGAGTTCCAAAATCCCGACGAATTGGAGACCTCCCTAACTGGAGAAAAACGAACTGCTGTATATTATTGCGATCCGTATCGCTCCAATCAAAAAGGAGCCTTAGAAAAGAATCATGAGTATATACGATATGTCAGACCAAAGGGGACTTCATTTGAAGATTTGGACGATCAGAGAGTCACCCTTCTTATGAATCATATCAATAGCGAAAAAAGAGACAGCCTAAACGGACATAGTCCATTTGAACTGTCTCAGCTGCTCCTGGATAATAGGCTCCATGACTGTTTGAACCTGAAAGAGATTAAACCAGATCATGTAAATCTGAAACCAGGATTACTAAAATAAATTAGAACTAGATAGCATAGGCGGATTCCACTGCATAGAACTTAGTCTTACATCACAGACATGTGGAATTTAGTCTCGCACACTAGTTCCAGATGTCCCATTCTCATGCAAAGAATCAACTGATTTCTGTGTTATTAGTTCTATTATAATAGAAAATCACCTCTTTGTTAAGGATAATCTGGAATTAAAGTCCGCATGAAATGCGGAGATATCAAAAGTAGAACTTAACTTTTCAATTAAGCCAAAATTATCCGGGGATTTTCTATATGATAAATTAGTACCAGTGCATAAAGAAAAAAGCGCCCATCCGAAGATGAGCGCCCTATATATTGTGACACAAAGAATCTTTTAATAATAATCATGCTTATCAAGAAATATGCATTTTACAAGTAATATAATAAAATATACTAAAACTGTAACAGATAATATAGCTGCAAAATGAAATATCAATACATTACGTTCGATTGAAATAGCATCCATTCCTCTTTCCTGCCATGTGGATTTAAAAATCAATATAAAAGGAGTCAAATAATAGTCTACTCCAAAAGCAATTATCAGAGATATTATACCATCTTTCATCTTCGTTCCCCCTCATGTTTTATATAACATGAATATATCACAAAATTTTTATTTATGATAGAATAGTAATAGTAAAAAGGCAGCTGTGTGGCCGCCAGTATATATTTTATAATTCAGTTTCTAATTCAATAATCATTTTTTTCAATTTATTATGCCTGCTCTTGTCAATATCGTCCGATTTTAATTTTCCTGCCTTTACTACTTCTTTGAACAAACTTCTTATTTCACCTTTATCAATTAAATGATCTTTTTTTCATTTAATGATTTTAAAACTAACTCAGCTACCTGTTCAATTGAATCGTAGTTTAAATCGGACAAATCTCTGTGCAAATTCATATATTCTTTTATAAAGGAAATAATCCCCATACCTTCAAGTCTCTTAACAAACCTCTCCGCATTATTCTTGCTCTTATATGCCCTGAGCTGCACCACCCATAGCTTACCGGCCGGTGCAAGCTCATCCTCTACCGCATCGAACCGTGTGAGGTCATACTTCTCTATGTAATCATTGATAAGGGATTCCGCGTACGTCAGTGATGTAGCATAGCCTAAATCCTGCAAATACTGGCATACAAGTACATATTCCTCACAACCGATTATAGGCCTGTAGCGCAGCGTTTTTCCGCCGTCCGTACTTCTTTCTGCTATATAGGTATTGTGGTCGAGGATGGATTCTTTCCAGCTTCCATATGATCGCCACTCGGTGTTGTCTACGGTATAGTAACTCCCGTCTGCCCTCTGCTCCGTGGCAGCCTTGATATAGGTCTTGCCAGCCCATCCGTTTTTCTTGATGCCGAACAGCGTATTCGCGTTCTGGGCTAACTCCGAGGCTCCGCTCGCGGATTCTTTAATAGCCTGAGACACCACCACGGAAGGCAGAATAATCTTACGGTCAATCCAATCCTGTCTGGCAATCTCGCCCACGTACTCCACGAACTCATCAAATGGCATGTCGTGTTTTTCTGCCGGCACGTCCTCCGGATTTACTGCCTAATCGTAAATGCCGTTAAAATAGCCTGCGCAATGGTATCAGCACCGCCTATACGATTATAAAGAGCAACATCCTGGCCATTATCGCAAAAGCATACTTCTATCAGTATTGCCTTTGCCTTGGTATTTTTAATCACGTACAAAGCAGTGCCGGCTTTTACGCCCCGGTTTTTGAATCCATAAGCAGCAATATTACTGCATACGTCAAGAGCATTCTGATACTGTCTGCCCTCATAAGTATAGACTTCCACACCTTGCCCGGTATGAGCTGCTGAAGCGTTAAAATGGATGCTGATAAACCAATCCAAATCCTCCCGGTTCGCCAATGCTACTGCCGCCACAAGGTATTCTGCTTGCGTATTGGCTTTATCTACAGTGCAATCCACCACCTTTGCGCCTGCAGCGCGTAATTTCTCCATAAGGGCATATCCGACAAGCCTCGTATGGTTCGATTCTTTGATAAAGCCTACTGCACCATATCCGGCGCCGCCTATCGTATGCCCGCAGTTTACTCCCATCGTCATGGTTCTCTCCTTATTCTTTCAACTCCGGCAGTCCGGCTGTTGATGTCAGCAGAGATAAGATTCCTGCCAGCACGGAAGCAGACGCTACCACCACCCAATTTACCTCTGACATGATCGTCGCCGTGCCAATCGTCGCAACTGCGGTCTGCGCTACTGTTTTGACCGCCCTTACTCCTGCTGCTTTTAACCACTTTGTGAATTCTTCTTTGCTCATACTCTTTCTCTCCTTTTATAAGATTGTTAATAGTGCTGTTACAAAGGACCCTACGACATCGCCTACAAGAGCGGTGATGATGGCAGCCTTTACTTGCCGGTTAATCTCTACTGGTACTTTTTCCAGTGCTTCCAGCCTTGCACCCTGCTTCTTTTGCTCCTCAAGCATATTCTCCATGTTTACCGCCATTTTATTAACGGATAAAGCCAACGCTTGGATGGCTTTGCTCTCTGCTTCGAGTTCTTTTACTCTATGCTTCAATGAGCCAATTTCATGCTCGTGGGCTTCGAATTTTACCGCTACTTCTGTTTCCATCGTGTTCCTTCCTTCTATAAACTAAAGAGCCGGTAAAGATTTCTCTTCCTCCGGCTCTTAGACTCTATTTAGAGACAATTATTAAATAATTATTTATTGCGGCGTGATACTCGTCCATCCGGTCCATGATGATACGTTGTAAAAATTAGTCCATATTCGCCCGTGTACAGGGTAAAACTCTAATAATTCAACAAGGATGTGGCTGGCGTTTCTCCAATGGCAGTTCCATTCTCCGATAAATGTTCCTGACACGGGAGCGTTATAGGTAGGGCTGCTAAAATAACGAGTTTTATTATCATCCCCGTACTTATTGGATATATCTACCATAAGCAGATTGTCCTTTATCGTTGATGCGGCATCAATAATGGGTAACTTCTGATTCAGTGCATTAATACTGCTTGCATTAGTTGCTATCTTATCATCCAACGCTTTTCCCATTGTTGCATCAAGGGCCTTGCCTTTGACAGTTTCCTGCAAATTTGCCACAAGTTCCGGTGTGTCTCCTTTCGCTCCCTGAGGGCCTACATCGCCTTTATCGCCTTTGGGTCCCTGCGCTCCGGTTGCACCTACCGGACCCTGAATGCCCTGCGGACCTCTATCGCCGGTTTCTCCTTTAGGGCCTCTTAGTCCTTGTGCTCCGATTCCCGACGCACCTACCGGACCTTCATCGCCCTTCGGTCCCTGTGCCTTTACTCCGGTATCTTCATTATCTACATACCAATTTCCATTCGCTCCGATATAGGGAGCATATACACTACTAAAAGTTTCCATGATTTTTTCCTCCTGAATAATTGATGAATAGTTACTCCACATGTGTTAGCGATAATATAGAACATATGTTCTAATGTTTCAATAGTGAATATAGACAAAATTGACCAGTGAATTTCTACATGAGCAATTTAATTACTATCCAGCCACTTTTCTGTCACTGCTCTCCACAGTTTAGGCACATCATCCAACGTGAGCTCTCCGGCCTTGATGCGCTCCCCGTAAAACCTACCCATAACTACACTCCTTACTATCACAAAAAGCTGATAATGTTTACATTAAAGAAAGATATATGGTCGGGGGCGTTAAAACAATATCAGGAAAAGGCCGTATTATTCCAGTAGCAAAAACAATACTTCCTTTTGCCAAAGAACTATACAATTGCAAAAATACTTATCTTTTACAGCGTCAAGAGCGAAAATATAGGAGACCTACTTTTTTACTAGATATATGGAACCCGGTCATGGAAAAATTAAGAATGGAGCTCCTGCCGCATGATACCAGATATACATGCGCATCTTTAATGGATAGAGCAGGAATAAATGAAAACTACAAGAAATTGATATTAGACCATGCGAGGCCGGATATCACGAACAGTACGTATGTACAAAAGGATTTACTTGACTTAATAAATACTATCAACATAATATAATTCTGTATACTTTGTATAACTTTCGATAATTTAATTATAATAATGGCTACTTAACAAATACCATATTCAAGGCATTTATGACACCTTTATTATAGTTAGAATTAAGAAGTCATTAAGGCCTGACATTTACTCTATCAAGGGAAACTTAATCCTCACTTCTATTCCCGGATACTTGTTAACAAGCACTGCGCTGCCGTCCATTTGCTCCGCCACATATTTTACAATGTAAAGGCCAAGGCCCGCTCCGTCTTTCCCCTCCGTATTCTTTCCTCTGTAAAATTTATCGAATACAAAGGGCATATCTTCATCCGCTATTCCCTGCCCAAAATCCCTTACGCTGATAACAGCTTCTTGCTCTTCCTGCTCCAGCACAATTTCCATCCTGCTGTCCGGCGCATATTTTACCGCATTATTTACAAGGTTCTCTATCATCTGTTCAAATCGCTTTTTATCCAAAAGAACCTTGTTATGTATCCCTCTGTTCTCATAAAAAATTGTACGCTCTCCGCCTGTCAGTATCGTTATCGTCTCTTCCAGAATTTCCGCAATGTCTTCTTTTTCCAGATGCATTTTCAGCTTGTCCATATCCGCCAGAGAGTGCAGAAACAAATCGTTGGTCAGCGCGGTTACTTCATCACATTTTTTCATAATCACGGAGGTATAACGGGCTCTTCTTTCCGGATTATTATCCATGTTTGACTGAAGTGCTTCTGCATAGGTACGTATAGAAGCTATTGGTGTCTTTATATCATGGGATAAAGTAGCAATTGCCGTCTTATTATTAGCAATCGCTTCCTTCTCACAATTTCTTGCCTTGCTTATTTCCTTTCTCATATGGTCAAATGCCCATGTGAAAGCGCCGAAATAATTTTCTCTTTCATAGTCAAGAGAAACATCCAGATTTCCTCCGGCAATTTCGTATGCGAAATTCTCCAGTTTCTCAAAAGGTTTTACAATCTTTCTATATAAATAAACAAATACAAAGGCAACAAAGCCGGCTGCCGCTGCATATACAGCAATAAGCTTTGTTACCTCCATTTTATTCTCATGAAAATCTGCATCCCTCAGTTCCTCCTGAAGCGCATGGATTTTCTTATTCACCTCTTCCTGTTTGTCTTCTGCATAAGAAAGCTGCTGTATTTCATTTAACGCTACGATATATGCGCCGTTTTCCCCTTCCAGCCGCGGTTTTGGCATATTTATATAGGAAAAGAGGGCGATTGCTGTCAAAACAAGCATAAACCAAATAAAAATCTTTACCATTTTTTTCTTCATTTTACTTTGTCCTCAAACTGATATCCTATTCCCCAGACAGTCTTAATATATACCGGATGCGCCGGGTCTTCCTCCAGCTTTTCTCTCAGCCATCTTATATGTACCGTTACTGTCGACATTTCTGTCTCCGAGTAAATTCCCCATACCTCCCTAAGCAACTCTTCCTTGGATAAGGCCTCATTTTTATTTTGGGCCATAAAACAAAGCAAATCGAATTCTTTCAAGGACATGGAAATCAATTCACCGTTTTTCTTGACTTGTCTTGCGACAGCATCGATTTCCACTGGGCCGCAGACTATATTTTCTTTTCCGTAACCGTAGGTCCGCCGCATAAGGGCATTGATTCTGGCTAACAGCTCTTTGAGTGAATAAGGCTTTGGAAGGTAATCATCCCCTCCCATATTAAGGCCCGTAATCCTGTCATCTTCGGAAGTTCTGGCACTGGAAAAAATAATCGGAACACCGGATACCTTGCGAAGCTCCAGGCACACTTCAAATCCGGTGCCAAAGGGAAGATTGATATCTAATAAAATCAGATCAAACCTCCTGTCTGCAAGAAGCTCATAAGCTTCCTGTCCGTCTTTCGCATGGACCGTGCCATATCCATAGTCCTCCAGCATATCCGAAACAATCATGGCCAGATCCATATCATCTTCTATAATCAATATTACTTTTTTCTTCTCTGTTTCTTTTTTCATCTGTTTTAAATATCTCCTATCCCGCCGTTATTCCCTTTACTAATTTTACTGTTGCCACAACTTAAGAAAATATTTGTACGCTTTTTAGTGTAACACAGTTGTGTGTATGATTCAATTTGGAAGAATTGACATTTGGGAAAATTTATATAAATAAATATGGAACAAAAATGTGCTTTGTACTCTCTCGTAGCCAAATATTTGGGCCGCACAGCTTTTACTTAGTGCTCATAGCTACGCATTCATTGTTTATGTAAATAGACGCGTTTCCTATTTATATAACAAACGAGGAGAGACCTCTAAAGTCTCTCCTCGTTTATGTCCCTTTTTAAGTTTATCCTTCAATAGCTATAAGCTTCTTCTCTTCCACTTGCTTTGCGTCCTTTTTTGTAATATAAAGCTGCAAAATACCATCTTCAAATTTTGCTCTGATATCTTCCTCGGTAACCTGTTCACCGACATAGAAGCTTCTGGAGCAGAGACCGCTATAGCGTTCTCTGCGAATGTATCTGCCGCTTTCTTCATCTTTTTCGTCTTTTTCTAAATTCCTGGAAGCGCTGATGGTAAGGTATCCCTTTTCCAGTTTCGCGGAAATTTCCTCTTTCTTAAAGCCCGGTAAGTCAACAGCTACTTCATAGGCAGCGTCTGTTTCTTTTATATCTGTCTTCATTAAATTTTTCTCGCCTTTTCCATACATCGGATTGCGCCTTCCGAAGAATTCTCTTTCGAATGGAAAATACATAAAATCATCAAATAAATTTTCTCCAAAAATACTTGGCATTAACATAATTCATTCCTCCATTCTTCATTAATATATTATGCCTTTTATACCCTGAATTCCGGATTGTGAATTTTGGGATTCTTTGTTTTTCCCTCGTTCTATATGTAATATAACACTCATCGTTAGCACTGTCAATAGGTGAGTGCTAATATTTTTATATTTTTTATGCAAACACAGTAAAATCAATGGTTTGCAAGCTTCAAAATTCTTTGAAATTGTCATTTTTGAGGTTTTGACACCAATTTGACACCAATTTGACACCAATTTTTCTTTTGCCGGTGTCAGAAATTTACTGCCATGCTGTCCAGCTCCGTAATCTCTTTTTCTATTCTCGCACTGTCGCTTGTTTATTCCTACAAACAGGACATAAAATCCGCTTATTACATTCATGCTTCTTAACTTACACCCCTATATAAACGATTAAAAGCATAATTGAAACAATAGCAAATCCTATCGTATTTCGATATTTGTAATAAATAGCTTCAATACAAGCATAAATCGCAAAAGCAAACATACCAACTATATATAAGCTATATAAAGGCTGGTGAAGAATGTATGATAATAAGCCTATTAGCAAAAATGTGATTCCCCATAAAAGCATCAGAATAGTTTTAATCTTGATTTTTATATCTGAAATCTCCGGAGGAAGCTCTCTATGCTGCTTTCTCGCACTTTCTAATCCGTTTTTGTCACATAAATATCTCAAATTACAACATAACTCCATAAAACCAAAGGCAACGAAAAAAGCTCTATAAATTTCTATTTTCCAATCCATGTTTTATCCTCCAAATTATTTGCAATTTGATGTAAAACTTTATACAGAGTTTCAATGTCACATTCTGATATGCCCTGTAATGCCTGCTTATTGGTTTCTGAAGCAAGTTTTGTAAGTGACTCAACAATATCAATACCTTTTTGCGACAAAGATATATCAAATGCCCTGCGATCAGCGGTGTTCATTCTTTTTAAAACTAACTTTTTGTTTGTTAACCGGTCGATAACGGAACCACATGTAGCTCTATCTGAATTTAACTTTTCTGCTATTTGTGCCTGCGTTAACGTAAGCTCTACCGATAATAATTTTAATATTGCCCACTGAGAGGTCGTAATATCAAACTCTATCAATTTTAAGTCCAGATTTCTTTTTATCAGTCTTGCACTGATATTTAACAGATACCCTATGGAATTATGAATATCGTCCATTTTATTATCCCTCCAATTAATATGTGTACATAATATATGCATACTTATCATATCATTCGAGAGCATATTTGTCAATGTATGGAAGATTTGTGAAACACACTAGGCTTAACATAGTACAAGCCCATTTTCTTTTATTTCATAATCTTCCGGTTATCGCTTGTTTCTGAATGAATGAAAATAGAAAAGGAACGCATTTCTGTATGCGTTCCTCCATTAACCCCAAAATATTTTGCTCTTCCCTTACAGCACCGAAAAAACAGCGAAAAGGGCTCGCTTCAAAACTATCGCTTTACCGCTTCTTCTCCCAGATAACTCCATGTCACACCTTTATCCTCAGATTCAAAAAGTCCATTGCAATAGCCTTTTTCCCCATAATAGTCTCCATCAGGCCCCTGTCCGACTAGAAGATACATTTTTCCTTTTTCTTCCCAGACCTTTTCCGGCATCACAAACGGATTGTAAACAGTTCCATCCGAAAGCAATGCATTAGCCGAAGGATAGATAACTTCACAGAAGGTCTTGCCTCCATCCCCCGTCCGGAATAACAAACCATAGCTGCCGCCGCTGTATGACAGGCAGGAGAATCCGATTTGTTCATTCTCCAAAAAGCTTATCCATTTGGCTTCCCCGCCCTGCCCCAAATAAGGGTCCATATTTATTATTTGAAATGAATTCCCCTTAACAGCCGTTAATATATAATAACTGCTTCCGCAAGCCCTATCTACCGGTAACATATTATATGCGGTTCCGTCCTTCATTTTATAGCTCGCATCCGGTTCCAGAGACTTATAATACTCCAGGATTTCTTTTGTTATTTCGAACGAAAAAGCTTCGCTTTTGTTTGTACTATAGGAATCCCCTTTGGGAATTACGTCACTCTCCGGTTCGATGGGAAAAGTTTCGCTTTGGTCTGTATTAGTTGCTTCCGGATAATCTGCGTCCGGGGCCTCTTCTTCCTCAATTGCCCTGAGAGATGCCTGCTCAAGCTGCTCATATATCGCATTATACAGGACATTCCTGTTATATGGCTTCAAATAGCCTTTCACTTCAAATGTAAAATCCTGTTCTTCTATGTAATAAATAAACTTATCGAAGGGTACCTTTTCGAAGCTCTCCACTAAATCACATACCGCATTACAAAACCTTTCTATTTCTCCGGCTTGCCTTCCATTAAAGCCTACAACAGGAATATATTTTGAATTGTCTTCTTCAAAATAGAGAGCTCGATTATGTGTTTTTGAAAATTGTTCGCCGTACCATTCATAGTAAGCTTTTTCATAATTGTCCGTTAAATGAAAATCCTTCTGCACTTCAAACCTGAAGTCGCCCTCATCAAAGTTATATGTATTATTTTGTTCCGATACAAATCGGACTTCGCTGCCGTATTTCTCCTGTATCCATGCAACTACCTGTTCTTTGGTATATCCTTTGAACCGATCGCTCCCATCATAATAAATCACATAGGTTTCATTTTCCTGCTCACTTCCCGTAATAATAATTTCTACCCCTGCCGGGTACCAGGTTACATACCAGTTTGAATCACGAAACGCCCCTCCATCGTCCAGGATAGTTAAGTCTGTTTTCTGAAGCTGTTCGTCATTTGCTAAATCATTTACAACAAATCTGCCTGTCGTTGCCCCAAACGGCCACTCCGGCTCTCCTATCATCTGAAAAATCACTTCATAATTTCTATCTGCTGATTGTTCTCTTCCCACTTCCAGTACACGATATTTGGTTATATAAATAAAACTGCCTATCAGGACCATTATTGCACTAAAAATCAGCAGAAAAATAAGTCCTATTATTTGTATGACTTTTTTCATCTTATATTTTTCTCCTATATGCCCGTAAGGTCCGGATTACTTAACCTCAAAATTTTGATATGATTCCGATAACATTGCTATAATTTGATCCGTATTAAGCCCTTGTAAATCTTTCACATCCATCCAGCCGAAAGAAGCTGTTTTCTTCTGCAAGCCAAGCTTTTCGAAATATGTCTGCGCAAAATTATCATAATCTTCTTCTGTTATTTCCTCCCCTTTATAGTCTGTATACACTGTTTTCCCCGTATAATCTGCTCCTCCATACAGAGTATCCTTATTCGCCAGCGGCATCTCCATCACCACATTCTTCTCTATATACAGGGCTCTTATATCTTCATGATACTCATCCGGTCCAGCTTTTAGAAAGTCACCGAAAATATAATAGTCTTTTATGCCGTCTGCTGAAAAAGAACTATAAACAGTTGCTTCATCCGTTATAATATCTACCTGCGAGTTCCCTTCTATGAAGTTTGTACCAAGTTCTTCCATATTTCCTTCCGAATTGATTTCATAAAAACGATTATAAGAAAAACTTCCCGTACCTCCGCAGTTCGACACAATTAAGTCTATCATTCCATCATAATCCAACTCCGTCAGCGCAAAACAATACAGGTCATCTGCATACTCGATATCAGCCGCCCATTTTCCGGCCTGCCCGGCAAATATCTCTATCTGCCTGTCGATGCTGATTTCTCCATTCAAGCCTGCAACATATTCCGCATAATCCTTCCATGTTCCCATTACAGATGACACGTTATCTGTCAGCCCTTGCTTTTGAAGATATTCCTCCAGGAAAAGATCCCTGTAAAAGGCGGGGCCGTTTTCTGTCTCCCGCTCTAACAGATATTCTCCCAGATCATAATCCAGATAAAACATATTATCTGCATTTTCCTGCAAAAAGACCTTGGCCTGATTCCAGACATTTTCCCCGTCCTTGTACTGTACAATAGCAATGACATCCGTTTTTGCATCCCCATTATAGTCCTTAAAAGCCACCGCCAGCACTTTGCTGAAATTGTCTGTTCCTTTTTCCGGAAAAGTATAAGTTTCCTGCCCGTTTTTCAGCAATTTGAATGTAACGTCCTTCTCCTTTTCTCCATCCGGAGCAATTGCAGCAAAAGTGACCTCTCCCCAATTATCTAAGGCAACTTCAAAAGTCTGATCTTCTATGATACGTGCCATATCATTGGTCTTTTGCGAATCCTCCGCCGGATTCTCATGTAATATAGCCTGCCCTGTCTCTTCCTGTATCGCAGTTGTTCCCTGCTCCGCACTCTTCTCGTTGCCACAGCCGGCTAAAGTTAATATAAGTAAAAAAGTACATACAAGTTTTTTCATATTTTCCCCATGTTTTCTATTGAGTTACCAGTATAAGTTGTACCGCTTAAAGCAAAAAACAGTATATCATATCCATGAATAAAGCGCCACAAACCCATACCGCATATTATGATGCTTCCGAATTGCTGAGGCCGTGTGAACTTCCATATCACAGATATTTTAGAAAAAGCCCCGTCTAAATGGCACTCTCGCGCAAATCGGAAATATCATCAAAAGCAATCCTTGTATTGACAATCACCAGTATTCTGGCCGCCTCTTCTATCCGCGACACCATTCCTGTCATTTGAACATACTCATCGTTTCGAAAGAACTCTACCGTAATCACATCCATTTTTTGAATCCGCCGCAGCTTCCGGTCCAGCTCCTCCTTCTGCTCCTCCGACAATTCCCGCTTTGGAACAATAATACGTTCTTTCTCCGCCAGCACTTCCCGGAATCCTTTTAAAGCATCAAAGGGCATAAATTGCTTTGCACGATTTTCATGGTCCATTTTTTCCCGCCTACTCCCCACTTTTATGTCCTCCGATCTGACGGTTGCGCTGTATGGTAGTACCCGCCTCTTGCAGATCCATCCCTCGCACAAGCGCATTCTGTCCATATTTTCTTTTGATTTCCAAGGCGGCCTTCTGTATTTTCCGGTCCCGCTCCAACTGCGCCGGATCGGTAAACAGGTCATATTGCTCGTAGGCTTCGTCTATGAGGTTATTGCAAGAGAGGCTGAGTCTTCGTATCGGCATATTCCGATTCGCAATGCGTTCATAGAGCACATTCACATAGGGAATTATTGCGCGGTAGGAATTGGTACTGATGGACATTGAGGCGGTTCCCGTTGCAGGCTTTAACTCAAGCCGGTTAGAATATCCGATCATAAGAGAAATAGAATCGGTGACCAATCCTTTCTCCGCCATATCCAGACACAGCGCGTCCGTCATTTCTTTCACTGCCAGTCTGCATTCCTCAAAGCTGTAATCTCTCGGAAGAATTTGCCCGCTGGACATAGAGCTGTTTTTGGGCTTGTATGCCTTGATATCAGCCATTGTGGCCGACTCTCTTCCCCATGCATGGTCTATCAAAAGCTCCGCATCTATCCCGAACAGGCGATAGAGCATATCTTCATTGGAACAGGCAATCTCTCCCATGGTTGTAATTCCCGCATCGGCGAGTCTTTTTACCGTACCGGCTCCTATTCGCCAAAAGTCGTTCAATGGCCTATGGTTCCACAAAGTTGTTTGATAGGTTGTTTCATCCAAATATCCAATGTTATCTTTTGTATGCTTTGCAGTAATATCCAGCGCAATTTTAGCCAGATACAGATTGGTTCCAATTCCTGCCGTGGCGGTGATTCCTGTTGCAGCCTTTATGTCCTCCATTATCCGGGTCGCCAGACTTTTTGCATCCATATGATACATGGGAAGATAATGGGTCACGTCAAGGAACGCTTCATCTATGGAATAGACATGGATATCTTCTTTCGCGACATACTTTAGATATATGCTGTATATATTGGCGGAATACTGAATGTAGAGCTTCATCCGCGGCACTGCCATGATATAACGAACACCATGAGGTATCTGGAATACCCGGCATCGATTCTTGATGCCAAGGGCCTTCATGCTCGGAGAAATCGCAAGACAGATCGTTTTTTCACTTCGCTCCGGATCGGCTACCGCCAGGTTGGTCGTCAGCGGGTCGAGCCCTCGCTCCACACATTCCACGGAAGCGTAAAATGATTTTAAATCTATACACAAATATGTCCTGTTCTCCATTCCCGAAATACCTCCTATTTCCTGTTCTGATTACTATTTCCCCGATTAGATTTATTATAGCACTCGAACTTATGTTTGTGTATGGGAATTTTTACAAATGCCAAAAAGCCGCCGCATCATACTGTTTCCAGCAGACGCAGCAGCTTTTTAGGTAATGGAGTGTTTTATTGCTTTTATTGTAATTATCCTTTTACTGCTCCAGCAGTCATTCCATCGATGAAATACTTCTGGAAGCAAAGGAATACAACAAACACCGGGATGATACCGAACATAGAGCCGGCAATCAGTACATCGTAATTGTTTCCGTAGGGCGTTAACAAGGTGTTAAGGCCTATTGGGAGTGTGAACTTGCTGGCACTTCTATATACCAGCATCGGCCAGAGGATGTTGTTCCATGCGCCCATGGCACAGAGAATGGACATTGCCGCAAAGGCGGGTTTTGTAATCGGCAGCATGATCTTGAAGCAAATACCGTATTCTGTCGCGCCATCTATACGCCCTGCATCCAGAAGCTCTTTCGGCAGTCCTATCATATACTGCCGGAAGAAAAATATGGTGGAAGCGCCGCATATGCCCGGCAGCACAACGCCTGCGGTAGTGTCGATAAGTTTCAATGTAATCATTTCTTTATACAGAGGAAGCATCAATATTTCAAAAGGTACCATCATCGTAGCGATTACCATGAAGAACAGAATTCTTCTCAAGGGAAATTCATACATGGATAATCCATAGGCTACCAGGTAGCAAATTGCCAGCGTTCCCACTACTGAAATGAGTGTAAGAAACAAGCTGTTCTTGAACCACATGAAATATTTCTGTGAATCTACGTTCCCGCTGAACAAATATATATAGTTATCGAGCGTCATCGTAGTGACATTCAAGTCTACGCTGAGTCCCTTTCGGATCAGCTCCTGACCCGGACGGAAGGAAGCGAGCAAACCTGCAAAAATCGGAAATACGATGATGAAGGAGAGCAGCACAAACCATCCCGTGGCAAAAGCGCTCAATATTTTATTCTTTTTACTCATACCCATTTGATCGAATGAAGAGGATTTTGTGTTTGACATATTATTTTTCCTCCTTCTTGAATGTACCGCTCAGCACCAACTGAACAACGTTGATAAAGAGTGCGATTACCAAAAGTACAAGACCTACCGCGCTGCCGTAGCCCAACTGATTCTTGGCAATACCGCGTTTGTACAAGTAGCCTACGATGGTAAGACCAATGTTGTTCGGCGAATCCGGGCCCGCCCACAGCATGAAGCTTTCCATGAACATCGCCAGACCGGCATAGATACTGATAGTAAGTACGTAAATAGTGGTCGGCTTCAAAAGGGGTATCGTTATGAAACGGAACTTCTGTAAGCCGGAAGCACCGTCGATTTCAGCGGATTCATATAATGCGCCGTCAATCGATTTCAAGCCGGATAAGAAATAAAGCATATTCACGCCGGTCCACCTCCAGCAGCAGACCAATACGAGGGCGAAAAGTCCGGTTGCTTTTACTTTCAGCCATTTAAAGGTTCCAAGTCCGAGGATACTTGTAATTACGTTCAATTGTCCCGTGCTGTATTCAGAGAACATCAGACGGAATAAGGTACCGGAAATAACTACGGATGTCAGTGCCGGAAGATAAAGAAAAGCCTTCCATACACCTTTTGCTTTTACCAGTCTGGAGTCCATCAATACTGCGAACGCCATCGGGAACGGTATGAGCAATACAATCGTTAACAACATGTACTCAAAGCTGTTCATAATCGCTTGATGAAAAGTGGTGTCTATCAACAGCTTCTTATAATTCTTCAGGCCTATCCATTCGGTTCCCGTAGGAAGAATGTCTTGAAAGCTCATTGTTATCGTACTGCAAAGGGGATAAATCCAAAAGAAACAAAAACTCAGTATAAATGGCAGCACGAACACATAAGGCGCCACTTTCTGTGAATATAAAAATTTTCTTACTTTCATATGCAATCACACTCCTTACCTAACAACCCCATTAACCCATTCATTTATAAAATATAACCTTTATGTAATAGGAGCACTTTCCTATTACATAAAAGGGATTGCCTAGGAAGTCACTTCCCTAAGCAATCCCCAGTAGTTACTACTCTTCCAAGCTGATTACATCCTGAGCGGCCTGTAACGCTTCATCTACATCCATTTTATTCTCTAATACATCGTTCAATGTTACGTTGCACATCTGCTCGTTGATTGTCGGGCTGATAGCTACAACGCTGATCTTGCCGATTTCGTCTTTTACTTCGTTAAGAACGTCGTAAGGATTCGTTCTGAAGAATTTAACATATTCATTGTTCGAATCATGTGTGATGGACTCGTCTGTCCACATTGCACTGTTACAAACGTCAAATCCTAAAGTTTCCCAGATTCCTTTCGCGCCTTCTTCGGAGCACTTCGCATAAGAAATGAAATCTGCTGCCAACTGGGTATCTACGGACTGATTCGTAACAACTGTACCTGTACCACCGATACCTACGGAACGAGGCTGGCCTGCTTCAAATACCGGGCAAGGAGCCAATGCCCATTTTCCTGCTTCTTCAGGCATATAATTAAGGAAACGGCTCATGTACCAAAGTGCCTTCGGGAAGGAAGCAATGTTGCCGTCCAAAATGTTCTGGAAGCCTGCTTCAAGGTCAACGTGTCCGTCGGGAGATACCATAGCAATACCGGAATCCAACCATCCCTGCTGCATTGTCAGCATGTTCTTAACAGATTCAAGCTGTACGTTTGCAGAACCGTCAAAACCGCCGGTCCAGTCTTCGCCGTACTCTGCCATTGCTACCCACATCCAGTCAACGCCTGCCGTATCAACGGAGGTCAGCATAACTTTGCCATCAGAAGCTTCTTTCAGCTTCTCGCCTGCTGCGGTATAATCATCCCATGTCTTGATTGTCGTATAGTCGATGCCATAGGACTCAAGCAGCTCTGCATTATAGTACATAACAGTAGCACCAACGTGTGTAGGAGCTCCGTAATGCTTGCCATCAGCACCGGCATAGGTATCGAGACGAGCCTGTACTAAGTCAGCAGCATAGGGTGCAAGCGCATCATCCAAAGGATAAAGCCATGTATCCATACCTGCTACAACGTTAGGGAACTGTCCAACTTCTACGTCGCAGAGATCAGGAGCACCAGTACCTGCATTCAAGGATGTTAATAATTTCGTGTGCATATCCGCATAAGGATATGTAGTAAATGTGATTTCGATTGTTCTGTCCGGATTCTCAGCATTCCATTTCTCTAACATGCTCGCATAGAACGTATTGTGTAATTCAACGAAGGACCACATCTCCATATGTGTACCGTTAGGATCGCCCACGGTCGTAACTGCTGCCGGAGCTGCTTCGCCTTCTGCAACTTCCCCTTCTTCCGTTGCTGCAGCATCATCGCCTGCTTCTGCCTCAGTCGTAGTCTCGGCTGCCGCATCTCCAGTGGTTGTTCCACTTGTGCCGGCATTGGAACCACAGCCTGCTAACATGGATGCTGTCAAAGCAACGCTTAAAATTGTAGCTAATAACTTTTTCTTCATTTCCCTACCTCCTTTAATTGATTAGAAACATTGGACCGCCTGGTTTTGCAATTGCGCAAATTGTCAAATAATTTAGTAAAATATATAATTTTACTTTTTATACCCACCAGTTGATTAAGCACTTTGTATGCTTTTCTTTTATTTGCGGTTATCTTATGTTCATATTGTACAATACATTAATATGTATGTCAATATTATTTTAAAATATTTTAGCTTTTACTATATGAATAAAATAATTCATTATTTTAGATTTTTTCAAGCTGCCATTTTCCGTAAGGACAAGCCTTTTTTCGCATTGCCGCACGCAGTTCCACATAGCATCCGCACGCTCTGCACATGCCGTCCGCAAGCAGATTACAGCTCTTGCAGACGGCCAGCCTTTCTTCATACAAAGATTGCTGTGCCTTAATATCTTCATCCATGTTGGCAATATAAGCATGAAGGTTCTCGAAATATTCCTTTTCATCCATATCCGCAGTGAGACATTTCCGGCACATGCGCCTTGGTTTTTCTTCCATATTTTTTCTGCCTATTTAACACGGAAGCTGATTACGCTGCACGCAGGAGCAGTAAAGCGGATTGTTCTTCCCTCTATGGTATATTCTGTGAATTCAATCGCTTTCACCTTGTCAGGTTCTTCAAAGGTATTATGGGCATGCACTTCCTCCGTGAGAATAGTTCCCTGAACCGACGATGGCTCAAGCTGTGCAAATACCATTTCCACCGGCGCGCCCTCGGATATGGACAGATTGCTTATTGTAACGTTCACATAGCCCTGAGCATCTACGGATACGGACTCGCTGAGGTGCGGCACCTGATATTCCGCCTCTGCTCCGATGATGTTATTTCCTTCCACAAAGCTTTCCACAAGCTCCGCGTCCTGATGGTGCTTGTACATATGGAATACATGATAGGTAGGCGTAAGAAGCATTTTTTCGCCCTCCGTAAGAATCACGGACTGAAGCACGTTCACCATCTGCGCGATACATGCCATCTGCACCCTGTCACAATTCTTATTGAAAATATCCAGCGTAACGCCCGCTACCAAAGCATCGCGCATAGTGCTTTGCTGATACAGGAAGCCCGGATTGGTGCCCGTCTCTACCGTAAACCAGCAGCCCCATTCGTCTACGATCATGCCAATTTTCTTGCCGGGATCGTACTGATCCATAATCGCACCATGACGCGTTACCAGCTCCTCCATATACTTCGCCTTCGACAGCGTCTTATACCATACCTTATCGTCAAAGTCCGTAGCACTTCCCTTGACCTCCCAGCCTTCGGGATGTACATAATAATGAAGAGAGAGACCATCCATGTAGCCGTGCATAAAATCGGGATGAGGCGGTGCAAAGCAAGTCTTCAGCACATCCTCCGTCCAGAAATAATCCGCGACATTAGCTCCTCCGCATATCTTTTTGATCGGCCGGTCCGCATTGTACTGCCTTACATAGGTCTGAAATCTTCTGTATAGATTCGCATAATATTCCGGCGTCATGCTGCCTCCGCATCCCCAGTTCTCGTTGCCCACTCCGAAATAATCAATTTTCCAAGGCTTTTCCCTGCCGTTTTGCTTACGCAGATCGGCCATGGGAGATACGCCTTCGAATGTCATATACTCCACCCACTCGCTCATCTCCTGAACCGTGCCGCTTCCCACATTTCCATTTACATAAGTCTTACAGCCAAGCTGCTCACACAGTTCAAAAAATTCGTGGGTACCGAAGCTGTTGTCCTCGACCACTCCGCCCCAATGGGTATTGATCATTTTCTTTCTCGTTTCCTTGGGACCGATGCCGTCCTTCCAGTGATACTCGTCTGCAAAACAACCGCCCGGCCAGCGCAGAAGCGGGATTCCCATTTCCTTGAGGGCACCTACAACATCCCTCCGCATACCGTTTACATTGGGAATCTCGGAATCCTCCCCTACATACAGGCCTTCGTAAATACACCGTCCCAGATGCTCCGAGAAATGTCCGTAAATCTCAGCATTAATATGCCCTTTTTTGTTCTTTTCATTAATAAATAATTTAGCCATTTCAACCTTCTCCCTTCGCTTTTATTATTTATGTCATTTCTATTGTTTCTTCTATTATATATCCTTTATTCCTCCACTGCTGCCAGTCCGCTTCCCCAGACGGCTACGCCGTCTTCAGACAACACAGTAAAGCCTATTACATATTTTTCTCCGAACTCATCGTATTGCTTGCAGAGTACACCGTCATAGCTTTCTTCACCCAGCATTATTTTCAGCTGGTTCCCATCCGACAGCTCCCAGCTTCCTTCATAAGCTCCGGTCACCGTTCCGTCAAAGTGCAGCGTAATGTCTACGGACTCCTTCATCTGAGTGGTAATCTGACGGCCATGCTTGATCACTTTGTATATACCGGCAGCTTCTTTCTTCTCAAACTTGCCTGTAGTCTCGCCCGCATAGCGGTAAGGAGCGATTACCGGCCAGCCTTCTTCATTAAAGAACATCTGGTGTACGCGTACCTCGTGATTCTCTCCCTTGCTCTCGAAGCGGGTATGGAAAATGATAAAATATTTCCCGCTTTCTTCATCATAAATGGTAGAATTGTGTCCCGGAGAAACGATTCCTTTCCTCTTCTCTCCGTTCTCCCCTTCGTGCCAAGCCCATTTATAATTGCCCATCAGCTTTACTCCGTAAAGCTCTGCTTCCCTGTCATCGAAAAAGCTTCCGTCCGGGCCTGCGCATTCGATCATATCCTGACCCTGGCTGTCGCAGTAAGGCCCGTCAGGTGTCTTCGAACGGCATACCCTTATGTTATACGCTCCGTCTGCAGCCAAACCGCCGAAAGACAAGAACATGTAATAGTATTCCGTCTCCGGATTATACTGTATGTAGGCCCCCTCGATGCGAAGATGATTTCCTCCTAACAACTGCTTGCCATAGCCCGTTTCTATCGGAAGTCCGGTATTCTTATCCAGCTCCAGTATAAAGATTCCTCCGGAATAAGAACCGTAAACCATCCATAGCTTTCCTTCCGCATCATAGAACACGCAAGGGTCTACTACATTGGGCTGCCTGGTCGCATCGTAGGTGTCGCCGTTTTCACTAGGTTCGCTCACCATGCCTGATTTCAGAAAAATCCCCAAGTCCTTATAAGGCCCTTCTATATTATTGGAAACTGCAAGTCCCAAGCAGGACAAGGGTGAACTTCCCTCGCAGTTACAGTAGTACATATAAAATTTACCGTCCCCCAATTGTATCACATCCGGAGCCCAAAAAGTGTCCGTTTGTGCCCATTCAAGAGCTTCCGGCATCTCGTTTTTGGCATCCGGTATAATCGGATTCCCTTTCGTTACTCCGCTGCCTATCAGCGTCCAATCCATTAAATTATCCGATTTTGCCGCCGCCAAGTGAGAACCGAATATGTAATACGTTCCATCATACTTCACTACAGACGGATCGTGAACAGAAACGTTCTTAAAGAATATGTTCGTCCCCTTCGCAGATGTAAGGGGAATGTTGTCAAAATTCTCCTCAGCCTGCCCACACCCGGCCGTCAGCGCCGCAAGCAGCATAATCGATACTAACTTTTTCCCATGCTTCACTTATCATACCTCCCTTATTTTCATTTGCCGAAATCGAATACCGGCATTCCGTTCTCGTTCCACTTCACCTTCATGAGCATCGCATGACGGTTGGGATTATAAAGCGGATTTCCTACAATCTCGCTTTCCGTTCTCGCGTGATATACGAGTATATCGTTACCCTCTTCATCCACCGTAAAGCTATTATGTCCCGGGCCGTAAATTCCTATTTCCTCCTTCGTCTGAAGAACCGGATTTCTTTCCTTCCTCCATGACAAAGGGTCCAGCAAATCAGAATCTTCATCCGCCGTCATCATTCCCATGCAGTAAGCAACTCCCGTCTCCGAAGCAGAATATGTCAAAAATATCTTTCCGTTCTTCTTTATGACCGCCGGCCCCTCATTTACCCAGAAGCCGATTCTCTCCCAATCATAATCCGGCGTAGTAAGCAGCACTTGAACCGTCCGAAGTTTATAAGGAGATTCCATTTCACCGATATACAGATTGGATATCTGCTTGCCAACCCCTACCTTTTCCGCCCACACATAATAATACTTCCCTTTATTCTCAAACACCGTCGCATCCAGAGAAAACGCCTCGAAGGAAAACTCATCCCCATCCGCTCTCCCCATCTTCCCCTTCTCCGTCCACGTACCGGTCAACGGGTCAGCATCCTTACACTCCAGCACATAAGGCCGAATATTCCAAACTGCCTCCGCTTCTCCCGCCGCGAAGTAAATATACCAGGCCCCATTTATATAATGAATCTCCGGTGCCCATATGTGATGACTCATAACCCCGTTCTCATGCATATGCCACACCTCGACCTCCTCGGCCTGTGCCAGCCCCTCAAGCGTATCCGACTTCCGAATCACGATTCCGTCATAGGCAGGAACCGATGATGTAAAATAATAAGCTCCATCCTCATGCCGATATACATACGGATCCGCCCTTTGCAGTATCCAAGGTTTATTGTAAATCGCTTCTATATTGCCTTTACCCTTTCTCATAATCATTGCACTCCTGTATTTATTTTTATTTAAATTATTTTATTTATATCTAAATTATATAAAATTAATGTCTATAAATCAACCCATTTTTTTATTTTTTTCATAAATACTCCACAAAACACTCCTTTTTCATTTGTATATATTAAAATTACTTTACATAATTATCTCCTTTTCTATTTACTCTCCACATGTAACATGCTATAATCACAGCAAGTCATCACCATAATTACTATCATAAATTTCAGGCAGAACAAAAGTGTGCTTCAGGCACTTTTATAGCCAGGTACTTAGGCAGCATAGCTTTTGTTCCGCGCGCGTAGCTGCGCATCCATTGTTTCTGTAATAGGGGCTTTTTCCTATTATAGAACAAAAGTGTGCTTCAGGCGCTCTTGCAGCCAGGCATTTCGGCAGCACAGCTTTTGTTCCGCGCGCGTAGCTGCGCATCGTTTGCCTGAAAGGCAGCACCTTCACACTTTACTACTTCAAGGCGCTCCCTATGATATAAAAAATACTTTTCGAAAGGAGAGCAAGTATTTACATGGAAAAATTAGAACTTTCCCCCTTAAAAAACACACAATTGGACGACCCGTTCTGGAATAAATACACCCATCTGGTAACCAGCCAAATTATCCCTTACCAATGGGAAGCGCTCAACGACCGTATCTCCGATGCCGAGCCAAGCCACTGCATCTCGAACTTCAAAGTAGCCGCTGGTTTAAAAGAAGGCACCTTCGAAGGCGCAGTATTCCAAGATACCGACGTAGCCAAATGGCTGGAGGCCGTAGCCTATTCCCTATCCTATCAGCCCGACAAAGAGCTTGAGGAGACTGCCGACGAGGTCATCGACTTAATCGGCAAGGCTCAGCAGCCCGACGGTTATATCAATACCTATTTCACCGTTCTCGCTCCCGAGCACCGCTGGAAGAATCTGCGCGAGGGACACGAGCTGTATACGGCAGGCCACCTTTTAGAAGCTGCCGTTGCTTACTATAAGGTCACCGGCAAAGATAAATTTTTGGGTATCATGAGAAAATTCGCAGATTTAATTTGTGAAGTGTTCCATACAGAGGAATATAAACAAGCCGTACCGGGACATCAGGAAATAGAAATCGCGATGATCAAACTGGCGGAGGTGACCGGCGAACAGAAATATATGGATATGGCAAAGGGCTTTATCGATAGGAGAGGTACCGAACCCAACTATCTCGTTTCGGAGCATAAGAATCCCCTTTGGATAGATATTTTCAAGGATAGAAACGCTTTTTGGCCCAAGTATTCCCAATGTCACAAACCGGTAAGGAAGCAGAATACTGCCGAAGGTCATTCCGTAAGAGCTACTTACATGTACAGTGCCATGGCCGATCTTGCTGCCGCTTATGACGACAAGGAGCTTTTGGATGCATGCGAGAGACTGTGGAACAACATCGTAGAAAGACGCATGTATATAACCGGAGGCATCGGAAGCTCCGGCGCCTATGAGCGCTTCACTACGGATTACGACCTTCCCAACGATTCGAATTACTGCGAGAGCTGCGCTTCCATCGGCCTCGCGCTGTTCAGCCGCCGGATGTCACAGGTTACCAGGAACGGCAAGTACATCGATACTATGGAACGAGCGCTGTACAATACAGTGCTCGCCGGAATCGCCATGGACGGCAAGAGTTTCTTCTATGTGAACCCGCTGGAAGTATGGCCCGACAACTGTCTCGACCGTACATCCATGGAACATGTAAAGCCCGTACGCCAGAAATGGTTTGGCGTAGCCTGCTGTCCGCCCAACATCGCAAGAACCCTTGCCAGTCTGGGCGAATACGTATACTTCCAGAAGGATGGCGATTTATGGGTTAATATGTTCGTTTCGGGCAAGACTGCCCTGACTTCCGGGGAGGGTACATTGACCGTTACCCAAAGCACCCGTTTCCCCTTCGAAGGCAAGGTAAACCTGCACGTGACCTCGGACAGAAGCTGCGAGTCCACTATCGCGTTCCATGTTCCCGCCTATGCACTGAACTATAAAATAGAAATCAACAGCAAAGAGGTATCGCCCGAATTTAAAGATGGCTACGCTTATTTAAAGGGCTGTTTCAAAGATAGCGATATTCAGATTACCTTCGACATACCCGCCCGTTTCACCTACGCGAATCCCAATGTAAGGGCAGACGCAGGAAAAGTTGCCATCGAAAAAGGCCCTCTCGTATATTGCCTTGAAGAGGAAGATAATGGCGATAAACTGGCAAATATCTATATCAATACCGCCGCACCCTTGCAGGAGCAGTATGACAGCGCTTTACTCGGCGGAACATGTACCATATCTGCAAAGGGAAAACGGATTTCTTCCATGAACGAAGACGGACAAGGGCTATATTTACAAACTCCGCCTGCTTTCGAGGAGACAAGCCTCAAGTTTGTTCCCTACTGCTATTGGAACAACCGCAGGGCAGGAGAAATGTCCGTCTGGATAAAATATTACAATCAATGATTTAAGAGGAGGAACGAAAAATGGCAAAAGCAAAAATGATTATTGACAAGGATTTTAAAATTGCAGAAGTTGACAAGCGCGTGTACGGCTCTTTCATCGAGCATCTGGGCCGTGCCGTTTATAACGGTATCTATCAGCCCGGACACAGCACAGCGGATGAAGATGGTTTCCGCAGGGACGTTCTGGAGCTGGTAAAGGAACTGGAGGTTCCAATCATCCGCTATCCCGGCGGTAACTTCGTATCTAACTTCTACTGGGAGGACAGCGTAGGATCGAAGGCGGAGAGGAAGCCCCGTCTGGATCTGGCATGGCGCACACTGGAAACCAACGAATTCGGCTTGGGAGAATTCGCGAAATGGTCGGAAAAAGCCGGCTCCGACATTATGATGGCAGTCAACCTCGGTACCCGGGGTATCACCGACGCACTGAATCTGTTGGAATACTGCAATCTGGATACCAATACCTATTACAGTGACCTCAGAAAGAGCCACGGGGTAACGAAGCCCTACAACATCAAGACATGGTGCCTCGGCAACGAAATGGACGGACCTTGGCAGATGGGACATAAGACAGCGGCAGAATACGGCAGGCTTGCAGCGGAGACCGCAAAAGCCATGAAGACTATGGACGATTCCATCGAACTGGTATCCTGCGGAAGTTCAAATATAGAAATGCCCACCTTCCCCGAATGGGAAGCTGCAACTTTAGAGGAAACCTATGAATATGTGGACTATATCTCCCTTCACAATTATTATGGAAATGCGGAAAACGATACGGAGGATTTTTTTGCAAAGACTCAGGATCTGGAGCGCTTCATCCACACCGTAACCGCTACCTGCGACTATATCAAAGCGAAAAAGCGCAGCAAGAAAACTCTGAACTTAAGCTTTGATGAGTGGAACGTATGGTTTCACTCCACGGAAAGCGACAGCGAAGAGATGAAGGAACGCCCGTGGCAGATAGCTCCTCATTTGCTGGAGGATATCTACAGCTTCGAGGACGCCATCCTGGTAGGTCTTATCCTGATTACCTTCCTGCAGCATGCGGACCGCCTGAAAATGGCTTGTCTGGCACAGCTCGTCAATGTAATCGCGCCTATCATGACGGAGAACGACGGCGGCGCCTGGAAGCAGTCAATTTACTATCCTTTCCTTCACGCTTCCAAATACGGACGAGGCACAGCCCTTCACAGCATCGTGAATTCCACCAAACACGACAGCAAGACTCACGAAGATGTTACGGACGTAGAATCCATCGCCGTATATAACGAAGAAAAAGGCGAAGTGACCATTTTTGCTGTAAACCGCAGCGTAAAAGAAGACGCTTTGTTCGAAGCTGACGTAAAATGTTTCGAAGGTTACCGTGTACTGGAATACCTCGCTCTTGAAAACGACGATA
The DNA here is from genome assembly GCF_000732725.1 of Kineothrix alysoides. GTDB lineage: Bacteria > Bacillota > Clostridia > Lachnospirales > Lachnospiraceae > Kineothrix > Kineothrix alysoides. The sequence goes on along the minus strand of NZ_JPNB01000002.1, from coordinate 1,584,807 downwards.
TGAAAGTTACCAATTCTATAACGGGCGAGAAGGTTTCTCCTAAAAACAGGACAGATTACGAATTGAAGGACGGCACTTTTACCGCAACGATGAAAAAGTGCTCCTGGAACGTTATCAGACTTGGCAAATAAGATACAAACAAAGAAATAATGCTGCAAAATATATTCCCCGGCAAAGCGAAAATCTTCGTTTTGCCGGGGATATTTTTATGTAATAGGAAAGTGCCCTATTACATAATATGTTTATACTTCATCCGCCTCATATCCCAAAGTTGTTTTGCTCGCTTCCTGCTTCGCCGCCTCAGGGACAATAATCGGGCTATAATTAATACGTACAGAAATATCCTGATTATAATTACCGAAAGTCTTTCCAAATATGGTCAGGCCGCCTACATGCTTCGCGTCGTCCTCTACCTCCAGCTTCAGCTTCATCGTGCTGCGGTAGTCCAGATTGAAATCCTTGATGGATACGTCCGATACCTGAAGTCCGTCGATGAAGGTGCCTTTTTTATTGATAACAAGAATTTTCAGCAGACCGTACTGGTTCCAGTTCGGATACCACCAATCCGGCGTGAAGATACCTCCCACGTTGCCGAAATCTCCAGGGCTGGTCCACATCGCAACCTTCTTATCGTTCAGTATAAAAGAAATATCCGAAGGCCATACGTCGTTTACTCCCGGCGCCTCCGAACACAGTTCCAGAGATATCGTTATCTGGTCTATCTTCTGTTCGAAAGGAATGAAGTTAGGAATCACATATTCCACATATCCCCTCGTGAACCAGAGAATATCTGCATTGTACCTGTCCGGATGGGCGAAATAGCGGGTGTCATCCACCTCTCCTATAATCGCGGTATTAGAAGCCAGCCCGCAGGTAGGATATACCTTGTAATCCGAGAAATGCCCTACCTTCAGGTCGGTCTGATATACGTTCTTGAAGTCCTCCTGGGAATCCATATCGATCAATATCTTGTCCAGATGCACAGAGCATTTCTTCTGGTTGCCATGTCCTCTCGATTCGCTGGACACAGTGATCAGTCCGCAGTCCTCCAGCTTCTTAATATGGCTGGTGAGCGCACCATTGGTAATGTTCAGCTTGCTTGCCAGCTCGTTCATATTCATTCCATGATTTTCTAAAAGGATTTTTATAATTTCTATTCGGACCTCAGAACCCAATGCCTTAAAAATATCCAGTCCTTCATCCAACGATTTAATATGTAGCATAATTATCTCCAATATTCTAATAAATTTTAGATAAAATTAAAATAATACACATTTTATTATATCAGTTTAGAAAAATTAGTCAATAATTACTGCATAAAAGTAATACAAGTTAATAAGTACAAGTAGGAAAGGCGAATTTACATGCAAAAATTTTGCATTGCAGAAATCATGCGTTGCTGAGAACGGAGTGAACAGTAACGTCACTTTTTCGCTCAATTCCCTTCAATGTATTTTTTAACAGCTCTGCCTGCACAAAAAGCTGCTCGCTGGCTGCCGCACTTTCTTCTGCCGTGGAAGAATTATCATTTACTATTCTTATGATATCCTCCATCTTATCCGTAATCTCTCCTATGGCATTTCCTTGTTCCCCCGTTCTTTCCCCGATTTCCTTTACCGAGCTGTCTATATCGGCAATGTTCTCGAGCATTTTCAGTATGGACTCTCCCGCCTTTCTCGTCTCCTCATTCCCTCTCTCCACAGCCTCTCGGGTCTCCTTTATCATTCCTGCCGTTTCCTTGGCTGCTGCCGCGCACCGGTCCGCAAGTCTGGATACCTCTCCTGCCACCACTGCAAAACCTTTGCCGGCTTCTCCTGCTCTTGCAGCTTCAATTCCTGCATTCAGCGCCAGCAGGTTCGTCTGCCCCGCAATATCATTAATGGATTGTAATATTTTGGAAATCTTGTCGCTCGTATTGTCTATCGTTTTCATGGAAACAATCAGCTCTTCGACCTTCTTTTTTCCATCCTCTGCAAAAACCTTCGTCTGCTGCGTCACGATACCGGCTTTTTCGCACAAGCATCTGTTAATATCTGCTTTACCTGATATATTCTTTACTTCCGCCCTTATTTGATCAATAAGTCCGCTCTGAACCAACGTTCCCTGTGCCAGATTCTGTGCCCCGTCCGCCACCTGAGATGCTCCTGCATATACTTCGTCCGACGCAGCATCTATCCGGGAAAATATATCGTTTAAAGATTGGAGAATTTCAATAAGGGACTTCCCTATCGGCTCAAAGTCTCCTTCATACTTCAATGCGATTTCATCCGTCAGGTCGTGGTCTGCGATATGACCAAGTTTTCCTGATATATCTTCTATATATGTATTCAGTGATTTCACAGTCTCGGCCAAGCTTTTTGCCAGAATGCCTATTTCTCCGTCTCCGTTATTTTTTATGGAAACATGGAGATTTCCTTTGGCTATCTCCTCTGAACAAATCGTCAGTTCTTCCAAAGGCATGCAAATGTCCCTGATCGCTTTTCCTGATTTTTTTAATGAATAGATTACTATAAATATGCTCAATCCTATAACGGCAATAACTGCCAGAATACTTTCTGCCGTAAACATTTTATAATAATGACCGGCCGAGGCATTCATATTATAAAAAAGCTGTTCCATTAATCCTTTCATCTCTCTTGCTAATGAGCTCGCTTCATTATTATATAATTTTTCGGAATTATATTTCCCTCCCTGCTTCTCGTATTCTATGATCTGTCCCATAATACCGTTATAGTCTTCAATTAACGCAGCTACACTTACATACAGCTCCTCATTTTCCTTACCCTGCAGTATATCGTGTAACGCATACACACTGCCAACCAGCTCCTCGTAAGTGCCCTCTATCTCCGCCATATCCTCTTCCTGTTCACCTTTTCTTGTTTCAAACACAAGATAGCGGACCTCTTCATGCAGCGCGCTGAATTTCAGCTCTACCGTTCCGGCCTTTCCCTGTCCCGTACCATACCTGTCAAAAACCTGCCGGTTCAAGGCAGTCATTATAATGATAAAGCAAACCAATACAAAACATATTGCTGCCAATTGTCCCATTGAGCTCAACAATATAGCGTGCAGTCTCCTGCTCACACTTTTACTATTCTGTTTTTTCTTTGTTCTCATTTATATACAGCACCCCCTTTTTTCCGTTTTTATGGACATTATACCTGCAGCGACCAAAGCGATTGCATATATATTACAGCACGTGCGGCGCACACGCTATCATATGAGCAATGACATCCGCAATCGCACTGTTATTATAGTCCGCACATATCCTGTCCGCATGTTCTTTTACGGCATCCGGTGCATTTTCTGTCACAATGCCTACATCAGCTTGCGCGAGCATATCAATATCGTTATAATAATCCCCCACTGCATATATAACATCCGTGTCATTTATGTATTGTCTGAGCTTCACTAACATGGAACCTTTATTTATTCTTACCGGAAGGAATTCGTAATAATTTATTGCCGACCGGACCCGGTCTACGCTGGCACGCTCCTCCAAATATGACGACTCCTTTTTCAGCCAGCTCAATTCGTCCTCATTCCCCGAAAAAAGAATCTTTATCCATTCCATTTCCATCACATTTTCCAGGGAATCGAAAATCACCGGCAAGTGGTCTTTTACGACGCACGGATCCGCATATTCTTCACGCGAAACGATATAGCTCATGTCCTTAGCATAGACCTGTACGCCTATCCGCGGCCTCTCATCGATACACCTTTTTAAAAATGGCATAATCTCGCCTCTGGGAACTCCGAATTCTTCCAGATACACCTTCTTGTCATAGTCGTACAATTGTCCTCCGTTGGCCAGAATACAATATCCGTTTATCCTCACTCCTTCAAGGAAAGCAGCGGCATTTGTCAGGCTTCTGCCCGTCGCGATCCCAAATTTCCCTCCTTCTTCAACAAAAGTACCGATTGCTTTTTTATTTTCCTCACTCACTTTATTTTCTGAGTTCAGTAAAGTTCCATCCAAATCACTTAATAATATTTTTCCGCTATATTTGCCCATATTAATCCTTTATGTTTTCAATGTGTGCGAATTTAGACGCAAGCACAAATCCGCGTGTGAAAAATTTATTTTTCACACTATCCTCTTCGTAACAATTTATCCGTCTCTTAGTTTTGTAAAACCGGTAGGCGATTTAAGCGTATATTTTTTAAATACGCTGCAAAAATGTTTATAATCGCTGAATCCTGTCATGTCCGATATTTCATAAACTTTATATTGTCCTGAATTCAGCAGCTTCACCGCCTGCTGCACTCTGTATTTATTCAGAAAGTCGAGAAAGGTGTGTCCGGTAATGTCCTTGAACTTCCTGCTCAAATAGCTGGCGCTGATTCCCATATCCTCCGCAACCGCTTCTATGCTGATTTTTTCGCCGTAGTTTTTGCGTATTTCCTCAATGGCCCCCATTACATATTGATTTTGAAACTGTGCCAATTCTATATAATGTTCCAAATCCAGACTGCTGTCCTTATTTTCAAAAGCAAGTTCTGTTTCTTTGCCCTTCATGATTTCCGAATGCAGCAGCTTCATTGTTTCCACTAACTTTTCTTCATCCACCGGTTTTAAAATATAGTCTGTAACACCCAGAGAGATTGCTCTTCTGGCAAATTCGAATTCCGCATAGCTGGTCAGTATCAGGCTCTTAAAGCGCGTTTCCTTCAACGCTTCCTGCAGCATGGTAATTCCATCCATTTTCGGCATTTTGATATCAGCAATGACGACATCCGGATGCAGAGCACGTATTTGCGCAAGCCCCTCTTCTCCATTGGCGGCCTCCCCTGCGATTACATATCCCATACTCACCCAGTCGATCGTATACGCCAGTCCTTTTCTTATAATATCTTCATCTTCCACAATCACTATTTTCAGCATATTGCCCCGCCTCTTTCATTCCCGTTTATTTTCAGTTGCTTTTTCTATAGACCGGAAGTGTCAGGGTGAGTGTGGTCCCCTTATCCGGCTCGCTTTCAATCGCGACTCCATAATTTCCTTTGTACTTCAGATTGATCCTCTTATGAATATTATAAAGTCCCAAATGGCTGCTTCTATTCTTGGGGCTTGCCAAAGTATGCTTCAGTTCTTTTAATGTCTCTTCTTCAATTCCTGTTCCATCATCTTTGCATATAAAAACCAGATTGTCTCCGTCTTTGTATCCTCTGATTTTCACTGTCAGGACTTCTTTATCTCCAAACCCGTATTTAATAGCATTTTCAATTAACGGCTGAATAAGGAGCTTGGGTATTGCGAGGTCCATGACCTCCTCCTCTATATCGACACTATACCGGAACCTGCGATTAAACCGCATCTTTAAAATACTCAGATACTGCTCCGTATTCTTCATATCCTGCCGTACCGTCACATCCTCCTCCGCATTGCTTATACTATAGCGCAGGATTGAAGACAGATTTACGATCATTTTATCTGCTTTTGCCGTATCCAGCTTGCACATTATCCGTATATTTTCCAAAGTATTGAATAGGAAATGCGGATTTATCTGAGATTCCAACTGCTTTATCTGAGCAAACGCCATATGTGCGATCATCTCTTTATTCTTTTCTATCTGCTCCTTTAAGCTATCGATCATCAAATTATAAGAGTTCCCGATTGTCTGGAATTCTTTGCTGCTGCATATCGAAATATAATTGTCAAGGTTGCCTTCCTGCACTTGTTCAAAAGCATTCGCAATAATATCTATGTCTCTGGTACTTTCTGCGGAAGTTTTATCCGCTCCTTTCAGCAGGCTGAAAAGTATGACCACGAACATCATCGTCAGAAGCAGCCCGACCCACTTAAAGGCCGCCAACTGGTTGCTTACGTCCGATACCGTATAAATCCGAAGCCTGTCATCCATCATAGAGGAGCTTTCCATATAAAAATTTTTACCGTTACATTTGATATAGCCTTCCTGTGTTTCAAATTCTCTGCTCATACGATCCAGATTATCGGAAAAATCATAATTATTAGCCAAGTATATCCAGCCATAAGTATCCGCGATAATTGTTTGAGAAGATACTTTTGTCAATAATACCTGAAACTCGGAGCTGTCGATAGAAAAAACAACGTAACCGACCGCCTCTTTTCCGTCCTTTATCGTTCTCCCGATAAGAAGGCTGGAAGATTGACCTTCCATATCCTGCATCACCTTGATCGCTGTCGCATCCTTGTCATTGTTCATCAAGCGGAAGATTCCCCAGTTTGCAACGGATTCGTTTTTTAAATACGACGGCACTTCCTGGTTGCTCATAATGACAGGCACATAGTCTTTATTAAAGATATATATCTTCGCTTTATATCCCAGTTTGTTGGAAAGTTTATATACGTCCTCAAAAACTGACACCCGTGTCACTCTATCTATGGGCTTCGTGACCAGATCGCTGCATGTTTCCATCAAGATCAGAGCCTGTTCATAGCCTTCTATAGTCCGTACAATCTTTCCTCCAATATCCTCATTTGCTTTTTTGGTAATATCGATAGTGGAATATCCCCAAAAGCCAAACGTAATGAGCACGCCGGCAAACGCAATACCAAAAGCAGGAGCCACCGCATACCGCAGGAACATCCTATACATATTATCTTTAAATGATACAGGTTTATTTTTTTCCATACGTATACCCTTCTCCTCAGCGTCTTATGCTTACAGTATACCATAGAACCTTATTATTCCATTACAAACTGACCTCTTTCTTACCCGATACCTTGAAGAAGATGAGAAGAGAAGCAACCGTTGTCAGAGTCAAAATACTCGAAAGAGCTGCCGCCGTACCATAGCTTGCACGGATAACCTCCGTATAGATGGATACCGACATCGTCCTCGTTCCCCCGGTATATAAAATAACAGAAGCACTCAATTCATTAATGATCGTGATCCAGCTCAAAATAGCCCCTGAAAGCACTCCCGGCATCATCATTACTGCTGTTACTTTGAAAAAGGTCTTAAAAGGCGAATCTCCCAAACTGATTGCCGCTTCTTCCATACTGGGACTCAATTGATATAAGATCGCCGCACTCGACCTTAACGTATAGGGCAGACGTCTTACTACAAATGCCAATATGATAATAAATGCCGTACCGCTTAATAACATCGGTTTTTTGTTAAATGCCAGAAGCAAGGTAATTCCCAGAACAGAGCCCGGAATGATATACGGAAACATTGTCATAGAATCAATAATATTCGAAATCACGCTCTTTCTTCGAATCGTAATATAAGCGATAAGCATAGATAATATAATCACTATCATTATTGCTATTAATCCGAACAGATATGTATTTCTTATTGCCGTTCCTAAGCTTCTGAAGATGGATTTATAGCTATCCAGGCTATAACCGGCTACGAAGATTGCCCCGTTGGTCGCTTTAAAGGAGGTATAAATAACCGTAATCTGAGGTATGATCGCAAGAAACACCACAAAATATATAAATATATGCATAATCACATTCCATACACCCTTTAGCTTTTTTGATTGTATCGGGCGAAGAGAACTCATAGTAAAGGACTTCCTGTTGACCACATACTTCTGACCCAGAAACATTACCCCGGTAATCAATACCATAATAACCGCAAGCGCTGCTGCAAAGTTTGCATGACCGCCCATTTCACTTATAAATTCATTGTAAATAAGCACCGGCATTACCGTATACCCTTCTCCGATCAGCATCGGCGTACCGAAGTCCGCAAGGGCATTCATAAATACGATCAGGGAACCGGCCAAAATAGTCGGAGCAATAAGCGGAAGTACGATGGTGCCTACTTTACGCACCGCATTGCACCCCAGACTTTCGGCTGCTTCGCTCAAAGAAGCATCCACCTTTTTAAGCGCCCCCGTAGTATAAAGATAAATATAAGGATATAATTTCAAGGTAAGCACCAGCAATATCCCGCCAAACCCATAGATGGAAGGCGTTTCCACACCGAATACATTTGCGAAGAACTTTGTGATCACACCGCTGCGTCCCCCCAGAACAATCCACGAATAAGCACCGATAAACGGAGGAGAAAGCATGGAAATAATAACGAGTATATCGATGATTCCTTTTCCCTTCACCTTGAATGATGTTGTCAAATAAGCTAACGGCGCTCCTATCAGCACTGCCAGGACCGTCGTGCATGTTGTTACAAGGAAACTGTGCCCCAGCGTTTTGTAATAATACTTCTTTGAAAAGAACTTTGCAAAATTGGCAAGTGTCAGTTCACCGCTGGATGGATCTTTGAATCCGCTGAAAAACAGCGAAAACAGCGGATAAACAAGGAATACCGTGAATATCAATACAACTGCTATCGTAACAACTGTCCAAAAATCAAATCTTATTCCTTTTTTCTTACTCATACCTCATCACATCCTTTATAAGACTTTTCGTTCCATCCTCCGAAAAAATATTGATTTTCTGCGGATTCGCTTTCAGCTTCACTCTTTCCTTACACTTTATAATTTTTTCTGCCTGACCCACATCCTGACTGAATTCGATTTCCGGCTGCTTAGACGCTTCCTCTGTAAATGTCATTACATAATTTACATATTTCCCCAGGAATGTTCTCTCTTTTACTTCCGCTTCAATCCCTTCACTGCCCAGACAAAACTCCTCCGGTCTCACCGAAATGATTACCTTCTGTCCGTCTTCACATTCTTCCACCAAATTTGTCATTTCTACTTTGTATCCGTTTTCAAAGACTGCATAAACCGCGTTTTCCTTCTTCTCAAGCACTCCGCGGAAGCTGTTGGAATGTCCGATAAAGGTAGATACAAAAAGGTTATACGGTCTCGTATAAATATTTTCCGGCGCACCGATCTGCTGAATCACACCATCCTTCATTACCGCAATTCTATCCGAAATCGCCAGTGCTTCTTCCTGGTCGTGGGTTACATATACGGTCGTAATTCCCACCTGTTTCTGAACATCCCGGATTGCTCCTCTCATTTCCACACGGAGCTTGGCGTCCAGATTGGATAACGGTTCATCCATTAAAAGTACGCTGGGATGAATGACAATCGCTCTGGCAAGCGCCACTCTCTGCTGCTGCCCGCCCGACAACCGCTCCGGCAGCCGTTCCTGATAATCCGTTATCTTTACTACCTCCAGTATTTCATCCACCTTTTTCTTCATTTCCTGTTTATTGGTTTTTCTAAGTTTTAAACCATATTCGACATTTTGTCTTACCGTTAAATGCGGAAAAATAGCATAATTTTGGAAAACCATACCTATATTTCTCTTATGAGCGGAAATATGGTTAATCACTTTATCTCCGAATTTAATCTCTCCGCCCTCTATGGAGTTAAATCCTGCGATCATTCGCAGCAAGGTTGTTTTCCCGCAGCCCGAAGGCCCTAACAAAGTAAAAAACTCCCCATTTTTAATCTGTATTGACATATCCGGAATGATTGTTATGTCATCATATTTCTTTACAACATGTTCTACATTGATAGCAACGCTCATTTTATTTCCTTCTTTCCGTTTCAGCCTCTTAATTTCTTTTATGAAAAAAGGAGATTTCTTTCAATCTCCTTTTTTCCTATTCAGGTGTTTTTGAATTACTAATGATTTTAAATGCTTACAACTTATGTTTTATTAATAATTCGTGAAAATATCATTAAATTTAGTAAGCCATTCTTCCTTTTTCTCAACTACAAGATTCTCATCATCATAAATGATGTTGATATCTTCTTTTGGCATTAAATAGCTGGGGGCAGGTACGTCCGTTCTTACGGAACGTCTGTTCAACTGTTCTACAATGATGGTCTGCGCATCTTTTCCCGTTATAAAATCAATGAATGCCTTTGCATTATCCATATTCTTGGCATCTTTGATAATGTATACCCCATCCGGCTTGGAAATAACGCCCTCTTCCATATAAACGACTTTTACCGGAGCTCCGTCAGCCACATATTTTGCAGCACCTTCTTCAAAGGTGAGCCCAACCACATATTCTCCGTCCGCTACGCCCTTATAAACTGCAGAAGAACCGCTGAGCAGCTTACCATCAAGATTCTGACAGAATTTATCCACATAATCCCATCCATCTTCCGGATTTCCATTTCCCATAGCATAAAGCATATTGATCAGGTGCTCATAGGAAGATGAGGATTTGGACGGATCGCAATGTGCAATTTTTCCTTTTAACTCGGGATTCAATAAGTCTTCATAACCATTTACTTCGATATCGCCAATCAAATCGGTATTTATCATGATTACACTGGGAATATCGGTAAATCTCGTTAAAGGCCCTTCTGCATTTTTCATGCCTTCCTGTACGAACTCTTCATTTATGGACTGATAATTTTCAAACAGATCCATCTGCGGCATCATCGTCGATAAAGAACCGCCCCAGAAAATATCTCCCAAAGGATTTCCCTGCTCAGATTCTACTCTTTTCAGCAGTTCGCCGGTACCAGCCGCTACCACTTCTACTTTTACACCCGTCTGATTTTCAAATTCACTTACCAAAGGATTGATAAACTCCAGCGGATGGGGGCAATAAATAACTAAATCACCCGACAACTTATTCGTTTCCGTCTCAGCTTCCGTCGCTGCCGCTTCTGCAGGCGCGCTCTCTTCTTTTACTTCTTCCTTTACTTCTTCTTTCGTCTCTGTGTCCGCTTTAGACACTGTTGCCTCCGAAGTTGTGTTTCCGCATGCCATTAACCCCATTGTCATAGCCGCTGCCATAAAAATGGCTACCATTCTCTTTTTCATCACTAACCCTCCTTATTTTCAGGCACTTCGTACCTTGTAATGTTATAATAATATATCCTCGATTTGTAAAAAACCTAAAATCCCGTAAAAATATCCGAAAAAATGAACCGCAGTTTTTCTCCTGCGGTTCATTTTTTATGTTTATAGGTTATTGTAAGAAATTATCTATGATGACCGCTTCCGCTTCTTCCTCCTTCATTCCAAAGGAACGAAGCTTCAAAAGCTGCTCATTGTTGATTCTTCCGATGGCTGCCTCGTGAACAATCTGTGCATCCACATCGTGAGCGTCTATTTCCGGAATGGCGCATACGTGAGCATGATCCATAATAATAGCATCGCACTGCACATGGGCCTTGCAAAGTGCATTACCTACCGCGCTCGGGTGGAAGGTCTGGCTGGAGGTTCCCTTCGCCACGGAACGGGATATGATCTGCGCCGAGCTTCCTTCTCCGTTCATCCTTACCTCCATATTGGAAACGGCGGTTTGTTTATCGTGAGTCATCAGCTTCTCCATCACGAACAGCCTGCTCTCAGGCCCCATATCCACATCGGTAATACGCTTCGTAGAATCCACACCTCGAATCTGCACCGTATCCAGCGTGAACATCGACCCTTCCTCCATATATATCTGAGTCACAGGATTGAGTATATTCTCTCCGGTACCCTCGCCTTCTCCGTAATGCTTCTCCTCATATACTACTTTAGCGTTCTTCCCTACGTGAAAAGCATGAATTCCGTCGTGTCTCGTTTCATTACAGCCGCTGTTATGAATGCCGCAGCCTGCCACGATGACCACATCCGCACTTTCTTCTATATAGAAATCATTATAAACTACATCCATCATGCCGGACTGGGAGATTACAACCGGAATATGTACCTGCTCTCCTTGTGCCTTGCTGCTTATATAGACATCGATTCCCTGCTTGTCCTCTTTTCTCCTGATCCTGATATTCTCGCTGTCCCCGTGGCAGAGAGCCGCTCCGTTATAGCGCAGGTTATAAGCTCCCTGCTGCTTGAACCCATTGGTATCGATGGCATCAAGCACCTTATTTGTTATCGCATCCAACTCCATAACCGTTTCCTCCCTTTCTGTTTATACACGCACAGCTATCCTCCCCGCCAAAAAGCAGCGGAAGGATTTCCCCGGCAGCACCGCATCTATCCACCGTTCCGTCCTTGATGACCAATATTCTGTCTGCCATGCGGATAATTTTCTCCTGATGGGAAATGAGTACGAGCGTCTCCTTTTTCTCTTTGTGAATCTTCTCGAATTCTTTTACGAGCATGGAAAAGCTCCAGAGGTCTATTCCCGCCTCAGGTTCGTCGAAAATACAAAGCTTATGCTGCTTCGCCAGCACAGTGGCGATTTCCACTCTCTTACGCTCTCCGCCGGACAGCGTGGCATCCACCTCTCTGTCCAGATATTCTCTGGCGCACATGCCGACACTGCTGAGCAGCTCGCAGCAAATGTCCTCTGAAAGCTCCTCCCCCGCAGCGAGGTTAAGAAGCCTGCGTATGGTCATTCCCTTAAAGATAGGCGGCTGCTGGAATGCGTATCCGATTCCGGCCTTCGCTCTCTCGTCGATAGCCATAGGCGCAATATCCACCCCGTCCAGAAGCAGTTTCCCGCCGGTAGCGCTCAGCACACCCATCAAAAGCTTAGCCACCGTGGTCTTTCCCCCTCCGTTCGGCCCGGTGATAACCAGCATCTCTCCATCTTCAACCGAAAAATTTATATCTTTCACAATCGTTATTTTCTCGCCGTTCTCCACGACTTCATAAGCCAAGTTCCGTACTTCCAGCATCTTTTTATCCTCCTGCAACATCCTATTTTATCACGGCTGTTACCCTGCGTCTATTTATATAGAAAATTATTGATAAAGATTATCATTACAGTTTAATGTCTTCTTATGGCCGTGTCCTGAAAGCAGAAATAGTCCGGCCTGTGCCTGGATTGTGTAAACTCAAACATCTGCCCGTCCGCATTATAGGTCTGACTGCTGATAACGGCCAAGCAGTTGAAGTCGTTCAAGTTCAAGTATTTCTCGTCGATTTCCGTGACCCTCTCCACCGTCATGATTCTTTTGCTGGTCACGATGGACATACCCAGCTCGTCTTCGATATAATCATAAATAGAATGAGCCGCAATTTCCTCCGTAAGCCCCGGAACTGCGGATTTCAAAAAAGTATTGATATCGAAAATCAGCGCCTTTCCATCCAGATACCTGACACGCTGTATATAATACAGCTCGGAACCTGCCGCAAAGCCGGTCTTCGCCTGAATATGCTCATCCGCCACCAGCTCGGTAAACTGCACCACCCTGGTGGAATGTTCACAGCCGTTTCGAAGCGCCGACTCCTTAAAGGATTCGATTCCTCCTATGGTAAAGGTTGTCTGGCGCACCGGCTGATAAATCACCCGGACCCCCACACCGTGAAGAGACTGCACATAGCCTTCCTCCGCCAGCATGGAAACTGCCCTTCTTATCGTATTTCTGGAGCAGTCATAGGACTCCACCAGCATATTTTCAGAAGGAAGAAGCTGCTGGAACGGGTACACCTGACTTTCAATTTTCGATTTTAAATCCTTATAAATGGATTGAAATATAGCCTTTGGCATAAATCCTCATTCTCTCCTTTACCATGGTTCATTTTCTACTTATTATAAATCATAACAGCAGGAAGTCAAGAAATGGAAAGATATAAGCGCGGTCATACAGATAATATTAAAAATAATGAAAATAGAAGTTGACTTGTTTAAACAAGTATGATATAAAGGTTTTATGGGACACTTGTTTAAACAAGTTGCAAGGAGGAAACTTATGGGTAAGTATGAAAATGACGCAAAGGAACTTTTGAAGCTGGTCGGGGGAAAAGAAAATATTGCAGCTGTGTCACATTGCATGACGCGCATGCGCTTTGCTCTTAACGACCCGTCTCTGGCGGACATCAAGGCGATTGAAGCGATGAAAGCGGTAAAGGGGAGCTTTACACAATCCGGGCAGTTTCAGGTCATCATAGGGAATACGGTAGCTGATTTCTATAACGATTTCGCCGCAGTCTCCGGAGTGGAGGGCGTTTCCAAAGACGATGTCAAGAATGCTGCGAAGAAGAATCAGAACGCACTGCAGAAAATCGTAACGGCAATATCGGAAATCTTTGCCCCACTCATTCCTGCCATTATCGTCGGCGGTTTGATCCTGGGCTTTCGAAACTGTATTGACAGTTTGTATCTTTTTGAAAACGGGACGAAGACGCTGTGCGATATCAGCCAGTTCTGGGCAGGCCTGGATCATTTTCTCTGGCTTATCGGCGAAGCCGTGTTCCATATGCTTCCGGTGGGTATCTGCTGGTCCGTAACCCGTAAGATGGGAACGACACAGATGCTCGGCATCGTGCTTGGACTGACGTTAGTTTCCGGTCAGCTCTTGAATGCCTACGGAGTAGCATCCACGGCAGCCGCAGACATTCCGGTTTGGAATTTCGGTTTTATCAAGGTGAATATGATCGGTTATCAGGCACAGGTTATTCCGGCTATTTTAGCTGCATTTACGCTCGTTTATCTGGAAAAGTTTTTCCGAAAAGTTTCTCCGCAGGCTGTATCGATGATCGTAGTGCCGTTCTGCTCTCTCGTACTGGCAGTTATGGCTGCGCACTTCGTCTTAGGGCCTATCGGATGGAAAATAGGTTCTGCTATCTCCAGCGTGGTATATGCGGGAATTACCGGTCCTTTCAGAGTTATATTCGGAGCTGTTTTCGGGTTCGTATATGCTCCCTTGGTTATTACCGGCTTACATCATATGACAAATGCGATCGATTTGCAGCTTATCGCTGATTATGGCGGAACGATGCTGTGGCCGATGATTGCACTTTCCAATATCGCACAGGGTTCTGCAGTTCTTGGGATGATGCTCCTTCAGAAAAAAAATGCGCAGGCACAGGAAGTAAATGTACCGTCTTGTATCTCTTGTTATTTGGGAGTAACGGAACCGGCTATGTTCGGTGTTAACTTGAAATATATGTTTCCTTTTATCTGCGGAATGATCGGATCAGCCCTGGCGGCGATTGTTTGTGTGGCTACGGGAACTACGGCTAATGCGATCGGAGTGGGAGGGCTTCCGGGAATTCTCTCGATACAGCCTAAATATATGCTCTCTTTTGCAGTGTGTATGGCGATTGCTGTTGCTGTTCCTTTTACTTTGACTGCTATTTTGGGAAAGAGGAAGGGGACGGAGTAGTAAGAGACGTTGCGAAACTGTTAGGGTTGTGAGGATTTTATGTACAATTTGGGGTTGTGAGGGGCTTTCATCCCTGGCTTCGGTTTCTGTTCAACGTTCACGGCTGTATTTTCTAAAGGAAACCGTGAATGTAACGGTGACGGACGGGTCGGCAGCAAAATACATCCTTGTACTGTGCTGCCTAAACGCCGCATCCATGCGGCGTTTTCCCTGGATGTTGGAGGTTTCCTTAAGAAAATTTCAGCCGTTCACTAAAAGAACAGAAACCGAAGCCAGGGATGAAAGCCCCCGGAAGGCGGTGGAATTGTACAAAGAAATTGGCGAGGGTTACGGGTTTCTCAATCGTCAGTACTGGAGAAAAGAGAGGAAGAGGTGGTTGTCTATATGATAAATTTTCATGACAAGGTCATATATCAGATATATCCGAAGTCTTTTATGGATTCTGACGGGGATGGTGTTGGGGATTTGCGGGGGATTATTGATAGGTTGGGTTATTTGGAGTATCTTGGTGTTGATTATATATGGTTGACTCCGTTTTTTGTCTCGCCGCAGAGGGACAATGGGTATGATGTGGCTGATTACCGTAGGGTGGATGCGGCTTTTGGCAGTATGGAGGATCTGGAGGAGTTGATTGGGCGGGCGGATGAGCGCGGTATCGGGGTGATGTTGGATATGGTGTTTAATCATACTTCTACGGAGCATGAGTGGTTTCAAAAGGCTATGGCGGGCAGGAAGGAATATATGGATTATTATATATTCAAGGATGGAGGGCCTGAGCATATTCCTACTAATTGGGAGTCTAAGTTCGGAGGGCCTTCATGGGAATATGTTCCTCACTTGGGAAAGTGGTATCTGCATCTGTACGATAGGACCCAGGCAGATTTGAATTGGGAAAATCCTAAGGTGCGGGAGGAATTGAAGGAGGTTCTCCGGTTCTGGAAGAGGAAGGGGATTAAGGGGTTTCGGTTTGATGTGGTAAATTTGATTTCAAAGCCAGAGGTCTATGAGGACGATACGGAGGGGGACGGAAGGCATTTTTATACTGACGGGCCGCATGTGCATGAGTTTTTGCAGGAGCTCGTAAGGGATGCCGGAATCGAGGAGATGGTTACGGTAGGAGAGATGTCTTCTACATCTATCGGGAGCTGTATACGGTATTCTAATCCTGCCGAAAGGGAATTGTCCATGTGCTTTAATTTTCATCATCTTAAGGTGGACTATAAGGATGGAAACAAATGGGAGTTGATGCCGCCGGATATGCCGGCTTTGAAAAGGCTGTTCAGGCAGTGGCAGCTTGGCATGCAGGAGCATGGCGGCTGGAATGCGGTATTTTGGTGCAACCACGATCAGCCCAGAATTGTATCACGATTCGGAGACGATGGACGTTATTGGAAAGAATCGGCCAAGATGCTGGCCGCCAGTATACATCTTTTACGCGGTACTCCCTATGTTTATCAGGGAGAGGAGCTTGGGATGACCAATCCTCATTTTACTCATATCGGGCAGTACCGGGATGTGGAAAGTCTGAATTATTATGAGATATTACTTCAGGAAGGAAAGACAGAGAAAGAAGCTCTTCGAATTCTCGCTTCGAGGTCCCGGGATAACGCTCGTACCCCCATGCAATGGTCGGCAGAACCCAATGCAGGTTTTTCCGGGACTCCGCCATGGATTTGCGTAACGGATAATTACAGGCAGATCAATGTGGAAGCGGAAAAAGAGGATGAAACTTCCATTCTCGCCTATTACAGAAAACTGATTCGGCTTCGCAAGGAGAACCGCGCGATAGCCGATGGCAAAATTGATTTTCTATTCGAGGAAACGCCTTATTTATTTGCCTATCGCAGATATGTGGAATGTGAAAACGCATCCGGCGAAGAGCTTCTTGTATTAAATAACCTCGGCAAAGAATCAATTATTCTCGATACGGCGAAATTGGAGACAAATAAATATAAACTGCTTCTGGGCAACTATGAAGAAACAAAAGACGGTATACCGCAGGTGCTTCGGCCCTACGAAAGCCTGATATTTGAAAAGCGATAACTGACAGAAGCCGGACCGATTGATTGCATTGGCATATCAATTTGTCCGGCTTTTCAGTTAGAGAATGACTTGTTCTTTGCAGCCTCTTGCTTCAAGCTATTGAGATACCGTAAATAACGAATAGAAGAATTCCTTTTTCTCCATTAGCTCTGCAAAGCTTCCCCTCTCCTCTACCCTTCCATTCTTAAATACGAGAATCTTATCGTATTTACGAAGTAATGCTTCCTCCAGTCTGTGAGTTACTACGATACGAGTCATGCCTGAAATATCCAGAATGGAGTTGCTCACGGCATAGGCTGTCTTGGCATCGAGAGCGGCGGTAGCTTCATCTACAAGCATCACCGGCGTGCCGCGAAGCAGACAACGGGCGATGGAAATGCGCTGGCGTTCACCGCCGGACAGTCCGCTTCCATTCTCCCCGCAGGCATAATCGTTTCCCCTCTCGGCGATAAACGGGGCTAAGCCGGACATATTCACCGCATTGCAGAGCTCTTCTTCCGTGAAATCCCTGAACATCGTGATATTATCCTTCACAGTGCTATTGAATACAAAGACATTCTGTTGAACAATAGAAACGATGTCGTACAGCGAAGCGGAGGCTATCTCCCGAAGTTCACTGCTGTCAAGCAGAATCTCCCCTTCATAGTCCTCTCTGCTTCCCATCAAAAGGTTGAGCAGCGTGGACTTGCCGCTTCCTGAGCCTCCCACGATGGCATAGCTTTTTCCCGCTTCGAAGCATATGTCTATTCCTTGAAGCACAGGCACATCCTTCTCATAAGAAAAAGACAGACTTTTCAGTTCTATTCCCCGTGTAAGCACAGGCTCTATCTCTTTCCCGCTTTTGCGGATATTGGAATGAACAGCAGCGGACAGCTTGTCGATTAGAGCATATGCTGCCTTTTTGTTAGCCAGAATCCGGGGCACATCGGCAATGGGTGTGAGCACATAATTCATAAGCTGTACGAAGACGATAACCACGCCCGCGGTAACGCCGCGTCCGGCAAGGGCCAGATACGCTCCGAACAAAAACACGCCGAATTGCGCTATGATTCCGGCTACTAGTCCAATCGTCTGAATGACGGTCTCCGTCCTTCGCCTCCTGCATTTGGCTTCCTCCGCCGCCGAATTGCCTTTAGCAAAAAGCCTGAAAACCTCGCGCTCGGCCTTAAAGCTTTTAATGACGGAAAATCCTGACAGCATATCCTTTATCATTCCGATAAAACTCTCATTTCTATCAGAGACCTCTTTTTCCTGCATTGCGAGGCGGTTTCCCGTAAGAACAGAGGCAATTACGGGAAAGAAGGAAAGCAGAAATGCTACCAGTGTCAAAAACGGACTGTAATACAGCATAAGAGCAAAGGCTCCTGCAAACATGAGCAGTTCCCGAACCAGGGTAAATATTTGGGCGAGGTAGTTATTCTCGATACTGGTGGCATCATTGGACAGCGCTGAAATATATATGGAGGTGTTCTCGCCGGTAAAGGCATTAATATTCTTCTTCGACATCTCCTCGAACGCGTAATCCTTGTATTGCCGCATGGCGCTCTTTATGAATCGGGGACAGGCATAATATTCCAGAACCGAAACCATAACAATACCCGAAACGATAACCAATAAAATCATGGCAAGCTGCAAAAGCGAAAACATTCCGGCATCTCCCGACGCGGTATCGATGATTTGCTGCATCAGCCATGAAACCACCAGGTTTCCTAAGGCTGTCAAAACCGAAGCAGTTATTGCCGCGATGAAACTCCATTTATTATGTCTATAAAACTGCCTGGTAAATTCTCTGCGGTGTATGACAGTCACATTATTTTTCTTCATTTTCAATTTTCCTCCAAAGTTCGTCGAAAATCGGTCCCGTTCTTTCATCCGAAATCAACGCTTTTTCAATGCCGCTCATTGCAGTCTCGCCGAAACTATCACCGACAGTATGGGGTTTTCCATTATAAAATTTGATATTTCGAATGTTGTAAGCCTGCATGTTATCGGAAGACTGTGAATCGTCGAAGACTCGTGCCATCGTCACTGCCCGCCTGAAATATTCTTCTGCCGTTTCTACATCATTAATGAAAGCCGCAACCTTCGCACAGCCGGAAAGCAATATGACCTGCATCTTATCCAGATAAGATACCTTGTGCGGAAGCTTCAGTCCTTCCAATACTCCGTACAGCCAAAGGAAGGCTTCTATTGACTGTTTCGCGTCGCCCTTGCTGTCAAAGCAGCCGGAAAGGCCTATTACCGTACGAAATAATCCCATCACGCAGTCCAAAAGATTCTCAGAAAGATACGGTAATGCCTCTTCGCACCGGTCGCTTTGAGAAAGAAGCATCCCGATCAGCCCGTTATTAATTCCACAAGCGTTATACTTTTTCAGAGTACCCAAAGCCTGCTCTATCTCCCCTAACGCCACATATACTTCGCCTATGTTGATTTGAAGTGACAGCTCGCTTATCGCTTCATCGGTATTCTGCGAAATCAACGCACATGCCCGTCCATACAGCTCCAGTGCCTTATGCAGCGCCGCTTTATCGTTTCTTTCCACTCCTGTCAGTTGAAACAGGTCGGCGCTCTGATAGACGACATCAAAGCTATTGGGATACCGCTGCAGAGCCTTTTCCGCTTCCGCAATTCCTTCCTGAATTCTCTTGGAAATACGAAGATTGTAAATTCTCTCCGCTGCAAGCTCCATGGTTCTGCAATTGAGCTGGTATCCAAGGAGTACATCGACAGATATTTCAAAGAGGTCAGCCAACTCGGGAAGCATACCGATATCAGGATTAGAATGGCCGGATTCCCATTTCGATACGGCTCCCACGGTAACTCCCATTGCTTCGGCAAGCTGCTCCTGTGTCAGGCAAAGCTCCTTCCTATAATGGCGAATGTTTTCACCAATTGCAATTTTCATAGTAATAATCTTACCTTTCTCTACGACCTACAGTTCTTCCTTGCAGGTATAAATTTATACGATTAAGCTTTTAAACTTCCCGCGTTTCCAGTTCTCATAATATGATTATAAGGTTCTTGTATATGCATTGGAAGATAGTAACTGTAAAAATAGTAAAATTATTTTTTTACCGTTAGTATAATCTTATATTACAATTCATATAGTGAAAATCGAAGTCCAGTCCACTCACATTTCCCTGTAAAAACGCAAAAAACCACCATTTAGGAATACCTAAAAGGCAGCTGACATGTGTGTAAAATCAAAAATAGCAGAAAAAATTATACAAATGCTGAACGCATCTTGACAGGACAGTACGATTGTTCCGTTCTTTTTCCCGGTACAATCGTACTAACCAAAAGATAGATATTGCTATTGTTATGTGAGATATCGGGAACAATGACTTAATCCAATTCATATATCGCTTAATTCCACCACATACCTCTCATACTCCTTCCCCTTATCTTCCACACTATCTATTCTCACGAATCCAAGTCTCGTGCATAGCCTGATAGAGGCCTCATTGTCCTTTTTAATCAGGGCCTGCACCTTATCGAAGCCAAGCTCCTCTTTCCCGTAACCGAGGATGGCGCGACAGACTTCATAGGCATATCCTTTATGCTGATAGGGAACGGCGATTACAAATCCCAGCTCGGGGATGTCAAAGCCTTCCCTCCAACTGATTCCGGCCCGTCCGATTACAGTTTCGCTTTCCTTGCCTACGATGCTCCACAGACCATAGCCATAAAAGCTATAGATTTTCTTTATGTATTCCCGGGTATATTCCCGCTCCTCCTCCGGTTCCTCGAACAAATCTTCCATGTAAAATGTAATGGACGGTTCCTTGTATATCTGATAAAAAGAGTCCACATCCTCCACCGTCATCTCCCTGATGACACACCGTTTCGTCTCCATAATCGTCCACGGCTTTCCTGACAGGCGCATGTACGCCATGACAAAAGAATCAAAGGTAAGTTCCTCGATATCTGTTATCGCGTATAGTGCAGCCGATAAATCCTGCTCTTTGTTCTCTCCGTGTAAAAGCGCGATTGTGTAGTACGCGTTTTGTTTTAACGCTTGCAACGTTTCCTCTTCGTCCGTTACGAACAACACATTCTCTTTATCATACGCCGCTTGTCCGCCTTCTTCCCATGGCAGATTTCCCGTTATAACCTTATTGCCGTCTTCGCCGAAATTTTTCTTCATCTGCTCTATCGCCGTTATCTGGCTCTTATGACCAATAAGAAAAACTATTTCCTTTAACATATCTCCCCCTATTTACTATCCGTCCATTATAGGCTAGAATAAAACATGAAAATATTATAAAACAAATTATCACAGAAGGGAAGTAAAGCAATGGCACAGAATCCTATTGTTACATTTACGATGGAAAACGGCGACGTGATCAAGGCGGAGTTATATCCTGAAATCGCGCCCGAAAGCGTTAATAATTTTATTAGTTTGATTAACAAGAACTTTTATGACGGACTCATTTTCCACAGAGTTATCCGCGGCTTTATGATTCAGGGCGGAGATCCGGAAGGAACCGGAATGGGAGGCCCGGGCTACAGCATCAAGGGAGAGTTCAGCCAGAACGGCGTAGAAAATAACTTGAAGCATACGGAAGGCGTTCTCTCCATGGCGAGAAGCATGGACCCCGATTCCGCAGGCTCTCAATTTTTTATTATGCACAAGAATTCTCCTCATCTGGACGGCTCTTATGCCGCATTCGGCAAAGTGACGGAGGGCTTGGAATTTATAAATAAAATCGCAGAAACGGCTACTGACCGTTCCGATCGTCCGTTAGATCCTCAGATTATAAAGACGGTTACTGTCGAAACCTTTGGCGAAGTTTATCCCGAACCACAGAAAATTTAAATACTATTTTAAAAGTTTTCAGTAATCTAATTTAATATTTTTTAAATTGTTGGACGAGATTAGTACTTTTGTACTGTCTCGTTCATAGTTTATTCATATTTATTTTAAAAAAACTTCAATTCCACAACATTCTTTAGACATTTCTTTTAGCTATACTATCAATATAAGATACAGCAAGAGCAAAAAACAAAAAAGCCAATAACAGTTAATTGATTTATTAAATAACTTTTTCATAATAAGTGCCAAGTAAAGAAACCTTTACTTGGCATCCTCCCTTTCTAGGGATAATATGCTGTTTTTAAAAGTTCATCATAGCGTGGAACAAAAGCTGTGCCCACAAATTATATAAATATTTCATTTATAACAACTACAAAACGAACCGGCATCGAATCTTTAAATCCGATGCCGGCTTATTTTTAGCCAAAACTCTTTTTTAATTAAAATAATTAAAGTTTGTTCCTTATACTGAAGCCTGTTATTTAGGCTTTGTTTACAGAACCAAACAGTTCCATTTTTTCTTTAACGGTAGCCTTGATAGCCTCAAAGCCCGGACCGAGAAGCTTACGAGGGTCGAAGCCTTTACCCTGAAGGTCTTTTCCTTCTTCGATATATTTACGTGTAGCTGCTGCGAAGGACAACTGGCACTCCGTGTTAACGTTGATTTTAGCAACGCCAAGAGCGATAGCTTTTTTAATCATGTCAGCCGGGATTCCCGTACCGCCGTGAAGAACGAGAGGCATGTCTCCTGTCAGCTTCTGAATAGCATCCAATGTCTCAAAGGAAAGTCCCTTCCAGTTTTCAGGATATTTGCCGTGGATATTGCCGATACCTGCTGCCAGGAAATCGATGCCGAGGTCAGCGATTTCTTTACACTCCTGAGGATCTGCACATTCGCCGGCACCAATAACGCCATCTTCTTCTCCGCCGATAGAACCAACTTCAGCTTCGATAGAAATTCCCTTTGCGTGGGATGCTGCAACCAATTCCTTCGTCTTTTCTACGTTCTCAGCGATCGGATAGTGAGAGCCGTCGAACATTACGGATGAAAAACCTGCTTCGATGCACTTATAGCAGTGATCATAGCTGCCGTGATCCAAGTGAAGAGCAACGGGAACTGTAATATTCAAGCCTTTGAGTAAGCCGTTTACCATGCCAACTACCGTTTCATATCCGCCCATGTATTTACCTGCTCCTTCGGATACGCCGAGGATAACGGGAGAATTGTTTTCCTGAGCTGTCAAAAGAACTGCTTTTGTCCACTCAAGGTTGTTGATATTGAACTGTCCGACTGCATATTGGCCAGCTTTTGCTTTTTGAAGCATTTCTGTAGCTGAAACTAACATTTTATTTAC
Organism: Kineothrix alysoides; assembly: GCF_000732725.1. Lineage (GTDB taxonomy): Bacteria > Bacillota > Clostridia > Lachnospirales > Lachnospiraceae > Kineothrix > Kineothrix alysoides. Next base: position 1,561,653 of record NZ_JPNB01000002.1, on the reverse strand, counting down.
CTCCATATAATAAATTTATCAAATTCACCGAACCTATTATACCCCATTCGCGCCAAAAAGGAAACAACAAAGCTGTAAAAAATGTGGAAAATAGGGAAATATAAGAAAATGAACGCTTTTTTGCCAATCAATCTCTATTTCACCGGCCCCTCTATCTTAGCCGCATTCTTACCGGGCACTTTAATCCTCACCGCCTGTTTCATGTTATGAATGCTCACACTTTTATGATTTCCGCCGAATTCTCCATCCAAGGTCCACGGAATCTCAATATTGGATTCAAAGGTAACCGATGACGTCTTAAAACAGTACATATAATCCGTATTGATATTCCGGTTCAAAAGAGCTGCCATGATATTATTGAGCTCCAAAGGATTCGAAGGCATCTTAATCAAGGTCACCTCGAACTCTCCGTCATCCAGTTCCACATATTTGCCGGTAATCCGCTTAAAGCCCCCCACTGAGATAGAATTGGTCACCATACCGAAGATGAATTCTTCCTCCATGGTCACGTCACCGTATCCGACCTTAAGCCTATAAGATTTGATGCTGGGTATTCTCTTCATGCCCTCCAGAATATACGCCATATGTCCCAACACATTTTTCACATCCTGACTGGTTCCGTAGGACACGTCCGTAAAAAGTCCGAACGCTGCAATATAGACGAAGCTTTCCTTATTGAATGCTCCCACATCACATGCGTAGTCCTTCCCCTTTATTATGACCTGCGCTGCCTTCAGCATATCATTAGGTATTCCCAGACTTCTTGCAAAATCATTGGTGCTGCCTGCCGGAATATAGCCGATAGGAATTTGTTTCGTGCTGCGAAGCATACCGTTTACTGCCTCATCCAGCGTGCCGTCACCGCCACAGCAAACGAGAATGTCATATCTATCCTTCTTATTCTGTGCCGCACACACCGCGTCCCCTTCACACTGCGTGGGATATACGGTAACCTCATACCCGGCCTTAACGAATACGTCTATAATATCCTGAAGCTTATTTCTAATCTTCGCCTTCCCCGAACGGGGATTAAATACAAAAAGCATCTCTTTATCAGCCATATAGTTCCCCTTTTCAATCCTCAACTTTACAAAGTCAAATCGGAGCATCCTAAGATGCTCCGCGTTAAGTCTTTATTCCTACGTAGGCAACAAATCAAAGGACATGCCGGCATGCCAGCCTGACGGCTGCCTATAGGTCATATATGAAATTTTAACTTACTTTTCCTTTTAACAAATATTCTTCGATATCCGCTACTGCCTGCGTCTCATCCTGACCGTCGGCAATTACAGTTACCGTTTCACCGCTATCGAGTCCTAAACTCATCATGCCCATGATGCTCTTCGCATTCACCTTTTTTCCTTCCGATTCAATGTAAACGGAGCAGGCATGCTTACTCGCCACCTGTACCAATACTGCCACCGGTCTTGCCTCTAATCCTGTAGGCAATTGAATCTTCATCACTTTTTCGATCATAACGTCTCCTCCTTTTTAACTTCTAAGCCTGTCAGCCAACTCACTTAATTTTCTAAGTCTATGGTTCATCCCCGATTTTCCAACCGGAGGTTCTAAGATTTGTCCTAATTCCTTTAATGTTGCATCCGGATATTCTAATCTTATTTGTGCCGCTTCTCTTATGTTATCTGGTAGATTCTGAAATCCATAATGATCCCTAATCAGGAGGATGTCCTCTATCTGTTTGGATGATGCGTTTACCGTCTTGGTAATATTAGCCGTTTCGCAGTTTACCTTCCTATTGATGGAACCTCGCATTTCTTTTATGATTCTGTAGTTCTCGAAATTCATAAGGGAAATATGGGCTTCCATGATGTTTAATAAATCTGCTATACTGGCGCCTTCTTTTAAGTATACCACATAATATTTCTTTCTTATTACGATCTTCGCCTCCACTTGAAAGCTCTGTATCAGAGATTGAAGGCGAACAGCTTGTTCTTCATAGGAACAGACAAATTCTAAATGATAGCTTTTTTCCGGGTCGCTCATGGAACCCGTGCAGAGAAAAGTTCCCCGCAGAAATGCCCTTTTGCAACAGGCATTTTTGATTAACAGCGGATTTACTCCGTTGCGCGTGGCCTTTTGAATTCCGCCTTCTTCATACATTTTAACAGCTTGAAGAACTTTGTCAACCCGTTCTCTTCCTGTAATTAATGTAACATATGTATGATTTTTATATTCTTCCAAAAGCTCTTTAAAAGCAATATCAGTATATATATTAAAGGTTTTCTTCAATAATGTAAAGACCTTTCTAATAACTGCCTCATTTTCTGTCTGAAGGCAGAGCCTTACATCCGACTCTGAACTGCCTTCCAATTTGCCGAAAAAGCTAATGACCGCCGCCAGTTCTGCCAATTGACAATGTCTGGACTGGCTTACAACTTTTGACAATTCCTCTTTTACTTCCGCGGAAAAAGACATAATTACGCCCCCTGTTTCACATCTCTGTGATAAATCTTAAGTCCGTAATTTCCCTGATTCTTCATACGCTTGTACAATTCATTCGCCAGCGTCACGCTTCTGTGCTTTCCGCCCGTACAGCCGATTGCTATTACCAACTGGTACTTTCCTTCCTTCACGTAATTCGGAATCAGAAACCGGATCATATCCTCCAACTTCTGTAAAAATTCCTCTGCCTCGGCAAACCCCATGACGTATCCCTGAATTGCCGGGTCATTACCTGTCTGATGCTTCAGTTCGTCGATATAATACGGATTTGGCAGGAAACGGACATCGAAAACCAAATCAGCATCTGCCGGAATACCATTTTTAAAGCCGAAGGAAAGAATCGTTACCATAAGACTGTTATATTCCTCATTCATAACGAAAATCCTATCGATTTCTTCCTTCAGTTCTCTCGTCAGCAGATTCGAGGTGTCAAGCACGTAATCCGCATGCTCTTTTACCGTCTTAAGGATATCTCTCTCCTTATGGATGCCGTCCTCTACCCGTCCTTCCGGGGAAAGGGGGTGCATCCGCCTCGACTCCTTATAGCGTTTTAACAGCACCTGCTCCGAGGCATCCATAAAAAGGACTTCATACATATAGCCGTTTTTCTTCAGGTTTCCCAGCGTCTTCCAGACCGCTTCAAAGGGTTGATCCGCACGGACATCCAAGCCCAACGCGACCTTGTTGATTTCCGAGTTGGGAGTAGCAATTAATTCTACAAATTTTTCTATCAAAGGAACGGGCAGATTATCCACACAATAGAAGCCTGCGTCCTCCAGCATCTTAAGAGCCGTTCTCTTTCCGCCGCCGCTCATCCCGGTCACTACCACGAATCTCATATGCTTTTCCTCCGTATTTAAAAGTCTCCCAAATAAATGACTTCCCTCTCCAGCGTCACACCGGACTGCTCCTTCACGCGCTCTTGAACGGTCTCGATAAGCTCGCGCACATCGGCCGCGGTAGCGTCTCCCGTATTCACGATAAAGCCGCAGTGCTTATCGGATACCACTGCTCCGCCTATCCGATAGCCTTTAAGGCCTGCGTCCATGATCAGCTTGCCTGCAAAATATCCCTCCGGCCGCTTAAAGGTACTTCCTGCGCTGCCGAATTCCAAAGGCTGCTTCTCTTGGCGCCTTGCCGCCAAATCCTCCATTTTGTTCCTGATTTCTTCCTTATCGCCCACCGAAAGCTTAAGCACCACTTCCGTAACGATAAAGGGGCGATTCTTAATCACACTGGTACGATAGCCGAACTCCATCGTATCGTTATCCAGCGTCAGTATTTCCCCGCTTCTGTCCATTACCTCCACGGATTCTACGATTTGTTTCATTTCACCCTCATATGCTCCGGCATTCATTACGATGCCGCCGCCAATTGTTCCCGGTATTCCCGAAGCGAACTCCATGCCGGTCAGTCCGTGGGCCTGCGCCTCCTGCGCCGCTCTGGATATGAGCACTCCCGCAGGAACCCGCATTTTTTTCCCTTCCACTGATATATTTCCCATCTCACTGCCCAGCTTAACGACAATGCCCGAATACCCTTTATCTCCCACTAACAGATTACTGCCGTTGCCGAGTATAAAATAGTCCTGCCCGGTGGCCTGCAAAATCGGCACCAGCTTTATTAGCTGTTCCTTGCTTTCTATTTTCACTAAGCATTTAGCATTTCCGCCCACGCGAAAAGTAGTATGATTGCTCATGGGTTCATCGAATAATATGTTCGCCTGAGGCACTATCTGCTTTATATAATTGTATATTGATGAATTCACCTTAAGACCCCTGCCTGTTTTTTATTATGGTATGTAGCTGACTGCCATCTTATTCCAATACAAGCTTGGCCGCTCCATAAATTCCGGCGTCGTTCCCCAGCGTCGCCAATGCAAACTCCACATTTTTACAGCCCTTAAATACTGTTTTGTCAAAATATGGCTTTATATAATCGAATAAAATATCTCCGGCTTTCGATACACCGCCTCCGATAACGAAGATTTCGGGATTCACCACTCCTGCGATGACACCCAGACCCTTTCCCAGATATTCTCCGAATTTTTCCGCTATCTGAATGGCTACCGCATCGTTTTCCTTTACTGCGTCAAAAACTGCCTTTGCCGAAAGTGTTTCCACCGGTCTGTTCCTCAGAATGCTAGGCTCAGAAGTAGACTCCAGGGCTCTCCTTGCCAGCCTTACGATACCGGTAGCGGAAGCATATTCTTCCAGACATCCGGTATTGCCGCAGCCGCATACCTCTGTTTCGCCATCCTGCACGTGGATATGCCCGATTTCGCCGCCCGCTCCGCTGGTACCGGTCAGAATTTCCCCGTTTACGATGATTCCGCCTCCCACGCCCGTTCCGAGGGTTACGGCAACCAGATTCTTACAACCTTTTCCGCCGCCCTTCCACATCTCGCCCAGAGCGGCAACATTGGCGTCATTTCCTGCCTTTACTTTCATGTCGAGAAGTCCCGACAAGGTATCACGGATACTGAAGGTACCCCAGCCAAGGTTCACCGCAACATATACCGTACCCTCCGCATCGATCGGACCGGGAGCTCCCAGCCCTACGCCGATGACCTCGTCCTTCCGTATGCTCTTCTCCTTCATCTTTCGCTGGATACTCGCAGCTACGTCGGGAAGAATTTTTTCCCCTCCGTTTTCCGTCTTTGTGGGCACCTCCCATTTATCCAGAAGCTCTCCGTCTTTGTCAAAAAGTCCTAATTTAACCGTGGTTCCTCCCACATCTACGCCAAACACATATTTACTCATCCCAATTTATCCCTTCTTAATTATTCCTCATCATCTTCGTCTCTGCGCCTTGCCAGAGAGTTCTGCACGCGGGTATAAAGCTCCTGCGCCGCATTATAGCCCATCTTTTTCTGCCTGTGATTAGCTGCTGCCGATTCACAGATAATCGCCAGATTGCGTCCCGGCCTTATCGGAATATTATGGCATACTATCTTATTTCCAAGGTATTCCGTATGTTCCTCTTCCAATCCAAGCCTGTCGTATTCCTTGTCCTTATCCCATTCTTCCAACCGGATTACCAAATCGATGCTCTGAGTATCCTTTACGCTGGATACACCAAACAATGACTTTACATCAACGATTCCTATTCCCCGCAATTCTATAAAATGCTTCGTAATATCAGGGGCAGAACCGATTAACGTATCGTCGCTTACTTTCCTTATCTCTACTACATCATCCGTCACAAGACGATGCCCTCTCTTGATCAGCTCCAACGCTGCCTCCGACTTACCTATACCGCTTTCGCCCGTAATCAGTACTCCCTCGCCGTAAACGTCTACGAGAACACCATGAACGGAAATGCACGGTGCTAATTTCACATTCAGCCACCGGATAATCTCAGCAGTAAAATTAGAGGTCGCCTTCTTCGTCATCAGGATAGGTACCTCTTTTTTCAGAGCCACTTGTAAAAAGAAGGGGTCAGGCTGCAGCTCACGGCAGAAAACAATGACCGGAATATCACAGGAAAGAAGCTTGTTATAAACCTCTTCTTTATATTCCTGCGTCAACCCCTGCATATACGTATATTCTACAAATCCGATAATCTGCAGACGGGTAGCTTCGAAATGTTCAAAATAACCTGCCATCTGCAAAGCCGGTCTGTTGATGTCCGGCTGGGTGATTTTCACCTTCGAAATGTCCAGCTCCGGCGTCAGATTCTCAAGCTTCATTTTGTCTATAATCTCTTTTAAACTTACACTTGCCATAACCTTCTCCTTTTTCATCAATATAGTATTTTATAATATCTTAATACTTAATATTCTATAAATTCTAACATAGAAACTTCACAATATCAATAAACGAACTCGGAAAACGTTACTGTTCACTCCGTTCTCAGCAACGCATGATTTCTGCAATGCAGAATTAATTTCTGCATGTAAATTCGCTCTGCGAAGCAGAAATCATCCCTTGAGTCACGTTCTTACGCAGCTTGACAGCAAGTGTTAAGCCACTGTGTGAACAGTAATCTGCCTATTCCTGATGGAAAAAGTCATAAATACCTTCCGCGATATGGGGCGGTATCTCAGGTACCTGAGAAAGGGTCGCTGCATCGGCAGACTTAATCTCATCAATAGATTTAAAGTGGCGCATCAGTGCTTTCCTGCGGGAAGGCCCCACTCCGGGGATGTCGTCCAACACCGATTTCACCTGAGACTTGCTGCGCAGGGAACGGTGATATTCTATGGCAAAGCGATGAGCCTCGTCCTGCACTCTCGTAATCAGTTTAAACCCTTCGGAGCTTCTGTCAATAGGAATCTCTTCATTATTGTAATACAACCCTCTTGTCCGATGGTTATCATCCTTTACCATACCACAGACCGGAATGGAAATATGCAGCTCCTTAAGCACCTCAAGGGCGATATTCACCTGCCCCTTTCCGCCGTCCATGAGTATCAGGTCGGGGAACTTGGTGAAACTGCCGAATTCCTTTTCCATTTCCTTCATATCTAATTCCTTCTGCTCCTCCATTCCGTGCACAAAACGCCTGGTGAGCACCTCTTTCATGCATGCATAATCGTCGGGACCCGATACCGATTTTATTCGGAATTTGCGGTAGTCGCTCCTTTTAGGCTTTCCCTTTTCGTAGACGATCATAGAGCCTACATTGGCAAATCCGCTGATGTTGGAAATATCGTATGCTTCCATTCGGACGATTCCCTCCATGCCTATCAACGATGCGATTTCTTTTACAGCGCCAATGGTCCTGCCTTCCTCCCTCTTTATCTTTTCCTTATCCTGACTCAAGACGAGGGCTGCATTCTTTCCCGCTAACTCCACCAGCTTCTCCTTGGCGCCTTTTTTTGGTACGCGGATGTAGACACGGCTTCCCTTTCTTGCAGTCAGCCATTTTTCCAGCACCTCTATATCCTCTATTTCCTCCTGGAGCATAAGCTCCTTGGGAATGAAGGGTGTTCCCGCGTAGAACTGCTTCACGAAATCAAGAAGTACCTGAGATTTTTTATTTCCCGACACGTTTGTCATATAAAAATGTTCTCTTCCTATTAATTTCCCGTTTCGGATAAAAAATACTTGCACCACCGCATCGTTTTCATCCAAGGCGAGAGCGATGATGTCCTTATCCTCTCCGTAGCTGTCCGTAATCTTCTGCTTCTGCGCCACCTGCTTCACACTATTGTACAAATCTCTGTATTTTACCGCTTCCTCGAATTCCATGCTGTCGGAAGCCTCCTGCATCTTTCGTTCCAGCTCCTTTAAAATAGGATTATAATTTCCGTTCAGGAAATCCAGCGCCTTATCGACCTGCCCTCTATACTGCTCCTGAGTCATATACCCTTGGCAGGGGGCTGCACACTGTTTGATATGGTAATTCAAGCAAGGCCTCTCCTTCCCGCAGTCCTTCGGAAGATTTCTGTTGCAGGTGCGGAGAAGATAGAGCTTGTTGATCAAATCGATTGTGTCCTTCACTGCTGCCGCACTTGTGTACGGCCCGAAATAACGGGAGCGGTCCTTCTTCATCTCTCTGGAAAAAAGTATGCGGGGGAACGGCTCCCCTACTGTCACTTTTATATAAGGATAGGTCTTGTCATCCTTAAGCATAGTGTTATAGCGGGGACTGTATTCTTTTATTAAATTATTCTCCAGCACCAAGGCTTCCAGCTCAGAATCGGTTATGATATATTCGAATCTGGCTATCTGAGTCACCATCTTATCGATCTGGGGCCCGCGCCCTATGTTCTTGCGGAAATACGATCTGACACGACTGTGCAGGTTGATTGCCTTCCCCACATAGATAATGACGTCCTTCTCATCGTGCATGATATATACGCCCGGCTTCACAGGCAGTTTTTTCAATTCCTCATCAAAATCAAACATCTCTCACCCACAACATAAATAACGCACAAAAAGGTTCTTTTTTATGAGTGCAAACACTCACCTAGAACCTTTTGCGTTTTTTATTTCTGTTCGTCTATTTTATTTTGCAATTCCTCGGCAAAATTACCGTTCTTGATGGAATCGCCATTCTTTACAAATTCTCCGGACGCATTGGAGAAACGTCCTACCGGACCTCCATAAGCAGATACCTCTTTCTCCGGTTCTCTCGCTTTCTCCGGCTTCGCCTCGAATTCCGGCGATAAGATCATACTGTCCTTCTTTATAATGACTTTTCCGTCCTCCGCTTCATAAGCCTTTATTCCCGATTCAGAAACTTTTATTTCCGCTTCAGAAGTCTTTGACTCAGACTCCACTTTTTTCGCTTCAGCCTCAGAACTTTTTGTTTCGGATTCTCCCTCCGCTTTTTCTTCAGGTTCAGGAAGCCCTTTTTCCGCGCGATATATCTTCATGAATTCCTTACCCGTAATAGTTTCTTTTTCTATCAGGTATGCGGCGATCTTATCCATAAGATCCCGGTTCTGGCCAAGAAGCTGCTTCGCTTCCGCATAGCATTCCTTTAACAGCTCCCTTACCTCGGTATCCACATCCGCCGCCGTCACATCGCTGCATGTCAATCTCGCTCCGCCGTCCAGATATTCGCTCTCTACTGTAGCAAGCCCCATAAGCCCGAACTTTTCGCTCATTCCGAATCTGGTCACCATATTTCTGGCGATGTTTGTCGCCTTCTCTATATCGTTAGCCGCTCCGGTGGTTACCGTATCGAATACGATTTCCTCCGCTGCGCGTCCGCCCAGATAGCCCACCAGCATATCGTGCAGCTCCGCCTTCGTATTGAGGAACTTCTCCTCCTCCGGCACCTGCATCACGTAGCCGAGGGCACCCATGGTCCTCGGTACAATCGTAATCTTCTGCACCGGTTCCGAATTCTTCTGCAAAGCACTTAAAAGTGCATGACCCACCTCGTGGTAGGAAACAATCTTGCGCTCTTCCTTGCTCATAATGCGGTCTTTCTTCTCTTTTCCTACGAGCACCTGCTCCACCGCCTCGAACAAGTCATGCTGGCACACATAATTGCGCCCTTTTTGCACTGCGTTAATAGCCCCTTCATTTATCATGTTGGCGAGGTCGGCACCCACCGCTCCGCTGGTAGCAAGCGCTATGGCATCCAGGTCCACACTGTCATCCATCAGAACATCCTTCGCATGTACCTTCAATATTTCAATTCGTCCCTTAAGGTCGGGTTTATCCACAATGATTCTTCTATCGAAACGTCCCGGCCGCAGCAGCGCCTTATCAAGAATCTCCGGCCTATTGGTCGCTCCAAGAATGAGAATACCTTTCGAAGTATCGAAACCGTCCATCTCGGACAATAGCTGGTTCAACGTCTGTTCCCGTTCTTCATTGCCGCCGCCGTATTTGGAATCACGGCTTCTTCCTATCGCATCAATTTCATCTATGAATATAATACAAGGAGCGTTCTTCGTCGCTTCCTTGAATAAGTCTCTTACCCGGGAAGCGCCCACGCCTACGTATAGTTCAATAAAGTCGGAGCCGGCCAATGAAAAGAAGGGCACATGAGCTTCGCCCGCCACCGCCTTGGCCAACAAGGTCTTACCGGTTCCAGGAGGGCCTACCAGAAGTGCTCCCTTAGGAAGCTTAGCTCCTATCTTAGAATATTTTCCCGGATTATGCAGGAAATCTACTACCTCTTGCAGGGATTCTTTCGCTTCGTCCTCTCCCGCCACATCCTTAAAGGTAACTCCTGTCTCCTTCTGCACGTATACCTTGGCATTGCTCTTACCCACTCCCATGGGACCGCCGCCGCCCTTGGACATCCTGCGGAAGATGAAACTGAGAAGCACCCACATAAGAAGAATAGGGAACACATAGGTCAAAAGGATGGAAAGCAGCATCCCGGAACCGTCCGGCACCTTCTTGTTCACATCTACATTATGTTCGATCAGACGGGCCGTCAGGGTATCGTTGTCCTCCATGATTCCCGTATAATAAGTAATCACTGGCATTCCGTATATATTCGTAGAGGTCTCTTCCGTATCCTTGGGGTAAATAGTAATCTGGTCGGTCTCCACCACTACGCTTTCCACTTCGCCGTCTTCTACCATCTTAATGAATTCGTTATAGGTAATCTCCTTCTCCGTGCCGCCGGTCATCGCCTTCATGAAATAACTCATGCACAGCAAAGTGATGAGCGCTGCGATGAGCAACAGGAAAATGCTCTGTTTCTTAGGGTTGTCGCCGTTTCCGCCGGGCCCTCTGTTACCATTATTATTATTTTTATTACCGCCGCGATTGCCGTTGTTAAATCCACCGTCATCGTATTGGTTTAAATTATTATCTTCCATTCCTGCTCCTATTCGTAAATCGTCGTTTCTTCCATTATAGAGACTGATATTCGATAAATCAATAATATAATTATGAAAATATTTTACCATGTATAAAAGATTTCTAAATTTTTTTGATAGAAACAGTAGATTTTTGGTGACTACCCATTGTATAATACAATACTTAGGGAGCTAAACAATGAGCTTCCTAAGTAGTGATTTATGCCATTCGGTAAAATAAAACGATATCTGTTCACTCTTAAACTAACTAATGTCTATATGCATATATGCAATCGCTGAGGAGGTAATAATGCCTGTAAAATACGTATTCGTAACAGGCGGCGTCGTTTCTGGTCTGGGAAAAGGAATTACAGCCGCATCTTTAGGAAGACTTTTAAAAGCGCGTGGTTACAAAGTGACCATGCAGAAGTTTGACCCCTACATCAACATTGACCCCGGAACTATGAATCCCATCCAACACGGGGAGGTCTTCGTTACCGACGACGGAACGGAGACAGACTTAGACCTCGGACATTACGAGAGGTTCATCGACGAAAATCTGGATAAAAACTCCAACGTTACCACCGGCAAGATTTACTGGTCTGTCCTTCAAAAGGAGAGACGAGGCGATTACGGCGGCGGTACGGTTCAAGTAATCCCCCATATAACCAACGAAATCAAAAGCCGCTTTTACCGCAATTTCAGCGACCAGGAAATGAGGATAGCCATCATTGAGGTAGGCGGAACCGTGGGCGATATCGAAAGCCAGCCTTTTTTAGAATCCATCCGGCAGTTTCAGCATGAGGTAGGACGTGAAAACGCCATTCTGATTCATGTTACCCTGATTCCTTATCTGAGAGCTTCACAGGAAATGAAGACCAAGCCCACACAAGCCAGCGTAAAAGAACTTCAGGGAATGGGAATCCGGCCCGACATTATCGTATGCCGCAGCGAGCATCCGCTGGACCAGGGCATCAAAGATAAGATTGCTCTGTTCTGCAACGTGCCCAATAATCGGGTGTTGCAGAATCTGGATGTGGAATACCTCTACGAAGCACCTCTTGCCATGGAGAAAGAGCATTTGGCACAGGTTGCCTGCGAATGCCTGGAGCTCCCCTGTCCCGAACCCGATTTAAGCGATTGGCAAGACATGGTGGAATCCCTGCACACCGCTTCGGGCGAAGTGACCATTGCCCTTGTAGGTAAGTATATCCAGCTTCACGATGCTTATATCAGCGTAGCAGAAGCTTTGAAGCACGGAGGCATCTCCAACCGGGTGAACGTCAGTATCCGGTGGATAGACTCGGAGATCGTAACTCCGGAGAATGCGGGCGAACTGCTCGGCGGTACGGACGGCATCGTCGTTCCGGGCGGCTTCGGCAGCCGCGGTATCGAAGGCAAGATAAATGCCATCACCTATGCGAGGACCCATAACATTCCATTTTTGGGGCTTTGCCTTGGCATGCAGCTTTCCATCGTAGAATATGCCCGTAACGTGCTTGGCTATAACGATGCACACAGTGTGGAGCTGAATCCAAGTACGACTCACCCCGTCATCGCCCTCATGCCCGATCAAAACGACGTGGAAGACATCGGAGGCACCTTGAGGCTTGGCTCCTATCCATGCATTTTGGACAAGGACTCCAAGGCATACAGCTTATATGGTAAAGATACTATTCACGAAAGACACAGACACCGCTATGAAGTAAACAACGATTACCGTGCCGCTCTTACGGAGAACGGAATAAAATTATCCGGCCTTTCTCCTGACGGACGTATCGTAGAAATGTGCGAGATTCCCACCCATCCATTCTTCGTCGCTACGCAGGCTCATCCCGAGCTGAAGTCGAGACCCAACAGACCCCATCCGCTATTCAAGGGTCTTATCGCCGCGGCTGTGGAGCACAGAAAATAAAAGCTTGATTTTAATAAAATGAAATATTAAGGAACCCAAAAATGAAAATAGGATTTGACAACGATAAATATGTAAAAATGCAGTCCGAACACATTCGCGAAAGAATCGCCCAGTTCGGCAATAAATTGTATCTGGAATTCGGAGGCAAGCTCTTCGACGACTTTCACGCTTCCAGAGTCCTTCCCGGCTTCCATCCGGACAGCAAGCTGAAAATGCTGCATGAGCTTAAGGACCAAGCGGAAATTGTTATCGTCATTAGCGCAGATGCCATCGAAAAGAATAAAATCCGGGGCGATCTCGGCATCACCTATGACATGGATGTGCTGCGCCTTCTGGACGCCTTCCGCGCCATGGACTTCATGGTGAGCAGTGTGGTCATTACCCAGTATACCGGCCAGCCTACTGCGGATCATTTCCGGGAAAGACTGTCAAGCCTTGGAATCAAGTCTTATCTTCATTATATTATTGATGGATATCCCGGCAACATCGCCCATATCGTCAGCGATGAGGGCTACGGGAAGAACGATTACATCGAGACCTCCAGACCGCTGGTGGTCATTACTGCTCCCGGTCCGGGCAGCGGCAAGATGGCTACCTGCCTTTCCCAGCTCTATCACGAACACAAGAGAGGCATTACGGCAGGATATGCTAAGTTCGAGACTTTCCCCATATGGAATCTGCCTCTGCGCCATCCGGTGAACGTGGCTTACGAAGCAGCCACTGCCGATTTAAGCGACGTCAACATGATAGACCCCTTCCATCTGGAATCTTACGGAGAGACTACGGTCAACTATAACCGAGACATCGAGGTCTTCCCCGTGCTAAGCGCGATGTTCGAACAGATTCTCGGCTACAGTCCTTATAAATCGCCTACCGACATGGGTGTCAACATGGCTGGCAACTGTATTATAGACGACGAGGTATGCAAGGAAGCTTCCAAGCAGGAAATCATCCGCCGATATTATCAGGCGCTGTGCGATAGAAAAAAAGATATGCTGGGTTCCAAGGAAATTGTTTATAAGCTGGAGCTTCTGATGAAGCAGGCTTCCATCAATACCTCAGAGCGGAAGGTAGTACCCATGGCGCTTATGAGGCAGGAAAACACCGGCCATCCTGCGACAGCCATCGAGCTGCCTGATGGTCAGGTCATTACCGGAAAGACTACCGACTTGCTCGGAGCCTCCGCCGCTGCACTTCTCAATGCGCTGAAGGTTCTTGGCGGAATCGACCACGACGAGCACCTTATATCCCGAACAGCCATTGAACCTATTCAGACCTTGAAGACGGACTATCTGGGCGGGAATAACCCAAGACTACATACGGATGAAATATTAATTGCTCTTTCCATGAGCGCCGCAACTGATACGGACGCGAAACTGGCATTGTCCCAGATCCCGAAGCTGAAGGGATGTCAGGTTCACTCTACAGTTATCCTTTCTTCCGTGGACGAGAAGACCTTTAAGCGATTGGGAATGAATCTCACGAGCGAACCGACTTACGAAACGAATCGGGTTTATCATAAGTAGCCCTATGATAGAACAAAAGTGTGCGCCGCGCGCGCATCTGCGTATCCATAGTTTCTATAAATAATAGGAGCACTTTCCTATTACAGAAAAAGAGATGTCCTTTCAAAACCTGGACATCTCTTTCTCACTATTATAACTTCTTCAGGAAATTCCCGCTTACATTCACACCCTCATTGATTACCACAAAAGCATTCGGATCATATTTGCGTATGATATATTTCAGCCGTCCGATCTCATATTTCGATATTACCATATACAATACTTCCGCGTTGTTGTCCGTGTACGCGCCTAGCGCCTTCCATTTCGTGATTCCCCGTTCCAGTTTCGTGAATATCTCCTGCTCCATTTCTTCGCAGGCGTTCTTCGTGATAATGTTCACTTCCACATTGATATTCTGGGAATATACCTTATCCACCGCGAAGGAGGTTACTGCGGCATAAATCAAGGAATAAATCACGGTCTGTACGTCGAAGAGGAACAGGCATATGAGATACAGTACCACGTTTACGATCAGTGTTACCTTGCCTACACTGAAATCTTTCTTCCAGCGGATCAACAACACGCCCAATATATCCGTTCCGCCGTCGGAACTTCCCATTTTCAGGCAAAGTCCGATGCCAGCCCCGCAGAGAATTCCCCCGATAAGGCCGGATGCCAGCGTATCATCCATGATTGGCACAGAGGGAATATATACAATAAAGAGGAAAAATGACATTGCTGTCACACAGATAATCGTCTTGGCGAAGAATATACGCCCCAGTTTCTTTATTGCCACAACAAAAAGCGGAATGTTGACTACGTAATAAATCAAACCCGCAATATCGAAGTTATGAAACGAAAGCCCCATGTACTCCGCCAACACGGTACGTATTACCTGACAAAGTCCCATGATCCCCCCTGTATACAGCCCTTGGGGGACAATGAACAGATTTACGCCGATGGCATATAGGAGCACGCCGCCGACAGAGCAGAGCAGTCTGTTCGCTTCATAGATTACAAACTTTTTATCGAGACCCCGTATCTTGTTCATAAATGCCTCTTTTCTTAACTAAGTCATAAGTTTTCAAGACAGCAGTTGCAGAAAGTCCTCCTCTGCCATAGGCCTCGCATACAAATATCCCTGCGCATACATACAGCCTATACTTTGTAGGAACTTAGCCTGCTCTTCCCGTTCCACGCCTTCGCATATTATGTCCATATTTAAATCATTTGCAAGCTCCACGACCTTCTGAATTACCTTCTGATACCTCTCGCTCTTGTTCTCGCCGCTTAAGAAATCCTTGTCTATCTTCAATGTATCTATGGAAATCTCCTTAAGCATATTTAACGAGGAATAGCCTGCTCCAAAATCATCTACAGATAAATAGTACCCATTTGCCTTCAGTTTATCCACCATTTCGCTTATATCTTTCATCTGTGCAAAAATGGACTCCGTCAATTCCAGCTCGATCAGCTCCTTCGGAATACAATATTTATCCCGCAGCTCATTCAGCCTCTCAATATAATTCTTCTGCGCGAAATGCAGCCTGGATTGGTTAATCGATACGCGAACCGTCTTTTCTCCGCGTTCCAGACGCCCATGCAGCATCTTGTACACCTGCTCCATCACGTAGAAATCCAACTCCACGATAAAACCGTTATTCTCGAAGATAGGGATGAATTCCACCGGACTCATAAAACCGTAATCCTTATTCTGCCATCTGACAAGCGCCTCCGCGCCCACGATTTCGTTATTCGTCATGCAGTACTTCGGCTGATAATATACATGAAACTCTCCCTGGGTAAGAGCTCTTCCCATGCAGTCTTCAATAGTCTTTTCCCGAAGAAGCTGCAGCTCCATCTCCTCATTGAAATAACATAGATGTGCATTTCTCCGCTTTGCCGCCTTTCTCGCCATTTCCGCATGGTCGATCAAATTCTTGATCGAAGTACTTCTCGTACACTGCACTGTGGTAACGCCAAAATTATAATTGATTGTAATATCATTTTTTCCCATTCCGCCTTCTTCGAATGCGAATATTCCGATTTCCCGCTTGATCGCGTCCATCCATTCGGTAATTTTTCCCACTCTGTCAGCAATTCCAAAAATCAGGAAATTATCCACCTTACTTCTGGCAATGATTCCCTCCTCGCCGTACAGTTCGTTCAGCTTTCTGCCCACATAGCTTATGGTATGATCTCCAATACCCCTCCCGTATGTCTCGTTGATGGTAGCAAAATGGCTGATATCCATGGAAATGATAAAAACTTCTTTTCCTCTGTGCTCAAGCCACCGTTTTTCTATCGTATCCTCAAAGGAATAAATATTTCCAAGCCCGGTAAGCCTATCCTTGTAAGCCAGCTCATAAACATGCCTGTTGTATCTTCTCTTCACCATGATGAAATAGAGCAGGACAAACACTACCGTGCCGAACGCCACGCACAAAATCACGATAGACTGCACCGGATTGGAGTAGATATAGCTGAGCAGGGACACCTGCTCGCCCTCCTGCGTGTGGTCTTCCGCTATATGCATAATTTCACTGGGGCTAAGATTAGAAATTGCTTTATTGAAAATAGAGCAAAGAAGCTTATTATCTTCTGCTACCGCTATCGATATGCCATGATCCGCATCGTAGAGAGCATAGGTTTTTAATTTCAGATTCTTGTTGTCCTTGAACAATATCTTAGCCGTATATTGATTGACAAAGGCAACGTCCGCTTCTCCCTTTCGTACTGCATTAACGCACTCCGTCTCCGTATCATAGTAAATCATGTTCTCATTTGTGTAATACTTGGATATATATGCGGTATTAAAGAAAAAATTCTCACAGGTAGCTACCCTCATCTCACGTTTCGGCATTTCCTTGCCCTTGCGACGCACCTCCATATACCGCTCCTCCATATATGGAGCAGTCAGTATCACTTCGTTCTTCTCTCCCCAGCTATAATTGGTATAGAAATCGCCGACAAGGTCCACCTCGCCCCTATTCAGCAGCTCCAGACTCTCCTTATACGACTTCGTCTCCACATACTCCACATCTACCCCTACTTCCCTTCCGAGGGCTTTGATGCTGTCAATAATAATTCCGGTATACTTGCTGCCATCATAATAGCACATGGCCTTAGAATCGGGGGACGCCGCCATCTTAACTGTCTTATGTTCGTCTACATAAGCCTTTTCTTCACGAGTCAAAGCAACCATATTGGTAACGTTTTCTTCGAAATATTTATCGTATAGCTCCTTCTCAAAGTAAGGATCCGTTAGCATGATTTCTTCCATAGCATTGTCGAACTCAGCCATGATGCTCGTGTTTTTTCTTTGCGTAATCGCATAAAACGGCTCGGCGTTGAAGGTAGCTATTATCTTCTCGTTATCCAGCTTGCGATGGTTGCCCGCTGCGATTGCGTCGATGGTTTGCATGCTGAGCGCCTTCTGAAGCTCCTTCTCCGTATCGAAAAGCTGAAGCGTCATGGATATGCCATACTCTTTAAAAAGCGTTCTTACTTCGCTCACCGAGCCGCCGCCCTTTACAGCGCCTATTTTCATTCCGTCAAAGCTTGCAAAATCATTGTAATAATAAGAACCGGTATCACCCGAGCGAATCGTCAGCACGGAGGAGGTCATTCCCATGGGATATTCGGAAAATTCGAAGCGCGTCCTATCCTCCGGTGAATCCTTGGCGTAGGTTACGAGATCCAGTTCTCCGTTTTCCAGCATCTCCAGACATTCTGTCCATGAGGCTTCCACAAATTTATATTTCCATCCGGTATATTTCGCAATTTCCTGCAGGTAGTCATAACCGAATCCCCAATGGCTGCCACCTACGGTAGACTCCTGATAACCCGGCATAATAAAATACCCTACTCTGACTCTATCTCTATCTTCTTCGGCATGGAGCTGCACCGCCGGAAGCAAAAGCAACACAACCACTGCCAATGTACCTAGCACACCGAAAAATTTTATCTTTTTGTTCCTTATATTCATTTAATCTTTTCCTCTAAAAATACACAGTTATAGGCAAATTATACCACAACCCCAAAGATTAAGATACTGGCAGAACGCTGGAAAAAAGAATGGATGGGCTGACACTTTACAAAATTACCAAGTACAAAGTAAACTACCTCATCTTTAAAAAATGGTAATATATGTAAAAAATAAACAAAACCCAATTACAGGGCAGAAGGATTGATTAAAAGGCTTTACTCCGGTATTTGTATGGTTACTGCAGCACAGCTTTCGCTTGGCGCGTCGCTGCGCATCCGTTTTTATATCATAGACGCTCTTTCCTATTACATAAAAAGAACCGCAAAGAATTAACTTCCCGGCCCTTTAAAGTTCTTTTTTCATGTAAATTCATTTGCAATACCATAGGCGGTTCCGAAAGCTTATGACTTCACCGCCATAGTCATTCCCTTACAGCGCATTGAGCTCATCTACGAAGACCCTGATATCATCCATAGAAATTCCGGCCTCTCCGCCTCCGAAGCTTACCACCCCGCGGAGGGGCATGTACTTCATCATAGCCTCCTGCATTTGGGCCGTAATAGCCTGAGCGGAAGCACTGCCTTCCTCGTCCTTATCGGTGGTCATTATGATATCCATATTGCTGCCCATAATCTTCATAACCCGCTCCTTGGCTTCAGGATTTTTGAAGATATCCTCCATAATAGAATCCGTGGTATAGACTACCGGCAGCGTTACCGTAGACTCCACATGAATTTCCTTCGTCAGCACGATGTCTCTGGAGGATTTTCCAATCATAATATCAAATTCTCCCGTTTCTACATGCCAGTCGTTAATTGCCGTATTGTAATATGCAAAAGAGCGCTTGGAAAGCCGGAAGCTCACCGTCTTCGTTTCCCCCGGTTCCAGAGAAACCTTCGCAAAATCCTTCAGCTCCTTTACCGGACGGATTACACTGCTTTCCTTATCGCTGATATAAAGCTGAACTGCTTCTTTTCCCGCAACCTTGCCCGTATTGGTTATATCCACCGTCACCGTCACGGTATCCGTATCCTCGATGCGGTCTGCACTTACACGCAGATTGGAGTAATCGAACGAAGTGTAGGAAAGTCCATATCCAAAGGGAAAAAGCACTTCCATTTTCTTCTTATCATAATAACGATAGCCCACGAATATCCCTTCTTTGTATTCTACCCGGTCTCCCTCTCCGGGAAAATTCAGATAGGAAGGATTATCCTCCAGCTTCAAGGGGAACGTCTCCGGCAGCTTGCCGCTGGGATTAACCTTTCCAAAAAGGATATCATACTGCGCACTGCCCACAGCCTGACCGCCCAGATACGCTTCCACCACGCCCTTTACCTCATTTATCCAAGGCATCTCCACCGGTGAGCCATTATGCAGGACTACAATTACATTTTTCTGCACCTGCGCCACCTGTTTGATTAATTCATTCTGGCATTCCGGCATTCTCATATGTACCCGGTCGAAGCCTTCCGATTCGAAGGAGTCGGGCAGTCCGGCAAAGATAACCGCCGCTTCCGCACCCTTAGCCAACTCCACCGCTCCCGCCAATAAAGCTTCATCCACTCTATCCTCTTCATCGATAAAACCCTGTGCATAAGAAATATTAGGATTTCCTGCAGCCATATCCAGCGCAGAAGTTATCTTATGGCTGTTGATATGAGAGCTTCCACCTCCCTGATAACGGGGCTTCTTCGCATACTTTCCGATAAATGCCACCTTAGCGCTTTCCTTCAGGGGAAGAACGCCGTCATTTTTCAATAGCACAATAGTCTCTTCCGCCACTGCGCGTGCTGCTTCATGATCCTTATCCAAATCAAAATACGCCGTCTTATCTCTATTTTCCTCAAACCGGAATACAATATTCAAAATTCTCTCCACTGCCGTATCCAGCACACTTTCCTCCAATCTTTCATTCTTTACCGCTTCCTTGATAAGCTTATCATTCTGTCCGCCGGAAGACGGCATCTCAAGATCCATTCCCGCCTTCAGATTCGCCACCCTATTATTTACTGCGCCCCAATCGCTCATCACATAGCCGTCAAATCCCCACTCTCCGCGGAGAATATCCGTCATATACTTCTTGCTTTCTCCCGCATACGTGCCATTCACTCTATTATAAGAATTCATCACAGTCCAAGGCTTCTGCTCCCGCACCGCTCCTTCGAATGCCGCCAGATAAATTTCCCTCATCGTTCGCTCGTCCACCTCTACAGACACCGACATCCTCCTCGTTTCCTGGTTATTCGCCAGAAAATGCTTAATGCTCACGCCCACATTCTTACTCTGCACCCCTTTAATAAACGCCGCCGCAATCTGAGACGCCACTACCGGATCCTCCGAATAATACTCGAAATTTCTGCCGCAAAGCGGAGAACGCTTAATATTCACAGCCGGTCCAAGCAAAACGCTCACACCTTCCGCCTGACACTCATTACCAAGCACCGCTCCCATTTCCGTCAGAAGCTCCCTGTTAAAAGAGGCCGCCGTCCCGCACCCGGCCGGAAAACAAACCGCCTTAATACTCTCATTCACCCCAAGATGATCTGCCTTATCATCCTGCTTCCTAAGTCCGTGAGGTCCATCCGCAACCATAGACTGAGGAATTCCCAACCTCTCCACCGCCTTCGTATGCCAAAAATCCGCCCCCGAACACATCGAACCCTTCTCCTCCAAAGTCATCTGCGCCACCAAATCCCTAATCTTTTCCGCCGTCATACAAATCTCCTTTCCAGTCTACCTATGCCCCAATTCTATCTATTCGTACGTTATTTGTTTTCTTCTTTGCTATTTTCTTCTTTGTTATTTTCTTCCCTATTAATTTTTTTTCACTAATTTCTTCTTTGCTAACTTCTTCACCAACTTCTTCTCTAATTACCTTCACTTTAATTCACTTTTTACGTATCTGCCTACTTCTCTTTCCTTTTTTGACTTTTTATTCATAACAAACTTCCCATTCCTCTTACCCCTGACTCTTACGTTCACTCTCTTACTTACCATTAAATTCCACGAGTCCATCTACCCTCATACTACCACACCCATCTTTTCCGCTCTATTCATTTTCATGACTTATTTATAGGTTAATATTGACTTTTATAATATCTTGTTCCATTATTATCTAAAGACCTCTTTTCACCCCATTTTAAAATAAGTACACCTTCGGCGAGCCACACACAGCAATCCACCCCCAACACCGTACCGCAACGCCGCCCTAACCCTCCCCACCCCTTCCGAATTTTCACATCCCCCTTCACGACCTTGAGCGGGACTATCTTCGGCGGTTTGGGTTCTGCTCCGTTAAGGGCGCGGCCGCGTTTTCTTAATGGAACCCTCGAAACCAAGGGAAAACGCCGCACGGATGCGGCGTTTAGGCAGCACAGCACACGGATGTGCTTTGCTGCCGGCCCGGCCCATTCCAGCTCCTAACCGGTTCCATTTAGAAAACACGAGCCGCCCCCGCAGGAGCAGAACCCAAATCCGCCGAAGATAGTCCCTCATAACCTAAACCAAAGCAAAAAAATCGAAAGGCCCCCACCCCTATGGAAAAATACCTCCACGAAGAAGTCCAAACCCGAGAAGACATCCAAGTTCGCTTTGACACCTACCGCGATTCCAATCACCTCATCACCAACCACTGGCACAACAGCATGGAAATCATCTGTATCTGTGAGGGCTGCATGGACGTCACCATCAACAATTCGAAATTCACCCTGAACGCAGGCGATTTCACAATCATCAACTCCGCAGACATCCACTCCACATACTGCCACGAAAACTGCCTCGTCATCCTGCTGCAGATACCATATCAATTTTTGAAAAAGAGCATTTCCGACTACGACAGCATCCGCTTCGAAGGTATTCCCAATTCTCCGGAGAAAAATGACCGTGTCCGCGCTATCTTAATGGAGATGAAAGACATCAACGATGAAAAAACGGAAGGATATTCCCTCCGTTTCTCCAGTCTTTTATACGATTTTCTTTACTCCATCCTTTGCTATTATAAGGCGGAAATTGACACCGCGGTAAAAATCAGAACAGATAAAAACCTGCGCCGGCTGGAGAACGTCATGGACTTCGTAAAGTCCAACTACGCCTCTCCCATCACCCTGGACGAAGCTGCTGCTTCCGTTGCACTGAACCCCGAATATTTCTGCCGCTTTTTTAAAAAATACATGAGGCTCACTTTTCTCGAATACGTGAACAAGGTCCGCCTCGCTCACGTATATGAAGATTTGATGAATACCGATTTGACTATTACCGGCATCCTGGAGCGCAATGGTTGTACCAATTACAAATTATTTATGAAAAACTTCAAATCAACCTATGGATGTACGCCTATGCAGATGCGGCAAAACAAAAAAAACATCTGACGCATATTATTTCCTATACCGCACAAACTATAAGAAAGCAGCTAAAAGTTTGCATTCACGAGAAAGGTATGGTTATTTTATGACAGATATGGATAAAATTACTCTCGGCGAAGCTCTCGCTATCAATACTCTGGATGATATACCCCAAGCGAAGAGCGACGCCCAAAAAATTGTAGGGCTCGTAAAGAGCAGCGGACGCGTGACCGGCTACCAATTATCCGACGGTTCCACAGTTTCCAAGCAGGAGGGAGTAAATCTTGCCAAGAACGGTGATATCAAAGGCGTAGGAATCGCCCACAGGAAGGATACGGAATATTTGAAGTCTCTGCCTGATGGGGAGGAAGACAATAATTTGAATAACCTCCCTTCGGTTTCAGGTTAAATTAAGAAGGCTTGCCGCACTGAGTATTCCTCGTGCGACAAGCCTTATTCTTGTTTATGTATTTCACCTTTTGCTAAGCTTAAACTGATTAATCAAATCCGTCATGACCATAGCTTGCGCACTCAGCTCCTCACTCGCCGCCGCACTTTCCTCAGATACCGATGCATTCGTCTGGACAACGCCGGAAATCTGATCGATTCCCTTTGCGATTTTATCCGCTTCCAAAGCCTGTGCTCTGGATTCCTGTGCGATTTTGTCTATCATTTCCAAAACAGTCTGGGCATTCTTAGCGACTTCCTCAAATGCCTCACTCGTTGTTCCTGTTAGTACTTTTCCTTTTTCAATATGGGACAGAGATTCCTCTATCAACCCGGTGGTGTTCTTTGCGGCATCTGCGGATTCCTGCGCCAGCTTCCTTATTTGATCGGCTACTACGGCAAAACCTTTTCCGGCTGCTCCTGCACGGGCAGATTCGATCGCCGCATTTAACGCCAGCAAATTCGTCTCGGAGGCTATGGCGTCGATGGTATCGATAATATTCTTAATGCCCTCCGATGCTGCGGCAATGTCGTTTATTGCCGCCACCAGCTGTTCCATCCGTGCTTTGCTGGTAACGACGGTCTCTCCTGTCCGTTCTCCCCACTCATCGGCGCCCTGGGCGTACTCGGCATTATTGCTTATCTGACCCGTAATATTAGAAATAACATCGGACAGTTCCTGTACGCTTCCCGCTTGATTCGTCGCACCCTGCGCGATGTCCTGCGCTCCTGCAGACAGCTCCTGTGCACCTGCACTCACCTGCTCTATTGCCACGCTCATCTCATACAGAGTGTCATTCATTTTTTCTTGAAAGCTCTCGATAGAACGCTGGATATTTGCGAAATCGCCGATAAATTCCACCGGACAGACACAGGTAAAATTGCCGGAGGAGAATTCTTTCATACCAAAGGCGATAGCATCGATATATTTCTTAATTTCCTTTACCGCAAAATCCAAAGATTTTCCAAGACTTCCAATCTCGTTATCCATATTCACTTCAAAGCTTAAGCCTAGATTTCCTTCCGCCAGCTTCTCGCATTCTTGCTGTAAATCTACAATCGGCTCGATGACCTTAGTCTTCACGTATCTATACGTTTTTATGATAAACCACACCGTTAAGGAAACGGCAAAGATAGTAGCCACGAATATGATGCCGAGCATCACGATGACCATTCTTCTTTGATTATCGATCTGCTCCTGCTTCTGTACTATCGTATCGTCCAAAAGGCTTACCAAGGCGTGGATTTTCACCTCTACACTATCCTTTAATAAAGCTTCCGCCTGTGCCTTGTCCGTCCCGTTCACGCTGAGCACTTCGTCTGCAAGCTGATGGATTTCTCTATGCAAGGGTTCTGCCTTCTCATAGAATTCGCTCATTTGCGGATTGCCTTTTACACCCGGCCCATATAAATATATACCGAAATCACATTTCGTCTCATCCCTCTGTCCCGTAAATTCCGTATTATAATAAACGGCTGAACTAAGATTTATCCACCATTTATAATGGGCCATTTCATAACTCAATAAATCGGATTTTTCCGCATTTATCTTTTCGCTCTTGCTAAAAACATAGTCGAAACAGAAAATACTCCCTCCCATCAGCAGCACGAGAAGTCCGGCCATAAATACAATTACAGCAAATCTTGAATAAAATATCTGCCCTATTGATCCTTTTGTTTTGGTAACCTTTAACATAACTTTTTCCTTTCTTAATTTATTTGAAAAAATCGCCATAAAGGTGTACCTTTTTTACGTACATTGTTATCTATTTGATTTACACTATTATACTGTCATTTTTTGTTGTTTTTTACAAAAAAATGTAATACAATTGTCAGTATAATTGTTTGTATATTCAAAAGAAACAAGTTGCTAAAAAGGTACACCTTTATAGCAACTTGTCTCTTTTTTCAGTGCCTTGAAACATATGGATTAAGTTTAGCCTTTCTGGCATACTACGTATAATAGGAGGACTAAAAAATGAAGAACTTTTATGGGTATATGCGGGTATCTACCGCCGATCAAAACATCGATCGGCAAAAAGTGGAATTGCTGAAATGGGGGATTATCGAACAGAACATTTATTGCGATAAATTATCGGGCAAAGATTTTAACAGACCTGAATATCTGAAAATAAAGAAAAGATTGAAGGAAGGCGACGTTCTCGTCGTAAAGAGCATTGACCGCCTCGGCAGAAGTTATCGTGATATACAAGAGGAATGGCGCGTTATCGTTAAAGTAAAAAAAGCAGATATCGTCATCTTGGACATGCCCATTCTCGATACCCGCACTAACAAAGACTTAATCGGTACCCTAATCTCCGATATCGTCTTACAGCTTTTGTCCTATGTCGCACAGGCCGAACGGGAGAATATCAAGCAACGGCAAGCAGAGGGCATTGCCATAGCCAAGGCAAAGGGAAGGCATCTGGGCCGTTTCCCCTCTCCCATCCCTGAAGAATTCTATCCGATATACGAGAAGTGGGAAAGCAAAGAATACACCCTTCGAACCGCCAGTGATGCACTTGGAGTCACCGTCAGTCAGTTCCGTACAATGGTCAAAAAGCATATAAACAATAAAAACGAAAGCCGAAAAAGCCCTTAAGTCTCTCTTCTACCCTTGCACCGTAGTATTTGCCGGCATTTGCTTTCTGCCGCCCGCAAGCTCGCTTACGAGGGTCGAGCCTAATATCAGTACCGCGCCTATTATCTGCTCTGTGCTCATATCTTCATGAAATAAAAGGGCGGAAAGCAGAATTGCTGTTACCGGGTCGATATAGCTGAACAAAGCTGCCGTCTGCCCGCTCAAATCCTTTAAGGAAGAAAAATATAAAAGATAGGCAATTCCTGTATTTACAATACCCAGATACAGCAATAGAAACAGTGTACTCACACCAAATGTTATCCCCGTCTTGTCTTCTGTATAAAGCACATACGGAAGCAGCACCAAAGATGCGATTCCTAACTGCGACACCGTCATATCCACCGCTTCTATTTCTTTCAGGAACTTATTCATGATCACTACGGAAGCATATAGCAGCGCCGCCGTCACTCCGAATGCGATTCCCTTCCATCCGCTTGCCGCTTCCTGACCATTTCCAAGAATATCCGCCACCAACGCCATACCGAACAACGATACCGCAACACATCCGGCCTTTACTGCCGTCAGTTTCTCCTTTAAGAAAAGGGGGGAGACGAGGATGACGAACACCGGTGCCAGATAATAGCATAAGGTAGCCACCGCTATCGTCGTATACCGGTACGCTTCAAAAAGGCAGATCCAGTTCGCTCCGATTGCTGCTCCGGAAAAGACAAGAAATTTAAGATTCTTTCTGATAGACGGCAGTGATAACCTCTTCCCCATCGCCAACCCCGCAAGCAATAAAAATACCGTTCCGATACTCCCTCTTACAATTGCCAATATCCCGGAAGATAAACCAATCGTTCTCACAAAGATCCCTATACTTCCAAATATGAACATCGCAGCAATTAACTTCACTTTCGCTTTCATCGCTTCTTCCCATTTCTAACAAATTTCTTTTATCCTGCCGTTTCCTGACTCTTATCGAAACAATTTCTTTTTCTTAAAATATATGAACTCGGCCAAAATAATGACAATGCCGAGGATAATCACTGCAGGATATCCATATTTCCACCGGAATTCCGGCATACCGGGAAAGTTCATTCCATACCATCCTACAAGGAGCGTCAAAGGCAGGAAAAATGCCGTAATAATCGTTAATATACTCATTACCTTGTTCTGCCTTACATCTATCTGGGATTGATACAATTCCCTTATCTGAATCAGATATTCCCTCAGCGCTTCCACATGATTGTGCAGCCTCTCCGTACGATTGGCATAAATCTGCCACGCAGCACACTCCTCCCGGCTAAACTCCTGATTCACATTCGCCTGCATCTGGTCGCCTATATTGATGAGCTGCTCATAATAGGAATGAAAAATGGTTAGCTTTTTGCGGTACTGTATAATTGTCTCATAAAAATGATCAGGAATCTTCAAAAGAAGCTTCTCCTCCATATCCGACAAATATTCCTCCAGCGTTTGCAGGTAAAGGACATCCTCCTCGATCAGCATCTCGAACAATACCAAAAGAATCTGATTCAGCGTACAGTTAGATATATTTCCCGATATTTTCTCCAGCATGTCCCCAAGCAAGGCTCTCTCTCCAAGGAAAAAGAGCTCGTTTCCTTTTACATAGAAACCGAAGGTAAAAAGTGCAATCTGCTCTCTATCACCCTTGGGAACCTTCATCGTCCCCTGAATGCAATCCTTGAAGGTCTCAATTTTACAGTATTGTATTTGCTTAAGCCCCTGACTCAGATTCTTTTTATGAGGGTAATCTCCTTGAAGCGCGTCGAACTCCTCCTCTTCCATTAGGTATATTTTATAATAATTACTTTCCTGCTCTTTATCCTCATCTACCTGAAACAGGATGCCGGTTTCGATATTCGCTAAATATTTCACCATATTAGTAACCATGCCCTTCCAATACCTGCAGCTTCAGGCCGCAGGCATAAAGTTGCTCGTGCATCTTTTTCCTGCAATTATAGCATATACGGAAGCAACCTTAAAGCGGGAAAACAATAGTGCCCGATAACCAATCCGCTTCCCCTGCATAACCTAATAATAAAAAAGGTGTTTCTATGTATCAGTTTACTCCCCGTCTCACATTCGTAAACATATTGGAAAAAAATAAACCCCGCGCTATGGCGTGGGTTACGGGCAACAGCTCCAACCCGCAGCTTAGCGGGCTGGTTAAATTTTATGATACTCCTTATGGGGGCGTTCTCATAGAAGCGGAAGTCTTCGGCCTCCCCAATGTATACACACAGGATGCCTCCGATTTCTATGCGATGCACATCCACGAATTCGGCGACTGCTCCGATGCTTTCGCCAATACCGGAGGACATTACAATCCGACGAACATGCCCCATCCCCAGCATGCAGGAGACCTGATCCCTCTTCTGGGCAATCAGGGCTACGCCTGGGCTTCTTTTTATGATAAACGTTTTACTGTGGATAATATTGTTGGCAAGTCCGTAATCATTCATGCAAAGCGTGATGATTTCACCACTCAGCCCTCCGGGGATTCCGGTGAAAAAATAGGCTGCGGTGTTATCCGCATAGAGAGCGGAAGGTAAACGCAGCCGTTACTTTTCAGCCTACAGCCTCCCCTTAAAATCTTCGTAGCCGAAGCTTCTTATTTGCTCACATTCGCCGTCTTCCCTCTCCCACACGATGGAGGGAAGCGGCATTCCGTTGAAGGTATTGTTTTTTACCATAGTATAAATGGCCATATCTTCAAAAGTCAGGTGGTCTCCGACCGCTAACGGCTTGTCGAAGGAATAGCTTCCTATCACATCTCCCGCCAGGCAAGTCGGCCCCGCCAGCATATAGGTAAAGGCTTTCTCTCCCTCCTGCCCGGAATCTCTGAGGGGCGGGCGATACGGCATCTCGAGAACGTCGGGCATATGGCAGGCTGCGGAAGAATCTAAAATCGCTATCGTTTCCTCATGCACCAAATCTTCCACTGTAGTCAGCAAATGCCCCGCATTCAAGGCGACCGCTTCTCCCGGCTCCAAATAAACCGTAACCCCGTAAGTGTCAGATATATGGCGAATACAGCTTTCCAGAAGCTCTATGTTATAATCCTCCCGTGTGATATGATGCCCTCCGCCGAAATTGACCCATTTCATCCCGTACAACCATGGGCCGAAGCTTTCTTCCACAGCCTTCAGCGTCACTGCAAGAGCGTCCGCATTCTGCTCACACAGCGTATGGAAATGAATTCCCTCCACCCACTCAGGCAGCCGGTCGGGAAACTCCTTTGCCATAATTCCCAGACGCGAGCCGGGGGCGCAAGGGTCGTATACTCCGTGCCCTTCCTGAGTGGAACATTCAGGATTCACCCGGATTCCTACGCTTCTCCCCGCCTTTGCCGCCCTTTCGCCATACTTCTTAAGCTGGGAAAAGGAATTGAAAACGATATGCCCGCAGCAGGACAATATTTCCTCCATATCCTCTTCCTTGTATGCCGCAGAAAAAATATGAGTTTCCTTTCCCATCTCCTCCGAACCCAGCCGCGCCTCATATAAGCCGCTGGCTGCCGTTCCATCCAAGTATCTGCCGATCAGAGGATAGCAGGAGTACATGGAAAAAGCTTTCTGCGCTAATAATATTTTACAGCCTGTCCGCTGGCTGACACCCTGCAAAATCTCCAGATTCTTTTTCAGGGCACTTTCCATCACGATATAACATGGTGTTTTCAATTCTTCTCTCTTCATAACTGCTCCATATATTTTATGCTATTCCACCATAACCGGATTCTCACTCACCTGCCAGGGAAGACCGAATTCGTTCAGCGCCTCCATGAACGGGTCGGGGTCGAACTCTTCGATGTTATATACGCCTGCCTTATCCCATGCCTTCGTCATCAGCATCGCCGCGCCGATCATCGCAGGAACGCCGGTAGTATAAGCAACTGCCTGAGAGCCCACTTCTTTATAGCATTCCTCATGATCGCATACGTTATAAATGTAAACAGTCCTTTCTTTTCCGTCCTTCTTTCCGGTAAAGATGCAGCCGATGTTAGTCTTACCCTTTGTACGGGGACCTAAGGATGCCGGGTCGGGAAGAACCGCTTTTAAAAACTGCAGAGGAACTATTTCTTTTCCTTCATACACGATTGGCTCTATGGAGGTCATGCCTACGTTTTCAAGGCATTTTAAATGAGTCAGGTAGCTTTGTCCGAAGGTCATGAAGAAACGGATTCTCTTGATTCCCGGCATATTCAGGGCAAGAGATTCCAGCTCCTCATGATGAAGCAGGTACATATCCTTCTCTCCCACCTCCGGGAAATTATAAACCCGCTTGATTTCCATCGGTTCTGTCTCTATCCAATGTCCGTCCTCCCAGTAGGAACCTTTCGCAGATACTTCACGAATATTGATCTCAGGGTTGAAGTTGGTGGCAAAAGGATAACCATGGTCGCCGCCGTTGCAGTCCAGAATATCTATATAATTGATTTCATCGAAGTAATGTTTTAAGGCATATGCGGAAAATACTCCCGTAACTCCGGGGTCGAAACCGCTTCCCAAAAGTGCGGTGATTCCTGCCTTTTCAAAACGTTCCCTGTAAGCCCACTGCCACTTATACTCAAACTTCGCGGTATCCTCCGGCTCATAATTTGCCGTATCCACATAATTTGTTTTTGTAGCAAGACACGCATCCATAATGGTGAGATCCTGATAAGGAAGTGCAAGGTTCAGCACCACATCCGGCTTTTCTTTTTCAATGAGGGCAATCAGTTCCTGCGTGTTGTCCGCATCCACCTGCGCCGTGGTGATTTTTGCCTTTGTCATTCCCTCTAATTTCTTCTTTACTGCCTCACACTTCGACACGGTACGGCTGGCAATACATATTTCCGTAAAAACATCGCTGTTTTGGCAGCATTTGTGAATTGCTACTCCGGCTACACCTCCGCAGCCAATGATCAATACTTTTCCCATGATAATCATCTCCTTTTATTCTTATAATCATTTTATTATTAAACTAATAATTTTTCCTGCTTTTTACACCGGACCGGTATTTTTAGGGGAAGTTTTCCACAATATGTCGGTTTTACCCTATCCTAGGTTTTTTGTTTCAGGAAAGAGCCAATAACAGCTCTCGTACTATTTTTCCTGCCGTCGCTGTAGACACTCCGCTCCCGTCATATGCAGGGCTTAGCTCATTCACATCGCATCCTACGATATGGCAGCCTTTCGCCGTTTTCAGCATCGCTTTCAGAAGTTCAAGGAAGCTTACGCCTCCAGCCTCCGGCGTTCCCGTCCCCGGAAATACCGAAGGGTCTAAGACATCCAGGTCGATGGTAAAATAAACCGGCTTCCCTCTGAGCCTTGTTACTGTCTCCGTCAGGTTATCGAAGTCGAACTTCCGCATCGCCACATGCCCTTCTTTCGCCCACTCGAATTCCTCCCTGTCGCCGGAACGGATGCCGAATTGATGAATTCTCCCGTCTCCCAGCAGTTCCCAACTCCGCCTTAACACGCAGGCGTGAGAGAGCTTTACTCCCAGATAATCTTCCCTCAGATCCGCATGGGCATCGAAATGCACGATATGCAAATCGGGATAATTACGGGCAGCCGCACGCACGCTTCCCAGCGTTACCAAATGTTCGCCGCCTATCATAAAGGGAATCTTTCCGTCTTTTATAATCGTCTCTGTACGCTCCTCGATGGCTGCCAGAACCCGTTCCGTATCTCCGATGGGCAATTCCAAGTCTCCGCTGTCGAATACCTTACAATCCAGCAAATCCTTGTCCTGATAGGGGCTATAGGTCTCCAGACCATAGGACTCGTTTCGCATTGCCTGAGGGCCGAAGCGGGTTCCCGGCCGGTAAGAGGTGGTGGAATCAAAGGGAGATCCGAACAGTACAATTTTCGCTTCCTCATATTCCGCTTCACAGCCGATAAAATTTACAATATTTTTATTCAACATCCTTCACCAACTCCTCCACATATGCCGGAAGCGCAAACATCCCCTGATGCAGCCTCGGCAAATAATATCTCGTAGGTATTCCCTTTAACGTCCAGGTCACTCCGTCCAAATCATTCAGCGGATGGTACTGCTTCGAAGCAAAGCCGAACAGCCAGTGTCCCGAAGGATAGGATGGTATGTGCGCCTGATAAATTTTGCTGATGGGAAAGGACTCTATGATCCGTTTGTGCATCCGCTGGCATTGAAAAGCTTCTTCTTTGTAAAAGGGACTTTCATGCTGGTTGATCATCACTCCGTCGCTATGAAGGGCGTTGTAGCAGTTGCCATAGAATTCCTTTGTAAAAAGCCCCTCGCCCGGCCCGAAGGGGTTGGGCGAATCTATGATAATCAAATCATATACATCCGATTTCGAGCGAACGAACCGCAGGCCGTCCTCGTTGAAAATACTTACCCTCGGGTCATTCATGCTGCACGCCATCTGAGGAAAAAATTTACGGCATACCTCAATCAAGAGAGGATCGGCTTCCACCACATCGATTTTCTCCAGAGCATCGTATTTTACCAGCTCTCTTACGATACCTCCGTCACCGCCGCCGATGACCAGCACTTTTTCCACATGGGGATGAACCGCCATGGGAACATGGGTTATCATCTCATGATAGATGAACTCATCCTTTTCGGTCAGCATCAGATCGCCGTCCGCTACCAGAATTCTTCCGAACTCCTTGGATTCCAGAACATCGATTCTCTGAAATTCACTTTGCGCGCTGAAAAGCTGCTGCTCCACGCGAATCGACAGCTTCACATTATCCGTATGCTCATCCGAAAACCACATTTCCATAATAATCTGCCTCCTTACACATGTTTCAATACATTCAAGTATTCAATGTCCGCATCCTCAGGACCAGTCATGGAACAGCCCTTTTCCTTCGCATACAGTATATATTCTATAATTCCCTTGGTAATCATTTCTCCCGGTGCCAAAATCGGAATTCCCGGAGGATAGCACATCACGAACTCGCTGCATACCCTGCCCTCCGTGGCTTCAAGGGGGAGCGATTCCTTTTCCGCGTAAAAGGATTCCTGGGGCGTAGTTACCACATAGGGATCCATATATTCCTGCGTAAGCATTCCCGCCTTATCCTTCTGATAGCATCGTTTTACCTCCGCCAAGGCGCTTACCAGCCTCTCCACCTCCTGCCTGCGGTCTCCGATAGAAAGATAGGCAAGGATATTTCCGATGTCTCCGAATTCAATCTGAATGTCGTACTCATCCCTCAGTATGTCGTAGACCTCGATTCCCGCCAGGCCGATTTCCAGCGTATGAACAGACAGCTTCGTGCTGTCGAAATCATAAATGCTGTTCCCGTTTATCAACTCTCTGGAAAATGCATAGTACCCGCCGATTGCATTGATTTCCCCTCTGGCGTAGTCCGCAATCTCTATGACCTTGGCGAAAGATTCCCGTCCCCGAAGAGCGAGGTTACGCCTCGATATATCCAGACTCGAAAGCAGCAAATAGGAGCCGCTGGTTGTCTGCGTCAGGTTGATGATCTGACGCACATGGCCCTCGTTCATATTGGAGCCGATTAGAAGCAAAGAGCTCTGTGTCAGGCTCCCCCCTGACTTGTGCATACTCACGGAGGACATATCCGCTCCGGCGTCCATGGCTGAAACCGGCATGTTCTCGCCAAAATACAGATGGGTTCCGTGTGCCTCGTCCGCAAGTACCTTCATACCGTGGTCATGGGCGAGCTTCACGATGGTCCGAAGATCCGAGCATATGCCGTAATAGGTGGGATTGTTCACTAACACTGCTACAGCGTCCGGGTGGCTTATGATTGCCTGTTCCACCTGAGATACCCTCATTCCGAGAGAAATTCCCAGATTCTTATCCACATCGGGATTCACATAGACCGGCTTGGCGCCGCAGAGCACCAGTGCATTGATTACACTTCTATGCACATTTCTGGGCAGAATGATTTTATCTCCCTTTTTGCAGCAGGAAAGCACCATCGCCTGCACTGCGGATGTTGTTCCTCCCACCATGAGAAACGCATGATTTGCATGGAATGCTTCCGCTGCCAGCTCCTCCGCTTCCCTGATAACGGAAACCGGATGGCATAGATTGTCTAGCGGCTTCATGGAATTCACATCGATACCCACGCACTTTTCCCCCAATAGCTCCACCAGCTCAGGATTCCCTCTTCCGTGTTTGTGTCCCGGAACGTCAAAGGGCACTATCCTCATTCTTCGAAAGCGCTTCAATGCTTCATAAATTGGGGCCTCCTCCTGCGACAGCCTTCTTGCAGCGCTGTTTTCATCATCAATGGGTAATTTTTCCATAACAATTCCCTCTCTCTCTTTACTTTAGCCAATACATTCCCGTCTATGCATGCGCCGCCCTCTAGGAGGGCTCTTTATGTAATAGGGTTTTTATTACATAAAAAAGGCAGGAATGCATATACATCATTCCTACCTTGCGTTTTTCTGTTCGCTATCAAAGTCTTCCGCCCTCGCTCTCCTTTTCCGTAAAGTTCTTCCCCGAAACCGCCGATTCTGCCGGAGGGTCATGGAAGTTTCTTTCAGTCGGGATAACCGGATTCGACGCTTTTCGAGGGTGCTTGGATTAACGGGGGCCACTCCCCCTATCCTATGCCCGCGCTTTGACAAACCGCATCGCAATTCGTTTGTTAAGGACAGAAAAATCATTTTATTATTCAGCATTACAGATATTCAGGTTCTCGAGTCTATATAGCAAATATTTCACTTTTAATACTCTTATTGACCGTTTCACAAGTTGATGTGTCGTATACACACTGGTTAACTGGTTATAAGTAACCAACTTATAAAATTTGAGCTCCTAACTCAATCAATAATGCAGCCTTAGCTGCCATAAATATTTGCATGGAAACTCCAACCTTACGTATATCTGCATTCCATACGCGTTTTATTATACTTTTAGTTTTTCATAATTGCAAGCATTTTTTTAGAGAATTTAATCAAGCCTTACTCGACACCTACCAGAAAAGCTTTGTATCAAATAAAAAATTCCTTCTCTAGGCCCCGGGACAGACTTTCGTAGAAATCTGCTATCTGTTTTCCATCTATGAGAGAGTGATGAGCCAATACGCTTACCGGAAGCATAATCCTGTCTTTCTCTGTAAAATATTTTCCCCACGTGATTCTCGGATTGGAGTCAGCGGGAAAGGGCACCGGCTGTATCAACGACGTATAACTTACCCACGGCAGGCAGGAAATGAAAAGGAGGGAATTCGCATCGCTTTCCTCCTCCAAGCCTCCGCTTATGAGTACCTGTTCCTGATTCCTTGCGGTTTCTTCCAAAAATTCCTCAAAGCTAAGAGTCGGGTCGGCCTCGCAGTATGCATAGGTGCCATCCGCTTTCATAACCGTATGGGATGTCTTGCAGAATTCATATTCCACAATTCCATCTCCGTCAATCCGCTGTCGGAATTCTTTTACCGAATTCGCCGCATTTCCCACTGCATAAAGCAGATATAGAAAGGAGGACTGCCCTTTCACCTTAGCCTTGCCCACGGCCTGTGTGATATCCACATTCGACGTCAGGCCCACGTATGGGTAGCCCATAGCGCGAAAATAATCAAAATGTGCTTTCCTCGGATATGTCTCCATATCTACCTTTTGTATATACATAGCTTTCTCCTCGTTCTGATATGATACCATTTGGATTTTACAGCATAAGCCGGTAAATAGCAGCCACGTCCTTCTCTTCCAGTTTGACAAAGCCTCCGATCGTTCCGGTTCGTCCATCGCCATAGCAAGCAGTATGGGCCATTTTCTCTATGTCCTCCTCCTTTGCCCCAAGTCCTGCAAAATCAGAAGGCATTCCTATGGATGTCCAAAAGCTTCTAAGCGCTGCAATTCCTGCCTTCGCCGTATTCTCGGGATTCATAAAGTCCATCTCGCAGCCCCATACCCGAACGGCAAGCTGCGCAAAACGGTTTATGTCGTGTTTCATGTTATACTGCATCCATGCAGGAAATACTACCGCTAATCCCGCTCCATGTGCGCAATCGTAAATGGCGGAAAGCTCATGCTCGATATCGTGGCTCGCCCAGTCTTGTACTCTTCCGACTCCGCAGGAATTATTGTGAGCCATCATTCCTGCCCACATAATATTAGCCTGCGCCTGATAATTATTGGAGTCCTCTGTTACGCGGGGCGCTTCCTTGATTACAGTCAGAAGTAAGCCCTCTATCATCCTATCGGTTACCTCCACCTCGATGGTAGTTGTAAAATAACGCTCGAATAAGTGTGCCATAATGTCCGTGATTCCGCAGGCAATTTGAAAAGGAGGAAGGGTCTGGGTCAGGGCAGGATTTAGAATAGAAAATGCCGGACGGAAAGCCTCTCCCGTAGCCCCCCTCTTATACATTCCGTCCTCGTTGGTAATAACCGAATCCGGCGAACCTTCACTTCCTGCCGCAGATATCGTAAGTATGGTTCCTATGGGAAGCGCTTTTGTCACTGATTTTCCCTGGTAGAAATCCCAGAAATCTCCGTCATAGACAGCACCGGCAGCTATCGCCTTAGAGGAATCTATGGTGCTTCCGCCGCCTACTGCGAGGACAAAGTCCACATTCTCTTTCCTGCACAGCTCAATACCCTCATAAACAAGACCGCTTCTCGGATTCGGCTTAACGCCGCCCAATTCCACGAAGTCTATTCCTTCTGCTTTCAAAGAAAGCTTTACTCTGTCCAAAAGGCCGGAGCGTATTACGGAGCCGCCGCCGTAGTGAATCAGGACTTTTTTACCGCCGAATCGCTTTACATAGTGTCCGGCTCTCGTTTCTTCCTCTTTACCAAAAACAAAATAAGTAGGGCTGTAAAATACAAAATTTTCCATGAGGTTCTCCTTCCATTGATGGGTGATATCCCAGAACATAGGTACACTTTCCTATTACATAACAAATGGCGTATTTCCATGACAGAAAATACGCCTTATACCTTTGCTTTTGATTTCTGTATTCCTGAATGATCCGCCTATTTTTCGGCAGGCTTCAGTAAGATGTCCAGGCAAACGTCTCCTGCAGGGGTGGTGATACAACAGGTGGTGTAATCGTCTCTTCCCTCCGTTTTGCGCAGTACCGGCGGCAATATATCACATTTCACGTCTTTTTGAGCAAACATAGTAAGTACGTTACCGCTGATTATGTTCGCTATTTCAGAAATAGCAGAGATTACGAACTCGTCCACGGTATCCATTTCCAGCCCGCTCATGATATTTACCATGCCAAGAGATGTAGTGCGCGGAAAGCGGTAAACAACATCACCCTGCATTTCTCCTATGATTCCGATAGAAATATCCAAATCATCTTCATTTTCAAATTTTTCCGAGGAAAGCTCGTCGATATCGGTAATATCCAGCATTAGCTGGAATACGTTGCGGGTGGCTTCCAAAAATGGTTTGTAAAGATTATCTGCCATCTCCTGATACCCCCTTTTTTATTGCGTAATCAGCAATATGCTGGTCTTCTGCGGCAACGTGATTAATCAGCCAGGAGAGGAGTTTCCCTCCGAATTGCTGCATCAACTGCTCGTCAAATCCGCTTTTCTCATATTCTTCAGTAACCTTTACCACATAACTCACCATATCATCGTGTATTTTCTTATGCGCTTCGTAACCAGGGTATCCGATTTCTTTCTGGTACTCTTCTTCATCGCGGAAATGCTCTACAACATAGCCGTTCATGAATTCCAGCGTTTCGTTGACCTTTTTCACTTTTTCTTCCCAAGTAACGGAAGATCGAAGAGTCTGCACAAATGCGTCAACACGCCGGAACAGCTCTTTATGCTGCTCATCGATTATCTGAACGCCCAGCTCATACTTGTCCTTCCAGATCATAGTATCTCGTCCTTTCTTATCCTGATATTGCAATGCTTCAATTCTTACAATTATTTGTCACCAATCAGTAAATTTTTAGTACCTGCTGTTATTTCCGATACTAATTAAAATTATACTCCATGTAAGTTGTTAATTCAATTCATTTCTGTGACTTTTGTACTATTTTTGGCATTATTTTTTGAGGACTTTTTTACTCTGCGAACAAAAGAGTGCTTCATACACTTTCGCAGTCAAATATTTTGACGGCACAAGCGTTACACTTATCTTACACAGACAGTGCTATACAGATATTCGGTTTTTTAGAAGCTTATAACTTCCGGTTCTTTTGTGAATGAATAAAATGTAGCGGTAGCATCTTTAAAGTAAAGCACTTGCGTGTTCCCGTCATCCGCCGCATACATACTTTTTAAGGACGGATAAGCCTCCAGCATGGATTCTCTGGCCTCCATCCTGTCGTCTTCCACGAGAATACCTGCCAAGCGAAGCCACTCTCCGTCCTTCATTGCACAGATTTCCGCTTTTGCATTCGCAGCAAGCTGTTTCGATACCTTCTTTATTTTCCCAGTCTGTATATATAATTTTCCTTCGAAAATATGGGCCGTGCCAAAGGGCCTTACTCTCGGCTGGTCTCCTTCTGCTGTGGCCAAATAATAGGTCTGTGCGTCGTTTAAAAATTGACATACTTTTTCTATTTCCATGCTCTTTTCCTCCTGAACCTATGGTTTTCCTATATGTTTACTAGATATTATAGTTCTTTTTTATTCTATCGTCAATCTTCCACATATACTATTTCACCATAGCGTGAGGATACCTTGTTTCATCGAATCCAAAGAAAAATCAGAGCATAAGGCATAAAATCGCCTCGTATATTTATTCTTCATCCAAAATAATCTTATTGACCGCATTGATAAATGCCAGCGCACTCGCCTCCATCACGTCTTGCTCGATCGCTTTACCCTGATATAATTTATCGTTGTGTTTAATCTGAACGGTAACCTTTCCAAGGCTTCCTTTTCCCCGACTCAGATTATTGATCCTGTACTCAATTAACTCCACGGGTTCCTGCACCGCTTCCATGATACAGCTATAAAGAGCGTCGATCACTCCCGATCCGCTGCTGCTCGTTACTACTTGTTTTTCCCCACGAATCAGCTTGACTGTAGCTGTGGGCAAGGTACTGGTCGCGGTCATCTGGTATTCCTCCAACTGCCACAGTTCCTTATCGAAAACAGATTTTACGTTGGGACAGCACTTAAACAACGTCAGTATATCGTTATCATAGACTTCTTTTTTCCGGTCCGCTAATTGCAGGAACTTCTCGAAGACCTCAGGAAAATGCTCTTCCGGTATTTCGAACCCTAATCTTTTCGTTACGTACAAAAAGGCATGCTTGCCGGATCTTGCCGTCAATACCAGTTCCATAGGGGGTGCTCCTACCGTTTCAGGATCCATGATTTCATATACATCCTTCGATTTCAGCAAGCCATCCTGATGGATACCCGAGGAATGGGCAAAGGCATTTTCTCCCGTAATCGCTTTATTGACCTGAACGTCCAGCCCCATCGTAGCGCTGACCATGCGGGAGGTCTCATAAATTTTTGCCGTATCGATGGTCGTATAGCCTCCGTAATAGTCTTCGTGCAGTTTGATTCCCATGACTACCTCCTCCAAAGAGGTATTTCCCGCCCGTTCTCCGATTCCGTTGACGGTACATTCCACCTTATCCGCCCCGTTTCTCACAGCAGCCAAGGTATTTGCGGTGGCCAATCCGGTATCGTTATGGCAATGGACACTCAAAATCACATTAGGGTCTAAGTTCTTCAGCCTATCATTGATCCGGTATATCAAATTGCCGAATTGCTCGGGCACTGCATAGCCTACGGTATCCGGAATATTGATAATAGTAGCACCTGCCTTTACGACCGCCTCTATCGTTTTCCACATATATTCGAAATCCGAACGGCTGGCATCCTCTAAGGAGTACTGTACCTTGGGAAGGAACTGCTTGGCATATTTCACAGAAGCAGCACCAATCTCTATAATTTGCTCAGGCGTTTTCTGCAACTTCTTCGATACATGTAATTCCGAGGAGCCTAATACGATATGGATCAAAGGGTCCTGCGCCTTGCGGATGCTCTGGTATATAGCGTCTATGTCCGCTTCTACAGCTCTGCCTAAGGCCGCAATACATACCTCCTGACCTATCTTCTCGCTGATTGCTTTTACCGCTTCAAAATCTCCCTGAGAAGAGGATGGAAATCCTACTTCCATCATATCTACCTTCATCTTGGCAATCTGTACTGCCACATCCAGTTTCTCCTCCAGATTCAGCTTTGCACCGGGAACCTGCTCTCCGTCTCTAAGTGTTGTGTCAAATACGTAAATTTTTCTTTTCATAACTGCATCTCCTTTTTTGTGGTATTTACACCAAGCAACTCATTTCATAAATTGCTCGTTGTCGACAAAAGTGTGCTCCATCCACTCCTATAGCCAAAGGCCTCGGCAGCACAGCTTTTGTCCTGTGTACAACTGCGATTGTTTTTTACAATATAATAGCTCCCTTCATCTCTTGCCGATGTCAAGAGACGAAAAGGGAGCTTTCCGCGGTACCACTCTAATTCATACAATTATGTATGCACTTTTTCGATACTCCTTGCTGTGAATGTTTGAAATTGCTTCTTATGAAATAGAAATCAAGGTACAAAAAAACTTCCGTCTCGCTAAGAGACAGAAGTTATATTATCTGCGAACCACTCTATTCCGGCCAATTTCAATACAAGTACAATAAGACTAATATCTATCCCCTGTAACGGTGGGCATCCGGCACGACCTACTTAATTTCAGCGGGCAACTCAAAGGCGAGTTCACCATTTTCTAATTCCTGCCTCGCACCATCCAGCAGGTCTCTGAAAATTATCAAACAGCTACTAATCCTTTTCAAAGTCTTTTTCTTTATATTAATTTGTATTATATGCAATCGATTCCTGTTTGTCAACGGATTTCTAAAACATCTAAAAATATTTAGTATTTCTCCCCTATGTGACACCTTTCAGAGCACAGGCATATAATATAACTAGAAAAACATACATTCCAGAGGTTTATATGAACAATACAAGTGCAGCAGACAGCAGAGGCACCATTACCCAGCACGGCAACGTTATGCGCGTGCAGAATGCCCTGGTTGAAGAAGTAGTTACCAACAACAGAACATCTGGCTTTATAGTGATTTCCCATGCAGTGCGGGGAGGCAACAATCTGATCCATATCGAGCTCCTCCGGTTAAATGTAGGACGGGATACCATTATTATAAATCAGTTCGGCGAACGTGCCTGCCTTTGCGACATTAGGAAAGGGATGTTTATAGATGCCGAATTCTCGGCTGCTATGACGAGAAGTATTCCTCCTCAGTCCAACGCATTCCGCATTGTTATACGGCAGAACGAAACTTCCACCAGCGTCACTACAGACCGGGTAGTCAGGGTAGATGTAAATAACAGCTTCCTTATCACCGGCAATCCCACTAACCCGGCACATCAGATGCGATTTGTCATCTCCAACGCAACTGTAATTCTCGACCAGCGCGGCCGGCCAATCCGCTTGGGTTCCATTCGGCCCGGGCAAATGGTAAGAGTGGAGCACGCCAACTTCCAGACTCCCAGCATCCCCCCCCAGACCACCGCTTTTCGCGTTCAGCTTTTGTAATTATAAGCGCAGGCTGCGACACTAAACAACTTAGTGCGCAGCCCGCTTATTAAAAGTATTTATCTTTTATCTTTTCCGAGGTCCTTACTGCCATAGCCTGCGTAGTGAGAGTCGGGTTAGGGCCTCCCAAGGAATTAAAGAGCACGCTGTTATCGGCTATGAACAGCCTTTTTACCTGCTTTGCCTCACAGTCGGTATCCGTGACGACTCCCACACGCATGGTAGACTGAATATGTATGTATAAATTAGCCGGCCAGTTGGAGCGAAGAATCGTCCTTGCACCGGCTTTTTTCAGAATATCAGCCGCTATAGTGGCAAGCCTGTCACGCTTTATCCTATCCTTTTCGCCGGGATAATATACTATTTTCGGTATAAAGCCGTGAGCATCCCTGACTTTGTAGTCCAAGCTCACGCCGTTTCTTTGGCTCACTTCATCGTCCGTAAATATGAGCAGGCTCAATGTTCTCTTATAGTCCATCATCATTTCCTTTAACTGGGCGCCGGCTACTGCCCCTTCCATATTCCAAAGTTCACCGGGGCCCACCTTATTCCATTCGGCAAACCCCTTGTCGCTCATGCCGTAGAAACTGGAGGAATACAAGCCGGGGCTAAAGCCCATGGTCTGTATAACTCCAAGGCCCGGGTAATCAAATCTCGCGGCCCCATTCTGTCCTACGAAAGGGCTGATATCAGGACTTCCCAATATTTCCATCAACACTTCTTCATCGAATATTCCCGTAACGCTGTCCATCCAGTGGTTTACCAGGCCTCTTCCGACCCACGGATTATGGGGAAGTCCGGAATTCAGCCAAAGACGCGGTGTTTCAATGGCGCCTCCCGCCATGACCACTACATCCGCACGCTGCTCGAACACCTCTCCGGTCCAAGAGTCTTTATATATTACGCCTACCGCGTGCTGTACCTTCTCACTATCCTCTTCTGTCAAAATCTGCGTTACGAAAGCATTGGGCCTGACCTGTACATTTCCGGAATAAAGAGCCCAAGGAATATAGCTTGCGAAGGTGGACCTTTTCGCTACCGCCTGCACCTTCGGCCCTATATGACAGCCGTTCACACAGTGTCCCCTGAGCGTACAACCGTAATCCCCGTCCCTTTCCTTATCGTAGTCCGGTATATTGGCCTCTTCGCCGTGAAGCAGGATAGCATTTGGCTGCGGCCGGTAGCCAGGCTGCGTAATATTCTGGCCCGTCAGTTCATTCCAATTCGCCTGCTTTGCCCCGTAGTAGAACAGGTTCTCCTTTGCGGTGGGCCTGCTGTCGATTACAGGAAGCGCCGCTTCAACCCTTTCGTAATATGGAACCAGCTCGTTGTAAGATATGGGCCAGATATTGTTTACGGAAGCCGGATACGCCCGCGGGCAGTTTGCTGTATAAATCAGCGTTGTTCCCCCCACTCCTGCGCTTTGCCATACACTTCCGCCATTTGCGACATTTCTGGGCCATGGCCCTCTATTCCTGTCTGCAGGCCCCCAGCGGAATTTGCCGCTTATCGTATCGTTCATATCGTTTTCCAAGTCGGTAAAACTTTCCTTCAACAGCGGAAGATTCAAGTCTTCTATGGAAGAGCTGCTCTCTGCTCCAGGTTCCGCATTGGGCTTAGGCCATTTCTCATTTCCATACCATGGGCCAGCTTCGAGAACCAGAACCTTGATTCCCTTCTCTCCCAGTTCCTTCGCCGCTACAGCGCCGCCTCCTCCTGCACCAATTACAATAACACCTACATCATACTCCATACCTTACACCGGATTTTATTATCCTTTCTATAAAATATTAATCTCTGTCAGGGCCCGGATAGGATACCTGCTGCCATCCGATGGGCATGAATTCAAACACTCTCTGATTCGGCTCATCCAAACGGGTGGAACCATACCCAAACCACTCCGAATAATAACCCATCATCGTCATTTTCAGCAGCATATCGACCACATATTTATCCGTGAACATCGGGCTGTTATAAGAAGCTATTTCCTGCTGTTTCAAGATATTCAGCGCTGCCAGCCTATCGCTGGGCACCAGAGCGGCAAAGTTTATCGCTTTCCCTCCCATAATATCCAGTGAGAATTCATTCCCCCCGCGAATCAACAGCTCCCTTGCTGCCATATCGAGGGTCGCTACCGTGGATTTCAACAAAGCCACGCCTCCCAGCTCATGAAGGGATAAAATCAGATATTCATAAGTGAGCGCGTCAATCGCTCCAGGATATTGTATTTCGCCATATTCTGCCGCCAGTCTCGGAGTCCACGGGATAACCGCTTCTACAAAAGCCATCAAGGTATCTAAAAAATGAGGCATGGAATAATCGTTTATTAAATCATCAATTCCATTTACTGTTTCATACAACATTATGAGGTCACCGTTACACATCTATTCATTTTAAAATATATGATTTGTTTGCCGGGATATTCGCCTTATATTAAAACAAGGAACAATAAGCTGCGCTAATTACTCTTATGTTAAAAGAAGGGACTGGGTAAGACATATCGCCTTACGCAGTCCCTTTTTTTATAAAATGAACCATTAATTTTACTTGTTTATTACTGTAAGATTTTTTAATGAAATATCCAAAATGGAAGCCGAATGAGTCAATGCCCCGCAGGATATGTAATCGACACCAATTTGAGTCAGTTCACTGATACGCTGCGCTGTCACATTTCCCGAACATTCCGTTTCAGCCCTGCCGTCAATTATTTTTACGGCCTGCTTCATCATTTCGGGGCTCATATTATCCAGCATAATAATGTCGGCTCCGGCTTCCAGCGCTTCCTCTACCATTTCCAGATTCTCCGCCTCTATCTCTATTTTTCGCACGAAGGGAGCGTACTCTCTTGCCATTTCTATCGCCTTTTTCACTCCTCCGGCCGCCGCTATATGATTGTCCTTCAGCAAAATGCCGTCGGAAAGATTAAAGCGATGGTTATATCCGCCGCCTGCCTTGACCGCATATTTTTCAAATATTCTCATGTTAGGCGTGGTTTTTCTCGTGTCCAGCAGCTTGGTTCTGCTCCCGCTTAACATATCTGTTACGGAACGTGTATATGTAGCAATTCCGCTCATGCGCTGCAGATAATTAAGCGCTGTTCGCTCTCCGGAAAGAAGTGCCCTCACATCCGCGTATACGACAGCGAGCAAATCTCCCTTTTTCACCCGGTCTCCATCCTTCACATATGACTCTAATCTTGCAGAAGGGTCCAGCAGTTCGAATACCCGGAAAAAGACATTCATCCCGGCTATAACGCCGTCCTGCTTGCACAAAAGCTGGACCTTTCCCTCTTTCTTCTCCCGAATGACCGAATTGGTCGATACGTCCTCGCTGGATATATCTTCGCGCAGCGCCTGCAATATAAGGTTATCCGCATTTAATTTGAATGTGACTTCGTTGTTCATTTTTATTCGCCCTTTCTATCTCCGTTAAAACCATTCTTGTATTTTTTTTCTTAAACTGTTCGTAATCGGCATATACCGTAAGATCTATCGCTTCCATAGGGCTGTTCAGCCTTTGGAATGTGGCGGAAATATGTTTCGCCGCTTCCTTTGCAA
This sequence comes from Kineothrix alysoides, assembly GCF_000732725.1. Taxonomy (GTDB): domain Bacteria; phylum Bacillota; class Clostridia; order Lachnospirales; family Lachnospiraceae; genus Kineothrix; species Kineothrix alysoides. The sequence continues at coordinate 1,517,110 of NZ_JPNB01000002.1, read as the reverse complement.
AGACCAGACTTTCTAACAGCGAGTTGCTGGCAAGACGGTTCGCTCCGTGTACGCCGTTGCAGCTCGTCTCGCCCACAGCATACAAATGCTCCATGGAAGTCCTGCTTTCAAGGTCCACCGCAATTCCTCCCATAAAATAGTGCTGGGCCGGAGTGACGGGAATGCTGTCCCTGGTAATATCAATTCCTTCCTCCATGCAGCGGGCATAAATGTTAGGAAATCTATCTTTAATAGCCTTGCTGCCCAGATGTGCCACGGACAGCCAGACATGAGCGCTTCTATCCTTTTTCATCTGACGGAGTATTTTTTGGGTCAGCAAATCCCTCGGCAGAAGCTCATCCACGAAACGCTTTTTACTTGCGTTCAGCAAATAGGCACCCTCACCCCTTACGGATTCCGAAATCAAGAAACGTCTTCCCGGTTTTTCGGAATAAAGTGCTGTAGGATGGATTTGTATATAATTAATGTTCTTCAGCGCGACTTTGTGCTCTAACGCTGCCGCCAGGGAGTCTCCAGTCAAATGGGGGTAATTTGTGGAAGCTTCATATAAACCTCCGATGCCTCCGGTAGCCAGTATTGTATAATCGGAGGAAAGCCGCATGATGCCGCCATCCTTCGTGCGGACGATGATACCGAGACAACGGTTTTTATTGGATACCAAATCCATCATTTCGGTATATTCCATAATCGTAATATTTTTTTTCTTTCCGACCTGCTCCAAAAGCTTTTCCGTAATCTCCCGTCCGGTCACGTCCTTATGATACAGAATTCTTGGGGCGGAATGCGCTCCTTCCCTCGTATACAGAAGAACTCCGTCTTTTCGCTCGAATTCTATCCCGCCGCAAATCAAGTCGCCTATAATTTCCGGCGACTTCTTTATCATCTGGCGAACAGCGGCCCGGTCATTCTCGAAGTGCCCGGCTTTTAGAGTATCCGTAAAAAAACTGTTATAATCCTCTTCCGATTTCAGCGTACAGATGCCGCCCTGAGCCAAATAGGAGTCGCTCATTTTCAGAGAGCTTTTGGTAATCATAAGGATTTCTTTGTTCTCGGGCAGATTAAGAGCACAGAATAATCCCGCCACTCCCGTTCCTACTATAATAATATCTGTTCCAGTTTTCATTTCCGGCCACCTTACTTTGACATATCCATCATTTTTTCCAAGGCTTTGTTGGCATTGTTCCTCGTTTCCTCATCCAATATAACGAGGTTGTCCGCATCCTCAAGCTGTTCTAAGACCTGCTCCACCGTTATGCGTTTCATGTGAGGACAGAACTGCCTATGTCCTACCGAGTAGAACTTTTTATTCGGATTCTTCTCTTCCAGTTCATGCAGTATTCCCATTTCAGTGCATATGATAAAGACCTGCGCATCGCTTTTTCCTGCATAATCGATAATTCCTGAGGTACTTCCTATATAATCTGCCATTTCCAGTACATCCTGTGTGCACTCCGGGTGAGCAAGAATTAACGCTTCCGGATAAAGTTCCCTGGCTTTTTGGATATTTTCTTTTTTGATACTCGTATGTACATGGCAGAAACCGTCTCCCAATATAAAATTTTTCTCGGGAATCATGTGCGCGATATATCTGCCCAGATTAGCGTCCGGTATGAAATAAATGTTTTTATTTGGCAGCTTCTTCACTACTTTGAGTGCATTTGCCGATGTGACACATACGTCGGAATGGGCCTTGATTTCAGCTGTGGAATTGACATAGCAGACTACTGCCACATCCTCATATTCCTCCCTTACTGCCTTTATCTCATCGATATCCGCCATGTGTGCCATCGGACAGTCCGCAGTGCTGTCCGGCATAAGGATCGTCTTCTCGGGACTCAGCAGCTTGGCGCTTTCTCCCATGAAGGTCACTCCGCAGAATAAAATGGTCTTCTGGGGAATCTCCGTTGCCGTTTTGCTGAGGTAATAGGAATCTCCGACGCAGTCTGCAAGGTCCTGAATCCTGCTGTCGGTATAATAATGAGCTAATATCGCTACATCCTTTTCCTTTTTCAGCTGCTCTATCCGTTTTATAATTGTGTCCATCTCGTGTTCCTCTCTAAATTATACTGGTGCCTATTTTATCACATGTAATGTCATATGACAAGACAGCACTATTTGGCATTTAGCATAACACTGTGTATAAACTTTTATATAAAATGGGTTAAAATTATAAAATGATATTCGGGGATTAATATTGGGCCGTAACGAAAGATTTGCCGCTTTTATCAAGAAGTGAAGCAGATGAAAAGAATATTGAAACGAATTATCTATATTCGATATAATCCAGAAATCTCCTGACTGCCAGCGACGCACCCTTTTTATTTTTAAGAGCTACTCCTATTTTCCGGTAAGAGGGTATTTCCAGTTCTTTCGCCACGATGCGATAGGGAATACGGCGCAAAATGAGCTCCGGCAGGATGCTGATACCCAGACCGCTTTCTACCATGGACATGATCGCATAATCATCCCATGTGGTGAAATGAATCTCAGGGGATATGCCGCACCGCTCAAATATCTCCGCAGCCTCGGAATTCTCATCTTTTCCAAGAAGCAGGAAGGGGGAATCTTCCAGCGCTTTGACAGGGAAATATTCGCAATCTGCAAGAAAATGCTTCTCAGGCAAAACAACAAGAAGCTTATCCTGCTCCAAAAAAATTGTTTCCAGTTCGGGAAGCGTAGGAAGCCTAAGAAATCCACAGTCTACGCGCCCTTCTAATATCCACCTCTCTATTTCAGCATAATCTCCCAGAAGGAGTTCATAATCGATGTTAGGATAATCTTTTTGAAATTTTTTTATAATGTTAGGAAGCCAGTGGGTCGCCGCGCTTGAAAACGTGCCTATTCGAATGAGTCCTGACTGAAGTCCGTTCAGCTCCTCCACCTGCGTTTGCAGCTTTTGATATTCTCTGCATACATTCTTTGCATACGGCAAAAGCTTCAAGCCGTCTGAGGTCAGGCGTACACCGGAACGCCCGCGTTCCAGAAGCGATATCCCCCATTCTTTTTCCAAGTCATTAATCATACGGCTGATTCCCGACTGGGAATAATTCAGCAGCTTTGCGGCCTTTGTGAAGCTTCCATATTCCACTGTGGAAATAAAGGCCATATATTTTTGAATATTCATGTCCATTTTTATTCACTCTTTCTGCCATAATTCATGCGGTTATCCCGATTGCCGTTACTCATCAATTACTTAATTTTATATATGTTACATTCGCTTATTTTTATATCCGTTTTTGTAATGATATTTATGATAAATATGCGCTTTTGTAATTTATAGATTTATGATACATTATGCCCATGGAGTTTTCAAGAAAAAGAAATAGAATATACTACTTTATCGATTCAAAAGTAACTTACGCGAAAGGAAGGCCCCCCTATGGGATTATATCAAAATAGAATTGTTGTAAAGGTCGGCACCTCCACACTCACAAACGACATCGGTCAAAACGATTTACGTTCCTTCGACCGCCTTGCCTGTGCCTTATCCGACGTCCAGAATATGGGATATGAAATTATACTCGTATCCTCAGGAGCAATTGCCGTAGGCACCAATAAGCTGAAAATGAAAACACGTCCTACCAGCATGCGGCTTAAACAGGCCGCCGCCGCAGTAGGGCAGTGCAGCATTATGTTCTTATATGATAAATTTTTCAACGACTATGATAAAACTATTGCCCAAATCCTCTTAAACGCTGAGGATATGGAAATCGAGGAAAAAAAGGAGAATCTCACTAACACCTTCGATTCCCTGCTGGAAATGGGCATCATACCTATCGTAAATGAAAACGATTCCGTCAGCTACACGGAAATCGAATCGGAGGATCGGCTTTTCGGTGATAATGACATGCTGTCCGCTGTTGTCGCCATATTGTGTAAAGCCCAGAAGCTCGTGATCTTGTCCGACATCGACGGCTTTTATGACAGTGACCCCCGCCTCCATCCTAACGCAAAGCTCATAGAGCGCATCGCCGAAATTGACGAAGAGGTACAGTCCTTAGCCGGAGGCGCAGGCTCACGACGCGGTACGGGTGGCATGAAGACAAAGCTCCAAGCTGCGAAACTAGCCACTGCCCAGGGCATCGACACGGTTATCGCAAACGGGAAAAATCCTGCTGCTCTATACGATATTATTAAAGGCGTAAGCGTAGGCACTCTTTTTTCAGGAAAGGCCTTATAGACATATTATAAATCAGTATCGACATAGAGCAGAGCAAAAGCTGTGCATCTGTTTTTTACGCAGTAGAAGCTCTTTCTTATTACAGAAAACAGGCGCTGACATATCTGTCGCTGTCAGCGCCCTTCCATTTCCGTACTATTCTTTATTCATATCTCAGCGCTTCAATAGGGTCCATCTTGGCTGCTTTGTTCGCCGGATAATATCCGAAGAATACTCCGATTCCTATGGAGAACAACAGCGATATGATGATACTGCTTGCCGATACGGACGCCTCAGAATCCATGAGCTGCGCTCCCAGTATTCCTCCTGCTATTCCCAACGCAATTCCGATAATACCACCTATCATACAAATGATAATTGCCTCTACGATAAATTGCAGCCGGATAGAACCGTTGGTAGCACCCAGTGCCTTTCTCGTACCGATCTCTCTCGTGCGCTCGGTAATGGATACGAGCATGATGTTCATAACTCCTATTCCGCCTACCACCAGAGCGATTCCGGCAATAACAGATATTGCAGTCGTTACCGTACCCATGATATCGGACATAGCGCTCACCAGAGATGCCATACTCGCCGCCGACACTTCGAAGTCACGGTTGTTCCTATAATAGGTGTTAAAATAGCTTTTCGTCGTGCCTGCAAACTGATCCGAATCCACCCCTGCCTGCGTAACTACCGTAAAACTGGTATACCCTGTTTTATGGTTCTTATCGAGCGCAGTCTTCAAAGGAATGTATACGTTGGTGTTAATATCCTTTTCCGATGAGGTAGAAAAAGTGAAGGCAGACTCCTCGTATTCGTATACTCCGACTACCGTATAATTTTCATACGATTCGTTTATATTCGTCTGGATCGTACTTCCTATGGCTTTCTCCACATCCCCCTGAAACATATTGTTCACCGCTTTTTCTGAGATAATGGCAACCTTATCTCCGTCATCCGTCTCTCTGTCGGAGAAAAAGCGTCCTGACAGAATCGTTAAGTCGTTGGCCACGAAATATCCCTGGCTCGCTCCCATTACCGATACGTTGGCATATAAATTCCCATCCTCAATCTGTCCGCTGCCGATGGTTTCGGACGCCGATAAGGCATATATCTCATTCGGATATGTTGCACAATAACTCTCCAGCATCTCCGTCGTGAAATAGTCTTCCTCCTTGGCGGATTTCTGCTGGTTACGTTCGCTGCCGAAGGTCATCCCTGTTTCCGTTTCCTCCTCCTCGTTCTCCCTCTGCTGTAAGCCCACTGTGATGTTGTTAGCTCCCATGGAGGACATAGAACTGGTGATGGAGGAGGTCAGGGAATTACCAACTGTCATAATAGCGATAACGGAAGCAATACCAATGATGATTCCCAGCATTGTAAGGAGCGCCCGCATCTTATTCGCTTTCAAACTGGATAACGCCAGCCGTACATTTTCTATGATAAGCATGCTCTTCCACTCCCCTTCCTTTCTCCGATAATCGAGCCATCCTTAAGCGTGATAATTTTCTCCGTTTCCTCTGCTAATTCCGGAGAATGGGTAATCAGCACGATGGTCTTGCCCTGCTCTTCGTGAAGTTGATGAAATAAGTCCATTACCATACGTCCCGTCTGGGAATCCAGTGCGCCCGTGGGCTCATCCGCCAGAATGATGGCCGGATCGTTGCACATGGCCCTGGCGATGGCAACACGCTGCTTTTGTCCGCCGGATAGCTCCTCCGGCAGATGGTGCATGCGATCTCCCATCCCCACCATGTCTAACAGCTCCCTCGCCCTTTCCACTCTCGCCTTTCTTCCCATACCTGCATAAAGCATGGGCATTTCTACATTTTTAATGGCATTAGTCCTGGCAATCAGATTATAGGTCTGAAATACGAAGCCGATTTTACGGTTTCGTATCTTGGACAGGCTCTCGTCCTTGGCCGCTATGACGTTAACATCGTCGAGAACATAGGAGCCCTCCGTAGGGCGGTCGAGGATACCGATAATATTCATCAGGGTAGATTTCCCCGATCCCGAGGCTCCTACAATGGAGACAAATTCTCCTTCCCGCACTGTCATCGAGATTCCGTTCAATATCTGCAGCTCATTAGGCTGTCCGACATAAAACCGCTTAATGATATCGTTAAGTTCTATGATTGGTCTTTTCTCCATACGTTAAAAACCTCCCATGGGTCCCCGCATGGACATAATACTTTCCAAATCGGTGCTGCTTTCCGGCGCTTTCACAACGACCTGCATCCCTTCGGCCAGCTCATCACTTTCCACTTCTACATAATAATCGCTTTCGATGCCCGTATTTATATAAACGAGTTCCGTATTCGATGTGGTTTTCGCACCCGCTTCACCCGATATGTTCGTGTCAGCGGCTGTTTGGGCAGGCATTGCTTCGCCGGTAACTACTTCCACATATTTTTTGCCTTCATCGTCAATCTGCACCGCATCATAAGGTACTGTCATGATGTTATCCTTACTTTCCAAAATGATACTGAGCTTTGCTGTCATATCCAGACGAAGATCATCGTTAGGAGTATCCACCGATATCTTGATGGTATAGGTAACGTCCGTTCCCGTAGTTTCCGTAGCTTTGGGAGCTATGTCGATGACAGTGCCTTCCAGCTGTGCATCACCCGTACCGTTTGTCTTGATCACGACCTTCTGTCCAAGCTCGATGTTACTGATGTCGTATTCATCAATTTCTGCAGACACCTCATAAGAGCTGGTATCCTCTATCGTCAAGATGGATTCCCCTTTATAGATGTCTCCGGCTTCTACATTGACTGCCGTCACAACTCCCGAAAAAGGAGCCTTCACAATGCAATCCTCGAGCTGCGTTTCATATTGCTTCACCTGCTGCTTATCGGTTAAGGATGACGTAGTTGCAGTCAGCTTGTCGCTCTTTAACCCGTCTTCCTTGACAGCAACCGTACTGGAATTATTTCTTGCGGAGTCCTCCTGGTTTCTTACTTGAGTATTATAAGCATCCAGCTTGCTGTCTGCCGTACTCTTTGCTGTGTCTACCGCTTTTTCATAAGTGGATTCGCCGCTTTGAGCTGTGGAATATTTCGTCTGCCAGCTTGCTGATTCCGAACTGTTTGCGCTATAAGCCGCGCTGGCTGAATTGTATTGCTGCTGCAAGGCAATCAAGCCGACGATTGCCTGCGTTACAGCATCCGTAGCCGCTGTATCTGCGTCCGTCACGAAATCAGAACCGCTTAAGTTGATCAAGTTATTGTTCTCGATGGATAATGCACTGAAATCATATGCTCCATAGGTACTCTTCAATCCGCCTACCGTAGAACCGAACTGCGAAGCGGCAGATTCCATACTGCCTTTTGCAGATTCTGCATTCGCCTGCCTAAGCTCCAGCTCCCCCTTTTTCTCAGAGGTAGTCTGCTTTGCATTGTCGTAATCATCCTCCGCCTCTTCCAGATCTGTCAAGGCCTCCAGATAATCGTTCCAAGCATCCGCAACATCCTGATTTGCGCGCTCCGCGTCGATATCCCTCGCTGTCTGCGCTTCCGCAAGGCTTCGCTGGGAGGAGGAAACCGAAATACCGGATTTGCCGCTGCTTGCGTTCAGAGAAGTCTTCGCATCCGCCAAACTGTCCTCAATGTCTGAGGAATCGAACGCAAGCAAGACATCGCCCTCGGAAACCGTATCTCCAACCTCTATGTTTACATCTTTTATCTCCACTCCTGACAAGTTTACGGTGATGCTCTTGCTTTCGTTACTTATCACTTTTCCTGTTGCAGAAATCGAACTTACAAGAGAGCGTTTTTCAACTAACGCCGTTTCCTGTTTATTCATTGCTGCCTGCACAGCTTCCATCCGCTTATTAAATTGCGCCCTGACTGCCAGTACGCCGATTGCTATCACGATAAGAATGCAAAGCAGTATCAACAACTTCTTGTGCTTTTTCATAAAATCTTTTACCTTTACCATCTTTAGAACTCTACTCCTTCCAAACTCCTGTGATTTTTCAAATGTCTTTTGACACTATACATGAAATGAATAAACCGAAAATAAACTAAATTGACATATAATAAAAATTTTACTTTGTTTATATAGAGTTTATTTTTTATGGTAGAATAGATAACACAAGCGATAAACTCGGAAGTGTTCACTGTGCAAAAAAGAGGAGGATTTTTCATGTTCCACATTATGGTCGTAGAAGATGATAAGCATACGTCAAAATTAATGCGCGCCATATTGACGCACGCAGGTTACGAGGTTTTTTCTGCTGATAACGGTCTGTCCGCTTTAGAATTGATGGACAAACAGCATATCGACTTAATCGTCTTGGATATCATGATGCCGCAAATGGACGGATATGAATTCACCAGGCAGCTTCGGGAAGTGGGGGACATGGTTCCTATTCTTATGCTGACCGCCAAGCAGCTTCCGGATGATAAGGTCAAGGGTTTTATCGTAGGCACTGACGATTATATGGTCAAGCCCGCTAACGAGGAGGAAATGCTCCTTCGTATCAAGGCTCTGCTTCGACGGGCCAAAATCGTAAGCGAGCATAAGCTGACTATAGGCAAAATTTCTCTGGATTACGATTCTTTTACTGTTACGAGGGAAGGGGAATCACAGACTCTCCCTCAAAAAGAATTCTATCTGCTCTATAAACTGTTATCTTATCCTGATAAGATTTTCACGCGTATTCAGTTGATGGATGAAATATGGGGAATGGATTCGGAAACGACAGATGCGACGGTAAATGTGCACGTTAACCGCCTGCGGAAAAAATTTGAGCACTATCCCGAATTTGAAATTGTTTCTATAAGAGGGATTGGCTATAAGGTGGTGAAGAAGTGTGAATAAGGTTATGGAAAAAATCTGTAAAATAAAAAAGGCGCCCCTCGCCCTGCGCTTTACCGTAATGGTTTTTATTATCATGGTCTTTTCTCTTGCAATTGTTTTTTTTATTGCGATGCTTCTCGTTCGCCTCGGGTTGCATCACTTTCGCTCCGCTATGATGCCCTTTCTTCTTCTGGCTTTGCCTTCTATTTTTGTCGGCACTATATTATCTGTTATTTTCAGCCGCATATTCCTTTCTCCCTTCCGCAAAATAATTGTGGCTACCGATAAACTGGCAGCAGGAGACTTTTCAGTGCGCCTTGATTTGAATGAGGACAGCCCGGAGCTGATGAAGTTGAACGAAAGCTTTAATCATATGGCGGCGGAGCTCGGCAATATCGAGATGCTCCGGGCCGATTTTATAAACAATTTTTCTCACGAGTTCAAAACGCCTATCGTTTCCATGAGGGGCTTTGCGAAGATGCTGAAATATGAGAACTTATCACAGGAAGAACGTAACGAATATCTGGATATCATTATTTCGGAGTCCGACCGGTTGTCGGATCTTGCTACCAATGTGCTGAATTTGTCCAAAATAGAAAATCAGACCATTTTATCGGATCAGACCACCTATAATGTGAGCGAGCAGATACGCCGGGTGGTGGCTCTCCTGGAAAATAAATGGAACGCCAAGCACATGGAGATTTATTTGGAGTGTGAGGAAATTAACATCTACGCCTGCGCGGAACTTCTCTGGCAGGTATGGCTGAATTTACTGGATAACTCCATTAAATTTTCCCCGGAATATTCCGTCATAGAAGTATCGATAAAGCAGGAGGCTGCGGAGACAGTATTCCGCTTCGCAGACCAAGGCTGCGGAATCGCGGAGAAATCCCTTGCCCGCATCTTCGACAAGTTCTATCAGAGCGATACCTCCCATACCACGCAGGGAAACGGGCTGGGGCTTACGCTGGTACAAAAAATATTAAGCCTTCACCGGGGCTCTATCTCCGTGCCTGTTACCGGCAGCAGCGGTACTACCTTCGAGATACGGCTTCCTAATATATCGTCCTCAAATTAACCAGTGCAATGGCTAAAAGCAGAGCTTACTCTTTCGCTCCCTCTTCCGGGGAGAACGAAGCAAACAGGTCATACAATTCCGGCAGAACCTTTTTTAGGGAAACCAGACGCTTTTTGTTGGAATCAAAATAGCAGTGCCTGCTTTCTCCCACCGCCCTCAGCTTACCGCTTTCCACATCGGTAATTTGATAGCGAACCGTCATTTGTACCGGCGTTAAGGACGCAAAGGATACCCGTATCTCCACAATATCATTGAAGCGAACCATGGATTTGTACTCGCAGGATACACCAAGCAATGCAAAGTCGATTCCGGAGCTCACGGCGCGGTCATAGCCGAACCCTATCTGCTCCATAAAATCCACCCGGGCTTCCTCAAGCCAGTGAATATAATTTGCATGATGAATAATACCCATCTGATCCGTCTCATAATAATGTGCTTTTCTGGAATATGGCTTAATGTTCATGGAATATGCTTCCTTCTCTTAAATTATAGTCTGTTGGAACTACACAATGGACACTTTGCAAGTTCGCGTCCAAGCCACAAAAAAACTTCTATAGTTATGCCCCAAGGTTGATATATCCCGAATTATATTCAGAACATGTTTGTCATAAATACCAGCAGGTCGGCGTGCTAGGCAGGAAAGACCCTTTCTAAGGCTTCCTCTCTACCCGACACAAAAAATAAATCCTTTCCGTTATTGCATTCATAAATGAAATCGTGCAGGGACTTACTCGTATAAGCAGAAAAATCCCCTATGATTACGAGCTTAACTCCGTAATTGACATATTTCTGCGCGATTTCTCCTGCAAGGCGCGTGCTCAAATCGAAGAACTCTTCCTTAATATTCGCCTTGTCCAACAAAAAGATATCACAGTCCACCTCGTATCTCACTGTAGCCATTAGATCCAGAGCCGATTGCGTGTCGGTAATGACGGGCTCATTGGTATGGATATAAACGGCTGTTTTTTCGCCTTCACTTATTTTTTCTAACTGTATTTCTCCTACCTGTATAAATTCTGTCTGCATCATGCCTATCTCCTCTTCTTCATTATTTACAAGCATAACCAATGTTAAAATTGGTTAAGAACCTAAAACAGCAAGATGTAAATGCATATAATCGCCTAATAACATAAACTCACAGCAACGCGGGCCAGAATTTGTGTTACGCTCCAAAATGTATCACATACTTTTGCCTGTTAATTGCCTCCTGTATTTTATTTGCCAGGGCAATCAGATGTTCATCTTCATTTATTCTCTTATCTGAAATGACAATATCTTGTAACGCGGGTAATGATTCCGGCGGAATCAATGTTACCCCATGTCTTGCCAAACCATAAGCAGGGCAGCTTAGGCTATGAAAGTATGTCTTCATCAATATCAGCCTATCGTACCAATCATCTATATACAAACTATCATCAATTAAGATACAATGATACTTTTCAGGCTCATAATTAGAATAGTCTTTGTTTGATTCAATATTCTCCACTATGCCGAATTCCGTTTTTATCATGCCACACCGCCCTATAAGTTCCGACTAAGCAAACAGCCAACTTAATCGGAATTCCTTTTTTTAATTCCTAAAACCATATATCTGATGATTGGTATCCGCTTAACTATTTCAATCAGCGGAGGCAATATGATAATTACCCCGAGTAATATTATAATATAATTAATCATAAATGGTAAATCCAAATAAGTAACAATGAAATAGCCCAAAAGTAATTCTACTACATAATGTAAAATATAAAAATTAAAATTATTTCTGGTCATATATTGTGTAAACTTATTTTCGAAATTCAAAAGCTTATTTCCAATACCTAAAATTGATACTATACCAATCCATAAATAAATATTAGTGAATAAATCATTCAGCACATTGTTATCTGCGAAATTTTGACCATAATATGTCGCTACATACACAATTCCAATTACTATTGATGCTATAGCGAGAGGTATTGATATTTTTTCCAACTTTATAATTAGTTCCTGATTGGAGAAAACATAATATCCGAGCAACATCATAAACAAATATATACCAAATCTATATACCGTTATTAAAGGAGTGTTTAATATAAATGAGCTTCCCCATACTAAAAATACCATTGCAAATAATACCGGTAAGTTTATTTTTCTGCTCATTTCAGTTAACTTATCTTTCTTATCTATTTTCCTTATTAATACGATCAGTAAAGATCCTATAAATAAAACATGGCAAAACCATAATGGTCCTATTCCCGCCAAACAATAAACGAGATATTTTATGATTCCAGGTATCTTATCTCCATTTCCTGCAAACATATCTACATATTGATTCGTAATCACAGATGAAATCCAACCATAAATAAATATGCCGAGCAAGGAAGGCACTAATATCCTCTGGGCACGGTCTTTTATAAATTCTTTACCGCTCCTTTTTTCCAGAGAATATCTGATTGAAATACCCGACACTACAAACAGCAAACACATAAACCAGGGATACACAAATATTAGAAATGTATCCATAACAGGTATTCCTTTTACATTAATATTTGAGATAACTCCGCTATTATTAAATAAATATATAATATGATAAATAATTACTAGAACAACTGTAATCCATCTAATATTATCTAAATAATTCAATCTCTTATTTTCCATTATCGCCACCCAGGATTTCATCGCTCATGCTTTCAATTACATCTGATTTTACAATCGCTATTCCTTTTTGTTTATCGCATAATACAATAATTGAATCACCTGGCTTTATATTGAACATATCTCTTGCCTCTTTTGGAATGACTATTTGCCCTTTTTCTCCAACTTTACAAATTCCTATATATTTATCTTTTTCCACAATTTACTCCTCCAAGTTTTACTAGTTATACTTTTCATACTTATCATACTTTATATATATCTCCAAGTCAATCGTTATCTGCAAAAGGAACAAAAGTGTGCTTCATACACTCTCGCGACCGAGTACTTAGGCAGCGCAGCTTTTGTTCCGCGCGCGTAGCTGCGCATCCATCAGTTCTGTGATAGGAACTATTTTTCTATTGCATGAAAAATGCCCCGATTAGGTCATAAAGCCATTATCGAGGCGCTTATCTCATCACTTTGTATCGTCTTATGTACTATTTTGTCTTTCCTAAAAATATTTATCGTATTCTCCGACAGGAAAGGGCTTCTCTAACCCCAGCACTCTCGGCCACAGACCGGTATCCGCAATAATAAAACCCATAATCATTCCCATATGGCTGTGCAAGTGCCGAAACTGTGCCAAAATCAAAGTAAATCTATCATATTCGCAATCCTGCGGCTTCGTACTCAGTTCTTCATCCGAAAGCCTTGAAACGTAGGTTTCAATTTTCTTCTCGACAGCCAGAAAATAACTGCTTATCTCTTCCCGCGAAAGGCACCTGCAAGAAAATGCATCCAGATTATTCAAATCTTTCTCATGTATGTCCGGCTCCGTATAGTCTTTGTCTCTCGGGTTGATATACCATAGGTCCAGGGAGTGAAGCATGTGATAGATGTGCTTCCAGCAAGGCATTTCACAGTATGCTTTGTCCCATAGTTCATCCGGCACACAATCAATTACATTCTTTACTTCCCACAGCGCACGGCGCGTTTGATTCGCTATCACTTCTGCCAATGACTTTTTCTCCATATCCTTTTGCCCTCCGAATTTACTTGAACATAAGAAGCCGCTTTATTTTTATTCGTGATTATACTACATCCGTCTAAAAATAAAAAGCAGGAAAATTTTTTATATACCGGAGCAGGTCTGTCCGTTATATTAGCCTGCTGGCCGCTGCCACATCAAGCAGCACTTCACAGTTAGGATGAAGCTGGATGACGGAGGCCGGAATGTCTGTGGTGACAGGGCCGCGCACCGCTTTTTCGATGATTTCCGCCTTGCTCTCGCCCTTGGCTATCAGCACAATTTTTCTCGTTTGCATGATATCCACGATGCCCCTTGTCAGGCCTCCCAGCGGATAGTCGTCAGGGACTTTCGTCTCCCTGCGCACCTTTTCTTCGAAAATAGGGTCCATGGGAGATACCCACGTATGGCGCTCGAAGGGTGTGCCGGGCTGGTTGATACCAATATGACCATTCCAGCCGATGCCAAGCATCTGCAAATCCGCTCCGCCGCGTTCCTGCAAAGCGTTTTCGAACTTCGTGCATTCTACATCGAAATCATCGGAAAAGGTGGGCGGCATGAGGAAGTTCTCATCAGAAATTCCCAGATTCCTGATAATCTGCTCATAAATCATCGTGTAGCAGCTTCCCGGATAGGAACGGTCCAGGTTAGTAAGTTCGTCTACATTGAATATGGTTACCTTCGACGTATCGAAAGGATATTCCTTATAAATGTCACTGACAATCCGGTGCATATTCTTCGTCGTCTGTCCTGTAGACAGGCCGATGACGGCACTGGGTTTTTCCAGCATTTGTCCAATGATGCGCCATGCTGCCGCTATATCGAAATCATGTTCCGTTTTCATAACTGTGATTTTCATTTTAAAAATCCTCCCTATCTTCCGCTGTATAATCTGCCGCCAGCCAGAGCCACCGACCTGCCGATGATGTCCACACCTCGCGGTACGTGGCGTTGTTGCCCTGAGGCCAATAGGGTATATCCCCATTGGCAAAGGTCTCGATTCCAACCGGAAGCTCACCCACGCTTGCGCCCGGAAAAACTGCATACTGAGCCGGATACCGGCTGCCTGCCCCATACATGAGGGACTGTCCGAACGGATTCTTGCCAAATATCCAATAAAGCTGCTCCCTTCCTATCTGAAGAAGCTCCTCATCGCCGAAGTAACGGCCCAGCAAAGATGCCGCCTTGCCCTCCGCCAGCATTACCGCCGTATTTCCCCTGAAGGAAAACCAAACAGGGAAATTGCGCAGTACATAACCCTCCGCCACCGGCGCTGCGTTAAAAAGCTGTTCTTTGCAGTTCTCTCTTTCCTGCTCATAGGAGCACATCAAATGGAGATATGGGAATACTTTTTCATCCTCGTATTCATCCGCTTTATGAATTCCTGCAGGGAGCATTCCGTAAGGAGCGGTATTTCCTGCGATAGCCTTTATATACCTTCCATAACTCTTCATGGCATCTTCCCACAAGGGCCGCTTCGTCGACCTTGGCTGTGAACGGCAGATTTCCGTCAGCGCCTGCATGAACTGCTGCTCTCTGGATTGATGATTGAAATGTACAATCGTCCGGTGGTCTTCCTCCCGATAGAAGAAACCGCCAAAGGGAAGCCCTGCAGCTCCGTTTTCCTGACATTGCAGCAGCTTATCACACCAGCTTTGTGCCGCATTTGCATATTCCTCTTCGCCCGTCGCTTCATATAAATAAGAAGCCGCCCATACGATGACCGCATAATATTGAGAAAGTCCCGAATTATAAGTGTGCTCAAACATCTGCACCGCTTCTACGCCAAAATCTTCAAAGTGCCTCTGCGCAAAGGCGAAGTCCTCCTTCGCTGCCTCCAGGCTGCCAAGAGCCAAAGGGCCGTCCTCTTCCTTAAGCTGTAGATATGCATAGGCTTCAATGGCTGCGAACAAGAAATTTTCATAGGCATGATTGTACACTCTGGCCTCCACATCATCCATATCGCCAGCCAAATTATTGGTCCATCTCGTAGCCCCTGCGCTGGTGGCACGGTAACCGTCCTTAAACCGGGTCCTTAAAATAAAATCCAGTCCCCAACGCGCTTCCTCCACAATTCTTTTATATAAAAGGGGGTTTTTCTCCCGATAGCCTGCTGCCGCTTCCAAAAGGGCATGTACCACCTCTCCGGTCTGTGCACTCTGCTGGGAAACGTCCCCTGCGTCGTGCCAGCCGCCTGAAAAGGACATGGTAAGCCCCTCATGCCTCGCCGCAATATCCTGATGGCAGGTTCCATGCTTTCCCGGAATAGGCATTCCACACCGCTGTCCGTATAGGAAATTCAGCACCCGCCACATATTCTCTTCCATCAAATTGTCCGTAATATCAAAGCTCTGGCTTCGTACTTCACCTGCCTGAAGATAATAAGTACCTTCGCCGCTCACCTCAGAAAAATCAAGTACCTGGAAACGGCCGTTTTTATTTTCTACCGGCCTCACCGTCCCGTGATATACGCTCTCTTCTGTCTTCTCATCAATTACCTCGAAAAAATCCGCCGTCAGGTTAGCCACAGCGCTTTTTTCTCCTGCCGCAAAATAACCGGCACTGGATAATACGATGCTGTCCTTCGCGCACTCCCAGCCAAGCTCCGTTTCAGGATTCTCCACCTGCTCAAAGGCAATGTCCTTATAATAGTAGGTAAGGTCTTCTCCCATAGCCACATCCTGTCCGCACAGTAAAACATAGAACTTTAGCTCCGTCACCTTATCTCTGGGAAGAGAAGGAAATTCCCAAAAGCATTCATTCCATTCCATGTTATTCAAATCGAACGTTGTAAAACCTTCCCTCATGTAGCGGTCCGGTATCTTCTGCTCCCCGTCATTTCTAATTCCCACATTCAGATGGACAACCTCCGCTCCCTGCACCTGCGGATAAACCCAGAAATGCAGTCTGCTGTAACCGGTCAGATTCTCTCCCCGAAACGGAAAATGTACCTCGGCCGTTCCGAAATTGCTGTAATCACCATCTGCCGGCGCTCCCTCAGGCCAACGGTCGCTGCGAAGAGCAGATGTAATGCTCACGCAGATTTCCCCTTCCTTTGCCACGACCCGCAGGCTTCCCTTTTCTCCTGCAGCCGGAGTGCTTGTCCATCCTCCCGCCGCCCATACTTCCTTTCGGTCAAGCACCTTCTTATTCCTAAATTCTGCTTCCAATGACCTTTCTCTATGAAGAGGCAGCATAGAATGAATATATAAACTGCCCTCTACTTCCCTTCGGAATTCTTCTCTCATCGATTGCCTCCTTTTATGAGCAGCATCCCCAGGGTAGCTGCTCCGATCAGTCCCGCATACCGCAGGTCGAAACTGGAAAATATTACGCCGCCAGTCACGCCCCGCATCGTTTCGGGAGAAAGATATCGATTCACCTTCTCCATCAGCCATCCGTCGCTGATAACGCCTCCGCCCAAAATAACCGTATCCGGGTCGCTGGCCCTCACGAGATTCATTATAACACAAGCCAGTGCTTCCGCCGCGTATTCCGTAATTTCAACACATTCTTTCAGCCCTGCGTCCGCACCTTGAAACAAGCGCACCACATCCGCTCTTTTTCCGGCATTCAGAAGCTCCGGCAACCCGTATGATGTAATCTGTCTCGTAAAACCGATGCCGGAAACTACATTTTCCACACAGCCTTCCCTGCCGCACACACAAGACTCTTTTCTGCTTAAATCCACCACCATATGTCCGATTTCTCCCGCGTTGCAGTTAGCTCCGCGCATAATCCTTCCACCGCATACAAAGCCCGCCGCCAATCCTGTACCCACGTTCAAATAGATGAAATCCGACGACGTTCTGCCTTGTCCTAGTATAAGCTCTGCCGCAGTGGCGCTGCGTACATCGTTATCCACCGCACAGGGCACTCCAAGCTTATCGGCTATCATCGCCGCAATGGGAACCGGAGGACCGGTAATCTCGTGGTTCATGGAAACCCATTCTCCTCTTTTATTGTCCACGATTCCGACAATACCAAGTCCTGCCGCCTTCAGATTGCCCTGAATGCCCATCGCTTTTATATAATCCGTTAGATCGTTCAGAATAGCCTCCGCAACCTCCTTTTGCTCGCTTAATCTTGTATCGTACCGCTTGCTGCGCAGAACATGGCCTTCCTCGTCCAGTTCTCCGATCAGCAGCTTTGTTCCGCCAAAGTCCAATCCCAAATAGGTATCCAAAACACTTCCTCCTCGTATTATATAGTCATAGCTTTTCTTTACCAATTCTCCGGTATAAGCTATGCTGATTTTAGATACTGTGGATTAGTTTTTTCCTCCTACCACTTGATGGTTTAAGTTAGGCTCTAACCACAGTCTCTTTGTATATTTGTTAATCAGTTAGATACCGCATGACGGTTTATTTTGTACGAGGTTACAATCGCAGAGAGCACCCGTGGTCTAAAACAGTATCAAATACATTTAAAGGAGTTTTTCTATGATATACGCTGGAATTGATGTTGCCAAGAATAAACATGATTGTTTTATCACTAACTCGGATGGAGAAGTGCTCTTTAAAGCTTTTACCATTCCAAACAACCGCGATGGTTTTGATGAACTCTATCAGAAGATTTCTTCCGTTACCGATGATTTAACCAAAGTAAAAGTAGGGCTTGAAGCCACTGGACACTACAGTTATAACATCTTGGGGTATCTTCTTGATAAAGGTCTGACCACCTTTGTTATCAACCCGTTACATACCAATCTTTACAGAAAAAGTCTAAGTCTCAGAAAGACGAAAACGGATAAAGTGGATGCCCATACGATTGCTACCATGCTTATGTCTGATGTGAACTTAAAGTCCTACTCAGACACATCTTATCACAATGAGGAACTTAAGTCACTTACCCGCTACCGTTTTGATAAAGTAAAAGAACGGGCAAAACTCAGGACTTCCATTTCCCGTCTGGTTTCCATTCTTTTTCCCGAATTGGAAAGCCTGGTTCCCACTCTTCATATGGCTTCTATTTCCGCTTTGTTAAGCGAATTTCCAGGTGCCTTGCAGATTGCTTCTGCTCATCTTACCAGACTGACCAATCTGCTTTCTGTTACTTCCAGGGGACATTATGATCGGGACACCGCCATTTTATTCCGGGAAGCTGCCAGAATCTCTATCGGTTCAACTATGCCAGCAAAATCTCTGGAACTGAGACATACCCTAAAGCTGATTGGTGAATTAGATGCCGAGATTGATGAAATCGAATGGGAAATCAAACGGATTATGGATGACCTCCATTCTCCCATTCTTACCATTCCCGGTATCAGTTACCGTATGGGTGCTATGATTCTAGCTGAAATCGGCGATTTCTCCCGTTTTGATTCTCCCGATAAGATTCTTGCCTATGCCGGATTATCTCCATCCACCTACCAGTCCGGACAGTTGGAATCCGCTTATTCCCATATGGAAAAACGTGGTTCCAGATATCTGCGTTATGCACTTTTTAATGCCGCCAAATTTGTCTGTAACTGGGATCCTGTATTTGCAGCCTATCTTGCCAAAAAGCGGGCAGAGGGCAAGCATTATAATGTTGCGGTTTCCCATGCTGCAAAAAAACTGGTCAGGATTATTTATCAGTTGGAAAAATCGGGACAGGCTTACGCTAAATCATCTTAACTTTTCTGTTTGAAAATCTCCTTTTTGAGCACCTGCAAAGATGCTCTATTTGTCATGCAGTTATCAAGGTTCTAAATATCATTTTTCTATATTGAAATGCATTTCTGCAAATCATTCAAAAATACCATTTTAAGACTTGACTTTTAATAGTTAGTCTAACTTTTCTTTCCATTATTCATTATCTTCATGCTGTCAGCGTGGATGTTCTCATCTCCACCAACTAAAATCCGGACTAATAATTTTTCATTTAAAGCTTTCTGTAAACGTTTTCTGAAAACCTTTACATTTCTATTTTCAATATACTACCGAGATTTAAAGATGTCAATCATATTCTCCTGCTTTTACTCCATATATTCACTCCTTTTATTCGCGTTTTGTTGAGATAATACAATTTGACAGCACAGCTATTGTTCCGCGCGCGTAGCTGCGCATCCATTTGTTCTGTAATAGGAGCATTTTCCTGTTACAGAATTAAAAAGATACCGGTACACCCGCTTTCAAAAGCGGTGCACCGGTATCTTTATTAAAATCAGAAAAACTCAATATTTATGGAAGGGTAATTTGCTGTCCCGGTCGAATCCTGTTCGCATTGGCAATTCCCGGATTCGCTGCAATCAAATCCTTAAGCTTCACTCCGAATCTTGACGCGATATCCGATAATGTATCCCCTTTCATAATCGTATACATTCCTCCCACCTTCTCCGCAGGCAATGTCTTTGTGACAGTAACCAGATACTCGCCGCCGCCCGTAATACCGAACATCGCCTGCCCGTTATCTGTGATGCGGAAAGATCCAAGATATTCCATCTGCTTCCGCTGCTCGTTGTAACGGTACAGATTTGCATAATTGTTCGCATTTTCCGCCCCAAGAGCCAGATGCATATTTACGACCATACCGAAGCTGTCCCGGCTCACTACAGAAATCTGTCTGCTTGTTACGGTGTTTTGCACTTTTTCATCGATTAAAGCTGCCGGAGCCACTGACTTGCCTTGACGCACCGTTAGATTCAGTCCCCCTGTTTTTACCGTTTTCAGCATGTTCTCTCCGCTGATACTGAAGGCGAGATTCTCTCCGGTATGCATTGCCAATGTCATCTGCTTTTCGCTCAATATCTGTATTACATCGAAAGGCACTATAATATGATTGCCTGACAGCACATTTTTTACCGGTGCTTTGCCGTTGATATAGCCGCCCGCTGCCTGACTTCTCAGCTCAGAAGCAATACGGTTCCAGTCCACCATTACCTGCGGACTGCCGCTTCCGCTTCCCGAAGCAGAGGATGAGCCGCTGCCCGATACGCCGGCCGATATATTGGTTCCCGGCTTGTTCGTTTCAGGGGTAACCGGTTTCTCCGGTTCCTTGCCCGAGTCTGTAACTGCAAAGATTGCACATCCACCATCTGCTGCGCTCGGAAGCGTTATCTGTACGCTGCCGTCCGCCGCTATCGTATATCCGTTCCCACTGTACAGGTCAGTAACGGCATCTCCTGCCTTGCCCATATTAAACTTCACTTGCTGTACCTGGTTCTTCGTCTGCAGAGCGACATACAAATCAGTTCCGTTGTAGCTTCTTTTAAAAATATCATATCCATCTTTTTCGGATACCAGTATGGTACTGCGGCTGCCCTTTGCAAAGACATCACTATATTCCTGTCTTATAGAAAGCAATGTCCGGTAATGGCTGAGCATGTCATTATCGTCATTTGCTATTGACCAGTCGAAATCATAACGGTTCGTCTGGTAAGGATAATTGTTAGCTCCGGTTAGTCCTAATTCTTCTCCATAATAGATAACCGGCTGTCCTTTGGAAGTAATCTGAAGCGCTGCCGCAACTTTCATCGCGTCATAGCTGCTTTCCTCACTCATTCCCATTTCCGTCTGCAGGCGATATCTGAGTCCATCCTCATCATGGCTGCTAAGAAAGCTTCCCATCATGGCAGTATTATCGATCCCTTCGCTTCTATTACCCAAGAAGGTCTCTACCTCACTTATCTTTCCGGTCGTGAAATCGATGGCCTTGTCATTAAAATCGAAATCCAGCAGAGAGTCCATCTCGCCGGTCCGAAGTTTTCCTGCGGAGGTGGCATAGCCCGCTCCCGACTGCTCTCCGATCATCTTGAACTCCGGATCGATCAAGGTCAATGCATTCTTGAAAGCTGCCCAGGTAGTATCTTCTACATGCTTTACCGTATCCACCCTGAAGTAATCGATATTGAATTCCGATACCCATGCGCTTTGCCATGCAATCAACAGGTTACGTACATCCGCATCCTCCGTGGCAAAGTCGGGCAAGCCTGCCAGACTGTCCAGTACTTCACTGCCGCTTACCGTGTTCTGCGCATTTCTGATCATTCCCTTACCCGGCAGTTTTTCATTGAAATATCCTGTAATATTCGTTCCATTGGTATTGTAACCGGTGTGGTTCAGCACTACATCCACCATCAGCTTCATTCCTCTGCGATGCAGTTCATCCACTAAAGTACGCAGATCGGCTTCGCTGCCCAGATGAGGATTCAGCTTTTCGAAGTTACTCGCCCAATATCCGTGATATCCATAGGACTTGACGCCCGCCACATCCGTCGTCAGACCGTCTGCCATATAATTTTCCACGATAGGAGTGATCCATACCGTATTGACTCCGAGCTCCTTCAAATAATCGAGCTTCTGTGTAAGTCCTGCGAAGTCTCCGCCATGATAGCTGGAGCTTCCGTTCACGCCGGTGTTATAATCTCCGATGCCGTCAGCATCGTTATTCGCCGCATTGCCGTCAAAGAAACGGTCCGTTACCGCAAAATAGATTACCGCCTCGTCCCAGTCGAAATCATTTCCCTTTTCCCGGGCTTTTATTTCCACCTCCGCACTTCCGGTATATATATTTCCGTACTGATCTTTAACCGTTACCGGAATAGCCGCCCTGCCGGCCGCCCTGCTATAGCGCACGCCAAAGGATAGTGCCATTAGCTCAGGGTCTACCGAGGTCTTTGTACCGCCCAGACTGCTTAAGTCTGCCGTTATCTCTGTTGCCTCCATGCCCTCAATTGGCTGTCCCTGGTCATCGGTCAGCTCTATGATCAGCAAATTGTTGTCATTGTAGTCCATACTCGCGTACGCCAGGCTCGTCCCTACCTGCGCCGCAAAAGAATGGTATTCATATACGGACATAAGCCCGGAAGCATCTGTCTTCGTATTGTAAGCATCCAGCTTCCGCTCATTATCTATGAAATAGCAATAAGTATGTTCTCCTTCTGTCAGGCTGTTGTGCACATAGACATACCGCTCATTCTTCGTATCGTAGGTCATATTATAAATAGTATCTGCGCTCTCCTCCCCCGGCACACCATCAATGCATACTTTTACTTTGCCTGCAAGCTCTTCCTGTCTTCCATCACGGAAAAGAGCATTGTCGCGGTAGTAGAAACTCACACTGCCGGCCGCCGCGTCGATCTCATAGCCGATATTATATGGCAGTATCTCCGTTATGCCCTTGTTCTGTACAAATCTGGCCTTTGCTATCGTCTGGTCCGCAGGAATCTTAACGGAATGATCCCCGCCGTCCTTCTCGGCCCAGGGATTGTCCGTCTCACTGTAGCGCACACAGAAGTTCAGTTCCGCTACCGATTTCGTTACCGGCACTTTGGCGACAGCCTTGCCATCCGCTATCTTTTCAAAGGGTACGGTTACCTCTGAGCCATAGCCGCTGTTCCATGTATAAATATTCCAGTTGTCATAATCCCCGCCCGGCCTCGTATATTCTACCACTACGTAACGGTCTTCCTCCGATATGGCGGAAAGATCAGGACATTCCGTATAAGCGGTGGAATCGCCGAATATCAGATACAAATTTCTCGCAGTATCCACACCGGTAAAATCATGCCCTCTCGTTACGTCCTGCCATCCCCAGTCTACTGCTCCGGGCGAATATTTCTTGGGAATAACGCTCAGGTTATTAAAGTTCAAATCTAACTCAGCCTTAAGCCATGTATGTCCTTCTATTGTTTCCTGCCCGGTAAAGTGATATTCCGCTCCCGGCACTCCGCCGTCTTCCCATATCCAGAGAGCAGCATCCTTTTGTCCGGTATGCCTGGTATCATAGTAGTAAATATTGTATGTGTAATAGCCGTCCGGCAGCTGCGCCACGGTAAATGTGCTGTTACCACCAGCCTGAGGGGCTGTATTCGCCGGATCGTTTATCCAATTGCCATTTACCACATATTTATACGAGTACGTCCCCGGTTCCAGGCGAAGGGTCATGGACCAAAGGCCGGAAGAGGCGTCATAATCCGTCATATATGCGGCATCTTCCCCGTCCGGTTTCCAGCCATTCATATCGCCGGCCAGAACTACCGTATCGGTAGATGCTCCCTTGTAATAAAAGGTGACAGTTTTTCCGTTTACTACTGGACTTACCACATCCGGTATATATCCATTCGTTAACGTATAGGTACTATTCTCCCCTGTCCCCATATTCAGAGGATCCTTCTGCCAGGAGCTTCCATTTATGATGAATTTATATTCATAAATACCATTTTGCTGTTGTGTCAGCGTAACGCTCCAATATCCGGTGGCGCCGTCATAAGTCAAAGGGCGGGCTCCGGCCGCCCAATCAGTCATATTACCGGCCAGCTTCACTTCGCTTGCCGTAGGATCATAATAGTAAAAGGTCACGCTGCCGCCATCTTCTATTACCGGACTCTGCTTCGACGGATCAGCTTCCGGTGCGGCGCCGCTGACGGTAAACGTATCTGTATTGCTGTTGTAGTACGGCATCGGGTTACCGCCGACGCTCAGCTCATAGGTATACGTGCCGTTCAGCACTCCTGTGGTCGCGGAGTATACGGTAGGATAATTGGCATCCTGGGCAAATCCTACTTCTTCACTTTGTTCTTCGCTATCCGTATAGGTAACCTTTATATCTCCCGCCGCTTCACCAGAAGAAGGATAATAATAGAACGTAACCGTTCCATTTGCATTTGTTTTGGGATTCCTGATA
The DNA here is from genome assembly GCF_000732725.1 of Kineothrix alysoides. Lineage (GTDB taxonomy): Bacteria > Bacillota > Clostridia > Lachnospirales > Lachnospiraceae > Kineothrix > Kineothrix alysoides. The sequence continues at coordinate 1,492,813 of NZ_JPNB01000002.1, read as the reverse complement.
ATCTGGGGATTAGCGCCGGATGCCGATTGGTTGGGCTGGTTTATCCATCCTGCTTCTGCATCCCCGGTTTTCTTTACCATAATTCCGTATTCATAGTTTTTTCCGGCATCCAATCCCGTGGAGGTCACACTCCAGAAATCGTTTTCCGCCTTGTTCATGTAAAAATACTGTCCCCAGGAAGTATCCCAGGAACCCTTGACATACACTTCCTCCTCGGTTCCATCCCCCTGATAATAAAAGATAACTTGTCCGTCCGACTCTATGGTCGGCACCAGATTGGCACCCTTTTCAGCCGCTTTGGCAGGCAATGACGGCAGCATGGACAGTATCATTACAGATGCCAGCAAATAACTAATTAATCTTTTACACACGCTTTTCATTGTCTTCCCCCCTTCAACTTTGAACATAAGAACCACACCTCTCCCTTTCCTTCTTTTGATAAATTCTATTTTCGTATATTTTCGTATATAATTATAATATTATAGCATTATTAAAACAATTGTTTAATTTTCAAGAATCATCTTTATATATTTTAGTGTTTTGTTACAAAAAAAAAGTGGTTTTTATATTATTTCACTTTTTATTTATATCTATTTTTTTCGAAAATAAATACTACGTATAAAAGTAAATGATGATTTCAAACTTTTACAAGTATTACTATCAGGCTTATCACACCATCGGGGTCCGCATCGAAACAGAAATTACGTTTGCACACATCGAGCGTACTCTCCGTCCAATAAAGTCTTACAATAAACTAACGATATCATGTGGAGTTTACCGATTGAAAACTGTATTTCCCCATGATAAAATATAGTAGGCGAGGAGGACTTTATGGATAAAAATATTACAATCATACAAATTGCGGAAGAGAGCGGAGTCTCCATCGCGACCGTCTCTCGCGTCTTAAACAACACGGTTCCCGTATCGGCAAAGACGAAGGAGCGCGTTCAGAAGGTCATCGATAAATATCATTACACCCCTAACCCGCTGGCACAAGGGCTTATCCTGAAGCAGACGAAGACACTTGGCGTTATCGTTCCCGACATCACCAATCCTTACTTCTCCACGCTGTTTTCCGAAATCGAATGGGCTGCCCACCAGTCAGGCTATTCGGTTATTTTATGTAATACAGCATTTTCAGCGGTTTCCTTCGCTTCGGGCGAACGCCGGAAGGAAGAAACTTACTTTCAGATGATTTTAGATAAAAAAGTGGATGGAGTCATCATTGCCGGAGGGCAAATCGACTTATGTGAAATCGGCGACAGCTACATAGAAGCCCTGAAACGTCTCGCTTCTACCGTGCCCGCCGTAGTAATCGGGAGAAAGCTCCCCGATATTCCCTGCACTTTCGTGAATAAGGAAAATGACAGCGGAATCGTCACGGCCATTCGCTATCTGGCCTCATTAGGTCATAAAAGAATTGGTTTCGTAGGAGGCGAACGGGAAGTCTACATTACAGAATCCCGTCTGGATGCCTATCACCGCACACTTTTAGAATTGAAGCTGGAGGATGCACCGGAGTTCGTTGCTACCTCCGACTATTATATGGCCGACGGCTACCATGCCGCCTTGCAGATTCTTGACTGCGGGACCCCTGTTACCGCCTTGCTCGCAATGAACGACAACGTATCATTGGGCGCACTGCGCGCAATATCGGACAGGCTGCTCTCCGTCCCCGGGGATATCTCCTTGGTAAGCTGTGACCGCTTTTATGACGGCGAGTACTTAACCCCCCGGCTCACCAGTCTGGACCGTCACAACGATTTGCTGGGCCGCCATGTTATCAAGCTGCTGCTTGACAAGATACAGGGGCTGCCTGCTCAGGATGCCGTCGATTTTTCACCGGAACTTGTAATTTGGGAAAGCAGCGGACCCGCACACCTCTGATACGGAGGAAATCCCCTGAAAAGGCCGTGCAATCCTTCATATTCCTTGCTGAACAAAAGTGCGCTTCGCACACTCTCGCGACCAAGTTCTTTGGCAGCACAGCTTTTGTTCCGCGCGCGTAGCTGCGCATCCACTTATACTGCAATAGTTCCTAATTACAATACCAAAGGTACCCCCAAAAGCTATAAAGCGGCTTAGGAGGTACCTTATTTAAGTCTCATCATAAGAGAATAATAAAAGAATATAAATACGACTATAAAATGTCTCAAACCACATCACTGGGATTCGCAAAAAGCAAAGATCCACTAACGGATAAAGTTAGTCGCCACATACGGTTCATACTGCGGCAGCATCAATCCCTTTTCACGTGCGGCCTGCACGCTCTTCAAAAGCCATGCCATATTCTCTCCGAGGGTCCGCATGGTTTGCAATCCTTCCTCATCCTTTCTTACATCCTCCGGCGTAAAGCCATGTACCTGATTCCAGTACTGAGAGGAGACCACGGGCATATTGCTGATGGTAAAGTATTTATTCAGGCGGTCAAAGGCAGCGCTGGCACCACCACGACGGCAGGACACAACAGCAGCGGCGCATTTACCTGCCATACGGTCTCCTCCGCTGTAGAATAACCTGTCGAGGAAGGCGCAAAGCTGTCCGGCGGCGCTGGCATAGTAAACAGGGGAGCCTACAACCATGCCATCATATTCATCCAGTCTTTCCAACACTTCATTTACCTTATCATTAAAAATGCAACGGCCGGTTTCCTCGCATTTCCCGCAGGCAATACAGCCTGCCACCGGCTTGGTACCAAGATATAATATTTCCGTTTCTACTTTATTCTTCTCAAGCGTACCTGCAACCTCCGACAGTGCGGTGTACGTGCAGCCCTTCTCATGAGGACTTCCGTTAATAAGTAATACTTTCAAATTACAACCTCCTTCACTTAAGTGATTTCATCAAAAGACAACTTTTATTTCACTAATGCATCTGCGCCGGTCAATCGCGAAACAGGCTCACAACACCACTTCTTGTAAATGCGCAGCATAAAACATTACTCTTAACTATAATTTTAATACAAAAGAGAAAAACTTCAAGTACTCACATTCTAGTCATATACTATCCAAAAAGAAAGTGAAGAATATACTCAAAAATAAAAACGTTTTTTCTCAAAATCGTATATAACTTCATCTTCTCACAATATTTATTGATAGTGTTTCCATAGCAACAATGATATAATATGTCTAAGGGGCAGAGACATTTACTTATTCGATAACTTATTGCAGGAGGGCGACAAATGATGTTTAAAAATCTATCGATTAGAAACAAATTGCTTTTAATTGTGTTACCTACCATTTTGGGATTATGTTTGCTGCTGTTCTTATTTGACAGTACCGTCAATTCCACCTATAAACGCAGTCGGGATATTTTTTATGTTAATCTATATATGACACACGTAAGCCTGCTGAGCAGCGACAGGGATTTCTATCAAGCCAACGAAGCCGCATTACGCATTAACTCCTTGGATGCTTCCGACTCTGAACAGCTCACAGATCTAAGGGCCGTATACAAAGAAAATGCGCAGCAGACAATCGACAATGCCAATAAGGTTGCGGAATATCTGCAAAACGATTCACAGTTAATGGATTATTACACTCCTCACATTCTTTTCGCACTGATTAACGGCTCTGAAAACGCCGATGATCCGGAGGGGTTCCTGCAAAAGGATAAAACAGTAAAGGATCTTTTGGATGAGTTTAACACGAATTTCGCTATCTGGCAGTCCGCTTATAACCCGGAGACAGGGGAAGGGGACTTTCATATGATGGACGAATCTTTTGATACAGCAAGAGAGTGCCTCAATGAGATGCAGGATTTGCTCACTCTGTATAGTGACTATAGCTCCACCCAGTTGGAGCAAGAGATTCAGTCCCAAATCCTCTGGGTAACCTCGGCAGCTATCTTTTTTATCGCGGTAATTATGATCCTCGCCCTAATAACTATACGTTACTTAAGAAAGCATATCAATGAGATAACCGATAGCATGAACGAACTGGCAAAAAAGAACCTTGCACAGGATACTCTTTCTTTAAACAGCAAGGATGAGCTGGGAATTCTATCCTCTTCCTTCAATACTGTGCTCGCTTCCCTGCAGGAAATCGTAGGGCAAATAAGTGTCGCCTCCCTCGAAATAGGCAGCTCCTCCCAAACAATGGTAAGAAGCACCGATGAGGTCAGCGTTGCCACGGGAGAAATCGCAAGAGCAATTGAAGAAATTGCAAGCACTGCCACCTCTCAGGCCACAGATACGGAACAGTCAGCATCAGAAATTGTGAATTTAGAAGAAGTCATCGGACAGAGCGCCGAAAGCGGCGCACTTCTGGCAAAAGCTTCCAAACAGATAAACAAAGCCGGGATGGAAGGATTAGATGTGGTAAACGGCCTTACCGAGATCAATAAGAACAGTCAGAAAATTTTCTTGGGGATATTGGAAGTCATAGATAAAATAAATACCAGCGCCGACCGGATAGGGGAAGCCAGCTCTCTCATTTCGGAAATCGCAGAGCAGACCAACCTTCTCTCCCTGAATGCCAGCATTGAAGCTGCCAGAGCGGGAGATGCAGGCAAGGGCTTTGCCGTGGTCGCCGATGAAATACGCAAGCTCGCAGAACAATCTGCCGAGTCCGTAGGAACCATTAACGCGATGCTGAAGGAATTACAAGAAAATGCTGCCTTGGCAAAGGAACAGAGTTATTTGGCAAGGGATACGGTACAGGTACAGACCAAGAGCGTAGATGATACGAAGAACAAATATACGGCTATCGCCAACAACCTGGAGGTCATCAACACACAAATCGATGCGTTAGAAAGTATCAACGACCGGATGAACTTAAGCTGCAACAATGTGGTGTCGCATATTAGTAACCTTTCCGCCAGCGCACAGGAAAATGCTGCTACTACAGAGGAAACCTCCGCCGGTTCTGAGGAAATTCTCGCATCCATGATTTCTATTGCCGACCTCAGCAACAATGTAAATGACCGCATCAAAGAATTGCAGGTCTTGGTAGCAGGCTTCAAGACGTCATAATCTAAATAAGAATATAAGGTTTTAATATTTAAAAGGCGGGGAAATCCTGACAGCTCCACTGCTTACTGTAAGCAGATGCATGTCACCTTTGGGGTTTCCTCGCCTTTATAATTTAATGCTCGTGAGTGTGGTGCAGGTCCGGGGTGTGAACATGGGTATGTACCATTTCTTCGTGGATATGAGGATGACTGTGCTCACCCTCTACCGGATAATCGTGAGTATGGATATGATGTCCATCATTATGATTATGCCTATGCTCATGATCCGATTCATGATGTACATGGGTGTGCTCATGTTTCTCAAACGCCGCCAGGTATGCCCCTGCCGCCATAATAACGGCCGCAACAGAAAACGAAAGAGTCAAATCCTGACCGAAAATCATAAACGACAGGAATACACCAATAAATGGCGAAACAGCATAATATGCACTTGTGCGCGCTGCCCCTAACTCCCTTTGCGCGCGGATGTAAAAGAAAATGCTAAGTCCATAGGACACAAATCCAAGCAAAAAAGAAAAAGCGATATAAACCCCGTGAAAAATGATTTCGGATGAGACAGCCGCTATAAGAAGGGAGCCAAAGCCCGAGCCGAAACCCTTGATAATGACGATTTCAAATGGGTCTTTTAGCGACAGCATCCGCGTACAATTGTTTTCAAAGCCCCAGCAGACGCAGGCTAGCAATATGAATAACGAGCCTATGGAAAAGGAAAATGTACTAAAATCCTCAACAGATAAAATCATGCTCGACGCGGTGATGAGGAATATGGCTATCCACATTCTTTTCCCTATCGCTTCCTTAAAAATTGCTAAAGCAATCACCGCCGTTGCCACAATCTCGAAATTATTCATCAAAGACGCGTTCGCCGATGTGGTAAGGCTTAGACCGAGCATAAGAAAAATCGGGGCCGCAATGTCCAGGGCTATCATTCCGGCTACATAAGGAAGCTCGTTTCTCGTAATTTTCGCTTCCTTCTGTTCTGACCTCTTTCCTCTTAACAGATTTACGATAAGCATCCCTGCTCCGGCACCCAGATAGAGAAGCGATGCCATGAATACGGGAGAAAGCTCTTCTAATAAAATTTTTGAGACGGGAGCGCTGATTCCATAGCAGACTGCCGCCAGAATTGCCATAAATATTGCTGTTTTTTTCATATGCTGTTACCTGATCTCCTCTTTACAAAAAAAGATTTTTCCGCAAACATTTTAGCCCAGGACTTATCTGGGAACGTCTTTTCCCGCTCGGTGAGATGAAACGTGCTGTCTTCCAAAGTTATCTGCTGATTACTGTTTGCTAGAAATGCCATAAATGTCACCTTGTTTTTCGATATCATTATTATACCAGAAAAATGAGTGTTTTTTCATATCGTGTTAATTTTTCAAGGTACAAATTTATATCAAAGGCCTATGCCTTTTTGACACCCTAATCCTATAAGGCAATCCGATCACCTGTGATGCATCCTTTGCGATACTGCCATGGATGTAGCAAACAGTACGGATAACGTCTTTTTAATCGAGGCGAAACCATAAATCATAAGAAATTAAATTCTAAATTTCATAATTTTCGACAAACTTTTACACTTGCATTCCGCATATACATATAATAATACTATAAGAAATCTCAAGGAGTAATTACATGGACTTTAACACTGGTGAATCACCCGGTGCTTCCGGCAATATGGGTGAAACCTCTAGTATTTTTGTAACTAACTTAGCACTGGAAGCCATAAATAACAATCTCTTCTTTGCCACAAAGTGGACCAGCCGGAATATGCAGTTTGCGCTCATGTCTGTACCTGTCGGTTCCGAAACCGGTTTATCTATAAACCAAAATTCAGATCAGTTTTTTTATATTGAACAGGGCAGCGCATTGATAACTATGGGCAACTGCGAAAATTGCCTTAATTTTCAATCACTCTTATACAGCGGGTTTGGGGCATTTGTCCCAGCCGGTATATGGTATAACGTAATTAATATGGGACCAATTGATTTGAAAATGTTTACAGTCTACGCACCGGCTTTTCATTCCTATAACGCAGTCTTTAACACGAAAGACGAATGGTTCACTAACAAGGAATCTTAGAAAAGTTATGAATATCCATAAAAATGCTGCTTGCACTTAAGACGCTGCTTAAATATATAATAACTTTTATGCAAAAAGACTATTGACAAAACATCTATAAGTAATTAAAATTCATTTAATGATAAAGATAAATGCAATGAAGGAAAGTAGTAAGCATGAATGAAGTTTCAGAGAGAGGATGGCTGGTGAGAATCCTTATGGAGTTCATGGTGAAGCAGTTCCGGAGCAGAGGAGCCCAAAGGCGCATTTGGAATGATATGCTTAGTAGGTTTCGACGTATTCCCACGTTACAGGGACACATCATGATTGTGATGGATGAGAGCAGGTTTTCCTGAATTTAGGTGGTAACACGGATATTAGCATATTCGCCCTAAGCGTAAAGATTTACGCTTGGGGCTTTTTCTTTGTCAGAACAGCTTTTGTTCCGCGCGCGCAGCTGCGTATCCATTGCTTATGTAATAGGGGTTCCTATTACAGAAAAAATATTAGGAGGTTTTTACTATGAGAACGTTTGAAAAATCATCGAAGCTTGACAATGTGTGCTATGACATCAGGGGACCTGTTATGGATGAGGCCAACAGAATGATTGCGGCTGGAGAGAAAATAGTGAAATTGAATATTGGAAATCCGGCGCCGTTTGGCTTCAGAGCACCGGACGCAGTAATAAAAAGCATGTCGGAAAATCTTACGAACACGGAAGGCTATTCGGATTCCAAGGGACTGATCAGCGCAAGAAAAGCAATCGCAGCATACTGCAGGAGCAAAAATATGCCTGATGTTTCTGTGGACGACATATATACCGGAAATGGCGTCAGCGAATTGATCACATTATGTATGCAGGGACTTTTAAACAGCGGTGACGAAGTGCTTGTTCCCTCACCCGATTATCCGCTGTGGACCGCTTCCATTACATTGTCAGGCGGAGTTGCTGTACATTACATATGTGATGAACAAAATGAATGGTATCCGGATATCGAAGATATGAAAAATAAAATTACGGATAAGACAAAGGCTATTGTCGTTATTAATCCTAATAATCCCACCGGTGCGCTCTATCCGAAAGAAATTCTTCTCCAGATCGTAGAACTGGCAAGACAGCATGGGTTAATTCTATTTGCCGATGAAATCTATGACCGCCTCGTTATGGATGGACTTGAGCATATCGCGTTAGCTTCGCTGGCGCCGGATTTACTGACCGTATCCTTTAACGGCTTATCAAAGTCTCATCTCTTAGCGGGCTATCGCTGTGGATGGATGTGTCTTTGCGGAGATAAATCCAGGGCAAAGGGATATATAGAAGGTATTAATCTTCTTTCTTCCATGAGGCTGTGTTCCAATGTTCCGGCACAATCCTTAATACCAACTGCACTGGAAAACCTTGAGGATGCCAAAAAGATGCTGCTGCCGGGAGGCAGAATCTATGAGCAAAGAGAGTATATATACAATGCCATAACCGATATTCCGGGGCTTAGTGTCGTAAAGCCCAAAGCAGCATTTTATATGTTCCCGTATGTGGATATTGAAAAATTTCATATTGTAGATGACGAAAAATTCGTATTGGATTTTCTTAAAGAAAAGAAGATACTTTTTACACACGGCGGCGGCTTTCATTGGGCAAAGCCCGATCATTTCCGTATCGTATATCTTCCTTGTGTTGATGAGCTTAGCATTGCGGCAGAGTCGCTTAAGGATTTCCTTCAGGATTATCAGCAGTGCGAATAATATGTGGAATGGTCTAATTAGGGTAAGAAGCATTGAATTTTTAATTATTTTCGGTTTCAATGCTTTTTTCCCTATTGACCGATTAGAATCTATTAAGCTTTCACCCGGTACCGTTTTCTTATTCTAGACTCGCTAATGACATCGGGATGAATATGCCTTTGACCCTTTGCGCTTCATAATATTGAGCCTTGGCTATCGTTGCGCCCTCACTGCTTTTGCTGCCTCCACCAAATTCTTAAGGCTCGCATCCGTTTCCGTAACACCCCTTGTCTTCAAGCCACAATCCGGGTTTATCCACAAATCATTTTTATCTATCTTTTCCAGCATTCTCTTCAAAGCCTGAACAATTTCTTCTACCGTCGGCACTCTCGGTGAGTGGATATCATACACCCCCGGACCTACCTCTGTCTCGAAATGATTTGCCTGCAAAGCGTCAATAATAGTGAGCTTTGAACGGGATGCTTCAAACGAAATAACATCTGCATCCATATTGTCGATATCCTTTACGATTTCCTCGAACTCACTGTAGCACATATGTGTATGAATCTGTGTTTCCGGATTCACTTTACTATGGCAGAGGCGAAATGCCGGAATCGCCCAGTCCAAATATTCACTGTACCATTCCTCCCGTCTAATGGGCAGCTTTTCCTTAAGCGCTGCTTCATCTATCTGTATCATTTTAATTCCTGCGCTTTCCAGATCACACACTTCTTCCCGAATCGCAATTCCTATCTGATATGCCATCTCCTGAAGGCTGATATCTTCTCTGGGAAATGACCAGTTCAATATAGTAACAGGTCCGGTAAGCATTCCCTTAACCGGCCTATCAGTTAAGCTCTGAGCATACTCGGAATATTTAACGGTAATGGGTCTGATACGCTTTACATCTCCAAAAATAATCGGAGGTTTTACGCATCTCGTGCCATAAGACTGAACCCACGCTTTTTCAGTGAATACATAACCGGCAAGATTTTCACCGAAAAACTCTACCATGTCATTGCGTTCAAATTCTCCATGCACAAGTACATCTATATCCAACTCTTCCTGTTTTCTGATACAATCTTCTATGAACAAAAATATTTGCCTGTCATATGTCTCCTGATCAATTTCACCTTTCCGGAAGCTGCTCCTGTTCTTCTTCACTTCCAGCGTCTGAGGAAATGATCCGATTGTTGTTGTTGGCAGCAACGGCAATTGAAAATGATTCTTCTGAATCTGCTTCCGTTCTTGCCTGTCCGATTTTCTCTTAAAGTCTTCTTCCGAAAGGGCGGAAACATCTGCCTGTACCTTCTTATCCTCATACAGCCTGGCCGTCTTAAATACCTTTTGATTATCTATATATTTACGAGATGCTTCAAAATCTTCTTCTGCCAGATAAGAAAGCTCATGAAGTTCACAAAGTTTTTCCTTTGCAAATGAAAAGTGCTCTCGGATACCGTCTTCAAGCTTTGTTTCATTTTCCAGGGTATACGGAACATGAAGCAGTGAACACGAGGTCGCTATAACAATTTGATTCGCATATTGCTTGATTTCGTTAAGCAGCTTTAGCGTTATTCGATAGTCACATTTCCAAATATTTTTTCCAATCACAACCCCGGCAAATAAGAACTTATCTTCCGGAAATCCATTTATTTCTATAAGCTCAAGCGTCTTTTTTCCTTCCAGGAAATCCAATCCGATCCCGTCAAAGGCCAAAGACACAAGCTCCCGGTAACAGTCTCTTACATCTCCGAAATAGGTCTGAAGCAACACCTTAGATTTATTTTTACCCTTCAATATTTCTTTATATAATGTTACAAATCGCGCAATATCTGCATTCGAAAGGTCAGTTACCAGAGCCGGTTCATCAATCTGAATCCACTCAGTACCAAGTCGTTCAAACCTTTCCAGAATATTCTTGTAACACTGAATGATATCTTCCATAAAATCATCCGCATTTTTTCCGTTATTATATTTTGCAAGCTTCAAAAAAGTAAACGCACCTATTAAGACCGGCTTTGTCTCTATTCCAATGGCTTTTGCCTCTTCATATTCATCGAAAGGTTTATTTCCCGAAAGTTTGATCTTCGTATCACTAGAAAGCTCGGGTACCAGGTAATGATAATTCGTATTAAACCACTTCTTCATAGCAAAGGCTTTTACATCACCTTGCGCACCCTGATACCCTCTTGCCATCGAAAAATAAACTCCATTTTCGCTGAGATTCAGCTCCCTGTATTCCCCGGGAATCGCATTCAGCAAAACAGTCGTATCCAGCATGCCGTCATAGAATGAGAAATCATTGGAAGATATATAATCAATGCCGGCATCCTTTTGTAACCGCCAGTGTTCTTCTCTTAAAGCCTTTCCTACGGCGTTTAATTCTTTTTCCGATATTTCTCCGCGAAAATATTTCTCTGACGCAAACTTTAATTCCCTTAACTTTCCTACTCTCGGAAAGCCAATTACTGCACTTTTCATCACCAATCTCCTTACTATTTCCATCAATACTGTCCTCTAAACAGCATAGTTTATTTTTATGAGCTTGAAAAATACAAAAAAATACGCATTTGATATAGTTTTAAACTATTTCAAATGCGCACTTATATTCATTTATTCCTCATCTTTTTGCTTAAAGGCTTTTATATAAACGAAGTTTTCATTGTCCCTGCTCATCAAATAATCATCATTAATCACTCCATCGATAAATTCTTTACCGCCTGTTTCCAATGCAACTATTTTCATCTCCAGTTCTTTTTCCACATCGCTTACTGTGATATCATCCAGGAAGACCTGCTCTCCCATCCTCAGCATATTGGACGGTATAAGTAATTCGTCTCCAAGACATTCCCCGTTATCCTTTCTTTCCCTTAACTGCTTTATCAAATCTTGTCCGGTTATAAGTCCCGATACCGTGATTGTCTCTCCAAAAAAATCATTCCGAATGCAGCATACGTTAATCTTTATTTGAGGGAAAAGCTCCGTGATCTGAGCCGCAAAGTTCTTAATCGTCGGGTAAGTAAGCTTCCCTGTGGCCATAGTGAGCGTTCTGGAAATATTGTTCTTGATTTTCTTGCATTCCAGGCTTTCCTTGAGCAGCTCCAGTGCCTCATCAAATTCATCGATGAAAGCTCTCATCATACCAACGCCATTTTCAAGCTGTATATAACCGTCATATCGTTCCTCTTCCGGGAAATCCCTTTCTGCAGTAATATACCATTCATCACTGGCATGAATAAAATGAAGTCCGTATTCCTCATAAAATTCCTTCTGCCTGCTTTCAATCATGTCAATCACTTCTCCGGCTTCTTTCTTATCGAATAGTTCCAGAGAAGCCAAATCCTTCCGGTACTTTGTAATTCCGGCAGGAACCACAGAAACACTTCGCATAAAAGGAAGGTATTTTGATAAATCTTCAATCGATCTTTCCAGCTCTCTTCCGTCATTCACATGCTTACATAATACAATCTGCCCGTTCATTTCGATGTGACCCTCAAACAGCATATCCAAATACTTGAGTTTATCTCCGGCAAATCTATTATGAAGCATTTTACAACGCAGTTCCGGATTAGTCGTTTGCACCGATATATTGATCGGATCAAGATGCAACCGTATAATTCTTTCAATATCCTTTTGCTGCATATTGGTCAAAGTTATATAGTTTCCCTGCAAAAAAGACAGTCTCGAGTCATCGTCTTTGAAATAAAGCGTTTCTCTCATTCCCGGAGGCATCTGGTCAATAAAACAAAAGATGCACTTATTGCTGCACGAACGATAATCGCTCATCAAGCTGTTGTCGAACTCTATTCCTAAATCGTCATCATAATCTTTTTCAATCTCCAGCAGCCATTCTTCATCGTCCTGCTTTTTGATTAATACTTCAATATATTCATCCTTAATTAAATATCTGTAATCGAATACATCCTCTATCTCTTCGTTGTTAATCGCCAGCAGGATATCACCTACTTCAATTCCCATTTCTTCCGCGATAGAATCCGGATATATCTCTTTGATCAGATGTCCCTGATTCTTTCTTCTGCTCAAATGTATCTTCCTTTCAAGCGAAAACCGGCAGGTGCCTATTTTCACAATAAATAAACCTGCAAATCAGGTATTTCTATTTTATATCATTAGTGCCCGTCTTTTGCACAATCGTAAATGTGATAAATTCCGCAGGCTTCGCCACCGCCACTCCTATAAGGCATATAAAACGGCCGTTATCAATATCATCACTGGTCATTGTACTCTTATCCGCCTTGATAAAAAATGCCTCATCCGGTATAACTCCGGCCAGCATCCCGCTCCTCCACGCACTTGTTAAAAAGTTCCCGATCGTTATCGTCATTCGGGCCCACAGTATCTGATTATTCTGTTCAAATATTGCCCATGTAATGCTTTGCCTAATCGACTCCTCAAGAAAAATAAACAACCGCCGTACATTTACATACTTCCATACACTATCAGATGAACAAGTGCGGGCACCCCATACCCGGATACCCATGCCCGGGAACACGCGAATCAAATTAATTCCCCCGGGATTGATTCTATCCTGTTCTTCCTGACTGTACATATATTCCACGCCGGTGCAACCGCGCACAACTTCGTTAGCCGGCGCCTTATGAACGCCCCGTTCATCGTCCGTGCGGGAATAGATTCCGGCGACTGCCCCGGACGGAGGAACAAAAATGCTTCGTTTCATCAGTGGATCGGAAATCTCTATCCACGGGTGATAAAAGGCAGCATTCGGGCTGTTAAATATCTCTCTATGAGACTGTACATCGGCCACGCTGTTTTTTCCTTGTGGCAAATCGAGAACAGCAAAGCGATTGCCAAGTTTATCACAGTGAGCAATCAAATCCTTCTGTACTTCTACATCAGTAATCCCCGGAATAGCTATAATACTGACATCCTTGTTATCTAAAAAGGCTTGCAGCCCTGTACGCTTTCCGAACTCCTGGCATTTACCAGTAAAGACTTTTGCATTAACAGCATCGACAGAACCGTCAGAACCTTCGCTCAATGTAACTGAATAAAACTCGCCGGCTCCAACTCCGGCAGGCGATAGGCAGGACGGTGCCTTTGTATCGCAGGTATTTACTTCGATACTTACTAATTTCGACTTCGTCAATTTATTCGCTATATAGTCAGAATCATCAGGATTGAATGAGACGGCGGAAATCACTTCCTCCATATAGATATCCATGCTGCGAATTGTGATATCGAACTTATCCGGAGCCGACGGCTTGAAACTGACACTCAGCTTATTTCCCCACGCACCCGGAGCTTTTGCCGTCAGCCTCATCTGACCGCCTTCTAATATACATGATGCCATTTTCGCATCTTCCGGCACTACCCTGGAAATATAACAACGGCTTCCCCCGTTAGCAAAATAATGTTCTACAGCGTAAGCCAGATAGCAGTAAGGGCCAAACTGATTTTCCGGCAGATAATACCCAAATATTGTTCTAAATTCCCCGAAACAACTGACCGGCACCGGCAAGCCGCCCACCGGCCCGCGCTCCGCCAAACCAATAAATCCGGTAATGCTGGTACTTACCCCTTCTATCGGCATGGGACCACTATCAAATTCTTCCACATATACTCCCGGAGATAAATATTCTGACATAATCTTCCCGATTCCAGATACCGTATCTGGCAACCAGTTCCTCTCTTCCTTTTTTTCTTCCACAGTATAAAAGTGTATCTTACCGAATGCCTAGTATAATAATATTTATTATTACATCAGTTTACTATCTATGTCCAGTTTTATGTACATTATTTTACAAGATACGTTTCCGGACAGGTACTGCACACTCCTCTCTCAGCAACGCATTACCTCTGCTTTTCCCAATCTCCAGCTTGACGCTATCGGTGCAAAAAACTTCTGCAGCAGACACATTTATACCCCATCCCCTATTCCATACCCTTCAGCACTTCCACCATATCCAGCCGTCTTATTCTCTTGGAGAAAAAAACTCCTGCGAGTACAGAAATGCCCAGTACAAATATTGCTGCATATATATAATCTCCTGCCGAGATCACCGCTTCATAATCATAACTGTCGCCATTGCTGTCAAACATATATTGCAGGATTATTTTTGCGAACGGCGTTCCCAGAAATATTCCGATGACAGACAGCCAAAGGTTCTGGATGGTTAGTATTTTCTGAATCTGCTTACTCTCAAATCCTAATACTTTTAATGTGGCAAATTCTTTGATTCTTTCGTTAAAAGACAGATTTCCCGAATTATACAAAACAACTACGATTAAAATGGCTGCAAAAACAATCAACACTCCTACCATCACATACATAATCTGCATCGATTGCATAAAAGCTTCCAATCGATCCGTTTTACTATGTGTGGCCGTAATCAAGCTGTTTGTTCGTTCCAAACCCGTAACATCCTCATTCGTAAACAGAAAAGCAGGTAAGAACTTATTGCCCGTCTCTTCGAAGTCCTTTCTTAGCATGGTAATACCGCTGCTCGTAGGATTTCTGCTGATTACCCCAACAGTAGCTCTATACCACTCATTTTTATCATAGATATGCCAATAAACCCCATCCCCTACTTCAACGCCAAGCGAAAGTGCAAGCTTAGAAGAAATGGCTACCGTTCCTTCCGGAATGGACACCTCCTCCTGCCTTACATTAGTAATTCCATAGAAGCCTTTCCCCTCTGTGACCACAACCCCCGTTGTCTTCTTATCGCCGGACAGCGCATGATCCTTGGCCGCAACCTCCACACTGTCTGCCATAATAAGCTCTCCGCCATACTGTTTCGAAAATGCATCCGCCTGCTGCGTCGTAATGTCCTTTGCAAATTGGATATTATAATCATAATTCTGCAATTTTGCAAAATTCCAATCATACACATTATCGAGCGTTGTATTGCAAGCTAATCCGCAAGCCATAATCATCATGCCGCAGGCTGTTCCAAAAATGCCCATAAAAGCGCGTAATCTGGCTCTCGAAATATCTCTCAGATTATACTGTACCGTAAACCCCAGCCCCTTCCAGAAGGGCAGCTTTTCGAAAATACAGTTCTTGCCGGACTTGGGCGGTGCCGGACGCAGCGCTTCGGATGGCTTTACACGAAGCAGTCTGCGGCAGCTTAAATACGATGTACAGGTGCAGACCAGAACAACAACTGCCGCTGCTATAAAAAATGAATTGTCATAAGCCGCCTTCCATTCAGGAATGGTATAAAAGGATACGAACAATTCTGTCAATGCCTGCCCCCACCACAATGGTCCGACAATTAAACCAAAAGCAGCTCCTAATGCGGATATGACAAAACTATACCCCAAGTAATGTCTCATAATTTTACTGTTTTTCATCCCAAGAGCATTCATGGTTCCAATCTGGGTTCTCTGATTAGCCACCATTCTGCTCATAGCAGTCATAATAACCAGCAGGGCAATCAGTACAAATACCATAGTAAATATATAAGCAAACTGCTCATGCTGGCTTAGCTCATCCGCCAGGACCTTCATTCCTGCAATGGAATCCTTATCCACAAATACGGCATAATCGCCATTTACCGCTTCAGATATTTCATTTTCCAAGGCCAGAACATCTTCTTTATCAGTAGACAAAATCATCTGCGTATACGGCATCATGGCAAGAAGTTTTTCATCACTGAGTCCATCGATTCTTTTCAGCAGCATTTCCTGTGTGATTGCGTCTTTCGTCAATCCGTTTGCTTCTAATTGTTCAAGTACGGCATCCAGCAGTTTCGTATGCTCCAGCACATCATTGGCAGTGATCTTTCCCGCAGCAATCAAATGCTCCACATATTCTCGCACAGGGAATGCCTTGTAGGACATATATACATAGGCTATATTCTTAAAATCTACATCCAAATCGGTGTCTGCACACATATAGCTGAATTCCGGTGAAGCAATCAGACCTGCTATTTTCTTTTCTACCGACACTCCATTATATGTAACCGCAAAATCATCCCCCACCGACAGGTCCCATTCCTTTGCAAAACGCTCAGATAACCATAAATGCTCTGTATCAGAAGGATTAAATTCAACCCCCTCTAACACATATGGCTTTGTCAGAAGATTCTCATCTTCCAGAAAAATCTCAATCTGAGCGTTGTTCTGCCCTACGGAAGTTCCGGTCACTTGCATACGCAACTGCGCATCAGTGACATCAGAAAGCTCTCTTACTTTCTTTAAATCCTCATCGGAGAATCCTTCTCCATATAGCCAGCCGTCTGCCAGATTTGTTTTCTGATGGAAATTATTCAGAGCATGATATGCTCCGACATTGCTGGCCTTGAGGAGGGTAAACATGCATACTGCCAGAAAAGATAACAAAAATACGGAAAAGAACTGTCCAAAATTAGTTTGCATCTCACGAAGCATTTTTCTTATGAGCATTACCAGTTTACCTCCCTTACCGGAAGCGGATGTTCATTATGTATTATTTCACGAATTTTTCCATTTTTCATCCGTATCACTTTATCCGCACACTTCGCAATATCTGCGTTATGTGTCACTATGATGACCGTATGATGCTTTTTTTTGCACAGATCCTGTAATAATTCGAGTACGGTGATTCCCGTCTCTGAGTCCAGTGCACCGGTCGGTTCATCTCCTAACACTATCCTCGGATTTTTTGCC
Organism: Kineothrix alysoides; assembly: GCF_000732725.1. Taxonomy (GTDB): domain Bacteria; phylum Bacillota; class Clostridia; order Lachnospirales; family Lachnospiraceae; genus Kineothrix; species Kineothrix alysoides. Next base: position 1,475,425 of record NZ_JPNB01000002.1, on the reverse strand, counting down.
AGCGCTCTTGCGATAGATACTCGTTGCTGTTCTCCTCCTGACATCTGGGAAGGAAATTTGTCCTTGTGTTCCTCTAACCCCACTGCTTTGAGAAGCTCTGTCGGTTCCAAAGCATCCTTTACTATGTTTTTTGTCAGTGCAATATTTTCATATGCGGTCAGACTCGGCAGCAAATTATAGAACTGGAATACAAAGCCGATCGTCTTCGCCCTATAATTGGATAACTGCTTGTCATTCATGGCGGAAACTTCCATGCCGTCAATAATCACTTTCCCCTGCGTCGGAACATCCATACCTCCAAGCATATTCAATACGGTTGATTTTCCGGCTCCTGACTGACCAAGAATAACAACAAATTCCCCCTTTTCGATAGTAAAGTCAACATGATTGACTGCAATCTGTTTTCCTTCTCCCGTTCCATAGGTTTTCACAACATCCTGAAATTCTACTAAGCTCATGCTTCTATTCACTCCTCCTCATTTTATGCTTTTACATATTCATATAACGCCTTCATAATCAGGCGAAAGTTTTCTTTTAATGCCTTTTCGTTCATCATGTCTTTATTTTCCAGAGCATATGCCATAATCTTCGGAAAATTAGCAATAACTCCATAATCCAGATTCTCCTTAATGCCTGTCGTATGATCCAATAAAATATGAATTACCTGTTCGTCACGCTCCTGATTATACATAAGCTCGGATGGAACCGTCTTTTTCAGCCATTCTTCATCTTCCGCAGTCATCTTGTATATAAGATTCTCCTGCGGATTAAAGAATGCGCTTTGGTACCACTCAAACAATTCATCAATGGTCATGGTTCCCTTTTTACTCAGCAATTGCTGAAAGGCATCTAATTTTTCCCTTCTCCACTGAGACATTACCTCCATAACAAGCATTTCCTTGGATGAAAAAAAATGATAGAAGGTCCCCTTTCCGATTCCGACCATTTTTGCAAGTTCTGAGATTTTCGTATTTTTAATTCCTTTCTCAAGCATTTGCTCCGACGCTTTTTCCAACAATCTTCTTCGGATCTGTTCTTTTTCTTCTTCTGAAAATATAGGCGGCATAGATTTCTCCTTTTATATGACCGTCAATATTATTCGGTCACATAAATTGTACTGCAACAGAAAAAGGAATGCAATGACGCACCCCTTTTGTATCTGATAAGATTTCTCAATATGGCTCAATCTTACTATTTTTATTTTAATTTTTGTGATGCCTTCCACATAGCCGCATATTTTCCATGCTGTTCGAGCAGCTCCTCATGTGTTCCCTTTTCCACAATTTTTCCATCATTTACTACCAAAATCTGATCTGCATGTCTCACAATCGGTAGTGTATGCGCTACCATAATAACAGTCCGATCTGTTTTCAGCAACTGTGAAATGGCTTGCTTTACCAGTAATTCATTTTCAATGTCCAAAGATGCTGTTGCTTCATCCAGAAGAATGATCGGACTATTCTTAATTAATGCTCTCGCTACGGATAACCGCTGTTTCTCTCCTCCTGACAGCCGATTTCCATTTTCCCCAACCTGCGTGTCATATCCATTTTTCATATCTCGGATAAATCCGTCACAATTTGCGAGCAGACAGGCCTCTTCTACCTCTTCGTCCGTTGCATCTGCTCTTGCATATCGGATATTGTTCCTCACGGTATCATTGAACAAAAATACATTTTGATCGACTGCCGAAATCTTTGACAGTACCTGTTCGGACGATGCTCTTTTTGTATCACATCCGCCTATTCTTATCGTTCCGGAATCCGGAAGATAATATTTTGATATCAGATTAAGAATGGTGGATTTGCCTGATCCGGAATCACCTACAATTGCAGTAAAGCTATTCTGTTTAATTTTGAAGCTGACATCCCTTAATATTTCTTCTCCGCAGTTGTAAGAAAACGCAATATGTTCAAATTCAATACCGGAATCCTCAGGCTCGAATCGTGCCACATCCGCTGTTTCTTCCTCTTCTCCCAGAATTCTTTCAATATTTTCTCTGGACAGCATCAAATTCTTGTAGGATAAAAAAAGAATGAACAGTGAACCATTGGACTTCGCCACATACAAAGGCAGCATAGTCAGTAAAATCAATATCTGTGGTATTATTATCCCTTGCATGTAAGCGTTTGCAGTCAATATAATAATAATCGGAAGAGCCAGCCAGCTGATTCCCATATAAATGGAGCCAATGGGAAGCACTACTTTTTCAAACTGATAGCTGATATCTGAATAATCCTTCATAGCTCTTGTCAGGACTTCATTTTTTCGTCCGCCCATGCCATAGGCCCGGAGCGTCTGCATTCCCGATATATATTCCGTAATGGCACTGACATTTTCCTGCCTTGCCCTGTTTTTTCTTGTCCCATGAAATTTTACCTTCCGAATCGTCAGGTACATGGTCGGAATCAACAGTAAAGATGAAATAATAAGAATGATTCCTACCGGCAGATATATGCAGGCTGCTGCCAGTCCGGATGCAATTACAAGAACGGAGAGTTTCACAATATCCGAAAGCTTATGTGTAAGAATCTGTTCATAATCAGCCACTTCACTGGATGCTCCATTTATGTAAAATCCAGTTTTGTTCTTTATAAAACGGTTCAGCGGTATTCTTTTCATCTTATCGCCAAGAGCAATCCTGATATTCCTGCTTACATCGGAACCGCCAATTTGACTGCCTACATAAGAGACCGAATACAGAATAAGCCTTGCAATAAAAATACCTGTAACAACAACGGTCAGAATGAGCAATTCGCGGATATCCATGCCCGAGCCAAAAATCAGTTCCAGTATCTGATACAATACCAAAAATCCGCTGATACTAAGCAATCCTTCCACGACAATTCCACCTATGGACAGCTTCAGCATTCTTCCCATCCGGAATACTTCCTGTTTTATCATATTATTTTCCCTCCATTTTCACTTTACTCTGCGAAGGAGAAATATACTGTATCTCTCTTGCCGTATTGTAATTTTTCCATGCCTTTGCAAAATATATGCTATTCTGCAGTATTTCATCCCAAGTCCCTACCCGCTCTATCGTTCCATGCTCTATCACCGCTATCCGGTCACAGCTTTGTACAATTCCAAGCCTATGCGCCACAATAATCACAGTCTTTCCCCTGCAAAGGTTCGAAATTGCCCGATCGATTTCTATCTGATTTTCCGGATCTGCCGAGCTGGTCGCTTCATCGAGAATCAATATCGGTGCATTTTTAAGAATTGCTCTCGCGATACAGATTCGTTGTTTCTCACCGCCGGAAAAGCGGCCGAAGTAGCTTCCGACTAAGGTGTTATAGCCTTCCGGCAGCTCCATGATAAAGTCATCGATCTGGGCTGACTTTGCCGCTTCCCTCACTTCATCTAATGATGCCGTCTCTTTTCCCATTGCAATATTTTCGAATACGCTGCCGCTCGTCAAAAAGCTTTGCTGAAAAACAATGGAAATATTTTTTAACAGTTCTTCATAATCGATATCTTTTACATTGATACCGCCAATCTTAATTTCTCCCTCGGTGACATCATAAAATCTGGATATCAACTGCACTGCTGTCGTCTTTCCGGCACCGGATTCTCCTACAAATGCAATCTGCTCTCCATGTCCGATATGCAGATTACAGTTACTTAATACCGCTTTCCCTTTTTCATAGAAAAACCCTACGTGGGACAACTTAATATCATGCTTCTTCGGAAATTTTTCTGTTCCCTGAAATACCGTCGTGTCCAGAATGTTTTTTACCTGCGCAACCCCATTCATAACATAAGAAAGACTGGATGCCATTTCCTGTAAAGGCCTGATATCCGTCAGATATTGTGTTCCCACAAATGCGAACAGAAGCAATACGCTTGCTTTTATAGAACCATTCATAAACCAATATCCGCCAAGTGGTACAATAAACAAAATACTGCACTCCAGAAGCACGACATAAATAGCATACAGCGGTCCGGTAGCTCTTGAAATATCTCCCCATAATATGTGAGTTTCTTCAATAGCACCCGCATACTTTTTGAAGGATTTCGTCCCCATATTGTACGCTTTGATCAGCCGCATACCATTTATATATTCAATAATCGCTTCAGAAAGAGAACCGCCGGTCCGATTGACTCTTTCCATATATTTGCTCATTCTCCCAAACATCACGGCCATAACTCCCCCAATAAAAAGCAAAGGAAGCAAACTGATCAATGCCAAGGGCACATTGACCGTACACAGATATGTAAAGATTACAATCGGTCCGGAGAGGTAAAGCACCAATTCCGTTAAATGGTGTGCCAGGAACAGTTCCAGTTTTTCTATACTCTCATTCATTACCGTCTTGATTTCTCCGCTGCTTCTTTCATTCAGACTCCCCAGCGGCATCTTAGACATATGTTCCGTAACCATGCAGCGCACTTTATACAGTGTCCGGTATGCTCCCTTATGAGAGAGAATCCCGCCAAACGGTATCATCACGTGACGAATGAGAATACTGATCACTGCCACCGCGCCATACTGAACTGCCAGCCGGACGCTGCATTCTCCTTTTACCGTCGCATCTATCATCTTATAAAAAACATAGTATGGAATTGTGGACATTACACTTGCTATCAGAGACGCAATAATTGCAAAATAAATATAATATTTATCCTTTCCTGCCCATTCCATCAGCAAGGATAATCCTCCTTTTTCTTTTGTTTTCTTATTTCTATACATATCAGTCACTCTCCTAATATTTAAATCTTTTTTAAAGTCTACTAGTATAGTAAATCATTCATATTTGTGATACAATGCTTTCTATCCACTTGAGTCTTATTTGAATGCGCCAGCGTCTTATATGTACATTTTAAAAAAAGGAATACATAATGAAAAATATCGTCAATGATTACTATAGAAAAGTCTTTAAAAACGGACTGTTCGAACCCTGTACTGCACCGGCGCAGTTTCCATTTGCCGGGGAATGCTGGAAAGCAAATGAGTCGATCGGTCATGGTTATTACTGGATTTATTCAGGAAAGCATTATAATATTAAAATTCATGATTTTTGCTTTCATGAAGATTCTGTTGTAGATATGGCAGTTCCTGAATGTCTAAGCGTCACTTACTATAAGTCCATTTCCGGTGAAGAACTGACTCCTTATAAACGGTTGAACAACTATGTGGTCAAAAGCTTCTTGGGCGGTTATGAACCATTTAAAGCGCTTATTCATAAAAATATTCCTATTCAGTCCATCGGCATCGAATATGAACCGGCTTATTATGAATCTTATCTTAAGGAGCAATATAAAGAATTGTATCAAAGTCCTCAGGATGCCTTTAAAAGTATCGATGAATCGGTAGATTTTCCTGAAATGACTATGCTTTTAAACCAGCTTGCAACCTATCGCGGGGAGGGTATTTCTGCCGAGTTGTTTTATGATGCCAAAGCTGCTGAAGCCTTGTCACTCGTCTTTGAACATCATCGAAAAATAAACCAGCAGAAAATCATAACCATTTCCAAAGCAGACAAGCACCTTTTAGATATTGTAACTGCCTATATCGGTGACCATTATGCAGACGATTTGTCTATTGAGCAGCTTTGTAAAATTGCATGCATGGGGTCCACCAAGCTTAAAAAAAGTTTCAAAGCCTATTTGGGCAGTACTATTTCAGAATATATTCAAAGCACACGGATCGGACAGGCCGAACAGCTGCTCGCTTACACCGATTTATCCATTGGTCAGGTAGCGCAAGCCGTAGGCTATTCCAACGCCGGACGTTTTGCCGATCTGTTCCGGAAATCCAACGGTGTTCTTCCTATGGAATACCGTAAAATCAGCCGCGGATAATTTCCACGGCTGATTCTTTCCTTTTAACTCCTATCTGTGTGCTTTAACACACGTATAAATCAGGATGTCGAAAAAATCTTTTATTTTTCAACCTGGCTACAGCAATAATTCTGTCATTTTCTTTCTGGTTTTTACCGTTATCTCATAATCTTCCTTAAGCTGTCCTTGATCCATAACTAAAATTCTATTACATACATTACACGCAAATTCATAGTCATGGGTTACAATAAATATTATGTTACCCTCCTCTGCCAGCATCCTTATCAGATCGCAAACACGCATCATACTGTCATAATCCAAACCACTGGTTGGTTCGTCAAATATTAGAATTTTCTTATTGCATAACATACCAACAGCAACAGCAAGCCTTTGCTTCTGCCCCCCCGAGAGCAAAGCAGGATGACATTCTTCATAATCATCCAGATTCAATTTTTCCAATATCCGGGATATTTTTCCGGCATCTATTCCGCTCATTCCGTAGGCACATTCATTTCTGACACTATCTGCAAACAATTCATAGTCAACATCCTGAAATACCATATATCCTAAAGCACAGCGCTGCTTTTCCTTAAGTTCATTACCCTTATAAAATATATGTCCTTCCAGAATACGGTTCAATCCGCATAAGGTTTCTGCCAGCGTTGATTTTCCGGCACCGTTATGACCGGCTATTCCTATAATTTCTCCTTCCGATGCCTCAAAGCTGATATTTCGGATTACAGGATTCTTCTTATATCCGGCACTCACATTCACTACATCCAATGTACACTTCTTATGGCCGGATTTCTTTTGACTCGAACTCTTTTGAAATGGTAATTCAGCATTTCTATCCAATAATCTAAGTCCTTTTTGTACCCTCGTTTCATCAGGCAGTACAAAAAAGTCGGACGCCGGATAGTCTCCACAAACTCTGCCCTCCTCCAAACGGATTACTCTATCCACTATTTCTTTCAGATAATATAAACGGTGCTCCGTTATAATGATAGTCTTGCCAAGCCGCTTCAAAGCACATATCTGTTTTTGCAGTCTCTTCACCGCATGTGCATCCAGATTTGCCGATGGTTCATCCAGAAGATATATATCGGGCTGCATGGCATATACGGAGGCAAACGCTATCTTCTGTTTTTCCCCGCCGGAAAGATGAAATAGATTTTTTCCAAGCAGATTTTTCACGCCTGTCTCTTTTACAGTTCCGGTAAATCTTACTTTTAATTCTTCCCTTGGATATGCCATATTCTCTATTCCGAATAATATTTCACTATCCGTATCGATATTAAAAAACTGGGAACGGGGATTCTGGTAGACTGTTCCAATTTGTTCCGCAATCTCATACATCTTCATTTTTTCCACATCATTCCCATTTACGAAGACCTGTCCTTCGATTTCTCCTTCATAGTAATGCGGAATCAGTCCATTTATCATGCGCAAAAGAGTGGTCTTACCACATCCGCTTCTGCCGGAAAGCAGTATGCATTCCCCATCCTGCACTTCTAAATTTACGTTTTGAAGGTTCAGCCCGGAAGAACCTTTATACCGGAAAGATATATTTTTAATTATTACCATATACTTCCTCCCCGGATACATAAAACTGTTACTGCGGCAGCACACAGCATGCAGGTATAATCTGCCGTCCGGAATCTCACCTCAGTAAGCGTCGTTCTCTTTTTGGGATTTTCAATTCCTCTCGTAATCGCTGCACAGGACAATTCATCAGCCCTTCTGGATGCCGACATCATCATCGGCACATAGAAGCACTCTATTGTTCTGACAGGATGCATGAAAAAACCTCCCCGCAGTCCTCTCATAGCCATTGCTTTCTTAATTGCGCGTCTATCTTCGCCAATAGATGGAAAATATCTTAATAGCACCGTAAGCGGTATCGTAATTGTTCTGGGTACTAAAAGCTTGGAAAAACTCACCATAATCTCGCTTACCCTGACCGTCTGGATCAACGCGGCACCTAATGTTCCTGCAGGAATCACTTTTCTTATAAACCGGATACCTACCGCAACGTAGATCATCCATGAGTCGCCGAAATATCTGCTGATCAATATATCTAACAGCACAAAGATAAAATATGTAGCTCCCATCTTTAAAGAGAATCCTAAAATGCCGCAACATGCGCACAGAAGAAGAATGGATGCCATGAGAATGAATTCACTATATATGGATGAACTGATAAAAATCGCAATATTTGAAAATAATATCAACAAAAACAAGGTTCTCGGATCCAGCTTTATAAACCCCTGACGCTTTTTATCAACCTTAACTTTCAAAAAATTCATGCTGTCATTCCTGCTTTTTCAAACTGTTTTTTTAATAGAATTTTTCCTGCAATGGCGCTGATCAAACCCGTTACAATAATCGATGCGATCATTGCTGGCAGCATCCAGTTCTGTGCGGTTGCTCCCATTGTATCCACATAAGATTGCTCCGTTCCCTTTCCGACCATATAAGAAAAATAACTGTCCCTGTTGATCCAAAGCATCAGATATGACCCCATCGGATTCAAGGAAAATATAACGGAGCTGACAATATTTAATGTTATATTACGAAAGCGGCCTGCACCTGCGATCAAATCTGCCGCAATTCCAAGCAGTACCAAAGCGATTGACCACATCCAGTACATTCCTGTAACAAACATCAATAACCCGATCACCACTCCAAGAATGATAACCGGTCCATGCTTCGGCACCTTCGCAATCAATAGCATATATGCAGGTCCTGTCAGCAGCGCAACTGCACAGGGCATTAGAAAGGTAAGCACCGGATTAGGTGCGAGCAAGCCAGCACCCAACATCATAAGAACAAGAAATACCGCACAAAATATACCTGTTGTCACCAGATCCCTTACTGTAAGATTTTTGTTTTGATGTGTAATTGTTTTCATCACATACCTCCGTTTCTAGTTAGTTATAGCTAACCAGATTGTATTTTACATATTGAGTAGTAAAATGCAATAAGAAAACGATGCGTACGTCTGATTCGAATATTTTTGAGTCTGAAATGTATATCCACATTAGTAACTCATACTTAATCCGTCCCAAGGTATAACTACGTTATTTACTTGTCCTTACATTTGAAATGAATCATCTAAAGCAAACATAGTTTTACAAAGTTTTATACCCGTTTCTGTGCGAAAGATTTTATGAAGTACAGAATGGATAGCATCTGCTTCCATTTCATCTTCATACATATTTACAAGAAAATCTGCTTCCACAAGTATTTGATAATCTAATCCGTCTATTTTGTTATATGTGTGATGATGCCCTACCAGATAGCATACTCTTTCTATAACGTCTGAGGGATAGCAAAACTCTGTCAGCATTTTTTCGGCTATCGGCGGACCTTCCGATTCCTGATTTTTTCCATTTGCACTTTGATATTTCATTTCTGCCGCTTTAATTCCGATGTCATGAACAATGGCTGCAGTCTCTAAAATAAATTGCATATTCCCGTCAAGCTTTTCCGACTTTCCAATAAGGCTTGCAAAACTGTGCACTTTAATAAAATGCTGAATTCGCTTGGGATCGCCCGAATAATAAACCACCATCTTTTGAATTAATCTATCCGTATCCATTACATTGCCTCCTTATCCTCTTTCAGTTAAAGGGCAGTACCCTTAGCAGGTTTAAATAGTTTTAATACATCAGCACCTTCGTGTTCCAACAGCTTCATTTTTTTATCCACACCTCCGGCATAACCGGTCAGGCTTCCATTAGAACCCACAACTCTATGACAAGGGATAATAATGGATATTGGGTTATGTCCTACGGCTCCTCCGACTGCCTGGCCGGACATATGCTCTTTATTAGTGCGAGCCGCCACGATTTTTGCGATTTCTCCGTAAGTAGTGACTTCACCATAAGGAATTTCACACAAGATGCTCCATACGGCTTGCCGGAATTCTCCTCCGATTGGCGCCAAAGAAAGCCGAGAGATGGCCGGCTTTTCTCCTGCAAAATATCTATCGAGCCAATCTTTCGTATCAGAAAACACCGGCAGATCATTCTTTTCCGTCATTTTTTCCTTTACCGTGCCTCCATAATATTTCTGGCCTTCCAGCCACAAGCCAATCAGGCTGTCTCCATTGCTCGCCAGCATTATTATGCCCAAAGGCGAGGAATAATTGGTTGAATAAAACATATCCATTCCTCCTTCATTTATATTTAACAAGATTCCATATTATAATGAATTCCATAAGTTAACTGTTGCATAGCTGCGCCATGGATGCCATGTCTGTGCTAAAGTCAGTATTTCTTTCGGTGCAAATGGCGCAAGGGCCTTCTTTACCCCGTAATCGGTATCCAGGAAAACATCAGGCCATCCCATAGCCCGCATGGCAATATATTGTGCCGTCCATGTTCCAATTCCCGGAATATCCATTAATATCTTCATTTCCCGCTCCGGTCGGGAACACAGATTAACAGCTATCTTTTTCTGTACAAATACGCGGGACAGTTCCAATATTGTTCTGGCACGAGCCGACGTAATCCCCAGTGGGCCCAAGTGATTCTCAATGGCGCCTTCCAGCGTGATCATACGCTCAGGCGTGGGAAAAACATGAGTCAGCCCTTCTATACCTGTTTGAAGAGGCTCGCCGTACGCCTCTGCCAGTCTGGCCGCCAATGTCCCTGCCGCCTTAACGGTAATCTGCTGTCCCAACACCGCACGCACAGCCATTTCATAAGGCTCAAAGCATCCCGGAACTCTTGTCCCGGGGACAAAAAGACCGGGCCGAATGTCATTCATGGAGGAAAGAACTTCACTTACCGCTTCCGGATCACAATATAAATCGAACAGACACCGGATTCTGGCCAGTATCTGAGGCAATACGGAACGCAAAGCAGAGGATAACGTAACATTCAATACGTTTTGGGCGGGCTTATTCGTTACCCGTATCCAGCCGCATACCTCCTTTGACTCTCCCGATACCAAACGTACCGTACGCATATATGATTCCTCATCTACCACTTCTACGCCAGAAATCGCACGCTGGGCCAGAAATTTCAAAATAAGGCTCCACTGATAAGGGGGACGGTAGCCCAGCGCTAATGTCACATCAGTCTGTTGCCTCTCTTCCCCGGGAGTCAGCTTTCGTAATGCTGTAGGGGACATTCTGTACTGCTTTTTAAATAAATCATTGAAACGCCTTAAGCTTCCAAACCCGGATGCCATTGCAATATCCAATATTGAAAGGTTTGTATCGGTTAGCAGACTTTTTGCAAGAAGCAGCCTGCACGTTTGCAAATATTGCACCGGGGATACATGATATTCCTCCGTAAAGGCACGCCGTAAATGACGGCTTGTACATCCAAGCCTTTCCGCGAACTCTTCAAGGCTCTGCCCTGTTCCGCAATTTTCTTCCAATAATCTTACCGCTCTGTTTACAAGAGATGCTGTAGCATCCATAGGCGATGTGCCGGGGGCAAGCTCCGGTCTGCATAAAAGACAAGGGCGATAGCCCGCCTGCTCTGCTTCTGCCGCCGTAGAATAAAAGGTACAGTTTTCTTCTTTTGGCAGTTTCGCACGGCACACCGGCCTGCAGTAAATTCCGGTCGAAGACACTCCTACAAAAAAGCGCCCGTCAAAGCGGCTGTCCTTAGACTTAAAGGCAGCATACCATGCTTTATCCTTACCTTCCAACATAATGGCATCCTCCTTTTTTCTTATTGTAACACAGATTCAGAATTAATCTCGCCATTTTCGGACATATATTTCAATTTAAGTTATATTATATTAATTTTTCTCTTGACTAATAGTCAGCACTGAGTATAATTATATTCAGTACTGACTATTTAGAAAGGAAGTGATTGTATGATTCCATTATATATTCTCGGCTTACTCCTGCGATTCGGGCCTCAGCACGGATACCAGATTAAAAAGCTGATGGAAGAACAGCTCGAAGACTTTACTCAGATCAAACTGCCCACTGTATATTACCATCTTGAAAAAATGGAGGCCGCAAAGCTGCTTACTGCCACTCGCGATAAGCAGGGGGCACGTCCGGAAAAAACCGTATATCAGGTAAGCGATACCGGAGTTGATAAATTCAGGGAATTACTCGTACAAACTTTACAGATCGAATACCGCCCTACCTTTGATATCGACGGCACTTTTTATTTTTCGGATTCTCTGGGCAGCGATGCTTTGCTGAACAGTCTCAGCAAGCATATTACAAGCCTTAAAAAGACGCTTGACGGACTGGAAGCTCACCGCAAAGCAACAGTAGAACATATTCCAAAGGACTATCAAATCTCTGCTGACATTATTTTTGAACATCATATTCTGCACTATCGGGCAGAACTCACTTGGGCCGAACAATCGTGGAACACCTTAAAGGAGGTAGAAGAACATGGTAAAAAACAGAGTTATTGAAACAAACGAGGGGATTCAGAATGAAATCACCGTGGAAACTTTTGATGTATTTGCCCGTAATATGCGAGACAAGGGTTGGAACGGCGTAGACGGTATGATTGCTTCCGGCATTAAGGGCGGAGATGTATTGGAGGTCGGCCCCGGCCCCGGTTACGTGGGACTGGAACTGGCTGCGAAGCTTCATCCTGCTTCTCTTACCGGCTGCGAAATCAGTCCTGCCATGCTCCGCTTCGCCGAGAAAAATGCCGCCGAATACGGAATACCGGCCCGGTATGTTCTGGGAAACTGTATGAATATGCCATTTGAGGATGAAAGCTTTGACACGGTTATCTCCAACGGCTCCCTGCATGAATGGGAGAATCCCATCCGTGCCTTTGACGAAATTTTTCGTGTCCTCCGTGCGGGAGGCCGGTATTGCATCACCGATCTGCGCCGTGATGTACATCCCCTAAAAAAGGCAATGGTGTATTTTTCCACCCAGCCCAAGGAAATGCGCCCCGGCTTTATCACCTCACTAAATGCGGCTTATACTACTTTTGAAATTACTGAACTTCTGCGCCATTCCAACTTGCACAGTGCAACAGTGACCAGCGATTTCTTCGGGCTTTGTATCGCCGGTCAAAAGTAAGATTAATTTTTGACTCACAAACTCAAGGTTGAAAGTGCTTTTCTTTCAACCTTATGCTCCTGTTTATCGGTAACGTGATATTCGTGCCCTTGCTGCCAATCAGGAACATTCCTATAATAATGAGAAAGCCGCCGACCCACTGCCTCCAATCGGCATTTTCGCCCAACAATGCTGCTGACAGCAGCATGGAGGTAAACGGCATCATGCCGGAAAAGGCTGCTGCCGTAAACGCTCCGCAGCGCTTTATTCCTGCATACCAGCAGATAAACGCCAGAGCCGTCACAAATATGCCATACCATAAAAGAGCCGTCCATTCCAGAAGGTCAATTGCCGCAAGTCTCTTTATCGGGTGTTCAAACGCCGCAGGAATCAGGCATAGTACCATTGCAATTGCCGTCACGATCGTCGTTTGTGAAACAGGATTCGATGGCATTGCTGATTCCTCTGAATTCCTTAATGCAGAAATACGTGACAGTGTGTTAAAGACAGATTCACATGCCGCTGCGCAAAGCACAAGCATATTCCCTCCCATATGTTTCAAATCTAACCCACTCCCCGGTGTCAGCACGCCTTGAATGACCAAAATACCTATCACCGTACAAAGAATTCCGAAAACCTTTCTGCTGCCGGCAGGTTCTCTTAATACGGCAATTGCGAGTATCGCTGTTATGGCAGGTGTCGCACCTGTAAGTATACCCGCTTCTCCTGCACTGGTATTGCGGAGTCCGTTCAGCAAAAACATACGGAACAGAAATATACCGCATAAAGCCTGTAGTATTAAGAAACCAAAATCGCGAAATGACATTTGCGAAAGACACCGGATAAGCTGTCTGCCGCATAACAGAACCAAAAATACCAGTGCAAAAAACAAACTAACTGCCGTAATCGTGAAGTTTCCAAGCTTTCCGGTAACAAATCTGGCTGAAACAACACTGGTTCCGGCCAGTGAAAAAGCGCATAGCAAGTATAATTTCCCTTTTAATTGATTCATTCTGCTCTCCAAATCCATTGCATTATTATTACACAATGGTATAATTTTACTTGAACCACTGGCTCTTTCAAAGTGCCAGTGCGACGCAATATTTATAGAGCCAGTTGGAGGCATTATGTTAGGAATCGAATTAAATCGGGAAAATGAATTACAATTATGGCGCCAAATCTATCAGGCTATGAAAGAATTGATGGTATCAGGGCAGCTAGAGGCAGGAGAAGTGGTTCCGTCCACACGGGAATTGGCAAAGGAACTGAATGTTTCCCGCAATACGGTTTGCGGGGCCTATGACTTGCTCCTTTCGGAAGGATACCTGATCAGCAGTCAAGGTGCTTTTACGAGAGTTGCTGACGGCCTGTGCATGCAATCGGCCGAGCCGGTAATATCTCCAAAAATAAAAAGACAGCCGGCCCGGCCGATTGCAATAAGCTTTCGGACGGGCAGACCGGATTTAAGCCAGTTTCCCAGGTTCCTTTGGCAGCAGCTCCTTCATAAGGCTTCCGGGGAGCTTTCTCTTGAGACCTTCGGTTATACCGGCCCCCATGGATTACCTGAACTCCGGGAAGAAATTGCTGCATGGCTGTTTCGAAGCCGCGGGCTCAAGGTTTCGCCGGATAATATCTTTATTACCGCGGGCGCAACGCAAGGTCTGCATATTATCGCTGATATTCTGTGCGGAGACAGCAAAAATATTTTGATGGAAGATCCTTGTCATCTTGGAATGCTGGGCACCTTCATAAACAAAGGCTGTAATATTATTCCCATACCGGTTGATGCAAAGGGAATGCAGACAGATTATTTATCAAAATGCAAAAGTACAGGCCCTATCTATGTTACACCATCTCACCAGTTCCCGTTGGGCGGAATTCTTCCTGCCTCACGCCGTACCGAACTGATTCACTTTGCCAGGGAAAACAATCTTTATATTATCGAGGATGATTATGACAGTGAATTCCGGTATGGCGGAGAAACTGTTGCTCCAATGTATACCATGGACCCGCAGCGTGTCATTTATGTCGGTACCTTCAGCAAAACGGTTTTTCCGGCCTTGCGAATCGGTTATGTTATTTTACCCTATCAGCTCCAAGCACGCTGGCATGACCTGCGCACTCATACCGATGTACAGAACCCGCCTTTCGAACAAGCCGCTCTGGCTGAATTTCTAAGGTCGAGAAAGCTTGACAGGCATATCCAGAGGATGCGCAAAATTTACGGTTATCGCCGGAAGCTGCTGCTGGAATCGCTGACGGAAGCCTTTGGAAACAAATGCACTGCCTATGGCGATTGTGCCGGGCTGCATGTTGCAATTGATTTTCCGGGGATGAAGTTTGATGAAGCCTTTCAAAGCAACTGCCTGCAAAAGGGACTATACGTTA
Source organism: Kineothrix alysoides (assembly GCF_000732725.1). Taxonomy (GTDB): domain Bacteria; phylum Bacillota; class Clostridia; order Lachnospirales; family Lachnospiraceae; genus Kineothrix; species Kineothrix alysoides. The sequence goes on along the minus strand of NZ_JPNB01000002.1, from coordinate 1,460,244 downwards.
CTCCGGTAGAAAATCATTGTATAGAAAAAGGGCGGCATCAAAACATGCTGCTGATTGGATATGGGCATCTGGAACCCGATCAAATCAAAAGGGGCGTTGAACTGTTGTCCGGTATTATGAAGGATATTTCTTTCTGCGATTGCAATATTACCAAACACTTTTGATATTAGCAAACTAATAATTCGGCTCCCTGTCCATATCTCTGAGCAGATGATGAAAGATGACGATGATGACAGCGGCAATCAATGAATTAAGAAAGCCACCCATGCTGATATCTGCCACAAAATGATCTGCAATCATAATCGTCCAGGCATTCACAATAAAACTGAATAACCCTAAGGTCAGCAGGTTGACCGGCAAAGTAATCAATAGCAGAATCGGCTTTAATATAAGGTTTATTACCAGCAGTACCAATCCCATAATAAGAAGTGCCGGGGTACTGCTGATATGAATCGTGTGTATTACAAATGACAACAGATATATCGTTAAAATGATAGATATATATTTTATGAGCAGTTTCGTCATTTTTATATCCATGCTCCTTTCAAAGTCTGGAACCTTTGTGCAGGTGTCCTTGCACACCTTACCTCCGCCAAACATGTTTTACCTGATTTTTATTAATACCTTTACTTTGTCAGTTGATACATCGACAACATTATAAGGCTCATCCTCGTTTAAAGAATCCAGCACTTTCATGACTACGACAGTGAGTGCTTTCATTGAATAGATGTTGATTCGACAGGATGAATCCGAATTACGCACTTTCGATACAAAAAAACATGCGACGGTCAGTAAGTCCAGAAAACTGTCAAATAATTCTTGAAAGATATACAAGGGCATTGGAAAAGAAATATTTATGAACCTTCTGCCCTCAATCTGAAGCTTAATCCATAATAAGCGAAAACACCTAATCGACATATACTCTTACCTTTACCATCGCATTATGGCTTTCATCCCATACCTCAACGTCAACGATATCCGGATCATCCAAGGTACCGTTTATGACCTCATCGATTATTTTCGCAAAATCAATGCTGGAAATATCGATACCTTTCGCTTCCATCTCTCTTCTGGCATCCGCAGGAACCACATTAGTCATCTTGTCAGCGATCTCACTGATCGTGGTAAGCAGACGTATAGGAACATTGACATTCACATTGACCGAATTGTTATCCGACGTGACCTTAACCTTAAGGAACTTATATTTGCGTCTCGTTGTTACGGTTTCAATCTGATGAACTATTTCTGCTTCCTTAGTCTCATTCAGAGCCTCCAAAAGTTCCATTCCTTCGGCAGCGGTAATCTGCCCTTTTTCTATCATTTCTAATATTTTTTGCTGTTCGCTCATAGACGAAACCTCCTATTAATTATAGATTTTTAATTCGTTCTGCTGCATCTTTCGGTGAAATCTCACCATTCGATAATTGGTCAAGAATCTCATTCCTGGCGGTTGTTTTATCTTCATTTTCCTTAATCAGCTCTTTTGATGATACTTCATATCCAAGGCCTCTTATGACCGTATCCAGTTTACCGCGAACCGTGGGGTAGGATATCCCCAGTTCTTTCTCAACATCCTTGATGTTACCGCGACATTTTATGAATATCTTGACAAAATCCAGATCTTCTTCCGGGAGACGACAGAATTCACAAGGCTGAAAATCGCCTTCAATGGCGGTGGAACACTTGGGACAGCCAAGCTTGGTTATGGAAAGTTTTTCACCGCATACGGGGCATTTACCCGGAGCTTTGTATTTCATTGTTTTCACCATCCTTTCGCACTATTTAAGTTATTATTCAGCCTTCCATACCGAGAAGTCAAAATTGCGTCTTTATGCAATTTTGCGAAGGCTGCCAGCGCCAAAATGCAGTTGTATCGCATTTTGTGTACACACATGTTGCAGTTTAGTCAAAGGCTAACTGTGCCCTATTTGATTATAATATACAACCGAACATTGAATATGTCAATGTAAAAATTAATATTATTAATAAATATATAAATATAATTAATACTAACATTAAATATTTTCATTTACCTCCCCCTCAATAATATTAATCATTTAGGAAGATGAGATTACTTTTTAAGTTACTTCATTGGCAAACCAAAGCATACTTCGCGCACTCTTGCAGACGAATACTTTGACAGCACAACTTCTGCTTGGCGCGCGTAGCTGCGCCTTGTTTGCCCGAAGGGCAACAAGAAAAAATCCTCCACATACCGCTTCCGGGCCGTGGAGGATTTACATTATTTATTTCTATATCTAATTGCCAGCCCTTTCAGAAACTTTCTTACATACCGATCGCCGCACTCTTTATAATTACGCTGTCCTTCTCTGCGTAATACTGCACTCAATTCACTGTTTGACAGATTGACTCCGGCATCTTTTAATATCTCAAGCATATCCTCACCGGTAAGAGCCAGTGCTATTTTTACTTTCTTCAGGAAGACATTATTTACGGCTTTATTATCTTTGATCATAAAAGCTTGTTTCTCGGACTGACCAGGCTTTGCTTCTTGCTTTCCTCTTTTGAAAATAATCAAACCATTTAAGAAAGACTCAAACATATAGTTATCACATTTCTTCATATCATCGTCAGCGGCAAGTTGACCCTCTTGATCAATATTCCCATTATTTTCAGGCTTCGCTAACATTCTTTGCAGTTCTTCCTTCGTTACCGTGATTCCGCCCAGCTTAAAAATTTCCATCATATCTGTATCTTTGATATCCAAAGCATATCTTAATCTTATCAATATATCATTGTTATCCATACAATCACTCCTTATAAGTTATATTTTCAAATATCAGGTAATCATGGTACCACTTAATTAAATTTTTCCACTGCCTTGGTCACTTTCAATAGCTTACCATTAATTTTTGTATTTTTCATCGCCTCCAGTACCAACGGGCCTTTACCGTTCAGTATTTCTACATAGGTAAGAGTATCTTGAATGGCTATTATTCCAATGTCTTCAGGCCTGACACCTTCCAGATTGGATATGACTCCGACAAAATTGGCCGCTCTGAGCTTCTTTTTTTTCCCGCCTCCAAAGCGTAGTCTCATTATCTCTTTGTTCAATTGATCACTCTTCATTTTTTTAATCTGAGGAGCCGTATTTATTTTTTCGTCGAAAAAAGGTTTCTGTATGAACACTTCCCCTTTGGATGGTTTCGTTATTTCCTGAATTTTAAATCCAATCAATTTTTCAATATTATGCAAGTATCTAGTCTGTGCAGGAACCACGAAGGAAAGGGCTTTTCCTTTTTGCCCTGCACGCCCTGTTCTTCCCGTACGATGGACATAATTTTCCTCATCCAAAGGGATGTCATAATTAATAACCAGAGAAATGTTCTCTACATCTATACCTCTTGCTGCTACATCTGTGGCTATCAAATAACGGCACTCTCCCCTTTTAAACCGCATCATTGCAGATAATCGATCGCTCTGTTCCATGCCTCCATGCATTTTATTACAAGGATAGCCTAAATCATCCAGACGATCACATACCATGTCCACCCGGTCCTTCGTACTGCAAAAGATAATACAGCTATCCGGTTTTTCAATAATCATAACATCGGTAAGCAGTTCAAATTTATCTTCTTCCCCAGTAATATAAAGAAAATGTTCAATATCAGCAGGCATGATACCCGTCTCGCTGACATCTATATTGACAGGAGTTCTCATATAATTTGATGCTATGTCTTTTACTTCATCGGGCATAGTAGCAGAAAACAACATTGTCATCCTCTCCTCAGACAGCTCTTTTATAATTGCTTCTACCTGTTCCATAAATCCCATATCCAGCATTCTATCAGCTTCATCAATAACCAAGCAGTTAATCTTACTTAAATTTAATGTGCCTTTGTTTATATGGTCCATGATGCGCCCCGGTGTACCGGCAACTACATGTGTTTTCTGCTTCAGTTCCGCTTTCTCAATGGAAAATTGGTGTCTGCCATAGACTGCCGCCGCCTTTATCCGTTTAAATCTGCCTATATTGGTAAAGTCTTCTTTTATTTGAATGGCAAGTTCTCTTGTCGGTGCCAAAATAAGCGCTTGTGGTTTGTTTTCAAGCCATTCTACTGATTCACATATCGGGATAGCATATGCGGCAGTTTTGCCGCTGCCTGTCCGTGCCTTGACGATAAGATCATTTTTCTCTAAAGCATATGGAATGACTCTGGCCTGAACCTCCGTAGGTATATCATATTCCAGACCATTAAGCGCCTTTATGATATCCTCACTGAGCATATAATTATGAAAACTTCCAATATCCATTTCTGAACCTCACATTCTAATCAAAACCTCTATTATTACAGTAAATATAATTATCAATAAGGTTCGTATTAACCCATTTTACATGGGTATACCTCTCAATGCAATAAAAACCGTTTTATCAACTCTCCTTTATTATACTATAGGCTCGATTTTTTATCGTTTATTATGCGTTTGCTATTATGAAATGCATTTGGTATTATATGATTTATAGGAATCACAAAAATGGATACGCAAAAAGGCGGAAGCAGGAATGGATAATCAAGAAAAAAAGCATACACGGCGTCCCAGATATAAGGGTACTCATCCAAAAGCTTTTAAAGATAAATATAAGGAATTGAACCCGGAGTTATATGCAAATGCTGTGGAAAAGGTCATTCAGAAAGGCAATACTCCCGCCGGAATGCATCGTTCCATTTGTGTGAAGGAAATATTAGACTTCTTACAAATTACTCCCGGACAAACGGGGTTAGATGCGACCTTAGGTTATGGCGGTCATACTTTAGAGATGCTTAAGTGTTTAAATTCAAAGGGGCACTTGTATGCCACTGATGTAGATTCTATCGAGCTGCCGCGTACAAGGGAGCGTTTAGAACGATTAGGTTACGGCCCGGAAATCTTAACGGTCAGGCAAACTAACTTTTCCAATATAGATCAAATTACCTCCGAATCGGGACCACTTAATTTTATATTGGCGGATTTGGGTGTCTCCTCCATGCAAATAGATAATCCGGAAAGAGGATTTTCCTATAAGACCGAGGGGCCTTTAGACTTACGCCTTAATCCTTCGAAAGGTATCAGTGCGGCGGATCGTCTCAGAACTATTTCACAAGAAGAATTACGCGGTATGTTGTCGGAAAATGCGGACGAACCTCATTCCGCAGAAATCGCTCATGCTGTTATTTCTGCAATCAAAAAAGGTGCAGATATAACAACGACGAGTCAGCTCCGGCAAGTGATCAAAGATGCTTTGAACTTTATTCCGGAGAAAGATAGAGATAATGAAATTAAGAAATCCTGTCAAAGATGCTTTCAAGCGCTGCGTATTGATGTCAATAATGAATTTGAAGCATTATATGAATTCTTGGAAAAGCTTCCCGCTGCATTGGCTGAGGGCGGGCGTGTCGCTATCCTTACTTTTCATTCAGGAGAAGACCGTCTCGTTAAAAAATCCTTCCAGCGCTTCTACCGCGAAGGCATCTATAAAGAAATAGCTCCTGAGGCTATCCGGCCGTCAGCGGCCGAATGCGGTTCCAATAGCCGTGCCAGGAGTGCAAAATTACGTTGGGCTGTAAAAGCTTAACAGATACAGGCTCATCTGTTTTCTTAATTATATTATCAGTCATAACATTTCAGTTGAGCATTCTGACAAATCTGCGGTAACGATACTTTAATTATTCAACTATCTTCGAATGATTTTGAAATGAAGAAGCTTCCACTCTTTCGTACCGTTCTGTTCTATATGCTTTAAATCTGCTAATAATATCAGGGCTGTTATCAAAAAAGTCTATTAAGCTTTCTATGCAAGCTGTAGTTTCATTACTTAATGTATGCTCTATCTTTTCGGTTTCCTCCAGTATCATAGAAGAATCCACACCGATGATCCGCATGAAATTTTCAATAATCATATGGCGCTTTATGAGCCAGTCTCCAATCTCCTTACCTTTTTCCTCAAGGAAAAGCACGCTGTATTTTTCATATTTAATATATCCCATCTCAGAAAGACGCTGAACCATTTTTGTTGCGGACGAGGGCTGTATATTGAGAGCCTGCGACAACTCATTAATTCTCGTAAACCCGTTTTTAGCTGAAAGACGGCTGATCATTTCGATATAGTCTTCCATGGACGCAGTCAGGGAACTGTCGTCTTTTTTCATATATTCATTGAAAGTATGAAAATCACTGCTCTTCATGCGCCACCTGCCCAGGTACTTTTATATAAGTCTATTCACCTAAATTTTAAACATTCCCAATGTAACACTTTTGGCCTGAACCTCATAATTTGTATTATGAAAAAAATATTAGCCCCGGCTAATATAAACTGATGTAAGTCAGAAAGGTAATCGTGTTATGCAAATTAAGGAATCTGCCTTAGACATGGATTTAGAATTTACATGCCCCCGTACAATCATGCAAAATAAGCCGGTTGAAGCATCTCCTAAAAACAAAGCGTTGAAGTTTATGAGATTCTTAGGTCCTGCTTTTGTTGTGAGCGTCGCATACATCGATCCCGGAAACTTTGCGACCAATATAAGCGGCGGCTCCAAATTCAACTATGCGTTGATATGGGTGATTTTGTGGAGCAACCTAATGGCAATTTTTTTGCAGACAATGTCGGCAAAGCTTGGCATTGCCACAGGTCACAGCTTACCTGAGATGTGTGCAAAGGTGTTTTCCAAAAAAGTAAACTGGTTTTTCTGGGTTGTCGCCGAAATCGGGGCAATGGCAACCGACCTTGCCGAATTCCTGGGCGGAACGCTGGGCCTTTACCTGCTGTTTCATATTCCGATGCTTTATGCCGGGTTGCTAACCGGTCTTTTGACTTTTATGATCTGTTACATAGAGAAATACGGGCAAAAATATGTGGAAGTGATAATTACGATTCTTATCGCCATAATCAGCGGCGCATATTTGATGGAGTTATTTCTTGCAAAACCAGACTGGGCTCAGGTGGGAATCCATACGCTGATACCCTCCCTTCCAAACGGAGAAGCCGTTACGATTGCTGTAGGAATGTTGGGAGCAACGGTTATGCCTCATGTTATTTATCTGCATTCGCAGCTGGTTCAATACAGATGTGAGGACACTTCCGACGAGGGGAAACTTCATCATTTAAAAATGGAAAAAATCGATATTATAATTGCCATGAATATCGCATTTTTTGTCAATGCCGCGATGTTAGTCGTATCCGCCGCCGTATTCTTCAGAAACGGCATGGTGGTGGATACTATGGAACAAGCGCATCAATCGTTACAGCCGCTTTTGGGCTCACTTTCAAGCGGTGCCTTCGGAATCGCTCTGCTCGCATCCGGATTATCTTCCTCCGCCGTGGGGACAATGGCGGGGCAGACAATTATGAAGGGGTTTGTAAATATAAGTATTCCCGTTAACTTAAGAAGGCTGATCACTATGCTGCCTGCTCTCATTATCATCGCACTCGGCATCAATCCTCTGGACGCACTGGTGTTGAGTCAGGTCGCACTCAGCTTCATACTTCCTCTGCCTATTATCCAAATGTTAGTCATAGCCGGGAAAAAACAATTGATGGGCAATTTCGCTAACAAGATATGGGTTCAGATCGTGGGGATGGCAATTGCAAGCGTAATCATCGTCCTCAATGCCGTGCTGCTGTATCTGACTTTTACCGGGCAGGCTTGATATTTCACACTCTCAACAGTATAAACTAAGAGGGTGCCCCTCAAGTCATTTCATGACTTTTGAAACACCCTCTTGTGCATGCTCACTGCTGTTTGATAATATATCACTTTCTATAATTTGTGCCACTTTTTCCGGCTCTTCAAACATAGGGCTGTGGGCTGAATTTTCGAACAGATAGAATCCTTTTACGGGTGCTTTTAACCGCTTTAAGTATCCCTCTGACATTTGGCAATTTACTGTATAATCATATTTTCCCGAAAAAAAGTATGTCGGAACTTCTAAGGCAGTTACTTTATCCCTTAAATCATCGTTCATTTTCAACTGTGGATTCTTATTAAGCAATAGCTTGCCGCGCCATAGATTTATTTTTTCTGTCAGAGTGTATTCCTTATTTTTTAATGAGGTTAAGAATATCCCCTTTATGACCGAATTCATATCATGTGTTGTACCTATGCCGGAGCGATGCATAAAATCATCTCTTATTTTATTATATCCGATTGATGGATAAGAATTTCCTTTTAACTTGTCTACGGCCGCGTTATCACCTGCCTTTGTAAAATAATCCAGCATATATTGATACGCCAGCTCCTCAGACTCATCCTGATCGGTTACCTGCGCAATTGCTATGTAGGCTTTATAAATCCGGGGTGCTTTCTGCACTGCCTGAATACCGAAATAAGTACCCCAGGAATGTGCCATAAGATAGATTTTATCCTGACCAAAACGTTCGCGCAAATAATTTGTCACCGCGATTGTATCGTCGATATACTGTTCAACCGTCAGGGTATTTTTATCCATATTACTGCTATAGGATAATCCTGCGCCCCTCTGGTCCCACCAGACCACCGTAAAGTACTCTTCCAGCCCTGTAGTATAGTCTTCTGTAAGAAAGTACTCCGGCATACCCGGGCCGCCGTGAACAAACAATAAGAGTGGATTGGATATATCCTTGCTCTTGATAATCATCCCCATTTTGACACCATTAATTTCTGTAAAAATCTTTTCTGCCATACTGTTTTTTATTATCTCTCCGTTTATGTCTGTATATTGTCTTATCTTGCCGGGACTCAATATCAATAAAGCTCCTAAGCAAAAAATAATAACGGACCCGGCGGCGCCAGGCAGAATATATATCATCTTCTTAAATCTCTTTCTTATTCCAGATGATATCTTCAATCTTATTCTCCCAGTTTCCGTCATAAGAAACTCCTTTCATTGTCGCAATAGCGGCCAATCCATGAACCGTTGCCCATGCCGAAATAACAGCGTCTTTAATCCTTTCATCGGACAATCCATGCTGCCGCAATATTCGGAAATGCATTTCTTTCAAGAGTTCAAACGGAGGAAAACTGCTCTTTGTATCATCATTCATCGATAAGTTTACACTGATACACGATTGCGAAAACAGGAACTCAAAGTACTGGGGGTTTTTGACAAAAAAGGTAACATAGCTTTTCCCCAGCTTAACCAAGGTATATGGATTTTCCAAATCTTCGCCTTTAACAGAACTGTTCAATTCCTTTGTAAATTGCTCTGTCACATAGCTTTTCATTGCTTCAAGCAGCTCTTCCTTATTGCTGAAATGGCTGTATGGCGCTGCATTGCTTACCCCGCATATGGCTGCGACTTTGCGCAGGGAAAAATGGGTTTCTCCTTCTTTGTTAATAAGTTCGATCCCTGCTTCAATAAGGCAATTTTTTAAATTTCCGTGGTGATATCTTTTTTCAGTCATATTTATCTCCCATCTTTACAATGTAAAGATTTTAGCATTCTATCTTTACATTGTAAAGATAAATATTTAAGTAACTATATCACTCAACAGCTTGTCCCTTAGTTTTATTAACGCACGTACTTTCATCTGATTAACAGCTTGTCTCGATTTATTTATTATTTTTGCAATTTCAACAGCAGTATATCCTTCCACATAAATAAGATAAATAATCTGATATTCACTTTCGTTTAGTATTTGATGAATGCCTGACTCATAGAGAAAATCTATTTTATCTGTTTTGGCCGATACAGTATCAATATAATATAATTGTTCTTCTGATAAATTCGTATGTAGTATTTCCTTTTTAGATCTTATAATTTCGGGAATCTTCTTATTATAAAAATTTCTGACAGAAACATTAATGTAGTTTGTAATGGAACCGTCCTCATTACTCAACAGCTTTTCCAATTCGAGCCCATGCATTAACTGGATGAAGTACAAAACTAAATCCTCATACGCATCTTCATAAACTAACTTTCTCGCATACTTTTGTAACAGCGGTTTGAACTTATTAATTAACTCCATCATTGCCTCGCTATCTGATTCCTGCGCTCTTATTATTAAATCCTTCAACATTTTAAAGCCCTCCTTTTTTTCTAAGGAGGAACTTTTCATTAAAATGTAAACGTAAACTTTTGCCCTCTTCTGTATATTCCTTTTTCCATACAAAAGGACACCAAACTTTTCATTTTAACAACAAAAGTGGTTAAAACAAATTAACCGCTTTTAAAAGACATATCTCGATTTCTTTAAATCGTATTTTTTAGGTTTTCTTGCAACTGCACCAATACATTTCCAATGAACTGCATAAAGATTACCTCTGATTTTCCAACGTTTTGTAAAATGAAAATAAGCTGATTTATAGTAAAAATAAGCTGATTTATAATAAACAGCTTACTTTTAGCAAAATAAAGTATGAAAGAAAAGGTTACTATTAAGCTGAAGGCTGGATAGCAACAATTAAAGTAATAATTAGAAAGATAAATTTGTATATATAATAAAAAAATGCTATACTCGCTATGTATTTTATACGACAAAAAACTTATAGTATAAGGGGAAATTTATATGAAAAAGAAACTTTTATTTTTTCTTTCATTAATAGTCGTTGCTTTTATTTGCTTCGCCGCTATCGCAATGATGAAAGGAATGCATTCTGAAGATGTGATTTTAAACCAGACCAACAATGTTTTTGACGGCACTATCGGCGATATACCTGCCAGGATGATGATTTATAGAGATGGCAGCCGCTTGACCGCTTACTACATTTTTAAAAATGACAATACGGAATATTCTTTAACCGGGTCGTACAACAGAATAACGCGGCATTTCAAATTATCTAACAACGATAAGACAATCTTGCTGAATGGGTCCATTCATCCTAATGCAGAAAGTAAAGACTACTATATTTTGACAGGAAGTTATTATTCTCCAGAAGCAGATACGGAAAGCGGCTTCAACCTGATTCCTGCCTGGGGATTAGACGGAGAAGACAAAGACAGCATTTATCAGTATTTAGGTTATGATACGGCCCAAGTAGACGCCTTTACCGATCATGTCATCGAACTTGTCCGCGCAGACGACAGGGAAGCTTTATCGCAGTTGATGAGCTATCCTTTATCCGTTGTCGTGGAGGGAGAACAGATGCTTCTCAATAATGAACAGGAATTTCTTGCCCAATATGATGATATCATGACCGCCGACTTCAAATCTTCCCTGACGAATTCGTTCACTCGTTATTTGTGGGGGAATTATAACGGCATCCAGCTTGGAGACAACGGAAGAGGTTTTCTGTTTTACAAAGGCTCTGAAGATAAGGATATGAAAATCATTTCAATCAGTAATAACAGTCCGGATTTTTCCTATCCTTCCAATGAAGATAATGGTATTACTCAAGGGTAGTACAAATAATTTCCGGTAGAAGTTTACATTTAGGTCATGCTCTCCTCTTTTATTATTGTAATCGATTACAAAACAAATAATAAAGGAAGAGGAGATAACAAAATGAATGTAAACACTACCGGGAAAGATTTTATTAAGAAGTGGGAAAGCGGCGGCAAAGCAGAGTTAACAGTAAAAGATGATGGATTTGGCAACTTAACCGTCGGATATGGACATAAGGTGGTTACCGCCGATAAATTAAAAGCAGGCGATAAGATTACCCAGACAAAGGCGGATTCCTTTTTTACATCTGATTTAGGCGCTGTAGAAACAGCCATTAACAAGCATCCGAAGGTTGGCAGCATGACACAGGTTATGTATAACGCAACGGCTTCTTTGCTTTACAATGTCGGAACATCCCCGGTTACCACTACTACTAACGACTTATACAAAGCATTGAACAGTGATGCCACTTATAAAAGTCCTATTTCTACAACTGCCAAAGATGCGGTTGTAACTGCTTTTACTTATACGAAAGCAAATGGCAAGAGGGTGGAAGGGCTTGTTAATCGAAGAAATGCAGAATTGAACGTATTTTTGAGCACTACCGACAAGATTTATATTTCCATGACGTAATGATCTATTGATTCATATTGAGAAGTAAAGGAGCTGTTGCAAAATAACTGATCGATCAGTTATGGAGCGATAGCTCCTTTTTTGTGCTCTGAAGTATAAAAAGACGCTATTTAGAAACAACTATTCTAAATATAATCCTCCATAAATTCTAATTGACAATATTTTCCATTATATTGTAGTATTATATTATACAATTGTATAATTTATTTTTTAGATTCTACGGCAGAGTATATGTAATAAAATCAGCCATATATGAAATTTTCGGATTATAGGTGAAATATTGGACATAGACTTTAATAATTAAGCTTAAGCAACAAGATGGATATGGACATGGCAGATTGGAGTTTATTTTGACCATAGACATATTGCGCAGAAAGGAAAATATAGATAATTTTATAATCAGGTGAGAATGTTGAAAAAAAGTGCTTTCAACATCCATGATTTGTATGCACACGAAAGCGAACAGATGGGAGCAAGAATGAAAAAATTGGGAGATGCGGAATTCGAAATAATGGAAGTGCTTTGGAGGCATGATTCTCCACTTACATCAAATGAGATTTTGGATGAAATAATAGAAAAACGTAATTGGAAACTTCCAAGCCTGATGACAGTTTTGTCACGTCTGTCGGAGAAAGGGTTCGTGTACTGCGACAGAAGCACTCGCACGAATTATTATCACTCCCTGATATCAGAGGACGAATATAAGGTAAACCAAAGTGAGAGCTTTTTGGAAAAAATGTATAGCCGTTCCGCACAAAAATTTATAGCCGGATTATATCAGGGAAAAAAGCTGTCACCATACGATATAAAGGAACTTAGAAAGTATTTGGATTCATTGGAAAAGGACGGGGAATAAGAGCATGAATGTATTTTGGGGAGTACTGGAAGCATCTTTAATGGGAACCATAGGTATACTTTTATTCTGTATAATTTCTTTTACCTTGAAGAAAAGATGTCAAATAGAATATAAAAAGATAGTGTGGCTATTGATAGCCTTGCGATTGCTTGTACCAATCCATATCACGCTACTGCCGCTGCCATTGTCAATAGAAGTCCCCAACTATATACTGCGGGGAAGCAGCGAATGGAATAACAGTCAAAAAACAACAGCATCTGCCAAGATACTGGAGCCCATAAATAATAGCGATGCAGTTCAGCACTGGACTACCAACCATCTGGTGTTCTTCATTTGGATAACGGGTTGCTTTATTGCTTGCGCCTATTATTTTGCAGCTTATCTTATCACTTACAAAAAATTGATGTGCCGCAGCACTGAAAACGTTAAACCGCAGATTCGGGAAATATATAGAACTGCTGCCGAAGAGTTGAAAATAAAAAGACTGCCTGAAATACGCATTATGGAAGATACCGACGGAAGCCCTTTTATCATTGGATTACTTAAAAATCGAGTCTTTCTTCCGGATAAAGATTATCTGGAACAAGATTTATATTACATTATCCGGCATGAATTAATTCATTGCATGAATAAGGATTCATGGTTTAAAGTTATTTTATTGCTCGCCAATATAATGCACTGGTTTAATCCCTCGGTATGGATAATGAGGCGGCTTGCAGAACAAGACATGGAATTGATTTGTGACAGCAGGGTACTTGAATTCGCTTCACAGGAAGAGCGTAAGGAATACAGCGAAGTTATACTCTCCCATATACAAGCGGGAAATCGGAGATACTCTGTCCTATCCTCAGGGTATATTCAAAAAACTAATTTTATAAAGCGACGGTTTCAAAATATTTTTAGTACTGAGCAGAAGAAAAAAGAAACATCTACCGTTATTTTAATGATTGCACTTTTGCTTCTATCCGGTGTATTTTTAAGCATCAGAGGGAGTATCGCCATGTATCCCAAGAGCAGGATTCCAATAGAAAGCGGTCTTGAAGTAAAAACAGATGTGGACGGCGACGGAAGTACTGAAAGAGTCTATGTAAAAGATGTAGTGAGCGGTACGGACGCATTCACTCAGGTTGTCGCACAGTTCGACGACGGAGATACTGTATTTATCGATTATCCTGACTACTGGTCTTCCTATATCATATCCGGTGATTTAAGCGAAAGCGGGAAAGCGGATATTGTTCTGGTACGTTATTCCATAGGAAGCACCTTCGGTGCCGCAGAAGTATCGGTCATATATATGGAAGATAGAAGCTTTAAGGAGTATTCCAGCCAGTTTATTAAAAACCCCTCCATCGAGGCTGAGCAGCCGGATAACTTTTCATCGGATAATTGGGCGCTCTCCTGCCTGGGAGCTGCCATAATAGAAAAAGACGGAAAGAACATGCTGCGCCTGATTCTGAATGAAGATATCCAAAATGATGTTGTAAAGTGCATTGACTGCTCATATCGTCAGGATGGCTGGTATATCGAAAGCCTGCAGATAATTTCCAATTATTACTCAGAAAATAAAGAAAAAGAGTTATTAAATCAATAAATTTTTTATCTTAATATGTTTACAACTTTGCATACTTCTCCTCTCTATTTATTGTAGCTGCTACAAGAAAAGAAAAATAGAGAGGAGAAAAACTATGGCATACGGTGATGCATTAAAGAGCACAGATGATTTAAAAGGGAGAGACAGTGTTGATTTATTGGCGAGAATGCTTTATTCTGAAGCCGGATACCGGTTCTACTGCGTGGAAAGATAGCTTGGATATCGCGAAGAACTTATCTTCCAAGACCAATCCGATCGGTACTTGCTTATGGTTCAACACCAACACCTTATATGGCAAGCAATCCAAAACCGAAAAAAATAAAGAATATTACAAATTCGGTTCCGGCGCTTATAATGAGGTAGTTGAAAAGGTTGTCATTGGCGACCATACATTCTTCCGGATTACAGGATATTAAAACATGAGGGAGGGCATCCATTTACAGTTCAATCAACTGATGGGTGCCCTCCGTATTTATTTACTGAAATTTATAAGTTTCCGTTTCCGTATACATTGAAACTTCGCTTCCGCCTACCACCGCGTAATGGGTACAATTAGCACGGTATCCTCTTCCAACGACCGGATTCGTAATATAAAAGCCTCCGAAAAAAGCATCTGTATTTTCGGAATATTCATTTTTTACTGTAATATTACTCCAAAGCAAACCGCTTTTTTGCTGTAAGGTAAAGTTCCGGACTCCTATTTTACTTGCTGTTCCCCTGCATGACGTGGAGTATACTACTAATAGTTTCCCATTACTATTTGATAAACCTATATCGCAGGTTCCTAAGTTAGAGCGCATAAATTTATTTTTCTCTCCATAAAGCTGCTTATATAGAGTTTCTGCCTGTTCAGCAGTCAATGGCTCGATTACCAATTCCTCTTCCTGCTTTTGATTTGCTCCTGCAAAATGAACGGATTCACTAGCAAAAGCCGTTAATGGCGATACTAATATCAACACTAAGCAAACACTTGTTATCCATTTCTTCATTTTCATCAAATTTACCTCATTTCTTCAACAATTTTTTCCAGGGTTTTCTGATCCATATTTGTTTCTACCACATAAATAAATTGTTCGTCTTGATACATGGCCTGAATTGCATCATCCGTCTGATAGAAAGAAACCATATAATCATTGATTTCCTTTTGCTCGATCAAATTATTCATTTTGTCCATAGCACACATCCATTTGCCATTCCCGCTGATATATCTTATAAGAAACCGCACATTGCTATTATCATCCCGGTTATAATACTGCCTGGAAATTCCCACATCTTTTTCTTCCGTTATTTGTATGTGTATTATTTGGGCCTCTAATCCTTCGGGAATAAACTGCGGAATTTTAAAGCCTAATCCGGATATTTTTTGTGCCTCCTCCCATGAAGCAGCCTGTTGGTCCTCTGGCGTTAATGTCTCCTGTATTGCTGAACTGTCGTCGTTCTCCGCTTTTTCACTATTACTTTTTTCAAAGACATCAAAATACATAACATACGCCTTGTCTTTCACAAAGGTAAAAATATCCTTACTGGTTGCTCTGACAGAAATGTAATTTCCCATACAAAGCACGAACACCGCACTTAAAAAGCCTGCTGCCACTTTCCATGTTCTGATTGGTATGGGTTTTTTATCCGGCATCTTTTGGGGTTCCGATATGTTACATTCCGGCAAATACTTTTCAGCGAATTCGTTTTTTGATATATGATCCGAATTATCCGGAACGCCGTCAATCTGATTAAGCAAATCGATAATAGAATCAATTTTTTGTACATCGATATCATCCGGTGATTTATCCATTTCCCGATCAAGGGCTTTTTCTAATTCAGCTTTTAATTTGTCATCCCCACCTGCCTTATTTTGATAATTGGGAGTGATGTTTTTTTCCTCCATTGGTACCTCCTTATCCCTATATTCTTATTAATCAATAAAAGGTAACACTGATTTCAATAAAATATAAGAAATAAATCAACTTTTAAATTGTTCTTTAATTTCTTTATAATTCTGGATAGTTTCATTTTGCTCCCTGCCACCGTCGTTCCAGTCATCTTTGCTAAATCTGAATGCGAATATCCATCAAGATATTTTTTTATTAATAAATCATATTCATCTTCCAATAGTATATCTTTGTATTCTTCATATAGGATATAACCCGATTCACTATTCTTGTCCGGTATATCTTCAATTCTTTCGTCATATGGCATCTCGTTTATATTCAGTTTAAAATGAATGCTATTGAGTTTCTTTATTTTATTTTCTGCTGTCTTATATATCCAGCCAATACTGTTTTCGTGCGTCTTCAAATCATCCATATGCCGGAATGCTTCCAAATATACTTCCTGTAGAACATCGTCTACCAGTGTAGGGTCATTACATCTTCTTCTGATATATTTTCTCAAATTATAAAATGTGGCATCATATATTTCGCAGAAAAATTCTTCCTTCCAATTTGCTTTATTCATACCATTCCCCTATTACATTTATATGTAAGCCCCTTCTTTATTTAATTTTTACTGTCACACCTTCTAGGAAAATCCTGCACTTTCTTGTGGTTTTTCCCCTTTCATGTTCCTTTTTGAATCTTCTTTTAAAAAGATATCGTCCGGCTTGTCCATATGACGCTTTTCCCCCTTTACTGTTTATTCTATGTTGGTTGTACAGTTACATATCGATAGACCCTATAGTTATTATACTATAAAGTAAATGCAATAAGCTAATTTTCTATATCTTCAATAACCCTCCCGATTGTGCTTTTATGAAAACTTTAACGGCCCTGCAATAGCACCTTTTCCTTCTATTCACGCTATTTTACTCTCTGAAAAAGAAGTTTTTTGCTAATGATCATCTCGGACTTTTACCACTTTTAATTCATCGCAAAGTATCTTCTTAGACGGGTAACGGGATGCGCGATAAGTAATAACTGTAAAACATCTTATTATCTGATTCTTTAGAAGAAAAACATAATGAAAGCATTGTTTTTATGTGATAAAATATTACTAATAAATAATTAATTTTGCAGGAGGAACTATCTATGTCGAGACCTACAATTAATTTTGCAGGAGGAACTATCTATGTCGAGACCTACAATTAATTTTGCATCCGTTACTCTGGATTGTCCGAATCAGGAGGCGTTGGCAGATTTCTATACCGAATTATTAGGATGGAACAAACAGCGCTTCGATGAAGAATGGCTTGCTGTTATTTCCCCGGATGAGCATATATGTTTACTGTTTCAAGAGACAGAAGACTATATTCAGCCGGTCTGGCCAAATGAAAAAGGGAAGCAGCAACAAATGACACATTTAGACTTCGCTTCAACGCCAAATGAAAAAGAGGCTGTGAAAAGTCATGCGCTGGCTTGCGGTGCCACTTTGGCATCCGTGCAATATTCTCAGGATTATACGATTTTTATTGACCCGGTGGGGCACCCTTTTTGCATTAGCTTTTTTGGATAAGGATATAAAGGCCTGGATGACAAAAAAAGCGTCGATGTAACGTCCCTATATGAATCTATAAGGTAATTCATCCGCTTATAAAAATCCTCCATATTCTCATTCGAGAGCATGGAGGATTATATTATTATAGGTATTTCGTATATGCGTTACTTTATTTATTGTCTTATTCTTTCTGTAAAAGGGAAATACATTCGCAACACTTTGAGGATATAAAAATTGCTTGTTGAACCTTTTGGGCTCTCACAGAACGACTTTTAATATAGCCGCTGCGAATACAATTCTCAATATATATTCTATTTTCTTCGGCATAATTAATACCTCCATGATTTCAATGCCTCTTCGCGTTTCATATTGGTACTCATATGCCGGGAGACCGGGGAGAATATTGTGAGGCTTAAGTCCGCTTCTATAATTTATATACCCCGCTTTGTAAAGTCTATATGACAGTCAGCAAAGATACATCTTTTTATCGCGCAATACGAAAAATATTGAAATGATCAGATATAGTACAGCAGAATACACCTGATACAAAATATCATCTCCGCAGTAAAAGGCAAGCACGAAATTAATCATATAATGGAAGAATACGAGTACAATAATGTTACGGCACTTTTCATAATAGTACATCATTGTAATTGTAAATCCTATAAGACTGACTATAAATGCAAGAATATATACAACCAGCATCATCCCCGTATAGCCGGATAAAATCCATACCGGTAAGTGCCAGAATGCCCACACAAGTCCTGTAAATATGCAGGATGTAAGAAGCGTATGTTTCTGACGATAGCCAACAAGCAAGAACCCCCTCCATCCGCTTTCTTCACCGGTCGCACCGGTGAACAGGCAGAAAAACGCCGTAGCAAGTATCCCTTCTGCGGGAATACCAAAGGCCTGCATCATTGAAGTATGTGTCTGCAAAGATACAATAAACGCACTTACTACACAAACGCCAACTTCTAATAAAAGAATCCTAAGAATAATTGTCCATTTAATCCGAATACTGAATTCTTTTTTATAAAATTCTTTTCTGGACATCGGGACATTAAGCCTTTTCCAGAAAATCAAAAGAACTATATTCGGCATCCAACAGTATATGACTGTCAGCAACGTCATATAAATACCGTCATCTTCAAGCAGAAATTTCATTCCTAATCCAAGAGCCAAAACTAATGCAAGCAGAAAAAGACTCCAGGAACATGCAAAATTTAATATCACATACTTCTTCGTATTATAATTCATTCGTTAATTCCTTCCATTCCCTTTCAAGTACGGTTTCATTCAGACCAAGTAATTTTGCTGCGGCCATAAATATACTTTGGAGCATGCGAAGCATATCACAATTTTCTTTTCCGATTACTTCTTCATCCATTAAAGTCTGTGCCGCAGATAAAATAATCATTATATTATCTTCCAGTACACCATTTTTCTGCTCATCATAATCATCTCTTAAAATATTCGCAAGTATCGGTGTAAGGATTTTCTGCAAAGCGATTCTGCTTTTATGATGCATAAGCGCATTTGCCGGTTTGTGCATATCCGACATGCCATTAGTTGCCCGGTTGTTCTTTTCCTCAATAAGCCCTGCTGCCTTATTCACTTGTAACAAAGTCATCAGAAATCTTTTTTCATTGCTAAACCCGGTTAGCATAGCTATTTTGCAGCATTCTCTTTCAATTTTTACAGACTTTCGGCTAATAATTTCGTTCAGCACATCTTCCTTTTCCGGAAAATAATAAAAAAAAGTTCCCTTTGCAATCCCTGCTTCCTTTACAATATCGCTGACAGAACAATTCTCGTACCCCTTTTCCATAAAAAAGCGCTCACTAATTTCTACTATCTGCGTTTTTCGCTCTTCGTGTTCTTTTACAATTCTCATATAATCACCATCTCGCGCCACTGACCATCGGTCAGTTAATGGTAATAATATACTAATATGTGAATCAAATGTCAATATTTTTCTTCAAAACAGCACATTATCATTCTTTAACCCCCAAGTCTACGACAGATATCGTAAGGCAATTCCATGTGCTGCCCCTTATTCTTTAGCTTAATGCCTGCGTTACTTCCTCTTCATATTGAAACAACGTACATCCGCCTTTATGGTTCACCGCTTCTGCTGCGCTTATTTCACGCACCCTTTCAAAGAATGGAGATTGAAGCACCGTCAAAAGTGACTGCTCCTTCAGGTTCATCTCCGAATAAGGGGAAAAAGGACAAGGCTCGGCTCCGCCCGTGGCGTTGATGTGAAAGAACCCTCGCCCTGCAGCCAGACACCCGCCCATTGCTTCCTCGTCACCGGGGAAAGACAGGAGAATCATCCCTTTGTTGTTCCCCTTCCCACGCAGTCCGTCAATACGGGCCGCAAGAATACGCAGGTTATCTTCATCCAAAATCAAATGATCCGTATTCTTTTCTACAGGGACATATTCCACATAAAAAACAAGCCCGCATCCGCTTTCCCGCAGGGATTGAACAAAAACCGGTTCCGTCACTCCATTTTGATTTTCGGTTGTTACCGTTATGGAAGCGCCGAACAAGATACCCCGCTCCTCGAGGCTCTTTATGGCCTGCTCGACCCTTTTTGACACACCATTCCCGCGCCGGGTATCCGTTTTTTCAGCATCGCCCTCGATACTGAGTACCGGAATCAGGTTGCGATGCTGATCAAACAAGTTCAGATAATCCTCATTTATCATAGTTCCGTTGGTAAAAACCGGAAAAATGATATTGTCAAACCCGGTTGCGGCTTCAATCACGTCACCGCGTAAAAGTGGTTCTCCGCCTGCGAGCAAAATAAAAGAGATACCAAGGTCCGACGCCTCCTGAAATATCCGCCGCCAATCGTCGGCGGTCAACTGCTCTTGCACCTGTCCATCGCTGCAACTGCCGTTTGCCCGTGCGTAACAGCCTGCACATCTTAAGTTACACTCTGTCGCAATACTGGCAATCAGAAAAGGCGGGATATGAGTTCCGTTCTGCTCTTGCTGTGCTCTTATCTTTGCGCTCCTACGCAAAGAGGATACCGTGTGCAGCATGAAGGACTGGCCCCGGCGATTACCGAGATAAAACCGTCCGGCAGTGTCGGAAATGTTTTTTATTCCATTGTTCATAAAATCATTTAAGTTTAACATGATATGTACTCCTCTTTATTTTCGTTAAATTGCCGTCTATGACTCAAACTACCCGCAAAACTTTCATTCAAATTTATCCTATGAGATTATGATATCATTATATTACAAGATAAGTTTTTTTCAATAACCTTGAAAACCAACTTAGCAGTAAGAAACACATTACTAAAATTCCGTTATTTTTACTTTCACACATGCGGCAGCTTGTCTGACATCACCATAGCGCTTGAGAAAAGATACCGTATTTGCTAAAACAAGCAATTAAAAAAATCCCTGATTTTTTCGCCGATCAAAAAAATAGAGATTTTCTATATAATGACTCAGGTGCACCTCTAAAGTCTCTCTTATCTAATTTCTCTGTTTACAAAACATTAACCGCATATATCTCTCTCGATTTTCCATTCATCCATTTCCTCGCTAATAGGAACAAACCCAAACTTTTCATACATTTTAACCGCTTTGCTATTGCACGCAGCAACCGTCAGAACAATCGGTGTACGGTTCGTTTGCTGAAGCTTCGCTACAATAAAATTCAATAACTTCGTTCCGTAACCTCTGCCCTGTGACTGCGGAGCGATCATCACTCTCTCGATTTCATAAACGTTTTCCTCTTCGTTATGATAAATCCGAATACTTCCGACAAGTTCATCGTTTTCGAACCAAAGATACGTTTCACGTTTCCGGACTTCATCAAGAGGAAAAAACTGACGTACGTTGCTATGCAATTTGTGCAGTAAATCAGCAAAAGTATCGTTTCCAACCTTTTGATATATATCGTAATATTTCTCTTCAAACAAAGTCAACTCAGGCTCTAAATCCGAAATAACAACCCCGCCTCTATACTCCATTTTGGTAAACCAGGCGTAAACCATGCCGTTTTCTTCGTCGATTTGATATGGATAATTCGCTTTCAAACCGTAATCCTCAGCAGTTCTAACGCACGTTTATAAAGCGGATCAAAGTCACAGCCACAGCTTCCGCACTCTTTGTCCGCTTGTTCAACTGCTTTCAACAATTCTGCCGCCGAATTCTCCGATCCATTATCTTCCAGCCATTTTTTCGAAGGCACATCAATCAGGTCCCATTCCGATTCTGCGAATTTTTTTACAATTTCTACCAATTCCGTATTCAACATTTTTCCTTCCTCCGTTTCTATAATGAATTCTAGCTGCCTAACCGTTTTATCAATGTATTAATCCTGTTTGTCTTCGTTTCTTCTTTCTTTGCAATCTCTATGTAATTTATCTGTTCGCGTTTCATATAATCCGGCTGCTTTTGAAACAATTCCAATACACCAGCATCCTTCAGAATATTTTCAATATAAGCCGGAATTACAAATTCCCGTTTTTTCGTGTCCTTTTCTAAAGTTACATGCACGCTGTCTCCAAGATCTTTTCCGACAGCCTGTTTGATAAATTCGTTGTATACTAAATAATGACCGTTTTTTGATGGCAGCAACATATGATCGAACTTATGGCCGTCCACCGTAATACAAACCGGTATATTACCTTTAGAACCAAAATGCTCCAACGTAGAATACGGGAAATAAAATACATTCCATTTAATCTTGCCTTCGAGCCGTTTTATTTCGCTCTCAAATTCAAATTGCATACAATAATTCTCCTATGCCAAAGATTTCAGATAAGCCGGGATAATACCGTTCTTATACAATATTATACTATATAGTACTATACTTCAAGTACGATTTTCAGGAGCAATACCAATAAATGCTACATCTCCGGCTCCATTTCATCCATCCTCTGTTGTTCCACATCTTTCGATGCCTTGTTAAGAGGAAAACGTTAATGTTTTGGTATAAAGCATTGAAACGGCGCATTCTGCCAAACCTGGTGGTCGGTGCGGCTTGCATTATTGACCATTGACAGGCTCTCATAAGTTTTGCCTAGTGGCCAATTTACCGGAATGCCTACATTTTTAAATTTCGAACAGCACGTCTAAAAAACTCCAATTCTTTCTCTCTATCCTGATCATTCATAAAATGATAAGAGACAGCCATTCCATCTTCCATGGTCGAAACGCCTATTATATGTTTTGCATAAGACACAACCGGTGGAATAAACAATCCATTCTTTAAACCATATATTCCATAAGTATTAGGAATATCAAGTTTCGTCAAATTCGTAATTCCAAGTTCTCTCGTTTTCCCTCCTGCATATCCCATGAGCCTCGCAAGTTTCTGCGTTGTTCTATTCTCATAAAGACCATAGGTATATAGTAAAACAGAATCAATCAGACTCGGAGTAAATAATGGTATAAATCGAAGAATAAAGTATTTCATAACCGGTTTCCTCAGTTTATAAAGCACTCTTTTATGAACAATCTGTGCATTTTCATCAAAGGTTATCTTATCAGAAAATAAATGATCCACGCTAATGCCGGTTGCTTGATTTGAAATGGATTTATTCTTATCCATCCTAATATTTACAGCCATCCCTATGGTTTCATTATTCCTGTCTGCTTCCAAAAATGCCGTTGCTATATAACTGTTAACAGAGACTCCTATCTTCTTTGCATAAGCATGAATCCTATTAATTTCCTCCGGTGAGAAACGCTCAAATACAATTTCCGAACTACGTTCCTTCCAATAAACTTCGTGTATCTTATAATAATCATCCCAATGAAAAGTATTACCGGTATATTTCCACTTTTTATTTAAAATATATACATATAGTTTTAAAAGTAAGGGTAATTCAGATTTCTCAGGCATGGATTTATTTGAAATAAGCTGCATGGGCTTATATCCCAACTGCCCACCGGAAAGGGCAGTCATTACATCCTCAATAAAATATGTAACCGCCTTACCGTCACCGGCCAAATGATGCGCCATAATGAGCAAGAAAATATCTTCTTCCGCAACATTCACAAATACTCTCATCAATTCGCCCTGGTCGATGGCAAAGGTCACTTTTTCATTTTCCCTGATAATATTTTTCCAATCGCCCTTAAGAATACTCACCTTACAGCCGCTTTCCGGCATCCGCTCATAATATGCATCACCGTTTTTATCATATACAATTCTGGACATGGTAGCTTCATTTGCAGAAAACACAGTTTTTATTGCAGATACCAATTCGTCCAAATCCGGATTCCCTGTGATTTGCACCAGAAACTGAATATAAATATTTGGCTCCAATAAATCTGTCCGTTCAGAATATATACAATGCTTCATTCTCTCCCACCTATCTAAATATATTCTTTTATTTTATGAACCCATGTATTCATAATCACCTTTTGAGGAAATAACTTTGCCAGCATATGCAAGTATTTCACATAAAGTGTACAAACGGACATATCTTTTCCCCGTTTGGCATCCTTCAGCGCTTTTATGGCAACCCTATCCGGCGCCACAATGCCGGGAAATTTAATATTTTTCCCATTAACTTCTGTCATCAGCAGCTCTGTATCAACCCAACTCGGGCAAACAGCAGTTGATGTAATCCCGGTTCCCCTCAGCTCCACATTTAATGACCTGGAAAAAGTTCTTTCAAAAACTTTTGTAGCTGCATATAGGTTAAGGTAAGGTAACGGCTGAAAAGAGGATGCGGACGAAATGTTCAGTATACGGCTTCCTTCTATCATATAAGGGATGCATACTGTACATAAAACAGCAAGCGCGCAGCAATTGATATTAATTGTATCCGTTATTTCTTCAACGGCAAAATCCTGATATGACCCCATCTTTGCAAGACCGGCATTATTAATCAAATACGCTATGACCGGTTTTTCATTTTCCAGCATTTTTCCTATAGAAAGTAGTTCTTCTGATTTGGATAAGTCCTTTGACACAATAATTATCTTATCCCCTAATTCATTCCTCAATGCTGTAAGCTTCTCTTGATTCCTGGCTATTGCCCAGATTTCATCCACTTCTTCCCGTAGCATCAGCTTCGTAAATTCTCTTCCTATCCCGCCGCTGGCTCCTGTTATAATTGCAATTCTTTTGCCCATACTCTTCCCCGCAATCTTATTGTTTCAATACAGTTCGTTCTAAATCTTCCGAATTAATTATTTCATACTTTGTTGTAAATAGCCTCTTCAAGGAGTAAAGATAAACAACACCCCAGTAGTAATCTGCCAGCTTTAAAGAATTTCCGGAAACAATACTGCCTTCCTTTTGCCCCTGTTCGATTATTTTAGTCATATATTTATATAGTTCCGACTGATAAGTCGTTCCATATGCAGAATTCCCCCCATTTTGTTCTAAAAGAATCTGTGTATTTAAAGCGATCATTCCGGCAAAAAGGTCATCTTCCTCCAACTGACGTAATACTTCTTTCGTCAGCTTGTGTATTTTCTGTTTGGCGGGTATCGGGAGATTCGCAAGAAGCTTTATCTGACTGATATCCTTTTCTCTATTGATCATCTGATGAATTTCTTGAAACAACTTATCCTTAGATTCAAAATAGACATATATCGTCCCTTGCCCAATTCCAATATACTTGGACAAGTCGCTGATTTTTGTTCCTGAAAATCCGTTCTTAGCAAAGTAAAGTATAGATTTGTGTAAGATTTTATTCCGCATGTCTGTTCTAATTTCTTCACAGCGTTCCGGCGATTTCGGCATGTCATCTCCTTTTATGAATGAATATTTGTTCATTGTTAGTTTATAGGAAAATACTGGTACCTGTCAAGTAAAACTTAGAAAAGTAAGTGTCGCTTTAATGCTATATATGTTTATAAATTGCTACCATACAAAAGGTAACAAACGATATGTATGCTTTTCGTAATCAATAAATTCTTCACCAAAATGTTCTATTAACGCTTTTTCTTCAACGTAGATTCTAGCGGAATAGCAAACTAAAGATAAAACAAGCACAATAAACAGCGCAATCACATTTCTTAAACAGATTACAGTACCCAATAAGCTGCATATACTACCCGTATACGCAGGATTTCTTACATTTCGATAGATTCCAGTGGTAATAAGGTGTTGTGTTGCCGCTGTCTGCACGGATAAGGTAAACGCTCTTTTTAATGTTAATACTGCCCATAAGCGAATCACTATTCCTGCCAATAATAATACAACTCCAAAATATGAAAATATAGCCGGTAATTTCAAATTGCGAAAACCGGCAGGAATATTATTTCCAACCATATAAAAGCTTATATAGATACATATATAAAAATTAAACATTAACATCCATTTGGTACCTTTATCTTTTTTATTAATTTTTTCTTTACCTGTACTTTTTTGGTATGTGTAAAGATTTATAAATAGTTCTGCCATTATCATCAGTAATAAAGCCGAATGAAATACATAAAATAAGCCTAAATCAGAAAACTTCGACGGATCACCCATTCTTATCTCTCCCTTCTTCCAGTAAACGGTTCATTTCTGCAACACTGCCTTTTTCTATACAATAGAAATAAAGATGAATTCCGACCATTACAGAAAAGTATGCAGCAGAACAGAATATTATATTGACAGCGCTCATCCCGATCCATCTGAACTTAATAGCAAAAAGCATAGTTATAGGATATATCAGAATGCTTTCTGTAATGAAATGACTAATATAGGTTTTAAAATTAATTCTTCCAATCAACTCATCCAGGATGCAGGTAAGAATTAAATATGCAACTACTTCAAAAGCAAACAAAGCAAAAATGTCTTGCTTTTCTTCTAAAATCCATTTTACAATTCCTGCCAATAGAATGATTACCGTAAAAGACATTGAAATTGCAGGAAGATATGTTTTTAATATCTTATGCACCATATTCTCTCCTAATCCTTTCTTTTAAGATTGCAATATATCTTCTCGATACAAGCAGATGTTCCCCATTTAGCAGTTCCACCTTAATCCTATGATTCGGATACGGTTTTAAACTTTTCAACATAGAGATATTTAATAATAACGATTTTCCAATTCTTATAATTGTCGTTCCTTCTAACGTGCTTTCAATGGTTTGAATAGTTTTCCGACTCTCATACACATCGTTACCCAAATATACAAATGTTTTTCTATCAGTTGTTTCAATATAATAAACTTGTTCTAAAGGGATCTTATATACTTTATCTTCTTTGAATCCTTCTATTACAAAATCATATTGCCTTATATATTGTATCATTTGCGTAATTCTTTCTGTCATCTCAGGATACTTTATTTCTATCTCTGTTTCCTGTAATTCCTTTTTATGTTGCAACATTAATTTCAAGGGGACACCTCCTTACATAATCAATATAAATCATTTCATTTTCCTGCTCAAGAGAATCTGCTTCAGATACCCTGAAAAATGTTCTAAATACCCATAGGTTACATAAGGTTCCCACTTGAATGTTACCTTTAACTCTCTCTCTACTTATATCGTCTCACATGATTCAGTGCTTGTCTTTACATTAAATAGATAATCTTTAAAATTTACAGCCAGATTTAACCTCAAATTTTTGATTTCATCTGCCTGCATATTCACCTTGTCAAATTGTGCAGCTTATTCTGCCTTATCAGGAATTTCAGCATTACTTTGAGCGCTGTGTCTATGAAATCTGCTTCTGAACCAATATTTTTGCTGAAATCAAAAGCAGTGCAGGCAAATTTTGCCCGCACTACTTTTCAAGTTCTTTTTTAAAATATTTCTTATATATTTTCCAATTGTACTCCTGTCGCGCTGAAATAATTCTGCCATTTTTTTGCGGGGAAGGAGCATAACTGTCTCAACCTCGAAGCCAGAAGGACCTTGGCGGCACTTATTTTCAACATAATATTAAACTTTATCAATACTATTAGATCCAACTTCTTTAACGATTTCCGAACCATCACTCCATTTCATTTGCTCAAGAAAATCTAAAATTGATTGCGAAAATACTTCCGTGGTATTCTTTTCAAATATGTCAATCTTCCCTAAGTCTATATCCGCAGGATTTCCGCAATAGCCTAATGGTGTTATTTTTTTAGCATATTCACCACCCTGAATCCATTGTCCAATATCTCTCGGGGTTGTATAAGATGGCTCTAATGTATGCGCTAGTGGAATATTTACTAATTCCTCAAAATTATGAATCATCCAGCTTGTCTCAAGTGCACCTGCATGGACATCAACGTATTTTGATTCCATAACATTTGTATCTGCTTTCATCATAACTTTTATAAGATAAGGCTGCTTTTCCATAAAGCCCAGTTGTGTAAAAAGATTTGTATCATTAACAAAATACACCCCTATGTTCTGTTCCGTATATGCTTTACCAACCGCCTCTATAATAGTTCTGATATGAATAAAATCCCCGTGAAAATTAAATAAAAATATCTTATTAAATCCCCACTTTTTTAAATTTCCTAATATCTCTAAAAGTAATGTGATCATTGTTTCCGGTTTGATTTCAAATGAACCGGTAAAGCCATTTGTTATGCTGTTTACCCCCCAATAGAATGGCGGTGCAATCACCGTTTCCACCCCCAGTTCTCTTAACTGCAAACTGATTTTTTCACAAATTGTCTGCGTGAGATAAATGTCTGTTCCCGTGCACAAATGAGGTCCGTGTTCTTCTACAACAGAAACAGGGAATAAAACACTTCCGTCTTTTGCAATTACTTTCTCAATTTCAGGGTAAGTCATATCCACCATTGTATGCTTAAAAATAGAATAGCTCATACCTATCACTCCTTAGTTTTTATTTTTATCATAAGGGGTGCCCTAAGGAGAGAGTCAATTCAAATTTAATTTTTTATTACCGGAAATTGTATTTCAGTTATAAAATTCTCGCTCTGGGGAGTAATAGCTTCGTTAATATAGTAATTTACTACACATGGTCCGGTTACTTTATATCCGCTTTTTTCAATATTGCTATATATCATTTCATATAAGTCATTCATTAGGCTCTCATAATTTCCTTCATGTATATAGCATGCGTACTCTCCTCCCGCAATATCCTCCTGGCAATATGTATTGGATATAAGGTCTGAATTTACCCCATACCCTATTTTCAATTCAATATTACTTGATGTTTTATCGGGCTTAAATATAGCCAGCGGCGACGAGTCTATACCTGAAATGCCAACGCCGTCCTGAATGAAATTATCTATGATTGATTTATAAAATTCTCTAAAAACATCCGGTTTATATTCGCCCCGGTATAATTTAAAAACAATCCGCCTCGTCTGTAATTTTTTTATGATTATTTGTGAATGTGCGTCAAATATTACTTTATCTTTTATACTTTCACATTGGCTTTGTAATAATTTTACTTTCTTAAGACTGCTTTGTAATTGTTGAATTTGTTCTTCAAGTTCATTTTCTTGCTCAGCGAGAATATTTTGCAAACTGTCAATTACATTTGCACTGCCGTCTTTTTGCAGAAAGCTTTTAATTTCTGTCAAAGAAACGCCTATCTCCTGTAATTGTTTTATAGTCATAATTCTTGTTATATGCCATTTTGAATAAAACCGGTAACCGTTGTCCTCATTTACCTTTGACGGCTTCAAAAGATCTAAATCATCATAATATCTCAACGTTTTATGCGAAATATTACATATTTTCGCTAACTGGCCAATACTTAATAGAATTCCATTGTCCATTTTCATATCATCTCTTCTCTACTGTTTTGACTCTATATTCCAAAGTAAGACCTGATGATACCTTGGAAGATATATCATTTTTTTAATCAATAGCATTCTTACTTTTAGTATCAACTGAATATTCACGCATGGCATTTGATGGTACCTCTGCAATTTGGACTACTGCTCTAATCCAACTTATTAAAAATCTAATGTCATCTGTTTTATCTCCTCAAAAGTTACTTTGCCGGCAGACCTTTAAAATCAATCAAAACTCTTATTTATCAATATTTATGTTCGTTCTAGCGGGCAAGCCGTTTCCACATGTGTCGGGTGTATGAAAAAGACCGCTCGCACTATTTTTTTGAGTACCGTGCCCTGCTTTTTTGCATGATAAGATTATAGCATAGGTTTGTGTTTTTGGCGATGCAATACATCCCCTTGGCGAAACGCCATGTCTTCTTTTGACGGGAATAATCGAAAGCAAACCGGCTGCCTCTTGAATGACATTCAGGCACTCTTTCGGAGCAGCTGCACAACAGCGTTTTCATCAAGGGAAATACTTTATTACGCTTTAATTTGTACACTTCTGCAATTAATTCATATCTTTCATTATATTTGTCGAAATATGTAACAAATTGGGCCTTTAAGAATATATTAAAGTGTAAATCGTTTTACAAATGAAATGGAAAGGGGAGCGGATAATGGCTACACAATTATTTAAGCTCGCAATCGATGCAACTACTACAACTGAAGTTGACGTTAAACCGGAAATAGATAGATATTTCTATCTGTTAAATGGTGATGATGTAACAGGCGGTGTTCTTACAATTGCGGCAACGAAATTTATAGACGATGCCGGCGATGTCATGACCGGTAATCTTACAACTGCTACTACAGACAATGGATATTATCTGCTATTTATAAATGGTGTATTACAGCAATCCAGCCTATACACCGTTAGCACTGATGGTTCCCAGGTTACTGTTAATGACGCAGCAACAATACCAGTTGGAGCTCCAATTACTCTAATTGTAACTAACTTTGTTCCAGAAGCTGATTCTGACACTACAGTAACCACTTGATTATTAAATTTGGGATGTGCTACCATTGCACATCCCTTTTCATCTATCACTTACTTTTTATACAATTAATCAGATAATAAAATATTTATTTACTTGAGGGTGGTCACTATGTTTGGAGATAACATGCTTTCTTTACATCGGGAAAAGAATCTATTAAATGCAGATGTATATCAATATAATACTTTGTCTGATGGAGTCAAAAGAATTTATACGAATGATGATGAATTAATTCAATATGGTGACAGAGGCATCCTCGATCCTAATGATGTCTCTTTTTTCGGCCTGTTTATTAATGGCGTATTGCAGCCAAAAGTTAATTATGAAATCCAAAAAGGCCTTCTCCTTCTTAAAACGGAGGATGTTCCTATAAAGAATTCTACCATTATTATCTCTTTTACTACTCTTGAAGATAAAAGTGCAAAAGCAACAAAGCTTAATTCTGCTCTGGTTGAAGGTATCCTTCCTTCAGGCGTAATCTCCAGCGGCCCTGCAACAGATATAGATATTTATGTACAGGATAACCTGAGCAACTGCCTTCATCTGGAAAGCACTCTTATGTGCGGCCCTGAATGTATTCCCTCAGGTTGTAACGGAACTTGGGAATTCACCTTAACAATAAGTAATATAAGCCATATACCCATCACAAATATTGTTATAGCAAATACGATTTTATTAGATTTAATCACTAATATTGAAAATACCTCTGTCTCCTGCGGAAGTATATTGATAAAAGATGGGGTAATTACCTGGGATATCGATACTCTGGACCTATGCGAATCCGCCACTGCTACTTTTAAAGCAGAGGGTTTCTTTCAAGTGGAGGGAATTCGTTGTATTGCCAGAAGCATGGCATATGGAAGTACCGTATCAGGTTCTGTAAACACTGATATTATTTGCATAAACCCTGTCAATGTCAGTCAAGGATTAGAACTCACTCAAGCCATTACCTCAGGTCCTGCAGAAATAACTGTTAATACAGCCAATACATGGAGGGTGGAAATAAAAATATCTAATCTTAGCGCTGATACTGTATCTGATATCCTAATAAGAGATATCTTGTTTGTTGATCATATCAAATGTGTAAAAGTCATCAGTATTTCTCATGGCACAGTAAATTTATCAGGCAATGAACTTCTTTGGAAAATTGATGTATTAAGAGAATTAGATACTTCAGTTCTTATAGTAGATATCGTGGGCTGCTTCTGCCTGAACGGGTCTAAAACTCTGGGTACCGCCTTAGGTGTAGGGCGTATGAATACCAGAAGGATTTTTTCTAACCTTTCTCAAGATTTTCAGATCGTAGTTTCTCCAAAGAGAAATATAGCAAAAAAGAAATTGTTATTACAAGCCCGTGTTTTTAATAAATCTATGAAGACATTCTTAGGCCATCCTAAAAAATGGACTTTCTCTCTCAATATTACTAACACAAACAATGAAATTATGAGAAATATCATTGTCATAGACTATATTCTTTTAGATGAATTTAAAAACATAACGATTAAATCTATAACATCGGGCAAAATATTGGTCTCTGATAACTCTATTATATGGAAGATCGAAAAACTTTTACCCTGTGAAACTTTGACTGCTATTATTGAAGTTGATGGTTTATTCAATACCATAGGATGCCGCTCACTAAGCAGAGCTATTGCCGGCGGCTCAGATTCAAATTCATGTATCATATCCAATATAACTTCGGGATGTCCCGTCAAAGTTTTTTCCCGATGCGAACATGCAGCGCCTTTTAGAATGAATCCCTGTTTTCCAGCGTATGCCTTTATGATTATCAGCGCCGTGAGCAGGGTTCAACAGCTCCTCTTTTGCTTGGACTATTTAGAAACTTTTGCCTGCAGCAATCCGGTTATCAACCCCGCATATGATATTTTCGAACTGAAAAAGTATCTCAATTTCCTGCTGCAGGAAGAATTATTATCTGTTCACGACAGGCCGGCCGGTATTCATAAGAATAATGATTGTCCTGATATCTTTGGTGATTTAACGATTGAGAAGTATATTGTATCAGGCCCCTTGGAAGTTAATGCAAATGAGATCAATACTTGGAGAGTTGAAATCAGGATATCCAATCATGGGTATGGTCCGGTTCACAATATTGTCATGACCGATACCTTACTATTAGATGATTTGACTTGTTTTAATCCCATAAGCTTTACCAAAGGTACTATATCTCAAGAAGGCAATATAATAACCTGGGATATCGGAACTTTAAATTCCAGGAATACAGTAGTATTACTGGCAGAAATCACCGGCTCTTTTCATAAGAAAAACAATAAAATTCTCAATGTTTCTGATTATCAATACAATACCGTTTCAGATGGCATTAAAAAAGAGTTTACGGATATCGATGAATTATTAATATATGGAGACTATGGTATCCCTGATCCAAAGGATGTATCCTTCTTTAACCTCTATATTAACGGAGTATTGCAGCCTGAAACTAATTATTCTGTCGAAGCCGGTCTTCTAACCCTGACCATAGCAGAACCACCGAAAAAAGATGTGCCCATTATTCTTGAATATTTAGTAATCAAAGATGATAACAATCAACTGCTCAAGGCGGAAACCTATCAGTATAATACCTTGTCAAACGGAGGAAAAACTTATACCGATGCAGACGAATTAACTGTTTATGGAGACCGGGGGATTCTGGATCCTAATCAAACTTCTTATAATAACCTTTTTGTGAATGGAGTCATTCAGCCAAGTATCAATTATACCATTGAGCGAGGAATCCTGACATTGACAGTCGCACATGCTCCTATGGAAGAATCTCCTATTCTGATAAGATTTGTTTCTCTATATCTATAAAAGATATTTATAAAAAAATTAAGTTATTATTTAGCCAAATATATACAGATAACATTTCTCAGAAAAATTCATATAATATAGAAGCAGTAAAGCTGCTTTCGATAAAAAGCGTTGTTTTTGCGCCGTCAATCTTGATTATAGGAACATGTTTCAGTTTTCTATAATATAGATTATATGGCCTTTAAAATATCTTGACAGGAGTTTATCCATGGGAAGTAATACAAAACTGATGAGTATCGTTTTTAATTTAGAAGATCCCATATTTACAAGAGAATATCCATCTGATATTGTCTTGTTTCGAACCTTTACCACACTTCAGACCAATACAACTATATGGACACCCGGTACCGGCAAAAGCATTTTCCTCACTGCATTGCAAGTTTCTGCTCCTGCCCCGCTGGTTGTCCAATTAAACAGAGGAAGTAATGCTGCCTTTATGTCAATAGCTCTTACCAGTACCCTTGCCACTTATGGTTTAAGCTTTCCTTCACCAATTGAATTTAATCCTAATGAGATAATCTCCATTACAACCAGCACGGCAGGAACAATCAATATTACTCTTTTAGGCTATGAGTTTTAATGCATTGACAGGAAATCCAAGGAGAGCTATATAATGAAACATAATATTCAAGTGAAGAACAGCATACAGGCATCAAACCAGCAAATACTATTAGCTATTAAAAAAAGTTCTGATATCATCAATTATTATAGCGTAGGTATACAGCCTTCAAAAACAATTCTTTGGACACCGGAACCACAAAAAAGTATTTATCTCACCTCTGTTCAAGTATCTGCTCCGTTAGCAGTATCAATTTTATTAAGTGATGATGATATCGATTTTTTATCTCTGAAAATAACACAACCTTTTAGTACTGTAAGCCAAGCCTTTCCTTCACCTTTCAAGCTTACAACCGGCAATTCTCTTATGTTGAGTACTTCTGACGAGGATATATCATGTAATATTAACGGTGCTGCAACCGCTACTCAAGTTGCCTACAATGGCAGAAGTGATTTCACTAATGTTAATAATGCAATAGGGCTTTCCAACGGGACACTGGCTTCTCTAAGCTCAGCCCTGCTCACTCAAGCCCGGGGGAGACTTGTCCTAGGATATAGTATATTACCAACACAATACCAGTATTTCGAGATTGAACAGGTTACAATAAAATATTATTGCCGCCTTAGTCTGACTCTTGCTGTAGGTGTCAGTTCCATGATTCTTTATTGGCGGCCAAATACCCAGGTGGATTGGACTCAATTGCAAGAAATAAGTCTGTCTATCATAGGATCTGTAAATTATTTGACCAACCCAATCCAATATGATATTACAGATACGGTACTGGGAGCCCCTGATCCTTGGGCGGTAATCAATAACTTACAAACATCTTTTGTAGGAACACATACCGGTCTTGGCATTGGAAATATTGTGCAGTTAGATGCCATAGAAATTCAAATCTGCATGTCAGGCAAGAATCAAATTACGGTTTTCGGATATGAAGCTTAGTTTTTCCTCAATACCTGATTATGATGCAAAATCAATCAGATTTTGATGTATCTAAGCCTTATTATTATCTTGAAACACCGATTTTCGGCATATAGCACTGCCATCTCCGCATGCCTTTTCACTGTAATTGTGATAGCCATAAAAATAAAAACTGCCAGCAATAAAATCCTCTTCATACAGAGTATTTTTACCTTAGCAGTTTTTTCAGCAGCGAAACTTCCTCCCTGCTTACATATATTAATATTATCTCAGATTCATCGCCAGAGTATTAGCTGCCAGCATACCGCTATATAAGGAGCCCTGCATCCAGCCATGCTTCACAGAAGTATGTTCACCGGCAAAAAAAACACGGTTATTATATTCCGGTTCAAGGATAGTATGAGCGAAATTTATTTTTTGACCGGGAAGGTCTACCGCAAATGCTCCCCGAAACCACTGCTGCTGGTTCCAATCTACCATTTTATTACATTTCACAATAGAATCCAGGAATTTTTCCGGCAGCCCATGTACCTCTTCCACATTTCTCTTAACCAGCGAGAACTTCCTGCTTTCGCTTTGATTCGCAACTCGTATGGAATCCTGGTTTACATTATAAGAGGAAACCAATACACCCGGTTCTAATGGTGAGCAGGAAGATGGCTCCGTACACTGGATATGATCGGAGGGATATATAATGGACTGAATCGGCAGATCAGTAAAAGAAATACCTCCATTCATCCTTCCATATGCCGTATTTTCTTCCCAAAAACGTCGATTACAGAAAAACGCCGCCTTAAAGGAATCGGAGTAAAATAATTCCCGGATAGCTTGCATTTTCTGATTTCTGAAAAATGGTTTTATATCTATTTCCCGTAAGGTGGAGAATGGGATGGCGCAGATAACATAATCAAATTCTTCATATATATTTGTCTTACAAGTGCTATTATACCTGAGAATAACTTTACTTCCAGAGGAATTCTGATAAATGCCGGTTATATTATGGCCGAAGTTGATATTAACATTCCCAAGCAAATCCGGTGCAATATCATATTCTCCCGGATCGCGGGAGATAAGCGAATTATAAAAGGCACAGGGAAGGTTAATCATACCTCCGGCTATCCGGTAAGTGTTCAGATAATCCATGGAATATAACTCCTGTAGGGGTTCACCGTAACTGGTATTAAGCAGTCCTCCGGTCAGAGAGTCCGTACTGGCTATTAAATTTATGGCATCCTGGCTTAAACCGAGCATCTCCAGTATCTCTCTTATACTGTTGTTTAAATAGAATGAATACTCCGGTGAATACGCCGGCAGAATCTGCAGCAATTCTCTCCGGATATCCGGAGTCAGACTTAGTAAAGCAGAATCAAAAGCATAGGCATTTAACTCTGACCATGGCAAAGACTTTTCATAATCAGTAAGATTAAATAAGGGATATAAATATTTTGTTATATTGTCTCCGTCCCGATCTCTCCGTATTCTGGTGTTATGAACGTATATAAAATTGTTGGGAAAAGGTGAAGTAATTGAAATGGTATTCAGATGCAGCAAATTTATATAATGCCAGGTTGTACCATGGGACAAGGGAATTCTCATAGGACCAAATTCTCCGTAATACCGCCTGTCCTGATCAAAATAGTAAGTGTACACCCTTCCGCCTATGCGGTCTTCCATGGCATCATACAGAGTAATCTCTGCTCCAATCTTTCTCAATTCAAAGGCCGCGGATAAACCTGCCAGACCTGCACCTATTATGCCAACTTTAAGGTTTTTATGTGATCCGGGAGCAGCATAGGAGGTAATATCAGGCGGGGGATTTAATAGTTCAACTACATTTTCAAAGTCTTCCGGCCGGCCGGCGTTTATAAAAGCATTTCTTAATATTTCATATCTTGTGGAATCGCTTGGATTCGTCAGATAATTCGCTGCTTGATCAGACATATAAGAATGCCTTTCATCAACTCTCTTGTTGTAAATGTATTATTTGAGCTTTGAAAATATACTTGTGGAAAACTAATTTAGTGGAAATTAACCTACTTAAACTTAAAAATAACTATAATCGTAATTTAAATTATATTTGATTAAAAATAAGTCATTAAACATTTGCATCTGTTGCAAAGGCCTCTGAACCCATTGGTGAAATTGTGACGTAAAGACGCAAGACATCTTCGCCAGTATTTATAACCTGCAGACTTTCCTGCCCATCAACCTGCATTAACTCGCCCACTTGCAACGAGGTTTCATTACCGTCCGTAACCACCTTGGCATTCCCTTCCATGACCTGCAGGAAAAGGGTTGATTCCAGATGTGTGTGTCCCGGCAGTATTTCCCCTTTTGCAATGTTTAGAACAAAAGCAATTACATTATCGCTTTTGAAAATCATCCGCTTGGCAATTTTCCCCTGAGGCTCATGAAAATAATCATTAAAAATAAACTTGTTCATAGATAAATACTCCTTTCATTTAATCTTACACTTTAATATGCCCCAATCGGGGCATATAATAACTAATTTCTTTTCTACAAAATGTTTAAATATTTTATAAGGAAATTATGTCATTGACATTTTCATTTTTTTGATAATTTCTTCTAATGTTTCCATCAAAACTTTTGCCTTTTCAAACTCATTCATTCGAAGCATATGTTGAATTCTGGTTTCTGTCTCTTTTTTCTCCTGCTCCAGCAGCAGATAATCTTTATCAAAATGATTAGCATAAATCATCTGTCGGAATTTACGGATGCTCATTCTGCGCACAGTATTATTTTCTACCCAAAGTACATAGTCCATGCAATTAGCCACCGTATAATAATCGTGAGACACCATAAGGATTGCTCCTTTATATTCTGAAACAGCCTGTTCCAATGCAATTTGCGCATAAATATCCAAATGCCCTGTCGGTTCATCCAACAGCAGGAAGTTAGCTTTTTCTAATGAGATTACAGCTAATTGAAACAAGTCTTTTTCTCCGCCAGATAATTCACTCACTTTCTGGCCAAGAGTCTCTCCTTCAAAACCATACTTTTTCAAATAGCCAGCTGCATCATTTTTCGTATCAAAACCTTTTTCCTGGAAAATTTCGAGCAAAGTTTTTGCATCATCATATAGTGAGCCTGTAATCTGGGAAAACATACTTATCTCTGCATCTTCGCTAATCTTAATAGTATCCTTCCTACTTTCAAAGATTTCACGAAGTAATGTTGTTTTCCCGGTTCCATTACTCCCAACAATCGCCACATGTTCTTTTGGCTTCATTTCAAAATCCACATGTTCTAAAAGTTGTTCCTCAAATGCGACACTATAGTCAGTCAATTCAAGAATATTGCCATTTTCTATTTCTCTTTCAAACTCAAATTGAATCTCCGGCTGCTTAATATCTACGAAAGGAACTTTTGTTTTTCTCGTTTTTAGTCGATCCAGCAAGGTCTGTCTTGCATGGACGGTTTTTCCAAGAGATGCGTTATCCATCGCTGTCGCTCTTGCCCTGGCTTTTTCCACGATCTTACTCTGACGTTCAATCTCTGCCTGGTCCGCTGCAGCCGCTTCTTCTAAATCGATTTTCATAGCAAGGAGTTCATAATTGTATTCTATATAGGTTCCTTCAAATTCCTGAACATCCATATTTTCCATGTGAAGTATCTTGTTAAAGCAGTGGTTTAACAAATACCGGTTATGCGTGATAATAAGAAGCGTTCCCTTATGGGCATTGATCAGATCTCTTAATGCATTCAGATGTTCAAAATCCAGGAACACATCAGGTTCGTCCATAATAAGAAATCTTGGACTCAGCATCATCTCTCTGATAACCTGAACCAGCTTAAATTCTCCACCGCTCAGGCTACTGATTTTCTGTTCTTCCAGCCTTTGCAAATTTGCTACCCTTAACTGCTTTTTAATGTTGCTTTCGTAATAATCTCCGTCAATCGCATTGAATTCATCTAATACTTTCTGATATTCCTCGAAGATTATTTCCAGCTCTGCCGCCGTCTCCATTTCCTTACAAAAATCAGCGATTTTCTGCTCAATCTTTACAAACTCCTCGCTGATATACTGAAAAACAGTCATATCTTTTTTTTGATCTGATTGCGAAAATTGGCTGACATAACCAATCCTGCCTGCGCCATCAATTTCTATTTTCCCATCATACAAATACTCTTCCGAATGCATCAGCAGCTCGATCAAAGTACTTTTCCCGGTACCGTTGGTGCCGATCAATGCACAATGCACATCCTCTTCTATTGTAAATGAAATATTTTTGTATAAATCCTTTTGCGGATACGAATAAGACAAGTTTTGAACCTTAATCACGATTATCTCCTATAACATTTCTGTTTTTATTTTTGTACAAGCTTTACCTTAAGTTATTATTATGGCGGAAAACCCTCATCTCAACCATTAAGTTCCAAACTGCATGTACTTTTATATTGTAGCATATTTGCTCACAAAATCGATATGTAAAAACAAAAAAATTCACGCCTATATTCCATATATATGGAATATAGACGTGGGATGTAAATTTTTGATATGGTTTTAATTTCCAGCAATTATTCGGCTGCTTTCAGGCTTACCTTTTTAATTGTTACAAGACCGAGCGGTGCTTCTACTCCATTGATATCATTTTTGCCCATTGAGATCACAAAGCTTGCCGCTTCATCCGTATCGTTATTCATGGTAAATGTACCATTAAGCGTTTGCTCTATTCCAGCCGTCAGAATGCCCCCGTCGCCTCCGTACCAGGTTCCGCCGCTCGATGAGCAGCCAAAGCCGACTTTTCTTTCTACTGTAGAATTAAACAGGATTTCTATATTATAGGTTTTGCCTTTCTCCAGCTTTAATCCGTCCTGTTTCAGCTGGACGTGCCACTCTTCTGTTCCTAAGCTTGTTACGTTTATCGCCGCCGTGTTTGCAGACCAATCTGCATCTGCTGCACCTGTGTCCGATAATGCCAGATACCAGGAAGCATTGCCTGCAGCAAAATCACTATTTTGAATCAGGTTGACTGCGGCTCCGGTTTCACTTCCGCCACCGATTTCACTTCCATCTCCGGTTCCAGTTCCGTCTCCGGTTCCAGTTCCAGTTCCGCTCCCATCAGCTACCTTTAAACTTACCTTTTTAACCGTTACCAGACCGAGCGGAGCTTCTACTCCACCGATATCATTTTTTCCCATTGAAATCACAAAGCTTGCCGCTTCATCCGTATCATGATTCATAGCAAGTGTGCCCTTAAGCGTTTTCTCTCCGCCGGCCGGCAAAACATCTCCGCCGCCTCCGTACCAGGTTCCGCTGCTTGACGAGCAACCAAAACCAACTTTTCTTTCTACTGTAGACTCAAACAGGATTTCTATATCATAGGTTTTTCCTTTTTCCAGTTTCAATCCGCTTTGCTTCAATTGAACATGCCACTCTTCTGTTCCCAAATTCGTTACGTTTATCGCCGCTGTTTTTGCAGACCAATCTACGGTTGCTGCTCCCGGTGCTGTTACTGCGAGATTCCAATTAAGTTCACCTGCGGAAAAATCACTATTTTGAATCAGATTGCCTGCGACCCCGGTTTCACTTCCGCCTCCGGTTTCCGTTCCTGTTGCTTCGGTTAGGCTTACACTCTTAATTATAACTTTTCCTGCCGGTGTACTATCTCCAATCTTGCCCATCGATATAACAAAAGACATCTCCGGATTTGTCGATTTGCTTACTGTAAAGCTCTTCTCGAATGTAAATTCTTCTCCGGCATTTAAATTAAATGCTTCTCCGCCATACCAATCGTATGATGCAGTAAGACAATCATATTTTATCGTACGGCTTACCGTAGATTCCGCCACAATCTTAACATTATATATTTTACCATTTTCAAGCTTGATGCCATTCTGTTTGAGCTGTACATTCCAGTCTTCCGTCCCCGGATTTTCTACATTTATTGCTGTCGCATTGGCATTCCAGCTTACGTCTGCTACGCCAGGAGTAGTAGACGCAAATATCCAATTACTATCGCCCTCTGCAAAATCAGCATTTTTGAGTAAATTGCCGGTTTCTTCATTTCCGCTTCCTGATGTACAGACTACACTTACATTTTTAATCGTAACCTTTCCTGTCGGTGTACTATCCCCTATTTTACCTAAAGATATCAGGAAGTCTATGGCTGAATCAGTTTCCTTTTCTACGGTAAAGCTATGCTCAACCAGAAGTTCTTCTCCTGCATTTAAGTCGAATGTTTTTCCGGCATACCAATCATACGATTTGGTAAGGAAATCGAATTTAACTGCACGGGCTACATCAGATTCCAGTAAAACCTTAACATCATATGTCTTACCTTTTTCAAGCTTTAAACCACTCTGCTTAAGCTGTACATTCCAGTCATTCGATCCTGCATTCGTTACATCAATTTCTGCCGCATTTTTCTGGAAGCTGTATGTCGCCTCCCCCGGTGCATTAACTGCTACTATCCAGTCTTCCGAGCCCTTCGCAAAGTCGCCGTTCTTAATCAGCTCCGCACCGTTATTTTCGCCCGTATTTTCGTCTGCCGGCTTTTCTACCTCTTCAATGTTAACTGCACCGATGAAGATATTATGTTCGCTGGCAATCTTTGCTCCGCCAATAGCACCCATAGAAAGAGTACATATTGTTTCCGGATCGGTGTCATTGGTCATCTCAAAGGTCTTGCTGAATGTCTGATACACATTTGTCAGCGTTTTAACATCTGTTGCATATCCGGTCCAGTCACCATTGTGGATATTTCCATCTCTCTGTAATGCAAACTGAAGAGCTCTATCCACATCCGCTCTCGCTTTAACGGAGAATTTGTACCATTTTCCTTTTTCTAATACGATATGACGCTGCATAAGCTGGATTTTCCACTCTGCGTCACCATTGTTCTGTATGTTTATCTTTGCTGCCGTTTCTCCATTATCGTCCACCGCAGAACTTTTCACTCCGGAAGCGATGGAAGAGTCAGCAAATGTTTCCCATCCGATCAGTCCGTTATCAAATTCACCATTTATGATCAGTCCCGCTTCTTTCAGCTCCACGTTGTCTATATAAGTAACCCCTGCCGCGCCGAGGAAGAGCTCCAGATCTTTTCCGTTCAATGGATTATTGGTATCAAACTTATAAGTATACGTCTTTGTTTCCGTCGTCAGATTCGCTTCAAAAACCTGTCCGTCAATCTTTGCCTGTATGGTCTTTGCCCGATCGCCGCGTGCATCAAAGGACAGCGCATATGTCTTACCCGGTAAAATTGCAAGCTTTGTCTGCCTAAGCACTAACCTGGAGAGATCTGCCCCTGACTCCGGCACGTTGACCTTAAGCTCACGAACAAGTTGTCCGGTTCCGTTCTGCTCATTGGTTACTTCAACCTTTGCTCCTGCAATCCCGTTGTCTATATTCCAGTAAGCAAGTCTTCCTTCGCCTATTTGGAATTCACCGTTGTATACATGATTTCCATCTGAAAGAATTGATTTTTCATTAGATATCTCAACGTCTCCTGTTTTTTCCAAACGCACATTTCTAATTTCTACTGCCGCAACGGAACCCTGTTTACCCAGGTTAAATTCAACTCGTCCGTTTGCGTCGCTTTCACTTACCACCGCGAAATCATAGGAATATGACTTCCAATCGGTTTCTAATGCAACCCTTGTATCTGCCAGATAACGGCTCCACCCTTTATCCGGCGCAGATATATCCGTTATCATATTACGAGGTTCATCTGCCTTTGCTTCAAACGAAAGCTTATAAGCTGTGCCCTTTTTCATCGGCAAACCCGCCTGTACCAGCTGTACAGAATACTCCTGCTCACCTTCGGATGTACTTTCTATTCTGATTTTTCCATCTTTAATGACCGCTGTTGCCATGCCGCCCAGTGCTGTCATGAACTTCCAGTCTTTTTCATCCCCAAGCGATTCCGCCGTTTTAAAGTCACCGTTGTTTATAAAGTTTCCGGTTTCATCTGCATCTCTAAGCACAACCTCTTCTTTTTCCGGTTTTGTTACATTCGTATCATAAGAATCGAGCTGGCTTATTTTTACCCAGTCAACCAATAACTCTATGTCGTCAAAATTCTGATCCGCGTTGGGACTTCCCGGCCAGTTTCCGCCTACTGCCAGATTAAGTATAACGCCGAACTCCTGATCAAAGGGCGCCGGATAGGTAAGCGGATCTTCTCCTTCCACTCTAGCCGTATACCAGTCATTTACCTTATGGAATACTTTTCCATCTACGCTGAATTCAAGACTGTCC
This sequence comes from Kineothrix alysoides, assembly GCF_000732725.1. GTDB lineage: Bacteria > Bacillota > Clostridia > Lachnospirales > Lachnospiraceae > Kineothrix > Kineothrix alysoides. The sequence goes on along the minus strand of NZ_JPNB01000002.1, from coordinate 1,417,159 downwards.
GGTTTCCATTCTACCCCATAGATGTGGAAATCGTCCGTGTATTTTTCTCCGCCATCTAAATCCTTAAAGCCTTGGCTTTCTGCATGAGGCACACCATAATGAATCGTACTATATACTCTTCCCGGTTTATCCCCTACAACTTCCATAATATCGATTTCACCGCATCTGGGCCATTGTCCATAGAATTGTTCGTTGGTTGGCATCATCCAGAATGCGGGCAATAAGCCCTTTCCTTCCGGCGCTTTTATTCTCGCTTCTATTTTCCCATAAGTATATCCAACTTTGCCCAGCGTGCTTACCCTGCCCGATGTATAGTATGGTACTCCGTCCTTCATGGTTTTGATCGCCTTAAGAGCAAGACATTTGGTAGTTGTGCCGTCCTTTTCTTTCACTTCTTTTATGTAAACATTATCCGCTGAATTTACATATTCCTGAAGCTCAGCGTTTACCCAACCCGCCTGATGTTCTTCAATATTCCAAACACCGGCATCCAGAGTATCACCGGAAAAATCTTCCGTCCACTCTACTTTATATTCGTCCGGATTTTCATTGTTATTATTATTGTTGCCGTTATTATTGCTGTTATTGTTGTTATTATTGTTATTGCTGTTTTGGTTTCCGCCGCCGTTTCCATGGTTATTTCCATTTCCGCTGCCGCCTACACCATTACTTCCATTCTGATTCTGATTTTTATTTCCATTTTCCTGATTTACTTTTTTATTATTTTTATCAGCTTTATTGTCTTTGCCGGCATCGGCGCGGCCGCTTTTACCGACAGCGATTTTGCAGATTGCTTTCTTACCGCTTCCGTCTGCAGCCGTTGCTGTAATTACTGCATTTCCTGCTCCTTTTGCTGTTACAACACCCTTTGTCGAAACGGATGCTACTGCTGCATTAGAGGTTGTCCATACTACTTCTTTCACCTTCGCATTTGCGGGTTTTATCGATACAGTCAACGTAAAAGTTTCTCCTTTTGTCATTGCACGGCTGCTTTCGCTGATTATGACCTCGCTTACCGGAATATCAACATAAACCTGCAGCTTGGCACTTTTGCCGCTTCCGTCTTCCGCTTTTATCGTAATTGTTGCTTTTCCTTCTTTAACCGCTTTCACTTTTCCTTTTTCCGTAACCGTAACTATACTTTCATCGCTCGAAATATAAGATACGTTCTTATTGGAAGCATTTTTCGGAAGAACATCTGCCTTTAGGCTATATGTTTTTCCCTTTTTCAGCACCAATGTTTTGGTCGCCGGTTGAGTAAGGGTTATACTCTTTACCTTTGCGGACGACTTATCCGCCGTCTTACTCTTCGCAGACTTCTTGTCCACCGTTGTGTTCTTTTCCTTCTCCGACGTTTTGTCCGCCGCTGCACTCGCTGCCACTGTTGTCTTTTCTTTTGCCTGTACAACAATCAGATACACACCTGCGCCGGCAGCCACCAGCACCAGTGCAAGCAAGGATGCAATGAATCGCACTCTTACTTTTTCTATCTTCTTCATTTCGACTTCCTCCATCTTTTTTTATTTTACCTTGCGTAAACGGTTTTTATTACCAGCTTTCTAATGTCTTATTATAGTAAATATCCCTTACACTTATATCACTTTTCTTTGGATTGTATCATTTTTTTTAGGTGAATTGAAATTTTAAAGAAATAGAAAAAACAGACCTCTTGAGAGCTGTACAAAAATTAGTCAATTACGAACGTTTATGATAGAATAAGGGCAGATAAATTTGGGGGCAGAAGGAGGTTCTTATGAACACTGAGCGCAAGTTACTTCATACTGAATTTTTACAGCGTGAAAATGAACTTCATCACAAGCTTTACGGGACGGAAATAACTTTCTTTGAAGCGGTGAAAGCCGGGAATATAAAGCAGGTCCGCGAATGTATGTCGCCATTAGACGACAGGGAGCTTGGAGCGCTATCCGCAAATCCTCTGCGGAATATGCGCTATCATCTAATTATTACCATTGCTTTTATTACCCGTTTCTGCATAGAAGGCGACATGCCTACGGAAACAGCTTATAACCTGAGCGATTTATATATACAAAAAGCGGACCTCTGCGCCAGCAAGGCCGAGTTATCCGCTTTACATAAAAAAATGATTTTCGATTTTACAAAACGAATGAGCCGGCTGAAGAAAAAGAATGTTCATTCGCGTCCGATCAGCATGTGTCTGGACCAGATTCATGCGTCGCTTCATAATCCCATATCCATAGAATCCCTGGCTGCCGGTGTTAGCCTGAATCCTACCTATCTCTCAACTCTTTTCAAAAAAGAGATGGGGGTTACCATCAATGCCTATATCCGCAGCAAACGCATTGAAGTCGCCAAAAATATGTTGAGATTCTCTGAATATTCCTCAGTAGATATCGGCAATTATCTGGCGTTCAGCTCCCATAGTTATTTCATCCATGTATTCAAACGCGAAACCGGACTCACCCCGAAGGAATTCCGGGAGAAATCCTTTCGGAGCAGTTGGAACGATTAACTTTCGTCATAATATTCCCATCGGTGTCTTCGGTATGCCAATCAATATTCTTTGCATGCAATAACAAAAAGGTGTGCCCCAACGCTTTTATATCTTCCTCTGCTTCTCATATTCATTGATGCTGATTGACAACATCGACTATGTTAACATTGTTAACTGGGTTGATAATACTAACTATATTAACGATTCTATAAAAATTGACTGTAAAACTTCTAAGGGGATGGGCTGATTCAGATAAATCTGCAGCATTCCTTTAGGCGTAATTTTATATCGCTCTAACTGTGCTTTGTATTCAATAACCGCGGCAGCTTCAATGTTAATATGATCTTTAAAAGGAATAATCCTTACGAATTTATTTCCAACATAAAAGCTCGGCAACTTCGCCCACAATTTTTCTTCTACCTCGTCAGGGACACTCTTTATTATAAGTTCCCGTACTTCGGTAAAAAGAGCTTGCACTTCCTCACTATATTTTTCCATATAATCCTGAATCGCTTTATCCATATCCTGTTTCTCCAATCAAACTAAGTCCAGTTATTTTCTATATCTCCTTTTCGATTCTTACTCAAAATCAGAGAAATGATCCTCCGGTCAAATGCATGAAGCAGTATTGCCAATAAAATAGATAATACATATACCGCTATTATATAAATAAAATCATCCTTAATCCTAATCTGGTCTCTTAGATATATAATAAATACGTTTTGGATAATATAAAGTTCAAGTGTAATTTCTCCCAAGAAAGAAAGTATCTTGTTTTTAAATTGAAGTTTCATCGTAATTAAGAATAATGTAAGGACCATAACAATAATCATCGGAAGCTGGCAGGATAATGTCTGTATTTTTTCCAAATATCCGGGATGTCCGTCCCATTCTGCCCAATAACCTTTCGTTCTTAGCATATTCAATGTCAATGCATATAAAACTCCGCTTCCTATCAGGCCTGCAGGAAGACATATCCAATAAGCTTTTTTAATATTTGTAATCAGTACATCATAATACCTGGCAAATGTCATTCCGATAAAAAATACAAAAGTACTGTTATACCACCACTCGCCTCTTAACCATGCGCCGCCGCTTTTGGTCTGAACATCATGTCCGAGAAAGAAACTCAGCGTCATAAAAGCAATAATAAATACTCCCATAGAAATGTAAGCTGCCTTTTCATTTTTCAGAGTTTTAAACAAAACATAGAATACGATGTATAAAATGAAAATTTCCACAACAAACCAAAGCTGCGTATTTAATAAAACCCATCCCGTTAAAGCACTGATTAATTCTGTGCCTGTAAATGTCTCGCCAAATGACATAGCCGTCAGTATAAAAATTGTATTTCCCACATAGAAAGGCACTATAATTGTGGACATCCTTTTCCGAAGAAATCCCTTTAAATAATCCGGTTTTCTTTTCAGGCTCGTATACACTCCATAGCCCGAACAGAAGAAAAACATTCCGACAAAAAAGACGCCCACATCGCACATTATATTCAATATTCCCTTGTCAAATCTGCCATATTGGGTAATCGTCTGTGATAAATGATGCAGGATAATACCAACAGCGCAAAAGCCTTGCAGTCCTTTCATAACGGACAGCGAAAATGCGTCCTCATGAAATTCCCCTTTTCTTTTTCCTTTTACTCCGGCAAATAATACTGCCAAAAGCACAACTATAAATATTCCAAGCGGCACCTATATTTCCTCCTTCTGTTCTTTCGCAAATTCAGTATTGCGGATACGACCGGCAATAATAATTGCGATAACGAAAATAATAAATGTAAATGCAAACGACTGTCGGCAGTCTTGTTCTGTTATCTTCCAACTCATGCTCCGGCTGGGCATGAGGGACAAAAAATACTTTTAACGATGATTTTTCAATATTCTCTAATCCTTAGGTGACCTGCGTAACGGCTTTATTATGCTGATTTATATAAAGAACTGCGATTAATGCAAAAGCAAAAAGTTGCGCAATCAATGTTCTTGCAATCATCATCTCATCTATTCCCGAATCGGTTGAAATATGAAGCAGATTGATAACAGCATTGTTGAAGAAGTGATCGGCCAGGCCAATCCAAATAACGCCTGACATTTCAAACAGCATTCCCCACATCAGGGCGATGCTGCCGGAAAGAAAAATATAACCGACACTATATAGAATCATGGTTTGGAAAGTCATCGTTCCGTCAAGCCAGCTCCTTATTGGCATCACGATATGCCATATTCCAAAAAGTAAAGCTGCCGCTGTGTTACTAATGGCGAAACTATACTTCCTTTGGGCAAGCTTGATAAATAAACCGCGGAAAATACCTTCCTCCATAACCGCATTGATTAAGTTAAAAATACAAAACAGTATAATGCAATATGCCGGCAATGTTGTATTAACACCAGTAACCGAAAAGCTGCTAAGGAAAAAGGAGAAGGAAGGATTTGCGCCCTGAGCCGAAAGTATGGCGTACTCCACTCCATATCCGATTATAAAACGAACTGTACCCAACCCTAACCCCAATAAGATAGGTATGTAAAGTCTTTTAAAATCAAAGCCTATCTCTTTCCAGGTCAAATGAATTAACCGCAATACAATGGCCAAGGCTAGTATTCCGCTCAGTTTATGTACAAAATTTTCATTCAGAATGGTCTCATCAAACCGGAGCTGTAAAGCCTCAAAAAAGCGTATTACAAAGCAAAAAATAAAGGTTGCCATAATTATCACTTCAGGCTTGCGGTTCTTTTCCGTTTTCATATTTGTATTCATTCCTTCCCCTTCGTCCAAAGTACAAAGCATCATGAAAACCATTGATTATCTTGGACTCTTTTACAATTTTGTATAGAGAATCCGGTATACTGACCTCCATAATAAATTGTATATTATTATATCGATTATATCTTCGATGTTGCTCAAAAAAAGTTGCAGTAATATTTCATCCGTCACTTAAATGCAACTGGTCAAACCCTACTTTTCCTCTTTAGAAGCACAATACGTCATCATTATTATACACCCAACATGCCTTGAGAAGTCAATAAAGAGGCCACTTGAACCTGGTGGGGCTTGACGAAATGCCGCATTTAAGAAATCGTTGTCAGATCAGGCAACACTTTTCAATATCTATAATTTCAAATCAACCTTTTTCATTTACTTAATAAACTGCCTAACCCCAAAAAAATAATATATTATTATATAAAGTGTTCTCTGTTTTCTACAAGGCATCTGCTTAAGATAACTATAATATTGTAAAAAACATTATGCATTACAAACAATTGTTGTAAGCTGTATATAAAATTGTAACTAAATATACAACCTAAGGAAAGAATAAAAATACCATGGAGTATGCCGTTTTGCAAGTTACTTTAAAAGAAAAGTTTATTGGCACAGGTTCTGGTAATATTTGTTTGCAGAAATACTTAATTATCGAATCAAATAAGAGTTTTCCATATATTTACAAGACCTCTTTTCCATCAATCCACACTTTGCAGATATTCGAAATATCCTTTATATTTTTATCCGGACTGCCACTGATAAGAACAATATCTGCTCTTTGCCCCGGTAAAATCTTTCCGGTGTTTGGAATACGATATGCCCTTGCAGCCTGCACTGTGGCACTCTTAAGTACATCAAGCTGCGTCAGCCCCGCCTCACAGAGAAGTTCCATCTCTGTGTGCAAACCGGAGCCAAACTTTATCTTAGGCAAAAAGGGAACATTATTCGCATCTGTCCCCGCCGCAATCGGAACACCATGTTCATAAAGTCTTTTTACATTGTCCTTAGCATTGCTGTAATCCTGCCGTCTATAGCCATAAATAAGAGACCTTGAAAACCCCCGCATCATACCAAGTGTTGGAACAACATAAGCCCCTTTTTCGGCAATCTGTCCTATCAATCCTTGGGGTATTTTTTCTTTTAATGGTACATGGATGTGAATATCAACGCCTGCATCTGATGCCATCTGCAAAGTTGGTACTGTAACCGCATGGGCGGCTACCAATAATCCCATATCGTGTGCAGACTTTACAATCCGTTCCAGTGTCTTTTTACTCATAGCCTTCAGAGCCATCCTTGGTGTTTCTTCCAAAATCACCTTAATATAGTCCGCCCCGTTTTTCTTTTCCTTTGCAGCAAAATCTTCTGGGTACGGCACCTCTCCAACTGCCATCGTACAGCATGACCATGCCTTTACAGAATCAGCAAGCCGCAATGCTTTTACGGATTGATCTAAAGTACATGCAGTCGTAACACCATGTTCTACCAAAGCATTTACATTTGTCTTGGAATTTACATGTGCATGTGCATCAATAAGTCCCGAAATCAAAAAAGCACCCTTTCCATCAATGACAGTATCCGCTGATATTTTGTCGGAAATCAATCCATTTTCTATGACAACCCAGCTATTGTCATTCATTTTTTCACCATCAAAAATGCGTACATTTGTAATCGCCGTAGTCATTGAATTACCTCCTATATTCGAAATAATTTTTCAGCATTGATATGTGCTATTTTTTCTCTATCCTCACTGCTGATCGGGGCGTTTTCAATAAAAGGCCTAGCTTCTTCGTTGCCGATAAACGGGCAGTCAACAGAATGAATAATCCGGTCTGCGCCTAATACCTCCACACAAAACTTTAGTTGTAGATAATCAAATATTCCGCTTGGTGTTACATAAACATTCTGCCTGAAATACTCTGTAACCGTTTTCTGGAGTTTTGTAATTTGGGGCGGGATAGACTGGTCAAGCCGGGAAAGAAAAAACGGAACCATCTCACCCCAGTGTCCGGCAATCAATTGTTCATCACTTTGCTGTATTTCAGCACCACACCGAACTCCGAATGGCACTCCAGATAGTTACCCTGACAGATAATGGAGTCGCCCACCTTCACTGCTTCATAATCGGCATCAGCTTTGTTTGAATTGCTGCGGCAGACATCGGCTTCGACTCCGGACGGTTTTCAAACGCTTTTACATAAGGATATGCCATAACTCCCCCTCCTTTGTGAGTTACCTTTTAAAAATGATATTAAATACATATAAGCAAATAATTAAAAAATATCTTCATTAGCTCTTACCATATTCTTTCTATATTTTACCACAAAGTAAAATAATATGTCGCTACATCTATAATTGCCTTCAATCTAAAAAAACAGAGCCTCAGTGACTCCGCCTTTTGGTACTTTATAATCTGTTCCTATGTTCTACCGAGAATCACGATACGGTAGAGCCACTGCTAACTGTTATGGTTGTCAGTGCCCTATCTCTATCTATGTTCATTTTATCAGGGTTGTTTTGTGGACATAAAAGACGTCTCCCTTCGCATACTTTTCAATACAAAACGTTACAGGACGGATGTACATAAAGCTCTTTTCCGATGGCCTTTTTGCCGAATTGTATGGCTTTCGCAGGGCATCGATTCACGCAACCAAGGCAACCTACACAATCACTGCCCCCAACCCACTTTTCCGTAAAGGTGATATTCTTCAACGGACAAAACTTTGTGCATTTTCTACACTTTGTAGCCCTGCCCCATAGTTAACGGCATTCAGGCACCTGCTTTTTGATGCACACCCAAGTAAAATTGCAAGTAATAAAATCCTTTTTTAACCGTTCTATCTCTACCTCCTGCTTATCTACAGTCAGGTGTAATCTTTCCAATTCACTGAATTCTTTACAGAATTATTCATTTGCAGTTTAAATTCCCGGCTTCACTCATAGGTGAATTCAATTATCCAACTGCAGTTTTTTTGGTGCTGAGATAAACTACAAATATAGAAATCACGACCCTTACTACATGCTGGAGTATAACGATATTTCCTGTGTAGAAACTATTTAAAAAAGATGAAACGCATATCAATAATAACGCAAGGATTGTCAACAGTGTTCTGTTTTTGATTTTTCTTATATTAGTAAAAAGCAAAAGTATGCTGCCTAAAAACATTAATACTGTAATCCATACTGGATTTGAAGCATTAACAGACCAAATCACAGCGTCGTATATCGCAAAGGACGCACATACTATAGTCAAAATAGTGTAGAATCTTTTCATAATAACCCAGCACTCTTTTTCGAATCACGTGGTAGTTGGCTTTGCGAATGATACTTATCCATCGCTTCTTTTTGCAGTGTATCCCAAACTGGTCTTGCATATTGGGTCTGTGTTTTCATTTTATCAAACGCTTCATATAGACCGTTCATTTCGTCAAATGTTCCCTGCACAACCCTGCTCATTGGCAATTTGTGATAAATTTTCATTGCCAAATAATAGACACCCTTGTATTGCCGGAACAGCTTGGCTTGAGTAGCCGGAGTGATTGTATAACCCAATCCCTCCAGGATAGAGAAGCCTTCGTCCGTGGCCTCTATCATACGCTTCAGAGCATGTTTGTCTTTTGACACTTTTTTAAAATCATTGTTAAATAAATAGTAGATTGAGTTCATGGGTAAAATCATTATATAATGGGATTTTAACCAAGCATCTATATTCTTTTGATAAGTAACCTTATATTTTTCACCAAATGCTTTTTTAATGACAGGGAAGGTCTCCATAGTGCCTCCTAACTCACCGGCCAGAACATTACCGCCCCCATGGATAGAAATAACAGTTCCTGTATCTGTTCGCATACCGGCGCTTATTTGGAAACCAAAAGCAACCTTCTTCTTTATTGCACTGTTTTTGATTAGAAAGTCGCGCATTGATTCTGCGTCCGCATTGTTTCCAACAAGGGCAATGTTTTCACTGACATTAGCCGCTAACACGGGAAGAACAGATTGAAACTGATGATACTGCATGACAACAAATATGATGTCATAATAGTCAGATGCCTCTAAGGAGCGGACAACGTTTATTTTATCAATAGTTTTTTTCCTCTGAAAGTAGTGTTGAATCACCAGCCCGTCTTGAGCCAATTGCTCATAGCGTTCACCACGTGCTAGCATAAAAACCTCATTTCCCGCCTGCATTAATGTATGAGCGAGATAACTTCCCAAAACTCCAGCACCATATACCAATATTTTCATTTTACTTACGTCCTTTCGTTACACGGTTTTGAAATATTCAAATCAATATTACAAAACTTATTATATGGCAATAACTTCACCTTGTCAATAAGTTTTGAAATTCTTTATAATATATTTCAAAACTTTCAAAAATGTGCTATACTAAGAATATCTTATTTGATAGAGGTGACAGGATGAGTAAATATGAGATTCGCACACAAAAGAAAAAAGATGCAATTATAAAAGCGTCTTTAGAGCTGTTCCGCACAAAAGGATATACCAATACCAGCATCAATGAAATAGCGGCATGCGCCGAGGTATCTGCTGTTTCCATTTATAATTACTTTCAGAATAAAGAAAATCTGGTCAAAGAATGTGCATCTGCACTTCTAGGAGAAGTGCAAGAAATGGTATCCTCCTTATTGTATGAGGAAATGAGTTTTAAGGATAGATTGCTGCGTGCAGTAACCCTTTGTGCAGAGAAACCCCACGAACTTTTAGCTGAGAATTTTTCACAAGAAGCATTAGAAGATAAAGTTTTTGTTGAATTGCTGGGTAGAGAAATGAGTAAAATACGGCTGGATGTTATTTCTGTATTTATTGAATCTGGCAAATCAGAGGGTGTCATTAATCCTTCTATTGCCACGGATACCATTCTTCATTTTTTGCTTGCGGCTTCTCAAGTGCAGGCTGCATGGAAAACACAAGAGGAGTATAAAGCAAATTCCAGAGAATTGTATCACTTAATTTTGTATGGAATGATTGGTCAGTAAGACCATATTCTTGATTCTACCAAGGGAGTGTAAGCCGGAGTATGTGAGCCAAAACGAACCACACTTTCTCGCCTACACTCCCCATTTATCTTTACAAAGCCACTGTTTTTTAAATAAGCCATCAGAAGAATGCAGTATAATCAGCACAGCACAAACGGCAATATTGGAATGCATCTAACGGCATAACATTGAAAGAATTGGATAGTTATTAACCAGCCTTGCCGTTCCATTAATCCTCCAAAAGCTCCCAGTATCTAGGCCTTTCAGCCATCCTTCCTCGTCATCAACACGACACTCTCAACATGCACTGTCCCCCCAAACTGATCCACCGCTCTCCCCCTCACAATTTCATACCCACCATCACACAGCACCTTCAAGTCCCTGGCCAGTGTGGCGGAGTCGCAGCTCACATAGACAATGCGTTCCGGCTGCATCTTGAGCATCGTATCGAGGCAGGCCTGGTCACAGCCCTTCCTCGGAGGGTCAACGACGATGACATCCGCATGGATTCCTTCCTGTTCATACTTCTCGGGAAGTACCTCTTCCGCTTTGCCTGTAAAGAATTCCACATTTGTGATTTGGTTAAATTCGGCATTCTTTCTGGCATCTTCAATTGCCTGAGGCACTATTTCTACTCCGTAAACCCGCTTTGCCTTTCCTGCGAGAAACAGCGAAATCGTTCCAATGCCGCAGTATAAGTCCCACACAGTCTCCTGACCCGTAAGCCCCGCATATTCCAAGGCAAGGCTGTAAAGTTTCTCTGTCTGTACCGGATTTACCTGATAAAAAGATAACGGCGATATGTGAAAAGAAATCCCTTTATCCGTCAGAGAGAAATCCGAGGTATTCCTCACGTGGATCGTATCGGTTATCGTGTCCTCGCCCCATATGGTGCGCACTTCTTTTCCCATAATCACATTGGTACGTTCTGTGTTGATACTTACTGACACGCTTGTCATTCCCGGTATCTCTTGCAGAAGTCCAATCAGCTTTTCCTGAGCAGGAAGCGGTTTGGAAGTATTGATTACAAGGCACACCATGATCTCGCCGCTTGTAAATCCCTTGCGAATCAAAATGTGCCTTACGATTCCCTTTCCCGTCTTCTCATCATAAGCTGTTATACCGTTTTCCTTCATGTAGCGAAGAACTGTCTCCAAAATTTCCTTATTTTCCTTCACTCCGAGAGCGCAGTCGGTATTGGCAATAATATCATGGGTCCTTCCTGCATAGAATCCTGTGATCAAGTTTCCGTCTTTATCCGTTCCTACCGGAAACTGTGCCTTGTTTCGGTAATGATACGGATTCTCCATACCGACAACAGGCTCCATAATATGGTCTACAAATTCCTTGTCAAAACCGCCGATTCTTATAAGATTATTTCGCACCTTATTCTGCTTATATTTAAGCTGAGCTTCATAACTCATAGCTTGAAGCTGACAGCCGCCGCACTGCTTATGGTATTTGCAGACCGGCGCGGTACGAAGGGAGGAAGGCTCCATTACCTTTTCCAGCCGGGCATATGCATAGTTTTTCTTCGCTTTCATAATCTTACAGGTCACCACATCTCCGATAACCGCATCCTTAATAAAAAGGGTATAGCCGTCAACCTTACCTATACCCTCTCCATCGCTGCCCATATCTTCAATTGTCACCGTAAGAATGTCATTCTTTTTATATTCCATTCCGTTCTCCATATCTGGTTCTCGCTGTCCTTATTCCAGCCTGGTTCCTCTTAAATTAGATTCGAACAGCCGGTTATAACCTAGCCATCCTGTTTCGGCAGTACCATTCAGAATCTCCGTGAAGGTCTGTATTTTAGCGTCCGTATTGTCCGCGAAATTCAAGGCCACCGCCTCGATAATTGCAGGCTTCTTCGGGGAACCGAATTCATATTCGCCGTGATGAGCCAAAATACAGTGCTTTAGTTCTGCCGCCAAAAGTGCAGGGAATCCATCTATCTTTCTTATTTTTTCTCCGATCATCTCCGTTCCCATAACAATATGACCGAGAAATTGTCCGTCCTCTGTGTAATCATTTTCAGGAAAAAGAGATAACTCTTTCGTTTTTCCAATGTCATGGCAGATAGCTGCGCTGATAAGCAAGTCTTTCTTCAAAAGGGGATATGCCGTACAATAATAGTCACACAGTTTGGTCACTCCAAGCGTATGCTCGAGCAAGCCTCCTACAAAGCCGTGATGCACTGTTTTTGCCGCGGAAGACTGCTTGAAAGCCTTAATAAAGTCCGTATCATCCACGAAAAATGCTTCCATCAGTCTTTTTAAATGCTTATTTTCAATGGCATTTATGTACCCCAAAAGTTCTCTATACATTTCTTCAATGTTCTTACTGCTTACCGGAAGATAATCCGCGGGATCGTATTCACCCTCCTGGCACTTTCTGATGCGCTTCACATTGACCTGTAAAGCCCCCTGGAAGCTCGTTACGTCTCCGTATACCTCGATATAATCCAGCGTATCGAAGTCACCGATTCCCGGATTGTTAGGGTCCCATATTTTAGCATCCACCGTACCCGTTTTATCCTGTAAAATCACGTTATCATAGGACTTTCCGTTCTTCGTAACCGCCGACTGCCTGAATTTGCATAAATAAATGTCGAAGATTCTGTCGCCTTCATTATAATCTTTTAAATATTTCATATGAATTTCCTATTCCTTTATTTATTCTAATTTTCCTAATGTTACATCTACTTCCATCTGCATATATTCCTCCGGCCCCTGCCTCATCAAAGTAATAGCAGCGCTTTCATTCGGCTGCAATTCAATCATTGCTCCTACCAGGTCTCCATAGGTTTTAATTTCTTTTTCTCCTATTGCCGTTATAATATCACCGCTCTGTATCCCCGCTGCCATAGCCGGAGAATCTAGCTCTATTTCCGTAATATAAGCTCCGTATGGTACGCCCAGCCTTTCATTAGCGTCGATTGTCACGTCGGTTCCGTAAGTTCCGAGATATGCCTGCTCTTTCTCATTGCTCATTTTTTCTATTTTTCTGCGAAGCTCTGTAATGCCTATGGCCGACACGAGATTCTGCATATCCTCGCTGTTGTAGGTGTTGTCAATGATTCCTAACACCTGCCCGCTTAAGTTAACGAGCACGCCTGACGCCTCTCTGCTCCCGTAAATATCCGTTGTTATCACTTTATAACAAGAATCTATCATATTCAGAGTCGTATTATTAGAGGTAACAATTCCATAACAGACGGAATCACTAGTTCCCAGGGGACTTCCTACCGCAATCACCGGCCTTCCGACTATGGCGCTGTTACTGGAGCTCCCCGTCAGATCGGCAAGAACGATACCCTCCAGCGTCTCCTTATCCACATCGCTTTCCGCCACAGAAATGACCGCCAGCTTCGTATTGCTGTCCTTCAGCTTAAGCTGTGCCTGAACCTGCTCTCCGCTGCCGAAGGTCACCATGATCGTCTCCGCATCTTCCAGCTTCTCATAATTGACAAGGATGAATATTTCCTTTCCCTGATCCGCCACAATAATACCGGACGTCTGGTCCTTGCTCTCATAGGGGTCACCCCACCAGTCGAGATTTGAGACGGAGGCGGTAACGGTGACGACAGATTTCGCTGCCGACTTCGCTGCCGCTGCCAAATCGCTGTACATAGCAAGATAATCATCCACATCCAGGCTGATGTTGTCCAGAACCTGAGCAATCTGTTCATCCTGAAGCTTTACTTCCGCAGGCGACTCTTCCTGTACCATCTCGGAATCGTCTACAATCATATCCTCCGGGAGCATCTCCTCCGTTTCCGCCGGAAGCTCAATCGGTGCCGGCTCTTCCTCCGGATAGAGCCAATTGCTGAGTACCGGCTCCAGGATCAAGAAGGTAAGACAGGCTACCAGCGCAAATATCACCGCCATCGCCGCCGTTATCACTGTTCTGCGAAGAAGCTTTTTTTTATCGATCGGCCTCTGCTTTATCTTTTCCGTTATAAAATCGGAATCCGGCGTATTCACGCCATTTTCCTGCCTTGTCTCTTTGTTTTGTTCCATTTCAGTAATCATACCTTTTCATTTTCATGTGCAGGTTATCGTAACATCCATAAGTATATCTTGTTTTTAGGTTAAAGTAAAGTTACTGTTCACACAGCGGCTTAGCACTGTTACAGTTCAGCCCTCGGCTAAACTGCAACATATATGCACACAAAATGCGATAAAACTGCATTTTGGCGCTTACAGCCCTCGCAAAATTGCACAGAGATGCAATTTTGGCTTCGCGGTATTGGAGGCTGAACTGTTACTTAGCACTTGCTGCTAAGCTGCGTAAGAACGTGACACAAGAGATGATTTCTGCTTCGCGCAGCGAATTCAAATGCAGAAATCATGGTTGCTGTGAACGGAGTGAACAGTAACAATAAATCTTTGCCAAACTCCCCTCTTCGCCGATAGTAATTTTCTCTCTCCTATGATATACTAGATAAAAATCTCTTCTTCGGCTTTTTAACGCCGGACGCCGCCAAATACCGTGAAATAATCCAATAAAAATTATCAGTCAGGAAAAAGAAAAGGATCATATGAACGAGAAAGTATTACGAACATTAGAATATAACAAAATCATAGGCATGCTGGTGGAAAAGGCTTCCTCCGATTTGGGGCGCGGGCTGTGCCGTGATTTACAGCCTCTTACTGATTTAGATGCGATCAACGAAGCACAGAGGCAGACTTCGGACGCCCTGTCCCGCTTATTTAAGAAAGGCTCCACCTCCTTTGGAGGCAATAAGGATCTGGGATATACTCTGAAATCTCTCAGCATCGGAAGCTCCTTATCCACTGCCGAATTATTGAAAATTGCCGGCTTACTGGAAAATGTCAACCGAATTAAAGCCTACGGGCGAAGCGAACGGGATGGTGACTTTAAAGATTCTCTGGACGAGTTTTTTGAAGGCTTGGAGCCTTTGACTCCTCTTGCGAACGAAATCCGCCGCTGTATTCTTTCGGAAGAAGAAATCAGCGATGATGCCAGCTCCACCTTAAAGCACATTCGAAGAAGCATGATGCTTACCGGAGATAAAATCCATTCCCAGCTTAACGCTATGGTAAACGGTTCTTACCGTACTTACCTTCAGGACGCGGTAATTACGATGCGTAACAACCGTTATTGTATTCCCGTCAAAGTAGAACACAAGGGGCAGGTTCCCGGTATGATTCACGATCAGTCCTCTACCGGCTCCACTTTATTTATCGAGCCGGCCGCTATTGTAAGCCTGAATAACCAGCTAAAAGAGCTGGAGCTGAAGGAACAGGAAGAAATCGAAATTATTCTGGCAAATCTGAGCATTCAAGCTTCCGAGCATATTGAAGCGCTCTCTCAGAATCAGGAAATTATGACCTCACTCGATTTTATCTTTGCCAAGGCATCCCTCGCTATGGAACAGAATGCTACCGTCCCTATATTTAATAACAGCCGTTATATAAATATCCGCAAAGGCCGACATCCTCTTCTGAATAAGAAAAGGGTGGTTCCTATCGATATTTATCTAGGTAAGGATTTCGATTTGCTTATTATTACCGGACCGAACACCGGCGGCAAGACCGTTTCTCTAAAAACGGTCGGATTGTTTACCCTAATGGGACAGGCCGGGCTTCACATACCTGCCTTGGATCGCTCGGAGCTTTCTATTTTTACCGAGGTCTATGCGGATATCGGAGATGAGCAGAGCATCGAGCAGAACTTGAGTACCTTTTCCTCCCATATGACGAGTATCGTCTCTATACTGAAAAATGCGGATGAGAATTCCCTCTGCCTGTTCGACGAGCTCGGCGCGGGAACAGACCCTACGGAAGGCGCGGCCCTTGCCATCGCCATATTGGACAATCTTCATAAGAAGCAAATACGTACCATGGCTACCACTCATTACAGCGAAATAAAAGTATACGCACTTTCTACCCCGAACGTGGAAAATGCCTGCTGTGAATTCGATATCAATACGCTGCAGCCCACTTACCGTTTATTGATCGGCATCCCGGGCAAAAGCAACGCCTTCGCCATTTCCTCAAAGCTGGGGCTTCCCGATTATATTATCGACGCAGCCAGAGAACAGATCAGTCAGGAAAAGGAAAGCTTCGAGGATTTGATTTCCGGCTTGGAGAATAGCCGCATCACTATAGAGAAGGAGCAGCTTGAAATCGCCTCTTACAAGGAGGAGATCAAGAACCTCAAGGAGCAGCTAAAGTCCAAGCAGGAAAAAATAGATGAGACCAGAGAGCGAATTCTGCGCGAGGCGAATGAGAAGGCACGAGACATTTTGCAAGAGGCAAAGGATGTTGCCGACGAAACGATCCGTGTCTTCCAGAAAGCCGGACCGGGAGCTTCCATGAAGGATTTGGAGAAATCCCGGGAAAAGGTGCGGGACAAAATTTCCCAGAAAAATGATAAGCTCGCCTTAAAGTCCGCCCAACCTCAGAAAAAGCAGTTGACGCCGGATCAGCTTAAGCTGGGTGACGGTGTAAAGATTTTATCTATGGGCCTCAAAGGAACGGTAAGCTCTCTGCCTGATCATAAGGGGAACCTTTTCGTACAATGCGGTATCATACGTTCGGCAGTAAACATCAAGGATTTAGTTCTTTTTGATGACGAGGCGGTGTCTTCACCGGTCTTGCAGCGTTCCGGCGGCAGCAAGATAAAGATGTCTAAATCTTACCACATTTCTACGGAAATCAATTTATTGGGCAAGACAGTAGACGAAGCCTTGGCAGAACTGGACAAATATCTGGACGATGCCTATCTGGCCCATCTTCCCAGTGTGCGCATCGTACACGGAAAGGGCACCGGGGCATTGCGGAATGCCGTACAGAAACACTTGAAGAAGGCGAAATATGTAGAGTCTTATCGCTTGGGTGAATTTGGAGAAGGAGACGCAGGCGTTACCATTGCAACTTTTAAATCATAAGCTACGGCATTTTTCATATGCCGACCATCATTAAAATACCGGGAGGGTAATTACAATGGTTAATAAACAGAAAATTTTAATTGTAGATGACGACAACAACATAGCGGAGTTAATTGCCCTTTATCTTACAAAGGAATGCTTTGAGACAATGATTGTAAACGACGGGGAATCCGCACTTACGGCCGTAGATACCTTCAGTCCGAATCTGATTCTTTTGGATTTGATGCTTCCGGGTATCGATGGCTATCAGGTATGCCGGGAGGTACGTGCCAAATCTTCAATTCCGATTATTATGCTGTCGGCCAAGGGGGAAATTTTCGACAAGGTTCTCGGCTTGGAGCTGGGTGCTGACGACTACATGGAAAAGCCATTTGACTCCAAGGAATTGGTAGCAAGGGCTAAAGCGGTTCTTCGCCGCTACAAACCTATAACCTCAGTTTCCGAAGCCTCGGACGTAAAAAGTGTGGAATACCCCAATCTCATCATCAACCAAACCAATTATTCCGTTGTCTATATGGGAAATACAGTGGATATGCCTCCCAAAGAGTTGGAACTTTTGTATTTTCTCGCGGCTTCTCCTAACCACGTGTTCACCAGAGAGCAGTTGCTCGATCAAATCTGGGGGTACGAGTATATAGGAGATACGAGAACCGTAGACGTACATATCAAGCGACTTCGGGAAAAAATAAAAGACCATGATACGTGGCGCATTGCTACTATATGGGGCATCGGTTATAAATTCGAAGTAAAAATGTGAAAGGATAGCTGATAATTTTATGAGAAAGACTCTCTACTTGAAATTCGTCCTGGGATATATTATCTTCGGTTTTTTCGGCTTTATCGTAGTTGCTACCTTCGTCTCCAGTATGACATTGGAGCACATCAAGCGGGAAAAGGCGGATTCCCTCTATAAAGAAGCTACCTTGATTGCCAATACCTACGCTTCGGATTTATATAACAGTGAGACCTCGCTGGATACGGTAAAGAGTCAGTTGGACGCTCTGGACACTTATCTGTCCGCCACCATTTGGATCATCAATCCTTCCGGCCGTATGATTCTCGATTCCTCCGCTCCTGTGGACGTGGCAAATGAAGTAGTAATCAAGAACTTTGACGCTACTGTTACCGCCGCATCTTACTATACGGTAGGCACCTTCTTCGATACTTTCAATAACGAGACTTTGAGCGTATTCGCTCCGATTACCTCTAATTTTAAGGTAAAGGGATATGTAGTGATTCATATGCCCATGAGCTATATCCGTGCCTCCAGCGACAGCCTGCTGAATATTTCCTATATTATGCTGATTATCTTATTTTTGCTGTCCCTTATTATTTTGATATTCTTTACCGAGATGGTTTACCTGCCGCTTCGCAAAATCACAGAAGCCACCGAACAATATGCCAGCGGCAATATGCACTATGAGTTTCAAGTGGACAGCGAGGATGAAATCGGTTATCTCGCTGCCACACTTTCCTATATGGCCAGCGAAATTGCCCGTTCCGAGGATGACCAGAAAAAATTTGTGGCAAATGTATCCCACGACTTCCGTTCTCCTTTGACCTCTATCAAAGGATATTTGGAGGCGATGCTGGATGGGACGATTCCCCCTGAAATGCATGAAAAGTATTTAAATATTGTTTTAAATGAAACGGATAGGCTGCACAAGCTTACAAATGGGCTTTTGGCTCTAAATAACCTGAATACAAAGGGAATGTTACTCGACAGGACTAACTTCGAGCTGAACCGCATCATCCGCAATACGGCCGCTTCCTTTGAAGGGACCTGCCGCAGCAAGACAATCGCAATCGAGCTGGTGCTTACCGGCGATACCATGTATGTCAATGCTGATATGGGAAAGATTCAGCAGGTACTATACAATCTTTTGGATAACGCCATTAAATTCAGCCACCATGACTCTGTCATCAAGATTGAAACCAATATAAAAAATAATAAGGTATTTGTTTCCGTAAAGGACAGCGGTATCGGCATACCAAAAGAAGACTTGAAGTTAGTATGGGATCGTTTCTATAAATCGGATTCCTCCAGAGGAAAGGATAAAAAAGGCACCGGACTGGGGCTTTCCATAACAAAGGAAATTATTCATGCTCATGGCGAGCACATCAATGTTATAAGCACACAGGGCGTTGGCTCAGAATTTATCTTTTCGCTGGCGAAGACGAATGTTGATGACGAAGACTGACAGGCGAACTTTATTCCCGTGAGCGATGAGCCCAGCACAAGCTTGCTACGGGGTATTTGACTCTTTCCAGTTCAGCCTGTGAAGCTCTCCCGTCAGCTTCATGCTTTCAAAATCATTCTGCCTAAGCGCTTCATAGAGTACGACGGCCACGGAATTCGCCAGATTCAGCGAGCGGATTTTATCGAGCATCGGAATACGAATACAGGTTTCCTCATAATCTACCAGAATTTCCTCCGGAATGCCCGCACTTTCTTTCCCGAACATAATATAGTCATTTTCTTCAAATCGGACGTCTGTGTATACATGCTTCGCTTTGGTAGTCGCCATCCATATTCTGGCTCCCGGATTCTTTTCTATGAATTCCTCGAAGTTCATATATGTTCTTACATCCAGATGCTCCCAGTAATCCATCCCTGCGCGCCTGATTTCCTTTTCATTCAATTTAAAGCCTAAAGGCTCTATCAAATGCAGCGTAGCTCCCGTCGCCACACAGGTACGCCCTATATTCCCCGTATTCGCCGGAATCTCCGGCTGATGCAATACAATATTCATCTCTGATATCCTCCTGTTTCATTCTATCTTTAACAGCTTTATTTCTACTATTCTTTTAACATCCGCCTATTATATCATACTTTTCCTCCTACTTCCACGATGTTTATAAACCCTTAAGTTACTCTAATTTATAGATTTAACACAAGCAGATGCTCTTCCATCATAGGGTAGCACTCGGCCTCTATATTTCCACATCTCAAAGGTGAAAGGCAACAAGAAGAAATATATATACAACAAGCTGAAAGCTGCACAAAGGCTGAACGATTAGAAAATGCATGTCTCGAAGCTTTGGTTAATGGCTATTTAAAGTTAAAAATGAATATAATGTATTTATAAGGCAGCCGGTGGGCGGTTCATACCATCCGTTCCGAGTTCTGAGGAAAGGGGTGGTGATTATGTACGTGACATGGAGTGATTTAATTTCCTTTGTCGTTATGATTACTGGCATTATTGCTTTAACCATAAAGTTACATAAAAAATAGCCGTCCTGCCCTGACAAGCTAACGACTATTTTTTAGTATAAGTTTCGCCGGAGCGGATAGGTTTGCGCTATCGCATCGGCTGTTCTGTAAGTACATTATACCAAACTATGTATAATTGTCAAATATAGAAAATTGCTTCTGTATCATATCCCCATAGCTGCCACCGTACCTTCCCTTCTGAATAATACAGAATCTAACCCAATATGTATTGACAGGCTGATCAGTCACGCTGCAAAGATTATACTCATAATGATGCCGAAGAATTAAGACGGAACATATGCGTTTTTCTACATGCTTCCTTATCACAAATGGCACATTTATCGCATTTCTCTATCGTTAGATTTCCTGTAAACACACCATTCTTAATTTTCTTTTAAATAATGGCTTTATATCTGTTTTTTTACGAGAATTCAAGTATACTCTAGATAAGGTTCCTCCACATATACCAAACGATTTCTTAAGAAATACCCACGCAGGTATTTTCTCCTTCTATTATGAGAAAAACTTTACATACCATAAGGACAACAAAAATTTATTGGAAACATTGTGCTTGTTTGTTTCAGCTTGCAGGCCATGAGGAAAGGAATGATTATCTATATGAAAAGAAAAAGGATTATTGCAGCAGCGTTGTTTGCCGCCGGCACTTTGGGGCTGACCGCCTGCGGAAGCGCTTCAAGTGCTTCAAGTTCTGCCTCAGCAGCGCCCGCTCATGCTACTATGGAGGTTGTGGAAGAGGCTAACGCAGCTACTGCTGCTACTGTTCCGACCGCACCTGCTACCCCCTCGGTCAGTGTTGCTGCCTTCGGCTCGTCAGAAAATACCATTACCGTTAACAGTAATGAGAAAGTAACGGTCGTTCCCGATATTGCCCAAGTTGTGTATTCCGTTCAGACCCAGGCAAAGGATGCCGCAGGATGTCAGAGCAAAAATTCAGAGGATGTAAATAAGGTCATCGAACAACTGAAGGCTTTGGGCATTGCTGAAGCCTCTATTCAAACCTCGGATTACTACATGTATCCAATCTACGATTACAGCGGCAATACGCAAAAGATTACCGGTTATCAAGCTACAGCTACTTTAACAGTATCAGGTTTGCCGATTGATGATCTTGGTAACATCCTGACACAGTCCGTAAGCACGGGAATCAATAATATCCAGTCCATTACCTACCAGTCAAGCCGCTACGATTCTGCCTATCAGGAAGCCTTAAAGCTCGCCGTTGGCTCTGCAAAGACAAAAGCGTTGGCTCTTGCCGAAGCCGGAGAATGTACTATCGGCAGCGTTGCAAACATAGTGGAGAACAGCAATTACGGTGAAGCGCGCTACACGGATAATGCCCTCTCCTCTAAGATGAACGCTTCCGTCACTAAAGAAATGCTCGCCGATACCGGTGCAAATATTATGCCTGGCGAAATGGACGTTGAAGTAAATATAACTGTAGAATATTTTATTCAATAGATGCCCTTTTGCCTAAACGATAAATTTTATCCGAAGGAAGCTGCCGGAATATATTTTGCTCCTATCTACCGCTTTAGCGGGTTACGAATCAAGAAGGATGAAAGTGCACTTCTTTCAAACTTATATCCATATCCTCTCTGGTGGACAGGAAATCAATAGTTGAAAGTTTTTCTTTCAACCTTCATTCCTCTGCTCAGAAGAATATCAGCAACAAAGCATTATCTATAATACAAAAAAAGGGGGTTCCCAAGTCATGCAATGTCTTGAGGAATCCCTCTTTTTTATATTCATTCTTTTTTATACGCTGACTTTTTATACCCTATCTTTCTTTATACACTATCTCCCTTGCTCCTTACGCAACTTATCCACAAAATTCTTCAGTCTTCCGATAGCAACCTTCAAATTCTCCAATGAATACGCATACGAGATACGAAGGAAACCTTCCCCGCAATCGCCGAAGGCCGTTCCAGGCACTACTGCTACCTTTTCCTCCTGAAGAAAACGGTTGGCAAATTCCTCGCTTGTCATCCCAAATTCCTTAATACTGGGAAATACATAAAATGCGCCGAAGGGTTCGAAACATTCCACCCCCATTTCCTTAAAGCTATGCAGCAGGTAACGTCTCCTTTGATTGTATGCCTCTCTCATCTGAGCCACATCCGCATCCCCGTTCTTAAGTGCTTCCACGGCTGCATACTGGCTGGTGGTAGGGGCACACATAATGGCGAACTGATGGATTTTAATCATCTGCTCCATAATTTCTTTGGGTCCGCAGGCATAACCGAGCCTCCATCCCGTCATGGCATACGCTTTGGAAAAACCGTTGATCAATATAGTCCTTTCCTTCATTCCCGGAAGAGAAGCGATGGATATATGTTTTTCCTTATATGTAAGCTCTGCGTAAATTTCATCGGAAATAACGAAAAGATCTTTCTCGATTACAATCTTAGCAATTTTCTCCAAATCCTCCCTTTCCATAATCGCACCCGTCGGGTTATTGGGAAAAGGCAGAATCAGTATCTTCGTTTTCTCTGTAATGGCTTCCAGAAGCTCCTCAGGCATCAGGCGGAATTCATTTTCTGCTTTCAGCTCGATAATGACCGGAACTGCGTTTGCCAGTATCGTACATGGCTCATAGGATACATAGCTTGGCTGGGGAATCAGTACCTCCTCGCCGCCATCTATCATGGCGCGAAGCGCAATATCGATTGCCTCGGAGCCGCCTACCGTCACGATAACTTCGTTATTATAATGATAGTCGATGCCCTGACTCCTATTTAAATAGTTGCAAATTTCTATTTTTAAGTCTTTCAGCCCCGCATTCGAGGTGTAGAAGGTGCGTCCTTTTTCGAGGGAATAAATGCCCTCGTCCCGGATGTGCCAAGGCGTATCGAAATCGGGCTCTCCTACGCCGAGGGAAATCGCGTCTTGCATCTCGCTCACCACATCAAAAAACTTTCGGATGCCGGATGGCTTGATATTAACAACCTTGTCAGCTAGTGGATTTCTCATGGCGTAATTTTCTCCCTTTCATCTTCATATTTTTTGGTTAAAATTGTGCCATGGTCCTTGTACTTTTTAAGTATAAAGTGGGTCGCCGTACTAAGAACGGTATCTAAGGCGGAAAGCTTGTCGGATACAAAAGCAGACACTTCTTTCAAAGACTTTCCTTCCAGAGTAACGAGCAGGTCGAAACCACCAGAAATCAAATATACAGAATTTACCTCAGGGTACTTATAAATCCTCTCTGCAATATTATCAAAACCTTGACCTCGCTGAGGTGTAACACGAACCTCGATAAGGGCTGTTACCTTTTCGATGGATGTCTTTTCCCAATCGATCATCGTATGATAGCCGCATATAATGCCTTCTTTCTCCATAGCCGCCAGTTCGTTTACCACATCGATTTCTTCCGCCCCCAGTATGACTGCCAGCTCCTTCACATCTATACGGCTGTTCTTTTCTATTATCGATAAAATCTGCTCTCTCATACTTCCTCCATTCCGCCTCTATGAGGCAGCATCTTTTTACATTATACAATCATTATATGGCACATTTCACCTTTAAAGTACCCGAAACAGCTCATCCGATTTGGACGGCTCTAAGAATCTTCTCTCATCTCCATTTATGACAACTCTGTCATTACTGTCCGTGGTCTTCCCCACTACCGACGCAGGGATTCCCTCCTGTTCCAGCGCCTTTACCAAATCATGGCCGTTATCCGCCGCCATCAAGAGACATCCTCCCGATAGAAGCTCGTAAGGATTGATTTCAAAAAACTCACAGACCTCGATAGTCTCCTGCTTTACCGGCAGCTTTTTCAAATCAATTTCCAGTCCAACGCCTGCTCCTTCCGACATTTCCCAAAGGGCACCGAATATCCCGCCCTCCGTAACGCTGTGCATTGCACGAACGCCGGACTTAACGGCAGTAGCCGCCTCTGGAACAACCGACAGAAATCTATCCAATTCTTTCGCCTCTTCCACCAGACGGACCGGGTACCTCGTAAGGAGCGGTTCTTCCATTCTCCGCGCTATTACCGCGGTTCCTTCCAAGCCTATCCACTTGCTCACCACTACGTCCTGCCCGGGCTTTACATTCCTCACAGAGCTGTCATAAGCCTTCTTCGCTTTACCGATGCCGGACACGCTAAGAACAGGGCTTACTACTGCACCTGTTACTTCTACCGAGCTTTCCGCAATCTGCACCTTCAGCTTCCCGCATTCTTCTTCCATCCGAAGCATCATATTCTTAATATCGGACTCTTCCGCAGATTCAGGGAAAAAGCCGGATATCATTACTGCTACCGGCTCTGCTCCCGACGCCGCAAGCCGGTTCACGCACGAATATAGGGCAGACCGTTCACCTTCCGGACCATATCCCACCATTGGAGCGGAGGAAGCTACAGTAAGCTCCTCGCCTTTAAAAGAAAAAATGGCGCAGTCTTCCCCTATTCCTGCGCCAATCAATACTTCTTCTCTTTTCATTTTTATCTGTTTCAGGACCGAACGCTTATAGACGTTCTCCATTATCTTTCCTGCTTTCATCTATGGCTCCCGTCTGTGTGCTTTAGTACGCATATAAGCTTCTTATTCTGCCGGTTGTTCCGCTGGCTGCTCCGCCGGCTGTTCTGCCGCCTCTATCTGCTGTTGATCTACCGGAGCTGCATTGGGCGTAGCGAATTGTGCCAAAGAAGCTGCCACATTTTTCACATGGTCTATGCTATTCGTAGCCACTGCCGCCAGCATCTGATTATATGCGTTCACATCATTGGTAGACAAGCCTACGGTAGCCGTACGCGGCACCATCTTATAGCTGCTGCTGTTCACCTGTTCACGGCTCACTTCTACACCGTTCTCCGTTACCACCTTCCAAAGCTTCGCCTTATAACCGATATGCGCAGACTGCGTAATCACCTGACCGAGAGGTATTGCCGGATCTGTATAAATTACTTCCGTATCCGGATTGGTTACGGACAGCACTTCGCTCACATAGGAAACCTTGCGCTCCTGAGAGCGGGTTTCAACACCATATATCGTAAATGTGATAACTTTATTCGCAGTTTTCCCTTCTATATAAATAGGATATTCTGTATTGTTGATAAAGCGGAAATCCTTTCCTGACGACTCTGCAATCGCAGCATCTGCCGAAGGATCGACATAGCTGACTATCATAGAGTGATTGTGGCGCTCCGTCACCTCCAGCTCCGAAAGCAGCACTGCGTTATATAAGGTGGTAGACACCTGACAGATACCTCCGCCCAAACTATCCACTACCTGTCCGTTCAAATAAGAGCCTGCCATATAATAACCGTTGGCTTCCGTAAACGGGGATACCTCATTATACGTAGAAAATTCATCTCCCGGATACACCGTTGTTCCCGATATCAGATTACAACCATTCGTAACATTTTCGCTTCTGTCACGGCCAGAAGTAGAAAAACTGGTGCTGAAGGTTCCCAGCACATCCTTTACCTTGGCAAGTTCCTCCGCATTTCCTCTGGGCTCATCTACAATAACTGCCAGCGCAATACGTACCGGTTCAAAATTCCAATCGTTTAAAAAGTAATCGTATATCTGCTGTAAGGATGTTTCTTCATCCACCACATATCCGGTCTGACCCGGTATTACGGAAAATCCGCTGTCCGTCTTGGTAAGGACGGCATCTTGGGCTTCCACGTTATATTGTCCGCATTGTCCCTCGAGAAGGCTGCGAATCAACTCTTTATCCAAGTCATACTTTAACTCAAACACTTTATTTTCATGCAGCAAATCCTGTAACGCTTTATATCGCTGCACCACATTTCCCTTTTTGCCGAACGCGACAGCATCCTCAACAACTTCAGGATTCGCCCATGTAAGCCCCATCTCACCTGCGGTCACAATTATCTCATTGTTATTCACCGCCTGAAGCGTGACCGGAGTCTCCTTCAAGTTATTTATATATTCCTCAACCATTTGCTCAGCTTCCGCCGCCGTCTTCCCGGAAACATCTATCTGGCCCACATAAATGCCGCTTTCAATAGTATTCCCGGCCTTCGCCTGCACCGGATATCCCATCTGCATAAATGCAAATATGAAAAAAGCTGCTGCGATGGTCAGCTTCCTTCTCCATCTACTCATAACTTCTCCTCTTAATCTATCCTATCAACTGTATTTCCAGTTACTATTCAGCCTTCCATACCGCCAAGCCAAAATTGTGTCTCTATTCAATTTTGTGAAGGCTGCAAGCGCCAAAATGCAGTCTTATCGCATTTTTGTAATCTGCGCCGAAAATATTGTGCTAGGAAATAAAGTATGATAAAGTTGGTAATACCATAGCCAGCACTACTAATATAATAATGATGGATGAAATTATCTTCTTCGTCTTGTTACTGTTCATATTAAACATAGCAATTCCTCCTATCCACTGAAAGGATATTATATATGAAAATCCCTTTTTTTGCAAGTTTTATCATCTTCATCGTGTGGCTCGCCTACGAGCTTTCCAAGACACGCCGCCACTCCGAAAAAAATGAATCTTCCTTTTGGGAAAAAGAAGCACAAGCCAACCGGACAAGGCGCAAGCCCCTGGATAGCCTGAATTATATCACAATACCCTTCGATAGGCTTCCGATGGAACTTCTTACAGAAGATGAACGAATCTCCGAATGCCACCGAATCCTACAAGTTCTCAAGGATTCCCCTATCGTCAACTTCACGGGAATCAGCAATACCGAGTTAAAGCTGGAATACGGTGCTCCCAATCTCAACCTTCTCATGCGCTATGATGAAAATTATACCACACTGGCCGGCACTTTACAGAAGTGGGCCCTGCTGCTTTACGAAGCAGGTTATGCCGTGGAAGCAAAAAACATTCTGGAATTCGCC
Source organism: Kineothrix alysoides (assembly GCF_000732725.1). GTDB lineage: Bacteria > Bacillota > Clostridia > Lachnospirales > Lachnospiraceae > Kineothrix > Kineothrix alysoides. Next base: position 1,389,936 of record NZ_JPNB01000002.1, on the reverse strand, counting down.
ATTTCTACCGACACTGATGTCAGTGGAAGCTACCGTCTGTTATCCTCCATTTATACGGAAGAAGGACAGACCGAAAAAATTGCAGACCTTTTAAAACGGGCGGAAAATCTCAGGTCAGGTTCTAAGGACACTATCGTCCATATTTTGCAAGAATCTTATCGGTAATTCTGCTCGCCTCGTTTCTCGTAAGCTTGTCCACATCATAGTCAATATTAATTTTATGCTGGTCCAGCAATTTATATAACCGTTCTTTTTGAGGCTTCGTGATAGGAGTCTCTCTTTTCGCCTGATAAATCAGCTTTTGCGGTTTAAAGTCCTTTTCATTATAAAAAAGCTCCGATAATTTAAGGAACAAATCGGAAGCCGCCTGCGCATCTCCTAAGGCTCTATGGGCTTTATGCTCTATCTTGTAATAGCTGCATAAGTCTTCCAGCTTCCTGCTTTCCAAATCTGGCAAAAACTTTCTCGCCAGCTTCAGCGTATCGATTCCTTCCTTTTCAAATGTCATCTTTTGATTCACCGCAGTTCTCTTTAAGAAGGAATAATCGAATAAGATGCGGTGTCCCAGCAAAATATCTCCTCCGATGAATTCCAGAAGCTCAGGAAGAACACTTCCTATTTCCGGAGCGCTCTCAAGCATCTGCTCCGTAATACCTGTCAGAGTGCATACCGTTTCACTTAAGGCCCTTCCGGGGTTTACGAAGCGCTGGAAGGTATCTGTCACTTTTCCTTCCCTCACCCTTACCGCGCCAACTTCTATGATTCTGTCATGCTTCGTATTCAAGCCGGTAGTCTCCAGGTCCAGAGATACGTAATCATTTATCATTCTTCTTTTTCCTATCTTTATTCCGTTTCCGGTAATCGTCACACTGCTCCTGCAAAAAGCACTCCTCGCATTTTGGGGTAGGTGCCTTACATATTTCTCTTCCCAAGGTAATAATCTGAATATTCCAGAGAATCCAATGCTCTTTTGGCAGCGCCTTCATCAAATCCATTTCGACCTTCAGCGGGTCCTCTTCCTTTGTCAGTCCCAGCTTTTTGGAAATCCGTTTTACATGAGTATCCACCACGATGCTCGGCTCGTTGTAAATATTTCCTCTGATAACGTTCGCCGTCTTTCTCCCTACACCCGCAAGGGAAGTGAGGTTCTCCAGCGAGCGGGGTATTTCTCCGTCAAACCGTTCCATCAGCTCCTTGCAGCAGGCAATAATGTTCTTAGCCTTATTACGGTAGAATCCGGTGGAATGAATATCCTTTTCCAGCTCAGAAAGCTCCGCCTCCGCAAACGCTTCCACACCGGGATATTTACGGAACAAATCTGCCGTTACCACGTTCACTCTGGCATCTGTACACTGAGCGCTTAAAATCGTAGCAATCAGCAGCTGCCACGCATTTTCATGGTCCAGTGAACAACGATATTCTGTGCCGTATCTCTCATCCAATAGGTCTAGGATTTCTTTCGTTTTTTTCGTCATTTATCCTTCCTCCATAGGAACGAGCAGTATTCTCGCCTCGTTCGTAAGCGGACTCCTTTGTCTGTAATCGAATAGTACTGCCGTGGGCGACTTGGCTCTGCTCATACGTTTATCGAGATTGTCCTCCCATACGGCATAGGAAAATGCTTCTATATGTGTCATCTTTGCGATTTGCCTGGGCTGATATTCTGCATACAACGGAAGCTGTTCCCTCAATTTTTCTTCCTCTTTATAAAAATTCTGAAGCTGTTCTTTATAGACTGTCAGATCCTTGGAAAAACCGGGTCTGCTCTTCATATTCTCTCTCAAATATATATCGTAGGTCAGGAGCTCTTTGTAAAGCTCTTCTTTCTCCTTATCATAACGACAGGCGAATCGAAGGAGCACTTCATACCGGTACACTCTCGACGGACTGTTCAGGAAGTATCCGCTTTCCTCATAATATTCTGCAAGCCTTTCGTACATGGAGAATGCCCCCTCAAAAGCCCCTTCCAGCACCGGCAGCGTATGCGTGAACTGATTGCTGTTATAATACAGCTCTACCATTTCTTCTATCCGCTTTAAATCGCACAACTTATCATAGGGCATCCACTTGGAGTATAGCACTTCATAGGGAGGCTCGCTGGTGTAATTTATTCCATAGCTTCCAGCTTTTTCATGCATAGGCGATCCCTTTAACACTTTTAGGAAGCCCAGCTGCAACTGCTGGGGTCTCATGGCATACACTTCATTGAAGGATTGGCTGAAGCTATGGTAATCCTCATAAGGAAGGCCCGCTATCAAATCCAGATGTATATGCACGTTATTTCCGCTATGGATTCGTGTCACAATATACTTCAATTTATCCATATCCATGGAACGATTGATTTCTTTCAATGTCGTGGGGTTTGTGGACTGTACTCCTATTTCGAGCTGCACCAGTCCCGGGCGCATTTCGGATAAGATTTCGAGCTGTTCCTCACTTATTATTTCTGCGGCAATCTCGAAATGAAAGTTGGTCATTCCGTTGTCGTGCTCGTGAATGTATCGCCATATCTCCATGGCGTGCCGGTGACTGCAGTTGAAGGTCCTATCCACGAATTTTACTTGAGCCACGCGGTTATCCAGGAAAAATTGAAGTTCCTTTTTCACAATCTCCACGTCCCTCAGGCGTACCTTCTTATCGATGGAGGATAAGCAATAGCTGCAGCGATAGGGGCAGCCTCTGCTCGTTTCGTAGTATATGATCCTGTTTTGGAAGGGTTCAAGGTTCTCATACAAAAAGGGGAGCGTGCTGATATCGGTCAGTTCTTGCAATTTGGTCGTTATAATATTCTCTCCGGCACGAAATACAATGCCCGGAATTTCATTGAGAAATGATCCCTGTGAAAAGTCAGGAAAAGGCTTCGAGGAATCTTCATACAAGGAATCCTTTTCTAAGATCTGTAAGTAATATTGCAGTAAGCTGAGAAATGTCTTCTCACCTTCTCCTATCATTACTCCGGTAATCATAGGATATTCCTTCAATAGCTTTTCTGCATCGAAGGAAACCTCAGGGCCGCCCAGCCATATGGGGAGGGTTGGCATAATCTTATGAAGCTCTGTGATAATTTCACGTATCATGCGGAAATTCCAGATATAGCAGGAAAAGGCTATAACATCGGGACGGTGTTTGTAAATGTCGGACAATATGCTTTCTACCCTGTGATTGATCGTGTATTCAGCAATTGCAATATGAGGGACATACTCCTGTCCCGCGTAAGCACGAAGGCTGTACAACGCGGGATTGGAATGAATGTATTTTGCATTTAAAGCAGTCAGTAAGAATTTCACAGTTTCAGCTATATCCTTTCCTATTGAAAAGTGTTATGATGCAAATTATTTAATAAGAGAGTGTTTATAATTAACGTTTTCATTTATTTTTCCGATGGGAGTCCTCTTTGCAAATAAATGAAAGGCACAGGCCTTCCCCCTCCTGAAATCAAGAGGTTGCTTTTCTTATCTTCCCCATTTCCTTCCAAACATCATCCCCATAATTACTGACAATAACAGAAATTAAATTACTCTTAGGATTATACTCCGATATAAAGCTTACACCCGGATCGCATCCTTGGAAATATGCAATGTCGTCCGCTTCATCATTATCAATAATCCAAAAACCATATCCGTAATATCCTTCTTCACTATCCTGTCCGTCTCCGCTCTGCTTGCTCAGCATTTTAAGAGTCAGTTCTTTTGAAAGCAATTGATAGCTTATTATGCCCTTCCAGAAATTCACGATATCCGTTGCTGTTATATAGGCGCCGCCGGCGCCGGTTCCTTTGGCATCGACGCTGAATATATTCGTGCGATAGTTGTCTGTATCCTCGCAATATATGTAATTATTGGCGCATTTCGCAGGGAGTCTGTCCAACTCATAATACCCTGTCGATTTCATGCCGCATACATCAAATACATTGGTTTGTAAATACTTGTCAAACTCGATTCCTGTTACCTTCTCGATGATTAGCGCAAGCAATACATATCCTGTATTATTATATTGAAACTTCGCTCCCCGGGGATACATCATATCCTTATCGATAAATAAGGGCAGCAAGTCGGCGTTTCGCCTTATTTTATAGTTGGGGAAATCTTCCCACAGTTCTTCATATTCTTCCATAATACTTTCATCAAAATAATCCGGAACTCCCGAAGTATGTGTTAACAGCTGTTCGACTGTTACATCCGGATCTATATTATGCAAATCAATATCAAAAAGAGCGCCCAGGGTATCGCTAAAGTTCAATTCTTTACGCTCGATCAACTGTAAAATGCCCACAGCAACAAATGCTTTACCAGCAGACGCACTGGCAAATTTCGTATCTAAGGTATTGGAAACCTTATTGGGTAAGTCCGCATATCCGCTTTGGTGCTCGCAAATAATTTTATCATTTTTTATAGCAAGTGCGACACCTCTAAAATCGTTATCGATTAATTTTTTTACATCCATTTCAATTCCTCCACTATGAAAAAAACCGGTTTTATTGTTATCGTATTGCATCAATTTGCAAGCCCTCCCGTTTGCGTTCCTACCAGAAAATTATGCCATATATTCATGGTTAAGTCCACGTCATTTTGAAAACTTAAAATGCACCTTGAAAGTGATTTTCAAGGCGCATTCTATTTGTTAATATTTTTTATTAATTAATATATTGTGTTAATTAATATTTTCTATTTACTAATATTTCTGTTTATTAATACTTTCTGCCTATCAGCTCTTTTATAACGTACTGATAAATCTGTCAAATGCAAGCTTGCCTTCCGGCGTTCTCTTATAAACTCCGGCATCTTCAAGCACCTGCATAAATACATCGCCGATTTCTTTCTGCAATATTTCCATTAGTTTTTCTTTTGTGTCACGGCCGGCAGCTTCATATTTCGGAAGGAATTCTTCTACCCAGTCCGCATGTTTTTCCAGAACTTCGTCCTTACGAATATCTGCTTCCTCTAATATGGCCTTTGCCAGGTCGTCCATTTCATCCTTCAATCTGGCCGGCAGCACGGCGAGCCCCATAACCTCAATCAGGCCAATGTTTTCTTTCTTAATATGATGAAGCTTTGCATGGGGGTGATATACTCCCATAGGGTGTTCCCCGGTCGTAATATTGTTGCGAAGCACCAGATCCAGTTCGAAGTTATTTCCACGCTTCCTTGCGATTGGAGTAATGGTATTGTGGGGTTCTTCTCCTGTGTATGCATGGATAAAAGCCTGCTCATCGGTATAACCGCGCCATTTTTCCAAGATTATATCGGCAAGCGCAATAAGGCGGCCGCTGTCCTTAGAGGATATGCGAATAACGGACATGGGCCAATTCACGATGCCCGCCTCCACGTCTTCAAAGCCTTGCACTTGAAAGTTTCTCTCCACCGATGCTTTCGCCATGGCGAATTCATAATGACCGCCCTGAAAATGGTCATGGCTTAAAATGGAGCCTCCCACAATAGGCAGGTCGGCATTGGAGCCTACGAAATAGTGCGGGAACTGCTTTACGAAATCGAAAAGCTTGCAAAAAGCAGCATGGTCGATCTTCATCGGCACGTGGGCCGAGTTGAATACGATGCAATGCTCATTATAGTATACATATGGGGAGTATTGCAGTCCCCACTGGGAGCCGTTGATTTCCACAGGAATCACTCTGTGATTCTGTCTTGCCGGATGGCTTACGTGCCCTGCATAGCCTTCGTTCTCCCTGCAAAGCAGGCACTTCGGATAACCGTTTGGCTTGGCGTTTCTGGCTGCCGCTATAGCCTTGGGGTCTTTCTCCGGCTTGGAAAGGTTGATGGTAATATCCAAGTCGCCGTACTTTGTAGATGCCAGCCATTTCTTGTCCTTCTTAATGCGGTATCTTCTGATATAATCCGTATCCTGACTGAACTGATAATAAAAATCTGTCGCCTTCCCGGGACTTATCGCATATAACTCCTTGAATCTGCGAATCACCTCGCTTGGCCGGGGTACGAGCATTCCCATAATCTTTGTATCGAACAAGTCTCTGTATACAATTCCGTCCTCCGGCACAATGCCGGCTTCATAAGCATAATCCATCATTCTTTTCAGGATACTTTCCAAATCCTCTTCTGCCGATTCTTCTGCTTCTGCACTGCTGCCGCATTCTCCCGGGCTGTCGAGTTCAAATAGTTCAATCAATTTATTGATGGTATATATTTTGTCTTCTTCCTCAATCAGTCCCGTATGCAAGCCATACAGAACCAATTTCTCAATATCTTGCAGTATCATCTCATCGGCTCCTTCTTAATCACAAATTTCTGAAGGACCGTCTCCGATTTCTACCGCATAAAAATCAGCAGCATATCCGATTTTCTCTTTATATGCAGCGCCGACCTTTTCTATAAAAGTATCGATGGCCTCCGTCTTAACGATACTTACCGTACAGCCGCCGAAACCGGCGCCGGTCATTCGGGAACCGATGCAGCCGTCTATTTTCCAAGCTTCTTCTGCCAGAGTATCCAACTCTATGCCAGTGACTTCATAATCATCCCGAAGGGAGACATGAGATTCGTTCATAAGCTTTCCGAACAGCACTACATCGTTGTTCTTCAAGGCCTCTACTGCTTTTATCGTTCTCTGATTCTCATATACCGCATGTCTTGCACGCTGTATGCGAACCTCATCCTTAATCATAGATTTATAAAGCTCGAACTGCTCCTCGGTCAAATCTCCCAAACCATCGATTCCCACTGCCGCCTGAATCTCTGCAAGCGCCGTTTCACATTCGTTTCTTCTTTCGTTATATTTAGAATCGCCCAGACCACGTTTTTTATTGCTGCATGCGATGACGATCTTCGCGTTCTCCAGCTTAATAGGTGCGTATTCGAAGGAAAGGTCCGCGGTATCGAGGAAGATAGCATGTCCTTTTTTGCCCATGGCGATTGCGAATTGATCCATAATGCCGCAGTTAACCCCATTGAAGTTATTCTCGGAATACTGCCCTATCAGCGCCAAGTCCTGATTGCTCACATCGAAACCGTAGAATTCTCTCAGGATATAACCCGTAAGAACTTCCACCGATGCGGAAGAGGATAATCCTGAACCGTTAGGTATATTTCCATTTAAAAGCAAATCCATTCCGCAGGGAATCTCATATCCCTTCTTTTCGAAGGCCCACATAACGCCCTTCGGATAATTTGTCCAGTCAGCTTCCTTCTCCGGCTTCAAATCCTCCATATTAGATTCGATAATTCCCAGCGACTCGAAATTCATGGAATAAAAGCGAAGCTTCTTGTCCTCTCTTTTTATCGCTGCGCCATAGGTACCCATGGTAAGCGCGCAGGGAAAAACATGTCCTGCATTATAATCGGTATGCTCGCCTATCATGTTAACGCGTCCCGGCGCGAAGTAAACCTTCGCCTGAGCGCTGTTTCCAAACACTTCCTCAAACTTCTTCAACATCATTTCTTTCATATTCCCACCTATACCCGTCTCTTTCTGTTAAAATCATCCCTCGTATCACGTTCTTACGTAACTTAACAGCAAGTGTTAAGCTACTGAGTGAACAGTAACCATAATTTGCAGTAGTTATCTCTTTACTTAGAATTATAATAAACCGGCGTATAAATTCCATGATGCTTTGTTGCAATTACCTGTCAAAATGTTAACTGTTTAATTCTTTATCCGATTGATTTGATCAATAAATTCCTCCACCTGTTCCAGATGTTCTTTGTTTCTTCTCGTTTCTCCTTTTGCAATATCCTTCCGGTAAGCAGAGGGAGACATTTTTTTCATCTGTCTAAATGCTTTCGTGAATACAATCGGGTCCTGATAGCCGCAGGAAAGAGCGACGCTCTCCACAGAAAGTGTCGTAAGCTGCAAAAGCTCCGTCGCTTTGGCGATGCGGAAGGTCATCAGGAACTGCTGCGGCGATATTCCCAGTGAGTTTTGAAAAAGGGTGTATAAATAACTCCTATTAATACATACATAATCTGCTACATCCGTCACCTTTATGGGGTTGCAGTAATTTCCCTGAATGAACTCTACGGCCTTTCGCACATAAATATTCGCCCTGTCGCTTTCATTTTTGTCTGTAACCGGCACCCCCTCGGCGATGATGGAGAGAAAAATTCCAAGCTGTCCGTTCCTTCGAAGGTCATCGGCTATCCCGAAAGTATTGTGCTCCATCATATCCCTTACGATTTGATACAATTCATCGGAACGGTCCGATTTAAACACCGGATGCGTCACGGACAAACCGATGGACTTCACATATTCCTCCGCGCTTGTCCCGCTGAAGCCGACCCACACATAGGTCCATGGATTCTCTTCATCCGACTGATAAAAAGCCAATTCCTCCGGCGTAATCAAAAAGCCGTATCCTGCTTCCAGCGGATAAACCGTTTCTCCGATGGAAAGCTTACCCTTGCCGCTCAAAACATAATGAATCAAATAATGAGGCTTTAGGGCCGGCCCAAAGCTATGAAGCGGCTCGGTCTTCGAACAGCCGCAGCAATTCACATACAAGCTCCCCGTCTTCTCCCCCGCAAATTCCAACTTATAAGCCTTTTCCATCTTTTCAAGCTCCTCACGCCATTACATCTTTGCATTATTTCTTCCGTACGCTCTTCACTTTTTCCGCGGCCTCTGTGATTGCATCCACAACCGCATCGCACCACGCATCAAATTCAAGATCCTCTCTCTGGCATTCCGGGTGTGATAAAATATAGTCCACCGTCTGCCTGATTCCCTGATCGTATCTCACCTTTGCCGTGAAGCCCGGAACGAGACGCTTCAACTTCTGATTATCGAATACTACCGTATTCGCTTTATCTCCAATAAGTCCGCCCTTGAAATCATATTCATCGCTGCTCGCATCCAAAAATTCCGATGACACATGAATAGCTATCAAGGGTACGTCCAAAGCTCTGGCAATAGCTTCATATGCCTGATTCCATGTAAGACTTTCATCGCTGGTAATCTGCACTGCCTCGCCGATCGCATGGATATTATCCATAAGTCCTATAAATCCTCTGGCAAAATCGCTGTTGTGTGTCATCGTCCAAAGCGAAGTACCATCTCCGTGAATGATAACAGGTTTTCCTTCCATCATCCTCTTGATTACCTGATAGCTTCCCTTATCTCCATGCACGCCAAGAGGAACGGAACGTTCATCGTACGTATGGCTGGGCCTTACGATTGTAACGGGAAAACCCTCCTCCCTATACAGCTTCATAAGGTATTCTTCGCCTTCTATTTTGTTTCTGGAATATTCCCAATAGGGATTGGAAAGAGGAGTTCCCTCCGTAATGCGGTAATCTGACAACGGCTTCTGGTAGGCCGATGCCGAGCTGATGAATATGAACTGGGAACATCTTCCTTTGAACAGCCTATAGTCTCTTTCCAACTGCTTTTTTTGAAATGCGATGAAATCCGCTACCACATCGAATTTCATATCTCCAAGCAGCTCTTTTACCCTATCCTCATCCCCAATATCCGCAATGATGGAATGTACTCCTTCCGGCAGCGTTTCGCTGCGGTTTCCTCTGTTTATCAAATACAGCTCATGCCCTTCCTCCAGTAACTGCCTCGAGATAGCCGCACTGATCGTTCCGGTTCCTCCAATAAATAATGCTCGCATTTTTGTCCTTCCTCCTTTTTTATAATGGCTAAATCAAAAAAGCGCCCGATGCGAATTTTCTGATTATAATAAGGCCTCCGGTTCGCCAGCCTTCGCTAGTCTCAAAACCGGACGCCTTACTTCTTTTCATGATCCCAAAAACATTTATATATTTATCATTATTAATACGTCTTAAAAAACATATCCAGCTTGCTTTGCAAAGCCCTCTTCGCAATAGGCTTTACGATGTAATCCACCGGGCGGTAGGAAAGACACTCCCTGATCGTATCCTCATCCGTAACTCCCGTCAGAAAAATAACCGGAATATTCTTCGTCCTATCATGCTCCTTCATATACTGGAAGACCTCAGTCCCATTGCACTCCGGCATCAAATAATCCAGAAGCACCACATCAGGGATATAATCCGCCAAAAGCTCTATCGCCGCCTCGCCGGAATTAACTACAGACACATTATATTTATCCTGCAAATAAAAACGAAAGATTTTAAGCATCTCTAAATCATCATCAACAATTAATATATTCTCTCGTCCTAACCGCTCCTCCGCAACTTCGCAAAAGACAAATTCCTTCTCTCTCATGTACCTCGCCGCCTTTATCAATTTCTTTTGTATTACATGTGTTCCTGTGTGCATAAACATACATTCTTGTTATTGTTTTGACGATTTCATTATATCATCTTTCCTATGGATAAGCTATAACTTTGTACAGTGTTTTCAATATTTTAAATAGCTGCGGCTTTTCTTTTTGCAAAAGGAGCTGCGGCAATAAACAATAAGAGACTAACCCGGTATGGATTAGTCTCAATGCTGCTATTCAAAATAACAATGTTAAGTTGATTGAACCGCCGTTACCGGACAATACACACGGTAGTGTGGAGGCCGTTCTGTTTGATCGTTAATAATCAGGGGGACTTTCAGGATAAGGAATCCAGGTAATCTTTTACTTGTGCCAGATCCTTCTGTACCTGATTCTGTACTTGTTCAAGGTTATCAAACTTCTGTACGCCCCTGATAAATAAGTGAACCTCCAGAATCAGCTTCTTGCCGTATATATCCTTAGCGAAATCGAGCAGGAAGGTTTCTATGGTAATAATGGAAAGATCATCTACGGACGGCCTCGTGCCGATATTCGTAAGCCCCTGGTAACATTCGCCTTCTACCACGCTTCTTGTGGCATAGACACCATTTGGCGGTTTCAGCTTGGTATCTCCCACTCCCAGGTTGGCTGTAGGCATCCCCACCGTCCTTCCAAGCGCCTTGCCGTGTACGATTTCCCCAATCATAACGTAGGTATGTCCGCACATTTGCGTAACTTCTTCAAATCTACATTCCATAAAATATTTTCTGACAAGACTGCTGTTTATGATCTCGTCTTTATAAAGTACGGGCTCTATCGTACATACTTCGCATCCATATGGTTTAGCCGCTCTTTTTAATTCTTCCAGGCCGCTCTCGTGCTCCGCCGTCATAATGACTTTCGCTCCCAGCTTGCCTAGGATTACTTCTGTCAAAAACTTCTCCCGTAAAAGACCGTCTTCCTCCATGTTGCAGGAAATGAAGCAGTCGACTCCCGTATCCGCGATAAAATATTCTTTTTCCTCTTCTGTTGTAAGTACGCCCTCTTCCATGTCAGAAGGGGAATAGCAACTGACAACTACAGTCGTCTTTTGATCCTTCTTTCCTTTTTCGCTCAGTGCCTTTAACAGCGCAAGGTGCCCTTTATGAACTCCGTCAAAACTGCCAAACGCAACATACGTATCCCTCATAGCTTCTATATTCATTTGTTTCATGCTGTCACCTCATTCTGCCTTTTTATTTTTTCTGGAATAGTAGCTGTAAATGATAAACCCTAATAAATACCATGCAATGGTGTAAAGCCAAAGTACCCAGCCGCCGCCGATAATATCGGGGATGTAGCAGATAATAAGTATGATGAGGACAACAACAGGGAGTACGTTACCACCCGGTGCACGGAAGTTACCCGGCACATATGCATTTTTCTTTCTCGCTACAATCAGCGATACACAGTTGATACTGATGGTAATAGCAGCGAACAGTGCACCCAGACTGACGATTTCTGCCGTAAACTCAGGGAAGCACGATACGATGGCTCCGAGTGCAGCTACAAGTATTGTTGCGTAAATAGGTGTTCCTGTCTTGCCGTTTCTTCGTAATGCCTCCGGTAACAGGCCGCCTTCTGCCGTTGCTGCAATGGCTCTTGATGTAAGAGCGATAACAACAAGCATTGTGGTAAGCAGTGCCAATACCGCCGATATGGAAATGACCTTGGCGATCCATGGGTAAGCTGTCAATTTGGTGAAGCTTGCCGCATAAAGAGGAATAAACCGCATACCCGGATTTTCCGCCAAATAACCTGCTGTAATCAAACCGACCGTGGCCAGAATGATCAGCGAATACAAAGTAACTACAATGCCCATAGCAATGAGAATAGATTTAGGAACATTTTTGTTCGGATCCTTCACTTCGGAAACCATAAACGCAATGGCAACAATGGAGCCGTATCCGACCATCGCGGTAGGAACTACTGATAAAAAGCCTGTACTGCCTGACGCGCCCTGTGAGAAAAAGGGAACAAGCTGCGAAGAATCCCAGCTGCCTCCGAAAATTCCCACGCAGATGAAGATGAGCATTGTAAGAATCAAGATGCCTACGAGAATGTTATTAAGCCGTCCCGCCACGGCAAACTTCAGTGTATTTAAGATAAAGCAAAATGCGATAGCCCCTAAAGCGAGAGGAATCTGTAAATTGGCAAGAATCGGGAAACCGACTCCCAGATAAGTGCCCACATAGATAGCCGCAAATGCAATCGCCACGATATTAGCGTTAATGTACCCCCATGTGGATATCCAGCCCCAGAACTTTCCGGTTTTTTCGGTCTTTCCAAGTGCCTTGGACGGAAAAACAAATACGCCGCCCGATTTAGGAAAAATAGTGGATAATTCCGCTACGACAAGCCCGTAAATCAACATGATAGCAGCCGCTATAATCCATGAAAAAATAGCCGACGGCCCTGCAAGATAAACGGTAAGTCCTGAAAGTGAAAAGATAGCGCTTCCGATCATTCCCCCTGAGATCATGGTAACGCATGCTATTAACCCGAGTGATCCCCCTTGATTGTTTTGATTATTGTCTGACATATGCATATTATGGCGTAACAAAATAAACCCCCTTTGTTATACCTTCTCCTTTCCAATAAGCTTGTCATGGAGATAGCGTTGACAAAGGGGTCTCCGATATCCGTATCCGCCATGACTATGGTTTCTGTTTCAATATTTTTGCAGTTTCCAGATCCGTGACTAATACGTTGATATATCCGCCTTTCAGTGCTGCATAAATAGCATCTGCCTTTTCTGGTAATCCTGCAATTCCGATTCTGATCGGTATATTTAAATAGTCCTCCAGCGAAATTGCAATGATCCGGTTTCGGTAGGATGGTATGACAGGCCTTCCTTCGGCATCGAAAAAGTGTGTACCCACTTCTCCTACCGCCCGTTCCATTTTTTCTTTATCGTCTTCCGTCTCCTGTATGGCATTCAATGGTAAAAGATGCTCTGTCTGGCCGCTTGCGGTTCCGATACCAACAATCGCCACATTGCAATTCCTTACCGTATTATAAGCCTCCTGAAAAAACGGTTCTTTTATAATAGAATTCTGCAATTCACTGCTTTGAACAATAACTGGCGCATAAAGCATAACTGGTTTTGCCTGTAACTTTACTGCAAAGTTATGTACGATATCATCCACGGCAACGTGCTCTCTGTCATGATTCGCACTTCCCAGAAGTTGAGTTACCGTCAGGTTTTCCTTCCTCAGCAACGGCATATAATCTACCATGGCTGCGGTGGCGCGCCCTCTGGAAAAGCCTACTGTATCTCCTTCATTGATAAAATTACCGATATATCTTCCTGCTGCCATTCCCAAATCCACATAAATATTTTCCTTAATCAGATTGTTCATGACACAGGCGCCCTTTAAATTGAACTTCTTCTCCAGGCCTGCTTCTATATCCATATAGTTTTCATTTATATTGACTACATGTATCTGTACGATGCCAAGCGAGATGCATTCCGCCAGAATACGGTTTACCCGCTGTCTGGACATATTCATCTTATTTGCAATTTCTTCCTGAGTAAATCCTGCCTTATGATAGTAATACGCAATTTTCGTATACTCATTAATCATCGCTTCCGTTATATTACCCTTTTGCATAATTTATACCTACCTTGCATTGTATTTATACTTAGGTACATTTTACGCAATTTGACAAGATTTAGCAACTTCTTTGACTGCATTTTACTATAATACGGTATGTGGAAGGATCCACCGCTTTCTCAAACGCCTCTTCCATTCTGTCAAAAGGCACTTTGCCGGAAATCAGCTCCGTTACATCTATCATGCCGCCCGAAAGAAGCTTTGTCGCTATGAGGAAATCCTTGGTCTGCGGATTAACGGATCCTGTAATGATCTGCTCCGTGGAATGAATCTTATTCGGGCTGATTTCAATAGGGTTGTCCGGATGAAAAGAGGAATAAAATACAGTTTTCCCTACTTTTCCTGTCATCTGTACTGCCTGACTTCCGATTGCAGGAATCGCTACCGTACAGAATACCACGTCAGCACCTCTTCCCTCGGTAAGCTCTTTTACTCTGGCAACAACATCCTCTGCTTTCGAGTTAATCGTGACGTCCGCTCCCATTTTACGCGCTACCTCGAGCCTTGCCTCATCTACCTCACAAGCGATAACGCGTGCACCCTTTAATTTGGCGAGCTGGATATGAAGCGCCCCCATGATACCGACTCCGATTACCACAACATCATCCCCAAGCTGTATATCTCCATTTTGTATACTGTGCACGCAGCATGCAAGAGGCTCCGTCAATGCTGCATGTTCCAGATTGATGTCATCAGCCATCTTATAAACATTCTTAGCGTCTACCATCATGTACTCCGCCATTCCACCCGGCCCTGCGATTCCCTTATGAGTCTCCGCAATAAAGGAAATAACGCATTGGTTCTCATGACCGTTACGGCAATAATAGCATTCCCCGCAGGAAGTCAGCAGGCGGATACTTACTTTGTCTCCCTCCTTTACGTTCTTAACGCCCTCTCCCACTGCTTCGACAACACCGGCAACCTCATGTCCGCCGGCAAAAGGGTAGCGGTTCATGACTCCCGTATAAAATCTCTGCTCCAAGGTACAGATCGCACAGGAATCCACCTTTACCAATACCTGTTTTTTATCAGGTTCTCTCTTTTCCACATCCTTTACTTCTATTTTCTTCTTATCCGTCAAGATACCTAACTTATATGTGCTCACTTAAACTTCACTCCTTTATATTATTTTTAATGTATCCCCCTATATCGTTTTTGAATGTATCTCCTTTAATGCCGCATCCACGCTGCAGCCTTCATGTATCAGTTTTGCAATGGCTGATGCATATTTAGCGGGAGTCTCGTGTCCCCAAATATTTCTTCCCATTGCGATTCCTGCCGCTCCTGCATCGAGTGCATCCTTAATCTCCTGTAAAAGCTGTTCCTCCGGAACTTTCTTCGAACCGCCCAGAATGACTACCGGCGCATATACGCTTTCTACCAGCTCATGGAAGCTGTCCTGGTCTCCCGTATATTCCGTCTTAATAATATCTGCACCCAGCTCTACCCCCTGTCTGCATGCAAATGTGATATTTTCCGGCGTTCTCGAGTCATCCGCCTTTTCAAACCCTCTGGGCAATGTCTCCGCAGTTACCGGAATTCCCCACTTATGGCAGTCCAGTACAACCCTTGACAAATTGCTCAGCACCTCGTTTTCAAACCTGGAACCCGGAAATCCCATCGTAATAACAGAATCTGCCCCGAGCCTCAGCGCATCTTCCGCCGTAGCCACTATCTGCATCGGCTTGGAACGGTCTCCTAAATAGGAAACGCCTCCGTCAATCCTTAAAATAATTCCTTTTCCCAAAAAAGAATCCGCAAATTTATCTGCCATACCCACCGTAGATAAGAAAGCATCCGCTCCTGCTATTGCTACGTCACGTATTAAATTTTTCGGATCCTTCATCGCCGGAAGCACGTTAAAGTTCGCACCGTGATCCATTGCCATAATAAAAGTTTTTCCATCCGGTTGTAAAATATGATTCATTCTTTGTGTTACGTTTGCCATATCTATCTCCTTTTCAAACTTTGCCATTACATTTGTAACTTTATATTACTTTTGTAACTCCCCTGTCCATAGAATAGCACCACTGTGCAGTATAGTCAATTATATTTATTCAAACTCACCATCTTTGTTACTAATTCACAATAACCTTAAACTCTTTTTATTACATTTTCTCATATTGACGACATTTGTAACATTTGCTATGATGTTTTTATTTATATGATATTAGTATCCAGTGTACTGTCTCATTGACTTTCAGCAAAATAGCGCCGAATGAATTTTCAAACTGCAAGGTGGAGGAATGAGGCGCAGCGGTGGCTACGTCGATTGACGACAACGAGGCAGCCTAAAATTCAGGCAAGCTATTTTGCGAAATGTCAATGAGACAGTACACTAGTAACTGCGAAACACGTTAATCGGAACTATTTCATACACAATTCGTTAACCAGCAACACCTTTTTATGAAAGGAGACTTTACCATGTCCCACCCATATTCCATACTCTCAATGCCTCAATTTATTACCGGAAGAGGCTCCATTTCTTTTTTTGCCTCTCTCAGAAAAACAAAAATAGGCATTATACGAGGCGGCAAAAGCTACAATGCTTCTTTGAAGGATACGATAGAAAAGCTCGCAAAAGAATCAGGGGCAGAAATCCGCTATCTTGCACAGATCCGAAACGAACCCTATATAGAGGATATTTTTTCCTGCATGGAAGAAGTACGAAATTTTGAACCGGATATGATTCTCGCCATCGGCGGTGGCAGCGTACTGGATACAGCAAAAGCGATTCATCTTTTCTATGAAAATCCTGACATGACATTCGAAGATGCATTAATCCCCTTCACGCTTCCCGTGCTTGGCAAAAAGGCGGTGCACGTATCCGTTCCAACTACAAGCGGAACAGGCTCTGAAGCAACTTCCGTAGCTGTTTTCATAGACCCTGTGACGCAGGTAAAGCAATTGCTGTTGGACAATCACCTGATTCCCCACTATGCTGTGCTGGACGCAGACTTAACGGATTCCCTTCCAGATTCCATCCGTATCGCTACCGCTATGGACGCCCTTACACATGCCATTGAAGCGAGCACAGCCAAAAATGCTTCCGTCATGGCGCAGGCGATTGCTTTGGAGGCCGCTTTAGATATTTTGGAGTATCTAAAAGAGGCTCTGAACAGTTGTACCGATCAGGCAGCTCAAGCTTTGGCCCGGGAGAAGATACACATTGCATCCGCTATGGCCGGCACTGCTATCACCAATTCCTGCACCGGACTTGCGCATTCCTATGATCATCCGGGTCCTGCCTTCGGGAAGTCTCACGGCAGCGTATGCGGCCTGATGCTCCCTTACACTATGGCATTATGCGGCCCACATCCCAATTATGCCGCTTTGGCAAAGCGTCTGGGATACTCGGGAAATAAAAAAGAGCTGTCACAAGCTCTTGCAAATCATCTGCTTTTACTGAGGAAGGAGCTCTCTCTGGAAATCTCCTTTAAAGAAATGGGAATACCGGAAGCCGCATATTTTGAATGGGTGCCAAAATGGGCCGATTGTTCCCTCCCGGCTATGGCAACACAGATGTCCCCTGCAGTTATGGATTCAGAAAAGGGCTGCGCCTTATATAATGCCTGTTACTATGGAGAACCTCCGGTCCTTTGAGCCTCGGCCGCAGAAGGGTATTATCCTAGGCGCTTCTGCGGCATGTGGCGAAAAGGAGAATGGTTCGTGGAAGTGTACCGGATATGATATTGCAGATTATGTGGAAAATAATACCTGAAATTAAATTTGCAAACATAGAGAAGCCTGAAAAGTATATTGTGTATCATAGGCTAGAAGGTGTAATCTAATGTAATCAACTTTTGCATTGCGCTGTTTTTTGTTGCCTTTGCGCTATCCCATATAAATGCTTCGTTTGCGAGTTAGCTGTGATGGACTAAATTACTCAAATAAGGCGGATTATTCAGTAAACTTTGAGTTATGAAATAAAAACAGCCGCCTATTCTATAGCATATCAGTAATATAAAAGCCGGTAAGGAGTATTCCCTACCGGCTCTCTGGCGCTTTTACTTATTCTGTTTTAACCACTTTTGACTTTATTCACAATAGAACAACAATATATCGTATTCTATTCTGAGATTATTGTTTACATTTGGATTGACCGTTAAAATCCCGGTGCTGGCATTGTATGATAATGACGGAGAACATCTTGTTGTATCATTCTGTCCCTGCGGGCCTCCTTTTACTGCCGTTCCGCACGCAAATACAAAGTTTGCATTGCTTAATGTATTCCATTTTGCATACTTACTTTTGATATCAATCGTGCCACTATCTTGACCGGTTGTCCAAAGATTTCCTACACTGATTCTCTTTAGCGCTACAGAATCTCTACCTTCATTATATCTGTCGGTATTATCTGTACCCGTACCATCTATCTTCACTCCATTTACCCATGCAGTTTTGCCTGCACTTATATTGCCGGCTGCTGCCGTGGCAGGAGTCTGACTTGCTAATGAATTAGCAGAAATAGTTCCGGCTCCATTATGATATCCAATTGGAATAGTATAAGATTGCCCTGCGTTCAGCGAAGCGTTTACCGCTCCCTTGTTCGCCATTGCTCCGGATAGCCCCACGCCATTATTATTCGTAAAAGTATATCCGCTTAATACTTGGCTTGCCGTGGCCGTTCCGACTTTTGTGGCAGCTACGCCGTCATTGTATTTTTTATTTGCCACTATCTCAATATTTTGAGCGATGACATTGGGACCTGCATTACCGGCTGTAGCACATCCCAATTCCGTTACTTTGCCGGCAATTGTGTTACAGCCATTCTGAAAAGACGTTTTGAATCCTTCAAATTCAATATTCAAATCACTAATTTTATCATCAAGAGTCTTTCCCATCGTTGCGTCTAAAGCTTTACCGGCAACCGTTGTGGTTAAGTTTGCGGCCAATTCAGGCGTTTCACCTACCGGCCCCTGCAGACCAGCTTCTCCCTGCTCGCCCTTTTCACCCTTTGGTCCCTGAGGGCCTTCTGCTCCGGCATCACCTTTTAAGCCCTGAGGACCTTCCGGCCCAACGTCGCCCTGCTCACCTTTCGGTCCCTGAGGGCCAACCGGACCCATCTCGCCGTCTTTTCCATCAAATCCTTCTGCTTTTACGCCGGTATCGTCATTTCCAACATACCAATTTCCATTTTCTCCAATAACCGGTGTTGCAATAACGCCATCGCCACAACTATGAACGTACACCTTCTGAAATCCTTTTTGCATAATACTTTCCTTTCGTTTTAAATTTTGTCGGTTAATAGTTCTTCCACATGTGTTAATCATAATATAGAACATATGTTCGTATTTTTCAATAGTGAATATATACAAAATTATCCAGGGTAGAATGAAAACTTAATTTCTAGTTGGCAAGAGTAAATTCTACCCCTGTAGAAATTACCTCCGCACCACTTTTTCTGTATAATAAAGGAGCAGTTGATTGCCCTCCTGTGCAGAAAGAGAGGTCACCATGAACAACAGACCTACTGGCAATCATAAACACCTTACCTTATCCCAGCGTATATCTATAGAGCACGGTTTAGCTGAAGGAAAATCCTTCCGGGCAATCGCTGCATTAACCGGCAAAGATCCAAGTACCATCTCAAAAGAAATTCGCAAGCACACTCAAATAAAAGAACACAGCAAATCAAGAAGTTTTGCTAAAGTTCCCTGCAGCCACAACAGAGATGATACAAATCCCAGAGCCAATAAGTGCAAGATGCTACATGCTTGTGGTGATGAGGAATGTATAAAACTATGTCGGTCCTGTCACAAACACCAGTGTGAAAAAGTTTGCAAGGAATACAAGCCTAGGCAGTGTGCGAAACTTAATAAACCACCCTATGTATGCAATGGATGTCTGAAACGTGTGAATTGCTTACTGGAGCAGAAAATTTACTCTTCTAAATACGCCGACGATAATTATAGAGATGTTCTTATCTCAAGTCGGGAAGGGATTAATCAGACACCGGAGCGGATACAGGAAATGAATGATCTCCTGACTCCTTTGATTAAGAAAGGACAGTCTCTGGGGCATATTTATGCCACACATGCTCAGAAGTTAGGATGTTCCAGGCGTACTGCTTATACTTATATCGCAAGTGGTGTTTTTGATGTGAGAAACCTTGATCTAAGGCGTAAAGTCAAATATAAAAAGAGAAAGACATCCACCACTTGCAGTATGAATAACCGTACCTTCCGGATTGACCGGGCCTATAAAGATTTTCAAATGCTTTTAGCGAATGGTTTTACTGGCAGCATCGTAGAACTTGATACTGTGGAGGGGCGAGCAGGTACAAAGCCGTGCTTCATGACGATGCTATTTCGTAGCTGCAATCTGATGTTGATATTCCTTTTAAGAGAACAGACGCAGACAGAAATTAAGCGGATCTTTGATTCACTGACAGAAGCATTAGGCATAGAGGTGTTTCGGAAGCTGTTTGAAGTGATCCTTACTGACAACGGCCATGAGTTCCAAAATCCCGACGAATTGGAGACCTCCCTAACTGGAGAAAAACGAACTGCTGTATATTATTGCGATCCGTATCGCTCCAATCAAAAAGGAGCCTTAGAAAAGAATCATGAGTATATACGATATGTCAGACCAAAGGGGACTTCATTTGAAGATTTGGACGATCAGAGAGTCACCCTTCTTATGAATCATATCAATAGCGAAAAAAGAGACAGCCTAAACGGACATAGTCCATTTGAACTGTCTCAGCTGCTCCTGGATAATAGGCTCCATGACTGTTTGAACCTGAAAGAGATTAAACCAGATCATGTAAATCTGAAACCAGGATTACTAAAATAAATTAGAACTAGATAGCATAGGCGGATTCCACTGCATAGAACTTAGTCTTACATCACAGACATGTGGAATTTAGTCTCGCACACTAGTTCCAGATGTCCCATTCTCATGCAAAGAATCAACTGATTTCTGTGTTATTAGTTCTATTATAATAGAAAATCACCTCTTTGTTAAGGATAATCTGGAATTAAAGTCCGCATGAAATGCGGAGATATCAAAAGTAGAACTTAACTTTTCAATTAAGCCAAAATTATCCAGGGAATTTCTACATGCGTATTTTAATTACTATCCAGCCACTTTTCCGTTACTGCTTTCCACCGCTTAGGTACATCATCCATTGTAATCTCTTCATTCTTGATATGATCCCTATAAAATTCTTCCATAATCACGCTCCTTCCTAAGCTTCTTTCTGAGCCCCTGCCAGCGCGGATATGATAGCTCCCAAATCCTCAATAAAAAAAGTACGCATGCTTGTTTTCCTTTTTGCCAGCCACACTTATGAGCAGAATTAAACAATCAAAAATTGAGGTCAAGAAGAAATTGACATGAGCAGACGAGCAGATAGGCTTTTGGGGCTTGAGATGAGGTAAAAGAATCACATTATTAACTATGACACCGGGCTATGATAAATATAGTTATCTGTCCGATATGAAAACACCAGACCTGCCTCGGCCTACTGCTCTTAAAATTGTTATACAAAGCCATTGACAGTCATATTCTATGGAAAAAGAAATGCGACTGAAATACCCGAAATTTGCTGATAATAATTTTTTATTTGTTTCCGAGTTTGGATATTCCATCGCACCAGATGCATATTCCTATGCATTTAAAAGTTTCTCCGTCAATACAATGCCACACACAATATACCGCGGATACATTACACGAATACAAACATTCATTCGCCACCTATAATCTATTAAATGAAAATACATCCCCCAAATTGGTATCGTAAATTATCGGGAATAGCGTAAAACTATGCTTACAAATTACGGGAATGTTACACTTGTCATGTAACAAATAGTGGCGGATAACTATGCGGACAATATTGTTAACTACGGATAATAAAGACAAAATACAAGAACTTTAGAATAAAACCTTAGAAAAAACCATTTTAAACAAAAATAACGGCTCCCGAAAACCTCGGAAACCGCTAATATACTGCATTTACTAGAGAGCGCGAGACGGGACTCGAACCCGCGACCCCGACCTTGGCAAGGTCGTGCTCCACCAACTGAGCCACTCGCGCAAATGTAAAATAACCATGATGAACCATATTGCTGCACGCTTTCTTTCGGCGCGTCAACATTGATTATTTTACATATAACCGGTTGATTTGTCAACCACTAATTGTATTTTTTCTAATTATTTCTAAATTGTTTTATTTCTGATTATCAGCTTTGTTTTATTATTTTTATTTTATTAATTCTATTTTACTAACTTCATTTTATTAACTTCATTTTATTTCTATCTATTCGGTTATTCCGTCACCTTGCTGATGCTCACCGTTAAATTGCCATCCTCCACGATAGAATGGATACAAACCGGATAATCATAAGGATTTTTGAATTTCAGGTCTTTCGCGCCTTCTACGATTGCCGAATCGAGTCCCTGAGGTACATAATCCACCTCCAGGGAATGCGTGTAGCGCTCTGTCGCCGGAATGGAGGAAAGCAGCATCGCCACGTAGAGGGTTGAGGACACCTGACAGATTCCTCCGCCTATGCTCGTCACAACTCTCCCACTGGCAAAAGAAGGTGCCACCTTATAGCCGTTTTCCAAGGTTCTTGAGAGGATGGATTTGCTGAAAGAAAATGTCTCCTTCGGTTGGATCACCATACCGTCTATTCTTGCGGATGCAAGCTCTACATTTACCGCTCTGTCTTCGTCGATATTGTACTTTGTGGAATAGGAAGAAATCTCATTCACATCCGTCTGCGTGCCTGTTTGGGTAGCCACGCGCCCCTCCGCTTTGCCTGATTGGATATAATGATAATAATACGCGCTCAGATCCTTTATGCCCAAAACAGGAATTAAGTCGAGATTATTTCTCATATAAGCACGCACATCGAACTCTGCCTTGCCTATGCGCCCTTCCTTCATTCCAGAAGTTATGAAATGCATAAGGAGCTTATCCGCATCATGTTCCACCGCCTTCTGTACATCGGGATAGTTATTATAATAGTAATCCGCATCAAACACTGAAGTATAGTCGATTCCTCCTGTCGGAATCTCTCTCGCCTGCACCGCCATACCGGGCAATAAGCAAAGGCATAGCGTCAAAGCCACAAATTTTGTCCACTTATTCATTACGCTTTTATCTCCTTTTAAAAATCATGCTATTTAGCGATTAATACTCTCTAAATCGCTGACCTTTTTAAGCGTAACATAAATAACCTGCCTTTTCCAGCTTATAACTTCTTAAGATTATTTAATTTTTATTGATTAGAAATCAATAAAGTACTTTGTAATCTTTTGTAAAAGGTTATAGATTCTAAAGCAAATAATCTAAATCAAGTCTTTCACATATTCTCTTATTTTTCGCTATATTTTTTGTCAGCCATTGATTTCCATTTTCTGTAGATGCGACAATATACGGCGAGTGGATATTAGCTTTATCTTTTGTTATTTCTCAATAAATGCCTAACTATTCATTTTATTAGTTCTCTTCTTATCCTCAGCAAATACCATAACAGCAATTGCAACAACGAATAGGTCACCGACCAGTGACATGACTTCACTTAATTCTATTACGGATAGTCTGCTGATGTGTATCACTGCAGCAACCAGTAAAAATATAGCGCAGCTGAGAGCGGCTGCTTTCCTGTAACTATGCGAAAATATCGATATAATTCCCAAAACTCCGAATGAAAGATTGGCACCTCCCAGTTCTCGAATGATTATATAATTGTCCGTGCCTGTCTGTAAAAGCCATGCGGTATAAGCCGGATTCAATGTCTGCATAAGTCCTCCAGTTATCCCCCGTATACCAATCGCCCAGAACACAAACCATTTACAGAACAAAAAAAGAAGGTCCTCCTTTGGTTTTCTTGAATAATCAATAGCAACACATATTGCTGGAATAACGAGCATAACTCCAATAACATAAATCATATGCATTTTTTACCCCTCCTCTGTTTAGTTTCTAAACAGATAGTATCACAGCATTCTTTGAAGGTCAAGAAAAAATTCTTTTTTTCTTGACATAAAGGATGCCCTATGTTACACCATGTTTAAATACTAAACGGGGGAGGGAGTCATTTGAGAATAGAAGATGTAATCGAGTTGTTCTATAGCATAAATCATAAATTTACTGCCATAGAGAAAAAGTCTATGCATTTTACTTCCGGTATTTCACTCACTGTTCACGAAGTGCATACCATTGATCTCATTGGCAGAAACAATAATATTAATATTACAAAATTAGCAAAGTTACAAGGGATAACTAAGGGTGCCGTTTCACAAATGGTTACTAAATTGTGTGAGAAACAATTAGTCATCAAGAAACTTTCCCCGGAGACAGAAAATGAGGTTGTCTTACATTTATCTCCATTGGGACAATTACACTTTAAAGAGCACGATAATCATCATAAGGAGGAATATACCCTACTTTCAACTTATATGGAACAATTATCTCCAAAGGATACAGAAATTCTTATAAAAATGTTAAAAGCATTTGATAATTTTTTGGATAATAAATTGTAGAAACTTATGGGGAATTGCCAAAATAGGATTAAGATATTAATAATATAATTCGGCTTTTATATTTAGTCTGAGAAATGGGGACGCGGATTACAGATACGACAAGACAGAGCACTTACGCATTCCTGCACAGAATGCTGCACCATTCGAATATCATTTCCAATTTTAGGGCATCAAATAAGTAGAATAAAAGTGGGCTGCGCGCGCTCCCGCGGCCAAACTCTCCGACAGCACAGCTTTTATTCCGCGCGTATAGCTGCGCATTAATCCCCTCTGTAATAGGCATACTTTCCTATTACTTTTCTTTTACAAAGAAAGCTGAAAACTCGCAAAAATATCATTTTTATGTGAGTTTTCAGCTTTTTACTTATCGGTTTCCCGCTCAGAATTCTGCTGAACGAAAAAGGAAAAAATACTACTCTTTATAAATAGGCGTATAAAAACGAAGATGGAAATCGAACTTCATACAAAAAAGGGGCGTCTTTGCATTTCGCTTCGATTTGATATCTTCCTCTGGAATCTTGGCTCATCACCACGACTTGCTCGAGTTAATAAAGCTGCATAAAATAAAAACGAAAATATTTAGACAATATATTTACAAATTTATTATTTGTGTTATAATCTTATTTGACAATATGTTGTCTAATTATAGAGGAGGTGTTATTGATGGAATATACCCGCGAGATGTTCCTTTGGCAACAGACTTATGCGACCTTATTTTCAGTTTCAAATAAGCTACAGGTCAAAGGCGATAAAGCGTTGGAATCTCTGACTTCGCGACAGTTAATGGCGTTGATTGCAATTATTCATTTGCCGAAAGGGGAAGCGTCATTAAACAGCATTGCAAAGAAAATGGGAACTACAAAGCAGAATGTTAAACAGCTTGTAGACGCTATGGAGAAGAAAGGATTTGTTAAAATTATTCCGTCTGAAACGGATAAACGCGCTTACAACATTGAAATAAGCGAAGAAAGAAAAAATGATTTTATTGAATGTTATATGCGGGGTATGAATTTTTTCGCAGAAATATTTAAAGGATTTACTGAATCTGAGCTTGAAAGTTTTTGGGGTATGCTTAAAAAGCTCTATTGCTTTGACGGCGAAACACAGGACGGATTTGAAGAAACAGCCAACTTTGACATGAATTAAGGAGGAAGTTATTTTATTATGAATAGAAAAATTATAACACAATTTACCGCTCTGACCTTTGGTATAGCACTGATCTTATGGGGGATATGTATTCTTCTCGGGCAGTTCGGAATTACGATTGAAAATAATTATTGGATGTATATTCCGTATTTGCTCGGCGGCTTCTCGCCCACAATCGCGTCATATATAACGCTCAAGAAAAGCAATGAGATTACAGGCTTCAAAGAATGGATAAAAAATGTTTTTACTTTCAAAAGCCCTATACGCTTTTACTTGCTTGTTATCATATTGAACGCGGTGTACTTAATACCTCAAATTATCATAAACGGGACGGAAGGAATGAACCCTCTCTATCTGCTCATAATTTTACCTCCGCTTATGTTATTTGGCGGCGGAATGGAAGAAGCCGGTTGGAGATATATCTTACAGCCCGAATTGGATAAGAAATACGGCTATATTCTGTCCTCCTCCATCGTTGCGGTGATTTGGTCGGTATGGCACCTCCCTCTTTTCTTCATTCCGGGTACAGTCCAAAACAGATCGAATTTTTGGTTATTTGCGATTTGTGTCATAGGATTGGCATTTGCTCTCGGAGCAATCCGCAAAATATCGGACAACGTATTTTTATGTATTCTTTTTCATTGCCTAATCAACGCGGGCTCAGTTACATTCAATATTCCCGATACTTTATCCGGAAATCTTATAACAACCATATTATTGATAGTTTTTTCAGTAACAGCAGTTTCCATTCATGAAAAGAATAGAAGTTAAGAAAATCAGGGAAGCCTTTAAACAAAGGCTTCCCTTAATAATTCAAAAAGCGGGTGATGGGAATCGAACCCACGTATCTAGCTTGGAAGGCTAGTGTTCTACCATTGAACTACACCCGCATGTAATATCCGAAACCGGACTTATTTATTTTACCGACAGTTAGGATATTACCATATTTTGTTTCCATGCGCAAGACTTTTTATTAAAAACTTCTATTTACTTTCCTGCGCGTCCATCTCCAATATGCGATCGGTGATATATTCCTGCATCTGCTCCTTCGGTATCTCCAGCGAAACCGACAGCTCTGAATACAGATTATCTTCTGCCATCCTTAAATATTTTTCATCCATTACCGTTGTTTTCTTTCCTTGCGCAATTCTTCTCTGCTTGCGGACATACAACGTTTTTATGACCCTTATCCAGTCTCTGCACTCACCGCTGCGGATAGTTTCCTTATACTTCTCTTCCCTTTGCTTATCATCGCCCACCCAGAGCTCTTCAATGTCAGGAATATCATTAATTAACGCATCCGCTTCCGCCTTCGTCAGCACCGCTCTCATAACGGTTTTTTCGCTGTCCACCGGCGTAAATATCTTGCTTTCCCTTTGATGGCGGGGAATTAAAATATAGTATAGCCTGCTTCCCGACACATCTTTCATATCGAGTGTGGTAATATCCTCGATCCTGCACACTCCCGTGTTTCCATATACAACGTATTCTCCTTTCTCAAACATGTCATCCCTTCTTTTCTTCAATAAAATGTTTCATAGTGTCCTACTTAT
Source organism: Kineothrix alysoides (assembly GCF_000732725.1). Classification (GTDB taxonomy): domain Bacteria; phylum Bacillota; class Clostridia; order Lachnospirales; family Lachnospiraceae; genus Kineothrix; species Kineothrix alysoides. Next base: position 1,362,925 of record NZ_JPNB01000002.1, on the reverse strand, counting down.
ATTTTACCCGTAAATAAGGATTTTACTACCTTATTTTGCACTTTTCTTCCATCTTTGTCTTATTTGCCCTATTATGTCCCGTAGATTTTTGTGCATTTTTCTTGGATTTCTATTAAAAAGGCAATAAAAAAATGCCCAGAGCCGGAATCGAACCAGCGACACGAGGATTTTCAGTCCTCTGCTCTACCAACTGAGCTATCTGGGCATGTACGCCGAATATGTCCCTCGGCAACATTGGTATTTTATCGTGTATTATGTATGCTTGTCAAGAATATTTCGCTCCATTCGACAAGATTATGATTATTCTGTTACTGTTCACTCCGTTCTCAGTAACGCATGATTTCTGCATTTAAATTCGCTCCGCGAAGCAGAAATCACTCTTGAATCATATTCTTGCGCAGCTTAACAGCAAGTGTTAAGCTACTGTGTAAACAATAACATTATTCTGCCTTTGGCTTCATAGCAGCAATTAATACCCGGAAATACTGCTTAGCAGGATCTTGACATTTATTCCAGCTCTATCCAGCCTTCCATCGAATCAAAGCTGTATTCCATATTTATCGTTACCTCTTTATTCTGGTAACCGTCAAATCCTATATCCGCAGATTCTATAATTTTTCCGCCGGTATCAAGCGCTTCCAGATGCCATACCGTTTCTTCTCCTGTCATATAAATATTAACAATACTAAGAACGCCAAAGCCTCCCAGGCCACCGATATCCTCCGCCAGATTCACCTTCTCAGACTCTTCCGATGCCCTGTATAAATAGACCTCCTGCAAATCCACTCCCGTATTATTTCTAATCGTTACCGAAATACTTGACGCATTATCTGCCGGTTCTATTCCCCTCATCTGTCCGATAGATTCCAAAAGGCCGTCGTACATCGCTATATTCGCCTGCAGCTCTTCGATGGTGGCATCCAGTTCCTCCTCTGACATTTGTTCTACATCCTGCTGCCCGATAAGGTTGATTTTCTCCGCCATGCCGTCCAGCTCCCCGTCCAAAGAGTTGTCTTCCACATCAGCATATACCTCAATCACTTCATTATGCCTGTTTACCAGCTCCGAGTACACGCTTCTCGCCTTTTCTATTTTCTCCGCCGGTGGACCTCCACAGCCTGCCATCAGCAATACGGCAAGGCATATAGCCAATGTTTTTCCATACTTTATCATTTATTTATAGCTCCCTTTCATTCTTTCTGCCATATCATTTCGAATTCGGTACATCCGGCCAAATCCGACTTTATGTCGTCCGTTCGTGCTTCTGCATACCTCTTGTTTATCTGAAAACCTTCTCTCATATAAAAATTAACAGCCTTTTTGTTCTTACAATATACATGAAGGCTTATTTTAAAATACTTCGATTTGCATATGTCCATAAGGGCCTTTCCTACGCCCTTGGAACGCATCGAGCCTTTTACGAAAATACCTTCGAGGTAGCCCTTGTTTATTCCTGCAAAGCCCTGAATGCCCTCATGATCCTCATAAACGTAAGCTTCAGACTCGTATAGCTGATTTTTAACCGCTTCATAATTGCCGAGCCAATAGTCTTCAGAAATGAAGTCATGAGCTTCCATATTGGCCTCCAGCCATATCCGGGCAATCTCCTCCACATCCTGTTCCTTCATCCTTCGTACCATCAATATTTCTTTGGCATCTCCGGGAAGTTCATAGGTGCAGTCTAAAAACAGTCTGCTGTTATGCGCTTCTTTTTCATTATAGGCATATCCTAAACCACGTCCGACCTCCCGCGCCAGGGCATCAAAAAAGTCACACATTTCAAATAGCGACTGCCATACAGACTCCGGGTTCCCCGCCGGATATGTAAGCAGTATCCGCTCCATTTTATCCTGAGATAAAAACTTATAAAGATACTTTCCCGACTTTCCTATGCTGCTGGAAAAATAAGTATGTATGCCTACATACCAGGAAAGCATCTTAATGAATTCCGGCCTGACATAAAAATTCAGCATGTCCATGGCATAGGTTATCTCCCCGCGCCACAGGCCCTTTCCCATATTGTTGAGCAGCCACCAGAATTCGTTGCAGCTGCACAGATATTCCTCTTCCAAAGGCCTTTTCACCCAGTGGTCTTCATCGGTAGAAGGAGGAATCTGAGGGAATGCTTTATCCTTATCCAGAAGAACAATGCACAGCCTGTCCTGCTTCATATCCTTAACGCTGTATTCCAATGTCTGAAGGTGAAGGTCTAAACGGTTGCCATCGGCAAGCTGCATCAGATACCCGTAACAATTTTCGAAATCGCACTCATGTCCTAATATACCGTCCATTTTCTCAGGAAATTGCATGTACAGCCGCTCTCCGAAAACGTCGATCCAGCTTTCCTGTTCAATAAAAGATGCTGTCTCAGTTACCACATATACGATGTCATAATCCTGAAATATATCTTTTGGCGCATTCCTATTGGTCCTGGAACCGTTCATATAAACTCCCCGGATACGGTCTTCTCTTTCCGCTGTTCCGATGATAAGGTCCATCATTTCTCTTTCGCTTCTCATGAATATCTCCCCCCAATTCTTCGGCAATTGTGTTCTTGTCTTCCGAGATTACTTTATTCTTATTATAACAACAAATGCAGAATAAACAAACAGTATATTATCAAAAGAATAAAGGAAAAAGGACCCGGCAAAAAGCTGTGGGTCCTTTAATACATATGTAACTTTCTTTTTTTAATTCAGATTAATCCGTATTCTTATCTATCGTAAATATTCGAATTGCGGTTTTCAACTCCTTGGATACCTCTTGCAGATTTTCCGCACAATGAGACAGTTCTTCCACCTGCCTCTTCTGTTTGCCCACGTCTTGTCCCATGTGTACGGTGGCCGCTGCATTCTGCTCTATGATAGAGGAAATAGACTGCACCGCGCCCAGGGTGGTCTCCTTCTCCCGGTCTATGGCCTGCGTCTGCACCATGATTTCATCGATATTACCTGAAAGACGCTCCATATATGCGTCCATATCCTTAAAGGCTTCTACCGCCCGGTCCACCGCCTGCTCCTGCGACTTTAAGACATTTCCGGTCTGTCCCGCATGCTCGAGTATCTCGCCGCTTCGTTTCTGCACTTCTCCGATAATATCCTTTATTTGTTCCGCCGCCATTACCGACTGGGCCGCAAGGTTTTTTACCTCAGAAGCTACCACCGAAAATCCTTTTCCTGCTTCCCCGGCTCTGGCAGCTTCAATACTGGCATTTAAAGCCAGCAGGTTCGTCTGGTCTGCAACCTCCGTGATTACCTCGATAATCCGATTGATATTTGACACAGAATCACCCAGTTCCTCTAACTCCCCTACGATTTCCTGAAGGTTTCCCGTGGTCATCTCCGAAGTATTGTACAGCTTTTCCATGATACCGATACCGGAGCTGACCAAAGTCTTTCCGTCGTTGGAAATCTTTTGAATTTCTTTCGTATTGTTTTCTACGAGAGTGATTTTTTCCGCTAAATTGTCCATATTATTCAGGCAGTTTCTCGCACCTTCCTCTTGATACTCGGCACCGCTTTGAATCTGAGCTATGGAACAGGATAATCCTTCCGTAACCTCGTACACACCTGTGTTCATACCGCCGACTTTAGTTACCGCTTCATCCACTTGCAAAGCTCCTTCGGCAACTTTCGTAATCAGCTCCTTCATAGCGGCAATCATGTTGTTGACACTGGCGCACAGCACTGCGAACTCATCTTTGCGTTTCGTCTTAATCGCAATCGTCAAGTCGCCCTTCGCCGCTTCCTCAACCCCTGTTATGATATTCCTGATGTTCGTTCCAATACCTACGGCAATTAAGGAGGCGAGCAGAGACATAATAACAGAGAGAACAATCACTATCATAATGGTATTTAGCTTAATCCCGTTGGCCTGCTCCAGCATGGTGGCATTGGGTATCAAGCCCACTATGCTGTTACCGATATCGCCTATGTAATAGTAGCACATCCATGTTCCCTGACCCTTATAGGTAATATTGAAGGAACCCGATTTGTCCACGCTCTGCTGCATCTTTTCATATGCCTTCGTGGAAGTTATGAGCTTATCCTCCGGTGTTGCAGAATAGTTTTCCGGCGTTGTTATTTCAGTATTATCCTGTGCTGCTAAGAGAACCGTGCTGTTGTTGCCAAGGTTGATTTCTCCAAGAAGCTTTTCCATAACACTGTTTCTCACCTCTAGAATAAGAAAGCCAATGTCCTCTCCTGTGAGTACGTTATCCACACGAAATACTACCGTCATGCTTCGATTTTCATAAGCATTTTGAGGAACGGGCTTGTATCCTGACAGAAATCCGCTCTCCCCCAGCCAAACCTTCCTATTTCTTGACGTCACCTCCAAATAGTCCTTGGAAGCCATAAATTTGTCATAAGCATCCGAGCCAAAGGCGACCTCCGGGTTGGTGCTTATATGTTTTCCACCTTTTATTGCAATAAAATATCCATTTTCCACATACTCATCCGTACTCAGCAGCGATTTAAATTTTGTATCCACATAATCGAAATCCACTCCTTCCTCCGGCGTTCCGCTGAAATAAGAGACTAAATCTTTTTCCTGAGAAATAGAATATGCAGTGGCTTCCACCTTCAGCATGAGCACTTCCAGATAGTCCGCAGACTTCCCTAAGATTTGCATGGTGGACGTCTTATAGAGTTCCTGCAGAGAACTTGCAGTCTGCCTGTAAGAGATGATTCCAAGCAAAATAACAAAAACCACAGGAAGGGCAAAAGCCATTAGCAGCTTTGCCCTGATTCCCATGGTAAATCCTTTTTTACCGTGTTGATTTTTCTTCCCCGTATTCCCAATATATTTCTTCATTATATTCCGTATCTCCCTAATTACCTTTGAGCGATGCTATTCCTCATCTTCCTTTTGAACGGGTTCTTACGTCAAATGCAACTGCAATAATGAAAATAACGCCCTTTACAACGTATTGATAAGATATATCAACTCCCATTAAGTTCATACCGTTCGTCAATGACATAATAACGAGTGCACCGATAATCGTGTTGGTAACCTTTCCAATACCACCGCTTACCGCCGTACCTCCAATATAGGAAGATGCAATGGCATCGAGCTCAAAGCCAAGACCTGCGGTAGGGGTTGCGGACTGCAGTCTGGAAGTATATAAGATACCTGCAAGTGCCGCCAAAACACTCATGGAACAAAATGCGAATAATGTTACCTTCTTAACATCGATTCCGGAAAGCTCCGCCGCCTGATCGTTACCACCGATACCATAAATATAACGACCCAATCTCGTTTTATTCAGCATGTGGTTGTAAATGAGCAATACTATTGCTACGATAACCGCTGTCCAAGGCAGGCCACTATATTTTGCCAGTACCCATATAATAACCAAAATGATAGCCGATATGAAAATCAGTCCGCAGATAAATACCGGTGTAGAGGTTACCTTGAAATTATACTTCTGCCTGTTTTTCCTAGCCTTAATCTGAGTTGTTACTGTCAGTATGACCATGACAATTCCAATGAGCAAAGTAAGCAAATGAAAGCCTAAATCCAGTCCCGGAATATCCGGTATAAAGCCGTTAGAAAGTGCGTTAAATCCTTTGTTCGGCACGATGATGGTTCCCGTTTTCTGCAAGGTCAAGTTCAAAAGACCCCGGAACATAAACATGCCAGCCAGTGTGGTAACGAAAGCCGGAACCCCTACTCTGGTTACCAGAACTCCCTGATACAGACCAATTACCAATCCCAGTAGAAGTACAATAGGAATGGCAACCCATTCGTTTAAGCCTGCCTGTGTCATCAGAATCGCCGCCACAGCACCACAGAATCCCGCCACATAGCCTACGGAGAGGTCGATGTGCTTTAAGATAAGAATCAGCGTCATACCGATAGCCAACACCGCTACATATCCTGCCTGATTAATCAAGTTGGATATGTTTCTCGCCTGAATAAATCCACCGTTCGTCTTCCATGAAAAGAACACCATGATGATAATCAATGCTATGTACATCATGTAGTCCCTGATATTTGCTTTTACCAAACCGGTAAGCTCTTTTCCAAGACTTCTTTTTTCCGGTTCTTTTTTTATTGTCTTCTCCATTTTGCAACCTCCTATGATTTGATAGCCATTTCCATGACCTTGTTTTCATCCGCTTCCTCTGCAGACAGCTCGCCCGCTATGCTTCCTGCTGACATAACGTAAAGCCTGTCGCTCATGCCAAGTACTTCCGGAAGCTCCGATGATATCATAATAATGCTCATTCCCTCTTCTACCAGCTTATTCATAAGCGTGTAGATTTCGTATTTCGCTCCTACGTCGATACCTCTCGTAGGCTCATCCAGTATCAGTACCTTGGGCTTTACGAACAGCCATTTTGCAAGCTGTACCTTCTGTTGGTTACCTCCGCTCAAATTGCCGACCTTCTGCATAATCGAGGGTGTCTTAATATTGATGGAATTTTTGAATTCATTAGCTATGTTTATTTCTTCATTTTCATTAATTGAGATTCCCTCTTGTAATTCCTCGAGATTGGAAATCGTAATGTTATATTTTATATCTTGGATAAGAACGAGTCCGTTACCCTTTCTGTCCTCGGTAACGTACGCTACTCCGCTCTTAATCGCGTCCTTCGGCCTTTTAAAGACAACCTTCTCTCCCTCTAAAAAAGCCTCTCCATCAGTAATCTTATAACCCGCGGGATTACCGAACAGGCTAAGTGCGAATTCGGTTCTTCCTGCTCCCATCAGCCCCTGAAGTCCTACGATTTCTCCTTTTCGCACGTTCAGATTGATATTGTGGAGAATTTCTTTTCCTTTTACCGGATCTTCAACTGTCCAATTCTTTATTTCCAAACAAACATCCCCGATATTTTTCTTCTCACGCTTGGGATAAATGTTGTCAATTTCCCTTCCAACCATATGCTTAATGATTTCCGCCTCCGTTATCGCCTGCTTTGACGTGTCCATAGAGCAAATCGTAGAACCGTCGCGCAAAACGGTAATGGTATCCGCAATCGCTGTAATCTCTTTCAGCTTGTGGGAAATCATAATGCAGGTAACTCCCTGCTGTTTCAGTTCTTTTATGAGTTCCAATAAGTTTTTGCTATCATCTTCATTAAGCGCCGCCGTAGGCTCATCTAATATGAGCAGCTTTACGTCCTTGCTAAGTGCCTTCGCGATTTCTACGAGCTGCTGATTTCCTACGCCCAGGTTTTTTACCTTCATTGAAGGGTCTACGTCCAGACGTACCTTTTTCAACACCTCCGTCGCGCTTACAATCGTTTTATTCCAGTCAATATTTCTTCCGTTCATAATTTCATGTCCGAAATATATATTTTCATAAATACTAAGCTCAGGAACAAGTGCAAGTTCCTGATAAATGATTGCGATTCCTTTTCCTTCGCTATCGGCGATGGATTTAAACTGTTGTACTTCACCGTTATAAACAATATCTCCTGAATATGATCCGTGCTGGTGTACTCCGGACAATACTTTCATAAGGGTAGATTTCCCTGCTCCGTTTTCTCCTACCAGACAATGGATTTCCCCACGTTTTACTTCAAAATTTACATTGTCTAAGGCTTTTACTCCCGGGAACAGTTTTGTGATATTTCTCATTTCAAGTATATAATCACTCATGCCCTGCCTCCTTCCACATGCATAAAAGGGGTTTACACCCCATTCGTGTTTGAAAGGTCGGCTTTAAACTATTAATTATTTAAAGCCGACCCTTCTAAATTACTAATCGTTCATCTTTTATTAATTATTCTAATCCAGTGAATTCTGAAGCATCATAATATCCGGAATCGATAAGAGCTGCTTTTACGTTATCCTGAGATACTACTACGATAGCCGTCTGTTTAGCCGGAACGTCTTTTACTTCGTTGTTGTAAGTTGTATCTGTAGCAGGTGTTTCGCCGTTAAGTACGGAAACTGCCATTGCTACGGAGTCGGATGCCAATGTACGTGTATCCTTGAATACCGTCATGGACTGCTTGCCGTCGATTACGTACTGAACGGAAGCTTTCTCGGAGTCCTGACCAGTTACAACATAGCTTGTTACGTCTTTATCTGTTGCAAATACGTCTGCGATAGACCGAGCCGTACCATCGTTAGGAGCGAGTACAAGAACGTCACCCTTCATGTCTGCGCCTGCTGCTGTCAAATGTGCTTCTGCTTTGGATTTAGCAACGTTGAAATCCCAGTCAGTAGTAACCTGACCGATAATCTTGCCTTCTTCTTCACGGCTCAGCTCTGCTTTGTCCTGTAAAGCAACTGCTTCAGAAGAGTTAGCAATTACGAAAGTTCCGTCAGCAATCTTGGGCTGAAGAACACTCCAAGCGCCTTCGAAGAAGATAAATGCGTTGTTATCTGTTGCTGCGCCTGCATATAAGTAAAGCGGAACGCCCGTGCCTTCAGGTGCATTGTCAATCAGATATTGTCCCTGTGCTGCGCCTACTGCGAAGCTATCAAAGGTTACATAATAATCAACTGCATCTGTTCCGGTAATCAATCTGTCATATGCGATAACGGTGATTCCTGCATCTTTAGCCTCTTCTACTGCTGCCGCTGCTGCCGCACCATCCTGTGCACAGATGATAAGAACCTTGATACCCTGGGAAATCAGTGTTTCTACGTTAGTTTTTTCAGTTGCGGAAGAACCCTGGCTGAATAAAACCTGATTTGTGAATCCTGCGTCGCCTAAAATGGATTCAAACTGTGCCTGATCCTGTAACCATCTCGGCTCATCCTTCGTAGGAAGTACGATTCCGACCTGTACGCCGTCTGCTGCTTCTGTCTCTTCTGCAGGTGCCGCTTCTTCCTTTGTCTCTGCAGCTGGTGCCGTCTCTGTTGCTGCCGGTTCGCTTGTCGTTTTGCTGGTGCTTCCGCATCCTGCCAACAGGCTTGCTACCATAGTAGCTGCAAGAATAAGGCTAAGTAATTTTTTCTTCATTAAAATATCCTCCCTTAAATTGAATTATGACTACTTGTTACATTTATTACTCTAACATACATGTTGCTTCACATGTTTGTTATGTTCTTCATATTTTTATTCATTTCCATAAAAACTTAAGAAAGGCTAGCACATTTTTGCCTGTTTTTTTTAAATTAACAGAAAAATCCTATACCGCATGAAAAATACAGCCTAATGAAATGCAAAAGAAAACACCCGCTATAAAGCGGATGCTATTTTTTACATGATATTATGCAGCTCATATTTCTAATCCAGCAATTCAGGCCTGTTCAAATAAACATCTTCCTTTAAATGAAATCCGCTGTCTATAATAACTGCATTAATGTTGAGCGACGTCACTCCAATAGGTTCCATTTTAATGTAAAGTACCTCATTGCCGTCCTCTGTCGTATAAAAGTCACTTTTCAAGACCTCTCCGTTCACCAGTGAAACAGTTGCCTGCGCCGCTCTTACCGCCAGCTTTTCCACCTGCTTATAAACGGTCATATACTGTGTCCCTTCCACGATTCTCTGACAGGCGGACAAATCCGCATCCTGACCGGTCACATATATGTCTCCCGCAAGCCTTTGCTCCGCAAGTGCCACAACAGCTTGTCCGGCAAGGCTGTCGTTTCCGCACATAATTCCCTTTATCTGACTGATTAAATCACTGTGCTGCCTGACATAGGCGGAAGCATATTCCGGCTTCCACTCCTCCGCATAATAGGTATCCAAAATCTCTATATTCTTTTCCCGCATCACTTCCATAAAACCTTCGTTCACTTCTTCTACGTTATGGTCTGTTATCGGTCCGCTTATCATCAATACCTTATCCCCTACTCCCAGTCTGGCACTTAAGAGATTACCCATAATTGAGCCCACCATTTTATTATCAAAAGAAATATACAAATCCGGCTCTGCTCCCACAATTATTCTATCATAGCAAATGACTTTAATACCCGCATCCTGCGCCTTCTTAACAGAGCTTACTAGGGGTGCCGAATCAATAGGCACGATTACGATAGCATCCACCTTCTTCTTGATGAAATAATCCATCAGGTTCACCTGCTCCTCCACGCTGCTGTTGGCATTCTGGACATTGACCTCCGCTCCCAGCTCCTTCGCCGTGGAAACGAATACATCCCTATCTCTTTCCCAACGCTCCATAACGAAATTGTCGAAGATCATGCCTATCTGGATCAGTTCCTTTTCTTCCTCTTTCAAGTCCTGACGGGTATCAACCTTGCTTCCACAGCCTGAAAACATTGCAAGTATGATAGCCGTAAGGATTATTTTCCATAAAAAACGGTTTGATTTTATCAATTATTTCCCCTCCTTGTATTCGGTAGGAGTTACTCCAACATTCTTCTTAAAAGAACGGCTGAAATAATTGGGGTCGGAATAGCCTACTTCGCTGCATATTTCTTTCATACTCTTTTCAGTCCGCGCGAGCAGCTCCTTCGCCTTCTCCATGCGAATAGAGGTTACATATTCGATGAAATTCTCGCCCGTTTCTTCTTTGAACAGCTTACTGAAATAATAGGGACTGATATTTACCTCTCTGGATACGTCGTCTAAAGATATATCTTTAAAATAATGGCTCCTAATATATTCCTTCGCCTGCTCCACCAGACTGACAGAGGTCTTTTCTTTATTGTTCAACACATTGCCGGCAGCATCTCTGACTTTTGTTAAAAACCATGAACGGAGTTCTTCATAATTTTTAAATTCAAAAAGAGTAGGGAGATAATCATGCCTGGACTCAAACCGGTAAGTGCCTCCGCCGCTTTCATAGCATACCTTCTCAGCCCATAGCACGAATTCCATCGCTTTTAATTTAATATCCATAAAGGCATTGGCATATTGGCTTATCATCCAATCGAAAAAGCGGTTCGCCTCGGATACGGCACCCGGCACGTCTCCGCTCTGCACCTTTTCGAAGAGCTTTTTTTCCGTCTCGATCGGGTAATCTTCTTCATAGCTGCATTCCATCGGAAGGTCCTTAGCATGAGCCACGCTTCCCGTAGTATACCGGAAGGCATTCATTGCCTCCGTGTAGGAAGAACCCGCTTCATCCAACTTCTTAATGGAACCGATTCCTATTCTAAATTGGGCGTCGATGCTGTTTCTCAGCTTGCGCACCATTTTCCGCGCATTTTCTATTATTTTTACCCTTTCCTCATATTCGTTGTCGGCATCCTCATCCGTGCACGGCACAAATACAATGACCACATTTGCCATCATGGGGCCTACGATTCCGGCAAAGTATTCCTTCACAGTCTCCCGCAGTCTCATGTAGTTGGGATGAATCCTTACGCTGGCGCCTATGGCATTAGTCAAATGCACTCCATCCTGCGTATCACCGTATTCTATTACCATCATGTAACCGTAATCCTCTTCGATTCCAAGAAGGCGCTTGAAGTTCTCCGTTTCCTCCGCATAGTTTTCCTGAAAAAGGACGGAGTAAATCAGCCCACTTTCAATGATGGGTATGACCGTTTCCAGTTTCTCCTTCACGAGCAAATCGTTGCTTCGCTTTGTTCTGTCGTCATCAATCTTGAGCATGGCCTTCCGTAAAAGCGAAACGATGGTTTTCTGTTCTATGGGCTTGTTAATATAATCCATTACGCCCAAGCCTATGGCTTCCTTGGCATAGTCGAACTTATCATAAGCAGAAACCACAATAAAAATAATATTTTTATTGCTTTTCTGTATTTCCTTCATAGCCTCAATTCCGTTTATACCGGGCATCTGTATATCCATAAGCGCGATGTCCGGTCTGAAATTCTCCGCCAGTTCTATCACACTTCTTCCGGTCTTGGCCGAATCTATCACACATGAATCCCCGAAATTCCTCTCAATAATAAATTTTAAAGCGTCTATTACGATTCCTTCATCGTCAGCAATCATTATTTTATACATATTCTAAGCCTCCAAGGGAATATAAATCGCTATTTCCGTTCCCATATTTTCTCCCGCGCTGGTGATTTCCATAACGTCCTCTCTGTCATAGAAAAGGCGCAGTCTGCCTATAACGTTATCCAGTCCCACTCCGCTGGTGGCATCCTTCAGGTCAGCCGCGCTCAACTTACTGTGCATGATGCGCTCAATTTTCTCCGCGCTGATTCCCACCCCATTGTCTCGCACGCTAACACATATATTCCCACTCTCTCTGTATACGGACAGCTCGATGATATTTTCCCATTCGATTCCCCGCAGCCCGTGATTAATGCTGTTTTCCACCAAAGGCTGCAGAATCATGCTAGGCACCTGCACGTTAATTAGTTCCTTGTCAATGCTCTTTTTAAAATGGATTTCTCCCGAAAACCTTACATTAATAATATAAATATAATTATCAACCAGCTCAATTTCTTCCCTTATCGTAACCACATCGTTGTTCTTCTTCACATTATACCGGAAAAAGTCAGCAACACTTTGAACATATTGATAGGTTTTCTCCGCATCCTCCATCATGGCGAGCTGGGCGCCGGCATTTAACGTATTAAATAGGAAATGGGGATTAATTTGCGCTTGCAGATATTTGAGCTGGGCGTCCTTCAAATGGGTTTCCATCATCAATTGCTTTTCCTTCATGGCACTTTCCAGCTCCATGCTCTCCTTTAACTGTTCGATATGATTCTTTAAGCTTCCTACCATTTGATTGAATGCGTTCGTAACGATTCCCACCTCATCATGAGGACCCCCTTCCGAAAGCTCCACCTCCAGCGTTCCCTTTCCGACCTCGTCCGCCGCTTCCGCCAAAAGCTTCAAGGGGTTGATAATCTCTCTCGTCAGCAAAATGATCAGCGTTATGCTTAGAACGCTTGCCATACACAGAATAATCATATTGACTATCTCAGAGTATTTTAAGGAGGAAAACAAAATCTCGTATTTATTGGAATTATCTTCAAATTTCTGTTTATTTAAGCTGTAAATATATGAATTGATAAATCCGTAAAGCTCGCTGGCGTCTTCATAGTATTCCTTGTACTTAACCACATTGCGCCCGCGCTTGGCTTCAATCGCATTGTCGGTAATCTCCAGATAGCGCTTGGACATGTTGCGTATATTCTTCTCCACAATCATGCTCTCATCACCAAGAATATCCCCGTTCAGCTCTTCCAGTTTATTCTGATATTCCTGTCCGCCTCTTAAGTATCCTTCAATCGCATCGGTATCCTTCGTATCGAGAAAGCTTTCCATGTTGCGGTGAACCTGCGTGAGGTTGCTTTGCAGCTCATTCAGCAGGGCATTGCTTTCGTATACCTTGTCAATGTTCACGATGGTCTTGTTTATGTTAAAGTACATATATATATTGACACCGAAAATAATCATGGTAGTCATAAGAAATACCATCAATAATTTGGTCTGTATGCTTATATAGAAAGGTTCCTTTTTACTCATTATCCTCATTGGCCGCATTATGCAGGTACTCCTCTACGTTGTTGGACATGACCGTATTTACATCCATTGTTACAAAATCGCTCACGTGACCGGTTTCAATATATTCATCCAAGGCCTTCACGCTATGAACTCCCATCTGCTCGGTATCCACAGCAATCGTCGCCGAAATTACATTCCGGCTTATAGCGTTCAGAATCGTATCCGTAACATAGTAGCCCAAAATATCCACTTGTCCCACCAAGTTATAATCTATGACCGCTTGATATGCGCTGATTGTATTTTTCTCGCTCAAACATATGATGATATCCGGAAGCTCATCTTGATAGAGGAAAATATTTCGTATCGCTTCTTCTTCACTGTAGGGCGTGTCCTCGTTTACAGCCAGCGTATTCAACTGAAGGGTCAAATGATTTCCTTCATTTGCCAAAGTCTCCTTTATCCCATTAAATATGAGGTTCTGTCCGCTGTCCTCCGATACCGTATCCATCAGAATCAAAGCTTCCTTTGTCTCCTTTGTTGCAATTCGAACAATTTGCCTGCCGTATTCACGGCCAAGATTATAGCTTCCTATTCCTACGAAGCTCTGTCTCTTGCTATCATAGCTGTCCGTCAAAACCGTAACGACAGGAATTCCATCGGCCACCGCTTCGTCGATTAACAAGCGGATTTCCTTGCTTGCGTCACCCTCTAAAATAATTCCGTCCACCCTTGAAGCGATGGCTATTTTCAGCAATTCCTCCTTGGAATAATTGATGTCGAGCCCTTCCCCCATCCTCTCCAGATAAACGTCTTCACCTTCTCCGAATTCCTCGGCTCCGTCATATACTTCGCTCCAGAAATTGTCCTCCAAAGACTCCGTAATAAAGGCATAGTGCCTGATATACTCTTTATATTCCTCATCGCTTATCTGATTCGTCCTATCCACTTGCTTCCTTATATAAATTAAACTGATAATCATCATAATTACCAGAAGGAACACAATTACCGCCAAAACAATCAGTTGTTTGTTATTTATTTTCTGCCTCATATTCCATCCTATCCACTTTGCACACCATTTTATTATTCTTCTTTCAAATTAATCATTTATTTATCGTAATGTCAATATTTTTTAACTTTGCCGGAGCAAAAGTCCTCATTCCTCAACCCTCCATTTTACGACCTTTTCAACGTTAATAAATTAACGGGATTGACACTTTTTTATCAGTATGTTTTTTTTTAGATACTTTAGGAAAACTTACTTAAAAAGTGTTTCCAGAACAAAAAAAATCTGTTACATTCATAGTATAATTGGGGAACTGAGGTTATACAATACTATAATTTTACTTTATTCTACACAGGAGGTTTTATATATGAGGTATTTCTTTAACGGTAAGATTGAAAAGTTGGAGGATATTTATTGTATCCGCATTCCTTTTAATGTTTGGGAGGTGTGCCAGCAGAGAGGTTTTATCCATGCAGACATCACCTTGAACAATAAAGTGATAGAATGCGAACTTCTTCCCGAAGAAAAGGGCAGTTACAAGATTTACCTGAATGAGGAAGATGTATCTCATGTGGATATCGCCAAAGTTCATAAAATATTACTGCATATAAGCAACAGCTTAATTGAAATAGGCAAAGAAAGCCCTTATACTCTGGAGCATCCTATTCGCACGATAGACAGTATGAATATTCTTATCCAGCCGGATGACGGTCTCTGCGGACAGACCTGCGTAGCGATGTTAGCAGGCGTTACTATTCCTGAGGTTATAAGCAATATAGGTTTTCGCGAGTGGCAGGCTACCATAGGAAGAGTCATTCCCGCCCTTAACTATTACGGTCTCGGCCACACCGGCACTCTCATTTATCCGGGCGGCGGCGAAGAAGTTATCTTCCCCAAATGCTGTATCATCATCGAACGCATGGGAAGATTCGGCCACTATCTCGTGCACTATGACGGTAAGTTCTATGATCCCAGCCTGGGCATTATGGAATATTACGATACCAGTAAGTTGCTGGGGTATTTGGAAGTGAATTGCGCTTAACGGATTTGAAGTTACTGTTAAGCTACGTAAGAACGTGATGCAAAATCTTTAAATAGTTTGACACCGCCTTGAGAAAATATTATCATTAAGATATAAAATTACACATGGAAGAATGTCTCCCATGAGCCATTTTTCTTATATTAAGGAGGAAAAGGTATGGATATCAAGTTTTTAAGATGCAGTCATTGTGGAAATATCGTTTTATTTGTGGAAGACAAGGGAACAAACATAATGTGCTGCGGCGATAACATGAAAGAGCTGGTCGCAAATACTACTGATGCTGCACAGGAAAAACACGTTCCCGTATATTCCGTAGAAGGAACAGAGGTAACCGTTTCCGTTGGCTCCGTTCTCCATCCGATGCTGGCAGAGCATTACATTCAGTGGGTTGCCCTTCAGACAACACAGGGTTACCAGCTTAAATACTTAACCCCCGGCACAGAGCCGAAGGTAAGCTTCTCCATTACCGAAGACGATGAAGTGGAAGCTGTATATGAGTACTGCAACTTACATGGACTTTGGAAAGTATAAAAATATCACTATATAAGAAGAAACATGAGAGCCATTCTCTTTTCAGACTGCTGGAAGAGAATGGCTTTTTTCACCTCTCGCACCTCTCACATCAATCCCGCTGTCGGACCTCGATATCCCGACCGCACAGATAAGTGCCGATCCAGCGGCCACATTCACTGCAGCTTCCTGTAAAGTATCGAATCCCTCGTCCTTACCGCCTCTCCCTTTGCGGACAAAAACGCCCTGCCCGTCTTTCGCATAAGCATTGTGTATCAAATACTTATTATCTGTATCCTTCGTAATACAGACAGTATGAACAGCTTTCATTATATCCATTTTATCATTGTAGACAGTTGCAATAACTGTATCGCTGCTTTCTCCCAGTCTATTAACCACAGCCTCGTCTTTACTATATATTATTGCAGTGCCGTACCCCTTGTTTTCGAAATAATCGAATATGGCAGTGGGTGAGACGCCAAAGTCTCCATTCAATGCGGCACCATCCGCTTCGTAATGACTGATTAAGTTTACTATCGTCCGACCGGAAACTTTTTCTCCTAACGCCAGCAAGGCGTTGTATGTCGCAATGATTTCACAGCCGGAATATCGCATGTTATGTTTTTTCCAAGAACCAAACTTCACGTCATTCCATTCATGTTGATTCTCAATGTAACTGTCCGGCTTCAATATATGACATTCCTTACTGCATAGTGCGGTTCGATTGGCTTTTGCGTTGGCCCTGATTCTTTTGGGCGGAATAGAACTTTTGCTTCGTAAAAATTCATATATTTTTAACACTGTTTTATTTTTAATTCTCTGAGGAATAAATGCTCTCATAAATTCTGCAATGTTCTTGAACATATTTTTAAATTTTACTTTAAACTTCATTTCTGATTTCAGCTTAATCACCCGCTTAAAAACTCCTCTCATTCCTTCCCGTAAGAGTATGGTCTCACTGTTCTTCCAGCATCCACACTCTCATCTGGTTTTCTCCGCGATTCGCCCATGCATAATAAGGAATTGCCGTTAGTTCGGCATGCTTCTTTGCCGGACGTTCTTCTGAATACAGCTCATTATTTCCTTCCATGCAATATCCTTCCATCCTCAGACATACATTTCCTTTCAGGACACCCTCTTTCCACAGGAAAGGTTCTGCCTTCATCTCCTTGGGAATCCGAAGCGCCTGGATATTCTCTCCGTTATCCACACCTTCAAAGCAATATACGATGGGTCCTCTCATCAACGCGACGCAGCCTGCATTATCTCTCACACGTTGATTTGCAAATATCTTACGGCCAGGCATCGCAAATTGAATATCTACAATATCTCCGTCTTTCCATGTACGTGTTATATACAGATATCCGCTCTTTAGAGCTTTTCTGATTTCTACTGATCGTGCATTAACGGCGATTATTGTATTTTCATCTTCCGCATTTACAAATTCCGGAATATGGATTGCCAAAGTAAACTCGCTGTCTGACTTTGGTTTCACATGATAAGCAACTTTACCTTCCCACGGATAACTGCTCTCCACTTCCACGTTCGCTTTATGCATCTGAGCCTTCTGTCCGATAAACAAATGAGAATAAATAGTGGTATCGCTTTCACTCCATGCATACGCGCCGAGCGAAGCTATGAGCCTTACTAAATTGGTAGGACAGCAGGCACATTCATACCAGCCGGGACGTTCGGGAAGAGTATGTTTATAACCATAAATTTTGCCGGAAACTCCGGGATTTACTTCCAGTGGATTAACATAAAAATATTTCTTTCCATCCAGCTGTATCCCACTGATAATGCCGTTATAAAGCTCTCTCTCCATAATATCCGCAAATTTGCCATCGGGCTTTATCTCCAGCATTCGCTTTGCGAAAAATACCATGGCAATAGAAGCACAGGTCTCTGCATATGCCATATCATTGGGCAAATCATAATCTGCGGAAAATGCCTCTCCTTCCATAGTGGAGCCAATTCCTCCTGTTACATACATTCTCTGCTGCACAATGTTGTTCCAAAGTGTCAAACATGCATCGAAAAGCCTCTGATCTTTGTCCTCGCCGGCAAGATCAGCCATTGCCGTATACATATAAACTGCACGTACCGCATGGCCTACCGCTTCTTTCTGCTCATAAATAGTAGTATGCGCCTGATTGTAAGTACTATCCAACGGTTTCAGGCTGTATTGTCCCCAATGCTGCCACCCTCTTTTTATCTTTTCCTCATAAAAATAATTCGGATTTTTTCCCCGTTCTTCCAAAAAGAAACGTGCCATATCTTTATATTTTTTCTTTCCGGTTGCATGATACAGCTTCATCAAACCTATTTCGACTTCTTGATGGCCCGGTATTCCCCGTTCCTTATCTTCACCGAATCTGCCGATGATATGATCCGCCATACGCTCTGCAACATGAAGGAGCTTATCTTTTCCTGTCACCTGATAATAGGCGGCCGCCGCTTCCATCATATGTCCTGCACAGTAAAGCTCATGGCATTCCTGAAGGTTTTGCCAACGCTTCTCCGGTTCCTTGATAATAAAATAAGTATCAAGGTATCCGTCGGGCTGCTGTGCCTTCTCAATAATATCGATGATACCATCCGCTCTCTTTTCTAAATCCTCATCCGGTTTCACTGCCAGGGAATATGCCACTCCCTCCAACCATTTTGCCACATCGCTGTCCTGAAATACCATGCCATAGAATTCACCTTCACTGAGCCCGGCTGCAATGCGGAAGTTTTCGATTGCATGACTTTTAGCCACTCCAGGAATCTCATCATTTAGCACCTTTTCTTGAAACGGAATTACGATGTTGATAATACGCTCCTGTATGACAGACCAAAAATTATCCTTGATTTGTACTTGATTTACTTTAATTTCTTCTGCTGCCTTCATCTTAATAATCATACCTTTCTCATAGCCTGCAAACTTTGGACCATATCTTTTTCGCCGGAATCCTTACTATCACAAAAGAAAGCGGCGGCAGGGAATAGCTTCCCGTATTTAACTCCACTTGAGAGCTTACGGGCCGCACGTTTTCCTCTTCCAGGGAATTTACTGCCTCATTTCGATCTCCGCGAAGCACTATTTGCTCTGCAATCATCCCTTGCAGCTCCCAGTTTTCTTCCAGCTTCCACTTGATGTGTTTTTCTTCCTCATCCATATTGACAAGCTTCACAATCAACTGGCTGCTCTTTTCATCATAACTTACCTGACAGGGGATATCCTCCGTTTCATAAATTATATTATAATCCCCGGCATTTAAGGCGAACATCTGCTGTACATAATAGTTCGGAGTGGCATACACCGCCCTCCCGTCAAACCAGATTAAATCCGGATTCCACTGCGCATATCCGATACGGGCAAAAAGCGGTGCATAACTGGTCATCGCTACCACATCACTGTTTTTGGCTGCTCCCGTCAGGAATGCCGCCTCCGCCAGCGCAGCTTTCAGATTGTTCCCTTCGGGATGGTTCATAGGAAGCCAGCCCTGGGGATGGGCAGCATATTCTCCGAAAAATATCTTAATATCCCGAGGTACTTTATCAAAATAATCCGTATGGGTGCCGAACCATTCAGGCTCCTTATAATAGTGCTCGTCTACCGCATAAACAAAATTTTTATTCCCGGCATGTTCACGATAGAACTCCCAGGACTTTTCAAAGCGCACAGAGTCCAGCTCCGGGCCTGACGTTCCGACAAGCTTTATCTGGGGATATACCTTATGGATTTCTCGTTCGAACAGTATATATCGTTCGAAGAAACGGCTCTCGTCATCCTCCCATTGCTCGTTTCCTACTCCTATCATTTCCAATCCGAAGGGTTCTTCATGTCCCATCCCGATACGGAGTGACCCCCACTTCGTGTCCGCACCACCATTGGCAAATTCAATCAAGTCAAGGTAATCCTGTATATATTCCCAAATAGCTTCGCTATCCGGCTCCACCCTTTCATGAGACTGGAATTGACAGGCAAGTCCTACACCCAATATCGGCAGAGGGGCCGCTCCAATATACTCACAGAGCAGAAAATACTCATAGAAGCCAATCCCATAGGTCTGACCATAGTGCGAATATATGCTGTGATACTCGTTCTCCTCATTATTGCCATGCAGCGCCCAACGGTTCCAATTGTAACGTCGCTGCTCTTTCGCACCTAACGTGTCTTTAAATCTATAGCGATTGGAAAGTGTGGCACCCTCCACTACACATCCTCCCGGAAAACGCAGAAATCCAGGATTCATCCCTTTCAACATATCCGCCAGATCCCTGCGGAAGATACCATATACCGCATCCTCCGGTATCATAGAGAAGCAGTCAAATTCTATCGTTCCCGGATTTTCTAATACCACTGCAAACCGGGCTGCGCTGACCGCTTCCTCCACGGTCAGATCTGCCTTATATTTTTCCCACTTATGCCAACCGTGAGCATCCGCCCCGTGAATTTCTATATTCCGTTCTGCAACCGTCTTCTCATCTTTGATTACCGCTACTTTCACCATTCCGCTATATTGTGCAGCTCTGGCATAAAAAGATATATGATACGTCATTTTCTGTTTCATATGAAGCCCTTCATATGCCTTATTATAAAAACCACTGCCTCCTTCAGAAGCCATTACACGCAGATAATGCGGGTTATTTTCATGAACGGAGCTTCCTTGAACAATATCGAGCGAAAGTCCTGCCTCTTTATGTAATATACTCCATGCATACAATCCGTCTTGCTTTATAAAATAATCCCTGTCTTTACCTCCTCGTACATCCATGCTTTCGAAATTTCCATTCTCCAGCATCTCCGCATACAATCCACCGTCGATAGCATAATTGATATCTTCTATAAAAAGTCCTATAAATTCTCTCGGTATAGCCGGACCTTTTTTATTCGAAATCTTCAGTTCCATATGTTCTCTCCTTCATTGAAATAATCTTCTTTATCCGATAAAAGCCGACGTTCATCCTTTTCTCTCATCTGGCTATGATTGGCAGTATCTTCCCGTCTTCCCCGAACTCCAAAGGAGCGATGCACACCTCTCTGTGGTATCCCTTTCCTTCCGGATATTGAGCGAGGGGTGTTCCGAATCGATGATAGGCAATCAGGTAACTATCACTTTCCGGCATCTTGCATATACTGTGATGTCCTGTTCCCAATATACCGCGCCGCTCATCTTTTTTCAATATTATCTGTATGTTATTTACCGGGCCGTAGAGAGAACTTGCAACACCATATTTCACATGATAATCTTCGCTTCCGGTATCGTCGCAAGACCATGTAAAGTGATAAGTATCCCCTCTTTTTATTACAATTACAGATTCCCGGAAATCTATTAACCCATCTATATTCCTCAAAGTCTCCTTCTCAATGTAAAGCATATCCTCCGACAGTTTTGCCACTGCCGGTTCTCCGTTGCCGAACAGAAGATAATAATTATCTCCTTCCGCATATACGGCAGGGTCGATAGTCTGTGACATCCTGATATTGCACTCTCTCATCATATCCATAGTTACCATAGGCTCTTCCATTGCCCGAAAGGGCCCTGCAGGCGAATCTGCTACAGCCACACCGATGCAAGAACTTCCTCCTGTGTCCTTGGCACAGAAGTAGAAATAATATTGGCTTCCCTTTTTGGCAATACAGGGAGCCCACGCATGACCCGTTGCCCAAGGAACCTGTTCCGATGCCACATCCAGCAAATCAGCCGCTTTCTCAAAACATTTTCTGCCAACAGATGAAAATACGGAAAATATATGCCCCGACCAATGCGGGAATCCGTCTGTCGTAGGATAAATATAATAAATACCATCCTCATAGTACAAATCAGGATCCGCATAAAGCCCCTCTATCACAGGATTCTTCCCTTCATAATAGGCCATAAGCCGATCATATTCCTCATCCGTTACAGACAGGATACCTCCATGGCGCTTCTTTGCCTTCCCCATATCGAACTGGCCGGGTTCCGGAATCTGAAATCTGCCGGAAGATAAATCCTTGGTGAGCATCGGCAAATATCCTTCTCCTGCCGCAAACCGGTCAGCAATCAGACACCATGTCTTTCCGTCAGGAAGAAGATATCCCTCCGGCCCTTCCACGCCCTTCAGACTATCCAATGCAGCAGAAGGAATCTTTACGAATTCTCCCTGTAAGGTATCTGAGACCTCCAGAATCAATCTGCTTGCAGTTTCGTCCTTGGATATCCGGTAATAATGTCCCTCACTCTCTAAAATCGTGGTATCTATCACATGACTTTCCTTCTCCATATAACAGAAAGCATCTGAAAACCTTCGAAAGTCCGATGTATATGATGCATATATCCGGTGCTTTCCTTCTGCCTCCCCTTCTTTTCTGACCTTAGAGGCGAAAAACACAAGGAATTCCTGCCGCTCTCTATCAAATACGGCCTCCGGTGCCCATACACAACCGGCATCCGTGACTCCTACGGTACAAGCGCTCGGTCTGCTCCAGTGCACCAGATCTTCCGTCTCCCAGACAATCAAATCTCTGCTGCCTTCTTCCTGTGCCGCTTTCCAGCCATGTCCGGCTTCAATACGAAAATCCGTTGCTATCAAGTAGATTTTCCCATCTAACGGATTTCTCACCGGGAAAGGGTCCCTGACTCCGCAAGTTCCTATCTCAGAATAAAGTACAGGCCGCCCGCCATTTAAATCCTGCCAATGCAGCCCGTCCCTGCTCAGCGAAAAGTAAATCTGTTCTCCATCCTTTTCTTCACCGGTAAAATGTACAAATAGATATCCTGCCATCATTCTTCTCCTTAATAATCTTCTATACCTTCATCATCTTCCACTTTCCTGACCGGAATCTCCGGAAGAATAATAATCCCCGGAATATTTCATCCATCATAAATGCAATCCAACATCCTGCAAGTCCCAGTCCAAACCGGATACCCAGAATATAAGAAAATAAAATGCTGATCATCCAGCAGGAAATACTGGCAATCACCATAGGGAACATCACGTCTCCCGCTCCTCTTAAGGAATTATCCTCCACATGGTTAAAAGCTCTGCCTACTTCTACAAAAATGTCAATGAACAGTATGATTCCCGACATGGCGATAATCTCCGGATTATTGGTAAATAATCCTATCAGTGGTTTATGCAGCATAAACACTACCGTTGACAATATAAGGTTTGACGTAACCGATAGCTTCAGCACCTGTTGGTTCAGCCGGTATGCCTTGTCATATTCCTCAGCTCCTGCCATCCATCCCATCAGTATCGCTGTAGATAGTCCCAATGACATACCTATTACGTATACATAGAAAACGATAGAGGACACATATATTTTCGCCGACAACGCCACAGTACCGAGAATTGCCAATATAGAGGTAGAAATCACTTGGGAAAGAGAATAAGAAAGGGAACTGACCCCTCCCGGAACTCCTACCCTCAGTATGTTTTTAATGCAGCCCAGCGTCTTTAAGTTTTTCCGGTTAAACTGAAGATTCAATCCCGATCTCATCAACAGTATCATAATCAATATTAACCCTATAACATAGCTGACTACGTTAGAAATGGCAATTCCTTCCGCCCCATAGAAAGGCACTTCAAACGGACGATAAATTATAATAACATTAAATACAGCATTCAATCCATTCATAAACAGCGATACAGCTACTGCCGGCTTAGGCCTTCCATAACTCCTGAGTATAGCAGAAGCCGCCGCCTTGATTCCCTGTAAGAAAGAGGTGCCCATGCAGATACGAAAATATATCTCTGCCATATCGAGCACCTCTCCTTCTAAATTCATTGCTGCCATAATGGGCCTGCTCAAAGCTGCCAGCAGAAAGCTGAAAAAAAGACTGATGCCTCCCGCCGTAAAAAGAGAGGTAAATGCGGCATCACTAGCCTCCTTTTCCTGTCCTGCCCCCAGTCTGTGGCTTATTACGATAGAAGCACCGCCGCTCACTACAGCATAGAAGGTATACATCAACCCTATCACCTGACTGGCAGCGCCTACTGCCACCACCGCTTCGTCAGAATATTTTCCCATAATAATGGTATTTACCGTCCACATCATATTCATAAGAAGCTGTTCAATAAACATAGGTATAAATAAGTTCTTTAATGTTATTTTTCCTTCCGTTGTCTGTATTACAGTCACTTCAGGATCAATAAAATGCATGGTCTTGGCATATGATTTCATGCATGTTTTCCTCCGCATATCATTCATTTAATTTTAAGAAGACCGTTAAGAAATGTAAATGTACTATTTTTTCTATTTTAGTAATATTTTTTCCTCTGTTTTAGCATTTGAAATACTTTACTCCGCAGAAAGCAGGTGCTTTTAGCCAACATCGGGCTCATTTACCAGCGAAATTGTATTTCCTGTTATACCATCGGTTTCAAAAATCACAATCTCGTTCTTCCCCTTTTTTATAAGCGGCGCCGGTATGAAAAGCCTCTTTTGAGGTCCGATTTCCCAGAACCTTCCTAAATTAAATCCATTAATAAAGGCAGCCCCTTTCCCCCATCCCGCAAAATCAAGAAAAGTATCTCCCTCTTCTTCTGCCGAGAAGATAAAACGATAAAAGGCCGGAACACCCTCTTCATAGTCCTTGGAAAAATCTATTTTATCTATATGATCGAGCGGCAGACTATATTGCTTCCAATTATTATGTATATGTCCATTTATTTGTACGCACTGGCTAATTCCCTTCCGCTGCATCTCCATCCTTGGCCCGAAGTTCACACGCCCCATGTTCTCCACCAGAATATCCAGTGCCGCCCCTTTTTCGAAGGTCACTGAAACATCCTTTTCCTCCAGAAGCTCCCTATCATACAAAATGGTAACCAGCTTTTGATCCACTAAAATATTTGCCCGGTCATTTGCTCCCCAAAGCCTAATTTTTTCTATATTTTCTTCCGTATCCAATGTGGAATGATATAAGATATAGCCGTAATTTTGTCCAAGCTTTTCCATGCATTCCGTACACGGGCTGACTACGGGACTGCTCAAATCATCCAATGCCGAAAATAGGCTTACTTTATCTTGTACAGTAAGTGTACCGTAAGCTTTTCTCACAATTTTACTGCTGAGTGCAATCTTTGGAATCTCCCTATATTTAGAAATGACCTGCCGGTAAAGAAGATACTTTTCCGTAACCTGCCCGTCCTCAGTAAGCAAGGCATCGTAGTCATAGGAAGTAACATCAGGCGTCAGCCGGTCATAATAATTTGCCCCATTCATAAAACCAAAATTAGTGCCTCCTTCGAACATATAAATATTTACATGTCCAAGCTCCAGCATTTTATCAAGATCTTTGGCACTTTCTTCCGGCTCTCTCGTGATATGCCCTCCATTGCCCCAGTGATCGAACCAGCCTACCCAGAATTCTGTACACATTAACGGACCACCATCGGTATATCTTCGCAATACTTCAAATCGCTCTTCTGTCCTGGAACCAAAGTTCCCTGTGGGTAATATCCCTTCCATAGCCCCGGCGTTTAAATTCTCGGGAAAAGGTCCGTCAGAGGTTACCAAGGGCACCTTCACTCCGCCCTTTACCATGAGGTTCTTAATCGCTTCCATATATGCCTTATCATTTGCATAATAGCCATATTCATTCTCAATTTGCATAAGGATAACCGGACCGCCCTCCGTAATCTGCAGCGGAGTGATGAGCGGAAGGAGGACTTGGTAATACTCTTCCACATGCCGCAGAAAAGAGCCGCAGCTTGCCCGAAGTCTCATATCATCTTCTCTGATCAGCCATGCCGGAAGTCCGCCGAACTCCCACTCCGCGCATATATATGGCGATGGCCGGAGTATTACATACAGCTCCAGCTCTTCCGCTATTTTTACAAATTTTTGTATATCCCACATCCCTTCAAAATGGAATTCTCCTTTTTCGGGCTCATGGATATTCCATGGGATATAGGTTTCTACCGTATTACATCCCATAGCTTTCAGTTTTTCTAACCGGTCTCTCCAATACTCGGGAACAATTCGAAAATAGTGGATTGCTCCTGAAATAATCTGAAATGGCATACCGTCTAAATAGAAGTTTTCTCTGATTTCAAATTTTTTAAGTTTTTCAAATTGCCCCATTGCTGATATTCTCCTCTTTTTGTCTTTTTGGATTCATAGAACAAAAGTGTGCTGCGCATCTACTTTTATGTAATAGGAGTTCTTTCCTAATTATATAAAAATGCTGCTGCCTCTCAGGCAGCAGCACTCCTTTTACGCACTACAATCAATATATTATTTTTACTATTTATAAAGCTCATCAAACTGTCTTTGCAGTTCCGCCGTAACATCATTAATACCTGCCGCTTCTAAAGCTGCCTGATATTCAGCAACAATTTCCTCTGCTGTTCCTTTGTATTTGCCAAAAGAAATCTGCTTCATATAGTTCGTATGGATCTCATTGATATTATTAATCTGAGACTGAATCATATCTACATCCGCTACAAACTGTCCATATGGATATTCAATCTTTACCGAATCATAATGATCATATAATTTATCAATTTCACTCCAGTTTCTCGTAGCATCTCTGATTTCCAGATTGTCGTTGCGTCCCCACCAATAATTGGTCGTTCCGTTGATATTATCGGTATCCTGATTGTATCCTTCAGGGAGAATACGAAGTCCGCTTTCATCCATATCCCATGAAACACCCTGAATTCCGTAGCAGAGAAGCTTATAGCAATCAGGATCATTTCTCAGCAAATCATAGACCATAAGCGCTCTCTCAGGATTATTGCTGCCTGCGGAAACTGCCATAGCGCCATGGGTAATAGATAATGCCACTACATTATCGCGTTCCTCACCAAAGTAGAAGAAGCCTGATGCCGCATCCGGAGTATCCGCATAAATAGTATTTGCCGGAGTATGGCTTACCAAATCGGTCCAAGTCTGGGTATGATGCTGCTCTGCCGCAACACGTCCGATTCTGTAATCATCACGGTTAGTGGATGCGGTATTATTTAATACATCTGTCTTCCATACGCCAATCTGATCCCATTCTTTCATCATCTTCGCGTACTCAACCAATAAATCTGTCTCTGTCACATAAGGAGAGTATATGGTATAGAGGTCATCCTTTGTTCCTCCCCACATAGCACCGGAATTCAGTCCGTCAATCGACACATAATCCGTGTTGGACAGGATATAACCGCTTGCCAATTGTCCATATTGTGTACCGTCAGAGTCCCAGGGAATAATATCTGGATATGCCTGTTTTACATAACGGAAATATTCTGTCAAATCGGCCCAGCTATGTACGCCGTCTTCAAGTCCGGCTTCCTTTGCATAATCCAAACGATAAATAAATCCATGATTAACCCACTGAGCGTAATTATCTTCCGGCATTAAATAAATTTCGCCATTGTATTTGCATAAATCCCAGTTCGAAGCGGGTACGCTTTCCCAAGTCTGCGGAGCGTATGTTTTTAACATATCTTCCGATAATTCAAGAAACGCTCCGTTTTTGGCATTCGGCCATGCATCCAGCCAGTCGGAAGCCGTACCGACCAGGTCTACCGTGCCGTCCATAGATGCCAGCGTCAAGTTATAATTAGAAAGATAATCTGTCCATGGGATAAAGTATATCTGCAGTTCTGCATTTACCTTCTCTGTCAATATCTTATTGAGTTCCACCATCATCGCATCATATTTTTCCTTAGTACCGGTGGGAATCTCGCCTGTCGTCATGTAAGTAATTACCACATGCTCTGATGTGTCGATATCCGCAGCAGCCGTTTCTCCTTCTGTGCTTTCTTTCGTGTTTTCTTTCGTGCTTTCTTCTGCACTTTCTGAAGAACTGCTTGACGGATTTGAGGCTGTACTGCTGGAAGCAGAAGAGTTTCCACAACCCACAAGGCCGGTAACCATTGTAGCTGCAAGTAATAATGCAACAAGTTTCTTTTTCATGTTCTTTCCTCCTTTTTTTGGGAATGCAATCGCATCATCTATATTGTCTCTGGTCAACCAGAGCGACAATCTGTTAAGTACTATTCAGCCTCCGGCTCCCTGTCCATGTAACTCTATTCATAGTCTTTCATTCTCTAGCCCTTTACAGCTCCAACCGTAATACCGCTGATAAAGTACTTCTGAACAAAAGGGTATAATAATATGATCGGTCCGGTCGCCAGTACCGCATTGGCCATCTTAACACTTTCCTGCGGGATATCTGCCAGATTAATAAACTGTCCCGCTACTGAATTTTTCAGTGCATCTGTTTTGTTCACAATCTCATATAAAGTATACTGAAGCGGTTTCACTGCAACCTTCGAGCTGAGAAACAAAGAGGACTGATACCATTCATTCCAATACCCCAGTGCAAGGAACAATCCAATTGTCGCTAATGCAGGTTTTAACATAGGTAAAATCAATGCTGTGAAAATCTTAATATCTCCCGCACCGTCAATTTTTCCCGACTCCGTAATTTCATGCGGAATTGCTTTCACGAAGTTCTTCATTAAAATGATCAGCCAGGGACTCATCAAAAGCGGCAGTAAAACTGCCAGATAGCTGTCTTTTAATTTATAAGTCTGTGTCATCAGCAGATAATAAGGCGCAAGTCCTGCCGAAAACAAACTGGTAAAGTAGATATAAAAGGAGATTGCATTCCTGAATGGAAAATCCTTTCTTTGCAGTGCATAACCCGTCATCGAAATAATGAATAACCCGATTCCGGTACCAAATACCGTTATCAGAATGGTCAATATGTAAGATTTCCAAATACCGCCGCTTTTGGTAACCATAGCGTACGCTTCCAAGCTAATTGCCTTAGGAATAATCTGTACGCCTTCTGCACGAATCACTGCTTCGCTGGTGAAGGATGTACTTATAATAATGATGAATGGAATAATACAGCATAAAGCATAAAAGCTAATGAACACATACCCGAATCCTCTAATCGCCATGTCTGACTTACCAAGCTTCACCTTAGCGCCTGAGTCTATCAAATCTATATCTTGTTTTGCCATAATGTGCCTCCGTTTCCGCTTAGAACAAGGAATAATCCGGTTCTACCTTTCTTACAATCCAGTTGACTGTCACAACAATGATAAATCCAATGATAGACTGATATAATCCGACTGCAGAAGCCGTAGAGAAGTTGAAATCTGTCATAGTTGCACGATATACATAAGTTTCTATAATATCAGTAGTGCTATACAGCAATGGATTGGTACCTACCACGTTGTAGAATAGGCCGAAGTTACCTTTTACAATACCGCCAAGCGCAAACAGCAGCAAAATTACAATTGTTGGTTTTAGGTTTGGTAAGATAATATACCGGATTTTCTGAAAACCATTCGCTCCATCTACCTTCGCCGCTTCGATCATCTCCGAATCAATACCCATAATAGCCGCAAAATAAACGACTGAATTATATCCCGTCTGCTGCCATAAATAAATCAAGATCAATAGCGGAGGCCACGAGCCCGGCTCGGCATAAGGCTGCCACTTTTCTAATCCCATACTGCTAAGGATTCCATTTACAAAGCCGGTGTCATAATTCAATAAGTTAAATACTAAAATACCGATTAATACCTGCGAAATGAAATACGGAAGGAACATAATCGTCTGCGAAATCTTCTTAAACAATCTGCCCCTCATTTCGTTCAACAAAATTGCCACAAATACTGCCAGGGTATTACCCAGTAAAATAAATGCCAAATTATAAAGAACCGTATTCTTTGTCAGGTCAAACAGCTTCCCTGATGTAGCCAAAAATTCAAAATTCCGAAGTCCTATAAAAGCGCTTCCGAAAATACCGTCTCTGTAGTTGTACTTTACAAATGCTACCCATATGCCGGGCATCGGCATGTAACTAAAAAAGAAAAAGAATAATACTGCCGGCAAGCACATAAGAAGCAAGACCTTCGACTTCTTTACTTTTTTCCAGAAAGATATTTTAGGAGCGGGTATCTTGGTTACCGGCGCATCCTTTCCCGCATTTAATGCTTTATCCATTTTCTCCTCCCATACGACCATTTCAGTCCCATCTCACTGCGCACTTTTATTAGTCATTTTCACTATTCGAAATCGGTTTCATATTTTATTTATGTTCATATTTTACTATTATCTGCACAGTTCTGTCAATGCTTTTCTTGCAATCGGTTTCAATATGTCATTATCCATAAGTTTTAGGCTTGTATTTTGTTTATTTTTTATGCGAATATAAAAAAAGCAGTTATTTTTTTATCAAATAACTGCTTTTTATTGCTTTTTTTATTCTTTTTTAGGTTTTCTTATGAAACCGGAGTCAATCTTGTTATCCTATTATTTCCGGCACCTTTCCACTGCTCCCCCGAACAATCAGAGTCGGAGGTATGAGCTGAAGCTTAGGATTTTCCCCTCCTTCTATAGATGCAATAGCCGTTTCAATTAATTGTTCTCCAAAGCTCTCGTAATTATAATCGATTGTTGTAAGCTTCGGACTGACCAGTTCGGAAACATAAGTATTATCATAGCTTACCACGGAAATGTCCTGCGGAATACCTAAACCATGCTCCTGAATACTTCGGACAATACCCACTGCTGCAAAATCATTAATTGCTATTACCGCTGTCGGCCTTATGCCCTGATCGAGCATCTTGTTCATACGGGCATATCCGGTTTCATAATCATATCCACCATCCTCTACCGTCAGCGCTTCCTTAAAAGCTATTTTATACCTGCTTAGATTCTGCTTATATCTCTGAAACTTTTCAAAGGTAGAAAGAACATTCATCCGTCCTCCGATCAATGCTATCTCCCTATGTCCCAATTCTATCAAATGCTCCATTAAAAGATCTATACACTTCATGGCATCAATTCTAACCTGATAGCACTGAGTCCCATCCAGCTTCCCGGTTACTACCATAGGAATGTTATTCATTAGCTTATTAACCTTTTCTACATATGATGCGTCAGATACGAGGTCATCTACTCGTCCGCCCATCTGGATAACTACATCGACTCTCTGTTCCTGCAATTTCTCCAGCAGCTTTTCCTCTTGCATCCGCTCGCCCAGCGCATTGCAAAGCATAACCGTATACCCCGCCTTTTGTGCAGCCACCTCACAGGCTACAAACACATCCGCATAAAAAGGGTTCCTTATGTCCGCTGTAATAATTCCTATTACTTTACTTCTTGTATCGGAGAGTCCCCTTGCCATAGCATTCGGTTTGAAATCATACTTCTCAATTAATTCCAATACTCGCTGCTTTTTTTCATTGCGGACATGGGCATTGTTGGTCAGCACCCGAGATACCGTTGACGCGGATACTCCCGCTTCTTTTGCTATATCATAAATGGTAATTACCTTATTCTCACCACTTCTATATGCATCCATTCGTCTTTTCTCCTAGCAATTGTTTACTCTGTTTAAAAACTACTATTATTCTATCATATAGACTTCCTTGTCGTCCAATCCTTCAACAGTTACTTCAATTGTGATCTTGCCGGGTGCACCTCTTCTAATGTATGCCAGCAGTCTGCCATTTCTGGTAGCTCTCTCCGGCAATGCATATGAGGTATTATCACTCAGATCTCCATTCTCCATACCTGCCAGCGTTCCGGCCCCTTCTACCTGTATCCCTATCATCCGGTCGTCTGCCGTCACAAGCCTGCCTTCCTTATCCAGAAGACGAATCTCCATTTGATACAGGTAGCCCGAGCCTTTCGATACCTCTTCAAAGCTTTGCTCGCTCAGTATATCATCTTCTTTCCATAAGCTTGCCTGCACGCTTACCGTATTACCAACGGTACATAGAGACGCTGTTTTTACCTTTTGCCCTTCTTCGTTATAGCCTTCCGCCTCCAGCAATCCCATTTCAAAAGGAATGATAAACTGATATGCTCCATCGGGATTGTATTCTTTTGCACTGCCGACTTCTTTCCCATTAAGCAAAAGCCTGACCTCGCTCAGGTTAGAATAACACATTACCGATACATTCTGCCCATTCTTATAATTCCATCTCTGATTGTATGGAATCCACTCTGCATTACGGTCTGCCGCCTTATCTTCAATTCCGGTAGCAAGTTCTATGACCGCTTCCGTATCCCATAATGCCTTTCTGCGTAAAAATCGCGATTTCTCGAATCCAGCCATATCCAAAAGCCCGGCCGCAGACCCGTGGACAGGCCAGCCATGTGCTTCACCGAGATAATCGATTCCGGTCCAAAGGAATTGACCGCTGATATATGGTTTATCCGCTACAGCTCTCCATGCCTCATAGCTATGGCTATTTTCGCTCCCCAAAAAAGGCTTGTCGGGGAATTCCCTGTGGTCCTGCTCATAAAACTGTTCTTTATAATTGTAGCCGACCACATCCAAGGCTTCCAGAATCCCCAGCTTAGCTGAGAGCTCCGGAAATGCCAGAGCCATTGTCACCGGCCTTGTCGAATCTTCTTGTTTCACAATTTCCGCCAAATGCTTTGCCAAGGTTCCCAATCGTCTTGCATTAGGCTTGTAAGAATCATATATTCTCTCTGCGGCAGGTTTATCGGCATCATTATTTCCCGTCATAGTTTCAAACATCGGGTGGCAATAAGGATCGTTCGGATAATCTATTTCATTTCCAATGCTCCACAGAATAACACTGGGATGGTTCCTTGCCCTTCTTACCATGGCGCGCAGGTCTGCTTCGTGCCATTCATGGAAATCCTCAAAATATCCCTGATGCTTGGGAGGATATACATTGTGGCCGGTAGACCATTTATTCTTGGCATTTTCCCACTCATCAAAAGCTTCATCCATTACAAGAAATCCCATAGCATCACATAGCTCATACAGTTCCGGCATATGCGGATTATGGCTGCAACGGATTGCGTTACATCCACACTCTTTTAATTTGCTCAATCTTCTCTGCCAAACCTGTGCAGTCACTGCAGCTCCTAAGCAGCCTGCATCATGATGTACGCAGACCCCTTTGATCGTCACCGCATTTCCATTCAGGAAGAAACCCTTGTCAGGAGAAAAATGAATGCTCCTGATTCCTACCTTCTCTTCCCCTGCCAAATAGCGGTCCCCGGCATTTACCGTATAAAACGTTTTCATCTGATAAAGATTAGGACTATCTACCGACCAGAGCTTCGGATGATCGATAACTCCCTTCAATCGTATCTGAGAAGATTTCCCGGCTTCTACTTCGCAAGACTCTGTCAACTTTTGTATAAAGATTCCTTCCTCCGTACAAAAATCAACTTCTACAGCAACCCTTACACATACGTCCGTATCATTGTGGATTTCCTGATATACATCGATTTCAGCACTATCCTCATCGCATTTGCCCGTTTCAAATATAATACCATATTCCGAAGGATACACCAACTCTTCTACGACAAGTGTTACCTTTCTGGTAATTCCGCTCCCGGTAAACCATCTGGAATCCGCTAAATCTGTATGTGTAACTTTAACACAAATAACATTATCCGCACCATAATTAATAAAGTCAGTTAGTTTATGAGAAAAGGTAACATAGCCATTAGGGCGCTTCCCTAAATAATAGCTATTGCACCAAATTTGACTATTTTTATATATACCGTCAAAAACTACCCGGACATTTTTTCCTTCGTACTCCTCAGGCATATGAAAATGCAGCCGATACCAGCCGATTCCGCCTGACAGATAGCCCGTACCGCTGGAATAATCCTGTGAAAAGGGCTGCGTCACCGACCAGTCATGAGGAATAGAAATACTTTGCCATTCTTTATCATCAAAGCCTGCATACCAGGCATTCTCGCATTCTCCCAAATAAAACTTCCAATTCTCATTTAAGGTGATTTTTGTTGTATTCATTGACATATCCTCCCTTTGTATAAATATTTCCCCATCTATATTGTTTGCAATCGGTTTCAAATACATTATCCAAGATTTCTTTCAAAAAGTCAATCCTTACAAAATATAGAAAAATGGCAAAAGAAAAGGAAATCCTTATGATAATCATCATAAAAAGAAAGCTTATCCAAGATTCTCAATATAAGACGCCTGAACAAGCTCAAGATGATATTTTTAAATATATTAAATACTTTTACAATTGAAATGAACCCATGTTTTCTTCTAATACATCAGCAACAACTTTCAATTGCTGAGAATTGTCCTTAACTTCTTGTATTATATTTTTGAATTCACTGACAGATATTGATGTTTCCTCTGTATTCTTTTCATTTTTTCTGGCAATTGCTGTCAAGCTCCAAACGGCTTCCGTAATATATCCTCTCGCCTCATCAAGCTGTGATGAACTGGATGCAATTTGGTTGACTGCTGAAAATGAATGACCGATTCCATCGAGTATCTTTTCAAATGCTAATTCCGCTTTCGATACATTTTTATTTTGCCTCTCCATAACTTTATTCACTTCATTCATTGTAGAAACTGCTTTTTGAGAATTATTAATCAGAACTTTAATTATGTCTTCAATTTGATGAGCAGACGCATTGGATTGGTCCGCAAGTTTTTTTATCTGTGAAGCTACAACTGCGAAACCCCTGCCTGTTTCACCTGACCTTGCTGCCTCAATCGAGGCGTTTAATGATAATAGGTTTGTTTCTTCGGCGATAGCCGCAATTATTTTTGTTGCCTCCTGTATTTTTATTACAGAATCATTCGTTGTATTTGTCTGCTCATATATCACTCCAATAGAGCTGATTGCATGCCGGTTTATATCATTCAAATCATCCAAAGTTTTTGAAGCTTCATCTGCCGCTTCTTTCATCAAGTTCATTTTTTGTATTAACTGGCTTACTTCAGAATTGGTACCTTCAATTAACTTTCCAATATTAACGATATCCTCCGTTGCTTTTTCTGTTTTATCGGCCTGATTCGTTGTTTCCTGCACAATTTCATCTACCGCTTTTTCTACATTCTTTACTGAGGATACCGCAATATCCGCATTATGGTCCAAATTATAGGAGGCCTTGTATAGGATCATACTCTGCTGCTTAATCTGAGAAACAATATCGACCAGCCTTTCGCGAAGCTCATCAATTGTATTTGCAATTTGTCCCATTTCATCTTTACGGCTACTAATTTGCAAGCTATCTGCTTCTTCTGTAAAATCAAGCATAGCAAATCGTTTTATTACTAATATAAGCTTTAATAATGGCTGAATTATATGTGCTGATATGCCATAAGCAATAGTTCCGATAATGATAAAAGCAATAATCCCGCATAAAACAACGGAAGAAAAAATTTTATCCACCGAACTTAATATTTCTGACTTATCTGCAGTAATAACAAGCACAGCCGTAGCATTTCTAATTATGTAATAAGCTGCATACTTTTCTGCTCCCTCATCTTTTATCATAACCACACCATTTTCAGGAATATCATGATTTGCAATATCAGAAAGAAGGTTATCGGCCAAATCATTTTGTATTACTTTTCCGATTTTATCCGAATCAGGATGATACAGTATTGTTCCATCTGCCAAAAACACATAGGCATAACTGGAGTCCACAAGAAAGACCTTTTCTTGTGGTGTGTGATATTAACTCAGAAAAAGAGTGATTGCAAGTCATTTTTTGATTTTTAGAAACTGGAAGGAAAATTTGACAACTTTGGGGCAAAATTCACTTTATGCCAAAGGACAAAAACAGAGAAAAAACAAAAATATGCACAAAGAACAGTTTCCGTTACATAAATCGACTTTCTCTTACCCTCGTGTGAGCCTGTGTTACCCCTGTGTGCCATTTTCAGGGAAGAATCGAGGTAATTAACCATAACGAGAGTTTTTTACTTTGTTGGGGAAATGTGAAAGACATGATTTTCTTGGAATTCACAAGAATAGATAGGGTCGAAAATAGCGCAGGTTAAAGGAGTGGTGCCAAAAAGACGGCACCACTCTCGGAAACGCCCACCGGCAGAGCCGTTGGGCGATATGATTATGGCATAACTTTGCATACCCAAAGCAGACTTTTTATCTTTTTTGGTTCCTTTGTCTATTCTGCCTTATTTCTCCTGCTGATTTTTATTGGCTTCTGTGAATGGATGGATTCTAGTTTTTACGGTATCGTGTGTTGTCAGGAAGGAGGGCAATTTATGATGAATACAGATTTTTTCCAACTACTTTACGCTCATTTAGAAGAACGTTCTTTCAACAACATGTACGAACAGCTTAAACAAGAGGAAACAAGATGAGGAGTACCAAGAAGCTCTGCAAGCAGAAAATGTGCTTTTTGAACAGTATGAAGGCTTAGAATTATCGGAAGAACAACGCAAAGTCATTGAACAATGGACGGATGCTATCCATGCTAAAAACGCTACTTACTCCATGGTTATTTTCCGCATGGGAATGCAATGCTGTTTTTCCCTACTAATGGAACTGGCAGACCTGAGATAATAAACATAAAAATCGGAGATAATACCTGACTTAAGAAGTCACAGAATTATCTCCGATTTTGTATTTCTCTTAGTGTATAAAAGAGAATAATTTCCCCCTTATACCCCCTGGTTGCGCCATTGTAACATAGCCATTTTAGGATCGTCAAGGGAAAATATTATAAGTTTATTTTACTGGGTTATATAACTAAATTTTAAATTCTATCATTTAAATTTTTAATCATATATTCATAAATAGCATTCCCATCCTCCTGCTCTTGTAACTCCTTTGCTTCTCTTTCAGATAACTCCACTTTTTTTATTGTTGAAACCATTTCTCCACTATCATATTGCATAAAATACTTTTCATCTTGCTTCACAATAGTAATTCCAAAATTAGAATATATTTGTTCCATTTTGTTCTCCTTTAATTTTCCTTAAATATTGGTGTAGATATAAATTCCTTTGGCGATGGTGAATCAATTGTTGCTTCCGGTATTCCCCCGCCAGTACTTCCGCCTGGAATCCATTGTTCATTTGCTCCTAACTCATTTCCACTTGGCATCCTCAAATTATGTGGCTCTGGTATATCTAATCTAACTGGACTATTTCCCAACGTCCCTGGTTCTAAACTTAGTAATTGTTCCAATTTTGAAACATTACCGTTTGCTTCTTGGATAATTTCATCTGCTACAGATTTTGGCATTATAAATGTTCCACCAGGTGGTCCCGCCTGTCCAGTTGGTGTTGATACACTAATTTTTGTGACTCCATCAGAAAATAGGTCTAAATGAGCATCGATATACTCCTTGCTTAAATATGTTGCTGGGTCTGGGCGATATCCTTTATTGGTCAAAATAATGTCATTTATCTTTGATTGATCTAATCCAGCTTCTCTTAAATTTATCCACTTATTATATTTTGCGGCATCTTCCGGTGACATTAAATCAGCCCAATTTGCTGCACCTGAACCACCCTTAAATCTGACTCTTACTACTTATATTGAACCAGACCCTTTCACTTCTAGTGAAAAAGTGATGCGATTCTAAACAGTAATCTTTAGATTTTCAGATTTTACTGCTCTCATTTTACCATATCCAAATATTGAAAACTACTGATTTTCTCTATCTTGCCTGATTTCTTTCATTCGGTATTCCGTCTGGTTCTTTAGCATTCCATAAATGATATTTACCAATCTTCTTGAAATACAGATGAGTACTTGTTTCGGGTTCTTTCCCTCTGCAATCCTCTTCTCATAATACTCTCTGAAAACCGGATTTCTTGGTGTTCCCTTTGAAGATGTCTGAATCATCTGAATGGATAAGAAATACAAGGTCGCTTGTAAGCGACGGTTCCCCTGCTTGGATGCCTTATCTTTTCCTTTTCCTGCCGACGAGAGTCTAAGTGGTGCGATCCCTGCGAACTTTGCCAGCTTTGCCGCACTGCCAAAACGGTTGATGTCTCCGATTTCTGCCAGCAGCTTTACCGCGGTTGTCGTACTGACACCCGGAATTGTGGTGAGAGTACCGCCCAAGCTGTGATACATGTTTTCTAATTCTCTATCGATTTCTTTTAGCTGCCCCTTGTAATGCTGCAGGTCTTTTACAAGCCCTCTCGTGATTACATCCCTGCTGTCCTGATATTCTTTTTCTTCCGTCCGATCCATTTCCACTACCTCTAAAATCTTCTGACACCGGTTAGTGGAACACTGGTTATGACTGACAACAATCAGTTCCTCTTTCAAATCTTCTACGGTTCTTCCTCGCAAATATTTCTCTGAAGGATACTGATTCCAAAAATAAAGTGCGGTAGGGCTTCCAATGTCAGTGAAGAATTGTTTATAGCTTGGATAGGCAACACACACCTGCTCATGTAGTTGATTTCGTAGACGGATGATGTGACGCATGATATTATCCCTGCGGTTTACCAACTGCCCCAGTGACCAGTACGCATCATTTGGGCAGGCATCGGGTAATTCCTCCAACATATTTATGGTTGCAAGAGCGATTGCCTGTGCATCATCACTGTCACTTTTTTTATACATCGCTCTGCGTTTTGCCTGCCGATGTGACAAGGAAGTGTTAACATCCTTTACTATAAAATTTTTCTCTAACAGCCATACTGCAAGAGAACGACCGTAGCCATAAGCGTTTTCTAATCCATAAACAGCTTGTTTGTTCTCTGTACAATATTTCTTTACTTTTCTAATTAACTTTGGAAACTCAGCAGGAGTATTGGCAAACGTAATTTCTCCGAGCTTCGTGTTCCAACAGTCCAGAATGACTGCGGTGTGAGTTTCCTTATGCAGGTCGATTCCTACATAAATTAAATCTTCTTTCCTTACATTCATTCACTTTTCCTCCGTTTTCAAAACAGTGACAACCTCAACTGATAAGTCTCTCGCTTAGAATTACGTTCTTCACAACTAAGGGGACAAGGGTGGTTTAGTCTATCCATTTCTGGGAGCTTTCCGCTCCGTTCGTGGAGATTTCCCTGCAGAATTGCAGAGACACAAGAAAAGATATTTTTCTTGTGGTGAAACCCTCTTACGAGTGTCGTGATGTTAACTCTGGAAAGCATTGATTGCAAGTCATTTTTTCATTTTTAGAAATTAGGAAGAAAATTTGACCACGTTGGATCAAAGTTTGCTTTATGCCAAAAGGCAAAAACAGAGGAAAAAACAAAAATATGCACAAAGAACAGTTTCCGTTATATAAATCGACTTTCTTTTACCCTCATGTGAGCCTGTGTTACCCCTGTGTGCCATTTTCAGGGAAGAATCGAGGTAATTAACCATAACGAGAGTTTATTACTTTGTTGGGGAAATGTGAAAGACATGATTTTCTTAAAATCCCAGAAAATAGATAGGGTCGAAAATAGTGCGGGTTAAAGGGGTTATGCCAAAAAGACTGGCATAACCCCAAAGAACACCCACCGGCAGAGCCGTTGGGAAAACTTTCTATGGCATAACTTTTCCTATTTCCACCAGACTTCTTATGCCAAGCAATATGAAGATTTAGAATTATCGCAAGAACAGCACAAAATAATTGAACAATAGACAGATTGTATCTATACCAAAAATGCAGCGTACTCTATGGTTGTTTTTTTACATAAGGGATGCAATGTTGTTTTGCCTTACTGGGGCAACTAGCTGGTTTGAAATAATAAGTGCAAAATCGGAGATATTTCACAACTTGAAACAGCAAAATATCTCCGATATCGTAGTTTATATTTAGATACCCAGGGTCCCTTGTCCCCCCCTAGTTACGCCATTGTAATATAAAACTTTTTATGTATCTAAAGTGTATGGCTTCATTTCGCTTAACCCTTAGTCCACGGAAATTTAAATAATTTTTGAGGTTTATTATCATAAAATTCATCAGTTTTATAACTTTCCATCAGTTTGCAAAATAAATCAACATCCAATTCATTAGACCAGACATCCATATCGATATATATTGATTGTTTATATTCTATGTAAATATTATAGTCTTTGATTATAAATTTTCTGTTTTTACCATCTTTTATTAATTCAATATCTAAGGTTTTTTTAAGTGGATATTCTTGTCTATCGAAATAAATTATAGGTGAATTATTTTCCCAATATAATGCGAAAAAAAGTTCATTCTGTTTAAAATATAAACCATCTATTTTATTTGGTCTCTCATCTTTTTGATATTTTGCTGTTCCTTTAACTCTATCAAGCGTACAATATTCAAATATTTCTATATTGGAAAGATATAATATTTTATTTTTCATCTTATTTCTCCTTTAACCAATCTTCAAAACCAGATAACAACTTATCTACATCATTATTAGGTCGAGATGCTGACTCTATTATTTGCCCATAAGTTTTTGATTCATTTAATTTATCAAATGAAGGACCAAGAGGATCTTTATAACGACTTTGATTTATTTCGTAGATATACTCTCTTAATACTTCCGGTGTGGCATCCTTATATTTAATACCAAGATCACGTCTCATTTGATAAACTGTTCTTGCCACTTCTTCCGTCGATTTCCCTTGATCTAATAACTCTTTAGCCACGTTGGATAAATTTTTTACTTCCTGTTCATAAGCCTGTCTTAATGGATTACTCTTAATACTATCACCTTTAACTTCTTGAACTATTTTTTTAATTTCTATATCCGTATATTTTGCTACTTTAGAACCACCCTTTACAGCACCCTCAACCGCGTCCCCAGCTTCCTTTATCCCCTTATCTCCTCCTCCAGTAAAGAAGTTCTTGATTTTCTTGAAAGCATCCAGCTCCCCGATCTGTTTTACCTCTTTTCTTATTCCGTTCCAGGCTTCCCCTAAGTATTTTAATCCGCGCTTGCCTAATACAGCCAGTTCGTCCACATACTTGATTGCCCCCACTATCGGAACGAGACCTATAATGTCCACCAGCGTCCAGCCTGCATGACTCCAGCTGTTTTCCCATTTTACGAAATCCGCAGTGATATCACGGATATCCATGGGCAGGTCAAGGTCCGAAATACCAAGCAGGAGCTCTATGGTCGTTCCAAGAAGGGTGACCTCATCCGTGAATTTGCCATACGCTAACTGCCTGCTGACTCTATCCATATAGTTATCTCCGGTACATCCCCCTGCACTGACGGGCATCTGTCCCAGGTTTCCCTGCGCTGCAGCAGCATATGGTATTGAAGCAGAAGGCACCGCTTCTCCGGTCACATAGGGCGGCAGCACTGTCCGCACCGGGCTGAGTCCGTCCGGGTCGGTGTAGGTCAAAGGGTTGTTCCTCACGTACAGATACGGGTTCTGGCTTTGGCTCTCCCGAATGGTCCCGCCCAGCCTGTCCTTGCTGAGAAAACGGCCCAATCTCGGAACATAGTAGCGGCAACCTGCAAGAAAGGTTCCGTCCCCTTCCTCCTCATAGCCTCCATAGCCTATGGGCAGGCTGCTCCTCTCACTGCTCCTTCCGAACTCATCATAGGAGAAGCTCTCCTTCACCTCTCCTTTCTCCGTGAAAGAAAAGAGAGGGGTTCCGTTGGAATCGGTAATGTGGTGGAGGGTCTCTCCTTCCTCCTCCGTCCGCGTCAGGAATCCATCCGTTCCGTAGATGAGCCGCATCCGCTTCCCTTCCCGATGAACCTCCCGCAGCGAATGGATGCGCCGGGTAGGGTCATGACGGTAGTAGGTCACCCTGCTTTCGCCGTCCTGCGTGACGGACTTCTCTCTGCGCCGGTTCAGGGCATCATACCGGTAGCCGGTGATACACCCCTTCTCTTCCTTCCTTACCAGATTTCCCCTTCCGTCGTAGACGCAAGAGACTACCGTCTCCCCATCTTCTTTTACCCACAGCAAGCTGCCTCTCCTGTCGTATCCATAGGTACGGATTCCTTTACCGCTCCGCTCCTCGATAAGTCGGTCCAGACGGTCATAGGTATAAAAAGTTTCTTTTCCTCTGTCCCAGAAATATGTCCGGTTACCATAGGCATCGTAAGCATAGCGAGCCACCGTCTCTTCGTCAATCCGAGTCTCGGTAAGGCGGTCCAGGACATCGTAGGCATAGCTGGTGGTTCCGTTCTCTTCCGGCCTCAAGCGTCCCTCCCTCGTTACTGAGGTGCAGTTTCCTCTCCGGTCATAAGCATAGTGCCTGCGGTGGAGAAGTCCGTTTCCGTCCATGACGGTAAGGCGTTCTGTCATACCCTCCTCCGTATAGTCAATATGCCGGTGGATACCCCCGGGAAAACGGAGCACGGTGAGCCGTCCCTGCTCATCCCTTTCCTCCCGCGGCAGGGTTTCTTCTTCCCTGAGCCCCTGTTCCGGCAGGAGAATTCGCTCCCCGTCCTGCTCCACGCAAGACATCCGCCCGGAGCCGTCATAAGTATAATGGATTGGGGGAGTGCCTTCTTGGGAAGCTTTGATCAAACGGCCCAGAAGATCATAAGTATAACGGCTGGTATTTCCATCCTCATCGGTATGAACATCCAACAGTCCGTCCGCATCATAATGGTAGCTCCGCCGGTTCCCCTCCCCGTCGCATACCTCTGTCACCTGCCCCTTGGCGTTGTGCTTCACGCTCTGATGGACGCTTTCGCCCCGCAGTATCCGGTTTAGGTGTCCCATGGCATCATATTCATAGCGCAGGACGGTTCCCATAGCGTCCTCCACGCTCCTTATCTTTCCATTTGGATAGCGGGAGATGCAGGAGGAATCTTCCTCTTTTTTTTGTTTTTGCTGGTAGCGGCGTTCTTTCAGGAGGGCACCTGCCTCATCCCTCTCCTTTTCCCAGAGGAGCCGGCCGGCTTCATCATAACCGTAGGCAG
This sequence comes from Kineothrix alysoides, assembly GCF_000732725.1. Lineage (GTDB taxonomy): Bacteria > Bacillota > Clostridia > Lachnospirales > Lachnospiraceae > Kineothrix > Kineothrix alysoides. The sequence continues at coordinate 1,320,503 of NZ_JPNB01000002.1, read as the reverse complement.
TCTCCTTTCCTTCTTCTTTTTTCCGGATGCGCCAGCCCTCTTTATTATAGAAGTATTCCGTCTTTTTTCCAAATGTTTGCAGGGCGGATACCCGTCCGGAGGCATCATAGGTAAGCTCCATCACCGTCACATCCTCCTTGAGAATGCTTAAGAGGCGGCCGCAGGCATCATAGGTCAGGCCCATGGTCCTTCCGCCCGGGCTCTTTACCTCCACGGCGTTCCCGCCTGCATCATAGCGTATTCTGCTCCCGTCCGGTATTCTGGTCGGATGGAGTTCTCCTTTCTCATAGCTGTAGGCCAGTTCTTCTCCTTCCGGCAGCCGCACTCTGGTGATTCGACGTAGGCTGTCCTTGTCAAAGCATACCTCCCGGCCCATGGAATCTGTCTGCTTCAGGAGCTCTTCCATGGCACCATAGGTCCACAGGGTACTTCCATCTCTTGTGGTTTCTCTGGTCAGGGAGCCGCAGGCATTATAATCATAACTGCGTTCCTCCCCGTCCGGCAGGGTTACCCCGGTCAGACGATTCAGCTCGTCATAGGTCAGGCGGGTGCTCTTCCCTTCCTCATCCCATGTCTCCACCAACTGATTCAAGGCATCATAACGGTACCGGTACTCCACGCCATCCGGCAGCATTAGCTTTGTGATCCTTCCCCGATCATCATAGACAGCACTGCACTCCCCAAGGCCCGGATAACGCAGCGCGATGACACGGCCTTCTCCGTCATATGCGGCTTCCGTCTTTCGCCCCATGGGGCTGGTCACGCAGACCATCCTTCCCTCACCATCATAACCGTAGGTGGTCTCTCCTCCATCTTTATGGAGGAATGCGGATAGACTTCCGCTTTCGTCATAGACAGCCTGTTCCTCAGTACCGTCCCGGTCCTTCCGGTAGATCCACTCTCCTTCCTCCCGGTAGCGGTATTCCTCTTTCCCTCCTCTGGCATCGGTGTGGCAGTGAAGCTGCCCCTGAGGGGTATAGGAATATCCCTCCTCCTTCTCTCCCTGCCGCGCCTTCCGGTGACGCAGTTTGCTGTCATGTATATAGTCCGTAACAGTGCCGTCGCATTCGGTAAAGCGTACTTTGTTCTCTCTGTCCAGATAGAGGTAGCACTGCTCTCCCCCTCCCGGGTATTCCTGCCGGAGGATACGGCGGCGATTATCGTAATGATTCCTTACAATGACATTTCCTTCCTCGTTTTGGATGGTGCAAAGTTTTCCATTCTCTGCATAGGTATAGGCTTCCGTCCCTCCCATGGGATTGGTAATTCCCTTAAGCCGCCCGCTTCCATAGGAAAAACGGCTGCTCCTTCCGGTATGGTCGCTAACTATTTCCAGCGTCCCATCCCCGTGGTAGCGGAACGAAAGGCTGTTTCCCTGCTTGTCTTCCAGAAAGGACAGACGTTCCTCCTCATCCCAGCGCAGGTTCAGAATCCTCCCATTCCTTTCTTCCACACGAAGGAGGGTTCCCTCGCCGGAAAAGAGATAGTCCCTTTTCCCTTCTGCGTCCTTCCGGTGCAAACGGTATCCGTCCTCCTCCTTTACCAGTTCCATGGCTGCATACTGCTGGCACTGATACCGCTTTCCTTCCCGAAGCGTGAAACGGTATCTGGCTCCGTCCTCCCAGTCGATAACAGGCCCGCCCTTTTCTTCCCGCAGACGAATCTGCCAGCTATGGGTCCAGTTCCTTAACAGCGTCCCTTTCCTTCTGGAAATGGCATTATAATAGAGGGAAAGCTTCAGCGGGGGATCTCCTTCCACCCGAAGTGCTTCTTTTCCATAGTAGAGGTTCCCTGTTGCCAAATGTACGGGATCGCTGCTGTAGAGGGCGGCATAGGACTGCAGGCCGCCAAGGATGTCTTCCGCATACTTCATCTTCTCCTCGATATCCGGTACTGTTTCCTCCATCTCCCTCTTAAATTCTCCCAATGTCTCCTGAAAGTCCTCATAAGGAAGCTCCAAAAGCCCTGTCTCCAGCAAGCTGCCCAGTGTCTCGATCATTCCGCCTGCTCTGGCCGAGACATGTGTGGCTTCGGCCTGTGCTTCTGCAGCCTGTTTGTCGAAGGTGTAAACCGTGTCCCTGATGGTCCCCATTTCTTTTCGTATCCGTTCCCTTATGGTACTGTAGTCCTTCCCCGCAATCTCCCGCCCTGCCTGTGAAGCCAGTTCGGATAGGCCCGGTTCCCTTGCTTCTGATGGGACCGACTGGCACAGGCTCACGACGGTTCCCATATGGGAGGCCATTCGCACGCTGATATCCTCCGCTGACTGAAGCACGGAGTCGGCTCCCTGCTCAAACTCCTCCAGCGCTGACTGCTCAAATACTCTGTTTCTCTCTAATGTACTCATTCCCCATTCTCCCCTTTTTGTTAAATAAGTATTTTTTCGTTGTCTATCTTTTGGTGGCTGTGTGATACAAACTGTCCTGGAAACCTAAATTAAGATACGCTTAAAATCAAATACGTTTAAAAATAAGATGTATTCCATATAAATAGTTTTAAATATCATATTTTATAATTCATTTTCATTAGATGTCAAAGTCGCCTCCTTATTGGTGAAAATTTCTCCTCTTTCTCTTTGCTCACTCATTTGATATTAATAAAGTTTTATAACGAAAATGGAACCTGCTATCCGCAGGTCCCATCTTATCTTAACCCCTTTACATGAAAAAGACACTTGCCTATAAACTTACTATGCTTCTAAATCCTTGTTCATAAACTCTTTTTTAATACTATCGGGCATTTCTACTTCGTGGGCCAAAACCGGTATACTTTTTCCTACCGTATTTTTTACCGTATTGCATGCCAGGTCAACAACTTTTGATGCTATCATTTTTTCTGTTCTTTCTTTCATACTCATAGCCCCTTTCTCACACAATGAAGAATATGTTAACAACTATTGCTTATTATAATGAATTTTTACTTTTTTAGTTCATTTTCGCTACAAACGTTTGTTTTTTTGCATTTTACGTTAAAATATTCTTTTTTTTTATATATTTCATTTCAAGAAACATGAAATAATACAAGTATTTTATCTCGGATTTTTCATGTTGTTTAATTAATCTCCAAGCAATATACTTTATGTATCATCCTATCAAGGCAACATATACACAAGTTACTGTCAGCAAATACTTCATATTATTCTTTAACTGATTACGGTAAAATAAACATGGCAATTGCCTTGCATCACATTTTCCAGATATGATTTACTAGCACGAATAACTCCGTTTATTATTAGACTTTAGCATCTAATATATTTTGTATCCCCCCTTTTATCCATGTCGCCTGATTTATCCCGAATCCATTTTCTTGTCCGATGTCATATAGTCCGCTGCTGTCAAACCCGACAGCAATCGTCAAATCACACGCTTTATTCCATCCATTTTGAGCAAAATTTAAAAACCTTTTTGTATAAAGGTCTATCCCTTCTACATGCTTAGCATTCTTTTTATACAGCTCCAAAAGATCAGTTCCGTCTTCTGCTATGAAAGTACCATTTTGATACTTACTCTCTCGAATGTCATAACCAGTGGTTTGATAAAACTCATGCCAAAGTGATTGTTGCTCTGCTTTTCTATAGCTTCCCTGAGAATTTATAATCTCATTATCCCTATCATGCATGCATATCCATAGATGGTGCCAAAGATTCTTAGCATTATCTCCTTCATTCAATATTTGTTCTATCGCAGATAAAATATCCTTACTTGCATTGCCTGTCACTGTTAGCTTATAACTATATGGGTCTATCTGGAACTTCAGATTCATTTGATTTGTAACCTGAATCCCAGTCTTTGCAAGCAGACTATATATTTGCTGATTTATCACACTTCTAGCATACTGTTTTTCCCTGTCCGTATTCAAGCGAAATCCAGTGTTCTTCCCTCCGGTATAGATACCTTCATAATTTCTTAGGGAATAGTCATAGCTGGCATAACCACACATAGTCTTTCCGCCTGTTTCTATCATTGTTTTTTCGGTGCGGGCAGCAAAAACTCGTTGTTCCTCTGTCATGTATCCACAAAAATGTCTGGATGATTTGTCATAATATTTTTCGGTGATGTATGCCAGAGGATTGGAATGCTTTAAGTTCTCCTGATAAACCTTTTCATAATGTTCGCGCGTAACCTGAATTCCTATGCGCATTTCTTCCGTCATGTCTGTATACTGATAGCCTACAGAAGTATCAGAAGATGAATTCTTTGGCAATAAATTAATATCTCTATATTCTGGTATTTTATTATAATAATCAGTGTTTGATGTATACTGTATTCCCATAAATCACTCCTTAGAAACTTATTACTCTCTTATATCCCGTTTCACTTAAGTCATATTGGAACGTGATTCTCAAGGAAACACTTTTCATCGTGGACTTTGCTGTAGCCGGCGCATTATACCGGAAACTCCAAAGCTGTTTTACTGGTATGTTATTACTTATACTTATGGCATATGAACCGCTGGTTGCACTACTAACCGTTGATGTATACCATACATTATTGCTAGCCGGCATAATCATATGGCGCACATTTCCCTGATTGGGAGACTGTGTTCCAGAAGATTCAATTCTGGTCACTATAGCTCCATTTGGGAAACTGCTATTATTCGTAAGATTAACTGTAATAATAGAGGAATTACCACTACCAGGATTTGATGCAGTACCAGAAACAGAGCACTTACCTATTGCTGTTTCTATTCTGTTATATGCTGACACAGAAAAATAAATATCTGTGTCTGTAGGAACACTACCTCTATGTAAGATCAAATAATACGTTCTTGTTGATGTCGAATTATTATCGCAATTTAAAAATATATCCGGTGTCGCAGTACCTATATCATGGACATTCCCCGGCGTATATTGCGGTGCTCCAATAGTATTTCCAAGTCCATCCTGAATTTCATACCATTCACCTTCATACTCACTAGAATAAGAAGTTCTAATATATATATGTTCATTTGGATCTAAAGTAAACGCAAGCCAAGACTCTCTTTGATTTTTTTCCAAGATTACCGTGGCATAATTACTATTGATAGCTGACCAGCGGCCATAATTATATGCGGCTGTTCTTGAATTGTTTTTTGTTATAGTGTTTGCTGCATGAACTTTCATATCACCAATCCCTGTTATACAAAAACACAATGCAACTATTGATACTATACTAATTATTCTTTTAAAATTATGTTTCATCTCAGACCTCCACTCGTGAAAACTAATGTTTTTTTTATTTTAATACATGCAAAATTCATAGCTTTTGGTACCATTAATTATTCTTTTACTTCTTCTGTGTACATATCCCCCTTTTTACAATATAAAAAATATGTTAGCTAACTATTTTCTATTATAATTGACTTTTCTCTTTATAGGGCGATTTGGAAACAAATGTAGTGTTTCTTGTAATTTACGTCAAAATTATCCATGTTTTTCAAAATATCTTTACTCAATTATGTGAAAATGATATGATTACTATAATAAAATCTATTATATTTATTTTTTAGGGGAGACGTTACATGGGTGATAGTTTATCATTTATCTTAATTTCATTGGTCAATTCTTTACTATTTATGGCTGCAATGACCAATTTACTTTTATTTCCTCTTCGCCTGAACATAAAACTATTTATCTATTTATACATTTTATTATGCCAAATATTTTTTGCTCCTCAACTCGGACAATATATTATTTTCTTTACAATTGGGGGTGCAATTTTAATTATAGCTGCTTCCAACAAACATTACGTTATAAACTCGCTCTTTGCTCTAATGGGATATTTGATAGCTATATTTATTAATTATGTGTTGGTTACTTTTTTGAACTTGATAGGGATAACTGTTTTCGATGTTACGTCAAACAATAATTATTATTTTATCTTTGCTGTTGTTTATACTATTATAACATGTATTGTTTCTCAACTATTTGGCCGGTATTTAAGAGATTTATTTGCCCAACATAAACTTATATTTTCAAAAGAAATACTAACACTTTTTATATCCGAGATTATAGTTTGTACATCAATTTTTGCTTATAACATCATTCAAGGTGAACAAGAAGGTTATCCCACAGAAATTGTTTATTTTAATGCGATACTCTTTGGCACTTTCTTCATTATAACATTTATTATTTTCTTTTTTAGCCTTCGCATTATGTATAAGAACCAGGAGCTTGAATTTATCAAGCAGCAAAAACAATCTCTTGAGGAGTACGTAAAGAAAGTTGATGATTTATACCAAGACACCCGGATTTTCAAGCATGATTACATAAATATACTTTCCACCATGCAATATTATATCGATGACGATGATATCGATAATTTAAAAACATTTTTCAGAACGAAGATCCTTCCCAGCAGCGAAGCGCTGACGAACAAAGATTCCATTATCGGCAAGCTCAGTAACATTAAGGTTTTAGAGCTGAAAAGCATCCTATATGCCAAGCTGATTTCTGCCATGAATCAGAAGCTGAATATTACATTGGAAATTCAAGAAGAAATAAACTCCATATCCATGGATATGCTGGATTTATCTACTGTAATAGGTGCTTTCATGGATAATGCTATTGAGGCTGCGAAAGCATCCGAAGACAAGAAGCTGCTCATTCTTCTCATCTATAATAATGAATCCGTAACTATTGTCATTTCCAATTCTGCCCCAGTGATTGATATCAAGCTGGATGCCATTTATAATAAAGATGTCACATACAAAGAAGGGCATAGCGGACTCGGACTTTACAGCTCCAATAAAATTTTGGATAAGTACAGCAATGTCATCCACTCAACCAATTACAACTATAATATTTTTACGCAAACGCTGGAAATATGTACGCAGCACAATACTGAAGAGGTGTAATCAACTTGATTCCTATTTATTTATGTGAAGATGATAAATTCCAATTAGAGTTTTGGAAAAAAATAATAAATAATGCCATACTTATTAACGAATGGGATATGAAAATAAAGGCAGCAACTGATGCTCCCTCCGATTTAATAAGCCTGCTAAATAAGAGCAAACCGGAAAATGCCGTTTATTTTCTGGATATCGACTTAAAGAGCAGCATGAATGGAATTCAGTTGGCCGCTGAGATTAGAAAATATGATCCGAGAGGCTTTATCATCTTCATTACCACGCATGAAGAGATGGCGCTCAATACCTTTCAATACAAGGTAGAACCGCTGGGATATATTATAAAAGAAGCCCCTGATTTCAAGGATCAAATCAAGGACTGCCTTCAGAACGTTTATGAAAAGTATCTTGTACCCAACAATCCTGTAACAGATGTGTTGAACATCCGCATGGAATGTAAGCTGTTAATCATTCCTTACGATGAGATTTATTACATCGAGCCGTCCACCCAGTCACACCGGATACGGCTTCACAAGCACCATGAAATATTGGAATTCTCATCCTCTCTGACAGAGATTAAATCAAAGCTGGATAAACGGTTTATGATGTGCCACAAATCATTTATCGTAAACTGCAACCACATTGCCAGAGTAGACAAGAAAACATATACCGTTCACTTTAGGAACGGTCAGACATGTCCTTGTTCCGTCCGTTTGTGCAATCAATTGTGCGGTAAACTCGACGAGCTGACGAACTGAACTTCAGCTCTTTTTTATAAACTCCATACCGCACTTCGGGCAGCGAATCGCGATTTTTCCTTTGCCCTTGGGCACTCTGATTTTCTGCTTGCAACCGGGACATTTATAAATATGATGCGTCTTTCTCTGGCTCATCACATTTTTTTGTTTCGTAAAAAATCTCCGAATTCCCATCGTATATTTCAAAAATGCCTGGTTTTCCGCATAGCGCCGCGTATAATTTCTGGAAAGCATACGGAAATAAGAGTAAATCAGCGCGGCTAACGCTATTCCATATAGAATATTCCATTTTGTAAACAGCGACACTATCATTGCTACCAAGGCTCCGGTAAGTAAAAATCTGTTCAGGGAATCCGCACCATAGGAACCGTATCTACCCTGCATAAAACGCATTAATTTTTCTCTCACGATCGTTGCTCCAATCCATAATTTCCCGTTTTTTTGTAACCTTGATATTTATTCTAAAGATTATGCGCTAAAATGCAATAAAACGATTCACAAATTTTCATTAAAAAAAGCTAAACTTAAAACATCGCCACCTGACTTAGGCCAAGCGCACAGGCAATAAGGTACAGAATCAATATATGAACGGGATAAAAAGCGTAGAAGAGCCATTTAATATTCCAGCCTCTTTCTCCATTATATTTATGTATAGGAATCAATACTAAGAAAGCCGTAATCTCGGTAGGGGACATCACAGTAAGGGTAGTACATCCCAGACCTGCCGACAAAGTCTTCTTATTTCTAAAGAAGTACATAACCGCTACGGTAAGTACACCGAAGGCGCTGTAATCCGTCTGCATAGCTATTGCTGCACCCATTCCGGCAACAAGAACGAGCACGTTCGCGATGGCTTTAATAATCTTGTTCCATTCGGTTTTCTCTTCTATAAATCGCAATCCTATCATAACGAGAAGTCCAAACAGCAAGGTGAAGAATACATTCTGATATCCCCAATAGAAAAAGGCCCCTTTAAAGCCAAGGTCAAAGGGTATCTCGGAAATCAACGCGAACAGGAATAATCTGCTTGCATATTTTTTTACATTATGCGTATGCTCAAAGCCCTCTATCAGCAAGAAGCAGAAAATAGGAAATCCCAATCTGCCCACCAGCCGCAGTACGATATCAGAAATATAGAGAGCCATATTCTGCTGCATAAACATGGCGGCAGAGCTCACATCCATGATGGAGCCCATTCCCTCTTTTATCATCATTCTCTCCAATATAATGGCGCCTGTATGATCGATGAACATGACAATAATCGCAATCAGTTTGATCGTACTTCCTGTGACTCCCTTTTTCTTAGGCATAATCTCCGCCGCAGCTGCATTCTCCATAATAATCCTTCCTCTCCCTTAGTCCGTGTATTCACATATGATGCAGGACATTGCTATATATCAAATAATGATGTAAATAACAATATATAGCATATAAACATTCACTCGATTTGTCAATATTTTATCAAAGTTTCCGGGCTGTCTTCCGGTACTATACCCTTCCCTTTAAATATTGTCTGTCAAAAGGATATGAAAAACGTCGTAGTTGATTATATATCTGGTTTTATAGAAAAATTAAACGACTTTTTCAAGAAGAACCATAAATTTAATTTTACTGATATTACTTTAGGAGATAATCCAAACGCCTAATCATACAGATGACAGCATAACTCTAATTATTGATGGATATTGTGCATTTACAGGTGACCCTCAGGAACTTGATCTAATGGAAGCCTATAATGACCAAGTAATTAGAGATAGTTGGAAGTTAATAAAAGATTATAAAGTAACAAAAATTTATCCAGCCCATGGCAATTCATATACTATAATTTAATACACAATTTTCTTAAAATAAGACATAAGGGAACTTTTTAGGAGTTCCCTTAAAAAATAATATATTATTAACACTGTTCCTTAACATAGCATTAATTTATTATAACTATCCTTTGTCCCGCTACCTCCCTTTAGGATATTCGGTGCAAAGAAGCCTGTAAGGGGGCTCATCTTCTTCAATTGCGGGGAACCGTCCCATTTCTTCGTAAAAGCGGTTATCCGAGGTATCATCATTACACATGGAAACTTCTCCGATCAGTACATCTCCCGTTCCCTTTTTCACATCGAAATCATGATATTGATGGGGCCATAGAGTAATACTTTCTCCCGGGCGCAATTCAACTCCCGTTCCTGCCTTGACATAGTAAGACCTTCCGTCGGAGTTAACCAATACATCGCTGTCGTCAAAGGTTCCGTCTCCCTTGTCATTATATACATGTATAATCAGTGTTCCGCCGCCCCGGTTAATGATATCTTCACTTTTTGTCCAGTGGAAGTGCATGGGGGAATGCTGCCCCTCTTTCAGCATCAATAATTTTTCCGCATAGATCTTTTTATATTTTTTATTCTTTTGGTTCCCATTCCTTAAGGTAATGAGTGCAAATCCTACCTCTTCCCAGTTGCCCAATCCATAATCCGTAATATCCCATCCCAGCATATTATCTCTGATTTCATCGTACTGCTCCCCCTTATCCTCCCACTCCTCCGGTGTCCAGCCGCAAAAAGGAGGCAGTTCAAAGCCATGCTTCTTAATTAATTTTTCCATATATTTAATACTATTATTAATTTCAGACCGTTTCATTTTCTTTTTCCTCCATTGAATGGAAATATGATATGTTGTCAGAAAGCTGCTGGGAGAGCCCGAATATTTTCTTTGTCAGATCGACCATTTGATTTACCAAATTCTCCATATCGATAGACACCTTCAGCGTATGTTCCGAATATCCGGCATTTTTATCCGATTCCTGCAGTAAAAGGGTCATATCCCCGCCAAGACATTCTTTTTTACCATTTATCTCGTCTATATCCCTTACCAGCACCTTTGCATTTTGTTCCAATACCATGATATTCTTTTCCAGCTCTTCAAAAATAGCTTTGGTACTGTTTACACCTCTTACCTGATTCTCCATCGCACGGTTCACGTCTTCCATAACCTGAACCGAGGTCTGAGTCTCGTGAATCAAATTCATGACAATTTGCTCTATTTTTTTTGCAGAGACTGTGGACTGATCGGCTAAGGATTTAATTTGCGCCGCAACCACCGCGAAGCCCTTGCCCAATTCTCCCGCTCTCGCCGCTTCTATGCTGGCATTTAACGACAGCAGGTTTGTTTCTTCCGAAATATTTGCAATCAATGTCGTCGCTTCTTTAATTTCATGCGCGGATTGATTGGTAATATTCGTTTGGCTGGAAATAGTATTTATGGAGATCAAAGAGTCTTTTGTTATGGCTTCCAGTTGATTTAAGATAGCCCTCGTCTCTTTTCCCAGCTCGAAATTTTTTTCGGATAAAGTTCCGATAATCTCTATACTGCTCAGTGAACTGTCGATATGCCTGTTCATTTCACGCATACTTTCATCCGCATTCTGTATTGTATTTACCTGAGCGTCAGCCGACTTTTGTATATCCCGGCTGGAAGAGAGCATCTCGTTTGCCGTGCCTTTTGTGGCATCGGAGGCTTCCTGCATTTCGTCCGATACTTTATGCAGAATATTAGCTTTTTCCTTGATCGAGGAAATTACCCCCATCATTTTTTCCTGCAATTTTTGGGTATCCTTGGATAAATCACCGATTTCATCCTTTCGGTTTCTAATAAGTGTTGTTTTCAGCTCTAATTCTCCGTTGGACAAGCGATTGAGGCAATCTCTGGCTTTCGTCAAATCCTTCAGCGTAGACTTTACAAACACGATGGAAAGAAGACAGAAAAAGACGAGTATGGCAGCTATCATTCCCATGTTCGCATAGATTGCTGTCCGAACGAGAGCCTGCATGCGCTCCACACCGCGCACAGCAACCAATGCTCCTGCCACTTCTCCCGATTCCGGCTGCATGATCGGTATCGCGCAGGCATGATATTGCTTTCCTGCTATTTCCACTTTTTTTGCGAAGACTTCCTTCTCTCCCTCATATATGAGGCCGATCATCTGCTTTACATTCTCAAAATTATCCAGCCTGTTTCCCGCCTCGTCCTTCATGGACGTAACAATGGGGTCCTCACCAAAATAAAATATAATATCAATGCCCGTCCTATCCTTCAGGCTGTCTAGCAAAGCCGCAGAATCAGAGACGTTATAATTCATTCCCCTCCAGACATTTCCGTCCTCTTTCAAAGCATAGTCCCCATACCCCTGTGTGCTGTAAAGATTAGATGCAGAAACTGCAACCGTCCTCAGTCCCTCTTCGATTTCCTGATATAATCCTTTAGAAAATTGTATCTGGCTGATGAGCAATGAAAATATGCTCGTCACTACAATCGGCACTATAGATAATGTTAGAATTTTCCCTCTCATTTTCATTAGAAATCACCTTTTGTTTCTCTGATTGAAAATACGGGCTATCCCCATATGAGATAACCCGTATCCATTTCATTGCGCTTTTATATTGAAAAAATTACAGCCCCTCTTTTGTAATAACAGAAACTCCCGTATCCGTAACAGCTCCGCCGAAGCTCTCTCCGCCAAGAACTGCCACTGCTGCCTTCAAGCCTTCATATCCCATTACATCTGGATTCTGAGCCATAGTAGCCAGTAAGTAACCGTCTTTGATCAAGGATAAGATAGTATCGGATTTGTCGAAGCCTACACCGATTACATCGTCGCCCGCTTCCTGAATGGCATTGCCCACTCCGGTAGTGGAACCTTCATTTGCTCCGAAAATACCAACACATCCGCTTGTAATATAATTTGCCGCAATGTCTTTGGATTTGGCTGCATCACCTTCACTGTACTGGGTTTCGAGAATCTCGAAATCAGAGCCTTCAAAAGCGGAGCGGAATCCGGTTTCGCGAGCCACGCAGGATGCTGTAGCCGCATTTACATTAACAACGCCTATTTTACCGGAAGTGATCCCTTTATCCGTAAGCGCCTTTAACATTTCATCGCCTGCCGTCTTTCCTGCTGCCTGATTATCCGTTGCGAATGTCACTTCGCCTTCAAAATCAGCCGCTGAATCCACATAGATGATTTTTACTCCTGCTGCAACTGCTTCTTCCAAAGCTGCCGTAACCGCATCCGGTCCGTTCGCTGCCAAGAGAATCGCATCCGCATTGTCTGCTACTGCATTATTGATACACTCGATTTGTTTTGCGTCGTCCTTAACATCCGGAGCGAGCCACTTGTATTCAACGTTTCCAAGCTCTTCTGCCGCTTTCTTGCATCCTCCGTCTACATTCACCCAATGCTGGTCCATCTGATCCATCGTGATCAAATAAACTTTATAGCTTTCTGCTGCCGCTGTTTCCTCTGCCGCAGCCTCCTCAGCCGGTGCCTGGGCAGTTTCTTCAGCTGCCGGTGCCGTACTCGTCTCTGCCGCAGGGGCAGTTTCCTTGCTTCCGCAGCCAGCCAGCATGGATGCTGCAACAACAACGCTCAATAATACACTACATAATCTTCTCTTCATTTAATATCCTCCCTTATGAAATATTTGGTTTGTATGATAAAGCAAATGCTTTTATCCTTTTTTGGCTTTTCTTGGTTTACCCGTTCTTACCACTACATCGAGTAAGACGGAAACTACAACGATAATACCGATGACTATATTCCGAATGGCTACCGGCGCCCCCGCAAACTGCAGACCGTTTTGCAGAACTCCCCATATTGCCGCTCCGATAACGGTGCCTAACAATATTCCCTGTCCTCCTAAGGTACTTACACCACCGATAACGGAAGCTGCTACCGCATACATTTCATACATATTTCCTGCATCCATAGTGCCCATTCCTGACGTAGCACAAATGATAAGCCCTACTACACTGGCACAGAACGCACTGACAATATATGCTTTGGTCGTTGTTCCTACAATACCTACGCCGGACAGCTTAGCAGCCTCTACGTTACTGCCGATTGCATAGATATGTCTTCCTGTACGGGTCTTGCTGAGTAAAAAGTTGAAGATAAGCCACAGAATAATGGATATCCATATGGTATTGTACAGGCCTAACGTTTTCCCATAGTAGAAAAAGTCTCTGAAGCCTTTTGCCGCGTCGCCGATAGAATCCGTATTATAGTTATTATTCACGATTTGGGCGATGCCTCTCGCTATTGTCATGGTACCGAGTGTAGCGATAAAAGGCGGCAGCTTGCATTTTGCAACCAACTGACCATTCACTACGCCTACCAGCAGACAGCAGAAAATAGTCACTAAGACCGCTGCCCACGGATTCAGGCCTTTTGTCATGAGAGTTGCCGAAATCATACAGCTCATGCCGACTACCGAGCCGATAGAAAGGTCTATGTTTCCCGTTATCAGCACATAAGATTGACCGATACCGATTAATATGATCGGGGCGATCTGACGAAGCAGATTCCCTATATTTTTAGAGGAAGCAAAGGTCGGATTTAAGATACCGAATACGATACATAATACGATCAGACCTACCGTTACGGTCAATACCTGCCCCATTCCCCTTACCGCCATCATTCTTCTTAAAAAATTCTGTCTGTTTTCCATTTTAGCAGTTATGCTCCTTTCACATTATGCTTCTGCCGCAACCTTCTTTTCAAAACTGGTTGCATATTTCAAGATAGCGTCTTGGGTTGCTTCTTCTGTAATCATTTCTCCTGTCACCTTACCGTCGCACATTACGATAATTTTATCAGAAATCCCCATAACCTCAGGCATTTCCGAGGATACGAACAATACTCCGATTCCTTGCCTTTTCAATTCATTCATTAGATTGTAAATCTCAACCTTTGCAGCAACATCGATTCCTCTTGTAGGTTCATCGAAAATAACTACCCGGGAATTTCTGGCAAGCCATTTGCCTACTACTACCTTCTGCTGATTACCTCCAGAAAGGCTTCCCGCATTTATTTCCGTATTGGGAGTTTTTATTCTCAGGTCGCTTACCGCTTTTTGCGTCATGACTTTTTCTTTTTTGCGATTTACTATACCCAGCTTGTCGCATATAATATCGAGATTGGGAAGTGCGATATTTTCCCTTATGCTCAGCTTAGTGCATAATCCGTCTTTTTTTCTATCCTCCGGGGCCAGAACAATTCCCGCTCTGATCGCATCCATCGGCTTATTTATCGTGATAGGCTTACCATCTAAGATAATTTCTCCCGATTCTTTTGCGTCAACCCCGAAAATCGCTCTCGTGGTCTCCGTCCGTCCGGCTCCCATCAGACCCGCGATTCCTACAATTTCCCCTTCATACAGTTCAAAGCTTACATCCCTCACCATTTTTCCTGCATTAAGATTTTTTACCTCGAATATCTTTTTTCCTTTTTTGCATGATATTCTTGGGAATTTCTCTTTAATTTCGCGGCCTACCATATTGGCTATGATTTCTTCCAGATTTGTATCTCCAAAGTCCATACTCGTTATGTACTGACCATCCCTGAGAATCGTGACTCTGTCCACAATATGCTGCAGTTCCTCAAGTCTGTGGGAAATATATACGATTGCACAGCCCTCCGATTTCAATTGCCTTATGATACGGAACAGATCGTCTATTTCCTTAGACGTAAGGGCGCTTGTCGGTTCGTCCATGATCAATATCTTAGCGTTTGTAGAAAGTGCTTTCGCTATTTCCACCATCTGCTGCTTAGATACGGCCAGGTCTCCTACCACAGTATCAGGGGAGATATCCATATTCAGTTTATCCAATATTCCTTTTGCCTGCTTCTCCATCTCTTTGTCTGAGAGAATGCCCGATTTTGTTTTTTCCCTGCCCAGAAAAATATTTTCTGCCACTGTTAAGTGGGAGCACATATTTAACTCCTGATGTATGATTGCAACTCCCAGTTCCTGCGCCTTTTTAGGAGACATATCGTGCACTTCTTCGCCAAAAACTTTAATCGTTCCCGAATCCTTTTCATAGATGCCGCTTAAAATCTTCATAAGAGTAGATTTACCGGCCCCGTTCTCACCCAGCAGCGCAAGTACTTCGCCGGCCTTCAAGTTGAAGTTTACATTATCCAAAGCCAATACGCCCGGAAAGCCTTTACTTACTCCGCTTACTTCAACGATATATTCTCCCATTCCATTCACCTTCCATTTTAGCTATATCGTGTTGTTGTATTTCAGAACAAAAGTGTGCTTCGTCCACCTTCGTAACCAAATACTTCGGCAGCACAGCTTTTGTTCCGCGCGCGTAGCTGCGCATTGTTTGCCCAAAGGGCTTTTATGTAATAGAGCAATTTCCTATTACATAAAAAAGTATAACACCCGCTACAAATTGATTGTAGGGGTGTTTCTTTGGAATAAGGGGGGCATTCTTTTGGTCTTTATATGCTTATTTCAATACTGCCGAAAGCATCCGGAAGATATTCCTGCGTTACTGTTCCATCCTCCAGCAACAGCAGCTTGTCCGCTACAAACAGGGAATCCGAAATCGTAACCGCTAAGATGATAACGGCGATTCCCTTCCTCTTAAGAGTTCTTATGAGATGGATAATATGCCTTCGAACATACATATCCGCATTAGAAAACGGCTGAACGATAAAAACCACTTTGGGATTTAACAAATGTATCCGGTAATAAATGATATTGTAAAGAGATTTCTTATCCAGAGTCCTGATATCCGTCACATATACTTCTTCCCCCAATTCTTTGTAGTATTCTCTTTGAATACTTTTCTTAACATTCTCGGTTAATGTTATACGAGGAGTTTTAAAATCCAGCAGGAAGCTCAGATTGTCTATGTAACTCATATCGTAAAACAGCATAGTTTCGATAGCTTGTCCCCCAATAATGCCGAAATTGACCTTCCCCTTCTTTCTGAGGTTCTTTTTATCTATTACCTCTGCATTTATCTCTATGGAACCGGCCTCCAGTTCCTTTTCTCCGCTCAGACAGGAAATAATATCCTGCTGAGACTTTTTACTCTTGTCGTACAGCACCACACATTCTCCCGGGCGCATGCTAAAAGTCAGGTCATGCAAGTCTTGTGTAGTAATACCATGAAAATAAATCGCTCCGCTGCTTTCTTCCGGAATCTTCTTATCCTTGTCCTCGAAAGAAATGGTATATGGAATTACATTTTCATCCTTCATATCTTTCTTATCGAATACCTTTATGACCTTGCCGTCCTTCATAAATGCCGCTCTGTTACAAAATGGAAAAACCTCCTCATGGTGGCTTCCGAAGTACAGAATCGTATGGCCCTTATGAGCAGCCTTAACGAGCAGGTTTTTGAAGTTCTCCAAATCCTTCGTACTCAAAACATTGCTGATATCATCCACTATAATCAGCCTGGTTCCCTGAATGATCGCCTTCAGCACCTCGACGACGCACCTCTCATACTCCGTAAGTTCCATGCAAAATGCTCTCGGATCGATATTTACTTCCATATCCTGCAGCAAAAAAACCAATTGATTGGCAAGGACTCTTTTGTTGATGCAATATTTTTTGAATCCCTTCCTAAGCACAAAAATATTGTCTGTCACGGTGAGGTTATCCACCAGCCTGCTGCTTTGCCCTAATAAATATACTTTATTCTGGATTTCTTCCCTATGGTGATAGCTGTTGACCTGATGGCCGAAAAAATAAATCCTGCCAAATTTAATCGGGATATTTTTACATATCAACTGCACGAGCCTGTCCTTTCCGTGCTCGTTGATTCCTATGAGTCCAAAGATTTCTCCTTGAAAAATATGTAAATTGAAGTTATCCAGATTGGTCATATCATTTCCTTCGGTAATGACATTTTCCATTCGCAAAATTTCTTTTTTCACCGATATACATGCCCTTCTCTTGATTTGCGGTATAAAGACAAATACCTATCCCTGCTCCGTAATTACCGGCAGCGTAATTTCCACATCCGTTCCTACGTCCTTCGTACTGTAAATGTATACTCCGTATTCCTCCCCAAATAAAAGCTTGATCCGGTTATTTACATTGATAATCGCAATTCCGCCCCGCTTTTCCCGCTTAGGTTCCATGACGTCCTCCATGGAATTGGTAAGCAATTTGTTATTAAGCTCCTCCAAAAGTTCATCCGGCATCCCCATTCCATCATCCGATATGCGGATAATCAATCGGTCATACGTGCGGTCAACACGAATCTTCAGATTACCCTTTCCTATTTTGGGCTCTATTCCATGATAAATCGAATTCTCGACAATCGGCTGCAATACCAGCTTAGGCAGAAACAGGTTCAAAGCGGACAAATCGTCCACTTCTTCATCATATTCTATACTGAGGCTTAATTTATCCCCGAACCGGTACTGCTGGATAATGTAATAATTCTCTATATTCGACAGCTCATCCTCCAGGGTCACCAGCTTATCCACATTCGATATGGTATAGCGGAAAAAAGTAGCCAGGGCTTCGGTCATGGACGCAACCCCATCCATCCCGCTGCACAGAGCCTCGCTTCGTATGCTCTCCAGCGTATTATATAAAAAATGAGGATTGATTTGATTCTGAAGCGCCAGATACTGGGCCTGCTTCTTGGAAATATTTAAAATCTCCGTCCGGTTCAAACCTTCTCCGAGCATGCGCAGCGCTTTATTAACGTTTGGACTGACATTTATATTTTGTTCTAACAGATTATCGACCAGATAACCTTCTGTATAGAGCTTAATTATTCTATCGATTTGTCTGTACTTGCGGTACACCAATAAGTAACCTGCATACAAAATAAACGCTTCGGCAATCAGACCAAAGATGAATACTATCTTAAAGCCGTCCGCATGAAGCGCGGCAACCAGCAGTCCGCCCAGCAGAAATACCTGAAGCAGTAGCACCAGCAAAAGCCATAGCTTTACATTTCCAATAAGATACTTCTTATCTCTACTCATAATAGTACCCATGCCCTTTCCATACCTGCAAACATTAAGCCGGATGTACAGCACATCTTAGGCATAATACCTGCAAGCAAAATAAATCTCGCTGTGAAAATTTATGTTTTACACGGTCCTCCAGCGTTTACGAATATATTTTTCTATATTCATTGGGCTTTAAATTCGTATACTTGGCAAATCCTTTCGTAAAATGTTTATTGTCGCTGTATCCCACCTCGGTGCATATAGCGGCAACACTAAGATTGGTATCCTTCAAAAGCTCCTTTGCCTTTTCCATTCTTATCTCCGTTAAATATTCGGAGAATGTTTTACCCGTTTCCTTTTTGAACAGCGAGCTGAAGTAGGTTGCGTTAAATCCGACCAAATCGCTTACAATTTCCAGGGATACCGGTTCTTTAAAATGCTCCTTCATATATTGCTTGGCATCCCGGATCGGTTTATTGTCTTCCTGCTGCTTCTCTGCCACAGCCTTTCGAAAGGACATTACTATAGCCCTGGTCAGGTAGGAAAAAACCTCATCCGCAGTTCCTATGTTCTCGATATTCGTACTGAATTTTTCAAAGAAGCTTTCCGCTTCCTTCACTGCGAATTTGTTCTGCCTCATGGTGAACAAATATAGATTCATCGCTTCCTTTGACATTTGGATGATTTCGTGTCCAGTCGTATTCTCTTTATTCCTCAGAGCGGTCTGCAAATAGCGGAGCGCATTTATGAGAGAGGCCTCACTGAGCTTTTCCAGCGAATCCGTCATCTGTTTGTTAAAGTCGTAAAAGAGCTTGCTGTCGGCCACTTCATTCAACGATGTGTTCTCTCCCTCGATTACTTTGTTGATGCCCAGGATGAGTCTCTGCTCGATTGCCCATGACGCCGTCTTTAAGGAAATGATAAAGCCGGATATATCCTCTTCTACAATTCCCGCTCCAAGAGTAATCCTCAGATTTTCCAAAACATCCTTCTGCAAAAGCAGCTCGTCCAAAATCGATTTCAGTGTTTTACGGATGGAGCGCTTGCTTTCATTGCTGAAGTTAAGCACCGCATAACACATATTTCCGTCAAATACGCATTCCATTTCATAGCATTCCCCTGCAAGACGCTTGTTTACCGACTGCAGCACCTTGTCTTGAATATAAGTAATATTGCTTTGAAAAGAGCTGTCGATTCCATCTATTTTTATTAAGACAACTTGATAGCAGCCTCTCTTAAATTTATAATGATATTCTTCGTTAATAACCTCAATGGTTATTTCTTCTTTCCTTTTCTCTTTTCGGAATAATACCTCTGTAAAAAAGGCAGATCTAAGCTTATCCACACTGTTTTTGACCGTTATCCGGTTCTGCTCTTCGGCGGAAAGCCTTTCCTTCTTCTCCATATACTCCGCCCTTATTCTCGTAAGGGTATCCGTAAGCTCCGCCTTCTTGATCGGTTTGAGCAAATAGTCCTTCACACCGTAGCGTATGGCATTCTGGGCATATTCGAAATGACGGTATCCGCTGATAATGATAATATCCATATCTGTGCATGTTTCTTTGGCCCTTCTGATCATTTCAAGACCGTCATAGCCCGGCATACGGATGTCCGTTATCACTATATCAGGATGGTATTTCTGAATTGCTTCCAAGGCCTCTATTCCGTTATGAACAATAGCCTGCACCTGCATATCCAATTGCTCCCAGTCCACTAGTTTATAAATTAGCTGGCAGATTTTATCCTCGTCATCGGCAATAATAACCTTCATCATAACCCTCCTTTAACAGTAAATATTTATTATTATAGCAGTTAAGTTATTGGGTAACAACTTTTTATTACACTGCTATTTTTTTGATAATTTATACAATAGATATAAAAAGTTATCAATAATTACAAGCAAAGGATGTGTTTCATTGACAATATACAATAGGCTAAGCAATATATGTAATAAATCTGATAATAACGGGCTTAATAAAAAATTCAAAAAATGATAAAATAATATTGACTCTCACGTTACGTCATAGTGTAGATTATAGTTACGGCCGAGAAATGGAGGTGTTCCAACATTGAATTTAAAAATAAAAGAAATCGCAGACCTGACCGGGGTTACTGTGCGCACTCTTCACTATTATGATGAAATAGGCTTATTGAAGCCGGGCGTTGTGACTGAAACAGGGTATCGCCTTTATAATGAAGATAACCTCGAACTGCTGCAGCAAATATTGTTTTTCAGAGAGCTGGACTTTCCTCTAATCGAGATAAAGGAAATAGTGACCAGTCCCTTCTTCGACAAAGCAAAAGCTTTGCAAAAGCATCGGGAGCTGCTTCTTAAGAAACGGGAACGCCTGAACAATTTAATCAATTTAACAGAAAAAACATTAAAAGGAGAGTCTACCATGAGTTTTAAAGAATTTGATATGACAGAAATCGAAGAATCGATGAAAGAATACGCAGAGGAAGTGCAGGAACGCTGGGGCAATACGCAAGCTTATGCGCAGAGCAGGAAACGCACATCCTCCTACAACAAAGAGCAATGGGCACAAATCGACGCAGAGGTAAAGGGAATCTTCCGTACCTTCGCAGACCTTAGCAGCCAAGGGCTATCCCCCGGCAGCGAACAGGCGCAAGCTGCGGTAAAGAGCTGGCAGAATTGCATTTCCAACCACTTTTACACATGCGGCGATGAAATGCTTGCATCCCTCGGCATGATGTATACCGAGGATGAACGATTCCGTAAAAACCTCGATGAGTTCGGCGACGGTACTGCACAGTTCATGTCGAAGTCCATTGAAATCTACTGCACAGGCCGGTAAGCGAAAGCTTCCGGCCTGTGGGCTGTTGTTATATATGAAAATTTATTTGCAAATGGCATTCCACTCGCAGTCGCCGCAAACCGCTTCGCGCTTCCCGGCGACCAAGATATTCTCATTCAAAAGCTGCTCGAACAGCTTCCATTCTATTTCCGCTTTCTGGTCCAGGCTGCATAATCGCAGCACTTCTTTATCATACCGCTGCACCTTCTCCTCGCTTTCGCACGTCCCATTTTTATTGTGTGGGCAAACACTGCATATTTCATCCGTCCGGCTATGGAGTAGAACGGTGGGATTCTTGCTGACCTCCGCTTTTATCTCCGCCATATGCTTTACGAATTCGCTGCTGTATCCCTTTCCTCCAAAAAAAGAGAGGCACAGCCCATGATGGGGTCTTATTTCATATATTTTCATAATGCTTTTATTTCCTTTTTTCCAGCATCCTTTTCTTCCTGCTTACAGAGGTTTACAAAGCAGAAAGCATCTCTTGAATCACGTTCTTGCGTAGCCTAACCGTAACTACAAAGTTCCGATTACTCTGTTTAAACGCCTGCTAAGTATAAGCGCCAGCGCCAGCTTCACAATATCGGGAATAATAAACGGAATCACACACCAGCCAAGAACCGTTCCAAGGCCAACCGCTCCTGTATTTTTCGCGTACAGCATCATGAACCACAAGGTGCCAAAGGCATAGCAGACAATCAGACCTAATACCATGGAAACTATCATCACCCAATTCTTCCTGCCAAACAACCTCTCCGCGCCCCACATAATGAGTGCAATAAACAGGAATCCGATAATATATCCTCCTGTATTACCGAGCAAAACCCCCATACCGCCTGTACCTCCTGCCCATACCGGCAATCCGATGGCCCCAAGCAGTATATAAATTAAAATAGCGACAGTCCCCCTCTTGCCTCCTAAAACACCTACTGCCAAGAAGACCCCGAAGGTCTGCAAGGTAAACGGAACCATCGTAGGAATTGCTATCCAGGAACAAATCGCCATCAACACTGCAAAAATCGCTATGTATGCCATATCATATGTCTTACTTTTTCCTACCTTCACTGCGTCCATGTCATATCCTCCGTCTCAATCCAAAAATATTGATTACTTAATTTACTATTAAGTTTTATTGTTATTAAATTTTAGTGCTGTTTTGGTACTGTTTTATTTTGTTGTTATTTCTTAATTATGCTGTTGCTTTTCTTGAGCTCTGTGAAAGTATATCATTTCAGCTTACTATTGTCAACTTTTTTTCTACATTGGTTGACAATCTGTTTGTGAAGCTCACACCCTCTTTTATATTCATCATGTTCAATCCGGATTTCTCTATAAAAACTTTCTTCGGCATCACTATTTTTATTCTGCGTGCGTAGCTGCGCATCCTTTGCACGGAGAGCGACACGAGTGTTTTCCACTCGTGTTTATATCATGGTAAGGTAATACTTTCACACGTTAAAACAGCAAGGTATTTCCTGTGATATAAAAAAGCGGCTTGCATTTTCTCACTGAAACCCACCATCACTACATAAATGGTTTCATTTAGAAAACACAGCCGCTTACGCCTTCTCAATCTCTTATTCTTACTTTTATTCTTCTACCCTCGTAAACCTATCGGATCCCATTCCGCAAACGGGACATTTGAACTCCTCCGGTATTGGGTCTTCTCCTTCATAAACATATCCGCACACCTGGCAGACATATTTCACCTTGCTTCCGCTCTCTTTTGCCGGCTGGGGTTTTTCCTCAGGCAAATAAGTCGGAGCATTTTTAGGACTTTTTCCTTTTATCACATTATGGTAATAAGCATAGGTCATCGCTTGTGACGAAGGGTCATAAACCTGCGCATCCAGTACCTTTCCTAAAAATACCGTATGGCTGGCTGTCTCCATCTTGTTGATGACTTCGCAAACTACATAACCGCACGTAGATTTTACTACGGGTACTCCCTGAACTATTTCGTAATTTACATCCGTGAACTTGTCCACATCTTTTCCTGAGCAGAAGCCGAATTTACCGATCAAGCCGGAATCGGAATCCTCTGCGAGAATGGAAAAAGTAAAATTGCCATTGGCATCGATACAGCCGTTCGTGTAATTATCGTGATTAATGCTTATCGCTACGGTCGCCGGATCAGATGTAATCTGCATGATGCTGTTGGCAATGCAACCCGTTGGACGCTCCCCATCCATCGTCGAAACAATGTATACTCCGTAAGACATATCTCTGAAAATATTAGCATCCATAACCCTAACCTCCATATATTTTTATCTGCATAGATTATCATTTTACAGTTGTGAAATTAATAACAATTACTATTTTACTATAACATTTTTTTCTGCAAAGTCAAGCGCTCCGCATCCGGAACTGCTAAGCTTAAACTTATTTTTTTCGAAGGAAATAATGCCTTCTTTACGCAGCTTTCCAAGCTCTTTCGACATGGCGCTCCGATCTACGGAAAGGTAATCGGCCATCTGCTGTCTGTCAAAAGGAATTATGAATTCCGGGCTGTGAGCCTTTCTCGACTGCTCTGAGAGATAGGACAGCAGCTTTTCCCTTGTGCTCCTCTGCATGATATGTCCCATTTTCGCCGTCAGCATCAAATTTTTCCCCGCAAGCACATCTAAGAGGTTTCGAATCAGAATATTGTGAAATCTGCTTTCCACTCCGTCCGCACCGGTCACTTTGTAAATATCGAGAAAAAGAACTTCCGCCTTGTCAGCCGCAACCACATCCACTCCCAGTTCCTCAAAGCGAAGGCATGCATAGGTCTCTGCAAAAATCTGTCCGGGACCGATCTCCGTTAAAATATTCCTATTTCCCCAAAAATCCTCCCTCACGATATGGACATCCCCATGGAGTACCATACCGAGCAGATGTACGTGTTCTCCTGTTCTGAAAATAA
Organism: Kineothrix alysoides; assembly: GCF_000732725.1. GTDB lineage: Bacteria > Bacillota > Clostridia > Lachnospirales > Lachnospiraceae > Kineothrix > Kineothrix alysoides. The sequence goes on along the minus strand of NZ_JPNB01000002.1, from coordinate 1,296,434 downwards.
ATTCTTCTTTTTCATAGCTTTCGATATACGCTCCGAGAACACAGAACATTTTTTCTATTTCATTTTCTTCAATACCTGCAAAAAGCGGACTTCGTTTTATAATTTCAAAATATTCTTTCATAAAATCCTCCATTTCGCGCGCCTTCGGGCGCAGTACAAACAGCAATGAGAGTTCTGCTTTCTTTCACACCGGCAACCTGACACTTTCTAATAGTTACAAGTGTATAATTTTAAAAATTTTTTAATCATTTTATTTGCGTTGCAAAAACAACATACTTCTTTTTAATATTTTACTATACTCATCACATAAGAACAAGAAAGAAAATACGGAGTAACGAGTCTAAATCGGAAAGGATGATATTAAGATGAAAAGAACGATTATAAAAATTGATGCGGATAAATGTAATGGATGCGGTGCCTGCGCGGCTGCTTGTCACGAGGGTGCTATTGGAATGGTAGACGGCAAAGCCGTACTGCTTCGGGATGATTACTGCGACGGTCTGGGCAACTGCCTTCCTGTCTGCCCTACGGAAGCTATTAGCTTCGAAGAACGTGAAGCGGCTGCATATGATGAAGAAGCCGTAAAACAGAATCAATTGAAAAAGGAAAGGGACGCCGCTCCGGCATTTACCTGTCCCGGTTCCCGCTCACAGGCTCTCGAAAGAAAAGCTCCTCCTGCCGAAGAGAAGAGCCATGGCGTTGAAGAAATAAACAGCGAACTGATGCAGTGGCCTGTTCAGATTAAATTGGTTCCCGTTAATGCACCTTATTTCGACAATGCCAATCTGTTAATCGCCGCCGATTGTACTGCATATGCCTATGGTAATTTCCACCGCGATTTTATCAAGAACCATATTACCATTATCGGCTGCCCTAAGCTTGACATGGAGGATTACAGCGAGAAATTAACGGAAATCATAAGGAACAACAATATAAAGAGCGTAAAAATCGTAAGAATGGAAGTTCCCTGCTGCGGAGGAATCGAAGCTGCTGCCAAAACCGCCCTTCAGGCAAGCGGAAAATTCATACCTTGGCAAGTAATAACAATAGGTACTAATGGAGAAATCCTCGCGTAAAAACAGAAAATTTCCCTCAGAAAAGGGATTAGGCTTGTTTACCCATATTAGGTAAACAAGCCCTTTATTTATGATGAAATATATACATCAACTAATTAAACAATGGACAACTTTCAGATAGTCCTTGTAATCCGGTATGGAAAGAGTTATCTTCAGGCTGTTATGATTCTCCCTGAATCTTTCCTTTAACGCAGATTGTATACTCCATTCTTTATTAATATTACTCTTATATCCATTTTCCTGAACTATATTAACCGTGCCGCTGCAATCATTCACAGCCTTTAGAAAAGCCGGCATATCTAAAATATTAAACTTGAACATCTGCATCCTCCTTCAAACTATTTCTCAGGTTACATAAGGCTTGCTCGTTACGATATTAATATAACGCAGATATTCACATAAAAATATACTTTTAATGCCAATCTTTATCACTATCCTGCCATTTTTTTCGATATTCCATCGGAGTGCACCCCTTATTCTCCCGAAAAACTCTTCCAAAATAGCTGCTGCTTCCCAAACCGCAGACACTTCCTATCGAAGTAATCGGTTCCCTGGTGCTTACCAGCAAATTACATGCTAACTGCAATCTATAATCATTGAGATACTCTATCGGAGTCATCCTCATATTCTCCTTGAAGGACCGGAAGCATTCCCGTTCGCTGATAAATGCTGCATCCGCAATTTCCTTTACCGAAATCTTTTCATCATAATGCTCATGAATAAAACTGAGCATCATTTTAAGCTTTTCATTTGCCTTTTCATGCCGCGGACTTTTCCCTTGCTTTTCCTGCCATGTCTCTTCCAATGTTTCCAGAAGACGATACCATATTCCAGATAACAGTTCAATTAATTTTATTTCATAAGCAAATTCCTCTTTTTCAATTTCAAAGGATTTCCTTACTTTCTCCAGGATTTCCTTATGCTCCTCCTTTTGTGGATAAAACCCCAGAACTTCAATTGACGGAGATGTTATAAGCGGCCTGATATATTTTTGTTCCATCAGACTCCCCGGTCTTCCGCCGATAAGAGAGACGTCAAAAATATGAACTTTCTGAATCGTTTTCTCCTCTCCCTTCGGCTGCTTTGTCATATGAAGAATATTAGAATTAATAAGCCCCGCGCTTCCGGGCGGAAAAAAAGTTCTCCCTCCGGGCGTATGATATTCAAGGCTCCCTTGCTCAATGTAAAATAACTCCATCTCTTTATGCCAATGCCAGGGTATTTGACTGTGTGTCTCTTTATTAAATTCGACATAGGAAGCGAGATGAGGAAAACCGAACGGCATCTCCGGCAACGCTTCTTCTTTACTGCCTTTTATAAATTGAATATTCTCAACTACCTGCAAGCTGCCTCCTCCTTTTTTTAACCGTACATCGTCAAATTTAGTATAGCATGCCCCATTTTTCATTTAAACATTTTTTTCTTATCCACACGCCTTTTTTCCCTCTCTATGACAAAGCAGCATGTGGCAAAGGGGCCTTCAAGGCATATGATACTAATAAATGAAAAGGAGATATCTATATGAATTGTTTTCAAAAAGTACAATATACAATCCGCAGGGGTGACAATCTATATCAGCTTTCCCGCTATTTCCAGACTACGGTGCAAGATATTCTCGCTCTGAATCCCGGCCTCGACCCATACAATCTTCAAATAGGAAGCAATATTATCATTTGCCCCAGCGAACAATTTATTTCGCAAGCATTCCCTTCGGATCCTCCCGCCTGCCCCAACCCTTCCATGCAGTTCAACCTTCTTGGCGATATGCGTGAAGTGTGGATACAGCACGTATACTGGACACGCCTGCTTCTCATCAGCATTGCGAACCGGCTGGCGGATGAAGATGCTACCAAGGCCCGCCTCCTTGAAAATCCGGCGGATGCCGCGGCAATATTCGCAAACTTCTATTCTCCGGCTACCGCAGGGACCATCGAACAGCTCTTAACTGAACATCTAACAATCGGAGCCGACTTGATCACTGCCTTACGCGACGATAACACTGCGGAAGCAGAGGACCTTACCAGAAGATGGTATCAGAATGCAGATCAAATGGCGGAAGCATTCAGCAGCATTAATCCCTTTTACAACCTCGAAGACGTTCGGAAGATGCTTTACGACCATCTCAACCTGACCACACAGGAAGTAGAAGCCCAGCTCGCAAATGACTTTGAAGTCGGTATTGCAGCCTTCAACCGCGTAGAGCAGGAAGCTCTGGATATGGCTGATTATTTTTCTTCAGGAATCATGCGCCAGTTTCCCCAGCAATTTATGTAAGACAGAACGGAAACAGAAAATGCAAAAATTCCCGATACGATATTCTTGTACCGGGACAGGAACAAAAGTGTGCTTCATACATTCTCGCGACCAAGTACTTCGTCAGTACAGCCGTTGTTCCGTGCGCGCAGCTGCGCATCCATTTTTTTTAATAGAAACTCTTTCCTATTAATCTGAACCACCGGCTTATGAAGTGAACCCCTTTTGTTAGATAAAATAAAATCTAATGAAAGGGGCTTATTTTATGTCCGGAAAGAAAATTTACTTAAACGAATTGAAGCTTAAGATGGTAAAAAAATATTTAGAAGAAAAATATTCTTATCAAGATATTGCCGATCAATTTTATTGCAACAAATGCGATGTTATTAAATGGGTGGCCGCATATAACGAACTCTTAAAGGTGACTTACCCTCGTCATGTTATCATGTTATAATTAAATAGAGATGAATAATATGCAAATAAATCGTCTTTTTGAGATAGTATATTTATTGTTAAGTAAAGAGCGGACAACAGCCAGTGAATTGGCAGAGCATTTCGAGGTTGCTAAGAGAACTATTTTGCGAGATATTGATATACTTTCGCAAGCTGGTATCCCTATATACACGGTACAAGGCAAAGGCGGCGGACTATCAATACTTGAGAACTTTACCCTGAATAAAACGGCAATTTCAGAAGATGAACAAAAGCAAATATTACTTGCTTTACAATCAATAAGCGTCACAAGTGAAATAAATGTTGACGATCTTTTAGCAAAGTTGGAAAGTTTGTTTCAAAAATCATCTGAGACTTGGATTGACGTTGATTTTTCGCGTTGGGGCAAAAAGACCGCAAATGACAATGAAAAGTTTGAAAAGCTTAGACAGGCCATAATCAAATCTCAAGAAATAGAGATTGACTACATGGACGTGTCCGGCAAAAAAACGACGCGGACTATTTATCCATTAAAACTAATATACAAAGAAAAATCATGGTATTTGTATGGATATTGCCTCAACAAAAATGATTATAGACTATTCAAAATTAAGAGAATCAAACACATATTTATGAATGACCATTATTTTGACAGGAGTATATATTCTGCTCCGCCAATAGAGAATCCTGATATTACATATATTTCAATGATATTGAAAATAAATGCCACCAGTATTCATCGCGCTTATGATGATTTTGAAGAACAAGACATAGTATCTAATCTTGATGGTTCGTTTATTGTTAATGCTGAAATGCCTGATGATAATTCACTTTATGGTTACCTTTTATCATATGGCGCAGATCTGGAAGTGCTGGAGCCTTTGACATTAAGATTACGGTTGGCAGCAGGCATCCAGAAAATAACACAAAAATATGAGGAGGATTATAATGCTTGAAAAATTAGCTTGCGCGAATAATCGGAACGATGAAACCTTAAATATTGAGTTAGCCCGTCATTTGTGTGAAAGTGAGGATAAGGACGGAGTGAATGAGATTGTCTCCGGTCTAAAAAACAAGGATAAGAAAATAGCAAACGACTGTATTAAAGTGCTTTATGAAATTGGAGAGGCACAGCCGGACTTAATTGCCGACTATGTAAATGACTTTATTCGACTGCTTCACTCACCTAATAACCGCCTAATTTGGGGTGCAATGACTGCACTTTCTACGATAGTTGAATTAAAGCATCCTATTATATACGAAAATGTTGATTCGATTACTTACGCTATTCAACAAGGAAGTGTTATCACTGTGGATAACGGCGTTTCTGTATTGGCAAGGTTATGCGTTGAGCGCAATCAATATCGTCAACAAATATTACCTTTTTTGATGGAACATTTGAAGAAATGCAGACCAAAAGAAGTAGCGCAACATGCGGAGCGCATTTCTGTCTGCATAGATTGCACTAATGTAAAGCAGTTTTTGGATGTGCTTGATGGGCGAATTGACTATTTATCAAAGTCACAACAGGTACGCATAGTAAAACTAAAAAATAAACTTCAAAGTAAATATTTATAACATGAAATGATGTTGTCAACTTATGATTGTTATAATAAAGTCGTAACCAAACAATCATTAAGGAGGCTTTAAGATGAAAGAACAAATATGCCAGAGTTGTAGTCGCCCCATGAGTGAGGTGGATTTCGGAAGTAATGCGGATAAGACCAAAAATACGGACTATTGCAACAAGTGTTTTGAAAATGGGCAGTTTACCTATGGCTATACTATGGATGAAATGATTGAAGCTTGCATACCCCCCATGTTAGAAGTTTATTCTAACATGAGTGCTGCTGAAGCAAAAGGCCAAATGAAAGAATTGTTTCCCTCATTACTTCGTTGGAAATGATACCAACTTAGGGCCAAATTGACCCTAAGTCTATTACAATAAAATTTGGAAAAGATTAACCTGCGGACTATTACCCGTTTTATAACGCCATTTTTTTTATTAAAATTCCCGATGAAATTCAGGACGCTTTACTGGAATCCGAATGGCTGGAGCGAAACTATATCCGCCGCATATTCTGGAACAAAAGTGCCTTGGGCACTCTCGAATCCCTTGTCCCTCATTCATGAGGGATTTAGGAGGGGGCTTTGTGCTTCTTTATTGTAAAATTCTTTTATGAATATCTTACAGATCATTTTTACTGACTATTATGAACACATCATTTATGAACTTCATCCCAGACACTCTGTTGTCGAAAATATAGAGCGTATGCTTGACTGTGCGAATCCTTCCAAGGGCGGCGCTATGTTTGGCTTCCCTCTTTGTGGTGAACTCAAATTCGTCCTTTTTCGCTGCAAGAGCCGTTTCTGCACTTTATGTGGTTATAAATACAATCTCTTTCACTCTTTTCACATCTCCTATAAACTCATTTCTTGTGTTCACCATCATTGCGTTTTTACCATCCCCGAAGAGCTTAGTATTTATTTCTTAAATGACCGTTCTCTTCTAAACTGCATCTTTCATTCTGTCCGTGATGTTGTTTTTCGTATGTTTTTCAAGTTCAAAAAGCTTTTATTTTATTAACATCGTTTGAATACCGGCATATAGTCTATCGGTGCATCTGCCATAATATGCGCTCCGCCTGAATATACGGTTCCATTATCCATCGCTTCCCAGCGGCAGCCTTTAGGCAGGTATACCTCCTTCCGGCGCTGTCCGGCCAATAGGATGGGAGCCACAAGGTACCTTTCTCCGAACATGTACTCCTCTTCGTTAGCCCAACAGCTCATATCCTCCGGGAATTCATAGAACAGGGGTCTCATGACAGGGGTGCCTTTTTCGTGGGCCTGCACCATCAGTTCACGGATATAATCCCGCAGGTCTTCCCTGATCTCCATATATTTTTTACAAATATCATATACCTCATCCCCGTAGCTCCATACTTCATTAGCAGCTCCGGAGCAGCAGGCGCTTCCACCCGTTGTTCCCTGACGGGGCTGCCTTGGTTCTCTGTCTCCGTGCAGCCTCATGACAGGGCAAAAAGCTCCCCATTGAAACCACCTTATGAACAGCTCTCTAAAATCAGAATCTTCCGGGTTCCCTCCATGGAAGCCTCCGATATCGGTAGTCCACCAAGGAATACCGGCAATTCCCATATTCAACCCCGCGGCAAGCTGATTGCGCATACTGTCAAAGCTGGAGGCGATATCCCCGGACCATACAAGTGCTCCGTACTTCTGGCTTCCTGCCCACGCACAGCGGAGAAGGTTTACAATATTATTCTGCCCTTCCGCTTCCATTCCTTCGTAAAAGGTTCTGGCATATTCTTTCGGATATATATTTCCTATCTGTAAATTGCTTCCCATATGATACCGATAGTTATCGAAATCATATACACTATATTCAGGCTCTGCCTCATCCAGCCAGAATATCTTTATCCCATACTCATAATAATTCTTTTTCACTTTATCCCATAAATAATTCCTTGCGCCCGGATTAGTGGCATCATAGTGAATAGTCGCTCCCTGAAAATCAAGCCCTACCCGGAAACCTCTGTCTGTACGGATCAAATAGCCCTTCTCAAGCATTTCCTCATAGTTCTCGCTTTCTCTGTCTACCGTGGGCCATATGGAAACCATAAGCTCGATTCCCATTTCCTTCAATTCCGCTACCATCGACTCCGGGTCCGGCCAGAATACCGGATCCAATTTCCACTCCCCCTGCTTCGGCCAATGAAAGAAATCGATGACAATCACGTCGATGGGCAGATTTCTTCTCTTATACTCTCTGGCAACCTCAAGAAGCTCTTCCTGCGTCTGATAGCGCAGCTTGCACTGCCAGAAGCCGAGGCCGTATTCCGGCATCATCGGCACCTTTCCTGTAACATTCGCATAGGCTTCCTCTATCCGGGCCGGAGTATCTCCCGCCACTACCCAATAGTCCAGAACTTTCGTGGAATAGGACTCAAAGCTCATGATATTTTTACCGAGCACTGCCCTTCCCACTCCCGGATTGTTCCAGAGAAGTCCATAGCCTGAAGAAGAGAGCAGGAAAGGAACGCTGGCCTGGGAATTTCTATGGGCAAGCTCCAGATCCAGCCCCTTTAGGTCCAGATATGGCTGCTGATACTGTCCCATACCGTACAACTTTTCATTTTTATCCAGAGACTCAAAACGCTGTGTCAGATGATAATCCCCGCCGGGAATGGCCTTGAATTCCCTCGCCTCCACTTCCAGTGCACTGCATTTTTCTCCGCAGACATCCTTTCTGTTTCTGCTGTATTCTTCCAAAATCAATTGATCATTCCGGTTGTATACGCTTATTTTTCCAAACTTGGAAATTTCCGCCCTTATCCCTCCATTTGTAATCGCTCCGCCATTATCATATATCTCTATATGGTAATCCGTCTTTTGCGCCTTGCATAAGGCCCAGTCTGCTGCCGGCATGCTATCGTTCTTCGTTGCCCGGATTCGCAGCGCATCCGGTCCCCACGCCTCCAGCCATACCTCTTCGCCATCGAAGTAAAATACCAGTTTGCCATCTCTTTTTTCGATCATAGAATACCTCCATCCTCGTGTATCCACACTTTCATCTGATTTAAGCCTCTATTTCCCCATGCATAATAAGGAATCGCGGTCAACATTTCTTCTTTTCTTTCGAATTCCCCTTCGAAGTACAATTCTCCATTTGCGTAAATGCGGCTGCCCTGAGCCTTAATGGGTACGATTCCCCCTAGCAGATTCTCCTGATAATCTTCCGCTTTTAAGGCACCTTTTTTCAAAATATGAAGCTCCTGGAGTCTTTCTCCGTTGTCTGCCCCTTCCAAGCAATAGACAATAGGGCCTCTTTGCAGTGCGGCACAGCCGATATTCGACCTGACTGCTGTATTTGTATGTACCTTTCTTATCCTCATATCAAAGGTAAGGGAGAGCTTATCCGGCACATTCCACTCTCTGGATATGAAGCAATAGCCCTTGTGCACCCCGTATTGCGCTGTTATATCCCGTCCGTTTAATGACAGCTTATGGCCTTCGGCATAGGAGGGAATACGTATGGCAAGGGTAAATTCCTTCTTTCCTCCCTTAGGTACAATTTCATAAGAGACAGCTCCGTTCCATGGGAATTCTGACACAGTCCGTATCGTCGCATTTTCTAATTCTGCAGTTCCTCCTATGTGCAGATCAGAATAAATAATTCCCTCTTCTTCTCTCCATATGTAAGTTCCAAGGGACGCAATCAATCGCGCTACATTGGGAGGACAGCATGCACACTGATACCAACCGGGTCTCTGGGGCAGCACATGCTTATAGCCAAAGAGCTCTCCCGACACGCCGGGATTTACTTCCAGCGGATTGACATAGAAAAATCTTTTACCGTCCAACTGCATGCCGCTCAGTACTCCATTGTATAAAGCCCGTTCCATAATATCCGCATATTGTCCGTCTCCCGTTATCCCAAGCATCTTTTCCGCCCAGAAAATCAGCCCTACAGATGCACAGGTTTCCGCATAAACGGAATCATTGGGCAAGTCATAATCTATGGTAAAGGCCTCTCCCTCCGCATTCGAACCGATTCCTCCGGTAATGTACATCCTCTTATTTACACAGTTTTCCCAGATGGCCTCACACGCCTTGAGCAGCTCTTCATCTCCGGTCACACCGGCAATATCGGCCATGGCTGTAAACATATATACGGCTCTGACGCTATGCCCCTCCGCTGTTTTTTGATTTCTTACCGGCGCAAAGCTCTGGTTGTATTTCATGTTGTAGGGGTCCATGATTTCATGTTTCCATCCGCGCTTTTGCGTTTCTTCTATAAAAAATTGCGGGTTCTTTCCTCTTTCATCGATAAAATGCTGTGCCAGCTTCAAATACTTATTCTCACCTGTCACATGGTACATGCGCATCAGGCCGATTTCCACCTCCTGATGTCCGGGAATTCCTTCTCTTTTCTCCGCAAGAAAACGGTTCTCTATATGGTCCGCCATCCGTTCCATCACTCCCAGAAGCTTGTCCTTTCCGGTGGCTTCATAATAGGCTGCCGCTGCTTCCATCATATGCCCCGCGCAGTATAATTCATGGCATTCATGGAGATTGGTCCAGCGCTTCTCAGGCTCCTTTATGGTAAAATAGGTATTCAGATAACCGTCCGCCTGCTGCGCTTTTTCAATAATATCTATGATATTATCCGCCCTTTTTTCCAAATCCTCATCAGGCTTTATACATAGGGAATAGGCTGCTGCTTCCAGCCACTTGGCTACATCGCTGTCCTGAAACACCATTCCATAGAACTCCCCATCCTCCAGGCCCGCAGCTATACGGAAATTAGCAAACGCATGGCTTTTCTCCACTCCCTCCACCTTATCGTCCAGAATGGCTTCCTGGTAGGGAATCACTACATCTGTAATCAGACTTTGCCGCTTCACCCAAAAATTATCGTCTATACGAATATTTTTTAAATCAATCTTATTCATCTTCTTACTTTTCATTTTGAAAACTTTTCTCCTTTTCGTCAACCCTGAACTGATTCAGCGCCTTGCCCAGCTCCTCCATATTCGACTTCATCACTGAAACGATACCGGTCAGATTTCCGCTCAGTGCCTTTTGCTGCTTTACCTGCTCCATGACCTTGTCGGAATACAAAATATTCTCCTCGGAAACCTCCGATATTTCCCGGACCGCCTCCAGCGCTTCCTTCCTCTGTCTGTCCATTTCCGATACGCTTTCCGCGATATGCTCCAGACTGACCGTCAGGCCATCCACCTGCTCCCGCATTGCATAAAAAGTCCCGGTTGTCAGCTCCGCTTTCTCCTTCTGTATTTCTACCGCCTTCTTCGTTTCATGAACTGCACTTTCAGTCCTGACTACCTGCTGCTCTATTTCCTTTATAATTTTGCGGATCTCTTCAGCCGCCTGCGAAGAGCCGTCCGCAAGCTTATGAATTTCTCCTGCTACTACGGCAAAGCCTCTTCCCGCTTCTCCTACTCTTGCAGCCTCTATCGAAGCGTTCAGTGAAAGCAGATTCGTGCTGTCGGCCATTTCATTTATTATTTCCAAAAAGCTTTCGATATTTGCCGACTGTTCCTTTAGTTGCAGCATGTGCTTCACTGCGGTATCCGACACTGCTTCCACATCTTTGGCGTTTTCCTGAAGCTCTGTCATCGTTATTTCCATACCGGATATAAACTCGTCCGTCTTGTCCGCCGTCGCTTTTATTTTTCCTGTACTTTCGTTTACAAGCTCAATCTGCTCCGAAAGATACTCCATTTTCTCCCGGCACCTTTCAAGCTCTGTCGCCTGCCTGGAGATTCCCTGATTGATATCCTTTACCACATCCGTAATGGATGCCGCCGTCTCCTGCACATCTGCAGAAGATACCTTCAGATTCTCCATCGAGTCCTCTATGGCGCAGTCGCAGTTCTTGACCTGGATGAGCATTTTTTTCGTCTTCCCGATCATCCGGCTCACATGTCCTGATAAAACGTTTATTTCCTTCAGGTAAAAGCTTTTCTCCTTTACCAAAAGATTTCCTTCGGAAACCTCTCCCAATATTTGAGCCATTCCTTTCACCGCCTTCACCAACTGCTTCGAAATAAATGCAGCGGTCAGTATGGCAAGAAAACAGGAGAGTATTACGAAAAGAAAGACTACCATTTTAATAGATGACACTCTCGTCATAATTGTTTCTTCGGGAATCATGGCACATAAAAGTGCACCATTTTGTCCGCTTTGCATCTGAACGTACAAATACTCCTTATCTTCATAGGTTACATATTGGCTTAAGCTGCTAAAACCTTCTCCGTTAATTTCCTTGAAAAAGTCTTCCCCCATAAAGGCTATCCCATCGTCCCGGCCTGCTGCTATTTCCCGCCCGTCGGCAGTGATGAGTGAAATCCTGCTCCCTTCGCCGAAATCTAGTTCTTTTAGAAGCTGTACCAACTCAGCTTTTCCAATATCCACTACGACTACTGCATTATTCTCCATGCTTTTTTGCATATAAGACAGCGCATAGTCATCTTTAGCGATGTTAAGCCTCTCATCAATCAATGTATGTTTGCCGGTCCAACTGCTTTTTTCCGCAATGCCTTCTTCCAGCTCCTCGAAAAATCCAGTCTGAATAACGGAGGCCGATGTAACGGTCTGCAGCTTGCCGGAAGGAATCAGATGAATGCCGGAAATAAATTTATTCGCCTTTTCCTTGGCGAGCACATTGGTTTTTACCGCACTTAGCTGCTTGTTTTTTTCCATGATATCAAAGGACGATCCCTTTATGTAATTTACCGTATTGTCATCCACGAGAAGCTGAACACATTCCGACTGGACTCCGGCAAATACGTAATCCAGATATTGCAATGTCATTTTCATCGTATTTTTCATAGATTCTTCGCATACGGCTACGATTTCCTCCGAGGCCCTTTGATAAGAGAAGACTCCGACTATGATAACGCAGATGACCGGAATGGAAAAACCGGCAATCAAGAGCTTTTTTATACTGGTCGTTACTTTTCTCTTTTTATCCCCTTCGTGTTTTTCTTTTTTCATACTGATACCCCATAGCCGCTTTAGCGGACTTAAAATCAATCGTTGAAAGCGCTTTTCTTTTAATCCTCCACCTTCTAACTTCCTCTCCCTAGCCTTTGACCGCTCCGCTCGTCATGCCGCTGATAATATATTTCTGCATGAGAATGAATATAAGGGCTACCGGAATAATCGTTACTACAGCAAATGCCGTCAAATAGCTCCATTTCGTTCCATACTGGCCCATGAAATTAAAAATTCCTGCTGTAATCGGACGTTTCTCCTGGTCCAGAATAAAAGTCATGCCGTAAGCAAGATCGCCCCACGCATAAAGGAAGGAAAAAATGCCGCAAACTATCACGCCAGGCTTCGCAATCGGAATCAATACCCTGAGAAATGCCGTGAACTTGTTACATCCGTCGATATAAGCCGCCTCTTCCAATTCTTTTGGTATGGATGCGAAATAGTTCTTAAGGATCAATACCGAAAAAGGGATTCCTATCGTTGCATCCGCTAAAATAGTGGAAAAAAAGGTATTGTATAAATGCATATTCTTAAACATAATGAACAACGGCGTAAGAAGCACGGATACCGGAAGCATCTGCGTCACAAGAAATATGAGGATGATTCCCCTTTTTCCTGCAAAGGCATACCGGGCGATACCATAAGATGCGGGGACTGCCAGCACCACCGCTATCGACATCGCGGATAAGGAAATGATCATGCTGTTTCCAAAAGAATGAAACATATTAAAATCTCCGCTGTTAAACTGCACCATATAAGAATTCAGATTCAGCACCCCGGGCCAAAAGGTCGGGGGAATCTGAAAGATTTCCTTCTCCGTTTTCAAGGACGTAACCAATATCCAATACAGCGGAAATAAAAGAATGCATAAGACCAGTATAGAAACAATGCAATATATGGCATTTTTACTCTTCGATAATTTCACTTCTGCTCCCATTATGCTTCCTCCTCCGTATACACATATTTTAAGTACGCCAGACTTATAAGAAATAAAATAACAAACAGTATATTGGCTACCGCCGCTCCTTTGCTGTACTTAAACATTTCAAAGGACAGCTTGTAGGAATAGGTGGACAAGACCTGTGTAGAATTCACCGGCCCGCCGCTGGTCATAACATATATCAGGTCATAGACCTTAAAGGTGTAAATAAATCCGAGAATCAGCACGGATTCTATAGTAGGCTTTAACAGGGGAACTGTTATTCTCCAGAATGACTGAAGTTTGTTAGCGCCGTCGATAGAAGCACTTTCGTACAATTCCGTCGGGATAATCGTAAGCCCCGTAGCAATCAAAATCATATTAAAAGGAATACCGATCCAAATATTTGCAAAGATTACGGCAGGCATAGCCGTAGTCGTACTGGTCAGCCATTCCACATTTTCTCCGATCAGTCCTATGGTTTTTAGAAAATAATTGATGATTCCCACATCGGTTCCAAACATAAACTTGAAAATAAGGCCCGTAATCGTAATCGGTATCATCCACGGCATCATCAGAAGCCCTCTTACGGGTTTGGAAAAAGCGAACTTTTTGTTAAAAAATACTGCCAGAGCAAAACCAACGATAAATTGAAATACCAAACAGGAAACGGTGAATACAAGCGTATTCCACAGCGATGCAGTCAGCACATTGTCCTGCGTAAATAAGTCGATATAATTTTTGAACCCTATGAAATCTCTTATCCCGTTCTTGAGATTCCTGGCGGTCACATCCTGAAAGCTGAGAATAAAATTGTATATAATAGGGTAGCCCACAAAAGCGAGCATATATGCCAGCGCCGGAAGCACGAAAAAAATGCCTGCATTATCGTATTTAAAGAATTTTTTTATGTTTTTCATTACGTTTCCTCCATTTTTGGACAAAAAAAGGGCAGGGAATCACATTTTGCTGCTTTTCCTGCCCCTTTCAACCTTTTACTGGGCTAATATCCCATCAATGGTCGTCTGCGCTTTTGCCGCCGCATCCTCCGGCGTGCTCGCACCGGTCATGACTTCATTAAATGCCAGGGAAATCGCATCTGATATATCCGGCCACTCAGGCAGAGGTCCTCTGGCGTAAGCATACTGCATTTCCTCTACGAACGCTTCGTATACCTCATCTCCCTTGAATTGATTTGCCGCAATCTTAGAGTCGGAGGAAATATATCCCATCGCATTCATCATGTACAAGCAGTTTTCCTCGGTAGTTGCAAATCTCAGGAAATCAATAGCCGCATCTTCATTGCCCCCGGCGATAACTGCATAGTTCTCTCCGCCAAGCCCTGAAGCCTGCTGTGCATCCATCGGGATAGGAGCCACACCCCAGTTCAAATCGGGCACTTCTTCTCTCATGGTGGGAACCTGCCATGTTCCGTTGATCATCATAGCGAGGTTACCGGAAATAAATTGATTCATCGTATCGCCCTGCGTCCAGTTGATGGCTTCTTTTGTCATAGCACCTTCATCTACCATATTCTTAACAGCCGTCAGAGCCTTAATGCCGCCTTCAGAATTCATCTCATAAGAAGATGATCCCGTAGACCAGAGCCATGTAAGGAAATTGAAGGTTCCTTCTTCGTTCTGTAAACTGCAATGTGCGAAGCCGGATACATTATCCTTAGAACATGCCTTTGCCGTTTCCAGCAGCTCATCCCATGTAGCGGGAACCTCACGTCCTGCTGCCTCAAGCATATCTTTATTGTAGTAAAGAAGCAGGCAGTTGCTGCCGAAAGGAACTCCGTAAAGCCTTTCGTCCAGCGTACAGGAATTAACCGGACCTTCATAATAAGTGCTGACATCGAATTTATCCGTAATATCCGCAAAAATTCCCATCGAAGCATAAGAAGCATGGTCGGGATTATCCAAAATAACCAAGTCGGGAAGCACATCCGCCGACGCTCCTATCGACAACTGTTTCTTAAAGTCTGCGAAGGGAACGTACTTCGCTTCTACCGTTACCGCATTCTGGGAATTGTTGTATTCCTCAATTAAATGGTTCAATGCCTTCTGATGTCCCTCGGTTTCCCAATAATACCAAATCGTTACGTCTCCCGACGCGCTGCTCTGCTCCTGCGGACTTTCTGCTTCAGTTGTTTCTGCTGCCGCCTCGGATGCTGTTTCTGTAGTAGCTGCTGTCGTATCTTTACCGGTCTCCTGCGCAGGCGCCTGTCCGCAGCCTGTAAAAAGCGCTGCCGTCATGGCTGTTGCCATAATTGTTGCCAATACCCTCTTCATAATTTCACCTTTCCTCCTTCATTGTTTTAGCGAGCTTCCTCACTTGTTTCGGTATCTTCATTATAGTCAGTCTCTTTTGCCGCCGAAACTCAACAAAACTTTAAAAGGAGGACTTTCCTAAGATTATTTATGTGTTTTTCTATATTCTGCCGGAAGCTGCCCGGTACATTCCTTAAATACTCTGCTGAAATATTTCGCATCGGAATATCCGACCCTGTCCGCTACCTCACCAAGCTTCATCTGACTGCTAATAAGAATTGCCTTCGCTTTCGCAATGCGATAATCTCTGGCATAAGCGCTGAACTTAACTCCTTTTTCTTTGTGAAACAGCATCCCTAAATACTCCGGTGTCAGGTTCAATCTGGCGGCGATTTCCTCCAGTGTAATTCCCTGCTGATAATATTCCAAAAACATGCTTTCCGCCTTCTTCACATTCAGACCGACATTGCCGTCATCCTCCTGAATGCTCTCCCGAAGGAAAGAGAATATCTCCTCCGAAACCTTTTTCAGCTCCTCTTTGTTGACAGCGCTCATAATTTTCTCCAATATTTTTTGCTGCTCAAGCTTTTCATAGTCTAAAAGGCCGATTTCTTTCGAAACGTTCATCATCACCCATAAGAATCTCACGTAACTTTCCTTGATTTCTTTCGGCGCATAAATATAATCCGTTCCAAAATACGCATTGAACCGCTCAAGGCTTTTTCCGATTCTCCCCTTATCCAAGGCGCAGACGGCAGCCTTTAAACTGTTCTCTATCTCTATCGGATATATGCAGACCGCGGTCTGCACCTGCAATATCTTCGGATAAGAGATCATTACCTTATCGCCAAAGGAAATGTTCCATTCCATATATTGCTGTAATTTCTGGAAGCTCCCCCGCAGCTCTCCAGCACCCAGAGCGTTGATCCAGCCCAGCCCTATATCCATATTCCCCATGGCAAAAAGCAGCTCGATAATCTCATGGCGGAACCATCTCTCCAAAATATCCGGCTCTCTTATACCATAAAATACAACGAGCAGCAGCTTTTCCTTCGGCATCTCGAGGATACAGTATTTCATTTCTTTTCTGCTCAGGCAGTCTTCTAGAATACGGCGGATTCTTCCTGACTTGGCCTCAAACCGGCCTCCAAGGTATAAACACACCTCACTGAATCCGCAATCCGCTCCGATTTCATATTTCGTTTCCAGAAAAGAGGACAGCTCTTCGTTCAACCCCATACCTCCAAAAATGAGTCCGAACAAAACATGCTCCAAATTTCCCAATACCTCCGGACTTAATTTCTCCACTTCCTCAAGCTGAGATTCCACATTTTTTACCGCCTGAACAAAGTCCATGAAAACAAGCGGCTTGACCAGATATTCGCTCACACCGAACCGGATGGCCTGCTGAGCATAGCTGAATTCGGAATAAGCGCTCAATACGATGACTTTGCTCTTTACCTTGTTTTCATACATCCGGGCAACCATCTGCAAGCCATCCATCACCGGCATCTTCACGTCCGTCACGACTAACTCCGGCCTTTTATCAAGAATCATCTTAAGCCCTTCCTCGCCGTTTACCGCCATGCCCACCACCTGATACTCCGGGAACATTTTACCGAACAATTTGCAAATACCTTCCCTGATTCTTATTTCATCTTCTACTATTATCACTTTCATAGGTCAATCTCCATGGAATCAGAATTATAATTTCTGTTCCCTCTTCCAATACACTTTTTATCTGCACGTGAGCATCTTCCCCATAATACATGAATAATCTGGTAAAAGCATTGGCTATGCCGATATCACCATTTTCTTCCATCATATGGAAGGCTCTTTCATTCAGCCTTTCTACAAAGGAAGGTTCCATACCCCTGCCGTTATCGCTTATCATGATCTGCAGATATTCCCCTTCCTTAACCATTCGGATTGCTAACATGTTTTCTCCGCTTCTGCCTTCGAACCCGTGGATAATGGAATTTTCAATAAAGGGCTGCAATAAAAGCTTATGCACCCGGCACTCCATGACCTGTGCATCGATGTCCATGGCACACCGGAAGGTATTTTTTAACCTCGTTTGCTGCAAATAGATATAATTTTTCAGCCAGCTTACTTCTTCCCTTACTTCCACCGTAGCGTTGCTGTTTTTTATCGCATACCGCAATATAGAGGCAAGAGTATTTATGGCGTTGCTTATCTCGAATTCATCCTTGTCGATTGCCATCCAGTTAATGGTATCCAGCGTATTATAAAGAAAATGAGGATTAATCTGGGCTTCCAAGGCAGTAATTTCGGCCAGACGCTGCCGCTCTCCAGCTTCCTTTTCTTTTTTCAGAGCCATATCCAGCTTTTCCAGCATGTCGTTAAACTGAATCGCAATGAACTCCACCTCCAGGGGCATCTGCTTGTCCACTTCCACTCTTGTCCCGAGGTTGCCGGAGCTTACTGTCTCCATGGATCTCACGACCTTCTGCACCGACCCGGACAACTGCCTCGACAGCAGCAGCGTCAGGATTACTACCATTCCCAGACAGAGCAGGCAGGCTGCAATATTGATCCTCTGCTGGTTCGTTATCCCTATCATGGTCTCTTTCTGATTCACTACATTTACAACATCCCATCCCAGATCTTTATTCTCATACACATACAAAGAGGTATACTTATCCTCAAAAAGATTTTCACTATGTATAAACTTCAGATAATCTTCCTTCTTCTCCTGCGATGTGCGTCCTCCATCCGTAATCTCTCTCGCCAGTCTTGCACTGTCGGGATAAGAAATGATCCTTCCTTTTTTATCCGCTATAAAATTGAAATTATCGAAGCTTAGCTTGTCTTCTCCTTTCGTCAGGCAGACCTTCTTTAACAGTTCCTCATCTATGCTGACGATGATAACACCGTTTCGTTTGTTTAAATCTTTGTAATCGATGATTCTATGGGAAATATGGAACAGGTAATAATCCTCATTGGCGAAGCTCACCGCATATTCCGTAGGGAAAATATGCGTCTTGTTATCCGCCGATATACAATTATAAAGCTCCTCCTGTCCCAAGCTAAAATTCTTTATCCAAGAGTCTTCATTCGTATATGCGGTTAACTGATGGTAGGTAACGAGCTTATTCTCTGAAGTGATTATGGTAATGGCACGGATATAGTCTTTCGTATTGATGAGACCGTTCAGTATTCTTCTGAGCTGATTCCTGGTAACGGATTCATCCTCCCCGTTGTTAAGCTTATCGACCAGCTTCACCACATCGTCGTTGGTATAAATCTGATAAAGCAAATCTTCATAGGATTCCATCCATATTTCCAGGCTGTTACCAGTTTGTTCCAGATTATTGAGCGTCAGCTCCTCCATATTCTTTTTTAAGGTGTTGGAAGTATTGTAGTAAGAATAAACGCTTAGTACAAAAAGCGGAATGACAGACGTCACAAGAAACAAGCATATCAGTTTTGTCTGCAGGCTTGTCTTGTTACCGGTTGAATTTTTTTCTATTTTCATAAATCTGTCCTTTCATACTGTTTACCGAAACAAGAGAAAAGATGATTTTATCATATCAATATACGTAAATCGGGTCAAGGACATTTTGTTGCTAAGCGATATTATAAGGTCTGAAAACCACTTTTCTTGCGTTTTTTTCCCGCATAAGTTACAATAAAACCCTCCATTAAAACACCAGACTTTTTATAATGGTATTATAGTACAATAGAATGGGGTGATAAAATGAAATGAATACCTATAAAACATCTGAAATTGCGCGTTGTATCGGAGTACATCCTAACACGGTCCGGCTTTATGAAGAGCTTGCGCTGATTCCCGAACCGGAGCGAAAAGCAAATGGCTACCGGATTTTTACAGATTTCCATATGGAGCAGATGAAGCTTGCAAGAACGGCATTACAGGTAGAGGTTCTGCAAAACGGTCTAAGAAAACAATCGATTGCCATTATTAAGACCTCCGCTTCCGGTGATTTTGACAAAGCAATTGGTCTCACGAAACAGTACCTGCAGCAGATAGAAAACGAGCAGAAAAATGCCGAGGAGGCCATAATCATTGCTGAAAAGCTGTTGTCCGGCAATGGCCAAGAAATAGATAATACGGCCTTGACCAGAAAAGAAGCTGCCAGTTATCTGCAAATCACTATGGATGCTTTAAGAAATTGGGAAATGAACGGCCTGCTTACCGTAAAACGAAAACAAAATGGATATCGCATTTATAATCAGGAAGATGTTCGGCGGTTAAAAGTCATACGTTCCCTGCGATGTGCAAATTACTCTCTTTCAGCAATTTTACGAATGCTGAATACCTTATCTTATAATCCTGGCGCGAACATCCGGCAAGCCATTGATACTCCGAAAGAAAACGACGATATTATTTCCGTATGCGACAAGCTGCTCACTTCATTGCATTACGCAGAGAATAATGCGCAAGCTATGCTCTCACAGCTTAAAAAAATGAAAAAACAGTTTGGAACGAACCCTCCTTTTTAACACCAGCCTTTGTACTGGTGTTATTCTTTCTTTATGCCAAGAAAAAGGAGGAAATATATCGTATGAAAACAGCTATAGAAGTAAAGAAATTGTGCAAATCTTATTCCAATATCAAAGCGGCGCAAAATATTGATATCTCTATTTGCTTCGGAGAAGTATTTGGTTTATTAGGCGCAAATGGTGCTGGTAAAAGTACCACGGTCGAATGTATCTTAGGAACAAAAAAGCAGGACAGCGGAACGGTGTCCATTCTTGGAATGAATCCGCAGCAGGAACGGAAAAGGCTTTTTGAGAAAGTTGGCGTTCAATTTCAGGAAGCCAACTATCAAGACAAAATAAGAGTAGCAGAGCTTTGCAAGGTTACGGCTTCCCTTTACAGAAATGCTGCGGATTATATCGGTCTTCTCGAACAATTCGGACTCTCAGACAAGCTGAAAAGTCCGGTAAGCGAGCTTTCGGGAGGGCAGAAGCAGAGATTATTTATCGTTCTTTCATTAATTCCAAATCCCGAAATTGTATTCCTGGACGAATTGACTACCGGGCTCGACGCAAGAGCAAGACGGGATGTGTGGAGAAGTCTTCTAGATTTAAAGCAAAAAGGACTGACTATTCTACTGACCTCTCATTTCATGGATGAAGTCGAGGTTCTTTGCGACAAAATCATGATTCTAAAAAAAGGAGAAGCTATTTTTTACGGAACAATACAAGACGCAGTTGCAGCCAGTCCCTATGAAAAATTAGAAGAAGCATATCTTTGGTACACGGACGAGGAGGAAAAAGAATATGAAAGCATTTAAAACACTTTTAAAAACAGAAATCAGTCTATCGCTCCGGGGAATGGATATGTTTATTTTTGCTATCTGCATGCCTATTGTGGTTGTGGTCATCTTGGGTGCATTGTTTGGAAATAAGCCAGCTTTTGAGGGAGCAGAATATACCTTTTTGGAGCAGTCCTTCGGTGCGGTATCAACAATTGCCATTTGTGCAGGAGGCGTTATGGGTCTTCCTCTGGTTGTATCCGATTACCGGAGCAGAAAAATATTAAAGCGGTTTAAGGTGACTCCTATCAGCCCCGCCCTTATCTTAACGGTACAAGTTGTTATTTATACGCTTTACTCCATTGCTTCCCTTATTCTTGTTTATATGATAAGCGCACTGTTTTTCGATTATCAGCTACGCGGTTCATGGTCTCAATTCTTAGGGGCTTACCTACTTGTTATGCTGTCCATGTTCAGTATTGGACTGTTAGTGGGCGGACTCGCGCCTAATACAAAAATAGCCGGCGTTGCCGCCAGCCTGCTGTATTTTCCAATGCTTATTTTTTCGGGCGCCACTCTACCTTATGAGATTATGCCCGCCGGACTTCAAAAAGCGGCAAATATGCTGCCATTGACACAAGGAATCAAGCTACTCAAGGCTGCTTCACTCGGTCTGCCAATAGACAGCGTTTTCATTCCCGTTGTTGTGATGATTATAATTGCCGTAATATGCGTTACTATTTCCCTGCGCTTCTTTAAATGGGAATGATAAAAGAGCCGGCGAGAATGTTACAATTATAATACTGCTGATGTTAATCGGTTCCGCGACTTATAAATACTTAGCAATGATCTGGACCAAACGGGTTGGGAGCTGTTCCAAATTGGTAATATCTATAAATCGCTCCTGCCCATAAATATCGCAAATCGTTTCCTTGTCCTGTCCAATAGCAGCCGCCAGAAACAGCACACCTTTTCGGCTGTAGTCATGGATCACCCGCTTCATATCGTCCTTAGCATGAGCGCCGGTATAATCCGGCATCGCTTTGGGCTGGCCGTCACTCAGGCTGATCAACAGCTTGGTCGTCTGGGTTGCATTTGCCAGTTTCTCCGCTAAAATCCGAAGCGCCATCCCATCCCGGTTGTTACTTATGCTCTGAATTGCCATAAGCGAATATTTGTCGTTGAGCTTCGGCTCCTCCCAGTCAATGTAAGAATACATAGACATTTTCTCTTTTGGCGAGCGGTCAGCGGTATCTCCGTAAATCAGCACAGGGATACCGCAGCTTTCACAAAATTCATAGACTGCCACGGCAGCTCGCTTCGCTGCTGCCAGCCGTCCGAATGCGTTCATGGAAGCTGATTGATCAATACGCAGGGCAACGGCCAGCGAGGGCTCTTCTTCCGGCGGACGCTTTTTGGAAAAGTGACGAAAATCCGGGGATGCTACTTTTTCAGCGTGAAATTTTGTGCCAAAGACACGATTGCCTGAAAGCTCCACAGAAACTTCATGCTCCAAAAGCGGCTCTGTCTTCCTTGTCAATTCCCGGATGACCGGCATGAGTGCAGAAGCTATTTGACGGTATTCCTGTCGGTGGGCGGCTGTGGATTCCGGGCGATGGACGATCATGCCTATTTTCTCGTGAGCAGAACTTTTGACAGCCGCTCTTGCCTGTTGGTTTAAGCGCTTGCGAAAGGCACTCTTTTCCCGCTCCAGACCTTCTTGTTCCTCCGGCTGCAACTCATGGTACATAGGCACACCATCGTCACCGGTATCCGAACTCTGCGTTTGTGCACTATTTTCTGGCGAACTATTGGATTCTCCCTCGCTGTCTGCAGATCTTCGAAGAGCTACTGCAGGGGGAGAATCTTTGTCAAGCGCAGGAGACAGTGCCTCGAAATTTCCATCTGCCCGAAGCTCCAGAATCTCGCTGCCTGTTCTTCCGTGTTGGGAAACAACCGCTTCCAATGCTTCTATTGTTCCATGATTGGACATCGCCTGTTCTAATAAGGCGATTTCATCCGAATCGGTGGTGATTTTATAAATAACCTTGTGATAGAGGGATTTTACCGCATCGTTGCCTTGCAGAACCGCATCCACCCAATAGAAGTAAGAACGCATACCGGCGACTCCTTTAATTGCATTGGCCCTGGCTGTTCGGTCAAGCATAACGATAGCTTGGGCAAAAACGCGCAGCAACTCGACATCGCAACAGCCTGTTTTTGCCGCGGCCCGCTCTACCATGACCTCGATTGGCGGTAAATCCATTTTTTCTGCATGCTGCACCCGGTCACGCAGTGCCTCATTCAGCGGACGGCAGCCGTTGTATCCTCGATTTGTTGTAATAACTGCAATAAAATCCGGGTGACGATGAACGATACGACTTGGCAGATTGATACTGCCATCCGGCTCCAGTGCTGAATTGAGCGCCATCAATACCGCTGCATCTCGAATGACCGTAGGCTCCTGAATTTCCAGAATCCAGCCGTTTTCATAAGCCCTCACAATTTCAGACGGATAGTACTGATACTCTATGTTGTTATCTTCTCTATCCGACTTCAATACCGGCAAAATAGATCCGAGTATATCAGATTTATCCATATCTGCAAAGCAAGTGACTTTCGTGTAGGGCAAGCCAAAATCGGCAGACAGCGCCTTGGTCAGCTGGGTTTTGCCTGAACCGGCATCGCCCTCCAGCAAAATATTTGTGATTTTCATTTCTCCCATTTCCCAGTTGTGCTTAATTGACTCGCAAATGCGCCGCTCCGCATTGCTTTCAATATGAGAAGAGGTTTTCTTCCAGACAAGAGCCTGTTCTTCTTCCGTCAATTGTCTGCCGGGTGACAGGAGCCATTTGTTTTCCATTGCTAATAACACTCCAATTCTTCAATAATGCGGGTGAGCGTTCGAAGCCGCTCACCGGTTAGCTCTCCCAAATCGTTTAAGGCTTGGGAGAAGTTTTGTATGTCGCTGCCGATATTCGGATTTTCCGTACAAACCGTTACCGGAAGTACGCCGCCCTGTACCCCGAGACGTTCCACCATGGGGTTTTCAGGGTCATAGAGCAGGGGCATCCGATAGGCTTCTTTGAAGTATAACAAGGTGCGGCTTAAAAAGATCATCAGGTCAAATATCTGATGAACGGGAAGTTCAATGCTTACTTCCAACGTTCCTTCTGTATTTTCCTTCCAAATCTGTACCGCAATCTGCATCTTCTTGTTTTCTTCCATTGCAGGCGCTCCTATGGTCAGCCGTTTAATATTTGAGAGGTAAGCATTCCGTCCGTCGATGCGATCATAATCACCCGCAATCATTACAATATTTTCATTCATTTCCAAATCCTCCTCGCTTGCAGGCGTTTGCTGGTTTTTCCATTCATTCAAAAGTTCATGTTTTCTTTTTATATCCATAATAATCACGTATAATCCAATTATCTCAGATGGTAATTGGATTTTTCCTTTCTCCCAGATTCTCTGGGCATTTTAATCCATCTCTGATATATTTGATAAGGCACTGTGGATCTGTACCTATATATTTACAGCTTTGACTGTTCCGAGGTGACTCAGACCACAGCTTTTCGTCTATTACTGTTGATCAGTTTGTTAACGCCTGACGTTTCTATTTACGTGATTACACAGCCGGATTCTCTGTGGAAGACAACAGTGCCAAAATACATATCAGGAGGTATAACTCTATGTCGATGTACTTTATTGGAATTGATATTTCCAAGTACAAACATGATTGCTGTATTATTTCAGCAACGGATCAAAAGGTTGTTTCAAAGTTTTCTATTAAAAATGATAAGGCAGGCTTTGAACAGCTACTCACTATTTTTCATTCTCTCTCCAATCCTCAGGACATAAAGATAGGGTTTGAATCAACAGCCCACTATGCCCTCAATCTTGAACTCTTCCTTGAAAATGCCAACCACAGCTTCATGGAAATTAATCCAGTTCTCATCAAGGAATACAAGAAATCCACATCTCTAAGGCGAACCAAGACCGACTCTGTTGACTGCGAATCAATAGCCCGGTGGTTAATGACTGTCGAGTACAAACCCCACTCAAAAGGATTTTACCACGCTTATTCCTTAAAGTCATTAACTCGTTTGCGTGACAGACTAGTTCGACAGCGTTCTTTTTATCTTGTAAAGATTACCAATGTGCTGGATCACACCTTCCCCGAATTCAAGCCCTTCTTTCATGAGCGTTTCTCTAAGACCGCTCTGTATCTGCTTGAAAACTACGGTTCCGCCGAAAAGATGGCAAGAATGAATTCCGCATCCTATGAGAAGCTCCGCTCTTTATCAAGGGGTAATTTTTCTCCCCAACAGTTCCTTCGGTTAAAGGAGCTTGCCGCCAATACGGTCGGTGTAAACAACTCTATTTTTGATGTGGAACGGAACAGCCTGCTCACCCTGTACCAGTCTCTCGTAAAAGAGATTGACACGCTTGAAACAGAAATCAACAAGCTGATCGAGGAAGTACATCCTCACTATATGTCTGTTCCTGGCATCGGGACTATATCTGCCGCCGTTATCTATTCGGAATATGGAGATATATCGAACTTTTCAACACCAGCCCAGATGCTCGCATTTGCAGGGATCGAACCAGGTGTAAACGATTCCGGAACAGAATCACACGGAGGACGGATGGTAAAACATGGCTCACCGGGGCTCCGGTATGTCCTCATCAATTGCTGCCTTCCTTTAATCCGCTTTGATATGACATTCGCCGCCTACTATGCGAAAAAACGGGGAGAAGGCAAGCCCCACAGGGTTGCTATCACTCATGTGGCAAAGAAACTTGTTAGAGTCATCCATGCATTGGAGAGGCAAGGGGTAGACTTTAACGCTCAGAAGCTCCAATAGCAGCTGTATCATAAGAACATCATTATCCCATCTGAAATACGGTGTTTTCAGATGACTTGTTTGCTATATCCTTTTTTATCACTAAAGAATCTTTTTAAAAACCCCTTGACTATTTATAGTTTGTCACCTCGTGTTTCATTGTAAGGTAGTTAATCTACGAAAACAATCCACGCTCCGTAGACTAAACGGAGCGTGGATTAAAGAAGTTAAGCTTTTCAATTTTATACATACATATGCCCTGCCGAGAAGTTGGATTGGAAGTTGCAGGCTCCTGTTATGCTCCTTTACTGCACGTTAGGAGAGCAACTCGCATGAAACATTATCTGTAATGGCCAGTTAACTCCGCTTGCTGGAGTACGTGTCCATTCATTGCTTTCAACAAGTCACGTTTTTTTGATGCACTTGGCAAATCCAACATGCAATCAATTGTAAACACATTGAACTGGTATCTATGCGACCAGTTAAACGGCGGTTTAGGCCCCTTGTATCTATGTCTGCCATACCCGCGTCCCTGTACAGCGCCGGACAACGTTTCAACAGTTTTACCGTGCGGTATGTGTGCCGGTATTATTGACATAACAGGAATATTCCATATAACCCAATGATTATACGCCGGCACAGGATGCCCCATATCGTCCATTATTATGATGATAGACTTTGCGTGTTCGTCTATGCCGGTCAAATGCAATTCCGGTGATATATCATCACCATACCCTGTATACTCCTTAGGTATTAAGCCTTCATTTTCAAAGGCCGGGGTTTTTACAACTAACCCATTCATGTTTTTTACTCCTCCAATATCAATTCTTTTCAAGATAGGGCATATCGAATCTCTTCTCATAACAATTATTCGTTTTTAAAATCTTATTCCATCCTAAATAATTAGAGATAGGCACCGATGCATTCAGCATTCGCGTTTGAAACTTTGTAAGGCAGACAGGCTTTGCAAATTTGCTGATAAAAGATTCATCAAATCTACCGGTCTGTTCAAACAAGGCTCCAAACTCCGAAAAGTCATTTTGCAGCTTTTTAAACCGCTCCGGCACTATGGCAAGCCCCGCGCATTCACCTTTCGCAATGGCACCTAAAACAGTATATCCCAGACGCTTTGCAAATCTTTCCAAATAACGGCAGATGATTGCGCTCTCCGAGGATTCAGGATATCCCGCCTGAATAATAAAACCGATGGTCTGATTTCCTTTTGACGGAGGCAATGCGTATAGAAAATCCAGCGTTCCTGCCGGTATTGAATGAATATAATTTGGTGTAATTACAATAACGTTATCCGCATTACGAATAGCTTCCATCAGGCTTTCCCGATTTTCTTTTGCAATCGAAAACACCTCGCACGGTGTGCTCATTCCATTTGCAAAGGCTCTTGCCAGGATGTAACTTCCACAGTTTTCCACATTTCCCTTTGGAGATCCATTTAAGATTATTGTTTTCATTCCGTCTCCCCTTTTTCTGATTCTGAAATATGAAGTACTTTTATTTCAGGCGAATAAAATTGTTTGAACACTTTATATATATAGTCGGAAAATATTTTTAAATCTTCCTCATTCTTAAAGTCATAATCGTAATAGAATTCAATGTTAGGATATTGGGGATATCTTGGAGCATGAAAAGTGCCCCCGTCGCGAAAGGAAGTATACGGCAAAAAAAGTGGTATCATCCGGTCGAAGAGAGACTTCATCTTACTGCTTATAAATCCTTCCTGCAATTTTGCATAAAATATCGCTTTATCAGCACCGACATACCCTCTATAAAAATCTTCCAAATCATTATGTATACATATTCCCGGACTTTTCCACCAACAGGTCCAACAGCCTATGCAATTCTTAATATTAAGCTTCTCCATATCAAAACAGAGAGCATCCGTAGTCGTATAGTTACCAAATTCTCTTATAACGATTAATTTCATGATTTATCCCCCGCAAAATATAATCTTGTTTCATAATCCGCTTACATTATTATTTGCATAATTATACTATATTTTTAAATATAATTCCATACAATTCTGTAGACATGAAATGCGGGCAATTCTGCAAATACGGACGTGGATAGTCGTATCTGCCGAATTGCCCGCTGAATATGCCGCGGCGCATTACTGTCTGAACAGTTTTCCCTTTATACAAAAAGTCGCTGTTGTAACCAGTGCTGCTGCAATTAAAATATTGTATCTTGCCTTCCCCATTTCCCATAATTGTGAACCATTCATGGCTGAAAAATTGTGTAACAGACCAGAGGAACAGCCAGATAAGCAGAAAATATTTACCTGCTTTTTCTTTCAATATGTAAAGGAGAAACGCAATCAGAAAAATCATAAAGAAAATCCCATCTTCTTTCCAGGAACGAGTAACAAGATACCTGCCAGAAAAGTATATTCCTATCATATCTAAAGCAGTATCGCATTTGCCGCTATGCTATAGCGTTTATTGGGGGCATTGGAGGCATGCGGAGTATTTTCTTTCATCGTCTTCCTTTTCATAATATTCTCTCTTTAGACATTTCTTTATGGTTAGCTTAAACTATGCCTTATACAGTCTCATTTTACCTAAATCTGTTATTCTTCAAAAGCCTGATACCAACCATTAGAAGACCCATGCAGATTAATCCTATAAATATGATAATTCCGGGGGAATCAGCAAATTCACCCTCAATAGCAAGGGCTATCGTTCCAAAAACTCCGAATGCGAACAGGAAAAAACATAGTATAGCAGGAATCAAGCCCTTTTTGACACCTGCCGCAGCATTGTATATTCCATAAAACACAAGTACAATTGCGGCGATAAAGCCGATTAGCACCAGACCGGGTGCATCATCATTTTCGCCCATAATGAGTAAAACCGTACCTATTAATATCCCCACTGTGGCAGGCAGCCAAACGCGTGGTTTTAAAAGAGTCCTGAGGTCCATCGTGTATCCGCTCCTTTTTCGCATAATAATTACATCATATCAGTTGTTTCGTTCAGTTTTTATCTCTAAACTGAATCAAATTATACTACATCTATCCGTCCAAAACAATAAAAACCTTTCCGGCTTCACTTGCCCGGTAGTTATCGTAAGTTTTGCGGGGTTACACGCCTCGCGCTCTTCCAAAGAACAGATAGGAACGGAGCGTCCATAGTGGTCGGTGGTGACCGCCCCATGGTATGATTCCTTTATCTTCGGGTCAGTCAGGTTTTCAATATCATATCCGACCGTCAAAACAAGCTGGTCGGTCACAAGCCTTTTATCCACCAGATCAAGTACCAGCAGATCGGTCATTTCCCGCACGATCAGCTTCGCTTTGCCAAAAGTATAGGCGTGCTGTAGCACCTGCCCCGATCCGATACTGGTGGTGCTTGGCTTATATGCTTTAATATCAGCAACGGCGAGGCAGATGGTTTTTTCGGTACGAGCTGCATCAGCGACAACAAGGTTGGTGGTCAACGGATCAAGCTGCCGTTCTATGCATTCAACCGAAGCATAGAACGATTTCAGGTCGATTGCGATATAAGTTCTGTTCTTCATGTTCATTCTTCGGCCGCCTCCTTCAAAAACTATCTGCTCGGCAAATTGGCATTTAGCAGTTCTGAATTATGAAATCAGCCGCTTGCTCTGGAATGATTTTCGATACGTCTACTTTATTTGTATTCAGTTTTTCGTAGAGAGGTATGCGTTCTATGCTTGTACGAATCACATCTTCTGTCCGAATACCAGCATCGACATCATTTCTCAGACGAGTTTGCAATGCTTGTTCACTACATACTAAAGATATCAAATGAACCTTGCAGTTTGCTGTATCAAGACGTGAAACGATATCATCAATAATAGTCTGTTCGTGCATAACCCAGCAAAATACAATGTTTTCATAAACAGAGCACTTGATAAAGTTGTTCAAAAGGAAGCAGATATTCTCTACTGCCATTTGCTTTGTTTCCTCTGTTACATGAAATGGGTGCATATCCCAGCACCAATCTCCATCGAGAAAAACACTGTTGTTTAATTTATTTTTTATAATCTGGCAAGTAGCTGTTTTTCCTACTCCCATTGTTCCGCCAATCAAGAAAATGTTCTTCATACTCAACCCTTCAAATTCCAGTTTGTCGGAGACTTACAGGTGCCGTCAGTTCGATATGGTTACCTTCACTATCTCCAAATTCAGACACCCAATTTCCCCCGATTTGTGTCACGGGAAAAATAATACTTAAATCCTTTAATTTTTCTTGGAAAACTTCTAAGTTTTCAACTTCAACGCTTGTGTCAGCCGGCAACGGAAATTTTTCAAGTATTGTATCTTCACGGATTTTCAGTAGTGTCTTATTATTACAAACAGGGTATAACATCCATTTGATTTCTGCCATAGTGTCGCCCCTGTCATATAAAAATTTCTCTGATCACAATTTTCTGTCAAGATATGATTGCAAGGCATTTGCGAATTCTTCCGGACGTTCTTTTTGAGGCCAATGCTTACATCCTTCCATTAAATGCATCTCGCAATCGGGAATCCTTTTGCTGGAAAGGATGGCACCTTTTACAGGAACCGCTTTATCAAGCGTGCCATGTATAAGCAGTGTGGGTGAACCGATTTCTTCAAGCCTCCCAAACAAATCTGTAGTAAAGCCTGTAGGCGTAATTTCACTTCTTTGAAAGGACATGAAGGGCTTGTCTGCGCCAGGCTCCAGCATAGCTTTTAGTATTTCAGTGACTAAATCATCGCTCACCTTTGATTTATCACCAAACAAGCTGTATTTTAAGGAGAATCTGATGATGGATGGATATTTGTTCGTCCATGCGTATAAATTGTCGTTGAGCTTTGAACCAATAAACCAATGCGTCAGCCGATGCCACGATAATTTATCAAATAATCCCCATGCGTCAACCGGCACGAGAATCTTGATAAGCTCCGGGTATGTCAGCGCCATATTCAGGCATATACCGCCTCCCAAGGACAGTCCGGTCAGGATAACTGGTTTACCGCCAAACGCTTCGATTAAGCCCTTTACTATATCTGTGTAGAACGACAACGTGTATTCGCCGTCTATCCGGTCGCTTGCCCCGTATCCCGGCAAATCCGGCGCAATAACTTGATACCGGCTGGAAAGCAACGGAATCACCTCGGCCCAAGAAAGCATTGCTGAATCTACACCGGCGCCATGCAATAGTACGATGGTATCGTTGCCGCCTCCGGCACAATAGCATGTTATACTTACTCCATTTACACGGATATGCTTTTTCTCAATTTGGTTACTCATTCAGGCTGCCTCCACCATTGTCTCTAACAATCATCTTAATACATGTCGCAATAAACTTTCGCGGATCTATATTCACATCATCTCTGCACCAAAGTATGGCAGCTCCTGTAACAGCCGCCTGCAAGATGCGGCCCATTTCAGCGATATCTTGACATTGTATTTCACCACGCCGTATACTTTCTTCGAGAATCGCCTGCACTTCGGCATCAATGATACGATGTCGTTTTTCTGATATTTCGATAAACTCAGGTTCAATATCAAGTTTCAAGTAGAGCATCATAAAATTTGCACATTCCTGTGGTTTTTTTATAAAGTCGTGCCATTGGGTAAATATCTCTGTCAACGCTTCTACCAATGGCAGGGAACGCATTGATAGATCGGAAAAACCTTTTTGGGTAACTGTAACAAGAGATTCATAATATGCAAGAAGCATTCCCTTTTTTGATCCAAAACGTTTAGAGAGTATGGCTGGTGATAATTTCGCTTGTTCTGCAATGTTATGAAGTGTAAGTGCCTCATATCCTTGCTTTGCCAATACAATCGAAATGCTTTCGAAGATTTTATCGTCAGAGTACATTTGAGGCCGCATGTAATCAACTCCCATTAGTAAGTGTTCGTTCAATAACTTATATTTTATCTCTCTTAACGCTATATGTCAAGAGAGGACTTGAGACATTCACACGCTTATGTTTTATACTATAAAACTGCCCACCGTAACACGCACATTCAGAATCTTAAATACATTATGGCTTCTTCTTTCGTCAACGCTTTCACCTCCAAGGGGTTATCATCTGCCGCACGCCGCCGCATGCGGCTGTTGTTTTCCTGCCTACATGCTGATGTCCATCTCATCGCACAATTCGTACAGGGTTTCCGCTTCTTCCGCCGTGGCTACGGGGAATTCCTGCGGTTCCTTCCCACACGTCTGCATGGGGATGAGATGCTCCAGAATCTCAGGCAACAGTTTCTGATCCGGACAGCGGTCGATGAAGTGCCCGATGGTATTCAGGATTTTTCTGTCCAGCACATCCGTGAGGATGATTTCTCTGGCATCTTCATGCAGCATGATGAAGTTGGCGATGTTGGACGGCGAATGCTCGAACCAGTATTCGCGCCGGTACCCTTCATAGGGATAGACATAACCCCTGACCAGATTTTCTTTGCCCAACAATTCGCTCAATGCTTCGTTTGTCATACTCTTCTCCTTTCCTGACACATAGAAAAAACGGAGCCGTTCTGACTCCGCTGATGAGGTTGCTATTTTCTGCTATTCATGAATTTTATCGTCCCGCGTATGAAACCGTAACGGGCGATTTGTTGTTTCAGGCTTTGATCCTCAAGCTGCGACGTACTGCCGACACGCATGTAAACCGCCACCTTGGGGCTGGAATCCTGCGGCCGGTTTTTCTCGTCTGTTTTGGATTTAGGATGCTTCATCCATTTCATCTCCTTCATATCCGATGAGCGGCTGTTCCATCTGGATGCCGCCCTTAAAAATAATGAGCAGCTTATTTTCATTGACCACCTTGATGGTATCGATAAACTGCCGCACGACGCTGTCGCTGTATTCCGTTGATTCGAAGGGAGCGTTTTGAAGCGCACCGCAGATGTCGTCGATCTGCCGGGTCAGCTCATCCGAGCTGTACAGCTCCGTGCGGTATTGCTCCCGTTTTTTCCGCAGG
The DNA here is from genome assembly GCF_000732725.1 of Kineothrix alysoides. Lineage (GTDB taxonomy): Bacteria > Bacillota > Clostridia > Lachnospirales > Lachnospiraceae > Kineothrix > Kineothrix alysoides. The sequence goes on along the minus strand of NZ_JPNB01000002.1, from coordinate 1,263,904 downwards.
GATGCCATCTCATCCGAAATCGCCTTTAATTGGGCTTCGTATAGATGGGTTGTTTTTTCCTTTGTAGTGATCGCAATCAGCTCGCTCAGAGTGCGATCCAGCTCATTGAGCCTGTTTTCGATGAGCAGGGGGTTGATGGATTCGCCGCGGTTTTCGGATAAGGTCGCCGCCAGATTGGTTTTGATGATGCCGATGAGCTTCTCCCGGTCGCTCATCATGGCGTTGATGGCGCGCAGCACCGCCGCGTGGAGGCGTTCTTCCTCGATGGTGGGCGAATGCTTGCAGTATTTGGTGCCGTAGTCCAGCCGGCTGATGCAGCGCCAGACCACTTTCTTTTTGCCCCGCTTTGCCCAGGTTACCCTTCGGAAAGCGGTGCCGCAGTCGCCGCATACCAGAAGCTCGGTCAGGGCGTAGCGGCTGCTGTACTTGGATTGCTGGGTCTTGCTGGTCTTGTCCGACACCTTGCGTTTTCTCGCTCTGCGGGCGATCTCCGCCTGTACCCGCTCGAAGAGATGGCGGTCAATGATCCCCGCATGGTGGTTCTGAACCAGGTATTTGGGAAGCTCCCCGTTGTTTTTCCTGGTTTTTTTGTTCATGCAGTTCTCCACGAAGGTTTTTTGCAGCATAGCGTCCCCGCAGTATTTTTCGTTGCGGAGCAGGTATTGGAGCGCACCCTCCGACCACTGAGGCTTGCCGCCTGCGGCAGGGATACCCTCGGCTTCCAGCATCTTTTTAATGCTTGCCACACTCATTCCGGCAAGGTAGCTTTCAAAAATCCGCTTGACCACTTCCGCCTGTTCGGGGATAATGTGAGGCTGGTCGTCCTCGCCGCGTGTGTAACCGTACATCCTCTTATACTGGAAGGTCACCTTGCCGCTTTTGAAGCTCTGGCGTTTGCCCCAGCGGATGCTTTGGCTCATGGACTCGCTCTGCGCCTGGGCGAAGCCCGCCAGCATGGTGATGAAAACCTCCGTGTCGGTCGTCAGGGTATTGATGTTCTCCGTTTCAAAAATGACCGCTATCCCCAGCTCCTTCAGCTCGCGGACAAATTCCAGGCAGTCCACCGTGTTTCGGGCGAAGCGGCTGATGGATTTGGTCAGGATCATGTCGATCTTACCTTTCCTGCACAGGCGGATCATTTTCAGGAATTCGGCGCGCTTTTTCACCGATGTGCCGGTGATGCCTTCGTCCGCGAAAATACCCGCCATGGTCCATTCGAGGTTGGTCATGATCTTTTCCGTGTAGTATGCCATCTGCGTTTCGTAGCTGGTGAGCTGCTCCTCCTGGTCGGTGGATACCCTGCAGTATGCCGCGACACGAAGCTGACGGGCGGTGATATTGTTCTGCGATGCCAGAGGATTGGCGGGTATGACGATGATCTGCATCTCTTGCGGTTGTATGACGCTTTGCGCTGTCAGCATGGCGGGGTACTCCTTTCCGGTCCGTTAAGGTGTTGTCCGTTTTTCAGCTTCAGGGAAACCGTTCCGTCCGGCTGGACGATGACCGCGTCCACGGCGTGTTTGAACAACTCCGTGTCAAATTCCGCCGAAGGTTTGCGGCTTTCAAACGCTTTCCGGAGCTCCCGCGCCTTTTTCGGCAGGAGACCGTCGGGGCAAATTCCGTATTGCGCCGCCGCGCGGGCCATGATGAGGATTTTGGCGTATTCCTCGTCGCAGTCCGTTTTGTCCAGCTCCCGGTTGATCTCATTGGTCAGCCTTGTGGCTTCGAGATCGTGGGGGCGTATCTCTATGGGCGGGATTTCGATGCTTGTGGGATTCTGTATGGCAAGATTCAGCAGGTCGGTGGCCTGTCCGATCAGCAGGGCGTCAGTAATCCGCGGACTGAAATCACAGCCGTCACTCTCGCAATACCATTTTTCTTTGTCCATCCGCAGTCCTGTGATGCCCTCGTCAGCGTAGATGTCGACGAGCTCCCATTCTTCGGTTCCTCCGATCAGCGCGGTGTAATAGCTCACCTGCGCCGCGAAGGAATTCTGTTGATCGTCGGAGTCGCTGCTGACACGGGCGTAAGCCGCGGTGCGCTGCTTATGGCTTCGTACCTGCACAACCGGGTCGATGACGATGATCTGCGGACCTGCCGGGTTCAGCGTTTTCGCGGATGTCCCGGCAACGTAATTTTGGCTTGTTATCACGGCTTTTCGCCTCCTTTCTTGGTTTGTCAACAACAGACATTACCACACAATCGTTTTAATAGCTATCCCAAAAAGCACTAAACAATCAAAATAGATACCCCAAGCTGTTGGGCAATGCGCGCAGCCGTTTTCCGGCTGTCCTCGGCGGTGATTTTGCCGATGGAAACCAGCCAGTTCAGGGCGTTAACGATGCCGATGTAGTCAGCATTGGCGGTGATTCTTTCAGCGGCTTCGTTCATATCGGCGTCCTCCTATTCCAGAATCATGGCGCAATATCCGTCATACAGCTCCTTGAATTGGGAAAAGCTGATCTCGCCCTCCAGCGGGGAGTAGACCTTGATGCCGAGCTGCTCCATTCCCATGAGAAACTCCATTGTCTTGGGCATGTCCCGTCCCAGGCGGTCAAGCCGCTTTATCAGCAGCACGTCAAATTCTCCGTCCGCGGCGGTCTTCATAACCTCCAGAAGTCCGGAACGCTCAAAATCAAGACCGCTGCCGAGATCCTCGGAAGATCCCGCCACTTCAAAACACATCTGCTCGGCATAATCGAATAATTCTTTTTTCTGCCCTTTCAGGCGGCCGTGGGCATCCTCCGGCGCGTCGATCCGGCTGTAAGTCCAGGCGCGTTTTTTCTGTTCCATATTCCAAACCTCCGTTTCTTATTTGTTTTAGGCGTTTGCGAAACTTATAAAGCCAGTAATATCAATGGTTTCACGAATGTTTCTTTACGCCTCTCCTCAGCTTTATTGGAATCAAAAAAAACGACTTTGTACTAATAGCAAAAGAAAACGCCTGATATTCCATCAATCGAATGAATATTATAACTTTACGAAGAACTACTTCTCAATAGTTTCGCAATCACCTATTATTTGTTTGATCTCACAAGGACGCAGCAGGGCACACTCGTCCTGCCGCGTAGTATCTGAAATCAAAAACGATCTGCTTGTTCTTCATTTCAAAAACAGTTGCCGTGCTTCTATTCGACACTACTTCCCGAAGCACAAAAGCCTTGCGGCTTGTCAGGGCGGCGGCATAAACGGTTTGCCGGTTAAGCAAACTCCATAGGAATTTCACCTCTCCCAGGATCTCTGCGAGTTGCCCCCCTTGCGTGATCCCGCTTTCAGGCGGGGCTGGGGCTGGACAAAAGTAGCGTTAGCACTGTCCGTTTCATTGCGATACGGTCCACCACAGACCGTTTTATGACCGGGCGTTCTCGCTCGTCACCTTCGATGCCATCGGTTCGACGGATGTCTGTCACCCATCCGCAGGCAGTCTTGGCGAGCCCGTCAACGTCGCTGCAGCTTTTCACACGGCCGGACATATCATGTATTTATGCTACCGGATATGGAATTTTCAAAGGGCAATGAAGGAAATAAAAAATCCCCCTCACTTCTTTAGGGAAAAAAGTGAGGGGGTGGACGGAATTATTTTTACTTTTCCATCATTTTTTTGAGTTTCCTGAGTATCTTGTCCCTGCGGTCATGGATTGTCATGCGTGGGACGCCGGTTTCCTTGGACAATTGACGCTCGCTTTTGCCCCGCAGATACAGCTCCGCGATGAGCGTTCTGTCCGGTTCGTCGAGCAATTTTACACATTGGAGCATTTTGGCAATCATGCCGTTTAAGATGATCGCATCCTCCATGGAGTCCTCCGCGGAGGCGATTATGTATTCCGCGGAGATGCCTTTCTCGGCGCAGGTTTCCAAGGAGATGTTGTTTTCCACCGCCAGCTTGTCCAGGTATTTTTCCCTGTCCCGGCAGCGGTAATAGGCTTTATAGACCTCCTGGGTCACGGGGATGCGCTTTTTCCCGACCAGCAGGGTATATTTCGTGTCATGGTTCTCCATGAGCTTGTCCTCCATTTCATGATTTTTGAAATCCGGAAATGAAGAACAAGGGGTGGAGAACGGCAGCCGACACAGTTTCCCTTTTTACGACAAAAAACGCTCATTTGGATGCAGTCCAAATAAGCGTTTAAGAATTTATATATCCTGTTTTTACGTTCTGGTGGTTCTACATGATGGCCGCAGTTGTCCCCTAACCAGAACAGGCTTTTTTTAACCGTTCAACGTTAACTGTGGCGCATAAAGTGATGTCGGCTTTATCACGCCCGGCCGCTATTCAATAGCGGCCGCTGAATTTTTGTGGCATACTGAATGAACATAAAATATCCTCCAGACTTGTGGGGTTTGGAGGGAAGAATATTCGGGCATGAAAAGACCCCCGCCAAACTCACGTTTTTTTGTTGGGCGGGTTGCGCCTTATCCTGTTTCAACTTCTATGTAAACCACGTAAACGCAGTTTTACGTTAATGCGTTCTGATGATTCCTGTTATATGGTTCTGTTGTATCGTTTCACCATCCAAATAGGAACTGTAAACTGTTATTGGAGGTGAACTAATGGAACTCAATAACTTTAACAGACTTGGTAGCATTCTGAAAGCTGCCCGAAAAGTCAGAGGTCTTACCCGTGAACAGTTAGCTGAAATCATAAACATAACGCCTCGCTATCTCATGTCACTTGAGAATGAAAACAAGAAACCGAGCTATGACGTCCTGTTCCGGCTTGTCCGGGAGTTAGGCATATCTGCGGATACAATCTTTTATCCCGAAGCTCAGCACGGCGATTCAGCGGTTGAGCCACTCATGCGATTATTATATCTGTGCGGCGACCGGGAACTGAAGATCGCAACCGCAACAATAAAGGCATTGGTAGACAATAAATAATAATTTATTCAGACATTTAGCAATCCTACTCCTCACGTTGAAAAATAGAAACCTGCCGCAAAAAATGGGCAGGTTTCGTACACGCAGTCAATGCGGCAACCAGGCTATCATTGTGCTGTTTTAGCACTTTAGACCCTATGGCTTTGCGTCCCCATCTTTAAATGGGTTTGCCCTTAACTCTATTTATTTGTGTGTGGTGTTACTGTCGATTGTGGTGTTGGCGGCAAGGGAGCTGTCCACATAGAACCACGACATACCTTTGGTAAACTTATTTAATCTTGTTGCTTTCCCCCAAATACAAGTTGCTCACTCAGGTTCCATAGGTGGTCAGCCGCTTCCGGGTCTACGGCATAAGGCATCACACCACCAACTATCATTGCAGCTCCAATGTCCCAATTTTCGGGATTCTCAGCCTCCAGCGGGGCGATGTCGCAGTTTTCACAGTAGACGCCCCCCATGCCGTCCAGTTGCGGACTTGTCGCGCACCAGACACTGGTTGCCGCCCCTTGCTCAACCGTTTTAAGATTTCTTGAAGGGTCACGGACAGCATTGCCCTGCTCGTCAACGGAACCGGAAGCAACGAGTTCCTCAAAGGGTACATGCTTTTCAAGACCTGTGCCGAAAATACTGCCCGGATGAAGGGCAAAAGCGCGTATGTTATTTTTCTTGCCGCGTTCGTCCAGTGCAACCGCGAACAGAACATTGGCCGTCTTTGATTGCCCGTAGCCCAGCCAGGGACCATACTCGCGGCGCTCAAAATTGGGGTCATCGAATACGACAGGTGAAAAATGGTGTCCCCAAGACGAAACGGAAACCACCCGCGCACCGTTTGCCCGGCGAAGTGCAGGCCAAAGCCGTGTCGTAAGCTGGAAGTGCCCCAAGTGATTTGTTGAAAACTGAGATTCGTACCCTCTGCTGTCACGCGCCAAAGGGCAGGCCATGATGCCCGCGCTGTTGACCAAAATATGCAGCGGACGGCCGGAGGCCAGAAACCATTCCGCGAATGCGTCAATAGATGCGGGGTTAAGCAAGTCCATTTCCTTAATTTCGACGCCCTCAATGCCCGCCAGTGCGTTTACTGCCCGGTTATAGTCTCGCGTTGGGACGATGACCGAAGCGCCCGCGGAGCGGAGTGTGCGCACAGTTTCCCGTCCCAGCCCGGAATAGCCTCCTGTCACGATGGCGGTTTTGCCTGTAAGGTCAATACCGGCGATCACGTCGGTTGTGGTAGAACCGGCCCAAAAGCCGAAGCCGATAGGTGTTTGTTTTGTTGTCATAGAAAAATCCTCCTAAATCCTATGGTTGTAATTTTACTGCTTCTTTCCAAATACAAGCTGCTCGCTGACATCCCACAGGCGGTCGGCAATCTGTGGGTCGATGGCGTGAGCCACCACGCCGACAGGCGTTTGCATTTTGCCTTCCATTACAGAAACGTCCCTTGTTTGCAGCTCGACCAAAGGTGATATGTTGTTCTTCTCACAATATACGCCGCCTATGCCGTCAAGCTGGGGACTGGTTGCGCACCAGACCATTGTCGATGCGCCCTACTCGACAGTCTTGCGTCCGCTTTCCGGTTCAATGGGGACACCGTTTTCGTCCTTGTTTCCCGCCATAACATGCATTTCGAGCGGTATCCACGGACTGAGGTTTGTTTCCACGATCAGCCCCGGGTGCAGGGAAAAGGCGCGTATCCCATCAGCTTTCCTTAATATCGCCTTCTATCCACTTCTGAACTATTCCAGCACAAGCGTTTTCAAGTGGTGACAAGCCACTTGAATTGCTTGCCGTTTACCATTTACCGTTTAGCGAACAAACCCAAAGGGCCTGATGGGATAAACGTTAGGGGCTTGACTTTTTCGGTATGAAATATTATAATGAGTTTATGCTCAATGAGTTAATTGACATTGAATTTTTAGTTGTTTGGAGGATACCATCATAGGTTATTATGATATGCCAAAGGAGGAACGGGAACAATATAAATTGCAGATTGAAAACACTGTACTTGTTTCAATGAAAAATAACGTTATTGTTGAAGTCTTACCATTTTTCAGTGACAGCGATACTTATGTTAGAAAGGTCGCATATCAGGCGGTGAGAATGCAGTATAAGCGAAACGGAGATATTCGCCTTGTCGCCATTCCGTGGCTTAAACTGCTTTATAAAAGCGAAAGTGCGCTGGTGCGGCAAACGGTTATATATGCCTGTGGGGAAATAGCTGCTTTTGACTTTCCATCTGTGGAAGAATTACTGACACAGGGAATGCATGACCCACATCATTCCGTCAGAAACGCCATGATTGGTTCACTCAAAATATCCGGTGACAAAAATTCTGAAATCCTCGCTTTCTGTGAGAAATACATTTTGTCTGACAGCCCGGAAGTGCGGCGGCTTATCTGCCACGGACTTGAACTCAAAGGCAGAACGCATCCGCAGGAAATTATAGCATTACTTAAAAAACTGCAATATGACAAACATCCTCGTGTTAAAGAAATGCTTGTTCATGTTTTGGGGCAAATCAGCTATAAAAAGGGGTGCTTTCACTTTGTCGAGGGAGAAGTTTTTTCATGGAATAATGCGGATATTTATAAATTATTCCAGAAAGAGGTAATAGAGGTACATGGGCGATATGAAAAATTCAGCGCCCTGCCGCAAAAAGAAGTAATTGCGTTTTTTGCTGCAAAAACGCGAAATGAGGATTGAAATGACAAAAGCACAGGGAAAGCGCCAGCTTCAAAAAGAAGCAACAAAAGAACACATTATTCAAACTGCAATGCTACTCTATGCCTTGCGGGGATTTTCTGTTTCAACCAATATTATCGCGCAAACAGCAGGTGTAGCGCACGGCTCTATTTTTGTACATTTCCCCACCCGTGACGAATTGTTGCTTTACACCCTAAATCGTTTTGCAGACGAACTTGGCGAGAAACTTCACAACCTATCTTTGGCGGGAGAGGATTTACAAAAATTACTCCGCGCCCATATTGGTATTTTGAAAGAGTATGAGGCTTTTTACACCCATTTAATTTCAGAGTTGCCGACGTTGCCTGCCGAAGCGAAAGAAACCCTTATTCCCATTCATTCTATTACTGCGCATCATTTTGGCGAGGTGATAAAAAAAGCGATGCAAGCTGGAACTGTGAAGGATATTCCGATTCATATGTTATTCAACACATGGATTGCCCTGCTGCATTATTATCTGGAAAACAAAGCGTTATTTGCGCCGGAAGGCTCCATTTTAACCCGTTATGAAGATGATTTGGTGAGCACATATCTCGCGCTCATCCGAACATAAAAAATCAAATTGAAAGGAGCAAAACACATGGACACGATTAAAACCTGCATTTCCTGTGGAATGCCAATGAAGACCCCCTCAGAGTTCGCCGGGGGCGATACGGAGAAAGACTATTGCGTGCATTGTGCCCATTCTGATGGTTCTATGAAATCTTTTGAGGAACAGAAAGCCAGTTTGACCCAGTTTATTATCAAAACGCAAGGGTTAGATAGGGCTGTTGCGGAAAATGCCGCCATCGCAATGATGAAAAAACTCCCCGCTTGGGCTGAATACCTCACATGAAAGGAGTTGGTTCTATGAGTGCATTATCTCATTTGCCCAATGTTGGTAAAGTGTTAGAAAGCAACTTATTGCAAGTGGGCATAAAAACTCCAGAGCAACTTCGGGATATGGGCGCAGAAGAAGCCTTTATTCGCATTCGCGCTTATGTTGACCAGGGCTCATGTCTGCATATGCTCTATGGTATACAAGGCGCAATAGAGGGAGTGCCGGACAAATTATTAGCAGACAGCACCAAACAAAGATTAAGGAAATTCTACAAAACACTATAAGGAGGGTTATTTATGAATGTCAGTAACGCATTTGGAATCTTTTCAAAAGAAGCACCCGAAGTCCATAAGGCTTGGATGGAAACTGTTCAGAAATTAGACTCGGCAAGCGCATTAGACCATAAGACAGAAGAACTTGCTTATATTGCCGTATTGGCGGCTGTGCGGCTTGAAAGCGGATTGCCTTTCCATGTGAAAATGGCAAAGTCAAGTGGCGCAACAAGAAATGAAATAATCAGCAGTATATTGGTGGGGCTACCTGCCGTTGGAAACGCTGTTATCCAGTCGTTACCCATAGCATTAGAAGCCTTTGACAGCGAATAACGAGGTGATTGCTTAACTTATGAATTAAACACATTTAGCAGCCCTAATGTTTTTACTTCGGGCCAGTTCGATGTGTTGACAAACCCCCTCAAATTTTTCCGAAATTGATCTACACGAGTTTGTTTTGATAAAATCCCGTTTCACTATTTTGTATTAGCTACAAAAGCTTGAATTTTTGCGTTTTTATGGAAATATAGCCCTAATTCGGATGGCTTTCGTAAGTACGAGACTTTGTCAACAGCTCGAAGTTGGCCCGAAGTGGCGTCGCTCCGATCCATGTTGTTGCGTCATTTCGCTATCGCTCCATTTTCTTGCTTTTTTCGCGCCCTGCGAGGCCGAGAAGATGGTCTATATTGGCCTTGACTGCCACGACCTCCCGCATATCCTTTTGTGCGGCGCGGTAGTCGGCCGGCATAATCGGATTTTTTGGCCGTTTTCAACTCCTGCCATTCGGCTTTCAGCGCGTCCATCTTCGGGAGCCGTTCACCGTTCAGCAGTTCCCGCATAGCCGTCTGTGCTGCCCGGTAAACCGATATATCGGCCTCATGCTCCGCGAGATAGGCGCGGCTGCACTTCCGGGCCTTGTACTCGTCAAAGATGGGGTGCGTTCGGGCATAGTAAACAATCACCGCTTTCAGATCGGCGTTGCGCGTCATAGCGGCCTCGGTCTGTTTCAGCTTGCCGGACGCGCTGTGAAAACGCTCCGTTGCCGCGTCCGCTTTCGCCGCCAAGTCCTCATACAAAAAGCAGGTTGTTTTCCTGTAAGTATTGGAGAGCCGACGCCATCTGCTTTAAGTTATACACCGTGGCCCACCGAGCGTAGGCCGCGCCCTTGTCTCTCTCATTATGTTTTTAATAATAAGCGATATATGATGTCCACAGATTTTTCAGGAAATATCTCAAGCATAGCAAGCAATTTCCCCGTACCGACACGATAGCTCAACTTCGGCTTTGGAGTTTCTAAGGCGCGCAATACAGCTTTTACGAGCTTTGCGGGATTATTATTCTGTTTTAGCTCCAATTCCATTAGCGGTTTCATCTTGGTCAGAACCTGTCGATAATACTTTGTTTCCGATAGCGCTTTTTCATATTTACCGTAAACACCTTGCGTCAAGTTGGTATTAAAAGACCCAGGCTGTATTTTTATCACAGGAATATCAAGGTACATCAGCTCACGCCGCAAACTATCATTATAGCCCTCTACGGCGCGTTTTGAGAAAAAATATGGTGCGGCAAACGGCTGTGGAGTCATCCATCCCGCTTCGGAAGAGCAGTTGATTATTCTGCCATGCCCTTTGTATATTAAATCAAAAAGCACATAATTTACCCTGACCATTCCCATTAAATTAACGGCAAGCAATTTTTCGGCAGTGTGGATACATTCTCCCTCTACCATTGATGTAAATGCGATCAATCCAGCAAAATTAACAATGGCATCCAACCTATCGGTATAAGTTAAAACTGTTTTGCGCGCGGCTTCAACATCACTTTGGTTTGTGACATCGGTTTTAATAGGAATAACATTACTAAACTCTTCAAACTTAATAAGTTCTTTCTCGTTCATATCAGCGGCGAATACAGTCCATTCCTCTTTTTTTGATATAGCTTTTATACAAAGCTCTCCAAGGCCTCCTGCGGCCCCTGTGAAAAATACATATTTCATAAGATACCACTCCTTAATCTTAAAACGATATTAGTTAGTCAACTTGCCATTGAAAAGCTATCTATCGATGACTTGAAATAAAAACAGTCAGTTTACGGATGCGCTCGATAGCTCAGTCTTTGGTTTTTATTCTCAATGGCTACTCCATCAGCTTTCTACTTAAATAACGCTAAGAATCTTTCCCAAATTCCCTCCGGTTCTTTTGGCAAGGTTTCTGATTCGGTGTATGTCTTGATTTTTATCTCCGGTGTTGTCATAACGAATTGCACCGAGTCAATATTTATGTTCTTCCCGGAAACAAAAGACACAGGCTCAAAGCTTTCAAAATTGTAATCGGCAAGTAAATCATCCATTGATTTTTGAATCTCTTTATCCATATCCTGGATTTCCGTATAAAAAGTCTGCGTTCCATCGGCCAATTCATCTGTACCAACATACAATTCATGGATTGCCCTGTTGAAACGATTGTCGCGCCATCCGCCTTGACATTATCACAAATTTCTGTATCCAATGTCATGGATAACTGCAACGAGAGCGATAAAGCGTTCCGGATGCAGGAGCGATATCGTATAGATCCCTCCGCAGATGAGCAGCAGCAGGGCAAGCACGATAACGCCGATTCGTTTTCCTTTTGATTTCATGGGTTTCCTTCCTTTCTGAATGGTTTTGACTATGAAAAAAACCGGAACCAGGCTTTAAGTCTGATTCCGGCTTCATGTCCCTGCGGGCCTCATAGCTTCATTTCCATGCCGCCGCTTTGCTCCCGGCGTTCCCCGCGTAATTGCTCCAGCACCTCCGGCGAAGGATGGATGAGCTGGCCCTCGACCATTTCGAACACGCAGAAGTCGTCGCTGTTGCAGACCATCACCCTGTGCTGGTAGTCCTTCTGCATCTCGATATAGTCCACAGCCTCCTGCTCATTGCACAGCAGGACGCCGGAGGTGTATCTTCCGTCCGGCAGGATGACGATGGCGCCGGGCCGAAGCCCCATATCGCGCAGGAGCGTCCGGGGGATGGCAAGCTCTCCGTTTTGATCCACGGAGCCTTGCAGTTCAATCAGTTTCATTTTGAATTTCCTCCTTGTTTGTGTTGAATGGGCCGATATCCAGGCCGTAATAATCGGCGGAGTCGAAGAGCCCCAACTGTGTCGGCCTGTCCCGCTCGCGCTCGCCGGTATCGTAGTTGGAAATCAGCACCTCGGCGTACTCGCAGCCGTTGTCATACCGCTGGGCGAGGTTGTTGATGCGGCTGACCGCTTCGATGTTGAAGTCCGCGTACAGCTCACGGATGAATTCGCAGTCGTTGTAGCTCACCAGCCACCTGCCGCGGCAGGTGGAGAGCGTATCCCGCAGGCGCGCGTGATCCTCTTTGCGGAATTCCACGGCATAATGGCCTTCCGTCTGGTAATAGGGCGGGTCGCAATAAATAAAGGCGTTGTCCCGGTCGTATTGCCGGATCAACGCCTCGAAGTCCTTATTTTCAATCATGACGTCCTTGAGCCTGCGGCTACCCTGCCAGATGAGGTGGAAGGTTTTGCGGATATCAAAGGGCTGGCAGCCGTAGCTGGTGCAGCCGCTTCCGTAGCTGTACCGGACGAGCTTGTAAAAGGCGGCGGCCCGTTGATAGGCGGGCGGCACGTTGTTGACCGCGTCGATGAAGTCGTTGTCCACATAAAACTTCCCAAGCTCCCGGTCGTTTTTGGCAGGTACCGCATGGGCGTCGTCAAGATTGTATGTCTGGTTGATCAGGTCGCGCATCCCCATGTTTCCTTTGCCCATCAGCGCGCAGCCTGTGAACGTGATTCGGTCGTGCCCGTCCATCTCGCTGACGCGCCGTGCGAGGAAGTTCAGCTCGGCCAGGGAGGGATCGTCGGGGATGATGCTCATTTCCTCGCCCTGGCTATTGAAGCACTCCATGATCTTATATGGCTGTCCGTCGCTGATCCGGGCGCGATCCAGCGCGTCCTTTATCTCATCCCGGCCTGCGGGGAGCTTCAGGTAAGCGCCGGCATAGCCGGCCGCGTCATACAGGTCCGACCGCATGAGGGTCACGACCATCACTTTTTCTTTTTCTGGCATTTGATCATCTCCATTCGGTTGAAATACAAAAAGCGCCCTTCAGCTTCAACAGAAACCAAAGGGCGCTACATATTTAATTGCATACCTTGGTCAGGGTACAGGATAGCGTATTGAGACGTTTGGACGCATGCGACGTCCTGGCTGCCTATGAGCTCCGGATGGTTTTTGATCCATTCCAGATCCTCGGCGGTAACATCTTCAGGTTCGCCCTCGCCCCAGCGGTAAGATTTCACGATGACCGTGATGTAATCGGAGCCGCCGCAGTCCTCCACCAGCTCCCTGTAGAGAGCGGAGTTCTGAATGTCCTCCACTTCGGGAATGCCGCTCATGATTCCGGCGTCGCGGATGCCGGTGTTGGTTTCCAAGCCAACCAGCGAAAATACCTTGCTCAAGCTACATCCCTCCCAGCACCGGACCGCCATATCCTTGATCGGGAGAGCCGTTTTTGAATTCCTGCTCGGGCTTGACGGAATAATTTTTGCCGCTGTCCCAGAAGCTGACGTAGATCTCACCATCCGGCGTTTTGATGGGACGCTGTTCCATCCCTTCTCCGTACCCATCTGCATTTTGCCCGACCACATAATCCAGCAGCTCGGCCGTTTCCTCTCCGGACAGGGGTTCAGTCAGTCCAGCGGTCATGACGCCCCACAGTTCTCCGTCGTGGACCTCCACCGATGGATACAGGCTGTGGACCTTTTGTTTGAGGGCCTCATCGTGAATGTACTCAGCAAGGCCGCGGTCGTTTTCAAAATGCCGGTTCTCCCTGGCGATGGCGGCGAGGATCGCGTCCTCATGTGCCACGGCTTCCGCGGGAGTGATTTCCTCCGCAAAGTCATCCGATCCGTATTCGGGATAGGTGACGATCTTCAGAGGGAAAAAGATACGCATCATCTCATTTGCCATTTTGTTTTCCTCCGATCTTTTTGTTTTCAATGTGAAATGAAGCTGAAAAAGGGCATAAAAAAAACGGGCGTATCTTCGTTTGAAAATACGCCCGCTCATTATGCCGGTTTTGTGTATTCGGTTGTTACGATGGTTCAAATCCCTCCAGTATGCCGAAAATGGCCGATGTCATCTGTAGAATTGAGAGGTCATATTTCGAGGGTGAAAACCCCCGAAAAGGCAGATGCCATGCGGCTTTGACCGCATGGCATCTATAATCACCTAAAATTTTGCTGCTGGTGGCCGGACTTGAACCGGCACGGGATTGCTCCCGAAGGATTTTAAGTCCTTTGCGTCTGCCTATTCCGCCACACCAGCAAGGTGTGTAGATATTAAATGGATGGAGGTGGATTCGAACCACCGAAGCAATTTGCAGCAGATTTACAGTCTGTCCCCTTTGGCCACTCGGGAATCCATCCACATTTCATGTAGTTACTATCAGTTATGAAATCATATCATGCCTGACAATATACATTTATATCATATAGTTATTTAAATTGCAAGAAATTTTTCGCCGCCTTCTTAGGCGATTTTAGAACAATAGCTGCCGTCGGGGGAAGTGTCACTTTTACCTTGCCGGAAATAATAGGATATTCTTTCTGCTCCGTATTGTAGCCTGTTTTGGACGTCAGAATCAAACGCTTCATCACACCCTCTTTGGGTGTGCCTAAGTACCATGCCGGCACTTCCTGCGTCACCTCATGGTCATTGTTGTTGATTAAGATCAGCGATTGTTCCTGTCTGTTGAAACGTCCGTAAATGAGAACGTTTCTCTCGGTTTCCGTATACCACTTCATAGAACCGGTCAGAAATTCCTTATTCTTCTTATGTATCTGAATCATCTCCTTATGGAAAGTGATTAGCTCATCATCCTCGTTACCCCATGGATAAGTTCTGCGGTTATCCGGATCGGTAAAGCCTGCCACCCCTGCTTCGTCACCGTAATATATAGTAGGCGCGCCGGGCCACGTCATCTGAATAACTACCGCCTCTCGCAGGACGGCTTTGTCCACGCCCTCATTGGCCGCCTCAGGTCCATGTGTGCTGGTCCTTCCTACTTTTTTATTCGTCCGGGTAAGGAATCTGGAATGGTCGTGATTGGACAATTCGTTCATCGCGATATACGCAGAAGGCATCGTCATATTAGCACCGTTGTAAACCATGGCTCCCCAAAAACTGTCTACGTCTCCAAGCATATCTTCTCTATAGTCATCGCTGTGCTTCTGCATCCCTGTCAAGAACCATGTAACAGGCTCCATAAAGGCATCGTAGTTCATAATGGTATCCCATTCGTCACCATGCAGCCATTCCTTCGGATTGCCGTAATGCTCAGCAAGCACTATCGCATTAGGATTCGCTTCCTTTACGACCTTATGGAATTGTTTCCAGAAATAATGGTTATATTCCTGCGAATGTCCCAAATCGGCAGCCACATCCAGACGCCAGCCATCCACATTGTATGGTGCGGAAACCCACTTTTTCGCAATGTGCATAACGTACTCGAACAATTCTCTGGAGCCTTCAAAGTTAAGCTTAGGAAGCGTATCATGCCCCCACCAGCCGTCATACGTACCGTTATATGGCCATGCGTTCTTATCCTGAAACGAGAAATAATTATGATACGGGCTTTCCTTATCCACATAAGCTCCCTTTTCATAGCCTATGGCATTCTCGTAAATCCTCTCTCTGTCCATCCACTTATTGAAGGAACCACAGTGGTTGAACACCCCGTCCAATATGACCTTCATCCCCCGGCGGTGCGCCTCCTCCACCACTCGGACAAACAGCTGGTTACTGGCCTCCAAATTGGCCTTGTTGGTTACCCTGTTAATATATCTGGAAGCAATCCGGTTCTCCTGCCCCGGCCCTATCAGGATTCCTTCATCCTCCACGATTTCTCCGAAATGGGGATCGATGTAGTCATAATCCTGAATATCGTATTTATGATTGGACGGAGATACGAACAACGGGTTGAAATATATGACATCCACTCCCAAGTCCTGCAAGTAGTCCATTTTATCCAAGACGCCCTGTAAATCTCCGCCGTAGAATTCTCTCATTCCCACCTTCGCCGGATACTTGTTCCAGTTCTCCACCCTTACCGAGTTCTCCCCAATATAACGGTACTCATTGGTCAGCACATCGTTAGAGGTATCACCGTTATAGAAACGATCCACATATATCTGATACATGACCGCACCCTTGGCCCAATCCGGGGTCTTATAGCCGGGTATTAAACGGAACTCCAAATGCTTATCCGTATTTTTCATGGCTCCGCCATAGTTATAATAGCAGATAAGCTTTCCTGCCTGAACCTCGAAATGATACGCTATCTCTCTGTCTTCCAACTGTACCGTATGAATGTAATAGTCAAAATAATCGTCGGTTTCCGCTTTAACCATCATATGCTTTTCATTGTCGCATACAAAAAAGACCTTATCCACATTATTTTTTTCCGTTCGGAATTTTACTGTGATTTCTCCATAGGCACTGGGTTCAGGAGGATATACATAATCCTCACTCATGTCACTGAATAAAGCTTTTCTATTGAAAACAGGACGCATTCTGGATATATAATGCTGATTATATTCGATTTTAGAAAATCCATTTAAGTCCATAATTGTTCTCCTACACTTATTAAAAACTATTTTATACTATATATTGTGGATATTCAAGCAATTCTATACTTGTAACTATTTCAGAACAAAAAGTGCTTCGTGTGCTTCGCACATTCTCGCAGTCAAATCTTCCGGCGGCACAGCTTTTGTTCCGCGCGCGTAGCTGCGCATCTATTTTCCTTTAATAGAAGCTTTTTTCTATTAAAGGACAGTAAAAAAGACAGCCTGTCGATCTGCTGCCTTTTTTAGAGAAGGTATTTCTTTCTTATGGGGTATAGCAAAAAACTATATAATGTATTGGGGGGGGTTACAAGTAGTATAATAGCATAGCCTACATTATGCGTAAATACCAAGGATTCACAAATATTACAAAAACAAAGTCGCATTTTTGTATATTTTACACAATGGCATTATTTCCTCACTCTTTTCCGCCCCATTTGATGCATCTCTACTATTCTGCAGCAAGATCCGCCGCCGGAGAAGTCTGTATATGAAATAACGCTTCGAACTCATCTCTGGAAATCTTTTCTTTTTCCAGAAGCAGCTCTGCGCATTTGTGGAGGATGCTTAAGTTCTCCACGATAATCGTCTTTGCTTTCTGATAGCAGCTACTGATAATTTCCTTTACCTCTTTATCGATTTCGCCCGAAACCAGCTCACTATGATTTTTTGCATGGGCTAGATCCCTTCCTATGAATACCTCGTCATCGTCGTCGTCATAATTTATCACGCCGATATTGTCCGACATACCGTACCTGGTCACCATCTTTCTCGCAACCTTGGTGGCTTTCTTAATATCGCTGGAAGCTCCCGTAGTAATATCATCGAAAATAATCTCTTCCGCGATCCGTCCGCCGAGGGATACCATAATATCCTGCATCATTCTTCCTTTGGTCAGGAACATCTCGTCCTTTTCCGGTAAAGGCATCGTATAGCCTGCCGCACCCAAACCGGTAGGGATGATGGATACGGTGTATACCGGTCCCACATCTGGAAGTACATGGAATAAAATAGCATGGCCCGCTTCGTGATATGCGGTAATCTTTTTCTCTTTATCCGAAATAACACGGCTTCGTTTCTCTGAGCCAATGCCCACTTTGATAAAGGATTTCTTAATGTCGTCCTGCTTTACAAAAGCACGGTTGTCCATCGCGGCATTGATAGCCGCCTCATTCATGAGATTTTCCAGATCCGCACCGGTAAAACCTGCTGTTGTCTGCGCAATCTGTTCCAGGTTGACATCCTCGGAAAGAGGCTTATTTCTGGAGTGTACCCTCAAAATCTCATTTCTTCCCCTCACATCGGGAGGACTTACCGTAATCTTTCTATCGAAACGCCCGGGCCTCAAAATAGCCGGATCGAGAATATCTACGCGGTTCGTGGCTGCCATGACGATAATTCCTTCATTGGCTCCGAAGCCGTCCATTTCCACCAAAAGCTGATTGAGTGTCTGCTCTCTCTCATCGTGACCGCCGCCCATACCGGTACCGCGCCGTCTTGCTACGGCATCGATTTCATCGATAAATACGATACACGGAGAATGTTTTTTCGCATCCGCGAACAAATCACGCACTCTGGAAGCACCTACGCCGACGAACATTTCCACAAAATCAGAACCCGAAATGCTGAAAAACGGCACGTTTGCTTCTCCTGCGATAGCCTTTGCCAGCAAAGTCTTACCGGTTCCCGGAGCACCCTCCAAAAGCACACCCTTGGGAATCCTTGCTCCTACTTTTGTGAATTTGCCCGGCTCCTTCAGGAAATTAATGATTTCCTCCAGCTCTTCTTTTTCCTCCTGAAGCCCGGCCACATCCTTAAGCGTGACCTTACTGTCCATGGAAAGTCTGGCGCGGCTCTTTCCGAAATTCATCATCTTGCCGCCGCTGCCGCTATTAGCGTTCTGCGCGTTCATCATGACGAAAAAGAAAACGCCTACTACAAGCACGAGCAACAGAGGGAACATACTCGTCATGAACCAATTTTCCCTCGGAATATCCTTCACCTCAGGGTCCAGTCCGTAGGAAACCAGTTCTTTTTCTATTTCATTTACATCCGTAGCGTACAGAGTCTTTTCCTCTCCGTTGTTAAGCGCTACTCTGACTACTCCGGTCGGAGTTTCTTTGTTCGGCTGAATCACCGCCTCAAGCACGGAGCCTGCTTCCAAATCCTTTGTCAGCTCTCCTCTCGTATAATCGGTCTCTTGTCCGTTCAAACTTCTGAACATCCATGCCGCGAGGAAGAGAAGACTTAAGATAACTAAAAAGTACGTATTTAAATTCTTCTTATTATTCAAAATCAACCTCCTGTCCGCATCGGTCCAGCCTATCCGGCATGCCCGTTTCCGTGCGAACATTTATAATACTATATGTTAATCCAGTTCCACAACGCCGATATAAGGAAGATTCCTATATCGCTGGTCATAGTCCAGACCATAGCCCACTACGAATTCATCAGGAATCTGGAAACACGTATAATCCACATGAACATCCACGACTCTTCGCTCCGGCTTGTCTAACAGAGTACAGAGCTTCAGGCTCTTAGGACCTCTGTCTCTGAGCATCTCAAGCAGATAGCTGAGCGTTCTTCCCGAATCAATAATATCCTCCACCACAAGTACATCCTTATCCTTCAAAGGCTCGTCCAAATCCTTTACAATTCTTACAACACCGCTGGATTTCGTCTCACTTCCATAGCTGGATACGGACATAAAGTCCAAAGATACCGGAACGGTGATTCTTTTTGCCAATTCACACATAAAAAAGCTTCCGCCTTTCAAAACACAAACGAGATGAACCTGCTTTCCTTCATAATCTCTGTTGATCTGCTCACCAATTTCCTGAATTCTTTTATCTACCGCTTCCTCGGATAGCATAACTCTTACTTTCTCTGACATTTAAAGTCCTCCTCTTAATAAATTGTATCTGCAATGCCACAGTGTGTGCCCGGTTGCTTTCAGGAAGCCGGAGGCTGAATCGTAACCTGCAAGATACGTTTTGTATATTCTGTCACCTTATAATATTGACTGATGCGATGACCCGGCACCCATAGAATATGATTGCCGTCCGCTAATACATAAAGTTCCCCTCTTTTGTTTTTCGGGATTTTTTCTCCTATCATATAATCTTTTAAGGTTTTTTTAGATAAGTCTTCATTAATGGTAAGATAATCTCCGGTTTCTCTCGTTCGGAACAGTAAAGACCTAGTTATTCTATCATAATCAAACCATTTCGTATATGACTTTTCCGGAATAATTTGAGTTTTTTCATGGGAAAATAAGGAAAATTCTACCATTCCAAGCCCCGGAACGGAAACGCATCCGGGAATGGAAACGGACAAGGGTTCCATCCCCTTTCGCTCTTTAAGCAGGCTCTTTTCAAAATCTCCATCGAATAAAATCAGACGGTCATATTCCTTCGCCGCCGTCAGTCCGTAAGGTAAAGATACTTGCTTGCTGCCTTGCTTATTTAACAGTTTTCTGATTTCCTCCACATGGACCGAGGTGATATCCTTTCTGCTTTCCGTAAGCTCCTCCAGGGCTTGTAACAGCACCCGCTTCTGCATAAATGGTTCCTGCGAAGCGAGTAAATCCGCCCGAAGCACAACTCCCAAAGGCTGCGTCCCGCAAATCTCATCCTGCTTAATACGGCATTCGTTGTATACCTTCTGACTCTGCTTTTTGATATACTCCTCTGCCTCAAGAAGCATATCGGCAGCTTCCCACATGTGTGTGACAGCTCCTTGGCATATTTCTTTCTCCGCCAAAGGAAGAATATGGTTGCGAATCCGATTCCTTGTATAAGTATCCTCCAAGTTCGTGTGGTCTATGCAAAAAGAAACCTGATTTCCGTTCAGGTATTCCTCAATTTCTTCCCTCTTTAAGCACAATAAAGGGCGTATAATATTCCCTCTCACCGGCTTTATCCCGCTGGCACCCGAAAGTCCTGTTCCACGAAATAGATGAAACAGCATCGTTTCTACTCTATCGCCGGCATTGTGCGCAACAGCAATCTTGCCATAAGCAGTTTCGCTGCCGCCAGTTTTACCATATGCAATTTCACCATCGGCAATCTTATCATTGACCTTCTCATCCTTGCTATTTTGTTCCAAAATATGCGCAAAAGCCCTATAACGCACAATGCGCCCGGCTTCTTCCTCCGAAAGCTTCTCTTCTTTCGCAAGCGCTTTCACATCCTCTTCAATAAGAAAAAACGGCAGCTTCCGCTCCTTGCATAGTCTTTCCACGTAGGCCGCGTCCTTTTTCCCCTCCTCGCGTATGCCGTGGTTGACGTGTACGACGATGAGCTTCAAGGGCATCTCCTTCGCCAGCTCGCAGAACATCAGCAAAAGGCACACAGAATCAGCGCCGCCCGATACCCCCAAAACAACGGTATCACCCGGCACTAGCATCTGATATTTTTCTATATATGCTTTTACCTTTGAAAAAATTCTTTCGTTCATTCGATTCCTTATGCGCAGCTATAAAATAGGACATTTTATGCACGAAAATTTTGCCTTTTAATCTTATTATCTATATTAGTCAATTTAACAGAAAAAAGCAATGTTTATCTTGTTACTGTTTACTTCGTTCTCAGCAACGTATGATTTCTGCAATGCAAAATTTTTGCATGTAAATTTACTCTGCGAAGCAGAAATCATCTCTTGAATCACGTTCTTACCTATGCAATTTTACAACTTTATTATAAATTCTCCCATATGCCCGTCACCATTACCGTCATATCATCCCGAATCCTGCCTTTGCTTTGATGCAGACAAAAATTCAATATGTAATTTGCCATTTCTCCCGGATTCTTTAATACTGCTTTTCCAATGACCTCGGGCAAAATGTCCTCGCCGATTCCCTGTGCCAGCGCATCCGTTATGCCGTCGGAGAGCATGACGATATAATCGCCGTCCACCAACCTGCGCCTCGTCGTCTCCATATCCATTTCATAGAAAACTCCCAACGGAAGATTTCTCGCCGATATTTGATCCACCAAATGTTCTCTTTTGATATAAGAAGGAGCAGAGCCTATTTTAATAAATTCACATACACCCGTATATAGGTCGATCTGACATAAATCCAGCGTGGACATGTTCTGAGTCTCGCCTCCCGCAATAAGGGAGCCATTGATCATCTGTACAGCAGTCTCCTTGCAAAATCCCGCCTCTAAAAATTTTTCGATTAAATCCACTACGAATTCGCTGTCCTTACACGCTTTTTCACCAGAGCCCATTCCGTCAGACAGAATCGCGGTCAGACTTCCTTCCTTTTCCTCCACAAAGGCGTAATTATCTCCGGATATGCTTTCCGTCTCCTTTACCGCCTTCGCCACCCCAGTGAGCACGTGAAACTTCGGCTCGTCCATATATTGATAACTGTCCCACTCCTTTCCAACGAAAATAGAACAGTTTCTCGCCGCCATAAGCCGGCAGTTTAACAACACCGACAGAAGGTTTCCCACCTCGTCTACACTGGGAGCGGTTCCCTTTAGAGCACGCATAACGATGTTCAGTTCCTTGCGCCCATCCGCCTTTTCCAGCATATAAATGTCCTTTAACAGCACATCCTCTTCCTTCAGGG
Organism: Kineothrix alysoides; assembly: GCF_000732725.1. GTDB lineage: Bacteria > Bacillota > Clostridia > Lachnospirales > Lachnospiraceae > Kineothrix > Kineothrix alysoides. Next base: position 1,241,980 of record NZ_JPNB01000002.1, on the reverse strand, counting down.
CATGGGCCAATTGCTTGATTTTGCGTTCACTTATATATATTGGTTTATAAGCCTCTTCAGCCACCTGTGTCATAATCTGAGCCATTTCATTTAAATGATCCGCCATCAAGTCGCGATTTTCCACAAGCCTCCTTTTCCACAGAAACTCCTGTCTATCGTTTACCTGTGCCTGCTCGTCCTCTTCCTCTCTTTGCATATCGGTAAATGTATTCGCCAGATCCCGAAAGGAATCTGCATACATTAAAAGTTTCTTTTTTCCATATTCCGGCAATACGCTGTCAAAGGGCGCCTCCCCGTTTACAAGCTGTTTTCTCACTCCGCATCCCTCCACTATAATCTTCACCTGCCGCCTGTAAATCCGGGCAACAATACAAATTTACCGCGTGAATCATTCACACTACTCTTGTAAGGGAATATTATACAAGAAGTACTTTGCCGTATTTGTCAAAACCGGGACAAGAATCCGATTTTTATTGCGACAAAAAATGCAGATACCGCTGACTCCGGTTATCTGCATTCATTATAAGCACCTTATGCTCATTATGAGTGTCTTTCACTCATTATGATTGTCTTTTACTCATTATGAGTGTCTTTCACTCATTTATCATCCTTAAAAATAATCTCACCTTCATGTACAAGACCCAGCTTATCCTTTGCCACTTCTTCTATGTACTTTTTGGTTTGAGTATATTTCTCATATTCAGCAATTTCTTCAGCCCTCTTCTGCTCATCCGCAAGCTGCCCTGTAAGCACCTGCTCCCTCGCTTCGTATATGGCAATCTTCTGCTTCAGCTCAATGCTGTTTATGGCTACCACAACAAGCAACATAACGACTACCGTTGTCACCAGAAACATGCCAAACTTATTCTGATTTCTCTTACGGTATGCTGCCCGCCTCGCCATAATAGCCTCCCTGCCTTTCTTTACGTATTGCGTATAAGCTCCCTAATGTTTACATAATGTTATTTTAAGCATTTTTATGCAAACCGTCAACTTCTTTTTTGTATATTTTGCCAATTTTCGCTGTTTTTTTAGCAAATCAGTGCAAAATTTCTTTAATTTTTTTAATAGCCAGATTATCGGCTTGAATAGAAAACCTAATATTTTTCGGATCACATATATTTCTTTCTCTATACAGGTTGATATAATTTTTACAAAATGATTACCGATGACTCTTTTATATATAAGCATGCCCATAGCTGCTCCAAAAACCGCGAACCACCTGAGTATGCCGTCATTTTCCTCATAGAGCATATAAAATACAGCGATAGCGCAGGCTACCCAGAATACGAAGTCCTCCAAGGACACGAAAAAGGGACTGTGCCGAAGAAGCCTCCTCCAAATGAGCAAAAAATCGTATACAAAGGTAATAATAATTCCCATCAAAATAGAACTGAGCAGAAAGTACACTTCGTTTATAATGTCCTGACTCATGCCTCACCTATTTAAACAGCCTTGAAATAAGGGATTCACCCTTGCCGCCATACCCCGTTACTTCCGAATAGGTAAGACTGTCTATCTTGCCGTCGATATCCACCTCTCCCTTATCCAGTGTCAGCCGGCTGACATGCAGATCTCCGCCCTTGATCATCAGCATCCCCTGGTCGGTTTCCAGCAGCACCTCTTTGATATCGAAAGACAGCACGTCGCTTACGCCGCTGATAGTACATGTCCTCCTATTTGTAAGCATCAATTTATGTGTACGCTGCTTCGCAGTATTCAAATCCTCCATAAAAGAACCCCCTCTTATGTGAAATTTAGAAATTATCAGGCAGTGTACTTTACCGCCTTAGAACTTCTTCTCACATTTCTCTTATAGATTATATGAGGGGCCTTTTTTAAATATACCGAAACAATTCCTTCGCTTCATCTTTTTTCACGGTTTCCTGTACGTCCAGCACTTCCACCTTCACATCCTTGTTGCCGAACTGAATCGTAATGATATCACCCTGCTTCACATTGGAGGAGGCCTTTGCCGGCTTATCGTTGATAAGCACTCTTCCGGCATCGCACGCTTCGTTCGCTACCGTGCGCCTCTTGATAAGGCGCGAAACCTTTAAATATTTGTCCAGCCGCATCTCTTGTTCTCCTTTATTTATATATTAAAGAAAAAAAGAGAATCTGTCTCCAGATTCTCTTAACATTCAGCATTCGCTATTATGCGTTAACCATATCCTTCAAAGCTTTACCTGCTTTGAATTTAGGAGCCTTGGAAGCTGCAATTTTCATAACTTCGCCGCTCTGGGGATTTCTACCTTCTCTTGCCGCTCTCTTGGAAACTTCAAATGTACCGAATCCTACTAACTGCACTTTACCATCTTTCTTTAATTCGTCTGCTACTACATCCGTAAAAGCCTTTAAAGCCTTCTCTGCGTCTTTTTTGGATAATCCAGCCTGATCAGCCATAGCTGCAACCAATTCTGTTTTGTTCATGATGAACTCCTCCTGTTATAATGAGTTTTCGTATTATTCTTCTTAGCAATCCCCTCGTGGAAACGCCTATACATATTTATAGACGTTTTCCACCCATTTGTCAAGGGAAATCTAGCTTTTTTGCCCTATTTTTCAAGGTTTTTCCCGTGGTTCATATTTATCGATAATATCTTCTATCCTATCGGTCAGAATCTGTTCGCCTGACGCCTTGAACCGTCCGGCTATATCACATATATTTATGAGCATATCTCCTATTACTTTCTCCGCCTCATTATTTTCTTTCTCCGGTTGAAATTCTGCTATTTTTTTAACGGCATCCTCAAGCGCACTCACGTTTGAGGCGTAATCGTCTCCCGCTCCGTAGAGCTTGTCCGCCTTTTTTAACACCTTTGACGCTCTCGTAAGCGCAGGAAGTTCCATGGGAATCTCACGTAACGGAGATTCTATCCACGCCTTGCCCTCTTTTTCCTTCTTCTTTATCTCTTCCCAGCTGCTTCGGATACTCTCCTCATCCTTTGCCTCGCTTCGGACAAAGACGTGAGGATGTCTTCTTATCATTTTTCTGCTTATTTCATCAATGACATCCTCAAGCGTAAAGAGGCCTTCCTCTTTGGCTATCTGAGAGTGCATTACTACCTGCAGGAGAATATCTCCCAATTCCTCCCGCATATTTTCCGCGTCTCCGGTCTTGTCATAAATACGGATGGAGGCAACGAGCTCCGCCGCCTCCTCCATCATACAAGGCTTTAAGCTGGCATGAGTCTGCACTCTGTCCCAAGAGCAGCCCTCCTCACTTCTTAAAGTCTCCACTATTCGAATAAAATCTTCTATAGAATATTGTCTGTCCATATTTCTCCCGTTAATTGCCGCTTACGGAGTTACCGCTCACAGAATTACCGCTTACCGTACTGCTGCCGGAGGAGCTGTTGCTGCTCACTGTAGTGCCGTCCTCCTTCACTAAATCCGTAAAGGAATAGGTCACGTCCTTATCCTCATCGTCAATCTGAACCGTATAGCTCTTCGTTACATAGCCGGACTTTCTGAAAGTTATCGTATGAGTTCCCGCCTCTTTCTTGAAATTAACCGGCGACATTCCTATGTAAATACCGTCCACATATACCTCCACGTCGGAAGGCGAATCGATATATACTCTGTATGAACTGGTCAATTCGTTGGCGGATACGCTGGAGGAATTATCTTCCTCTTCCGTTTCTCCCTCCTCTAAGGCGACGCTGATGCTGGCCAATTCCTGACCTATCTTAATATATTGGGTAACCGTCTCGTAGCCGTCCGCCTTGGCAATCATCTGATGTACGCCATATTCCAGCTCCACCGGGCCGGTAATATCTACCTCGCCGCCATCGATGTAAACGGTGGCCTCACTTGGCGTTACGGCAAAAATAATCTTACCGGTCTTAGGAGCCTCCACTTTTACGTCACTGACATCTAAGGTAACCTCCTGGTTCCTGTAAACAGTAACTTTCTTTGTCTCATCAATACCTGCAGCTGTCAGATGCACATCATAGGTTCCCTCCGGCACTGCCAGAAGCATATCCTCTGCAATCTGACAGATAACGCTCTGGCCTACCTCAATCCAGCCGCCCTTCAGATATTCATCGTCGCTGAGGCTCAGATAACCGTGCCCCCGCTCTACCAATACGCTGTATACCGTATTGCCTACGCCGCTTATCGTTACGATATCACCTTTTACAATGTCCTCGAGCTGAGCTTCCTTGCCTTCAGAGGTAACCACTACGTCGTTTCTCAAACTGTAAACGCTGCCGCCGATTGCAGCGTTTCTATTTATGGTATCAAAATTATACTTCTCTACATTTTCAAAAACCCATGCTTTTGCTGACAAATTTATCTGTGCCAGCTTCTTCTTCGTTTTCAGGAAGGTTACATCTACGATGTCCCCGCTCTTCATCTGAGTCATCGCAAGCGCACTGCCGTACTTATCCATAATGACGGTCGTGCCGTCGTAGGTAAGCGTATAGTCCCTTCCCGTTTCTATATTCATAAAGGTAATGCTGCCGTTCTCTATATCCAGCTTCCTTATAACAGCCGTATCCACCGAGTCATAGCTTCCGGGCTTTGCGATAACGAATCCCGAATTGTAGCTTTCATCCGCAGCTTCATGCGCCATACCTATCTTACCTTCGATTGGAATACCGCCTGCCGCAACCATGCCCGCAGTCAATATCAAAAGCACCGCCGCCGTAAAAATAATCGGTCTGCCCTTTCCAGTCCTTTTCCCAGAATTACCGCGCATGAATACACCTCCTCATTTGTAGTGTTACTGTTCACTCCATTCACAGCAACCCATGATTTCTGCATTTCAATTCGCTTTGCGAAGCAGAGATCATCTCCTGAATCACGTTCTTACACATCTTAACAGCAAGTGTTAAGATGCTGTGTAAAAATTAACTTATATTTCCATTTGCTTATCGAAATCTTCCTTATATCCTTGTTATTATATACTAATATGCCTTAAAAGAAAAGCATCCGTAAGTACTTTTATAATTTTCCAGAAAGCTGATCTTAGCTTGCTCCTGCTCCAAAAGCTTCTCCAGCTTCTCCAGATTGCGCCCCGGAATCCACGCTTTTCCGGAATTATAGTAGAAATTCACAATTTTCCAGAACTTCTCAGGATATATGAAACGGTAATACAGATGGGTATAATCCGCAGGAGACATAGATTTCTCGCTGCTGTACGACTCCAGCAGAGTTATTCCAAGTTCCTTCGACCAGTCACTCTTTTCTAACAGCTTGCGCATAAAAAGATACAAGTCCCGCACCGGACTATCTTTGATACATTTCTCGAAGTTGATGACCGCAAAGCTCTGCCCGTCATTATTCCAGACAGCATTGGCGGAGGGAACGAGAATGTTGTGATACTGGTAATCACCGTGGCATATGACGCCGGAGCTCTTCTCCTGTCCGGGAGCCGTTTCCCTCAAATAAAAGCGAACCTCTTCCGTTACCTGAAGTGCAAGGTCGAAGAAATAGTCATAATGCTTTAATAGAAATATCTCGAAGTTCGTCTTCTGGCTCTTCTCCCTAAGAAACTTTCTTACCTTGCGCAGCTCTTTATTATGCTTCTCATATTCCTTATCAATTTTAAAGCCTGCGTCCTCGTAGCTTCCCTGAAAATCGGGCATATCAGAGGCATTATGAAGGAGGGCCAATGTTTTTACGGCTTGTATACATTCCTTGGTGTCGCGAACGTTACATTCCCTGCCGTCAAAGTAGGTTTTTAATATGTATGGCACCTTATCCTGATCATATACGACCAGCTCACCATCCTTAGCCTTCAAAATGGACTCCACCATATTAAACCCCTGCTTTTTTATGGAATTAAGCAGCGCATCCTGAAAAAATATCTTATCCCTGGGACCTGCATATTCCTTTAAAATCAGCAGACCCTTGTCAGAGTCGCACAGAATGGCTCCTCTTCCTTTCCACGTTCGAAGCACGTTTATATCATAATTTTCAAGAACGCCAACTGTCCTGTCATTCACGTGAATACCCCCCATATCGTAGTTCTATCCTATCTTATGAGGTGATATAGAAAAGTATTCATCTATTGTTTTTCACATAATTGGAATTCAATTTTGCGGCTTTATCTCTCTCGCGTACTTCAAAAGTTCTTCTTTATTGTTACGTTCAGGCTCCTCTAATACTATCTCCAGCAACCGGTTCAAGACCGCTCCCAGTTCCTTTCCCGGGGCCATCCCGTCAGCGATGAGGTCACTGCCCGTTACGGCCAGGGTCTTAAGAGAAACGCACTCCTTCGCTTCCAATACCTGCTCATAAATACGATGAAGCTGTGAAAGGGTGCTAAGCTTTTCCTCCCTCTCGTAATCGCTTTGGGCCATGGTATCCGCAAGTTTAACGGCAAAAAGATAAGGGAAAATATCTTCTCCTATTTTATATATGGCTCTTCGAACGCCTCTGGCGGATAAATGCACATCATAATCGTGATAGCGTATCAGTCTTGACACCTTATAGATTGTGTCGTTATCGAATTTCAACCGGCGCAGCACTGCCTTGGAAATATCCTCGCCTACCGTCCCGTGATTATAAAAATGGTCTGTACCCGTATCGTCCGTAGTTCTCGTCTCCGGCTTTCCTACATCGTGAAACAGCATCGTCAGACGCAGTACCTTATCCGCCTCTATTTCCTGCATGGAATGCAAAGTATGCTCTCCTACCGAATAGATATGATGCGGATTATTCTGGGAAGTCACCATACAACGGTCGAACTCCGGCAGGATAACTCTCGTGATTCCTGTCTCATAGCATACCTTAAGATAATCCGGATGAGGGGAAAGAATCAGCTTTACTAACTCCGTCTGAATCCGCTCCGCGCTTATATTTATCAAGTTCTTTGCCATCTCGGCGATGGCCTTCTTCGTATCCTCGTGAATGGTATATCCCAACTGCGCCGAGAAGCGAACCGCCCGCATCATGCGCAGGGCATCCTCAGAAAACCTTTCCCTGGGATTCCCTACACAGCGTATGACCTTTTCTCCGATATCCCGGATTCCGCCGAATACGTCGATCAGGCCGCGGCTGTCGTTATACGCCATGGCGTTAACAGTAAAATCCCGGCGCTTCAAATCTTCCACAATATCGGCGGTAAAAACGACTTCCTTAGGGTGCCTGCTGTCCTCATATTCCCCGTCTATCCGATACGTGGTTACCTCGAAGCCTTCTTTATCCATGAGGACGGTAACCGTGCCGTGCTTAATTCCGGTATCTACGGTTCTTCTAAAAAGCTCTTTGATTTTATCCGGCTTGGCCGAGGTGGTAATGTCCCAATCGTCCGGTTTACGTCCCAGAATAGAATCTCTCACACAGCCGCCCACCGCATAGGCCTCGTATCCTGCCTCCTCTATGACCGTTATAATTTCTCTTACCTTTTCCGGCAGTTCAATATACATAAAAATGACTATGCCCTTTCCATTACCTGCAAGCTCATTACCGCAGGCACAAATTTGCGTCAGTTACACGCCTTTGACCAGCCTTACCGTCTCCCGCGCTATTGCCAGTTCCTCGTCCGTAGGCACTACCATCGCAGCCACTCTGGCGCCCGCATCGGACAGGATTACTTCTTTTCCCCGAAGCTTATTTTTCTCCTCGTCGATATTGGTTCCGAGAAAACCGATGTACTGTCCAATCAGTTTGCGTACCTCCGCGTTATTTTCCCCCGCTCCCGCAGTAAAAGCGATGACATCCACGCCGTTCATCGCTGCCGCATAGGCACCGATATACTTTCCCACGCGGTAAGCATAGGTTTCCAGTGCTGTCCGGGCGCTTTCGTTTCCGTCCGCAGCAGCCTCCGCCAAATCCCTGAAATCGCTGGAAAAACCATCTGACAATCCAAGAACTCCTGATTTTTTATTGCATATATCGATTACCTCTTCCGCAGAGATATTTTCCTTTTTACTAATAAAAGTAATGATCGCAGGATCGATATCCCCGCTTCTCGTTCCCATGATCAAGCCTTCCAGAGGAGTCAGGCCCATGGAAGTATCCACGGACTGTCCGTTCTTGACTGCGGATACGCTGGCGCCGTTTCCTAAATGGCAAACGATGATTTTCAAATCTTTCCTGTCTTTCCCCAGAATTTCTGCCGCCCTTCTGGAAACAAAATCATGGCTCGTTCCATGAAAGCCGTAACGTCTCACCTTATAATTCTCATAGTATTCATAAGGAAGGCCGTACATATACGCCTTCTTCGGCATCGTCTGATGAAAAGCGGTATCGAATACACCTACCATAGGCACATCGGGCATTACCTCTTTGCAGGATCGAATACCGATTAAATTAGCCGGATTGTGAAGGGGTGCTAAATCATTGCATTCTTCCACCTGTCTTTGTACTTCTTCAGTAACGATAACGGAGGACGCGAATCTCTCCCCGCCATGAACAATACGGTGACCCACAGCATCTATTTCGCCAAGAGAATGGATGACTCCTATCTCCTTATCCGTCAAAGTTTCTATCACCAGCTTCACGGCTGCCGTGTGATCCTGCATGTCCACCTCTTTTTTCCACTTTTCTCTGTCCGCAGGCTGATGGGTTATGGAACTTGCATCTATTCCAATTCTTTCACAAAGCCCTTTTGCAAGAACTTTCTCATTTTCGCTGTCAATCAATTGATATTTAAGAGATGAACTTCCACAGTTTATAACCAATATATTCATGCTATTCTCCTTATTCTATGCCGGTAATGCAAGTACGTTTCCTGCTCCGTAATTTATGTTAAATATTTTACAATAATATGGGCTTTATTTCTACCCTAATTTGTTTTATAATTTGTATTATAAAAAGTACAAAAAGTGCAAAAAATCCTATAGTAATAGAAAATTTAGTATGATACTATTATAATTATAGTAATCATTACTATTAATTATTGTCTATCTCTAAAATTTCCTTATTTTAAAACTTTAAATAAAGGATGGGCACTTTCCCGGAAAATAGTTTTTTCCCGAGGATTCTAATAATAATGGCTACTTTTTAAACAAACAAAAGGAGGTTTCAACATGGCACGAAAAAAGAAAACAATGGATGGTAACCAAGCTGCTGCACACGTGTCCTATGCTTATAGCGATGTGGCTGCAATTTACCCAATTACCCCATCTTCCACTATGGCGGAAGTAACAGATGAATGGGCTACCGAAGGAAGAAAAAATATCTTTGGTCAGACTGTCAAAGTGACGGAAATGCAATCAGAAGCCGGTGCTGCCGGCGCTGTTCACGGTTCCTTAGCTGCCGGTGCACTGACTACTACTTTTACCGCATCTCAGGGCCTTTTGCTTATGATACCCAACTTATATAAAATTGCCGGCGAGCTTTTGCCCGGTGTCTTTAACGTTGCGGCAAGAACCATAGCTACCCATGCACTTTCTATTTTCGGAGATCACTCCGACATTTATTCCTGTCGTCAGACTGGCGTGGCAATGTTGGCCAGCGGCAGTGTTCAGGAGGTTATGGACCTGACACCCATCGCCCATCTCACCGCAATCAAGGGAAAGGTTCCTTTCATCAACTTCTTTGACGGCTTCCGTACATCTCATGAGATGCAGAAGATCGATGTATGGGATTATGAAGAATTAAAGAGCCTTTTGGATATGGATGCTGTTATGGAATTCAGAAAAAATGCTTTGAATCCTAACCATGCCAGAATGATGGGCTCTGCACAGAATCCGGATATCTATTTCCAGGCAAGGGAAGCAAGCAATAGCTATTATATCACGCTGCCTGAACTGGTAGAATCTTATATGAAGAAAGTCAATGACAAAATCGGAACGAATTACGGCCTGTTCAATTACTATGGAGCACAGGATGCAACCCACATTATCGTTGCCATGGGTTCCGTATGCGAGACAATCAAAGAGACGATCGATTATTTAAATAAGAGCGGCCAGAAGACCGGTCTGGTTGAAGTACATCTTTATCGTCCTTTCAGCGCAAAGCATCTGCTTAGCGTTATTCCCGATTCCGTAGGCCAGATAACCGTACTGGATCGTACAAAGGAACCCGGCGCCATAGGCGAACCTCTTTATTTGGATGTTATCGCTGCTCTGCGCGACACGAAGTTCCACAATGTTCCCGTTCTCTCCGGAAGATACGGACTTGGCTCCAAGAATACCACGCCCGACCAGATTAATGCTGTGTTCAAGAATAATCCGGAAAACGGCAAAAAAGTATTTACCATCGGTATCGTTGACGATTTGACTCACTTGTCTCTGAATATCGATGAGAAACTGCATACCGCTCCGGAAGGAACTATCGGATGCAAATTCTGGGGTCTGGGCGGCGACGGAACTGTCAGCGCCAACAAGAGCTCCATTAAGATTATCGGAAACCATACAAACAAATATGTTCAGGCATATTTCGATTATGACTCCAAGAAATCCAGGGGTATTACCGTATCCCACTTAAGATTCGGCGATGCACCTATCCGCTCCACCTATTTAATTAACCGGGCTGATTTCGTTGCCTGCCACAATCCGACCTATCTCCATAAATACAATATGGTTCAGGATGTGAAAGACGGTGGTACCTTCCTGCTCAACTGCTACTGGAAGGAAAAAGACCTGGAAGAGAACATTCCCGGACAAGTAAAGCGTTATATTGCGGAGCATAACATCAATTTCTATATTATCGACGCTATTGAAATCGGTAAAGAAATAGGCTTGAACGATAAAATAAGTACGATTTTGCAGGCAGCATTTTTCCGCCTTGCGAATATTATGCCAATCGAAGAGGTTAGTCAGCTCATGAAAGATGCTGCTGATGTCAGCTACCGCAAGAAGGGCGACAAGATCGTTCAGATGAACTTCGATGCTATCGACAGAGGTATCGAAGGATTAGTGAAGGTTAACGTCCCCAAAGAATGGCTGGACGCAGAGTACGAGCCTCTGGATGCGAAGCTGCTTCCTGATCGTGAAGAGGTTATCGATTTCGTAGAACATGTACAGAAAATAGTAAACGCGCAGGAAGGAAATACTCTTCCGGTATCTACTTTTGCTAAATATGTGGATGGCTCCACTCCTTCCGGCTCTGCCGCTCATGAGAGAAGATATGTAACGACAGAAGTACCGGAATGGATACCCGAAAACTGTATCCAGTGTAACCGTTGTGCTTTCGTCTGTCCTCACGCTGTTATCCGCCCTGCGGCTATGACTGAGGAAGAAATAGCAAATGCACCCGAAGGCATGATGTCCATCCCTATGCTCGGTATGCCCGGATATGTATTCTCCATCAACGTTTCCGAAGTAGATTGTACCGGCTGCGGCTCTTGTGCCGCGGTATGCCCGGGCAAGCAGGGGCAGAAGGCTCTCGCTATGTGCCCGATTAACGAGCACGAACAGAGACAGCAGTATTTCGATTATGCGAAATCTCTTCCTGTAAAGACGGAAGCTGTAGAAAAGTTTAAAGAAACTACCGTAAAGGGCAGCCAGTTCAAACGTCCGCTTCTGGAGTTCTCCGGCGCATGTGCGGGCTGTGGTGAAACCCCTTATGCCAGATTGGTAACTCAGTTGTTCGGAGACAGAATGTATATTGCAAATGCTACCGGATGTTCTTCTATCTGGGGCAACTCTTCTCCTTCCACTCCGTATACGGTGAACGAACTGGGTCAGGGACCGGCATGGTCTAACTCCCTCTTTGAGGATGCTGCTGAATTCGGCTACGGCATGACTCTCGCTCAGAAAGCGATTCGCGGACGTCTGAAAGAAGAAATCGAGACGTTAGCAGACAGCGCAGCAGGCGACTTGAAAGACGCCGCTGCCGGATGGCTTGATACCTTTGCCGATGGAGCGTTAAACGGCGCTGCTACCGACAAATTGATCAGCGCGCTGGAAGACAGCACTTCCCCCGAAGCAAAAGAACTGTTGGAAGAGAAGGATTTCTTCTCCAAGAAGTCGCAGTGGATCTTCGGCGGAGACGGATGGGCATACGATATCGGTTTCGGCGGTCTCGACCATGTAATTGCAAGCGGTCAGGATATCAATATCATGGTATTCGATACAGAGGTATATTCCAATACAGGCGGACAGTCCTCGAAGGCTACTCCTACCGGTTCTACTGCTAAGTTCGCTTCAGGCGGTAAGATAATGAAGAAGAAAGATCTGGCAAGCATCGCTATGAGTTATGGCTATGTATATGTAGCACAGATTGCCATGGGCGCTGACTACAGTCAGACAGTAAAGGTTATTGCGGAAGCAGAAAAATATGACGGTCCTTCCTTGATCATCGCTTATGCACCTTGTATCAGCCACGGAATCCGTTCCGGCATGGGAAGCTCACAGCACGAAGAGGCTAAGGCTGTGGAATCAGGATACTGGCATTTGTTCCGTTACAATCCTGCTCTGAAAGATGAAGGCAAGAATCCGTTTATTCTGGACAGCAAAGAGCCTACTCTCGCATACGAAGAGTTCCTTGCGGGAGAAAACAGATATGATGTACTAAGGAGATCAAACCCTGAAAAGGCTGCGGAACTATTCAGCGCAGCAGCGGAGAATGCGAAAGAACGGTTTGAATACTTGAGCAGGCTCGTCAAGCTGCACAGCTCCGAAGAATAAATGGCTGACTGATAATACCGGATAGCCTTATCATCAATACAGATAGGAAATTCAGAAATATTTCCTATTTATATAAAATATTAAAGAAAGGATAAATAAACTATGAAAAAGTATGTATGTACTGCATGTGGTTACATCTATGACCCTGAAATTGGAGATTCTGATGGAGATATCGCTCCTGGAACAGCTTTTGAAGACCTTCCTGACGACTGGACCTGTCCTCTCTGCGGTGTTGGAAAAGACTCCTTCGAAGAAGCATAAGTAGAAAAAAGCATAAGAAAAAAGAATGAAAACTGCCGGGGACGTGAATCGTCTCCGGCAGTTTATTTTACACACGGACAGCCGCCAAATGGACATGTAAGCATACCCGCCTGGCCCGTTGTCTCCGTGAATATTAATAAGCCCTTCCCCAGTAAACCATCTTCTTTGCAGGTTTTCCGCAATATACGCACGTATCGGACAAGCATTCCTGCTCGTAAGGCATACAGCGGCTGGTTACGCTCATATCTTCTTTAATCTTTTCCTCACATTCCCTTTCTCCGCACCACATCGCTTTCACGAAACCGGATTTTTCAGCGAAGGTCTTTACGAACTCCTCCTTCGTTCTCGCTTCGTAGATGTGAGATGCCAAATGTGCTTTCGCTTTGTTGTACATGCTTTCCTGAATATCCTGAAGAATATCGGCTACCTCTTTCTCCAAATCCGCCAGATTGACCTCTGTCTTTTCTCCGTTATCGCGGCGGCAGACTACACACTTGCCCGCTTCGATATCCTTAGGCCCGATTTCGATTCGGATGGGAATACCTCTCATCTCCTGCTCAGAGAACTTCCAGCCGGGGCTCTTGTCGGAATCGTCAACCTTCACACGAAAGTTTCCAAGCTTTTCTTTCAACTCGTAGGCTTTATCCAGCACTCCTTCTTTTTTCTGCTGAATAGGAACAATCATGACCTGAGTAGGCGCAACCCTGGGCGGCAGTACCAGACCGGAATTGTCGCCATGAACCATGATAATGGCACCGATAATTCTTGTGGACATGCCCCAAGAGGTCTGATGCACATATTTAAGCGTATTATCTTTATCTGTGAACTGGATACCGAAGGCTTTTGCGAAGCCGTCTCCGAAATTATGGCTGGTTCCTGATTGAAGAGCTTTACCGTCGTGCATAAGTGCCTCGATGGTATAGGTTGCCTCAGCTCCGGCGAATTTCTCCTTATCGGTCTTGCGTCCTTTTACTACAGGAATCGCCAGCACTTCCTCGCAGAACTGCGCATACACGTTAAGCATCTGTTCTGTTCTCTCCTGCGCCTCCTGTGCAGTGCTATGGGCGGTATGGCCCTCCTGCCATAAGAATTCTCTGGAGCGAAGGAAGGGTCTCGTCTCCTTCTCCCAGCGCACTACGCTGCACCACTGGTTATAAACTCTTGGTAAATCTCTGTAGGAGTGGATATCTCCTTTATAAAAATCACAGAAGAGAGTCTCAGAGGTAGGCCTTACGCACATTCTTTCCTGCAAAGGATTAAGCCCCCCGTGAGTTACCCACGCTACTTCAGGGGCAAAGCCTTCTACGTGATCCTTTTCCTTTTCCAGCAGGCTCTCAGGGATGAACATAGGCATATATACATTCTCCACTCCCGTCGCCTTGAACATATCATCAAGCTGTCTTTGTATCAATTCCCAAATCGCATAGCCTGCCGGCTTGAAAACCATGCAGCCCTTTACGTTGGAATAGTCAATCAGCTCTGCTTTTTTAACTACATCCGTATACCACTGTGCGAAGTCCTCATCCATGGACGTTATCGCTTCTACTAATTTCTTATCAGCCATTTTCTTTCTCCTCTCACTACTATATGTTTGGTCCTATGTCAAGATTTAGTACAAGTTAAAATGATAAAATAATCCTCCTCTAACCTACCAGCTGTAAACCATCCTCGAGTGCCTTTTCATAAAGCTTTTCGAATTCATTGGGCGATATATAATCGCAATGACTATGGATTCGCTTTGTGTTGTAGAATGCTTCAATGTATTCAAATACTAACCGGTACGCTTGCTCATAATTACCGATTTTGAAGCGATTCAGCCATTCTCTTTTGATTAAGGAATGGAAGGATTCAATACAGGCGTTGTCCCAGGGAAATGCCTTTTTCGAATAGCTCCGCTGCATATTTGCAGTTGCTTTCCGATATTCGTTTGACACATACTGGCTTCCGCGATCGCTGTGCAGAATAAGCGGTTGTTCCGTGTTACGTCTGGCTTTTGCTTTGTTAATGGTATCAATAACGCATGCTACACCCATTGAATCAGATAAAGTCCATGCGACTATTTTTCTTGAAAATAAGTCCATAATGCTTGTCAGATATGTGAAGCCTTCTGTCGTCCAGATATATGTAATGTCACTGCACCACACTGCATTTGGACGCTCTGGGTTGAATTGCTCATTTAATATATTTTGAAGTTCATTGCTGAAATAGGAATCTTTGGTGGTAATTGTCCATGGTTTTACCCATTGAGCCCTGATTCCTAGCTGGGACATGTATTTGCCTACCGTGCGTTCAGAAATAATTTCGCCTTCTTGTTGCAACTTTTTTGCAATTTTCGGAGCGCCGTAGTTCTGTTTGGAATCATCGTAAATGTCCATGATCTTTACTTTAACAGCCTCTCTACGTTGCTGTGTATTAGAAGGCATACGGTTTTGCCATGCACGATATCCAGACCGTGAAACGCCAAGGATTTTCAGCATCCCGGAGACAGAAACCTGGCGATTAGCTTTCATGGCAGCGTCTGTCTTTTCGGAGACTTCAAGGTAAATGGCTTCTGTCATTTTCCCAGAATGCTGATGGCTTTTTTTAGTACGTCAAGAGCATCCTGAGTATCACGTAGTTCACGCTTGAGATGAGCGATTTCCTTCGCTTCATCAGAAGAATAATTTCCGGATCCACGGCTTTTAATGTCACCGGTTTCACGTAGTTCTTTTTGCCATCTGGAAAGAGTCTGCTGACTGATTCCCATATTTGTAGCACAACCGACAAGACCTAGTTCCTTGTGATCCTGATAATACTGAACTGCATCCAGCTTAAACTGCTTGTCAAAATGTTTCGGCATAATGAAATCCTCCTTAAGTACGATACCTCTATTGTATCATATTTTTCTATATAGGATTTTCTCATTTTGACTTGTACTATTTAGATTCTAGCACCAGTTTGATTTTTTAACAAAAGTGGGTTTAACCAACTCTTTACACAAAAAAACGCCGGAGCCTCATCCCAATAGGGACCGAAAACTCGGCGTTACCACCCTTAATTAATGCTTCTGCGGCCTCCGTGCTTTCTATCTCCTTCGTGCCGCATTATAACTGCATTCTTCTTATCCTACCGTTAACGCCGGTGCTACGCCGTACTTGTCTTCATACAGAGCTCCAAGGCCGGTTCAGGATACACTCGTAAGAACCTCACACCAAACGGTTCTCTCTCTGATACGCTTGCTTATCCGTACTATTCCTCTTCTTCGCTGCTTATTATTCGTTATTAGAGATTTTAGGAGATAAATAGGAATTTGTCAACTATTTATATAATATTTACATTTTCCATATTTACATTTGAAGAGATAAAATCAAATTAGTTCATCTTCCTTTGTTCTTTGATATTCAAGAATATCTCCGGGCTGACAATCCAGAACCTCACATATTGCTTCCAGCGTCGAAAAGCGAATCGCACTGATTTTTCCCGTTTTTATTTTAGACAGATTCACATTGGAAACGCCTACCTTATCAGACAACTCATTTAAGGACATCTTGCGGTCTGCCATTACGCGATCTAATCTTAATATAATTGCCATCTATTTTTCTCCATATCTCATCATAATGTTTCATCTTCGCTTTGCTGAAGCTTCACACCCTTTTTAAAAATATCGCTTAATAGAATAATAAGCAAACCTACAAAAATCCATTCAAACTGTGTCGGATTATTAAAATATACCTTGTGGAAATTTACAAGACTTGGAAGTAACTGAATAATTAACTTCCCGAAAAATCCTACGAGTATGAATATGATACCGATTTTTCTAAAATACACTGGCATATCGGGATGAAAGGGGGTGTAAGAATTGGAGATAGTTCTTAAAATCTTTCTCCCGTAAATCATAATAGCTATGAACGGAAGATCGACTGCAAGAATACCCACCGCGATTACTGTCACAATAAAAATATGTTCATCCTGAATGGTATGAATAGGCGGCAGATTCTCAAAACTAATCTGTCCATATCCAAGCAGCATACCAAATCTATAAGAATATCCGGTATTTATCAGGGAAACTGAACCTGGAAAAATTAGATTTTGAATCATAGAAAACAAGCTTATAATGAACTTATAAATAGTGATGCAAAAAAACAAGTAAAATAGACCATGTATCCAAAACATAGTTTTTTTATTGTAGATTTTTTCCGCCATCATACGGTGTAGCCTTGAAATAATTATCATCTCCAGCACCTCTAAAGTGTTTCATCAAATTGTCTTTGCAATTCCGCCCCATACGCAAACACAACCGAAACAAAGAAAAAAACGAAAGCAAGTATAATAGATACTATATTCAAAGATGACTGCATTTGAACTTCAGGAACGAAAGAACTGTAAAAACCAGCTTTTGAAATTGGTTCAACTATGGAATAAACCAATAACACTTTCGCTATTTTTTTAAGATTCATTGCATTTTCCCGACTAAATGGCATAATATCTATACCTATTGAATGAAATATACGATTAGCTATAAGCAAAATATCGAGAACAAATACTCCAGACACAATAATTGTGAGCATTTCTGCAATAAGTTCTCCTGTTGATTTCACTAATTGCCCTGTTGAAGAGTAGAATCCCAGTTCGCGTAATGCAAAAAAGTTAGTGTCTGGTGCAACAGTATACCATACCAGAACAATAATAGGGACACATAATCCAATAATAAGTGAAATACATAATATTTTTGTAATGAATGCCATTGTCTTGCTGCTCTTTTGTATTTTATCTTTTAAGCTGTCCATGCAAATAACCTCTTTTCTTTAAATATGATGTTATTATACTGCATATTTATGTACATTTCAACTTAAATTTAATGTTTATCGTTAAATTATATATGTTATATATTTACTATGAGCAATAATAGACATTAATAACCTTAATAATAACCTTAATAATATTTAACTCAGTGAATTGTAAGGCGAGATGCCACTTTGTAATTCAAAACGCAGTTTTTGTATTTGAGAAGTAAAGTTTTGTAAACGAAAAGCCACTTTTGTAAGTGAAATATAGAGTTTTGTAATTGAGAAGCCATATTTGTAATCCAAATGCAGTTTGATTTTCAGCTTTTTCTGCTGTATTATGATAATTACAGGCATGCCAAAGGGAGGTCGACTCCCTCTCGATTTTTTTGTAATCGGAGAATCCACCCCTTCATTCCTTAGTCAGATGATTGGTTGGCGGCACGTTAATAATTATTTTTTGAGAAGTGCAGGTTTTAACATGATGTCTCCGGCTGCTACCGGTTTGCATCCAAGTTTTTCCAAAACCTCTTCTCCATGATAAAAGCTGAATGTTTCGTATGGGCTACGATTATTCAGCTTTTTTCTTTTGTAAGAATTAATGTGATTCATCATTAAATTCACTTCTTCCTGTGTAAGCTGATCAAAGCCTGTTCCTTTTGAAAGGACTCTTCTTATTAATTCATGGTTTACTTCGCAGGAACCTTTTTGATAGGGACTTCCAGCATCACAATAATATACTTTGGTTCGCCATAATGGTGTTGTTTCACGATACTCAATTGCCTTTGGATTAGAGAACTCACTTCCATTGTCTGTTAGGATTACTTGAAAAAGTTGACTGAATTCTTCTTTTCCTAAAAGTATATCCAAACCATTAAAAATATCAGTTACAGATTTGGAAGTATTAGCATCTCTAACAAATGCAAGCATTAAACTACATTCAACAAAATGAATCGTAAGAAGGCATTTACCACCTTTGCTACCAATAACAGAATCCATTTGTACAACAGGTGTATCTGGATTCTTCTCCATATACGCAGTAAAGGCTTCATAATTACGACCAATACGGCATCCTTTATCAACTTTGAACTCAGGCTTTTTATATCTTTCACGAAACTTAACTTTTCTTGGAAGATCAATATTTCTTACATCAAACATACATGCATCAATGTAGTTATAGATTGTTTTTTCACTACACATAAGCTCATCTTCATGATTGATGTAAACCTGATTTACAGACTGTCCATTCTGAATTAATGGTGAGATGATTTTATTCAACCTGCTGATTTCTTCCTCTGATACGCATAGCCCGCTTCGTGACTGGGTAATCGTTTCATGGGATTTAATATGAGCGTGTTCTGCATCATATATATTTTTTAGCAATGTACATTTTCTTATGGTGTCACAACCATTGCAGACATACGGAACTCTAAATCTGGCAGTACAGACTTCCTCAACATACTCATCACAATTCGGATTGCAGGACTGACATAGTTTACAATACTGTGCGGATTTACGAGTGCAGTCCTTACCACACAGGCCTTTCTTACGACAGTTAAATCTGTTTTTACACAAGTTGAATGGATAGCCGGGATAACCAGTGGCAATTTCAGAACTATACTTACGTACCTCACGTGATATGGTTGTTGGATTCTTATCCAATCTGCGGCTTATTTCTTTAAATGAAAGACTTTCCTTTAGAAACTTTTGCAGATCAAGTCTTTCTTCATATGTAAAAAATTTAGACATATATCCTCCAATCTGCCGCCAACTATCATAGGATATATGTAACAAAATAAAAGTGCAAACAAAAAGACTGGTTATTAGCCAATCTTTTGTAAGCCAGGATGCAACCTCCTGGTGTATAAATAATATTTTACTTAATTAATTCTTAGTTGAATTGAGATGGGTTGCATCTCGATTTACAATTGAGGATAATATTTAACTCAGCCATGAGGCTGACCTTTCCCTTCCCTCATCAGTCTCTCCCCCATTCCAATCAATAGAAATACAAAGGGCGTACTTAGAATCTGCTGAAAACTTACTATATTATGCGCGGTATAGGCAAATGCACTTGCCGCAAAAACATATAGAAGCAGCTGCTTATTATCATCCGTCAGCCTGGTCTTCAATTCCACGGTAACCTTCTCTGCCCGATAAATGAAACGAATCCACACGCTTAAAAATATTCCTGCATAGCCCATAAGGCCGAGTATCCCATTGTTTACCAGGACAGTAAGCCACTCGTTATGGGCGTTTGTCAGCCTTGATGTACCGAACTGATCCATAACTCTTTCCGTCACATCCGGCAGTATGTACAGATAAGAGGCGAAGCAATCCGGCCCGGCACCTACAAGCTTCCTCAACCCGGGTATTCCTTGAAATACTCCCACTCCGGCAGACCACGTTCCGCCCCTGGAGCTTCCCCAATATTCACTGAAAATAAGGATCTGCTGCCCACCCATGAAACGTATGCCTCCGTTTGCTCTCGTATTGAGTATCAGAAGCATCACGTAAACTCCCGCCGTTATGGTAAGAGCGAGAAGAATTATCTGTCTGAGCATCTTATATCTGCTGATATCCATATGTTTTTTCTTCTCCGCCAGAACCATCAATAAATAGAACACTGCTAAAGGAACCATAGCATATAAAGTAACACGGCTCACAGTAATCCAGTCACTTAAGCTTCCGTCGTAATAGTCAAAGCTTTCCGGAAAAAGCAGCCGCCAAATCCTTAGCGCCTGACAAGCCGCACAAAACAGAAATCCCAGCTCGAAAAGGCTTTTCATCCTTTTCAGGCTGCGGAAGGATAGACAAAAGAGTAAAAGGTATAAGGACGATATAGCAATGAATGCGCTATTACTGCCCTGTGAAACTCCCGTCGCTATTCCCAGCAGTACATAGAATGCACCTGCCGCCTTAAACCATTTTTTATCCGTAAGCCAATACCATACAAAGCCTATCGGAAAAAGAACGGCGAAATAGCCGCAATACCAGTTAATATTTCCCAAGGTTGATATGAATTCTCTGTTCACTCCTTCAATCGAAAGAGGGTATATGGAAAAACGGTTCAGCAATCCTAGCAGAAAAATACCCGCCGCTGCCGCCATAAAGGCAATCAGAAGCTTTTCCTCGTACTCCCAAAACCTAGAAACCAAAAAATAAGAGAGAATAAAGAGCAACTGAGTGGCAAGTCCCATATACCACCCTTTCTCACCCCAAAAGGCTCCCTGCTTAAACTCAGAAAAAAAATAGGAAACCACCAATGCCACACCATAAAACAAAAATGCGCAGTCGGTAATCGACAGCGATTTATAGCGCACAAAGAATTTCGTCTCCTTATACCGCAACAGCATACAGATAATAGCCAACGGAACAATCAAAGCGAAGCCTCCCAGCGTAATATCCTTATAAAATGAAAATTTAGCGTCGCCAATTTCCACATAACCATTCTGCATGTAAAAAGGATAGAAAGAAAAAATGATAAACAAATAAGCCATTATCAATAAAGAAACGGCTTCTTCACAAAATGATAAGAGATTAAATTTCTCTTCTGTTTCTTCCAACATCTTATATTCCCCATTCATGTATTTTATCATATGAGTGTCTTTTACTCATAAACGCTTTTTACTCATGTACGCTTTTTACTCATGTACACTTTTTACTCATGTACGCTTTTTACTCATGAGTGCCCTCCACTTATTTATCATAGTTTACCATTGCCCTTTCGTCAATCCCGCATCTTTTTTAACATCTGCCTTAAGCTCTGTACTTTCGGAGTTCTGTCCCTTACTCAAAGTTCCGTACCTTCTTGAGTATTCTGTATCTTTCTCAAAGTTCCGTACCTCCTTGGGTGTTCTATACCTTCTTCAAGGGTTTGTACCCCCCCCTCAGCGTTCCGAGCCCTCCTTCAGCGTTTCATGCCTTCTTTAATGTTCCCGCTTACTTTTGTTCCGGCTTTCTCCGTAAATACAGGTACACCTCATATATTGTAATGAGGGCCAGCGGCCCTTTAATAATGCCGAAGATTCCAAACAGCTTTACCCCCGCATAAACGGCAAACAGTATACAGACCGGCAGGATTCCTACCTGCTCTCCCACCAGCTTTGGCTCCAAAACTTCTCTTATGATCATACAAGAAATATAGAGAACAACACATATCACAGCCTTTCCATAATACCCATTTAGAATCTGCCAAAAAGCAAGTGGCATGAGGACCATGCCTGTACCGATAAATGGCAGCATGTCCATGAAGCCCGTTAACATGCCGAGCAATATACCCCCTTCTATTTTTGTAAAAAATAGAGTAACTGCACAAAGGAGGCTGATGATGAGTAATATGATGAGCTGTGTCTTCAAGAAGGCAGCTATATGCCCGAATACTCTTTTACCGATTTCCAGCACACCCTCTAATTCCTCATGACTGCGAAGCTTGTTCATGACCATTGCATAATCCTTTGCAAGAAGAATTGATGCAATAATCATGATTGCAAAAAAGCTTATGATGCCCGCCACATTTTTCACATATCCCAACGAATCGTTCATAATTTTAGGAACGACCTCCACCTGAAAATTCTCGATGAAAATATTTACCTTTTCCATAATGTATATTTCGATTCCGGCGCCGTCAAGACCAAACTTTTTTTCCATTCCGTCACAGCATCCGCTGACAAAAACACAAAACTTTTCTTCGAATAGGCCTATCTGACCGAACAGTTCTCCTACTCGCTGAAAAATAAATACCGCCAGCCCCCATAGCGCCCCTCCCGCAGTTATGAATAAAACAAGCAGTATTACGGCTATTATGAAGCCTTTTTTAATGTGAAGATTTTTCTGAATCCTTTCTAAGAGCGGATGAAGAATTTTCACGAATGCAAACGCAAAAAGAAAAGGAGTTATAAGCGGACTCAGGTACTTGAATCCGATATATACTCCTAATATAACTGCTGCCAGAATCGCATATTCTTTTGTCTTCATAACTGCTTTTTTATCCATGGCTTTTCCCCCTGAAACTTATTTACGAAAATTAGTACTCCTATATTATAGGATGGATAATTTTCAGTAAATTATAGCTTTTTCTTCTAGGGAGTAAATGGTAAAAAGAGACGGAAGGCTTCTCCTTTCGGCACAATCGAAAAACTCATACTCTTTCCAGTCTTTGGATGTAAAAAAGAGAGGCTGTATGCACATAACGCTACCTCCTTTATATCATCTTCAAGGCTTTTTCTCATGGAACCCTCACTTCCATATTTTACATCACCAAGTAAAGGCATTCCCGCATGAGCCATCTGCACCCTGATTTGATGATGTCTTCCCGTTTTCAAAAGTATTTCTGTAAGCATGCGCAGATTTCTGAAGTCCTTATCTTCCTCCGCCACCTTCAAGATACGATACTTAAGTTCCGCACGTTTCGCATCCTTATCATTTTTTTCTGTTATTCTCGACGTATTATCTACTCCGTTTTTTACCAGATAATCCACCAAAGTAAATTCTGTTTTAAGATAATCCTTATCTTTTGCCTTTACCACGGCGGAATCTGCAAAGACAACGGCATAATAAAGCTTTTCCATGCTTTGTGCACTTAATTTCGCGGCGGATTCTTTTGTCTTGCCAAATACAAGTATACCCTCTACCGGTTGATCAAGACGATGTATTACTCCGATATAAGAAGTCTTTAAATAATTTTTTATACTGCTTACCATATCCGGCTGCCCCAGCTTGGCAGTCTGTGTCGCAATGCCGGAGGGCTTATGACAAACGATTATTTGTTCGTCTTCATACATGATATTATCTGCTTTTACAATCATTTTTATAACTTTGCTCCTTTTCCCTCCGTAAGAACAAAAGTGTGCTTCGCACACCTTCGCGACCAAATACTTAGACCGCACAGCTTTTGTTCCGTGCGCGTAGCTGTGCCTCCTTAGCGGAGCGTTTTTGCTCTATAGAAATCATCGCTCTATCATAATCAATACCTTTCCTATAGAGCAAAAATATTCCTGCTAATTTTACACGAATCTGCATACACTGTCCATTCATAATCGGAACAATCTTAAGAAAATCTTCATGTTTGTAATATTGACCTTGTAAATTGTCAATGCTAAGATAATATATAGTTGAATTTTTGTACGTAAAGGTTTTATTTACAGCTTTGTATTCTAATAAGTATACGGGGTGAAAGCTTTTAGGGCGGCTGCAAGCTAAGACTAATCGATAGAAATAATCGATAATTTAGCTTGTCTCTGCTATGAAAAGAAATGTAAATCTGCAATTTTGTCCGTGAAGTTAAGGGATGCTTTTTAAAAGGCATTTTCTTTTCGTATCTTTTTTTCAAATTTTATTTAGAATTCCGGAGATGCCAATATATGAAATTTCAAAAATTGTTTATTATACCCTGGTATTATATGCTTGTTTTTCTTTTTATAGCAGGTGAAGCCGCCCTCTTTTTTATTCTGGGGGAAGATATTTATGTCAGCATGCACGATAACTTAGATTTACATGTTGCCGACTATCATATTTTGTCCTTTACAAACACTTTCTTTTCCCACAACGTACAATTACCTCTTTTAAATGGGATTGACCGGGATTACTTTGCATCGGAATATTCTCTTTACAGCCTGCTTTATATCCTATTCCCCACAGCTACTGCATATGTCGTCGGATATTTGTTAAAAACAGTAATTGCTGTGATATCCTGCGTCCTGCTGGCAAAAGATGTTTTAGCGGATAACTACAAGCAATATGCGCCGGTGGTGGTGTTATGCAGCTTCGCATACGGAATACTTCCGTTATACCCTACCTTTTCCTTTCCGTTCGTATCTCTGCCATTTGTAATTCTTCTGCTCAGAAGAATTTATAAAAAGCCCGGCGTTACCGCTTATTTTTTATTATTTTTATATCCGCTTCTATCCTACTTTACCTTCTTTGGATTTTTTATACTGGCATACTTATTTCTTGCCATCATCCTTCTTTGGATAAAAAATAAAAAGCTGTCTCTTTCCCTTACAGGCGCTTTTTGCGTTTTATTTGCCGGATTCGCTCTCTGGGAATACCGCCTGTTCGGCATTATGCTATTTGATACCACTCCTACCATACGTGAGACAATGGTGCAAGGTAACTATAATTATGCAGAAATATTATCTGCCATAAAAGAAGCTTTTACCATAGGTGTATTTCATGCGGAGGCAGTTCACACATGGTTTGTGCTGCCTATTTGTATAATATATTTTCTGCTCTTAAACTACCGTTATATAAAAGAAAGAGATTATAAGGGAATATGGACCGATATTTTTAATTGGATTATCGCTTTTCTTGTTTTTAACAGTATTATATACGGCCTGTATTATCAGGAATATTTCAGAAGCTTTATCGAAATGCTTATTCCTCCGCTAAAAGGCTTCCAATTTTCAAGGACAGTCTTTTTCAATCCTTTTCTTTGGTACCTTGCTCTTTTTATTATTCTAAAAAGGCTCTACGACAATCATAAGCAGAAAACTGTCCATGTCATTGTATTGATGAGCATTGCCGTTATTCTGCTCACCGGTTCCAAATATAATGATTTATATCATACCGCTTTCAATTATGCATACCGGATCATAAAGCAGCAGCCTTCCAATAGTCTGACTTACAAGGAATTTTATTCAGAAAACTTGTTTCACAGTATTTTGTCCGATATCGATTATTCCGGAGAGAAATCTGTTGCATACGGTATGCACCCTGCAGTACTTGAATACAACCGCATTTTTACTTTAGACGGGTGCTTGAGCTACTATCCGCAGGAGTACAAAGAACAATTCCGGGAAATAATATCTCCGGCTTTAGACAGGGTGGAAAGCTTCCGCATTTACTATGATCACTGGGGCGCAAGAGCTTATTTATTTGGCGGCGTGGATGAAAATGTTTACGAGCCAGTAAGAAATCTGGAAATATCAGATACTAATTTATATATCAATGCGGATGCCTTTAAAAAAATGGAAGGAAAATATATTTTTTCCCGCATTAAGATAACAAATGAGGACGAGCTTAAGCTTCATTTGCGCGGTACCTATACCGATGTTTCTTCCCCATACACAATCTATCTATATGAAGCAAATTGAAAGGATTTATATTTAACATGAAAAATTATATAAAAATAGCGCGCCCGGACCATTGGATCAAAAATCTGTTTATCATACCCGGTATTATAGTGGCACTTCTCATATTTGGCAGAGATATTCATAATTTTCTTGCTATACATTTTTTTCTGGGATTCATTGCTACCTGTCTTATTTCTTCTGCCAATTATGTGATTAATGAATGGCTGGATGCTGATTTCGACAAATATCATCCTGTAAAAAAGAACCGCCCGGTAGTAACGAGCAGCTTAAATTTTTCCTATGTTATGTTAGAATACGCCGTGCTTGTCTTGCTTGGATTAAGTTTCTCACTCTTTATTAATTTATATTTTGTACTGATAGAAATTTGGCTTCTAATCATGGGATTTTTATACAATGTAAAACCGTTTCGGACAAAAGATATCCCTTATGTGGACGTGCTTTCAGAATCAATAAACAACATTATCCGTCTTTTACTCGGCTGGTTTATTATTACAGACCATTATTTTCCGCCTATAAGCATTCTTATCGGTTACTGGATGTGCGGCGCTTTTCTTATGTCAGTAAAAAGATATGCGGAATATAAAATGATCAATAACCCTGAGACAGCGGGCTTATACCGAAAATCATTCCGATATTATACGGAAAAATCTCTTTTATGTTCCTCCCTTTTTTACAGCATGTGCGCTACCGTCTTTACCTCTATCTTTATTATTGAATACCGGATAGAATATGTTCTGGCACTTCCTATGCTTATCGGCTTATTTGTACTTTATTTTCACCTTTCATTCAAGGAAGATTCGGTTGTTCAAAAGCCGGAAAAGTTATACAAGGAAAAATCCTTATTGTTTTATCTTCTCGCTTTTATTATTATGTTGTTTATCTTGACCTTTGTTGATATTCCGGTTATGACTGAATATTTTAGAATCCATAAGTTATAGATTTGGTATAATATCTAGATGTTTTGACGCTAAAAATTGTCTGGTCCTGAGAGAAAGGCGGTAATTAAAAATATGAAAAATAAAAATGCTATTTTTATAAGTAAAAAATTAATGGAATATCACGCCGTCATTCTTGATGTGGACGGGACTCTATACAGCCAGCCCTCTTTACGCTTTTCTATGGCAATTGATTTAATTAAGCATTACATCTTTCATCCGCTTCGCATCAAAGAACTATTAATCATAAAAAAATACCGGCTTGTCAGGGAAAATTGGGAAAGCATTGTCTTGGAAGCTGTAAAAGTCCCTTTTTCCATAGAAGAAATGCAATATACATATGTGGCAGAACAGATGAATACCTCACCGGAACATGTACGGGAGCTTATTTTATATTGGCTGCATAAACATCCCCTTAAGTTGATTACGAAATATAAGGATTCCAAGCTGATAGACTATATGAAATATTTAAGGGAAAGCGGAACTATTATTATCGTTTACTCCGATTATCCGGCGGCAGAAAAGTTGGATGCTATGGGCATTTCTCCAGATTACGTTTTTTGCTCTTCCGATATGGAGATAAATTGTATGAAGCCTAATCCAAAAGCAATGTATGTCATATTGGAGAAGCTTCATGAAGTTCCGGGAAATGTTGTAATGATTGGAGACCGCTATTCGAAAGACGGCCTTGCGGCCAAAAATGCAGGAATGGATTTTATTATTCTGGCAAGATTCATATTTCGGCGTGCAAATCTATATCAACAGTTATTTATCAAATAGTTTACTTTCTGTAATGCAAAAAATAATCCCCGCAGCAGCCAGCAGTTAATTATGCTTCTTGTCCGCAGGGATTACTTTTCATATAGCTTATACATTATTTATATTTTCGCAATTATATATAAAGATATTACTTTACACCTTAAAGCGATAGCCTACTCCCCAGATCGTCTCTATATACTGAGGCTTTGCCGTATCGTATTCGATTTTCTCGCGGATCTTTTTGATATGAACCGTTACCGTAGCGATGTCGCCGATCGAATCCATATCCCATATTTCACGGAACAACTCTTCCTTTGTAAATACGTGGTTCGGATTCTCTGCCAGGAAAGTGAGCAAATCGAATTCCTTTGTCGTAAAGGTCTTCTCCTCATTGTCGATATAAACCCTTCTCGCTGTCTTATCAATACGGATTCCCCGGATTTCAACAATATCGTTTGTCTTTTGCATGGAACCGACAAGTCTGTCATATCTTGCCATATGTGCTTTTACTCTCGCTACCAGCTCACTGGGGCTGAAAGGCTTTGTCATATAGTCGTCTGCACCGAGGCCAAGCCCTCTTATCTTATCGATATCGTCTTTTTTGGCCGAAACCATAAGGATGGGGATGTTTTTTTCTTCCCTGATTTTCTTACATACCTCGAAGCCATCGATGCCGGGAAGCATCAGGTCGAGAATAATCAAATCAAAGTCTCCGTTCAAGGCTTTTTCCAGCCCCATATCTCCCGAATGTTCGATTTCTACTTCAAAATCACTCAGTTCTAAATAGTCTTTCTCTAAGTCAGCAATTGCTTCTTCATCTTCTACAATTAAAATTTTGCTCATATTCAACTACACCTTTCTATAAATTTTATTCTTTTCCTCTTTGGTTTTGTGTTATTCCTTTATTTCGCGGTACTTTCTGAATACAAAGTGCAGGCATGTGCCCTCGTTCTCCTTACTCGTTGCCCATATATATCCACCGTGGTCTTCCACGATTTTCTTTACAATTGATAAGCCGATTCCGCTTCCGCCCTTGGAGGAGTTTCTGGAAGCGTCTGTGCGGTAAAAACGCTCAAAAATGTTCGATAAGTCTTTGGTTGCAATACCTTTTCCGTTATCCTCTATCTCTACCCGGATGGAATCCACTTCATCCAGAATACGGATGTCGATGACTCCCTTTTCCTTATCCAGATATTTGACGCTGTTGCCGATGATATTGCTGATTACCCGCTTTAGCTGTTCCGGATCCGCAATGATTATCGTATCCGGGGAAACTAAGTTGAAATAATTGAGTTCGATATTTTTCGATTCCAGATCCAGGCCCACCTCTTCGATACAATCCCCGAAGTAGTCCGCCACATTGATGCGGTGGAAATGATAGGGCATCCTGTTGGAATCGATTCCCGAGTAAACGGTAAGCTCATTGATCAGCCGGTCCATATCGTTAGCCTTATTATAAATGGTCTTAATATACTTATCCACTTTCTCAGGGGTATCCGCAACGCCATCCATGATACCTTCCACATAGCCCTTTATCGCAGTGATGGGAGTCTTTAAATCATGGGAAATGTTGCTGATCAACTCTCTGTTCTGCTTCTCGTGTTCGAATTTTTCATCCGTGTTCTCCTTCAGACGCAGGCGCATGTCTTCATAATTCTTATACAGTTCCCCTATTTCGCCTTTGTTATCCGTATTCAGCATGTATTCCAGATTGCCGCGGGCAATGCTCTTCATCGCCATATTCAATTCGTTTACCGGCAGGAATACACCCATGTGAATCCAGCGGGTAAGCATTACGCTGGTAAACAGCAATATTAATATAATAGCGATAAACATGTCTACTAAAAGCTGCTTCGATATCAGTGTGTGTATCTTCGTAATAATGAAAAAGCTTCCCTCCGTACCGTCGGAAAAAGTGAAATCCAACTGTTTTACCAGCTTTTCCATGCTGTTATAATAATAACCCGCATCATGACTTTCGTTCGCGTATCCGTACGCAGGGAGAATATTGAATATCTTATCCGCAGCTACGGTATTTCCTGCATAATATAGCTGATCTCCTTTACGGACGAGAATATAGGAGGCTTTGTCTGCTATTCCTTTATTTATATCGTTGAGATAAGCAGTATCTTCCAGTCTCGCCTCATCCGTGGCTATCTGCTGCTTCACTTCTTTAAAAACCTTCTCCGAAATGAGTTCGAAGGTCTGTGCAGGGTCCGACATCATCGTGTAGTCGACATTCACCATTCCGAATTCCCGCTGTGCATTCATCAAATATCCTCCGATACTTATGAATGCCAGGGCCGTCAGCATCAGAGGCAGAAATACAATTGTAAGAAACGTAACTAACAATCTCGTCTTAAACTTCATAGATATTTCCCCTGCACTTTATTTATTATTACGATTATAGCACATGATAGTCCTTTATATTATAAAAAGAACGGTAGAAACTTATTAAATCTTTGTAAAATAATTCACTATTTATTATTTTTAAGTGTTATAATGTTAGTGCTATAATATTTATCAAATAGTCTTGACACAATAAATTTCTTTGCTATAATAAAAGTAGTAATCATTACTAATTTTGAAGGAGTAGTAAATGGCAGTTAAATACAGCAGGCAGCGGGAGGTCATTAAGGACTTCCTTTGCACGAGAAAAGATCACCCCACTGCGGACATGGTATATATGAATGTCCGGCAGCAATATCCTAATATAAGTCTGGGTACCGTATACCGCAATCTGACGCTTCTCACCGAACGGGGAGAAATCCAGAAGATTAGCGTAGGCGACGGCGTGGATCATTTTGACGCGGACACCTCTCCCCACAATCACTTTATTTGTATGGGATGCGGAAGCGTTATCGACCTGGAGATGGAGAGCATCGAACATATTTCCGAGTCTGCACGCCAGAACTTCAATGGTCGTATCGATGGCCATGTTACTTATTTTTATGGCTTATGCGGTGACTGCTGCAAGTCGAATCTTTCATAATCCTTAGGGGATAATTAGTTAAGTTACTCTATGGCAGTTATTTCAAACAAGCGAAATAGAAAAAATCGAAATGAATGGAAATGAAAAGGAGAATACGATTATGAAATTTGTATGTCAAGTATGTGGTTATGTTCATGAAGGAGATGCAGCACCGGAAAACTGTCCGATCTGTAATGCACCTGCTTCCAAATTTACTCAGCAGAGCGATAATATGACATGGGCTGCTGAACACGTAGTAGGCGTTGCTCAGGGCGTTAGCGAAGATATTTTGATGGACTTAAGAGACAACTTCAAGGGAGAATGCTCCGAAGTCGGCATGTATCTGGCTATGTCAAGAGTTGCACATAGAGAAGGTTATCCTGAAATTGGTCTGTATTGGGAAAAAGCAGCTTGGGAAGAAGCAGAGCACGCTGCAAAATTCGCTGAATTATTAGGCGAAGTTGTAACGGATTCCACAAAGAAGAACCTCGAGATGAGAGTAGAGGCTGAAAACGGAGCAACCGCAGGCAAGTTCGACCTTGCAAAGCGCGCGAAGGCTGCTAACCTCGATGCAATCCATGATACCGTTCATGAGATGGCTAGAGACGAGGCTAGACACGGCAAAGCATTTGAAGGACTTCTGAAGAGATACTTTGGCTAAATCAAAAAATAGTATGGGATTAAACCTTATAGAGGAATGAGTACAAATGTACTTGTTCCTCTTTTGTTTTGAATATGGATAATAAAGAAGTAAAACAGCCATTATTTTCTTTAGGAACGGATTTGTTCAGAACCAGTAGTTAAAAACCTTCCCTATACTTTGACCGTTATTGTCACAATGCCTGGTATTTTCTGCAAGTATACAAATTTTAATTCCTCTGTAATTTCTTTCTCTTTAAAAACTTTATATCCAAAACGTTCGTATAACGCTATATTCCTTTTGCTTCTGGTCCTCGTAAACAGTTCGTATCTTTGATTCGGATACTCTTTTTCTATTTCGAAAAGGAGCTTTGTCCCAATACCCTTTCCCTGCTTTTCAGGGTGAACGATCAATTTCCCAATATATGCAGTACCGTTCTCGCAATAAGCTCTTACGGAGCCTATCATTACGTTGTTTTCATCCAATGCTTTCAAAATAATACCTTTTTGATACTCACTCAATACCTCTGCTAACGTTTGTTTTAGCGGAGGTATATTAGAATCGTTAAAAAGTTTTGCTTCGCTCTGATAAGCAAGATATTGCAGCTCAAGTATCGCCTGTAAATCACTTTTTTCCGCTTTTTTTATATTCACCATGTCATGCTCCCATCATTTTTCTTTGCCGATCAATAACGAACTTTTTATCATAGCACAATGCGCAGATTCATTATATTTTCACTTTAGCATGTTTGTAAATAAAATAACAGCAGTTCTAAGACACCCTGATTCTGATATTGTTACTGTTCACTCCGTTCTCAGCAACTATTGTGATAAAGAAAATATAAAGTAAATTGACAAGCTAAGAATGATATTTTACACTGATAAATAATTGTTGACTTGTGTCAGGCAAATAAGGCATAAAACAGTTCTTTGGGGGTAGTACAAAATGGATAAAATAAAATTAATTTTTCCTGCAGTGGAACATAAAGGCGCAGCCGAAAGCTACAAAAAAGAGTTTTTTGATTGCAATGAAGCCGTAATTAACGGCAGTGCGTTATTAGACCAGATGGCATATGACGAATGGTTAGAGAACACGAAGCGCAACAGCAATCCTAAGACCGCCAGAGCTGATTGGGTGGCCGCAAGCACCTTCTTTGCCATACGGGAAAGTGATAGCCGGATTATCGGCATGATTGATATAAGGCACAACCTTAACAACGAATTTCTTGCCCAATATGGCGGGCATATCGGATATTCAGTCAGGCCAAGTGAACGAAGAAAAGGATATGCTGCGAAGATGCTGCAGCAAGCCTTAGATTACGCAAGAGGCCTTGGTTTATCCAGTGTTATGCTGGGATGCTATTCTGACAATCTTGCATCAAAAAAGACGATTGAAACGTGCGATGGCAGGTTAGCAGAAGTAAAGCCTTACCTTGACGGCAGAATGATGAACGTTTATTGGATCGACCTTACCATTATATACTCTTCTTCATTCTCATCAACAATTTGAAAGCCAACCTTTTTATACAGATTCCTTGCATAATTTGCTTTCTGTACCGCCAATGATACTTTTATGTGTCCTGCTTGCTTCAAATGTTTTAACATTTCCTGCATCAGTTCGGTGCCAATTCCATATCCACGAAAATCTTTATAAAGCGATATGGCAAACTCAGGAGTAACTTCATCAACCTTACCATACCCGTTAATATTTCTTACCCATACGGCGCCAACCACCTTATTATCAACTTCCGCACATAAACAAAAATCTTCTGTTTTCTCGCCAAAATGCTCAATATATATGTGAAGTTCCGGCTTATAAATAATTGATTTCGGCACTAAATCCGTTTCGTCCGGCTGGAAAATTGCTTCATATAAAAAATCTTCAAGCAGGTAATATTCTTCCTCTCTAAGCTCTCTAATCGTATAATTCATGATATCCCTCTACTTTCATTCGGCTATGGAACCGGAGTGACAAAGACCTTTTAACAAATAGAATCATCAATGAGATTCCCGCAATTATCTAACCGCCGACATATACCGGTTATACAAGTCAGAAATCCTGTCCATACATTCGATATATAAATCTTTTATTTTGTTATTTGTAGAAATCCTCAAATACGATTCTTCTTCCAACAACTCCTGAAGTGGTTTTACCCTGG
This sequence comes from Kineothrix alysoides, assembly GCF_000732725.1. Taxonomy (GTDB): domain Bacteria; phylum Bacillota; class Clostridia; order Lachnospirales; family Lachnospiraceae; genus Kineothrix; species Kineothrix alysoides. The sequence goes on along the minus strand of NZ_JPNB01000002.1, from coordinate 1,208,870 downwards.
AATCATAATACATGAAATCGATTTTAGATAAAATATCAATATAGCTTTCTAATACATTTGAGTATTGTGCTTCACATTCCCGAAGTTCACATTTATATTGAATATATGCTAAAAAGTTCTTTACATCATTTGCAAAAAATCTTCCGTTATCCTTTACTTGACCTTTTCCATAATAATGCCCGAAAGGAGTTTTCCATTCATGTCCATATTCCTTATCATGTATTAAAGTAACCTTATAATATTGCTTTAAGTCTTCGAATTCAATTCCTAATGGCTTTAATGCCTGAGATATATGTGATACAAACAAATAATTATCATTTGCTAAATGATTAAATATTACCTCATTTATTTTAACGCTTTCGATTGACGTTTTGGATATCCAATGGATATAATTATTATCTACAACACCAACAATTAAAACATTTCCTAGTGAATCAAAATATAGTTCAATCCATTTTTCTCTTTTGCTTAGGTCATAATTGGGAATTGCTTTTGTTGTTGCATTTATCTGATTATACTGTTCAATTTCTCCTGCATTCATATCTTTCCTCCCCAATATTATAAGTCATTTTTCTGCTTGAATTTCTATCTTTATTTATCAATAATTTAATAACATAAAATATTATTTTTGAAATTACCGTATTGCATCTTCCCAATTTTTGCATGCCATCCTGCGTTCTTGTTTGGAATGCCTAATAAGTATACTTTAAAACTACTTTTACTCTATTCACAAATATGCTAAAGTAAAATTATAGCATATACATAAATTAGAAGTACAGGGGGGAAGCATGCAAATCAAAAACATAGAAAAATTTATCGATAAGCAGAAGGTAAGCTTTATCTGTTCCATAGATAGCGGCTGCTTTCCAAACATAAAAGCAATGCTGATGCCAAGAAAAAGAAACGGTTTGAAAGAATTTTATTTTTCAACAAATACTTCTTCCATACGTGTCGAGCAATATAAAAACAATCCCAATGCCTGTATCTATTTCTATCACAAGGGATTGATAAAGTACACCGGTGTTATGTTGATTGGGAAGATGGAAATCTTAACGGACCAACAATCCAAAAACATGCTTTGGAAAAGGGGCGATACCCTTTTTTATAAAAAGGGCGTGACGGACCCTGATTATTGTGTCTTAAAATTTACCGCTCAAAGCGGCAGATATTATTGTGATTTAAAAACAGAAAGCTTTAAATTATAGAAAATGAAATCTACATTGGCGGTCGGTTTCAAGTCTTCACATTTATGGGGGTGTGAAAGTTTTTCTGTAAATAAGAATTGATTGTGAGGTCTTCTATGACGAAATAAATCATAGGAGGCCTTTTTATTATGGCAAGAGAAGAAACCCGTATACACTATTCTGTAAGGGATAATGGGGTTATTAAAAAGCTTGCTGCATATGTTATTTTAGGTATTAGTGTAGCCGGCAAGAAGGAAGTACTATCGATAAACGTAGGCGATAATGAGAGTGCCAAGTACTGGCTCTCTGTGCTTAATGAACTTAAAACCCGTGGTGTAAAAGACATTCTCCAAAGAAGCGTATTTCCGAGCGATACCGCCTTGCTCAAGGCTCTTTATCTGGCTACTTTTGAGGCCACAAAGAAGTGGACCCTGCCTATAAGAAACTGGGGACAGGTCTACGGTGAAATGAGTATCATGTACGAAGGTAGACTTCCAGAGTAGTTCTTTTTATCAAGCAGAAAAGAGGTGGTAGGCTTTTTATGCCTTCCACCTCTCGTTGTAGTTCCACCGTACACAAAATTGGTGTTATGCTTGATAGTTGACAAACTTTTTTCGACTGATGCATAGCAATATCACCCCTCCAATCAAAGTCATTTGTAAACAGAAGACTTGGCCACGCTCTGCTTTCAAATATAAACTTTTCTTGAAACGGTTGACTCAAGTATGAAATCATACTATAATATAAGTATGATTTCATACTTATGGGGGATTACTATGAAGTTTATACAACATCCGGTCTTACAGGAATTTGACCGATTAAATAATTTGATTGATGAATTTTATCATGAAATTTGTGTGAAGCAAGGGCTTTCCCATAGTGCTTATGCGATACTGCAAGCCGTCCTTGTTCTTGGTGATGGCTGTACCCAAACACAGATTTACAAGCACACTCTTCTTAACAAACAGACTGTGAGCTCATCAGTAAAGAAACTGCATCAAGATGGGTTGATAGATTTTCAGCCAGGCAATGGACGAGAACTAAAAATTCATCTGACTGTCAATGGAGAACAAATCGTAAAGGAAAGGATTTTGCCAATCGAGCATGCGGAAAGTGAAGTATTTGAAGAAATGACTCACGAAGAACACGAAGAAATTCTTCGCTTAGTCAAAAAATACTTTGAAACTTTTCGCAGCAAGGTTGAGCAACTGTAAATAACCATGTTACACAAAATCATCAGTACTATCGGTCTTGGTGTCCTCGGCGTTGACCCCATTACAGCCGTTTACCTTATGTCTATGGGACTTCGAAAAGAAAAGAAGTCACGCATAACTTTGTTCTTCCTCTCTTTTGCCGGATTCAGCATCTTTGGCGGTGCAGCTCTATCGGCAATTTTCGCTGCTACAGCGGTAAATTTTCTGAAAAATATTATGCCTGGTGACAACAGTTATTTTTGGGCAATCTTGAATTTTGGCATTTCTATTTTCATATTCGTATGGGTTATCAGAAAACTGTTTGCCAAAGGTAAGAAGAAAGAAGAAGAGAAAGAACCTATCGGCGGAGGCTGGTTCAAATACATTACCACAGGACTTGTGTTTGCCATTACTTCTTTCACTGATCCAACATTTTATGCCGTTATCCTCATGAGCGGAGAGTCCGGCGACTTCTTCAATGCAACACTACTTTTAACCATCTGGTTTATTGTCAGCCAGTTTATGGCTGTCATCATTTATATTGCAAACGAATTGAACATATTGGATAAGTTGACTGTGTTTGTAGAAAAATTTAAAGAGAAAAAATTGAAGACCATCTCTCATGTATTCTATTTTCTGCTTTTGTCTGTTGCCGTTGCACTTCTTGTCGATACGGTTTTCTACTTGTTCAATGGAAAATATCTATTCTAACACAAAATATCAGTTTCATATAGTTTCGTCAATCAGATTTCGCACAAAATATTGACTTTTCAAAGGTATCTTAGTAGGATATGAAAAGAGCAGACAACATACAAATGATGCCTGCTACTAATTTAAACGTCATAGATAATCTTACTGATCTTTATTTACAGAGATTTTTTCACATACTCACATTTATGAAAGGGCCAATGCTCTTCTCAAATTTATAATGCGCTCCGTACAATCGGCCTCTCTCGTTTCCCTTTTCCTCCAGTCATCGGAAAGGGGAAAATATACTTTATCATTCACAGCGCTTCCCATATCCCATTTCCCGTTCTGATTCTTATTAGCTTCCAGCCAATCCAAGACAAATTGCAGCTTTACTTTGCTTGTTTTATATTTTGCAAGCAGCTCCGCAGCCGCAAGGTAATGACTGGCCGTCTTGCTTTCGAATTCTTGTGGTGGTATAATGATTTTCCTATCATATATATAGTAAATTCCTTTTTCCCTATTCAGGATATGTTCGATAAAAGCTTTCTCTGTATTTTCATCCAGACAGTCAGCCAAAAGTGTAATCGGATAGAAGTTTGTAAAATCAATCAATCTTCCTCCCTTGGGCTTTAAACCCAGTACTTCGCAATAGGCATTTACATATTTATCATGCTCGTATTTGCCGTCTGTAAAAGCAGCAGAAATAATCTCCGCCCATTGTCCCGCCACCTTATTTGCCGCAGGATTGTCTTTTGTAAAGACTCTTATCCAAGCAGACAGTATAAGACTTGTGAATACATTCCAGTCATGCAGTTTTTCTCTTCTGTCGGGGATTTCATTTTTACCAGTCAGACAATCATTCATATAGGAAACTGCTTTTCTTATACATTCATCCTCTATTGTATAGCCCAGATACATCAGCCGCCGTAACGCCTGCTCGGTGGTTATCTGTGAGTCATAGAACTGAGAGAGAGAATGAAACCATCCCCACTTCCCATCCTCCTCCTGTAATGAAATTATTTGATTTGCCCATTTCGAATCCTTATGCAAGTTCAGTACCTCCCGAGTAAAATCTATATCATTATTTTCCGTTTTCACTATGACGGTTTTTTCTCTGTTTCCTCGACAAATAAGCAGATTTTATCACTCAATTATAAGTTTGTTTCCCAAATAGAGTTTTATTTACGTGCCAGAAATCTGTTTGCTATCGCTATAAATTCCTCTTCTACATCCATAAAATCTCTAAGCTCCAGATCGGGCACTGCATGTAAGCGAGAAACTTCTATCTCCTCTCCCCCTGCTATCAGCTCCGAAAGTTCACTTGCCAGCATTTGATCGTCGATTTCCTTTACCTGCCTTTTCTCCTCTTCGCTCAAATCTTGCAGTTCAAATTTCTCAAAAATTACATCCATGATTCCCTCTTCGATTTCCAGGTAATTCGTCAAATACTTTTTTACCGGACGGATAATATCCGAGATATACGCCTCACTGGCATCATGAAGCAGGCATGTCAGGATTACGCGCTTCGTCCATCCCCTTGCCTCTGCTTCCTTCGCACAATTGATGGAATGTTGGCCTACGGAATAAAAATATTTCAAATGCCCGCCTCCTCTGCAAAGCAAGCTGAGTGCGTGCCCTATATCCTCGATAAGAACATCCTTTCCTTCTATTTCCATAGGATTGAACTGCAATCCGCTGTATGTGCTCATTTTATCTTTCATAAAAACTCCTCCTGAACATTTCATAGTATCATCTTCCTATCAACACAACTTCGTTCAAAAATATTTTATCATACTTCGTTCCTCTTGTTCCAAATTTTATTTTATAGAGTTACTTTCAATTTTATTCCTCAATTTTGTCTTCCAATTTTATCTCTTGCTTTTATTTTCTTCTTTTGTTTCTTGCTTTTACCCCTTATTTTTTCCCTTACGTTTGTCTCTTACCTTTACTTCTTACTTTTGCCTCTTGCCTTTACCTCTTACTTTTCCCTCTTACTTTTTCCTCTTACTTTTCCCTCTTACCTTTACTTCTTGCTTTCGTCCCTTACTTTTATCATCCATTTCTGTCTTTCGCTTTTATCCCTTACTCTTGTCTTTCAACTCCGAATAACACACCTGTAGCTAATTAAAAAATCAGTGATAGATTATTGACAAATTCTTATCATATGTTATATTTATGATAGGAAATTTAAAATATTCTATCACGATAGATTCCATTAAGAAAGAAGGTATTTAATTATCAATGGATATCGATCATGTAGAATACTATTTAAATGATGTTAAGAAATCAATCCGTTCCGGGCGCTGCCGGATAGCCTTGAATATCCGTCGGCAGAAAAACAGGCACTTATTCAGCGATTATGTCATCGATGAAGCCAAAAGTAAAGAGATCCTGCTCAGTCTCACTGCTTATGATTTTTCTGAAGTAGTGAGAAACGAACACTCAGGATTTGAGCACGAATGGCTGTATATTTTCGGTAAGAATGTGAAACTGCTGCTGCGCTTTGGGTGCCTCGAAGAAAATGTTCCATTATATATAAAGCTCAATAATTTGGAGAATCAATTCATTATTGTTGTATCCTTCCATAGGCAAGAATATCCTTTAGATTATGCATTTAGATAATCAATTGATAAATATTATTAATTTGGGAAGAGAATGGAGGAATCTCATATGGCAGACGTAAAACGAATAGACTTTTGCATTGAATGCAGAAAAGATACCGAATACATTTTGAAAAAAGTTATGCAAAGAAGAACGGTGAAAGATAAAGAATATGAATACGAGACGTTGGCTGCGTATTGTTCTGAGTGCGGAGAAGAAATGAGCGTCCCCGGGCTGTTAAACTACGATTTAAAGTCGTTCGACGAACAATACCGCAGGCAGGAGGATATTATTTCCATAGATGACATTAAAAAACTAATGGAACTATACCATTTGGGAAAAGCTCCTCTATCATTAGCCTTAGGCTTCGGTGAAATCACAGTCACCCGCTATTTGGAAGGTCAGATGCCATCTAAGGCTTATTCCGATATTATGAAGGAGGCCTTATCCTCCCCAGGATATATGGAAGAACTGCTGACTGCAAACGCTGAAAAATTGGGTAATTCTGCCTATAAGAAATCAATGAAGGCCGTTTCCGACCTCAAAGCATTGTTCGATATCTCCAATGAAATGCGCATGACTATCTCTCATATTTTTAATGAAGTTCAGGAAATCACACCCCTGGCACTGCAGAAAATGCTTTATTTCATTCAGGGCATCCATCTGGCGCTGTTCGATAGGGAACTCTTCGAAGAGGATTGCCGTGCCTGGATACACGGACCTGCTTATGGGGAAATATACAATCTTTTTAAGGACTTCAAATATAACCCTATCGAGGATAACCGTTTCTCACTATTTACGGTGAGAAACAAAGCGCTTGGCTCTGATGAAGTGAAAGTAATCGGCCTTGTAGCAGGCAGCTTCGGAATTTACAGCGGAAAAGTTTTAGAATCGGTCACTCATAAAGAAAGGCCTTGGCTGGATGCCAGAATCGGGCTAAATGAAGCTGAGCCTTCCAGCAGAATCATTCCGAAGGCGGATATGAAATCCTATTTTAAAGATATTGCAATGCACTATGAAATAGCCACAGCAGAAGGCTTAAATGAATATATCAGAGATAAAGCAGAATTCACGGGGGTAAAATAAATAATGAATATAAAATTGTTTTGGGAAGAGGTATTAAAACAAAATGCGGGAGAAATCAGAAAATACTTTACGGCAGATGCCTATATCAACTGGCATTGCACCAATGAGCATTTTAACGTAGAGGAATACATTAAGGCAAACTGTGAATATCCCGGAGAATGGAGCGGTGTCGTCGAACGGATCGAGGAGCTCGGCAATCTGATGATTACCGCAGTAAATGTATATACGACCGAAAAAAGCTTATCCTTTCATGTGGTATCTTTTTTCAGAATTGAAAACGGTAAAATAGCATCTCTCGACGAATACTGGGGCGACGATGGTTCTGCTCCGCAGTGGCGCTTAGATAAGCATATCGGACTTCCAATTAAAAAGGCAGGCTCTGCTTGATGTTAACAAAATAAAAGCAGACTTTTTTACTTGCCATATGTTATAATCGGTGTAAGATAAGAACAAAACCTATAAGCAAAGGAGACAATATGGAAAAAATAGCCAGCTTCACCATCAATCACTTAAAATTACAGCCCGGTGTATATGTATCACGCAAAGACACCGTAGGAGATAATACGATTTCCACCTTCGACTTAAGAATGACCGCTCCCAATGAAGAGCCTGTTATGAACACTGCGGAGATGCACACTATCGAACATCTGGCCGCTACTTTTCTGCGCAATCATGCGGATTATAAGGATAAGACCATTTACTTCGGCCCCATGGGATGCCGCACCGGATTCTATCTCCTCTTAGCCGGAGACTATACTTCCAAGGATATCGTCCCTCTGGTAACGGAGATGTACGAGTTCGTCCGCGATTTCGAAGGCGATGTGCCGGGTGCCAGCGCAAAGGACTGCGGAAATTACTTGGACATGAACCTCAATATGGCAAAATACCTTGCGAGAAAATATCTCGACAACGTTCTCTGCGATATCGATGACAGCCGTTTGATCTATCCCCAATAAGCTGGTCGTGAATTCAAATACGAAAGGATAACTTTTTAGATAATGAATAAAGTCGGAATTATAGGTGCCATGGAACTGGAAGTGGAGACCTTAAAAGAAAAAATGACGGTAGCTAATATTGTGCAAAAAGCCTCCATGGATTTCTATGAGGGAAGCCTGAATGGTGTCAGCGTAGTGATTGTCCGCAGTGGTGTAGGTAAGGTAAATGCCGGTATCTGTGTTCAGATTCTGGCAGATTTGTTTCAGGTTACCCATATCATCAATACCGGTGTAGCGGGCTCCCTTAATGCCAAAATAGACATCGGTGATATTGTTATTTCCACCGATACCATGTATCATGATGTGGATGCCACCGTATTCGGCTATCAGCCCGGTGAGATTCCTCAGATGGGACAGCGTGAATTTATAGCAGATGCAATTCTGGTGGAATTGACTCAGACAGCCTGCGCAGAAGTGAATCCCGATATTCATGTATATCCGGGAAGGATTGTCAGCGGTGACCAGTTTGTCAGCGATAAATCCGTAAAAGAACGTCTGGTAAATGTATTTGGAGGCCTATGTACCGAAATGGAGGGAACGGCGATTGCTCAGGCTGCTACCTTGAACAGCATTCCCTTCGTCATTATACGCGCTATCTCCGATAAAGCCGATGAGAGTGCTGAGATAGATTATCCCGCCTTCGAACGGAAGGCTGCTGCCGACTGTGCTAAGCTCGTAGCTCACGTGATTACCGGCTTAACAGGTACAACGAATAATTAACAATTATTATAACTTGCCGATGTGTGCGGCTTTTCCAATCTGCTATGAATTTCCGGGAAAGCAGCAAGCGAAAATATTTGAAGGAGAAGAGTGATTGTTATTATTAAAACAGAAAGGCTTCAACTCGTAGAATTCGATACAAAGTATGCCTTAGATTTGCTTGAGTTGTGGAGTGATTTTGAAGTTATCAAATACACATACATGTCATTACTCAATTCAATTAATGAATGTAAGTGTAAGATAGAAATGTTCATAAATTATACAGATGAAAAGTTTCCTAATAATTTTGTAATACTGTTAGATAATAAAGCTATTGGAATAATTGGTTCTCCTATCATAAATATGGAGAATGAAAATTTTGGATTATATTATCAGCTTTCAAGAACATATTGGGGACAAGGTTATATTAGCGAAGCGGCTAAGGCATATATACAATATCTAAAAGATGTTTTTCCTAATGCAATAATTAATGCTGATGCAGTATCTATAAATTCTGCAAGTATAGCTATTTTAAAAAAACTTGGGTTAAAGCAGACGCATATAGAAAAGGAAGGGTTTACATTTAATAATCTCAAACTTGATTTAGTAAAGTTTACCAATGATGTATATGTTAAATAAGAATAAGTAAATGCGTTTAAAAAGGAGGGAATTACATTATTACAGGTAAAGAACTATACCAAAACTATATAATTTAACTACTAATACAGTCTTTATATTAAATGAAGGCTGCATTTTTTTATTGACCTACATTATTATAGGTAAAATATATACCATATACCAATTATGAAATACTATAAATAGAGGGTGAATAATGACACTCGTAAAGTTATTAACGAAAACATTCAGAGACAATACTGGTAGAAGCATCGAACTATACTCCATCCTTATTGAGCACAATGGAGAAACCGGTCTATTGTATCCGCTACATGAGTATCAGCTAAAAAATCATGTAATGAATAGGTCATACTTATATCAATTATCTTCACAATATTTTACAAAAGCGAAGTAACCCAGCTTCCCATTATGTTTAAAACCTATCACACTTAGCAATAAAGGCATATTAATCCAATGCCTAGAGGTAACTGTATCCGGCAAGGAAAACCATTTCCACCGAATTCGCGAACAAAGGCGGTGTAGACGGTCTTCAAATACAAATAGACGCAATAGCTTATAAAGGATAAATCAATGAATAATATAATCAATTGGCTTCTTAAAGATGACACCCCAGAGGTAAAATACCGTGCAATGACAGAGCTTCTCGGTATGTCAAAAGACGAGCTTGAGGTGAAAAAGGCTTATGAAAATCTATTAGACTCAAAAATACTTAGCTTAGTCATGGATAAATTCAAACTTAATAAAAAGTGGGAGGATATCAACGCTTTGTTGGCGCTCACAGAGTTTGGTTTAACACGCATTGATGTACCTATTGATGAATATATTGAACGTATCATCAAAAATATGAATTTGAGTATGAAGTGTGCAAAAATATTATTGTTGAGAAATTTGGTAGCCCTTGGATATTACGAGCATCCGTGGGTGCAAGAACAAATACCTTTGGTTTTTTCTACGATACGGCAAGACGGCACAGTTCGATGCCTGGATAAAACTAAAAAAACAAATGACTCTAAGTTGTTGGATATGGGTTGCTATAGACAAACTACTACATATCTTTTACTTGGGGCAGAGCTGAAAAAGATAGGCATTATTCTGCCACAATTTGAACCATTAATAAAATTTTATATGAACCACTATGTTGCATTCCACTCTGACGCTCCCGAAAAGGTAATTATCGAAGATATGGCCGGGACGTTTTATCCGATTGATCATGTACACATGGGTTTACAGATGATTATGTATGGGCTTTCGGTTCTTGGTGAGGCGAATCATCCTAATTGTGAAAAAGCATGGGCATTATTAGACAGCAAAAAAGATATCGAGAGTAAATATATTCTTAGCCAATCTTTCGCTGAGCCTTATTTCAATGTGGGTATGGTGGGTCAACCCAATAAATGGGTAACGCTATATGTTCTGCTCTCAGAAAAGTATCGAACAAAATAAGCATAACGAATCATTATCGTTTTCAATTGCGAATTTTAAAGGAGGGAGAATTACATCCCTCCTTTAATTATGTCCATATACCAATATTATTATCTGACAGTGCTGCTAACACCAGCGCGGCATCGATACTGTTAACGGATATCTCTCTATGGTTACCCCTGGATAAGTTATTAATTATTCATTGTACTCACAAACTATAAGTCAGAGATTTACAATATTTCTATCCTTCCCATTTAAGAAGGCTTCTATATTCTTGTACGTCTCTTCTACAACGCGATTTCTCGCTTCCGTGCTTGCCCATGCGAGATGGGGTGTAATGATCAGTTTATTGCTGTCCATGATTCCGCTTAGCGGATTCTCCTCCCGCATAGGCTCCGTGCCGGTTACATCCAGTCCGGCACCGGCAATCATGTCCTGCGTCAATGCCGTATGGAGGTCTGCATCGCTTACTACAGGGCCCCTCGCTACATTGATGAGAATGGCCGTCTTCTTCATCTTCTTAAGCGCCTCTAAGTCAATCAGGTTCCTCGTCTTGTCGCTTAACGGACAATGAAGCGAGAGAAAATCAGACTCACGAAGCAAATCATCGAAATCTACCCTTTCATAATCCTTGCAGGAGCTATTTCCTGATGAGGAATAGAAAATGACCTTACAGCCGAACGCCTCCGCTATCTTCGCCACCTTTTTCCCGATATTGCCCATACCGATAATTCCCCATGTCTTTCCCTCTAATTCCGTAAAGGGAAGGTCAAAATTGGAAAAACCACTCTGCCTTGCATATTCTCCTGACTTTACATATTCGTCATAATGGTGCAGCTTTTCCAATACGTAGAAGCAAAGGGCGAAGGTATGCTGTGCTACCGCTGCCGTAGAGTAATTCACTACATTAGCTACCTTGATTCCTCTCTCCTTGCAATAATCCAAATCTACGTTGTCATAGCCGGTAGCAAATTCACAAATCAGTTTTACACTCTTCGCATCCTTCAGCGTGCCTTTATTTAAAGGGGATTTATTCGCAATAATAATTTCCGCATCTTCTATTCTGGCAGCTACCTCTCCCGGCAAGGTATTAGGGTATATCGTCACTTCACCCAATCCATTCAGACAATCTACCGATACGTCCCTGCCTACCGTATTCCTCTCCAAAATTACGACTTTCATCTCAACAGCCACTCCCTTCTTTAAAGCCTGCGGCTGTGGGCCGCAGGCTTAAAGATTATTTATTATTTCTCTTTTCTTTCTTAATAATAGCATATACCGCTGCTGCTGTAATCACCAAAAGTACAATTAATATCAAAGCAGTGACCGCTATAGACAGATTCAAGTCACCATGAGCAACCTGATAGGTACCAATCAGACCGAATAAGATGAAGGCCCCTGCCGAAACCAGCTTAACGGTTCTCTCAGGTATTTTCTTACATAAGATGATACCGATGATGATACCGATGCCGTCAGCTATAAGCATACCGGTGGTCGTCCCTGCCAGTATCTCTAACGGTGCCGTAGGAAACTTGGTCGCAATCGCTATCGTTGCAAGCTGTGTCTTATCTCCCATTTCCGCAATGAAGAAAGCAATTGCCACGGTTACCACCGCTCCATACTTCGTGGTTCGGTTCTCCTCTCCCTCCAGCTTGTCTCCCCGAATCGTCCAAAGACCAAAAAAGATAAACGATAGAGAGGCAATAATCTGAATCCAAATCTGAATGGAATCAAAGCGGGTAATAAAGTTACCAACGGCAACTGCTAAGCCATGATTCAAAACTGTGGCGATCAATACGCCGAGCATTACTTTGCCGGCCTTGTATTTCGTAGCAAAAGCCATCGCCAGCAACTGTGTTTTGTCCCCCATTTCGGCCAGTACTACCGCCGCAACAGCAAACAAAAAGGGCATCATTTGTGTGTCCATTTCATTCTCTCCTTACTATAATTGCTATAAATCATCCTCCTTTGCCCTTATAAAAATTGCAGGCCGCATGCTTTTTTCGAAAAGCCTTACATTATTTATAGGACAAAAAAAACTTTTAACATATTTCTCAATAAAAAGAAATATGTTAAAAGTCTCATTACCTGAAAAAGGTTGCAAAACCAGACCGATTACCCGGTCAGCATGTTGATTTCGCACTAGAACTACTCCCTTTCAACCCTAAAACCATACCATAGCAGGTAGAGTTTGTCAAGGCAGTCGTCCCGTACTATTCCTGATTTCCAGCTTTGGTTTAAAAACAATGGAACCACTATCCTTTGTTTCATTTTTTATCAAATCCATCAGGCACTCTGTTGCCTTTCTGGCCATCTCTACCCTGGGTTGTTTTATTGAAGTAAGCGGAACATCCAAAATATTATTTATAAAACAGTCATCGTAGCTCACAATAGATATTTCCTGCCCAATCTTTATATTATTTTCACGTGCATATGTATATAGCCCGTATGTCATCATATCATTATAGCTAAAGATTGCCGATACATTTTTCTCAAGAAAATAGGGCATTGCCGAAATACCTGATTGAATCGTAAAATCTCCCTGATACAGCAGCTCTTCTTCAAACGGTACCTGCCACTTTGCAAGTGCTCTCTTATACCCCTTAAGCCTGTCCCTTACGCTGCATTGTCCCATAGGGCCTAACAGGCTCCCGATTCTTCTATGCCCAAGTTCAAGTAAATGTGAAGTTGCAACATATCCACCTTCTTCATTATCAGAAATACATCTGAAAATGTCTGCTGTTTCAATATCATTATCGAGCATTACAAATGGAATTCCGCTTTTTTGGATGGTTTCCGATATTTTCCTCTCTTCTGCTTTCGTTGTATCCGACGAATGCAAAAGCATGATACCATCTACATTCTTTGCCAGGAAACCCTGTATGTATTCAAGCTCTCTTTTCCCGCTGTCCCCTGTATTTCCAAAAATTACGGTATAATCGTATTTCTTTACTTCCTCTTCCACTATTTTAGCAATTTCCGCCAAAAATAGGTTGCTGATATCCGATAAAATAAGTCCTACGGTCCGGGTCTTTCCTTTTACCAGTCCTACTGCCACTTGATTCGGACTGTAATTCTGCCTCTTTGCCGTATCCATAATAAGCTTTCTTGATTCCTCCGAAATGCGATTAGGTTTTCCATTTAAAACAAGCGAAACGGATGTTATAGATAAATTGCATTCCTTGGCAATACTTTTAATTGTTGCTTTCATATTTTCAGCCCCATTTACATTTTTATATTTTAGAAAATTTTAAACTATTTCTGTATAATAGTCAATTAACGAATCATTAACAGTTCATTAAGCGGCTGTTAACGATTTATTGTAATCTGAGGAATTCTTTCTATAAATAGGGGCGGGGAAATTCCCGCCCCTATTATCGTTCTATTTTCCGGCACAATCGTCTTCTTATTTCTTGGGCAGGAAGTCTTCATAATTCTCTTGAAGAATAAGCTGATAAGGAATATCATACTCTTTTTCTACCGTCTCACCGTTAGCAAGAGCAATTGCTACATCAATAGCCTTTTCGCCGATTGTCTTGGAATCCTGAAGAATAGATGCTTTCATCTTTCCTTCTCCTACAGAGATTACGGCTGCTTCAATACCATCAATTCCAATAACCGGAACATCCGTGATGCCTGCTGCTTCTAATGCATCATATACACCGAGAGCCATTTCGTCGTTATGTGATACCACTGCATCAATGTCAGCTCCCAACTGAATCCAGTTTTCCATTAATCCCATAGCTTTATCACGATACCAATCAGCAGGTTGGCTATATAATACATTAATGTCAGGATAGTTTTCAAGCACCGAATGAATACCGTCATTTCTTAAAACCGCTCCCGTAACACCGGTAGGCCCTTCCACAACAACAATATTCCCTTTTCCCCCAAGAAGATCTGCGATATACTGCATTTCCATTGTTCCTGCATTAAAGTCGTTGGAACCTACATATGTTTCCACAACATTCATATCGGCGATCAAGCCTTTTGCCACAAAAACGGGAATACCTGCATCCACACATATCTGCGCTGCCGTTACGCATGCATCGAAATCATAAGGACTGATAATCACTGCATCCACACCCTGAGCCACGAAAGATTCACATTGTGCAATCTGTTTATCAGCAGTGCCTTCACCGTCATTAACAATTAATTCCACATTGTCAAACTGTTTTGCATATTCGATTGCCGCATTTGCACAAATCGCATTGGATTCATTCGATAAGTTGGCATCCGTCCAGCCGATTACTATTTTGTCTTTCTTTGCCGCTGTTTCATCGGACGGAGTTGCTGCCTCTTCTGCCGCCGGTTCTTGCTTTACTTCTTCTGCCGGTGCCGGTGTCTGCGATGCCGGTGCGGCATTTCCGCATCCGGTTAACATGGTGACCATCATTGCCGTACTTAAAATCACGCTCATAAGTTTCTTCTTCATCTTTTTCCTCCTTACTCAATACATTAATAGTTTCTCTGCTTAAACGGGTGCTGCCACCCCTTATCACATTCTCTTTTCTTGCTTTTATTTCTTCTTCGCTCTATCAGACAATACTGCAATTAATATAATTGCCCCTTTTATAACCTTCTGGTAATAAGATGAAACATTAAGTAAATCCAGCCCATTTGTCATAACACCGATAATCAGCATACCTACTACAGATCCGAGGACATTTCCGGAACCACCTGACAGGCTCGCTCCGCCTATCACAACTGCCGTAATGGCATCCAGCTCAAAGCCTTCTCCCGCTACCGGCTGACCGGTCTGGGTCCTGGCTGCCAGCACGATACCCGCAGTGGCACTCGTTATACCTGAAATAATATAACAGGTAAATTTGACTCTTGCCGCATTGATACCTGATACAATGGCTGCTTTTTCATTTCCTCCTACTGCCAGAACATGGCGTCCGAATTGTGTAAAATTCAGAAAGAATACGCCCAGCAGTACAATTACCGTGAAGATCAGAACAGGAATCGGTATAATGCCGACGGACCCGGTACCGATTATCTTATAATCGTCTCTAAAACCGGTAATTGGTCTTCCGTTCGTATATACATAGCAGAACCCTCTTGTAATAGTCATAGTGGCAAGCGTTGCAATAAATTCCGGGACCTGAAGTCTTGAGATAAAGAATCCGCTGAATGCCCCGCACATGATGCCCACCAGTAAACCGGCTAAAAGCGAGACCATTAACGGCGTTGTGGATTCACCTTTTACAAGGCTGGTACTAATAACCCCCGCCAATGCCATAATTGCTCCTACCGATAAATCAATTCCTCCCGTTGCAATAACAAAGGTCATGCCCACCGCCATAATACCAATTACTGATATCTGCCTTAAAATATTAATAACATTCGTGGATGTCAAAAACACCGGAGAAACGACCGACAGTACAATAATCAGTATCACAAAGGCAATATACATGGCATATTTGGCTAACATGCCTTTTATATACATTGTTTTAGTTTTCATTTACGTTTCCTCCCACAGAACAAGTCATTAATATTTCCTGATTGCATTCTTCTCTTGCAAGCTTTCCGGTAATTTTACCTTCATGCATGACAATCACTCTATCACTCATACCGAGAAGTTCCGGCATTTCGGATGATATCATAATGATCGATTTTCCCCGTTTCGCCAGCGTATCCATAATTTTATATATTTCCGCTTTGGCACCTACATCAATTCCTCTGGTAGGCTCATCCATGATAAAAATATCCGGCTCACCCATAAGCCACTTGGCAATAATGACCTTTTGCTGATTGCCCCCGCTTAAGTTGTTCACAATTGTTTCTCTTGAAGTAGCTTTCACTTTGAGCTGTTTCATCAGATCATCTACTATCTTTTTCTCTTTTCCTATGTTCACGACCAGTCTGCCTATCAGCAGCATTTTCAAATATGCCATGGATATGTTTGTTTTAATAGTGCCTTTTAAATTCAAACCATACAGCTTTCTGTCCTCAGAAACAAAAGCAAGTCCGTTGGCAATAGCCGTATAAGGATTTTTAATTTTTACCTCTTTACCCCTAATACATATACTTCCTTCGTCAGCTTTTCTCAGCCCGAAGATGGTTTCCATCACCTCTGTCCTTCCGGCTCCCATCAGTCCGGATACCCCAAGGATTTCTCCTTTTCTCAGTTCAAAACTAATGTCTTTAAACTGACCGTATTTGGTTAATCCTCTTACTTCCATCATGATTTCTTCCGGATTATATTCTTCGCTTTTTTCTCCGTCTTTTGTATATAAGTTGGACAGTTCACGGCCTACCATCAACCGTATTACATCCTCTCTGCTTAATTCAGATGCTTTTTTTGTAGCAATATGGCTGCCGTCTCTCATGACCGTTATCATATCGGCTATTTTAAAAATCTCATCCATTTTATGAGAAATATAGATAATAGCTTTATTCTGCTTTTTCAGCTTGTCTATCACCTCAAATAATTGAGCGACCTCCCTGTCCGTTATAGCGGACGTAGGCTCGTCCATGATGATAACCTCCGCATTGAATGCAATGGCCTTTACGATCGTAACCATCTGCATCTGAGCCACGCTCAGCGTTTTTATCTTAACGCACGGATTAATATTTATCTCTAAATCTTTAAAAAGTTCTTTTGTCTCGGAAATCATCGCTTTTCTGTCAATAATCCCAAGTATCCGCTTTTTTTCCTGACCGGAATAAATATTTTCCCATACCGTCATCTCTGGAATCAAATCCAGTTCCTGATGGATCATGGAAATACCTTTCTGCAGTACCTGCATCGGATTTTTGGGCTGGAAAGGCTCTCCCTCATACAATATTTCACCGCCATCTAACGGCAAGATACCTGCAAGTATTTTCATAATGGTCGATTTTCCTGCCCCGTTTTCTCCGATCAGAGCATGTACTTCGCCCCTCTTCAGGCATAAAGATACATCATTTACTGCAACCACCCCGGGAAAAACTTTTCTGCAGTTTTTCATTTCTACAATATATTCAGCATGCTTTTCCATTTTATACCCCATACCCGCTTTGGCGGGCTCAAAATCAATAGTTGAAAGCGTTTTTCTTTCAACCTTATAACCATATTCCTTTCAAAGTCAGAAACCCCCGCGCAGAAATAATTTTTTCTGCATTCTGCCTCTATTCCTTGTTCGGATGTATTACTACTTTAATAGAATCTCTATTATTTACATTTTCATCCAAGGCTTCGTAGAACTGATCCAAGGTATATTCATGTGTTACAAGCAAGTCACCTTTTACACGTCCGTCGTTCAGGGCTTCTACCGCTCTGCCGAAGTTATGTGACTGACAGAAGCTTGTCGTATATGTAAGTTCATTATTAAACATTAATCTTGGATCAAGGCTTACTTGCTCATCACTGTGAACCACCGCATACTGCACAAGACGTCCTCCTTTTTTAAGAAGTGTCATGCTATGCCGAATTATATCTACGCTCCCTGTTGCATCTACGATCAGATCTACTCCGAGAGGATATTTTTCTTTTAATTTGTCCGTATGCACTGAATAATCTTTTCTATCCATCAAGATGGTATTTTGAATTCCCATTTTCTGTGCCATATCCAATTTGCTCTGCGTGGAAGCTATCATGATCACTTCACTTGCATTTGAATGATTTAAAAGCTGTGCAAGAATGAGTCCCATAGGGCCTGCACCTATTACTGCAACTACATCTCCGTATTTCACTTCGCATCTATCCACTGCATGCAGGCAGCAGGCTACAGGTTCACCGAGAGCTGCCGCATTAAATGAGAGAGAATCCGGAATAGGAAACACCTTTTCTTTCTTTACACGGACAAATTCCGCAAATCCTCCGTCAATATTGTGTCCCAAAGAACCGAAGGTGGGACAATAATTGGATTCTTCTTTTCTGCAGTAGTAGCAGTCCCCGCAATATTCCGTATTATCCGCACATACCCTGTCTCCTTTTTGAAACTTGGTAACATTCTTTCCGATTTCTTCTATATAACCGGAAAACTCATGTCCCGGTGTTACCGGGTAAACCGCCAGGTCAGTCCCTACATTCTCCCTGTCATGGTCATGTTCCACCCCTTTACAAATACTCGCAGACATAACTTTAATAATCACATCATCATCTCCGCATATCGGATATGGAACTTCTCTTATACCGGAAAATTTACGCCCGGGCTTATCATACACTAATGCTTTCATCTTTTTTCCTCCTTAAAGTGTTTTAAATGATAAATCGCTTTATCTTTTTCTTAAATGACTTGTTTACATTTTTTGTAAAATGATGTATAATCTAGTTTGTAAAAGATAAAACGTTTTATCAAGTGAATTATATCATTCCCCTATGTTCTTGTCAACAATATTGTTGAAACATTTAACAATATTTGTTCCGCTATCACCGATAGGCAAAAAAAGCCCTCAGCAAAGAAAGGAGTTATAAAATGAGCAAAAAAATGAAAGTAGCAATTATGGAAGGAATCGGAAAAATGGGTTTTGCAGAAAGAGATATTCCAGTTCCCAAAGATGATGAGGTATTAGTCAAACTGGAATATGTAGGAATATGCGGTTCTGACCTTCACTATTATGAAGCAGGGCGCATCGGCTCCTGCATTGTAAATCCACCTTTTGTCCTTGGGCATGAACCGGCAGGAACCGTAGTGGAGGCAGGAAAAAATGTCACTCATCTAAAACCCGGCGACCGTGTTGCATTAGAACCGGGAAAAACCTGCGGTCATTGCGAATTCTGCAAGCAGGGTAAATACAATCTCTGTCCTGATGTTATCTTTTTTGCAACTCCCCCTGTGGACGGAGTATTTCAGGAATACGTAGCGCATGAAGCCGGACTGTGTTTCAAGCTCCCCGAAAATGTAGATACAATGGAAGGTGCTTTAATAGAACCACTTGCCGTAGGCTTCCACGCAGCAATCGAAAGCGGCATCCGTATCGGCCAGACAGCTGTCATTACCGGAGCCGGATGTATTGGTCTGGTAACCCTTCTTGCCTTAAAAGCAATGGGTATCACAAATATCATCGTAGTAGATATTATGGAAAAAAGATTGGATAAAGCCCTTGAACTGGGAGCCACTGCAGTAATCAACGGCAAGACACAAGATACTATTGAAGAAATAAGAAAACTTACAGGCGGAAAGGGATGTGATGTTTCCTTTGAAACAGCAGGCACGGATATTACCACAAAACAACTGATTCATGCTTCAAAAAAAGGCGGAACAATTGTTTTAGTCGGGTACAGCGCAGATGGAACTCTTACTATGCCAAGCGGTCTGGCGCTGGATAAAGAATTGACCTTCAAAACAATTTTCCGTTACCGCCATATTTATCCGATTGCTATCGATGCGGTTGCAGGCGGCAGTATTAATTTGAAAGGAATCGTTACTAATGTCTTTGACTTTGACGATATCCAGAATGCAATGGATGCGAGCGTAGCGGACAAAGCAAATATCGTAAAATCTGTCATCAAAATCTGTTGATGTATATCTACCATATCAACGGGAACCGGAAAATAATAATACAAAAAAGGGCAGCCTGCTTTTAGGTTGCCCTTTTTGTAACCTCTCTCATTAACCGAGTTCTTCAGTGAAGTCCATCTCCTGTTATCTTTGCACTCTTCCGGAAGCATCTCCACCCGCAAGTTTCTTCACCTCATCTACACTCACTTGGTTAAAGTCTCCTTCGATGCTGTGCTTTAAACAGCTTGCCGCCACTGCGAACTCTATGATCTCCTGCGCATTCATACCCACGAGACTGGCATAAATCAACCCTGCTCCGAAGGAATCTCCTCCTCCCACACGGTCTACGATATGCATCATATATTTCTTGCTGAAATAATATTCGCCTTCAGTATATAGCATTCCCGCCCAGTTGTTGTCATTGGCGGAAAGAGACTCTCTTAGAGTAATCGCCACCTTCTGAAATCCGAAGCGGTCTGCAAGGCGCTTTGCCACATCTTTATAACCTTCATGGTTTACTTTCCCTGTGGTTACATCGGTGTCTGGCGCTTTTATGCCGAATACGTCACCGGCATCCTCTTCGTTGGCGATGCATACGTCCACATATTTACACAGCTCGCCCATTACTTCACCGGCTTTCTCCTTGCTCCACAGCTTGTTTCTATAATTCAAGTCACAGCTTACGGTAATTCCCTTTTCCTTCGCCTTCTTGCAGGCTTCCAAGCATATTTTTGCAATATTGTCTCCCAGCGCAGGGGTAATTCCCGTGAAATGAAACCAGTCCGCACCTTCAAAAATCGCATCCCAGTCAAAATCCTCTTTTACCGCCTCGGCAATAGAAGAACCCGCTCTATCATAAATAACCTTGGAAGGCCTTTGGGAAGCTCCTTTTTCCAGGAAGTAAATTCCTACCCTCTTACCGCCCCGCACGATATCTTTCGTATCCACACCAAACTGCCTCAGGGAATTGATACCAGCCTGACCGATTTCATGTGCCGGGAGTTTTGTCACAAAAGAGGAATCCAAACCATAATTTGCAAGGGATACCGCTACATTGGCCTCTCCGCCTCCGTAAGTAGCTCCATAGCTCCCCGCCTGAACGAAACGGTAATAGCCATCCGGTGCCAGCCTTAACATAATTTCACCGAAAGTTACTGTCTTTTTACTCATAAATTCTTTATTCTCCCTTCTATTTCTGAATGAGGTGCACCGCGAAACCGCCGATTTCATCCTTTAAGTAAATGGCCTTCAGCTTGCCCTTATCGTCTCTCTTGGCAGTCGCTTCATCGAATATTACACCCTGCCTTTCCAGATGATAAATAGCTCTTTCTATATAATTCGTACCGATTGCGATATGTCCGTTTGCTCCAAGGTACGGGGTCTTCATCACTTCGATACCCGTTCCTGCAAAGATAGAGTTAGCCCCTGCCTTTTTCGTCATTCCAAAAATTGCTTCAAAAGTTCCTGCCGTATGATCGGCAGACTCCTCGTCCGTCTCGTTGATTCCCACATGCTTCAGCTCGAATCCCAGCATTTTCGTTACGGCTTCCCTGGTCAGAGCTTCAATCTTATCAAAGCTCCCCGCAGCTACCAAATCCTTTTTTACCATCCAGCTTCCGCCGCATGCAACAATTTTATCAAAGTCCAGATATTCTTTTAAGTTATCCGCCGTAATTCCTCCTGTGGGCATAAACTTCACCTTGCTGTACGGTGCGCTCATCGCCTTGATCATATCGATTCCGCCTGCCGCCTCTGCGGGAAAAAACTTTACCGTATCGAGTCCCAGCTCGATAGCGGCTTCCACATCACTTGGACTGGAGGTTCCCGGGAGCACCGGAATATTTTTCCCTACGCAATAGAAAACCACCCTGGGGTTCAGTCCGGGGCTTACGATGAACTTCGCTCCGGCCGAAACAGCGCGATCCACCTGCTCTATCGTAAGGACTGTCCCTGCTCCTACAAGCATGTCGGGAAATTCCCTCGCCATAATACGGATAGATTCCTCCGCCGCATCCGTTCGGAATGTCACTTCAGCGACGGGTAGTCCCCCTTTGAACAGCGCTTCCGCAAGAGGCTTCGCATCCTTCGCATCATCTAAAGCGATTACGGGCACAATACCTATCTTACCAATTTCTTCAATTATCGAATTCATGTCTGAATCTTCCTCCTTTTACACAATTGTTCCGTATACCTCTATCTGGCTCAATGCCGGAAACGGCGAGGGGTCATCCGACTTTATTAAATTGCCGAAGCGCACCCATGTGATCCGTTTTTTCCCGAATTCCAGAATATGAGGCAGACTGCTTTTTTCCAAGTCCCACTCTATGCTCGTTCCATCGGAAAACGTCAGCGTTACCTGTTTCCACCAGTTATCATGAGGAAAATCGGAACGGGTATACAAAACGATTTTGTCCGTCTCCACCTCATGCCCGAAATCCACGCTCATATACGCATCCTCCCGCCTATTGATTCCCCACGATTCATAGGGCCATTCTCCATGAGAACGGTTCTCACATACGCCGTCAATGGCGTTGCGGGCAGCAAAAACAGATTCTCCTCTCGTCTCCACATTAGCCTCCGCATGAGGATAACAATTTGTCTCTCCATGCTGATCACATACATTCAGCGCAAGGTTCCTATAACTCTTTATTTCATCTTCCCTTGCCATCCGCGCATATAAATAATGCCTGCTTCCGTAAAATACCTTGGGCGAGTAGCAAATCCGCTTTTCTCCGAAAGGAATCTGATACGACACATTATCTGTAATATATACAAAGGCCGGTCCCATAGCATCGTCCACCTGCAATATTACATGAATATTTTTCTCCGAGGTTTCCAGGACAATACGGTCACCCTCCGCATATTCCTTAGTACATACGAGACTAACATAATCTTCCCCGCTGCTTACACATACTGTCTTTCCGTTTTTATCGAGAACCTTAAGTGCCAGAACCGCCATATCTTCACCCCATTTAACCTTCCAAAATCTCTCTTACGCAGGCTGCTATCCCATCCTCCCTGCAATTTGCGAAGAAATATTCCTCGAACCGCTCCCCTGCCAAGGCTCCCTTCACCAACTCCCTATCCAGATTCTTCAAAATCGTTACCATATCCTGATGCGTTATCTTCTTTACCTCATCCAGAATCTTCTTATTCCTCTGTTCCGGTATAACCCTATCCTTCGGATAACCCTGCCCCCCTTCACAGGAAAACAACTTCTCAAAAATATATGCAAGATTCAGCTCCGCCCCCCAGCCAAAACCCTTCGCAAAAGGAAGCGCAATTGCATTTCCATCATTAATCTGCGCAAACATATATGCATCCGAAGGATCCACAATATGTCCGCACAACACTCCCGGAAAAGAATTACAAGCCAGCATAGCCCCTTCCCCCGTACCGCAACCCGTCACCACATAATCAGCCGCCCCCGCATTTAAAAGCACAGCCGCAAGAATACCATTCTGCACATAGGTAAGCACATTCACATCCTCCGCACTATACATACCATAGTTATATACCTCATGACCAAGAGGCTCCACCACCTTTTTCAAAGTATCACAAACCAACCCATTCTTAGCCGCCTGACTGTTTTCATTTATTAAAGCTATCTTCATTTTTCTTCCATACTCCTTTCCTTAACATCCACATGACAACACATCCCTCTCTATGTTGCCTTTTCCGTATTCCCTTCTCTATATTTCCTTCTCCGCATTACCCTATTTTCTTTCTTAAATCAGTTTTATTTTTAAATACCCATTAACCCTTCATCATTCTTTTTCTCTAACATAATGTATCAAAAACAATTACAAAACCCGTAACCTTCGCTAATTTTATGTACAATTTCACAGCCTTCCCGGGGCTTTCTTCGGTGTATTCGGTTTCAGTTCTTTAAGCCAACGGCTTGCATTTTCTTAAGGAAACCTTCAACACCCAGGGAAAATGCCGCATGGATGCGGCATTTAGGCAGCACAGTACATGGATGTACTTTGCTGCCGGCCCGTCCGTTACCGACACACTCCCGGTTTCCTTTAGAAAATACAGCCGTTCGCGCCGGAACAGAAACCGAATACACCGAAGAAAGCCCTCAGCACCCCTCAATTGTACATAAAATTCTCACAACCCCCCAACAACCTCAACCACCCATTGAAACATTACTGCGGCTGCTTCCCAATATAAGCAAGAATACCACCATCCACATAAAGCACATGCCCATTCACAAAATCCGAAGCATCCGATGCAAGGAACACTGCCGGTCCCTGCAAATCCTCCGCTTCTCCCCAACGCGCCGCCGGAGTCTTAGAGATAATGAACTGGTCAAAAGGATGCTTGGAGCCGTCAGCCTGAATCTCGCGAAGAGGTGCCGTCTGAGGCGTAGCGATATAGCCGGGCCCGATACCGTTGCACTGAATATTGAATTCACCGTATTCAGAAGCGATATTCTTAGTTAACATCTTCAGTCCGCCCTTGGCAGCCGCGTAAGCAGATACCGTCTCGCGTCCCAGCTCACTCATCATGGAGCAGATGTTTATAATCTTGCCATGTCCTTTTTTGATCATGCCGGGAATTACCGCCTTGGAGACGATAAAGGGCGCATTCAGATCCACATCGATTACCTGACGGAACTCCGCTGCCGTCATATCGCACATAGGAACACGCTTAATAATTCCTGCATTATTTACAAGAATATCGATTACTCCTACTTCCTTCTCAATAAGCGCTGTCATTTCCTGTACCTGCTCTTCGTTCGTCACGTCGCATACATAGCCGTGAGCTTTGATTCCTTTTTCCTCATATGCCGCAAGGCCTTTATCCACTAATTCCTGTTTAATATCGTTAAATACAATAGTCGCTCCCGCTTCCGCATAGGCAGCGGCAATCGAAAAGCCGATTCCGTAAGAAGCTCCTGTTATCAATGCTACTTTGCCTTCCAGTGAAAATTTGTTCATTAATCCGCTCATATTCATATCTCCTTTTCTTTTTGTTGTTCGTTACTCATCAGCCTTTGGCCCCACGGTAACAAATGATATACAGAAATTATGGATTCCCCATAATTTCGCGCTGTAACTTCCGGGTTTTCTCTAACCTTCGCTTAACTGCACAAAATCCTTACATCAAATCCTTCATATCTACAGTGTCCATATCATCGAACGCCTGATTCTCTCCCACCATTCCCCAGATAAAGGTATATGCTCTGGAACCACAGCCGGAATGGATGGACCAGCTCGGCGATATTATCGCTTCTTCGTTTCTCATTACGATATGCCTCGTTTCGCTGGGTTCTCCCATATAGTGCATAACGAAGGCATCCTGCTGCATTTCGAAATAAAGGTATACCTCCATGCGCCTGTCGTGAGTATGGCAAGGCATCGTATTCCATACGCTTCCCGGCTCAAGCTTTGTCATGCCCATAACGAGCTGGCAACTCTCTACCTGCCCCGGAAGAATATATTTGCAGATAACTCTATGGTTCGCATCCTCCAAGCAGCCTAGCTCCACCTTATTCTCATCCTTTACAATAACTACACCCGATTCGGGTTCTCCTTCGGGCTTTATCAATACGGTAGGATAAGGCT
Source organism: Kineothrix alysoides (assembly GCF_000732725.1). Taxonomy (GTDB): domain Bacteria; phylum Bacillota; class Clostridia; order Lachnospirales; family Lachnospiraceae; genus Kineothrix; species Kineothrix alysoides. The sequence goes on along the minus strand of NZ_JPNB01000002.1, from coordinate 1,183,360 downwards.
TATGGGCGGGTGCGCTGTTGATATAAAATTTAGCGGGGCAGGAAGCATCCTTACTTTCGAAGGAGATATCTTTTGCGCCCATACCAATGTACATTCCTTCTTTGAAGCCTACCTGATAGCTTTTTCCGTCAATGATAATCGTTCCTGCACCGCCGATATTGATTACGCCCATTTCCCTTCTCTGAAGAAAATATTCCGCCCGCAGCTCGTCCCCTGCCGTCAGCTTAAGCATTTTCGAAACAGGTGTCGCCGCTCCCGTAATAATACGGTCGATATGGCTGTATACAAGCTTAATTTCATCCTCTACAAATAAATCCCGAATCAGAAATTCTTCTCTCAATCTCTCTGTCGTATAGTGTTTCACATCTCTCGGCGAAACCGCTGTTCTAAGTTCCATACTTTTCCCATCCTTCCTGTTTTAATCTTCAACTTAAAAATGTCTTATAAAATCATCTGAACTCTTCTATCCGTTATGCCTTTATCCTATCATACTATTTATTCCAATTCTTGTTTTATGTTTTCATAAATATTGCAAATATTGAACACACCCCTTATAATGAAATTAAGAATCAGGAAAATTAGGAAAACCATGGAAAGGATTGAACTATTATGAAGGAATTTACATCGTGTAAAATGGCAACCCAGCATTGTATTACCAATAAGTATTTTGCTCTTGCGCATCTTTATAGCGATGAAAAGACGATGGACATGCACATTCATGACTGCTGCGAAATCTATTATTCCATATCCGGAGGAAAGCAGTTTTTAATAGACAACCGCTTTTATGATATCGAGCCCGGAGATATTTTCTTTATCAATCAATATGAAAGCCATTATTTGACGCAGGTAGATACCGGCGTACACGAGAGGATTGTTCTTTCTGTACATCCTGATTATTTGCAGGAGATTTCCTCTGATCAGACCGATTTAAGCTATTGCTTTACTCATAGATTCGACGTGCTCCCTCACAAGCTTCATTTGGACCCGGAAATGAGCAAACGCTTTATTTATTTGATACATAAAATAGCCGATAGCGAAGGCTTCGGCTGCGATTTAATGGAGCGCGCTGCGTTTTCCGACCTCATGGTCTTTCTCAACCGAACCTTTTATGAGTCCTGCCATAGGGAATATACGGAGACGCCTGTTACTAACCATGCGCAGGTGGATGATATTCTCAGCTACATTAACCGGCATATTTCTGAAGACATTACCTTAGAACGGCTTTCTGAATATTTCTATTTAAGCTCCTCTTATTTGTGCCGCATTTTCAAATCTACCACAGGCACTACTATCAACAAATATATTACCGCAAGAAGAATCACCATCGCCAAGGCTCTGCTGAACGAGGGAATTTCCGTTACGGAAGTTTGCGGTCAATGCGGCTTCAACGATTACAGCAACTTCTTAAAGGCTTTTACCAAGGCCGTAGGAATATCTCCTAAGAAATACGCGCAGTTCAATTCTTAGACTCGGCTCCGGAGACGCTGTCCCAGCCATATTTGGGGAAAATGATGTATTCCAGTATTTTAGAATGAATAAAAGAGATTCCGCCTGCACTGAAAAACAGTATCGGCCAGAAGACAAATATGCCCAGAGCGATGATGCAACCGGCGATAACCGCCATGAAAAACACCCAGGAGAGGTTTTTAAGCATCACCATGAAGGTCATGAAGAACAGATTCTTAAGATTCGTATCCAAGCGGGCTGCAAGCGGAAACACAAGCATGAGCATGCATAGATAAAGCACCGCAAATACGAGGTACAGCCAGAAAATAAAGGCTGCTCCCTCGAAGGTTGCACGGTGCCATATATATAAGCCGCCTGCGAAAAAGAAACCGAGACCAAGCATAATCAGCCATAAGGCGGTGGATTGCCTGAGGTTTTCTTTAAAGGCCTTCCAAAATGACTGAAAGATATAACTTTCCTCGTTTCGCGCCATTTTCAAGGATACGTAACAGAGCGCAGAGGAGGCGGCACCGATCGTCACCACAGGCAGACTTAGAAGTGTCCAAAGGACGGTCAGAAAGAAAATATCTGCCACCTTCCCCATAAATCTCCAAATGGGATTGTCATAATGAAATAAATTCGCCATACCTTCCTCCTCTTATTTTACCACTTTCTGTCGTACTGCGCTGTTACCTCCGTAACGATTTTATTTCTTCCTTTGCTTATGGAATAGCAGACCGCAGGGATTCTCGTCATTGGATGGAGCAAATTGGTGTTCGGGTCGGCTCCAATCACATTTCCTCTGCCTTCACCTCCCTTTGCCGTAACCTCACAAAAGCAGTAACAGTTCTCCACTCTTGCCATAGAACCGCTTTCGGTCAGCTTTTCTCCCTCCACATCGATTTCTACCGCAAATCCGCAGTCATAGGCTTCACATTCCACGTCGCTTTCTATCGTATGCTTCCTGATATGTCCGGCAGATGTGGGCGTAATTACTGTCTCCACCGATATTCCCGGATAAGGCGACCATCTGGAAATCACGCCCTCCTGAGACAAGCTAAAGTCCTGGCATCCTCTGCGTACATACACATACCCGTTGATATAAAAAGCCAGCATGCTGTCCGGTGCAGCCTCATGGATTTCACATGTGGATTTCGCCATGTTAACGGCAAACCGCGTATCATAGGCAAACTTCCCGTATTTGGCGGGAGTCTGTCCGTGACCGGAGGGACTGTATTTCCCCGGTACAAAAGCGGTAGTATGATTTTCATAACGGTATATCATCATATCGGCATAGGGAAGCTGTATCTGTGTCTCCAGTTCAGGCATAGGTTCCGCCTTTGCCGGCCAAAAAGGATGGTCGTCCGGCAGCATCAAAACCGCGAAGGTCTTCAGCGCCCAATAAGGAGAGCCTGGGCCGTTGTAACGCTCTCCCATAACAAGGTTGGGATATCCGTAGCCTATGGTCAGAACGCCGTCTCTGTCAAAAATCGGCTTTTTCATCCAGTCACATAAATGTCTTACTATCAAGCCTTTTATCACTCCTACCGGAAAAGGCGTCACATCTGCGATCAGGCATGCGCACCAGAAGCTGACCTGAGAAAAGCGGTAGGACAAAGACCGTCCGTAAGGCAGAGCCGCTCCGTTATCATCGAACCAGTAGATAAACTGCTTTGCGAAAAGTTCCGCCCGCTTTTTGTAAATCTGACTTCGCTCCTTATCCTCTTCCTCCATGACTCTGGCATAAAAGAGGGTATAAAAATGAATGGCAAAGGACACATAATAATCCTTCTGCCCGGAATCTCCGTCCTGATACCAGCCGTCCCCCAGATAAAAGGTATCTGCGCCGTTCAAATAATATTCCAGCTTCTTGGCATCATATTTTCTTCCCAGCTTTTTCAGCGCAACATTCACGAGAACTGCAAACAAAATCCAGTTGCAGATAGGAAGGTTATATTCATTGATTCCATAGAGCCAGTTCGCCAGATTATCCTTCTCTGTTTCACAAAGCGGATCCCACGTCTTTTCCGGTGACAAAATCAGTCCGTAGGAAATTGCCGCCATTTCTACAAACCGCTGATCGAAAGAACGAAAGCCTCCCCAGTATTCCGGGCTATCGGGGTTCGTACCTGCTGCCAGGCCCTTCCTGTATATTTCTTCAAATTCAGGTGCTTTTCCGCCGCCTGCCCAGAAAGGGACCAAGCCCCATAAGGGGCGTGAAAATGCTTCTAATTCAATTGTTCTTCTCCCATAAGTCGTTGCCGTCACACCTAAATTAAGCTCCGCTTTTTCCTCACTGTAATAGGGAATCAGAGGATTCACAATCTCCAATAGCAGCTCCCGGAACTCTTCCTTACTGCTTAGCTTTCCATCCCAGTCCGTCTTCATGCTCATACCTCCGTTTACCAATATAATATCCAGTCTCTGTCAAGTCTCATAAGAGCTTCCATATAAAAATAATCTCCCCACGAATTACATTCATCCACTCCGTAATGGTTGCACGTATTGTAAGGCGATTTATTGGAATAGGTACTGTGCAGCACCAGTCCGTTGGAAAACTTGGCATCCTTCACCGCATAATTGTCATACACAGACTTCATAAGCTGCATCGCCAGCTTCTTGTATACGTTCGCATCCTCTCCATCCATAGACTTAACCATTTCCAGCATACCACAGGCAGCAATAGAAGCCGAAGACGAATCTCTCGGCTGGTCATCCCCGTCTGTAAATTCCAAATCCCAGAAAGGGACCATGTCTTTCGGCAAATGCTCCAAAAAGTACTGTGTTACGTTCTTAAATATATCAATATACTCTTCCCTCTTCGTATACTTATAAGCCAGTGCACTTCCATAGATTCCCCATGCCTGTCCTCTCGCCCATGCAGACCCGTCCTTGTAGCCCTGACAAGTCGATCCATGGTCCGGCGCTCCTGTCTTCATGTCGAAAAAGAAGGTATGCCATGTGGAATAGTCCTCACGGATCACATTTCGAATCGCTGTATGTATATGCTTCTCAGCAATGTCTCTATATTTACCGTCCCCCGTTTCCTCCGAGGCCCAATATAGAAGGGGCAGATTCAACAGACAGTCTATGATAAGCCTATAGTTCTCCGGCGCATCCATAGGTCCCCACGCCTGGATAAATTCACCTATCGGATGAAATCTGGTGAGCAGCTGGTCCGCAGCTTTTATCGCTGCTTCCCTTCCCTTTTTGCTTCCAACCAGCTTATAACCGGCAACGCAGGAGGGTGAATACAGAAAACCCATGTCGTGGTGATCCACTTCTATTTTATTGTCGATTCTGTCCAAAAAGCTGTCTATCTGGATTTCTCCGGCTTTCTTCAGCCTCTCGTCTCTCGTGTACTCGTAGGCCAGCCATATTTCTCCCGTCCAGAAGCCCGTAGTCCAATAGTTATTCTCTATGGGCTTATAAAAATTGTTCTCACTGTAAGCGTTCTGAAATTTGTCGGTAAATTCGGGCAGATTGCGGATTACCTGCTCCGAGCCGAACTGAAGCGCCCGCTTTATTTCTTCCCCGGTAATTACCGGCATGTTGTCAAATAACATGTTCTTGCCTCCTTTTCAAATCAATCGGTCTTCTTCACTTATCCATAATTTTAACCTTTCAATCCGGTAGAAGCAACACCCTCCACAAAGTATTTCTGCAAGCAGAGAAATACCAAAATAACCGGAACCAGGGATACCACGGAACCCGCCATAATCAGCCCGTATTCTGCCGAATACTGTCCGATGAACATTTTCAATCCTAGCTGTATGGTCTTTTTCGTCTCTGTTTTTAAGTAAATCAACGGTCCCAAGTAGTCATTCCACGTGTTAACGAAAGTAAAAATAGTGAGCGTGGATAGCGCGGGCTTTGACAGCGGAAGCATAATCTTAAGATAAATCCGGTATTCGCTCATACCGTCGATTCTCGCTGCCTCGCATAAATCATTAGGAATTCCTTCGTAAAACTGCTTCATCAAGAATACGCCGAAGGCTGAGAACGCCTGCAGACAAATCATAGCTAACAGCTTATCGTTGAGTCCCATTCCCCTCATCATAATGAACTGGGGTACCATATATACCTGCCAAGGCATTGCAATTGTGGATATATATGCTAAAAATAGTATATTTTTATGTTTAAACTCCAACTTTGCAAAAGAATAAGCGGCAAAGCTCGATGTGAGCAATTGTAAAAAAGTAACTACAATCGTTAAAAATACCGTATTCTGAACGAATTGCAAAAGCGGAATTTTTGTCCATATCTTAATATAATTGTCCCATTTGGGAACTTCCGGTATCCAGACGAAAGGGTCCATCAGGAAAACCTCCCGGTTGGATTTAATGGATGCAGACAGCATCCACAAAAACGGAACGATCATAATAGCGGTAATTATGAGCAAAATAAGATAGACACCGACTTTTCCGGCAATCTTATTTCTTTCTTTCGATTTAAATTTTTTTGTTGAAACATTATTTCCCATTGCGGTTCCTCCTTTTTTTGTTTATTTTAACTCCTATCTGTGTGCCTTGGCACACGTATAAAGCAGGATGTTGAAAAAAGCTTTTATTTTTCAACCTATTCTCCCAGCTTTTTCTCATATCGGAACTGTATCAGCGTAACGATAAGCACCAATACGAACAATACCATCGCGATAGCGCTGGAATATCCCAGATCCCAATAATTGAATGCATTCTGATAAATGTAATAAACAAGAACCGTTGAAGAAATGCTCAGCTTTCCATCTCCGCCTCCGGCCAGCATGATCGCAATGTCATATACCTTGAAACAATTGATGGTCAGCATTACCACAACAAAGAATGTAGTGGCGCGAAGCTGCGGCCACGTAATGAACTTGAATTTCTGCCATGTACTGGCACCGTCCAAGCTGCCCGCTTCATATAATTCGGCAGAAATACCCTGTAGTCCTGCCAGATAGATTACCATATAGTAACCCATATATTTCCATACACTGAATAATATTAAGGTAAAGAGTACGAGCCCTCCGCCAAACCACTTGGGAAGATTAGCCTGCGGCACTCCAAATACGTTTAGCAGCAGATAATTGATCGGTCCCTTCGACGGATGAAAAATCATACTCCATACGGCTGTAATTGCCACTAAGGACGCTACATATGGGAAAAATGCCACCGTACGGAAGAAACCTCTCGCTCTGATTTTCTGATTCAGCACGATAGCCAAAGCTAACGAAGCTATCATCGTAAGAGGTACTGTCCCTATAACGTAAATAATCGTGTTTTTAAGCGCCGCCACAAAAAAAGTATCTCCGATCAGCCTTTTGAAATTATTCAGGGCTACGAATTCCATCGTGTTGTTTCCATCCCATTTCATGAAGGCGAGCAAAAAGGCGAATACGATAGGAACGAGAGTAAATACGGCAAATCCTATAAAGTTGGGCGCAATAAACGAGTAGGCTACCAAGTCTCTTTTCGCTTCTCTGCTTATTCTTCTGTTATTTCTGATTGCCGTGGCCTTACGCTGCACGCTCTCTCTTTTGGCAATCAGCTTCTGTTTTTTCTTCATATCCATTTCGATACGAATCTGCTTCATCAAATCCGCGGACTCTACTTCCAGCTTTTCCATCCGGGCTGCTTTTTTTGCGTCCATTCTAACATCCTCTCTCTGATAGTTCGGGGCCGGTATTTACCAGCCCCGGAATTGTCATATTTACTTAAGGATTATTGTCCTAAAACTTTTCCAACTTCATCATTCATTGCTGCAATACCTTCATCAACAGTCATTTCACGATTCATAATGGATTTATGATATGTATCGAGAATATCGTTAATTGCGGATACGTTTTCTGCATAAGGAACTTCCAGGTATAAGTTAGATACATTAAGAGCTTCCTTGCTGGTGTCATCCTGCGGGAATCCGTCGAGGCCGGAAATAATGCCTGCAACTTCGGCATTCATAAGAGCCGGGAAGTTACCCGTTTCAGCCATAACTTTCGCACCTTCCGCACTGGATACCCAGTTTACGAAATCAAATGCTGCCTGTTTTTGCTCGGATACGCTTGTTACTGCCAGACCTGTAATCGTACCGAGCGTGGAACCCGCCTCTACGCCGTCTGCGTGAGGATATTTTACCATACCCCAGTTTCCGCAAAGAGAAGCGTCATACTCTCCGCTGGCAATATTGGCCATTAAAGTAGATATAAACCATGAACCCATATTCATCATCGCTACATCGCCGCCTGAGAATGCTGCGGAATAATGTAAGCCTTCTGCGCTCAGATCAGCATAATTTCTGCAGATCTGGTCGTCTTCCTGCTTCAGGACCATTTCATAATACGGTTTGAAGAAATCATAATTTCCGTCTAAGATGGTATGCTTTCCGTCAAGTACGCCGAACAACTGAACAGCACTTCTCCATGTATGGTAATGTGTGCCGTAAACCTGAGCTCCGAAAGTAGGATCTGCTACCTGTCTTGCCAGGGCATCGTATTCGTCAAAGGTCATATCGTTGGTAGGATAATCAACACCCGCCGCATCAAAAATGTCCTTGTTGTAGAAAACTACCCAGAAATCATTTCTGAAAGGAAGCTCATAGAGGCTTCCGTTTACCGTAACCTGTTTGTCAACGCCGCCGTACTGGCTAAGGTCGATACCTGCTGAAGAAATGTAGCTGTCAAGAGGCTCCAGCGTATTCTTGGAAACCAAAGTTGCATAACCGGGAACGTCCTTGATCGTAACTACGTCGAAATCAGAACCGCTTCCGGATAATTCCGTCGCGAGTACTGTCATGTAATCTGTAGAACCTAAATCTGTCATTTCAACTGTAACGTTAGGGTTGGCTGCTTCGTATGCTTCCTTCAGCGCTTCCCAGTAAGGAGTAATGTCTTTATCCCATATTGCCCACTTAAGCGTAACAGGTTCCGCAGCATCTGCCTGCGCAGTATCCTCTGCCTCTGCCACTTCCTCAGCTGCCGGTTCCGTTGTCTCCGTTGCAGTGCTTTCCGTCGTAGCAGCCGGTGTCTCTGCTGCTGCAGAACCGCATCCGGCAAACAAGGTTGCCATCATTGTTGTTGCAAGAAAAATTCCTAAAAGCCTTTTTTTCATGAATAGATTCCTCCCTTTTCACGATAATTAATTAATAGTAGCAAACATACCCTTAAGGTAATTGACCCGGTGGGCTATTGTGGTTTAAGTATATAAATTATTTCTTTTATTTTACATGAAATATTTCTTTATTTCATTCATAATTCATTCTTATTCAGAAATATTCAGAAAAAAAGCTTCACTTTTTTTGATTAAGATGCACTATTTTTTTTACTTTGTCATTTTAATGGTTTTTCCTTTCCAACAAAACTTTCGTTGTGCTAGAATACATTCAAAGGCCTAGTTCATCGCACAAATCAGTATAGTGGTCTCTAAGACCCGGAAGGAGAAACAAGATGGTTCCTGCAAAAGGCAAACTGAACAAATACCTTCATACAATACGCGCGCGTATCCTGCTTAGTACTGTTATGTTAATCGTCATTATAAGCATTATCATAACCTCTATCAGCTATTTCGTAGTTTCCTCCAGCCTTCAGAAGAACTTAATCCAAACTTCAGAAACTAAGCTGGCCTTTTTGTGCTCATCTATAGATTCTAACATAGATAACGTTATTGGCTTCATCCGGTCCTGCCGGATCAGCAGTAAAATCAAAAACTTCGCCGGGGAAAAGGATACCGACAGTAACGGCATTAAGCGAGAGGCCCACGATTTCATTATAGATACCTATGCGGCTAACGCCGCACTTCCTTCCTCGCTCATCCGTCTCGTGGTCATCGGCAAGGAAAGAAGCGACATTGTACAAGTGGTGGAATCTCCTTATTCCACTATAGCAGTTTCCGCCGATGCCATTTTGTCCCTCCCTTATTTTAATACACTTCATTCCAATCCGGGAGAGGTATCCACAGGAATATTAATGGACCCTTTCTTTACCACAAAGCAGGTTCCCATGATCCCTTTCGTCCACACTATCGAACATCCTTATAAAGCTGAAGAGCTTGGATATATTTATACGGAAATGTCTCTCTCCGTTATTACCGGTCCCATTAAAAACTATTTGTCGGAGACGGACAGCCGTTTCTTCTTTCAGATCGGTGACTACCGCTATGAATATAGCGACCACATGCTGACTCCCTCCTCGGTTCAGTTCATATTGGAAGAGGATTTGTCGGATATCTCACTAAGCAGCGATACCATCATTCAAAAGGTCTATAATCCGGAAAGCAAAAGCCATTCGATTATGATAACGCGTCCTCTCGGCACCAAAGGCTGGTATGTGACCGAGTGCCTGGATCAAACGGTATTGTCCAAAAATATTTATCGTACCTTTTTCTTAATAGCATTGATCATTCTTACTTCTGCCAGCATTATCGGAATTCTTCTTTCCTGGTTCTTGTCCAAGACGGTAAATGTTCCGGTCCATAAGCTTCAGGAAAGAATGAAAAGGATTGCAGGCGGCGATTTCGAAAGGGATCCTTCTACGGAATGGGGGCATGAACTGGGTGACATCGGTAAGAATATCAACGATTTATCCGAGAATGTGCAATTGCTTATGGATCAAAGAATAGCAGATGAGAGACAGAAGAAAGATTATGAATATAAAATGCTGCAAAGCCAGATCAATCCTCACTTTATATACAATACACTTAATTCCATCAAATGGATGGCTACTATTCAAAATGCCTCCGGTATCGCGGAAATGACCACATCTCTTTCCCGGCTGCTGAAGGATATCGCTAAGGGAACGACCAATCTCGTTACTTTAGAGCATGAAATTTCTTTGATCAATGATTATTTCACGATACAGCAATACCGTTACGGCGGCACCATCACTCTCCATTATAATATTGAAGACGAAACCTTAAACTCTTGCAGGATATTGAAATTCACCTTACAGCCTATTGTGGAGAATTCCATTTTCCACGGTATCGAACCGAAAGGAAACGCAGGAAGCATCGAGATTCATATTTACCGGGATGAGACTGGCGACATACGTATTGATATTACCGATGACGGCGTAGGCATGACACCGGAGGTGGCCGCTCATTTGCTGGATACGGAGGCTCCGGCAGAATCCTCGTTTTTTAAGGAATTCGGTATCAGTAACGTTCACAAGCGTTTGCAATATGAATTCGGTGATAAATATGGACTATCCGTGAAAAGCAAGATCGGTGAGTTCACAACTATTTCGATATTGCTGCCGTTCCAATTAGAACCTTTCGATTCGAAGGATTCAGGCGCACAAACCGAGGGGGTATCTCATGATTAATTTACTTATAGCCGACGATGAACCATTGGTTCAGGCAGGTATCAAATCCATGCTCAATTGGGAGGATTACGATATAAATATTATAGGAACGGCAACCAACGGAGCTATTGCCTACCATATGATAAAGGAGAATTCTCCTGAAATCGTCATAACAGATATTAAGATGCCTCTTATGAGCGGGCTGGAACTGGCTAAAAAATGTTATGAAGAAGGAATGACTCTGCCTATATTCATCATCCTTACCAGTTACGAAGAATTTCAGTTCGTAAAGGAAGCCCTTACCTATCAGGTCGCCGATTACCTTGTGAAGCTGGAACTCACTCCTGAAATCCTTGGAGAATCCTTGAAGCGTGCTATCGGTAAGGTATCCGAGATGCAGAAAACAATAAGCGCCGCAAATACATCTATCGGGAGTATTTACTTATTAAAGGAGCAGTTTTATACGAGACTTATTTTGAACCTGTTCGAATCCGAGCATCAATTCGAAATTCAATATAATAACCTCAACATCGATTTTAATCATGAGGCCTTTGCCGCCTCTTACATCGAAATACAAAGTGAAAAGCTATCTTCCATGTCCTCAGAAAAGAAACTTAACCTATACACCAGCAGCCTGCAAATTGTACGGGAGCTGACGGCTAAGTACATTCCCTGCCACGTTCTGTCACTGGATACGAAGCATTTTGCCATTATCTTTTTTTTGGATAAGGACACGGAAGAATTCAAAGAAATTATCCGCAGCACCATAGCGCAGGTTTCCTCCATGCTTTACAACTATTACAGCGTCACCATACTGGCGAGTGTCGGAGCAGTAGTTAAAAAGCCAATACAAATCGCCTCCTCGTTTCAGGATTCCAAGCAGGTATTCTCGCAGTTGACGCCGGCGCAGCCTCTTCTTTTTGCAGAGGATGCTCCTTACGATAAGCCTCTCAAAAATGTCTTCAATATGTCTTTATTCAAAGAGGACATTCGAAAGGCCTATGCCGAATTCGATGGGAAGGCACTTTATGCCATTTTTACTTCTATTATGGAGCTGTTCCAGAATCAGCCCTCCCACTATGTACAGGCGCTGGATGCTGCCGGAAATATTTTATATCTATCCCTTTCCCTGTTGAGTAACGGCGAGCAGACAGTATCGGAAATATTTAAAAACAAAAGCAACGGATATCGTTCCCTCTACGAGCTTACCAATGTGGAACAGATATTGGAATGGCTGACCATATTCCGCGACGGGCTGTGCGAAAGCTTCGCCACGCACAACAAAGATTACAAGAACCATATCGTAATCAATGTGAAAAAATATATCAGTGAACACGTAGAGGAAAAGCTTACCTTAAATAAAGTAGCCGAGGTTTTTAATATAAGTCCAAACTACTTGAGCGTTCTTTTTTCCAAATATAACGATTTGGGATTTACTGATTACATCAATCAGAGCAAAGTCGATGCCGCAAAAAAAATGATGGCGGACGGAGATTTTAAGATATATGAAATATCCGATATCCTCGGTTTCGAAAGCGCATTTTATTTCAGCCGCGTGTTCAAAAAGGTAACCGGAGTCTCTCCCAGGGATTATATGAGCCAAATTATATAAATACTAAATAAAATAGTGAAGCTTATCGTAATATAATTCATTCTAATTATTAAAATATAAAATTATACTGGAACCAGAGAAGCATTTTACTTGCTTTTCTGGTTTTTGTTCCATTATGTTCAAGTACATGCCATCGTCCATCAAATAATTGAACTGAGTACGTCAGTACACCAGGAGTTCACAGGTCATAAAGAAAGGTATGGTTAACCGTATGTTTTTTGAATTAGCTAAAGAGTACCGGCATCCCCTTATTCCCTTTGCCCCCTTTGCCCCCATTACCGACAGAGGGGCTTGGGATTCCCTGGATGCGCAGTGGCGAAAGGAAGCGATCGGGTTGGGCGAAAAATATCTGGAGTTTTCCTTTCCTTATATCTCAGCCTCGGATTTCATGGATTTTTCGAAAACAGGGAACAGAGTCCGGTTCGAGTCCAAATCCTTCGCTAAGCGTCTGGCCCTAAGTGCGCTGGTACTGGCGGAATGCGCAGAAAACAAAGGGCGGTTTACTCAGGATATTATAAACGGTATCTTTTCTGTTTGCGAGGAAAGCGCATGGCAGCTTCCGGCGCACAACTCCTACATACGCGACTGCCCGCAGCTTCCCCTGCCCGATACGACAGCTCCCGTGTTAGATCTGTTTGCCTGCGAGACGGGCGCGGTTCTGGCTGCAGCTTATTATTTGATGAGGGACCCTCTCGATAAAATCAGCCCCTTTATAACGAAACGAATTCTCTCGGAGCTTAAGCACCGCATTTTTACCCCATATTTAAATGTCCATTTCTGGTGGATGGGCAACGGAAATGAGCCGATGAATAACTGGACGATCTGGTGTACGCAAAATGTCCTGCTATCCGCCTTCTTAACGGATGGAAATGAGGATATCCGGTACGACATTTTTCTGAAGGCTTGTAAAAGTACCGATTACTTTCTTGCCGAATACGGTGAGGACGGCTGCTGTGACGAAGGTGCTCAGTACTATCGCCATGCCGGTCTATGCCTGTTCAATACCATGGAGATACTAAACGCAATAACAAACGGCCGCTTCGCTTCCCTCTATGAAGATACGAAGATCCGGAATATTGCTTCTTACATACTGAACGTTCATATTGACGACAAATACTATGTGAACTTCGCAGATTGTTCCCCCGCCGCAGGGCGTGCGGGAGTACGGGAATATTTATTTGCCAGGCGGACCGGCAACAAGGCAATGGCGCAGTTTGCCGCTGACGATTTCAAAAAGGATCTGCCCGCTTCTCTCCTTTTATCCTCAGAAAATAATTTATACTATCGTTTGCAGAACGCATTTACTGCTGCCGGGATAAGGGGCTGTGATACCAGCCTTCCTCTTTCCCGCCGGGATATCTTTTATCCCAGTACGGGTCTCTTTATCGCAAGAGATGAACAGTTCTGCCTTGCCGTAAAGGCAGGGGGTAACGGGGACAGTCATAACCACAACGATACCGGAAGCTTTACCGTATACAAGAACGGCAAGCCTATGTTCATCGACATCGGAGTGGAAAGCTATACGAAGAAAACTTTCTCTTCCCGGCGTTACGAAATATGGACCATGCAGTCCGCCTACCACAACCTTCCTACCGTGGGCGGCTTTATGCAAAAGGACGGAGCCGAATATAAGGCAAAGGATGTCGTTTACCGGATGGAAAAGGAGGTATGCGATATCGAAATGGATATTTCCGGAGCTTATCCCCCCGAATGCGGCCTTCTTTTCTATAAACGGCATGCTGCCCTATACAAGGGAAAGTACATCACTATTGAGGACTCTTTTTCCGTTCCCCTTTCTCAGGTAGTCATCAGCCTTATGACCTATGAAAAGCCTGTGGCCAGTCACTTATCCGACAAGAACAGCCCCACGGTTTCCATAGGCTCTTTGGGAAAGATGCAGATAGAGGGCGGCAGCATTTATACAATAGAGGAAATTCCGGTTGCCGATCCTCGTCTAAAGGCTGTCTGGGAGCACGAAATCTACCGGATTCTGGTCCTGCCGGATAAAAACAGTTTGAAAATACTGATTTCATAGAACCGCATTGCAGTGTACAAAAGGAGGAAGCAATGAAAAAAACAAGGAAAGAGAAAAAAATCAAATTATCTAAGAAACACGGTATCATAAGACAAATCAGCGTTGCCTTTATCATTCCCATTCTCTGCGTTATACTCGTAGGCGTACTTGCCTACTCCCAGGCAGAAAAAGGTATAAGGGAAAAATATGAGGATTCCTCTCTGGCTGCCATAAAAATGATCGATCAGTATATTGATCTGGGTCTTCAACTGGGAGAAGCCGAAGCCTTGAAATATGCCAACGATCCTAACATGAATAAGTATTATCTGGGTCTGTACGAAGGGGATAACTCCAAGAAGATACAGACCATTGACAGCATGAAATCCGGCATGGAGTCCGCACGTACTACCAATAAGTTCATTCATGACATACATATCATCACTCAGCCCGGCGTTATTATGCAGACTACAAAGGATATGAAAAAGGGGAGCGGCACCGGCTTCTACGATGAGTTGGAGACGGAGATTCAGGAAACCTGCGGTTCCGGCATATTCTCTGCCTGGCTGGATTCCCACGCTATCATTGATGAGAGGCTGGGGACGAGTACGGAAGATTATCTTCTTTCCTACTACTGCGCTTCTAACAATTCAAAGGCGGGAGTTGTTGTTGATATAAGCAAAAACATGATCCTGGACATTCTGGATAAAACAGATATTGGCGCAGGCAGTACGGTGGGGCTTATAACAAGCGGCGGCAGAGAAGTGGTTACCGGCAGCGAGCTGGATTTTACCCTGACAGACGGTGATTTTTATAAGCAGTTTCAAAATTCCGGTGAAACACAAACTACCGGTTACATAAAAGAGGGAGGCATGAGCTATCTTCTCCTTGCCTCCAGGAACAATATCGCGGATATCGTCGTATATGCCTTAATACCAAAAGATATTGTGACTGAGAAAGCAAACAATATTAAAACCATTACCATTCTTCTCGTTATTTTATCCTGTGTCATCGCCAGCGTTCTCGCGGCTTTGATTTCTATAAAAATCAGCAGAAGAATGAAGCTTATTATGGCAGGTCTTGACAAGTCTTCTTCCGGAGACCTTACGGCTGAGATAAAAATCCGGGGAAATGATGAATTCAGCAGTATAGGGCAGAGCGTTACCCAAATGTTAGAGCATATGCGTGTTTTGGTTCACGACTTTAAGGAAAGTGTTTCCCGGGTATCCGAAACCTCCGGCGAAGTTAAAAATACTTCCGATACGGTAAACAGCCATTCCGGCGATATCAATCATGCTATCGAGGAAATCCGGCAGGGAATCGAAAACCAGAGAGAAAACGCCAACGAGTGCCAGCAGAAAATGGATTTGTTGTCCGGGGAAATAAAAACGGTATTGCAGGAAGTAGGAAAAATAGAGACCTTTGCTTCTTCCAGCCACGAAATGATCAAATCGGGAGTACTGCAGATGAATTCGCTGTCTCACAGCTCGGATTCCACCTCACAGGTTACGGCAAAGGTCATTGACAACATTTCCTATTTGTCTCAGAAAGCGAAGTCCATCGAAGCATTTATCGGCATTATCAACGATATTTCAGAGCAAACCACGCTCCTTTCCTTAAACGCTTCCATTGAAGCTGCCCGCGCAGGTGCCGCAGGCCGCAGTTTCTCAGTGGTCGCAGAGGAAATACGCAAGCTTGCGGACAATTCCCTGGAAGCGGCGGAACAAATTCAAAATACAGTAAATGACATCATGGCCCAAATGCAGGAGACTACGAGCAATGCACAGGAAGCGAAGGAAATCGTTGGCGAGCAGGAGAAAGGTGTTAAAGAAATGGCCGTCATTTTCGATAAGCTGAGTCTCGGAATGACGGAACTCATCATGAGCGTAGATGAAATAAGCCAGAACGTGGAAAGCGTAAACGCTGGACGCCATGCGACCAAGCTTGCCGTCGGAAGGATTACCGAGGTTACTGAATCCACCTCCGACTCCGCCGCCAAGGTAGGTATACTGGCAGATGAGCTTTTGATAAATGCGGAGAAAATGGATTCTATATCTCAGAACTTGATGGAGGATATGGATACGCTGGAGAAGAAGATGGAACATTTTGTGGTAGAATAAGATGAATTTTTCTACGGATTTTGTCTGCCAAAAACACCTCCCGGCATCGCAGAAGTCATGCGTTGCTGAGAACGGAGTGAACAGTAACGAATAGTAACCGGTGCTTAACAACATATCGTAAATAACATTTACAAAACAAACTTTGTAATGTATAATTACCAAAGTAATAAAGCACCGAATAAACCGAAGATCTGTTTTCAGATACTTCGCTTCATAGGTGTGTAACATGATGATAAGGGGTTTCCTATACTACGGTGTTTGTTTACAGGCACTTTTGTTGGGAAACTCTTTTAAAGTGACAGGAAAGCGGGCTAAGGAGAAACTAATTGAAATGAAAAAAACACTTGTTATTTTAGTAAAATACCTATCGAATCTTGGTCTTCGCAGAATTCTATGTATGTTCGCAGGGAATACTCTGCTTGGTATCGGAATTGCTTTTTACCGCCATGCGGCATTGGGCAATGATCCTTTTTCTGCAATGACATTATCTTTGTCCATGAGGACTCCTTTAAATTACGGAACTTTTCTTTTGTTATTTAATTTATTCCTTTTCAGCTTTCAGTTCTTTTTTGGAAAAAAATATATTGGAATCGGAACATTGGTTAATTGGACCCTGGTCGGCTATGTGGCAGATTTCTGTATGTATTTGGATACCCATTACATTACACTCTCTGATACTTATCCGGTTCGGCTGATCGTTCTGCTGTCTGCTATTCTTATATCGGCAATGGGCGTATCCCTTTATCAGACTTCAGCCTCAGGCATCTCCCCCTATGATTACCTTTCGCTCGGACTATCAGAACAAGCTCATTTGCCTTATCTTTTCTGTCGTATCGCTTGTGACGGAACCGCAGTAATTATAGCTTTAATTGTAGGCGGGTTAGTTGGCATCGGAACTTTTCTCACGGTTTTGATGCTTGGACCTTCGATACAGTTTTTTACAAGGAATGTTTCAAAGAAATTACTAAAGCAAGTTTAAATTAAGAAACTGCAAATAAAGAAATCGAATTGATGAAAATGTTGTAAATGCTAAACGTGCCCCTTATAATGGTAGATGAAGCGATAATAAGCTTAAGATTATAGTTAAAATAAAAGAAAAGGGAAAGGTGCAAAAAGTCATGAAAGAATTTACATCCAACATGGAAGCGATTCAGTATTGCATTACAAACAAGTATTTTTCTCTTGCGCATCTTTACAGCGATGAAAAGCCATTGGACATGCATATACACGACTGCTACGAGATTTATTATTCTATATCCGGAGGCAAGCAGTTCTTGATCGATAACCGGTTTTATACGATTGAGCCGGGAGATATTTTCTTTATTAACCAGTATGAAAGCCATCACCTGACACAGATAGATGCCCGCATTCACGAGAGAATTGTTCTCTCCATCCATCCCGATTATTTAAGTCGTATTTCTTCTAAAATAACCGACTTAAGCCACTGCTTTACTCACAGAAATGCTGATTATCCTCATAAATTTCATCTCGATTCCGATTTGGGTAAACGCTTTATTTATCTGATACATAAAATAGCGGAAGCCGAAGGCTTCGGCACAGATTTGACGGAGCGTTCGGCTCTTACGGAGCTCATGGTATTTTTAAATAAGTTTTTTGATGAATCCTGCCACCGCAAATATAAGGAAGCGGTCACAACAAATCATGCTCAGGTGGATGATATTCTTTCTTATATCAATCAACATATTTCTGAAGACTTGACGCTTGAGATGCTGTCGGAATACTTTTACTTAAGCGGTTCTTACTTGTGCCGTATCTTCAAGTCCACCACCGGAACTACAATTAACAAATACATTACCGCGAGAAGAATTACCATCGCAAAAGCTCTGCTAAATGAAGGGCATTCCGTGACGGAGACCTGTGAAAAATGCGGTTTTAACGACTATAGTAACTTTTTAAAATCCTTTACCAAAGCAGTGGGCATATCTCCGAAGAAATATGCCCGGTTTAATTCCTGAGCAAGAAAGGGCCATAGTATGAAACTAATACTTTTATTGTCAGCTCTTTTTTTCTGCTTGCAGGCTGTGGAAAAGAAGTCAAGGCGAAGCAGGCAGAATATATGCAAATCACTGCCGATGAGGCCAAGTCAATGATTGATGGTGAAGAGGAACTTATCGATAAGGACTCATCTGCCTTTCCATACCGTTCTTGTGGTCGCAGAACCACTATACGCTGCCGAGCTGTATTCATCTGCAGGGTCAGCGGTTCGGAAGGAATGTGCGCATTGCGCTGGGCATCAACGGCCTGATCATGCATTTGGAGGAGGAGCTTACGCTGGATGCAATTGCAAATAAATTTTTCGTAAGTAAGTATTATATTTCCCATATTTTCAAGTATAATATCAGCCAGGTGTATCAGTCTTTTGGCTTCAGGGATTATTCCAGTTTTTATAGAGCGTTTAAAAAGGAATTCGGAATTTCTCCAAAGGAATTTAAGGAGTTGAAATTTAAACCGGAAGGACGGTAATGGACATCCTTTGGATGTGTATAAGAAAGATAGTATTACATGAATACAATAGGTTATGTATGTTAAATTAAGGAGGAAACAGATGAAAGAAGAAGCAAACAATATTAATCAAATCGATCGCCGCAATGAACCGCCAAAAACAATAGATGAGTATATTGCCGGACAACCGGAGAGCGTTCAGCCGCTTTTGTATCTGGTAAGGGATACGATCCGGACTGCGATTCCGGACGCAGAGGAGCGTATATCATGGCAAATGCCCACTTATTGGAACAGACACAATATAATTCATTTCGCATCGTTTAAAAATCATATTGGAATATATCCCGGTGAGAAGGCTATGGCGCATTTCTTACCAAGACTTGGAGAATATAAAACGAGTAAAGGTGCATTGCAGCTTCCGCATAGCAGGCCGCTTCCTCTGGAGTTAATTGCAGAAATTGCAAAATGGGGCTATGAAATAGAGAAAAATTAGCTTTTACAAGTCATTAATAGGAGAAGTTGGGTTTCGATGTCAGCCTTATTTGCAATTTGAAAGGAATGGACTCCCTTCTTCATATGCTCCATCCCTATACGTTAATTACAGAAAGCGAGCAGCCCGAGTTGAGCAAAAGGCTGCAGTTTTATTTAGAGGAAATCAGCCGTGAATACAACACAAAATCTCCCTTTGCGGAAGCTTATGTTTATTCTCTTATGATACGCTTTTTTGTCACTCTGGGAAGTGTCAGTCTGAACGCTAACATCCGGTTCCCAGGCATTACTAACAGCAAACAGCATGAATATGTGGAGAAGTTCATGATGGTCTGCAACTATATTACCGATCATTGCACGGAAAATATAAGGTGGACGACCTCGCCGATTTGGCAGGGTTTTCCAAGTTTCATTTCGCCAGATTATTTAAGCAGTTTTCCAATATGTCGTGCTATGATTATTTAACGCAAAAGAGAATCGCACATGCAGAAAGACTTCTTATTAAGCCTGATATTTCTATTACCGAGGTTGCAATGCAGTCGGGTTTTAACAGTCTTTCCACCTTCAATCGAATATTTAAAGCGGCAAAGAATTGTACTCCATCAGAGTATAAGAATTTAAATTATAAGGCAAAAAAACAAAAGCGGGGTTAACGTTAACGGCAAATCAAATACAGGATAAAACAAGCAACAGGAGCCGTCAGTGGCTCCTGTTGCTTGTTTGGAGTACTATATTAATCACTTGCAGGTATATGACCGAAGAATAATCTGAGTTTTTTGCAGCCTTCAGAATTAAGGGGATAGTTCCCTATTACCTTTCCGTTTTCAAAATGCAATACATGGTTACAGCACTCCATGACAAGCTCCAAATCATGCGTAATTACAAAAACGGTTTTTCCTTGCATTTTCAGGCGTTCTATATTTAATGCGACCTCTTTCATATGATATATGTCAAGGCCGCTTGTAGGCTCATCAAAAATAATAATCTCCCGTTCGCTTCCAACGGCCCCGGCGATCGCTACTCTTTGCTTCTGCCCTCCGGAAAGCGACATAGGGTGTAATTCCTTCAAAGGAAGCAGATCGAGGCTGTCAAGAATATGCCCGGCCGATGCTTCCTGCTCATTTTTCATACTGAGCAGCACTTCATCCAGCACGCTCTCAGTAAAAAGTTGATGATTTACATCCTGCATTACCATATAAGATTTTTTCAGTAACTGTTTTGACCGCAGCGCTTGATTTTCTTCTTCCACCGTTCCGCCGAAATTTTTCTCCAACCCACACAGGCACCGGGCAAAGGTGGATTTCCCTGCTCCGTTTTTTCCTACTATAGCAATAATAGCATTTCGAGGAATCGAAAAATTCTTCATGTTAAGTGCCGCCCTTGTGGATGCGGCATGCTTGTAAGAATAGGAAAACCCTAAAAGAGTCATAGTCTCATTCGATTCAGGCATTGCAGCGTACTTTCTTACTATACCTGAAAGGGAAAGAGGGCGCAGTCCCATCTCCGTGAGCTTCTCCGGAGGGAGAGCCCTGAATGCGCGGGCGGTATATTCTCCTGCAATTACTCCATCTTTCATATATATCACACGGTCAATCAATTCCCTCAGATAATATAGCCGGTGTTCGGCAATGATAATAGTTTTTCCTTTTCTTTTCCATATTTCAATGATCCTGCGCAGTTCCTCCACCGCATCCGTGTCCATATTGGAAGATGGCTCGTCCAGCACAAGTATGGGAGGATCGCATGCAGCGACGGACGCACAGGCGATTTTCTGTTTCTCCCCACCGGAGAGCTTAAAGATGCTCCGATTCATTAAACTTTCAATTTTAAACTCTCGCACTGTTTGATCGATCCGCCGGAAAATCTCAGGAACGGGAAGAGCCATGTTTTCACAGCCAAAGGCAATTTCGCTGGTAGTGCTGACACTAAAAAATTGAGAACGAGGATTTTGAAAGACCGAACCCACCAGCCGGGATGTCTCGTGCAATGGCAGTTCATGGATTTTTTGTTCGCCGATCAGAACCTCTCCGCTCATCTGTCCCTCATAGTAATGGGGTATCAGTCCATTTATCAGCCGGGTCACCGTTGTTTTTCCACAGCCGGACTCACCGCACAGCAGTACCACTTCGCCTTTGCCAACCGACAGATTGATGTTTCTTATTCCGCGCTCCGATTCACTTCCTGCATAGAAAAAGGATACATCCTTCAAATTGATCACGTACATCCCTCCTTCTACAAAATAAAAAACAGTATTGCAGCCGTCGTCGCCCAGAGGCCAAACACAGCATCCAATACGCCAAATCCGATTTTATATATGTTGGTGCGCTCTCCTGTGATGCGCAGTCCTCTTGTGACTGCCGCCGCCGACAGCTCGTTGCCAATCCCTACAATCGACATCATCAGGGGAACAAGCCTGTATTCCAGCACCGCCAAAGGACTCCCGCGAAAACCGATACCGCGCATGCGCATGGCGTCATTGATCGCACAGGATTCTTCAGCAATAGTTGGAAAGAAGCGAAATAAAACTGCAAACGGGATAATAATTTTTCTCGAAACATGCATCCGTTCCATTGCAGCAATAAATGCGCTGACTTCCATTGTCCTGACCAAATAGTAGGCCATGATGACAATTGGAACGAACCTGCTTAGCATCTGTGTAGTAAAGCGCATCAGAAGGCCCCACGCTCCGGCAGCATATGCGGTAAGATAGATTTCTGCCAGTTGACCTGCCACATATAAGACAGCGTAGATAAAGCCCTGCCTCCACATCCCGGTGCTGCACAGCAGAGCAAAGGGTACTGCCGCCAGTGCCCCTTTTGCGATCAGTTGGCAGCCGCTGGGATTGGTAGAGAATATGACGATATTTATGAGTAGTAAAAGATATATCTTAGTCCGCGGGTCAAGCTGTATATCTTTTGCCGCTTTCATTAACTCAGGCTGCGGCATCATACGATTCCTGCCCTTATAAAATGTTTTTTTAGCACAGTTTTACCTAAATATGCTCCAATGACGGCTGCGACTGCCGTCAGAACGATAAGCAGCACCAGCATCCAGCCGGTGATCAGAGACTCCAGCGATCCGGCAAAAGCGATGCCCTGCATATCACGCACCATTTCAAAATAACTGTCTTTCATAATCCACATAGGAAGCATCGAGCCGATTATCCATTCGCTGAACACACAAAAGCACACAACCATATGCTTCCAGCTCTTATACTCTCCGGCCTTGCATATCAAGTCTGCAAGCAGGCCGCAGAGAAGGCCGGTGGCAATTGAATACCAACCCTGCCCAAAAGCAAAATTCAAAATTCCCAAAAGCACGCCCATAATGGTAATCATGCCAAAGGTCTTGGTCCTTGTCAAAAAGAGAACAAAGGGAATCCCGCAAAGAAGAGCAACCACAAGCGGAAACAGTACTGAAAAGATGGGAATATACCCCAAAAAGCCAGCAACAATCAATAAGATATAATAAATTGCGGTGAAGATTCCTACGTTGATCAAATCCTTTACATCCAGTTTTTTCTTTGTCATTCCGATATCCTCCATAAAATGATAAATTAGCGTTACGTGCCGGCAATTTTCCAGCCCACGGCTTTTTCACGAACATGAATAAAGTCCGCATAGAGTCCTTTTTGCGCAAACAGCTCATCATGTGTGCCTGTCTGCACGATTTTCCCCGCATCCAGCACGATGATCTGATCGGCATTTCGTACCGTTTTGAGACGGTGCGCAATCATAATCACAGTCTTGTCTCTTGTCAGTGACCTAATTGCCTTTTGCAGATCATTTTCGTTTTCCGGGTCTACATTTGCAGTCGCCTCATCCAATATGATAATGGGTGCATCCTTCAAAAGCGCACGGGCGATGGAAATGCGCTGCTTTTCTCCGCCGGAGAGCGTGGCGCCGCCCTCGCCGATGACCGTGTTATAGCCGTTCGGCAGCCGGCTTATAAAATCATGACAGCAGGCCTTTTGTGCAGCTTCTCTGATTTCTTCCATGGTCGCTTCCGGCTTTCCAAGCCGGATATTATTGGCGATTGTATCATTGAACAAATATACCTGCTGAAAAACCATGCTGATATTTCGCAGGAGACTGTCCAGCTTGTATTCCCGAATATCTATACCGCCCAAAATAATG
The DNA here is from genome assembly GCF_000732725.1 of Kineothrix alysoides. Lineage (GTDB taxonomy): Bacteria > Bacillota > Clostridia > Lachnospirales > Lachnospiraceae > Kineothrix > Kineothrix alysoides. The sequence goes on along the minus strand of NZ_JPNB01000002.1, from coordinate 1,159,815 downwards.
CTGCCTTCGCCCACATCCCAAAAACGGGCGATCAAGTTGCACAGTGTGGTCTTTCCGCTGCCCGACGGCCCGACGATCGCTGTGGTCGTTTTCGCAGGTATCGCAAGGCTAACATGGTCGATAATAGTTTTTTCACCATAAGAGAAAGATACATCATTGAAAACAATGTCCATATTAGCAGGTTTTTGTTGTATCCCCTCGAGATCCATAACAGGGGTTTTCTGTATTTCATTCACCCGGTCAATGGAGGCGTCAATCAGACGCAGGAAGGCCGACATACTGCCGCCGCTCTCCAGCTCGCTGAATACAATAAAACCGGAAAGAAGCATCAGCAGACAGATTGAAAGATCCATAGCTCCGTAAAGATACAGTACTACCGACAGAGTAATCATAATTGTGCTGATAACGCGCAGGACAAGCTGCTGCATGGCCATAAAAGGGATGGTACTTTTTTCAAGACCAATGTTTCTTCGCTCGCTGTCGGCAATTGCCCGGTGGATTTTTTGTCCGGCTGCCGCCTCCATTCCGAAGGATTTTACAACACTCATTCCCTGTATGTATTCCAGCACCGCATCCACCAGCTCGGCTTGGGCCTCCTGCCTGATCTGTGATGCTTTGCGTGCGCGCTTGTGAAGCAAAATGTTAATAAGCAGAAACAATACCAACCCTGCCATAGCGATCAGCCCAATCTTCCACTCGAAGATAATCAGCGCAAGGGTTATGACAAAACCGTGAATAAGGCCGTTAAGATAGCTGACGATGATACGCGGCGCGGTATTTTCAATGTCCTCCATGGTAGAAGTCGCAGCAGCAGTGATGTTGCCCAGACTATGGCTGTTAAAATGCCCCATAGGCATCAGCTTCAGCCGGTCACCAATCTGTATACGCTTATCTCCGCTCATAATATAACATCCGAAGGACTGGCTGTTTTGAGCCAGATGCCGCATAACAATCGTGCCTATGATACTTACCAGCATGATTCCCAGTGCGGACAGTGCCGTCGTATGGGTCACGGAGTCCGTGGCAATCCCGCGCAGCACGATGGCGATGGCAAGAAGCTGAGTGGATGCAAAAACGGACTTGAACAAGGTAAAGACGATACTTTTCACCCATTTTGGCTTCTGGCTGTCCGCAAACCGGAAGAACTTTTTGAATATATCAAGCAAGGATATCCCTCCCCTCAATATCTGCTGCGTAAGCATCCCGCACTTCCATGTGTGCGGCAAACATACGGCGGTACAGTTTACAATCCTTCAGAAGTAACTCATGCGTTCCTTCTGCCAGAACCCTGCCATTTTCAATGACCACGATTTTATCCGAATCGGTAATGGTGGACAAGCGGTGCGCAATAACGATCAGCGTTTTGCCGTGGATGAGCTTGGATACCGCCGCTTGAATCACCGCCTCGTTTTCCGGATCGGTGTAGGCGGTTGCTTCGTCGAAAATAATAATGTCTGCATCCTTAAGCATGGCCCGGGCAATAGCAATACGCTGCCTTTCTCCACCGGAAAGGTGCCCTCCGGCTCCACCGGCGGCGGTCTCGTAACCGTGTTCCAGCTTCATAATAAAGTCATGGCAGCCCGAAGCCTTCGCAGCAGCTTCGACCTCCTCGTCCGTGGCACTTGGTTTTCCCATTCGGATATTGTTGCGGATGGTGTCGTTAAACAGATAGTTGTCCTGCGATACATAGGCAATCTCGTCCATAATCTGTTTAAGCGGTATATCACGGACATCTGCACCGCCCAGCATAATGCGCCCTGCGCTTACATCCCAGAAGGAGGCTATGAGCTTTGCAATGGTGGACTTTCCTCCTCCGGACGGTCCGACGAAGGCTGTAATCGAACCCTTCTCAATTTCTAAATTTACATCGGAGAGTACCTCCTCCTGCCCATAAGAAAAGCAAACATGTTCAAGCACAATATCCCGGTTTACCAGCTTTTTATTTTCCTTAGGACGGTTTAGTTCCGGCAAATCCAGCACTTGTCCCACTTCTCTCACAACAGCACCGATTTTCGCGATATCATCCGTATACATCATGGCGGATAAAATTGGAGCAGAAATGCCAAGGGACAGGATTGCAATCGTAATAAACTCTCCGCCCCCCAACGAACCATCCATGTAAAAAAGACATCCGACGGGCAATACGCCCACCAGCACAGCCGGCCAGACCCCCTGCGAAATGTCTGAATACACCTGTGTAGAGCGAATCCAGTCCAAAACTACGTTTACATTTTCCTTTACCGAATCGGTGAACTTCGCATAAGACTTTGCGGATTGATTGAAGGCTTTGATAACCTCAATACCGTTTATGTATTCTACCATGGTTGCGCTCATATGCTTACCTGCCTTCATAACACCGGCGTATTTTTCAGCATAATCCCGCATCATCATCATGTAGAAAATAAACCCAAGTGGAAGTGTGATAAGCGAAATAAGCGCCATACGCCAGTCCAGAATAAACATGTATATGATAATACCAAACGGAATCAGAAGGTTGGAGGTCATTTCCGGCAGCACATGCGCCAGCGGCGTCTCCAGACTGTCCGCCTTTTCCACAATGATGTTCTTGAACCCTCCGGATGGCGTTTCAAGTACATATCCCATGGGGATGCGGGCCAGCTTCCGGGCCAGTTTGGTGCGTACCTCCGCGATGACTGAAAATGTTGCCTCGTGAGACAGGGCAGTCGACCAGTTCATGCAAATGGTTTTGAGGATAAGCCCGGCCCCCGAAATGCCGCACCACATCAGATAAAATCTCATATCGCTCCTTGCCCCGGTCAGCAAGTGAATGATAATCTGAGAAACTCCCACATAAGGAATCAGTCCCCCGGCAACACCGACGGCCGCAAGAATCATGGAGGCAATATATTTTCCCTTATGATGCGATGCGAACCTCATAAGCCTTCTGAGCGGGCTTTGCTCTTTTTCTTTTTTCAAGTGTATTCACCCCGTTTTTTTGCGAACGATTTCAGTTAGTGTTAACTAACCCATAAAATGAAAAATTCGGGGACGAATCCCCGGCATTTCATTTTATTAGTTCCATTATTAAACCATGCCCTCCATACCGAAGGCCTTTATCCAACCAGGATATAAAAATTCCATCAGTGTTTTTGCCTGTGCAATAGCCTTTTCCCGCGGATAGTCGTGAATGACTACTTCAAAAACAGAAGCAACATAGCCGCTTACGAGCATGTGAAGCTCATCCTGCGAAATATCCTTTACCGAAAAACCTCTGCTTCGCAGCTCGTCCATCAGTTTCGTCATTTCCCTGACTTCCATTTCCGAGATATCATGCATAAAGCTCTGGTACTTTGTACCATCCGAACAAGTTAGCAGGAGTTTGAATTCCTCAAAATGGTCATAAATAAAGTTTATATATTGCAGGCCCTCCTCTTCGGAGACTTCCCAGAACTTTTTGATTTCTTCCGTATCCAGAAGCTCATAGCTGCGCTGCATGGATTCTTCATAGTTGCGAAGATATATATCCACGAGGGGGGCCACCAGTGCATCGAACATAGCTTCCTTACTTTCAAAATGACGGTATAATCCTGCCGCGGACATATTCGCATCAGCGGCAATCTTGCGCAGGGAAGCTCGTTCGAAACCCTTATCTAAAAATTCCCTTTTCGCGCACGGAATTATTTTTTCCAGTGTTCCGCTCTTATCCTTTGGCATTTCATCACTCCCATTTAGCGAACACAGTTAGCTAACGTCGTTTATGTTAGCATATGAATTTATGTTTGTCAATAGAACTGAAAATATCCATGCTGAGAATTTTTATCTTATTAGGGAAAAATACATTCCCCTAAGGAAATCTTGACTTTCCTGCCCGGCAGGTCGTAGCCCCATATATGTACCTCGGTCTTTTGTTGAAGTATCATGCCGTCACTGAAAAGCTTCGGAAGTCTTATGTCATTCATTTTATCTAATGCCCTTTCTGTATTGTGTTGTTTAAGCAGGTAAAGAATTGCTAAATTCATTATCTCTGTTTAGTATAAGGGCTGTTAAATTTTTTCTCTTCTCATTTTGAGTTAAGAGACATGCAAATATTGCTTTTCTAAATCTAAACTCCTTTATGCTACAGGAACACACTCCTATTACATAAACAAAAAGCGAAAGCACTGCAGTACTTTCACCCTCTTGGTTTTTCCCTGTCACCAAAACTGAAACGGAACAATACTATTTAAGACAAATGCAATAACAGCACCCATGCCTGCCATAATAATCGTTTCTTTTACCGTTCGGCGCAATATAATAATTGCAAGCACAAATACGGTCAATTCTAATGGCGATTTCACATCAAAATATCCAAAACCATATGCAAAGGCTGTATTAAATAATACAGCAATAATTCCTGCAGAAATAATGAATGGAACCTTTCCGCTGCCTTTGGCGTACCAGCAGATAAATGCTAACAGCGGTGAAATGATTGTAAATCCTATCCAAATCAATGCATAACTACTGGGGAAAAATCCTGCAATATACTTGGAATACAAATAATAGCTTCCAACCATTCCCACAAAGAAAACAAACACATTGACAGTAGCTCTTACAGATGTGTTACTGTAAATCGAAATACATACCGCAAGGAATATCCATATTGCAAATCGTCCGAAAAAGTTTCTGAAATCTAACTTTTCAATCCAATAAGGCAATTCATTAGAAGGAGTACAGTCTAAATATTTTGAAGCTGCTCCTAAAATAATGCCAAGGCTCAAAATTCCAATCGTATAGATTACCTGTTTCCATATAGAAAGCTTGTGTTCTGCAATTCTCATATTATTCAAAAAGGTTACCATATTTTCTCCATGACCTCTCCTATGATAGTTACAAATCAGATTTTATTCTATCATATATTTGTGGATATCAATATAGCTTTACGGCCATTATGAAAAATATAAAAACCGGTAATCCAATATAATTTAAGGTTATATCAAGCTGCCGGTATGCTTTTTTAATGATTCCATATAGGCTTTTCCATATCTGCTCAACGGCATATTTTTCTGAGTGATCGTTCCGATTATCATGTACTCGTCAACCTGAAGGGGTTTGGCAATAATCTGTTCTCCGTTCAGCTCATTACTGATCACTCCGGAGCTGACAGTATATCCGTTCAAGCCTATTACCAGATTGAATAATGTCGCTCTGTCTCTGACCTTAATATTCCGGCCTCTGTCTAAAGTGCTTAGAATTTCTTCAGAAAAATAGAAGGAATTATAATCTCCCTGCTCAAAGGAAAGATATGGATATTCCTCCAAATCTTCCAGGGTCAGAATTTCTTTTTCCGCAAGCGGATGCCTGGAAGAAATAAAGACGTGGGGGGCCGCCGTAAATAATTCTTCGAACTTCAAACCGTATTGTTTTATAAGCTTATCGATGATTTCTTCATTCTTGGAAGATTTATATAATATTCCGATCTCACTTTTCAATCGGCTTATATCTTCGATAATTTCGTATGTCTGTGTTTCCCGCAGGGTAAAGTCATATTTTTCTCCGCCGAATTCACGGATAACATCTACAAAAGCGTTGACTGCAAAGGAATAATGCTGGCATGATACTGAGAACCGGGGGCTTTGTTCCTTCACATGCAGAAATTTTTCTTCCAAAAGGCTTGCCTGCTCCAGAACTTGCCTGGCGTAAGCCAGAAACACGTCTCCTTCATTTGAGACAGCAACGCCTTTGTTGGTTCTGTTGAATATGGTTACCTGCATTTCCTTCTCTAACTCATGAATTGCATTGGTCAGACTGGGCTGGGAAATGAAAAGCTGCTTTGCAGCTTCCGTAATGTTTCCCGTTTCTGCTACGGTTACTATGTATTTTAATTGCTGCAGAGTCATGGTATCACCTTTACTGTTTTACCTTTCATCAAGATTTAAGCATCCATAGTTTCTGTAATAGGAGCATTTTCCTATTACATGAAAAAGAGATTGCGGTCAAGCAATCCCTTTTCAGCTTTATATTGCCATTTTCATTTCTTCTCCGCAGGTGCAGAATTCTATCTTCTCGAGAAGCTCCGACCAAGCCTCCGGCTCCTCTGTATGAGCCCGAAGTTCCAACACCTTTCTGAGTCCAAATCCCAGAATGCCGAGCGCAGATTTTCCGTCGATGATACGGCTTCCGCACTGTAAGTCTATATTAAAGGGGAAACTTTCCACAGCTCTAATATACTTCTGACATTCCTCCATTGAATTAAAGACAACTTTTACCGATTTCACTTTTTCTCCTACCTTCCATAATGTAAACCACACCCAATGTATTATGCCTTCTACGGCCAATTTTATTTATTCTATCATATTTGGATATAAAAAGAATGAACAATTTTTGTCAGAATAATTAAAATTTTATTACTTTTTACCATTTATTGACTTTTTTAAGGAAAACCGTCCTTTTTCTTCGCCAAAATCATCACAGCATACATCGGTTTGCCGATCAGCAGCATAATAATAAAATTGCAGATTCCATGCCACACATCCCAAGTCAATCCGCTGAGCCAGTAAGCCAGCGCATAAGAAGGGTCCACCGGAAGATAAGCTATAGCAAACAAGGAGCCGAATATCAGGCCGAAGAGCCCCGAAACAATAGCCCACAGCACGAATTCCTCCTGTAATAGTTCCTTTAACAGAAGTGTCACCAGACAAAGCAGGGGCCATATATAGAGATAAGATACCCACCATACGCCAAACCCCCACTGTATCAGTTCGAACATATTGAAGACCGTAACAATGAGGAAGGCCTCCGCTCCAAACACCAGCGTATATATAATGGTCAGAAACGACACAAGCTCCACATTCGGCAAAAATTCTAACGTCACCTTCGCAACATAAAGAACCGCGCTTAAAAGCGCAATTCTTGTCATTTTTCTAATCGGCATCCGCTCCCGCCTTCCCGCAACCGGGCTTACCAGCCCTGCATCAAAACAAAGCTGTAGATTTCACCGTCCTTCAAAGGTATCTCATCAGCCCCAATCGTCGCGGATTCACCGTTTACCATTACACACCACCAATATTGATTGTCTATATCTTCTTCCATTCCGTCAAAGCCGGTAATATAAATACCATAATCGGAATCCTGCCATTCGCAGCCCTCGAAGGTGCGCATGAAATTCCCCAGATATTCCTCCTCCGCTTTACATTCTGTCGTCTCAGAATATCCGTCCCGCTCGGAGGTCACTACTACCTGGAAATGCTTTACGCCTTCCTGTGTGACGCGATAATTCACCACTCCTGCAACGATGCCTACTGCTGCCACTATAATGGCAAAAACCGCCACCAGCATAATTTTTTGTTTTTTAGTCCATTGTTTCATTTTTATATCAATACTCCTTTCATACGCCATTCCTTATTTACTAAAGTCGGATAGCCTCCCGTTTTTATTTACTTTTAAGCATAACATATGCTTCCATTTTCATAAACTAATTTTTACTACACTACTAAGAGCTTCTATCTGAAACGATAGAAGCTCTTTCCATTGTATTATTGCTTACTCTTATAAAACTTCTTTCCTGCTTTTTTCACTTCTGCTAATCCATATTTGTCTCTGCTTGCCGTTCTTATTCCGATGCGCAGTTCAAAATATCTCTGAATAATAATTATAATCTTTTCAGCAACTCTTCTCTCTGCGCTTCATATCCGGGTTTACCAAGAAGTGCGAACATATTCTTCTTATAGCTTTCCACGCCCGGCTGATCGAAAGGATTTACACCCAAAAGATATCCGCTGACGCCACAGGCAAACTCAAAGAAATAGAGCAACTCACCGAGATTGAATTCATTTACTTCAGGCACATGTATGATCAGATTCGGAACATTACCGTCAGTATGGGCAAGGATCGTTCCGTTCATCGCGCTCTTATTTACAAAATCTACCGTCTTGCCTGCAAGATAGTTAAGGCCGTCCAAATCCACAGCCTCGGTACCGAGTATGATTTCTTCTCTGCTCGTCTCGATATCGATTACCGTCTCAAAAAGAGTTCTTGCTCCGTCTTGTATGAACTGTCCCATGGAATGTAAATCTGCGGTAAGGTCTACGCTTGCAGGGAATATACCCTTCTGGTCCTTTCCTTCGCTCTCACCATACAGCTGTTTCCACCATTCAGAAACATAATGTACGCCGGGTTCATAGTTAGCGAGAACCTCTATTGTCTTGCCTTTTCGCAGTAAAATATTGCGAAGTGCAGCATACTTCAATGCATCGTTGTCCTCAAAAGAAGCTTCCATCGCGCGCTTTCTTCCGCTGGCTGCACCTTCCATCAGACGATCGATATCCGCTCCGCTGACTGCTATCGGAAGCAAACCTACTGCGGTGAGAACAGAGAATCGTCCTCCCACGTCATCGGGAACAACGAAGGATTCATAGCCTTCCTCGGTAGCCAGATTTTTAAGAGAACCTCTCGCCTTATCAGTCGTAGCATAAATTCTTCCCGCTGCTTCCTTTTTACCATATTTGTTCTCCATCATTTCCTTAAACACACGGAATGCGATGGCAGGCTCTGTAGTCGTACCCGATTTGCTTATCATATTAATGGAGAAATCTCTGTCTCCGATTACCTCTATAAGATGCTTAATGTATGTGGAACTGAGGGAATTGCCTACGAAATAAATTTCAGGCGTTTTTCTCACAGACTTGTCCACAGAGTTGTAGAAACTGTGTCTTAAAAATTCGATTGCCGCCCTCGCACCGAGGTAAGAACCCCCGATCCCGATAACGAGAAGCACCTCTGAATCGGACTGAATCTTAGCCGCCGCCTTTTTAATTCTGGAAAACTCTTCTTTATCATAGTCTACCGGCAAATCAATCCATCCAAGAAAATCATTACCAGCGCCGGTCTTGGAAACTAAAACTTCCTTTGCATCCAAGGTCAGCTTCTTCATAAGCTCCACTTCATGACCGCTTATAAACTGTGAAGCCTTGGAATAATCAAATGTAACTTTATTGCTCATTTGTCTCGCTCCTTTTATCTGCCCGGATTGATATTTCCCGGGTTTATATTCGTATTATAAATGAGTAAAAAACGCTCATTGAGTAAAAAATACCCATTAAGTTAAAGACACTCATTAAGTAATCACGTTAAGTTTAGCAAAGTTGTATTTCTTTTTCAAGAGAAACATTAGATTACTCAGTATCCCCTATACAAAAAATTCCCTAAGCAGCTCCTCCAGCTCTTGTTTTTCCTGATGGGAAAATATCGTCTTCTTATAATCCTTACGAAACGGCTCAGGCTTGTCCTCCTCCATTTTACTCCTCCGTTCGGCCTCCTGTTCCTTGCGTCTCGGCGCCAAACCAATTTCCTCCCGCATCGCCTCGATGTCCCTCTTCGGCTCCAAACTGTTTTTTGTTTCCGCACTGCTTTTTATTTCCGTACTATTTTTTATTTCTATGCTGTTCTTTTCCGGCTTGTCCGCTTTCTCTGCTTTCTTAACGAGCCCGGCATTATCTATTTTTTCTCCCCCTGTGATTTCCGCCCAATCAATGGCCGACTGGCGCAGTTTATTCGCCATATGATTTTCCAGATAATCTACCAGATTCACTTTTAATCTTTCCCGTTTACCCTGTATATCCACCAACCCGGAAATAGAAAAAAATACATATAATCCTAAAAAACTGATAATATAATAAGGAAGCACCTTTCCTACCGTTTCCCCGCTCACAATCTCTCTGCAGGCTCCGGCTCCCGCAGCTACGATAGACAAGAGCATAAGCTGTCCGGACAGATGTTTAAATCCTGTCAGAGATATCCCCATAAAGGATACTCTGGAGATAAACTTATCCACAAATATGGGTATATTGGACACTCCTTCGTTCAACTGATAACAGTGAGCAAACTTCAACTTGCATTGTTTCAAAAACTTATTGTTGGTAGAAGACATATTATCCGTCTCTTTTATCATTTTTTGGTATATTGCTCCTATCATAATCTGGCATATTATGCTCAATAATAAGAGTATTAGAAAAGCTCCGCAAAGAAGCTTGTGTTCCAGAAAGACCTCAAGCATAGCAAACCTCCTTTTCCCGATTTAGATATTATAAACAAAAGTACTGCGCATCTCAATAGACGGCAGGCTGTAATCCATTGCAATTTTCGACAAGATGAAGGAATACCACTGGAAAAATATAATTCTTTCTGTTATAATTATTGCAATACATGTACATATGTTTAAGAGAGGAACGCTGATGCGTTCTTTTGGTTTGCATATTTTTTGATAATTTGTTTTAGAAAGGCGTGATTATTCATATGAAATATCAGACGAAGGGCGTATGTTCAACATCGATCGATATTAAATTGAATGATGGGATTATCGAGTTCGTTTCCTTTACCGGAGGATGCAACGGCAATTTACAAGGGATATCTAAGCTGGTAAAAGGAATGAAGGCGGAGGAAGCCATCGAAAAATTAAGAGGAACCACATGCGGCTTTAGATCCACCTCTTGTCCTGATCAACTTGCAAATGCGCTTGCAGCTATGATAGGTGAATAACGAATAATTAAGTCTGGAGGCATTTAATTAAATGACAAAAAGAATCGTACTTACCGGCGGCGGAACGGCCGGTCATGTAACTCCAAATATTGCGTTAATTCCAAGACTTCGGGAATTGGATTATGAAATATACTATATAGGTTCTTATGAAGGTATTGAGAAAAAATTAATCGAAGACTTCGATATACCCTATTACGGAATCGCCACCGGCAAGTTCCGCCGGTATTTTGACCCGAAGAATTTTACAGACCCATTCCGCGTCATGAAAGGCTACTCGGAAGCAAGAAAATATTTAAAGGATCTTGAGCCCGATATCGTCTTTTCAAAGGGCGGATTCGTCAGCGTTCCTGTGGTTCGTGCCGCTTCCTCCTTGAATATCCCATGCATTATCCATGAATCGGATATGACTCCGGGATTGGCCAATAAGCTTTGTATTCCCGTAGCTTCCAAGGTGTGCTGTAACTTCCCCGAGACCATTCAGATGCTTCCCGAAGGAAAGGCCGTACTGACCGGTTCCCCGATTCGCGAGGAGTTAGCCAGGGGCAACAAGATAGCCGCCTACGACATATGCAAATTCACTTCCAACAAGCCGGTAGTTATGGTTATCGGAGGAAGTCTGGGAGCAGAAGCCATTAATAAGACGGTACGTGACGCTTTACCCAAGTTATTGCAGGACTTTCAGGTAGTTCATATTTGCGGAAAAGATAAAGTGGATAACCTGATGTTAAATATTGCGGGTTATAAACAATTCGAATATGTGAAGACAGAGCTAAAGGACATATTCGCTATGGCCGACGTGGTAGTTTCCAGAGCCGGTGCTAACTCTATCTGCGAGCTTCTGGCGCTTAAGAAGCCCAACCTTCTTATTCCGCTTTCTGCCCACAGCAGCCGCGGCGACCAGCTTTCAAACGCCAAGTCCTTCGAATCGCAGGGCTTCAGCCTTTTGATCGATGAGGATTATCTTACAGAAAACTTACTGGTGGAAAAGGTCCATGAGCTTTATTTCACCAGACAGACATATATAGACGCGATGAGCAAGAGCAATCAGCTTAATTCTATCCGCACGATTACCGATCTCATCGAAGATACCACAAACGGCCGCTGATTCCGCCGGAATCAAGGTCATACAAAAGAGAAGAAAGCAGTGATTATTTATGTTTATTGCCCGACAGCCTATATTTAATAAGGCGATGAAGATTTATGGGTACGAGCTCCTGTTCCGCTCTGATTCCAGTGCGGTGAGCTTTGGGAACGCTTCCTCTGTCTCCGCTACGGCGACAGTCATCGGAGGCTTGTTTGAGCAAGGCATCGATCAGATAGTCGGAAAGGCGAAAGCTTTCGTCAACTTCGACTACGATTTTATCATGTCCAATAACATTGAGCTGATCGAACCGGATACCCTCATTATCGAGGTACTTGAGACCGTAGAGGTGGATGCTGCCTTGATTGATAGAATTAAGTACTTGAAGCGCGAGGGCTATCAGATCGCACTGGACGACTTTGAAGAGAGCTACGTCTCTTATCCCATCGTGCCTCTGGCCGATATTATTAAATACGACATTATGGTTACACCCTTAGATACTATTACCTCCGATGTAAAACAAGCACTTTCCCAGAAAAAGCTTCTTCTGGCGGAAAAAATTGAGACGGAGGAGGAATTCCAAAAGGCGATTAGCATGGGCTTCCACCTATTCCAAGGATACTTTTTCTGCAAGCCTAAAATAGTAGGCAGTTCCAGTCCGAAAAGATCCTCAAAGGTGCAGTATTCCATGATTCTAAACGAGCTGAAAAAAGAGGAACCCTCCTATGACACTATTACCGAAATCATCGAATCGGACGTCAACCTCGCATACCGGATGATGCGGGTAATCAGCCATAAAAAAGGAGAATCGGCCTTTAATTCCATTAAATACGCCTTAGTCCGTATGGGCCTTATCGATTTAGAGCGGTGGATCAACATCCTGATGCTTCAGGATATTTCCCAGAATAAGCCGTTAGAAATTATGCGGCTGTCTTTAGTTCGTTCCCGGTTCAGCGAATATGTGGCAGAAAACAGCATATATAAAGAACGCAAGGAAGAAGTCTCCATGATGTGTCTGTTCAGTACACTGGATGTTCTCTTAGATCAACCGATGGAAGAGGCTTTGAAAGGAATGTTGATTTCTAATGATATATTTAATGCTCTCGTCCACGGAAAGGGAAAATTAAAACCCTTTTGCAGACTTATGCTTTCCTACGAACAAGGTGACTGGACAGCGGTGCAGAAATATGCCCAGATTATCGAGATAGATACTGAAATATTATATAAAGGGTATTTGGAATCTATTCAATGGTCTTCAAAAATACTCACCTTTTTCCAGTAATTCTATCATTAAACAGTTACTGTGGCATTTTCATGCCGCATTATTTTATAAGTTAAAATCAGTAATGATAACTGTTGTTGCTACAGTTATAAAGCACAGGAGGCCATATGAAAAAAAGCGTCATTAGAACCTATTTTTGTTTATGTATTATCTCGGGAATAATCATGGGCATTATTTTTCCCATATTCGCAGGACTTTTTATGACAGCGAAGTCGTCTGCAAGTGAATTATACTTTACCGTGGGCTGCGTATTTGCCGGTATTATGGTAGGTGGTATATCCTTCGGTATTGGAAAAGCTACTATCTTGAAAACCATCGGAAAATTGAACCAATGCTTTCAATCTATCAGCCAGGGCAATTTTACCTATGAATGTAATATAAACAGCCACGATGCCATCGGTAATCTGCTGCAAAGCCTGAACGGAATGAAAGCCTCTCTGGAACAGCTTATAGGCACTGTAGCAAACAAATCCATGGTCATAGACGGCATCGTACAGGAAAATTCCAACGGCTTATCCGGACTTCATCACCGCATTGAGGATATCAACGGATTTGCGGCAGAGGTTTCCGAAGACATGCAAAAGGTCTCCGGTATCTCCGGTGACCTTCATTCCATATCGACGGAAATTGAATCTGCGGTTAAGTCCATAGCGGACAGCGCAATGGAGGGTACCGGCGTCTCGGAAGCCGTATTGAAAAAGGCGACGGAGGCCAAAAGTGATATATCCGAATCCATCCGGACAGCTGAAGCACTTCTATCCGAAACCAGCCGGAAGTTAGAGGTTACCATTAAAAATGCCCTGATTGTGGATGAAATCAATATATTGCTGGAAGCTATCATTAGGATTTCTTCCCAGACGAACCTGCTCGCGCTCAACGCCTCTATCGAATCCAACCGTTCAGGAAGCAACGGGAGGGGCTTCGAGGTAATCGCTAAGGAAATACGGGCATTATCCGAAAGCTCCAAAGAAAATACGGAAAAAATAAGAACAGTAATCGACGAGGTAGTTTTCGCGGTAAAAGAATTAGTCACTGATTCCCGCAGCCTTTTGGAATTCATCTCCAATAATGTGAACCGGGATTATCACAGCTTTCTGAATATCGTGGACGAATACAGCAACGATTCCCACTATATTAACGATATCATTACTGATTTCAGCGGTACTTCTCAAGAACTGTTCGCTTCTTTGCAAACCGTCTTCGACAGAATAGAGCACATCGCTCGGGCCGCCGACAACAGCTCACAAAAGGTAAATCAGATTTTTGAAGAAGTTCAGGCGCTGAATGATGAATCCTCTCTGCTTGTGAAGGAGACGGATTTATTGAATGAAAGTTCCTCACACATGAAGGAGTCTATTTCTAAGTTTGTATTTACCGGGAACTAAGCCTCAGCCTTCAAATAATATTTAAAAATGCGCCTTGAAACAGGTTTTAACCCAATCAAGGCGCATTTTTTACGCATTTTATTCTTTTCTTTATTTCGTTACTTCTTTTTCACTTATATCTCTATCAATTCATAATCCGAACTGCCGATTCCTATTTTTACCGCATGCTCTATCGAGGATTTCCAATTGGTAGCCGGAGCGGAGTCTATAAAATGGTCGTGATGCACGTGAGGCATATGATCCAACTGGCTTCCCGCGATGACCGGCTGCTTATTTACGGCCTCCGCGCAGGCAAGATCCAAAGCTACCGGATCGAAGGATGCGAACATTCCTACATCGGGCACGATAGGAATATCGTTTTCCGCGTGGCAGTCGCAGTTAGGAGAAATATCGATAACAAGGCTGATATGAAAATGAGGCTTTCCCGAAATTACCGCCTTGCTGTATTCCGCAATCTTTCTATTAAGAATATCGTTGGATTCGTCTCCTGCCGCCTCGATGGCATCCGTGGGACAAATTCCGATGCAGCGTCCGCAGCCTACACATTTGTCCTGATCGATGCTCGCTTTTCTATTGGTAATTGACGGTGCATCGTGAGCACATATCTTAATACAACGCCCGCAGCCTATACAGACCTCTTGATTCACAGAGGGTTTGCCCGCGCTGTGCATCTCCATTTTACCGGCCCGTGAACCACAGCCCATACCTATATTCTTCAGAGCACCGCCAAATCCCGTGGCTTCATGTCCCTTGAAATGGTTTAAGGAAATAAATACGTCGGCATCCATAATCGCCCTGCCGATTTTCGCTTCCTTCACATATTCACCGTCCTCCACAGGTACAAGCTCTTCATCCGTTCCTTTCAGCCCGTCGGCAATAATCACATGACAGCCCGTAGAAAACGGTGAAAAACCATTCTGATATGCTGCGTCCATATGGTCCAGCGCATTTTTACGCCCGCCTACGTACAGCGTATTACAATCGGTAAGGAACGGCTTTCCGCCCAATTCCTTGATGACCTTTACTACGACGGCCGCATAATTCGGCCTGAGAAAAGCCAGATTCCCCGGCTCTCCGAAATGAATCTTAATCGCCGCATATTTTCTGTCGAAATCGATCTCTCCAATTCCTGCCGTCTTTATCAACCGTTCAAGCTTCTGCGGAAGGTTTTCGTTGAACGACGTCTTCATACTCGTGTAATACACTTTTGATTTTGACATACTTTCCTCCATCCTGTCCTATCGGGCATATATTTTTATTATTTTATTGCAGATATTTATCCTTAAGGGTTATGAGCCCGTCCCCGTTAAGCCCCATTTCTTCCTGCAAATAGCGCCAAACACTGCCATAACCTTCTTCCATTATTTTGAACAACGTATTGATATAGCCCTCCTGAACGGTAAACAGGGTGTGGATATGCTCTGCCAACCGTTTATCCCCGGTTCTTTGAAAGACCTTATTCATCATCTTATCAATGCCTTCCGCTGCAAACTCGTTGACCTTCATATAATCTGCCACAATCTGCTCCCTTGGGATTCCAAGGGCACTCAAAAGAAGTACTGCTCCTGTACCGGCTCGGTCCTTGCCTGCCGTACAGTGCCAGAGTACCGCTCCTTTCTCCTGATTTAACAATATGTCGAAAAAGGAAGCGTACTGCTTCTTGCAATAAGAATCGGTAAGTAAACTGCTGTATATGTTCTTCATGTATTCCGCTCCGGCAGCTTCATTGCCGCCAAGCTGCTTAAGCACCCTGCCCACCGCGTCCTCGTCCGTCTTCTTTTCACGGGTAATGCCCAGAACCTTCTCATGCAAAATAGGATTGACGATATAATTCACCCCGTCAAGCTTAGGATCGGGCCTCTCATATCTCTCCGCCTCTGTACGGAAGTCTACCACCGTAGCAAGTCCGTAGTCCCTTGTCAGCACTTCCTTATCTTCCTTCGTAAGGTCGAATAGCTCCCCGCTTCGAATCAGACAGCAATGCTTAATCCTGCTGCCATCCGCTGCCGTGTATCCGCCTAAATCTCTGGTATTATGTACTCCCTTTAAAGGGATGCGTTTCACTTCCTGCATCATAGCTCCTGCCGTTTTCTAACAATCTTTTAAGTAATCGATTACATCTAAAAGGGAATAGAACTTCCCATAAAGCATGGATTCAATCTCGGGCGTCGGTTCGATCAGATCCGGCACCATAATCGGCTTCATTCCTGCACGGTACGCCGAACGGATTCCGTTGGGTGAATCTTCGATGGCAATGGCATTCATCGGAGTCACTCCCAATTCTTCGCATGCCTTCAAATAAATATCCGGCATGGGCTTGCTATGCTCCACCATATCCCCCGCAATGATCTTGCGGAAATAATGAGTGATGCCCGCTTCGTCCAAATGTGCCAGAACGCTCTTTAAACTCGTTGAAGAAGCCAGTCCTATGATATAGTTCTCCTGCGTCAGATAATCCAGTATCTCCAGGACGCCCTCCTTCAAGGGAAGCCCTTCCTCCAGGATCCTTCGCTTCATGAGAGCATGTACCGTACCGCGGAATTCTTCAAAAGGAAATTCTTCTCCGTAAAAGCTCTTCATAAGAATCTCGGCGTCATTTTTATTTAAGCCGACACAGCCCTTTACTCCCTTGCTTAAATCACCAAGCCCCATTTCCTGTCCCACTTCATCCCAACATTCACAGCTAATTCTCTCTGTATCAAACAGTATGCCGTCCATATCGAATATAATAGTATTGGTCATACTAACAACCCTGCCTTTCACTCCATTTATGTTGCAGCTCTGCTTTCGCATAAACTGCAGCAAATCATGCATAGAAATTACGTATTCTGCATGATACTATGCCTTCATCCTCTGATATTTTGTGATTACCACTCATAACAAAATAAGCGCATGAAAATTTGCGAAACGTTTAAGTTTCGCAATTATTTTAATATATTCATTATACCCTATAAACCAGAAGCTATCAATAGCAGAGGACAAACATCACTCATCAAGGAAGACAAATATCACTCATCGAACAGCGTTTTTTCTATAATATCCACCACGCTCTCATTATCCTGCTGGCAAACGGAAATCACTTCCTCATCACCTATTTGTGCGGCCGCCTCAGTATCCGCGCCAAGCTGTACGAAGCTGACATAGCTGTCCACTGTCTCTATTCTGGAGGCTTCTACCTTCCCAAGCTCCTGTGGACGATCCCTATATTTTGTCATTAAGCTCTCTCTATACTCATTTAGTATAGTTTCCACTTCTCCAACATACTTCTCTTTCGCCTTAATGATAATTATCATATCAATATCCGTCTCGACACTTTGCTTCTCTGCCAAATAATCCTCATACATATCCGCCGAAATACCCGTCTCCGTTTCCAGCTCTTCCTTTGTAAGCTTCTTATCCGGCCAGTAATTATCCCCAAGAATACTCACTATCGCATCCCTTATCTCACTCATAGACGCAAAAGCCTTATTATCCCCGGGATCTTCCGCTGCCTCCACGACATCCATATCAGCCGTGTCATCCCTCTTAACATTTTCCACACTATTCGTATTAGAATCCGACACCAGCCCATCACCGCATCCACTCATAATAGGCGCCGCCAGCAGCCATATTGTCAATACCATTGCCAAAGTTGTAACTAACGAACGCATTTTCATAATCTCCTCCATCTTAATCTATTGAAATAATTTACAATAATTCCACTGATTACACAGTTATCATTATTTCCCTGTAAACTGAATTTATCCCTTTTTGGCAAAAAATTTCATTTGGATTTTTATTTGAAGAAATTATTTTAATCGATGTAAAGTGAGAAAATATTTATTTTTTTTATGGAAAGAATTATGTTATAATGTGCGGATAGGGCAGAGTCAAACAGAAAAATAAACAAATACCCGTGCTCGCACGAGTATTTGCTTATTTTTCTATTTAACGAGCGAAGCGAACGAAAAAACGCAGTTTTTTCGTCTCTGCCCGTGGCCTGCCAATACTCCCCAGAAAGGTACCTACACCCACAATGCTTTTTAATTCCTATATATTCATTTTCCTATTCCTCCCCCTAGTCCTTCTAGGCTGGTACGGACTGAACAAGCTAAAGAAATATGAGCTGGCGAAGGTATTCCTCATTGGAATGTCTCTATGGTTTTACGGTTACTTCAACACCTACTATCTCCTTATCATCGCAATAAGCATCCTCGCCAACTACACACTAAGCTATCTCATGACATTTTCAAGGACCAGGCTTACGAGCCGGATTGGTCTTTTAACAGGCATAGGCATCAATCTCGGCCTTTTATTCTATTTTAAATACTATGATTTCTTCATCGATAATATCAACTACATTTTCCATAACGACTATGCGCTGAGGCACATACTCCTGCCCCTGGGTATCAGTTTTTTTACTTTCCAGCAGATTTCCTTCACCGTAGACCGCTATGAGAGTAAGCTAGGCCACCCCTCCCTTATCAATTACGCTGCCTTTGTAACCTTTTTCCCCCAGCTGATCGCCGGTCCCATCGTTTTTTACAAAGAAATGATGCCTCAATTCGAGGACTTAGGCAAAAGGCGCTTCGACTCCGGTAACTTTGCAAAAGGTATCTCTTTGTTCGTGCTGGGCCTTGCAAAAAAGGTTCTTTTAGCCGATATGCTGGCATTAGCTACCAATTTCGGTTTCAAGCAGACCTATTTTCTTGACACGCCATCCACATTGTTAGTCATTCTCGCATACACTTTCCAGATTTATTTCGATTTCAGCGGATACAGCGATATGGCAATCGGACTCGGCTATATGTTCAACATTTCCCTTCCCATTAACTTTAACTCGCCTTATAAAGCCTGTTCCGTTAAGGAATTATGGCAGCGCTGGCATATGACCTTGTCCCGCTTCTTCGTGAACTACGTATATATTCCTCTGGGAGGAAGCAAAAAGGGAAGGACCCGAACGATTCTCAACACCATGATCATCTTCTGCTTAAGCGGGCTGTGGCACGGTGCTAACTGGACCTACGTCGCATGGGGAACTATGCAGGGTCTCTTAGTCGTGTGGGATAATTTAGGGATAATAGGGATAAAGGGCAATAAAGAAAAGGTTCCTTCCAAAATTCATATTCCCAGATGGCTGGGATGGTTTTTCACCTTTTCCTTCTTCAATCTGTCCTTGATTTTCTTTCGGAGCGAAAGTATGGCCTATGCGTTCCAAATGTTCAAGAACATATTCGCCTTTAAGAATACCGGCTATCTATACAAGCTGGCCGCTAATATGGATATCCCTGAATTCTATATTATCAAACAGGCCATTAATCTTCTGGCTCCGAATATGCTCAGCACAGCTTATATCGTATTCTTCTTCATCGCACTGGCTGTCAGCGCTTTTGTTCTGACGAGAAAAAATTCTCTTCAGATAGTGGAGGGGACAAATTACGATTCCAAGTTCTGCTGGTACATTACTATCGTATTCCTATGGTCGCTGATTTCATTTTCACAAGTCAGCACATTTATCTATTTCAATTTCTAGCGGCAGCTTCACCCGTTATACCGCAACAAAAAGGCAGAAAGGTATTACGCAATTGGAAAGAAAATTTATTATATCCTTTTTTAAAAGAATATTGGTAATCATGGCTGTTATCGCCGGATTTGTCATCATACTGGACCCCTTTTTCCATTATCACAAGCCATGGTTCGGGTTAAAGGCAGTGCTGACCGATAAGGAATATCAGTGCATCGGCACCCTGCGAA
Source organism: Kineothrix alysoides (assembly GCF_000732725.1). Lineage (GTDB taxonomy): Bacteria > Bacillota > Clostridia > Lachnospirales > Lachnospiraceae > Kineothrix > Kineothrix alysoides. The sequence continues at coordinate 1,139,861 of NZ_JPNB01000002.1, read as the reverse complement.
CCTTTGATTACGATAGCCTGATCCTGGGCTCCTCTGTAGCGGAAAACTATAACAACGGCTGGTTTGACCAGGGCTTTGGCTGTACCGCTATCAAGGCGGTTCGTTCCTACGGCGCTACTGCGGACTTATGCTATCTTCTGGATGCCGCATACGAAAGCCATGACTTGAAATATGTTTTCTACAGCATGGACACCTCTTCGCTTGCCGCAGACCCGGTACCTACCTATGAACTGACCGGCTGTCCCATGTATTTATACAACAAGAATTACTTCGACGACATACAATATATATACAACAAAGGCGTTCTGATGGAAAAAACTCCTTACCTGATCGCCAATTCTCTTATCGGAGATTACAGTGAAAACGACTCCTATAACTGGGCGCAATGGAAGCAATTCAATCAGGACATGGCATTAAATGTCTACATTCGAACACCCCGGATTTCTCCCATGAAGGAAAAGGATTACTATCAGGATGTACTAAACGCAAACATCGGGCTGGTGGAGGAGCAGATTATCGCCCATCCTGAAACACAGTTCAAGATTTTCTTTCCTGCCTATTCCATGCTTTGGTGGGATAACATTTATCGTACAGGCGATTTGGAAGCTTACCTTTACAACATGGAACAGACCGTCGGCCGCCTGCTCACCTATGACAACGTGCAGATGTTTTATTTTCAGGATGAGACCGAGATTATAACCAATCTCAATAACTATATGGATACCCTCCATTTTTCTCCTGAAATAAACCAGTACATGACCGACCAGATTATCGCAGGAAACAGCCGGCTCACTCCGGAAAACTATGAGCAGACCTTCTCCGACATGCGCGACTTCGCATATAAGATTGTAAACGAATTGATCCTCCCCTATGAGGACTCCATAAAGGTTGACTATACACAAAGCTGACCCGCGCGTTGCTGCATATCGTTTGCCCGAAAGACAACACTCTTCGCGAATTTCTTTTTTCTAATAATAAAAAGGCTGCTTACCGTCCATTCAGGATAGTAAACAGCCTTTGGCTTAATTATTTACTGTACAATCGCCCAGTTTATAATTAGTTAGCGTCTGTTGCTGCTGCATCAGTGGTTGCTGCTTCATCTGTAGCTGCTGCATCATCTGTTGCTGCTGCATCTGTTGCTTCTGCGTCTGCATCTTCAACTACTTCTGCATCTTCAGCTACTTCTGCATCTTCAACTACTTCTTCAGTTGTTGCTTCTGCATCTTCAGCTACTTCTTCCGTTACTTCTGCTTCGGGAGCTACTTCTTCAGTAGTCGCTTCAGTTTCTACTGCTGTTTCTTCCGTTGCTACGTCTGTGTTTCCACAAGCCATCATCAATGTTGCGCATGTTGCTACTGCTGTTAATAATAAAACTACTTTCTTTTTCATAATTTTTCTCCTCCTAGATATATGAAATGTTTTTTGTTGATGCAAACCTATGTATGTGGTTCCTGTATCAACTTTTAACATAATATGTCATAAATGTGTCCAAAGTGTGAACGATTTCTTGATTTTTTATTAATCTCCCTGAATTTCCCCTCTCCGTCTCCCTTCAACTCCAGTTAAACAGCGGCTTCACGAATTTATTTTACAAATTCACTTTTTTTCATTAAACTATACTCATAACTCTTAACCACCCGCGAAGCTAACGACTTCCCATTTATGAAAGGAATCAAATATTATGAAATTAATTTCTTGGAACGTAAACGGTCTCCGCGCCTGCGTCGGCAAAGGATTTCTGGACTTCCTGAGCTTGGAGGCCCCCGATATTATCTGCTTGCAGGAAACTAAGCTCCAAGCCGGTCAAATTGACCTGGACCTCCCCGGCTACTTCCAATATTGGAACTACGCCGAGAAAAAAGGCTATTCCGGCACTGCTATCTTCACCAAAGAAGAACCTCTTTCCGTCTCCTACGGAATAGGAATAGAAGAACACGATCATGAAGGCCGCGTCATCACGTTGGAATTTCCTGAATTCTATGTGATAACCGTATATACCCCTAATTCTCAGGACGAGCTGGCAAGGCTTTCCTATCGTATGAAATGGGAGGACAACTTTCTTTCCTATCTAAAGGCGCTGGAAAAGGAGAAGCCCGTCATTTTCTGCGGTGATTTAAACGTGGCTCATAAGGAAATTGACCTAAAGAACCCGAAAACCAACCGCAAAAACGCGGGCTTTACAGATGAAGAGAGAGAAAAATTCACTGTTCTAACCGAATCCGGTTTTATTGACACCTTCCGCTACTTCTATCCTGATAAGGAAGGCATCTATTCATGGTGGTCCTACCGCTTCAGTGCCAGGGCTAAAAACGCCGGTTGGCGTATCGACTACTTTCTCGTGTCGGACAGCCTGAAGGACCGTTTGCAGGATGCCGTCATTTATAACGATGTGCTCGGCTCCGATCATTGCCCTGTGGGCTTACTCATCTGATTGTACCAAATATCCCGGGTCGGCTAACGTCTGCTGCACCTCCATCGATCCATCGTAATAGTGGAGCAGCAGACCTACTACTCTTGTGTAGCTTAAGATTCCGTCTCCCACACCGTTAAGGACCATGGAAGTCTCCGATAATTTGTCGGAGACTTTATCTACCACCTCTGTATCCAGAAGTGCCCTTGCTTCTACCCTTTTCCAAGCGGCCTCTTTTAAGAATACATTCTCTTTCTTTACCTGATCGGATATTTGTACATGGGAAGCATATATTTCGCTATTTCTGCCTATCGCCTCATAATATTCGTTGTTTATATAATTCAATATACTCAGATAACCGCTGTACTGGAACGTCACATCCGAGGAATTGGCACAAGCCAGAAATCCGATGAGATTCGCCTCGTCTTCGAACATAAATCCCTTCAAATGAGCGTATTCGTGACAAATGGTCGCAGGACGGTTGATTTCCAGCATCAGGCTGTTATAATTGGCTTCCATAGAAAACGGAAAAAAGTATCCCTTCATCTTCTGCTGGCTGAAAAATCCTGAGAAATGAAATTGCTTCGCTATTGGATAATAGCCACCTAGCTGCTCACAATATTCGCTTAGGTTTCTCATGGACTCTATGGCGATTTCCTCCATATTATCGGGATAAATAATATTCCCCTCTTCGTCCCGGTTTACCTGTTTCGCCAGCTCATTCGTTCTTATGACCACGTAATCTCTAAGATTTTCCAACTCCTCAAGCGTATATTCCCTCCGTAGTAAATCCGGAAGAAGCGGATCTTGTGCCGACATTCTGTCAAGCATCCCGTACCTCTGCGTCAAAGCAGAGCTGTGATAAGGAATAAAGCAGTTCAAGGTCATCACTGTGCAAAATCCTGCGAATATCCACGCATAAGCGATAAAATATGTTCTACAAAACCCCATGACCCTGGAATAAATCAAGGAGCGTTTAAATGCCAATAAAAAAATGACCGCAACAAATCCCAGTACAACAGCCATCACTGTTATTACCAGACCTACTGCTATCATTATTTCTCCGACGGAAAAAGGGAACATCCCTGTAAACCGTCCATAAGTATTTACCCAAAGAGGAAAAATATTTCGCACATAAAAGTTACAGAACGCCTCGCTTCCCCATGCAATGGCATTCGCAACTGCAATCAACGCGAAAATCCCCAACAATGCCAAGAACCCTCTCCGTCTCATCCCATACCTCCTATGAAGCTACACCCCTGCTGCTTATAATTGAATGATACCATATAGATATGAAGTAGGAATGATAATTTGTAAATAATTTATGAATAATCTATAAAATATTTTCAATTATTCCTTTTTATTTGGTAATATTATACAATTTTATTGTTTTCCTCTACTCTTTTTTATTGTGGAAACGCAGAAAAATGATATGGTATTGCTTTTTAAAGATTAAAATAAGAAATGGGAATTATATTACAATTTTTTAAAAAATTAAGTAAATCTTCAATATTTTTCTATACTCTTTAATATATTATAATATTAGGTTTAATATCATAGTTAATATTCAGCCTATCGATTCATAGGTTACTATTCAGCCTTCCATATCGCGAAGCCGGAATTGCGTTTCTATGCAATTTTGCGAAGGCTGATAGCGACAATCGATGCACACTTGCTTAAAGAAAGGCATTTTATGAGACGGACAAACCTTCGGGTATTTCGAGCGATCTTGCTCATCATTACATTTACTTTTCCTTTTTCTGCATGCGGAAGTTCTGCCTCCATCAAGAAAGAGGATATAACCACTTATCAAATCCGCATACCGGGAGCAGAGGACAGCTATGAATTTTTATATCTGACGGACACTCATATGATCGTTCCGGACGATAACGAAAGTCCGGAAATATCCGACTATGAAAAACAGCGCCTTCCTGTTTTCGCTGTGGAGGACGTTCCGTCCTCCGCCGAACAATTTCCGCAGTGGATTCACTACGCGAATGAACAGGATTTTGACGGCCTGCTGCTTGGCGGGGACATTATCGACTCTCCTTCCGCCTCCAATCTGGAGTACCTGAATACCTCTTTGGATGATTTAAAAATACCGTATATATATAATATAGGCAATCACGACTGGACCTATCCTTGGGAATACATGACCGAGAAGGGAAAAAGTGAATATCTTCCACTTTTTAATTCGTATATGCAAAATAACACATCTATCCATACGAAAGAATATGAGGACTTCACCATCGTAGCCGTAGATAACAGCAGCAATCAGATAACCCCGAATGCACTCGAGGAATACAAGGAAATCCTCTCCAAAAAGAAGCCGGTCATTCTCATGCTGCACGTACCACTTTACACTAAGGCTGTTCTGGAAAAAGCTGCTGCTGTCTGGAAAGGAGGCGTAGTACTGGGGGGAGGAATTCATGGGGGTATCTATCCCGACAACGTATCCACGGAGTTCATCACCCTTACTACGGCGAAGGACAGCCCGGTAGAGCTGGTACTGGCCGGTCACGTTCATTTTGCGTTAAAAAGCGATATTCAGGGGGAGAAGAGCATACCTCAGATTATAGGCGATGCCGGATATAAAGGAAAAGCGACTGTCATTCAAATTTCTGGTTGAGCCTTTTCTTAAGGTACCCCTTTCGACATATTTTCATATTATATAACAAGTCGATGATTATGGATTCTGTTATGTACGTATTTTTTGGAACCTTTCTCTTAGTCCTCCTTTTTTTCTGTTTCATCAGCCGCAGGCGCCGGGAAAAAACTTTGAAAAAAGTGTGCGCCCTGAATAACGATGAAAAATGTAATATTATAAATGAGCTGCTGGAACCCTTCGGGTTTTCTTATTTGGCGTCTCAGGATATTCTTGTTTCCCGCATCGGTTCAGATAAGAGTAGGTTCGGCTGCCGGTTCTATCTGGTTCTCTACCGCCTCCCCATTTATTTTGATTACAAGGATAAGACGTGGTTGGTGGAGTTTCGCAGAGGACAGTATGGAATTAATACCGGCGGGGAAATAGATATTTATTATGCCGACCGCATACTGAATCAAAAAGAAATTAAAAGCACTCCTTTTTACAGCGTATCCGACAGCGAAATGCCTCAGCTTTCCTTCTGCTTATTTAGAAAAGGAGTCCGCATTGCGGATGTCCTCTCGAGACATTGGTGGCTGTCGGCTTTTTCCATGGGGCGCTTTTCCGAGCCCGCCGATTTGTTCATGCAGGCGAGTATCGCTTTTCCCGGTCAGGAAATGGTCTGGGCCTTCGTAAAGAGCCTTAAGGCTGCCGGTTACACGAAAGAAGACTTCAATGTGACTCTTAATACCGTAACCTTTTATTTTGCCGGCTCCTCTATACGCCCCCGCAGGCTGCATCTCTTAAAAGATACCATCGCCCAGCTTATCAATCACTTTTGGTACAGCGCATACCTCTTTATCACGAGGCCGTTTTGCCTGTCTCTCGACCGGCTTTTATATTTATATTATTATCTTCCTCATATATTCTTCAAAATGCTGCATATCAATAAGTATAATAAGTTGAATCAGCAAAGAAGGCATCGTTCATGAGCTATTATTCCCGTCTTAACAAATCCTTCGAGGGAGCGCTGAGACTCCCTCTGACGGACCGTTCCAAATACGTTCTGATCAGCGACTGCCACCGGGGCACGGGCACCTCCTACGACAATTTCCTAAAAAATCAAAATTTATATTTTGCGGCGCTTCAGCATTATTATCAGTATGGTTATACCTATATCGAGCTGGGCGACGGGGATGAACTGTGGGAAAACCGCAGCATGGAACAGATTATTCAGACACACAGCAACGTGTTCTGGCTGCTCTCCCTCTTTCGTCAGGAAGGCAGGCTGTATATGCTGTACGGAAATCACGATATGATAAAAAAGAATAACCGATACACGCAAAAAAACTGCAGTACCTACCACTGCAGCTGTGAGGAAATATCTTTTTGGGAAAAACAGCCCCTCTTTCCTAATATGACCTTTCACTCCGGCATCATACTGGAAAATGTTCCATCTCCTCCTATGAATAATGAGGCTCACCTCTGTCCTCCCGGAGAGGATATGTGCGGTCCTCACGACGTATATCTGACCCATGGTCATCAAAGCGATCTGTTCAATTCTACCCTCTGGAGATTCACCCGTTTTCTTGTTCGTTATTTCTGGAGGCCTCTGGAGCGGTTCGGTGTTCTGGACCCTACCAGCGCTGCCAAGAACTATACGAGGAAGCGCAGGGCGGAACAACGCCTGCAGCATTGGGCAACGAAGGAAAAGCATATATTGATTACCGGCCATACCCACCGCCCTTCCTTGACGGAGGAGGATAAGTATTATTACAACAGCGGAAGCTGCGTACACCCCCGCTGTATTACGTGCCTGGAAATCGAATATAAGCGCATCCGCCTTGTAAAATGGACTCTCTCCACCAGGCCCGACATGACCCTGTATGTATCGAGGGACGTCCTGGCCGGCCCGGTTTATCTGGATCGTTAATCTAATAACTTTGCCAAAGCCTACAAGAAAATCGCAATGCATTTTTCAAACGGCTGCTATATCATGTTTGATTACCATGGATTGACAAGGTCTTATCCGACCGTGTGACCTTGTCAATCAGTGGTATCTAAAGCTGTACTATTTTCGCTTTTATTTTATCGACGAAGGCCTTATCGTGCTCTACCATAAGAAGGGTAAGGCTATATTTCATGATTAGATCCTCAATCTGCATTCTGGAAAATACGTCGATAAAGTTAAGGGGCTCATCCCAAATATAAAGGTGAGCCTGCTCGCAGAGACTTCTGGCGATGAGCACCTTTTTCTTCTGCCCTCCGCTGTATTCCTCCATGTTCTTCTCGAACTGGATTCTGGAAAAATCCAATTTCCGGAGCAGCGACTTAAAAAGAGTCTCGTCAATATCATACTTCCCGGCATAATCCGAAATACTTCCAAAGAGGTGAGAAGTGTCCTGAGGCACATAAGAAATGATCAGACCTCCCGCCGGTTCGATCCGCCCGCTTACTTTTCCGGTATATTCTCTTTCCATGTCATAGCTTTGGCGCACAGATTCTGAAACAGTAGCTAATACAGCCTTTATGATACTGGACTTCCCGCAGCCGTTTCTTCCTTGAAGCACTATTTTTTCGCCGTTTTTGATTGCCAAATTGAAACCGTCAATTATCTGCTTTTCATTGCTGTTCCCATCTCCACTCTTGGACAGATAAGAAATTCCCACGCTTTCCAGGCGTACTAACACGTCCTTGTGATGCCTTAGCGGGAACAGTTTAAGGTCATCTGCGGTCTCGATATTTTTAAGCAAAGACGACTTTTCTTCTATCACCCTCTCCTGCCTCCTTTCTGTATTTTTACGGCGCATCTGCATACGGCGGGACTTTTCCCCTACATAGGCTCTGGTGTCAATATTCTTTTCATATTTTTCCGATTTTTTTCCTATTTTGGTAGATTCCACATTATCAGCCCATTCCCTAGACTGCCTGGCTGATTCTTTCAGGCGATGGATATCCTTCCTCAGCCTCTCATTTTCGGCTTTTTCATATTCGTCCTGTCTCATCTTATTCTCCCACCAACTGGAAAAATTGCCCTGTTGTACTTCGATATTCGTCTTATTGATGGTCAGCACGTGGTCGATACACTCATCCAGAAACATTCTGTCATGAGATACAATGATATAGCCTTTCTTCTTATTCAGATAGTCACTGACCAGCTCTCTCGTCTGCATATCCAGATGGTTGGTAGGCTCGTCGATCAAAAGAAAACTGTTTTCCTTGGAAAAAAGAACCGCCAGCATTACTTTTGTCTGCTCTCCGTTGCTCAAGGTGTCAAAGGGTCTGTAGAAAACCTCCGTATCCACTTGAAGCAGTGTCAGTTCCCTGCATACCTTCCAGAACTCGTAATCCGGATAAATTTCCTCCAGTATGGTCAACGTATCCTTGGTACGGTCGGATATTACAAAAGGAAAATAATCGAATTCCACGCAGGACGTTATCGTCCCCTTATATTCATATTTTCCCTGAAGCAGATTTAAAAAGGTAGTCTTTCCCCTGCCGTTTCTTGCAATAAATCCCAGTTTCCAATCCGTATCTATCTGGAATGAGACGTCCTCAAATATATTGTCATAGCTTCCGTCATAATAAAAAGTTAAATGGTTTACACTTATTTGTGACATTTATATACCTCCGTTTTATAGGCTCCGCCCTATGCATTTGAAGTGCCGAAGCCTTCACTTTTGCTTGACGCGCACAACTGCGCACTCCGTCCGGCAGAGCTTTTTCCGTAATAGAATGTCATTTCCTATCACAGAAAAAAGGTGCAGAAATAATTATCTGCACCTGACAAATCACACCGTTACGATTCCGCCTATTGGCTTCATGGTAATAAATGATGCACAGAGATTATGCATCCTGCATAATTCCGCGCTTACAATATCAAAAGATGTCCGATTTCAATTATTCCTGCCCGCACGATAATAAAACCCCGGCCTGCCATGTTATATCACTCTAACGGCCGAATTACCATGCACATCATTCAGTTACTGATCAGCAAGAATAAATAATCATCCACACATCTCCTATTCTTTGAATTTTCTCCATCAATATATCATTTGATTCGATAAATGTCAACTGTGTTTTATCATTAACCTCCGTATCTTTATCCACAAAACCAACTTTATACCCGAATAATATTTTTTACAAATAACATATTTTCAATTTTTTTTCAAATTTCTCTTGCTGTAAGAAAATCTGTATGCTATAATGGCCTCTAGACAAAGAAGTCCAGTGAGTCTGTCGCTCACGGACTTCTTTTTTTTACGCGTAGAAGGTCTGACTAATTAAATAAAAGAGGAGGATTTGAAAATGAATTCTGGCGACACTAGTTTTATGTTAATTTGTACCGCATTTGTGTTTCTTATGACACCCGGTCTCGCTTTCTTCTATGGAGGACTCGTGCGTCGTAAAAATGTAGTTAATACTATGATGGCTTGTGTTTCTGTAATGGGTCTCTCAGTTGTTATGTGGTGTTTATTCGGTTATTCGCTGGCTTTTGGCGGCAATCACTTAGGAATAATCGGAGATTTTCGTTATTTTGCTTTGAACGGTGTGGGAATGGAGCCCGGCCCTTATGCCGATTCGATTCCGCACTATGTATTTACGGCCTTCCAGATGATGTTTGCAATGATTACCCCTGCACTGATCACGGGTGCTGTCGTTGGACGTATGCGCTTTAAAGCTTTGTTCCTATTCATCGCGCTTTGGTCCGTAGTGGTATATTATCCCTTAGCTCATATGGTATGGGGACAGGGCGGATTCTTAGCTTCTATCGGTTCTGTGGATTTTGCGGGCGGTAATGTCGTGCATATCAGTTCAGGTGTCAGCGCACTGCTGTTAGCTTACCTTATCGGCAACAGAAAAGGCTTTATAAATGTTTCTTACCGCATCCACAACATTCCTTTCGTCGCTCTGGGCGCATCCCTGCTTTGGTTCGGCTGGTTCGGTTTCAATGCCGGAAGCGCTTTAAAGGCTGATGGTCTGGCGGCACACGCATTTATGACGACTGCAATTTCTGCTGCTTCGGCATTGCTTTCCTGGATGCTCATTGATATTATAAAAGAAGGAAAACCTACTTTGGTAGGCGCTTCTACCGGTCTTGTAATCGGGCTTGTAGCGATTACGCCCGGCGCAGGCTTTGTACCGATTTGGTCCTCCTTTATCATCGGCGCCCTCGTAAGCCCTATCTGCTATTTTGGAATCACTTTTATTAAGAGTAAACTGAAAATCGACGATTCCCTCGACGCTTTCGGCTGCCATGGAATCGGAGGTATTTGGGGCGGCATCGCTACCGGTTTGTTCGCTCAAAGCTCCATCAACGGCGTGGCTCAGTGGGACGGTCTCGTATTCGGTGAGACGAAGCTGTTTTTAGCACAGTTAGCCGGTATTGCAGTTTCTATTGCCCTTGCAGTTGCGGGCACCCTTATCTGTGCAGGTATCGTCAAGTTATTTACACCTCTGCGGGTAGAAGACAAAGAAGAAAAACTCGGTCTTGATATTTGTCAGCATGGTGAAAATGCTTATCCATCCTTCAACGGTTGGGATTAAAAAGGAGGTTGACTATGATTATAAAAGTAGAAGCTATCGTACGTGAAGAAAAAATGGAGGACGTAAAGGACGCGTTAAACGCTATCGAAGTAAACGGAATTACTGTCTCACAGGTTATCGGCTGCGGCATACAGCGGGGCTATAATGAAGTTGTCCGCGGTACGGAAATCGACATTCTCATGCAGCCTAAGGTCAAATTTGAGATTGTTGTCTCCTCCGAAGAATGGGAGATGAAGGTAATCGATGCGATTCAAAAATCCGCTTATACCGGAGAAGTGGGCGACGGTAAAATTTTTACCTACGAAATACGTAACGCTCTGAAAATTCGGACAAAGGAAAAAGGATATGAGGCTGTTCAAGGTGTTGTTTAATAATATAAGCAAGGGAGCATGCGTTTTACCGCAATGCTCCCTTTTATTTTTTAAAATTTAAAGCCTTTGCTCATTTCAAGGTCTTTGTCTTATACTCATAATCTTTCAGCATCGATACCTTAGAACTCGTAAAGTTTGCAATCGCAGTCTCAACCTCATGGAACTTATAATGCAATTTTGATACTGGAATCGAGGCTTCTTCATTCTTAGCACTTTTCACATGTCTTTCACGCCTTGCGAACCCGGCACTGCCTGTATTCTTTCCCTCTCCTGCAAGCTCAATATTATTCGTATTCTTTCCAGCTTCTGCAAACTCCGGGCTGCCTATATTCCCCCCGCCTTTGACAATTTCTATTCCGGTATTTTCTGCGTTCTCTATATTTTCAGGAATATCCTTGATATCCTCGCCGGACTGCTCAAAAATTTCTTCTTCCGAAGGAAGCTCTTGATATTCAGCAGATTCTACGAAAGCCATATGTGCTGTCTGAACTCCCATAACCCTTTTCTGAAGCTTCTCTATAAGCTCCAGCTTCTTATCCTCGGGAATACTGCCATTACTCATAATTCCCTTCACTTCCGCCATGAATCTTCCCATCTTATTTATCTTGAGGCGCTCTGCTTCTTCCTTCGTTTTACAGGCCTTGAGCTGTCTTTCGTAGGCCTCCTTTTCGTTTCTTACTTCAAGATACTCGCGATACAGCTCAGGACTGTTCTTCTGTAAATATTTAACTTCTTCAGATGTCAATCCAGCTCCCGCTTTCAGTTTGGCACTGATGGATGCCATCTGATTATTCTCCCGCATTCTTTGTAAATCCTCTTGAAACTGCCGTATCTGAGGATCCGCTGCCTGGGCAGGATCCTTCCCCGCATTCTTCTTGCGCTGCTGCCACTTGTTGTCCAGCTCTGCCAGTTTCACCGCATTACGGATTGTTCCCGCTATGGGTATCATCATATTTTGCACTAACCTCCTTGTTCTGTTCATACAAATCCATTTGTATGTAAATCCATTTGTTAACTTGTTATAAATTATATCGGCATAATTTTATATATTGAATAGAATACGATGCTTTTTCGCCGTTTTTTAATATTTTCCGCATAAAAAAGCAAGCTTTTGAATAATATATAATAGACCGAATTAGACACAATACAAAATAGCTGTTATCCGAATATAAGGCGTAAAGGGATCATAGGAAAACTTTATAAGAGGTATGGAATGTCTGAAAATAATAAAACGAAGAAACAAACATTGAAGGAAAGGCTGGCACACGAAAGGCAGCAGGGTCTCTTGTCGATTGAAAAGAGCCTGCAATATTTGAACGAGCCCACCTATTATTTTACCGTAGGACAAGAGGTAGTGTACGGAAGCTTAAAAAACTGCATTATCAAGGAAGTATTATATAACGGAAAGGTATATGGTCTTACCGGAAAAGCGATCAGCAACAATTACGGACATCCATATACATACCAAATATACAGGGTTGCGGCATGGATGGATGTAAGGCCGGTTTCACATGAAAATACAAGCTTCGCCAGTAATCAGATTTCTAAGCTGAATTTCCAGAATTCTACTTTGGAAAGCCTCCTTCATCTATATTATTATTTTGGGATCGATATGAAATCGGATTACCAGAGGGAGGACGTTTGGGAGCAAAAGGATAAGGAACTTCTTATCGACAGTATTTTCCACAATATCGATTTGGGTAAAATCGCTTTAAACCACCTTTCCAAAGAGGAACGCCTTAAGAGAAATGCGGATTATGAAATTATCGACGGCAAGCAGCGCCTTAATGCGCTCATCGATTACTATGAAAATAAATTTGAATATAAGGGAAAATCTTTTAATAATCTAAGCTGGATGGATAAGAGGATATTTAAGAATCATCCCATTCGTATGGCTATCGCCGAGGAAGCGAAAACAAAGGACATATTAAAGTACTTCCTTATGCTCAATCGCGCCGGGAAGGAACTAGAAGACCTTCATCTCGAAAAGGTCAAAAGGATGCTGGAGGAAGCAGAAGCCGTTCTTTTATAAGCGCTTGTACTCTCATCGGAATCTATATTTTTATTAGTAACTGAAAAAATCCTGCGGGAGCGTTTAAGCTCCTGCAGGATTTTCTGTTTAAATATAAAATAATTTATAAAACATATTACCCGTTGTCTTATTCTGCCGTATCCGCCCCCGTAGTATCTTCAGCAGCAGTGGTATCTTCGCCGGCTGCTGTATCTTCAGCCGTACCTGCATTCAAATCTACGGTAAGATATTTCAAATTGCCTTTGTTATCCGTCACGGTGTAGCCTTCCTCAAGCCCGACTATATACTGGGCTACTCTCTCTGCTGCAATCGTATCGGAAATGGTTGCATCCGTAGCACTATCGTAATATCTGTTAATGAATTCCACAACATAATACTGATGGTCCGTGGTATCCTCCAAAACGGTAATGTCGCCTTCTGCTCTTCCTTCTTCAAAAAGCCAGCCGGATATGGTACTCACTATGCCATTGTAAACCCTGCCCTCGTTAAGAGTTGCATCGGTCTCCGTATCCTGATAAGTTTCCTTATCCTCCTCGGCAGCATTTTCCAAAGCCAGCTCCTTAAAGTCATCTCCTGCCTGACGGGCTTCCATCATCGCATTCGCTTTTTTCTCCGCTTCTGCCATCGCTTTCTCTATATCCTCATCCGTTGCACCCTCTGCGATATCGGCCTTAACGATAAAGCTCCTGTAATCTACCTTATCGTACTCTTGCGTATTCTCTGCGTAATAATCCTTTATTTCCTGCTCGGTAGGAACATTCTGGCTCAGCAGCTCATTATAATATGCTTCTGCCAAAAGGTTATCCTTGATATAAGGCTCCAGCCTTTTTTCCGTAGCGTAAGGCCCGTAGCTGGTCTCATAGTAGTCGCTGAGTGATAAATTCTCGGATTCTGCACTGGAGCTAAAAGAGCTTAATACATTAGCGTATCCTTCCGTCGTATCATAGGTAAACCCATGAGCTGCAGCATCATCCAGCAATGCCTTTGTCTGTTTAATCTGTTCCACCGCCATCTGATCGAACAAATCTTTCCATGTCATATTCTCCGAATATTGCTGTTTATCAAAATCTACAGAGGTATCTAAGCCAATATAAGAAAGGATGGGTGAATAAGTAGAAACATAATTGTTGACCGTAGCACTGTAATAATAATTGTATTCAGGCTCGGTGATTTCATAACTGCCTATCGTCACATAAGGGGCGTTGACCGCGTTATGCTTATTCACTGCGGAAACAACGATAGAGCCTGCGATTGCCGCAACGATACCGACACCGATAACGATTGCTCCTGCCTGCAGAATCCTCACCTTGCGCTTGTCCTTTATTTCCTGCTTTCTTCTTTCTTCCATTTTACGGTCGTATTTCGTCTTTGCCTTCTGTTCAATATCCGTCTGCGGCTCCTTATTCTTCGCCATTTGAGAGTTCCTCCTCATTTTTACATTATTTGCAAAAAAAAGCTAATATCACTGCACATTGCTTACCCGAAGAGCTTATATATCATACTTTCATGCCTTACCTTTGCAAGGTATTTGCCATGATATCAAAAAAATACCATCACACTGCACGGTACTTCTGACAATTATACGGCATAATTGTGATATTACTGTGATTTCCATGCCCTATATTTTAAAATCATAATTACTTGGAAAGCTCACAATTGAACTTGCCACGAGTGCTCTTCACTCGTTAGTAATAATTTATGCCATTCGGCAGCAGGAGCATTTCCCACTCATGTGGGTGTAAAATCTAATGAATATTCTATCACAAAATACCTTTTTTGTACAAACCTATTTCTAACTTATAAAAAGCCGGTAGTTTGACCGGCTTTTCTCTACAAATACATAATCGATTGTTACATGTCAGCCTCTTGGAAGGTTATCCTTGAAAATCCTTACCGGCATTAGTAATTACATCCTTCTCACGTAATAATTCCGGTAGTAATAGAAAAACTCTCCGCTATAAAAGAAGCTGTTTCTTTTTCCACTCTCACCGTTACAGGAAGGGCCTGCTGCGTCTTATTGAAAACAATGAATACTAGCCTGCCATCGGAATTTTTAAAAGCTGTCGCCTCCAGCTCCTCCGTGTATCTGGAAAAAGCGATGCGGGTGGATCCCGGTGTTAAATAGCGGCTGAAATGCTCGATGGCCGACTTGGTGAAACGTTCGGTCAGCTCTCCTTCCTTTGTCCTAAAAAGGTAAGGCGCGTCGCAGAAATTTTCTGCATGATTCGGGCCTCCTTGTTCATCCAACAGGATATTCCAATCATAAAAGCCCGTCATTCCCGCATTGAGATTCCCGATAATGTCATGGGCATATTTTTTCACATTTTCAAGCTCTCCTTCCGCTCCGTACTTGCTGTATTCGATACAAGCCTCGGAGAGAATCAGCTTTTTATCGGGGAATCTCTTATGCACCAATTCCACCGCCTCGAAGTGGTCTCCGCTGTACCAATGAAATGCCATCCCCGCTACCATATGATCGGTGGTTTCATCAATCATAGCACAAGCCCTTTCATATACTCTCTCCTTGTTGTGATCCCAGACAAAGATTTCTATTTCTTCCAGTCCGCTTTTTACCAGAGCCGGATATAGATAATCCCTTAAAAATACCTTTTCCTCCTCCGCAGTATAGTTGCAGGAGTCCCAAGTCTGCACTGCCTTAGGCTCGTTCTGAATGCTCAGCCTCTTGACAAGAAAGCCTTCCTTTTGAAGCTCTTTGATATAATGGCAGAGGTACCGCGCGTACAGCTCCCGATATTCCGGTTTAAGTCTGCCTCCCTTTACTCTTTTTTTATTTGTTTTCATAAAGGCCGGAGGTGACCATGGGGAAAGCATTACCTCGATGTCCTTTCCATACACTCTCTGTATGTCCTGCCAGAGAGGATAAATATACTTTTTCTCCCTTTCAAGAGAAAAAGTAACAAACTCCTCATCTCCCTCCGCAATTGCCTGATATTGCTCTATAGAAAAATCACAGCTATCGATAGGAACACGCACCGTACAATAGCCCATTCCCTCTTTCCCAAAATATGCTTCCAGCAGCTTCTCTTTATCTGTTTCCTTCATCTGAGAATAGATATAGCCCGCAGAATCCGTCAGTGCTCCGCCGAAGCCATCAAATTGCTGGTAGGTGACCTCCGGGTATAAATTGAGAAGTTGGTTTTCCGTCTCTTTATCCGTTTGAAAGATAATCTCCCCGGCACTTTTTTTTATTCCGCTCTTCCTATAACTCGTGGTATCCAGCTGTAATTTCATAGTTGCTCCTCCTTGTGTTAAAAACGTTTTTATTTTATGGTAAAAATTTTTCCTGCCCTGAGTCATTCTCTGGGGCAGGTAGATTCTCTCGGTATAATTCTTCCCTGCAAAATGTTAATGTTACCTTCATTTTGCCCTTTTATCAGACCCACAAGTTGCTCTACAGCGAGGGTTCCCTGCTTTTCAAAAGAAGTCCTGATTGTAGTAAGGGCAGGTTTTACCAGCCGTGCTGTCTCGATATCATCACAGCCGATGACGCTGACCTGCTCCGGTACACGAACACCCTCTTCTAAAAGTGCTTCCAGTGTACCGATTGCACTTTCGTCGTTAGCTGCAAAAATAGCCTCAGGAAGCTTCTTCCCCGATTCAAGAAAATCCTTCATGGAATTGTAAGAGGTCTCCCGCTCAAAGGCTCCCGCCAGAATATAATCCTCCTCTAAGGTTATTCCTGCCTGCTTCAACACGTTGGTAAAGCCTCTTTCTCTCCCTGTATTATCGTAGTTATTCTCCGCACCCCGCATATAAGCGACACTTTTATGTCCTAATTCCAGCAAAAACTTTGCGGCGAGCTCACCTTCGTGATAGGAGTCAAACACCACGCTGGATAAAAACTTTCCTTTCATCTCTCTATCTATGAACACGGTAGGGATATCATTATCCACCAGCATTTTTATATGTTCTTCCTTGATCCATTCGTTCAAGACGATGGCACCGTCCACTCGTTTGCCCAGAATATTTGCCATCATATTGTTGGACCTGTCACTGATAAAAATATTCAACTCATATCCGTGCTTTTTGCATGCCCAAAAGATGGAGTCCGCCAATACTCCATAGTAAGGTCCCTTTATGCAGCTGATGAACAGCCCGATTACATTGGTCGCCTGTGCCTTTAAATTTCTTCCGTTCAAATTCGGCATATAATGCAATTTTTCCGCTACCTTTAAAATATGCTGCTTTGTATCGGGATGCAGAACATCTACACCGTTTAAAGCATTGGATACCGTAGATATGGATACTCCGGCTTCCTTTGCCACATCCTTAATCGTCACCTTTTTCGATGCCACTTTTTACTCCTCCGCGGTCAAAAAGAAATTATCTTTTTTATATTAGCATAATTTACTTTTTTAGACAATGTAAGTTCTTGTTTCAAAGTATTTATTTGTTACAATTCAGTCCTCCATACTGCGAAGCCAAAATTGCAATTCAGTCTTTCGTTACCACGAGGCATTTTTTGTGGACAAAGTTTATAGAAGGCACGAGTTCTACAAGTGCGGAATGATACGATGCAGTATTTCTGTGCATAAATTGTTGTTATGAAGCAACCAGCGGAATAATAGCATTTATTTCGTTACGATTTTCTCCACCTCTATTTTTCCTTTTTCTACACATATTCTAATTACGGATTTTTCGGCTGCCTTTAACATGAAATTCTCTGTAGCCTGACGCTCCGCTCCTGCCTCCAGCTTCGCCCTTCCAAGAAGGCTCTCTCCCTGATAAAAAGCCACCTGAGCATCCTCACCGACAAAAAGTTCACAATGAACAACACTGCCTTCCCCGATATCAAAGAGTGAATAATCCGCAAATTCTCCCTCGCCCATGGCCAGAACAAATCTTTCCCATCTGCAATCAAAGCCAAATTTCTGAATAGTGTCAGGGAATTTATTGCGAATTTCCATTCCTGTTCCCATCCGGTAACAATAGATGTTCTCCTCCGGAAAAACACCTGAACAAGACTTCCCTCTGCCCGGGAACTCATCAAAGTCCGTGCCTCTGACTGTACAGCCCGGTTGTCTGAATATTGCCTGCGTTACCTCGGGATGAAGAACGCAGTTTTCTATCTTCATGTTTTCCAGATATTCGTCCAGAATATTCTGCGCCTTTTCATATCCCGGATGCTTTCCCTTTTTTGCATATCCGGTAATCAATGCAAAGTCCTGCGGTTTCTTTATGCTGCAGGGAGAATTGGTGCAGTTCATCTTCTTCCACGGCCATAGGTTATAGCCGATGCCAAGCTCCGCCGCCAGCGGGTACATGGCCGTGTACCATTCAGATATATTTTCCCCTGTCTCCCCGAGCCATAAGGGTGCATCCAGCTTTTCGGACAGAGCGAGGAACTCGTTATAACAGGCCATATCAGGCTGGCAGCCGTATCTGTGGAAATGAATGACCATCTTCTCGTCGTACTTTTTATGGAAAACGTCCGTAGCGGAAGCCCAGTGATGCCCCTCCAGCGTAAATAAATGTCTATCGTCTATCTCACGCACCGCAGCAATCGCTTCTTCGTAAAATTCCTGAAGGCGAGGCAACAGATAATCCACATCGGGGTCTGTTTCGAAGCGCTTGGGCCTGATGGGCTCGTTGAGCAAATCGTATCCGCCGACAATCCATTCATCCTTATACCGTTTGGCCAGCTCTCTCCAAAGAGCAATTCCCTTGTCGAAGCAATCCTGATCTAAGAACAGCCTGGGTATATCATCAATACAGTCGTCGATATTCGCGCCTGTCTGTCCTCCCGGCGCACCGTGCAGATCGAGGAAAACATACAGGCCGTATTTTTTGCACCACTCGATACATTTATCCAGCAGAAGAAATCCTTCTTCCAGAAACTGCGGCTCTCCCGGCTCTTCCTTCAAAAGAAGCCTGGCGTTCATGGGAATTCTTACGGAGTTGTAACCAAGCTCCGCCATAAGGCGGATGTCCTCCTCTCTGATATAATTTTCCCTGAACTGCTTCCAAAAGCGGGCTGCGTAAGTTTCTCCGGTGAGCTCCTCTACAACTGTCTCAATGCGCCTCGGCCTGTCAAATCTTTCGTAACCGTTAGCAAGCCACATATAGCCCTCGCATAAAAGCCAATTGCCCAGCCCCCAGCCCGTCAGAAGAATTTTCTCTCCTTCTCCGTTTATGATGCTCTTCCCCCTTACATCCAGAAATCCTTTTACTCTCGTTTTCAGCATCTCTTGTTTCATGTTGACGACCACGCCTTTCCTTCTTTTTACTGCTCTACTTTGAAGCTGCTCACTGTATTTGTAAGCTGCTCTGTATTTTCCTTTAATTCATTGATCCGTTTTTCTACAGCTTCTACCTGGCCGGCCTGCTCGGTTACCATCTCCTTCACGTAGGTGGATGAAGCCAAAGTCTGCTGCAATACGCCGGAAATACTTTCCACAGCGCCGAGAGTTTCTTCTCTTTCCTCCATCATCTCCTGCATAGCCCGGTCCATTTTTTCTACATTATCTTGTATGGCCTCCATACATTCATAGATTTCCTTGAAAATAACATCCGTCCCGATGACGATCTTGTCCTGCTCCTCTACAATTTCCCTAGCCTTAGCGGAAGAATCTCTGGTGGTCTCCATGAGAGAGCCGATTTCATTCACTACTCGCTCGATTTCCTTAGAGGATTTTAACGAATCATCCGCCAGCTTCTTTATCTGCTCGGCCACAACCGCGAATCCCCTTCCCTGCTCGCCCGCTCTGGCAGCTTCGATGGAAGCGTTCAGAGAAAGAAGGGTCGTTTCGTCCGCAATATCACTGATTGTTCCTACAAAGGCCTCGATTTCCCTGGATTTGCCCAAAAGCTCATCCACCCAGCCGGCAACCTGACCGGTTATCCTGCTGGTTTCCTTCTCCTTCGTCTGGAGCTGGGTCATCTGCTCTCTTCCGCTAAGAACTTTGTCTCCGGTAAAGGCAACCCTCTCCTGCATCTTAGATACCCGCTCCTTCGTATGGATAATCAGGCCGGAGAGATTGTCCATCTTCGTAAGACAATGCTCCGCATCCTGCGCCTGCTGCCCTGCTCCCAGATTAATTTCCTCAAGAGCCGTCTCTATTCCGTCCGTGGACCTTTTCAACCTTTCGGATGCCCGGGAAACCTCTTCCACGGATTCCGTTACATTCCTGACAATACCGATTGCCTGCACGATGAGATTCTTCGTGTTGCTCACCATTTCCTTAATATATTTGGCCAGAACACCGAATTCGGACTTGGTGCGGATATTCATATCCACTGTCAAATCCCCTTCCGCTACATAGGAAAGGCGCTTGGTCAGACGGCTCATATTACGGCTTATGCTTAAGAGAATAAATAAGCCGATAATGAATACGGTCACGCAGGAGAAAAGGATGAGAAGCAGGCTGGTGTTTTTCATCTCCTCCGCCTCCTTCATTAAGGAAGCCTTAGGAACCAGAGCGCATATCACTGCTTCATTGGCAGAACATTTGCTGTACATGAACAAATATTCTCCGTCCTTTGTCTCGACATATTCCGAGCCCTTCTTCTCGCCGCTCCCCGATGCTCTCCGGAAGAAATCCTGACCGAGGAAGGAATATTCCTCCTGCCCTGCAGTCATCTCTCTTCCATCGGCGGTGATGAAGGCTACCACACTGTTTTCCCCTAACTCCATGCTGCTTAGTATTTCTTCTATTTTGTCGGCGCTGACGTCTATTACTACGGCGGCGTTTCCCGTAGAAAGGATTCTGTACTGAGAACAGATGTAGTTGCTGCCGCTAAGGGCAAAATGCTCATCCAGGACCGCATGGGTTCCCGCCCATTTTTCCGTCCCCACCTTGCTGATAAGCGCGTCCTGCTTTTCCTCTAAAAGCTCGGGATAAAAGCCGTCCGTACTTCCCTCTCTCCCAACTGCCGCGGTAGTAAGGCAACTGACCTTTTCTGCGGTAATGATATGGATGCTTTCAATGAAATGGTTGGAAACAGCTTTTACATTTATCAGGTTCTTTGAATAGTTCAGCACCCTTTTTGCTTCTACGGGTTCGTTTTTATACAGATTCAGAATATAGTTTGTCAGATTCTCATCACCGTACATCTGCAAGGAATCCGCTTCTATTCCTTCGAACCCGAAATCCAAATATTGGGTCGTCATATCGATGGCCTGCATCGTGGAATTTTCATAGTTTTTCAACATCCCGGCAGAGGCCTTCTCATATGCATATATGCCTACCAGCGCCACAAAGCATACCGGAATTAAAAAACCTATAGAAAGCTTTGTTTTCAAACTATGTATGAAGTACTGCCTTTCTTTTTTCCTTTGTTTTTCCCTTTTCTTTTTCATCCTATCACCCACAGATTTTGACTATACCTTTCCCTTTTAAAAAACAGCCGGCATCTTTTGCCGGCTGCCTTTAGAAACTTATTTATATCCGTATTCGTTGCAATATGCTTCCCACTGTTCCTTGAAACCATCGCGGCAAACCTCTATGCCTGCGTCTGTCATCTTCTGACGGAATTCTTCTACCGCTGCATCCACATCATCTACCAGTCCTGCCTGCAATGGAGCGAGGTACTGCTTCATAACGTTAGATACCGCTGTTCTCTCTGCCTGATAAGCATCATAATTTTCGTTGAAACCGTTATAGATATTCACATTGGGGAATTTCGTCTTGCTTCCCAATTCTTCATATTTATCGAACATTTGATTTAAAATAACATCTGTTTCCTGAGGAAGCTTATAATCCCCGTTTCTTAATGACCATGTATTGAAGCCTTCATAAGGGAATTCTTCCGGAATGGAGGTGCTCAGATTGTGATAGATACCGTTTGCATCCAACTCATAATTGGTTCCTTCAATACCGCACTGTACCAACCTATTGATGCTTTCGTCCGTCATGAGAAGCTCCAATACCTTCAACGCTCTCTCCGGATTCTTACTGCCGCGTACGATTGCTGTTCCGTTCTGTGTTGCATGTCCGGGATAAATAGTATTCGTTATTTCGCCGTATGCGATGTATTCGGATTTCCAATCAGGTTGCTCTTTTTCGAATTCCTTGATAGCGGCAATCTGTTTATTCGGATTCTGTCCTGCAATTTCAGCTACGCAAAGACCGCTCTTGTATGCTTCACTATCGTTGGTATCGGACAGTGCACTTTTAGACCAGAAGCCCAAGTCCGCCCACTTTTTCATGAGCTTCATATCGTCTGTGAAGTCATCGGAATACCAGTAATCATATACGTCGGAAGGCGTATCATAATTGGATGCCAGACCATAAGGAAGTCCGTTCGCGTTAACCCAAGGATATTTCAGATTAAGGATCCAGGCTGCGTCGAAGGCTGTTAACAGTCCCTGGCTTTCCTCCGTAGTTACGGTCAAAAGTCCCTGACCAGGTGCATTCTCTTTGATTCCCAGCATGTATGCTTCGAAATTTTCCAGGCTGTCAGGTACCGGAAGGTTATATTTTTCTCTTAAGTCTTCGCGGTATTTAACGCCGTTGCATGTATATTCCGCCCAAGAGCAAGGAACGGCATAAACTTTTCCGTCTACTCGGCACATATTCAAGTTGCTTTCACCAACGGTATCCTTCAATGCGGGAGCAACCGTATTCAACAAATCATCCAGCTCCTCAAAAGCTCCGCTTGTAGCTAACTGTCCGTAATTTAACCAGTTGGCTACATAAATCAAATCCGCCTGACCTGCTGTCAGCTCCAGACTGTATTTCTGCTGGAAATCCGTCCATGTGGAGAACTGGAAGTCGATCGTAGCATTTACCTTTTCCAGCAATATCTCATTCAAAGCATCTTCTACCGCAATCTCGTCTACAGGTGCATCACCCATTACATAAAATACGAGATCTACTCTTTCAGAGGTATCCAGTGCTGCTGCCTCTGTAGTCTCTTCTGCTGCCGCGGGAGCCTCTGCTGCCGTACTATTATCAGTAGTTTCTGCGGGAGCCGCTTCGTTCAGACTTTCCACTGCGGACTTACTTCCGCAGCCTGCCATTGTAAGTACCATGGTAAGTGCCAGAACGATACTCACTAATCTTCTTTTCTTCTTCATTTTTACCCTCCTAAAATAATTATTAGTTTCTTATATCAAAGCGTTTCCGATAAGCGTCCGCGCTTTCATATCTGTTCTTATCCCTTTACCGCTCCAACTGTAATACCGGAAACGAAGAATTTCTGCACAAAGGGATAGAATAAGATTACAGGACCGGTAGCCACTACCGCCATCGCCAGCTTTACGGACTGGGTCGGGAGTTCTGCGGTGGAGATACTGGTGCTTTGGGCCATTTGCTTTAATGCCGTAGTAGCGTTTAACAAATCGTATAAATAAAACTGCAATTCCCATGTTTTAGAGCTGGTGCTGAACATCGAAGAGCGGTACCAGTCATTCCAGTAGCCAAGTGCCAGAAACAGCCCTACGGTAGCCAGTCCCGGCTTTAACACCGGCATTACTATCTTGAAAAATATGGTCAGGTGTCCTGCGCCGTCTATCTTTGCTGATTCCGTAATCGCCTCGGGAACGGAGCCTACGATGAAGGTTCTCATCAGGATGATCAAAAACGGGCTCATCAGTGCCGGAAACCAGATTGCGAAGGTGGAACCTTTCATGTTCAATACGTTGGCATACATCAAATACCACGGAATCATACCTCCTCCGAATATGCTGGTGAAGTAGATCAGGAAGGATACTGTATTGCGGTACTTGAATTCTCTTCTGGAAATAACATATCCCGTCAGCGTTATCATCATAAGGCCGATTGCCGTACCTACGATAGTATAATAGAAGGTCATCTTATAGGCCTGCAAAATATCCTTAGGCGCATTGAAAATCGTCCGGTAAGCGGATAAGGTAATATCTCTTGGCAGCACGCTGTAGCCCTGAGTAAGAATCGTGGTATTGTTCGTCAGGGAGCCGGAAACAATAATGATAAACGGAAATACGCAGACAATAGCTCCAAAAGTCAGCATGACATAAGTAATGATGTTAAAAATCATAGTAGAGGTATTCTTTTTAATTTTCATTTTATTCACCTTTCTTTAGAATAACGCGTATTCCGGATTTTTACGTTTTACTAAGAAGTTGGTAAGGATAACGATAGCAAAACCGAATACCGACTGGTATAAGCCTGCTGCCGTACCGAGTCCGATGCTTAGCGGCTGAGTCATAGTAATTCTATATACATAAGTATCAAAGATATCCGTTACGTTATATAAGGTGCCGTTATTGCCGATCATCTGGTAGAACAATTCGAACTGTCCCTTCATAATGCTTCCCAGCGCGTATAAGAGAAGGATGATGAAGGTGGGCTTTACGAGAGGAAGAGTGATATACCATATCTGTTGGAAAATATTAGCCCCGTCCACCTTGGCGGCTTCATAATATTCGCTGTCAATTCCCATGATCGTGGCCAGATATACGACCATTCCATAGCCGATGTTCTTCCATAGGTAGAACAGAGTAATCAATACCGGCCAATAAGAGGGCGTATTGTAAAAGTCTATTTTACCTCCGCCCGCAGAGGTAATGATATTGTTGATCAGACCGTACTGATATTCAAAAATGTTATATACCAGAACCTTCAAGATAACGAAGGAAACGAAGTAAGGCATGAACATCAAGGTCTGCGAAGCTTTCTTGAACCACTTTACCGTCACCTGACTGACAAAGATAGCGAATACAATCTGTAGAGCATTCCCAAGTCCGATAAATACTACGTTATAGAGAATGGTGTTTTTGGTCAGCCTGAACAAATCGGCCTTAACCAGAAAATCGAAATTCTTGAACCCGATAAAGGGACTCGCCCATAATCCGTCTCTGAAATTAAAGGAAGTGAAGGCGTAATATACACCGAGCATCGGAAGATAGTTGTTGATCATAAAGTAAATGAAGGTGGGCACCAGCATTAAGAACAATACCCAATTTTTCTGTATTTCCCTAAATAGTCCATGTTCCTTGTAAAGCGCTCTTTCTTCTGCTTCCAGCAGCTTAATCGCTGCAAAAGACAGAAGGGAAAGGAGAAAAAGTATGTATACCACAGGCGATGCCTGCATACCGGTCATCCCAAACTTGTAATTCGCGAAGATTACAAAGCCTGCTGTCGCTGCCGTCGCTATCATTTCGAACAACATAGCAGTCTGTCCCGTCGCGTACAACCCTAAGTTTCCTTTGTTCCCCTTAAGGTTAAAAGCTATCTTCAAGGCATAGGCTACATTGAAATAGAGGGCGGCTGCCATGAGTATCAACAGAATCATCGCATACAGTCCGAGGCTTCCCTGCTTCGATTCCTGTACGAAGGACAATAGATTGAACAAGCTGTAACCTTGAAATAAATTCTCAGCCATTTCCCTCGTTATGCTCAGCTTGGAGAAAAGAGCTGGAATATTTACAATACTTATCCATGAAAAAAAGGGGAGAGACAAAATGATAGCAACGACACTCACCGCTGCCGTAAGAAAGACCCCCGTCTTTCTGTTTGCGAGCTCTTTATTTAAAAACTGATTGCCCCGGGATAACCCTTTTATTTTCTCCTTCATACAATCCTCCTTGAAATCCCATACGTTTTTGATTCTTAAAATATCCCGTTCCATAGATATAAAAACGTTTTTATTTTATGTCATAATACTACTATGATTTGTCTTAATATTCAATATATAAAATAATTTTTGGCACAATCTTACAATAAAAAACCCCTTTAAATCGAAAATAAAGGGGTCAAATAAAAACGTTTTTATTCATTTTTAACAAAACTGGAAAAATTTAGATTAAAGTGCAGATATCAATCCATTCCTTGGCATGCGAAGCCCTTTCCAGCTCATCAGGAGTCAGCACAACACAACTGCTGGCGCTCCCCGCCGCCGGAAGAACCGTTTCAAAACGCTTCATGGAAACATCCAGATAAACCTCAACGCTTTCATCCGGAATATCAAAAGGGCACACGCCTCCTACCGCATGTCCCGTATAGGTAATGACCTCCTCCGGCGTCAGCATCTTCGCCTTCTTGCCGAATATCGCTTTATATTTCTTATTATCCACTTTGGCATCTCCCGACGTAACGATCAATATAGCACTTTCACCCGTTTTAAAGGAGAGTGTCTTAGCAATCCTCGCCGGAATAACGCCTGCGGCCGCAGCCGCAAGCTCCACCGTCGCGCTGGATACTTGGAATTCCTTCACTTTGTCATCCAGCCCGAAGGGCTTTAAATATTCTTTCACATTTTCTACAGACATTTCTTATCTTACTTCCTTTGTTTACTTTGCTTCTTTCGTTCTTGCTTACAGCTTCAGTTTCTTGAACAAATCTCCAAGGGATGTACCAATTTCCTCGTTAGAGCTATATTCCGCGGCTTCTTTCCCTTCCATTTCATCCGGTCTGGAATCCTCTTCCACAGCCTTTATACTCAAACTGATCTTATGATCATTTGTGTTGAGCACTTTAACCTTAACCTTATCTCCTACCGTCAGCACCTCTGAAGGCTTTTTAATCCTTTTAACAGAAATCTGAGAAATATGCACCAAGCCGTTTAACCCTTCTGCAAGAGCGATAAACGCGCCGTAAGGCATCAAAGATTCCACCGTTCCTTCAAGCACCGTACCCGGCACCAGCATAGAAATCCTATGATTAATCTCCGTCTCCGCCTTCTGCTTCTCCACCGCCTTCGCCGACAGAACCAGCTTCTTTTTTTCTTCATCCACCGTAATGACCTTCACCGTAAGCTGCTTATCCTTCCACGGCTCCAAATCCTCCACATAAGTAAGGGATAACTGAGAAGCAGGAATAAATCCCCGAATTCCTTCTGCATAAGCGATAACTCCGCCGTTTACCACCTCGCTTACCTTCACCGCAATTTCCTTCTCCTCATCCAGATACTGCTTCAAAATATCCCACGATAAAATATCCTTCGCCTCCTTACAAGAAAGCTGGATATTTCCTGCCCCATCGTCCGTCCTAACTACAGTAGCCTCAATCACCGAACCGATCTTCACTTCCTCCAGAATATTGAACTTCGGATCATTGCTCATATCCTCCGCCTTAATAACGCCTTGAGCAAAATAATTCAAATCCAGAATTACTTCCTCCTCATCCACAGAAATTACCGTACCGGATATGATCTCCCCTTCCCCGATCTTCCTGAAAGAAGCCTCCAGCTCCCTGCTGTAATCTTCCATCGTCTCCTGAGTGCCGACTTCATTTTCTGCAGCCGGCTCCGCAGGGGTTTCGATGTCTTTGCCCTGCATGTCTTTTTCCAGTAAATCTTTTTCCATAATCTTTCTCCTTTTATTTTATTTTTAACCAGGTAATTGCCTATACCACAGGTGGTATGTATATGTTTAAAAATACCCACACAGAAAGGTTGAGAACATCTACAAGCGAGTGGGCAATAATACAATGACGAAGCGTTTTTGTCTTCAGGTATACGCTTCCCCATAATATTCCCATAATCAGTAAGGGCATAACCATGACCTTACTTCTGATCGTAACAGAAAAAATACCCCACATAAGAGGGTGGCTCAGCGAGAATAAAATAGTGCTGTATATAATTTTTACCCAATTTTTCCACTTCAGCTGTTCCAACAGATATTGCCGCCAGAAAAGTTCCTCCATTACAGGATTCACAATAACAAAAATCACAGAAAGTATAATATATAGTGGATTAAACGTTATAAATTGAAGTCCCCACACAAAAGCAACGATACAAAATATGCAAGGAATATATGCTAAAATATTAAAGCAGCGATGCTGCCCGGATTTTACAAAGGCCCCTTTCAGGCTTATTTTATCCACCTTAGCAAAGATACCAAGAGCTACCCAGTATACAAGAGCCAATGGTATAAATGCCCACGCGCCGATATAGTAATTAAATAGTAACGCAGTGAGTAAGCCAATCAATATAATGAAAAGTGGAGTAATTGCAATTTTTACCTGTTCCTTCATCCTTCCCCTCACCGTATAATAAGTTTATAGTTACATATTCAATAAATACTATTCTGTCAATCTGACTGAACCGATATGCCGGTCAATTAATTCTCTTCTTACATTCATGTCTTTGTTTAATACTTCCTGCATGAAAACACGGGGCACTGAAAATAATTAGTATCATATCAATCTGCTTTTATATATTTTTCTGCTTTTCTCTCGGCACCAATCTTCCATTCGCTGTCTAAATCCAGATCATTGGCAGCGGCAATCTCAAATAGAAGATACATCATATCATATAGTTGATGTTGTACTTTAGGCATATCCGAGCCTTCAACAGCGTATTGCAGTTGCGTGAATTCTTCTCTTAACCACTCGATTTTTTGTTGATTGTTTTCGTTATCTGAACTTATCTTACGCAGAAAGTCGCGAACTTCCTCCGTATAGCTATTTAATGACATAATCTTCTTCCTTCCATTTTTTTGATGCACGAGCCAGATAACTGATAACTAAGGTATTAATTATCTCCACCATTCTTTCCCAGTAGTAAAAAATATCTAAGATATCAAAACTACTGTAATATTAAATTTCTACATCTAAAAGTGAAATCTCTTCACAGCTATTCCCTCCATAGCAAAACCCTTCCACTCTTTCTCCACCACCCACCATTTATTACTTGCGAAATCTTACAACGTTACCGTTTCCCATTCTTCGCAGAACTTGGCAAGGAAGGAAGCGTATGGAATGTGTTTCCGGCGATTAGTGCTACGAAGGCGAGACATAGGAATTCTTTCAGCCACTGCTGAAAAAATTCCTGCTCTGGCTCACCGTAGTGTTAAGCATTTCAGAGCAGGAAACACATTCCATACGCTTCCTTCCCTCACAACCCCCTCTACGAAACCTCATTTCACAATAATAATTCACTCCCCCACTTCTTTCGCCACAAACACACATACCGAACGAGGCATCATCCGTATCCTTCCACAAGTTATCTCCTGCATATCCTCCTCCGACTGAGGAATACCATCCGCAAGATATTTCAATCCTGTATCCGCAGCCACAAACCACCCCATATCAGCCGTTAAGCCCGGCAGCCAGAATTCCTGCTCTTCCCAGAATACATTGATTGCCAGACAGACAATATCATCTTTTTCATTTATACTGCCTTGAGCACTTCTCCCTGCATAAACAATACGCAGTACCTTAAGATTCTCTTCCGGCTCCATCACTTGAATCTCCGGAAAATTTAAGGAACAACGCCCGGAAAACTTCCGAATAACAGCATGTTTCTTTCTGAACTGAATCATATACTTAAAAAATTCATAGATATCCCTATTCTTCTCCAACATATCCCAGTTGAGCCATGAAGTCTCATTATCTTGGCAATAAGCATTATTATTCCCATACTGAGTATTCCCGAATTCGTCTCCTGCCAGGAACATCGGTGTTCCGCGGCTTAGCATAAGAACTGCTGCCGCATTTTTTATCATCTTCCTTCGAAGTGCGAGAATCTCGTGATCCTCTGTCTCACCTTCCGCTCCGCAGTTCCAGCTTCTGTTATCGTCGCTTCCATCCGTATTATTCCAGCCGTTAGCTTCATTATGTTTCATATTATAGGAATACAAATCCCATAGCGTAAAGCCGTCGTGACAAGTCAGAAAGTTTACCGATGCATTGGTTCCTCTGAATTCCGGAAGGTACAAGTCTTTAGACCCGGCGATTCGCTGCGCCGCCATATCCGCCATGCTGTAATCACCTTTTAAGAAATTGCGCATGTCATCCCGATATCTGCCATTCCACTCCGCCCAGCGGTTCCATGCGGGGAAGCTGCCTACCTGATAAAGACCTCCCGCATCCCACGCCTCCGCGATAAGCTTCACATTTCCGAGAATAGGATCAAAAGCGAGACTTTGCAGCAGAGGCGGCTTACTCATCGGAGAGCCGTCCTCGTTACGCCCTAATATGCTGGCCAAATCGAAACGAAATCCGTCGATATGATATGCCGTTACCCAATACCGCAGGCATTCCAGTATCATCTGCTGCACGATGGGATGGTTGCAATTCAGCGTATTTCCGCACCCGCTGAAATTATAGTAATATCCCTCCGGGGTAAGCATATAATAAATATTATTATCGAATCCCTTGAAAGAAAAAAACGGTCCCTGCTCATTACCCTCTGCCGTATGGTTGAAAACCACATCGAGAAAGCATTCGATGCCGTTGTCGTTCAATTCCTTTATAAGCTCCTTAAGCTCCGTACCCTCTCTGTTATACTCAATATTTCCCGTATAACTCGTATTCGGAGCAAAAAAGCTGACAGTATTATATCCCCAGTAATTAACTAACGGCTTTCCATCTACTTCCCGGTAATCGGACATTTCGTCGAATTCAAAGATAGGCATTAGCTCAACGGCGTTTATTCCAAGCTCCTTTAAGTAAGGTATCTTTTCTCTTAAACCCTCAAAGGTTCCCGGATATTTTACGCCTGAAGATTTGTGATAGGTAAATCCCCGGATGTGCATTTCATATATGATTAAATCCGCCATAGGTATTAAAGGACGCCTGTTGTTTCTCCAGTCAAAATCATCCTTTACTACGCGGGCCTTGTAACAGACCGTCTCTTTTTTCTCCATTCCCCATACGCTCTGGCCGGTAACCGCCTTTGCATAGATGTCTAGCAAGCATTTATTTTTATCGAACAGCAATCCTTTTCGAGAATCATATGTGCCGTCCAGGCGATAAGCATACTCAAATTCCTCAATCTTCAGCCCGAATACAATCATCGAGTATACTTTTCCTATCTTATAATTTTCGGGAAATCTCAACACCGCATAGGGCTTCTCTTCCATCCTCTTAAACAAAAGCAACTCACAAGAGGTGGCGCCGAAGGAATGTACTGTGAAATTAACGCCGCAGGGAATCGCCATTGCCCCGTTAACTTCGTACATTCCGGGTCTCACTTGAAAACCGTCTATTACGTCCATCGGAACCATATGAATGCTGCTCAGCGGAGAAATAATTTTATTTTCTTCCATTCTTGTCCTCCAAGCCTGATTATCCGGTGAGCAACACTTAATAGGTTCTGATAAATTCTTCTACCTCATTCTTTGCAGGCATTACGCGCAGAGCGCCCTTCCTCGTCGTAACGATAGATGCGGCAGCGTTTGCGAAGGTGAGC
This sequence comes from Kineothrix alysoides, assembly GCF_000732725.1. Lineage (GTDB taxonomy): Bacteria > Bacillota > Clostridia > Lachnospirales > Lachnospiraceae > Kineothrix > Kineothrix alysoides. Next base: position 1,108,839 of record NZ_JPNB01000002.1, on the reverse strand, counting down.
ATCTCATCCAGCTTCTCTTCATCCAGATTATCAATACCATATTTCAATATATGGTGCAAACAACAACCGCCGAAGGTATCTCCTGCGCCCGTGGTCTCTATTGTCTTTTCCTGAACAAAAGCGGGCTTATCCACCTTGATATCCTTATAATAAACTCTGCTTCCGTCTTTTCCCATAGACAGCACAATCAAAGGAATGTCGTATTCCTTTCTCAGCTTCTCTATGCCCTTATCATAATCTTCTTCTCCGGTAAACCACTGAATCTCGTTGTCGGATATTTTCAAAATATCGCACTTCCCAAGTCCATACGCCACCTGATCCTTGGCTTCATCCAAAGACTCCCAAAGAGGCGGGCGCAGATTGGGATCGAAGGAAATCAGCGCGCCGTGCTCCTTCGCCATCTTGATTGCCTTTTTCGTCGCCTTACGAACCCCTTTATGTGTCATGGACAAGGTTCCGAAATGGAAAATTTCACTATGCTTGATCAGCTTTTCATCTATCTCGTCCTCGGTCAGCAGCATATCTGCGCCGGGATTACGGTAAAAAGAAAAATCTCTGTCTCCGTCTTCAAAAGTCTGGACAAATGCAAGAGTGGTCCTTGCATCTTTATCTACGATCAAACCGGTAGTATCGATTCCTACTTCTTCCAGAACTCCCTTTAATTTCGTTCCGAATATATCTTCTCCGACCTTTCCGATAAACGCAGTGCGATCGCCCAATTTCTGAAGCATAGCCAGCACATTGCACGGAGCTCCGCCCGGGTTGGCTTCGAATATTGTATTTCCCTGCTCGCTTACTCCGTTATCCGTAAAGTCAATCAGCAATTCCCCCAATGCAACTACATCAAATTCCTTTTTCATTTCGCTTTCTCCTTTTGCAGCATTACATTTTTAATAACTTTTGAAATCTCCAAAGCCTCCCTGACAGTCCGCTTCCACTAAATTCCTTCTTCCTCCGAACGAACCTTACACCCGTTGTCATAAGAACCGATTTCACAGGGATCTGCTTTACCTCTGTCTGTGCAGAATGTACACGACGGACAGGGCTTGTACTCTCCCATGAACTCTCTCGGAACCCCTTCGTTCACCGCATTGTGTCTGCAGTCGGAGCACCAGCACATTTCACATTCTTCGAAATATCGCTTGCCGTCTTTTTTTACTTCCTCTGATTTTTGTGGTTTCTCCGATTCCTCAGAAGTAAAAATATCGAAGAGATTTATCTGTCCCTCTAGCTGCTTTTTCATTTTCCGTTCTTTCTTATGTTTTATGACAAACGTGTATTATAATAAATGGTTCCGCCTGACAGGCTTCAAATAAATTCCAAATATACTTCATATATTTTTATTATATATCGACTTAGAAAATATTGAAATCCTTTTTAATATATTATTCTATTAATATTCCGTGAAAATATTATATTTTAATACCATTTCCCACATTACATATAACTTTAAGCATCTATTTTCTTTAATAGAAGCGCTTTCCTATTAAAGAACAAAAGTGTGCTTTATAGACTCTCGCAGCCAAGTACCTCAGCAGCACAGCTTTTGTTCTGCGCGCATAGCTGCGCATTCATTATTTGTGTAATAGGGCCTTATCCCTATTACACAAAAGTGTGCTTTATAGACTCTCGCAGCCAAGTACCTCAGCAGCACAGCTTTTGTTCCGCGCGCATAGCTGCGCATTCATTATTTGTGTAATAGGGCTTTATCCCTATTACACAAAAGTGTGCTTTATAGACTCTCGCAGCCAAGTACCTCAGCAGCACAGCTTTTGTTCCGCGCGCATAGCTGCGCATTCATTATTTGTGTAATAGGGCTTTATCCCTATTACACAAAAGTGTGCTTTATAGACTCTCGCAGCCAAGTACCTCAGCAGCACAGCTTTTGTTCCGCGCGCATAGCTGCGCATTATTTATCCGATACAAAAAAGCAGCTAACCTTTCCGGTATATCAGGAAGGCTAACTGCTTTTCCAATTAATTTTCTAATCAAAATTCTATGTGTAATTCCAATTCTACCGGCTTTATTCCCGTCAGCTCCACGCTTCTTGCATCCGGCTGGCTCATACCTGCATATAAAATATAGTTGCTGCCGTCATAAAAACGTTCTCCTTCATCGTTAACAACGGTTAAGCTCTTTCTATCGATGGTCAGCTCCTGTTTCAACGTTTCTCCCGCCTTTATATGCACCCTTTTAAAAGCACATAAGGCCGGATTTCTAACTGCAAATTTTGAATCTCTGTTTTTTGCATAAATCTGAATTACATCGTCCGTATCCGCAGTTCCCTGATTTATTATCGTAACCTCGACGCATATATCGTTTTTATCAGCTTTCTTTCGCTCGATTCCCACAACCTGCACCTTTCCATAGGTCAGCCCGAAACCAAACGGAAATTGTGCTTTTTTCTCCATATAACGGTATGTTCTTCCCTTCATGCCATAATCTGTGAATTCAGGAAGCTCCTCAACGCTTTCATAGAAAGTTACGGGAAGCTTGCCGGAAGGAGATGTCTCTCCAAATATAATATCGGCAGTACTTTTTCCTCCGCGGGCGCCGGGATACCATAATTGCAATATCGCATTAAAATGACTGGAAGGAAAACTTAAATCGATAGCGCTTCCTGACATCAGGCAGAACACTACCGGTTTCCCTGTTTTTTCCACAGCTTCCATCAAGTCCCTCTGCGGCTTTGGCAGCCTTAGATCCTCTTTATCCCCGGAAGCATAGCTGTTTCCGGTATCTCCTTCTTCCCCCTCTAACGTTTCGTCCAAGCCAAGGCATAGAATAACGACATCACTATGCTCTGCCACAGTCACTGCCTCAGCCAGCCGATCCCTGGCAAAGGCCAGCTTTTCCGTCCTGTCCTCCGATAGCTGACAGCCTTCCGAATATAGAATACGGACTTTATCCTTCACATAATCCTGAATGCCCTCCAATACCGTGATATATCTCGAGGAAGTTCCATGATAATTGCCAATCAACGCTTTTCTGCTGTTTGCATTGGGACCGATTACTCCGATGGTCTTCAACTTATCCACAGCCAAGGGTAAAATTCCACCATTTTTCAACATAACGATACTTTCCCCCGCTATTTTGTCCGCAAGCGCCAGATGTTCATCGCATTCCACTTTTTCGAACGGTATTTCATCGTATTCGGTTTTTTCGAATAATCCGAGGAGATAACGGGTAGTAAACAATCGAACGGCGGCCCTGGTAATCGCTTCTTCCGTCACAAGCCCGTCTTGAAAAGCTTTTAATATATGCAGATATACATTTCCACAATTGAGATCGCAGCCCGTATTCAGTGCCATTGCCGCAGATTCCTTCGCCGACGATGTAACCATATGATGTTCATGAAAATCTTTAAGTGCCCAGCAGTCTGAGACAAAATGTCCTTCGAATCCCCATTTGCCGCGTAAAATATCCTGCATCAGCATCTTGTTCGCGCAGCAAGGCTCTCCGTTTACACGGTTATAAGCTCCCATTACCGCTTCCACGCCCGCTTCCCTTACCAGCGCTTCAAAAGCGGGGAGATAGGTCTCTTCCAAATCCTTAGGTGCAGCCAGAGCATTGAATTCATGCCTCAGCGCTTCAGGACCGGAATGAACCGCATAATGTTTCGCACAAGCCGCCGCTTTCATTACCTCCCCCTCTCCCTGCAACCCCTTAACGAAAGCCACTCCCAGCCTTGAAGTCAAATACGGATCTTCTCCGTAAGTCTCATGTCCTCTTCCCCATCTGGGGTCTCGAAAAATATTCACATTAGGTGACCAAAAGGTAAGTCCTTTATAAATATCTCTGTCGCCGTGAGCAGAATATTCATTATATTTTGCCCTGCCTTCTGTTGCCGTACAATCAGCAATTTGGTATATCAGCTCTTCATCAAAGGCCGCAGCCATACCGATCGCCTGTGGGAAAACTGTCGCCGTACCGGCGCGTGCCACTCCATGCAGTGCCTCGCCCCACCAGTTATAGGCAGGTATATTTAACCTCGGAATCGCTGGTGCATTATATCTTAATTGTCCGGCACGCTCTTCTATCGTCATTTCTGCAACCAGCTTCTTTGCCTTCTCCTTCGCTTCTTCCCTCGTCATCGTTTTCCTTACCTTTCCAACCTTTTTCTTTTTTAATTACCCCTTTACCGCGCCTGCCGTTAATCCATCTACGATTTGATTGCTGAACATACAGTACACTAAAATCGTAGGCGCTATTGCAATAATGACCGCCGCAAACATCTGAACATAATTCGTCGAATATGGACCTACAAAATAGGTTAAAGTCACCGGCAAAGTTTTTTTGGTCGTATCGGATATAAATACCATTGCCAGCAAAAGCTCGTTCCAATTTCCTACAAAGGTCATAAGTGCCGCTACACTCATACCTGTCTTGGAAAGAGGTATCGCTATCCGAAAATAACATTGATAAATATTACATCCGTCGATACATGCCGCTTCAAACATTTCTCTCGGCATTCCTTTAAAAAATCCTACCATTAAAAATATGGTCATCGGAAGAGAAAATGTAATATAAGGCAAAATCAGTCCCGCCAGCGAATTGGTCAGCCCCAGATTGGAAAACCGTACGAACAGGGGAATCAATACGCAGTGTACCGGCACCATCATTCCTATCATAAAATAGGTCATTGCAAGACCGGACAGCTTCCATTTCATCCTCGCGATGGCAAAAGAAGCCATAGACCCTAAAAACATGCTGACAATCAATGCAATTACACATACGATCAGCGAATTGAACATAGCTCTTCCCAGATAGCCCTTCGTCCATGCGAAGATGTAATTTCCAAGCTGTAATACTTCCGGCATTCCAAAGGGAGAAGAAAATACTTCTGCATTTGTTTTTAACGAAACGTTTACCATCCATAAAAGAGGCGTCAAATATACTGCGACCAACAACAGTAATACAATATATATAATGATTGAAATCGGGCTGACCGGTCTTTTACTTTTATTCATCATACCTTCATCCCCCTAACTTTCGTAAGTTTCTGCTTTAATAAATTTGTTAATAAGGAAAGACACAATCAGACAGAGAATCAGCAATACGACAGATATGGAACTGGCATAGCCGTATTTGAAGTATTGGAAGCCCTGCATGTATAAGTGCGTTGCGAGTACATCCGTACTATGATTGGGACCGCCTTGCGTCATATTATAAACTAAATCAAAAAATTTCAGAGAACCGATACAATTCAGCGATAAGGATATGGTCATCATCGGTTTTACAAGCGGAAGCGTCAGATAACGGAAAGTCTGTGCCTTGGACGCCCCGTCAATATACGAAGCTTCGTACAACTCCTTTGATATTCCGCTGATTTGCGCGATATAGAGCATCATCGTCGTTCCTACATATTGCCAGAGCGCAACGCAGGCGATGACCCACATAGGCAGAACGATAAATCCCTTTGTTGAAGAAAGCCACATCGGTCCTTCTATACCGAAGTAGGCCAGCATCTGATTGATTCCCATCTTAGGATTAAACATGAACGCCCAAAGCAAACCTAAAGCTGCTGAAGAAAGAACACAGGGAAGGTAATAAATATTCTTAAAGAAGTTTCTTCCATGCTTTATGTTCGTTAAGAGAACTGCTAACAACAACCCGGTAATCTGTTGTGAAACAGCCGAAAATATCATAAAAAATAATGAATTCTTAAGAGCCGTCCTCATCGTTTCATCGTCCGTAAATAAATTAATATAATTTTTAAGGCCGACGAATTCCGGTTTCGTCAGCGCGTTATAGTCGCACAAGGAATAATAAAATACCTGTATAATCGGGATAAATAAAACAAACGTAAATAAAATAAATGCGGGTGCAATAAAAATAACAATTGCTTTTTTATCTTTTAAAATCTTTTCCATTAGGGAATCCACCTCCCGGGACTTTTTCTAAAAGAATACGGGACTAAATTTCAAGCCCCGTATATCTTCTTAATATTTGTTACTTTTTATTTCCAAACATTCTTCTCGTAGAAAGACTGTACCTTCTGGAATGCTTCATCAGAAGTAGTATTTCCGAGGAAAATATCTACCATGGCATTATCGAAAACATCTCCTGCTTCCACACTCGCCAGGGACTCATTGTAAAATCCAAAAGTACCTGTCATATTAGCAAGAATGTCCTGAACATAGGATAACTGTGCCGGTGCCTTAGTGTAATCGATTTCCACATTGTTTACAACCGGAATCTTGCCGCCTATTTCCGCCGTATATTTCTGTGCTGTTTCATCCGTAAAATATTTCATCAATGCAATTACCGCATCCGGATTCTCTGTTGTAGAACTCATAACGAGGTTATCTGTCTTAACGATCATACGGTTCGGGTCCGCTCCGCCAGTAACTGCCGGGAATTGGAACACTCCGCATTTAGGCTCAAAATCAGGATTATTTCCGTTAACCTGACCAATAACCCAAGAACCTTGGATAAGCATTGCCGCTTCACCGTTATAGAAGGCTGCCGTTGCCTGATCGTTGGAATCACCTGCAGCTGTTGCTTGGAAATACTGGGACAATTCTTTCAGCTTATTGCCTGCGTCGATAAAGGTAGGATCCGTCCACTCCATCTGGTGGTCTGCAATTTTTTGAAGATTGTCAGGGCCGCCGACACGATCACAAAGATAACCCGCTACCATGGACAGACACCATGCAGTTCCTGCAGAACAGGAAATAGGAGTATATCCTGCCTCTTTGATCTTCTGGCATGCGGACAGCAATTCCTCATAGGTGGAAGGAGCCTTTACACCTGCTGCTTCGAATATCTCTGTATTATAGAATACACAAGCCGCTGCAAAATTCGTCGGAACAGCCATTATCTTGCCGTCATATGTAATTCTTTCGAAGATTCCTCCGCTAAAGCTGTTATACCAATCCTTCTCCTGATTTGTAAGAATATCCGTCAAATCCGCCGCAACTCCCGCATCTACGTACTGTGTCAGATTAGGTCCCGGGTTACAGATGAACAAATCCGGTGTATCCTTTGCTGCAATGAGAGCATTTAACTTTGTATCATACTCTTCCAGATTCGTAGTAATAACGTTAACATGATACGTGCCTGCATAATCATTGTTAAATCTGTCGATAACTTCCTTATAGCCTTTCGTAATCAAATCTTCCGTAGCCTCGAGGTCATCCCAGAACATCCATGTGATCTGCACTTCTTTTCCGGTCGAAGCGGTTTCCGTTTTCGTCTCCGTCTCAGCCGTCTCACCCGTCTCAGCCGCCGCCGTACTGCTGCTTTCCGTCTGCGCCGCACTTCCTGTATTCGTAGACACACCGCATCCTGACAAAAGACTTGTGATCATTCCAACCGACAGTAACAATGACAATAATTTTTTCTTCATTTACTTTACCTCCCTATTTATACTGTTTAGCAGCTTCATAACTTTATAAATTTAAAATAACATACTGCTTTTACTCTTTCTTTCGAATAATTGCCTTATAATTATTAATTATTGCTATTTTAGTTATATTAAAATTATAATTATTGTCAAAACATACTATAATAATGATCAATTTTACAACATATTTAACAAATAAAGTTAATTATGAATTTAATATATTTACTTTTTTGTCTTGTATTGCTACTATTTTATTAAATCATTAGGTGTTTTTTATTTATAATTTGGCAATAATTAACTCATAATAATTGTTATATACATTATTATTTACTTTTTACTTTATTAGTAAGGGAAGTGACCGATATGATCGAGAATTTAAAAGGTATCTTTGAAACTGTAAATTTTAAAGAAAATACGAATTTGAGGCTTTATGATAACGATAAATATGAAGATTATCCGCCTCACTGGCATACGCCTCTGGAGATTATTATGCCTACAGAAAGCGAATATACGGTCGTATGCTGCGAGCATACCTTCTTACTGCGGGAAAATGATATTATTCTCATCTGTCCCTGCTGCCTGCATACTTTATATGCACCCAAAAAGGGCAGAAGAATTATTTTTCAGCCGGACATATCAGTCCTTCGTGAAATAAGAGAATTGGAAACTGTTCTATCCATATTGTCCCCCGTCATTATCATAACCCCGGAAGAGTATCCTCAGATTCATCCTCAAATTCAGGCTTTGTTATTGGAAATCAGAGATGAATATCTGAAGAACACTCCTCTTTCAGAGGCCGCTATTTACGGCAAACTGCTTTCCATTCTCATTTTGATCGGACGCAGCTACACGGAAAATAGAAAAACATTTGATGTTACGAACAATAAGCAACAGGAATATACCGAAAAATTTATGTATATATGTGATTACATAAGCACCCACTGCACGGAAAACCTAACTCTGGACGATGCGGCCAGCCTTGCCGGTTTCTCTAAATTTCACTTCACAAGGCTGTTTAAACAATTTACCAACGTGTCCTTCTATAAATATCTGAACCAGAAAAGAATCGCTACGGCAGAAAAGCTTCTTGCAAATCCTGAATATACAATAACAGACGTTGCTTTGAACTCAGGATTCTCAAGCCTCTCTTCCTTTATCAGAATGTTCAAAATCATTAAGAACTGTACGCCTACGGAGTTCAGAAGCATGTATACTATTTCATAAAGCCAAATGTCTCGCAGCAAGCTGCAGGATATTTGGCCCACAGATAGTCTTCCAATAGACATGCAGCATTCATACCCGGCTCGCTGTCTACGTGAGAATTAATTTTGTAAAGCGGGCATAACCGCCATTATGAACATCGTGATTGGACGTCGCATAAACGCCCATAGTACAGCCCACAAAACCTCCGGCAACTTCCGAAGTAAGACCGCGGATATCAGTGCTTTGCAATATTCTTCCCTCCGCCATACAAGCCAGCGAAAGTCCCTTTACGTGCATTTTCAGTCTATAGCAATCTGCAGCTGCCTCCTCCTCGAATAAGACGGTTTCTTTTTCTCTTTCCGTCTTTATGATTCTTATCTTACTTCCATTAACAGCGGTATCCGAAGCAGTTACAGTAAAACGTACATAGTTCTTTTCATCGTATAAGTAGACCAACCCCGCTTCTTGCATGCTGTAAGGAGTAAATTCCATCGTCGTTTCTATGGAAAAGTCTTTAGAAATAACCCTTACTCCGATATAAGCAGGTGACAGTTCATCATATATATTTTGAGAAAGGATCTTAAGAGCAAGTTTTCCACCCTCTTCTATTCGATACATGTCCTTCTCCGGGAAACGAAAAAAGACGCATCTATGATCTAGAGAATCTCCCCATTCGATATTTCCTCTATTGCCAAGAGCGTTTACTTCACTTTCCCAAGCAGAAGGAACCTCTTGAATCTCCTTCAGCTTACCTTCCCCCGGATTAACGATTGGCCAATCGTTCTCCCATACGAGTTCGGCTAAAAAGGTTTCCCTGCCAAGGGGTGCATATCCTTCTTCCGGCCTGGTTCCCAGCATAACAATATACCAAAGCCCCTCCGGCGTCTCAACGATATCCCCATGACCTACATTCTGCACTTTGACATTATGTCCGAGATGCCTATGGGTAAGTATGGGATTGTAAGGGCAGGCCTTATAAGGACCAAATATATTCTTACTCCTTGCGAAGCAAATACTATGCTCATAACTGGTTCCGCCTTCGGCTATAAGCACATAATAATAATCCCCTTTTTTATACAAATGAGGACCTTCGGCCCAAATAGCATTTTTTATGGCTCCATCCCACACTACATGGACTTCTCCTGTCAGTTCCCCCTTGCTCAGATCCAGTTTCTGTATCCATATTTCACAATCGCCGTAATATTTGGAATCCGTTTTACCACGCTGCCCGATATAATAGCAATCCTCTCCTTCAAAATACAAGCTGGGGTCGATTCCCGGCGCATCCTTCAAATAAACAGGGTCGGACCAAGGCCCTTCTGGATTCTTGGCCGTCACATAAAAATTTCCCCCTCCCGACACGTTTGTTGTAATCATATAAAATATACCCTTATGATACCTGATACACGGCGCATAAATTCCCTGGGACATTCCCGCCCCTTTTAAGGGAAGCTGTTCTTCACGCACCAGCACGTGTCCGATCTGCTCCCAATGCACCAAATCCTTACTATGAAAAACAGGAACTCCCGGCGCATAAGAAAACGTAGAATTTACAATATAGTAATCTTCCCCGGATCTGCAAATCGACGGATCCGGATAAAATCCCTCCAATAACGGATTACGAACACTTCCCATATCTGCCTCCAATCCAACATTTTATTATTTTTTATTTTTGCCAAACACTATTTCATTTACGAATCTTTATCATGTTTTTCTTAAAATCATTATAATTTATCAATTGTTGCTTTACTATGTAATTCTTGCTTTGCTTCTCTCAATTATTGTTTTTTTAAAGAAGGATTTGTCTTTTTATTGAAAAGATTATGGAGAATCGGAAAAAAGATTTCTATAGAAAAATCAGAGTAAAAAATATTAGAATTACACTTTTGAAAATTTCACGAATTATGCAGGAAATTTTATTTTCCTGCTGTATGCCTGGAATTAAGCATATAGATAAAGGGAAATCAATGATGTTCAAGCAGATATTTAGATAATTTATTTTCTTTCCACAGGAAGAATATGTAGGATAAATATCCCCAACGAAAGTTGCTTTTAAAACCTTTTCCATACTCTGCAGTTTTATTGCAGACTCTTTCCGGACAAAAGGCTGATTGCTTTTCTGATTATAATACTATATATGCTGAACAAACCCAGTCCACCAAGGAAACCGGTTATCAATCTCCTTCCGTTGGTGGACTCTTCCAGCCCTACTTCTTGTATACACCAATCTGCGCCCATAATTCCCATTAGGATACAGCACTTCCTAAAGGAAATTTGCTTTTTCATAAAAAATAATACAACAGCAAGAGAATGGCCAATAAATACACCTGTGCATCTGGCACAAACCGGAAACTGCTTATCCTTATAAAAAAAGCTCCTTTCCGGCATCTGGTGACATCCGCTTTCATTTCCAAGCGTCCTGATGATTTCTAAAAACGATTGCCGCAGTCTTGACATACATTTACTACCTTCGATTTTGTTCTCGTCGTTCTCTTTCCTTTTCCCATCCCGCACAGTCCGCAAAGGATTCCCCATACGTTAAAGATTAAAAAGCCGATACATGCCTTTATACATCCGAACCCCTTCGTCTTCTCCGTCACTTCCGTATCCGTTACCGTCTGTGTGTTCACATGATTGCTTCCGCATTTTGGACAAACCATAATTTACCTTCTCCTCTTCTTTTTCCTTTGAATCAATTTTACCATCTACTTTTTTCATGGATGCTCTTCTTAAGCATTTCGCTTCCCCACTCATACATTCCTTTGTTATCGTACATCCTGTAGTCACATTCCAGACAGGCAATTAAGAACAAATAGATATCGTACCACTTTGCCCTTTTTAACTGTTTATCACTTAACTCTTCGATTCCATATCCCTTAAAAAAGGCTTTTTCCAACCCATAGGTTCTAAATCCCACCTCCATAAGTTCATCGGCCCATAAGCACCTTTCGAAATCGATGATCCCAGTTACCGTTTTATTTTCTACGAATACGTTTCCAGCCCATATATCCCAGTGGACAAACTTCGCTTTCTTCACTTCTTCAAATATTTCTTTGTCTGCCTTTAGCATGGATAATATTTGTTCCTCGGAAACGGGTATGGAAATATTCTTGCGTTTTGCATCGGAATAGGTGTCCATCACCATGGAGCGGAATACTTCATACCAATTAGAGCCTTGTTTTTCTTTTTGCCCGAAATAGCCGAAGATATCATTTTCAATACTGTTAATCGCTTTCGTGTATTTTCCCATTTGAAAGAAAACCTTATCCTTTTCCTCCTGCGCTATCTTGTCGGCAATGTTTGAAAAGCTGCTGCCTTCCAGCTTCTCCATAAAGAAATAGTCGCTTTTACATATTTCACGCCCTCTATCATAAAATAATACCCGTGGAACGGGAACAATGGATTGCTCCTCTATCATTTTCATCGCGCGCACTTCACTTTGCATAATATCTTTTTCATGCGTCATTACAATCGCATCCGGAGGAGGTGCAATCTTCAATATGACGTCCCTTTTCTCCAAGCTGACCTGAAATGCGACATTGAAAAAGCCTTCCGTCAATTCTATAATATTCTTTATCTTTTCCTGCGGAAAGGCTTTACAAACCATCTGCTCAATGCACTGCTCGCTTACTTTGTTTTTCGTTATACTAACCGGCATCTTTATCTCCTATAACGGTATGATTATACTTAGAAACTATATCAGTTTATGTAAAATTTATTTTAGAGTTATTTTATCATATCATCTGTAGCTTTCATACCTTATCTTTTATTCTGGTGTCCGATACCGCAAAAAAATAACTGATTTGATCCCTCGTAAAAGTTCAAATCAGCTATTTCTAATTCAATTAATTACAGTTCAGATTTCGGCTAAACTTCAACATATATACAAATATAATACGATAAAATTGTATTTTGGCACCTTCAGCCCTCGCTAGATTGCATAGATACGCAATTTTGACTTCACGTTATATCACGATATAGAAGGCGGAATAGTAACTTCAATTACTTCATCCATTTTTTAACTTAATTTCTTAACCTAATTTCTTAATTTTGCTTAGCTATTACGAGAAATCTTCCGTCTGTTATTTGATAAGAGCAGGTGGAGAGGGTAAGAAGTCCATCGCCGTACTGCACGTCTACTTCGGTCCGGTAAAAGGATTTCTTCTTTACTGCTTCGATATAACTGTCAAATTCCTTCTCCCCGGAGAAATTCACGGAAAAATATTTCTCTACTTGTGAAGCATCGGCGGCATCTATAAGAAAAGCCGCCAGTATTTCATATTCCTGCACCTCTTCGGATGTATAAAAGAGGATTTTTTTATGCGCTCTCCAATACGTTTCATCCTGATAGGATAGAAGGCCTGAAAACATGGAGCCGTTTTTCATATTATGGCCATAAACGATTACGTTGTCGGAGCGTGGGGTGACGGAACAGGCTGCGTCTATAAAAGGCACCCCTGACAACGAATATTTCTGCATAAAATTTCTATGCAAATAATATTCTCCGTCTTTCGGCGTATACATTACCGGATAGTCTATCATTGTGTCCTGAATTGTAATCCAACCCACAATATCGCTGTTTTCCTGCTGCAACGCCGTTAAATCAATAAAACGTTCACTTTCTGCCGCGGCAGGAGGCATATCCCCGGATAAATCCGCGAAAGCCGTATTCCTGTCTTCGGCTGTTTCAATCAATCTATGAAATTCTCCGGCGTCATAGGAGAGAGAGTAGAAATAAATTCCAACACTCAAACATCCTGCAACGACAATTGTACAGAGAATTCCGATACATAGGTCAATCGCTTTTTCTTTTGTACTTTTTTTACATCTTTTGTACTTATGAATCATAGTAATAGCCAAAAATTTTTCTTTTGTATAAAAAGAGCACTACCGCTCCGACAACCGCAATTAGCGTAACAACAATAATTGGAATCAAAGGCATATTGTCCCCTGTCTTAGCAATGGAAGACGCTGACAATGCCACGCCGTTTTCATCCACATAGGAATAAGTACCATCGGCATTTTGCACCCTTGTGTAGGTCCCAAGTACATTACCGTCCTTATCCACCAGAATGATCTTAACAGGAGCATCCTTTCCGTTAGGATTGGGTACCTCTCCCATCCTATATTTAGGAACCAGAGTGGACTTATAGGAAGCCGTATCATCCGGATCCTTACTGCTGCTATAAGGCTCATCCACTTCATAAGTATTTATAAAATGTGCCACACTGGCAGTATCCTTGGAAATCGTTCCGGTTTCACCAACAGATCTCTTCACATACCCTTGGGAAGAATAATCTTTTTCCTCTACGGTATATGTAGTACCTTCCAAAATTCCGGTGATTTCTATGGATTGGCCGTTAGCAAGTTCAATTACATCACCATTCGTTATTGTTCCATCATCCACACCTGTACCTGTATAGGAATAGGTATTATTTGTATTGAAAGTAACCGTAAATTCAAATTTCTTATTCTTGTCGCCTCTGTTTCCTTCCACTGATTTACTTATCGCCAGATTGCCGTTATTTTTCGTATTGGTAAACTGTGCTATGCTGGCAGTATCCTTGGAAATCGTTCCGGTCTCGCCGGTAGATTTTGTTACATATCCTTCAGAAGAATAGTCTTCTTCTTTTACCGTATAAGTGGTGTCTTCCAGGATTCCGGTAATTTCTATGGATTGTCCATCAGCAAGCTTGATTACATCGCCGCTTTTTATCGTTCCATCACTTACGCCGGTTCCCTTATAGGAATAGGTTTTGTTGTCGCTGAAGGTAACAGTAAATTCAAACTCTTTGCTCTTATCTCCTGCGTTTCCTTCCACTGTTTTGCTTATGGAGAGACTTCCTACATTTTTCGTGTTGGTAAATTGTGCTGCACTAACGGTATTTTTAGAAATCGTTCCCGTTTCTCCAGTGGATTTCATCGTATATCCTTCAGAAGAATAATCTGTTTCCTTTACAATATATGTGGTACCCTCCAGGATTCCGGTAATCTCTATGGATTGTCCATCAGCAAGCTTAATTTTGTCACCGCTTTTTATTGTTCCATCACTTACGCCAGTTCCCATATAGGAATAGGTTTTATTGTCGCTGAAAGTAACAGTAAATTCAAACTCCTTACTCTTATTTCCCCCGTTTCCATCTACTGTTTTGCTTATGGAGAGACTTCCTACATTTTTCGTATTGACAAAAGATACAGAAACGCCTTCATCTGTTGGTATTTGACCTGTATCGCTTAATTCAACAACTGAGGTTTTTCCATTTTTATCATCCGAGTATTCTGTGATATAACCTTGGGCAGAATAATCTGCTTCAGTTACAGTATACGTTGTTGTATTAGGTAAATCAGCAATAGTAACACTTTCTCTATCTTTAAGAGAAATTGTCTTTTCTCCTTTAATTTTTCCGCTCGGTCCTCCATTAACTCCAGTAAAGGTATATTCATTATTCTTATCGCTTAACACAATGGTAAAATCAAATGCTTTTCCTGTTTCTCCTCCATTTCCCATTACTGTCTTGCTGATAACTAAGCTTCCCGGCTTATATTTTGTATTAGTAAATATAACGTCTTGACTTTCTTGTTCTTTAATCGTACCAGTCGCAACTCTGCCTATCCCTTTATTATTATGAGTAGAATATGATTCTGAGGAATAATCTGTTTCTGTTATAGTATAATTTGTATCTTTTAGCAAATTAGGAATAAATAAAATATCCCCATGTTTGAGCAAAATCGTACTTCCTATACTATCTCCAGTAATTTTATCACTGGCGACAACGCCATTTATAGTATATGAGAAAGACTTACCGTCTAAAGATGTGTTAGGATTATCAAGTACTATCTTAAATTCGAAATCCTTATCCACTTCATTTGCATTGCCTGCAATTGTTTTCGTTAAAGTTAAATCTCCAACTTCATTTAATGGATAATTTTGAACTTCTAATACTCCTGTTTTTCCATCAATGGTAGTAGTTACCGCTAAACCTTCTGTCTTAACTGTAACCTTATGGATGATTCCTTCTAACGCGTAAGTCGCAGTACTTCCATCAGGGGCTTTCGTAGGGGCTATTGTTTCCCTTAAAAAATAATTTCCGTCAGGAATCACTTTTAATCTTATCTTACCGTTTGAATCACTTACACCTTTACGTATAACTGTTATATTATCTTCTGCAAAAAGAGTAAACTCTGCTCCAGCCAATGGGCTGGAACCATCTCTCTTTAAAATATCTATGTAGCCACTGCGTTGAGCAGTAGCGATACCATCCAAGCTATTAATCGTATACGACACTGCATTTAAATTAAGCTTTGGAGCGCTATCGTACAAGCTTACTAGATTTTCAACTTCCTTACCACTATCTCCTGTTAAATCGGTCAGATAAGTAAGTCTATATGCCTTTGTTTTATCTGGAATAATAAAAGTTAATTGACGGCTTGTATTATTATATGAAATATTACCGCCAATTCCAGTTGTAAGTGTAACTATACTTCCATCTGAATATTTACCGTCAGCATTCAGTATTAATTCAATAGCTTTTATATTGTCATTATTATCACTATCTTTCAGTAATAACTCTCCTTTTGAATTCGTACGTAAATCAATACCTTCAGAAAGCGTATCTACAATTTTTGTTCCAGCTGCTAAGCCATAAGGCTTATATTCTACCGTCCAACGTAATATTCCATTTTCTGGAACATCCTTTTCTTTATATAAAATTTTGCTTTCAACAGATAATTTTATAGATGTAAATACTCCAGGGGTCCAAGAGACCGCTTTGAAATTTACTTTATTTTCAATATTTTCTGTCTTCTTATTCGAACTAAAATATTCATGAATAGTATCATCAGAAGGCTTTGCTTTTACTAAAATAACATAAGCCTTATCTAATGAACTAAAAGTGAAAGCTGCAGTATCACCTGCTATACTCGGACTCAATCCACTTACAGAATCAAGAACTGTACCTATTGCATTTCCGTTATTATCTGCTTCAAAAATTAAAAAATCTTTTCCATTTTCAAACTTAGTAAAACTCCAGTTTACCGGCAAAGTATCCGTAACTGTAACATCACCTAATGCAGTTAAGCTTCCATCAGTAGCACTTGGCCAATTTATTCCATCCGCATTGACAACAAGACGATAGATTACTGACTTATCTATATAATTGAAACCTTCTGCTGCATTTGTAGTTTTACTATTAGCCTTTGCAATATCGAGAGGATCTGTAATTACAGTTGTATTTCCACTTTTGATCATCTCTTTCCTTAAAATATTACTAGTATAAGAAAGATCATCCCCGCTTTCATCAATATATGTAGTACCATTAAATAAATCTGCCGTATTATATACTTTGGTTTCACCAGTACCACCAATACCATTATTGGCATAAATATCCGGATTTAATATGAGAGTCTCGAAACTAAATTTATTACTGTCTTCTGAGATACCATCTAAAAAATTATCAAATACAAGTAAATCAGCAACAGTTTCTCCATTTTTTATTATTGGAACAGGTGTTAAGGCAACTCCTGTATGGTTTAAATCATTAAATACTCCGTTATATTTTTGATTATACTGGATACTAATTTTATCTCTATCAACACCAGAAGGAAATCCTGAAAGAGA
This sequence comes from Kineothrix alysoides, assembly GCF_000732725.1. Classification (GTDB taxonomy): domain Bacteria; phylum Bacillota; class Clostridia; order Lachnospirales; family Lachnospiraceae; genus Kineothrix; species Kineothrix alysoides. Next base: position 1,091,671 of record NZ_JPNB01000002.1, on the reverse strand, counting down.
AGAATCATTTATATTAAATCCACTTCCACTATCAGCATAAACTAAGAGATCATATACAACTAAATTATCAAGGGAACTTTGACCTCTTGATTCTACTTTAATTTCCCATTCAGCTATTCGTGTCTTAGTATCAATTTTCTTTCCTGTCTTTGTAATGGCATCATATCCAACATCAATTGAAACATTACTCGTTTTTAATCCTACAGCACTACTTGTATTGGTAGGATATGCCGGATAAGAAGGACTGGCAGAATTATCCCATTTAATACTTGCGCTATTTGTGAACTTTTTTGTCTCTGTTACAATAGTTTCACCAGTATTTACTTCACTAACAATGGTTAATCGTACTTTTGTATCTATTTTTCCCATAGAATAAACAGAATTACTATCCGTTGGATTAATAACACCTTGAGAAACATATGAACTTGTATCTTTATCCCATTTTTCTAAAGTTGCCGATATAAAATCTAAACCAGCCGGTAAAGAATCAATAATTTGAAAATTATTAAGTGATGCTCCTATTTCATTAGCTTCAATAGTCCATGTAATTTGACGATTGTTTGGATTTTGAGTAGTACTACCTGTAGTACTTCCATTTGTCTGTAAACCTGATTTACTGACCCATTTTGGAGTAGTAAACTTTACAGGACTCGCATTATTATTCGCGGTAACTATAGGTGTTGTATCAATTTCTTTTTCATATAACTTTGCTGTATTTGTAATATTTTTTTCTCCAGGTGCACCATAATATAGACTTTCTGGAATATCTGTTGAAAAAGTAATTGTTTGTGGAGCTATTGCACTATCTGAAAATACATAACTTATTTTGTTATCATTTCCAGTTAAAGTTCCTAATAAATTATTACCTACATCTAAATCATTATCTACATCAAATGTACCAGATATATATTTACCAAGATTTGTCGAACTATTATTAACTTCATCTTCAAATTTAAATCCACCTAAACTAATACTAGTACTTCCCATTTGTTGAGCATCAACTATTACTGTCCAATTGACCTTTTTTTCTGCTAAATTTAATACTCCACTTTTTGCAACAGAATATGTTATAGGGGGAGCCGGCGTATATACATCAACACTTTTTTGAAGAATAGATGCACTTTCTACGATACCATCGTTATCTGCTATATTTCCGGTGTACTTCAATTGTGCATCAAATGAACAATTAATATTATTAAGAGTAGAATTAATATCATCAAACACATCGCCATTAAACTCTATATGTGCTTTAACTTTATAAGTTTTTCCTCCATTATTTTCAATTTCATTTTCTGTAAATGTAAGAACTCCAACTTTAATATTGGTATCTTTAACCTTTAATGTTATTGGAGTATTTAATACTAATCCAAAACCAGAACTTACTTCAAAATCTGCCCAATCACCTCTAATAACATAATCCGTAGGGGTTGGAAAATCATTTATTACTGGCAAATTAAAAGAAACTTTTATATACAAATCACGTTCCGAATCTATAGGATCAATACTTGTACCTTCAATATCTTTATAAACATCATCAAATTTTTGCTGAATTGCTGCACTAAAAGTTAAAAAATCTACTTCCTGCGGTGTAACTCTGCCTTCTAAATCTCCCAACAGCATTGCATCAGCTCCAAAAGTCCCTAAAACTGCCTCACTGTCAGTTTCATTAATCCCAGTACTTTCTTCAATGCTCTCACCAGTAATACCCTCACCACTGTCAGCTCCTCCATCGATAATACCAGCATCAGTCACGCCATCCAAAGTGTTCTCTGTACTTTCTCCGGTTAGAGAATCCTGACTTTCCCCAGTTATCTCAGCTATAGCAGAATTAGCAGAAACTTCCTGCGCATATGCCGTCAAAGAATTAGTTCCAAATACAGTATTAGTGCTTATTAATACCAAAAAAAGTGTCCAAGAAATCCCCCTTAAAAACTTTTTTTTCATTCTCATTTTGAATAGATCCATTTCTTTTTCCTCACTCTAACGTTTTGTAATTTTTTAGTAAAATATTATGTAAATCTTTTACAAGACAAAAGATAATATTTAGATGATGATCTATAAGTGATAATTATTATCAATAATATCAATTATAATGATAGTAATTATTATCATTTTCTTTTACTTTAAAGTATATAGAATAACTCAGAAATAAACTTGAAAATAATTCAAAAAAATAGTCGAATTATGTTACCTAACAGAAAAATATTCTAAATATTTTTTAAATCGATGGTAAATTAATATGTTTTTGTGTTAAAATGAAATAAAAATGCAGGATAAAACAAAAGTGTGCTTTTCATACACATGAAGGGAAAGTGTGGTATTACTTATGAAAATCAGTTTTCTATTAAAAGAACTTATTGTCATTGCCAAAAAACAAAAGACAGATTTCGCACTTCACATGAATATGACTCCAAGTGGTCTTAGTAAGATTCTTACAGAAAAAGGTATTCCTACCATTAAGGATAGAAAAATTTTTACCAAGCTGGCTTCCGAATATTTTGCACAAAATATTTATTCTCCCGGTTGCTATTGGAAATTTGAAAATATCTTCCCGGTAATTTATGATTTTGAATCTCAGGATGACTTGCAGTCTTTCTTATCCTATGCTATTGAATATGCGTTAGACGGGGCCTTCACGGAAGAAATTAACATCAATTTAGATTGTTCTGAGAGAGGACAGTATTATATTGGCAAAAGGCCGGTTTTAGGTCTTCTCTGCATCCTTTTATCGGATTATGTTACAAGCAATTCCAATAATCCATTAGAAATTTATTTCTCCATTCCCTTACTAGACTCCTCATATACAAAGATATTCCAGAAAATGGTACTCATAGGGAAAGATGGATTTAAAAATATCATATTTAATTTCTTTTACAATAAAAATTTTTTAAACGAACTCGAACAAAAGAATCCCGGCACTATAAGCTTTGACAGTATTCTTTCACTGATTGTTAAATACCAGAAGCATTTTCAGATTAACCTTTGGGAGACATCTCAGGACATTTCTCCTTTCTTACTTTTAAAGGGTAATATTTTGATGTTCTTTAATGCTCAGATAGATGGAACTCCGATTTTAACTGCCGTTTATAATAAGAGTTATATTGCAGTTTTCTATAATATTCTTATGAAGAGGGACGCGAGAAAAATCAGTTATGAAAAAGAAGAAATTATTACATTTTTAGAAGATAATCCTGATTTTTTTGATAAATTAGCGGATAAGAAGCTTAAAAGTGTTTATAACTTTACTTCTTTCGGATATATGTTAACAAATGAAGAGTTAGATACTTTAAATGGAGATAAAACCCTTAAAAATAATCTTAAGAAATTGTTTGATGATGCTATGTCTAACAATACTAATTACTCAGTATCCAGTACTTCTATGGATAAATTTATATCTATGGGAAAAGTGATCGTTCCCTTTATAGGCACTTTTTATTTCCCGCCCAATAAGAGAATACCATATTTGCAGCGATTCGATTCCTATTTAAAAGAAGGAAGCTATAATAAAATGAAAATCATTAACAGCGATTTATCGAATATGGTTATATTTTGCTTTGAAGAGTTCAGTCTGGCATATGTAATAAGCGATACATATGAAAGGGAGATAATGCATTTTTTCGGAACAAATAAAATTAATGATATCTTATATGATGAAATGATTAAAAGTAGTGAATTATCCATGGATTTCTCCACAGAACTATGGAATGCTTATCAGCAAGAACTAATAGATCATATTCACTAATTGATATATAAACAATATCTATAGGTATTTCATTAATCACTCTTGCATTCAATAAAAAAGGATAAATCCAATTTCTTACGTTTTAATGAAATGGATTTATCCTTTTTAAATTTTAATTTATTCTTCCGTTTCCTCAGTAGGAAGAGTTACTTCTTCTTCCTCTTCGATTATTACAGGATGTTTCTCATCTTCAGGTATATCCTCAAGAGCATCTTCGAGATTTTCGAATTCCTGATTGCCATTTGAGACCTTTTCTCTTACTTTAGCTATCTTAGCTACCTTCACTCCTTCATCGAGATTAATCAATCTAACGCCGGAGGTAATTCTTCCTAAAGTGGAGATATCCTCCATACGAAGCTGGATAACGGTTCCCAGAGTGGTTATCATCATAATTTCATGGTCATCATTTACTGCCTTTACTCCTACCACATATCCTGTCTTTTCTGTGACTTTATAGCACTTTACTCCCTTACCGCCTCGTTTTTGTACAGTGAACTCCTCAAGATAGGTACGTTTGCCCATACCGTTCTCGGATACGATGAGGAGAGAATCCCCTTGGTGATCAAGCTGCATTCCAACGATTTCATCTCTATCGCTTAAATTCATGCCAATTACACCCATAGAAGCTCTTCCCGTTGCCCTCACATCAGTTTCCTTGAATCGGATACACATACCGTGCTTAGTAACAAGGAATATTTCCGTATTGACATCGGTAATTTTTACTTCGATCAGCTCATCATCTTCTCTAAGATTGATAGCGGCCAGACCGTTCTTTCTCACGTTGCTATATTCCATAATATAAGTTTTCTTTACAATACCCTTTTTCGTAACCATGAAAAGGTTCTTATCATCTTCATAGTCTTTTACAGGTATGATAGCAGAAATCTTTTCTCCCGGATTGAGCTGCAATAAATTGATGATTGCAGTTCCCCTGGCTGTTCTTCCTGCTTCAGGTATCTCATAAGCCTTCAGTCTATAGACCCGCCCGAAATTGGTAAAGAACATAATATAATGATGGGTCGTAGTCATAAGGAGGTCCTCGATATAGTCCTCTTCTATGGTATGCATTCCCTTGATACCCTTACCGCCGCGATTCTGGCTCTTGAAATTATCAATAGTCATACGCTTAATATAACCGAGGCTGGTCATTGCAATTATCGTATTATCCTTAGGAATAAGATCCTCCATATTGATGTCATAGACATCGAAGCCTATCACGCTCCTTCTATCATCTCCATATTTCTCAGCAATAATCGAAATTTCTTCCCTGATTACTCCAAGCAGCAGTTTTCTATCGGCAAGAATAGCCTTTAACTCAGCAATTTTTTCAAGCAATTCCTTATGCTCATTCTCTATCTTATCTCTTTCCAAGCCTGTGAGAGTACGAAGTCTCATATCTACGATAGCCTGGGACTGAGCATCAGAGAGGCCGAAACGTTCTATCAATCTTTGTTTTGCAGTCTGAACGTTATCGCTGCTTCTTATAATGTTAATTACTTCATCGATATTATCGAGAGCGATCAACAGACCTTGTAAAATATGATCTCTTTCTTCGGCTTTATTTAAATCATATTTCGTCCTTCTGGTTACGACTTCTTCCTGATGAGACAAATAATTTGTAAGCATATCGAGGATATTCATAACCTTCGGTTCGTTGTTTACAAGCGCTATCATTATAATACCGAAGGTATCCTGCATCTGGGTATGCTTGTAAAGCTGATTCATAATTACATTGGCATTCGCATCCCTTCGAAGCTCGATAACAATGCGCATACCTTCTCTGTCAGACTCGTCACGAAGATCGGTAATCCCATCTATTTTCTTTAATTTCACGAGTTCTGCGATTTTCAGAATTAAATTTGCCTTATTTACCATGTAAGGAAGCTCAGTTACTATTATCCTGCTCTTACCGTTAGGAAGAGTTTCTATATCGGTAACTGCACGCACTCTTACCTTACCTCGGCCGGTACGGTAAGCTTCTTCGCTTCCCCTCGTTCCGAGAATAATTCCGCCGGTAGGGAAATCAGGAGCTTTAATAATAGAAAGTATTTCTTCTATATCTGTATCTCTGTCACCATCAATTCTATTATCAATGATTTTTAATACAGCATTTATTACCTCGCGTAAATTATGAGGAGGTATATTAGTAGCCATACCTACTGCGATACCCGTAGTACCATTTACCAAAAGATTTGGATAACGGCTGGGAAGTACGGAAGGCTCTCTTTCCGTCTCATCGAAGTTGGGTAAGAAATCTACCGTATCTTTATTGATATCCGCAAGAAGTTCCATGGAAATCTTGGAAAGTCTGGCTTCCGTATAACGCATAGCTGCCGCGCCGTCTCCATCCACAGAACCGAAGTTACCGTGCCCGTCTACCAAAGGATAGCGGGTAGACCATGGCTGCGCCATATTTACCAGCGCTCCGTATATGGAACTATCGCCGTGAGGATGGTACTTACCCATGGTATCGCCGACAATACGCGCGCTTTTTCTATGCGGCTTATCAGGACCATTATTCAATTCTATCATGGAATAAAGCACTCTTCGCTGTACCGGCTTCAAACCATCCCTTACGTCAGGCAATGCACGGGAAGCGATAACGCTCATAGCATAATCGATATAAGAGGTTTCCATAGTCTTCTTCAAATCCACGTCATGAACTTTATCAAAGACTGTGTCTTGAATATTTTCTTCCATTTTTCATTATCTCCATTTCGTAATCGCAGTGCTGATTAAATATCAAGGTTCTTTACAAATTTTGCATTTTCCTCAATGAATTCGCGCCGCGGTTCTACTTTATCACCCATAAGTGTAGTAAATGTCAAGTCGATTTCCGATTCGGCCTCTCCATCCATAGTTACTCGGAGAAGAATGCGCCTTTCAGGATCCATGGTAGTTTCCCAGAGCTGTTCCGGGTCCATTTCTCCAAGTCCTTTATAACGCTGAATCTTATTATTCTGATCTCTTCCTACCTCTTGAAGAATGTTGTCCAGTTCTTCGTCATTGTAGGCGTACCACACCTTTTTATTTTTCTCAAGCTTATAAAGAGGAGGCTGTGCCAAATATACGTAGCCTTCTTTGATAAGATTAGGCATAAAACGGTAAAGAAAGGTCAGCAGCAAAGTAGAAATATGCGCTCCATCAACATCGGCATCTGTCATAATAATAATTTTGTGATAACGCAGCCTGTTGATATCGAAATCATCGTGAATTCCTGTACCAAAGGCAGTAATCATTGCTTTTATTTCCGCATTAGCATATATTTTATCAAGTCTGGCTTTTTCTACATTAAGTATCTTGCCTCGAAGGGGAAGAATAGCCTGAGTCGCACGGCTTCTGGCAGTTTTCGCACTGCCGCCGGCAGAATCTCCCTCAACAATATAAATTTCACAATTGGCAGGATCTTTATCTGAACAATCTGCAAGCTTTCCTGGAAGGCTCATTCCTTCCAAAGCTGTCTTTCTTCTTGTTAAATCCCTCGCTTTTCTTGCAGCATCCCTGGCACGCTGAGCAAGAATGGATTTCTCACATATAACTTTGGCTATGGAAGGATTCTGCTCTAAAAAGTAAGTGAGCTGTTCGCTGACGATACTGTCTACGGCTCCTCTGGCTTCAGAATTTCCAAGCTTTTGCTTAGTTTGTCCTTCGAACTGAGGATCCTCTATCTTAACGCTGACAATTGCTGTTAAGCCTTCTCTTATGTCCTCACCCATAAGGTTAGTTTCATTTTCCTTTAATAACTTATTGTTTCTTGCATAATCGTTAAAGGTCTTGGTAAGAGCATTTCTAAAACCTATTAAGTGAGTTCCGCCCTCGGGGGTATTTATATTATTAACAAAGCTATAAGAGCTTTCGGTATAAGACTCATTATGCTGCATAGCAACCTCAACATAAACATTATTCTTCATACCTTCAAAATACATTATATTATCATAAATCGCCGTCTTACTCTTATTCAGATAAGATACGAATTCTTTAATTCCGCCTTCATAATGGAATTCTCTTACAATAGGTTGTTTGTCTTCTTCTACCCTCATATCCTTAAGAATAATTTTCAGATTCTTCGTAAGGAAAGCCATTTCCCTAAGACGCTGCTTCAAAATATCGAATTCAAAAACAGTGGTTTCCTGAAAGATGGTGGCATCAGGCTTAAAAGTAACCTTCGTTCCTGTCTGTCCCTCCGGACATTCTCCTATCACTTTCAAGGAATAGCAGACATGTCCTTTTTCATATCTTTGTTTGTGTATCTTTGAGTCCTGATATATCTCAACCTCCAGCCAGTCGGAAAGAGCATTTACAACGGAAGCTCCTACACCATGAAGGCCGCCGGACACCTTATATCCTCCTCCTCCGAATTTACCGCCGGCATGAAGAATAGTAAACGCTACCTCCACGGCAGCAATACCGGCTTTATGGTTAATTCCTACAGGAATACCGCGCCCGTTGTCTATAACTGTTACAGAATTATCTTCATTGATAGTAACTTCAATTTTATCACAATATCCTGCAAGTGCTTCATCTACGGCATTATCTACAATTTCATAAACCAGATGGTGGAGGCCCCTGGAAGATGTAGTTCCAATATACATACCAGGCCTCTTCCTTACAGCTTCAAGACCTTCCAATATTTGTATTTGATCCGCTCCGTATACATTTTCATTACTCATTTTTATAGCTATGCTCCTTTCAAGCGCGAAATACTGCTGCGCAATACTTCTGCGTATTAATTGTTTCATATCAGTAAGCCGCAGAATGAATAGTGACCTATTCCTGGACAGTTCCTTCTACTATCTTAAAAACCTTATCTATTTCAAATCTATTATTCACAAATTCATCCAAGCCTGTACAAGTGATAATTGTCTGTATATCTCCTATACTGCTAAGAAGATAATTCTGTCTGCTACTGTCCAACTCCGAAAGAACATCGTCCAAAAGCAAAACAGGAATATCCTTGGTAATTTTCTTCACCAGCTCTATTTCGGATAATTTGAGAGAAAGGGCTGCCGTTCTCTGTTGTCCCTGAGAACCAAATCTTCGAATATCGATATTCCCTACCATAAAACAAAAATCATCTCTATGAGGCCCTATCGAAGTCTGCTTTAACCTGATATCCTTTTCCTGGCTGTTTTTCATCAACTTAGCAAAATCGTCGATTTCCACATCAGGTTCATATTTTATAGACAATTCCTCTTTATCTCCGGACAACCTCTTATGTATGTCATAAATAATCTCATTGAGCTGCTCCACAAAGATACGACGCCTTTCAATGATCTTGCTTCCAAAGGACACCAGCTGAGAATCCCATATATTCAAAGTTTCTTTTAACTCAGGTTTAAAATACATATCCTTTAAAAGCTTATTTCTCTGATTTACTATTTTATTATAATGATTTAGATTATATAGATAAAAATTATCCAATTGACAAAGTTCCATATCCACAAACCTTCTTCTTTCTGCAGGTCCGTTTTTAATAATGCTTAAGTCCTCGGGAGAAAAAAAGACAACGTTCAATAAGCCCAAGAGGTCTGCCGCTTTTTTAATCTTCTGTCCGTCAATCGCAATCCCCTTTGATTTATTTTTACGAAGATGTACGTCTACCTTGTATTGAATTTCCTGCTTTTCAAGATAAGTCCTTATATGAGCTTCTTCTGAATCGAATTTAACAATATCTCTGTCCTTGCTTCCTTTATGTGATTTTGTGGTTGCGGATAGATAAATAGCTTCTAACACGTTGGTTTTCCCTTGTGCGTTATCGCCGTACAGAATATTTGTTCCTTCACTGAACTTCAGATCCAGAAATTCATAATTCCTGAAATTCATCAGTTCCAACGATTTAATAATCATGCTTACACCTTATTTTCCAAATACAAAAATGCAGATAACCATTATTTTTGTATTAAAATCTTTTTTCCGCTAAATTCCACAATATCATTATCATAAAGCTTCTTTCCTCTTTGAAATTCCGGCGCACCGTTCACTTTCACTTCTCCGTTCATGATGACATCCTTCGCTTCTACTCCGGAATCCACAAAACCTACAGCCTTTAGGGCCTGACCGAGTTTAATATACTCGTCTCTTAATTTTATTATTTCCATAATTTTCCTTAAATTTCAAATTTATAGTTTATAATCGTGAAATTCATTATATAAATAAACATTATAGTTTAATATTTCATACTTCAAATCTAAAATTGGATTTCTATGCAATTTTGCGAAAACTGCAAATGACAAAATAAAGTTTTATCACATCTTTTATCCATATATTGCAGCTTAGCAAAAAAATGAACTTCAATATATAAACTAATTCACAGTAGTGAAATTTACCGGAAGAATCAAGTAAGTATACTTCTCCTCAACATCCCTGATAAAGCAGGGAGCCTTTGGATTCACCAGATAAATATCGATTTCTTCATCATCGATTACTCGAAGGGCGTCGATTAAAAATTTCGGATTAAAGCCAATCATAATATCTTTTCCCTTTTTATCGATGTCAATTTCTTCATTCATGCTTCCTACGGTGGAATTAATCTTAAGTTCCATCATTCCGTCAATTATATTAATAATAATTGGCTTTTTATCCCCTTCTTTTACGAGAAGAGTAGCTCTGTCAATACAATTCAAGAATTCCTTTTTATTTATTCTTACCTTTGTCTCATAATCGCTGGAAAGCATCTGATCTATTTTGAAATATTCCCCTTCTATCAAACGGGAAACTACGGTAGTGCTTTCAAATTCAAATACGATATGTTTGTCCGTAAAGAAGATATGTACATCCTCCTCCATCCCACCGGACAATATCTTGCTTATCTCACTTAAAGTCTTGCCGGGAACTACTACTTTTTTAGACATGTAAAAATTCTTCAGTCCTATTTTTCTTATGGATATCCTGTGTCCATCCAGAGAAACTACCTTCAAAATATCCTCGTTGATTTCAAATAATTCACCCGTCATCAGTTTATTACTGTCGTTATCAGAAATAGAAAATATAGTCTGCCTGATCACTTCTTTCAAGGTAAACTGAGAAACAATAATGGAATCTATCTTCTCGATAGAAGGAAGATAGGAAAAATCATCTCCAGACTTTCCTATAATGTTAAATTTAGCCTTTTCACAAGTAATGGTAGTCTTATAAGAGGAATCCGTTACAATAGTTATATCGTTGTCGGGAAGCTTTCTTACTATTTCCAGAAAAATCTTGGCATCCAAAGCAATCAAGCCTTTTTCCACTATATTTCCTTCAATCAAGGTCTCTATACCAAGCTCCATATCATTGGCTATCAGTTTGATGTTCCCTCCCCTTGCATCGATGAGAATACATTCGAGAATAGACATTGTCGTTTTATTGGGAACAGCCTTCGATACGATTTGTACTCCGTTAAGCAGATTTGATTTTGAACAAACTAATTTCATTTGTGTATAACTCCCTTCCTGAAAAGATGAAAAATTTGATTTGCCGAAAACCGGTTAATATATAATGAATTTAATAATATAATTAGTAATAGTTGTTGATATGTGTATAACCTTATCTATTATACTATTTTTCAGTGAAAAAAGAAATCATAATATGTGTGAAAAACTAAATATAACTTTTGGATAACATGTGAATTATTCACATCCCTTTTCATAAGACCTTAAATCAAGCTTGATTATTTTTAATAAAATTGAAGACTTATGAAAATATCAACAGTCTAACCACATAATAATAAACATTAAATTGTGGAAAGCTATTATGAAATCTAAGATGGATTAATTTTTTTTCTGATGATTTCTATTTTATTTTTAAGTTCTTCATTGTTCTTAAGTTCTTCTGTAATTTTATTTACACCGTGGATAATGGTGGTATGATCCTTTTTACCAAGAATCTTACCTATATTTTGATAAGAAGTATCTGTCATGCTGCGGCAAAGGTACATAACGACCTGCCTTGGTTCCACGAACTCAGAGTTACGTTTTTTGGAAGTAATATCTTCCGGATTTACTCCAAACTGCTCCGAAACTACATTAATAATGAAGGAAGGGCTTATTTCTTTCGGTTTATCAGGATAAATAATATCCTTTAGCGCTTCCTCTGCGATATCAAGAGTTATATCTACATTATTTAATTTGGAAAAGGCTATGATTTTGTTAAAAGCGCCTTCTAATTCTCTTATATTTGATTTAATATTGGTAGCGATATATTTGAAAATTTCATTATCCACTTCTTTGCTGTAGCTTTCCGCATTTTTCTTAAGGATAGCCATTCGGGTTTCGTAATCAGGAGGCTGTATATCCGAGATAAGTCCCCATTCGAATCTGGAACGGAACCTTTCTTCCAAAGTTTCCATTTCCTTGGGAGGCTTATCTGAGGAGAGAATAATCTGCTTTCCGGAAGAGTGGAGTACATTAAAGGTATGGAAGAATTCCTCCTGCGTGCTTTCCTTACCTATAATAAACTGTACGTCATCGATGAGTAACACATCTACCGTCCTATATTTTTCCCTTAACTTCGTCATAGCCGCAGCGTTACCGCTTCTTATAGATTCAATTACTTCATTGGTAAATTGTTCTGAGGTAACGTAGAGCACCTTCATGTTCGGATTCTGATTTAAGACAAAATGTCCGATGGAGTGCATGAGGTGAGTCTTGCCCAGTCCCGCTCCTCCGTATAAATAAAGGGGATTGTAAGCTTCCCCGGGAGATTCAGCGACTGCGAGGGAAGCAGAATGAGCAAATTTATTATTGCTTCCTACTACGAAGGTATCGAATCTGTACTTCGGGTTCAGGTTGGCTTTCTCATAATTGATATTGTATTGAGGCTTCAAAGCCATGGAATTATCATTCTCATCCACATCTTTTTCCAATATAAAAGATATGTCATATTCATGGTCCATCATCTCCGTGATAGTCACCTGAAAATAACTCTTATATTTGTTCGTTATGTAACTGAGCGCATGAGCTTGGTCGGACGGGATTAAAATAGTGACCACATCTTTTTCCACGCTGTAAAAATTGAGATTAGCTACCCATGTATTATAAGAAATATTGGATAAATCATATTCTTTTTTTATCGTTTGTTTAATTAATTCCCAGTTCTCTTTAATAGAATCCATGAAATGCCTCCGGTTATTGGTATCACTTAAGCGAAAATACCTCATTTATATCTTAATATAAATAATATAAAATTTCAAATGGTTAATTTTATGAACGGATTTATGCACGTATTGTGGATAATTTAGGGGAATAAAATGTGATTTTGAAATGAAAGTTAACATAGTATTTTTTATATCCTGAAGCTATGTGTATAACTATAAAAATAATTATTAACATAAGGGAAGGTTTATTATTAAAGGATTTTTTTATTTAATTCACTTTATTTTCACATGCTATAAAGGAGTTATCCACATCTTATACACAATATGTGGATAGATTTATGTAAATTAAAAATTAATTTGCCTTTATGTGAATAACTTTTTTGTTGGTCTACATTTAGTGGTTAGCTTGTCTTTGAAATAACAATATGTAGTTTTAGTTAAAATCACGATTTTTTCGGCCTTTTTTGGGTATTTTTAATTTATTAAATTTATGGTTATTTACTTGACGGGAACTTTTTTATCTTATATAATCGTAATGATATTTTTCCAACACAATATTAATAAAAAACTATTCGTTTACCTTATTATAGAAATTTATAGAGGGTTTTCAAAAAGGAGGTGCACCAATTATGAAAATGACATTTCAGCCTAAAAACAGACAGAGAAAGAAAGTTCACGGTTTCAGATCCAGAATGAGTACTCCGGGCGGAAGAAAAGTATTAGCTGCCAGAAGAGCAAAAGGAAGAAAGAGATTGTCAGCATAGGCCGCAGTTTTGTGGCCTTTTTTCTCTTGTGGCGAAAAATATGAGATTTTCAGAATCATTGAAGAAAAACAACGATTTCAGAACTGTTTATAAAAGTGGCAGATCCTATGCTAATAAATATCTTGTAATGTATGTGTTGGAAAATAACAGAGATATGAACAGAATCGGAATATCGGTAAGTAAAAAAGTTGGAAACAGTGTCGTGCGCCACAGAGTGACGAGATTGTTGAGAGAAAGTTACAGACTGCATGAAAATATATTTAATGGTGGATTAGATATAGTAGTCGTTGCAAGAAACAGTGCGGCTTCGGCTTCATATGCCGATATAGAAAGCGCATTATTACATCTGGGAAAACTTCATCATATATTAAAGATATATTTTTATAATGATTAATAGTATATTATTATTTATTATTATGAGTTTATTATAATAGATATTTTACTATAAGTATACTATTATGGTTATTATGAATAGAGACGCAATTTTGATTTTGCGGTATGGAAAGCTGAATAGTAATTTTATCGTATAAATTGTTTTTATCTTAAATTAATTTGGATGTTTTTAATGTATGTATGAAAGTTTGATTTGATAATTATTATGAAAAAATTATTGATTTACATGATTAAGTTCTATAGAAAATATATTTCTCCTATGAAGAGAACAAAATGCCCTTATTTTCCTACTTGTTCAGAGTATGGTCTGGAAGCGGTCAGCAAATACGGCGCTTTAAAAGGCGGGCTTTTGTCGTTATGGAGAATTTTACGGTGTAATCCTTTTTCTAAGGGAGGCTATGATCCGGTTCCATAGAATAAATACTAATTAAAATTTATGTTACGTTTCATTAAGGAGGAGAAAAATTGTCAGGTATTATATTAACCCAGAATCAAACTTTTATTATAGGGCCGGTCGCTAAGCTTCTCGGATATATAATGGAAGGAATTTTCTTCTGTTTGGATAAAATAGGTATTCCCAATATTGGTTTGGCTATTATTTTATTTACTATTGTTATTTATCTTATAATGATGCCTCTCACTATTAAGCAGCAGAAGTTCTCTAAGCTTTCAGCTAAGATGAACCCTGAACTTCAGGAGATTCAAGCGAAGTACAAGAATAAGAAAGACAATGACAATGCTATGAAGATGAATGAGGAGACGCAGGCTGTGTATGCGAAATATGGCGTTTCTCCTACAGGAAGCTGTCTTCAGCTCATTATTCAGATGCCTATATTGTTTGCACTCTACCGTGTAATTTATTCTATGCCTGCTTATGTAGGTAAGATTAAGGAAGCATTTTTCCCCTTGGTGGACAAGTTGATTGCTTCCCCGGGAAGTACGGAGTTCATAAGAGCTTTTAAAGAATCTAACATGTATAGTAAGCAGTTTGAGTCAGATGCTTTTACCAGCGGCACTGTTGACTATGTGCAGAATACTTTTATCGATGTTCTGAACAAGGCTTCTACCTCCGAATGGCTTTCTATTTCGGATAAGTTTCCCAATTTATCTGCGGATGTAACGAATACTCTTCAGACTCTGGATAAATATAATAACTTCCTCGGTTTGAATATAGGAAATTCTCCTTCTTTTATTATGAAAGAAGCAATTGCCAGCGGAACTTATCTTATGATAGTAGCGGCTCTTGCAGTTCCTGTATTGTCGGCAGTTACCCAGTGGGTTAATACGAAGTTGATGCCTCAGCCGGATACAAGCAATAACAAGGATAATCCGATGGCTTCTTCCATGAAGACAATGAATACGATGATGCCTATTATGTCAGCATTTTTCTGTTATACTCTTCCCGCAGGTATGGGCCTTTACTGGATTGCCGGTTCGGTAGTGAGAAGTGTTCAGCAGATAGTGATTAATAAGCATATCGACAAGATGGATCTGGATGAACTTATTAAGAAGAACGTAGAGAAGAGAAATAAGAAACTGGAGAAATCAAAAGGAATTAATTTAAAGTCAATTAATGATTATGCTAACATGAGTACGAAAAATGTGGCAGCTAAGCAGGCAGAACAGAAGGCTTCTGAGATTTCCTCAATGACGCAGCAGGAGAAGGATGAAGCAGTAAAGAAATCGACAGAGTATTATAGCAAGAGTGCAAAGCCTGGAAGTATTGCTTCCAAGGCTAATATGGTAAAACAATTTAATGAAAAGAATAATAAGTAGGAGGGTATGGTCATGGAATTTATTGAGATTTCAGCAAAAACTGTAAATGATGCGATTACGGAAGCTTGTAGAAAACTTGTTGTTACGAGCGATAAATTGGATTATGAAGTTGTGGAAGAAGGTTCCTCCGGATTTCTTGGGATTGGCTCGAAGCCTGCAGTTATTAAGGCCAGAGTGAAATCCTCTATCGATGATAAGGCGAAGATTTTCCTTGCGGATGTTTTCGAAGCAATGAATCTTACTGTGGTAGTCAATACGAAATATAATGAAGCGGACAGCTCGCTGGATATCGATTTGAGCGGTGATGAAATGGGAGTTCTTATCGGAAAGAGAGGTCAGACTCTCGATTCTCTTCAATATCTTGTATCTTTGGTAATTAATAAGGATGCAGAAAACTATATCCGTGTGAAAGTAGATACTGAGAATTACAGACAGAGAAGAAAAGATACCCTTGAAAATCTTGCGAAAAATATGGCTTATAAGGTTAAGAGAACAAAGCGTTCTCTGTCACTTGAACCTATGAATCCTTATGAAAGAAGAATTATACATTCTGCTTTGCAGGGAGATAAGTACGTTACTACTCATAGTGAAGGAGAAGAACCTTTCCGCCGCGTAGTTGTTACTTTAAAAAAATAAAGATGTGTGATATAATAAACCCTTGAATCTACATGGATTCAAGGGTTTTGTTATAATTAGGAAAGTACTCTTATTATAGAACCAATGAATATGCAGCTATGCTCACAGAATAAGAGGTTTATTATGAAGACAGATACTATTGCAGCCATTGCTACTGCGATGGCAGATTCCGGAATTGGAATTATCAGAATTAGCGGTGAAGAAGCAATTGAAATTGCAGATAGAATGTTTCGAACGAGATCAGGAAGAAGGATCCTTCGTGAAGTCACTTCTCATACTATAAATTATGGATATATTGTGGATAACTTTGGTGAAGAAAAAATTGTTGTGGATGAAGTTGGTCTTAACGCAAATAGAGTTGTAGATGAGGTCATGGTCAGCGTTATGAAGTCTCCCTGCAGCTATACTACGGAAGATACGGTTGAGATTAATTGCCATGGCGGTGTTCTTATGATGAATCGTATCTTAGAGCTGGCCGTTAAGAATGGGGCCAGGATTGCAGAACCGGGGGAATTTACGAAGAGAGCTTTTTTAAATGGAAGGATAGATTTGTCTAGAGCAGAAGCGGTTATTGATATCATTCATTCGAAGAATCAATTCGCTTTAGAAAGTTCTGTGAGCCAGTTAAAGGGTTCGGTATCTGAAGCAGTTCAAAAGCTCCGGCAGGAGCTTATTTATGAAATTGCTTTTATAGAATCTGCACTGGATGACCCGGAGCATATTAGTCTGGAGGGTTATGGAGAAAAGCTTTCTGAAAAGACGGAGAATATTATTTCGAGATTAAAAAAATTGCTTGATTCTTCTGATAACGGTAAGATGCTTAAGGAAGGGATCAGTACAGTAATTGTAGGAAAGCCTAACGCAGGTAAGTCTTCTCTTTTAAATATTCTGGTTGGCGAGGAGAAGGCGATTGTTACCGATATTGCAGGGACTACTAGAGATGTTTTAGAGGAATCTATAAGGCTTCATGGTATTAGCCTGAATATTATAGATACTGCAGGTATCCGATATACCGAGGATGTGGTAGAAAAAATTGGTGTGGAGAGGGCGAGGAAATATGCTTCTTTAGCAGATTTGATCGTTTTTGTAGTGGACGCTTCCCTGCCTTTGGATGAGAGTGATTATGATATTATTCGTATGATTTCCGGTAAAAAAGTGATAGTTCTTTTGAATAAAACGGATTTAGATGAGGTGGTCACAGAAAGTATTTTAACTGATGAAATGAATGCTATGGATGCCTCTCATATACGGGTTATTAAGACTTCCACAAAGGAAAATGTAGGAATCGATTTATTGGAGCAAGCTATTAAGGATATGTTTTTTCAAGGGGAAATATCTTTTAATGATGAAGTATTCATTACGAATATGAGACATAAGGAAGCGATTATGAATGCTTATGAAAGTATGCTTCAGGTAAGGAGCAGTTTAGAGAATGATATGCCTGAGGATTTTTATTCTATCGATTTGATGAGTTCATATTCTTCTTTAGGTACTATAATAGGGGAGGAAGTTGGGGAAGATCTGGTAAATGAGATTTTTTCAAAGTTTTGTATGGGAAAATGATACTGTGGACAATTAGCAAGGTTATGTTAATTTGATTTTGATTCGTTGTCTTTATAGGAATAACGAAAGAAGGAAATAAAATGTTTGGAACTAATATAAAAGAAGAAGTGGATGTTTGTGTAGTCGGAGCCGGACATGCCGGATGTGAGGCTGCTTTGGCTTGTGCGAGGCTTGGACTTAATACCGTTATTTTTACTGTCAGCGTAGACAGTATCGCGCTTATGCCATGCAATCCTAATATAGGAGGCTCCTCCAAGGGACATCTGGTAAGGGAAATAGATGCTCTCGGCGGAGAAATGGGAAAAAATATAGATAAGACCTTCATTCAGTCTAAAATGCTCAACGTCTCTAAGGGTCCGGCAGTTCATTCGCTTAGAGCCCAGGCAGATAAGGCAGAGTATTCCAGACTTATGAGGAAGGTGTTGGAAAATCAGGATCATCTGACGATTAAGCAGGCAGAGGTATGTGAGCTGCTTACAGAGGATAACCATATTGTTGGCGTAAAAACTTTTACCGGTACGATTTATGAATGTAAGGCAGTAATCCTTTGTACCGGCACTTATTTAAAGGCCAGATGTCTTTGCGGGGAAAGTATTACTTATACGGGGCCTAATGGGCTGCAGTCGGCGAATCATTTGACGGATTCCTTGAAAAAGCTTGGAATAGAGATGAGAAGGTTCAAGACGGGAACTCCTGCCAGAATGGATAAAAGAAGCTTGGATTTTTCAAAAATGGAGGAGCAGTTCGGTGATGAAAGAGTGGTTCCTTTTTCTTTTTCCACCGATCCGGAGGATGTACAGATAGATCAGGCTTCCTGTTGGCTGACTTATACGAATGAGAACACCCATGAAATTATACGAGGGAATTTGGATCGCTCTCCTATTTATGCCGGAATTATAGAGGGAACGGGACCGAGGTATTGTCCCTCTATTGAGGATAAGGTAGTAAAGTTCGCGGATAAGGAACGGCACCAGGTATTTATTGAGCCGGAAGGGCTTCATACCAATGAGATGTATGTGGCAGGGATGTCTTCTTCTCTTCCGGAGGATGTGCAGCTTGCCATGTATCGTACAGTGCCGGGAATGGAAAATTGTAAGATAGTAAGAAATGCTTATGCAATTGAATATGATTGTATTAATCCGAGACAGTTATTTCCTACTTTGGAATTCAAAAATATAAGAGGGCTTTTCAGCGCCGGACAATTTAATGGAAGCAGTGGATATGAAGAGGCAGCAGCTCAGGGATTGATTGCCGGAATTAACGCTGCCCTTTCCATTCAGAATAAAGAACCGTTTGTGATAGATCGTTCAGAAGCTTATGTAGGTGTATTGATTGATGATTTAGTGACCAAGGAAAGCTTTGAGCCTTACCGTATGATGACTTCGAGGGCTGAGTATAGGTTGATCCTGCGTCAGGATAATGCGGATTTGCGCCTTCGGGAGAAGGGATATAAAGCAGGACTTGTTTCCGAGGAAGTTTATAAATCTGTCCTCGATAAAAGAGAAATGATAGATAAAGAGGTTTATCGCCTTAAGAATACGTCTATCGGGGCCTCGAAAAATATTCAGGAGTTTTTATCTTTAAAAGGAAGCTCTATTTTAAAAACCGGAACGAATTTATCGGAGTTAATTTGCAGGCCGGAGCTTTCTTATGAGATTTTATCTGAAATCGATGTAAACAGACAACTTTTGCCTGCAGATGTCATAGAGCAGGTGGAGATAGAAATCAAATATGAGGGTTATATTTCCCGCCAGATGCGGCAGGTGGAGCAGTTTAAGAAGATGGAAAAGAAGAAGATTCCTTCTGATCTGGATTATAATGATATAAAAAGTCTTCGTTTGGAAGCGCGGCAGAAGTTGATTTCTTATAAGCCGGTATCGGTAGGTCAGGCTTCCAGAATTTCCGGGGTTTCTCCTGCGGATATTTCTGTTCTGCTCGTTTATTTGGAACAGTTTAATAAAAATAATAAGTGTTAAGTTTAAAAAGGAAAGGTTTAATATGTTTGAAAATGATTTGAAGGAATTTGGAATTCAATTGAGCGACTTACAGAAATTTCAGTTCATGCAGTATTATGAGCTTTTAGTCGAATGGAATTCTTTTATGAATTTAACAGCGATTACAGATTTTGATGAGGTTATGAAAAAGCATTTTATCGATAGCCTTTCAATTGTTAAGGCTTTTGACTATATGAATGAAAATTTTGACGGAAAATCGGTTTTTTCTTTGAACGATGCAAAATGTAAAGTGATAGATATCGGAACGGGTGCAGGTTTTCCTGGTATTCCTTTAAAGATCGCTTTTCCTGATATTAAGGTTACTCTGTTAGATTCTCTTCAGAAACGAGTTAAATTTTTAGATGAGGTAATAGGTAAACTGGGACTTTCAGGTATTGATACTCTTCATGGACGTGCTGAGGATTATGCTAAGCCGGATAAGCTGAATGAGGATAAGACGCTCCGGGAAAAATATGATTTATGTGTATCCAGAGCGGTGGCCAATCTGTCTACTCTTTCGGAGCTATGCCTTCCTTTCGTGAAAAAAGATGGATTATTTATTTCTTATAAATCAGAAAAATTGACGGATGAGTTAAAAGAGGCAGGGAAGGCAGTATCGATGCTTGGCGGAAAGATAGAGGGTCAGGTTTATTTCGAACTGCCTGATTCAGACATTAATAGAAATCTTCTTATTATAAGGAAAGTAAAAAGTACACCGGCGAAGTTTCCCAGAAAGGCAGGACTTCCGGCTAAGGAACCTATAAAATAAGGGGTAGTTTTTAACATAATTATATTCTTCAGTCTGCATGGGTATAAGGATAGGAAACTGGAAAATTGTTTGCTTCAATCACCTATTTTGGATATGGAATATCTCATTCATCAAATGTTTATTTGGTTCGATGTCTCTGAATCAATTCTTGAGGAGAAAAGAGAGGTTGAGACACCCGTCGATATCTTGTCATGAGATTATTATACTTTTGTAAAAGAGAATGCTATTGTGAAATAGAATGTTCCGATACATATTTTATATGGATCGAAGGATAATTTGCAGAGCTTGGGGGTTATTAAAGATTTTGTAAAGGAATTTCATTGTAATATTACTGTCTCTGAAAACAGTGAGCGCCCTTTTATGGATGAAAGTGATGCATTGGTCATAGAGAATTGATTGATGACCAATATATAAAGAAATCCAAATGAAGCCATAGTTTAAATATAAAAGGTTTCATTTGGATTTTATTATATGATAGAAAATGTCTTATTGCAGTAAGGTGAGAGAATATTGTTTTTATGAATGTGCAATGCGACTATATGCGCAACAAAAGCTGTGCTGATAAAATACGTGGCGGCGCAACTGCGTACGGAACAAAAGATATGCTGCCAAAGTATTTGGCTGCGAGAGTATGCAAAATACATTTTTGTTTTATTGGAGAGTTAGAAATACGTCAATGTATCCGTAAGTTTTTTCGGGTGCTTCCAAGTGAGGAAGGTGCTTTGTATAAGGAATGTATGAAGCTTCGATTGCACTGTTATAATAAATATAATTCTCTAAGGATGTATGGATGTTTTCCTTTCCGTTGCCACCTATGAGATATATACTGTTGTTGATTTCTTTCAAGGCATGGATAATATTGGTATTAATATATTTTCCAATATAGCTGGAAAAAGCATATTTCGAAGTGTGGTCTGGAAGATGAGCTGCTTCCAGATAGGCAGAAATATCTTTTTCCTCTATATTTAATGTACTGTAAAAATATTCTTCCCTGAAAGTCTTTTCGATAGATGTCTTATTTGTAAGAAAGTTATATACAAAAGTTCCGATAACGGGTATGTCCAGCAATAATTTAAAAGCCTTCGTCTGTTTGGACGGAATCTGGTTGGATTCATACAGGTTTTGGGGATTGATGAAAATCATTTTGTCGATTACTTCCGGATCATTATGGCAAGCCATTACTGTGATAGGCGCTGAATCTCCTGTAGCTATTATGTCTGTTTTTTTACCTATAATGTTTTTAATAAAATCTATGATAAGCTGCACATATAGATAATTTGTGTAAGTCATATTCGGTTTATCCGATAGTCCATAGCCCAATAAGTCAATAGAATATACTTCGTGATTTTTTGCCAGCATGTCCGTAATCTTGCTGAATTCATAAATAGAGCTTCCTACTCTTAGGTCGTGGATGAGCAATAAAGGGGAGCCTTCTCCTTTTTTGGTATAACGTATCTTGCCAAATCTCCATTCATAATAGTTATTTTTTGGATAACGAAGGCGATTCTTGGCGGTATATATGGAATAATAAACTCTGTTTATGATATGAATTGCGATGGTACTAAGTCCTGACAAAATCATGAGTTGTTTTAATTTCTGTTTCATATGATCAACCATGTCCTCCCATAGCCTGAATTTTTTGATTTACTACTTCATTGTATTATATTTGTAAAGTGATTACAAATAAAATTGTTAAAATGTCTTTTCATAGCATTTATTTTATTATATTATATCAATAGTAATTTTTTGAATCAATCATTTTACAAAATATAATGAAAATGTGATATAATATAACTTAATAAATTTTTGGTATTGTATGGGGACTCTGGATGCTGGATAAATTATATGTAAATTTAAAAGAAATGTATAATGGTTTTTTTAAAGAACAACAAGAATTACAGGATATGCTAGAGAACAATAAAAACCGAATTGTACAGATTGATAATTATTTGCATGAGAATGATGCAGACTTTTGGAGAGCTGAAAAACTAAATATTGAGAATGATAATCAATATTATTATGAGAAAATTAATATCTTAAATGATAGAATAAAGATTTTGGGTAATGAATTAAACCTTTTGAATAGAAGTTCTATTTCTGAGAGAGATAAGTTAGGTGTTGATTCGTACAAGCGTGTCAGATGCAATCAGCAGAATATTGGTGAGCAGCGTCAAATACTGGATATTCAGGAAAAAGAACGCCAGCGTATCGCACGGGATTTGCATGATACTTCTCTCCAGAATCTTGCTTTATTAGTACATAAGATAGAATTGACGTCTATGTATATGGATCAGGATATTATAAAAGCTAAGCTTGAGCTGGCTTCTGTAAATAAGAGCCTTAAATCTGTTATTCAAGATATAAGGAATACGATTTTTGATTTGAGGCCGATGATTTTTGATGATTTGGGATTAAAGAATGCCTTCGAAAAATTGATTTATAAATTCAAAGAGTCTTCAAATTATGATATTAAATTTGAAGTGGATGAAATTGAGTGCGGTAATTCCTTGGTGCTGATGACGATATATAGAATTGTTGAGGAATGTGTCAATAATGCTTTGAAGCATTCAGAAGGCAATAAGGTCATTTTTACTTTGAAAAATGAAAAGGGAGGCTGCTCGATTGAAGTTAAGGATAATGGACAGAGCTTCGATTGCAGTGAAGTTCTTTCTCCAGAGGAAAGGCATTTTGGGCTATATATTTTAAGAGAAAGAGTTGAGCTCCTATCAGGGAGTATAGATATTGATTCTAAGCCGGGTGTTGGAACTGCTATACATATATTTATTCCGTTATTGGAAATGTGAGAGTATTTTATGTATAACTATTTGTTGGAGGGTAATACTTCGAGGGACTTTCTTTGGTATCTTTAGTTTTGATTTCGGCATAGTTGTTTAGTATTTTTAACGGAATCGAGATGAAATTACTAAAGGGAGTCTCATTCAAAGTTATAGATTCTCATGTAAGTTGTTTGTAGATATTATTGAAAAATTTTGTATAAAACTTATGGTTTTTTTGGAATGACATTATTATAGGATTATACATTATTATATATGAAATTTTGGGATTTAGTATTTCATAGTTGAAAGAGTAATCCTGGATTGAAAGGAGTAATAATATAAGATGTCAATTAAAGTGATGTTGGTGGATGACCATATTTTGATGAGGGAGGGGATAAAGAATCTTTTGGAGTTTGATGGAAGTATTGAAGTAATTTCTGAGGCATCGGATGGGGTTGAGTGTTTGGATAATTTGAAGCATATAATTCCTGATATTATTTTATTGGATATAAATATGCCTAACAAAAATGGTATTGAGGTGTTGACTGAAATTAAGAAGAAAGGTATGTCTGTAAAGATTCTAATGCTGACGGTACATAATGAAGTTGAATATTTATTGAAGGCGATAGATATTGGAGCTGACGGATATATATTAAAGGATACTGAATCGGCAGAATTAAAACGAGCTATTAGTTATATTATACAGGGTGAAAATTATATACAGCCCAGTTTGATTCCTGCATTGAATTCAAGGTTAGTCAATAGAGATGTGGATAAAGAAAAAATAGATTCCTTGACCAGAAGAGAATTGGAAGTTTTGATTCAAGTATCGAATGGTATGTTCAATAAGGAGATCGCAAACAGCTTAGATATTAGTGAGAGAACTGTTAAGAATCATATATCCAATATTTTTAAGAAGATAGAGGTTAACGATAGGACTCAAGCTGCTGTTTTTGCAATTAAAAATAACTTGATACAGCTTTATTAGGTTTTAAATACTGGAAAAAGAAGAGTATTTAATGTTTCACGTGAAACATATAGTGCTCTTTTTTAATTATTCCACTACATAATGTTTCACGTGAAACATAGAAGCGCTAGATGTTGTAAAAC
Organism: Kineothrix alysoides; assembly: GCF_000732725.1. Taxonomy (GTDB): domain Bacteria; phylum Bacillota; class Clostridia; order Lachnospirales; family Lachnospiraceae; genus Kineothrix; species Kineothrix alysoides. Next base: position 1,067,074 of record NZ_JPNB01000002.1, on the reverse strand, counting down.
ATGTCCGTGAAACATTTTAATTAGCGTGAAACATGAGATAAACTCAAAATTATGTAGATTCTACATATAATTAATGATATAATCGAACAAGACGATAAAATAATATAATTAGAAAATCGTTTGAAAAACGAAAGGCGAGTATAAAAAATGGGAAGAACGATTGCAATTGCAAATCAAAAAGGTGGAGTCGGTAAGACGACAACATCGATTAACTTATCTGCTTCACTTGCAGAGAAAGGAAAAAAAGTATTAGTCATAGATACGGACCCTCAGGGAAATACGACTAGTGGATTCGGCATTAATAAAAATGAACTGGACAATACGGTTTATGAATTGATACTGGGAGAATGTTCTATCCAAGAAAGTATTATAAAAAATATTGTTCCGGGCGTATCTATTATTCCTTCTAATGTGAATCTTGCGGCGACCGAAATTGAATTAATAGGAGTGGATAAAAAAGAATTTATCCTGAGAAATGAAGTCGATTGGATTAAGGATCAGTACGATTATATTATTATCGATTGTCCCCCTTCTCTCAATATGCTAACAATCAATGCGATGACGACGGCTGATTCAGTATTAGTTCCTATTCAGTGTGAATATTATGCATTGGAAGGATTGAGCCAGTTGATACATACGGTGAATTTGGTAAAAGAGAGATTGAATCCAGACTTGGATATAGAGGGAGTTGTCTTTACAATGTATGATTCAAGAACAAATCTATCTATGCAGGTAGTCGAAAATGTTAAGAGTCATTTGAATCAAAATATATATAAGACTGTTATCCCAAGAAATATTCGTTTGGCGGAGGCTCCCAGCTATGGGATGCCAATAAATATGTACGATGCAAAATCGGCAGGCGCCGAGGCTTATTTGTTACTTGCGGATGAAGTTATTAATAGAAAGGGTGTATAAGTTATGGCGGCGAGAGGATTGGGTAAGGGACTTGATGCTTTAATACCGAGTGGATTGGATACCAAGGCAAGTAATGCCTCACAAAAAAGAGAGGTATCCAAGAATGAGAACGGGTGGAATGAAAACAGCTCGGAAACATTAGTGAAGATTACTAAGGTTGAACCGAATAGGGAGCAGCCGAGAAAGAATTTCGATGAGGATTCATTATTGGAATTGGCAGAATCTATCAAGCAGTTTGGTTTGCTCCAGCCTATTCTTGTTCAGGATAGGAAGACTTATTATGAAATAATAGCAGGTGAGAGAAGATGGCGTGCTGCGAAGATGGCCGGATTGAAGGAAGTGCCGGTTATCATAAGGAATCTGACTGAGCAGGAAATAGTTGAAATTTCTTTAATTGAAAATATTCAGAGAGAAGATTTAAATCCTATTGAAGAAGCGTTAGCTTATAAGAGATTGTTGAACGAATTTAATTTAAAGCAGGATGAAGTGGCGGAAAGGGTATCTAAGAGCAGAACCGCTGTAACAAACTCCATGCGTTTATTGAAGCTTTGCGATGAAGTACAGCAAATGATTATCAACGATATGATTTCCACTGGACATGCAAGAGCACTTATTCCAATAGAGGATGAAGAACAGCAGTATACTTTGGCTCAGAAAATTTTTGATGAGAAGCTGAGTGTACGCGATGTGGAGAAGATGATAAAGGATTTAAATAAGCCAATCAAACCGAAAAAGGTTGTATTGACTGATAAAAACCTGGAAGTGATTTATCAGGATTTAGAAGAAAAACTAAAGCAAGCTCTTAGTACGAAAGTATGCATATCCTCCAAAGGCGAAGGTACCGGAAAAATAGAAATCGAATTTTACAATCATGACGATTTGGAAAAAATTACAGATAAACTAACGCACTAAATAATGATAAACTGAATTGATACCTTTGGCAAAATACGAATGGAGGAAATGAAAATTGTGAATAGTGAAATATTGAGTTATATTGGATTGGGTAACCTGGATATAGGTTATCTAATGATAGGGATGGTAATCCTTATTATCATACTAGCAGTGTTAGTTATTATCCAAATGGTCAGCACGTCAAAACTGAAGAAAAAGTATTCTAAGTTTATGCAGGGTAAGGACGCAAAGAATTTAGAGAAGGACATTATCGGATTATATGAAGATAATAAATTTGTAAAAGCAGCGGCTGAGAAAAATAAAAGAGATATAAGAGATCTATACAAGAAACTGGAATCTACCTTCCAAAAAATAGGAGTAGTAAAATACGATGCGTTCAAGCAAATGGGAGGCCAACTCAGTTTTAGTTTGGCTTTGCTTGATGAAAACAATAATGGCTTTGTATTGAATTCCGTTCATAGCACAGAGGGTTGCTATTCTTACACGAAAGAAATAAAAAATGGGCAGTGTGCAATTTTATTGGGGGAGGAAGAAAAACAAGCGCTCGATATGGCCATGGATATAGAGGGCTAACATAGAAGAGGAGTAATATTGATGAAGGTATGTGATATCGGTAATTTGTCTGGTGGAGAAGTTCTATCCAGGCCAATTATGTCGCTGGACTATCAAGAATTGTTAGCGGAAGGAACAATTTTACGGAAAGAATATATTGAGAAATTAAGCGAGCTGGGAATTAGAGAAGTATACATAAGAGAAGAAATCAATACGGAAGAAGTAGTATTGTTAAAAGATGAAATAGAAAATAACTTTAAAGAAAAAGTTAGAACGGTTATCGAAAAACATACTTATACTCATAGCAAAGAATTAGTAGAATTGAGTAAAACGGCAGATAATATTATTAAAAACCTTTTGGAAGAAGAAGAGGTAATTGAAAAGATATACGATATTAAGGAAAGAATTGCCGATATTTACGAACATTCAATTACTATTTGTTCTTTAGCGATATTGACCTCTTTAAAAATGAAAATTCCTCAAGAGAGAATACATGACATAGGTGTAGCGTGTCTTCTGCACGATTTGGGCTTGAGATATTTAACAATCAACTATATGAATAAAAAGCTCGAGCAGTTGTCTGAGCTTGAGCTGTCAGAATATAAAAAACATCCCGTATACGGATATTCGGCTTTGAAGAACGAGCCATGGATTTCTGAGCTGGGTAAGAATATTATCTTGTACCATCATGAGAGATTGGATGGCTCCGGCTATCCGCTGAAGGCTACCGATATTCCGGTGGAAGCGAGAATAGTTAATGTTTGCGATGCTTTCGATGAAATGATATGCGGTATCGGCTGTGAGAGGATAAAGGTCCACGAGGCTATCGATCATCTAAGAAAAAATAAAGATATTCTGTATGATGGTAAAATTATAGATATATTCCTCGAATTTACTGCGGTCTATCCGGCAGGTTCCTACGTTCTTACCACAGAAGGAGAAATAGCCATTGTTCTGAGGCAGAATAAAAATTTGCCGGACAAGCCGTTCATCAAGATAATATACGATAATAAAGGTGAAACGGTTCTACAAGATATAGTTAAGGACTTATCGGTATATGATAATATATATATTGAGAGAGTAATGGAAAATATTAAATAGAAAAGAGGAGTAAGGCAATGATTGACATTAAATTCTTGAGGGAGAACCCGGAAGAAGTAAAAGAAAATATTAAAAAGAAGTTTCAGGATAATAAAATTGCTCTGGTGGATGAAGTAATCGCGCTGGATTTGGAGAGCAGAAAGACACAGCAGGAGGCGGATGACTTAAGGGCAAACCGCAATAAGATTTCCAAAGAAATAGGAACATTGATGTCCCAGGGAAAAAAGGAAGAGGCGGAAGAAAAGAAAGCGGAGGTCGCTGCCGGCGCGAAACGTCTTGCAGAGCTTGAAGAAATTGAAAAGGGACTCGAAGAAAAGATAACGAAAATAATGATGACAATCCCTAATATCATAGACTCCAGCGTACCTATCGGCAAGGACGATTCGGAAAACGTAGAGATCAAAAAATACGGTGAGCCTGTAATTCCCGATTTTGAAATACCTTATCATACGGAAATTATGGAGAAACTGAATGGTATTGACTTGGACAGCGCCAGAAAGGTTGCCGGAAATGGTTTCTATTATTTGATGGGTGATATTGCAAGACTTCATTCTGCAGTTATCTCCTATGCGAGAGACTTTATGATTGACAGGGGATTTACTTACTGCATTCCTCCTTTTATGATTCGGAGCAATGTAGTGACGGGAGTTATGAGTTTTGCTGAAATGGAAGCGATGATGTACAAGATTGAAGGTGAGGATCTGTATTTGATCGGAACTTCCGAGCATTCCATGATAGGCAAGTTTATTGACACTATCGTTTCTGAGGAAGAACTTCCTAAGACACTCACCAGCTACTCTCCTTGTTTTAGAAAGGAAAAAGGTGCTCATGGGTTGGAGGAACGCGGTGTATACAGAATCCATCAGTTTGAGAAGCAGGAGATGGTGGTAGTATGTAAGCCTGAAGAATCTCCCATGTGGTTTGAGAAGTTATGGCAAAACACGGTAGATTTATTTCGCTCTATGGATATTCCGGTAAGGACGATCGAGTGCTGCTCCGGCGATCTGGCAGACCTTAAGGTAAAGTCTTACGATGTGGAAGCATGGTCTCCGAGGCAGGAGAAATATTTTGAAGTAGGAAGCTGCTCCAATTTAGGAGATGCACAGGCAAGAAGATTAAAAATTCGTGTAAACGGAGAAAATGGAAAGTACTTCGCGCATACATTAAATAATACGGTAGTCGCTCCGCCGAGAATGCTGATCGCATTTCTGGAGAACAATCTTCAAGCGGACGGTTCCATAAGAATTCCTGAAGTGCTGCAGCCTTATATGGGCGGTAAGAAAGTAATTAAATAATGTACAAAAATAATTTTTATGTCCTTGCCCCAATGCAATTTGTAATTTTGAAAAGAGGTGAAATCTTTGCATAAATATTTAAGGGCAATCGGTTTTAGTAAATTGAAGGATAGAAAAGAACTGCAAAATCTTTTAACCGATATTATTGTAAATACAAATGAGCGTGCTTATACATCTAATGGTGAAGATACGATCATAGCAGAATTCCGCAAAGATTTTGCTGAAAATATGGGAATCGCAGTCTGCGGTGAATTTGATAGGGAAGAGAGATACTCATACGATTATTATTATCCGTATTTGAGAGGAACCGGTATTACTTCGGAGGAAGATGTATCCGTGGAACGCCATGCCGGTACGGAATCTTATGCAGGGGTATGCGACGATATTAAAATCGGGGTTTCGCTTATTTTCTATTTGCAGAATATGATTCCATACGTGAAGGCACAAAATAACAACAGCCTTCCGATAAGGGGAACGACACTTACTCTGTCGGGCCTTTCCCTTCAAGGAAAAGTTATGATGCCGATTATAAAAAATGAAAAAGACAAAAAAATCATTCAAAAGGCATCCAATAATCGTAATTCTTTGATTGCTGCTGCAAGAAAGGGAGATGAGGACGCTATTGAAAGCCTGACGTTAGAGGATATGGATACCTACACTACTATCTCCAAGAGAATTCAAAAAGAGGACGTTTTCAGCCTCGTAGACACTTATTTTATGCCCTACGGCGTGGAATGCGACCAGTACTCGATTCTGGGAGAGATAATAGAATGTCATAAGGTGACCAATAAAATGACCGGCGAGGAAATCCATCAGATGACTGTGAGCTGTAACGATTTGCAGTTCGACATCTGCATCAATACCGAGGATTTGTACGGTGATCCTCAGGTAGGGAGAAGGTTCAAAGGAAATATATGGATGCAGGGATTTATTAATTTTCCTGAATAGTAATAATTTAAGAGAAAAATTTAGAAAAGGGAAGGTTGCCAGAGTTGGATTCTTGTGGTAGAATAATTCGGTAACAGTCCCTTTTCCATAAAATGTTCTCGTAGCTCAGGGGATAGAGCACTCGCCTCCTAAGCGAGGGGTCGGACGTTCAAATCGTCTCGGGAACGCTGGGAAGTATTGAAAGCAATGAGCTTTTCAATACTTCTCTTTTTAATTGTATAATCAAGACATTTGATTTAAGGGGGGATATCAATGTGGCTTTTGTATGCTTTCGGCTCGGCATTGTTTGCGGGCATGACGTCTGTTTTGGCGAAAATTGGTGTTAAAAATACTGATTCTAATTTGGCAACTGCTTTACGGACAGTTATTGTTCTTTTGTTTTCGTGGATGATGGTTTTTGTTGTGGGTTCACAGTATACCATTGATACTATTTCTACTTATAGTCTTATATTCTTAATTCTATCAGGTGCAGCTACCGGGGCATCATGGCTGTGCTATTTCAAAGCATTACAGCTTGGAACTGTCAATAAAGTGACGCCCGTTGATAAGAGCAGTACGATATTGACCATCTTTCTTGCTTTCATAATTTTAGGGGAAGTACCGACCGTTTGGATGTGGTGCGGTATTATATTACTTGCTGCCGGGACTTATCTCATGATACAACGGAAAGAATCTGATACTACCGGCACCGAGAACAGATCATGGCTGTTCTATGCCGTTCTGTCAGCTATTTTTGCTGCATTGACCTCTATTCTTGGGAAAATTGGGATACAGGGAATCGAATCAAATCTAGGAACAGCGATACGCACAATTGTCGTATTGGTTATCGCTTGGGGAATCGTTTTGTTTCAAAAAAAGCATGTTCTCATAAAGAATATCGATAAGAAAAGCTGGATATTTATTGCACTTTCCGGTCTTGCAACCGGCCTCTCCTGGCTTTGCTATTATCGTGCTCTTCAGGAAGGAAAGACCAGTGTGGTTGTACCCATTGATAAACTGAGTATTGTGGTTACAATTGCATTTTCCTATTTATTTCTTAAAGAAAAACTCTCGAGAAAAGCCTTTGCCGGTTTGTTATTCGTTATATCCGGAACAATTATGTTATTATTTTAGTCTGTAGGCTATCTTTTAATCACTGGAGCAAGCGCAGGCTAGGCAGAACAGCCGGGAGATAAGATAGAGAACCAAGATAAAAAGTCTAATAATGCTGCCATACATATGGATGAACCTAAAAACAGCGGTTTCAATAAAGCCAAAACCGCTGTTCGGGGTATTTTTTAAGGGTGAAATCAGCCCGCATATTGTTTCACGATCTCAAGAGGAAACATGGTGCGCTCGGCAACTTCCTCAACCGACATACCCTGTCCAATGAAGCGCTTGATAACCACATCCATATCCTCCGCAATTTCTACAATATGCTTGTCCGGGTCATAAATCCGAATGGCACACTGTCCCCACGGATATTCCGTTATCTCATGTACCCATAACAAACCAGGTATCTGTTTTAGTTCAGTGTACACTGTATTCAAATCCTCTACTTGAAAATAGACTTGAAAATTATGTGATTGTTCCCGGACGCTGTCTGCCGGAATGCCAATCAACTCGGCATACCCCTGCTGTAGAGAAAATCCCTCAAAGGTGACGTGTAGACCAATGTCCATAAGAATCTTCTGGTGAAGCACCTTTTCATAAAAATTTTTTGATGCGGTCATATCCTTAACCGCTAATAAACAACCTTGATATTTCATATGCTATCCCTCCTTAATGATAGCATAGGGGATACTTCTGAAGCATCATAGTAGAAATCCGACATAGTTTTCAAATAATTCTGAGGAGTAACACCACTAATCGCTTTGAAATCCTTGTCAAAATGGGGTTGATCAAAATATCCGGCTTGTTGTGATAATTCCGAGAAGAAGTAAGGCGATTTTTGTATATTACTTAACACATAGTTAAAACGAACAAGGCGGGTATAGCTTTTGACATTCATACCTATTTGCATCAGGAATAAGCGATTCAATTGCCGCTCACTATAGCCAACCTTTTTGGCAAGTTCAGAGACAAGTATTTGACCCTGGTTATCCGAAATTTTTCTTGTTGCAGAGAGTAGGGCTTCAGAAACAATGCAATGCTCCATGCGGCTATATAAAATCTTATCGCACATACTGAATAGTCCCGATATATTGTCGGCAGTCTCAAAAGCTTGGCAAAGAGAAGTGAAAAGCCTCTTATCAACATTTTCCAGCAATAAACGTTTATCTGCTAATTCGCCCTGATGACAATGCGTTATTTGGTACAGGCCATAGGGTGAAAGCTGTATTAGCAGCATAACATGATATTTGTTAGGCTCGGTTCCAAGCAAGGTAGGAGTTACAGAAGCCCCCCATAATTCGGCCTGAATATTTCTTCCATTAAAAGTGAGAGATAATGTACCGCAAGCGTCCGGCATAAGAGTATAATTCGCTACGAACATACCTGGGGTTGGGAAAACTACATTATAGAAAAAGACATACTCATTGAGCAGTATGTGTGGCGGGCTTATATTAAAGGCGTTATCACTATGAATAAGCACGGTACACTCTCCTTTCTTGTTTGATAAAGTCATAGATGTCTCAGTAAGTCGGTATTCGTTTTTACATAGTTAGATGTGGATATTTCCAAATATATTATACTTTTTATATTTGTTGTTTACAAGTAAGCTATTTTAACCATTTCCTATTTTTAAAAAAGGAATTTTAAACCCGATATTATCTGATAGAACTTGTACCTGCCAAGGATTTCAGGTATGATTAAATAATAAGAAAAACGGAAAGTATAAAAAGGAAAGAAAAAAGGAGGTATTTTATGGGAAAGAAATTAACCGATAAAGTTAGCTGGGTAGGAAAAACGGACTGGGAGCTTGTGAAGTTTCATGGGGATGAGTATTCCACCCACAGAGGCTCTTCCTACAATTCTTATTTAATCAGAGATCAAAAAACAGTGCTGATCGACACGGTATGGCAGCCCTATGACAAAGAGTTCGTAACCAGGCTAAAGCAGGAAATCGATTTAAAGAAAATCGACTATATTATTATGAACCACAATGAAATCGATCATAGCGGCGCATTGCCCGAATTGATGAGAGAGATTCCGGATACTCCCATTTATTGTACGGCGAACGGTGTGAAAATAATAAAGGGTCATTATCATCAGGAATGGAATTTTGTTACTGTTAAGACCGGAGATTCCCTGGATATTGGTGAAAGCAAGCTGGTTTTCGTGGAGGCTCCCATGCTTCATTGGCCGGACAGCATGATGACCTATATGACAGGGGAGAATATCCTTTTCAGCAACGATGCCTTTGGACAGCATTATGCAACAGAGTCTCTCTATAACGATGCTGTGGATGAAGCGGAGCTTTTTGCGGAGGCATTGAAATATTATGCGAATATCCTTACGCCCTTCAGTCCTCTCGTTATGAAGAAAATCAAAGAGGTTCTGGCTCTTAACCTTCCGGTAGATATGATCTGCACCAGCCATGGAGTAATCTGGAAGGATAACCCGGCTCAGATCATAGAGAGCTATTTAAAGTGGGCGGATAACTATCAGGAAAATCAGGTTACATTAGTTTATGATACTATGTGGAATTCCACCCGTAAAATGGCGGAAGCCATAGCGGAGGGAATCCGTCACGCCGATTCCTCGATAACGGTCAAGCTGATGAATGCTGCGAAGGAGGACAAGAACGATATTATTACAGAGGTATTTCGCTCCAAAGCCATTCTTGCAGGCTCCTCTACTATTAACAACGGATTGCTCTTTTCTATGGGCGGCATTCTCGAGATGATGAAGGGCCTTAAATTAAAAAACAAAAAAGCCGCAGCTTTTGGAAGCTACGGCTGGAGCGGCGAGTCGGTGAAGCAATTGACGAAGGCCCTCGGTGAAGGAGGCTTTGAAGTCGTCAATGACGGCCTGCGTCTGCTTTGGGTTCCGGATGAGGAGGGCCTTGCCTCTTGTGTGGAATTCGGCAAACAATTTGCCGGGGCGCTTTAATTTATTCCAGTAAATTACTCATGCTCCTTACGCTCACGGCCAGCGTGGAGGTGTTGTGCAGCAGCGCAGAGGTTGCGGGCTGCAGGACGCCTCCGGCTCCCAGAGCGATCAATCCGGAGTTAAAGCCGACAATGAAGCGATAGTTCTTGCTGATGCGTTTCATCAGGCTGTCACTAAGCAGCTTCAAGGTAACCACTCCGAAGAGGTTGTCTTCGCCAATAATGATATCTGCGATTTCTCTGGCAATTTCAGCTCCGTCGCTGATAGCTATTCCTACGTCGGCGGCAGATAGGGCGGGAGAATCGTTAATGCCGTCCCCTACCATAATCACCTTTTTTCCCTCAGCTTTTTCTTTTTCAATATATTTCGCCTTGTCTTCGGGAAGTACCTCTGAATAGTATTCATCTACACCCACCATCTTTGCGATAGAGGCAGCAGTGCGTTCGTTATCGCCAGTCATCATGACTATCTTGTTTATTCCGGCTTTTTTCAAGGAGTTGATGATTCCCTCGGCTTCTTCTCTGAGAGGATCTTCTATGCAGATGACTCCTGCCAGCTTGTTGTCTATGGCAAGGTATAGGTGAGATTGTTCTTCGGGCAAATTACGGAACTTCTCCTCCGTACCCTGAGGAAGTTCGCAGCTCTCATCCTCGAACACGAAGTGGTGGCTGCCGATAATCGCCTTTTTATCGCCTATAAAAGTAGAAATACCGTGTGCGACAATATAATCTACCTTAGAGTGCATTTCTTCATGCTCCAGATTCCTTTCCCTGGCAGCGTTTACTACGGCTTTAGCCATGGAATGAGGAAAGTGCTCTTCCATGCAGGCAGCCATCCGAAGCAGCTCGTCGGGAGAATCTCCATTAAAAGAAACCACATTGATAACAGTGGGCTGGGCCTTGGTAAGGGTACCGGTCTTATCGAAGACGATGGTATCTGCATCCGCTATAGCCTCCAGATATTTACCGCCTTTTACGGTGATATTGTAAAGGCTGGCCTCACGGATGGCTGACAGAACGGATATCGGCATACAAAGCTTTAGGGCACAGGAAAAGTCTACCATTAATATTGCCAGCGCTTTCGTCACATTTCTTGTCAAAAGATAGGTAAGGGCAGTTCCTCCAAGAGTATAAGGTACCAGCTTATCCGCCAGATGGGCAGCTTTGCTTTCCAAAGCAGATTTTAATTTTTCCGATTCTTCAATCATTGTTACAATTTTCTGGAACTTGGTAGTGTTCTTCGTCTCTTTTACCGTAATGGTAAGCCCGCCTTCTTCTATCACGGTACCCGCATATACATAGCTGTCTTTGCATTTCCTTACCGGTACGGATTCTCCGGTAAGGGAAGCCTGATTTACCATCGCTTCTCCCGCAAACACCTCTCCGTCAAAAGGAACCACATTTCCCATATGGACCAGAACCTTATCCTCCGCTTCGATTTCTGTGGATGGAACCAATATTTCCTGGCTATTTCTAACGAGCCAGACCTTATCGATATTAAGTGCCATACTTCTGGCGAGGTCCCCTACCGATTTTTTGTGAGTCCATTCTTCTAAAAGCTCGCCGATACCCAAGAGAAACATAATCGAACCAGCGGTTTCTATGTCGCTGCGCAAGACAGATACTCCGATAGCTGTAGCATCCAGAACGGATACCTCGACTTTTCCTTTGGAAAGAGATTTTATGCCCTCATATATGTATTTTATAGATTTTATTCCGGTATAGCACACCCTGAGAGGATAGGGAAGAAACAGTTTTCTTCCATAATGGAAGAGTACTTTATTTATCAGTTTTTCTTGATATTTGGTATTCAACTCTCTTCCTGAATTTTCCAAAACGCTTGGAGGAACCACCACCTTTTCATAATGGAAATCCTTAAGTGCCCTTATCATATCATCTCTGGAGCCTACATAGGAAATAGCCGCGCCGCCGGTTCTGTCATATACCTTGGCATAAATGACATTTTTTAAATTATGCAGATAATATAGCAGGGTATCTGCCTGTTCATATGTCATTTTATTGCTGCCGGCATGGATGCGCATACGGCCTTTTATCTCATGTTCAATTATAAACCTCAATGTGTTCTCCTTTCAAAAAACACCTACAGAAGTTCTGTAGGCGTTTTCTGTTACTATTCACATTGTTACGGTTTATAGCAACACTGTAAATAGTAACCGTTTATCTGCTTTTGTAATTCCGTCGCAGCCCTTAGGTTTATTCTTCGCCGTCGGCAATTTCTTCCCCGGACGTTCTGTCTTCATTTATCTGTTTTGCTTCAGCTAAAATATCTTCAGCATTCTCCTGAACAGTAGTGACTGTCTGCATCACGCATTCCTTTGCCCGCAAAACTGCAGCCGTACAGTTTGTATATACTTTCTTCGCATCCTTGCTTGAGAGTATTTTAATTCCGGCGGTTCCGAATAAAACTCCCGCCGCAAAAAGTCCCGTTTTTTTCGCATCAATTTTTTTTAAACATTCGAGCATTTTTAAATACCTCCTCTTTCGTAATTATTTGTGTTTATGTCCGGTGTATATTGTCATTATGAGGCAGAATACCATCGCCCACGCCCAATATTTATGGTGCTTCATTTCTCTTCCTCCTTAGTATAATAACAAATGATCGGTGTCATTATATTATAACTGGGCCGATTGTCGATTGCTAATAATTTCCTATTATTGATAAATTTTATCAATAAACTTATAACTTATTTATTTCATTATTATTTTCTTACTATATAATTATTATAATAAAGTATTCTCATATTTTAAACAATCGAAAGATTTCCCCTTTTCTTTCATTTTATCGCTTTATGTGGTAATATTTAAAAGTAATAAAAGTTTAATGAACTTTTAACGTAATAGGGGAGAATTAATACAATGGATATAAAGTTAAAAAATATCATGAAAGAAGTGTTTGGAAAAGCTACTTTTCATTATAAAAAGCATCCGATACTTTTATGCATGGTTCTTAGTTTTGCTATTCTGGCTGTCCCGGCAGTCGTTGTGTTCATTTCAGAACTATTGAATCATAGGCTAGAGCGGGATAGCTTAACCATATATTTTATAGTTTTTGCCCTTATTTGGATATTTGTTGGAATACCCTTGTTACTGACCGCAATAAATATGGTCGCTTTATTTTTAAAAAACCCCTCTCCTGAGCTTTCGATCAGCAGCAGGAAAATAGAGGCGCTTACTATTATTCTTGGAATTACTTATTCCATTATTTACGCAGGTTCTGGTTTTTCTAATATAACTATCAACGATTGGTGGATGGAAGCCCGTAATTTCGAGAAGCATTCGCCTGTTCTTACGGAGACTCTGCCTACCATAATAACTATTGCCGGGGTTTCTCTGTTGGGATATGTCATCGCCCGCTATGGCAGACTGGAAAAGCTGCCGCCCTTAGTTCTTACCTTCTGCATTGCCGCCATGTATCTGGGAGCAGCGCAGTGTATTCTCTGGGTCGTGCAAATATGGGAAATGGAATATGATAGCCTGTTCTTTAGCTTGTTTCCATTTAATTACATACTTATCGTAATGAAGACGGTAAAGGAGCTTGTATTTAGATGGCGGGAGCTTCAGGTTTCAGATGTGAGCCAGACGAAGGAATCTCTTTCTTTTATCCGGTCATGGCTGATGAATTCATCCAGGTGGCCTATCGTGGGACTGGTACTTACCATTCCGCTTTTGGGAATTTTAATCGTGATCCTGATACTGTTCGGGCAGGCGCCTGACAGCTTTATAAAGGCTTGGACGGAGACGGCGGATTGGAGCTTGTCCAGGAGGGTAGCACCACAAAATGTTATGTTCGACGAACACTATTTATGCACGGTAGCAGCAGGCGGGCATAAGAGAGTGGTGAAGCCTTTAAGGCTTGGGGTGAGGCACGGACATGAAGTCATCGTTAACAGACAGCTTTGCGTTGCCAATGCATTTGAGCAGGTTCTTGAGGAAAAGACTCCTCGTCTGCACGGAATAGTAAGGGGCGCTTACGATAAATATGGTTATCCGATTGCGAAGAATGTAAAATCGCCGTTTATGGCAGATTTGATTTATTATATTATGAAGCCGGCGGAATGGTTTTTTCTGATGGTCATTTATCTTTGTGACAGCAAGCCGGAGAATAGAATCGCACTGCAGTACATCCCCAAGCCTCATATGAGGATCAGGGAAATAAATTAATAATAGTAAAGAAGGGAAGACGTATGAAAAAGTTATTAATGTTACCTATAAGTTTGGTTCTGTGTCTGACGCTGATAACCGGCTGCGGCAGCCAAGCGGGAAGTTCTGCACAGAGCCAGTCGGAGGAGACCTTAGGGGCTGAGAGTCAGGCTTCTGGTGAAGAAGTTCAGGTGGAAGACTCTTCCAAGGCACAGGAAGAGCCTGCTCCCGAAGAAATTGCGGATGCAACAGATACCGCAGATACAACAGTTCGGGTTATGGCATTGAAGGGGCCTACGGCTATGGGCCTGGTCGAGCTTATGAATGAAAGTGAAACCGGTGTTGTGAATGGAAACGATTATGAGTTTACCATCGCAGCTTCCGCGGATGAGGTAACACCCAAACTGGTTCAGGGAGAGACGGATATCGCGGCGGTTCCTGCCAATCTCGCTTCGGTGCTCTATAACAATACCGATGGACAGATACGGGTGCTTGCTATCAATACCTTGGGTGTAATCTATATCGTGGATACGGGCGATACAGTACATTCGGCAGCGGATCTGAAGGGAAAAACCATATATGCCAGCGGAAAAGGTGCGACCCCGGAATATGCCTTAAACTATATACTTATAAAAAATGGAATCGACCCGGAAAAGGATGTAACGATTGAATGGAAATCCGAGCATGCGGAATGTGTAGCGGCGCTTGCGGCCTCTGAAGATGAAGGAATCGCGCTGCTTCCCCAGCCCTTCGTTACGACAGCGCAGATAAAAAATGACAGAATACGTATTGCGCTCGATCTGACTCAGGAGTGGGACAAGCTGCAGAAGGATGAGGAGACGCCCAGCGCCCTTCTTACCGGAGTCATTGTGGCGAGAGCTGATTTCATAGAAGAGCATCCTGAGGCGGTAAGTGCCTTTATGGATTCCTATAAGAAATCCGTAGACTATGTGAACGGAAATGTGGAGGAGGCGGCGAAGCTTATCGAGAAATTTGATATCGTTCCTGCCGCTGTAGCGCAAAAGGCGCTGCCGTACTGCAATATTACATTTATCGAAGGCGCAGAAATGAAAGATAAACTATCGGGATATTTGAGCGTATTGTTGGAACAGAATGAGAAGTCCGTGGGAGGAGAGATTCCGGCTGATGACTTTTACTATGAAAGACAAGGGAAATAGATCAAAAATAAAAATATGGGCTGTTTTGCTTTGGCTGCTCATGTGGGAGATAGCGGCGCGCTCTATTGGGCAGGAGATACTTTTGGTATCTCCTGCTGTCGTATTGTTTAAATTCCTGCAATTGATGCTCACCCTTTCGTTCTGGCAGTCCATTGCCTTTTCCCTCCTTCGCATTATAGGAGGGTTCTTGTTGGCTTTGTGTGCCGGGGTGATATTGGCAGGAATCAGTTCTATGAATACTTTTATCAAGGAGCTGATGAGGCCTCTTATCGCGGTAATAAAGGCGGTACCCGTAGCGTCCTTTATCATCCTCGTATTGATATGGGTGCCCTCCCGTAACTTATCGGTGGTTATTTCTTTTCTCATGGTACTGCCGGTAGTCTATCAGAACATTCTGGAGGGTATAGAGAGGATGGACGGACAGCTCCTGGAAATGGCTCAGGTCTTTCAGGTACCTTATGGAAAACGCCTCAGATATATATACCTTTCCCAGATTATGCCCTTTTTCAAAACGGCGGCCTCTCTGTCTCTGGGATTGTGCTGGAAGGCGGGGGTGGCGGCGGAGGTGATAGGGATTCCGAGGGGCTCTATCGGAGAGAAGCTGTATGAAGCGAAGATTTATCTGCAGACGCCGGATTTATTTGCATGGACATTTACTATTGTTCTTTTGAGTGTAGGTTTTGAGAAGATATTTCTTCTTTTTGTGGATAAGTTGGTCAAAAAAGTGGAGAGAGGTTGAAAACCCGGGGAAAAATCCAAGGAGAGCTGTAAGAAATGGATATTGATATCATTAATTTGTCAAAAAAATACGGGGAAAAAGAGGTACTTCGTAACTTCTCCATCAGAATAAGTGAGGGGGCAGTTACTTCTGTTATGGCGCCTTCCGGCGCAGGGAAGACTACGCTTCTTAAGATTCTTGCGGGGCTTGAGAAAGCGGATGAAGGAAGCGTTACAGGGATGGAAGGCAGCAGGATTGGAATGGTATTTCAAGAGGACAGGCTTTGCGAGAATCTGAACGCGATTGCCAATATCCGCCTCGTATGCGACAGCAGGGTAACCGTGCCGCAGATCGAGAAGGAGCTGCGAAGAGTAGGCCTTGAGGGAAGTGAAAGGCAGCCCGTCAGGGAGTTGTCCGGCGGCATGCGCAGAAGAACCGCTTTGGTGCGGGCTTTGCTATCTCCTTATGATATTCTGATTCTGGACGAGCCTTTTAAAGGGCTGGATGAGCATAAAAAAAACGAGGTCATGAGTTACACCCTGAAGAAAAGTATGGGCAAAACGGTCATATTGGTGACCCACGATGAAAAGGAAGCGAAATTTATGGGCGGGAAAATCATATATATGAATGATAATAATTATAGGACAAATTAGTATTATTTGGAAGCGCTTATTTCATAACGAAGAGAAGAAAAGTACATATAATAAAATAACTTTATTATTAAGGATATCGTTATGTTCTATATTACTTCCTCAGATAATGTAAAAATAGCAGTGTATAATTATGATTGCGGCGGTACCCATACGGTTTTTCTTATTCACGGCTGGCCGCTCTCTCATAAAATCTATGAATATCAGGTTGAAAAGTTAATTGCCTGCGGTTATCGGGTAGTGGCGCTCGATTTAAGAGGATTCGGCAGCTCAGATGCACCAGCCTGCGGTTATTCTTATGACCGGATGGCAGCGGATATTTATGGAATTATTACGACGCTGCGCCTTACGGATATTGTTTTGGTGGGATTCTCCATGGGTGGGGCGATTGCACTCCGGTACATGAACATATATCAGGGATACGGAGTAAAGCAGTTGATTTTGTTAGCGGCAGCGGCACCTTCCTGGACGCAGCGCACCGGTTATCCCTATGGACTTACGAGAAGTTATGTGGATGGATTAATTGAGCAGGTACGTACCGACAGGCCGAAGCTCGCTTATGAATTTGCGCATAACCAGTTATTTGCGTCTCCTCAAAGTGAAGCAGCTAAAAATTGGTTTGAAGATATTGCACTTTCTGCATCGGGGATCGGTACTTTGAAAGCAATCATTTCCCTTCGGGATGAGGACGGAAGAAAAGATCTGGCGACGGTATGTGTGCCTACGGCAATTATACATGGCGCCAAAGATGTTGTTGTATCTAACGATCTTGCGAGAATTCAGCATAGAGGTATTCGTGGTTCCAGGTTGTACACTCTTGAAAACAGCGGTCACGGAATTATGTATGATGAATTGGATAAATTTAACCGGATATTTATTAGTATAATTGATGAAGTATGGAAATAGATTTAAAAAACCGACAAAAGCGTCCCGCCAGCTTTCGCTTACTTAATTTCCTGTAAACGGAAGACGGCGGGACTGTCAATGGTGGCCTGTAATATCGGATATCGGGACTGTTAATGGTGGCCTGTAATATCGGATATCGGAACTGTTAATGATGGCCTGCTATATAGAATTTCGGGTCTATCAAAGGGAAGAAATCACAGTCATGCATGCTTATAAAATTTTTTGGCAATTTAATTAATAAAAGGGTATATTTCTTGACATTTATATGAAAAGTATTCAAAATGAAAGAAATAGATATACTGGGATAGGACTGTTTTGCAAAGGAAAAGGTATTTTACATGAATTATATAGTGTTTGATTTAGAATGGAATCAAAGCAATACCGGAAAAGATGAAGAAGTAAAAACTGTCCCTTTTGAAATTATAGAAATCGGTGCTTTGAAGCTGAATAACGATTTTGAAATTACCGGGGAGTTCAACCGGTTGATAAAGCCTCAGATTTACCATGAAATGCACCATATCACGAAGAAATTGATACATTTACGGATGGAAGAGCTGGATAACGAGCGCTTCTTTAACGAAGTAGTACAAGATTTTCTTACGTGGTGCGGAACAGATTACATGTTCTGTACGTGGGGGCCTTTGGATTTAACGGAGCTTCAGAGGAACATGCGTCATTATCATATGCCGCTGCTTTCGGACAGGCCGCTGAAATTTTACGATGTGCAGAAGCTGTTCAGCATCTGCTTTGAGGACAAGAAGTCCAGAAGAACCTTGGAGTATGCGATTGACTTTCTGAATATAAGAAAGGATATTCCCTTTCACAGAGCCTTCAGCGATGCATATTATACTGCCAAAATACTGGCCCATATCGACAAGGAACTGCTGGGCAATGTTTCCTTTGACGTTTTTGTGGCACCGAGAAATAAAAAAGAAGAAGTATATGCAGTGTTCGATAATTATACGAAGTACATTTCCAGAGAATTCGACAGCAAACAGGACGTGCTGGATGACCGGGAAATCATGAGTACGAAGTGTTATCTTTGCAGGAAGAATATCAAGCGTAAAATTAAATGGTTTACTCCTAACGGAAAACATTATTACAGCGTGGGCTATTGCAATAACCACGGTTTCATGAAGGCTAAGGTGCGCATCAAGAAATCGGAGAACGATAAAGTATATGCCATAAAGACAACGAAATTCATATCGGAAGAGGATGTGCTCGAAATCAGGGAGAGGCAGGGACGGGCGAGGCAGCAGAAAAAAGAAAGAAATAAGTACGGCAGGTAAAAAATAAGAGGGCGTCCCAAAAGTCGCAAAATGGTGAAACACCTTTATGGCTTTTAGGACGCCCTTATTTTATCGCCCGATTCAATCTAAAGATCAAAATCCTTGTACTGGGAACGCATTCTGTCTTTTCGCCTGTTTTTTCTCCGCAGGCGGTTTCTGCGCCTTTTGGCGAAGCTGTAATTCTGTATGACGGACTTCACTACAAACAGGAAAATAAGTATGCCCGCTACGATAAGAATAAAGGAAAGGACCCTTTTCACATTGACGAATATGATATTCTCCTGAGGTTCCTCGTTCTGTGCTTCCGGCGCGTCGTAAGCGGTGCCTTCTATGGAGGTGTCGAAATCGTAGGAGGATTCGGTATTGAGAGCGATATCTACAGTTGCGCTTCCCACGTATACGCCGTTATAGGTATAATCGATCTTGGCAATCTGGCTGTCATCATCCACATTATAGGAGATAGAGGATTGCGTATCCTGGAAAACTGCAGTCTTCGGGAGCACGAGGTAGCTGCCCTTGTTCAGGGACAGAACCGGCTTGGAACTGCCGAAGATGTCGTTATCTGTCTGGAAAAAGTCGGCATTATCTATGTTATAGTTTTTCTCGTTTTCCGATACGTTGACGATTTCAAAATTGTTGAAGCCGTACTGAAACAAATCCACCGTGTCCGTAAACTGATGAGGGGATTCTTCCTTCATAATGACGCAGATGAGCTTCATACCGTTTCGCTCCGCACAGCTTACCAGTGTCTGTCTGGCGTTGTCCGTGTAGCCGGTCTTGCCGCCGATGATGCCTTCGCAGGGATATTCATTATTCACGATCTTGTGGTGCGTGCGAAGAATGAAATCGTCCGGCTGTGTGGCGGTAGGCTCGAAATGATAGGAAGGCATACCTGATATTTTTGCCAGGAGTTCATTCTTATAAAAAGCCCGGGCGATGGTGGCGAGGTCATAGGCAGAGGTATAATGGTTGTCGTCATGCAGGCCGTTGGCATTAGCGAAATGGGAATCGGTACAGCCCAACTCTTTGGCTTTTTCATTCATCATTTCTGCAAAGCCCTCGATGCTTCCTCCCACATGCTCTGCTGCCGCATTAGCTACCTCATTGGCGGAACCGATAAGGATTCCGTATAAGCATTCCTCCATAGAAATAGACTGTCCCTCATCCATACCCATATTCGAGCTTCCCCTGGGAATGGAGAAAACGGCATTGTGAGAGAAGGTGACCATTTCGTCCAGGGAGGAATTCTCCGCTGCGATCAAGCAGGTAAGAATCTTGGTGGTACTGGCGGGATATAGCTGCTCATGAATATTCTTGCTGTATAAAATTGCTCCTGTATTGGCTTCCATGACAATGGCTGATTCGGCACCGATTTGGGGACCTGTGGGCCAGTTCTCTATTTCGTTGGATTGGATGGGGAGAGTTTTTCTATTCTCCACAGCTTCTGTAAGCGCGTCCAGGCTGACGGCTTGTACATATGCGATATCCGTTGCAAAGGCGGAAGAAAGTATGATAGCTGACAGAGTAAAAAGACAGAGGTTTTTCTTTAATTTATGAAAACGAAAGGGCTCCTTTTTCAGCCCGGTGTGATTAAAAGACATAAACTGACACTCCTATTCAAAATTTAAACGTTACTTTTAATAATACACTATTTTAATTAAAAACCAAAGATAATTGCAAAAAAAATATTATTTAATAAATAAAATCATCGCGTTCGGTTGGGGCTTTTCATTTATCGCTTTGTGGTGTAAAATGAAGCATAAGAAAATTAAGGAGCGGCTTTATGCGTTTACGGAACATATCAGGCTCGAGGGAAATCATCGGCGAAAGCGAATTTGCCGTTAGGGAGCCGGAGAAGCAAAAGGGAAACTGGCAGAATGTTTTTTGTAACAGCCAGCCCATACACATCGAAATAGGAATGGGAAAAGGCCGTTTTATTATGGATATGGCGAAGGCTCATCCGGATATTAATTATATCGGGATTGAAAAATATTCCAGTGTTTTGCTGCGGGCTATACAGAAGATGGGGCAGCAGGAAGCTCTGCCCAATGTCCGTTTTGTACGGATGGATGCCGAGACCATTACGGAGGTCTTCGCAGAAGAAGAGGTAGAGAGGATTTTTCTCAATTTTTCCGATCCGTGGCCCAAGGACAGACATGCCAAGCGGCGTCTGCCGTCCCGGGAATTCCTTGCCCGCTACGATAAGATACTGACAAAAGAAGGACAGCTGGAATTCAAGACGGATAATAAGGATTTGTTCCTCTTTGCTTTGGATGAGTTAGAAGATGCCGGCTGGAGAGCTGAGAAGGTGACCCGTGACCTGCATCGGGACGAGGAGATGATGCAGGGAAATATAATGACTGAATATGAAGATAAATTTTCTTCTTTAGGTAATCCTATTTACAAATATATTATTGTGAGGTAGAAAGAGAGGTTTCAATATGGAATACAAATTTACAACGGCAAATTTCGAGGAAGAGGTCCTGAAATCGGATATTCCGGTATTGGTAGATTTTTTTGCAGACTGGTGCGGACCGTGTAAGATGATGGCGCCCGTGGTAGAGGAGCTTGCCGGAGAGCTGGAAGGAAAGGTAAAGGTAGGTAAGTGTAATATAGATGAGGAGATGGAGATAGCGCAGAAATATCGCGTGATGTCCATACCTACGTTTATCGTATTTAAAGGGGGAGAAGCGGTGAGCGTAACCGTTGGAGGAGTATCTAAGGCGGATTTGGAGAATAAACTGCAAGAGGCGCTGACGAAGTAATTGAAGTTTTAGAAGGTTAAGAACACTCGCTCAGCGGGTGTTTCTTTATACTTCGGTCAACAGGAAAGGCATGGACATTTTAATGAGCGAGTATAGGAAAAAACGTGTGAGGTACAACAAGAAGCATGTAGCGGTGGTGGCCGGAGCCGGAGCCGGGATCCTGCTTGTGCTGATACTTGTTGTCATTTTGGTAAGGTCTGTATTTTTCGGAGAAGAGAAGGATACGGAGGTAGCCGCCGTTCAGGTACTTGAGGAGACTCAGAAACCGGAGGAAGGGGAGCCTTTAGAGGATGCGGACTCGGAAACCCCGGCGGAGACAGAAGATTTTCATGTAGCCGCCGATGTAGCGGAGATGGACGATGAAGAGGATCCGCAGGAAGCGGAGAGTATGAATGAAGACGGGGCAGGAGCAGCGTCGGATATAAGTGCGGTGATCAAAGGGGCCAATGAAACAGGAGAGGTTTCCTATGGAATCGACGTGGCTAAGTGGCAGGGCACCATAGACTGGCAGCAGGCAGCAGATTCCGGCGTGGAATTTGCTATTATCCGCGTGGGTTACCGTACCCAGAAGACGGGAATCATTATGGAGGACCCGTTAGCGAAGTACAATATGCAGCAGGCGAAAGAAGCAGGACTCCAGTTGGGTGTTTATTTCTTTTCCACTGCAGTGACGGAGGAAGAAGCGAAAGAGGAGGCGGCATGGGTAACGGGATTCATCGCTCAATACCCGATCACTTATCCGGTGGTTTATAACTGTGAAGGCTTTCAATCTTCGGAAAGCAGGCAGTATGGATTGGATAAAAGCGCGCGGAGCGATTGTGCGATTGCCTTTTTGGATTATGTGCAGAGCAAAGGTTATACTCCTATGTTCTATGCTGCAAAAAATGAAATGCAAGGAAATACGTTATGGGATACGGACAGGCTTACCAGCCGATATAAAATATGGGTATCCCAATACCCGGATGTTCCTTATCCTCAGACGGTATCCTCCAGCTATAGCGGCACGCACGCCATGTGGCAGTATACAAGCCAGGGCACGGTGCCCGGTGTTCCCAAAGGCGTGGATATGAATGTGGCTTATTTCAGTTACAGCCAGGCGGCGGAAGCGGTGGATGATACTCCCTATGAAGCGGTAGAAGCAGATCCTGAAGCACTGCTTAATATGACGGAAGTAAATGAGCAGGTAACGGCAAAAATAGAGATAAATCTTCGTTCGGTACCGAGTACAGCCAGCGGAGACACGATTGTAGGAAAATTAAAAAATAAAGAAACGGCAACGAGAACAGGAATATCTTCAAGCGGCTGGTCGAGACTCGAGTATAACGGACAGAAGGTATATGCGGTAAGCAACTACCTTACTACTGAACTGGACTATGAGGCTCCGGCTTCGGCTGTACAGCCGGCCTCCATTTATCAGCCGGTAAACGAGGCGGTAACGGCGAAGAAAGTTACCAACTTAAGGAGTGCGGCAAGCTCGTCGAGCGATGATACGATAGTGGCGGTGCTTCATAATGGTGAGACTGTGACGCGTACCGGAGTCGGAAGCAATGGCTGGTCACAGGTGGACTATAACGGACAGACCTTATATGCCATCAGCAGTTATCTCACCACCGACCTCGGATATGTGCAAACGTCTCCCGATACTTCGGTTTATACGGATGTTAATGAGCAGGTGACACCAAAAATCGAATGTAATCTCCGCACGGAACCGAGTACGGCGAATGAAGGTACGGTAGTGGCGACGATAAGAAATGGAGATGTGGTGACCAGAACGGGAATTAATGGGAATACGGGATGGTCGAGACTCGATTATAACGGACAGACAGTATATGCGGTGAGCAGTTATCTGACACCGGTACAATAGCCTTAACGGGTCGTTGGAAAGTAGGTGGCAACCTATGGAACAGCGGCCTGTTTTTTTGTTCAATTTTCTGAAATATGATATATGACCCATTTTATGCATGTTATTTTTGCATAGTAAAAACCCATATTTGCAATGTTATATAGTAATTTACCACAATATAATGGTAGATTTGATAAACACCGGCAGCATTGCAAAGTAAATTACTTTCAAATATAATTCATTTAGGCATTGAATTAATTTTTTATAAAATGCTGATAAATTTCAGATTAAAATTATGGCTGATGAGATAGGAAAGCAATATTAAAAGAGTATCGGAAAATTGTTATGGAATAAATGCAATTAGTTAACAAAATCGCGAGGGTTGCATTAAGCTGTTTTTTCCGATAAGCGCATCATGGCCTTATAATTTTTATGGATTTTATTGGCGTAAAATTTATACGGGAGGTATAGCTATATCGCATTATTTTTTATATATGCGGTAGACACATAGAAAGGAGCAAATGAATGAAAAATAAACTTAATTTAAGAGGAAAGCTCCAAACATTTTCAGGGGCGATGATGGTACCAGTAATCCTTTTGGTTATCGTTGGTTTTTACGTCGGTATAGGAAGTGCATTTACCAATTATATCATTCCAAAAGGCAATATAATATACACTATTTTTGATATGTTTTCCGGTATTGGTTTTATGATTATGAGGTATCTTCCATTATGGTTTGCGGTCGGTATTGCATTTACCCTTTCCAAGAAAGAAAAGGGATGGGGTGCGTTAGCAGGTTTGTTCCTGCTGTTCGCTTTCAATAAATGCATATCTGTTTATGCAGGTTCCATGGGCTGGGATGAAACGACAACAACAGTAGATAATCTTTTAGCTTTGGGATATACGCAAACGGCTGCTTTAAACTTTAATTCCATGTGGGCCTCGGTTGCAGGCATATTTACCTTTGATATGGGTATTTTCAGCGGTTTGATTTGCGGGTTAGTGGCGGCATGGGCAAATAACAAGTGGAATGAAAAAGAACTTCCTATGATGTTTTCTTTCTTTTCAGGAACCAAGTTCGTTATCTTGATGCTGTCATTGATATCTGTTCCGATGGCTATCATTGCATATTATGTATGGCCTGTGGTTGCCGACGGATTACACTTTTTAACGAACTTCATTACCTCTTCCGGATTAACCGGAACTTTTGTATTCGGAACACTCGATAAATTACTCCTGCCTTTCGGTATCCATCACTTAATTGCATTTCCGATTGAGTATACCCGTGTGGGGGGTACGATGACGATTGACGGAACTCTTTTCGAAGGAGTAAAAAATATTATTGTCGGGCAGTCCGGTTCGGCTGACGCAACGGGATATATAGTAAGAAACTTTACGTCGGGCCGCGTTTTATTCCAGCTTGCCGGCCTTCCTGCAGTCGGCTGTGCAATTTATGCTACAGCCAGAAAAGAAAACAAAAAGAAAGTACTTTCTATTGTTTTGCCGGCGGTAGTAACAATGATGATGGTCGGTATCTCCGAACCGATTGAATATACATTCTTATTTGTTGCGCCGGTTCTTTACTTTGCTGTTTATGCACCTATTTGCGGGCTGACCTATGTCTTAACGGAAATAACGCAGGTATCTATTAATGGAAATGCTTTATTATTCATGATACCTAATCTCCTGCAGCCTCAAAAGGTTCATGCGATGTCTCTCCTTTATTTGTTGCCGCTGACATTTGCTGTTTATTTCTTCTTATTTAGGTTCTTAATTGTAAAATTTAATTTAAAGACACCGGGACGCGAAGCAGCAGAGCAGGAAATTAAGTTTATGAGCAAAAAAGAATATAATGAGATAAAGAATACAAACAAAGCAGTTGAGGATAAAGAACCAAACGATAGTAAAAGCCTTCCGGAGAGAATAGTAGACGCATTTGGAGGCGCACAAAATATTGTGGAAGTATCCTGCTGCGCGACACGGCTGCGTGTCACCGTGAAAGATCAGGAATCTGTTGCGGATGATAAAACCTGGAAAAACGATTTGGAAGCATTGGGCGTTGTAAAAAATAATAAGTATTATCAGATTATTTACGGGACACACGTTACAACATTAACGACTAAGGTAAAGGATGTCCTTGAAAAAAATTAATGCCATCATGATTTCATTGATCCATGAAAATCAGTGAATGGAAATAAACCCCCTTGTTGAGTGGCAGATTCTTCTGCCACTTAATACATTGTGGAAAGAAAAGGGAAAAGTATCTTCCATAGGAGAAAATATGCCATGAAAACAACAAAAGACTATTTAAAAAACGGACTGGATGATTATAAGGAGCAAATTCTGTATGATATCGGACGGCTGGTAGCTGTTCCTTCTGTATATGATAATGCCACAGCAGCTTCCGGCAGACCTTTTGGAGCAGAAATAAGAAAGGCTTTCGACTTAATCATTGAGATGGCAGAAAAATTTTCCCTGAAATGGCAGGATTTTGACGGATATGCATTGCATATAGATTATGGCGAAAACAGTGAAGTATTAGGTATATTAACCCATACTGATGTAGTACCATGCAAGGATTCCTCCCAGTGGCTATCGGAGCCGTTTACCTTAAGCGTAAGAGACGGCTTTATGTATGGCAGAGGAGTTAATGATGATAAATCTGCCATAATAGGCATATTGTACATTATGCGGCTATTAAAGGAAGCAGCTTATCAGCCTTCTAAAAAAATAAGGCTGATAATAGGAGGAGCAGAGGAAACGACTTGGGAATGTATGGATTATTATTTAAAAAGAAATGCACCTCCTCAGATGTCTTTTTCTCCCGATTGCGATTTCCCGGTAGTGAACTGTGAGAAAGGAGTGCTTCGGGGCGAATTCAAAAAAGTCTATGATAAATCTGATAGGGTGCAGAAAAGAAACGCCGAGGTTCATCAACTAATACGGATGGAATCGAATATAAGCCATAATTATACTCTTCACAGGCTGAAAGTGACAATCCGCACAGCAGATATATCTGCCGTAGAAAATTGTGCTGTCCATGCGGTAAAAGTAACCTCCGACGCAGATATCATAACCTTGACCTATCTTTCACCAAGAAATCTTTCCAGGAATCCCCAACGGGCAGTCCATGCGGCGCATGAATTTGCCAGGGATTTTATTGCATGTACCGGTATAGATTATAATTTCTACAGCATATTGGAGCGGGTTATGCAATGGTTTCAGAAGGAACCTTATGGGGCGGGTTTTGGGATAAAGCACCATCATTCTGAAACAGGTGACCTTACGATGGCGCTTTGTTATCTTTCTTATACGGATACGGAAAAGGAGCTTCTTATGGGCTTTGATATACGCTATCCGATGGGTATCGAGGAAGACTGCATTTTGGCGCATCTCAATGAAGAAGCAGCAAAGGAAGGCTTTCAAACAATAGTAATTCAAAAGAAGAAAAGGCTCTATGTTTCTCCTGACGATAATCTCGTTCATATTTTATTGGATTCCTATGAATCGGTAACAGGGGAAAGACCGCTGCCGGTAACAAAAGGGGGAATCAGTTATTCCAGAGCTGTTCCGAATTGCGTGGGATTTGGACCGAGTTTTCCCCGGGAGACACCCAATTCACATGGAGAAAATGAATGCATGAAAATTGAAAGTTATTTTAAGGCACTGGATATATACGCTGAAGCAATTATAAGATTGAATGAGGATCAGACTGACGCAGCATCTCTATATTAGGTTCCGGGAAGGGATATTGTATAATATTTACTATAATAAAGCGAAAATATTAAGGTGCTTGTAATATCAAGGTAAATTGATAAATTAAACATATTGTTCATAAATTACCACTGAAAAAAGGTAATTTTTGAGCATACCGGCTGCGTTGACGCAGGATATGGTTTTGTGTAATATAAATATATAAAAGTTAATTCAATCCTTGCCGGGATAAATATCCTTGTTGATATTTAAAGAAATATAGAACTGATAAAAAATAAAAATCAAAAGATGGAGGATCTATTATGAAACATATTAAAATTGCAGCAGGTCTGGCACATGTTAATTATGGGAATATTGCAGGAGTGGTTAAGGAGGCAATGGATGCAGGAGCGGATTATGTTCACTCTGATGCAGCCGATATGTATAATCTTAGAAATCTGCAGCTTATGGGAGGGCATCAAATTATTGACGGTATCAGGCCAATAACGGATAAAATGATAGAATGCCATATATATACGGTAGAATGTGACAGGTTATTCATAGAAAAATTAGCGAGGGTAGGATGCAATATGCTGATACTTCCCGCAGAACAATTCCTCGGGGCTCCCTTGGCTTATATCATTAATTACTGCAGAGAATTCGGAATGAAGATAGGTCTGGCGGTGGGCTGCTACACACCATTATGCTTTGTGGATGAAGCGATTTATGATATTGACCGTTTGCATATCGTTACTCATGGAGTTGATGAGACAGATGGACAGGATAACTGGGGCTGGAGAAAAAGCTCATTGGATATGGTAAAAAGAGCAAGAAAAATGATCGATGAAAAAAATCCGGGCTGTGAACTGGCGATCGATGGAGGACTGCGTCATGATAATATGGAAAAATTGATCGAGTGCAATCCGGATGTTATCGTTCTTTCTTCCGCTATTTTTAAGGATGAGGAAGGAATTGCCGCAGGGGTTAAGAAATGCAGAAAAGCGATCGATGAAGCGGCAGAGAAATTTGGTTTGGAATAAATATGATAAAAGAAAGGTTGATTGATTATATACTGATTACTCTGTCCAGTGTGCTTATGGCCTGTGCTGTAAATTTCTTTTTTGCGGAGCATACATTGGCACCGGGCGGAATAACCGGCATATCTATTATCATAGCTGAAGTTACAAAAATACCGATGTCCTATGCTTCTCTTGCCATTTCCGGCCCCTTGTTAATTTTGGGAGTAGTATTTTTGGGAAAGAGCTTTGGAATCAAAACGTTATATATTACCTTTGCCACTCCGGTTTTTTTGAAAATAATACCAGAAATTCATGTAACGAACAGCCTGCCGGCAGCGGCAATTGCCGGAGGCTTGCTGGTAGGAGCCGGAATCGGACTTGCCTTGATAAGAGGCTGTGCCACCGGGGGAACCGACTTGATGGCATTGCTGCTGAATAAAATAATCAGGTTCTTAAAACTGCCGGTGATTCTGTTTCTGTTAGATGGCACGGTTGTTATACTTTCCGGTATTATAAGCCGGGATTATACGGTGGCAATCTTTTCGCTCGTTTCCTTGTTCGTTATCATACAAACGATTAACGTTATAACATCAAAATTCGGTTTGAAGCAGCAGCCTGCATCTGCATAAGAAAAATAAAACATAACAAAAGCTTTGCCTTTTATTTATTGATTGTCAGTGAATTTTTCCTGGAATAAATCATTTTAATAATAGATTTTAACCGTACGATATCCTGCTTGTTCAATAGAGAGGAAATGTTGATAACATCGATCTCAGTATTTATTTTAAGCGGGACCGTAGTAATGATCAAGTCGATGTCTTTCAAGTCATTACTGCTGATATAGGTAGAAGATTTTGTATAAACGATATCAAGCTCATTCATTTCATGACTGAGCTTGTTTTTTAAAAGCTTTGCTTCTCCGGTACTGCCGTGGCAGATTACCACCGTTTTTAATTTTTTCTTTGACCGTTCAATGGCGGAGGCCAAATGGAGTGTAATATATCCAATCTCATCATCACTGATTTTGTGGCATAAATAATCTTCCAAAATAAAAATAGAATCCTTAACTACGCGGAAAGTATAAGGATAATATTTTAGGATTTCATCTAAGATCGGATTTTTGGCAGTTAATCCGTACCGAACACCATTTATTACAGGCTTCAGATGCATACTGAGGGAATGAAATAATTCGTTATCCTGGGTTAAGGGTAACCTTAAAGTATTGCTCCAATAAGAAGCCAGCTTCCGGGAGAGATTTTCCGCTTCCATAAATTCTTCAGAATTAAAATTCTCCACATCCGGGTGGAGGCCGGGAGAACAGTCGGTTTTTGAACATAGGATATGAAGTGCCAGATTATATATTTCATCTGGAGGAAAGGTAATGCTGAATACTTCCTCAATGCTGTGACCTATCCTCTTTGCAATAAGAAATTCCTCGGTATGGTCAATCTTCTGTTTGGTATCAGAGGACAAGCGGATATATTTTCCTATGGACATTCTGGTAGTTGCAACAGAGATATCCACGATAAACGTAAGAAGCGCTTCATCCGTAAGGTGGTAGGAAATCAGTTCCGGTATACCGAAAACTGTGTTTTTAAGTTTCAGAATATCGAAGTTAGTTAATTTTCGGAATAATTTTAAAGTATCGGAGGCAGGTGACGTCTCTTCATTCAGGATTGCCTGAAGCTCTAAATATTGCTTGTGGGAACAGATTAAATAGGACATCGCATTCCTAATATCATTTTCATTGCCATTGATTTCAATACCATAATTTGTCTTCCTGATCAACTTTATATTGTAATTGCAAAGCCATTCATCCGCAGCGAGTAAATCCTTGTGTATGGTAGCTCTGCTTACGTAAAGGTGGCTTGCCAGTTCCTTAATGCGAAGCCTTGAATTGCGAGAAAATAATTGGGATAGAATATAGTTCATCCTGTCTTCGGGAGAATATTCCTGGATATTGTGGGTCTTTGCGGCAAGGTCGTTCAGAACCTTTAATTTGATTTCTTCGTCACCACGGATAGCGATGCCGACACCAATTTTTTTATCTAGAGAGAGATTCAAGTCTTTAATCCAAGGCTCCAGTATTATCAAGTCATTTCTTACGGTCTTATTACTGCAGCTTAAGGTAGTGGCTATATCGCTAACTGTAATATAAGCATTTTTACTCAAAAGCAGCTCTGCTTCCTGTAATAATCTTTTATTCATTTTATAGCCATGCTCCTTTCAAAATACGGAATTAAAATAAAATTACCACATTAATGTGAGGAATAAACAAAAAATATATCTTCTATAATTCCCTTAATAATCGGTGTTATTCTCAATTATAGCATAATTGTTTACATATTGCCACATAATTTGGTTAAATTTAGTTACCGGCTGTGAGGTTGAAAGGAGATACAGGGACGGATATAATTATTTCATAAGATAAATAAGCAAAAAGATGCTTTAAAGAACAGGAGAAGTTTTTGAACTTGCCATGCGCGGCGTTCACACGCAGAAAGAG
Organism: Kineothrix alysoides; assembly: GCF_000732725.1. Lineage (GTDB taxonomy): Bacteria > Bacillota > Clostridia > Lachnospirales > Lachnospiraceae > Kineothrix > Kineothrix alysoides. Next base: position 1,036,592 of record NZ_JPNB01000002.1, on the reverse strand, counting down.
AGGAAATTATGTTTCAATATTATCAGCCTTCAAAAATTATATTCGGACAGGGTGAGCTGGAAAAGCTGCCCGAGGTTGTTTCCGGATACGGGAGCAGGTGCCTGTTGGTTACAACACCCCATGCAGAACCTCTGGACAAGCTTTTTAACAGAGTAAAGGAGTTATTGTCTTCAGCAGATATTGAGGTAATTCATTTTGATAAAGTATTGCCCAATCCCACCGTAGAGATTGTAAATGAGGGACATGAGGCGGCCAGAGCGGGAAAAGTTGATTTTGTACTGGCGGTAGGAGGAGGTTCGAGCATTGATACGGCAAAAGTCATCGCGTTAACGAATGGATTGAGTTCTATTGACTGGGATGATTTGCTGACAAATTACTCCAATCCTTTTGCACATTATGAGGCACTCAGCGATAAAAAGCTGCCTTTAATTGCTGTTCCGACAACTTCAGGAACAGGAAGCCAGGTAACGCAAGCAGCAGTTATTACAAGAGGAAAAGAAAAAATTACAATATTCCATCAGGATAATTTTTCAAAACAGTGTATTATAGATCCTGAGCTGATGGCGACACTTCCGTGGAAAGTGACAGCGGCCACCGGATTTGATGCTTTTACACATGCTTTTGAGAGCTATATTAATAAAAAAGCATCCGCATTTACAGAAATACAGAGTTTAAAGGCTATGGAGCTGGTTATTCGTTTCCTGCCCAAGGCATTGGAGGAGGGAAAAAATATAGAATACAGAAAGCAGCTCGCAATTGCGGATACATTAGCCGGATGCAGTTTAGCAAATTCAGGAGCTTCTGCGCCTCATCCGCTTAGTGAAATAATCGGGGGTGTAACGAATATAGCTCATGGCGAAGCGCTGGCAGTTGTTTTTCCGGCCTTCCTTAAAAAGGCATGGAGGGATTATACTTCAAAGTTTGCCCGGGTGGCCCGTCTGTTTAACCAGGAATTGGAAGAGGCAGAAGAGGAAACGGCGGCTGAAGCGCTGCATGTTGAAGTGGCTTCCTTTCTAAAAAAAGTTGGGTTATGCAAGAGCTTAAAGGAATTCGATGTAACAGAAGAACAACTGAGTATAATCTTAGAAAACCCGGTTTTAGGGTTCCTGCCGTTTGGGAATAAAGAATGGCTTCAGGATATTATAAGAGATTCGTTCGAAGAAAAATAGGAGATAAAAGATGATAAAACTAATCTGCATTGATATGGACGGTACTTTGCTGGGTGATGAGTTTTCGATACCCGGACAGAATCTGGAAGTACTTAAGCACGCTGTGGAGGCAGGAGTTGAAATTGCGTTGGTTTCCGGAAGACCATTTAATATCGCAAGATATTTTGCGGATTTGATTCATCCCAAAGTGCACGTTATAGCGACAAATGGCACTTATTTCAGATACAATCAAGCAGTATATGAAAAGAGTCTGAACGCGGAACAAATGGAACGGATTTATACGGTTGCGGCAAAGCATCATCTGGTAATACATTTTAAGGGCCGCAATAAAGTCATCAGCAATGAATGGATAGAAGAAAGTCACCCTTACAAACGGACAAATCCAAAGCTTAAGGAAGAAGATAAAATGGAATTTATTGAAAATGCCGATTTAAATAAGGTGTTGGAAGGGCAAAGCAATGACATTTATAAAGCGCTGATCTTTCGGGCCGATAAAGTGCTGGAGGAAAATTTAATACAGGCCAAGCTGGAATTAAAGCAATATGAGGATCTGGAAGTCGTAAGCTCCCATCCATGTAATTTTGAAGTTATGAGAGGCGGCACTTCCAAAGGAGAAGCGGTGAGGGAGTTAAGTGCTTATCTTGGAATTAAACGAGACGAAATTATGTGTATCGGCGATAATGAAAATGATATTTCAATGATTCGGTACGGTGCTCTGGGCATCGCCATGGGGAATGGGACAGAGGAAATTAAGGCAGCAGCAGATTACATTACGGATACGAATATAAATGCCGGCGTGGCAAAGGCGGTCCAAAAATTTGTGCTGCAGAAGGATGTAATGGAAATGGAATAGCTGCAGAGAACGGATAGGTTAATGAGAAGAAGGAGAAATGTATGAAATATATTATTGATTCGGCAGAGCCGGAGCAGATAGAACATGCGCTGCAAATAGGAGCCTGCGGGATTACGGCAAATCCGACCATGTACAAAAATAAGCATATAAATTTCTATCGGTTTTTAAAAAAATATTCTATTTATGATCTTGAATTCCTAAGCGGAGAAGTGATGGGAGATACTTTTGAAGAAATGAGTAAAGAGGCCGAAGAGATTATCAGCATAAACAAAAATATCGTTATCAAGATTAACTTTTCGCAAGAAGGGCTAAGGCTATGCGGATATCTTAGCAGCTTGGGAATAAAGTCTGCAATGACTTTAATTTTTAGTATCTCACAGGCTGTTGCAGCTTCTAATGCCGGAGCTTCCTACGTTTTTCCCTTTGTTGGAAGAAATGAAGAGAATGGGTATGACGGATTGAAGATTGCAGAGCAAATTCAGCAGATGCTTCATCGGAGGGACTCAGGAACAAAGGTTGTAGCGGCATCAATAAAAAATGTACGTCAATTGGAGCAGCTAGCCTTGGCGGATATCGATTACGCAGCCATACCATATGATTTGTTCATGAGATCGCTGGAACATTCATTGACTGAGAGCGGAACGAAAATATTTAAAGAGGATTGGGATAGAGTAGATAAGGAATACGCCTAGACTTGTTAACATTTTTACACATAAAGTTAAGCAGACTTTATGAATCTTCCTGCTATTTAAAAATTTCATTTGAGCTTGTTCAGGTGTTTTAGATTCAGCATCCTGAATAAGCTCTCTTTTTATTGTGCAATAGAAGGACTTTATCAGAATAAACTAAAATTACCCAGTTTGAAGACTCTTATAATGTAAGCGCATGGAAAGATAAGCTTATTAACAGAGTAAGCCCTCTGTAGCGACAATCCATGAACAAGGCATTGTAATATTGACCAAAATTATTATAATTAAGCCATAAGTTTTGCGCAAGATTTCAAGAAAGAGAATGGGAGGTTAAGAGGATATGGGACGTACAAGGATATGGACAGGTCTTACGTCACTGTTTTCATTTTTTTTGGTTGTAGTAATCATTGGAATGAATTGCATGATGAGTTATTCGGGTACAATCAATAGTGCACTGGGCATCGCAACCAGTAAAGTTGTTAACGGGAAGGACGCTGATGCAGGGGATACAGAGTACTTTAAAAGTGAATATGGTGAGTTGAATGCTGAAAATCTGCAAAAGTTGATTGCGGATACTTACAAACAGAGTGTTACGGAGGAAGAAGAGGGAGCTGTTCTGTTGAAAAATGACAACAATGCTTTGCCGTTGACGGCAGACGAAACCAGCGTGACATTATTTGGACATGCGGTGGCCCAACCGCTTTATAAAGCGGCATCTGCCGGTTCAAAAGGATATAAAGGCGAACATAATATCGATTTATATTCTGCGTTTGCCAATGCCGGATTTCAAATCAATGATGCATTATATGATGCATATGCGGGCAGCGCTACGACAAGGGGAACGGGAGCGTATGATTTTGTAAGCGGAACAAGCAGCATATGGTCCATGGGAGAAGAGGATATTTCTTTTTATACCGAGGACCTGCGGGCATCTTGGAGCGATAATTACAATGATGTGGCAATTGTGATGCTGGCAAGAGAAGGGGGCGAGGGAATGGAGTTGGCTCAGCAGACCCCCGACGAAGGAATCAGCCAGTTGGCACTCACTCAAAAGGAGAAGGATTTACTCCAGATGATCAAGGATTCCAAAAAGTTTGATAAGACTATCGTGTTATTAAACAGCGGATGGGCGATGGAAATGGAATGGCTGGATAAGTATGATATCGATGCCTGCTTATGGATCGGTGCACCGGGACAGCGGGGATTCGAAGGCGTAGCGAATATTCTTAAGGGAGAAGCGAATCCTTCCGGCAGACTTACCGACACTTATGCTGTTAATTCCATGTCTGCTCCGGCATTAGTAAACGGAAGCTTTAATAATCAGGCATGGACTAATCTGGATGAAGTTCTGGCAGCATCGACTGTAGAGGAAGGAGATTTATCTTACTATAATGTTCAGGCAGAAGGGATTTATATCGGTTATAAATATTATGAGACCAGATATGAGGATGTAGTTTTAGGTCAGGGCAATGCTGCCTCCAAGCCGGGTTCTTCCACCGGGCAGGTGTGGAACTATGCAGATGAAGTCAGATATCCGTTCGGTTATGGATTATCGTATACCACGTTCGAGCAAACGCTGGATTCGGTTGAGGTAGGCGAAGATACGATTACTGTGACGGCCACGGTGACCAATACCGGAAATAAAGCGGGGAAATCAGTAGTTGAAGTTTATGCTCAGACTCCTTATGGAGCGTATGAAAAAGAAAATCTTGTGGAAAAGTCATCGATTCAATTGCTTGATTTCGGCAAGACAGGAATGCTGGAGCCGGGAGCTTCGGAAACTTTGACCTTCGAATGTGATAAATATCTGCTTGCCAGCTATGATTATGTAAAAGAAAAAGGTTATATTTTAAGCGAAGGCGATTACTATATTTCCATCGGGGAACATGCGCATGATGCCCTTAACCATATACTGGCAGCCAAAGGAGCTGTTGGAATGACCGATATTGACGGAACGGCAGCAGACGGCGATGCCGGCAAAGCTTATCGTTTTCATGAATCGTTCGATAATACAAAATATAAACTGTCTGCCTATACAGGAATAGAAGTAACAAATCAATTTGATGATTGTGATATTAACTATTGGGTGGATGGCGCGGTAACTTATCTGTCAAGGAATGACTGGGAAGCGACTTATCCGACACCTGTTCAGGTGGCGGCAAACGCTGAGATGATCGAACTCCTCAATGGCTTTTATTATGAAAAACCGGAGGATGCACCGTCGATTGATGCGTATATACAAGGGGATAATCAGCAGATTCCTCTGGTCGCTATGTATGGGCTGGATTATGACGATCCCCAGTGGGAGACATATTTGAATCAATATACGATTGAAGAGCTTGCTTCTCTGACGGCAGATAACTTCGGTACCGCAGAAGTGGCATCAACAGGAAAGCCGGCGGTAATTGCCGGTGACGGACCCGATGGCCCGGGAGGTACCTTCAATAAGGATAAGTATGGAGATGACAGAAATGACACCTGCTTCCCGTGTGAATTGATTTTGGCTTCTACCTTCAACAAAGACTTAATGCTCCGCCGGGGAGAATTGATGGGTGAAGAGGCTATGTATCTGGGAATGGCACAGGTTTGGATGCCGGGGGCAAATCTTCACAGAACACCGTTTAGCGGACGTAACTTTGAGTATTATTCAGAAGATGCGATTATGACTTACTTATGTACGATTCCGGAAGTTGTGGGAATTGAATCGAAAGGAGTTCATGCCGGTCCGAAACATCTGGTAGGAAATGATCAGGAAAACAACAGGGAAGGCATCAGCTGCTTTTTCACAGAGCAGGCTTTCCGTGAAGGTGCACTGCGCGGATTTGAGGGAGCTTTGGCAAAAGCCGGCGCGCAGACTGTAATGCAGGGCTTTAACCGTTTGGGTCTGGTATGGTGTTCGGTAAGTGAGGCACTTACTACTGATATTACAGTAAATGAATGGGGATTCGTAGGGCAGCAGGAAACCGATGCTGTAGCCAAAGGAACCGGATATAAAGCAGATTATCTGACGGCCTTGTCGATAGGAACGGATACCTTCTGTCTGGATTTTGCAGGAGCCAGTTCAAGAGCTATCGCCGGTGCGATCAAAGAACAGAATGACGGATATTTGCTTGGCAAACTTCGTGAGGCGACCCATGATTATCTCTATACGGTAGCAAACAGTTCAGTAATGAATGGTTACAGTACCGATTCTAAAGTAGTATCTGTCACACCTTGGTGGCAGCCGGCAATGTATACGGCGATAGGAGTGTTTGCAATACTTAGCTTACTTAGTCTGTTTATGCTGATACAAACGGAACGTAAAAATATCATAAAGACGGAAAAGGAGGACTAGAAAATGAAAGAACTTTTAGCAAAAAAAACAATCGGATACTATATCGTAATTCTGGCAGGTATTCTGGGACTGGTTTCTGTCATAAGGTTTTTACTTTGGGCGCCGAATCACGGCGGAATGGATGGTATTATCGTCGTAGGCCTTGTCTTGGGACTGGGAATTGATATTTTATTAATTTTTAAGGACAATAACTATTTCGTGATTTTAGCGACTATTTGCTACAGCGTCGCAGTAATGCAGCTGCTGACAAATTCGGTAGGCTCCTTTGTCGATGTTCTTCAGGGAATCAATATGTTCGGCGATGCATCACAGGTGGGCAGCATTGTGTCAATAAGTGTTGTAATATTGGTTTGCGTATTATTGTCTGTACTTGCAGGATTTTTCAAGAGAATAAAAGAATAGAAAAAGAGGTACAAAAGTCTTTCGGTGTTGCGGTAAAATGCCGCAGCACCGATTGCTTTATTCTATAGGAAATTGCTCCTATAGAATAAAATGAAATGCGCAGCTGAGCAGAGCACACTTTTGTTCTAAAAGAGTGATCGGGGAATTAAGGCAAAGGAGGATAGATATATGGAAAAGGTGTCCTTTAACGAACAGTGGACTTGTTATCCTAAGGGAAAGAATGAGCAGGAGGTGGCGGTCGATGTCCCCCATGATGCCATGCTTTTAGATAGACGAACAGATACCAGCCCGTCCGGAATAAATGCAGGGTGGTATGATGTACATGATTATGTTTACAGTAAAACATTTTTTGTGCCGGACTCATACCGGGAAAAAGAAGTGATCTTTGAATTTGAAGGCGTTTATCAGAAAGCGACGGTATTTATTAACGACAGACAAGTAGCTTATCATGATTATGGATATACCGGTTTTTTTGTGGAAGCAAAAAATGCTCTTAAATATGGAGAAGAAAATACGATCAGAGTGGAAGTAATCAACAGCGATCAACCAAATTGCCGGTGGTATTCCGGTACCGGAATCTATCGTCCGGTCTGGCTATATCTTTTACCGGAAAAGCATATTAGTTTGCAGGGAATCAAGATAACTACAATAGATTATAGGCAGCCCCGGATAAGGGTTGAAGCCTTAATAAAAGGAAAAGGGACTGTTAAGGTCGAGATATTAGACCGTGATACAGTATTACATATGGCAGAAGGAAAAGCAGACGGACAGTTTGCCGGAGATATTTCATTGCCCCAGGCACAGCTTTGGTCGCCGGAAACGCCATATCTCTACACCTGCAAGGTCAGTTACGGAGAAGATGTTCAGGAAGAAACCTTCGGTATCCGAATGGTGGAAGCAAGCGGTGAAAATGGTTTCTGTATCAATGGGAAAAGGATTATTTTAAAAGGAGCATGTGTTCATCATGACAATGGGATCTTGGGCGCTTGCGCTTACGATTATGCGGAAGCAAGAAAGATTCGGATATTAAAAGAGAATGGATATAACGCGATTCGCTCTGCCCATAATCCTTGTTCGAAAGCGATGCTAAAGGCATGTGATGAACAGGGAATGCTCGTGATGGATGAATACACGGACGTGTGGTATATTCATAAGACGAAATACGATTATGCTTCAAGAGTAGAAAATAATTACCGGGATGATCTGAAGTGGATGGTAGATAAGGATTACAATCATCCTTCTGTTATCATGTACTCCACAGGAAATGAAGTTTCGGAGACTGCGCAGAAAAAGGGAATCCAGCTGACGGAAAAGATGACGCGATATCTGCACGAACTAGACCCGGGCAGGCCGGTAACCTGCGGGATTAATATTTTCTTTAATTTCTTAAGTTCTATGGGCTTTGGTGTGTATAGCGATAAGAAGGCGGAAAAGGCAGCAGAAGTAAAAAAGAAGACATCGGTGGGAAGTGAATTTTATAATAATCTGGCAGGTCTGCTCGGCTCCGACTTCATGAAGTGGGGAGCTACCCTTTATCCGTGTGATGTGAAGACAAGAGATGCGTTTGCGCGAATGGATATCGCCGGTTATAATTATGGTATCCGCCGTTACAGGAAAGATTTACGGAATTATCCTGAAAGATTGATTCTGGGAACGGAAACATTCTGTTCGGATGCCTACGCTTTCTGGGAAATAGCCAAAGAAAATAAGAAGATCATAGGAGACTTTGTATGGGCCGGGATGGATTACCTCGGTGAAGTAGGAATCGGAGCAAGAGAATACCGGGATTATGCCCCTGATTTTACCCATGGAAAAGGTTGGGTATCGGCAGGTTCCGGACGAATCGATCTGACCGGGAAACCGTTGACTGAAATGGCATATACACAGGTGGCATTTGAACAGAGGAAAATCGGAATCGGTGTGATTCCGGTATATCAGGGAAAAGGTCCTCATTCCCCCTCAGCCTGGAAAATGACCAATGCTATCAAAAGCTGGTCCTGGCACGGATGTGACGGAAGGAAAGCAAAGGTGGAAGTATATGCGAGGGCACATCATATATCCTTGTATGTGAATGGGGAATGTGTAGGGACAAAGAAACCGGGCGGTAATTGTCTGGTCACCTTCCATACGGCTTATCGGGATGGAGAAGTACGTGCGGTATCCTATAACGAGGAAAATGACAAGATAGCAGAAGCGGTATTGAAAACTGCAGGAAAGGAAACCATTCTGGCAGTGGAGCCGGAGCAGGATATGATAAAGCGGGAAACGGACTTATGTTATGTACGTTTCAGGTTTACCGATAAGGACGGAATCCTCAAACCGATGGTCAGGGAAAAGCTTAAGATTTCTGTAGAAGGAGGAAAACTATTGGCCTTCGGCAGTGCCTGCCCTTTTTATCCGGACAGTTATTTAACAGATGTTTCCGACACATATTATGGAGAAGCTTTGGCTGTGATTAAACCCGGAATCGGGGATAAGATCGTGATAAAAGCAAGTGGTAAGACAATAACAGGCATGGCTGAAGTAGAGGTGCAATAGTGTGAGAGCTCTTATGAATAAAAAGTGGAAAGCATTTGAAGAAAAGCATCCGAAGCTGGCCAAGTGGCTGTATCAGTTATTTTATTTTTATATTTTCAGTATAAGTGTAACAATTTTTCAGTATCTTGTTTTTACCTTTATGCCTTATCTTTTAGGGGAAAGGCTTGCGGCGGCCGAATTTATGTGGCCGCAGCTTCCGATCAGTATTGCCGGATTCAAATATTCATGGAATGTTCTGGGATATGAGGTGGCGAGGAATGCGGCGGGAGAAGTGATAATTGGCGGAGGACTGGGGTATTTTATCAGTTATGAAGCAGGGGCGTTTCTGGCGCAGTGCATTAACTTCCCTTTGCAGAGGAACATTACCTTTAAGAGCAAGGGCAAAATATCGTGGCAGATTATGTGGTATTTTATTGCCTGGGTTCTGATTTCTTTATTCTGCAATGCGATCAATGGGCTTTGGCTGCCGATTGCCCAATACTATTTTCAGCCTGCAGTATATAATTTACTTGTTACATTTATTACAGGCGGTGTATCTATGGTTATTTATTTTTTTGTCTTTAAAATAATATTTCCTGGAAGAGAGTCCGCCAGAGAGACCTAGAGGGATATATGATTAAAATTGCGGTTGTTGATGACGAGCAAATGGAAAGAGATACATTAAAACGATACTATCTGGATTTGCAGCAGGAAATTTGTGAGGAGCTGGAGGTCTTGTTATATTCGTCAGGCGAAGACCTTTTGGATAATTATGATTATTCTTTTGATATGATATGCCTTGATATCGACCTGCCGGGAAAAGACGGGATCAGTATGGCAAAGGAACTGCGCAAGACAGATGAGCAGGTTATCTTATTATTCGTTACCAATATGGCGCAAATGGCAGTCAAAGGATATGAGGTACAGGCTTTGGACTTTATTGTAAAACCGGTCAATTATTATTCCTTTGCCATGAAGATGAAAAATGCAATCAATATAATCAACAATAAAAAGCATAAGAATATTATAATCAGCACGCCGAGGGGATTCCAGAAAGTATCTACCAGCGAGTTGTATTATGTGGAAGTAAGAGGCCATTATCTGTATTATCATACATTGAACGGTGTATTCCGTCAGAAGGCTTCGCTGAAAGAACTGGAAGGTAATCTGACAGGGCTATCTTTCAAGAGGTGCAATAATTGCTATCTGGTCAATCTTAGATACATTGATCTGGTAGATAAGGACGAGTTGCAGATCGCAGGGGAATGGCTGAAAATCAGCAGGCCCCGCAAGAAGGAATTTTTACAGTCGTTAGCAAATTATTTGGGAGGAATCAGATTATGATATTTGATACATGGCTGAAGATTTCCTATATGGTGCAGCTGATAGGTGCCTGTTTTATCTTTATGCCGCCGGTAAGAAAGAGAAATTATTTTGGATGGAAAGCCGGTATTGCAGCCCCGATTTTGATTATTTTTTCTTATTATTTGAACAGTATGTATACGGAACAAACCTTTGGGCTCATATTCTTTCTGTATTGGGGATATTATATCGCGGTTTGCATCGGGTTTGTCTGGCTCTGTCTGGACTGCACGCTGTTGGAATCCACATATTGCGCTATCTGCGCCTGTGCGATGCAGCACGTTGCTTTTGACAGCTACCTGATCGTAAATATGCTCATAGGAGATATCACAGTCACGTCAGTTATAATCTATGCCGGCGTATATGTATTTTTCTATTTCCTGTTTGCCCGTAAGCTTCCTCAGGGCGGCAGGCTGTCTGTAAGCAAAACATCAATGTTTCCGATGGTAACGATTATCTTGCTCGTATGGGTATTGAGCGTTTTGGATGTATCGGGCATGGCAGGCTTTGAGGCGGCCAGAAATCAAAAGATTATTTATCGGATCATCGACGGCCTTTGCTGCTTTTATGTCCTTTGGGTACAGGTGAACCAAAAGGTAAATATGAGCCTGCAGCGGGAATTGGATGGAATCAATTATGCCTGGAGGCAGCAGATCAATCAGTATCAAATAACGCAGGATACGATCAACAGCATCAATTTAAAATGTCATGACCTAAAGCATCAGATCCGGGCACTTCGCCATATGACGGACGAAGCGCAGAAGGAAGCCTTTTTCGATGAAATTGTCAATGATATTATGATTTATGATACCGCCGTTAAAACAGGAAACAAGGCTTTGGACACAGTCTTAATGGAAAAAGGCCTGATTTGTAAAAACCGTAACATACAGTGGTCCTGCATGGCGGATGGTTCCAAGCTGGATTTCATGAAGCTGGAAGATATTTACGCGATGTTCGGCAACGCTCTGGATAATGCCATAGCTGCCGTATTAGAGCTGTCGGATCCGAAAAAGCGAGTAATCGGTGTGAAAATTGTGAATCAGAAGAAGCTGATTATGATACAGATTCAGAATTATTATGAAAAGGAGCTTAGGTTTGAGGGAGGCTTGCCTGTTACAACAAAAGGAAGCCGGAGACATCACGGATACGGTATGAAGAGTATCCGGTATACGGCAGAAAAATATAATGGAATTATTACGGTACAGGCACAAGAGAATATCTTCATGCTGCAGATCTTACTGCCGGTGCCGGAGTGATATGATATAAGCTGTCCTTTATTCACAGTAGAGGACAGCTTATTGTTTATTCTGGATAATATTTCGGACTGTCATCAAATTCGAATTTGTTCAGGTCTCCCCGATAATGAGCAAAGGCATAATCCACGATGATACCCTCTGCCGTGGTAGATATGTTGTGGAAGTAAAGCATGGGAGCGTTTACTTTCACGTTCAGCAGTTCAATATCTTCCGAGGTAGCATTCATCGCAGACACAATGGTCTTTGTATTGGCAATCTGTGTTTCAGGATTGGTCATTAATAGTTCATATAAAGAATAAGACTTAAAGTCATAGCTCAGAATAAAAGAACACAGATCATACGGTATATAATTTTGAAAAGTTACCATGGGGATATCATCGGCAAAGCGCCTTCTGAACATAGAAATGACTTTTTGGTCCGGTGTTAGATTCAGTTTTTCGGCAATCTCCGGCGTGGGAGTGACAACACTTAAATCGATCAATTCCGTCCGGGGCGTTTTCCCGAGCCTTGAAATCTGCTGATAGAAGGGTTCAAAAGAACGAATGTAGCTGGATTTCTGCTCCGGCTTCGTTACAAAGGTTCCCTTGCTTGCCTTCCTTATAAGCCATCCTTCCTGAACGAGCTCCGATATGGCCTGTCTCACTGTAGAACGGCTGATATGATAAAATTCTACCAATTCGCTTTCCGTAGGAATCGTATCCCCCACGGCAAAGCAATTATCCTTAATATCATTTAACAGAATTGTTTTCAATTGAAAGTACAGCGGAATCGGTGTACTTTTATCTAACTTCTTTTGGAATAGTTGCATGATCTTCCCCCTTAGTAATTATTTGTTACTTATTTACCTGTCGATATGCCAATCATAGAATGAGAGTCTGTATAAAAATATAGTTATGTTCGGATAATAAAACAATTAGCATATAAGTAATAAATATTATAGTAATCATATGATATAAAAATAAAAATTGCAAGTAAAAAAGATGCAATTCAGAAATTTCATACAAATTGATGCGATAAAAAAACGAGTAAAATTAGATACTTTATATAAAAATCAAAAAACATATTGACTTTTTTTATAACATATGCAATTATAATAACATACCAATGTACGTACAATACAATAATAAATTTAAATAGTCTTGAACCGAGAAAAGGATGACAACAGATCATGAAGATACTTTGTATAGGAATGATGGTATGCGACACATTGCTTTCTCCTGTGCCTTCCAATATTTTAGAACTGGATAGTGTAAGCATCCATAAACCGTCCGTATGCTGCGGAGGAGACGCTTTAAACGTAGCAATCGGCCTTGCCAAATTAGATAATTCCGTATCAATAATAGGAAGAATTTCAGATGATACGAACGGTAAGTTCATTTTGGATGAATGTAAAAACCATAAGATTGATGTTTCCGGCGTAATTTATGATGAGGAGTGCGCGACTGCGGCTTCTTACGCGCTGATCGACGAAAAAGGGGAAAGGCATTTCCTTTCGGAAAAATCCATCTTCGGAAGACTGCAAGGTAAGGATATTCCGGATAAAGCAATTGAGGACGCGGATATCATTTATATCGGTTCGGCCATGGCTCTTCGTAAAATGGACGAGGAAGGCATATACAGCATATTCTCCAGAGCACATGAACAAGGGAAAATAACCGTTATGGATGCGGCTATCAACAGAGAGGATCCGGACAGGGATTGGCTTAAATATTTGGCCCCGGCCTTTATGGAGACCGATGTGTTTTTTCCCAGCATTGATGAAGCGACCAAGATAACCGGGGAAACGGATCCGGAAAAAATAGCAGAATATTTCAGGCCGTTTTCTATCAAAATATTTGGAATTAAATTAGGAGCATCCGGTTGTTTTGTTACGGATTTTAAACATAAAAGATATATTAAATGCCCGGAGAATATGCCGGTAGTGGATACGACCGGCGCAGGGGACTCCTTTATGGCAGGTCTGGTAAGCGGCCTGGCAAGAGGCTTTGATATTTTCTCCAGCACACAGTTTGCCGTAAGCGTTGCTACTAAAAATGTGGGCGCCATGGGAGGAACGGCAGGAATCCCCAATTTTCAAGAGGCTTTCCTTTTTTATCAAAAGATTTATCAGTAAAGAAGCCTTATGATTCAGTTATTATCAGGCCTGATAAAATAAGCCTGAAAAATAAATACTCACTAACATATTTACGGATTCATACACATTATATAAGGTCCGTAGGAAGAAAGGATGAAAGTTATGAAATTTGCACCAATGAAAGAAATTCTTAAATTAGCGGAGGAACAAAAGGTAGCATACGGTGCGTTTGTTACAGTTTCCTATGAAACCGCGCTGGCAGCAATTGAAGCAGGGTCCGAGCTTAATTGCCCGGTAATATTTATTACAGGAACTGATTGCTGCGACCTGATGGGAGGATTCGAAGGAACGGTAGAGACCGTAAAGAGAGCTGCAGCGAATGCGCAGGTGCCCATTGCACTTCATCTAGATCATTGCCGTACATATGAAGAATGTGTACAGGCTATTCATGCGGGATATTCTTCTGTTATGATCGATGGCTCGTCTCTTCCATTTGAAGAGAATATAGCTCTCACCAAGAAAGTGGTGGATTATGCACACACATTGGGAATCACGGTAGAGGGAGAACTCGGAAAGCTTGTAGGCGAAGAAGGAAATTTAGTGGTAAAAGGTCCGGAAGGAGCACAGACAGATCCGCAGGAAGCAAAGGAATTCGTGGAGAGGACAGGCGTTGATTGTCTGGCAGTCAGCATCGGAACGCAGCATGGACATTACATAGCAGCGCCCCAGTTGAACATAGAAAGGCTGAAAGCAATCCAGGAAGTAGTTGAAGTACCCCTTGTATTGCATGGAGGTTCCGGAACACCGATCGATCAGGTACAGGAATCCATACGTCACGGTATCCGAAAAATCAATGTGGCTACGGATGTTCTTACAGCAGTAGCAGATTCTTTTGAAGAATTAAAAAAACAACCTGGATTTAAATATAATACAGCAATGTTCGTAAATTCAAAGAATGCGGCAAAAGAGCTTATTAAAGGAAAGATGAAGGATTTCAGATTCGAAAAGTAATCCAAATGATATTATACCTTGAAAAGGGTATTATATAAAACTATAATTGCTAGTTAATTTAAAATGGAGGACAGGTTATATGAAAAAGAGAATGGTAAGTGTATTATTGGCAGCAGTTATGACATTATCTTTAATGGGTTGCGGTGCAAAGGAAGCAGCAAAAGAAGCACCCGCGGCAGAGACACCCGTAGAGGAAGCAGCAGCGGGTGAGGCAGAAGCAGAAGCACCTGCGCCAGAAACAGCTTCTGATGTAAAGGCAACTGTTATTTGGAGAGCGTTTGATGACCAGTTCCAAAGCGGCTTCAGAATCATCATGCAGAATGAAGAAAAGAAAGCAGGCGGAATCTCTCTTGATATGCAGGATGCGGCAAATGATGTATCCACAGCGATCAGCAAGCTTGAAGCAGCTCTGACAAAAGGTACTGATGTTGTTGCTATTTGTGCACCTGACCGTGAAAGCACGGAGACCATGGCACAGAAGACGAGTGAAGAAGGGGTGCCTGCAGTATTCTTTAATATGGAACCTATGGAAACAACTATGCAGACTTATGACAACATTTATTATGTAGGCGCTCAGGCCAAGGAGTCAGGTGAAATGTGTGCGCAGGCATTAATAAATTACTGGAACAGCAACAAAGAGATTGCAGATAAGAATGACGACGGAGTTCTTCAGCTCGTTATTTTGCAGGGAGAAATCGGTCAGCAGGACGTTGTACTTCGTACGCAGGCTTATGAAGAAACTTTAAAAGCACAAGGTATTGATTATGAAGTTTTGGCAATGGATACAGCCAACTGGGATCAGGCACAGGCGCTCGACAAGATGAATGCATGGATTACAGCTTATGGAATCGACGGAATAGAAGGTGTTCTTTGCAATAATGATAATATGGCAATGGGTGCGATGCAGGCATGTATTAATAATGGATATAATAGCGGTGATGCGGAGAAATTTGTTCCTATCGTAGGAATCGATGCAAATATCGATGCGTTGGAAGCGATGAAAGCAGGCTCTTTATTAGGAACAGTACTTAATGACAGATTAAGTCAGTCTAATGCAATTATCAACGTGATCAAAGCTGCAAAAGAAGGCAAAGAGGTTACGGAAGAAGTAGTGGGAGTTGATTGTACGGTTGACGGAAAATATGTATGGGTTCCTTACGTAATTGTAGATTCAAGCAATTTGGATGCCACATTAGAACTTATGAGTTCTATTTCACAGTAATATGTGCCGGAAGTCATAGAGCTAGAGATATGGCAAAGCTAAATATTTGTCCGATCTAACAATTTAGATTATAGATTTGTTTGAAAGGGTGCCGGGTAGTCATAAGGCTTCCGGTCACCCTTTTCATAATTCTGCAAGGGAGGATTATTACTTTGGAAGGATATAGATTGAAGGTAAGTAATATGTCGAAATCTTTTCCGGGCGTAAAGGCACTGAATAATGTACAGCTGGAAATAAGACCAGGTTCGGTGCATGCATTAATTGGAGAAAACGGTGCCGGTAAATCAACATTGATGAAATGTCTATTCGGATTGTATCATCCGGAAGAAGGAACGATAGAGCTGGATGGAGAAAAAGTGAATATTACGGACCCGAATACCGCTTTGAAATCAGGCATTTCCATGATACATCAGGAGTTGAATCCGATTCCTTACCGCAATGTAATAGACAATATGTGGGTAGGAAGATTTGAGAAAAAGGGGCCTATTGTTGATGAAGAAAAGATGAAAGCAAAGACGGAAGAGCTGCTTCGGGATTTGGAGTTTGACATACCGGCACAGACGCTGGCAAAAAATTTATCTGTTTCTCAGCTGCAGGCAATAGAAATAGCCAAAGCGGTATCTTATGATGCCAGAATCATTATAATGGATGAACCTACTTCCTCTTTGACGGTTGCGGAAACAAAGCATCTTTTCCACATTATAAACCGTCTGAAGGCAGAAGGGCGTTCTATCATATATATATCCCATAAGCTGGAAGAAATATTTGAAATTGCGGATGAAATAACAGTAATGCGTGACGGGCAATATGTAGGAAGATGGGATATCGAGGATATTACTATTGATGAACTGATCCATCAGATGGTAGGGCGCAATATGGAAGAAAGGTTTCCTCCCGGCGAGGATACTATACAGGATAAGGTGCTTCTCAAAGTTGACGATTTAACAAGCGCAGAGAAACATTCCTTTGAACATATCAGCTTCCAGCTTCATAAAGGAGAAATCTTGGGAATCGGCGGTTTGGTAGGTGCTCAGAGAACGGAACTGGTGGAAGCAATTTTCGGACTCAGAAAAATTAGTTCCGGAACGCTTACCATGAACGGTAAGATAATTCAGAACAATACACCTCAAGATGCCATTAAAAACAGATTTGCATTGCTGACTGAAGAAAGGCGTTCGACAGGAATTATTCCCATGCTTTCCGTATGGGATAATACTTTGGTGGTTGCATATAGAAAGCTGGCAAATAATATTGTCGGATATATTAATAAGAGAAAAATAGAAAAAGATGTTGACAGAGTATGTAAAGATTTGGATGTCAGAATGACAAGCACGGAAACGTTGATTAAAAATTTATCCGGGGGAAATCAGCAAAAGGTCCTGGTCGGAAGGTGGCTGCTATCAGACTGTGATATTCTTATTCTGGACGAACCTACAAGAGGTGTGGATGTAGGTGCTAAATATGAAATTTACAGAATTATGAGAGATCTTGTAAAAGAAGGAAAAGCTATTATCATGGTATCTTCCGAAATGCCGGAGCTTTTGGGAATGTCGGATAATATCATGATTATGTGTGAAGGAAAACTGTCAGGAGTATTAAAGCAAAGCGAGGCAACTCAAATAGAAGTAATGAAATATGCAACAAAGTTTTCGAATAAGGCAAAAGAGGAGGCTTCTGAATGAAAACTATAAACATCAAAAAAATCTTGGTCGATAAGGCACTTGTCATTGTGCTGTTATTTATGATTATTGGAATTATTATTATAGAACCTTCTTTTTTGCAGTGGCGTGTGTTTACTGATATTATTACGCAATCGGCAGTAAAGATGATTTGTGCACTTGGTCTTATGTTTCCGCTTTTGATCGGAGGGACAGATTTGGCGGGAGGCAGGCAGGTAGGACTTGCAGCAGTGCTGGTTGCATCCATGTCACAGATGAGTACCTATTCCAACAGGTTTTGGCCTAATCTTCCGGAACTTCCCATTATTATTCCAATGCTTGTGGCAATTGCGGCAGTAGCAGTCATCGGTGCGGTAAACGGGTTTATGGTTTCCAGATTAAAGATGGCACCTTTTATTGCAACGTTTGGTATGTCTACTATTGTATATGGTATTAACTGTCTTTATTTTGCCAAAAAACCTAATAATTCCCAGCCGATAGGCGGAATTCGTGAAGAGTTAAGATTTTTAAGCAGCTATAAAGTATTTGATCAGGTGAGCTTGCTCGTTGTTATTGCGATTATAGCTGTAGTTATCGTATGGTTTGTTCTGAATAAAACAGTATTTGGAAAAAATATTTATATTGTAGGCGGTAATGCCGATGCAGCCAAGGTATCAGGTGTAAATGTAGGAAAAGTAATCATGGCGGTTTTTATTATTGAAAGCTGCCTTGTAGGACTTGCAGGTATCATGGAGGTAGCAAGAACCGGTGGTGCAAACAGTTCTTATGGTATGGCGTATGAATTTGATGCAATTTCATCCTGTGTAGTAGGAGGAGTATCATTAAGCGGCGGAATAGGAAAAGTATCCGGGGCGGCTATCGGTGTAATTATTTTTACATTTATCAGTTATGGTCTGGCATTTATTGGGGTGAACTCTAACTGGCAGCTGATTATCAAGGGTATTATTATATGCAGTGCTGTTGCCTTGGATATGAGAAAAAATGCTTAATATAATCAAAAACATAGGTATGTTATAAAAAACGGAAAAAATCTTATGATTCCGGCAAGACAAGAAAGGAACTAATATAAATGAAAATAGTAAAATTATCGGATAAGCTGTCTCTTTCCCCGATTGTACAAGGATTCTGGAGACTGGAAAATTGGAATATGACGGCAAAGGAATTGACAGATTACATGAATACATGCATTGAAAGGGGAGTAACCACTTTTGATACAGCGGAAATTTATTCGAGTACCTTGTGTGAAAAATCAATGGGGGAAGCTTTTGCAGAGGATAAAACGATCAGAGACAAGATACAGCTTGTTTCCAAAACAGGTATATTCCAGCAGGAAATTAATGGGAGCACCTTTGGATATTATAATACCACTTATGACAGAATCATCCGTTCCTGCAAAGAAAGCCTCCAGCGTCTTAAAACGGATTATCTCGATTTGTACTTAATTCACAGAGAAGATCCCTGTTTTGATCCGTGGGAAACGGCAAGGGCATTAAAAGACTTAAAAAGAGAAGGAATGGTAAAAGAAGTTGGCGTATCCAATTTTGATCCCTTCAAATTTGATGCCCTGAACAAAGCGATGGACGGTGAACTTGTGACCAATCAAATAGAATGGAACCCTGTATGCTTTGAACATTTTGAGAGCGGTATGATGGATTATTTGGCGTTACATAAGATTCATCCTATGATTTGGTCACCGCTTGCAGGCGGAAGGCTTTTTACAGGGGGAGACGAGCATTGCAAGAAAGCAATGGAAAAAATAAGAGAAATTGCGGCAAGGCATGGAGAAGAACCGGATACCATTATCTATTCATGGCTGATGTATCATCCGGTTGGAGCGATACCGCTTTTGGGAAGTAATAGGCTGGATAGACTTGAGCTTGCAATAAAAGCACTGAGTGTGAAGCTTGAACGTTATGAATGGTATGAAATATATGCAGCAAGCGGCCAGCAAGTTTTAAGATAATTTTGAAGTGAGGTGAGAATTCCGTAAAGGGATTCTCATTTTATTTTATAATAAAAGGTGTTCTTAGTAAATTTTCATTTTACAAATAATGGCATATGTAAAAGATAGCTAAATATTCAAAAAAATAAAACAACGCGAAAATTATATGATAAAATAAGAGGGTAAAAATAGATGAATTATTTTTTATGAGGAGGACAAAAGATGAAATCGATTAAGACGAAGATGCTGATTACTATTTTACCGATTATTATTTTATCAATGATTTTTCTTACTTTTAACAGTGCGAATACGAGTAAAAAAAGTATTTTAGAACAAACAGGGAATTTGATGTCATCCGAATTAAATGGAGAAATCACGAATATTTCCAGAGAAATAGGGGAAATAGAAATGATGGCGAATATGATTTCTTCAACGGTATCCAATACATACGGAACTACGACTCTGAAAGAATATGAAAAGGTTTTGGGGGAGATCATCTATACCAATGACCTGGCAATGGGAGGCGGGATCTGGTTCGAGCCGTACCAATTTGATAAAGCGGAAAAGTATGTAGGCCCTTATATTTACAAGGATGGAGAACAGCCGGCGGTAACTTATGATTACAGCAATGCAGAGTATGATTATTTCAGTTATGAGTGGTACCAGAACGCGTTGAAATCCGAGGGGAAACCGGTGTTTACGGAACCCTATTATGATGAAACATTGGGAGTGACCTTGTCTTCCTGTACCGTACCGGTAATAAACCAGGGCGGCAGCTTTATCGGAGCTGTTACGGTAGATATTGAACTCACGACAATTCAAAACCTGGTAAACAGCATTCAGGTAGGAGAAGGCGGAAAAGCCCTTTTGCTCGGGGCGGATGGCAGCTATCTTTCCTGCCTTGACAGTGAGAAGATAATGAAGCAAAAAATTCAAGAGGAAGAAAATACGTCTCTTGCGGAACTCGGCAGTCAGATTTTGCAGAAGAAGGAAGGAAGCGGTTCTTATACCGATGGTAATGAAACATATCGGGTATATTTTAAGACGTTACCCGAATTGAATTGGATACTGGTCATTGAGATTCCTGAGAGTGAGCTGAATGCTCCGGTTCAGGCGCTGACGGTACGGATGGCAGGGATCAGTATAGGAGCTATCGTTCTATGTTTTGCCGTTGTTTTATATATGGTTGGAAGCCTTAGCTCTAACTTAAAGAAGGTAAATCATTTTACAGGAGTTTTATCAGAAGGTGATCTTCGTTCGAAGGAACTGAAATTAAAGGGAAAAGATGAACTGAAGCAAATGAGCGACTCCTTAAATAATATGTTTGTAAATAACAGATCGATTATTAAGCATATTGCGGAGAACTCCGAAACGCTCAATGAGTCCAGCGGAAACTTGACACAGGCAGCCGGAGAGCTCACGGTGCAATTTAACAATATAGCCGATATTATGAATAAGGTTAATGAAGATATGATGTCATCCAGTGCAGCCACACAAGAAGTGAATGCATCGGTAGAGGAAGTAAATTCTTCTGCAAATGTGCTGCTTGAGGAGACGGGAAGAAGTAATGAGCTGGCCGCTGAAATTGGTAAACGTGCGGCCAAGGTCAAAGTGAACAGCAGGAATTCATATGAAAAAGCGGCGGATCTGACAAAAGCTTACGAAAGCGAGCTTGCACAAAGCATGGACAATGCGAAGATCGTAGAATCTGTAAGCTTACTTGCCGATGTAATTTCGGAAATTGCTGATCAGATTAACTTATTATCCCTTAATGCGTCCATAGAAGCGGCGCGGGCAGGAGAACAGGGAAGAGGATTCGCGGTTGTGGCAGGAGAAATAGGAAAGCTGGCGGGGCAGACTGCTTCTGCGGTCAATGAGATTAAGGAAACCACCGAAAAAATTGAGGATGCATTTGAGTTATTGATACAAACGGCGAAGGAACTCCTTGGATTCATTACGCAAACGGTATCTCCGGACTATAAGGCCTTCGTCCATACGGCAACACAATATGAATCGGATGCGGAGACGATCAAGGATTTCTCAGAAAAAATATCGGAGATGTCCAGGGGAATAGAACATATTATAAACGAAGTGAGCCAGGCGGTGCAAAGCATAGCTTACTCCACACAAAACACCTCTGATAACAGCAGCAGGATTATAGAATCCATCCTTGTCATGGAAAAGACAGTGAATGAGGTAGGGGATATGTCCAAGGAACAGAGCGAGATGTCGAAGCAGTTATATGATGTGGTAAATAAGTTTAAATTGTAGAGAATAGAAAAAGAGGGGCGGCGAAATGGCAGCCCCTCTTTTTTGCTGAACAATATTTTATTTTTGGACTTTTATTATTCCATACTCTTCAACGCTTCTACCATATTGATCCGATTGAGAGCACGGTTAGTCATCAGATTCACGGCCAAGGCAAAGCACAATGTGATGGCAGAGGATATCAGATAGCTCGTTAACTCTACGTGTACGGCAAAGTATACCGAGGGCAGTTGCAGTACGCTGGTAAGAAGTCCGCTCAGAAACCTGCCTAACGGCAAGCCGGCCAAAATTCCTATGAAAGTCAGTATCAAAGTTTCTTTATGCACATACTGGTGCACCTCATTGTCATAAAATCCCAATACTTTAATAGTAGCAAGCTCTCTCACACGTTCGGAAATGTTAGTATTAGACAAAGTAAATAATACGACAAAGGCAAGGCCGCCTGCCATGACAATGAGCAGCAGTACTACCGCGTTGATCAGATCGAAGCCAAAATCCTCTTTTAGGCCGGCGGTGCTTGCCGCGGTAAGTACTTCATCGTTGCTTTTAAGAGACCGGGCATATTCCTCATGGTCAGTGCACGCCTCGGAAAGGTGGACGAGCACACCGTTAGGCGTATACTCTTCGAAGAGTGTCTCATAATAGGATTGGGTCATATAAATGTTGTTGCCTAAGTAATTCTTTACCGTACCGGCGACAACAGCTTCCTTTTCTTCTAATTCAAGATTCTGTAGAGAAACGGTATCTCCTTTACTTAGGTTTAAAATCTGTGCAGCATTCTGAGTAACATATATACCGTCGCCGTCTATGGAAACAGGAGAACCGCCGGGGCTTTGCACGTGAATGTAATTTTCGATGGAGGCTCCTTCAGGGATTACCATTAATTGGACCTTTTCCGATTCCTTTTCCGAATTGAGCAACTTAATACTGTCGATTTGCAGGTTCAGGTAATCGGTGGTATTCCCATCTTCCGACAGTTTTTGCATGAGGAAATCGTTATCTTCAGAATTAACTACCGCCATCAAATCGTAGCAATAAATTTCTTCATACTGCTCCGGCGCCAGATTCACGATGGTATCCTTAAGCGCGAAGCCGCAAAGAACGAGAGCAGTGCAGCCCATAATTCCTCCTACCGTCATAAACAAGCGCTTTTTAAAACGGAACAGGTTGCGGACAGTTACTTTATTCAGGAACTTGAAACGGTTCCAGATAAAGGGCAGCCGCTCCAGAAAAACGCGGGAGCC
Source organism: Kineothrix alysoides (assembly GCF_000732725.1). Lineage (GTDB taxonomy): Bacteria > Bacillota > Clostridia > Lachnospirales > Lachnospiraceae > Kineothrix > Kineothrix alysoides. Next base: position 1,013,570 of record NZ_JPNB01000002.1, on the reverse strand, counting down.
TGCTCTTGGAGCCTTAGGTCTCATAAGCGTTGCTGGTGTCTGGTTAAGTTCACTATGGCAGGCGAGCACAGTCGCTATGGCAATTCCGATTAAAAATAAAAGCACGCCGCCTATGCCGTAAAGCATGTCGAAACGCAGATAATATTCGGGAAGGTTATAAAGCGTCTCCAAAATAAATAATAAAAACTTCGGAAACAGAATAAAGCCGGCCAAATCTCCTAAAATTCCGCCGAACAAGCAGGCGAGCAGGGCGAAAAGGAGATATTTCCAATAAACAGCGGCGTTCTTAAAGCCCAGTGCCTGATAGGTTCCAACCAGCCCCCGCTCTTCCTCCACCATGCGCGTCATGGTAGTAAGGCTCATGAGAGCGGCAACAACTAAAAAGATAATCGGGAATACGTTTCCGACAGCTTCGATGGAGGACATATCATTATGAAGACTGGAATAACTGTCAAGAGAGATACGGTCCTGAACATACCACTGGGTCATATCGATATCGTCAAGCTCGGCATATGCATCGGCGATTTTTCCGCTGGCTTCCTCTTTTTTGTCGGTATATTCCTGTTCTTTTTCAAGAAGCTTCGTTTCACCCTCGGCAAGATCCTGTTTTCCTTCTTCCAGCTCTTCCTTGGCATCTGCAATCTTCTTTTTCGCATCAGCCACTTCTGTATTCAGCGTTGTCTCACCGTCGACCAATTCCGCCTTTGCAGATTCTATTTTATCCCTGCCGTCCTGAAGTTCTGCTTTTTTCTCTTCGATGGTCTTACGACCTTCTGCTATCTGAGCTTCTGCTCCGGCCAATTGGGCTGCAATTCCGTTCAAATGTTGTCTGGTGCTTTCCAGCGCCTGCTCGAAGGCGGCTTTTTGAGTGTCCAAGACCTGCTGTCCGCCGTTAATTTTGGCCATACCGAAAGCAGCCTGAACTCCGGAAGCGGGCAGTGCATTTAACTGCTGCGCCTGCGCTTGTATCTGCCCGATTGCGGCAATAAGCTGCTGCGCCTCGGCTGCTTTCTGATCTCTTTCGGCTGTTAAGTCAGCAATAGTCTGTTCGTCCAGGTTTTGACCCGCGGCATCTGCAATCCTCTGGTTTAAGTTTTCAACATATACGTTGATACCGTTTACCGATTCCTGCATCTGTGCAATCTGTGCGCTCAGCCCCGCAGTAATGGCGCCCGTCTGGAATTGCAGCGCACTGGAAAGAGCGGCACTTTCGGCAGCAGTGTTCTGTACAATGTCAGCATCCTGTGCGCCGCCGGCAGCTAAGGCAGCCGCGGCATTGACAAGGGCATTCCATTCGTTTTCAGGCCAGGCAGCTCCGAAGGGAGCTTTTATTTGTTCCAGACCGGCTTCCAATTGTGTACGGGATTCGTCCAATTGATTTTGTGCACTGCTAAGCTGCTCGTTTGCTTCTGCGAATTTATCCTCTGCCTGTCTTCGCCCGTCGGCCAGTTCCTGCAGTCCGTCTTCGATTTGTCTGGCGTTGGCATTTAGCTGTGCTTCGCCCTGAGCTAACTGTGTCTCGCCGTCCAGAAGCTCTGCTTCAGAATCAGCCAGTTTCTGCTTTCCATCTGAAAGCTCTGCTCTTGCCTCTGCAATTTTCTTTAGAGCATCCGCTTCTTCCCGGGAAAGAGTGTCTTCCCCGTCAGCCAGCTCTTGCTTTCCATCATCGATATCGCTCCAGGCATCTGAGAATTGCTCATCTGCCTCTGCAAATTTTTCATTCATCGTATCTTCGGCATCCTCGATTTTGCCGCGGGCTTCCGATATAACGGAATAGTAGCGTGCCCGCTCGCGATGTTCCTTGATGCGGTTTTCAATATCGTCGATAACCGACCGGACAGCACTTTCATATTCGTCAGAATTACCGTCCATCCCGATCGTTCCGGAGAGGGTAAGATAAACAACAGTGAAAATATCGCTGTCTGCATCTGCCGGAATTATGAAAAAGGTATAGTCTGCGGACATAGCAGAACGGTACACGGTTCCAAAACCCTCACTCTGGATATTCATAGGGTCTATGACTATACCGGTGATTGTATAGGTGGTATGGGCGAAGACAGGTGTGTCTTCCTCTTCTTCTAAATTCATATCCATGTCTTCATCCATATCGAGATCGATGTCAGAAATGGAATCTGCGTTTGCAGAATCGCTGCTATCATCAGAAGCCTTGCTATTTTCAGAGATTTTATCGCTATCTTTCTTGAGGGATTCTTCCTCGATAGTAATGGTATCCCCAACAGACTTCCCGGAGGCATCTATATATTTCTGCGTAACGGCGATTTCACCGGGATTCATGGGAAGCTTTCCTTCCAGCAAATAGGGAATATTCATTCCGTTTTCGCTAAGAACGGTCATCTCGCCACTTCTCGATATCCCGTCCACATAAGTGTTGACGGTTTTGCTGTATCCGCCTTCGGCAAGCTCAACGCCCTCTACCTTCTCCAGTGCATCTATGTCTTCCTGAGAAAGTCCCAGAGTGGATACGATGCGGATATCGAACAGGTTTTGTCTGTCAAAAAATTTATCTGCAGAATAATACATATCCTGACAGGCCGCATAAATACCTGTCAGCATTGTTACTCCCAGCATGGTAATAATAAGGATAGATAAAAAGCGTTTCCAATTCTTTTTCATGGAACGCCAAGTGTCTTTTTTGTAAGAACGATTCATGATTTCACCACTCAATCTGCTCGATGGGCGTAGGATACTCATTTTGCAACGTGTTTACCACCGTACCATTTTTAAAGTGGATTACCCGGTCTGCCATAGGGGCTAGAGAAGAATTGTGCGTAATAAGAAGAACTGTGATTTTTTCTTTCCGGCAGGTATCCTGAAGCAGTTGTAAAATTTGCTTTCCGGTATTGTAATCCAACGCGCCCGTAGGTTCGTCGCATAAAAGCAGCTTTGGGTTTTTGGCAATTGCACGAGCGATGGATACACGCTGCTGTTCACCGCCCGAAAGCTGCGCGGGAAAATTGTTCTTACGATCCGTAAGACCTACCTTATCCAGGGTCTCAGAGGCGTCCAGGGAATTCGGGCAAATCTGTGAGGCCAGCTCCACGTTTTCCAGTGCCGTCAGGTTCGGCATCAGGTTATAAAATTGAAATACAAAGCCGATGTCCGTGCGCCTATAGCCCACCAATTGCTTTTTAGTATAGGCGGCAACATTTTCTCCATCCACGATAACGTCACCGGAGGAGGTGGTATCCATACCTCCCAAGATATTAAGAGCCGTCGTTTTCCCGGCGCCAGAAGCACCTAAAATGACGGCCAATTCCCCTTTATTCACAGAAAAGCTCGCGTCGTTCAATGCGCGTATCTTTACGCCGTCAGCCGCGTACTCTTTCATAACATGATTAAATTCTATATATGCCATGTGTCCTCCATTTCTATTTTTGCGTATCTGCTGTATTGTATCATAGCTATAGTTCGGCCTTCCATACCGCGAAGCCAAAAATGCGTCTCTATGCAATTTTTCGAGAGTGGTAAAGACTGCCGAAAGTAGCCCTTGCTTTTTCCCCTGAGATTATTTATGATAGAGATATTATATAAACACAGTGTTGATTTTACAACCGACAGTTGGTTTCGAGACGATGATTTTGCAACAAAAATATACACAAATGTTGGTTTCAGGACATATGGCGTAAATATTATATTTGAATGAGTGTGAAATTGTAGGTTGTAAAAGAGTTTTTGATATCTATGGAATTGGATATAGGGAAGGGATGTACTTATGAAAGATATGAAACAAGGCAGGAAGACGCGTTATACACAAATGGTTTTACAGGATAGCCTGGTGGAGCTTATGAAGCAAAAGCCAATTGCCAAGATAACGATAAAAGAGCTTTGTGAAAATGCGGATATCAACCGTACTACCTTTTATGCGCATTATACCGACCAGTATGACCTTCTTCAAAAAATGGAGGAAGAATGCCTTTCTTATGCAAAGGGGGCTATTTCTAATCTTATCGGGGAAGAAGACCAACATGAGATGATGAAACTTCTGGAAGAGATTTTTCAATATATTATCGATAACAGGAATCATATCCAAATACTTATGAGCGAACAGGGTGATATCAATTTTCAAAAGCAACTATTTGCGATGATATACGAGTCATGCGGTATATCGCTTTTCCCCGATAAAAATGCCGATATAGGAACGAAAGAATATTATTTTATCTATGCGGTGTCGGGAAGCGTTGGACTGCTCCAGCACTGGCTGAAGGATGATGTGATGAAATCAGCCAAGGAAATGGCTGAAACCATTTACCGTATGGCTTACCTGAACAGGTAATCTGGTCCACAAATAACAAGCATACAGAACAACGATTACCGATTTGACGGTAACGATAAAATAAGAATAACGGATACTGTTATCGGGACTTTGGACTGCTTACCCAATCAAGGTCTTAGGATAAAATAAAAGCAGCGGGCATACGATCGTAACAAAATAGAGCATTCTGCGCAGATGATAAACGTTCTGTGCATATGATATATGAAAAGGTAAAACTATAGGAAAAGCGGCAGTTCTTCGATGTATAGGGGAAGTCTGCCGCTTACGTTATTCTCTATTCTATCTGTTTATTTCTTTTATTCTGTAATAACAGACTGTCGGTACCTAGGATTTTTCGGAACATGGATTATAATAATAATCCCTTTCACAATCGGTGCTTTTTTCAATCGAAGTTATAGATATCAATCAAGATATTTCGCTTCAAGCTCTTGCAAGGTTTTTAAATATATTTCTTGCACCTGATTCTGATCTGCTTCTGCCTCAAATACTTTTACCCGCTGGTCTACCGACTCTAAAATGTCCGGTGGCAAATTTTTTTCTGCATAGGTATAGACAACCTGATCTTCTTTATCGATATGCCGCCGAAGCAAATTTACATACCCCATGGCCTCAGTCAGAATGCCGAGTTTGAATGCGGTCTGCGGATCGTCCTTATACTGATCGAGGGCTTTTTCCAGTTCTGAAATATGCAGTCGCCCCAGATCATGCTCTACCAGCATACCTTGCTGAATTAACTTAATCCCGATTTGCCCCAAGCGATCGGTCATTTCCTGAAACAGAATTTGCTCTTCTTTGCCGTGGTGATGCTTGTCGGCATAATTGCGGGCAAATTCGATTACCTTGCGAAAATCACCATCGTCTACCTCCTGCCCGTTCAGAATGCCGCAGCAGGCTTTTTGTATAACCGTGAGAAGTTTCAAAATATTCTTGTGTTCCTCTACCATTAATTCTACGCTGTACATAGTAATTACTCCTTTCTGCTTATTTCATATTTATTGTTCTCTAAGATGTGAAAATCGAGACCACTGTGGGAAAGCATTCCCGCGATAATTTCTCCTCGAAGAGCATTGTATACTGATATATTGCCTCCTGCCCGGTCCCAATATTCGTGATGCACGCATTGCGTTTTTTGCCAGATAACTTTGTCCGCGTCACGTTCTGCTACACTGTTAACGTGGTCACATGGCATACCATCTAACAAGGTATCTTCCAAGGTCTTAAAAGCATCGTCCGCACCTATTCCGTCTTGAAGGGCATGCTTTTCTCCGAACCGGAATGCAGTTTGTTTCAAGGCAGAAAGTCTGGAAGCATCTACATTCAACAAACCGGTAACCAGAAACGCCAGCCGGGTTTCGCTGATTCCTATTTTCTGCTGGAGCCAGCCATGGATATTGCTACCGTCGATAATTTCTTCCAGCGGGGCCAGCTCCAGTTTACCGCATACCGTATCCAGCTTTTGTTCAGATATGTCCTCCCATCCCTCTTGTACGGAGATTTCTAAAATATTGTGAATCCACTCTTCCTGAAGTTTGATTTTATTGTATAACCAGTAGTGAATCGGCCCTAAAAAAGCACTCATAGTCTAATCCTTTCTGTCGAAGAGGCTATGAAAGTAAAAGGTTCGCTTATAGTCTCTGAATTGTTTGATTTATTTTCTTTGTCACTGTGTGTTTATCATAACAAGGTAAAATAAAAAAATCCGTAACATTTGTTACGAATTTCTCTAAAAATAACAGTATTTTTATAAGAACTATGGAAAAAATTTTCTAATATAGCAGATGATTACCCATAGCTTACCTCAGAAAGCCGAGATTATAGAGCCCTTTATTTAAGCGATTTAATAAGTAACATCATTGGGCGGCGCATTTCATCTGACATGCCGGGAAGACTCATCATGTCGGCACTGGGTACCGCTTCTTCAACAACTTGGAGATTTAATCCGGCATTTATAAGGCCCGTCAGAATCTGAGTCAGAGTGTGATGCTGTTTCGTAACATTCTGCCCGAGAAAATGCGTAATCCGTTCTCCGGAATAAAAGTAATTATCCACAGGCCAATATTGCGGTTCGCCATCCGGATTATATATCCAATCCTGCTGCACGCCTGCGGTAAAGACGGGATGTTCCATGTTGAGAAGAAAAATGCCACCTGTTTTTAATGTTCGAAATATCTTTTTGAAAATAGTGTCAATGTCTGCAATATAATGCAGCACCAGATTGGAAATTACACAATCATATGAATCGGCAGGATAATCATAATCATCCAGACCCCAGACCCGATAGATAATTTTGGAATCAGCATTCTTTTCGTTTGCTTCATGTATCATCTTTTCGCTCAGGTCTATGCCCAATACCTGTTTTGCTCCGCGTTCTACTGCGTATTTGCAGTGCCAGCCGTAGCCGCATCCGAGGTCAAGTACGGTTTTGTCTTTCAAATCGGGAAACAAAGCCTTAAACTGATGCCATTCACCGGCGCCGGATAAACCATGCTGACTTCGGGACATCTTTGCATATTGGTCAAAAAAGTATTTATCATCGTAAATGTTGTTCATATATTCACCTATTCGCCTAATCACCGTCGGAAGTTCTTGTTTGTCTTAACAATACAATAAAATTTGAATCCATCATACCATGATTTGTTATAGAATAATAGTGTCTTCGTCCACTGTTGCAGACAAATGTTTCAGCAGCAAATTTTTATTATAATAGAATTCATATAATTTTGCCTATTATACTCCTAAGTTTATTGAATAAAATTGAGGGAACTAATTGACATATAAATTTATTCTTACTATAATCAAAAAAAGTGTTGAAAAGAGATAGTAAATATTCTGAAGATTACAGAGAGAGGTTGGTTGGTGTAAAACTTTATTGAAGGAATATTGAACCGGTCTTGGAGCTGTGTACCGAAGGGAATCCCTAAGGCTACACCGTGTGCGCTCGTTAAAGCGCTAGAGTATAGATTTACTATGTACTCGATGAGGCTTGTATTGTGAAATACAAGTAAATTAAGGTGGTATCACGAAACGTTTAGCGTTCTCGTCCTTAAAGTTATAAGGGAGGAGGGCGCTTTTTTAGTACTATTTTTTGAAAAGAATTTTTATTTTTTGGAAGGAGCATATCAATGAGAGATTATGTTGTAGAAAGTTATGAAAATTATCATGAAGAAAACAGATTAACAACAAATAAAGCTAGAAAAATCGAGTTCATTACAACAAGCAGAATAATGAATGAATTATTAGATGGTGGCAAAAAGAAAATTCTCGATTGTGCTGCCGGAACAGGAATATATGCTTTCTATTTACAAAATGCAGGCCATGAGATTGTAGCAACAGATATTACGCCTCGCCATGTTGAGATCATGAAAAGTCAAGCTGCAAAAGAAGGATATCAAATGAGAATAGAAGTAATGGACGCAACTGATATGAGTCGTTTTGCAGATGAGAGTTTTGATATTGTATTGAACATGGGCCCTTTTTACCATCTTGTTGATAAAGAAAGGCGGCTACAGTGTTTAAAAGAATCTTTGAGGGTGCTAAGGAAGGGTGGAATATTAATGACAGCATATATTCCAAGATTTTATGTTTTTCAATATGTTGCGATGCAAGACACTAATTTTCTTGATACTAAATTAGCAAAACAATTAATCCAAACAGGAGAATTACATCATAATGATGATAAATGCTTTTGGACTGATACATATTATTCCACAGCAGATGAAATGGAAAAGTTATATGAAGACTCCGGATTAATTATCGTTGATCATTTTGCACAGGACGGATTGACACCACAGTTTGCCAGTAAAGCAGATGCCTGGACGCAAGACCAATTTAATATTTGGTGCGAATATCACTATAGTATTTGCAGAGAAAAATCTGTACTTGGGGCAAGCAATCATGTTATAGTCGCTGGAAAGAAGTAGAGAATATTGTGACTACTACATTATACGAGCATACACAAAAGCAGCGGGGAGATGATAATTTAATCTCTCCCCATTGTTACTATTATTCCTGCATTAATCCTTTAAAAAAAATTTAAGAGATAAAGGAAAAGTCATGACTCCGGAATAGCTCCTAAAAGAATAAAAAGACAAAAAAAGAAATAATTAGATACAATATATAGAGAGAAAGAAAAAAAGACACCATACATAGTATGATGTCTCAGACTGTAGACAAAGTCCCACGCACTTGCGTGGGCTTTTTCTGTAAAAAGAGTCAAAAGTTCAGTGTACATGCAGACTTTTGGGCTCTTTTTTGGTACAATGGGAGTAACAAAATAAGGCGGTGCGCATACTTATGATGACTCAGAATGCAGATAAAAAAAGAGAACAGATTCAATTCCTATGTATGGATGACATGGTCCCAAAGGATCACCTTTTGCGGATCATTGACCAAGCCATTGACTGGAACTTTATCTATGGACTGGTGGAGGAATCCTACTCTCCGGACAACGGCCGTCCCAGTATGGATCCGGTCATGTTGATCAAGCTTCCGTTTATCCAGTATCTCTATGGAATTAAAAGCATGCGCCAGACCTGTAAGGAGATTCAGGTAAATGTAGCTTACCGCTGGTTCCTTGGACTGGATATGATCGATCCCGTTCCCCACTTTTCTACTTTTGGAAAGAATTATACCAGACGGTTCAAGGATACGGATCTTTTTGAACAGATCTTTGCAAGGATTCTGGCCGAGTGTTACCGTTACCGGCTGGTGGACCCTACAGAAGTCTTCGTGGATGCCACCCATGTGAAAGCAAGGGCAAACAATAAAAGGGTACAAAAGCGGATCGCTCATGAGGAAGCTTTGTTTTACGAAGAGCTGCTAAAGAAAGAAATCAATCAGGACCGGGAGGCCCATGGAAAGAATCCGCTGAAGGAGAACAGCGAAAAGGACAAGGATGACGATCCCAGTCCCCCTTCCGGTGGAAGCTCTTCCGAGGAAGGTCAAAAGACTTCTTTCGTGGATACCAAGACCATAAAGTGCAGCACCTCAGACCCGGAAAGCGGATGGTTCCGCAAAGGGGAACATAAGCATGTATTTGCCTATGCCGTGGAAACCGCCTGTGATAAAAACGGATGGATCCTTGGATATACCATTCATCCGGGCAATGAACATGACAGCAGGACCTTTCCGCAGTTGTACGATAAGATAAAAAACATAGGAATAAAAACACTAGTGGCGGATGCCGGATACAAAACGCCAGCAATTGCAAAACTTCTGATGGATGACGGGATCCGTCCGCTTCTGCCTTACAAGGCTCCCATGACCAAAGAAGGATTCTTTAAGAAGTACGAGTATGTTTACGATGAGTATTATGACTGCTATCTGTGTCCCGGTGATAAAATCCTGACCTATAAGACCACAAACCGGAATGGGTATCGGGAATATAAGAGCTGCGGGGAGACCTGTGGTAGCTGTCCTTCCCTTTCCCGGTGTACCGGTAGCAAAGATCATGTAAAAACGGTAACACGGCATATTTGGGAACCGTACTTGGAGCGATGCGAAGAAATCCGTCACACTTATGGAATGAAAGAACTCTATGCAAAGAGAAAAGAAACCATAGAAAGATTATTTGGAACTGCGAAGGAGAATCATGGTTTTCGCTATACACAGATGTTTGGAAAAGCCCGGATGGAAATGAAGGTCGGGCTTACCTTTGCCTGTATGAATTTAAAGAAGTTGGCAAAAATGAAGGAAAGAAAAGGACTCGTAAACGATACTGATTCAGGTTTCTGGTCACAAATATATAAAATCCCTCAATGGATAAGAAAAATAGAGTTAGGATTTGCATCCTAACTCCGCTTTGTCTACAGTCTGAGACACCATACATAGTATGATGTCTTTTCTAGTCGAAGCGACAGGATTCGAACCTGCGACCTCTGCTGATGTAAAAGTAACCGCGACATCACAGCTTGCATATATGTACATTAGTAAACAAAACATATTTACAGAAAAAAGAATTTTCCCATATATGTCGTTAAATGATTTAAGGATTGATTTATTACCACGTATCCGAAAAATGGCTACAAATAATATTGAAGGTATACATGGATGGGAATCAATGACTGATGAGGGACTTTTAAGAAATGCAGGGCTTTACGGAACAGACCGGGCTACCGGAGAAAAGGGATATAATCTTGCGCGAGAAAGCATTTGCCAGATAAATTTTTCTTGGAAGGTACAGAACGTAAAAATCTACGGAATGATTACTCCTGAAAATATAGAGCCAAATCCAAAGAATCCAATTATTGCTTCCTTCTTTAGAAGTATTGGCTGGTTAGATCGACTAGGATCAGGAGTTAGAAATTTGTTTAAGTATTCGAAGTATTATTCGGGACAAGAACCGGAGTTTATTGAAGGAGATGTTTTTAGAATAATTGTTCCTTTGAATGAGAAATATTCATATGATTTGCTAAATGAAAAAATGAATGGTTCGAATAGTCAATATAAGTCAGACCAATCAGACCAATCAAACCAAATTGTAGAGAATCTTGAAGAAAGATTAATAAAATTGTTAGCAGAAAAGCCTGATATTAAAACAAAAGAGATTACAGAGTTATTGGGATGGTCATCTAGTCAGGTTAAATATTATATGAAGAAGCTGAAAGATGATAATAAAGTTACACGGCATGGAACTAATAGAAATGGATACTGGGAAATATTATGAATTTGAATTTATTATAGGAAATAAAATTTATAACCGGTTCCTAAAAGACTGATTGATGAAGGGTATGTGGGGAAAATTAAGTTTGGTTATTACCAATGGCAGGATGAACGTGCTTTTGATGAAGCAACCGTTATAGCACAGCTTTTTCCAGATATAGTGATTTGTATGGAAAATGCACTGCAATACTATCTAAATATTTAAAATGTTAAGAATGAGAAGTGAAAAGGCTGTTAGGGTGATTTGTCCCTCAACGGCCTACATGTGGAATGCTTGACACTGCTCCAACGACTATGATACAAATCAATAGCACGAAAGACCACTTGTATTCAACCTTTTAGGAAGAAAATGAGTGGTCTTTTTATTGTCTGTGGTTTGCCGCATTGAACATAGGCAGGAAACAGAAGTTTTATATATTAAGAACAAATTACAACATTAAGATTTAAAGTTATACATAATCATAGTCTAGAAATTCCTCTATACTTTTAGGCATAGGTAGTTTATCAAAATCATAATTATCCAGATTATCATAGGTTATGACAAAAACATAATTATCTATTTTATAATAGTCAGCCCCTTCAAGTTCTGGAATTATTGTTGATTCAAATGGATGTTGTTCTATTTTTTTGTAGTATAATTCAAATTCCACTTCATAAGTTTGAAAATCGATGATTTTCTCTTTCAATGCCGAAAGAAAAATCACCTTAGGGTCTTCTATATAGTCTTTTTTAAGTTCCAACATTGCTTTCATATGATATATAATAGGGGATATGTTCTTAGAAATAGTATCAATCAGAAGTACTTCCTCGTCTTGAAGACCTTCATTCGTTTCTACAACAACTAAAAATCCCATTGGATATGACTCCGATCCTAAGCTGGATTTGACCATATGAATAGGTGCTATTACGATACAATTAGTTTCTCCAAGCCATTCAACAACCTGATCATTAAAAAAGAGTTGTGGACTACTAGCTTGAAAATCATAGATACAATCACCCATTAAAGCATCCTTCCAGCAATTATTTATAATGATATCATGGTCAAAAGAACCCAAACCAATAGAGTTCTGTACCTCATAGTTAGCATCTTTTTTTAATATGATAAAGGATTTTTTAACAAAAAAGGATAATCTAAGGGTATGTAAAGTTAAGTGACATAATTCATCTAATGTTTCGCATCCGTTAATATTCTTAACAAGTTTATTTAAATTAGATAATGTTATAAACTTTTTCTCTACCAGCTCTTTTTGCTCGTTAAGTTTTTGAAATAAGATAGCATTAGACAAGGCGATATAGGTAAAATTTGTTAACGTTTCTAATAATTCAAATACAGAACAGTTATATGCATCTGGTAAAACCGAGTCACTTAAAGTAATCATACCTAATAACTCATCTTTAATAATTAAGACAACATATTTAGTATCCAACATTTTAAATTCTTCATAATTTACAAAGATTTCCTTAAGGATTTCTTGGTCTTCTTCTACATTAAATACAATTTTATTTTGACAGCATTTTCTTGAATACAGTTGGAACTCTGTATAATATGTAATATAGGTAGAAATATTTCTGTAACCTTGTATTTTAATACAATGTGATTTTTCATCATAAATACCAATGGAAGTAACACGGCTACCAGTCATTTCGCTAAATATATCTATAGACATAGTATATAAGGATTGTAAATCAATTTGAGATAACAATATTCTTACACTCTGGTTAATGGCAAACAGATTAAATATTTTTTCATCAAGTACTTTGTTCTTACTTTTTAAATCTGCAAAGATCTTACTATTTTCTAAAGAGTTATTGAATAAGCTCATAAGTGACTGGGCTATAGTAATATCTGAACTATTGATGCTCCCGATGGACTTCCCATCTGATATAATAAATCCAAACAAATAGTCATCAATAATCAATGGTATGACTAATTCTATATTAAAAGCATTAATATCCTCATTATTAAAGAAATTATGGCAATCTGAAGTGATGACATTACCATGTAAGGATGCTATGTCATGAATATTCAAGTTTCCATTGATGGTATAATCATCATATGTATAGTAACGCTTCTTTTTTAAAATATAATCATTACCTTCTCTAAGAAATAAAGCCGAAGAGTTTAGGGTTAAAATCTCATTGGTAAACTCAAATGCAAATTCACTTAAATAGTCTAAATTAAACCTTTGAGTAAAAAAATCAATAGCTTGTAATAAAGCCTCATACCTATAAATTGTACTTGTAATATCTTTTTCATTAATCAAGATTTTTTCCTTCTAACTTAAATGTAGTTTGTTGTTTTGGCTGTAGAATGTGCCGCAAGTAGCTTCTTCTATAACTTTTTGAATTTTTTTAATCTCAATAAAGGTTTTGGGATAGGCTTTTTTAAAAACAGCTACTTCACCTTCACCTCTTGACTCTAATATTTTCATTAACTCTAATCGTCGCTCCTCTAATGCACCTATTTTTGCAAGTATTTCTTCATTTGCATCAACATACTGCATATAATCTTTTGTATTTGTCAAATCTATACGGTCCTTTAAGCAATTTTCAAAGACGACCATAGTTCTATGATTTTTATCTAAGATTTCTAAATACTCTTTATACTTTAATAATAAGCCATCCAGTTCTATTTTTATAGTTTTCCGATCAAAGCCTTCAACATTGACAAATGTTTTTTTCTCCATCGCATTACCTATAGTATAGGAGGATATTTTCGCCTTCGCACTTAATGTGCCACCAATAATACGTCCTCTGACTGAATCCACTATAATGTTATTAGCTTTTATATTACTATTTATACAATAATAACCAATATGTATATCTCTATCACAAATTACGGTACATTCGTTGGCATATTTTATATAAACACCATTTTTAGCTTCAATAATTGCTTTCCCTTTACCCGAAACACCACCTTTAACATAAATTTTTCCGTTTGTGGAGTGAATCTTTTCGACAGCTCCAATTCCCATTTCATCTAATATGGAAATATCCTTATCTGCAACTACTTTAAAGCCATCCTGAACAGTACCTTTAACGGTAACATTACCACTGAATTCAATGTTCCCTGTACTATAGTCCACATCTCCTGGAATAACTAAATGATCTAAAACACATATTTTCCCATCTTTAAAAGTGACCGCACCATCTTTTTTTGCACGGAGAATTATTTTGTTCCCCTCTGCTACCGCTTCAACAGAACGGGAATCATATCTTAAAAGCTTGTCCTTCCCATGTTTGCTACCAAGAGTAACTCCTTTTACATTAGTACCAGGACTCCCTTCCATAGCAACAACCTTTTCGCCTAACCAGTCTCCTTGTTTAACCTCTTTAATAAAATCCATATCATAGTGATCAGCAGATCCATTATCATTTATTTTAGGTTGAAATTTTGGTAAGTCTATATATCGTATTACTGCATCAATACCGTGTTGGGGCAATTCGGCCTCACAGATAAGAATTTTCTTTTTTGGCTCTAATTGCGTATTTAAAACCTCTGTTTTGATCCCATGAGTTATGCCTTTATCTTTTAATTCTAATATAATTTTTGATAAGATATTATTCTTGTCATTTTCAATCTCTTCTTTGGTTATATTTAATGTTATATAAACTTTCAAATCATCAGAAGAAGTCCAAACTTCAATTAGTGGCATAAAAACGCCTACTTGTACTGGTTCTCTGGTACCGAAATCCAAAGCATTTTTTAAATCTAAGAAATTGGTAATTGTAATTTGACTTTGCCTTGCAAAAATATCATTAAAGGATTTAATATCAAAGCCTAATTTTTTCACTTTTATATAGATACACTTTTTTGATTCATATAATATAAAATAATCATTATTTTCCAGTTCCATGTTTATCCTCCAACATTGATACTATTATTAATTGAATTTGTATTATGTGTATAGATACCGTCATTTTATATGATATTAATCTTAAATATACTTATGTTTTATTATACCACGAATTATAAAAATTATATAAAAATTTACACCTTAAGCTGTAAAATAGTTTCTATTCAGCCCTAATGGACAAAGATGGTTCGTGTCAAAGCGCTCCCGAAAGATTACTGTGAACTTCCTAAAATTTACCTACTCAATTTAAAGAATATAAAAAATCCATGATATCAGTATACATACTGACTTTCATGGATTTTCATAATAGTCGAAGCGACGGGATTCGAACCCACGACCTCTGCGTCCCGAACGCAGCGCTCTACCAAGCTGAGCCACGCTTCGATAAAAATTTTCAATGCAACACATAAAATAATACAATATTTTATACCCGTTTGTCAATGATTGTGCTATACATTTTTAAATATTTTTAAATCAGCTTTTTATTCCAATTTATGACATTTGAAGGGCAAAGGCTGTCGTTTAACATTGAAAGCCGATAAGGACTATGTTAGACTATATTATAAATGAGTAGAAAACACTCAGCAGGAAAAAAGAAATGGAAGGCATCGGTATGGAAAGTAAATTTTTGTTGTTAGAATCGGCATTTAACATGGTTTTAAATATTAATTTGGGAAAAGACTTTCGGAAGAAGGAACTGAAAAAAGTAGAAGAATATGCCAAAGGCCTCGTTTATCTGCCGGATAATCAGAAGAAACAACTTATAGCAGTGATAGAAGCCTTTTATTATGAATTGGAAAGAGATACAATCAATGAGGAATGCATCAGCGGTTATCATAAGCTTTTGAAGGACATATTGAGCATTAACCATAGCCTGAAAGGCCCCAAATGTGTCGTTTACGGAGACAACTGGCTGACCGGAGAAGTGAAGGATAAGATGCGCAGGAGCAACTATTGCGTTTTCGACTGGCGTTCGCTGAATCCGGCCTATATTGATGAATATGATTTGTACATACTTTGCGACGAACCCTTAAAGATTTATGACCTTCCAGATATAGAACA
Organism: Kineothrix alysoides; assembly: GCF_000732725.1. Taxonomy (GTDB): domain Bacteria; phylum Bacillota; class Clostridia; order Lachnospirales; family Lachnospiraceae; genus Kineothrix; species Kineothrix alysoides. The sequence continues at coordinate 997,697 of NZ_JPNB01000002.1, read as the reverse complement.
TAAGGAAAAAATCCTGAAGATATGGGATTACCTCAAATATAAGTACGTAGTGTTTCCATCATTTTACGAAGTCTATATGAAGTACAAGAGAAAATGCGATCCTAAAGTAAAATGTATTGTGACCGGGGGAGCCAACGTGAAGAGCGCCGTCCAAAGCAAACTGTTGCATACGAGAGCAGTTTCTTTGACAAATACCGGTCAGGATATTTTCTATGATTTTAGAATGTTTTGTCATGCCCACGAATCCATGCCCGGCATAAAATATGCGATTATCGGATTAGCCCCGTATTCCTTGCGATACGATGCCTCCAAGTCCAGGGTGGAGTGGAGACGCTGTCTGGCTTATTATCCCATTGTGAAGACAATGCACAACTGCGAGGATGCCGAACTTTTTGCGAATCTTTATGAATCCGAGGATAAGAAGATAAGACAATATTTCGATGAAGCGGATATGGACATGTGGTATGAGGTTTTCGAGAAGAGTATGAAGAACGAGACGGAAGACGTTATGGATGTCTTCGATGAAAATGCGTGCTCCAAGGAAACTGTGGAGTTGAACCGGAGAGAGATCAGCGAGCTATACAACAGGCCCTTTATGGATATTTTATTGGAAAACAAGGTGTTGTTAGAAGGCTATGCCCGGTTCTGCAAGGGAAAGGAAATCCAGGCGATTTTCTTCCTCCCTCCTTATACCAAGTGGTACATGGAGCACATGCAGAGGTCTTATTATGAAGAGCTGGCGGCTTTTGTGAGAGAGCTTTGCCAAAAGTATGGGGCAGAGTTTGTTGATATGATGGATGTCGTTCTTCCCGACTGCTGCTTCAGCGATTATGCCAATGTGAACAATGTAGGAGCCGTGAAGGCGGCAAGCTATATTAATGAAATCATAGACCGCTGATGGGGAATGTTTATTGTGGGGATGAATGTAAGATTAGAAGAAATAAGAAAAGAAATATATGGTCTGTCAGATGAAAAATATCGGGAGTTCCAAATCCGGCTTTTGCCCGGAACAGAGAATTTTGTGGGAGTGCGTCTCCCCAAGCTTCGGGAAATGGCAAAGAGGATAGTAAAGTGTGAAGGTGAAGAATATGTAAGCTTTGCTCTTTGCAGAAATACGGAAGAGGAACTGTTCGAGGAAATTATGCTGCAGGGAATGATTATCGGATATATGAAGTCAGATATATCCGATATTTTTTCTTATGCGGAAAGGTTTATTCCGAAGATAGATAATTGGTCGGTCTGTGACAGCTTTTGCGGTGGACTTAAACTTACAGCGCAGTACCCCTTGCAGACGTGGGAATGGCTGCAAAAATATTTGCATTCGGACGAGGAATTTGCCATACGCTTCGGCGTGGTCATGCTTTTAAACTATTACATATGTGACAATTATATCAATGATTTATTCCTCATATTCGATGAGATTCATCATGAAGGGTATTACGTGAAGATGGCGGTGGCATGGGCCATTTCTCTCTGTTATGGGAAACATCCCAAGGAGACGATGGAATATCTGAAAAATAACCGCCTGGATGATTTCACTTATCATAAAGCGCTGCAAAAGATAACAGAGCTTCGAAGCGTTGGAAAAGAAGAAAAGGAAATGATGAAAAGAATGAAACGGTGAGAAGAACAAGTCTGTGAAAAGGGTGATTCTGTGAAAAGGATAGGACTACGAAAAAAGTGATTCTGTGAAAGCAATAAGTCTGCGAAAAGGCCGATTTTGTGAAAGGATAAGCCTGTGAAAAGAGTGATTCTGTAAAAAGAATAAATTCGCGAAAAAAGAGATTCTGTAAAAAGAATGATTCCACGGAAAGAATGAACAATATAGAAATAAGATATCAAAAAAATGGAAAGGATAAGACCTTTATTATGATAACAAGAAAATACGGACAAGGAAGTTTTAAGAGTTTTAAAGCGGGCATAGAGAGGGAATGGGTGATTACTAACGGAATCGGAGGGTATGCGGGAAGCTCCCTCATAGGTGCTAATACTCGTAAGCACCATGGACTTTTGATAGCCAGTCTTCATGCGCCGATAGAGCGGCATCTGGTATTATCCCGCATAAATGAAACCGTTCGCATAGAGGATAAGGAATATTCTCTGGCGGCTGTACAGAGAAAGGGAAATGTCCTGGAGGAGGGGCAAAAATACTTGCAGCGTTTCGTCTTGGATACGGTTCCTTCCTACACCTATCGGGTGCAGGATGTATTTCTTACGAAGACAATAGCCATGGAGCATGGAAAAAATAAGATAGCTATCCTATATGAAGTAGAAAATGGCAGCAGGCATTCAGAAATCTGTTTAACCCCGTTGTTCAATTTCAGAGATCACGGCGGCTTTTCCCTTCCGGAACAGCTTTGTTTTGAAACCAGCTATGATGGACAGATTATTACTTTGATTCCGGAAGGCCCTGACAGTGTTGCTCATGAGAATTATAAAATTAAGTTCAGCGTATCGGAAGGAGATATTTCAGAGAGAAACGAGAGGTATGATACCGATATGGAGCTGCAAACGGAGATCGATACGGGAATGAGCTCCATTGACAATAATTTTACGCCCTATGATATACGGATATCGCTGAAACCCTATGAGAAAAAGAGCGTGTCTATTATATGCTATTTGCAGAAAGAGGATGAAGAGGAGGAAATACAGTCCGCAGATTCCATTATTGGAGCTGGCAAGAAACGCATGGAGGCTTTAATACATAAGGCGGGTTATAAGGATGAATTCGCGGATGCGCTTGTTCAGGCGGCGGACGCTTTTATCGTGGACAGAGTATCTACCGGTAGTAAGACCGTTCTGGCAGGCATGCCATGGTTTACTGATTGGGGCAGGGATACGATGATAGCTCTTCAAGGACTGACGCTTGCGACGAAGAGGTATGAAGATGCCAGAGGGATTCTGCGTACCTTCGCAAAGTATGTAAAGGACGGGCTGGTGCCGAATATGTTTCCCGACCAAGGGATGGCGCCTTTTTACAATACGGTGGATGCATCCCTATGGTATTTTTATTCAGTATATATGTACTTGAAATACACGGGAGGGGAAGAGGATTATCTCTTTGTGAAAGAGGAAATCTATCCGAAATTGAAAGAAATCATATCTTATTATAAGAAAGGAACGCTGTTTCACATTTACATGGATAAGGACAGCTTGATTCATGCAGGCGGCGATTTGGACCAAGTGACGTGGATGGATGTCCGCGTGGATGATTGGGTAGTCACACCAAGACACGGCAAGCCTGTAGAAATCAATGCGCTCTGGTATAATTCGCTAAAAGTAATGGAGCTTTTGGCGGAGCGTTATCTGGAGGATGCGAAAGAATACAGGGAGCTTGCGAATGTTGTAAAGGAATCTTTCTGTCAGAAGTTTTGGAACGAGGAAAAGCAGTGCTTATACGATGTAGTTGAGGAAGAAAGAAATGAGGAGATCCGGAATAACGGGCAAATCAGACCCAATCAAATATGGGCGGTATCTCTTCCGTTCACTATGCTTTCGCCGGAGAAGGAGAGAAGGGTAGTGGAAACTGTCTGGTCCCATCTTTATGCGGGCTGTGGACTTCGTTCTCTATCCCCTGAGGACGAAGAATATAAAGGTATTTACTTTGGGAAGTTGCATGACAGAGACGCGGCATATCATCAGGGAACTGCTTGGGCGTTTCCGCTGGGAGGTTTTATCAGCGCGTATGTGAAGGTAAACGGGTACAGTAAAGAGAGCAAGCTGTTTGCAAGAAAGCTGTTAGAGCCGGCAGAAGATCATATGTGGGATGGGTGCATCGGTTCCATTGCAGAGATTTTCGATGGGGACTCCCCCCATATTTCCAGAGGATGCTACGCACAAGCATGGAGTGTAGGCGAGATACTGAGAGCGTATACGGAGGACATTCTTAGAGAGGAATACCGATGACCGTATCCCAGAGAAAATCCCAAATTGCGTTGGATATAAAGGGTGTCAGCAAGAAGGTAATGAGCCAGGGGGTAAAGAGGTAAATATAGACCTCAAATCTGGAAAGGTTCTTAAGAGAGGTATCTTCGGAATCCAGACACATCCGGCCCATAAAACGCATATCCTTCACCTGAAGGAAGATGAAATAACCGGACAAGGTTCCGAGGGTATTCATAATGACGTCGGTGATATCCGTGGTCGCGGTAGTAGCAAGACAATATATCTGTGATATTTCTATTAATAAGGAAAACAAAATGCCGGAGATGAGCGTTTCCTTTGCAGGCTGAAACTGCTTCCATAAGGTCGGGAGCAGCAAACCGAAGGGTAAAAATATCAAAAAGCATTGAATGTAATGCTCTAAATTGTCCCCAAAGCCGTAAAAGGGTATGAAATTAAAGGTCGGATAGAAATCCACCTGATATAAGGAAGGGGTATCCGAGGCCATTAAAATGGTGCAGATAGCTAAGGAATAAATATAAAGCCCGAACTGATGGCGCTTCGGGAGCTTATACTTCCAGAAAAATATTTGCAATATAATAAGAAAGGGAATAACCCCTATATATGCAGAAAAAGTATTAACAACTAAAACCGTAAAATCCGACATAAATCTCCTCCTGACCGTAGCGTCAAAGAATAGTATAATACATAAGTGTAAATTTTTCATTAAAAATTTTACTGTTTTTTAAAAGTTACGATGCTTGCTACCATTATACGCTTTTTTTCGCAAAGCACAATTTGTATATTTCAAATAATATTTAATAATTTATAAATTTTAATAAGGAGCCTGATTCATGGATAAAATGAAAAAAATACCATCAATACACTGCTATGAAGATTTTGTTTCGGCCCTGCGCCTGGCAGGAATGAGTATGGGCGGAGAAAACGACGAAGGAATTTTTTCCCTATGCAGTCTGTTCGGAGAGGAAATCGAGTGGCATACGGAAAAGCCGGATACCGACCCATGGGAATGGAGAATCCGGGTATTGGATGAATTCGACGATATTGCATATGGAAAACTGTTTTTTAAAAAGAGCGGATACATTACGAAGGAATGGTACCCTTACTTCTATGCAGCGAGAAGGAAGGGAAGGAGCTTTGAGGAAATCTACGAGGAAGGAAAGATAAGCACCTATGCAAAAAAGATATATAAAATCGTTTCCGACAAGGGGGCGATTCCTCTTCATGCAATCAAAAAAATAGGCGAAGTGAAAAAAGAGGACAAGTCCAAGTTTGACCGCGCTATTACGGAGCTGCAAATGGGAATGTTCATCACGGTATGCGGCAGAGCGAGGAAAATATCGTTCGAAGGACAGGAATATGGATGGTCATCTACCGTGTTTTGTACTACTGAGGAATATTTTGACGGGGAAATCACGGGAAACACGGCTCGGCTTACCCCGGGAAACGCTTATAGAGAAATAGAAAGCCACTTATACACGCTGAATCCTAATATTGAAGAAAAGAAGATAGAAAAATTTATTTATGGCATATAAATTATATATTTGTCTAATCAGATATTTATTTTAGGGTACGTTTATCAACCAGATAGTGCTCCAATCAAATACTTATCCGATTTAATAATACGTAAAACATCAGGAGGCAGGGGCTATGAAAGCAACAGTTTTATTATATAATTTTCAGGATAAACTTTATAGGGAACAGGTAAAAAGAATATTGCTCGTGCAGCACCTCTCGATAAAGGAAATTCCGAAGGAGGAATATCTGAATCCTATCGGTTATTATGCGGGAGACGAGGAAGTGAAAGCCTTGGAAGAGAGGTACGAGGGAAATGAACTGGACAGTGAGATGATGGTATTTGCAGGGCTGTCGGGAGAGCAGATTGACAATGTGTTAGCCGGTTTTCGCAAAAACAAGGTGCAGAGGGTAAACTGCAAAGCGGTGCTTACTCCAACAAACCGTTTCTGGAACGCCTTGCAACTTTTTGAAGAGCTGAAAAGAGAGCATGAAGCCATGCAGAAAAAATAAAATTTCCGAAAAATAGCATCCATGGAAAAAAGAGGATGGTTGATAAAGCCTTTGTTTTCAAATACTAACCATGAGTGTTTTTTACTCATTATGAACGGACGGTTCATGGAAAAAAGCATCAGAAAGTATTTGAAAGGGGCGAAATTATGGATAATCAACAGCTTCCCATAGGCTTCGGACTATCTCTTGCCATGAATCAGAGTGCAATGGACAGATTTGCTAAAATGACCGAGGCAGAAAAGGAACAGGCAATTGCAAAAAGCAGGAAGGTAAAATCGAAAAGAGAAATGGATCGTATCGTCAATTCCCTTGCGGAAGATGATGATGCAGCGCTTAGGAATCTTTTTGACGGACCGGGCATCTTATAAGAAATGGAAAGGTTCTGGCAGGTTGACAAACGTGTTGGAACCTTTTTCATTCGTTCGTATGCCTGTCTGCTTTAGTGTTGGCGAGAATGGCAGTCAGTTAAATAATACCGATAACTTGACATATATTTTACATAAAAAGGATAGATATAAATATAAATATGAGTGAAACTGAAAGAGTAGTCTGAAAATTGAAAACTAAAAAAGGAGAGTTGCTTATATGACAAAAACTTATCTTATCGATACAAATGTTTTAATTCAGGCACCTTATGCCCTGGAATGTTTTGAAGACAATCATTTGGTGATTCCTCTCGTTGTATTGGAAGAATTGGATGGTCTTAAAAAGGCTGAGGGAGAAAAGGGAGCTAATGCAAGAGAAGCTATACGATATTTAGAGAGACTTTGTATCGAAGGAGATTTGTTAAAAGGAGTAAATTTAAAAAGCGGCGGAACGCTGCGTGTTGAAACCAACTGTGTAGATGTATCACTTCCTGAAGCTTTACCGGAGAATAAGATGGATAATCGTATTCTAAAAGTATGCAAGGGATTGCAAGAGCGCTCGGAACAAGTTATTTTGGTAACCAAAGATATTTTACTTCGGATGAAGGCACAAATAATCGGTATAAAAGCAGAAGATTTTACTACAGAGCAGGTACCCGGTGAAGAAGCAACATATCTTGGACGCAGGGAAGTATTTGTACCGGAAGAAGTATTTAAAGATTTTAAGAAGAAGGGAATTCCCTCATCAGAAATATATCAGACAGACGAAAAAGGAAACAAACAATCTGTCAAGTTGATTGTAAATGAATTCGTAACGTTACGTGCAGACCAATCGAATAATAAAACACAGCTTGGAAGATATGACGGAGAAAAAATCATCCCCCTTGCCTATAGGAAATGTAAACCCTACGGCATAACCCCCAGAAATGCCGGACAATATTTTTTGCAAGAGGCATTAATGGAAGATGCGGATAAAATTCCGCTTGTTATAGTAAAAGGAATGGCAGGGACATCAAAGACCTTTTATTCTTTGGCGGTAGGACTAGAAAAACTTATGAATTCTTCACAGATTGACTATCGAAAAATCCTGGTGACTAGACCTAATGCTCAATTTGATGCAGATATAGGCTTTTTGCCAGGCAGCGAACAAGAAAAGATATCTCCTCTTATGAGGCCAATTATAGACAACTTGGAACAATTGCTTGATTCAAATGAGGAAGAACGATATAAGAATGAAAAAGAACTGAAAGGAAAAACCGAGGAAATTTTTGACAGGGGCATTATTACGGCAGAAGCCATGAATTTCATAAGAGGAAGATCCTTTGTAGATACATATCTAATTATAGATGAGGCTCAAAACATGACACCTAAACAGATAACGGGTATTATAACCAGGGCCGGAAAGGGAACAAAAGTAATTTTGCTGGGAGATCCAAACCAAATCGATACCGCGTTTTTGGATGAGAGAACAAATGGGTTAAGCTATGCTGCCGAGAAAATGAAGGGCAGTAAACTTTGTTATCAGATTACCCTTTTACCTAGTGAGTGTGAAAGATCAGAGCTGGCTTTTGAGGCGATAAAAAGAATGTAAGTGATGCTGTGCACCGCTGGCAATCAGTCAAACGGCACTGCTTATTTTGCTGTCTGTTTCGTCAGCTTCACTCCTCTATATCGCTTTGCAAAGTAGCAAAGCGATATAGAGGAGCGGGCAGAAGCCTCGGAAGTTTCCGAACTGAATTAAATTTTTTCAGTATCTTTTTGCATGAGCTTAAGCCCGGCAGCCAGTACAATGGATGAGCCGCACAAGATGGCAAAGGACATTCCGAGACCAGGTTCCAAGTCGGGGAGTAAAAGTCCTGAAATAATCGTACCGCAGAGGTTGACCAAAGCATGGAGTAAAATGGAAGCGTACAAAGATTGATATTTCTCCCGAACATAACCGAATACCAATCCCATGAGCATGGCATAAATCCCCTGAACGATATTCGCGTGAAAGATGCCGAAGCACATTGCCTGAAGAAGATTGGCAACCCAGAACCGGGAGGAGATTTTTTTTGCCCAGTGCAGAGTCAGCCCGCGAAAGAGAAGCTCTTCTCCTATGGGTGCAAAGAACAGAGTAGCGATTAATGTAAACGGTGTTAAACTTTCCAGTCCGCTGGCTTCCAAAAGCTGCATATATCCGGTAAGCAGATCAGGCGAGAGATGAGAGATTATCATAAGTATGCCGGAGCAGGTATATTGCAGCCCTATCATACAAAGCAGCATGACGGGAATAGTAAGGAAAGAAAAGCCCTTTATAGGATTTCCGGGCAGTCTTCTGCCCGATACGAAATAGAACCAAAGGGCAGCCATAAAAATGGTGATTATGTGGGAAATTAAAATCAAAGAAGGAGTTACTTCCATATAGCGGGCTACAGCCTCCGCCTGAATCTCCGGTCCGGAAGCTCCGGGCATCTGGGCGGTTATCTGTACCGTTAGCAATATGCTGTAAATGATTCCAGTCAAAAGCTGCACTGCGAGGCCTGCGATAAGGGGCAGCAGACATTTAAAGTACTGTAAAAATTTTTTCATTCTTTATTTTCCTTTCGGAAGCTGAAAGCTCTGTTTGTTTCAGCTTGATTATTATATTTTATTGCTGTAATATTTCCTGAAAATGATATAAGAGAAACAATAAACGATAACGACCCACCAGAAACAATAGAAGATGGTGCGGCTGAAAAATCCTGCGATAAGCAGTGCTGCGTAGGAAAGGATAAAAAGGACGATGGTAGCTGACTGCATTGCCCTTGTCGCTATTATTTGATTGCGCTCATCCTGTACCTTCAGGCGCTCTTCCTTTAAAAGCATATCGTTTTTGAGCACTTTCTTGTATTTTATTATCTTTATTATACTCACGCAGATCATGCCGGAGCCAACGCCGGTATATACACCGTCGAGCCATGAATTTTCACCGAGATACCAAAAGAGCTCATTGCATACCGCAACGGCTGCAGTGATGATGCCGACGGCGATGACCCAATAGAAAATATGGATCCTCTTTTGCAGGATTTTCGCATATTCTTCATTTGTTTTTACATTTTTTTCAAAAGCATTAAATAGACACATCATAAGTTTTCGTCCTCCTTGTCAAAAATAAACATTTCTTCAATAGATACATTAAAATATTGTGCAATTTTATGGGCAAGAACCAAAGATGCATTGTATTTGCCGCTTTCCAGTGAAATAATAGTCTGTCTCGTCACGTCTACAGCATCTGCCAATTCATTTTGTGTGACCTTCTGGCGTTTTCTTAGTTCTTGAATTCTGTTCTGCAAAAAATCACTCCTTTCTTTTGGTATAGTGAGCTTTACATTTTTAGTATAGTGTGCTTTACATATGATGTCAAGTGGATTTTACATTTTTTTATGGTTACCGTTCACGGAGCGAATTTAAATGCAGAAATTATGTGTTACTGAGAATGCAGAGAACAGTAACTTTTCATGTTAGAAAGGTAATTTGTTATCAGACATTTTAAAATTTATATCTGACAACTTAGTCATAGATTTTGACAACATAGAAAAATATAATTGAAATACCTTTATAAAATTCATATAGTATTGATAGAAACAAGTATCGATACTCAAATAGCAGGAGGTACTCATTGAAAATACGGGTAAATGAAGTGTCCGGGCAAGAGGACACGGAGGTCATTATCAACTGTAAAAAGATGGATGAGGAAATTATGAAAATAGTAACCTTGCTGCACGTATATGACAAGAAACTGACCGGAATAAAGGGAGGACAGAGGTATATACTGGAGGCGGCTAAGATTCTCTATATTGATACGGTGGATAAGAAGACCTTTTTGTATACAGATAATGAAGTATATGAGACGCCGCTGAAATTATATGAACTGGAGGAACAATTGGAAGCCGCGGGATTTTTTCGTGCGGGCAAGTCTGTATTGATCAATTTTAATGAGATAAAGGCTCTTAAATCGGATTTCAACGGCCGGATACTGGTAACGATGAATAACGAAGAGAAGCTGATGGTATCCAGACAATATGCGGTAACAATAAAGAAAAAGCTGGATATTGTCGGTTAAGAGCGATGAGAAAGGAGCAGAAAGGAATGGAAGAAAGAAATATTATAAACAGACTGGGGTTCGTATCGCAGACCTTTATTATATTTGGAGTAACTATTTTGGTGACTACAGGGATAGGTCTATTAGTGGGGGAAAAGGAAACAGGGTTTTCCACGCTGTTTCGGCTTGGGAATCAGGGGATTGCCTATCGGACGCTGCTTGAATTCCTATTATCCTCTGTTTGCATTTCCGCAATAGAGAAAATTTTTTATAAGGAAAGCCTTTTTGGAAAGCTGTCTTATTTGATGAGAACTGTTTTTATGCTAATTTGTATTACGGCGTTGATGGTCGTTTTCATCATTTATTTCGGATGGTTCCCGGCATACTCCTGGCAGGGATGGATTGGGTTTGTGTTGTCCTTTGGAATATGTTTCGGGGCCAGTACGGCGGTGATGGTAGTGAAGACGAGGTGCGAAAGTAAGGTATATGAAGAGAGGCTGGAAGAGTATAAAAGGAGGAACAAGAGTTAGCTTAGAAGCGTATATAAGGTTAGATTTATAGGTAGTGGTGATTAATAGAGGAAGGATGTGGATCGGATGAAAGCGGTCAGGTTAGTGAATGTGGGGAAGAGCTTTGGGGAAAAAGAAGTTTTGAGGAATGTTGGATTTGAGATAGAGGAAGGTGAGATATTCGGACTGCTGGGCCCTTCAGGGGCGGGGAAGACAACGCTTATTAGAATTTTGACGGGACAGCTTGCAGGCTTTGGAGAAGCGTTTGTGTTTGGGGAAAGCTGTGACAGGCTGAAAGAGAATAATTATAGAGAGATTGGAATGGTGATGGATAACAGCGGTATTTATGAGCGGTTGGATTGCTATGATAACCTAAAGCTGTTCGTAAATATATATAAGATCGATAAAAAGATAATAGAAGAGGTTCTCGGCATGGTGGGACTTTCGGCGGAGAAAAAAACTCCGGCGGGAAAGCTGTCAAAGGGTATGAAACAGAGATTGATACTGGCTAGAGCTATTCTGCACAGGCCGAAGCTTTTATTTCTGGATGAGCCTACAAGTGGTCTGGACCCTGCGACTACGAAGTCGATACATGAGCTTTTGTTAAGGCTTAGAAGTGAAGGTACAACGATATTTCTGACTACCCATAATATGGAAGAAGCAACAAAGCTTTGCGATAATGTCGCTCTCTTGCATGAAGGAAAAATAATAGAATATGGAAGGCCCGGACAGTTGTGCCGGAAGTATAATCAAGAAAATAAGATAAGTATACTTATAAAAAATGAACAGTTGATAATGCTGGCAAATCTGCCTGAGAACGCGGCAAGGATCGAGGAGCTTTTTAAGCAGGGAGAAGTTGTTTCTATTCATTCCTCCGAGCCGGATTTAGAGCAGGTATTTCTCACATTGACGGGAAGGGGGCTTGAGGAATGAAGACGGATATTTCTCATATAAGTGCTGTTTTTGTAAAGCAGTGTAAGGATATTTTAAAAAATACACAGGTATTGGTATTGTTCTTCGTATATCCATTGGTCGCAGCGGTCATGACTACATCGGTGGGCGACCAGCTCGGTCAGACAGATTTTTTTATTTCGATATTTGCCACCATGCATGCTGTTTTTACTCCTGTGGTGGTAACCGCATCCATCATATCTGAGGAAAAGGAGAAGAATACGCTCAGGGTGCTCATTCTGTCAGGAATACGTCCGGTTGAATATTTGTCAGGTATCGGAGGATTTGTGTTCTTCTGCACGATGCTGACGGGCAGCAGTTATCTCGCCATGGGCAGCTACGATGTGAGAAGTGGTGCAGCGTTTATGCTATGTATGGCCATCGGCTGTATTTGTTCCATTGTACTGGGCCTGGCCATAGGAGGCTTTGCCAATAATTCCATAGGTGCTAATGCGCTGGCAGTTCCTATCAGTATGGTGATTTCTTTTCTTCCCATGATTGCTTATTTTAATGAGACAATCGGCAAGGTGTCAAAATATATTTACGGGCAGCAGATAGGAAATTTCATGCTCAGTCCTTCGGACTATCACTTGACCGGCGAGACAATTTCGGTGGTTATCATTAACTTTTTACTATGCCTGGTTGCATTTATCCTCGTTTTCCGTCATAATCGGATTGACAATTAATTTCCACGAAAGGATAAAAAATGAAACTGAGTTCATTGTGTATCAGATGCTTGATCGACAGGCAGGAGGAGCGTATTCGAAGCATAGAGGATGAGAATAAAAAGGCAGCCTATATGAAAGAGGTGGCAGGTATTATCGGTTCCGCAGAATCGGAAGCATCGGCCCCTTTCCTCGTGTACAAAATCAATTGTGTATACAAGCGGTACTTCGGTGAGTTTCCCGATTATGAAAGGGAAAAGGAGGAATTTAATTCCCTGATGCTGTCCATGGAGGAGGAGCTGGAAGAGGGAATCCGTATGGGAGGCAGCAAAGAAGAAATACTTTCAAATGCTCTGAATTATGCCAGAACAGCAAACTATATAGACTATGGTGCAATGAATCAGGTGAGCCGGGATAAGCTCTTGCAGCTGCTTAATAAGGCGAGGGAAGAGAAGCTGGAAGAAGGAACCTTCCGTATGTTTCAAAATGATCTGCTTTCCTGCAGAAAATTAGTTTATCTCACCGATAACTGCGGAGAGATCGTTGCGGATAAGTTGTTGATTAAAATTTTGAAGGAACAGTATCCCGATCTGCATATAAAAGTAATCGTACGGGGAATGGCGGTACTAAATGACGCTACTATCGAGGAGGCTAAGGCGGTGGGGCTTACGGAAATCGTGGAGGTAATCGGTAACGGCAACGGAATCGCCGGAACGCAGATAAGTCATTTATCCGATGAAGCGAGACAGGCGATTGGCGAAGCGGATGTTATAATTTCCAAGGGACAGGGAAATTTCGAAACGATTCATGGCTGCGGCTTAAATATTTATTATCTGTTTTTATGCAAATGCGAATGGTTTACCAGGCAATTCGATATGGAAAGGCTGAAAGGTGTCTTTATCAACGAAAAAAATGTTGCTGCGCGCCCTTCGGTTTCATAGCAGCGATTAAAAAGACTATCACTATTCATAGCACAAAACACTTATAATTCAGAAAGCTTCTCTTGACAAACGGCTCTATTGTGTTTATTATAATTGCGAATGAGTTGCAATTGCAATTATGATTTCAATAATAAACATAACGGAAATTACAATGTTACTTTTCACACAGTGGCTTAACAATTGCTGTTAAGTTGCGTATGAACGTGATTGAACAGTAACATTACAGTTTGTTAAGGGAGGCTTTTTATGTTAGATGTAATAATAGATACGCTGATAGATTCAGTGAAACTTTTTCCTTTTTTATTCCTCACTTATCTGGCAATGGAATATATGGAACATAAGATGGGGGAGAAGACGAAGGCTGCAATAGAAAAATCCGGTCGTTTCGGCGCCATTCCCGGAAGTATATTAGGAGCCTTTCCCCAATGCGGCTTTTCAGCGGCGGCATCCAATTTATATGCAGGGAGAATCATAACCCTTGGTACATTAATGGCAATATTTTTATCTACTTCCGATGAAATGCTGCCTATTTTGATTTCCGAGCAGGTGCACATATCCGTGATTCTAAAGCTTGTGGGGATGAAGGTGGCAATCGGTATGGCGGCCGGCTTTATTATTGATTTGCTGATCAAGAAGAAAAGCATACATGTACACAGTCACGAAGAAAGCGGGCATATGGATATCGGCCACGTCTGCAAAAATGAAAACTGTCACTGTGAGGAAGGAATATTTAGGTCGGCGGCGCGGCATACCTTTAATATTTTCTTTTTTATCGTTGCGATTTCTTTTGCTCTGAATACAGTAATTTATCTTGTGGGAGAGGACTTCCTCTCGAATTTGGTCTTGAACAGACCTATTCTGGGGCAGATGGTAGCGGCCTTAGTGGGATTGATACCTAACTGTGCTTCTTCCATTGCGATTACGCAGCTTTATCTGAAAGGCATGATGGGGCTGGGTTCTATGATGGCCGGTCTGCTCGCCGGAACGGGTGTGGGGCTTCTTATTTTGTTTCGAGTGAACGACGACTTGAAAGAAAATATAAAGATTACGGTTCTGCTTTATGCGATTGGAGTAATTGCGGGAATTGTAATTGATCTTGCAGGAATTGCGGTTTGAAAATTATCCGTAGAAAGGTAAAACCTCAGGAAGAAAAGAATAGTATGGAGGAAGGTGCTTGGTATATATGAAAAATTGTGAGGATTTGGCTTTTCCTCAGGAGATAAAGAAGACGAAGCAAAGGGAAGAAATTTTTCGGATTTTATCTGAGGAAACGGAGCCGGTCAGTGCGGTGGATATCTATAACCGTCTGGCACAGACGTGCGGGAATTCTAATTTTGCGATTTCGACAGTGTACAGGGCGCTGGGTATTTTTGAAGAAAAGGGTTATGTGTCGAAATCTACGCTGATGGGTGGAGATATGGCGTATTATGAGTGGAATTACGGCACTCATAAGCATTATGCGATATGTCTGAAATGCCATAAGCTGATAGCGCTTAAGAAATGTCCATTTGAGCATATGAAGATAGAGACAGAAAACGATAATTTCATGATTACGGGCCATAAATTGGAGCTTTATGGTTATTGTAAGGAGTGCAGGATAGAAGATGAGGATATATAATAGCCGGTAAGCGATTATATATCCTCATTTAAGTGATAAGTCCCCCGTTTGCCATTCTTGGATAGATAAAGATTTTTATCTGCACTTCGATATAGATGGCTGAAGCTGCTGCTTATATTATTGATGAGGGAAATTCCGATAGAACAGCTTAGCTGTAGTTCATTGCCGTATTTACAGGAGAGAGAAGAGAATTCATTAATAATGTTTTTCGCTTTTTGCTGAATCAGGGACCTATCCGATAGTTCAGTTTCAAAGACAGCAAATTCATCTCCGCCCAGCCGGCCCAGATACGCATTGCTGCTAAAAACAACGGAAAGCAGGTCCGCGAAATCTTTGATTACTTTATCGCCCTGCTCGTGCCCATACATGTCATTTATTTGTTTGAAATCGTCAATGTCTATCATATAAAAAACACCTACGGGATTATTTTTTATATGCTTATTAATGTAGTGCTCAAAGGTACTATGGTTAAGCAGTCCTGTCATGGAATCCTGCTCTGCTTTTTTCTTGAACTTAGCAATCATGGAATTAGCTTTTTCGGCTATTGCCTTCGGATAATGTTCGTCACATCCCTGCTCTTTATTCGGTATAGAATGATGGATATGGAGTATTTTATAAGAATTGTCCTTCACTTCATAGATAATGCTGAGGCGGGTATCCATTTCTATAAGAATTTCTTTTCGTTTGTTTTCTTTTTCTTTCATCCACAAGCAGCCGTAAACCAAATAAAGGTCTTCAGAAAGCTGGCGGCATTCGTACCATTCACTTAAAATATCGAAAGCTATGTCAACATCGTAATTGTTCCAAGCAGACTGAAAGGCGGCAAGAGAAGTAAATATTTCATGTTTCCCTGTACCTATAAGTATTAAGTCGTCATCAAAATAATTTTTGACACTGTTTTTGCTCTTTATCGGATTTAAAAGATAAGTTTCACATAATTCTCGTGTAATTTCACATAACGTGTAATTCATTAGCCAATTCCCCTGATTATTGGAACTCCTCTGTCGTATATCGGAATAATTTGTAAATTATTACTATTCTACTCCTTTATTACTATTTTTTCAATATAAAAATTCACAATATGTGAATATAATTTTACCAAAACGAAATTAATAGAAGATACACTATATGTGAAAGAAGGGGCGAAAGAAGGGGTGACTATTGATAAAATTTGGTATAAGGTTAAGGGCATTGAGAAAGGAAAGAAAATTGACGCAGAAGGTATTGGCAGACCGATTGGGTCTTGCGACAAGCGCTATCTGCTCCTATGAGGCGGGTACAAGATATCCTTCTTACGAAGTATTGATAAAGGTCGCAGGTATTTTTCGGGTCAGTACCGACTACCTACTGGGCATAGAAAAAAATAGATACATCGATGTGACTGGGCTCTTGGAAGAGGATATCGAGATACTGACGATGCTTGCAGATTCACTGCGCAAAAAGAAAAAATAACAGTAACTGAGAAGGTATAGAGCAGTTACAAATAACGGTTTAATACGCCCTATTTATGTGAATACTTATTATGCATGGTGTACAAAAACAGGAAAGAAGGCATAATCATGGATTCCATATGGACAATGACGGCAGATATTTCAAGAAGGGAACCGTTATTAGAAGATATAACGACAGACACGGTGGTAATCGGCGGCGGGATGGCAGGTATATTGATTGCCTATTTTCTGGAAAAGAAAGGAATTCCAACGGTGGTTTTGGAAGCGTCGCGAATAGGGAGCGGGCAGACGAAGAATACCACGGCCAAAATTACTTTACAGCATGGTCCCATTTACCATAAGCTTATAGGGGAAATAGGAGAGAAAAATGCGAAGCTTTATGCGGAGGCAAACCGTCTCGCCATTGCCCAGTTTAGGAGTCTGGTAGAGGAGAAACGGATCGATTGTGAATTCAGGGAGTGCTCTGCCTACCTTTATTCCTGTGAGCACACGGATACGCTCAAGAAGGAGGAAGAGGCCGCGGTGAGTCTTGGAATATGTGCCGAGCTTACTGACAAAACGGAGCTGCCTTTCCCGGTAAAGAGCGCCCTTAAGTTTTACGATCAGGCGGTATTCCATCCTCTTTTATTTTTGGAAAGAATATCTGAAAATATTACCGTTTATGAGGATACAAAGGTGCTCCAGGTGGAACGGGCGGAGGAAGAGAATAAAATAATTACAAACCGGGCCACGGTCAGGGCAAAGCGAGTGGTGTTCGCAGCTCATTATCCCTTTATTAATGTTCCCGGATATTATTTCCTGCGGCTTCATCAGGAGCGCAGCTACGTAGTTGCGCTTAAAAATACAAAGCAGATGGATCATGTCTATATCGGCATCGACATGGAAGGATTCTCTTTTCGTAAAAGCGGAGATTATCTTCTATTAGGCGGCGGCGGACATAGAACCGGAGAGAATACAGGCGGAGGAAGCTACCAGAAACTGCGTAAGGCGGCAGAGAAATGGTTTCCCGAATGTAAGGAAATCACTCATTTTTCCGCGCAGGATTGCATGCCTCTCGACGATATTCCTTATATTGGGCAATTTTCGTCCTCCACTCCCGATTGGTTCGTGGCTACAGGATTTAGAAAGTGGGGCATGACAAGCTCTATGGTCTCGGCAATGCTGCTTAGCGATCTGATTGCGAAAGGGCAGAGCCCCTATGAGGAGCTTTTTACTCCCCAGAGATTTCATGTTCAGGCATCAGCGGCTAATCTCGCGCAGGATGGTGCCCAGTCGGTAAAAGGCCTGAGCAAAGGGGTTTTTACAGCAACGCCTAAGTGTACCCATATGGGCTGCGCGCTGGAATGGAACCCGGATGAGCTAAGCTGGGACTGTCCCTGCCATGGCTCCCGTTTTGACGGTGACGGCAAGGTAATAGATAATCCGGCAATCGAGGACTTGGCGAATGAATAATTTCCGCGGAGGACATAGAAAAAAGGCTTACTTTGAGGGCTGGTATTTAAAGCATCAAAAGGATAATACTTCCATCGCCTTTATTCCGGCATTCCATGTGAGCGAGAATGGAAAGCGTACTGCCTCTGTCCAAGTAGTAACGGAGGAAGGTGCTTATTGCTTTTCTTTTGAAGAGAAAGAATTCTATGCTTCAAAAAAGCAATTTTATGTTAAAATAAATCATAATGTATTTTCTGAAGGTGGAATTAGCGTAAATTTAAGAAATGAGAATGTAACGATAACGGGAACCTTGTATTACTCGCCGTTTACCGGGCTTTTGTCGGATATTATGGGTCCTTTCCGCTTTCTGCCCTTCATGCAGTGCCGCCACGGGATTCTGAGCATGCTTCACAGCATAAGCGGAAGGATTTTAATAAACGGCAGGGAATATGATTTTTCCAATGGAACGGGATATGTGGAGAAGGATTGCGGCAGCTCTTTCCCTCGATTTTATACGTGGATTCAGTGCAGCGGATGGACCGGAAAGAGAGATTGCTCCCTGGTAGTCTCCGCAGCGCATATTCCGTTTGGCTGCTTTACATTTACCGGTTGCATCTGTGCCATCTTGTATCAGGGGAGAGAGTACCGCCTGGCCACATATACGGGCGCACGTATTGCAAAAAATACGGAAAATACACTAATCATAAATCAGGGAAAATATAAACTGGAAATATATAAGGTATGGGAAGAAGCCAAAGAGAATGGGAAAAGCGCTGGAGCCAAAGAAAAAAGGCTTTTGTTATATGCTCCTCAAAAAGGCAGTATGTGCAGAAAAATAGAGGAAAATATTGCTTGTGCGGTGCGCTGCCGCTTTACTGCTTCCGGCAAGAAGATCTTTGACTTTACCGACGATAGAGCGAGCTTCGAATATGTGGGGAAGCAGGACGGATATTAGAAAGGGAGTACGGACACGAAATGATAAAGGTGCAAATGAAGGATTTCGATTTGGAGAAGATAAGCAAATCGGGACAATGCTTTCGGATGAATGCCTTGGCAGGACAAGAAAATAAATATGCTCTCATTGCCTACGGAGAGTATTTGGAGATGGAAGAGACGGAGGATGGCGTTTGTTTTTCCTGCACGCAGGAGGAATGGGATAAGCTGTGGACAAACTATTTCGATTGTGGAAGAGATTACCGGAAAATATACAAGTCGGTGGATAAAACGGACGAGTATATGCTGCGGGCAGTAAGCTGCGGAAGCGGCATCCGCATATTGAGACAGGAAATCTTTGAAACTGTTATCAGCTTCATTATTTCCCAGCAGAACAATATCCGGCGGATTAAGAAGTGCGTGGAATCGCTGTGCAGCAGCTTCGGTGAAGAGAAATATAATATCCGGGGAGAGAAATACTATGCCTTTCCCACGCCGGAGAGGCTGGCTGGGCTGACCTTAGAGGATTTGCAGGGATGCAATCTGGGCTATAGAAGCCGATACATATTGAAATCTTCCAGAATGATTGTGGAAGGAGAGATAGATTTTGCCGGGATTGCGGATATGGCCTATGAGGAAGCGAAGGCGGAACTGATGAAACTATGCGGCGTTGGTATCAAGGTAGCGGAATGCATCTGTCTGTTCGCACTTCGCCATGTGGAGGCATTCCCTGTGGACACTCATATTAAAACAGTGCTCTTAAAATATTATCCTGAGGGTTTTCCCTTTGAAAAATATGAGGGATATGCAGGAATTTTGCAGCAATATGCATTTTATTATGATATTTACGGAGAAATATGATAGAATTTGATTAAATATAATTTAGTTGGAAATTTATGGAAGGGTGTGGTTTATTTTATGGATAAAGAACTGAAGTTTGCGGTACTAATCGATGCGGATAATATTTCGGATAAGTATGTAAAGATTATTTTGGATGAAACGGCGAAAAACGGAATAGCGACATATAAGCGAATATACGGCGACTGGACCAATACGAGGCTGGTATCGTGGAAGAATGTGCTGCTTGACAACTCCATTACGCCAATTCAGCAATATGGTTATACTACGGGAAAAAATGCCACTGATTCGGCGATGATCATCGATGCCATGGATATTCTTTATTCCGGCACTGTTGGAGGCTTCTGCATCGTTTCTTCGGACAGCGACTTCACCAGACTGGCAATGCGTCTTCGGGAATCGGGCATGTATGTGGTAGGTATGGGAGAGAGCAAGACTCCCAAGCCTTTTATTTCGGCATGTAATCAGTTCAAATATTTGGATATTCTGCTTTCTAAGGAGCAGGGGGAGGAAAGTGCCTCCAAGAAGGAGGAACCTGCTGCGCTGAAAGCAGCCTCCAAAAATATCCGTTCGAAAAAGGCGGCAAAAGGAAATGATTCTAAAAAAGAAAAAGAAGAATTAAGGCCGCAGACCGACCTGATCATGATAAAAAAAGCGATTATTTCTTTGGTAGAGGAAGGATCCGACGATGACGAGTGGATCCATTCCTCCGAACTTAGAAACCAGTTGGGGAAACGGTTCCCGGATTTTGACGTGCGCAACTTCGGACATTCCAAATTCAGCTCCTTTGTCAACTCGCTGAATATTTTAGACTGCGAGCAGGAGAAGAACATCGTTCGGTTCAAAATGAAGAAATAGCAGGGAATCTACTTTTTAAAACGGCTGTTATCATAGTTATAAGGAATGCTGGAGCCCTCCACAACGTCCTCTATCTTTTCCAGAATGAGCCAATCGTCCATATTGCCCTGATGGTCAAAGGCAAGGGGTGCTATTTGCTGTAAGCTTTCAAATTCCACAAGGCAAAGGCACTTTTTATGCCAGCGTATCTTTTGCGACGGGGAAAGGCAAAGCTTATCCTGATTATCCGCCATGATATTCACGATATCTTCATCTGTCAGCTTTACATAGTTTTGTACATCTTTTACGGTCGCCATCGCACAGATGCTTGCGGTTCCTTTTTTCATTAAATATAGAGTTTCCCCAGGAAAGACGCGGCTATGGGGAATCTTTCTTCCGGCGGCTCCCCGGATTAGCATGCGCTGCTCTCCGGAAAGGATTTTTTCAAGCTCCATTTCTTTATCATTGCAGTAAACCAAATGAACCATTATAAATTCACCTTTTTCGTGACGGGTATCCATATTTCATACTTGGTATTTTCCGGATCGGAAGAAAGATAAACCTCGATATCCGGAGCATTGCCGTATTCGTATCCCGACGAAGGAAGCCACTCCGTAACAATTCTTTTTTCTAATTCCTGAATGGACAATGCCGGCCCTTCACCGCTGAATATGGCCCATGTTGCGGAGGGCACCGCATATTCCTCAAAGCCTTCCGGCGCAGGCAGGGTGCTTGCGGCCGCTATATAATATTTCCATTGCATAAGATCGTTGCAGGCGCTGACCCCCAATATGCCCATAAGCTGTGTGTTCATCAGGGAAGCGAGCTTAGGTATCATACCGTTTGCGGCAGCTTCCTGCCACATTTGCGGAACGATTGCAAAGTTTTCTTCCATATCCTGATGGAGTGGTTTAGAGATCCCTATAATTTTAAATGCGTCTTTCTTTTCAATTCTGTAATTCATTTCAGCTTCTCCTTTAATTGTTATTTTAAAGCTGATGGGAGGATAGGATTTTAGACTGATCCCTTCTGTTTTGGACTGAGAAGGTGCAATGCCGTGAATGCTTTGAAATGCGCGGTTAAATGCGGTGGGCGAATCATAGCCGTATTTAAGGGCAATATCGATAATCTTCTCTTCACCACCCTGTAGATCTGCCGCGGCAAGGGACATCCGTCTCCTGCGGATATATTCGGAAAGGGGCACTCCGGCCATATAAGAGAACATTCTTTGAAAGTGATAGGTGGAGCAGCAGGCTATTCTTGCCAGCTCGTCATAATCAATATCCTTTGTCAAATGTTCTTCCATATAATTTATTGCGCTGTTTAATCGTTCTATCCATTCCATCGTTTCGCTCCTTATGTGTCTATTTTATTTAATCCAAGTTATTTAGTCCTCTCTTTTTATGCACTAAAATGAGAGTGGAGATATATTAAGATAAACTTATCAGGAACCTAAAATGTTGTAAAGCAAAATCCGAGTATATAATGGCAGAAGAGGTAAATATCCATGCAGATTAACAGACTATTCGAAATCATATATATATTACTGGACAAGAAGACGGTTACGGCAGCGGAGCTTGCGGAACACTTTGAAGTGTCTCCCAGAACGATATTCAGGGATATCGATACTCTTTCACAGGCAGGAATTCCCATATATGCCATGAAGGGGAAGGGAGGAGGAATCCGGCTTACGGAGAACTATGTGCTGAATAAATCGGTGCTTACTCCGAAGGAGCAGCAAATGATTATGCAGGCCCTCCACGGAATGAATGCGGTGCGGGAAGAGGAGATACGGCCAGCACTTTCCAAGCTGTCAGCACTTTTTGGGGGAGAGCAGGAGGATTGGATAGAGATAGAATTTTCCTCATGGAACTCTGACGACGGAGTGAGCCGGAGGTTCGTTATATTGAAGGAAGCAATTTTCGCCCATAAGAGGGTAACCTTCATCTATAGCGGAGCGAATGGAACGAGCAGCCGGCGTTTTGCAGAGCCCTTGAAGCTCGTCTTCCGTGCCAGCTCGTGGTATCTCTATGCATGGTGCATGGACAAAGCGGACTTCCGCTTTTTTAAGCTGAGTCGTATGGAAGAGCCATGGGTATTGGAGGAATATTTTGAGAGAAGGAACCCTCCGATTGTTCGAGGCAATCCGGATTTAAAAGACACCCCGGACCTGCAAGGCGAATCAGCCTTACAATACACAGGATATTCTCAGAATAGTTCGAATGTAAACAGTGAAACGAGTGCTATAGGTACAAAAAATATATATGCGGATAAGATAATAACCGTAACAGCCATTATTTCCGCTAATAAAGCATACCGCATACTGGATGAAATGGATAAAAAGGACGTAGAAAAGCTTGCGAACGGTAATTATAAGGTACAGATGCTTATGCCGGAGAACGACTGGATGTACCAGCACCTTCTGACCTTCGGATCTGATATGAAGGTACTCAAGCCGGAAAGGGTAAGAGAGAAATTAATAAAAAAATTAAAAAATGCTATAAAACAATATGAAATATGACAGAATGATGTCATATTATCCATGCTATTATGAATCCATACAGAGCGAAGGGCGGGTTTCGGAGTTGCAGGCCGGATAAGCGCAGGAAGCTTGAAAAATAGCATAAGGAGAGAGTGAGAGTATGGATTATGAAATCGTAACATTGAAAGAAAAAAAGGTTATGGGATTAAATGCACGGACGAGCAACATGGATCCGGCAATGGGTGAAACGATAGGAGGGCTTTGGAAACGTCTTTTTGAGGAAGGGTTATTTGAAGCAATACCGGACAAGACAGGGGAAAGCTCCATTGGGCTTTATTCAGATTATGAGGAAGGTGCAGCCGGAAAATATGACATAACCGTAGGCTGTGAGGTTAACAGCTCGGACAATGTTCTAAAGGATATGGTACTTAAAGTAATTCCTGAAGGACGTTATGCGAAGTTCGTAATTGTCGGCGATATGTCTGCAGTAGGGAAAACATGGGGCGATATATGGTCGATAGACCTGAACAGGACATTTACCGGCGATTTTGAAGAATATGTGAGCGCCAGGGAAAATGGAGAATATGAAATTCATATTTATATTGCGGTAAAATAATTGATGGACCATTCTTAGGGGAGAAACAACTCTATAGCACCAGGTGAACCATAAATGGAATCTTTAGCCCCGTTTCGGTTCACACGGTGCATTTTAATTTTTCTCCTCGCCGGCCTTCCATTTTTTAATAGCCTCCAGCTTTCTTCCGGCCTCTGCCTCTGCCCCCTGCCCGGTAGGCCGGTAGTATGAACGGCTCTTCAAGGCATCCGGCAGACATTCCATACGGGCAACCTTTTCCTTCGTGTCGTGAGCATATTCATAGCCCTCTCCGTAATGCAGGTCCTCCATGAGCTTGGTAGGCGCATTGCACAGATGGAGAGGAACCGGCTGGGCAATCGTGTGAAGAGCGTCGTGGCGGCATTCCCCGTAGGCAATATAAAGGGCATTGGACTTAGGGGCAAGAGAGAGGTAGGTGACGGCGTGGGCGAGATTCACATTGCATTCGGGCATACCGATAAAATGGCATGCCTGATAAACGGAGACGGCAAGAGGCAAAGCCTGGCTGTCTGCGATTCCAACATCCTCACTGGCAAAGCGGATAAGTCTCCTCGCCACGTACAAAGGGTCTTCTCCTGCTTCCAGCATTCTCGAAAGCCAATAAATAGCGGCGTCGGGATCGCTGTTTCTCATGGACTTGTGAAGTGCAGAGATGAGGTTGTAATGCTCCTCACCATTTTTATCATATAATAAGGACTTCTTGCTGATACACTGCTCCAAGCCTTCCTTTGTTACCGTAATCTTCCCCGGTCCTATTTCTCCGTTGGTAACCGCCATCTCCAAAGTATTAAGCGCTGTTCTGGCATCCCCGTTTGCGAAGACGGCGATAGCCCTTAACAGCTCCTGTGAAATATCGATTTTTGTCTGTGCAAAGCCGGATGGGTTATGGATGGCATTTTTCAGCAGCTGCACAAGATTGTCGGCAGTAAGGCCCTGCAAAACAAATACTTTCAGGCGGGAAAGCAAAGCCGAATTGATTTCAAAGGAGGGGTTTTCTGTAGTAGCGCCGATTAACGTGATGCTTCCTTTTTCCACGAAGGGAAGAAATGCATCTTGCTGCGCCTTGTTGAATCTATGGATCTCATCCACGAACAAAACCGTCTTAAGCCCCATAGTCCGGCTGTTTTCCGCCTGAGCCATCACTTCCTTAATCTCTTTGATTCCGCTGGTCACTGCACTGAAATTAATAAATGAAGCACGGGTCTTCTTGGCTATAATATTAGCGAGGGTGGTCTTGCCTACTCCGGGAGGGCCCCAGAAGATCATGGAAGAAATTTGGTCGTGGTCGATGAGCTGGCGTAATAATTTGCCTTCGCCCAGAAGATGCTCCTGCCCGATAAAATCCTCCAGGGAATCGGGACGCAGACGGCTGGCCAGAGGCCCCGCCCCGCTGCGGTTGTCGAAAAGAGAAAGTTGTTCCATAATGTCACCTGAATTCCTGAATACAAACACTTGTTCTAATGAGATGATATCATGTTCTCGAAATGATTGCAATAAATTCCTGAAAATAAAAAAAGTACCAACCCCATGACGCTTTGGTCACAAAATCAGTACTTGGCATGCGCTGCCAGGGGCTCGAACCCTGGACACCCTGATTAAGAGTCAGGTGCTCTACCAACTGAGCTAGCAGCGCAAAATGAAAACATTATTTATGTCACGTTTACAACGCAAGTGTTATTATAGTATAATGTCTTTTAGTTTGCAAGCATTTTTTTAAAAAAGTTTTAAAATATAAGTATATGAAGGCAGGAGAACAAAAATGCTATTTGAAAGCCACGCCCATTATGATGATGAGGCGTTTGAAAACGACAGAGGGAAGCTGCTTGAAAGCTTCAAGGAAAACGATATCGAATACGTAATAAATATAGGGGCAAGCATACGGACCACGGAAAATACCATAGCTTTAACGAAGAAATATCCGTTTATATATGGTGCCGCAGGAGTACATCCCTCCGATACGGCAGAGCTTAACGAGGAAAAATTCGCATGGCTGAAGGAGCAATGCTCCCTTCCTAAAATTGTAGCTGTGGGAGAAATAGGGCTGGATTACTACTGGGACGAGCCGGATAGGGAGATTCAGAAAAAATGGTTTGACAGACAGCTTCAAATGGCACGGGAGGTAAAGCTTCCGATCATCATTCATTCCAGAGATGCCGCAAAGGATACGGTGGATATGATGAAAGCCGGGAGGGCGGAGGAAGCAGGCGGAGTTATTCACTGCTTTTCCTATACGAAGGAAACGGCGAGAGAATTCCTCGGCATGGGATTTTCCTTTGGAATCGGAGGGGTCATCACCTTCAACAATGCGAAGAAACTAAGGGAAGCGGTAGAATATATCCCTATGGAGAATATACTCCTGGAGACCGACAGCCCCTATCTGGCACCAATGCCCTACAGGGGAAAACGCAATTCCTCCCTGTACCTTCCTCTCATCGCTGAGAAAATAGCGGAGGTAAAGGGGATTTCTTATGAGGAGGTAGTAGAAATAACCTCACACAATGCGAAAAGGTTGTTTCAGATTTCATAAATGGCCCGGAAAAAATAAAACATGGAGAATGCATATGGCAACTTTGGGAACCCCCACCAATACAATAGAAGTCTTAAAAAAGTATAACTTTAATTTTCAAAAAAAATTCGGGCAGAATTTTCTTATTGATACCCATATACTTGAGAAAATCATAACAGCCTCCGGCGTTACAAAGGAAGACTGTGTGCTGGAAATAGGCCCCGGTATCGGAACGATGACCCAATATCTGGCGGAGAACGCGCGGGAAGTGGTTGCGGTGGAGATAGACAAGGCCTTGATTCCTATACTCTCTGACACCTTGTCCGAATATGACAACGTAACAATTATAAATGAAGATATCCTGAAGGTGGATGTAAACCGCATTGTACAGGAAAAAAATGGAGGAAAGGCCATAAAGGTGATCGCGAATCTTCCATATTATATTACTACTCCTATTATTATGGGATTATTTGAAAGTGATGTTCCGCTTGAGAGCATTACGATTATGGTACAGAAAGAGGTAGCGGATCGTATGCAGGTCGGTCCGGGAACGAAGGATTACGGAGCCCTGTCTCTTGCTGTGCAGTATTATGCGAAGCCGGAGGTAATGATCCAGGTGCCGCCCACTTGCTTTATGCCTAAGCCAAGTGTAGGCAGCACGGTCATCAAGCTGACCAGATATGAAAAGCCTCCGGTGGAGGCGGATGATGAAAAATTCATGTTTTCGCTTATACGCGCATCCTTTAACCAAAGGCGCAAGACATTAGTGAACGGCCTTACCAATGCGACGAACTTAAAAACAGGGAAAAAGGATGTGCTTAAAGCGCTGGAGGAGATGAAGCTGCCTTCTGCGATTCGCGGAGAAGCACTTACTTTGGCGCAATTTGCCGAGCTAAGTAATTTGCTTTCTTTAATAGGAAAGTAATCCTATTAAAGAAAGATAGATGCGCAGCTACGCGCGCGGAACAAAAGCTGTGCTGGCAAAGTATTTGGCCGCGAGAGAGTGTGAAGCACACTTTTGTTCTTTAATAGGAAAGTGATCCTATTAAAGAAAGATAGATGCGCAGCTACGCGCGCGGAACAAAAGCTGTGCTGGCAAAGTATTTGGCCGCGAGAGTGTACGAAGCACACTTTTGTTCTGCTAATTTTTGAATTATAGGGAAAATAGCACAAGATATATGGATGAGATTAGAAAAAAATCGCCATATATAGAGAAAAATCCTGATATTTTTTTGACATTAATTATCTCGTATGGTAAACTTAAAAAATGAAAATAGGGTTATTATGCTATCTTTTGACAGCTGGGAAAAATGAAATAATTATGAGGTGAGTACCTTGGATAAGTACGAATATAAAGTACGGGCGGAGGAAATAAAAGCACTGATTGCGGAGGGAGAATTCGCGGAGGCGGTAAAAATTGCCGATACGATTGACTGGAGGAGAGTCAAGAGTGTCATGATGCTTTGCACGATCAGCGATTTATACAAGATAAACCGCCGATTTCAGGAAAGCAAAGATATTTTGTTAATGGCATACGAGCGCCATCCGGGCGGTCGTCTTATTGTGTATTCTTTGTGTGAGCTGTCCGTGAAGATGGGGGAATATGTACAGGCAATCGAGTACTATAAAGAATTCGTACAGATTGCGCCCAAGGATACGGGAAGATATATATTGCAGTATAAGCTGTATGAAGCGCAGGATGTCAGCTTAGAAGAGCGCATCGCTGTACTGGAGGAATTCAAGAAGCGCGATTATCGGGAAAAATGGGCATACGAACTGGCTTATTTGTATCATAGAGTAGGACTAGAGACGAAATGCGTGGAAGAATGTGACGAGATGATTCTCTGGTTCGGAGAAGGCAGACATGTCATAAAAGCGTTGGAATTAAAGCAGCTTCACCATGCTCTGACGCCCGACCAGCAGGAAAAATACCTTCTTCTTAAGAGAGAGAGAGAGCTTCAGGAGGCTCAGGCGGCAGCCAGTGAGGAGCTGCAGGAACAGGAACAGGCAGAAAGCGCTAAGATTGCAGATTTCTCCGAATATACCGCCCAGAATGATGAGGACGATGAAGAGGAAGAAGAATTCCGCGTAAAGACGGTGGATGTGGGACAATACAACACCATTAATTTGCAGAAGGAACTAGCGAAGAGCATGAAAGAACTTTTGGGCGAAGACGTCAGGAGTGATACGGAGGAACCTTCCCGTACTTCTTCCGTTAATTTTGCGTCTTTTCAGGCAGAACCGGCTCCGGCCGTGCAGCCCGTTTCGAATGTACAGCCTATGCCGGCCATACCGGATACTGCGACTAAAATTCCCACTTTTGAGGAACAGGGTATTCCTGGGATAAGTCCTGTCTTAAGCGAACAGAATACTATGGCGGCACACGCCGTCGCAGAGAATCTTCAGCCGCAATTTACACAGCCTCAGCCTACGGAAGAACAGACGGCGCTGGAGGAAGTATTTTTTGAGGATATAAAGGACGTTCTGCTGGAGGACACGAAGGAAATAAATGTAAAAGAAGTGAACGCCGGCAATTTAAGCGATACGAAGGAGATTCATCCGGGGCGGAGAGTTATATACCCGGCAACAGTGTCTCCCTCATCCACAGTGTCTGCACCCGCATCCATGCCGACCATCCCCTCTCATCAGCTTAAGGCAACGATAAAGCCGTCGGGCTTTGAGAGGATGCTTTCCCAGGAATATGACGGACAAATCAGCCTCGCAGTGTCTGAGGGAGGCCAGCTTGAGAAGCAGATTACCGGTCAGATGAACATTACGGATATCATGACCGAGTGGGAAAAGATGAAGAAAGAGAACAAAGAAAAGCGCAGTGCAGACGTGCGCAGACGTGTGGAACAGCACACAGGCAATATGTTTTCAGAATTCGACGAGGCTACCAAAAAAGGTTTGTTAGAGCAGTTGGAAAAGGCCGTTGTGGAGGCTATTTTAAAGGAAGCCGGCAAGAAAGCCGTAAGCCCTGAGGAAATACCCGATGCGAGATTGTCGGATATTGTAGTGGCGGCGGAAAAATCGGCAATGCAGCCTGCAAGTGCCGGTGAGGAAGCCGGCAGCGAAAGCAATGAGGTTCAAGATCCTGCCGCTTCCGTGCAAGAGGAGATTCCGGCAGCTTCCCCGGCGGAAGATATTTTGACACCGCAGACGTTAGAGGAAAGCGGGACGCAAGAGCAAGAGACGGTCTCCTTGGAAGATAGGAAAGATGCGGAACAAATCATTGATTTAGAGACGGTTTCCTTCGAGATGGAGCCGGTAAATACGGCAGAGAAGGTTGTGGGCATGGTGGAAGACGCCAATAGGCTGCGTCCCCTGTCCAATGAAGAAAAAGAATTATTCGGAAGATTTATTTATAATAAGAAGGCGAAGGAACAGATCATACAGGCGGTAGATACCATGAGCATGGATGCATTTACCGACAACGTGATTATTACGGGAGAAGAAGGAACGGGAACCATCGAATTAGCCAAAAACCTTATCCGCATGATGCAGATGTCGGACAGCAATTTTTCCGGTAAAGTGGCTAAGATTTCAGGGGCTACCCTGAAAAAGAAAAATGTGGAGGAAACCCTTTCGCACTTGACCGACGGAGCGCTTATTATCGAACGCGCCACAGAAATGTCCAGCGCTACGGCAGCGGATTTGAAAAAGGCATTATCTCAGGAAAACAACGGCCTTCTCGTTATCATGGAGGGCAAAAAAGATGAAATGAATATTTTCCTGAGAAAGAATCATATACTGTCAGAGAATTTCAATGCCAGAATCGATATCGAAGCCCTCAATGACCATGCACTCGTAGAATATGCCAAACAGTACGCGCAGGAGATGGAATATTCCATCGATAACCTCGGAATACTCGCGCTCCATACGAGAATTGCGGACATGCAGACCAGCGACCACGAGGTGACGGTGGCTGAGGTGAAGGAGCTGGTGGACGATGCGATTTATTTCGCGGACAAGAAGAACCTGCGGCACTTATGCGATATTCTGGTAGGCAAGAGGTATGACGAAGAGGATATGATCGTTCTTCGGGAAAAGGACTTCATGCACTATTAAATGAAAGGTGGTTGCCTATGGCGGCGAAGAAGAAAGCGAAATATATAGAAGAGGAAGTTTTTATTTCCGAAGCGGATCAATATCTCTTTGCCCAGGGGACGCATTACGATATTTATAAGAAGCTGGGCGCGCACCCTTCCGTGGAAAATGGGGAGAAGGGTGTATTTTTCGGAGTATGGGCTCCTAATGCGGAGAAGGTATTTGTTATAGGCACCTTTAACGACTGGCAGGAGGACAAGCACGAGATGAAGCGGCTCGGTCCGGGTGGCATTCATGCTCTATTTATTCCCGGAGTGGGAGTGAACGAGCTGTATAAGTTTTTAATTTTGACGCCGGACGGCAGAAAGCTTTATAAAGCGGACCCTTTTGCAAATTATGCGGAATTCCGGCCGGGAAATGCATCGAGGACTAC
Source organism: Kineothrix alysoides (assembly GCF_000732725.1). GTDB lineage: Bacteria > Bacillota > Clostridia > Lachnospirales > Lachnospiraceae > Kineothrix > Kineothrix alysoides. Next base: position 967,063 of record NZ_JPNB01000002.1, on the reverse strand, counting down.
GGATTTGTCCGGCTTCGAATGGACGGACGATAGCTGGATAAAGGCAAGAGCAGGCAAGGACTATAAGAAGGAGCCCCTTGCCATTTATGAATGCCATATCGGTTCGTGGATGAAGCATCCAAGCGGCACTTCTGACGGCTTTTACAATTATAGGGAATTTGCGGACAGAATCGTGGAGTATCTGAAGGAGATGAAGTATACTCATATTGAACTTATGGGCATTGCGGAATATCCTTTCGACGGTTCGTGGGGCTATCAGGTGACGGGTTACTATGCGCCCACCTCCCGCTATGGAGAACCTGCGGATTTCATGTATTTGATCAATAAATTGCACAAGCATAAAGTAGGCGTGATTCTGGACTGGGTACCGGCGCACTTTGCCACCGATGCACATGGATTGGCTGAGTTCGACGGACAATGCATCTTCGAGCACCCCGACAAACGTCTGGGCGAACATCCCGACTGGGGAACGAAGATTTTTAACTACGGGAAGACGGAAGTGAAGAACTTCTTAATTGCCAACGCTTTATTCTGGCTTAAGGAATTTCATATAGATGGCATCCGGGTGGATGCGGTGGCCTCCATGCTGTATCTGGATTACGGCAAGAATGAGGGACAATGGCTCCCGAACAAATACGGCGGCAACAAGAATCTGGAAGCGATAGAATTTTTTAAACACCTCAATTCGGTAGTATTAGGAACATATCCGGGATTTCTAACGATTGCAGAAGAATCTACGGCATGGCCGAAGGTGACCGGCGAGGTGGAGGAAGACGGGCTTGGTTTCAGCTTTAAATGGAACATGGGCTGGATGCACGATTTTTGTGAATATATGAAGCTGGACCCGCTGTTTCGAAAGAATAACCACTATGCCATGACCTTTGCCATGAGCTACAACAGTGCTGAGAATTACATTCTGCCCCTCTCCCATGACGAAGTCGTACATTTAAAGTGCTCTATGGTAAATAAGATGCCGGGTTATCCGGCAGATAAATACGCAAACCTGCGCGTAGGCTATACATATATGTTCGGTCATGCCGGCAAGAAGCTGCTTTTCATGGGACAAGACTTTGCACAGGAAAGGGAATGGAGCGAGGAAAGAGAGCTGGACTGGGATCTTCTTAAAGAACCTTTGAATAAGGGAATATACGAGTACGTGAAGGAATTGCTTAAACTGTATAATAAATATCCGTGTTTGTATGAAATCGATAACGACTGGTCCGGCTTTGAGTGGCTGAATGCGGATGATGCCGAGCGGAGCACTTATAGCTTTTACCGGAAGGCCGCCAACGGAAAAAACAACCTTTTATTCGTGCTGAATATGACACCGGTTGTCAGGAACGGCTATCAGGTCGGTGTTCCGGAAAAGAAAAAATATAAGCTGCTTTTAAACAGCGATGAAGAGCGGTTCGGAGGCAACGGCAATTCCATACCTGCAGAGCTTCAGGCAACGGAAGAAAACGGACAGGTCAATTATAAGAACTACAGCATTGCCTTTGACTTGCCTGCTTACGGTGCGGCGGTATTTCTTTTTTAATCAGACATATTATTCATGCAGCAAAAGGTTAAGAAATTTATAATTTATGCCGAAATAAAGGATGAATGTTAGAATACATTCATCCTTTTTTGTTTGAACACTTGAATAACTTGAAGATAAGTGCAATTCATAAGGCATGTTGTTTATTGTTTATACAAATGAGAAGCATTACCTTAATCTGCATTCAGGATGGAATGAGAATATGAATATTAATTTTGAGAACAACGGGGTAAAGCCCCATTCTAATGTAGACAAGGCAACAACATCAACTTCATATAGTGGCTCCCATGTGAGAGAGACAAGCAGCAGGGGAGTATTTGCATTAGACATTTCTGGCACAGTTATGGATAACACTGCTTATGATGGTCAAGGAAAGACCGCAGAAGACGTTATGCAGGATGCGGGGCAAGTTGACGTTACCACGCAGAAAAACTATATGGCAGTAATGTCTAATACTATGTCCACGGAAGATTTTGCCAAGCTTCAGGAAGAGGGCTATCATCCGGGAAATACTGACATAGAGACGGTTGTTACCATTGTCGATGAAATCAAAGCGGCCCTCGCTAAGGGCGGCAAGAATATTACGGGCTATACGGATGATCTGGATGTGGAGACGCTGACACAGATTACCGGAAGCGCGGCTTTTGCCAAGGAATTGGTGAAACAGTTTGAAGAACATGACATACCCGTCACAAAAGAAAACGTGGAGGACGTCATGAATGCCTGCAAGACGGCGACACAGCTTGAGGATTTGAGCGACGGCATTAAGAAATATATGGTGCGCAACCATATGGAGCCAACTCTCGATAATATATATAAGGCGCAGTATAGTGCCACATCCGATGCGGGAAAGCAAGGCAGGGGCTATTATCAGGACGATACCGGTTATTATGCGAAAAAGGCGGAGACCTTCAACTGGCAGCAGCTTACGCCTCAGATGGAGAAGGTCATTGAAAATGCAGGGCTGGAGGTATCTGATGAAACGATGTCGGATGCCAAGTGGCTGGTCGAGAAAGGGATGCCCCTTACCGAGGAGTCGCTGAAATCGTATTACGATTTGGATAATTTGGAGATTCCTGACTCTATGGAAGAAGTAGTTAAGGCGGCAGTATCGGCCATAGCTAACGGGAAGAAGGCCGGCGGGGCCAATCTTGCCGATGACAGAACGAATCTGGAAAAAGCCCAAAGCTATATAGATGATGTGAATTCCATCAGCGATGAGGCCGTGGATAAAGTGGCGGCAGAAGGAAAGAAGCTTAATCTTCACAATTTAAAGGCGGCACAGCTTCAGATACGTACCGGGGCAGCAACTTCTAGTACAGAGCTGTATGAGGTAAACACGACAGGAAGAAGACAGCTTGAGGAAATAAGGCTGCAAATGACCGTACAGGCCAACTTGCATTTAATAAGAAGCGGACTTACCATCGATACTACGGAGTTAGAGCAGCTCGTGGATGAGCTCAAGGCAGCAGAGCAGCAAAGGCAGCAAATACTGTTTGGCGGCGATTCCCAGAACACATCTAAGCGTGCTCAATTATATGAAGATACTCTTGCGAAGGTAAAAGAGATTCCTCAGATGCCTGCGGCAGCAGTAGGGCGGTTAGCACTTCAGGCGCTCAGTTCATCGGGCAGTACCGGTGCTGTCACTGTGGATGGCTATTCGCTTGAAGCCGTATATTCCGAAGGAAGCGCACTGCGCGCTGCCTATGAAAAAGCGGGAGAAAGCTACGAAACGCTTATGACCGCCCCCCGGGCAGATATGGGAGATTCCATAAAAAAAGCATTCCGCAATGTGGACGATATTTTACAGAATATGAATAAGGGAACCTCTGAGGAAAACAGAAGAGCAGTCCGTATTCTCGGCTATAACCAAATGGAGATTACCGAGGAAAACATAGCCGCGGTAAAAGAAACAGATTTAACCATTCAGCGGATAGTAAATAAAATGACACCTGCGTCAACACTTGAAATGATCCGGGATGGCATGAACCCACTTTCCATGAATATGGAAGAGCTGGAGGCATATTTGGACAGCAAGGATCAAAGCCCGGCGCAGAGCATTGAAAAGTACAGTGAATTTTTATATAAATTGGATAAGAATAACGAGATTGCGCCGGAAGAAAGAGACGCTTACATCGGAATATACCGGCTGTTACGCCAATTGGATAAAACGGATGGCGCAGCGATAGGAACTCTCATCAATCAGGGAATGGAACCGACGGTAAAAAATCTTCTTTCCGCTATGAGAAGCAATAAAAAGCACGGAATGGATGTGACAGTAAACGATTCCTTCGGCGGTGTTTCCTCCGAGTATCGGGGCAAGAGCATTTCCGAGCAAATCGAAAACGGTTACAAAGAAAATGCGAACGAAACAAATTATTATAAAAAACTTTCCCATGATATTCTGGATAATCTGGCAGGCGGAAAGCTGCCTGCGCAAGCGATATCGGACGATATAACCCTGGAGGAATTCTCTGCGCTGCTTCAAAAGCAGGAGGCTGACCCGGCTGCAAAGAAAGAATATCAAAAGCAGCAGATGGGTATGCTTCGGGAAGCAGCCCTGACGGAGGAAGCGGTGGTAAAGGAGCTGCTTACCTTCGACCAAACGGTTACGGCGAACAACCTTATGGCGGCCGGACTCTTAATGAAGGAGAGGGGAAGGCTGGCAGGCAAGATGAAGGATACTGCATCTGATGCCGGGGAGACGGAGCAGTTCGAGGATGCCGTTAACAATCTTCAGGAAAGTATGACGGATGAAGTGTCGGCCAAAGAAGCTTACGAAAAGCTTGGACAGGTGTTTGCGGAGATTTTGGATAAGGTCGTTTACGAGCAGGATGCCGTGGAAGCAGTTAATATAGACATAAGGGAAATCAGCAATATGTATAAGCAGATATCTCTTGCAGGCAATCTGGCTAAAGAGGAGAACTACGAAGTACCGGTAAATATTGACGGACAGATGACCTCTATCAACCTAAGGATCATTCGGGGTGCGGACGAAAGCGGAAGAGTAACGGCTTCCATGCAGACGGAAAGCTACGGGAAAGTCTTGGCAAGGTTCTATCTTACCAAGCAGCCGGAATCAAGCGAAGCTTCTGCGGACTACCAGATGTCGGGCTATGTGGTATGCGACAGCAGGGAAGGCTTTAAGATGCTGGAGCAATCGGAGGAAAAGCTAAAGAATGCTTTCGAACAATCCGATATACATGTGAGCAGCTTGAACTTCATTTACAATTGGGAGCTGGATCTTACGGGAGCTTTACAGTCCGACGAGAGGGGCAGTAAGGAAACAGGTTCTGAGACGAAGGGGCAGAAGCAGGAAGTATCTACTAAGAAATTATATGAGACGGCGAAGCTGTTTATCAGCTATATACAGAAAGGTGAAGGGTTCCAGATATGAAAATTTGCTATAATACACAGGCGATGATTGCCAATAACGCGCTTACAAGAAATGACGACAGGCTTTCCCAGTCCTTACAGAAGCTATCTTCCGGTCTGAAGATCGTGGATGCAAAGGATAACCCGGCAGGTATGGCGATGGGTAAAAAGATGAACGCGCAGATCAAAGGCATCGGCGTTGCCTCCCAGAACAGCAGCGACGCGATTTCTGTAATCGAGACGGCGGACGGCGCTCTTGCTGAGGTTCACGATATTCTGCAGAGAATGAATGAGCTGGCGATAAAGGCCAGCACGGGAACGATGAGCGACATCGACAGATCTACCATTGAAGAAGAAATTGAACAGCTTAAGCAGGAAATTACGAGAATTGCGGAGGATACGCAGTTTAATGGGCAGACACTTTTGAATGGCAACTTCGATTTGAAGGGATATACCAATAAGATCGACGCGAAGGTGGGATATTATTCCGACGGAGTGACACCGGGGGAGTATACAATTGACAGCTTGACAGTTACTTTCTATTCCGATGGAAGTATCAATCCTGCATCGGTAGCTTGCGTCTGTAATACAACAGGAACTCCTGCATTTCCCGCGGGTTCATCAGTTAGCGAAGTGCAAGGAAATACGATTAAGATTACCTGTCCGGGAGATTTGTCTTTCGAAATTAACGTAAAAATACAACCGGATAGGGATGCGGCAGGTAATGTTATTATGACTGCACCAAGTAATCCTAAAACATTATCAAATGTAGAGCTGGACATTACCGGAATCGGTGCGATGACCATGCAAATCGGTTCCAACGAAGGGCAGACTTTGGACATCCGTGTTTCTACCATATCTCTGGATGAAATGGGAATCAAAGGCCTCAGCGTAGCGAATCAGGCCAGTGCAATAGATGGAATAGACGGCATTTCAGGCGCTATTCAGTATATATCTGCTGCAAGAAGCCGACTCGGCGCATACCAGAATCGTCTGGAGCACAGCATCAGCAGTTTGGATATCACAAGCGAAAATATGACGGCTGCGTATTCCAGAATCATGGATGTTGATATGGCGGAGGAAATGACGGAATATACGACCATTCAGGTAATTTCGCAGGCCAGCATGTCCATGCTCGCGCAGGCGAATGAAAGACCGGCACAGGTACTGCAGCTTTTGCAGTAAGGAGAGGGATGTATGACGAAAGAATTGAAACAGGAATATACCTTGAAAATAACGCAGGCGAACAAGACTCAACTCATTACGATTTTGTATGAAATGATTTTAGTTTATACCGGGGAAGGAAGAGCGGCGCATGCCAAAGAGGATAGACTGGGATTCAGGGAAGCTATCCGCAAGACAAGGGGATGTGTGAATGAGCTTTTAGCCTCTCTCAACTTCGACCAGAGCCTAGCGATGAACTTCTTACAGCTTTATTTATATGTGAACAGAGAATTGGCAAGAGCAGAGGTCCGGAATATCACGGAACCGCTCGATCACATTGAAAAAGTGATAGGGGGTCTTCACAAAGCTTACGTAAAGCTAGGCGAAATGGATACTTCCGGACCGGTTATGGAAAATGTTCAGACAGTTTATGCAGGATTGACCTACGGTAAAAATAATTTAAACGAGAATCTAACCGATCAAGGCTTTGATCGCGGGTTCCGGGTGTAGCTCTTCTTCAGGCAGCAAATTAATTTTTGCTGCCTGTTCTAATAAGAATTTATATCTTTTCAGAACAGAGTTCACCTCATATATATAGCAGTCGATTAAATCTGGATCGGTCACGTTGTCAAAACCGGCATAAGCATCCTCCAAGGCGCAGCGGGTTTTTTCGATATCCGCCAAAATACTGTTTCTTTGCATTTCTTTTTCGCTGATGTTCTGATTGTGATAAATAGCCTGACTAAAGCAGATTTTCATACAAACACCTCTTTTTCATAAAAAAACTTCTCCAATAATTTCCTCTTTTTCTAAGTATAGACACTATAAAAGCAAATATTCATGGAATAAGAAAAAAGTACAGGTCATATATTGTAAAGCAAAGGACCGAATTTGCGGGGCATAAGGCCGGAAGGAGCAAGGTTAAAAAATGGATAATTATATGGGCGCAATCATGATAGCTGCATCGTGCATTCTTGTGCTTCTCATAGGTGCATTTCGCAAAAAAAAGGAATGGATTATTAACTTTATCCTGCGGGCGGTGGTCGGTACGGCAGCGGCCTTTTTCGTAAACGGTTTCCTCGTTTCTCAAGGCCTTTCCATTGCGATCGGCATCAATCCAATTACAGTTTTGACATCCGGAATCCTCGGATTTCCGGGCCTCATTATGCTTTACGGGATAAATTTATATACTCTTTTGTGAAGAACTTACAAAGATTTATTTTTTTATAGAAAGCACTGGACAAGCTGTTTTTTAACAATTATAATTCATTTTACAGTTCAAGCAAAATTCTTTAAAGCAGTACTTCTGGGAACAAAGGCGAGGAAATGATTTTCACGAGTCCGATTCGTTCCAAATTTTCAAAACGATTATATATTACATGTATGCAAAAAAAGGAGTGATGTGTATTATTTTTGTGATTTTAGTATTGCTGATGGCAGCGGTGATTATGGATTTTTTCTTCGATAAAATCTATAATGAATGGATTCTTGTTTTATTTATGACAGGAATGCCATATACGGTCTGGATCGGAGGCTTCGAAGGGTTCATAAAGGCCCTTGTATCCATGACGATTCCCATCTTTTTATTATATCCGCTTTTTATGATAGGAGTCATAGGGGCTGGAGATGTGAAACTGCTATCTGTAATGGGAAGTTTTTTTACAGTAAGAGAGATTTTTATTTGTGTATTTATATCATTTCTGTTAGGAGCTGTTTTTTCATTGCTGAAAATGGCTGCAGAAAAAAACTTTTTGCAGCGGTTAAGGTATCTTTTGTCGTATGTCTGCGACGTTTTCAAGAACAAAGAATGGAAGTTATATGAAACTCATAAGAATGAGTTCGCTCAAAGTAATGAGCCGGAAAAAAGAAAAGAGAGAAATAAAGGAAAAATACATTTTGCATTGCCGATTATGCTCAGCGTAATGCTGTTAAAAGGAGGAATTATATTATTGTGACTCAAAAAGTTTTAGCGGTTTGCGACAAGGAAGAGAAGTATCTTTACCGGCTCGTGGAATATCTGGAAAACAGGGAACTTCTTCCCTTCTCAATTTGTGCCTTTACAAACGAAAGAGCGCTTAGAAAATTCAGCAGCAAGACACAAATAGAGCTTTTACTCATTGCAGAAGGTTCTTATGAAGAGGAAATAAAGGCGCTTCCGATTGCGCATATCCTTCTTTTGAACGAAAGCGGAAATGAGGCGGGCGAGGGAATTAAGAACATCAATAAATATCAGTCGGCAGAAGGAATTTTTCGGGAAATCATGGAAAACTACATGGGAAATGCGCAAGTGGCTCCCAGGCGGCTGCAATCGGGAAGTCCGATAAAGATTATCGGAAATTACACCCCCGTCAGACGGTGTCTGCAAACTACTTTTTCTCTCACCATGGGTCAGATATTGGCGAAGGAACATAAGGTTTTGTACATGAACTTCGAGAGTTATTCGGGGTTGAGCTATCTGCTGAACCGAGAATTCAGCGTAGATATTACCGATGTACTCTATTATTTCAACTGCGAAAGAGAAAAGCTGGCGTATCGGCTGGCGGGAATGGTACAGTCGATAAACGGTATGGACTTCATTCCCCCAGTAGTTTCCTATCAGGATTTATGCGGAGTAACAGGGGAACAATGGCTGCATTTATTTCGGGAAGTCGAAGCTTCTACCTCCTATGAGTATTTGATTCTGGATCTTTCAGAGCAGATGAATGGACTTTTTAATATACTGCGGCAATGCTTTAAAGTCTATACGATAACGAGGGAAGACGGATTTGCTGCAGCTAAAATAAAACAATATGAAGCGATGCTGTGCATGTCAGACTACGAAGATGTGGCGGCGAAGACAAAAAAGTGGAGCCTGCCCGTTTTCCACAGGCTTCCGGATGGCTTGGATCAGCTCACCCATGGAGAACTCGCAGGCTATGTGAAAAAAATTGTCGAGGAAGATATTTATGAACAGACAAGATGAAATAAAAAACAAACTAAAAGTGCTGGTTTTAGAAAGAATCGATTTTTCGAGAGAAATGCCGGATGAAGAGATTAAGGATGTGATCGACGAACTGATCATAGGGGAAAGCAAGCGGCGGCCGATTGGTTTGGAGGAAAGAAAGCATCTTAGAAAGGAACTTTTTTATTCCATAAGGAAACTGGATATTTTACAGGAACTCGTAGATGACGCAAGTATTACAGAAATTATGATCAATGGGCCGGATGAAATATTTATTGAGAGAAGAGGAAGCGTGTGCCGCTGTGAAATGAAATTCGAATCTACCGGGAAACTGGAGGATGTCATTCAGCAGATGGTAGCAGGTTGTAACCGGACGGTGAATGAAGCTTCACCCATCGTAGATGCCAGACTGGAAAATGGCTCCCGTGTCAATGTGGTGCTTAGTCCGGTAGCTCTAAACGGTCCAATTGTAACCATAAGAAAATTTCCCGACAATCCGATTATGATGAAGGATTTGCTCGCCTTCGGCACACTGACGGAAGAAGCAGCCGGGTTTTTGTCGAAGCTGGTTCAAGCGAAATACAATATTTTTATTAGCGGAGGGACCGGATCAGGAAAAACAACATTCTTAAACGCACTATCTTATTACATTCCACAAGAAGAAAGAATCATTACCATAGAGGACAACGCGGAGCTTCAGATAAAGAATATTCCCAACATAGTGAAAATGGAGACGAGAAATTCAAACGTAGAGGGCTGTAAGGAGATTACCATAAGGGATTTAATTAAAACCAGTCTTCGCATGAGGCCAAGCAGAATTATCGTAGGGGAAGTACGAGGAGGGGAAGCAATCGACATGATGCAGTGTCTAAATACAGGACATGATGGCTCCATGTCAACAGGACATGCTAATAGTTGTGCAGATATGCTGAGCAGGCTGGAAACCATGGTTCTGATGGGAATGGATTTGCCTATTTGCGCGATCAGACAGCAAATGGCCTCGGGTATAGATATTATTGTTCATTTAGGGCGGCTTAGAGATAAGAGCAGAAGAGTATTGGAAATCGTGGAAATAATAGGGTATGAAGACGACAAAATCCGTTTGTCGGTCTTATATTCCTTTGAAGAGGAAGGAGAGGATAAAGATGGAAGGGTAATCGGAATGCTAAAAAGAAAGGAGGAGCTGACGCATGTCGGAAAGCTTAAAGCAGCGGGCATATCTCGCGAATAAAAAAGGAATCGGCTTAGAAAACTTAAAAAGCATTGTAGAAGGGGCAGTACTCATATTCGCGCTTGCCATCTTCTTCTACCGTTCTCTATGGGCGGTAATCTTCCTCTCCCCCTTACTCCTCCTTTACGTGAGGGAAAAGAAAAAGTCTGCAGCCTCAAGGAAAAAGCGGGAAATACAGATGCAGTTTAAGGATGCGATACTATCCGTATCGGCAAACCAAAAGGCGGGCTACTCGATGGAGAATTCCTTTCGACAGGCATATGCGGATATGATTCTATTATACGGCAAGAATAGTCCCATTTGCAGAGAACTATATATCATAGGAACAGGTCTTGGAAATAACATGATTTTAGAAAAGCTCCTATATGATTTTGCAAAGAGGAGTCAGACAGAAGATGTACTGGAATTTGCTCAGGTTTTTGCTGCAGCAAAAAGAAGCGGAGGAAATATGACGGAAATTATAGAGAGGAGTGCTGCAATAATAACAGAAAAGGCGGAAACAGAAAAGGAAATTCAAGTATTGTTAGCGGCAAGGCAGATGGAGCAAAAGATTATGAATGTCATTCCGTTCGGAATCGTTCTATATATACAAGCTGCCTCAAAAGGCTTCTTTAATGTACTGTATCACAACTTGCCGGGGATAATTATAATGACCGCCTGCTTGGCGGCGTATATCACTGCTGTGATGATTTCGAGGAAAATCGTCAATATCGAAATATAGAAATAGAGAACGGGAAGTATTTCCAGCATTGAAGGGAGAATAATAAAAATGGTGATCGTTTATATAATGGTACTGGTCCTTTATATTGTCTTATTCTTTATTTCTGCAAGACATAGAGAAAAGGAGCTTCATAATAGAAAAAAGCCTTTTGAAGAAATGGGGATGTACATATATAAGAAATGTTATGATAAAAAGCTTTTTTTCTCTGATAAAGCAGAAAGTCATTTGGAAATGCTGCATCCAAAAGAGGCGGTGGGAAGGAAAAAGAACCGTTCTTATAATAGCCTTGCGGATAGATATTTCATCCGTAAAATCAGTCTCGTACTCCTTTTAATTTTTATTGGGGATGTGTCTGCGATAGTCCTAAGTTTAAACAGCCAAAACGAAGGGGTATTGACGGACGGGAGGTATATACAGAGGAATACTTACGGGGCAGGAAGTATAGAGGCTGATTTACAGGCAAAAATCGCGGAGGGAGAGGAGGAAAGCAATCAGAAATTTCGTTTGACGATTCATGAGCGCAAGTATGAAAGGGAAGAAGTTCATAGGCTGGCAGAAGAAGCCTCAAAGCTTCTGCCGGACATCATGTTAAACGGCAACGCTTCTCAGGAAGAGATAAGGGGTAAGCTCAATCTGGCACGAAAAATAGAAGGGTATCCCTTCCGGATTTCTTGGGACAGTGACAACTATGAACTGGTATATACGGATGGCACCGTTATCAATGAACAGGTGGAGGAGAATGGAGAATTGGTAAATCTTACAGCCGTACTCACCTATGACGATTACAGGCAGGAGAATCTTTTTGCTGTCCGTATCCTTCCTCCGATTTATTCTGAGGAGGAAATAATAACAAAAAAGATTTACGAGGCATTAAAAGAGCGGGAAGAGCTATATGGTAAAGAGCAGCATATGGAACTGCCCGATGCGGTAGAAAATATAAAGCTGCGATGGACGGAAATAAAAAAAGACAGCAGTGGTTATTTATTCCTTCTTGTGTGCATAGGAGCCTTGGGAATTTATTTCCTTCAGGATAGGGATTTAAAAGAAAAAGCAGAGCAAAGAAACCGCCAGATGCTGTTGGATTATCCAGGCGTTATAAGTAAGCTTACCCTTTATATGGGAGCAGGGATGACGATACGCAACGCCTTTTGCAAGATTGCAAATGATTATGGGAAGGAAAATAATTTTCGTTATGTGTATGAAGAAATGCTTATTACCTGCTATGAATTAGATAACGGGATTTCCGAAGCATCCGCATATGAGAACTTCGGTAAGAGATGCCGTCTGTCGCAGTATACAAAGCTCAGCAATATTTTAATACAAAATCTAAGAAAGGGCAGCAATGGAATATTAACGGCCTTGCGTCAGGAAGCGGTAAATGCTTTTGAAGAGAGAAAAAACACGGCTAAAAAGCTGGGAGAGGAGGCGGGGACAAAGCTGCTGCTTCCGATGATGCTCATGCTTGGCATCGTGGTGGTGCTCATTATCGTGCCTGCTTACTTTTCCTTTTCTTTTTAGTAGAAGAATCAGGAAATTCAGAAGGGCTTTTAACTATTAATTTTGAGTAAGCCAAAGAGGGCAAGAGGTGTAAAAGTAAAGGATAAAAGCAGAAATTGAAACAAATAAAAATGTAGAAATATGGGAGAGACAAGAATATGGAAAGAAAATTAAAAAATTTTAAGAATTTTATTTGGGAAGAAGACGGATTGGGGACGGTAGAAATTATATTGATCTTGGTAGTTCTAATAGGCCTTGTAATCATTTTTAAAAGGCAGCTTCAAACGCTAGTAACAAATGTCTTTCATAAGATTACCGAAGATAGTAATACGATTATCACATGAAATATGAGAAACGTACAAAAAATGGTTATCTCACAGTATATCTTTCTCTGTCCCTTGCGCTTCTCCTGTCGCTGCTGCTGACATTGGTAGAAGGCGCAAGAATCAATACGATCAGGATGGAAAGTGAATGCGCAGCAGATATAGGGATGAACAGCGTACTGGCGGAGTTTCACAGAGAGCTTTTGGAACAATATGATTTACTCTTTGTGGACAGCTCATATGGAACGGCATCGCCTTCTGCGGAAAAGTCCGCACAGCACATTAGGAATTATATGCAGAAAAATTTCACGGTCGGGGAACGAGGACCTGATAATGTACGGGACTGGCTGGCTTTGTCTGTGGATAAGGCGGTACTTTCGGAATACTCCATCGCTTCGGACAATAATGGTGATGTGATGAAAGGACAAGCACTAGCCTATATGAAAGAAAGTACCGCAGAAGGAATGCTTGCAGAATTAATCGGCCATGTATCGGCGAATATTCCTTCGTTCGAAAGTCTCGGATTGGATACAAGGGATATAGAAGGAGAAAGGAACGACATTCAGGCGCAGATAGATGCCATAGAGCTTCCGAAAAAAATGAATGAAAATGATGAGGAAATAGAAATACCGCTTAACAATCCTGCGGATAAAGTAAATGCGTTTAGAGCAGGCAGTATTCTTTCACTGGTATTAAAAGATACCTCTTTTCTATCAGGTTCCGCCATTCATACAGAGGACTACATATCCCATAGAGCCTTATACAGAGGAATAGGACCTTCGCCGGAATCAAGTACGGATGGTGCTGTCGAAAATATTTTATTTGATGAGTATTTAATCGAAAAATGCAGCAGGTATGGGGAAGAATTGGATAAATCTCTGCTGAAATATCAGATTGAATATATCCTTGAAGGAAGAAGCTCCGATAAAGAGAATTTGGAAAGAGTAGCAAAGAGGCTTTTGACTTGGAGGGAGGTCTCCAATGTAATTTATATTTTGTCTGATTCTGAAAAGTGTGCGCAAGCGAGAGCCCTGGCTCTTAGTCTTACGGCTGTCCTGCAGGTTCCGGCATTAACTGAGCCGGTTAAATACTCCATTTTATTCGCATGGGCATATATGGAGAGCCTATACGATGTGAGATGTCTTTTAAACGGCGGTAAGGTTCCGATACTAAAAACCAGAGCGGATTGGAAAACAGATATCGATAGTGTGGCGAATTTCAGCGGAGACATACCCGATGAGGATAATGGGAAAAGCGGACTTTCCTACGTGGAATACTTAAGAATTATGTTATTTCTGGAAAAGGATAACACGAAAAAGCTGCGTACCATGGACGTTATGGAAATGGATATACGCATAACACCCGGCAACATTTATTTTCGAATGGATGCTTGCTTTGATAGCTTCCTGGCTGATATTTCGGTTTCCAGCGGATTCGGCTATCACTTCGACATAAGAAAAAGGTATGGCTACGACTGATTGCCTGCAAACCAATTATGCGATAAGGAGGGGAAAAACGGTGTCCTTTTTTTGGATAAAGAAAGCAAAAAACTATAATCATATCAAAAATCAAGCAATTCTCCGGGCAATGTTCTCATGTACAATTCTAATTAACAAACTCTCGCTATTCAAAATGAAGTCCGAAAAAAGGACATCGTTCTTCCCCTTCTTAAACTGTAAGGCCAGTATGACGGTGGAGGCAGCGCTCGCAGTCCCCTTCTTTCTATTTTTTATAATGAATATTCTGGTCATTTTTGATATGCTCCGACTCCATGGGAATATTGAGGAAGCAATACATCAGACCGGCAACCAAATGGCTTTTTGCGGATATGCTTATAAGAATGTAGAAGAATTGGGGTTCTCACTTCCCGATGAAATGAGCTCTATCGCTATGTCGGAGGTGTATGCGAGAGGCAGGGTAATCCGTATACTCGGAACGGACTATCTGAACAATACTTGTCTTTCCTCCGGAGCGGCGGGATTGCATTTTGTTAAATCTTCCGTCATGAAGGAGGACGATGTCATTGACTTCATCGTTTCTTACAAAGTAAAGCCGCTCATCGGAATTATCGGATTCGCTGATTTTCCTATGGAAAACAGATATTATGGACGGGCTTGGACAGGATATGATGTGGAAAACGGACAAGGGGGACAGGAAGATGACCCGATTGTGTTCATTGCTGAGAATGGTGTAGTGTATCATACATCGAGAAACTGTACGTATTTGTGTCCCTCCATAAATATGATTTCTGCTTTTCAAAAGGATAATATACGAAATGAACAAGGAGAAAAGTATCACGCGTGCGAAAGATGTGGCAGAGCCGGGATTCAGGGAGTTTTATACATTACCTCGCAGGGAAACCGATACCATAATTCTCTGAAGTGTTCTGGACTAAAGCGGACGATTTATGCCGTTCACTTATCCGAAACAGGCGGAAAGGGCAAGTGCTCCAAATGCGGATAAGGAAGGACTGATAAAGGCATCTGCGAGGATATGAAATGGTCTATAAAACTAACGGAGGCTACAAGCTTTGCAATTGTCAAAATAAGGTGAAGGAAAAGGAGTGTAATACAAGCGAAAATGGACATGAGATATATGGCGGCAGCCTTTATAATGATGTGCTGTATTTTTGATATAAGAAAAAAAGAAATACCGGTTCTTCTCATGGCGGCATTTGGGCTTTTGTCCTTAATTGCTGCGGCAGTTATTCAGAAACCTGAACTATATTCATTTTTGTATTCTCTGATTCCCGGGGCGGCGATGTTGGGACTCAGTCTTTGTACGAGAGAAAGCATAGGGTATGGTGACGGCGTTGTAGTCCTCGTATTAGGAGTATTTCTGGGGTTTGGAGAATGTGCCTTTGCTGTTTTGGCAGGACTATTTCTGTTGGCAATTGTCGGACTGGTTTTGCTTATGTTTAAAAAGGTAAGAGGGAAAAGCAGGATGCCTTTTATGCCATTCCTTGCTGCGGGATTGGGGGTTGTATTTTTTGTCTGATTTTTATAAAAAAAAGATGCGGGGATATTTAACGGTGGAGGCTGCTATGCTCATACCCACGATTATTCTTTTGATAGCACTTTTAATATATCTTTCTTTTTTTCTTTATAACAGATGTATCCTTTCTCAGGATGCCTATCTTCTTGCATTCAGGGGTAGTATCCGAAAGCAGGAGGATGAAAGCGCAGTAAGAGGATATATAGAGCAATTGGGTAAGGAACAGTTCGGCAATAAATATATAGGAATGAGGCAACTTGAAAAAAGTTTAGAGATAAGCGATAAAAAGGTTGTTGTAAAGTTAAAAGGAAAAACTGCAAACGGATGGGTGCTAACGGCTGTAGGACAGGCGGATCGAAACGATCCCGTAAAATATATACGTAGAATCCGCCTTATAAAAAAGGCAGGAGAGGGGCTGCGAGGTATGGGGGAGGATTAGTTGGGTGATGGATGCTAAATATTATAAGGATTTAAGTCATAATTATTTGATTTTGAGAAGTACCGGTAATCTTTCAACTATTGATTCCCCGTTCACCAAAGAGGATATGGGGTATAAAAATGAATATCAAAACAAAATGATTACGGGAAACAAGATGAAATATCTTCTTCCATGCAGCATCAGGAATATAAACGATGAGATTTATTTTTACTATGAAATAAGCTCCAAGCAAAGTATAAAGAACCTTTATGAGAGGGGGGGAATGAAGTATGAGCAGATGTTTCAATTGTTTGAATACCTTCTCGAGGCTTCAAGGGAAGTAGGGAAATATCTGCTGGAGGATAATCGTCTTTTGTTTTCCCCGGAATATATTTATGCAGATCCTGAAGGAGAGGAGTTTTTTTTCGTGTATTATCCGGGAGATGGAGATACGCCGATAATGCCGCTTGCGGAATTTCTGCTGGAAAAGGCAGATAGGGAAAATGAGAGAACGGTACAGATAATCTATAAAATATATGAACATATGCAGGATGAAAACTTTATATTGCCGGAGATTATGAAATTATTTCATGAGCCCGCCGGTCATAGTGCCGCGGATGGGAAAGATGAAGATGGCCGGGGAACAGACGATGCTGAGGAAGCAAAGGGCATCAGAACGGAAAGAATTGCAAATGAACAGAAGGAATTAGTATGTCGGGCTTGGCCAGGTGCAGAGATAGAGGAAGAGGATACCAAGGATGAGAATGAAGAAGAAAGAACCTTGGAAAAGGGCAATATGATCATTTCAGGAGTACTATTACTCCTTTGTATAGGTACAATGGTGAGCGTTTTTTGTATCAGATATTTTTGTATATTATCAATAGAAGAATCAGTATTGACGGTAGCCGGAATAATAACGCTCGTTATTGTTTCTTCATTTTTGCTGCTATCGCTTATTATGGCACCTGTCAGAGGAAGGAGGTATGGAAAGAGAGGCGATGAAAAGAGAAAAATTATAGAGGAAGAAGACGAAGAACCGCAGCAATATATGGCGGTGAATGCGTATTTCCAGCCGAAGAAAGAAAGGGAGGATTCTCTGCAGAGAGGAAGAGAGAAGGAAGACGTTTATGGAAGCACTGTTTTTATAGAGACATCTTTATACAGCATAGAAAATAAATTATATGGAACAAATAAAGGAAATAAGTATCATATTGACCTAAATAAGCTACCCTGCACGATAGGAAAGATGGTGGGAGGTGTGGATTTTGTTATTAAGGACAGTTCGATGAGCAGAATACATGCGCGGTTCACGAAGGATGGAGAGAATATATACGTGACGGATCTCAATTCAACAAACGGCACTTTCAAGAACGGGCTGCGTCTGGAACCGAATGAAACGGCAGGAATAGAAGCGGGAGATGAGTTGAGATTTGGAAAGATGGCATTTTGTTACCGGTAGACCAGATTCACCGGATTAAATTCATTGACACAAATATTTGAAAATGTTACCCTTTACCATAGTATCATATCAAAATGAGGGAAGGCACCCGTTTTGATAAGTAGCATCATTCATTATTTAAGAAGTGTGATTTTTTGCTTCCTAAAGGTAATAATAGTCGGGAGACATTATGGTAAAAGAACAGCTGGAGCATTTTCTTACTGGAGAAGGCTATAATAAAATTCCATCCAATCTGCCGGAATTTACAATCTATTTTCATATGGAAAATAATTATGTGAATGTTTTTCATATTATTGATTATAGAAATGAGTTATATATTTCGGAGGATCAATATACTCATATAAAGAAAAAGATACATGAACTTTTTGGAGAAAAAGGGATTACGAACATTCATATTTTATCTTTAATTTTATGTGCGGATTATGAGAAGGCGAAGAAATTGTGCAAAGAGGATTCCTTATGCTGGCTGATTGACCCTCTTCAAGAACGTCTTATTGTATATGAAAACCAAGTCAGCGACTTTTATGGAATGCGCAGTAAGCTGGAATACTGGCTGTTGCACCTTTCTGAAACTGTCTGGCAAGAGCCGCAGGCTCAGGCGCCGCGAATGCGGGACTATCAAAAGCTTCCCTTTATCACGATTTCCTTAGTGGCTATCAATATCGTTATTTTTCTAATATGTACATTCACCGGTGATTTGTTATATAATATAGGAGCATTCAGTGTTGCCGGCTTTTTTTCCGACAAAGAGTATTATCGTATCTTTTCCTGCATATTTTTGCACTGGGATATAAATCATCTGGTAAGCAATATGCTGGTGCTCTATTATTTGGGAGAAGTGGTTGAGAAGCATTTTGGACATGTGAAATATATAGTCATATATTTCGTGTCAGGAATCTTCGGAAATCTATTGTCTATGAGTTATGAGCTATATACGAGTAATTATGCAATGTCGGCAGGTGCCAGCGGCGCCATATTCGGTGTGATAGGCGCGCTGTTATTTTTGGTACTCATCCACAAAGGACATTTGGAACAGATTACACTAAGCAGATTATTATTTATGATTTTTTATTCCTTATACAGCGGATTTGTGGGGACAAATATAAATAATGCGGCGCATATCGGCGGATTTTTAAGCGGTGTTGGGACTGCATTTATAATATGGCTTTTATTTTCGGGCAAATCTCGGACAAAGAGTAACGAAGATGCGGCTTGAGCGAAGCTTTAAGGAAAGGAAAATTTTTATATGAAAATCAATATTTATTACGGCGGCAGAGGACTGATCGATGATCCTACCTTATTTGTGATTAATAAAATACAGCAGGTATTGGAGGAGCTTAGAGTTAAGGTAGAGCGCTTTAATTTATTTGAGCTTAAAAACAGCATTACGACTTTGCCCCAGACGTTAAAGGGAGCGGACGGCATTATTCTCGCAACTACTGTGGAATGGTACGGGATAGGCGGGTATATGCAGCAATTCTTGGATTCCTGCTGGTTGTATGGCGATAAGGAGAAGATAAGCGGTATATATATGTGTCCGATCGTAATGTCTACCACATATGGAGAGAGAGAAGGAAAGCTTAATTTGGCCTCCGCATGGGAGATTCTTGGAGGACTCCCCTGCAGCGGCATCTGCGGTTATATAGCAGATACCTCCCTGCTGGAGACGAATGCGGAATATGCTAGTTTAATAGAAAAAAAAGCGGAAAATATGTACCGGACAATAAACCAGAAAATGGCCAGCCTCCCCGCCAGCAATCAGGCGATTAAGTAGGCGGTATCGCGGGTTCAGATGGATTTGACTCCGCAGGAAACGGAGCAGCTTTCTCAATACGCCTCCGACGACAGATATGTGCAGCGGCAGAAGGAGGATATCCAGGAGCTTACCAGTATTTTCAGAAACTTGATAGATAACGCGGACGGAGAAGAAAGCGTAGAGGTCATTGAAAAATTCAAGCAGAGTTTCAGCCCTCAGCCCGGCTTCCGAGCAGTATATAGAATCATTATCGAAGGACGGAAAAAACATCTGATTATTAAAGTGGAAAATGCGGATTTGCAATGTTCTTATGGTACCGTGGATCATGCGGATGTGGAATTGCAGTTAAACTCTCAGATATTGGATGATATTATTTATGCGAGGATGACATTCCAAAGGGCATTTATGTCCGGTGTGACGAAGCTGAAAGGCGATTTCAAGGTGCTTCGTACCTTGGACCATATTTTTGTATTTTAATTTTCTGTTCCCGCCGTTTTAACGGTGCAGGCAATAGTTCAAAGGAGTGCGACTATATATATGAGAGACGACAACTGTATTTTTTGTAAAATAGCGAACGGAGACATTCCGTCGAAAGAAATCTATGAAGATGAAGAATTCAAGGTGATTTTGGATTTGGGACCGGCTACTAAGGGCCATGCGCTCATTTTGCCGAAGAATCATTACCGCGATTTATATGAATTACCGGATGAAGCGGCAACAAAAGTTATGCTGCTCGCTAAAAAGTTAGCGTCGGGTATGACCCAGAAGCTAAACTGTGATGGCTTTAACCTGGTACAGAACAATGGAGAAGCTGCCGGACAGACGGTATTCCATTTTCATTTGCATCTGATTCCCCGCTACGAGGATGACGGACAGACGTTAGGATGGAAAGCGATGAAACCTTCGGGAGAAGAGCTTGACGAAGTGCGAAAGATAATCGTTGAATGATTGAAGGGTTGATTTATGCGAACGATACAAGTGTCCGTTATTGCGGATAATATAAAAGAAATGTGTATAGAGGCCAATCATTATTTGTCGGAGGATATGAAGACAGTAATGAATAAGGCTGCGTCGACGGAAAAGGCACCTTTGGGAAGGCAGGTTTTATGCCAGTTACAAGAAAACCTTGAGATTGCAGCAAAGGATATGATTCCCATTTGTCAGGATACCGGAATGGCGGTCATCTTCATGGAAATCGGTCAAGAGGTTCATTTCGAAGGCGGTGCTTTAGAGGATGCGGTCAATGAAGGTGTGAGGGCAGGATATAAAGAAGGCTACCTAAGGAAATCGGTAGTAAAAGACCCTCTGATTCGTGAAAATACAAAGGATAATACTCCGGCTGTGGTTCATTATGAAATTATGCCGGGGGACAAGGTGAAAATTACCGTAGCCCCGAAGGGCTTTGGCAGCGAGAACATGAGCCGAGTGTTCATGTTAAAGCCTTCCGACGGTATAGAGGGAGTAAAAGAAGCGATATTGACTGCTGTAAAAGACGCAGGCCCGAACGCATGCCCGCCCATGGTAGTGGGTGTGGGAATCGGAGGTACGTTTGAAAAGTGCGCCCTGATGGCGAAGAAGGCGCTTACCAGACCGGTGAGCAAACGTTCGGATATTTCTTATATAATGGAAATGGAAGAGGAGTTGCTTGAGAAAATTAACAAGACGGGAATCGGTCCCGGAGGACTTGGAGGAAGTACCACTGCGTTTGCGGTCAATATAGATACCTATCCTACACATATAGCCGGACTTCCGGTAGCTGTAAATATTTGCTGCCATGTAAACAGGCATGCGGTAAGGATTATTTAGAAGCTGTTGACTATCTCTTGTTAGAGTGAGAGGATTGTGGATAAAATGGATAAGTATATAAATGCACCCATAAGCAGTGAAGAGGCAAGGGAGTTAAGAGCCGGAGATTATGTTTATATTACCGGAACTATTTATACGGCCCGGGATGCTGCCCATAAGAGAATGTATGAAGCTCTGGAAGAAGGGAAGGAACTTCCTATAAACCTTACGAATAATATCATATACTATATGGGGCCTTCACCTGCGCGTGAGGGCAGACCCATCGGTTCCGCAGGGCCTACTACCGCAAGCCGTATGGATAAGTATACCCCGGATTTTCTTGACAGGGGCCTAAAAGGAATGATTGGAAAAGGCAAACGGACGGAAGCAGTCAGGGAAGCAATCTTACGTAATGGAGCAGTGTATTTTGCAGCTGTAGGAGGTGCGGGAGCTCTTCTGTCGCGTTCTATTAAAAGTTCGAATGTAATCGCATACGAAGACCTCGGCACGGAAGCGATTCGTGAATTGCAGGTAGAGAATTTTCCCGTTATTGTTGTGATTGATTCGCAAGGAAGCAACTTGTACGAGACGGCATTGGAAAAGTATAGACAAATATAATCTTTTAAGTATAAAAGGCAGGAAGAAGATAGCATGTATAGAATTATGATGATGGTCTTAAGATTATTTTTGAAAGTGCCTTATTATCTTTTTCAAATATGGTGGTATGGAAAAAGCAGTAAGAAAACTTATGAAGAGGCATATGCTGTTGTTAAAAGGGCAACCATAGCAGCTAATAGAGCCGGAAAAGTCAGGATAGAATCCTTTGGACTGGAAAATATCCCCAAGGAGAACGGGTTCATATTCTTTCCTAATCACCAGGGGCTGTATGATGTGCTGGCTTTTTTGGAATCCAGTCCGGTACCTTTCGCTTTTGTTATTAAGAAGGAAGCACAGAATGTCATATTACTCAAGCAGGTAATGAAGGCTCTCGGTTCCATTTCCATGGACAGGGACGATATCCGTCAGTCGATGGAAGTGATACAACAGGTTACGGAAGAAGTAAAGACTGGAAGGAACTTTCTTATCTTTGCGGAAGGTACCAGAAGTCGCGAGGGTAACAATCTGCTGAATTTGAAGGGTGGAAGTTTTAAAAGTGCTCAAAAGGCAAAGTGCCCGATAGTTCCATGTGCATTGATAGATGCATTCAAGCCGTTTGATGAGAAATCAATAAAGCCGTTAACCGTCAAGATCATATACTTGCCCCCTATATATTATGAAGAATATAAGGATATGAAGACAGTGCAGATAGCAGCGGAAGTGAAACGCCGCATAGAAGAGGCAATAGTTGAACACATGTAGATAATATAAAAAAGAAATGGAATTATATTATTGACAAACAAAATCCCCTTAGGTATAATAACACTTGCGTTATCATTCAACGCAGAATTTAATATCCGATAAGCGTGAATAGCTTTGATAAAAAGATTTCACGTGATTTGGTTCAGGCTATGGAGAAATACTCAAGAGGCTGAAGAGGCGCCCCTGCTAAGGGTGTAGGTCGTTTACGCGGCGCGAGGGTTCAAATCCCTCTTTCTCCGTCACAGAAACAGACAAATTTCGATAAGGAAATTTGTCTGTTTCTTTTTGCTTTTCGATAAACTATAATTAAAAAAAGCTGATCATTTATTAAACATATAGTAAAAAGGATGTTGTAGAGGTGAAGGAAAAAATGAAGCATATTAAAATCAGAAATGAAAAAGAAAATGAATATAGGAAGGTAGAAGAAATCCATCGCAGGGCATTTTGGAATCTCAATGTGCCGGGATGCAACGAGCACTATCTGTCTCACATTTTGAGAGGGCATGAAGATTTTATTCATGAATTGGACTATGTAGCGGAGCTCGATGGACAAGTAGTTGCAAATGTTATGTATACAAAATCAAAACTCATTGATGAAACAGGGCGTGTGACAAATATTATTACCTTTGGGCCTGTCAGCGTAGAACCTGAATGTCAGCGTTTAGGTATTGGGAAAGACTTGCTGGAAAAAACATTTCTTAAAGCGTTTGAAATGGGTTATAAAGCTATAATTATTTTTGGTAACCCTGATAATTATGTGGCAAGAGGCTTTAAAAGCTGTAAAAAATATAATGTTTGTCTAGAGGGAGATATTTTTCCTGCGGCATTACTTGTAAAAGAATTACAACCAGGATTTTTTGATGGAACAAAGTATTATTTCCATGAGTCACCTGCCTTTGAAATCAATGACAAAGAAGCAGAAGAATTCGATAAAACTTTTGAATACACAGAAAAAAAGTTTCAACCGAGTCAGGAAGAATTTTATATTCACAGTCATTCTGTCGTTCGATAACTTCCAAATTTATCGCCTATCTGGTCCGTATCGTTTGAACTAACTGTAAAATCTTTTTCCCGCTATTACTAAAAGAGGGACGCTCAGATGCGCATGCGGAACAAAAGTTGTGCTGCCAAAGTATTTGACCGGGAAGCACTTCTGTTCTAACCACGGCTGCAGCTATTTACATTAGCCGGAACGAGCAATAAATATCATGAAGATATGAAGTAGTTATTTTATACTCTTAAATAGACAGGAGGTGAAAGGATGGAGACGATAAACTGTATTCAAAGGGCAATCGACTTTGTGGAAGACAATATTTGCGATGAATTGAACCCTGAAGTTATTGCAGGTCAGGCGTATATGTCAAGCTTTCATTTTCAACGCTTGTTTTCAATTGTGTGCGGCGTATCTCTTGGTGAATATATTCGCAGCCGTCGCCTGACACTTGCAGGAATTGATATAATAGAAGCTTCAGATACAAAAGTTATTGATATCGCATTCAAATACGGCTATGAGTCGCCGGAAAGCTTTTCCCGTGCGTTTACTCGTTTTCATGGCATATCTCCTATGGCGGCGCGCAGCCATAGGGATAAACTCCATTCATTTGCCTCAATATCTGTCCAATCTATTTTAGGAGGAAAACAAATGATACAGGGATTGAAAGAAAGAGGATATACTGTCAGAGAAAACGGTCCGGTCTACTATACCAAAGACATGGATAGAACGGCGAGTTGGTTTGAGAGTGTGTTAGGGTGGTATGCAGGAATTGATCAACGAAACGATAACGGTGATGGGACATATGGGTGTGTTTTGCCTTTGCCGGGTGAAATAAGTAATATGACACTCGTTCCATTTAATGGATTCCACATGTTTTACGGTGAACCTGCGAAACAAACAGTTGCTTTTATGCGTGTAGACAATATTGATAACCTTTATTCTTTTGTAAGAAAAAGTGGCTGGACGCAAATCGGTGAGATTACAATACAGCCTTGGGGTGGAAGAGAATGCGACATCGTGACAATCGACGGAGGTGTAATGAGATTCTTCCAATTGGATTAAATGAATAAATAAATCAAGTTAATCTCAAGTTATTACACCTCGGCAGGCATCAGATCAAAAAAGATATAACTTTATATCTTTTTTGATCTGATTTTATATTATTAATCTGTATCATACATTTATGCCGTAAATATGAGTAGTATCTATTTGGCCTTAATGCTGGGGATTTAAATGGTTGTTATTCACAGCCACTATTCCGCGAAATATTTTGTGCTGCTTCCGCACAAAATCCCAAGGGTAGTTAGAACCAGATTGCATGTTCCTTGCGATTTGTATGCATATTGTTGGGACGAACAGCAAAACTGTGAATAGTAATTTTAAATGGTCATAATAGCTTCAATTTTAAAAATAATAATTATATGTAAAAAAGATATTGACTTTTGACAATATTTTGGGTAAACTAACGAAGCACTGCAAGGAAGAACTAAAGATTCGGTTAGATTAAAGCGGGTTTTTGTTTGGAACTTCTCCAGTCTTATAGATATAATCAGATTTGTATGAAAAATTGATGAAATTGATTGAAAATACAGGTTGACATTTATAAGCATGCAATGCTATAATAAAAATCCACCGTTGAGAGACGGAGGACAAGTTCATAAAAAATAATTAAAAAAAGTATTGACTTAGCGAAACGCATATGATATTATAATAAAGTTGCGTCTGAGCAAAAGACAAAACAAGATTAGAAATTATGAACCGATGAACCTTGACAAGTAAACAGTAATACAACCCTGAAAATTCTGAAATACCTGCATGGCTCGAAAGAGCAAAAAGCAGGAAATGAATGAAAATTCAGAGAACGGCATCCGAAAGGATGCAACCTAAAAAAACAGTAAAGAGTCGCATCAAAGCACCGCAAGGAGCAGAGATGATGACTACGGGAAAAGATTAGCCAATGTTAATCTTGGATCGGAGAGAACTTTTCAACATGAGAGTTTGATCCTGGCTCAGGATGAACGCTGGCGGCGTGCCTAACACATGCAAGTCGAACGGAGTAATTAAGCGGAAGTCTTCGGATGGAAGCTTAGCTACTTAGTGGCGGACGGGTGAGTAACGCGTGGGCAACCTGCCCTGTACCGGGGGATAACACTTAGAAATAGGTGCTAATACCGCATAAGCGCACGGTCTCGCATGAGACAGTGTGAAAAACTCCGGTGGTACAGGATGGACCCGCGTCTGATTAGCTAGTTGGTGGGGTAGAGGCCTACCAAGGCGACGATCAGTAGCCGGCCTGAGAGGGTGACCGGCCACATTGGGACTGAGACACGGCCCAAACTCCTACGGGAGGCAGCAGTGGGGAATATTGCACAATGGGGGAAACCCTGATGCAGCGACGCCGCGTGAGTGAAGAAGTATTTCGGTATGTAAAGCTCTATCAGCAGGGAAGAAAATGACGGTACCTGACTAAGAAGCCCCGGCTAACTACGTGCCAGCAGCCGCGGTAATACGTAGGGGGCAAGCGTTATCCGGATTTACTGGGTGTAAAGGGAGCGTAGACGGCAGGGCAAGTCTGAAGTGAAAGCCCGGGGCTCAACCCCGGGACTGCTTTGGAAACTGTCCAGCTGGAGTGCAGGAGAGGTAAGTGGAATTCCTAGTGTAGCGGTGAAATGCGTAGATATTAGGAGGAACACCAGTGGCGAAGGCGGCTTACTGGACTGTAACTGACGTTGAGGCTCGAAAGCGTGGGGAGCAAACAGGATTAGATACCCTGGTAGTCCACGCCGTAAACGATGATTACTAGGTGTCGGGGGCTATTAGACCTTCGGTGCCGCAGCAAACGCAATAAGTAATCCACCTGGGGAGTACGTTCGCAAGAATGAAACTCAAAGGAATTGACGGGGACCCGCACAAGCGGTGGAGCATGTGGTTTAATTCGAAGCAACGCGAAGAACCTTACCAAGTCTTGACATCCCAATGACAGCATATGTAATGTATGTTCCCTTCGGGGCATTGGAGACAGGTGGTGCATGGTTGTCGTCAGCTCGTGTCGTGAGATGTTGGGTTAAGTCCCGCAACGAGCGCAACCCTTATCTTTAGTAGCCAGCAGTAAGATGGGAACTCTAGAGAGACTGCCGGGGATAACCCGGAGGAAGGTGGGGATGACGTCAAATCATCATGCCCCTTATGATTTGGGCTACACACGTGCTACAATGGCGTGAACAGAGGGAAGCGAAGGGGTGACCTGGAGCAAATCCCAAAAAACACGTCTCAGTTCGGATTGTAGTCTGCAACTCGACTACATGAAGCTGGAATCGCTAGTAATCGCGAATCAGAATGTCGCGGTGAATACGTTCCCGGGTCTTGTACACACCGCCCGTCACACCATGGGAGTCGGAAATGCCCGAAGTCTGTGACCTAACCCGCAAGGGGAGGAGCAGCCGAAGGCAGGTCTGATAACTGGGGTGAAGTCGTAACAAGGTAGCCGTATCGGAAGGTGCGGCTGGATCACCTCCTTTCTAAGGAAGAAGAAGTAAGGGTTGTATTACTGTTTAGCTGTTAAGGAAGTGGAATGAGGAACGAGTGAAAGACACTCGTAACGAGTAGAGAACACTCGTAATGAGTAAAAAATACTCATAGAACACTCAGGACACTTAAGAAAGATGATATCCTGGAGGGCGAGAGCTTAAGGGAAGAAGTCAAGGAAGCTAAGAAAAGATTCTGGTGGCGATGCGCTTAGGGGAGACACCCGTTCTCATCCCGAACACGAAGGTTAAGACTTAAGCGGCCGATGGTACTATGCTGGAGACGGCATGGGAGAGCAGGTGGCTGCCAGATTCATTATGTAAACAAAGCCGAGAGGCTTTCATAATATAAGCAAAATGTGAAAACATTTTGCAGCTGGTTTTACCAGTGATTAAAGATTAAAATACTATTATTTTGGTTTTTAATGACTGATAAAACAGTCAAATGTCGTAATAGACAAGTTTGTACCTTGAAAACCGAATACCGAAAAACAATCAAGTATCAAAGACATCCGAGGTCCATCCGAAAGGATGACCAACAAGTGTATTACACTTGTATTTATAAATGTTAGAGACAACAAGCCTGACGAAAGTCAGGCGCTGAACGAGTAAAGAACACTCGTAAGAGTGGGACTGCTCGCAGACAGCAGACCAGCCTGCGTTCCTCACGCTAGAGGGACGAGAAGAGGTTAAGCAAGAAAGAGCACAGGGTGGATGCCTTGGCACTGAGAGCCGAAGAAAGACGTGATAAGCTGCGAAAAGCTGCGGGGAGGAGCAAATATCCTACGATCCGCAGATATCTGAATGGGGAGACCCACATAAGAAGACCTTATGTATCCCTGCATGAATCCATAGTGTAGGGAAGGGAACCCGGTGAACTGAAACATCTAAGTAGCCGGAGGAGAAGAAAACAACAGTGATTTCCGAAGTAGCGGCGAGCGAACCGGAAGGAGCCCAAACCGGAGTGCGTGCACTCCGGGGTTCGGACCGCATCAACTGATTCAGGAAGGGTAACGGAATGGTCCTGGAAAGACCAGCCAGAGAGGGTGAGAGCCCCGTACGTGAAACCAGACCTGACAGAGCGGTATCCAGAGTACCACGAGACACGAGAAACCTTGTGGGAATATGCGGGGACCACCCCGTAAGGCTAAATACTACTCAGTGACCGATAGCGCATAGTACTGTGAAGGAAAGGTGAAAAGGACCCCGGGAGGGGAGTGAAAGAGAACCTGAAACCCTGTGTTTACAAGCTGTGGGACCACGTTAAGGTGGGACCGCGTACTTTTTGTAGAACGGTCCGGCGAGTTGTGCATACTGGCAAGGTTAAGCACTTAAGGTGTGGAGCCGAAGGGAAACCGAGCCTTAATAGGGCGCAAGTTAACTAAGTTAACTTTTAGTCAGTATGTGCAGACCCGAAACCGGGTGATCTATCCATGTCCAGGTTGAAGTTGCCGTAAAAGGCAATGGAGGACCGAACGCACATCCGTTGAAAAGGGTGGCGATGAGGTGTGGATAGGGGAGAAATTCCAATCGAACCCGGAGATAGCTGGTTCTCCTCGAAATAGCTTTAGGGCTAGCCTCATAAAAAGTCTTGCGGAGGTAGAGCACTGAATACCCTAGGGGGCGTCAAAGCTTACCGAAGGTTATCAAACTCCGAATGCCGTGAAGATGTTATATGGGAGTCAGACTGCACGAGATAAGTTGGGCAGTCAAAAGGGAAAGAGCCCAGACCTACAGCTAAGGTCCCAAAGTGCGTGTTAAGTGGAAAAGGATGTGGGATTTCAAAGACAACTAGGATGTTGGCTCAGAAGCAGCCACACATTCAAAGAGTGCGTAATAGCTCACTAGTCGAGAGGTCCTGCGCCGAAAATGTCCGGGGCTGAAACACGACACCGAAGCTTAGGAATCATACTTTACGTATGATTGGTAGAGGAGCATTGCTGATGCAGGGAAGCGGTACCGTAAGGAGCCGTGGAGCGTCAGGAAGAGAGAATGCCGGAATGAGTAGCGAGAAAGAGGTGAGAATCCTCTTGGCCGAATATCCAAGGATTCCAGAGTAAAGCTGATCTGCTCTGGGTAAGTCGGGGCCTAAGGCGAGGCAGAAATGCGTAGCCGATGGACAACAGGTGGAGATTCCTGTACTGCATAATGACAGAACTGTAGGGACGCATGTGGAGCGCATGAGCCGGGAAAGGAAAAACCGGTGCAAGCGAGGTAGGAGAGGAAGAGGCAAATCCCTTCCTCAATCCAAAGGCGTGATGCGGAGCGAAATAAAGTAGCGAAGCATGCAAGCCATGTGCCAAGAAAAGCTGCTATTGTTCATTATGTACCCGTACCGTAAACCGACACAGGTGGATGAGGAGAGAATCCTAAGGCCGGCGGGAGAAGCATTGTCAAGGAACTCGGCAAAATGACCCCGTAACTTCGGGAGAAGGGGTGCCCCAGAAATGGGGCCGCAGAGAATAGGCTCAAGCAACTGTTTAGCAAAAACACAGGTCTATGCAAAACCGAAAGGTGAAGTATATGGGCTGACGCCTGCCCGGTGCTGGAAGGTTAAGAGGAGAGGTTAACACGAACTTGTTCGTGTGAAGCCTTGAATTTAAGCCCCAGTAAACGGCGGCCGTAACTATAACGGTCCTAAGGTAGCGAAATTCCTTGTCGGGTAAGTTCCGACCCGCACGAAAGGCGTAATGATTTGAGCGCTGTCTCGACAATGCACCCGGTGAAATTGAAGTACCAGTGAAGATGCTGGTTACCTGCGCCAGGACGGAAAGACCCCATGGAGCTTTACTCCAGCTTGATACTGGGATTCGATGCTGTATGTACAGGATAGGTGGGAGGCAATGAAGTGGAGACGCCAGTTTCCATGGAGCCAATGTTGGGATACCACCCTTGCAGTATTGGATTTCTAACCGAGGGCCATGAATCTGGCCCCGGGACAATGTCTGGCGGGGAGTTTGACTGGGGCGGTCGCCTCCGAAAGGGTATCGGAGGCGCTCAAAGGTTCCCTCAGAATGGTCGGAAACCATTCGCAGAGTGCAAAGGCATAAGGGAGCTTGACTGCGACACCGACGGGTGGAGCAGGTAGGAAACTAGGACTTAGTGATCCGGTGGTATAAAGTGGGATTGCCATCGCTCAACGGATAAAAGCTACCCTGGGGATAACAGGCTTATCACTCCCAAGAGTTCACATCGACGGAGTGGTTTGGCACCTCGATGTCGGCTCATCGCATCCTGGGGCTGTAGTAGGTCCCAAGGGTTGGGCTGTTCGCCCATTAAAGCGGTACGCGAGCTGGGTTCAGAACGTCGTGAGACAGTTCGGTCCCTATCCGGCGCAGGCGTAGGATATCTGAGAGGAGCTGTCCTTAGTACGAGAGGACCGGGATGGACGGACCGCTGGTGTATCTGTTAGGTACCAGACCTATGGCAGAGTAGCCAAGTCCGGCAGGGATAAACGCTGAAGGCATCTAAGCGTGAAGCCCCCCTCAAGATGAGATATCCCCACGAGCAATCGTGTTAAGACCCCTTGGAGAGTACGAGGTAGATAGGCTTAAGGTGGAAGCGCAGCAATGCGTGTAGCTGATAAGTACTAATCGGTCGAGGGCTTATCCTTGTAAGGCTGGTAATGAGTAATGAGTAAAAGACACTCATAATGAGTAGAAAACACTCATAGAATACTCCTAGTGAGTAGAGAGCACTCATAAGAGACAAGAAAGAAACGGATGAAAGAGATATGAGAAAGTAAGGGTGGATTCCTGAGAGGGAAGAAGCTCGTTGGTATTCGGTTTTGAGGGTACAAATATTTATGTTTGTACTATTGTGGCCCGGTGGCTCAGTTGGTTAGAGCGCCGCCCTGTCACGGCGGAGGTCGTGGGTTCGAGTCCCATCCGGGTCGTTTAAATTTGTATATTGTTTTGCGGGATCTTAGCTCAGCTGGGAGAGCATCTGCCTTACAAGCAGAGGGTCATAGGTTCGAGCCCTATAGGTCCCATTTTGCCGATGTGGCTCAATTGGCAGAGCAGCTGATTTGTAATCAGCAGGTTATCGGTTCGAGTCCGATCATCGGCTTTTGATAGGAACTTGAAGAGAGGCTTCTGTCAAAGCAATAAATGTTTAATATGGATGGATTCCCGAGTGGCCAAAGGGGACAGACTGTAAATCTGCTGCAAATTGCTTCGGTGGTTCGAATCCACCTCCATCCATTTGGTATAAAAATACCAAGTGATTGCATATAATTATACAATCAATGATTAATTGAATAACGCGGGGTGGAGCAGTCTGGAAGCTCGTCGGGCTCATAACCCGAAGGTCATAGGTTCAAATCCTGTCCCCGCTATTTAGTGCCCAGATAGCTCAGTTGGTAGAGCAGAGGACTGAAAATCCTCGTGTCGCTGGTTCGATTCCGGCTCTGGGCATCATTTTTTCCGGTTAAGGACAAGTTTATAACCATTGTTTAGCTTGCATTCAAAATATAGAAATGGGATATTAGCTCAGTTGGTAGAGCACTTGACTTTTAATCAAGTTGTCCGGGGTTCGAATCCCCGATGTCTCACGTTAGAAGGCTGTTTCGAACAAAAGAAGTTCGGATACAGTCTTTTTAATTTATACTTTATTATCATAAAAGCCTCTATATTCTTTTGGCAAAAGCTCAGCAATTCTCGTCATAATATAATCTAACCGATTAGCTTCCCAGTTCTCCTTGGTCTCATCATTATTTTTCTTAGGCAGGTGGAAGGCTTTACCTATTCTAATATTTATATCAGCATCATGGAATACTTCTTTACCCATATCTTCTTTTATAGGCATAAACTTCTCTGTACCCCAAATACCTATTGGTACTATCGGAGCATCGGTAAGCTTGGCAAAGAGTAAAGCTCCTTTTTTTCCTGCAAGCATCTTTCCTGTCCTACTTCGTGTTCCTTCAGGAAATATTAAAATGCTGTTACCTTCTTTTATCACACTAATGACCTTCTTGATTGCTTCTTTATCGGGTGAATTTGGTAATAGTGGTATTGATCTGACAATTTTAAATCCTAAATTGGTCAGAGAATTAGATTCTAATTTCTTTCCGGCTACAAAGGTAATATTTTCTTTTTCCAACACTTTATTTAATAATAATCCATCAGAGTTACTTAAATGATTGCATATAAACAAATACGGCCTTTTAAAATCACAGTTTAAATTTTCAAGACCTTTTACATCTAACCTTGCATGTTTTTTTATTTGAAAGTCGACATAAAACTTAACAAACTCAATTACTAAAGGTTCAGGTAACAAATTAGTAAATAGAAATAATAAGTTATTCATTTACACCTTAATCCTTTCATATGCTTTTTTCATATTTTGTACATTATCTTCGAATCTTTATCAAGAATGGGTCATATTTTAATAGGGTGTTTATTAATGACATGCTGAACTGTTATGTTTGTTGAGATTTATAGGATTACTAAATCAATATGGCCATGTGTGCTTATGCATGCAGTCGAGGATGCGGTTCCAACTCTTTTAGTAATAAGTGGATTTGTCACTTTTACAAAGAGCGAGGATATTTGGCGGAACCCGATCTTAGGTGTTGCAGCAACGATGTTGTTCCTCGGAATCGGACTGTTTCTTAGACATATTAGAATAAAAAGACAGCATGATAATCCTGCGGGGTAATTTTCCGGATTTTCTCTGCAGGAGGAAAATCAGTGCTATACCTATCATAAATACTTTAAAGTTAATGTAGACGAACGGTCATTTTGTGAGACTCATTCAAATGCTTTTAAGATGATCTGCGGAAACAGATTGTACCTTACGAATTTACGATAGTCTATTTCTTCTTTTGTTCGACCACTAATTAAAGACTTGTTGACCACTGTATTATCAGATACGCTAAAAATAGCGGCTATCGGTATATTTGCTATTTTTGCAGCACTAAAAGCCGCAGCGGTCTCCATTTCAATAACATTACAGTTCATACTTAATATCTCATCAATGTGAGCGAATTGTGCAACTATTGTATCTATACTAAAGTTTCTGCCAAGATGCCATTTGACATTATTTTGCTCACAAATATTTTTTGTTATTTCCTTTACATTTCTTGTTAAGTCAGAATGGGGATATACTTTTTTGCCCCAGCAATCACCATTAGATAAGTCGTCAGCTACTATATATCTGCTTGCACCATCGCCGCATATGCTGTATTCAGGAATAACAATATCTCCAATACCTATTTTATGATTAAGTGACCCAACAGAACCAATAAATATAACTTTGTTGCATTTTGTTATGCCCAGCGATAGCAAGACATCTATTAAGACAGGTGCCCCTATACCTGTCTTAATATAAGTTATCTTCATTTTACCAACGATAATATTCCATACTTTGACCGCTGAGAAATCGGATTCGCTTAAATATTCTGCTTTTCCTAAGTTAGGCAGAGAAGAGGGCTCCCACCAAGGGGCAATAATCACATTTTCATTAACTTGTTCAGGCAGTATTCCAATTCCATGAATGCAAATATCCTTCTCTGTTGAACCAAATCTTTTCATACCTTTTATTATCGTTTCATAAGTCATTATTTAAATCCCCCATACACAAAATACAAATCATTACTGTATTTTGTTTGATCTTGATGAAAAGATGATAACATATTTTTGGAAACCTTTCCAGATTACTTGGGGACATTATCATGAGTACTCATTATGGGTCCTATAATCTCTATAAGAGATTAAATACCCAATTAAAAAGAAGTATGATAAAATACCGATAAGGGAACATGAGCAAGCAAAATAGATTTCCTATTATATTGAAATGAACGGAATACTTAAAATGAGCGAGGTATATTATATGAGTGCAATACATAAAATTAGCGGCGGAAATGTAAATTGCTATATCATATTTAATGGTAATAATGCGATACTGGTAGATACCGGTCGTGAGAAATACAAGAGAAGGGTGTTAGAGGCTTGCCGGCGATTTAATATCCGGCTTATTGTTCTTACACACGGTCATATGGACCATTGCCAAAATGCGGTATATTTGGCAGAAGCCTTGCATGCACCAATTGCAATCAGTAAAAAAGACATGAATTTGATACCGGACAATATGAAGCAGCCGTTAACGGCTCGGGGATTTTTAGGGAAAATTATTCTGAGAATCTCAGCAAAGAGCTTTGAATCGGATACTCTATCAGAATTTAAACCTACCATTTACTTGAAAGAAGGATATGACCTGAGCGAATATGGTATAAATGCAAAAGTTGTAGAACTAGCCGGACATACGGAGGGATCTATCGGGGTGGATGTAGATGGAGATAAATTGATTGTTGGCGACGCATTGATGAATATGTTTTATCCAACAGTATCTATGCTTTATACCAACAGAGAACAGATGCTTCAAAGTGCAAAGCGCATCGGTGAGTTGGGAAAAAGAAAAATATATTTTGGACATGGACGGCCAATAGAAAACCGTATATGGATAAAGGCGGAGAATTTATTTTCAGGAAGTCATTTATCCGGGAAAGTTTAACAATTCACTTTTTGGATCAGGTATTAGAGGAATACGATTCGTTGCCGCAGGGCGAGGTTATTCTATTTACCGAAAACAGGGCCGATTATTAAAGAAAAAGTACAAAAGTTAAACAGTAGTATATTAAAAATTGAATAGGGAGGCACCATGTATTATATTTCAGATAAAAAAGAAAATCTTCAGCTTGATAATATAAAACGGCTCTTACTGCAGACTTATTGGGCAAATATGCGGAGCCATGAAACAATTGAAAAATCAGTGGCAAATTCCCTATGCTTTGGGGCATATTTAGATAAAAATAATTCTCAGATTGCTTTTGCAAGAGTTATAACGGATTACGCCACAAGCTATTATTTATGTGATGTAGTAGTCGATGAAGAATATCGCGGATTGGGTGTGGGAAAGGCATTGGTAGAAAAGATTGCTTCAGATGCCAGGCTTATCCGCCTCCGAGGAATTCTGGCGACTGAGGATGCCCATGGCTTATATGAAAAATACGGATTTTATAAAGCTGAGAATAGATTTATGGTGAGCCGGCACAAAGTGGATGATAGCGACCATGATTCGTAATTTGTCAGGTTTTAAAAGTGCAATTTGTATGGTAGTCGATCTTTCTGTTTATGATATAATGGTTTTTAATAATGGCTAATGAATAGGGGTGCTGTATATATGAAAATATTAAGTGGAAAATTGGAGCAACTATTACTCCGGGCTGTGGATAATGAGGAAATTGCCGGAGCAAATATACTGGTACTGAAAGAGGGAAAAGAAATTGCATATGCGCAGGCAGGATATGCGGACAGGGCAGAGAAAAAGTCATATGAGCGGGATACGATCGCAAGACTTTATTCTATGACAAAGCCGGTGACTGCGGCAGCAGCAATGCTTTTGATGGAGCGTGGGCTTTTGGATCCGGGGGCTTTTGTGGAGGACTTTCTGCCGGGCTTTCACGATATGTCTGTTGCAGGAGGAAAAGGAAGAACTCCGGCAAGGCGTCCGATGCGAATTTGCGAGCTGTTGAACATGACTTCAGGGCTGGTCTATGGCGGAGATACTACGAGTATCAGCTCCATAGAAACAGAGAAGCTGTTTCATAAAGTCGATGAAAGGTTGCCGGGAAAGGACGCTCTTACCACGGTGGAAATCGCTAATTCTCTGGGGCTCCTTCCATTGGCATTCCATCCGGGGGATTCGTGGCAGTATGGAACCTCTGCAGATGTGCTTGGCGCTGTAATCGAGGTAATATGTGGAGTGCCCTTCGGGGAATTCTTAAAGGAAGAATTCTTTAATCCTCTTGGAATGCAGGACACCGGATTTTATGTGCCGCAGGAAAAGCAGGGGAGGCTGGCTAAGGTATATGAAAGAACCGCGGACGGACTGGTTTTGTACACGGGAAGCCACCTGGGGATTTCCAATGTTATGAAACAGCCGCCGGCATTTGAGTCGGGCGGTGCGGGTCTCGCATCTACGCTGGATGATTATGAAAAATTTGCTTCGATGTTATTGGCCGGGGGAAGCTATGCAGGCGGGCAGCTTATGAAGCCGCAGACTGTACGATATATGACACAGGCCAAATTGCTGCCGTGGCAGCAGGATGTACTGGAACGGGGCTGGGATGGCTTAGGCGGGCATACTTATGCAAATCTTCTGCGCATTGTGACGCAGCCCGGAAAAACTTGTATGATGACAACAGAAGGGGAGTATGGCTGGGACGGATGGCTGGGTGCATATTTTGCTAATAGCCCGAAGGATAAGCTGACGATGTTGCTTACCTTCCAGCTTAAAGACGCAGGAACCACATCTTTGACGAGGCGGTTGAAAAATGCTGTTTGGAGCGAGCTTTGCTAAATATTTTATATGCTTGTCCGGAAAGCATATAGGCAGACAGGTAATCGTGTTAAAGGCAGTTCTCAAAAAGGAGATATCCTTACGGGAATTGCTTTATTTTTTCCTTCCCTGAAAGTACATATTCCAATAAAGTGCGTATTCCAACATTGATTAATTACCCCATTAATGATACAATAAAGTGAATTTTGAGGTGATTTTCATTGGAAAAAGATAAAGGAACATCTTGTATACAATATGCATTCAAGCAATCGATACCGGTTATGCTCGGTTATATATTTTTAGGCATTGCGTTCGGCTTGATGCTGCAGGATGCAGGATATCATTTTTTGTGGGCATTTGCGATCAGTACGGTCGTTTATGCGGGAAGTATGCAGTTTGTAATGGTTACGCTGCTTTCCGGCGGCGCAAGCCTTTTTTATACGGCAATTATGACGTTATTTATTAACGGCAGACATATCTTTTATGGTTTTTCTTTTATCGAAAAATACCGTAACATGGGGAAAGTGTACCCCTATATGGTATTCTCTTTGACGGATGAAACATATTCCGTGCTGTGCAGGACCAAGATTCCCCCCGAAATGGATGAAAAGAAAGTGATGTTTGGCATTTCTTTCTTCAATCAATGCTATTGGATTACGGGCTCGGTAATCGGCGGACTGGCAGGTCAGCTTATCACCTTTGACTCTACAGGAATAGACTTTTCCATGACTGCTTTGTTCGTGGCGATCGTGGTGGAGCAGTGGCAGGAAAGCAAGTCCCATGTTCCGGCAATCATAGGCTTTTTAATGTCCTTGTTGTTTTTGCTCGCATTTGGGGCTGACAGGTTTATTCTTCCGTCCCTGCTTACGTCCGTTATCATTTTAATTGCAGCAAGAAAGAATCTGGATGGTAAAGAGGCGAAGATACAGGACGAATCCGGTATTTCAGCGGAAGAATAGAGAGAAAGACGAGGTTATGTATATGAACATCATGCATTCGATTGCGATTATTGCGGTAGTATCGGTCTGCACGATTTTAATACGCGCGGTTCCGTTTCTTATGTTCGGCGGCAGCAGGCAGGTGCCCGGAACAATACATTATTTAGGAAAGTTTCTTCCGGAGGCGATCATGGCTACTCTGGTCGTATATTGTCTGCGAAATGTCAGGATTATGGAGGGAACTCATGGGCTTCCTGAACTGATTTCCGTTGTACTTGTAGCAATTTTACATTTGTGGAAAAAGAACATACTGATTTCGGTAGGTTTGGGAACAATATGTTATATGGTGCTTATTCAAATGATATTCACATAAAATAGAGAGACAAATGATAGGGGAACAGGAACATGGAAAAGAGAAAAAAATCATTATGGAAGAAAGTCGCAGTCACTGTGGCCATTGTGAGTGTTTTGCTGACAGCGGTTACGTATGCCGGTTTTTCTCTGTTTTTCGAAGATCATTATTATTATCAAACAAAAATAAATGGAGACGATTACAGCTATAAGACACCGGTGGAGGCGGAGGCCATCATGTACCGGGAGTTTCAGGAATATTCTCTTGAGATTCAAGGGAGAGAGGGAATGTACGATACGATTTTGCCGGCTGATATAGATATGGAATACATAGTTGATGATTCGTTCATAAACGTGAAGAAGGAGCAGAGTCCTCTGCTATGGATTTTAGGATTTTTTAAGGAATATTCCTATGACATACCGCAATTAGTAGAATATAATGAAGATATACTGGATGAGAAAATAGACGGACTTACTTTCTTTAAAAAGGAGAATATCAGGGCGCCCAGCGATGCTTATCTCACCTATTCCTCCGAAGGAAAATGCTATCTCGTTGCTGATAGCAGCCCGGGAACGGATATATTACGGAAGAAGGCAGTACAGGTGATCAAAGAAGCGATAGGCAGCATGGAGCGGTCAGTAAATCTCGATGAAAAGGATTGTTACCGCTATGCAAAAGTGAATGCCGACGATGAGACGTTAAATGAACTGGCGGATCAGGCCAATAAATACATTTCAGCCAAGATTGTCTATAATTGGAATGGAAGCGATGTAGTGGTGGACTCAGATGTAATAAGCGGCTGGGTTGTCATAACGAAGGATTCGGTAGCGTTGGATGATGAGAAAATAAGGGAATTTGTGACGGAGCAGGCTAAACTGTATGATACTTACGGGAAAAACCGCATATTCCATACCACCGACGGCAGAGAAATCGAATTGAAAAGCGGTGCCTATGGGTGGAAGACCAACAAGGAGACCGAGATAGAAGCA
This sequence comes from Kineothrix alysoides, assembly GCF_000732725.1. Lineage (GTDB taxonomy): Bacteria > Bacillota > Clostridia > Lachnospirales > Lachnospiraceae > Kineothrix > Kineothrix alysoides. The sequence goes on along the minus strand of NZ_JPNB01000002.1, from coordinate 928,367 downwards.
CTGACCACGGCTATAAAAAACGCAGAAACTCAGATCAGGGAGCCTGCATACATCTACACGGCAGCAGTTCAGGGACAGCAGGACATTGGAAACAGCTATGTGGAGATTGATTTGAGCAGCCAGCATCTATATTTATATGTAGAAGGCGTTATGACCTTAGAAAGCGATTTCGTTTCAGGAAACGCGTCCAGGGGCTGGAACACGCCGGCGGGAGTATTTGGTCTGACCTATAAGTCTAAAAATGCGGTGCTTCGGGGAGAAGGCTATGAGACACCTGTGAACTATTGGATGCCTTTTAATGGAAATATCGGAATGCACGACGCCACATGGCGCGGCTCTTTCGGCGGACAGATATATGAGACCAGCGGTTCTCATGGCTGTATTAATCTTCCATTGGAAAATGCAAAAATAATTTATGAATATATATATACCGGATTCCCCGTTGTGTGTTATTATTAATTAGTAATTCGGTAAAAAGGCTTGTATAATCAAGAAAGCTGGGATTGAATACGAGATGAAAGATACAGTGAAAAAGAGTGAAAAGAAGAGGGAAAGGCTGAGAGAAGCTTTCCATAAGCAAAAGGAATTGAACATCCTGCTGAAGGAGCATGGAGGAGATATCCTGGATTCCGACAACTTCAAGAAGACAAACGAGCATATCCAGCACGGAAATATGACTGTAAATAATCATTGCGTCAATGTTGCCAAATACAGCTTAGCCATCAGCAGAAAGCTCAGGATCAGCTGCAGCCAAAGAGAGCTGGTGCGTGGGGCGTTGCTTCACGACTATTTTCTTTATGACTGGCACGATAAGCAGCGGGAGGACAGAAAGCGGCTGCATGGCTTTTACCACCCGGGGATAGCGCTTAGAAACGCTTCCAAGGAATATAAGCTTACCCCCAGAGAAAGGGACATCATCAAGAAGCATATGTGGCCTCTTACAGTAGTTCCGCCACAGTGCCGTGAGGCGTGGATAGTAACTACCGCAGATAAATACTGCTCCCTTTTGGAGACGATACGTTTGCACCGGGGAGACGGGAAGCGGTATCTTGCCAGAAGAGAGCCAAAGCTGGGTATTAAAGTGAAAGTGCAGTATGAATGAGTAAGGAACAAGAAACACTCAAAAGGGTAAAAGATTGAGCGATTTATTTGAACAACTGGAAAAATACGCAGATTCCGACTACTATCCGTTTCACATGCCGGGGCATAAGAGAAACGTTGCGGGTAAGTGCGGCAGCGCTCTGGAGGCGGCATACGGAATCGATATTACAGAAATAGACGGATTCGACAACCTGCATCAGGCGCAGGGAATTTTGCAAAGGGCGCAGCAGGATGCGGCGAAGCTTTATGGCGCGGAGGAGACATTCTTCCTTGTAAACGGAAGCACCTGCGGGATACTCAGCGCGATTTTCGCAGTTACACAAAGGGGAGACCGGCTTTTAGCGGCGAGGAACTGCCATAGGTCGGTGTATTATGCTGTTTATCTGCAGGAGCTTCAGGTATCCTATTTATATCCTGACGTAGTAAAGGAGTATGGTATCGCGGATGCGGTAACTCCCGGGGAAGTGGAATTGCTCTTGAAGGAACAGCCGGATATAGCGGCGGTAATCATTACCTCTCCTACCTATGAAGGAGTGATATCTGATATCGGAAAAATTGCCGATATAACACATAGATATGGAAAGCCCCTCATTGTGGACGAGGCACACGGAGCGCATTTCGGTTTTCATGAAGCCTTTCCGGAGAATGCGGTGAGGCAGGGCGCGGATATAGTAATACACAGCGTTCACAAGACATTGCCCGCCATGACACAGACATCTCTTTTGCATGTAAGCGGAAAGTTGGTGAACAGAGAACGCCTTAAGAGGTACCTTAAGGTCTTCCAGACCAGCAGCCCCTCATACGTCCTTATGGCATCCATCGATTCCTGCATGAATCTGATGAAAAGGGAGGGAAGGCAGCTTTTAGAGCAGCTGTTGAATCACCGGAGCAGCTTCGCAAAAGAAGTTGCAGAATGCAGATATCTGGAGATCATGGACAAGAAGTCAGCTTTCGGCTGCTGTATGCGGGCCATGGATCCCATAAAAGTAGTAATTTCCATAAAGAACGGGGAATTGACGGGGCAGCAGCTCTACGATATTCTAAGAGAGAGATACCACCTCCAGCTTGAAATGGCGGCAGGAAGCTATGTGTTGGCAATGCTTTCCCCGATGGACGGGCCGGATGGATTGGAACGGCTTGCCGGGGCTTTACTGGAAATTGATGGTGAAATAACGGCGGCTGCAACGGACGAGCAGGAGGAAAGCACCTTGATGCCTCTGGAAACAATGATGCCTATTGCAAAAGCGATTGCGTTATCGGACGAAAAAGGGTATGATTATATACCGGTTCGGGAAGCGCAGGGCAGGACGTCCGCCGAATTTATTAACTTATATCCCCCGGGAATTCCGATTACGGTACCCGGAGAAAAAATAGACGGCAGTACGGTGAAAGCAATCGATTTCTATCTTCGCACAGGATTGTGCGTACAAGGTGTGCAGGACGGAATGCTTAAGGTACTGGGAAGTGTTAACGAATCAAAGAAAAATGTTGAATAAAAAGGAGATATATGTAACATGAGAAAAACTAAAATAATCTGCACGATAGGACCTTCCAGTGAGAGCGAAGAAAAATTGAGAGAGTTGATGTTAGCAGGCATGAACGTTGCCCGTTTTAACTTTTCCCATGGAACACATAAGCAGCATAAAGAGAAATTAGCCAGAGTAATAAGGTTGAGCGAGGAGCTGAAGCTTCCCGTAGCCACACTTTTGGATACGAAAGGACCGGAAATCCGTCTCTGCGATTTTAAGGACGGCAGAACGGAACTGGTGACCGGGCAGTTCTTTGCCCTGACTACTGAGGATGTATTAGGAGATTCCAAGAGAGCCTCCATTACATACAAGAACTTAAAAAATGACATTTCTGTCGGAATGTCTATCTTAATCGACGATGGTCTGATTGAAATGACAGTAACCGATATTAAGGGAGAGGATATAATTTGTACCGTAGTAAATGGCGGTCCGGTATCCAACCATAAGGGTGTCAATGTGCCCAACGCTATTTTATCCATGCCTTATATAAGCGATACCGACAGGGCTGATATTATTTTCGGCTGTGAAGTAGGCTATGATTTTATTGCGGCTTCCTTTGTCAGAACAAAAGAAGACGTTTTGGAAATAAGAAAGATTTTGGATGAGTACCACAGCACGATGAAGGTTATTTCCAAAATCGAAAATATGCAGGGAATCCAGAACCTGGAAGAGATACTCTCCGTGTCTGACGGCATTATGGTAGCCAGAGGCGACATGGGTGTTGAGGTACCTCTCGAAGAGGTTCCCGTATTGCAGAAGCAGATGATTAAAATGGCTGTGGCGCAGGGTAAGCACGTAATTACGGCGACGCAGATGTTAGAATCTATGATAAAGAATCCGAGACCGACCCGTGCGGAGACCACGGATATCGCCAACGCTATTTATGACGGAACTACGGCAATCATGCTTTCCGGGGAAACTGCGGCAGGCTTATACCCGGTAGAAGCGGTAAAGACCATGGCAAAAATCGCGGAGCGTACGGAAAACGACATCGATTATGATTCTCGCATGAAGAGAAACAGGTGCGAGGACCCGGATATCACCACAGCGATTTCTCACGCTACATGCACCACAGCTTCCGATTTGAACGCATCGGCTATTATCACGGTAACGATGTCAGGTTTTACGGCAGGGATGATTTCCAGATATAAACCGACATGCCCGGTTATCGCATGCGCGGTAAATCCGAGAGTGTGCAGACAGCTCAATTTATCATGGGGCGTAGTTCCTGTATTGATTCAAAAGGAAGAAAAAGCGGACGACTTGTTCGAAGAAGCTACCCATGCGGTAGAAAGAGCAGGCTATGTAAAGAGGGGAGACATTGTCGTACTGACTGCAGGAGTGCCGCTGGGCATTTCAGGCAGGACAAATATGATTCGCGTTATCGAGGTATAAAATTTCAATGGGTAAATTTATCTGTTTTATGGGGAAAAGTTCCACGGGGAAGGATACCATTTTTCAAAAGCTTCTGGAGGATAAGGAACTGGGCCTTAAAACCCTTGTTCCTTATACTACCAGACCTATTCGCGGAGGAGAAGTGAACGGTGTGGAATACTTTTTCACCGATGAGGAGGGCTACCGCAAGCTATTGGAAAGCGGGAAGATCATAGAGGAGAGAACCTATGATACGTATTACGGTCCATGGCGTTATTTTACAGTGGATGACGGAAACATTGACCTAAAACATCAAAGCTATGCAGTAATAGGAACCCTGGAGGCTTATAACAAGCTATGTGAGTTTTTCGGGAAGGACAATATCGTACCGGTGCTCATAGAGGTGGATGATGGCATCAGGCTTACGAGAGCGCTGGAGCGGGAGAAAAAACAGGAAAATCCCGGTTATGAGGAGCTGTGCCGCAGGTATCTCGCGGATTGCGAGGATTTCGGCGAAGAGAAGATAAAGGAAGCGGATATAGGCAGGCGTTTCTATAACGATGATTTGGACCACTGCTTAAAAGAGATTAAAGAGTACATAGTGGAAATATTATAGGCAAAAGCTTGCAGAAGGAGGCAGATATGGATATAAAAGTAAATCAGGTTACGAATCCGGTTCCGGCAGAGCCGGTGGAAAAGCAGCAGCCTGCAGACGGTACATTTAAGTTTACTCTTATCAGCCATATCGAAGAGAAGGAGCTGCAGGCAAGACTTACTTCCCTCATGGAGGAAATTACCATGCAGGGCGATAAGCTTTCCAAGCGCCGCGATGTAAAGGATATGAAGAAGTACCGAGGCTTGATCAAAGAGTTCATGAACGAGGTGGTCAGCCATTCCCATTCTTTTACAAGAGAGAACTTCCTGGACAAGCGAGGACGCCATCGCGTATACGGCATCGTACGTTTGATCGATGAGAAGCTGGATGAGTTGGCGCAGGAGCTGGTAAAAGAAGAAAAGGATAATCTGAGTATACTGAATAAAATCGGGGAAATCAGGGGATTGCTTCTGGATATATTTACTTGATGCAGTATTGTTAAAAAAAGCTATAATGGAAATAGACATTGTGATAAAGCGGGAGGTTCGGCATGGCGAGATTTACGGATATTATCGGGCAGGAACAGCTAAAGGAGCATTTACAGAATGCTCTTAAATTAAATAAAATATCTCATGCATATATCATCAATGGGGAGAGAAGTTCCGGAAAGGAATTTATTGCCGGAATATTTGCTTCGGCTTTGCAGTGTGAAAAAGTACAGCTTCAGGATGAGGATATTCCTTCAGGGAATGTGGAGCCTTGCGGCGAGTGCCGTTCCTGCAAGCAGATGGCTACGGGAAATCAGCCGGATGTCATCTATGTGACGCACGAGAAGCCCGGAACAATAGGGGTGGAGGACATCCGCGGGCAAATTAACGGAAGTGTTGCGATTAAACCCTATAGCAGTCCCCGTAAAGTATATATCATAAACGAAGGCGAGAAGATGACGGTTCAGGCGCAGAATGCCCTGTTAAAGACCTTGGAAGAACCGCCGGAGTATACGGTAATTCTTATTTTGACAACAAATATGGAATCGCTGCTTTCTACGATTCTGAGCCGGTGCGTAGTGCTGAATATGAAGCCGGTGAAGGATATGCAGGTTAAGCGCTTTTTGATGGAGACGATGCAGGTGCCGGATTATAAAGCGGATATTTGCGTGGCTTTCGCCAGAGGAAATATCGGAAAGGCGAAGCTGCTAGCTTCCAGCGAAGACTTTGAGCACGTAAAGGAAGAAGCGATTACACTTTTAAAATATATTAATGATATGGAAATAAACGAAATAGTCGCGGCGATTAAAAAAATCGGCGAATATAAGCTGGACGTGAACGATTATATGGACATTCTGGCGATTTGGTACAGAGATGTCCTCATGTTCAAGGCGACAAACGATGCAAATCACTTGATTTTCAGGGAGGAAATACAGTATATTAGAAAGGTAGCGGACAGAAGCACTTATGAAGGAATCGAACTGGTAATAAGCGCGCTTGAAAAAGCGAAGAACCGCTTGAATGCAAATGTAAACTTCGATTTGACCATGGAGCTTTTGTTCCTGACGGTCAAGGAGAATTCCTGATATTAATGAGTGAAAAGCACTCATAAGAGTGAAAAGCACTCATAAGAGTAAAAGCCACTCAAATGGGTAAAGAACGCTCATAGGAAAAGGAGGATAGTTATTAAATGGTAAAAGTAATAGGTGTACGTTTTAGAACGGCAGGAAAGATTTATTTTTTTGATCCCGGTCGTTTGAGTATAAAAAGAGGCGAGCATGTTATAGTGGAAACCGCCAGAGGAATCGAATACGGAACGGTGGTAGGAGATCCCAGAGAGGTAGAAGAGGAGAAGGTAATCCAGCCCTTGAAGCCGGTGCTGCGCGTTGCTACGGCAAAAGACGGCGAGCAGGAGGAAGCGAATAAGCTCAAGGAAAAAGAGGCCTTTAAGATATGCCTGGAGAAGATAAGAAAACATGAACTGGATATGAAGCTTATCGACGCAGAATATACCTTCGATAACAACAAGGTATTGTTTTATTTTACAGCGGACGGCCGCATCGATTTCCGCGAGCTGGTGAAAGATCTGGCGGCGGTGTTCAAGACGAGAATCGAACTGCGGCAGATCGGTGTCAGAGACGAGACGAAAATCGTGGGAGGCGTGGGCATATGCGGGCGTGCGCTTTGCTGCCATTCCTATCTGTCCGAGTTCGTGCCGGTATCTATCAAGATGGCGAAGGAGCAGAACCTTTCTCTGAATCCTACTAAAATATCAGGTGTCTGCGGACGTCTGATGTGCTGCCTGAAAAATGAGGAAGAGACTTATGAGGATTTGAACCGCAGACTTCCTAATGTAGGTGATTATGTGACCACTGAGGATGGATATAAGGGTGAGGTACAAAGCGTAAATGTCTTAAGGCAGCTTGTGAAGGTAATTATAGAGAAAGACGATGAGAAAGAAATTCAGGAATATAAAGTGGATCAGCTCAGGTTCAAGAAGAAGCATAAGAACATGAAGGTAGAAGTAAGCGACGAGCAGCTTAAAGAATTGGAGAAATTGGAAAAGCAGGAAGGAAAATCTAAACTGGATGACAATTAATCTAAAAGAGAAGGAACGGCTGGATGAACTGCAAAGAAACGGCTATAAGATCATTCAGAACCCCGAAAAGTTCTGCTTTGGAATGGACGCTGTTCTTTTATCCGGATTCGCCCGGGCAGGGGAAGGGGATAAGGTTCTCGATCTCGGTACGGGAACCGGGATTATACCTATACTCATGGAGGCGAAGACGAAGGCAGCCCATTTAACGGGGTTGGAGATTCAGGAAGATAGTGCTGATATGGCGATGCGGAGCGTGGCGCTTAATAATCTTCAGGATAAGATTGCCATCGTGCAGGGAGATTTGAGAGAGGCAGGGACGTTATTCGGAGCTGCTTCTTTTGACGTTATTACATGCAATCCTCCTTACATGACCTCTAATCATGGATTGCAGAACCTTAAGGCGCCCAAGGCGATTGCCCGCCATGAAATATTGTGTACCTTAGAAGACGTGGTGTCGCAGGCAGCAGGGCTTCTTAAGCCCGGCGGGAATTTTTTCATGGTACACAGACCCTTTCGGCTGGCGGAAATTATGGTACTCCTTCATGAATATAGGCTGGAGCCGAAGCGTATGCAGCTTGTATACCCATATGTGGATAAGGAGCCGAATATGGTGCTCATAGAAGCGAACCGGGGCGGCAAGCCGAGGATTACGGTGGAGAAACCTTTGATTGTATATAAAGAACCGGGAGTTTATATGCCGGAAATATATGATATTTACGGATATTAGGAGGCAATATGGCGGGAATATTATATTTGTGTGCGACGCCGATCGGAAATCTGGATGATATGACGCTTCGGGTAATTGATACCCTTAAGAGTGTGGACCTGATTGCGGCGGAGGATACGAGGAACAGCATTAAGCTGTTAAATCATTTCGATATAAAAACGCCGATGACCAGTTATCATGAATATAACCGGGTGGAAAAGGCGCATTATCTAATTGGGCAGATACAGGGAGGAAAGGCGGTAGCGCTCATTACTGACGCAGGGACGCCTGCGATTTCCGATCCGGGTGAAACCCTGGTAGCGCTCTGTCAGGAAGCGGGAATCGTTGTAACCTCTCTTCCGGGAGCTGCAGCGTGTATTACGGCGCTTACTCTATCGGGTTTAAGCACAAGACGGTTTTGTTTCGAAGGCTTTCTGCCCGACAACAAGAAGGAGAAAAAAGCCGTGCTGGAGGAGCTGTCAGGAGAGAGCAGGACGATGATTATCTATGAAGCGCCTCACCATTTAAGAAAGACGCTGGAAGAGCTTTTTGAAGCGTTGGGTGAACGTAAAATCACGATATGCAGGGAGCTTACGAAGAAATTCGAGACGGTATTACCTACGACCATCGAAAAGGCACTTGCCTTTTATGAGGAGAACGAGCCCCGGGGTGAATATGTGCTGGTCATTCAGGGAAAGAGTCTGGAGGAAAAGAAAGAGGAAGCCGCCCTTTCCTGGAAGGAAATGCCTATAGAAGAGCATATGAGATATTATGAAGAGCAGGGAATAGAAAGAAAAGAAGCTATGAAGCTTGCGGCGAAGGACAGAGGAATCGGAAAGCGTGATGTATACCATATGCTTTTAGAAAAAACAGAATAAGGATTCGGCTATTACTGTTCACACAGTAGCTTAACACTTGCTGTTAAGCTACGTAAGAATGTGATGCAAGAGATGATTTCTGCTTCGCGTAGCGAATCTACATGCAGAAATCATGCGTTACTGTGAACGGAGTGAACAGTAACTTCGGCTTATAAACTGGAAACAGATACGGCAGGAGCAGGAGGGAACGCTATGGGAATATTGGATAGTGTCAGTACGGGAATGAAGGGCTTCGACAAGGCGATAGATATGCTTCGTCTGGGAGATAACGTTGTATGGCAGGTGGATTCTATCGAGGATTACTGTTATGTGGTTGCGCCCTATATCGAACAGGCGAGAAAGGATAACCGTAATATTATCTATTTCCGTTTTGGAACGCATAGGCAAGTGGTGGAGGACCTGACCGGTATCAAGATCTATGAGCCCGATCCGGCCATGGGCTTCGAAGGCTTTGCTACGATGATTCACCGTATTATCGGGGAAGAGGGAGTGAAAGCCTTTTATGTTTTTGACTGTCTGACAGAGCTGTTAGCATTCTGGTATTCTGATTTGATGACGGGCAACTTTTTCAGGGTAACCTGCCCTTATCTGTATGAGCTGGATACTATCGCTTATTTTGCCATAAAGCGAAATGTGCATACTTATGATACGATTGCGACCATTCGTGAAACGACGCAGCTTCTGTTAGATGTTTATAAGATAAACGATCGATTTTATATTCATCCTCTGAAGGTATGGCAGAGGTATTCTCCCACTATGTTTTTCCCCCATTACATCGACGGCGACGAGGTGGAGCCGATTACCGCCAGCACCGAGGCTGCGGAGCTTTTTTCAAACTTCAACTGGACGGAGGAACGACTGGATTACTGGCACGTGACCATTAATCGCGCAAGAGAGGCTCTGGAGGGAGAAGAGAAAGAAAAAGAAGAGATGAAGGGGCTTCTCATCGACTTGCTCATCGGAAGGGAATCACGCATGCGGGATATGTGCATGAGCTTTTTTAAGCTATCCGATATTGTAAAGATTGCCGGGAGGGAAATAGGAACGGGATTTATCGGAGGAAAAAGTGTAGGCATGCTTTTAGCGAGGAGGATCATTACGAGGAGCGACGAAGATAAGGCATATTTTAAGCCTCTTCTGGAATCTCATGATTCGTTTTATCTCGGCTCGGATATCTATTATACCTACATAGTGGAAAATGGATGGTGGCAGCTTCGGACGAAACAGAAGACCGAGGAAGGATATTTCACATATGCTCCGGAGCTTAAAGAAAAGCTGCGCGGGGGAAGGTTTCCAAGAATTGTAAAGGATGAATTCATGCAAATGTTGGAATATTATGGACAGTCTCCCATTATTGTGCGTTCCAGCTCACTGTTAGAGGATAATTTCGGCAATGCCTTTGCGGGAAAGTATGAGAGCGTGTTCTGTGTAAATCAAGGAGACCCTGAGAAGCGTCTGGACGATTTTATGGATGCGGTACGAGTGGTTTATGCCAGTACTATGAATGAGGATGCCCTGCATTATAGAAAAAATAGAGGACTGGCCGACAGAGACGAGCAGATGGCGATTCTTGTGCAAAGGGTTTCGGGAGACTATTATGGTGACTATTTCTTTCCCCATATAGCGGGAGTGGGTAACTCCTCGAATCTATATGTATGGGATAAAGAGGTGGACATGGAAGCGGGGATGCTTCGCCTTGTATTCGGCCTTGGAACCCGGGCAGTGGACAGGGTAATCGGGGATTATGTGAAGATTGTAACCTTGGATGACCCTATGAGGCTGCCGCTCATAGGCTATGGGGAAGCTCAGAAATATTCCCAGCACAATATGGATGTGCTGAACCTGAAGGAAAATACACAGGAATCCATAAGCGTGAATATGGTTATAAACTCCGATATTAAGGCGGATAAAAATCTGTTCTGGGTACGGGACTTCGAGACGGAGAGAAGGCTTAGCGAAATCGGAAGAGATGTTTCCGGCGTTCCTCCCATCCTGAATTTTATAAAATTATTAAAGGAAACTGAATTTCCGGAGATAATGAAACGAATGCTTGCGCTTCTGGCTGATAAGTACAATTATCCGGTAGATATAGAGTTTACGGCAAATTACAACAGAGAAGGGGAATTGCACATCAACCTTTTGCAGTGCCGGCCGCTCCAGACGCGGGGACTGGGAAAGACAGTAGATATACCGGAGGAGGTGGATGAGAAAAAGTGTTTGTTCTACTCTCACGGTAATTTCATGGGCGGTAATGTGAGACTTCCCGTCGATTACATTGTCTATGTAAGCGTAAAGGAATATTTAGAGCTGAAGGAGCAGGACAAATATGATATTGCAAGGCAGGTCGGTTTACTTAATCGGGCTCTTAAGGGGAAGAATGCCATGCTGATGGGGCCTGGAAGATGGGGAACGACAACGCCCTCGCTGGGAGTGCCGGTGCATTTTACGGAGCTCATGAATATGTCGGCAGTCTGTGAAATAGCCTATAGTGAAAAAGGAATTATGCCTGAATTATCTTATGGAAGCCATTTCTTCCAGGATTTGGTGGAATCGGGAATCTTCTATGTGGCTCTTTTTGACGGCAGGAAAAATGTCGTTCTGAATGAGGAAAAAGTATTAGAAGCCGAGAACATCGCCTGCGAGATAATCGGAGAAGGATGTGCTGTGAATGCCGATGTGATCCATGTAGTAAGGACTGAGGGAATGGAGCTGTATTCAGATATTGTGAGCCAGAGGGTTCTTTGTTCGGAGCAGTGCGCCGGTAAAATGTTCTGAGACGGACTTTAAAAAACCAGTTGACAAATTGATATAGAGACAATATACTTTGAATATCAAACTAATTTTAAAAAGATAAGTATTATAAAAGGAGATATTAAAATGTTAGAAAGAGTAAAAGAAATTATCCAGGAACAATTGAGCTTAGACGGTGTTGAAATTACGGAAGAATCCTCCTTTAAAGATGATTTGGGAGCGGATTCCCTCGATTTATTCGAATTGGTTATGGCTTTTGAAGAAGAATACGGTATCGAGATTCCTTCTGAGGATCTGGAGCAGATTACGACGGTTGGAGCTGTAATAGAATATATGAAGAACAAAGGCGTAGAAGCATAAGATGGAGACGAGAATAACCAAATTACTGGGAATCGAATATCCGATCATACAAGGCGGCATGGCGTGGGTTGCAGAGTATCACCTTGCGGCGGCGGTATCCGAAGCCGGAGGTCTGGGACTGATAGGAGCGGCCAGCGCTCCTGCGGATATTGTGAGACAGCAGATTCGCGAGGCGAAGAAGCTGACAGATAAACCGGTGGGCGTGAATATCATGCTGTTGAATCCAAATGCCGAAGAAGTGGCAAGGCTCATCGTGGAGGAAGACGTGAAGGTAGTGACCACAGGCGCCGGCAATCCGGGCAAATTCATGGAGCTATGGAAAAATGCAGGAGTAAAAGTGATTCCTGTAGTTGCCAGCGTGGCCATGGCTAAAATGATGGAGCGTGCAGGTGCGGATGCGGTGGTTGCAGAAGGAACCGAAGCCGGAGGCCATATAGGCGAGGCCACCACTATGTCTTTACTTCCTCAGGTAGCGGACGCTGTAAATATCCCGGTGGTAGGAGCAGGCGGAATTGCCGACGGAAGAGGTTTCGCAGCAGCTATAATGCTGGGAGCGGAAGCTGTGCAGATGGGTACGGTATTCGCAACTGCGAAGGAATCCATCGTACATGACAACTTTAAGCAGAAAATCTTTGCTGCCAAGGATATCGATTCGGAGGTGACAGGAAGGAGCACAGGTCATCCGGTGCGTTCCCTTAGAAATAAAATGACGAGGGAATACCTGAAGCTGGAAGAAGAAGGCGCTTCCTTCGAGGAGTTGGAATATCTGACGCTGGGTTCACTGAGAAAGGCCGTGGTAGACGGCGATGTAGTAAACGGAACAATTATGGCAGGACAGATAGCCGGCCTGATAAAAGAAGAAAAGAGCTGCAGTGAAATCATTCGGAAAATCATGTTGCAGGCAGAAAAGTTATTGAAGTTGTAAGACACGAGGTCCGTATGGGCGGAGATTACTGTTCACTTTGTTTTCAGTAACGCATGATTTCTGCAATGCAAAACTTTGCATTTTAATTCGCTCCGCGAAGCAGAAATCATCTCCTGAATCACATTCTTACGCAGCTTAACACCAAGTGTTAAGCTGCTAGTGAACAGTACGGGCAGATTTCTTTTTTTTAATATAATATTTTGATATTCAAAGTAAAATGGTGAATGGAGAGGTAAGATTTTATTATGGGTAAAACAGCATTTATTTTTCCTGGTCAGGGAGCGCAATATGTTGGGATGGGAAAAGACTTTTATGAAGGGTTTACTGTGAGCAGGGAAATGTTCGAACTGGCAGAAAAAGCAGTCGGCCTGGATGTAGCTTCTCTCTGCTTCGAGGAAAATGAAAGAATTCATATTACGGAGTATACACAGATAGCGATGCTTGCGACTGAGGTCGCTATTTTAAAAGCGATAGAGGAAAAAGGATATAAGCCTGATGTGACGGCAGGTTTAAGTCTGGGAGAATACGGTGCGCTTGCAGCAGCAGGAATCATGAGCCCGGAGGATATATTCAGGATAGTGAGAAAAAGAGGCATTTACATGCAGGAGGCCGTGCCCCAGGGGGGAGCCATGACAGCAGTACTCGGCCTTCCGGCAGATATAATAGAAAAGATATGTGAAAAGATAGAAGGTTCTGTAAGTATAGCCAATTATAATTGCCCGGGACAAATCGTAATTACGGGAGAGGCACATGCAGTAGAAAAAGCAGGTTCACAGTTACTGGAGGAGGGAGCGAAAAGATGTATTCCTCTGAATGTGAGCGGGCCGTTCCATTCTCCCCTTCTTGCAGGGGCCGGAGAAAAGCTGGGAGAGGAGCTGCAAAGTGCTGAGGTGAACGATATAGGGGTTCCTTATCTTTCCAACGTAACAGGAGATTACGTAACGGATAAGGAGCAGGTGAAGCCGCTCTTAGTACGTCAGGTATCCTCGTCCGTGAAATGGCAGCAGAGCGTGGAGCGCATGTTGGAGGACGGAGTTGATACATTTATAGAAATAGGGCCGGGCAAGACGCTCAGCGGATTCATACGGAAAATTAACAAGGACGTAAAAGCAATTAATATTGAAAAAGTAGAAGATTTGGAGAAGCTTGAACAGATATAGTCTCCGATAGAAGAACGTAACTATGAAGGTACAAAGAAGGTAAATAATGGTTACAAATAAAGGTAAAGGAGTATGAAAATGTTAGAGGGAAAAGTAGCGCTTATAACTGGTGCCAGCCGGGGAATCGGCCGTGAAATAGCACTTACGCTGGCAAGCTATGGAGCAGATATCATTGTAAACTACAACGGCAGTGCAGACAAGGCGAACGAGGTGGTAAAGGAAATTGAGGCTATTGGAAGAAGAGCAGTGTCGGTACAATGCTCAGTTTCCGAGTATGAAGCTTGCGGAAGAATGATAACGGATATGCTGGAGGCGTTCGGACATATCGATATTCTTGTAAACAACGCAGGAATTACAAAAGATAACCTTATGATCAAGATGACTGAAGAGGATTTTGATGGGGTAATAGATACGAACCTAAAAGGGACCTTTAACACGATAAAGCATATGTATCGGCCATTTATTAAGCAAAGGAGCGGAAGGATCATAAACCTATCCTCCGTATCCGGAGTGCTGGGCAATCCCGGTCAGGCGAATTATGCAGCCTCCAAAGCCGGAGTGATCGGGCTTACCAAAAGTATGGCGAAGGAGCTTGCAAGCAGAAATATTACGGTGAACGCAGTTGCGCCGGGATATATCGATACGGATATGACACAGGCTATGAGTGAAGCTGCAAGGGAAGCGGTTATTGCACAGATACCGCTTAAGCGTGCCGGGCAGCCGAAGGACATTGCGGAAATGGTGGCATTTTTGGCCAGCGACAAGGCTGGGTATATTACAGGTCAGGTAATTTCGGTAGATGGTGGTATGGCCTAGGCGGCAGAGATGATAAATGGCAGAAGGAGATTTGAGCTTAAGGTGTGCAAGGACACCCGCACAAAGTCTCCAGATTTTGAAAGGAGCATAAGTATAAAAATGAGCAGGAGAGTAGTTGTTACCGGTTTAGGGGCTATTACGCCCATAGGGCTTAGTGTGGATGAATTTTGGACCAGTGTGAAAGCAGGAAAAGTAGGATTTGATAAAATTACAAAGTTCGACACTTCCGAATACAAGTGTAAGCTGGCGGCGGAGGTAAAGGGCTTTGAGGCGAAGGATTTCATGGATGTCAAGGCGGGCAAGAGAATGGAGCTGTTCAGTCAGTATGCGGTAGCGGCTACCAAAGAGGCGCTTGAGGATGCCGGAATCGATATGGAAAAGGAAGACGGATTTAGAGTAGGAGTTTCCATGGGTTCAGGTATCGGTTCCCTGCAAGCCATGGAAAGAGAGCATACCAAGCTTTTGGAAAAAGGGCCTGGGCGCGTTAATCCCTTGCTTGTACCCCTTATGATATGTAATATGGCGGCGGGTAATGTGTCAATTCAGTTCGGGTTGAAGGGAAAAAATATTAATGTTGTTACAGCATGCGCCACAGGGACCAATTCTATCGGAGAGGCATTCCGCTCCATTCAGTACGGAGAGGCGGATGTAATGGTAGCCGGAGGAACGGAAAGCAGTATTACACCGGTAGGTGTTGCCGGGTTTACAGCGTTGACGGCACTCACTTCTTCGGAAGATAAAAACAGATGCTCCATTCCTTTCGATAAGGAAAGAAGCGGGTTCGTCATGGGAGAAGGCTCGGCAGCGGTAATCTTAGAGGAATTGGAGCATGCAAAAAAGAGAGGCGCTAAGATTTACGCAGAGGTAGTAGGCTATGGCTGTACGGCGGACGCTTATCACATCACCTCCCCGGCGGAGGATGGGGAAGGTGCGGCGAAGGCCATGGAATTTGCCATCGGGGATGCGGGAATCCGGCCCGAGGACATTACCTATATCAACGCCCACGGAACGAGCACTCATCACAACGATTTATTCGAAACGAGAGCGATTAAGAAAGCCTTTGGCGATCATGCCCGGAATGTAAAAATTAATTCAACAAAATCTATGGTAGGTCATTTGCTCGGTGCAGCAGGAGCTCTTGAATTCGTGACTTGTGTAAAGGAATTGGAAGAGGGTTATATTCACCGCACAGTGGGTTATCAGATCCCGGATGAAGAGTGTGACTTGGATTATTGCAAGGAAGCTGTAGAAGAAGCATTTACTTACGCACTTTCTAATTCGCTGGGATTCGGCGGACACAATTCCACTATAATTGCAAAGAAATACACGGAATAAAAAGACAAAATAAATGAAGAGTGAGTAAAGAACACTCATTAGGAGATAGAGATGTCCGTTTTGACAACAAAGGAAATTATGGAAATCATCCCTCACAGACACCCGTTCCTGCTCGTGGATACCATAGAGGAGCTGGAACCGGGCGTAAGGGCGAAGGGAAAAAAATGCGTGACCTATAACGAGCCGTTTTTTGCGGGGCATTTCCCGTCAGAGCCGGTTATGCCGGGAGTGCTTGTAGTGGAGGCACTGGCGCAGGTAGGTGCCGTAGCATTGCTCAGTCAGCCCGGTTTCAAAGGAAAGACTGCATATTTCGGAGCAATCAATTCGGCAAAATTCAAGAAAAAAATTGTGCCCGGAGATGTACTTATGCTGGAAACAGAAATTATTAAAATAAAAGGCCCTATCGGCATAGGAAGCGCAAAGGCATATGTGGATGGAAAGCTGGCAGTGCAGGCAGAGCTTACTTTTGCCATAGGCAGCCTGGAGGAATCATGAGCGATAGTTTATTAAAACCCTTAAAAATCGGAGACCTGACAGCGAAGATTCCGGTGGTCCAGGGCGGAATGGGCGTAGGTATCAGTCTGTCCGGACTGGCGGGAGCAGTAGCGGCTCAGGGCGGTGTAGGCGTAATCTCCACCGCGCAAATCGGTTACAAAAGCGAAAACTTTGGCAGAGACCCGATAGGGTGTAATCTCCGTGCTATAAAAGAGGAAATAGATAAAGCAAGAAAAATTGCCGGAAGCGGAATTATCGGCGTTAATATTATGGTGGCGACAAAACGATATGAGGAATACGTAAAGGCAGCAATAGCTGCAGGCGTGGACATTATCATATCGGGGGCAGGGCTGCCGATGACTCTGCCTGAGCTGGTAGGAAAGGCCAAGACAAAGATTGCGCCTATCGTTTCAAGCCTTAAGTCGGCGCAGATTATCTTAAAATATTGGATGAAGAAGTATGACAGATTACCGGATATGGTCGTTATAGAAGGTCCTTTGGCCGGAGGACATCTCGGCTTTAAGGGGGAGCAGCTCAGCCATATAGAGGAGCTGAATTATGACGAAGAAATCCGCAGGATTATCGGGCATGTAACAGAATGCGCAAGTGAGCATGGCAGAGAAATTCCGGTAGTGATTGCGGGAGGAATCTATACGAGAGAAGATGCGGAGCACGCTTTTTCACTTGGAGCCTCCGGCGTCCAGGTAGCGACCCGATTTGTAACGACTTATGAATGCGACGCTTCTGAGGCATACAAACAGGCATACATAGATGCCTCTGAGGAAGACATTATAATCGTAAAAAGTCCGGTAGGAATGCCGGCACGTGCCATTGCTAACGAGTTTACGAGAAGAACTGCAGAAGGAAGAATACCTCCCAGGAAGTGCTTCGATTGTATCATAACCTGCAACCCGGCAGAAACGCCGTATTGCATCACGCAGGCTCTCATAAATGCAGTAAATGGAAATGTAAAGGACGGACTTCTTTTCTGCGGGTCAAATGCTTGCAGGGCCAAGAAGCTGGAACATGTAAAGGATATTATGAAAGAATTTGAAATAGACGGAGAATAGTGTTAGAAAGGCAAGGTTATTATTATGATGAGAATAATAGGGACGGGAAGCTGTCTCCCCTTAAGTGTGGTAACCAACGATGATTTATCAAAAATCATGGATACCTCCGATGAATGGATTTCCAGCCGTACGGGTATAAAAGAGAGAAGGCTGGCAAAGGAAGAGACCACAGCCTCCATGGCTGCGGAAGCTTCGCAAAGAGCGCTTAAAAATGCAGGAATCGGTGTGGAGGATATCGATTTAATTATTGTGGGGACAATTACCGGAGACTATGTAACTCCATCTACCTCCTGCGAGGTGCAGGCAAAGCTAGGTGCGGCAAGCGCAGTAGCTTTCGATATAAACGCTGCTTGCTCCGGCTTTATGTTCGCCCTTCATACTGCTTACGTTTATTTGCAGTCAGGAATTTATAAAACGGCGCTGGTGGTCGGGGCGGAGACGCTGTCCAAAATTATGGACTGGAACGATAGAAGCACCTGTGTTCTTTTTGGAGACGGAGCGGGGGCAGCCGTAGTGCGGGCATATACGGACGAAGAATCGGGAGAGCACGAAATAGGAAGAAGCGGCGCGAGGGGCCTGCTTGCCTTCTCTCAGGGATCTGATGGAGCAAAGGGAAGTGTTCTTGCGTGCAGGGACCGTGTAAATAATAACCCGTTGATTCAAAATCCCTTTGAAATGGGTTATGTATCCATGGATGGTCAGGAAGTGTATAAGTTCGCAGTGAGTACTGTGCCTTCATCTATTATAAAGGTGCTTGAAACGTCGCAGCTGAAAACAGAGGATATTAAATATTTTGTACTTCATCAGGCGAACATCCGAATCATTCAGTCCGTAGCAAAGCGTCTGAAAGTAAGCGAAGATAAGTTCCCTTTAAGTCTGGATCATTGCGGGAACATATCTGCGGCAAGCGTACCCATTCTTCTGGATGAGATGAATCAGAAGGGAATGCTTAGCCCGGGAGATAAGATAGTTATGTCCGGCTTTGGCGCCGGGCTCACGTGGGGAACTGCCGTAATCGAATGGTAGGGAAAATCGTCGATTGCATTATTTTTCTTTAACGGATATACTGAGGATAATAGGAAGTATTATATCATGTATTTCAAGAAAAAGGAGAATAGTGCGATGAAAAATGTTTGTGTTGTTACAGGCGGCGGAAGCGGCATGGGACTGGCAACTGCTGAAATTATGGGAAAAGACCATTATATTGTGCTGGTAGGACGTACTCCCGGCAAGCTTGAGAATGCGCTTGCTAAGCTGCACAGTATGGGTGTGGAAGCGGAGAGTTTCCCCTGTGATGTAAGCAGCAGGGAATCCGTTCAGACTTTGGCGGAGCACGTGCAGTCATTAGGCCAAGTGAAGGCCGTGATTCATGCAGCAGGAATGTCTCCCCACATGGGCGGCGGAGATATTATTTTCAATGTCAATGCCATGGGAACTATTTATATGAACGAAGAGTTGGCTAAAATAATGCCGGCAGGAAGCTGCATTCTAAATGTTTCTTCCATGTCTGCGTACATGGTGCCTGCGGATAAGGTTCCCTCGGAAGTATATAAATTGAGTCTAAGCGATTCTTCCGTTTTTCAGGAAAAAATGCTCGGCATCGTTTCCTCCGTTCCGGGAGAAATGAGCTCGAATATGGCATATACGCTGTCGAAAAATTTCGTGGTATGGTATTCGGAAAAAGCTGCTTGTATTCATGGAAAAAATGGAATCCGCATACTCTCCGTTTCTCCTGGGACCTTTAAAACTCCTATGGGCGAACTGGAAGGAGAACAGGCGGCATCCTTCGCGCTGGCGAGTGCGCTTGGACGGCTTGGAGAACCGGAAGAAATCGGTGAGCTGATGGCGTTCCTGGCGAGTGAAAAATGCAGTTATCTGACAGGTGTTGACATACTGTGCGATGGCGGTACCATTGCAGCTATGCGTTCCAGAAGCTAGTACCTAACACTAATAATTAATGAAAATAATAAGTATCTTAGCAAGAAGCCGCTGCAAATATTTTGCAGCGGCTTCCTACTTCTATACATCGCCATGAATTTTTTTCATATAAACGCTTGGCGACAATCCTGTACTTTTCTTAAAAATCTGATTAAAATACGGCGGATTATTTCCGCAACCGACAAGCTCTGCAATTTCCTGAATTTTTATGGGATTTTGTTCTGCCAGAAGCTCCTTGGCTTTCTTAACCTTCTCATCAGTTAAATATTTAGAAAAGGTTTCCCCTGTTTCCTTAATAAATTTTTTACTTACATAATCCACATTCATATAAAGATAATTGTCGGCAATCCACTTTAAGGAAAGATCCGGATCGGATAAATGTTCCTGTACATAAGTCTGTATCTTGGCGCTAATAGTGCCGGCAGCAGTATAAGAATGATATTTATGATAGAGGGTTTCCAATAATTGTCTAAGAGAGCTTGTAATTTCCTGGCAATTGGAGGAAGACCCTACTCCCGCTAGAAATTCTGCGGCAAAAAGAGCGTGATAGGATATATTTTTGGAGGAAGATATAACGATAACGGAAGAAACCAGCTGCTTTAAAAAATTAATATCCGTTATGGTTTGCAAAACGCTGAGCAATGAATGAATAGCCTTTGCGGATTCCTCTCTGTCGTCTACGTAAATTTGCGCAGTATAGTTTTGAACTTCGCGGATAATATTTTGATAATTGCTTATTCTCGTTACTATTGTGCCATCGGTATATATAATTTGTTCATAAAGGCGTATATGATAAATAATCTTATTTAAAGCCAACTCAAAGTTGTCAAAAGAATTTCTCTGATATAGAATCCCGGTACTTTGATTAGAAAAATTGAGCTTAGACATAAATACATCCATTTCTTCATACGAAGTACCAAAAGAAGGAAAAAAAAGTACAAGAGTATTATGCACATAGAGATAATTAAAAGAAATACCGGGAGAATTATTTTCACGATAATGTTCAATTAAATCAATAAGATTTTGCATATTCTCTTCTATAAGATAATAGAAATAACAAACCTCGTAGAGAGTGGTATAAAAATCCAGGTATTTACTGTAATCTTTATGGAACGGAACATAACTGTCCTTGGATAAAGAATTTTGAGAAGTAAGGCCATCGTTAATTAAATTGATAAGCAGGTTTTGCCGGAATTGGTTAAGGAGCGGTAAATTATCCTGCACATTTCTTCTGGTCGCAAGCTTATCATAGTAGTCATGTATTACATCTTTTAAACTGGATATAATCTGTTCCTCATTGCAGGGCTTAAGCAGATAATAGCGCACGCCATACTGCATCGCTTTTTTCGCATATTCGAAATCGCTGTATCCGGTTAAAATGATAAATTGAGTATCTTTGTTGACTGCATAAATTTTCTGAATCAGCTCCAATCCCGATAGACCGGGCATTTTGATATCTGTGAGTACAATGTCCGGATATTCGTCGAGAATCATATTATATGCTTCTATCCCGTCCTTAGCGGTTCCCATCAATGAAATACCCAGGCTTTTCCAATCAATTAATTCGGAGATGGTTTCGCGTATTATCTTTTCGTCGTCTGCAATTAATAATTTCAACATGTAAGCATACACTCCTATTTTTTATATTTTATTTACCGGAATGGTTACTTGGGCGACAGCGGTATCCTCGTCCTTATTGTATAGATTCAGCCCATAGGAGGAGCCGTAGGTAAGCTGGATGCGCTGATGAATATTCAAAAGTCCAATTCCAAAGCCATGTGGGATTACCTCTTGCTTATTTAACTTTTCCAAAAGGTGTTCCTCGAATTGGGAACCGCTGTTTATGATGTTTATAAATACCGTTTCATTGCAAATATGCCCTTCTATTTCGATATGGCACACATCGATACTTTCTTCCATGCCATAGTTAATGGAATTTTCTACCAAGGGCTGTAAAATAAGCAGCGGAATTTCGACTTGGAGAATGGAAGGATCCACATTTTCTATAAAGGATAAGCGGTCAGGGAAACGTATTTTCTGAATATTCATATAGCATTTTACAATATCCAAATCATCAGCAACGGTATGCTGGGTATCCTTATTGCTAAGTGTAACCCGCAGCAAGGAGCCAAGTGATTCGATCATAAGTGAAATATCCTTTTCCCCAATTGCTTTTGCCCGCCAGTTTACGGATTCCAAAGTATTATATAGAAAATGCGGATTGATTTGACTTTCCAAAGCTTTTATTTTAGCATCTTTTCTAAGAATTTCGTTTACATAGTTTTCTTGAATCAGAAGCTGAAGCTTGATGGCCATTTGATCGAATTGATTATGGAGCATTCCGACTTCGTCCTTACGGTGATCATAATGCCCTCCTATATCGGGTAATTTCGATTCATCTTTTCCAAAGGCATCCATTTTCTGTATAAGAAGATAAAAATCTTTCATAATGGAGCGAATCAACAATCTGGAAAGAATCAAAGACATTATTACACAGAAAAGTATAACGCTCAAGGAAAGAAGCATGGACATATTAATGGTGTCTGAAATATAATCATATGGAATTAAACAAATATAATTCCATGAAGGATTGGAAATAGTTCCCCGTACGCAAAAGTACTTGCTTTTTCCGATCTTAAGCACATCGTAATTTTCAGAGAGAGAGGATTGAATCGATGCCACAGTAGAGGCGTCTAAGGATTTGGAATGGAAGATTTCATGTGTTCCGTCATATATAATGTACTGGGCAAAGTCCGTATCCAATAACGACCGGGTCGAGGATTTGATCATTTTTTCCATGTCGATGGAAACAACTAAGGTACCGATCGTTTCATATTTCAAGTTATTAATTTTCCTTGAATCTCTTCCGAGAAAAAGGCCATAGGTATTACAGTAATCGGTTACCCAGCACGGATAGCCCGAATTTTGATTGGCTTTTTGGATAACTGCCTGATGAATGTCATCCGGAGTGGAAGTACTTTTACTCTCATAGCTATAAGTAACAAAGCGGGGATTATATAAATTAATATAGCTGATATTATTTAGTTTATATGTCTGGTAGTAATCGCTGATTAAATATTTTAAAGTGTTCTTAATATTTCGTATTCCGATTTCAGAAGTTTCTTCATCTAATGCAATTAGATTTTTGCGTATATTTTGGTTTGATAGAATAGAGCTTGACATGGATTCTATATTGGATAATTTAAAAGAAATATTCTCCGCAGTGTAATTTAAGGAGCCTTGTAATGATTCATACAGTAAACGATTACTGGATTTTTGAACCATATCGATGCTTACGAGTGAAGCAGCTACATTAATAAATAAGACTACTAGAATAATAAAAATAATTTTAGTATTAAGCGAAAAACAACTTAATTTATATTCCAAATACTGTAATGCCTTCCTCATAATCCCAATCCTCTCACTAGATATAATACGTTATAATACGCAGTATGGACAGATTATAATCTATCCTATTTCTTATTACAAGGTTATTTCCAAAGATGAAAAAACAGGTCGGAAATTTGAAAAACGACAACGGATAATTGGATAGGAAAAACAGAAGAATTCCATATAATATACTTATAAAGCAAAGCTTACAACAAGGAGGAAAATGAAATGAAAAAGATGATGGCAATGCTCATGTGCATGACAATGTTCGCATCTATGTTAGCAGGATGCGGAAGCAGTAACCAACCGGCAGCTGCAGACAGTGCAGCCACAGATAATGCGGCGGCGGAGACAGAGGCCGAAACCGAAGATACAACAGAAGCATCGGCAGAGGCAGTGGATAAATCAGCAGATCCGGCAGACTACAAAGTTGTTATGGTAGTAAAACAAAGTGATTCCTGGTTTGATGACATGGTAACAGGTGTTGAGCAGCTCCAAAAGGATACGGGACTCAACGTATCGGTTCAGGTACCTGAGACAGGTGATGCTGCCAGCCAGATTGCTATTATGGAAGATTTAATAGCTCAAGGAGTAGATGCGATATGTGTTGTACCCAATGATCCGGAGGCCTTGGTACCGACGATTGAAAAAGCGAGAGAAGCCGGAATCGTAGTAGTAACTCATGAAGCACCGGGTACGGCAGACAAAGTAGATCTGGATGTAGAAGCTTTTATTAATGAAGAATTCGGACAGTTATTCGGTAAAAGTTTGGCAGAGGCCATGGGTGGTAAGGGAAAATATGCCGGATTTGTCGGCGGCCTTACGATGGAAACACATATGGCATGGTATAAAGCGGCAGTAGAATACATTGAAGCAAATTATCCGGATATGGAATGTGTTACGGAGGAACCCTATGAAGATGGAAACAGTGTAGAGGGAGCTCATGATAAGACCCTTGAAATTTTAAAGGCTTATCCGGATATTAACGGATTCTTCGATTGTTCTGCACAGGGCGGCGGAATATGTGAAGCATTGCTGGAAAAAGATAAAGCGACGACAATTCCTGTTGTTTCTCTGGCACTGCCTTCTATGTCCTCGACTTATTTAAAGGATGGCTCCATGGCGCATGGATTAGCGTGGAGACCGGCAGATGCAGGATACGCAACCTGCTATGCGGCTTATCTGTTAGCTTCCGGTCAGGGAGTAGAGACAGGAACAGACTTAAAGATTACAGGCTATGAAAGTGTTAACGTTGAGAACAATATTGCTTATGGCTTTGCACCGTTAGAATTTACTGCAGAGAATGTAGATGATTATAATTTCTAAACACACCATATGACAGGTTGCTATCACATGATAAGGTAGAAATGGAGAACGGCGTGGTAACCGTTCTCCATTTTTTTGTAAAAGAAAAGAAGAGATGGAGGTAAAAGAATGGAACAAATACTGTGCGTGAAAAATCTAAGCAAATCCTTTATCGGCGTAAAAGCGCTCAAAGAAATAAACCTATCCATAAACAAAGGAGAGATTCACTGTCTTGCGGGCGAAAACGGATGCGGAAAATCGACGCTGGTAAAAAATATTTCAGGAGTTCATACCCCGGATGAAGGAGAAATTATATTAAATGGAAACGTTTACCATAGCCTGACTCCTTATCAGGCAATGAAGGAAGGGGTACAGGTTATTTATCAGGATTTATCCTTGTTTCAACATATGACCGTTGCTGAAAACATAGCGATAAGCAAGCTAAGCTTTGAGAAGAAAAAGATCGTAAACTGGAAAGAAATAAAGAAAATTGCAAAAGAACAATTGGATAGGATCGGTGTATCGATTGATATGGATCAGACAGTCGGAGAGCTTTCTATGGCGAACAGACAGTTGACAGCGATCTGCAGGGCGCTGGCACAGGATGCCAAAATCCTCTTTATGGATGAGCCGACCACGGCATTAACGAAAAAGGAAGTAGAAAGACTGCTGAAAATTATTGTTGAGCTGAAGAAAAAAGGATTGGCAATTGTATTCATTAGCCATAAACTGGATGAAATATTTTCGGTAGCGGATACGATCACGATTTTTAGGAACGGAGAAAAGATCGGTGATTTTAACAGTAAGGACCTGGACGAAAAGAGTCTGTCACATTATATGACGGGACGCGAGGTAGAATATCCGAGATATCATAGGAAGTGCAAAGATAATCAGCCGATTATGGAAATTGAACATTTAACACGTAAGGACCAATATGAAGATATTAACATCTCAATAAGAAAAGGAGATATTATCGGACTTACCGGTTTGTTAGGTTCCGGCAGGACTGAGCTGGCTATGTCGTTATTCGGACTGAACAAAACCCAAAGTGGTTGTATTAAGGTGGAGGGAAAAGAGGTCAAGATCAATTCTCCGATGAAAGCGAAGGAATTCGGCATTGCATTGCTTCCGGAAGACCGTTTCCATCAAGGATTGTTTATCGAAAGAAAAATTAAGGAAAATGTGTCTTCCGCCCTGGTAAATGCCTTATCGAACAGGGGAATCCTGAACAGAAAAAAAGAAGAAAAGTTAGCGGAGGAATGTGTAAAGGAATTAAAGGTCAGAACTCCTTCTATCGACACTATAATAGGAACACTTTCCGGAGGAAATCAGCAGAAAGTGGTAATCGGAAAATGGATTGCGACCAAGCCGAAGGTATTCATTATGGATACGCCTACCGTAGGTATTGATATCGGTTCGAAAGCAGAAATTTATGAACAGATACATAAGTTTGCCGATGACGGCATGGCGATTATTTTTATTTCCGATGAGATTCAGGAGCTCATGGCAAATTGCAATAAAATTGTTGTACTGGCGGAAGGAAAATGTGTTGTGACATTGAACGAAGATGATTTGAACCAAGAGGATGCAGCACAGAAGATAAGCAATCTGATCAGCAGCGGAGAAAATACGGAAATAAAGGAGGCAATGTAATGAAGATCAAAAAAGTGGATCAATTTCAGAAAATACTTCTCTTAATTATTATTATATACAGTATATTGGTCAGTATTAAAAATCCGGCGTTTCTTCATTTTGAAACGATATTTGACATTATAAGAACTTCTTCCACAACAATGATTGTTGCCATCGGTTTGTTGGTAGTGATGATATCCGGAGGAATCGATGTTTCCTTTATGGCAATTGCACTGTTTGGCAGTTATACGACGATTAATGTCATGATTGCATTGGGAATTGATAATTTGGGAATTGCTTTTCTTTTTTCAGGAATGATCGGAATAGGGTTGGGCTTGATAAACGCTCTTTTGATTAACTGGCTGAAGCTGCCGCCTTTTATTATTACATTAGGTACACAAAATTTATACCATGGGGTTATGACGACTTTTATCAGCGATAAATCATTTGGTGCCGGAGTCTTGCCGGAGTGCTTGCATGAATTCGGACAAGGAACCATATTTAAGATCGTAACAGAGGATGGAGCGGTAGGATTGACAATATCTCTTGTTCCTGTTTTGTTAATAGGAATTGCAACATGGCTGATTCTCTATAAGACGATGATAGGAAGAGGTATCGTTGCTATTGGAAATGATGAGGAGTCTGCAAGGAGAGCAGGATTTAATCCTTTTAAAATCCGATTGTTTGTATATGCGTATTCGGGCTTCTTAGCAGGCATTATGGGCATTATCTATGTAGCGCAGATCAATGCGTTATATCCGAATAAGCTGGTTGGCAATGAGCTTATGGTCGTAGCGGCGGTGGTAATTGGAGGAACTAAGATAACGGGCGGACAGGGTAAAATATTCGGCACAATTTTGGGAGTTACCATTATTTATCTTTTAAACTCTACGCTAATATTGATTGGTTTGTCTTCCTCATGGAACAATCTGTTTGTAGGAGCGATATTAGTAGTTTCCGTTGCGATAACTTCCTATCAGGAAAGAATCAAGAACAGAAGCCATTTGATATTTACGGAATAGGAGGCATATGATGAAAAAAATAAGAGAATATATGAATCGTGATTTGAACTTGAGTATTTTAGTGACATTGACATTTGCAATATTTATTACGCTTCGGATAATTATCGGCCCGTCGTTGCTATCGCTGAACAATATCCAGTCCATGCTGTTTCAAGTGCCGGAATTCGGCTTTTTAGCATTGGCCATGATGTTATCGAATATGGTGGGTGGTATTGACTTGTCTATTATAGCGAATGCCAATACCGTAGCAATTTTTACGGCTTATGTGTTAAACGGGCAATTATCGTTTGGAACCGACGGAGCGGCAAGAATCATTTTAGCACTTATCTTCGCGATAGTATGCAGCCTTTTATTCGGGTCGTTCAACGGGATATTGATATCGAAAACCTCTGCACCGCCGCTGATAGCAACGCTGGGAACGATGACTTTATTTCAGGGTATAGGAATGGCAGTAACCGGCGGCGCGAGCGTTGGCGATTTAATACCGGAATTTTCTATGATAGCAAAAGCTAAATTGTTAGAGCTTCCTGTTATTTTCTGGATATTCCTTGGAGCTGCGGTTATCGTGGGATTGGTGCTTACCTATACATCCTTTGGCAGGAATTTTTATCTATACGGAGGAAATCCGGTAGCGGCCAGATTCAGTGGAATTCATAATGAAAAAATGTGTATCAGCACCTTCTTATTGACGGGACTGCTTGCCGGTATTGCCGGTATTATTATATTGAGCCGCGTAAATTCAGCGAAAGTGGGATATGGGGATTCTTATTTATTGCAGACCATGATTGTGTGCGTAGTAGGAGGAATTGATCCGAACGGCGGAAAAGGAAAGGTTCAGGGAGTTGTAATTGCTATTTTGTTGATGCAGGTGATGTCCAGTGCATTTACGATCATGTCTTTATCGCCGTATACAAAGAAATTAATTTGGGGAATTATGTTAGTCTGCGTACTCGGATTGAACCACATTATCGGTAATTACAGTGAATATAAAAAACTTAAGATGAGTATGAAGGCGAAAGCATGATAAATATTAAATGTAATATACAATATATTTTGTGCGAACAGAGAAAGGAGAAAAATACATGGACACGGCAGTACGATATGAAGAATTAAGCAAAGCCATATTAGAAGAGCATAGGCTGGCATTTGAAAAGCAGGACTTGAAGGAAGCAGTTGATTTGATGAATGCAATTGAAAGGGCAAACCGCATTTTTGTAATGGGAGTAGGACGGGAAGGCATAGCCAGCAGGGCTTTCGCAATGCGATTAATGCATCTGGGCAAAGAAGTACATTGGATATGGGATGATACAACGCCAGGAATGACGAAAGGTGATTTATTTATAGCGACTAACGGCTCAGGTAAAATAGGACATATCCATTATGTTGTGGAACAAGCGAAAAAAACGGGAGCAGAAATTGCAGTGGTAACGGGCTCTCCGAATGAAATAACTCCACGTTTGGCAGATTATGTCCTTTTTGTTCCCGCGAGCGTATTTAACGGAACGGACGACAGGGCAGTTCCTTCCATTCAGCCGATGGGTAATCTTTTTGAACAACATTTATTTATGCTGTTCGATATTATTGTTATGCTATTGGAAGAAAAGCTTCAGATTTCCCATGAAGATATGGAAGACAGACATAGAAATGTAGAATAAAATATGGCAAGAAAATGAGCTGACGCATTATACTAGTGCGCAGCTCTTTTTTTGTTCCATAGGAGTAACGTGCTAAATTAAGGAATTCAGAACGAAACAAGAACGTGCATAAAGAAGCGGATATATAATCTTTGCCGGAATATATGAATGGGAACGCGAATATAGTTTAGTCAAACAAATAGATGGTGATTCATATGTTAAATTATATTTGGGCGATTATGATTATTATAGGGGTCATTTACGGAGCGCTTACAGGAAATATAAAGGCTGTGAGCAACGCAGCCTTAAACTCCGCAGGCGAGGCGGTGTCGTTATGTATTACGATGATGGGCGTTATGTCCTTGTGGGTCGGTCTGATGCAGATTGCTCAAACCTCCGGGCTGATTCGGAAAATGACCGATGGTATTCAGCCGTTCATGTCATTTATGTTTCCGCGCATACCTAAGGAACATGCGGCGAGGGAATATATATCCACCAATATTATTGCAAATATATTAGGGCTTGGCTGGGCCTGCACTCCGGCAGGGCTCAAGGCTATGGAAGCATTAGCGCAGCTGGAAAGAGAGAGGGGGAACCCGGAATATACCGGAGATAAAAAAATACGGACGGCCAGCAAAGAAATGTGTACCTTTCTCATATTGAATATTTCTTCCCTGCAATTGATACCGGTCAACATGATTGTATACAGAAGCCAATATGGAAGTGCAAACCCCACCGCAGTAATTGCGCCGGCGCTTGTGGCTACTTGCTTAAGCACGGTGGCGGCGGTAATTTATTGTAAGGTTATGGATAAAAAATAAGTGTGCTGCAATGGCGTTCCACTGGCTAAAATGGTAGTGTTAAGAATTATACGCAAAAAGATTATATTTAACTGTTTAAATATAGTAAAATTTGTAAAAATATGATATTATATTACAAATATAAAAGGGGAATTTCATAATGAAAAGTTTTCTAGTTTTTTATCAGAACTCCATATAACGTTATCCATATGTGATAGCGCATCCGAAGAAACCCCCCAGCTAAAAAACGGATATCTGTTTGAGTAATTTTGTCGGGCGACTACTATGTTTAATGAAAGTTTCAGTAGCTTTTAATAACAATGACAAAGTTGCAGCACTGTAATATCTGCCTAATCAACATCAAAAGATGAGTTAACGATTATAATCAAGCAATTCTTAATAGTGCAAAAAAGGAGTTAGTTTCTGTATTGCACATAGCGTTTCGAGAAAGTACAGTTGCAGAGCCTATTTGACAACGAGGTGATTGAATACAATAAAATGAATTAAGTAATAGTGGATTGCATAATTGTTTTAATAGAATGAGGTTGTAAAAATGTAATCTATGATAGATATTATAGCAATAATGGGAAGCTACTCTATGTTCTGATTATGGCTATAATGCGAAGACTAGTTGATAAGATTGTAGATAACTAAAAAGTTTGACCAAAAATGTTGTCGGAGATTGAAATTATATGTGGCTGTTGAAAAACGAAGAATATTTTGAAGGGATTGCATTTCCTGACAAAAATTGTTGAAATACCTGCTAAATAATAATCTATATATTTGTGCTACATCTAATAAGAATATATTATACATTCTGAACCGACGAATTTGTTCACATGATGAAAGCAAGATATTTGCCATATTTTAAAGAATTGATATTACAATGAATATGGCTTCATATTGCTCCTTGGATAGAATAACTGTTATCATTTATGCAATTGTTGGTAACTTTCTACATAATGAATATTGTTAAATTAAAGGAGATTTAGTCATGCTAAAAATAATGCTTTGTGGAGCATCTGATGTAAGCGCTATTGAAATACCTTTCAATGATGTTGTGGAAGGCTTTGCTGGTGAACCTATGTGGTATCAATCTGGAACCATCTTATATTGGAACTCAACAAAATCTTCTTGGATAAAAAATTCAACTGATTCAGTTCAACATGCAGATATTTGTGTTTTTGTTATTATGGAAGAGATTGGTCGCATAACTTGGGACGATGAATTGGAAGCTGCTTTGCTGAGCGAAAAACCATTTTTGCTTTTGTGTTTGAGTACTACGTATCAAAAATATCGTACATTAAGGAAGTATACAAACATAGAGGCGATAAATGATTCAGAAATGCAGCAGTCTGTAAAGTTACTTTCTTCACTTGAAAGTAGGCAATTAACTATAATCTCATTTGATATTTCGTGTTTTCACTCTGTGCTAAAGCAACAGTTAGCAAAAATCTTCATACATTGCCTTAAAAACCTCTCTTTATCTCACAATAGTTGCACATCGAATCATTTTCAGGCTCTTGGATTAGAAAACTATTTTACTTCGGCAAACCCAGAAGAAAGGCAATTGGATAAAAGAGAAGCACTCGAAAGTAGCAATTCTATTAAATTGTTAGCTCGTAGTGGAAGTTCTTTTATAGGTAGTATTGGTGGGCGGTTTAGGGATATATTAACAAGGAAAGTTAGACAGCAAGGTACAACAATTCAAGTCTTGTTAGTCAATCCTTGGTCGTATTACGCTGTTCTCACTGCATTTAGCGAAGATGAAAATAATAAAAACTACACATCATTGATTGCAGGGACAATGTCAGCTGAAGATATCATTTCTGCCTATATTAAATCAAAATGGTATTCGATAAAATTGCAAGATGCGTTATCAAGTTACGAACAACTTGTCTTAAAATACCCGGATTTACTTGTGAGGTTTATAGACTTTGAAATAACTGCGTCTGTGCTTTTAACAGATACAAAGTGTTACTACGAACCATATTCTAACTTTATGCAAGACACACGTTACGCAAAGAATATGTCAACATTTGAGATTGCTGTTTCCACTAATACTGCATTTTATGAAAAAGCTATCGCTAATTTTGATATGCTTTGGAATTTTTCTACTGCATATGATTCATGGAAGGAAAATGAAGAAGCACATCGAAATAGGCTTCTGGAGTTGTTGAATGCTAGAGAGACTCACCAACCGCGTCGATATGTAGGAGTGCATGCAATCATTCAGGCATCAGGGACTATTCTCGTGTTGAAACGCTCAAAAGACAATCTTTATCAGCCCGAACTGTGGGATTTCCCAGGAGGAGGTATTGAAAGTGGGGAGACAATTGAAGAAGCCTTGCTTAGAGAAGTGAGAGAGGAAACCCAATTAGAGATAGAAGTAAGGCGAGTTTTATCAGTATACTCAAATAATGATCAATTACCTTTTAGACAAACAACACAAATTGTTTTTATGGCAAAGACAAATAATTTGGACGTAGTATTGAATTCAAAAGAGCATAGTGACTATAATTGGATGCACCCTTCCCAACTCCAAAATTATACATTGATGCCGTATATGCAGGAGGCTATTGATGTTTACTTGTCACAAAATCAGCAGGATATCGTTTAATTTTAGGGGATCCTGTAATTCCACTTGCCCTTTTTGCTATATACCTTTTGTCGATGCAAATAATGGCGATATTGTAATATGGAAAAAAGTTGTCGATGCAATATTAACCTTCCAACCCGATGTGATAACAATTGGAGGCGGAGAGCCTTTTTGCAACGAGGGATTTACTGAGCTTCTCAAATACATAAGCCAAAAAGGCTGTGCAATTCATGTTGATAGTAATGCTTCACATTTATCATATGAAGCATATTCAGCAATTGACAAATATATTGACATAATTGCCTTACCATTAGATGGTATTGGGGTAGTACATGATAAGTTTAGAAATTGGCAGGGGCATTATGAATTAGTCTTACAAAAAATCGGGGAACTTAGCAAGCTTAATGTAAAAGTTAGAATAAATACTATAGTTCATAAACATAATTATCACCAGCTCATAGAAATAGCCAAACTTATTAGATTTCAAAATATAGCACAATGGCAGTTGTATGAATACTGGTTCTTTCCTGAAGTAAATGTTCCACCCACACGTTTTGACAATAAAGAAATCAACAAACTTTTACCTCTATTAAGTAAAGAATCACAAAAAACCGTTGAATATTCACCTGTTTCACAGCGCGAAAAAACATACTTTTTTGTTTCATCTATTGGAAAAATGTATGGAATTGTAAACGGAAACAAATATATCGAGTATGGAGATATTTGGGATGAGTCTGCACTAGATAATGCCATAAAAAATACTAATTTTACAGAAAACGAATTGAGAGCTCAAAAAAAAATATTGTTATAATACATTGAACAAGAATGCGAATGATCGTAATTTTTGCAAGGAAGATTCGACACACACATTTTATGTGGGATATATCTTAAGATATTGTCCTTCGTGTTATCCATATTTGGAGTGCCCTTTATAAGGGGCCAAACTTTCTATATATGTTTAGAATTAGATTTTTGGGAGAATATAGTAGTAAGATAAATGCAAAAATAATAAAAAAATACAACAAAAAAGGAAGTAAACGTAGGAATATGTACACTGCTTCTTTGTTTTTAAAAGCAATATAGTAATAAATATTATAAACTAATTTAGCAAAGTGGTACAATATTGTCTACCCAATATGCCTCCGGAGCATACGAAGAGTATGTTTTGGAGGCTGATTTTTTACAGAGGCAGATAGCGCAGGAAGTATTACCTGACTCAGGTAGTCCTGCTAAAGCGGTTTGGAAACCGGAGTTTGGAATATGGGGATAAGATTTCCTTCCACAACATTCCAGTTGCGAATAAGACTTTTTGAATTTACAAATATCACAAAAGGTAATAATTTAGTGTATAATAACATCATTGACAAACAACCGCTAAAAATTGCAAAATTCGAGGTAAACACAGCAGCATGAAAGAATACATAGAAGGTTTTTTTGGAAGGAAATCTAGCATACAAAGGAAGGTTATCATCGTATATCTGCTTATGGCAGTGCTCCCCATCATCATCATAACCTTTTCGGCAAGCATCATATACTACAACAGTATTTTAAAAGGCGCCTACAGCCTTGTGGAGCAGAATACAGGACAGCATGGGGTCGTAGTTCAGGAAAGAATGGATGCCTTGAAGGGTGTGATGTATGAACTCCTCATCAACAACGAATGCATAAAGCTGGCTGACAGCATTAATAAAGGAGATGAAGAGACTCTTTTAGTAGATGGAGCAGCCATGGAGACCCTGCTTCGAAGGAGCGTTTACACCTACCAAAGCATCCGAAGTGCCGCTTTCATAGCAGATAACGGACAGTACGTGACTTATTCGAAATGGTATGGCAGCATGAATGAGAGCATTTGGTCGGATCCGGAGCAAAGAGAAGAAATTTACGACAAAATCAATAAAGAGCAGAAACTATCATTTATAGCCTCCGTTAATTTAAGCAATACGGAAGGAAGAGATGATTATGTTATAATGATGGGATATCCGGTAAAGCATCTCAAGACAAAAGAGCAAAAAGGTGTATTGGTTATGGCGCTGGATAATGATGTACTTTTGTTTGATGAAGGTGACGAGAATCAAAGAAACGGGAAAGAGGAAAGCGGAATTACCACGGTAATATTAAATGATGAGGACAGGATCATAGCAGGGGTTCCCAATGCCTACTTAAATAAGAATTATAACGCTTACCTGGACGATGAATTCGGCAATATCAAAAGAATATCGGAAAACAGAAAAAAGATAGAGGGAACCGATTGGACAATTGTAAACATTATTGATACTGCCGTATACAGAAGAGATATTTATCATCTGGTAAGCGTGGTCTTTATTCTCATGATAACGGTTACCTGTTTCTTCTTTCTGATCGTGTTTTTTACATCCAGAAAATATATAGGAACTATCCAGAAGATAGCACAGGGTATCCATGATTATGAAGGAATAGGCGAAGATAAGATTAATGTGGATGTGAATGAAAAAGATGAGCTGTATGTAATTGTCAGACAGTTCAATAAGATGACGGAAAGGGTTAATTCCCTTGTAGAAATGCTCCGTCAGAGAAATGAGGAAATTAAGGCGGCGGCAATCAGCCAAAAGCATGCGGAGATAAAGGCCCTCGAAGCTCAGATTAATCCCCATTTTCTTTTTAATACGTTAGATTCCATTAACTGGAGAGCCATCGAACATGATGAGGAGGAAATCAGCGATATGCTGGGAACCTTAGGGAGCCTTTTGAGATACAGCGTTTCCAACATCGATATGGAAGTGGTTCTGGAGGCGGAGATCAGCTGGTTGAAAAAGTATATATTTCTCCAAAGAGACCGTTTTCATAATTCCTTTGACTGCAGCTATGATATTACAGAGGAAGCAATGGAATTTCCCATTTATAAAATGCTTTTGCAGCCGATCATTGAAAATACGATATTGCACGCTTTTGAAGAGGTAAAGGAAGGCGGAATGATCTATGTTAAAGCTTTTGTGCGCCCGGATAAAAAACTCGAAATTCGTATTAAGGACAATGGCTGCGGTATGGATAACGAGGTGATTGCGGAGATTAAGCAAGAAATAGAGGAAAAAGGACCTCTTAACAGCAAGCGCATAGGAATCAGTAATGTCATTCACAGGCTTAGGATATATTATCAGGAAGAAGCGGAGATTATTGTTAACAGTAAGCTTAGTGAAGGCAGCGAATTTATTCTGATCATACCGAACAGACAAAAAGAAAGGAAGAGATAGGTGATGAAAACGATTGTTATCGTAGAAGATGAATTCAGAATCAGACAGGGCCTCGGAAGCCTTATTAATAAAGTAGATATGGGATGTAAGGTAATTGGAGAAGCTGAGAACGGATATGAGGGTCTCAAGATGATTCAGGATTTGGAGCCCGATATTGTGATTACTGATATTCAGATGCCTAAGATTGACGGTCTGCAAATGATCGAAAAGGCAAAAGAAATGGGCGCTGCTTGTACGTTTGTAATACTGAGCGGTTATGCCGATTTCGAATATGCGAGAAGGGGAATGCGTCTTGGCGTAAAAGAGTATCTGTTAAAGCCGGCTACGATATCCAGCGTCAAGGAATTACTGCTTAAGCTGGCAGGAAACGGGGAAGAAGCCTATCGTCCGGGAGAGGAAGAATATTCGGAGATGGTGAAGGAAATGATTGCGATTATGGAGAAGAGTTACGGCATGCGTCTGGGCCTGGATACTTTTGCCGAGAAATTCAGGCTGACACCTGAATATATAAGTAATCTATTTGCCAAAGAAACAAAAATGACATTTTCCAACTATCTAAAAAAAGTCCGGATAGAAAAAGCTAAGGAGCTTATTTTATCTACGGATATGAAAATTTATGAAGTGGCATGCAGTGTGGGATATTCGGATCAGAAATATTTTTCCAAAGTATTTAAAGAATATACGGGGGTTTCGGCCAAGCAGTTTGCAATAGATGTACAGAAAAACACAAGAAAATAGAAGGGTTTTATACACTTTTTTTAAAATATTGGAATTTTTTGTTTGTACTCTAGCGATTATACTAAAATTATAAAGAAACGAAGGAGGGTAACAAATGAAAAAGAGTATAGCACTATTAACAGCGCTGGCAATGGTCGCAGGAACGCTTATGGCATGCGGAAGCAGCACAGCTTCGACTTCCGGAGAGAAGGCAACAGAGGCAGCAGGCAATACGGCGGCGGAAAACGAAAATGCCGCAAGTACCGACTCCGGTTCCGGCACGACATCCGCAGACGGAAGGACAGAGATTACTTTCTGGCACTATATGTCGGAAGACAAAGAAGGAAAATATGTGAACCAGGCAGTGGAAGAATTCAACAATGCACAGGATGAAATTTATGTAACAGCTCAATATTTACCGAGAGATGAGCTCATGAAGCAATATACGATCGGTGTTGTATCAGGAGAGTTACCCGATTGCGGCATGGTGGATAATCCGGATCATAACTCTTATGCGTCCATGGGTGTTTTCGAAGATATCACAGATCTTTACAATTCATGGGAAGATGCAAGTTTTATGGAGGGTTCTATTAACTCCTGCTATTATGAAGGTAAATTATACGGACTTCCGTGGGGAAATAACTGCCTGGGCCTTTTCTACAACAAGGAAATGCTGGATGCGGCAGGGATAGCGGTACCTACCACATGGTCTGAGCTGGAAGCAGCTTGTGAAAAGCTGACAACGGATACATGCAAAGGATTGGCTATTTCCGCAATCGGCAATGAAGAAGGCACTTTCCAGTATATGCCCTGGTTATTATCTTCAGGAGGAAGTGTAACCGATTTAACTTCCGAAGGCTCTAAAGAATCTATGTCATATTTATATGGCTTAATTGAAAAAGGTTATATCAGCAGAGAGTGCGTAAACTGGACACAGGCAGATGCTGAAAAACAATTTGCAGCTGGACAGGCGGCCATGATGATCAACGGCCCTTGGCAGTTCTCGGGACTTGCAGACGATGCTCCGGACCTTGCTTACGGCGTTGCAAAAGTTCCGAAGGCGGATAACGGAGAATATGCTTCCGTACTCGGAGGTGAGAATGTTGCTATCTGTACCGGCGCTAATGTAGAAGCATCATGGAAATTCTTAACCTGGATTACAAGTAAAGAAAAGTCACAGGATATTTGCAAATCCATCGGACGTTTTTCTCCGAGAGCCGATGTAAATGTTCAGGAAATGTTTGCGGACGATCCTCTCAGTTCCGTATTTGCGGAAGTAATGCCGAGTGCACAATCCAGAGGCCCTTCACCTGATTGGCCGGAAATCTCCGCAGCAATTTACACCGCACAGCAGGAAGTATTTACAGGACAAAAAGATGTGGATACCGCAATGACGGATGCTCAGGCGAAGATAGACGCTATAGGTTCAAAATAAAAGATAAATGAGTGAAGGAACGCTCGAATGAGTAAAGAACACTCGAATGAGTAAAGAAGCACTCGAATGAGTAAAGAGCACTCATAGAAAAGTCCCATCGCATGTACAATATTAAATTGTGATGTGATGGGGCTTTTTGTACCAAAAATTAGAACACCCATAGGAAAGGAAGGTTGGATATGCAGTCAAATAAGCGGGAGAAAAGAGAACAGATACTCGGATATTTTTTTATTGTACCGGCGGTTATTTATATGCTGACATTTATAGGATACCCGATTGCATATAACTGGATGATCAGTTTTCAGGACGTGACTGCAAAAACATTGGGCAGCGCAGCAAGAGACTTTGTAGGATTTGATAATTATAAATTAATTTTTATGGATTTAACCTTTAGAAAAGCGTTATTACACACATTTGTTTATACGGTAGGATGCCTGATAATTCAATTTTCGCTGGGATTTTTATTTGCGATGTTCTTTGCGAAGAAATTTACACTTTCCAAAGCAATCAGAGGATTTATTGTTATCAGTTGGATGCTTCCGGTTACAGTAACCGCACTTGTATTTAAGTTTATGTTTGCAGAAAGTAATGGTATCATCAACGCAATTTTGATGAATTTACATATAATCGAGCAGCCGATTGGATGGCTTCTGCAAGGAAATACGGCAATGCTCGGACTCATTATCGCTAATTCATGGGTAGGAATCCCTTTCAATATGCTGCTGCTTACTACGGGACTGAATAACATTCCGGGAGACATATACGAAGCAGCTTCCATCGACGGAGCGAGCGGAACACAGAAGTTTTTTAAAATTACGATTCCTCTTCTGAAACCGACAATTATGTCCGTATTGGTACTTGGCTTTGTTCTTACCTTCAAAGTATTTGATTTGGTATACGTAATGACAGGAGGAGGACCGGTAGATGCGACGGAAGTGTTATCGACGTATTCTTATAAGCTGTCTTTCCAACTGTTCCATTTCGGCGAAGGAGCAGCAGCTGCCAATGTATTGTTTGTCTGCTTGTTCCTGGTAGCGTTAGTTTACTTAAAAACAATTTCAAAGGATGAAGTGATATAAGCGAAGCACAGGAAGAAAGGAGCACATCTATCATATGAAAAATATACATCTTACTTATAGACATAAAAATATTTTACTCAGTGCGGCAGCCGTAATCATCGCTTGTATTTTCCTATTTCCGCTATACTGGATTGTTGTTAATTCCTTTAAGCTGGACAGCGAAATTTTTGCCAAGACGCCGACGTTGTGGCCTGAGAATTTTACTTTAAAGGCATATAAGGATCAATTGGGGAGCTTGTCTGTCACAATGAAGAATTCAGTAATCATAGCAGTCGGTTCGATGCTCTTGTCCTTATGCCTGTCGGTGCCGGCGGCATATGGCCTGGCAAGATACAAAGTGAGAGGAATGAAATTATTCGTATTGATTTTCCTCATTACGCAGATGCTTCCGGCCTCTCTTGTGCTGACACCGTTGTTTTTGATTTTTTCGAAACTGGGAATATTGAATTCCTATTGGGCGCCTATTTTGTCCACAGCCACCATATCCATACCGTTTATTGTCCTGATGCTCCGCCCGGGCTTTCTCAGTATGCCGAAAGAACTGGAAGACGCCGCGAAGATAGACGGCTGTAATGCGCTTACGTCCTTTTTCCGCATTGCGATTCCTATTTCAAAGCCTACGGTAATTACCGCGGCATGTTTCAGCTTCGTATTTGCATGGAATGATCTGGCATACTCCATGACCTTTAACACAAAAGAAGTGATGCGTCCTATGACATCGGCCATCTATACATTTATGAATCAATACGGTACAAAGTGGAACAGCATTATGGCATACGGAGTCTTATTGATTCTTCCGAGCTGCATCATCTTTGTCACCATGCAGAAACATATCGTGGAAGGTATGACGAGCGGTTCCGTAAAGGGATAGCAGATATCGGGTTTATTAAATACTCACAATGAAATAGTCGAAAGGAGATTTTATAAAATGAATGTATTCAGACAGGAAGAAAACTGCCTAAAATTTCATTATGATGCGGAAGAACTTTGGATTCAGCCATGGGGGGCCAACAGCTTCCGTGTCCGTGCTTCTAAAATGGCTCAGATGCCTGGTGAGGACTGGGTGCTTGAGACAGAGCCGGAAAAGACAGTATCTGAAATAAAAATAGAAAAGGATTATGCGACGATTAAAAACGGTAAGATAGAGGCCAGGATTTCCCATTATGGAAAGCTCACATTTTATAACCAGAAAGGTGAAGTGCTCTTAGATGAATATTTGAGGAACAGGCTGGATGTATTTGCAGATTACTGCAGCGCACTTGAAGTTGAAGCCAGAGAATTCAAGCCGATTCCGGGAGGGGATTATCATCTGTCCATGCGCTTCGTTTCCAATCCTGAGGAAAAAATATATGGAATGGGACAGTATCAGCAGCCTTACCTGAATCTGAAGGGCGCGGATCTCGAACTGGCGCAGAGAAATTCACAGGCCAGCGTACCGTTTGCAATTTCCTCTCTGGGATACGGGTTTCTTTGGAATAATCCTGCGGTTGGAAGAACTATATTCGGCAAGAATATTACAACTTGGGAAGCATATTCCACAAAAGCACTGGATTATTGGATTACGGCGGAGGACACCCCTGCCAAAATAGAAGAGGCATATGCCAAGGTCGCGGGTACGGTGCCTATGATGCCGGATTATGCTATGGGATTCTGGCAGTGTAAGCTTCGTTATCAGACGCAGGAGGAACTTTTGGAGGTTGCAAGGGAATACAAAAGAAGGGAACTTCCTATCTCTGTCATAGTTATTGATTATTTCCACTGGCCGCTGCAGGGCGACTGGAGGTTTGATCCTAAGTATTGGCCGGATCCGGATGCCATGATTAAAGAATTGAAAGATATGGGCATCGAGTTGATGGTTTCCATATGGCCGACTGTGGATTACCGCAGTGAGAATTTTAACGAGATGAAGAAGAAGGGATATCTGATTCGTACCGACAGAGGCTTTCGCATGGTTATGGATTTTCAGGGAAATACGGTTCACTTCGATGCGACTAATCCTGAGGCTAGGAAATACGTATGGCAGAAAGCGAAGAAGAATTATTACGATAAAGGCATAAAAGTGTTCTGGCTGGATGAAGCAGAGCCGGAATACAGCATTTATGATTTCGATAACTATCGTTACCATATGGGACCCAACGTGCAAATAGGAAATATTTATCCTGCCATGTATGCAAAAACCTTTTTCGACGGCATGAAG
The DNA here is from genome assembly GCF_000732725.1 of Kineothrix alysoides. Classification (GTDB taxonomy): domain Bacteria; phylum Bacillota; class Clostridia; order Lachnospirales; family Lachnospiraceae; genus Kineothrix; species Kineothrix alysoides. The sequence continues at coordinate 887,711 of NZ_JPNB01000002.1, read as the reverse complement.
GAGCAGGGACAGGAGAATATTATCAACCTGCTCCGCTGTGCATGGGCAGGCTCCCAGAAATACGGAGCGCTCGTATGGTCGGGGGATATTCATTCCAGCTTTGGAAGCCTGCGCAATCAGCTGGCGGCAGGGCTGAATATGGGAATTGCAGGAATTCCATGGTGGACCACCGATATCGGAGGATTCCACGGAGGAGACCCCAAAGACCCTGCGTTTCAGGAGCTCTTGATAAGATGGTTTGAATATGGAACGTTCTGTCCGGTTATGCGTTTGCACGGCTATAGGGAGCCGTTGAAAGAGCCCATGGGAACAGAGGGAGGGGCGGCATGCGTTTCCGGTGCGGATAATGAGGTGTGGTCGTTCGGAGACGAAGCCTATGAGATTTGTAAAACATATTTACAGCTCCGGGAAAATATGAAGCCTTATATTACACAATTGATGGAAGAGGCTCATGAAAAAGGAACGCCGGTTATGAGACCGTTATTCTATGATTTCTCTGAAGATGCAAAAGCATGGGAAATTGAAGATGAATATATGTTTGGCCCGGATTATCTTGTTGCGCCAATCCTGTATGCGGATATGAGAAAAAGAGAGGTCTATCTGCCAAGCGGCAGCAAATGGAAAAATTATTGGACTGAAGAAATCTTTGATGGCGGAAGGGTTATCGAAGTGGATGCTCCTCTTGCGCAGCTTCCGGTATTTACAAGGTGTGATTAAGTTAAGAAACAATTTTAACTGTTGATTTTGAGTCCGCCAATGCGGACATGAGGTATAAAATGATGAAAGCTGCTGTGTTTTACGGTAAGAAAGATTTAAGGATAGAAGAAGTGAAAAAACCTGTGCCCGGATATGGTGAGATACTCATCAAGGTGCATGCCTGCGGGGTATGCGGAACGGATGTACATATTTACGAAGGAGACGAAGGTGCCGCGAAAAGCCCCGCGGGAACTGTTTTGGGACATGAGTTCGCAGGTGAAGTGACAGAAATAGGAAAAGGCGTAAAGCGGATAAGGGTTGGAGACAGAGTCTGTGTGGACCCCAATAAGCTATGCGGTAAATGTGAATATTGCAGAAATGGCATTGGCCATTTCTGTGAAAACATGATTGGTATCGGGACGACGGTAAACGGGGGCTTTGCAGAATATTGTGCGGTACCTGAGGAACAGGCATATCTTATTTCCGAGGCGCTTACCTTTGAAGAAGCTGCGATGGCGGAGCCGGTAGCGTGCTGTCTGCATGGAATCGATATGTGTGAGATACACCCCGGGGATACGGTGGCGGTATTCGGCATGGGAATGATCGGGCTTCTTATGCTGCAGCTTGCGCGCATCAGCGGAGCGGCGAAAATTATTGCCATAGAGCCCGTGGAGATCAAGCGGGGGCAGGCGGTAAGATTAGGGGCGGACCTTGTGATAGACCCGGTAAAGCAGGACATAAAGCAAGTGCTGTCAGAGAATCATATTACCCGCATTCATACAGTGATTGAATGCGTCGGAAGGATTGACAGCATGAAACAGGCGTTGGAAATTGCGGGAAAGAAATCGGTAGTCATGCTGTTTGGACTTACAAGGCCGGAGGAAGAGCTTGCAATCAAGCCCTTTGAGCTTTTTAAAAAGGAGATTACATTAAAAGCATCCTTCATTAATCCTTATACGCAGCAGCGTGCTATTTCCTTGATAGAATCGGAAAAAATTGATGTCAGATCCATGATTTATAAAAGGATGTCTATGGAAGAACTGAGTAAGGTATTGGAAGATGGAGCTATGCGCAGTCAGGGCAAGATCATTATAGGCTGATAAGAAGGTCACAGAAGCTTCAATAAAAACTTTATATATGGGAAATTGAGTATAAAACACTCATTAGGAGATGAATTATGAAATTTACAAATGGGTATTGGCGTATCAGGGAGGAAATAGAACCGGTTTATGCTGTTGAATATTACGACTGCGAAGTAAAAGACAATAAACTGACTGTGTATGCGGCAACCAAGCATATGGTGGATCGCGGAGATACGCTGAATCAGCCGATGCTTACGGTAACCTTTTCCAGTCCCATGGAAGATGTGATCAAAGTTTCTGCGGTACACTTCAAAGGTGCCTTAAATAAAGGCCCTAACTACGAAGTAAATGAGCAAAGCGGCGATTTTATTTCCATTTCGGAAGAGGAAGAAAAAATTATATATACCTCGGGAAAAACCAGTGCGGTCATTTATAAAGCGGCAAATGCCTGGAAGGTGGAATTCAAAGATGGAAACAGACTTCTCACCGAAAGCAGTTACCGTAACCTTGCTTACATGAAGAATAAAGAAACAAAGCAAAACTATATGGCGGAGCAGCTCCTTTTGGACGTGGGTGAATATGTATACGGCATGGGAGAGCGTTATACGCCTTTTATAAAAAATGGACAGGTTGTGGAAATCTGGAATGAGGACGGAGGAACAGCTTCTGAACAGACATACAAAAATATTCCCTTTTATGTTACCAATAAAGGTTATGGAGTATTCGTAGCACATGCCGGAGATGTTCATTTTGAAGTAGGCAGTGAAAAGGTAGAAAGAGTACAGTTCAGTGTGCGGACCGAACAGATGGAATATTATATTTTAAACGGCCATACGCCGAAAGGAACGGTACAGTTATATACGCAGCTCATGGGAAAGCCGGCGCTTCCGCCTTCTTGGTCTTTTGGGCTGTGGCTGACTACATCCTTTACGACAAACTATGACGAGAAGACGACATCAAGCTTTATTCAGGGCATGGCCGATAGAGATATTCCTCTGCATACTTTTCACTTTGACTGCTTTTGGATGAAGGGTTATGAATGGTGTAATTTTGAATGGGACAAGGACACTTTCCCGGATCCGGAAGGAATGCTGAGACGTTATAAAGAAAGAGGACTTCATATCTGCGTATGGATTAACAGCTATATTGGGCAGAAATCGACGTTATTTGACGAGGGGATGGAGCATGGATACTTCGTTAAGAATGTTGACGGATCGGTATGGCAGTGCGACAGATGGCAGGCAGGAATGGCTCTGGTGGACTTTACGAACCCGCAGGCCTGCAAGTGGTATGAGGATAAACTGGAAAGACTTATCGATATGGGGGTAGATTGCTTCAAGACAGACTTCGGAGAAAGAATCCCGGTGACCGGAGTTCAGTATTACGACGGCTCAGATACGGTGAAAATGCACAATTATTATAGCTACCTTTATAATAAGGTGGTCTTTGAACTGTTGGAAAGAAAGCTCGGAAAGGACAAGGCACTTGTGTTTGCAAGATCTACGGCAGCAGGCGGGCAGAAATATCCCGTCCACTGGGGCGGTGACTGTACGGCTACTTATCCGTCCATGGCGGAAGATCTTAGAGGCGGGCTGTCCTTAGCTCTTGGAGGCTATGGCTTCTGGAGCCATGACATAGGAGGCTTTGAACAAACCGCTTCAGCCGATGTGTATAAACGTTGGTGCGCATTCGGACTGTTAAGTTCACACAGCAGGCTGCATGGCTCTACTTCCTATCGTGTGCCATGGCTGTTCGATGAGGAAGCATGTGATATCTTAAGAAAGTTTGTGAAGCTAAAATGTTCCCTCATGCCTTATATCTATGCACAAGCAGTAAAAGCACATAAAGAAGGAATTCCGATGATGCGTCCCATGTTCCTGGAATTTCCGGAAGATTTGACGTGCGAGACCTTAGACAAGCAGTATATGTTGGGAGATTCCTTGCTGGTAGCACCTGTTTTCAAGGAAACAGGAGAAGTTTCCTATTATCTGCCGGAAGGGAAATGGACCAATTATCTTACCGGAGATGTGAAAGAAGGAGGTAAGTGGTATAAGGAAGTTTTTGACTATTTCCACCTTCCGTTAATGGTTAGGGAAAATACTGTTCTGGCAGTAGGAAGTAATGATGAAAGGCCGGATTATGATTATACAGAGGGTACCACATTAAAGCTGTTCCAGATTCAGGACGGGGCGCAGGTTTATACAACGGTACCGGATATTGCCGGCAAGGAAGCAATGAAGGTTTCTGTTTCGGCGAAAAAAGAAAAAATCTCCTTGAGTGTTCTTTATTCATTGCAATCCGAGGGCGATAAGCATTTCTTTGTGGAAGCGGTAGGACATCCGGAAGCAGAAGTGACGATAACAGAAAACCGAGCGGAGATCGTGCTATAATAATATAAAAAAAGCATATAAGGAAGGCGGCTCACCTATGGAATACGAAAGTCAGAAAATTAGAAAAACAGCTCCAGAAATGGATCCGCTTAGAATGGGAATGGGATGGACGGCAGAGGACTTGGAAAAGCCCCAGATTTTGATAGAAAGCACCTTCGGAGACAGTCATCCCGGCAGCGCCCATTTGCTCGCGCTCGTGGAGGAAGCGAGAAGGGGTGCGAATGAGACCGGAGGAAAGGCAGCGAGGTATTTCGCTACCGATATCTGTGACGGTATGGCGCAGGGACATGACGGTATGAATTATTCCCTGCCTTCCAGAGATGTTATCGCTAATTTGATCGAAGTCCATGCAAAGGCTACAGTATTCGACGCAGGCGTATTCATTGCAAGCTGTGATAAGGCGGTGCCTGCACACCTTATGGCGATAGGAAGAATAAACATACCCGCCATTGTGGTCACCGGAGGGGTCATGGATGCAGGGCCGGACCTTCTTACATTGGAACAGATCGGCGCCTACAGCGCCATGTATAAAAGAGGAGAAATATCCGAGGAGGAGCTTACTTACTATAAACGGCATGCTTGCCCTTCCTGCGGAGCTTGTTCCTTCATGGGAACGGCCTCTACTATGCAGGTCATGGCGGAAGCATTAGGTCTTATGATTCCGGGAAGTGCGCTCATGCCTGCAACCGATGCAGAACTTAAGAAAATGGCCTATAAAGCGGGAATTCAGGCGGTAGAGATAGCGAAAAAAGGAAGAAAGGCTTCGGATATCGTGACGATGAAGTCCTTTGAAAACGCGATAATGGTTCATGCCGCAATATCGGGCTCCAGCAATTCGCTGCTGCATATTCCGGCTATCGCTCATGAATTTGGCTATGAAATAGATGCGGACCTATTCGACAGATTGCACCGGGGAGCACACTATTTGTTAGATATCCGACCCTCAGGGCAATGGCCGGCTCAGTATTTCTATTATGCCGGAGGCGTGCCGAGGATAATGGAGGAGATTAAGGGCAGACTTCATTTGGATGTGATGACGGTAACAGGGAAAACTTTGGGAGAAAATCTGGAGGAGCTAAAGCAGAACGGCTTCTATGACAAATGTGAGGAGCATCTTCACAAAGTGGGAAGAAAGAGGACGGATATCATAAGAGAATTCTCCTCACCCATAGGAACGGACGGCACCATAGCAGTCTTAAGGGGAAATCTTGCTCCTGACGGCGCGGTAGTAAAGCATTCCGCAGTGCCTGAGGAAATGTTTCATGCGGTGCTTCGGGCAAGACCCTTCGATAGTGAAGAAGAAGCTATAGAAGCTGTGCTCGCCCGCAGGATAGTACCGGGAGATGCTGTAATTATCCGCTACGAAGGACCGAAAGGCAGCGGCATGCCGGAGATGTTCTACACGACGGAAGCGATAGCCTCTGATGAGAAACTGGGAAAGACTATCGCTCTGATTACAGACGGAAGATTTTCCGGTGCCTCCAAGGGACCTGCAATCGGACACGTTTCCCCTGAGGCCGCACAGGGAGGCCCTATTGCATTGGTGGAGGAGAACGACGTCATACTGGTTGATATTCCGGGCAGAAAGCTGGAGATAATAGGAATAGACGGAGTGGAGATGCAGGAAGAGGAAATAAAGGAGGTTCTCGAGAACAGGAGAAAGTCTTGGAAGCAGAAGGCGAAGAAGGCGGATTCCAAAGTACTTGAGTTATTTAAAGAAAAAGCTGTATCCCCTATGAAAGGCGGATACATGGAATAATATAAGGTTAAGCAATTCGGCAAGGGATTGCTTAACCTTTTTTATATTTGACCAAACGATAAGTCGCGGTCTGTGCGGAACAAAAGCTGTGCTACCAAAGTATTTGGCCGCGGCGGTGTGCGAGGCACACTTTTGCGATGTGGAAAATGCTACTATTTTATAGGTATTGTTTCGGTAGAGTCCCCCAGAATAATTGCCTGTATCTGACTCATATCCAAGACATCCCCGAACTTTCCTACAGCAGTATATTCCCCGCTTTCCTCCTGAAAGCCTTCACTCATTAAAAGGACCTCCTGCGGCAGGACGGTGCCGTCCGTATATTGTATACCCGTTATAATAAGAGGGTAGGTAATATCCAGCTCATTGAAGTTAATGCCGTTAGCTTTCTGCAATGCCTGCACATCATCTCCATCGCAGTAAATGGAATAGGAAAGCGGAGATAATCGGAGGCTGCGAACTTTTACATTACAGTCAGCCAGCGTTATCGTGCGGTTTATGTCGTAGGAAACGGAGTCGTTGGCAGATAAATCGATGGAGAAGTTCCATTCTCCCTTTGCCAGCTCTTTTGCGGTTCCTGCTTTTTCTCCATATTCCTGAAGGGCTGAAAAATTGCAGGATAAGCTGGCGCCATTAAAGTCATAATCCGTATTTTTCTGTATCCATATTTCATACTCTCTGCTTCCGCTCGTTTCAGGCTGCTGAAATGAGTCTGTAAAACTTGAGGAAATGCTCGCATAGGCATCCATTCCGTTAGAAAAGTTCAGTTCATAGTCCATAGCACTGTTTGCTGTAATATCTCCCTGCTCGGCGGTAATCCGGAATAAAATATAAATCAGGTTTTCATCCTGAATGGTCTGTTCCAAGGTGATCGTTATCCCGCTGTCCGAGACGGATTGTACACTCTGGTCGGAATACCCGCTTTCCGATAAGCTTTGCTGGAGGTTCTCATCTGCCCCAAATCTTTCTATTGCCCGCTGGTTCCATTTTAAAGCGGCGAATACCGTTAAAGAACTGAAGAGCATGACGGCGGCTGCAACAAATATTATATATTTTTTTCTGGACAATCTGCAGATTCTTTTTTCCTGCGGAAGGGAGTCCAGAGCCTTGCATATCTTGTTGTGAAACTGTGCGGGCACTTCCGGCAGTACGTTTTCCCAATCATATATTTTACTCATAATATTTCCTCGCTTTCTAATAAGTCCTTAAGCATTCTGCGTCCCTTTGAAAGCCTGCTTTTGACAGTGCCGGAGGGTATCTTTAAGGTTCCGGCAATTTCCTCCACGGAATAGCCTTCAATGTAATACAAAACAATAGGAAGCTTATGCTTCTCATCCAACTTCCGAATCGCATCGTAAAGCTCGGTATAATGCTTCTCCTCGGCAGGTTCCTGCGACATATAATCGTCGTAAGATACCTCCTGTTTTTTTGTACGCAAAAACTGATAACATTCATTGATTAAAATCCGGGTCAGCCATGTCTTGAAAAATTTCACCTCCCTCAAGGAATCGCGTTTCAGGTAAGCCTTTAAAATTGCTTCCTGAACGACATCCTCACAATCTGATTCATGGAAGAGCAATACCTTCGATACATGGTATAAGCTTTGCTCCGCTTCCAGTACCCTCTTAGAAAATTCTATCTTATCCATTCTTATAACCCAGCTCCTTTCAAAGTCCGGAGACTTAGACCCGCCCCTCCAAAGGAGGAGGCCCAGGGCGGGTCCAAGGCTTATAGCCTCGTGTCTTTCATTTCCGATAAAAGTTGCAACTCCTTATCTTTACATCTCTTTGATGATATTTACTCCTATACGGTTCATTATATATATATATTGTTTAACAATTTTGAGATTTGCGCAATGTTTTAGTTATTTTTATTCATTTTGTAATATTATATCTATGTGTTTAACATGGAAACTGGTATAATAATACAAAAGGGGGGATATTATGAAAACCAGAAACCATGAAATAACAACGGCTCAGAAGCTGCTCGGTGCTGATGGCTCCATCGCGGAAAGAGGCTGGTCCAGAAGGCTGTTCCAGGATTATCGCCGCGAGGATATTAAGGCTCCTAAATTCCGTATAAAAGAATGGGATTATTATCTGGTAATGAATGAAGACTATGGTGCTGCCTTTACCATATCCGATGACGGTTATATCGGTTTGCAGTCCGTCTCCTTGCTTGACTTTAAGAAGAAATGGGAGCATACGGAGACCATTTTAAACCTTCTGCCTATGGGTAGGCTGCATATGCCGTCAAGCTCCTGTGAAGGGGACGTCAGATATGAGGACAAACGCCTTAAGATGTCATTTTGCTTGGAAGAGGAAAAGAGAATCATAGACTGCCTCTTCCATAATTTTCATGAAGGCAGAGATTTCACGTGTCATATTGAATTGGAGCAGCCGGACATGGATACGATAACAATAGCGACTCCGTGGAAGGAAAAGAAGAACGCCTTCTATTATAATCAGAAAATCAATTGCATGCGTGCCAGAGGCTGGATGGAACTTGAAGGTGTAAGATACGAATTCTATCCGGATACTGACTTTGGTACGCTGGATTGGGGACGAGGTGTGTGGACTTATAATAATGTGTGGTTTTGGGGAAGCGGGAACTGCGATTTGGATGGGCATGCCTTCGGCTTTAATATAGGCTACGGCTTCGGAGATACCGGTTCAGCCTCTGAAAACGTTATATTTTATGATTATAGAGCCCACAAGCTGGAGGATGTTACTTTTCATATTCCGCAGGACGATTATCTGAAGCCATGGAAATTCACCTCAAGTGACGGTAGGTTCGAGATGGATTTCGTACCGGTCATCGATAGGGCGGCGAAGCTGAATGCACTTGTTATCGCCTCCGATCAGCATCAGGTATTCGGGCGAATGACGGGGAGAGCAGTGTTGGATGATGGAACCGTGCTTACTGTGAAGAATATGATGTGCTTTGCGGAAAAGGTTCATAACAGATATTAAGCAATTATATGCTGATATATTTCGAGGCGGAGCAAGGCTGAAAGGAGCATAGTCATAAACATGGACAGAGATATTACTAAGATAATGAAAATGCAGAGAACGTTTTACGAAACCGGAGTGACGAAGCAGTACAAGTTTCGTATGAGAGCACTTGAAAGGCTTGAGAAAGCGCTTGAAGAATATGAAGAGGAGTTGAAGCTGGCGCTGAAGGCCGACTTGAACAAATCCTCTTCTGAAAGCTACATGGCAGAAATTGGATTGACCAAATCCGAGCTTTCCTATGTGAAAAAGCATCTGCGCCTGTGGATGGAACCCAAGAAGGTTCCGACCCCTATTGCGCAGTTTCCGGCGGATAGCTTCATCCTTCCGGAGCCTTACGGCGTGGTGCTCATTATGGCACCATGGAACTATCCCGTGCTTCTTTGCCTGGAGCCTCTTATCGATGCGATAGCAGCGGGGAACTGTGCGGTGTTAAAGCCCTCGGCTTATGCTCCGGCGGTTTCGGCTGCCTTGAAAAAGATGCTGAAGGGTATATATCCGGATAAATTTGTAGCTGTAGTGGAAGGAGGGAGGGAAGAAAACGCGGAGCTTTTAGAGCAGCGGTTCGATTATATTTTCTTTACCGGAGGAGTAGCGGTTGGAAGGACAGTTTTAGAGAAAGCGGCGAAGTATTTGACTCCGGTTACTTTGGAACTGGGAGGAAAAAGCCCATGTATCGTAGATAAGACGGCGAATGTGGAAATGGCGGCAAAAAGAATCGCCTTCGGTAAAATTCTGAATGCAGGACAGACTTGTGTGGCTCCTGATTACCTTTTGGTTCATAAAGATATAAAGGAAGAGCTGTTAAAAGGCATCTGTGCTGAATGGGAGAAGATGCTTGGAGAAAAGCCCCTCGAAAATCCCAATTATCCGAAGATAATTAATCAGAAGCATTTCGAGCGTCTTCTGCATCTGACGGAGGGAGAAAAAATAATAACCGGCGGGATATATAAAACGCAGACAAGGCAAATTGCCCCGACTATATTGGACGGGGTAACGCCGGACAGTGTTGTCATGAAAGAAGAAATTTTCGGCCCGATACTGCCGGTACTCGCATTTGAAACGAAGGATGAAATAAAGGACATTGTGTTATCCTTCGAGAAGCCTTTGGCATTTTACCTATTTACTGAGGATAAGGACATGGTGCAATGGGCGCTTGGGACGTTTTCCTTTGGAGGCGGATGTATCAACGATACGATGGTTCACCTGGCATCCTCTCATCTTCCCTTCGGTGGGGTGGGATTCAGCGGTATGGGAAGCTATCATGGAAAGGTGGGATTTGAAACCTTCAGCCATAGAAAAAGTGTACTGAAAAGCGGTTATCATCCGGATGTGCCGCTTCGTTACCATCCGTATTCCGATGTGAAGGATAAAGCGATACGGCTGTTTTTAAAGTGAGAGTGTAATACGATAATGAAAGTGTGACGATAATAATATTATAGAAAATACATGAGGGATAAAGGAGAGGTATACATATGAAGTTAAGGAATTTTAAAGTGAGAACGAAAATGCTCGCGTTGGGACTTATGGTAGTTATTGCTATGACGGGCATATGTTTCGGCTTTCTTAGCAGCATAAGCAAAATAAGCAAGGAATCCTTAGATCAGATGGAAGAAGTCATGGTGACGGATTATGACAGTAAGATCAAAGAGCAGGTAGAAAACGCCATATCCATGCTGGAAGCGGTCTATGCTAAGTATGAGGCCGGTGAATATACGTTAGATGAAGCAAAGACTCTGGGCGCAGACCTTCTCAGAGAAATACGCTATGGAGAAAGCGGATATTTCTGGGCGGATACCTATGAAGGCGACAATGTCGTACTGTTAGGCAATGAGACCGAAGGAAAGAACCGAATGGAAGCTACGGATGCAAACGGTTTCCAGATGGTAAAAGAAATCATCCGTGTGGGGCAGGAACCGGAAGGTGGATATACCGATTATTATTTCCCGAGAGAGGGAGGAACGGAAGCATTTCCGAAACGCTCTTACAGTAAAGCTTTCGAACCCTTTGGCTGGGTAATCGGAACGGGAAATTATATCGATGAAATAAATGCGGCGCTGGAAACGACACAGCAGGAGCAGATGGCTTTCGCTACGGAAAGCCTTGCAACGCTGTTTTCCATCACTGCTGTAATTCTTATTATTGTAGCCTTATTTACCTTTATCATAGCATTGGAAATCATTAAAGCACTGAAAACAGCTCTGGCCTATAACGAGGTCTTGGGAGATGGAGACTTTACCGTCGCACTGCCGGATAGCTTCCTTTCGAGGAAGGATGATTTCGGCCTTCTGTCAAGGGTTATGGATAGGATGAAGAACAACCTGAAAGAGTTAATCGTTGAGATCCACGGAGATATCCATGTAATCAAGGAAATGACTGCCAATGTCAACGACAAGGTATTGGAGGTAAATCAGGAGATGGAGACAGTATCCGCCACGACTCAGGAACTGGCGGCGAGCATGGAAGAGACTGCGGCCTCGGCACAGGAGATTTCCGCAATGTCGCAGGAAATAGAAGCCTCTGCGAAAAATATTGCAGGAAGGTCGGAGGATGGCGCGCAAAGGGTAGCTGATATCCGTATGAGAGCCGAGAATGCTATGAAGGATACAAAGCAGGACCACGAGGCGGCAAGAAAAATGAACAATCAAATGAAAGAGGAGCTTGGACAAGCGCTGGAGAATATAAAAGTGGTGGAGGAAATAAGCGTTCTAAGCGATTCCATCATGGGAATTACTTCGCAGACGAATATGCTCGCCCTGAACGCGTCGATAGAAGCTGCGAGGGCAGGAGAAGCAGGAAAAGGATTTGCTGTGGTTGCAGATCAGATCAGAGTACTGGCAGAGCAGTCCAGACAAGCGGTGGCCAATATACAGTCGATAACCGGACAGGTAAGGGAAGCGGTTTCGGACCTTTCGCTATATGCGAAGCAATTACTGGATTTTGTATCTACGGATGTTTCGAAGAGCTACAACAGTTTCGAGGAAACGGCGCAGGCATACGAAGACGACGCTAAGTTCGTGGACGGCCTGGTAACTGAATTCAGTAAGGAAGCGTTACATTTATTGGATTCTATTACCGGTATTATGGAAGCTATTGAAGAGGTAGGCAACGCATCAGGTGAAGGAGCCGAAGGAACTACAGATATTGCCGGAAGAGTCAGTTCAGTGGTAATACAGACTGAGCAGATGACGAAAGCGGTGCAGGAGGCTAATGACAGGGTACAAAAAGTAAACGGTGAAATCAGAAAATTCAAGACAGAGTAAGAGGGTGAAGTATGGGAAGAGATGAAGAACTCCGAATGACATATTCAGGATTGCTTATGAAGGATGGCGAGAAGATGGTACGCGTCAGTTTTGAGCGCGGTAAGGGTACCTATGCGGAAGGTATCGTACCAAGAGGGGTGATCGAAAAATCTTCCGGCTTTACAAAAGAAGAAGTTGACATGCTTACCGTCTACTTGAAGGATAATGCTACGGATATTATCAATAGGGCAAAGGGTGTCAATTTCCTGAACGATTGGATGGGTAAAAAGTAACCGCAGAGCTTTGTAAAGGTATTATAAATTAACAAAAAAACTCCAAATCCTGTATTGCAGGCATTTGGAGTTTCTTTCGTCTATTCCGTCTACTTTAAATTTTTATTGACATAATCACGGATACTCATGTTATCCTCCGGCATACGGCAGCCTATGGTGTATTTGCCGTCCTGCTCGGAAACACGAAGAACATGGCCGGTTAGTTCACGTCCATCCTGTAACGGGAAATCAGGAGCGGATACGGCAACTTTCAGTCCCTTGATGTGAGCGGCCTCACGGTCTTCTGTGAAGAAGGCAAAGCCTCCGGCACTAATATTTATAAGGTGTCCGGAAAAGCTCCGGGCTGCACTTGCGGACTTTATGGTGCACTTGTTATTGACGGGCAGACGTGGATACTTTCGGCGGTTTACGATATCGGGATTGGAACTGATAGTAAGGATAAAGCAATTGGTATCCCTTCCCTTTGCGTGAGCGAGTTTTACTCCATTCCAATTATACAGAATACCGTTCACCACTATTTTCAAGTGATAATTATGAGCCTTGGATTTGCCGGAAATAATTTCCTGATTATTTATGTGCAGAGACACTACCAGTTCATTCTCGTGCTGTTCCAACACTTCGCCTTTATATTCATAAGAAGTGCTGTTTTCCGCAGAATCGGACAAAACAATCTTCATTCCGGCCTTGATATCCTTAAGTCCCATGAAGCCTCCGGTGCCCAGCTTCTCCATCAGGTCGCCCACAACTTTTTCAATGATTTCCACGTTGTTGGATGTTTCTTCGTACTTGTTTAACATGGCACGGGTAGTGGTATCTGCATTCGTTATGCTCTGAATCATAAGCTCCATAACGTCACAGATTTGCTGCATGTTATCCACCATGCTGCTATTGGAGCCCTCCACTTCTTTTATCGCGGAGTCGATCATCTGAATATTGTCGCCAAGCTGCATGGAATCGGAAGTAATACTGGATACACTCTGGTTAACATGCTCCATCTTGTCCTGTGTCGCATTGATCAGCTCAAGAGTTCTGGTGATGGACCATGTCATCTTGTCGGAAGTTTCCTCCAAATGTCCTAATGCGGACAGAATGCGGCTGGAAGAATTCTGTGTACCCATACTTAAATTTCTGATTTCATCCGCCACCACTGCAAACCCTTTTCCGGCCTCTCCGGCTCTGGCAGCTTCAATGGAAGCGTTTAAAGCGAGCAGATTGGTCTGGGAAGTGATGGTCTCAATAGTACCGGTCTCCTCTTTTACCATGTTAAATTCTTTTTTGAACTCTTCCAATACGCCTTCTATCTCTTTGGAAAGATCCGCCATGATATTGGTGGATTGCACCACGCCATTGAGTTCTTCGGAACTGGTGTTAGAGTGGCCGATGGACTCTTTCATCAGAAGAACCATCTGCTCGATCATTCCGGCTACGTTTTGTACCTGAGTATTAATATGTGAGGTCATATCCATGGAGGACATGGTCTTTTCATAAAGGGTGTTGTTATTGTGCGACAATTCGGTCATGCTATCGACAACGGAAACAGCACCCTGATAATTTTCATCGGTTAATTCCCGTACTACGGTAACTCCGTCCACTACGGCGTTGCTCGCACCCTTTACCTGTTCTACTGTGGTGGTTACGCGTTCCAGATTGCCCTTAACAGAATCCATCAAGGCACCGTCGGATTGAGTCATATGATTGATTGCCAGGACATAACCGAGATAACAAAGCAGGATACAGGCGAGCTGTATTTCATAGGAGGTGAGGTCGCTGGGGGAAGTCATGCCCGACAAGTAGTTCTTGACAATAACGATTATCATGACGATGACATTATAAAAGCCACAGCGCATCATAAAGTTTCTGTCCTTAAACAATATCAGCATACTTGTGAGGGGTAATATAAATACGAAGGAAATAATAGAGGTAGTGGTTAAAAGCACAAAAAGATAGAAAAAGCCATAACCAAAGGCCACTATATGCTTATAAGCAGAGGTTTCCATGCCTTTCAGCTTAAGTATAAGCAGCCCGAATAAAAAAGTGGACCAACCGATTGCCAGAAATGTCAGGTAATATTGTACGGTGCGAAGTCCCTTTATAACTTCGCCGGCGTAAGCCGCGGTGAGTACAAGACATAAAATCATCCAGATAATCATCGCTTGAAAATTCGCCTTTTTCTTGAACACTGATGCATCATATTCCATCAGAGTCACCATCCTTTCTCTTTTGTATTATTAAAAATATAAGTATTATCACTATACCATAAATATTTGTTTTACTCCATATCTTTCCGGCACTTAAATGATTTAAAATAAAGGGTCCAGGACACCGGATGGAAAGGAAATAAACAGGCCATAGCAGAAGGTGTACGGGAGTCATAGGAAGGCGATTTACTGAATAGAATGATTTAACAAAGTTAACTTCGTTAACGAGGTAAAATGGGGAATAGGCCATCTTAAACGCATTATCCAATATTTCAAATATCATTATTCCGGTGGTAATATTTTATATCGTTGCCTATGGTATCATAAATAAGCAGAACGTTTATGAGGAATTTATCAAGGGAGCAAAGGACGGCTTTCATACGGTAATAGACATCATGCCTACCCTGGTGGGTTTAATGGTGGCAGTGGGAGTTCTGCGCGCCTCCGGGTTTCTTAGTTTTATCGGAAGGCTTTTTAAGGGAGTGACGGACATGATCGGATTCCCCTCGGAGCTCGTTCCGCTGATTTTTATCAAGATGTTCTCTTCGTCGGCAGCTACCGGCTTGGTGCTGGATATTTTCAAGACTTACGGACCCGACTCCTACATCGGCATGATAACGTCTATTATGATGAGCTGCACGGAGACCATTTTCTACACGATGTCGGTGTATTATATGGCAGCGAAGGTAACAAAGACGAGATATACCCTCTCCGGTGCGCTTATCAGTACATTAGTGGGAGTAATTCTCAGCGTTATACTGGCGGGGATAATGAAATGAATGTATACGGGGGATTTGGGAGGATGGCAAAGAACTTCTTGAAAAAATAACTTTCTTTACCTATGGAAAAGAAATGAAAATGAGAGTATAAAGAGGAAATAAAAAGTAGATTTCAAATGCTGCACATGCAAACAGAAGGTGCAGCATTTGAATTTTATTTGAATTATTTTCTTCATACAGACCCAAGTAATACTATCTTACGAAGTTTTCGTTTATTCCCAACTAAAGTTTTCGGTTCCGGCACCGATTTCAAAGTGCTTTTTTACTATCCCCAAATCGACCTTGGAATAAAAGCCGCCGGTAGATTTGGCGGATACCCGGTTTTCTGAAAATGTAATCAGAAATTTTTGCTGATTGGTAGCAGTGGGAGCTAAAATCGCGGCATCCATACCTTTTTTAAACCAACCGGGCATTTCGCCCTCTGCTTTACATAGCTCGAGTAAGGACTTGCTTTTGTGAGGAACGCCTTGGGTCCTGCCATATCCGAGGGACAGAACGCAGACGAGCTTTTCTCCCTTATTTATTTCACAGCGGCTTTTTCCCTTGCTGAAGGTCAAGGCTACCCAGCAGGTATTCAGGCCGAGCTGCTGCGCCTTTAAGGCCAGTGCTTCGCCATAATATCCGATTTTTTCTTCTAATTCGGGACCCTTTTTTCCTATGAGAGCGATGTAGTTTTTCACATTGTTAAATTTGCCGTAGTGGGCCATAATACCGCCGAAAGCTTCCGGCTCGTCGGTAACCAATTGTATGTGCAGTTTGCCCTCGTCATTGCAGAGGTTAATTTCCTTCTGAAGCTCTGAAACAATATCCTTATCAATTTTTTTGTCGGTATAGTCGCGTACCGAATGACGGTTTTCTATTGCCTGCATAAAATCCATAATATTAATCCTGCCTTTCTTATTCCCTATTAATTATATTCCATGTCATCGTATTCATTGCTGCATGACGGAGAGCCGTCATAAATTACCTTCTTCGTTATCCCGTAAACCCCGTTGATCAGTTCCGTAAACCTTCTCCGCTCGATATCATTTGCATCCATATAGCAGAGATTCATGGTATTTATCCGGCGTATGGAAATGATCTTTGAGTCTTTTAGTATTTTCAGAGATGTGCCACCGCAAGGGGAAAAGAAGGGTAGTTTTATTTTTGGTTTATTTGTTTGAACCATTATACCATAAAGAATTGAGATTTGTTCAATGGGAAAGAAAAACGAGACAAAACGTAATTTTTACTCCTGATTCGGGATATTTTGTACTAGACGCCCTGGGGTCTGAGAATTTACGGTTTTCATTTACGCCAAAAAGTTATATGATAAGTTATGAATAAAGCTTTGATTCCATAATCGGATTAAAAGTAAATGAAATTAAAATATAAGAAATAATATAAACTAGAAGAGGTACAAAAAATGAAGGCATCGGCAGACCTGCAGAATATTCTTAAAGCGATCGACAGAAAAGGCTATCCGGCCTATAAGGACACGCGGGGGAGTTATTCCTTTGGCCAATACGAGCTGTCCATAGACCATGTACAGGGTGACCCTTTCGCATCCCCCTCCAAGGTGAGCATACACGTAGAGGGCAAGGCGGCAGGCTTCCCGAAGGAATGCTATGAGAGGAAGGAACGCAGGATTGCCATGCAGGACTATCTGCTTCGTCTGTTTGGCAGTGAGGCGGATAAATATAATTTTAAAGCGAAGGGCTCCGGTAAAAGCGGCCTTTTGTCGGTAAGCCGCTGCGGGCAGGAGGTGCTTGAGAGAACAGCATGTGTCATCGTGCCTGAAAGCGGGGCTATTGTCTTGCGTCTGGAAATTGGCTTTCCTGCCAACGGCAGAACGATTTGTGCGCCGGAGCTGGAAAAGATATTATTTGACTTCCTCCCCAGATGTATACAAGGGGTTCTGTTTTATTCTATGTTAAATAAAGAGGAAGTGAAACATACCCTTTTTCTTGCGGATGACAGATACTACATCAGAGAGCATTTGGCAGAAATGGGGCTCGCTGCGTTCGTCGCCAACGGCTCCGTACTTCCAAGGGAGTCCGGCATTTCGGACAGGCCCATGAAAAACAGTGTGCTTTTCGCTTCTCCCAAGTCCATGGAAGTGACAATGAAGCTTCCTCATAAGGGTGAAATATCCGGTATGGGAATCAAAAAAGGCATAACCCTCATCGTAGGAGGCGGCTATCATGGAAAGTCCACCCTTTTAAAGGCCCTGGAACTCGGGGTGTACGATCATATCGCAGGAGACGGCAGGGAATATGTCATTACAGAGTCCGATGCGGTAAAAATACGTGCGGAGGATGGGCGCAGCGTGACGGGAGATGATATTTCACTATTCGTAAATAATCTTCCCGGCGGAAAGGATACCAAACGTTTTCATACGGAAGATGCCAGTGGAAGCACCTCTCAGGCGGCGAACGTGGTGGAAGCTATAGAAAGCGGTTCTACACTTTTACTGATAGATGAGGATACTTGTGCGACGAACTTCATGGTAAGGGACGAACTGATGCAGCGCGTCGTCCACAGAGACAAGGAGCCCATTACCCCTTTTATAGAGAGGGCAAGGTTTTTGTATGAAGAGAACGGCATATCCTGCATCATTGTGGCGGGGAGCTCGGGTTCCTATTTCAACATTGCGGACTGCATTATCCAGATGGACCACTACAGGCCGGAAGAAATTACGGACTTCGCAAAGGAAGAGGCGAAAGCTTTCCCTGCGGTATCTCTTCCCGGGGACATCCCGGCCATGCCGGACTATGAGAGAATCCCCGTCCGCGCTGTCAAGGCGATAGAGGAGCGCAAAGGAAACAATTATTATGCACAGAAGTATGGTCGCGGAGGAAAGAATAGAAACGGGGAAAACGCTGAAGGCAATGTAAGAGAGCCAGAGCACACAAAAATAAAAGGAATGGGAAAAGAAAGTGTCGTTCTGGGAAAAGAAACGATTCATCTCCACTATGTAGAGCAGCTCGTCGATGCAGAACAAGCCATGGCGTTAGGCTATATACTCGCCTATGCGGAGCATAATATGTTCAATGGACAAGAGAATCTCAGGGAGATAGTAAATAAACTAATGGAACTGGTGGAGAAAAAAGGCCTTGCTGCTGTAGTGCAAGGAAGTTACCTGCCGTCAGGACTGGCACTTCCCAGAAAGCAGGAGGTATTCGCCTGCTTTAACCGTTATAGAAGCCTGAAAATAGGAAAATAACTGCGCATCATTCGCCCGAAGGGCAGCACAAATGTTTATACCATAAGAAGGAACACCTTCACGCATTAAAGCGGCAAGGTCCCTCCTATGATATAAAAAAGTCCCTTAGGGACTTAGTACTTGTTAATATACGCCGCGTGAATTAAGATATTTGCACAAGTCCCGGTCCTCCACTAAAATGTGATTAAACAGGAAAGTCTGCAAATACTCTTTTAACTGAATAAGCGTCTTTTTAGGATTCTTGCTCAGTTCCTTCATATCTATGGTTAAAACATTATTTTTGAAATCGTTGATAGATTTTTTATTTTTGGAAGAATCGGGATAGTTGTACTTATCCATGAGATTCTCCTCCGTATAGAGTTGATATGAGGCATAATCCCGCAGAGCACAAACGATATCCAAAAGCTGTTGGTTGGAAACGTTCCGACAGTTGTTCATAATTAGCTGCTCTATATCTCTGCCAATACGAAATAGCTCGCGGTGCTGCGCGTCGATAATCTCAACGCCGCATTCCATTTCCTTGCACCAATCAAATTTAAAATCGAACATAATTACCTCCGGTAAGATGAGAATGATTAAGAGTGTTAATCATGATATGCAAGCGAATATTATTATAATATACTACCAAAGTACTATCTGCAACCGTAAATTAGAAATTAATGATAAATTTTATTCAATTTCGGGCGACAGAGGGTATAAATCGGCTTGTGGAATTTTTTAGGGAGTTTTAAGGAGACTGTACAATGGTACTGATAAGTGCGATCGCCGCCATTTTTTTGGCGGCAGTTATTACATTAATATATATTAAGAAGCGAAAGTCCGGGAGCCCTTCCGCAATCGATGAAATGGAGGGCCGGGATTTTGAACAGTTTTGTGCAGAGCTTTTGAAGGAAAGAGGCTTCGTCGATGTAGAAGTAACGAAAGGCAGCGGCGACTACGGCATTGACATATTGGCGGAGAAGGACGGAGTAACCTACGCCATCCAATGTAAGCGTTACGATTCTCCGGTAGGAGTGAAGGCTATCCAGGAAGCATATGCGGGCAAGGACTACTACGATCGTATGGTAGGCGCAGTACTTACTAATCACTATTTTACAGCGCCTGCCGTGGAGGCAGCAAAAAAGCTGAAAATATTATTGTGGGACAGAGGGTATCTGGACAGCATGATGCAGGAATAGATAATTGTGAACCCTGTATCACGCCAGGGGCCCGGGAGTTAATCGTTAGAACTCGGAGTGGACTGATTCATCAGTTCACTTTTTTCATATCAAAAAACAGAAGTTGTATTAATATAATAAATACAACTTTTTTAAATTTGTATTATAAACATGCATTTGTATATTGACAAGTGAAAGGGAAAAATATAATATTATCTTATAAAGATTTACTGAGAAACTGTAAATATTTGTATATGTTATATAGATACAATTGAAATATGCGTTTGGCAGAACACATACAAAACAATACAACTGCTATAAATAAGTACAACTTTGCCGATGTGCCGACTGATACCGCCGTCATATCGGTATAACAACCACAAACAATAAGCTTATAGGAGGATTGAAGAATGAAAACAGGAAAGAATTACAAGTTTTGGTTTTGCACAGGCTCTCAGGATTTATATGGAGATGAATGTCTCGCTCAGGTTGCGGAGCATTCTAAGATAATCGTAGAGAATTTGAATAAGTCCGGCATACTGCCTTTTGAAATTGTATGGAAGCCTACTCTGATTACCAACGAGCTCATCAGAAGGACCTTCAACGAGGCTAATGCGGATGAAGAATGCGCAGGTGTTATTACATGGATGCACACCTTTTCCCCTGCGAAGTCATGGATACTCGGACTTCAGGAATACAGAAAGCCGCTGATGCATCTTCATACCCAGTTTAACGAAGAGATTCCTTATGACACCATCGATATGGATTTCATGAACGAGAACCAGTCCGCTCACGGAGATAGGGAATACGGACATATCGTAAGCCGTATGGGAATCGAGAGAAAGATCGTAGTCGGACATTGGAGTGATAAAGAAGTACAGAAGACGCTTGCTGACTGGATGAGAACGGCAATCGGTATTATGGAATCCTCCCATATCCGCGTATGCCGTATTGCGGATAACATGAGAAATGTAGCCGTAACAGAAGGCGATAAAGTAGAAGCACAGATTAAATTCGGCTGGGAAATAGATGCTTATCCTGTTAACGAAATCATAGAGTATGTAAAAGATGTAAAAGAAGGAGAGATTAATTCTCTTGTTGATGAATATTACACAAAATATGATATAATCTTAGAAGGAAAAGATGCGGCTGAATTCAGAAGACATGTAGCTGTTCAGGCAGGCATTGAAATCGGCTTCGAGAAATTCCTGGAAGAGAAGAACTATCAGGCTATCGTTACTCATTTCGGAGATTTGGGAGAGCTTAAGCAGCTTCCGGGACTGGCTATCCAGAGACTTATGGAAAAAGGCTACGGCTTCGGAGGAGAAGGCGACTGGAAGACAGCAGCTATGGTCCGTTTGATGAAGATTATGGCTTCCGGAATTAAAGATGCTAAGGGAACTTCCTTTATGGAAGACTATACTTATAATCTTGTGCCCGGCAAGGAAGGTATTCTTCAGGCCCACATGCTTGAGGTATGTCCTACCGTTGCGGACGGAAAAGCAAGCATCAAAGTAAATCCGCTTTCCATGGGTAACAGAGAAGAGCCTGCTCGCCTCGTATTTACCTCCAAGACTGGCGCGGGTGTAGCTACTTCCCTGATCGATTTAGGAACGAGATTCCGCCTGATTATCAATGCGGTAGACTGTAAGAAGATAGAAAAACCGATGCCGAAGCTTCCGGTTGCGGCAGCATTCTGGACACCTCAGCCTAACCTTAAGGTAGGAGCGGAGGCTTGGATTCTCGCAGGCGGTGCACACCATACGGCATTCTCTTATGACCTTACGGTAGACCAGATGGTAGACTGGGCGGCAGCTATGGGAATTGAAAGTGTTGTTATCGATAATGATACAACGATCAGAAACTTCAAGAATGAACTCAGATGGAATGAGGTTGCATTCAGATAATACCATATAGACTGGATAACATTTTAAGGGAAGGGGTATCAGATGAGCAATATAAAAGAAATGATTCTTAGCGGAAAGACGGCGCTCGGTATTGAGCTCGGTTCAACGAGAATAAAGGCGGTTTTAATAGGGGAAGATAATTTCCCTATCGCTTCCGGTGGCTATGGATGGGAGAATCAATACAAAGATGGTGTTTGGACATATAGTATTGAGGATGTATGGAAGGGCCTTCAAGGCAGCTATAGCAAACTGGCTGAGGAAGTGAAGAGTAAATATGATGTTTCGCTTCAGACAATAGGAAGCATCGGTTTCAGTGCGATGATGCACGGTTATATGGCATTTGATAAGGAAGGCGAGATTCTCGTTCCATTCCGTACATGGAGAAATACCACGACAGGGCAGGCAGCAGCGGAGCTGACTGAATTATTTAATTACAATATTCCCTTAAGATGGAGTATTTCCCATTTAAGACAGGCGATTCTGGACAAGGAAGAGCATGTGAAGGATATTGATTTCTTCACTACGCTTGCCGGATATGTACATTGGAAGCTTACAGGAGAAAGAGTGCTCGGCGTGGGCGATGCATCCGGTATGTTCCCCATCGATATCGATTCGAAAGACTATAATAAGCAGATGATAGAGCGGTTCGACAAACTGGTAGCGGAAGGTAATTGCCCATGGAAGTTAACGGATATACTTCCCAAGGTTCTTCTTGCCGGTGAAAATGCAGGAACTCTTACGGAAGAAGGAGCGAAGCTTTTGGATCCTACCGGTGAGCTGAAGGCCGGAATTCCGATCTGTCCTCCGGAAGGCGATGCGGGAACCGGCATGACCGCGACTAACAGCGTGGCAGTGAAAACTGGTAATGTTTCTGCCGGAACGAGCGTTTTTGCTATGATCGTGTTGGAGAAAGACCTTTCTAAGGTATATCCGGAAATCGACTTAGTGACCACGCCGGATGGAAATCTGGTAGCTATGGTTCATTGTAATAACTGTACTTCGGATTTAAATGCATGGGTAAATATTTTCAAAGAATTTATGGAGACGATTGGCTTGGAAGTGAATATGCCTAAGCTCTATGATGATTTGTACTTTAAGGCGTTAGAAGGAGATGCCGATTGCGGCGGTCTGCTTTCCTATTGCTATTTCTCGGGAGAACCGGTAACCGGCTTCGATGAGGGACGCCCTCTGTTCGCGCGCGAGATGAACTGCAATTTCACCCTTGCTAACTTTATGAGGTCTCATCTTTATTCTTCCTTGGCAGCTTTGAAGATAGGGCTGGATATCCTGTTTAAAGAGGAGAAGGTTCAGGCGGATGAAATCTTCGGTCATGGCGGTTTGTTCAAGACGGAAGGTGTTGGTCAGGGCTTTTTGGCAGCGGCTATGGATACTCCGGTATCTGTTATGGAGACTGCGGGAGAAGGCGGAGCGTGGGGAATCGCCGTACTTGCCTCCTATATGGACAACAAAGAAGATGATGAGACACTTTCTCATTATCTTAATGAAAAGGTATTTGCAGGAAATAAAGGAATTAAGATGGCTCCTGATCCGAAGGATGTGGAAGGATTTGATGCATTCATCAGTCGCTATAAAGCAGGATTGCCGATAGAAAAGGCCGCAGTACAAAGCATGAAATAAGCCTGCTGCCCGGAAATGCCGCCAAGTGAATTGTGTGCGTGCTAAAACATGCAGATGGGAGTCAAATATGTTAGAAGAACTGAAAAAACAAGTATATGGAGCCAATATGCTGTTGCCTAAATACGGTCTTGTTACCTTCACATGGGGAAATGTGAGCGGAATTGACCGGGAGAAACAGCTTTTCGTCATTAAGCCCAGCGGTGTGGAATACGACAAGCTGACGGCTGATGATATGGTTATTATGGATATGGAGGGTAATAAGGTAGAAGGGAAATATAACCCTTCCTCCGACACGGCAACACATCTTGAGTTATATAAAGCATTTCCGAAGGTGGGAGGTATCGTGCATACTCACTCTTCGTGGGCGACGAGCTGGGCCCAGGCCGGCAGGGGAATTCCGTGCTACGGTACGACTCATGCAGATTACATGTATGGAGAAATCCCATGTGTCAGATGTCTGACTAAGGAAGAAATCGAAGGTGCTTATGAGAAGAATACCGGTCTTCTGATTGCCGATTATTTTATGGATAAAGATTATGAAGCGGTTCCGGCAGTTCTTTGCAAGAACCATGGACCGTTTTCCTGGGGAAAAGATGCCAATGAAGCAGTACACAATGCAGTAGTGCTGGAAGAAGTGGCTAAGATGGCTGCTCGCTGTGAGCGGATTAACAGCGAGGTAGCTCCTGCACCTGCGGAACTGCAGGATAAGCACTATTATAGGAAGCACGGTGCAAATGCATATTATGGACAGAAGTAGGAAGTAAAAGTATATCTGCACATATTTTCTATAGAAAAACAATGAATAGCTGCAAACGAGAGGTAGAATCGTTTGCAGCTATTTACTATTTATAAAAAATGCCGATACATATAGCAAAGGTTATTATAGTAAATATTATTATAGGGGGATATATCGTATGCTGATTGGAGAAATCAATACATCACAGACCAATTATTATCATATGGCAATAAGGACGGAAAGCCGGCCGGAATTTGCAAATAACACTGCGGAGGGGGAGGCAGCGGAAAGCATTGCCCGGCAGATGAAAGACAAGCTGGTGAATGATAAAGACAAGGCTCAGGCGATTCCCGAGAAGGGAAAAGGAGCACCGTATTCTTATCTTGCGGATGAAAACGGTATTGTGGAATATAAAGGAGTTATTTTCCGCTGTGATAACGAAAAAAGAGAACTTTGTCTCGGAGATATGAGCAATCGGAAAAATGTAATCCGGATTCCTTTGTCGGGAGGCGGATGTCTTATGGTGAATCGGGATAATATCGATCAGCTGGGGAAAGCGATAGACATGTTTTCTCCGGAGGATATCAATAACATTTTGCGTGCGCTGAAATTGGATGCGAAGATTCAGGAGATGAAGAAGGAAATGGAAGAAATGGAAGACGGCATCGGCAAGAGCAGTGCGGAGCAGAATGCGGACAGTGCAAAAGAGGCAGCTGAGGCATCGGAAGACGGGCAAAAGGCGAGGGGCTTTCATGGATATGAAGAAAAAGAGGATGGGGAACTTTTTGTATTGGAGGAATGGCAGTTTGATACATTGACAAAGGAGATTCTTTGATTAATAATAAATAGGAAGTGGAATAAGCGGATAATAGAATAAATAGAAACACAGTGGAAAAGGTAGGCGGGATGAAGCAAAAAAAGGGATGGACCGGTATGATAATCATACTTATAGCCATTGGGGTAATCGGATTCTCGGCATGGAAGCTGGCAGGAATGAAAGGGCAATACGACCAAGCTGAGAACGAATATGAACAGCTCCTTGAAACAGTAAAGCAGCAGGATGAGGCGGAAACGGATAAAGAAACTGACAGAGAAGAAAGAACAGATGCGAAAGCGGAGAGCAGCATCGCACAGGATGACGGTGGAAAATTATCCATTGACTTTCAGGCGCTGCTCGATAAGAATGCGGATACAGTAGGCTGGGTGGAATTCGGAGCTGTACCGATCAGTTATCCCATTGTTCAAGGAGAGGATAATGCTGCTTACTTAGGCCGTACTTTTGAAGGGCAGACGAACCAGGCGGGTTGCATTTTTATGGCAACAGAGAACCAGGGAGATTTCTCGGATTGGAATACCATTGTCTATGGACATAATCGGAAGGATGCCTCTATGTTCGGCAGGCTGCGTCAATACCTTCGGCAAGAGACGGTGAATAACAATCCTTATGTATGGATTTATACTCCTGAGGGAAGCTGCCGATATGAGATTTTTGCTGCTTATATGACGGAGGCGGAGGGGGACACCTATCAGGTATTTCCGCAAGGGGCAGAAGGCTTTGATGCCTATTTAGAGAAGGCTGTGGCCTCTTCGGAAATAGAGACAGATATCCTGCCGGAGGAAGGAAAGAAGGTAATTACCTTCTCTACCTGCACGAGTAATGAAGACCATAGATTGGTAGTTCAGGCGGTAGAAAGTGAACAAAATAAATAATAGAATTGTGGTGATTTATTGAATTAACATATAATTTGACGAAAAATTGAGGTGAAAACAATATAAAATAAGCAAAAGTATAAAAACCATACCTTACAATAAAAATGGATACTTTTTTAGCCCCTCTTTTTTGCTATGATGCAAAAAGGAGGGGTGTTTTCTTTTTTTATGTAATCATGGAAATTGCCCTTATGAAAACTTATAAGGAGGAATCGTAATGAGAAGGAAGGCAAACAGATGTGGTAAGCGCGTATTTGCAGCCCTGTTAGCCGCTACATTGGCTATGCAGCCGGTGGCAGTGGTGCATGGCAGTGAGCCGGTAAGTGCGAATACGGCAGCGCAGGAAACAGAAGCTGCCGAAGGGGGAGCAGCACCGGAAAGCGATAATGGAGAAGCAGGGAAAAACGGTGAGAGTGAGACTGTTCCTGTAGAGGTACAGCCGGGAGATAACGGTATGTCGGGAGAACAGCCGGAAAATACTGACACGCCGGAGACACAGCCAGAAAAGAGCGAAGCACTGGGTACAGCACTGCAAGAGAACGAAACATCGAAGGATACCAATGCATCCGTCGAGGCCTTTGCAGGACTTCTGTCATCAGGGAAGGGGATAAATCTTGAAACGACGGCTACAGAGCTATATGTAGGAAGTGATTGGGCAGGAGCAAATGCAACCTATATCGAGGAAGGGCAGAAGGTGACGATTCAGGCGGCCTGCTACGGTAAGGAGGGTGAATGGGGATCGCAATATAATGAATGGGGCCTGCAATATATGGTTAAGGAGCTGCCTGTAAAGAATAATACTACTTATAAAATAGAGTTCGATATTATATCTTCCATTGATAAGAAGATAGTAGTAAAGCTGGATGATGGGGGATTCATTGTAGAGACTATTGATCTAAAAGCAAATGAGTCCTACCATTATAGCAAAGAAGTAGCAGCAGAGGAGTTTGCGAATAAGACATTGTACTTTGCTATGGGAGCAATGGGAGGGGCGGAAGCAAACCTTGCCGGTACCATGGAAATTGCGGATATTACACTGACTGAGAAGCTGGTATCTGTCCCGGCGGTAGAAATAGCTGTGAACCGGGAAGGAACCCGGATATGCTTCCAACAGGATGTTTCGGCCGAGCGTCAGTTTGCCAAAGTATTCTATGGAATATTCGACAGTAAAGCGGCAGCAGAGGAGGCGGCGAGTGACCCGGACAAGGGTGCGCCCAATACCCTGGATATGGACAAGCTGACTAATGATAATTGGGAGGCAGTAGCAGAGGGGCTCAGCCTGAAGGGTGGACAAGCCATTGCCTACTATTTCCGGAATACTGATACAAGCAGTGCGGTGACAGACACTGTACGGAAGATTTATGAGTTTAATCCTTTTGTAGCGAAGGACTATACCATAGACAAATTAAACCGTGCTGATGAGGGATATAAGCTGATCTGGAATGATGAATTCGATGGTACGCAGTTGGATATGTCCAAGTGGTCTTTCCAAATTGGAACGAAAGATCCCAATGGCGGTCCGGATAACTGGGGAAATCAGGAGAAGCAATATTATACGGATTCCAATCATGAACTGTCGGATGGTAAGTTGAAGATTACCGCTAAGAAGGAGGGGAAGGAGGGAATGTCCTATACCTCCACTCGTATTCGTACCAAGACGGATGAGGGAGAGACCCTTTTTGCTGCCAAGTACGGAAGGGTAGAGGCGAGGATGAAACTGCCCTTGGGAGAAGGTTTGTGGCCGGCATTCTGGATGCTTCCGGAGGATACTTCAATTTATGGTACATGGGCTGCTTCGGGAGAAATCGATATTATGGAAGCGAGAGGCCGTTTGCCTGGAGAAGTCGGCGGAGCCATACATTATGGATCGCAGTGGCCGAACAATATATTCTCGGGCAAGAGTTATTCTTTCGATACGGCAGAAACGGATATCAGCGGTTATCACCTCTACAGTTTGGAATGGGAACCGGGGAAGATTACCTGGCTTGTGGATGATGTGCCATACTATACTACTTCCAACTTCTGGAGCAAAGGTGAGGGAAATGCCGAAAATTATACTTACGGAGCACCCTTTGATGTTCCATTTTATGTTATTTTCAATTTGGCGGTAGGAGGAACCTTCGATCAGGAGGCTGATCTTAGTAAGGCAAGTTTCCCTTCCAGTATGGAGGTTGATTATGTAAGAGTCTATCAGAAAGAAGCAGGCTATCAAGAGGACGGACTGGAGCAGCCTGATATGGATAAGGATACAGAAGCCTTCAAAAGTGCCGCCTATCAGCCGAGAGGCGAAGCCGGCGATTACCTTGGGGATAACCAAATGGCCACCCTTAAGACGGTAACGGAAGTGAATCCCGCGGATACCGACTGGCAGTTTTTCGTAGGAAAGGACTTCGGAGGAGAGGCGACCTGTGCCGTAGAGACAGTAAACGGCAGTAAGATGGCCAAGATAGATATTGCCAAGGGAGGAAATCAGAATTATGCCATACAATTAATCAAACACTTCCCGGCAGCGAGAGGCTATACCTATGAGATTAGCTTTGACGCAAAGGCATCTGCGGCAAGGAGCATTATCGCCAAGGCAGCAGGAGATGCTGATAACGGATGGTCTGCTTATGGAACAAACTACGATGCAGCATTGACCACACAGACACAGCACTTTTCCCATCGTTTTACCATGGATAAGGATTCTGATCCTACAGCACGTCTGGAATTCAATCTTGGACTGAATACAGGAACGGTATGGATCGGTAATGTAACGATTAAGCAGGTAGAAGAAGAGGTAAAGGATACCACGGATATCCCTAAGACACCGCTTGCCGATGGGAATCAGATTTACAACGGAAGCTTTGATCAGGGAGCAGACCGATTGGGTTATTGGTATCTGCAGGATGTGACGGCCCGCGTGGTATCCTTGGGAGATAATAAGGATTATAACCGAAAAGCAATTATTACTGCCACGGGAGAGAATCCTAGGCTGTATCAGACGGGAATGGAGCTTTTGCAGTCCGATCAATATCATTTTGAGATAGAACTTAGCAGTGAGAAGGATACAGGATTCCAAGTAGCCTTTGTCAGCAAGGATGAAAGCAAAGTTTATATGAAGGAAAGCCTCGGCTATAAAGCGGCAGAGGGCATTAAGAAATATGAAGTAAACTTTGCCATTCCCAAGGGAGTGACAGACAAGGAAGGAAAGTTCCTCCTGATCTTGGAAAAGGGCAGTGTAGTTACTGTGGACAATATCCGCCTTACCCGTACGACTAAAAATAATGTAATTATCGACTATACCGGAGTGGATATGAAGCCGGTCACATGGCCCTCTGCGGAATGGAAGGGACATGATCAGAGTAATGGAGATCCTAAGTTCACCAATCAGGATGGGCTGCTTACTATTCAGGCGGCAACGGCCGATATTAATTATCAGAGAATGCTGTTCCACCCGGTATCCATTACTAAGGGGATTGATTATAAGCTTAAGTTCCAGGCCAAGTCCGATCTGGGAGATACTTATGAAATGTCGGTGCAGGAGGACAATACCTGGGCAGAGGCACTTCATGAGACCATCGCTACCACGAAGGAATGGAAGGACTATGAATTTACCTTTACCTCGAATATGACGAATGGAGGTAATCCGATTATGCTGAAATACCTTTTGTCCGGAAGGAAAGTGGGCGAAGGTAACTTCTATCTGAGGAATGCCACGATGGAGGTTTTGGCAACGGATAGCGGATGCAAGGAGGTTCCGGCAGATGCAGTAAGTGCCGGAGGGCAACTGATAAAGGGGAAAGATTTCTCTATAAGGCTGGGGGAAGGAGCGTGGAAGGACGCATTCCTAAAGGCCATCGCAGATGGGAAAGCAGTAGTTATGATAAATGAGACCTCTTTAAATGCGCGTATCGGCCTGGATAAGTGCTTGAGTGCGGATAAGTGTACCTTTACCATACCTGCGGAATATCTGAGCCAAGCGGATAATTATCGTATAGAGATTGCAGTGGAAGGCTATACTAATCTGGTAATACTGATTAAGGCATCGGCAGCAGGAGCGGTGGTGGAAGTAGGAGCAGGCGCGCCGAAGACAGAGCTGGATAGCAGCGTAATTGACAGCCTCTTAACTGAGGCGGATCGCAAAGCTTTAGAGTCTGGTGAGGATGTTCGTATCACACTGAATGTTGGGCTGCTGAATAACCCTTCGGCAGCAGATGTGGGAGCAATTTCCAGCATTTTGAAGGGCAGGACATTGGGACTTTATTTAAACATGGAGCTGTTCAAGGCAGCAGGTTCTGCACAGCCGGAGCAGTTAACGGAACTGAGCGATAAAATTCGCGTAGTAGTTACTATACCGGAGGCACTTCGCAAGGCTGATCGTACTTTCTGGATTGTACGGGTTCATAACGGACAGGCAGTATTGCTTGAAGATTTGGATCAGAACCCGGATACCATACAGTTTGAGACGGATCGATTCTCGACTTATGCCATCGTCTATATGGACTCGGACAATAGTAATAGCGGAAAGAATGACAACGGCAATAAAGGCGCAGATAATAGCGGCACAAACTCTGAAGGAAATGCTGATAACAGTCAGGCAAATGAATCTGCGGCTAAGGCAACCGCCTTGACGGTAGGCAGTGTTAAGACCGGAGATGATTCGCCGGTAATGCTCTATGTCATACTTCTTATTGCAGCAGTTGGCGTAGTATTGGCAGTGGGCTATCCTCGTATAAAGAGATCCTTAGCAAATAAGGCGGGCGCCGAGGGAACCGAGAGTACAGAAAATACAGAAAATTAATGAATGTAAAATACCCCGGTATTGCTGTAAAAGCAGCACCGGGGTATTAAGAACCTTAGCTTTTGGATTTGATTTTCTTAGTTTCCGTGCTTCGTCAGAAAGATTTGACCATCTAAGAAAATTCGTGCTATACTTATTTTATTATTAGTTACGGAGAGTGATACGGTGGAAATCAAACGGACACTGAATGATGTACTCGTGAAGCTGTTTCGCAATATCAACAATATAGAGGAACGGGCGATTCAGACAGAGGAATATAAAGGCGTTACTACAAATGACATGCACGTCATCGAAGCGATCGGTTTGGGCAGTCCCAAGAATATGACTGCCGTCGCAAAGTCCCTTGGCGTTACTACGGGCACGCTCACTATAGCAGTGAACAGTCTGGTAAAAAAGGGATTTGTGAACCGGGAAAGAAGCGAAGAGGACAGGCGTGTTGTTTTAGTATCCTTATCTTCCAAAGGCCAACGGGCCTACGAGCATCATAAGCGTTTCCATGAGGAGATGATAGACGCCGTACTCTCCCGTCTTACTGAAGAAGAGAAGATTGCTTTGGAGAAAGCACTCCTGAATTTAAATGACTTTTTTATAGGCAAGGATAAGTAAGAACAAAATTGGCGAAGGCCAAGCTGCCGCTTTGCGGAAAGAGGTTAGTAGGAAAACAAAGTCAGCAGGTATTGAAAAGAAATGGAGAACGATATGAAATTTAAGGATATGCCCTATGAAAGGGTCAAATACGAAGATGTGGAGAAGGAATTCCGTCAGATCATCGAGGAATTTAAAAATGCAGAAAGCGGTGAGGAACAGTTTGCGGTACATCAAAAGTTCTATACCTTTTCTAATAAAGTGGAAACGACAATGACCATTGCCGGTATCCGCTACGATATCGATACTGCCAATGAGTTTTATGAAAAGGAAAAGGAATACTATGACGAAATGGAACCGAAGCTTGCAAACCTGATGGTGGAATATAGGCAAGCGATGTATGATTCCCCGTATCGTTCTTATTTAGAAGGTAAGATAGGAAAAGTGGCCTTTAAAAATATTGAGCTGGAGATCAAGTCCTTTGACGAGAAGCTGATTCCCCTCATGCAGGAGGAAAACGCCCTTGCTACCAGATACAACAAATTGATCGCGTCTGCTGAAATAGAATGGGAGGGAGAGAAACTCAATCTTTCTTTGATGCGTCCCCACCTTACAAACAGCGACAGAAATATACGCAGGAAAGCCTATGAGAAATACAGTGCCTTTTTCCTCTCTGTGGAAGACGAGCTGGATGAGATATACGACAAGCTCGTGAAGAACAGAACGGAGCAGGCAAGGCAGATGGGCTATGAGAATTACGTGGAGCTGGGCTATTACCGGATGAGACGTAACAGCTACGACAAGACCATGGTGGAGAACTACAGAAATCAGATCAAAAAGTACTTCGTTCCTTTCGCGGAGAAGATGCACGAGAGAAGGAGAGAACGTCTCGGGCTTAATAAGCTTTCCTACATCGACACGGCAGTTTATTTTTTGGATGGCAACCCTGCGCCGGAAGGTACGCCGGAAGAAATTATGAGCGCCGGACAGAAGATGTACTCGGAGATGTCTCAGGAGACGAAAGAATTCTTCGATTTTATGATGAAAAATGAACTGTTCGACGTGCTCGGCAGAAAGACAAAAAAGGCGGGCGGTTACATGACTTACCTCCCGGTCTACGGTGCTCCGTTCATTTTTGCGAACTTTAACGGAACCAGCGGAGATGTGGACGTAATTACCCATGAATGCGGACACGCGTTTCAAGGCTATCTGTCAGGTAAAGATCCGATTCAGGAGCACAGGGACATTACTATGGAGACGGCGGAGATCCACTCCATGTCCATGGAATTCTTTGCGGAAGGGTGGACGGAGCTTTTCTTCGGCGGCAGAGCACAGGATTACAAGAGCATGCACTTGGAGGATGCGGCGGCATTCATTCCTTATGGCTGCATGGTGGATGAATTCCAGCATATCGCTTATGCGAATCCCGATATGACTCCGAAGGAGAGACGGGCTGCATGGCTTGAACTGGAAAAAGAGTACAGACCACATATGGATTATGAGGACGATCTGTTCTTTAGCAAAGGAGGCTTCTGGCAGAAGCAGCAGCATATTTATAATTGGCCTTTTTATTATATCGATTACTGCCTGGCTCAGACTTGCGCCTTCCAATACAAGGCTAAAATGGACGGGAATTACGAAGAAGCATGGAAGAGTTACCTGAAACTCTGCGAGCTGTCTGCAAAGGATTTCTATACGGATATGGTGAAAGAGGTCGGATTGGAAAGTCCCTTCGAGGATGGCTGCATCCGCAGCGTGATAGAGAAATTGGAAAGCAAAATGGTATAAAGTATGAAGAAATACCACAAAGATTATGTCTTTGAGATTGGAACCGGGAAGGATGGTAAGGAAGAAAAAAGGTATCGGTATGCAGGAGATTATTACCTGTTTCCTGATGCTGAAGCCGAAAAAAAGAAAATTTTTATAAAAAATTCTGCTTTTGTGCTTCTTTACTTTTTGCTCATTATTACTGCAGGAATGCTGGATAATGAAGGAAGTCGTAATTTTTTTATAGCGGTTCCGTATGTATTTTTATTCCTCCCTGCCGTATATTTATCATTAGGGACGGCCGCATTCCTTAAGCTGAATGAAAAAATGGAGCGGCCGGTCTATGATAGGGCATTCGGGAGGATGTATCGGAACTGTATAGGAATTATGTCGGTTTCATTATATCTTTGTGCCGCAGATTCCGTCTTTATTTTCCTGAGATTTCATGGAGGAGAAGACTTTTCAGTTGTACGCGAAGTTGTATTTTTATTCGAAAATATTGCCATTTTTTGCTTGTCGTTTATACAGAAGAAGTACTTGCAAAATCTGAAAAAAGGGGTTATGATAGGCGAGTATAACAGCGAGGTTCCGTAAATAAACGGGACTTCTTTGTGTTTTTGGTATGATTTGCAAATTGTATACAAGTTGTAATCGTGCTAAGATAAAGGCAGCTGTATTGCTGCATACAATAATACAAATAAAACCAAAAAGGAGGAAAAATTTATGAAAAAGAGAATCATTTCTCTTATGCTTGCGTCTGTAATGGTAATCAGTACTTTAGCAGCATGCGGTTCCGGCAATACATCAACAACCGAAACACCCGCTGCAGAGAAGGAAGCCACAGATGAAAGCGCTGCGCAGACAGGAAGCGATACGCCCCTGGTTGTAGGCTACAAGGATTTCAGCGAGAAATTCAGTATGTTCTTTAGTGAGACGGAATATGACAAAGACGTAGCAGCAATGACACAGGTAATGCTGACGGATGTAGATCGCTCGGGTGCGGTCGTAATGAATGGAATCGAGGGAGAGACCAACAATTACGCTGGAACAGATTATACCTATACGGGAATTGCGGATACCACGGTAACACAGAACGATGATGATACGACGACTTATGACTTTAAGCTGCGCGATGATATTACCTTCAGCGATGGAGAGCCTCTCACGGCAGATGATGTTATTTTTAACTTATATGTATATTTAGATCCTGCTTATGACGGATTTACTGTATTGAACACACTCCCTATCGTGGGCCTTAAGAATTATCAGGCAAACTCCACGGCAGCGGACAGCGTAACGGCTGATGATGTGGCTGCTTATATGGAGGAAATGCCGGAAGCGCTTCAGACAGCTATTTCTGAAAACATAATCGCACCGACCTTGACAGCAGAAAAAGATTGGTGTACGGAAAACTATGAAGCACAGGGGGCGGCTTCTGCGGAAGAATTCTTCGTAGCTTGCTACAGCACGGATGACTCCTATGATATGGCAGGAAAAGATTATGACACTATCGTAAGCGATGTTATCGCTATGTACGGCGGAGATTATAAAACTCTCGGAAGCAATTATGCGGGAGATGAAGCTTATTTTGACGCAGATGCTACTTCACTGGCAGAGAAGCTGCTGATCGAAGAAAAGGTGGCTGCGGGCGAAGGCGAAGAAGTTCCCAATATCGAAGGCGTTAAAAAGCTTGGCGATTATGAAGTGTCAGTTACGATAAAAGGATTTGACGCTGCAGCGATTTACAAGTTTGTTGAACTTGGTATTGCACCGCTTCATTACTACGGCGATAAAACGCAGTATGATTACGATAACAATCAGTTCGGCTTCCCAAGAGGCGACCTGAGCATTGTAAAAGATAAAACAACTAAGCCTATGGGCGCAGGTCCTTATAAATTTATCAAATTCGATAACAGAGTCGTTTATTATGAAGCAAATGATTCTTACTTCAAAGGTGCTCCGAAGATTAAAAACGTGCAGTTTAAGGAATCTGATGAATCTGATTTGATTCCTGCTGTACAGCAGGGTACCGCTGATTTATCAAATCCTGATGGAAGTAAAAAGGCATTTGAGCAGATTGCCGAAATCAATGGCAACGGAGAGCTCAACGGAGATGCTATCATGACGGACCGTGTGGATAATCTGGGCTACGGCTATATCGGTATCAATGCGGACACAGTTAATGTGGGCGGAGAGGCATCCTCTGAGCAATCGAAAGATTTAAGAAAAGCAATCGCTACGATTCTTTCCGTATACCGTGACGTATCTATCGACTCTTACTACGGCGATGCGGCAAGCGTAATTAACTATCCTATTTCCAATACATCCTGGGCAGCTCCCCAGAAATCCGATGAAGGATATCAGGTAGCTTATTCTGTGGATGTGGAAGGCAATCCGATTTATACGGATTCCATGAGTGCGGAAGAGAAATATGCAGCAGCACTTGAAACAGCGCTGGGATATTTCGAAGCGGCTGGTTATACCGTAGCAGACGGCAAGCTGACAGCAGCTCCGGCAGGCGCGAAGCTGACTTATGAAGTTATCATCGGCGGTGACGGTAAAGGCGACCATCCGAGCTTTGCAATCCTTACAGATGCGAAAGCAGCATTCGAGACGATTGGATTTACGTTGGAAATCAACGATCCTACCGATACGAATATTTTGTGGGACAAAACAAATGCACGTACACAGGAACTTTGGGTAGCGGCATGGCAGGCAGAGCCCGATCCGGATATGTATCAGACATACCATAGTGCGAGCACTGCAAGCAATTACTATCAGATCGCAGACCCGGATTTGGATGCTTATATCATGGATGCGAGAACGAGCGCAGATCAGAGCTACCGTAAATCCATTTATAAAGAGTGCTTAAACATCATTATGGATTGGGCGGTTGAGATTCCGGTTTACCAGAGACAGAACTGCATTATCTACAGTCCTGAACGTATTAATGCGGATACCTTTACACCGGGCGTGACCACATATTACAAATGGTGGAAAGAGATTGAAAATTTAGAAATGAAATAAAATAATATGAAATAAGATGTATTGATTCTGAGCCCGCTGGGTATTGGCGGGCTCAGTTTATGAATAGGGTTTTTGATTTGTTAGTTTATCGAATTAAAGTGATGTAGCGAAATTGTTGTTACAAATAATTAAAACAGAATTGAAATTGAAATTTAAACATTTTATAAATAAAGATTTAAAA
Organism: Kineothrix alysoides; assembly: GCF_000732725.1. Lineage (GTDB taxonomy): Bacteria > Bacillota > Clostridia > Lachnospirales > Lachnospiraceae > Kineothrix > Kineothrix alysoides. The sequence goes on along the minus strand of NZ_JPNB01000002.1, from coordinate 851,568 downwards.
TGTTTTTATATAAAGATTTGAATTATGAGATGGATAAAAAGAAAGCTGGAGGTTTGGAATGAAGAAATTTTTAATAAGAAGACTTTTACTCAGTATTGTTATACTGTTTTTTGTTTCTTTCATCATTTATTCCATAGAACGCTGCCTGCCTACTTCCTATGTGGAAGGGAAAGCAAGGCAGATGTCGCAAAAGGCAGGTGCAAAACCCTATGATGAGCTGTTGGAGCAGCTAACTAATTCTTACGGATTGGAAGGAAATATACTGCAGGGATATGCAAAATGGCTTTCCAACGCTGTGAAAGGAGAATTCGGGGATTCCTGGGTTTGGAGCAAGCCGGTTACCGAGAAATTTAAAGAAGTGATATGGTATTCTTTTGCTATGTCCGGTATATCATTTGTTTTCCAGGTAATAATAGCTATTCCTCTCGGTATTTTGTCTGCGAGAAAGCAATACAGCAGGACGGATTATGCCGTCACCGTATTTGCGCTTATCGGTATATCTCTTCCTACCTTCTTCATAGCTACTTTATTGAAATGGGTATTTTCCATCAATCTGGGATGGTTTGACTTGTATGGAATTGTAGGCCGTATGCACGAACAGCTTCCTCCCATAGGACAAGTTCTGGATATGGGCAAACATTTAATATTGCCTGTCGTTACACTTACAGTTGTCAGCGTAGGTAATTTGATGCGTTACACCCGTACTAATATGCTGGAAGTACTTAATTCCGATTATATTCGTACGGCAAGGGCAAAAGGGCTTTCTGAGAATAAAGTAATTAATTACCATGCGTTCCGCAACATTCTTATTCCTATTGTAACCTTGCTCGGAAGCACGATTCCTACCTTGTTCGGAGGAGCTATGATTACGGAAACTTTATTTCAGATTCCCGGAATCGGATATATTTCTTATATGAGCCTGACACAAGGAGATGTACCGTTTACCATGTTCTATATGGTATTCCTTGCAATATTAACGCTGGCAGGAACACTGATTGCAGATATCCTGTATGCGATAGTTGACCCCCGGGTCAGAGTAAATTAGGAGGAAGGCTGAGATGGGCGCAGATAATAACATGCAGGATAAAGATGATCAGATAGATTTGAATCAGAACCAGAGTGATCACGTCAGCACTTCTGGAACATTGGATGATGAGCAGAGAGTAAAGGTATTGTCCCCGGGAATGCTGGTAGCGAAGCGTTTTTTTAGAAATAAGCTCGCTATGGTGGGTCTCGTTATACTTGTGACGATGTTTTTGTTCTCTTTTGTAGGCGGTATGCTCACTCCTTACGGGGAATCGGAAGTATTCAGGAAAAAAGATGTTATTTTAAAAGATTATGCTATGATGTCTGAAAATAAGGATTTTCTCTATACGAATGAGGAAGGAAAGGATTTCCCTTCCATCGCAGGCGCGAAGATGATTTTGGCGGTAAATAACGGGAACAGCACTTTTGAAGCTAAAGATGTGACATATTCTCTCATAAAAGAGGATGAGAACTTATATCAAATTACACAACTTACCCCGGTGGCGAATGTGCTTACACTAAAAGGGAAGAGCAGCTTCACTTCAGCAGAAGAAGGCGGCACAGTGTCCAATGCGGTAAAAAGTGGGTATGAAGCGGCTGTCTCCGAAGGAGCAGACAATTTTGAAGCGGATGGCATTTTTTATTATATCGTAAAGGAAGGAAAACAGAGTGCAATTTCTATCATGGACAGGACAGCACTCGCAAGTAAGAAAGTATTCAGTGCAGCAGGGGGAGCGGAGCTTTCTTATGACTTCAAACTGAATGCGGAGAAAGCATTTAATCACCAGTTATCGTCCTTTGAGGCGGATGGAAATACGTATGAAATGGAAGTAGAAGAAAGCACCGGATTCATAAGCTTAAACGGTGAAGACTATGCAATCATGTCTTCTTATGCGGTACGTCCGGTGGGCAGCGAAGCGCTTTCGTTACAGTTTATCAGAGCTGTGCAGGAGGCAGTATTAGGGGATGAGGGATCCGTGGAATATACAGGAAAAGACGGCAGCAGCATTCATTATAAGATAGAAATGAAAGGAAACGAGTTTAAGATTCGCTCCGAACAGAAGACACAGTTGAATGATGATTTTGCATCTCCCGGAAATACACATCTGCTGGGAACGGACGGACATGGTATGGACGTGCTTACAAGGCTGATGTACGGCGGACGAATTTCCTTGATGATCGGTTTCGTAGCGATTGCGATCGAGACTTTGCTCGGTATAATCATTGGTGGTGTGGCAGGATATTTCGGAAAATGGATGGACACCATTCTCATGCGTATCGTGGATGTTGTTATTTGCATTCCGGCGATGCCCCTGTATATTATTGTAGGTTCTATCATGGATTATTACCAAATAGACCCGAGAGTCCGTATTTATCTGCTCTGTGCGATTTTGGGCCTGATCAACTGGCCTCCGATTGCCAGAATGGTGCGAGGACAGATACTTTCCTTCAGGGAACAGGAGTTTATGACGGCGACGGAAGCCACCGGCATCCGTGTATCCAGAAGAATATTCAAACATTTGATTCCTAATGTGATTCCGAATCTCATTGTTATTGCGACGATGGGCCTTGGAGAGATCATTATTATGGAAGCGACATTGAGCTTCTTAGGAATCGGAGTAAAATTCCCCTATGCGTCATGGGGTAATATCATTAATTCTGTAAATGATGTATTTGTTATGACCAACTACTGGTTCGTGTGGATTCCGGCAGGATTTCTCATATTGATCACGGTGCTTGGATTTAACTTTGTTGGTGATGGACTTCGCGACGCGTTTGATCCGAAGATGAAAAGGTAGGTGAGGCAGATGAACTTTTTTAAAAAAGAGAGTACAAAAGATGCAAACTATATCTCTGCCAAAGAATCCAGAGCGATATCGAAAGAAAATAAAAGAATAACCGATGAAATAGAAAAGAAACGCAAACGTAAGAATATTCCTGAAGAAGAGTATGTGACGAAGATGAAGAATTCCAATAATGTTGTGGAGTTTGACAATGTTCATACTTATTTCTTTACTGACATCGGAACGGTTAAGTCTGTTGACGGCGTTTCCTTCGACGTGCCGCAGGGCAAGACGGTAGGTATCGTAGGAGAATCCGGCTGCGGAAAGTCTGTGACCAGCCTTTCCCTGATGCAGCTCGTACAGAGACCGCAGGGACAGACTGTGAAGGGAGAGATTCGCTTCAATACCGGGGAACAGGCGATTAACGTGGTGAATGCACCTATGGAGACGATGCAGAAGCTTCGCGGTAATTATATGTCCATGATATTTCAGGAACCGATGACGAGCCTCAATCCGGTATTTCGTATCGGATCGCAGGTGGATGAGGTCATCGCACTTCACAATCCCCAGATGAGTAAGGAGGAAGTGAAGAACCGTACGATAGAGATGCTGGAGCTGGTAGGTATTGCCAACTGTGAGGGCGTGTATAAGATGTATCCGCACGAGTTGTCCGGCGGTATGCGGCAGAGAATTTGTATTGCCATGGGATTGGCATGTAATCCCAGACTCATCATAGCGGATGAGCCGACTACGGCCTTGGATGTGACGATTCAGGCGCAGATTCTCGATCTTCTGCGCGGCTTAAAGGATAAGATTAATTCCAGCATCATGCTGATTACTCATGATTTAGGCGTAATTGCGGAGATGGCGGACTACGTCGTAGTCATGTATGCCGGCCGCGTGGTTGAGCAGGGAACCGTTCAAGAAATTTTCAAAACACCCAAGCACCCTTATACCATAGGACTTATGGCGTCCAAGCCGGTGGTGGGGAAAGACGTGGACCGTCTCTACAGTATTCCCGGCAAGGTGCCCAATCCGGTCAATATGCCCGATTACTGCTACTTCAGGGATAGGTGTGAGATGTGCGTGGAAGCCTGCAAGGGCAAGTACCCCGGGCAGACATCCCTTAGCCCGACCCATGTGGTGAACTGCTACCTCTATGCGGAAGGTGCGGGCAGCAACGAAAAGAACGAAATGAAGGAGGGACAATAAGAATGAATACAGCTTCAAAAGAAACAGCTTATGAACCTCTGAAATACAACGAAGATAATGTTAAGAATGATAGCAAGGATGACGTCATTCTGGAAGTTTCCCACCTGAAGAAATATTTTCCCATAAAGGGAGGTGTTTTTTCCAAGACGGCAGGGCAGGTAAAAGCAGTGGACGACGTGTCCTTTTCCATTAAGAAGGGGACTACCATGGGATTAGTAGGAGAGTCTGGCTGCGGCAAGTCCACCACGGGAAGAACGCTCCTTCGCCTTATCGATAAGACGGATGGAGAAGTTCGGTTTGGCGGGACGGACATCTATGCCCTTAGCAAGAAGGAGATGCGTGCCCTCCGCCCGAAGATGCAGATTATTTTTCAGGATCCTTACTCCAGTCTTTCTCCAAGGCTTCCCGTAGGTGAGATCATCGGAGAAGCGGTAAGAGAGCACAAGCTCGTGCCTAAGAACGAGCTGGATGATTATATAACGAAGATTATGGCTTCCTGTGGATTGCAGTCTTATCATAAGGATCGTTATCCTCATGAATTCTCGGGCGGACAAAGGCAGAGGATCTGTATCGCCAGGGCACTGGCATTGAATCCTGAATTCATTGTATGCGATGAACCGGTATCCGCATTGGATGTATCCATTCAGGCCCAGATTATTAACTTATTAAAGGATTTACAGGAAGAGTTCGGCCTGACATATCTGTTTATCTCCCACGATTTATCGGTGGTGGAGCATATATCGGATACCGTGGGCGTTATGTATCTCGGCAGTATTGTAGAGACCGGAGCTACGGAGGATATTTTTGCAAATCCGCTGCATCCCTATACGAAAGCACTTTTCAGCGCTATTCCCATACCCGACCCGGATACGAAAGGGAACCGCATTATCTTAGAGGGAAGTATTCCTTCGCCGGCCAATCCTCCGGCGGGCTGCAAGTTCCATACGAGATGCAAGGACTGCATGGAAATTTGCAAGACACAGGAGCCGGTGTCCAAGGACATGGGAAACGGCCATGTGGTAAAATGTCATTTATATGATTGATCGATTTATTCGATGAAAATGGTGAATATTATAAATTATGAGTAAAAAGAGAAGAGACGAGAAAAGAGACGAGCTAAAACAGTATGAAGATATTACTGTGGCAAACATGAATATAGAGGGTATGCCATGGTACGTGAAGAAACCGGAAGACCTCAGGTCTTCCGGCGCTTCTGCTGCCAATTCGGGAAAAACCGCCAACTCCGGTCTTTCCCAAGTTACAGACGAGGAAATCCTCACGCCTAAGGAAACGAGGCAGCTTATTGTTAATTCCGTGCTCGCGGCGCTTTTCATAGGAGGAATATTTCTTTTTGCTATTTTTCTTTTTTTATTGTTTTGTGTCTATGTATGGTTTTAGGATTTTTTTGTGTCCTTACTTTTTTCCAACTGCAATTTCAGGTTGGTGAAATCCGCCGGGCCGTTTTCCAGATAAAATTTATGGAAGCGGTATTCGCTATAATCATTTCCCCATAGCCCTTGGGCTTCTTTTTTTAATTCCAAAACCTCCAAATATCCCAAATAATATTTTAAATAGGTACCCGGTTCCTCTACGATATACTCGTAGATCGCCCTTGTGGTAGAGGCATTTGAGATTCCGATGGTGGATAATATTTTATGCACCTGCTTATAATTTGCACCCTCGTAATGAATGGCAATGTCCAATAAGGAATAGAGACAAAGCTGTATCTGTCGGTCCAGTTTATAGGATTCGTAAAGTGCCTCCGCGTCCGGATTCGTGTCCTTCGTAAGCTCCTTCGCATAATCGTAGGCCATAAGCTCCACATACATCGCCCATCCTTCCGCATATCCACTGTAGGACAGCAGGGAGCGTATTGGGTTCATGCCGGTCTTATTGAAGTATAATTGAGAGTAAACTGTCTGATACAAATGGCCCGGGTAGCCTTCGTGAGCGAGTGTAGTATACAGTTCAACCCCCCTGGGATTATTTTTCCGATTGATATATATAACATTCTCCCTTATATCGTCTAACGGAGGAGTGAGGTAGAAGGCAGGACTGCTATATTCTTCCAGGTTTTTGGAAATTGACTTTATTGTACATACGGGGAGCTCTCCGCCTTGCGTGGCTTCGGATAAAGCAGGAAAGTCTTTCTGCATCATTTGCTGAAGGTTTTTGAGCATGTCGGAAGGCTCGTCATAAGGAAACGTGATGCTGGACGCCTCATGCGAAGTCAAGATGGAAGGATTGCTTTGCAAAAGGCCGTACATGGAATCGAAATTCTCGTTAAAATCCTGAAAAAGCATCTCTTTGATACTGCTGATATCGCGATAAGAGGCAGTGTGGGAGCGCAGGAGATATTGATAATATTCACGTCCGTCCGGATAATAATACAGTCCGTTTTCGTTCTTTCCGCTGCCCTTTAACAGGATGAGCTCATCCCCCAGCTTCTGATAGGCAGGGAGCATGACGGTAGTGAGCAGTCTGTTATTTTCCGATAAATAATACTGTTTCTCCTTCTCTGATATTACACTCGAGGACAGCAGTGGATCCAGCCTTTCTTCGAAGGTTGTATTTAAGAAATGGGTGTCCTGTGAAAGGGAGGCTTCGTCCATGATCGTATTGCACTGCTCCATGACTTTATCTACGGAATAATCGGGCATAAAAAGCCCCTCTGCCGACTGCTCCTTAAGGTACTGTGCGATGCCTTCGAAATATGTATCGGTCTGATCCAAGAGGGCCAGATAGTCCTCCACATCCCTTTTGTTTCTAAAAGTATATTCTGCAAGCAAAATAGGAAGCTGTGACTGCATTCCAGAGGAAGGAGATAAGGGGGCGGAATAATAATAGAGAGAAATACCTTTTTTCTCATTTTCCAGATAGGGCACCAGCAACTGGTATGTATAAGCATCCTGTTCATTTAATTTGGAAACATCCAGAGAATACAGTTGCCGCAGGGACGTAACGATTTCCTGAAGGGATTCCTCTTTATCCTCTTTGGAATAAAAGGGAAGAACGGACTCGTAGGAGTCTATGCCGTAAGAGGAAGGGGCTGCTACTGTATAGTGCATATTCAAAGTATTTGCCGTCAGTTCTGAGACGAAGAAGTCCTCGGCAAAATGTTGAAAGGACCGGGAATCCTTCGTGGAAAAGAAGGAAAATGAGCCTGCGAGAAGCAGCAATGCCAAGGAGGAAAAAATTGCCGCCTTGCGTTTATTGGAAAGATGAAGGTTCATGAACTTTTTCAAAGAAGATACCTGATGCCGTTTTTTAGAATATATGACGTATTAGAAGGAAAGATGTATTTATGTTACGTATGAGTATTCTCCGCGAACAAGTAATAATACAACTTTTGATATACAACTTATCAAATAGGTACATATATTAAATCCTCTGATTTCAAAAATAATTGACAACAAGTATAATGTATCTTATGATATACATGAAATATGACGATGAAATTAAAAATTAATCCATATAAAATAATAGAATTGTACAAATAATAAAAAAAGATGTATGAGAATATAAACCAGAGCTTATAACGGAGACGGAGGAATAAGGCGGATGAACGACGGAAATGAAAACAGAGATATAAGAGAGAATAAAAAAGGGTATGAGGAGAAAAAGAAAGCGTATTTGCCTACAAAGCTTTCTTTAATGATTCGTTTATTTGTTGCTGCCTATTTGGTTTATATCGTATATTCTCTTAAAGATGTGACCGAAAAGTATGCGGGAACAGAACTGGTTTTTTTCATTATAGCAATGATCGCATTCAGCATTATTGCTGTATTTTTAATTGTACATTCACTCCGTGCCTTGTCTGCCGGAAAGTACGTGGGCGGAACTATGGATGTGGACAATTTAAATGACGACGTTACAGATATTGATGACGCTGAAGATACTGATAAATTAAGATAAGACTAGTATAAGGAGGCGGATGGCGTAGCACGCCGTCCGGGAAGACTGTGGGAAGAAGTCAATCAAAGTATATGGAGCTTGTAAACTGGATAAAAGAACAGATTGCGGCCAAAACCTTTCTTCCGGGGCAGAAAATGTACTCGGAGAACGAACTGAAAGATATGTTCCATGTCAGCAGGCAGACAGTGCGCCATGCAATCGGTGTCTTGGAGGGTGAGGGCGTTCTCATCAGAATACAAGGCAGCGGAACGTATATTAACGATAAAAGGCAGGCGAATCTGGAAAACCGGACACGAATCTCCGTTGTAACGACCTATGTGGACGGATATATTTTTCCCAAGACGATACAAGGAATAGAGAACGTGCTGTTTGAAAATGGTTATTCTGTCCAGATAGCCTTTACCAACAACCAAAACAGCAGAGAGAAGACCATTTTGGAGGATATCCTAAGCCGGGATGAAGTAGCCGGTGTCATTATGGAGACTACCAAAAGCGGCATTCCCAATTCCAGCTTATACCTATATGCTGAGCTGCAGAAACGGGGTATCCCCATAATTTTTATAAACAGCTACTATCCATTGCTTTCCATACCTCACGTTTCGCTCAATGATAAAATGGCGGGAAGGAAGGTCACGGAGTATCTGCTTGAAATGGGGCACCGGAAGATCGGAGGCATCTTCAAGCTGGACGACGGGCAGGGCCACATGCGCTATGCCGGTTATCTGGAAGCTATGCAAAGTGCAGGTATGGCAGTGGAGGATGCTCACGTCGTCTGGATAGATACGGAGGATATCAAGCATCTGGAGAAGAAGAAAGGAACCATTCTGGAGCGCCTGGGCGATTGCAGTGCGGCTGTCTGTTATAATGATCAGGTAGCCTTCGAGCTGCTGGGGATGCTGGCAGATGCAGGGCGGAGGGTTCCGGAGGATATTTCCGTAGTGAGCATCGATGATTCGGAGCTGGCCGTTTTGGGGGACGTGGCTCTTACTTCGGTTCCTCATCCCATGGATAAGTTAGGAGAAAAAGCGGCTAATAATCTGCTGCGGATGATAGAAAATCCCTCCTACGACGGTACATACGAATTCAATGCAGAAATTGTGTGCCGGGATTCGGTAAAGAAGTTGATTTAAGAATATAAAAATAGTGTAAAAATCCTTGGGGCAGGTGACGGTTTGTTACCTGCCGTTTTTCTCAAAAAAATCAACTTTTTACCTAAAAAAGTACACTGCATTTCGACAAACATTTGATATAATTTTATTGTGGGTATTTATTCGGCAAAAAACCAAAAATTGCATCCTATGCAGAAGGGAAGGGTTATTTTATGAAAAAGATAAGTACGAAGTTTATGGCAGTTATTATGATAGTGGCGGCAATTGGACTTGCAGGAATGGGAATACTGGTTAATAATATAAATGGAATACGAGTGGTATCGGAGCGTATTCTTTCAGGAGAATTGCAGGACTATAGGGAAGTCTCCGAAATTTCGGCAGACTTCGAAATTATACACAAGTCCGTGCTGAAGCATGTTATGACCGCCAAGGAAACGAAGGCGGCCCTTGCGGAAAATGAGATCAAGGCAAAGCGCAAGAATGTGGATGCTCTATTGGCATCTTATGCGACGAGGCTGAACGGAGAAAAGCAGGAAATTTACGATGAGCTTATGGCAACCTATACAATCTATCTGACGGATCTCGACAATATTCTTGAGGTCAGCAAGAGCGGAGATAAAACCAAAGCTCAGACCTTAGTGTTCAGCAACATTACCAATTATGAAAGTCAGATGGAGACTTGCCTGGGACAGCTCCAAAGCCTGTCCTTAGAGAAAATGGAGGCAGGAAAGCAGAGCGTATACGCCTATACGGAGCAAGTACCTCTCGTCAGCACTTTGTCCGTGAGTATCGTGATATTTGCTGTTATCGTAGCTTATCTCATCGCCAAATGGACGATTATTACGCCAGTCAAGCGAACGACCGGAGAACTCAACCGGATCATAAAGAGCATCGAGGAGGAACGGGGGGATCTCAGCCTTCGCGTATCGGAGAAATCTAAGGATGAAATCGGCGTGCTGGCTAAGGGCATTAATCGTTTCCTCGGAATTCTTGAGAGTATGATTGACAATATGATAGATTCCTGTGAACAGATGGGAGAGGCGCAGGAGAAAGTAAGGGAGAATATAGATACAACAAACTTCAGCGCACAGAACACCTCGGCGACGACAGAGGAGCTGGCAGCGGGGATGAAATGTGTTACGGACAACGTAGCGATGGTCGGAGAAGAGACCAGAAAAGTGCGCTTGTCCGCGGAAGCTATGGCGAATCAGGCGAAGGAAGGCACCGGCTACGCAGGAGAAATCAGACAGCGTGCCAAAGGTCTTCAGGATAAGGCGATAGAGAGCAAGGAAGAGGCGAAGAACATTCTTACCCAGATAGGCAGTGCGGTGAACGATTCTATAGACGATACCAAGCAGATAGGGAAGATCACGGAGTTGACCGGGGATATTCTGGGCGTAGCCAGCCAGACCAATCTTCTGGCATTGAACGCCTCCATCGAGGCCGCAAGGGCGGGAGAAGCCGGCAAGGGCTTTGCGGTAGTGGCTGAAGAAATAAGGATATTAGCTGATAATTCCAAGCAGACGGCGAACAAGATACAGAACATCAGCGAAAAGGTGGTAACGAGCGTGGCGCGGCTTTCGCAGGAGGCTTCTAAGCTGCTTCAGTTTGTCAGCGGCAAGGTAATGGAAGACTACGAGGTGTTGGAACACACGGGAGAGCAATATTTTACCGATGCGGCGACCCTTCATGAAATCATGGAAAATATAGAACAGGCTTCGGATGTGCTCAAGCAGGCTATGGAGCGGGTTGCGGAAACTAACGAGGGCATCACTCTGACGGTAAACGAAAGCGCAGAAGGAATAAATAACGTAGTATATAATACGCTGGGAGTAGCGGACGGAATGAAGGAAATTGACCGTGCTCTTGAAGGAATGGTCAATGCCGTAAGCATACTGGAAAGCGAAATAAAGGTATTTGAAAGAAAAAAGATTGAATAGAGATAGGAGCTTGAAGCATGTTAAAGGTTTTTCTTGTAGAGGATGAAATCGTAATGAGAGAGGGGATCAAGAACAATATTCCCTGGGAGGAGGAAGGCTTCGATTTCGTGGGCGAGGCCAGCGATGGAGAGCTGGCATACCCTATGATCAGGAAGCTTTGCCCGGATATTATCATTACGGATATTAAGATGCCCTTTATGGACGGATTGGAGCTAAGCCGTCTGGTGAAGAAGGACCTTCCGGATGTGAGTATAATCATCTTAAGCGGTTACGACGAATTCGAATACGCGAAAGAGGCTATAAGAATAGGAGTTACGGAATATTTAGTAAAACCGGTTTCCTCGGCGAAGCTTTTAGAAGCGGTGAAAGAAATCGGCAGCCGTATCGAGAAGGAGAACGAGAAGAAAAAATATTTGGAGCAGTTCAAAAAGGAAATGAAGGAAATGGAGCTGCATGAAAAGGAGAAATTCCTGCATGAGATATTGTCCGGAAGGATTCCGATGACGGAGCTTCTGGAAAAGGGTAAAAAGCTGAATATACATTTGGCGGCGGGAGTTTATGATGTGGTGCTTTTCATGATGCGTCAAGCGGAAGATATGGACGGTACATGCTCCAAGGAGCTTCCGGCAGCCTGGGACACCGTTATGGAGCTGGCGGAGCAGACGGAAAACATTTACATGTTCAACAGAGGGATAGACGGCGTGGAGTTCCTGCTTCTGGACGAGAACGAAAAGAGGATGGAGCAAAAAAGGGATGATTTTCTGAAGGAGCTGACAGACATCGCCTCGAAGTCCGGAGAGCTTCAGTATTTCATAGGTGTGGGCAATGTGGTCAACAGACTCAGAGAGGTGCATGAGTCCTATGAGAGCGCCAGCAAGGCCTTTTCTTACCGCTATCTGATTTCCTCTAACCGTATCGTATATGCGGAGCATATGGAGGAAATGCGCGCGGGAATCGGGGGAAGCGATGATGCGGATATCGATTTGAAGGAGCTGGACTTCGGCAAGATCGATCGGAAAATCATAAAGAACTTTCTTACCAAAGGACTTTTGGAAGAGGTCTCCCACTTCATCGAGGACTATTTTTCCAGTTTGGGAAGCGGCAACGTGGAATCCATACTGTTTCGCCAATATATAACCACCGACATGTACTTCGGAACGGTGGCTTTCGTAGAGGAACTGGGGTATGACGCCGATAGTATTATAGCTGTATTCGGGGATTTCAAGGCAATTTCGGAAGTATTCCCTTCTGTAGAGAAGACGAAGGAATATTTAAAGAATATGATAAGGGAGGCCATGAACCTGAGAGATCGGATATCCGTGAAGAAATATGGCAGTCTCATCGACGATGCCAAGGCGTATATCGAGCATAATTTTGATTCCGAGGATATCTCCCTTAACAGCGTGGCGGCCCATGTAAATATCAGCGCCAGCCATTTCAGCAGCATATTCAGCGGAGAGGAGGGTCAGACCTTCATCGAACATCTGACGGCGCTTCGTATGGACAAGGCGAAACAGCTTCTTATGTGCTCCAGCTTGAAAAGCTCGGAAATCGGCTATGCGGTAGGGTATAAGGATCCTCATTATTTCAGCTATCTTTTTAAGAAAACACAGAATTGTACACCGAAGGAATACCGTATGAGAGGTAAGGCAGTCAATGCCGAAAGTACGAGGAATGCTTATAATACAGGCAATGCCTATAGAGCAGGCATGGAGGAAGTATGAAGAAGCTATTGAGGTTAATGAAGGCATTTCAGTTGAACGGGAAGCTGAACAGAAAACTGAACGTGATGATTGCAGTCATTATGGTTCCCTTTATCATTCTTGTGATTTATTTGCTGGCATCCATGATAAACTACTGTAACTCTTATAATCAAATCGTAAGAAACGTGTCTTTGGCAAACAGCTACAACATTGACTTTAAAAAGGAAATTGACGCCGGAATGTATCAGATTGCCATAGGTTCGGCAGTTCCTGAAAATATTCAGGAGAAAAAGGACATACGTAATCCCTATGAGGTGCTGGAGGAGGCGAGAACGGACTTTGCCAAACTGCAGAAGTCCACACTGGCGCCTGGTAACGAGAGGAGGGTGAAGAGGCTTCTTAAGACCTTCGACACTTTGGAGAAACGCATGCAGGAAATCTCAGCGGATGCGGGCGTAAGCGGACATTATGAAGAGAATCTGGTGCGCCTTGATAACAATATCAGGATATTGACAGAGGTTCTGCAGGAGGGGATTCAGGAATACATCCATTACGAAACAGACCATCTGGAATCCGTAAGATATGAACTGGAGCAGAAGGAACAGGATGCGGTAGAAATCAGCGTTATCTGTCTGATAGTTGTCATTGCAGGTGCGGTAATGGTGGGCTTCGCTATTTCCAGAAGCGTGGTAAAGCCAATCGTGGGTATGTGCAAGACCACCGAGGAGGTTGCCCTTGGCAACTTCGATGTAAGGGTAGAGGTGAATTCTTCGGACGAGACGGCTATTCTGGCGGAAAGCTTCAACAGGATGATTGCGGATATGGGTGAGCTTGTGGAACGGATCAAGCAGGAGCAGCTTAATCTTCGGGATGCGGAGCTGAAGCTTTTGCAGGCCCAGATCAATCCCCATTTTTTATACAACACCTTGGACACTATTATATGGATGGCAGAAGCGGGAAAGAAGGAGGAAGTGGTTTCCCTCGTTTCCTCCCTGTCAGGCTTTTTCAGGACGACGCTCAGCAAGGGGCGGGATTATATAACGGTTCGTGAAGAAGTATCTCATATAAGCAGCTATCTGGAAATACAAAAGTTCAGGTATCGGGATATTATGGATTATGAAATCAATATTCCCGACAGCATGAGTGAATATCCGATTTTGAAGCTTACCTTGCAGCCCCTGGTGGAAAATGCTCTCTATCATGGAATTAAGAATAAAAGGGGCAAGGGAAAGATTGAGGTTCAGGGAGCAATTAAGAATAATCTCCTGATATTTACCGTGAAGGATGACGGCATAGGAATGATGCCCGAACAGCTTCATATGCTTTATGAAACCATAGAAAAGGAGCACAGTGACAGCGAGGATAACGCGGGCTTCGGGCTGGCTAATGTAAACGAGAGAATCCGCCTGAACTATGGAAAGGAATACGGTCTTACCTTCAGCAGCGTGTATGGAGAGGGGACTGCGGTAAGCGTTACGATACCTATATGAGAGAATTTTAATATAAGTGTCCTTTACTCATTAAGAACAAAAAGAATAAAGAACGTAAAAAAATGAACTTTTTTCATAAAATAATTAAAAAAGTTCATTTTTTGTTCACAGATTAGTAAAAAATACCACTTTCCAAATAAAATATTCCCTTTCATTGCAAACAGAAATTGATAGAATAATACATATAAACGAGAGGCACTTCGGCAACAATGAGTAGAGAACACTCATAATGAGTAGAAAACACTTGTGCTGAATGTACCAAAACACTATAAGGAGGGTATTTAATGAAAAAGAAACTTTTAAGCGTTATTCTTGCAACGGCAATGGTAGCAACTATGGTAGGTTGCGGCAGCGCTACTTCCGAACCGGCAGCAGCTCCTGCAGCTGAAGAAGCAGCACCTGCTAAAGAAGCAGCTCCTGCAGAAGAAGTAGCAGAAGAACCGGCGGCAGAGGAAGCTTCCGACGATTTGATCGTTGTAGGTTACGCACAGGTTGGTGCAGAATCCGACTGGAGAACAGCTAACACGGAATCCTTTAAGACGACCTTTACGGAAGAAAACGGATATCAGTTGATTTTCGACGATGCACAGCAGAAACAAGAGAACCAGATTAAGGCAATTCGTTCCTTTATTCAGCAGGAAGTTGATTATATCGTAGTAGCTCCCGTAGTTGAAACCGGATGGGAAACCGTTTTGGAAGAAGCTAAAGAAGCAGGCATTCCGGTAATCCTTTCCGACAGAATGATGGACGTTTCCGATGATTCCTTATATGAGTGCTGGGTAGGCGGTAACTTCGTAAAAGAAGGCTCTGATGCAGCAGCTTGGTTGAAAACATACTTAGAAGGTCAGGGAAAAGGAGAAGAGGAAATCAATATCGTTACTCTTCAGGGAACAATCGGTGCTTCTGCTCAGGTTGGACGTACAGACGGTTTCGCAAGCGGAATGCAGGACAACTGGGTTATGTTAGACAAACAGACCGGGGAATTCACACAGTCCAAGGGTCAGGAAGTTATGGAGTCCTTCTTAAAGAAGTATCCTGATATTGACGTAGTTGTTTGTGAAAACGATAACATGGCATTCGGTGCAATCGATGCTATCAAAGCAGCAGGTAAGACATGCGGACCGGAAGGCGATATCACGATTATTTCCTTCGATGCAGTTGCAGCAGCTTTTGACTCTATGATTGCAGGCGATATGAATGCAGACTTCGAGTGTAACCCTCTTCACGGCCCTCGTGTAGCTGAAATCATTCAGAAGCTGCAAGCCGGCGAAAGCGTTGAGAAGATTCAGTATGTAGATGAAGCTTACTTCGATACATCCATGGACGTTGCAGCAATCAAAGAGACACGTGCATATTAATATTAATGGTTGACATTAACTAAGAAATGCAAGGGCGGCGGGTGGAGAGTCTGGAATGGATTCTTCCCCGCCGTATTCTATAATAAGGAAAGCGATCCTGTTACATAAAGAATAGATGCGCAGATATGCAAGGTAGTGGCAAAGATATAATATGAGATGATGAAAAGGTATGGCAGATTTTTTAAGGAAGGAATGAAGCCCAAATGGAAAACAGCCGTAAGGAAAATAAAATCGTATTGACGATGCGCCATATTAATAAGAATTTCCCTGGAGTCGTTGCTTTGGAAAACGTGGACTTTACCTTAAGGGCAGGAGAAATACACGCTCTAATGGGGGAAAACGGTGCGGGAAAATCCACATTAATCAAGGTGCTCACCGGAGTAGAGGAATTCGAAACGGGAGAAATAAAAATAGATGAAAGCTCCCATCCGATTATCAACAAATCGCCGCAGGAGGCACAGGTAAATGGTATCAGTACCGTGTATCAGGAGGTCAATCTTTGTCCGAATCTTTCCGTGGCAGAGAATTTGTTTATCGGCAGGGAACCGAAGAAATTCGGGGCAATTGACTGGAAAACCATGAACAAAAAGTCTAAAGAAGTTTTAGGCGGTCTGGATATAGATATAGATGTAACGAAGACGGTGGACAATTATTCCATAGCCTTGCAGCAGATGATAGCTATTGCCAGAGCGGTAGATATGTCCGCGAAGGTTCTCATTTTGGATGAGCCTACCTCATCTCTGGATGACGGAGAAGTGGAGAAGCTTTTTGCCTTGATGAGAAAGTTAAAGGCGCAAGGAGTAGGAATTATATTCGTTACCCACTTTTTGGAGCAGGTATACGAAGTGTGCGACCGCATAACGGTGCTTAGAAACGGAGCTCTGGTAGGAGAATTCGAAGTGGAGAAGCTGCCGAGAGTCCGTCTCGTTGCGGAAATGATGGGTAAGGATTTTGACGATCTCGCAGCCATCAAGAAGAGCGGAGAGGGAACAGGCAAGGTTGGCGAAGAAGTGGTAATCGATGCGAAGAAACTTCAGCATACGGGCACGATTAAGCCATTTGACATTCAGATACACAGGGGTGAGGTAATCGGGCTTACGGGTCTTTTGGGTTCAGGGCGCAGCGAGCTGGCTCGGACGATTTACGGGGCAGATAAGGCTGACGGCGGAGACCTTTTTGTAAAAGGACAGAAGCTTCTGGTAGGCGCGCCTATTGATGCGATGCAGGCAGGAATGGCTTATTTGCCGGAGAACAGAAAGGAAGAGGGTATTATTGCGGACCTTTCTGTAAGAGAGAACATCATTATCGCGCTGCAGGCGAAAAAGGGTATATTTAAGCTGCTCAGTAAGAAAGAGCAGGAAGAATTTACCGATAAGTACATAGACCTTTTACAGATTAAGACGGCAAATAGAGAGGTTCCGATCAGACAGCTTTCAGGAGGTAATCAGCAGAAGGTAATCTTGGGAAGATGGCTGCTTACCAACCCCGACTTCATCATTTTGGATGAGCCTACCAGAGGTATCGATATCGGTACGAAGACAGAGATTCAGAAGCTTGTACTTAAGCTGGCAGGAGAAGGTATGGCGGTTATGTTCATTTCCTCCGAAATCGAAGAGATGCTTCGTACTTGTTCAAGAATGGCAGTTCTGAGAGACGGCTGGAAAGTAGGGGAGCTCGGAGACAGCGAGCTTTCTCAGGAAGGCGTCATGAAAGCGATAGCGGGAGGTGGAAGTGATGAATAATGCGAAAAATACATTGAAGAGGCTGACGGGATATAAGCTTTTCCTGCCGTTTCTATGCTTGGCACTGGTGCTTCTTATTAACGTCATCAAGACGCCCACCTTTTTTGCGATAACGATTAATAACGGAGTATTTTACGGATATATTATCGACGTTATAAACCGCGCCAGCGAGCTGGTAATCCTCGCTGTAGGCATGACATTGGTAGTCGCAGCTTCCGGTGGTACGGATATCTCCGTAGGTGCGGTCAGCGCCCTGGCAGGGGCCCTCTGCTGCTTCGTTCTTTCGGGCGGTCAGCAGACGGTAAACGAATACCATGCGCCCTATATACTTGGAGTGCTGGCAGCGATGGCGGTAGGTATTATATGCGGTGCGTGGAACGGATTTTTAGTGGCTAAGAT
Organism: Kineothrix alysoides; assembly: GCF_000732725.1. GTDB lineage: Bacteria > Bacillota > Clostridia > Lachnospirales > Lachnospiraceae > Kineothrix > Kineothrix alysoides. The sequence continues at coordinate 833,890 of NZ_JPNB01000002.1, read as the reverse complement.
GAAGATTCAGCCCATGGTTGCCACTCTGATTTTATTTACAGCCGGCCGCGGTATCGCGCAGCTTATTACGGAAGGACAAATGATTTACGTGCGCGTAGATCATTTCAAGAAGCTCGGAGGCTTCATAGACGGAGTTCCCCTTCCGACACCGGTATTCGCCGCGGTTCTCGTAGTAATACTGACGATGTTCTTATTGAAGAAAACGGCACTGGGACTTTATATTGAGACGGTAGGTATCAATGCCAAGGCAGCAAGGCTGGTGGGACTTAATTCCACGATGATACAGTTCCTGACTTATGCTTACTGCGGTTTGTGTGCCGGCATTGCGGGACTCATCATCACCTCCAGAGTATATTCTATCGATGCGAATAACGCAGGACTGAATATGGAACTGGATGCGATTCTGGCAGTAGCGCTGGGAGGGAACAGTCTCGGAGGCGGTAAATTCTCCTTGGCAGGAAGCGTAATTGGAGCTTACACGATTCAGGCGCTTACCACCACGTTGTACGCTATGGGAGTATCGGCGGACCAGATTCCTGTATACAAAGCTATCGTAGTTGTGATTATCGTATCTTTGCAGTCTCCCGAACTTTCAAAGATTTGGAAGAACGCAAAGAAGAAAATCGGCGGCGGCGCTAGAAAGAAGGTGGCATAATGAAGAAATTCAAACTGGAAGGCAATCAATTCCTGCTTCTCATTACGATTTTGCTGTTTTTTATCATGTATGCCATCGGATTGATTGTATTTAGAGATAATAATTTCGGAAGACTTCAGGTATTTTTAAACCTTTTCGTTTCCAACGCAGGTCTGATCGTCATCGCGGTATCCATGACGATGGTGCTCATTACCGGGGGTATCGATATTTCAGTAGGCTCCGTAGTGGCCATGACTTGTATGCTCCTGGCATGGATGATGGAAAAGCAGGGCATCGGAGCAGTACCTGCCGTTATCATCGTGCTTTTGGTGGGAATCGTCTTCGGTCTGGTTCAAGGCTTCCTCATCGCCTATTTGAAAATTCAGCCGTTTATCGTTACCTTGGCGGGAATGTTCTTCGCAAGAGGTATGACGGCCATTATAAGTACGGAGATGATAAGCATCAAAAACGAACTGTTCCTAAGCTGGGCACAGGAGAAAATATATTTTCCCTTCGGCGGATATGTGAATAAGAAGGGTGTTACCATAAATCCGTATATTTATCCGAGTGTTGTACTGGCACTGTTGGTACTGGTTATTGTATTTATTATGTTAAAATATACGAAGTTCGGACGCTCCATCTACGCAGTAGGCGGCAACGAGCAATCCGCCCTCTTAATGGGACTTAACGTAAGGAGAACGAAGCTGAAGGTGTATATTATCGATGGTTTTTTGGCGGCCTTCGGCGGATTCTTATTCTGCCTGAACACCTGCTCCGGTTTCGTAGAGCAGGCCAAAGGCTTTGAAATGGAAGCGATTGCCGGCGCCGTAATAGGCGGAACGCTTCTTACCGGCGGCGTAGGTAACGTCATCGGCAGTTTGTTCGGCGTATTGATCAAAGGAACGATAGAGACGTTCATTACCTTCCAGGGGACCTTGTCCTCTTGGTGGACCAAAATCACGATAGCAGCATTGCTAGCCTTTTTCATCATACTCCAGAGCCTATTTGCCAAGGCGAAGGAGAAACGTAAGTAGGTCCGGTACGCCGGAACTGCGTAAGGGGAGTCCTTAGGATTCCCCTTGTTATTTAGTGCAATAGGAAAGCACTCCTATCACTCCTATTGCGTTGAAATGGAATTTTTATTGCCATTTAAGGTAAAACTGCTGAAAGAAGTCCGTGAATTGGCAGAATTTATTTCATGTTACAATATAGACGGAAAATTTAATATGTGGTAGAGTAGTTTAGTAAAGTGTTTTAGTAAATGCGGTTTATTTTTGGAGGAAGAAGATGGAAAATTTAGAATTGCAAAAAAAAGCCAATGAAGTGCGAAAAGGAATCGTTACAGCGGTTCATAGTGCAAAAGCAGGACATCCGGGCGGCTCGTTGTCGGCGGCAGATGTATTTACCTATCTGTACTACGAAGAAATGAACGTAGACCCGCAGAACCCTAAGATGGAAAATAGAGACAGATTCGTATTGTCCAAGGGACATACCGCGCCGGGTTTATATTCCACATTAGCCCATAAGGGTTATTTTCCCGTGGAGGATTTGAAGACACTGCGTAAGCTTGGTTCTTATTTGCAGGGACATCCCGATATGAAGCATATTCCGGGAGTGGACATGTCCAGTGGTTCTTTGGGACAAGGAATATCGGCAGCGGTAGGAATGGCGCTTGGAGCAAAATTGGACGGAAAAGATTTCCGCGTATATACACTTCTGGGAGACGGAGAACTTCAGGAGGGACAGGTATGGGAAGCAGCTATGCTCGCCGGACACAGAAAGCTGGATAACCTGGTAGCGATCATAGATAACAACGGCTTACAGATTGACGGTAAGGTAGACGATATATGCTCTCCTTATCCGATAGATAAGAAATTCGAGGCATTTAATTTCCATGTAATCAATGCAGATGCTCATGACTTTGATGATCTCAGAAGAGCGTTCAAAGAGGCCCGCGAAACGAAAGGAATGCCTACGGCAATCGTTGTACACAGCGTAAAGGGCAAGGGCGTTTCCTTTATGGAAAATAAGGCGGCATGGCATGGTACAGCGCCTAACGACGAGCAGTTCGCGGTAGCGATGGCAGACTTGGAAAGGATTGGTGAAGAATTATGTCAGAAATAAAGAAGATTGCAACGAGAGAAAGCTATGGCAACGCGCTTGCGGAGCTTGGAGCGCAGTTTCCTAATCTGGTAGTTTTGGATGCCGATTTGGCGGCGGCTACAAAGACCAGCGTTTTTCAAAAAGCTTTCCCCGAAAGACATATAGACTGCGGAATAGCAGAATGTAATATGGTAGGCATCGGAGCAGGACTCTCCACAGTAGGAAAGATTCCTTTTGTGAGTACCTTCGCAATGTTTGCAGCAGGACGTGCTTTTGAGCAGGTGCGCAACTCACTGGGTTACCCTCATTTGAACGTAAAAATCGGAGCGACTCATGCGGGCGTTACCGTAGGCGAGGACGGAGCTTCCCACCAGTGTAACGAGGACATCGCGTTGATGAGAACGATTCCGGGCATGGTAGTTATGAACCCTGCGGATGACGTGGAAGCGAAGGCGGCGGTAAGAGCTGCGATTGAGCACGACGGACCGGTATATCTGCGTTTCGGAAGAGCAGCATGCCCGGTTATTAACGACGGACCGGATTATAAATTTGAGATAGGAAAAGGTACTGTGCTCAAAGAGGGTACTGACGTAACCATCGTGGCTACGGGAATCTGTGTAAGCAGCGCTTTGGAAGCAGCTGAGAAGCTTGCGGAGGAAGGTGTCAGCGCAGAGGTTATCAATATATGCACGATCAAGCCTTTGGATGAGGAACTTATTATAGCATCCGCGAAGAAGACGGGTAAGGTAGTTACCGCCGAGGAGCATTCCGTAATCGGAGGACTTGGAAGTGCAGTATGTGACGTATTATCCGCAGCAGCTCCCACACCGGTTAAAAAGGTCGGTATGCAGGACGTATTCGGCGAATCCGGCCCGGCTATGGCACTGTTAGAAAAATACGGCTTAGATGGCACAGGCGTATATAAATCGGTAAAAGAGTTCATCGGAAAGTGAGAGAGAAAATGCTGATATTATCACCGTCTATTCTGGCAGCAGATTTTTCTGTATTAGGAAAGCAAATAAAGGAAGTTCAGGAGGCAGGAGCACAGTATCTTCACGTGGATGTTATGGACGGAAGCTTTGTGCCTTCCATATCTTTCGGAATGCCGCTCATCAGCTCCATAAGGGGAACGTCGGACATTATTTTCGATGTACACCTAATGATTGCATCACCGGAGCGCTATATAGAGGAATTTGCGAAATGCGGAGCGGATATTATCACCTTTCATTTGGAAGCGGTACGGGACCCCGGAGTGGTAATCGACAAGATACACGCCCTCGGAAAGAAGGCGGGTATATCTATAAAGCCTGCAACTCCTATAGAAGCAGTTCTTCCATACTTGGGCGAGCTGGATATGCTGTTGGTAATGACTGTGGAACCGGGCTTCGGCGGACAAGCCTACATTCCTGAATCCACAGAGCGCATCAGGCAGGCTCGTAAATTTGTGGAGGAAAGAGGCCTTAGTACGGATATCCAAGTGGACGGAGGCATCACTGCAGACAACGTACACGTCGTACTGGAGGCAGGAGCAAACGTGATTGTCGCGGGTTCGGCGATTTTCAGGGGTGATATAGGGCAGAATGTGAAGGATATGCTGAAATCATTTGAGGCATTTCAAAAATAGATATATTAAGATAATTCTTTAAATGAATCAGGTAAATTGAGTTAGATATTAGAAATCTTCGCCTTTCTGTTTCGAGTTTTGGGAAAGGCGGAGATTTTTTGTGAATAGGTATCGCCGGACTTACAAGCTATGTGGAAATATATCAAAAAACGTGATATGATTTTTATAAATTTAGAGGAGGATAAGAAATGATTCTTTGTATTGCTTCAGCTCCATGCAAGGTCTATTAGGACTGACTCGCATGGAGATAAAATAAGTCCCATAGACTTTGCATCCGGAACTAATAACTTAAATCAAAAGGAGCAAAGTCAAAATGAATTCATTAAAAATATTTATAAAAGATTTACGGGATTTTCTTATTCTATGGCTGTCACAGTCGTTTTCGTCATTGGGAAGTGCAATGACAAATTTCGCGCTGGTCATATGGTCATATCAGCAATATGGTTCTGCCTTGCAGACGGCATTGCTTGCCATCTGTTCCTATGCACCTTATGTATTAATGAGCATTTTTGCAGGTGCATTGAGCGATAGATGGAACAAAAAGCTTACCATGCTTTTATGCGATAGTTTTGCGGCAGGATGTACCGTTATTGTTTTAATTTTGTTACAGTCGGATAAATTGGAATTATGGCATCTGTACTGCTTAAATGCACTTAACGGACTAATGAATACGGTCCAGCAGCCGTCTGCGGATGTTACGACAAGCTTGCTGACGCCAAAGAAATATTATCAGAAGGTAAGCGGAATGCGGTCATTTTCCAATTCGCTTGTGAGTGTAATAACACCTGTCTTGGCAACTGCACTGCTTTCTTTGTTCAGTGTTCAGATAGTCATTGCGTTTGACCTATTTAGCTTTGGTGTAGCATTTATCTCTCTTTTGTTTTTTATAAAAATACCTGAGCTGAAAAGAGAAGACTCGGTAAAGGAACCAATCTTAAAGGCGGCAAAGGCAGGGCTTGTTTATTTAAGACAAAATCGTGGGATTTTGGATTTGATCTTATTCCTGGCAGCCATCAATCTCATTGCCTCTGTGTATAATGCGGCGTTTCCTGCCATGGTTTTATCGAGGCAGGGAGGCGGTGAAGTGGCCTTAGGGATAGTGAATGCCGCAGTGGGGATTGCAACGCTGGCAGGAAGTGTGATCGTGTCTTTATTGCCGGCTCCCAAGAGCAGAGTGAGAGTGATTTGTGATACTCTTTTGATCTCTATGAGTACGGAAAATTTCTTTTTGGCATTCGGACAGTCTATCCCCTTGTGGTGTATAGGCGCAGTGTTAGGTTGGATTACAATACCTGTTATGGGAGCGAATATGGACGTACTTTTCAGAAGTCGCATACCCATAGAAATGCAGGGCAGGGTTTACTCCGCCAGAAATACACTGCAATTTTTCACGATTCCAATAGGATATTTTCTCGGTGGAATTTTAGTTGATAAGGTGTTTGAGCCTTTTATGGAGACACAAGGCGCCGACAGCTTTTTAACGGTAGTGTTCGGAAGCGGTAAGGGCTCGGGTGCGGCGCTGTTGTTTTTGATTCTTGCTTTTGCGGGAATTTTTGTCTGTTTATTTTTCCGAAAGGATAAATACATTTGGCAACTGGAAGAGTAATATAGTATTTATGCGGGTTTGTGATGCATTTTGCATTGCAGCCCGCTTATTATTGTACTGAACCTAATGTTCGATTTTGCGATATACGGCGTTGTAATGAAAGTATTAGACAATACTGCATAAAATATATGAGAAATTATCTCATGAAATATATGAAAAATACCGTATGTAATTTATAAAAAGTGTTTTATAATATTTTAGGACACTTATAGTGAGTTCAAATATTTTGAGAAAAAGAAGGAAAAGCTATGTTCAAGAAATTGGAGAGAAACGAGCCCTGCTGGTGCGGGAGCGGAAGAAAATATAAAGCCTGTCATGAAGCTTTCGACGATAAGGTCCTGCGCTGCCAAAGGGAAGGCCACATGATTCCCGATAGGGATATGATAAAGACAAAAGAACAGATAGACGGTATCCGGGAGAGCGGAAAAATCAATATAGCGCTGCTCGATTATGTAGAAGCTAATATACGGGAAGGTATGTCCACGGAGGAAATAGACCGTATGGTATACGAAAAGACTATAAAGCTCGGCGCTGTTCCGGCTCCTCTCCACTATGACGGATATCCGAAGAGCGTATGTACCTCTATCAACAGTCAGGTATGTCACGGCATTCCTGCGAAAGATGTAATCCTGAAAAGCGGAGATATTGTCAATGTGGATGTATCCACGATTTATAAAGGTTATTTTTCCGACTCTTCCCGTATGTTCTGCATCGGCGAAGTGGAAGAGCAGAACGCTAAGCTCGTCCGTGTGGCGAAAGAGTGCATGGAAAAAGGAATCGAGCAGGTAAAGCCCTGGAACTTCCTCGGAGATATGGGAGAAGCTGTTCAAAGTCATGCGCTTCAAAACGGCTACAGCATAGTCCGTGAAATCGGTGGGCATGGAGTAGGAATAGAGTTCCACGAGGACCCTTTTGTAAGCTATGTGACCAAAAAAGGGACAGAAACCCTTATGGTGCCCGGTATGGTGTTTACCATAGAGCCCATGGTCAACATGGGGGCCAATGAAATCTACATCGATGACGGCAACGGCTGGACCGCCTACACCGAAGACGGAAAGCCGTCGGCTCAGTGGGAAGTTACCATAGCGGTTACAGAAGATGGGTATGAAATATTGGCATACTAAAGAGTTACGCAATTTTGGCTTCACGGTATGAAAGGCTGGATAGTAACTGAATGACCGGATTGTTAGTGTTCACACAGTAGCTTAACACTTGCTGTTAAGATACGTAAGAACGTGATTGACAGTATAAATTCTTTGTGCTAGTCTAACAATATCAATAAAATGAAGTAAAAAGCAGTGACGAAGAGAGTAGATATGCGAGAGCTTTCCAGAGAAGGTTCCATTTCGTGCGGTAAGATAGTTAACGGAATGCTGAGAGGAATCGGGTGAAAACATATTGAAAATGGCTTCCGAGCAGCGCACCGAACCGGCGACGGCAAGGCTGCGACAGGTCCGCCTGTTATAGCGGCAGGGTATAAAGCAATTCGTGCTCAGGCTCATAAATGAGCAGCGCATAAATCGGCAGTACCCACAGAGGTTCGCTTTGTGAGAAGCGGACAAAAGGAAGTGGTAACACGGCTTTTCGCTCGTCTTCTAGTCAAACTAAGAAGACGGGCTTTTCTTATTTTATTATTTATAATTATTAAAAAGGAGAAAAAAGTATGAGTAAAGGAAAATATTATATCACTACCGCCATTGCCTACACCTCTGGCAAACCCCACATTGGCAACAGTTATGAAATCGTGCTTGCCGACAGCATCGCAAGGTTCAAGAGAAAAGACGGCTATGACGTATTCTTCCAGACGGGAACCGACGAGCACGGACAGAAAATTGAAATAAAAGCGCAGGAAGCCGGTGTTACCCCAAAACAATATGTGGATAACGTTGCGGGAACGATCAAAGACCTGTGGAATCTTATGGATACCTCTTACGACAAATTTATCCGGACAACGGATACCTACCACGAGAAGCAGGTACAGAAAATATTCAAGCGCCTATACGAGCAGGGTGACATCTATAAGGGCGCATACGAAGGGATGTACTGCACTCCCTGCGAATCCTTCTGGACAGAATCCCAGCTTGCGGACGGCAAATGCCCGGACTGCGGAAGGGATGTAAAGCCTGCGAAGGAAGAGGCGTATTTCTTCAAAATGAGCAAATATGCGGATAGGCTCATTGCGCATATCAATGAACACCCGGAATTCATACAGCCCGTATCCCGGAAAAATGAAATGATGAACAATTTTCTGCTTCCCGGACTTCAGGACCTATGCGTATCCAGAACTTCTTTTAAATGGGGTATTCCCGTAGACTTTGACGAAGGCCACGTTGTCTACGTATGGCTGGATGCACTTACCAACTATATTACCGGAATCGGTTATGACTGTGACGGAAACAATACGGAACAGTATAAAAAGCTCTGGCCTGCTGATCTGCATCTGATTGGGAAAGATATCATTCGTTTCCATACGATTTACTGGCCGATTTTCCTTATGGCTCTCGGCGAGGAGCTGCCTAAGCAGATATTCGGCCACCCATGGCTGCTCCAGGGAGACGGCAAGATGAGCAAATCCAAAGGAAATGTCTTGTATGCGGACGATTTGGCGGACTTTTTCGGTGTGGACGCGGTGCGCTATTTTGTGCTTCATGAGATGCCTTTTGAAAACGACGGAGTGATTTCGTGGGAACTTATGGTGGAAAGGCTTAATTCCGATTTGGCGAACACCCTCGGCAATCTTGTGAACAGAACCATTTCGATGAGCAATAAATATTTCGATGGAATTGTCGCGGATAAGGCGGCTGCTTCCGAAGCGGATAAGGCTCTGGACGATGACTTGAAGGCAATCGCTGCAGGAACCTATGAAAGAGTGAGAAAAAAGATGGAGGATTTGAGAGTGGCGGATGCCATATCGGAAATCTTCGTACTTTTCAAACGATGTAATAAGTATATCGACGAGACGGAGCCGTGGGTGCTGGCGAAAGACGAGGCTAAGGCGGATAGGCTGTCTGAGGTGCTCTATCATCTGGTGGAGAGTATTGTCATCGGCGCTTCTTTACTGGAGCCCTTTATGCCTGCCACTGCTGAGAAAATTGCTGCACAGCTAAATACCTCCCTGCGGGGCTTTGAGGAACTTACAGCCTTCGGTCAATATCCTTCCGGGAATAAGGTGACCGAGAAACCGGAAATATTGTTCGCGCGGCTGGATGTAAAGGAAGTGCTGGAAAAAGCAGAAGCCTTGTTCGAAAGCAAAAAGCCGGAGACGGCCGAAGAGACGCAGAAGGAAGCAGCACTTGAAGATGTGATAGACATCGAAGCGAAGCCGGAAATCAGTTACGACGACTTTGCTAAGCTGCAATTTCAGGTAGGTGAAATCATCGCCTGTGAAGAAGTTCCAAAGTCCAAAAAGCTGCTTTGCTCCAAGGTGCGCATCGGCAGTCAGGTGAAACAAATCGTATCCGGTATTAAGCAGTATTATTCTTCGGAGGAAATGGTTGGCAAGAAAGTAATGGTGCTGGTGAATCTTAAGCCGGCAACTTTAGCGGGAGTCGTATCCGAAGGAATGCTTTTATGTGCGGAAGATAAGGACGGCAATCTGGCCCTTATGACTCCGGAAAAGGCGATGCCTGCAGGCGCGGAGATCTGCTAATTTAAGGAATTTTTTATTATAAACTTAAAATATTATATATTATGGTGTATAATGGGTTCACAAGGGGATTTTTTTCCTTTGTGAACTCATTTCCATATCAGGGAGTATTTTTTGATGAGCTTCGCTACACAAAAGAATGGAGGGAATTTTATGGTAAGACGAGACAAACTGTATTTTGACTCCAGAGATAACGTCAGCAAGATTTATTCAAAGCAGTGGATACCCGATACGGATAAGCCTATATGTATTTTGCAGATCATACACGGGATGGCGGAGCATATAAAACGCTACGATGACTTTGCAAAGGCTATGGCAGAGAAAGGAATCATGGTGGTGGGCGAGGACCACTTGGGTCATGGAGAAACGGTCGGAGAGAGCGGGACGAAAGGATATTTTTGTGAGCAGGACCCGGCCACGGTAGTGGTGAGGGATTCGCACAGGCTCAAGAAACATATCCAGGAAAAATATCCGGGTGTGCCCTATATCATTCTTGGACATAGCATGGGCTCTTTCATACTTCGCAATTATTTATGCCGCTATGGGACGGGAATACAAGGTGCCATTATCGTAGGAACCGCAACTCAGCCAGGGGCTGTTATCGCTTGCGGAAAGGCGGTGGCCGCCTTGCAGAAGTTTACCCGCGCCTCTAAAAAGGAGAGTAAGATTTTAAACTACCTGTCTTTTTTAGGCTACAATAAGAGAACAAAAGGAGAGACGTCGGAATTTAGTTGGCTCACTAAGGATAAAGAAGTTGTAAAGGCATATGAGAAGGACAAGTTTTGCGGATTTATTTTTACCGGAAACGGGTTCGAGACTCTCTTCGAGTTGCTGGCAAGACTGAATAAGAAAGAAAATTTGAAAAATATGCCTCCTGAACTGCCGGTTATGTTCGCATCGGGCGCAGAGGACCCTGTAGGTAATTATGGAAAAGGAGTAAAAGCGGCATACCAGTCGTTCCTGGATTTAGGAATGGAGAATGTGCAGCTTAAGCTTTACGAGAACGACAGACACGAAATATTGAATGAAACGGATAAACTAATAGTATATAAAGATATATACTCATGGATATTATCCATCTTATAGGCGGGAAAATAGACAATATTTGCAGGTATCGAAAACATGGAGGATTATTATGAAAAAGTGGTTGGCACTAATAGGCGTTTTATTTTTGGCAGGTTTATTCGGTATGAGCGCGTCCGCGCAGGAGGAAGGCAAGATAGTAGTAGCTCTCGGCGCGGACCTTACGGAAGGGCAAAAGACTTCGGTACTGGAGCTGATGGGGATAACGAAGGACCAGCTTGCCGGATACGATGTGATTTATGTGACGAATGCGCAGGAGCATCAATATCTGGATGAGTACTTAAGTTCCTCTGTCATCGGCAGCAAGTCCTTATCCAGCGTGATGCTGAAAAAGCTGGCACCGGGCAGCGGGGTTACGGTAACGACGAAAAATATCAATTACTGTACCACCGGCATGTACCGCAATGCCTTGCTTACGGCAGGGGTGGAGGATACGGAAGTAATCGTTGCGGCGCCCTCGCAGATTTCGGGAACGGCCGCTTTGATAGGGGCGGTAAAGGCTTATGAGAAGATGGAAGGAACGACAATTTCCGATGCCTCTCTTTCCAGCGCACTGGATGAGCTCATTACTACCGGAGAGCTTGCAAAAGCAGCTCAAAATGTGAATAGTGACGATATAGAGAAATTGATTGCTTATATTAAGGAGAAAGTGGCGAACGGAGAGCTGGAGACGGATGAAGATATCCGGGCGGCTGTAGAAGAAGGAGAAGAGCGTTTCGGAGTGAGCCTGACGAAGGAAGAAATACAGAGAATCGTGGATTTGATGAACAAGCTCGAGGGTATGGGCCTTAACAGCGATTATTTGATCAGTCAGGCGGAGAAGCTGTACAGTAAATACGGCGCCGATATCGTGAACCATGCGGACGAGGCAATCAGTGAAGCAGTGAGCGATGCTGTTGCTAATGCAGCGGGAGGATTTTTCCAAAGCCTTAAGAATTCTGTAAAGGATTTCTTCAGCAGCCTTTTCAATTAGTACATCGTTCTGCAAAACCCGAATTTTCTGGCGAGTGTTCTTTACTCGCCAGATACTTTCGTTTACAAAAGACACCTCACGGTGTTATTGAAGGCCTAATAATAATGATAATAGTACTTTAGGACTAAAAGAAATTACAATTTGCATATAATTTCTTGTAAAATACAATAGGATTCGTTATAATTACATGTAATTAGACCGTTGAAAGGACAAAAACAATGACAGAGGGTGAATTCTCTTACGAGATTCGTATAGCTTATGAGGATGAGTGGGATGAATCGATAGCACTGGCATGGAAGACTTTTCTTCAATTTGAAGCCGAGGATTATGAACCTGAAGGAGTCAGAAGTTTTGAGAATTTCATAACCGACAATGCGCTGCACCGCATGTTTATTATGGGCGCTTATCAGATGTTCGTTGCGCTTAAGGACAGCAAAATAGTCGGTATGATTACAGTAAGAAGCAATTCTCACATATCGCTTTTGTTCGTGGATGAGAAGCACCATAGAAAAGGGGTAGGGCGGGCGCTGATGTATCGTCTGTGTGAATATCTCAAGTCTGAATTAGGAATCGAAAGAGTTACGGTAAACTCCTCTCCCTTCGGAGTGGGGTTTTACCATAAATTGGGCTTTAGGGATTTACAGACGGAGCAGACAGCCGACGGCATCCGTTATACGCCTATGGAGCTAAGGATATAAAATAATTAGAATAAGAGAAAAGGAAAGTTAATATGGGTAAGTTTTTTGATATGGACAGCCCGGTTATGCGTTTTTTAACCGTTATGGCGGACTTGATGATTTTGAATATTTTAACAATAATATGTTGTATTCCGATTTTTACGGCAGGAGCGTCTCTGACTGCGTTGAACTACGTATTGCTCAAGATGGTACGCAACGAGGAGGGCTATATCGTAAAGTCATTTTTTAAGTCCTTCAGGCAGAACTTTAAGCAGGCGACTATCATATGGCTGATTATCTTGGCATTTATTTTGGTTTTTGCCGGAGACATTCTGATTTTCAACTATGCGTCAATGGAATTTCCCAAGGCGCTTAAAATCTTTTTGTTCGTGCTGGGATTGTTCATGATGATGATTGTTATTTATGTATTCCCGGTGCTTTCCAGATTTGAAAATACGGTATTGAATACGATTAAGAATTCTTTGTTCATGTCGATTCTGAGTTTTCCGAAGACGATTCTTATGCTGCTTGTATATGCGGCACCAATCGTACTGTTTTATATTACTCCTATGGCGATTCCTCTCATTTTTATGTTTGGAATCTCAGTGCCGGCTTATTTTTCCGCGAAGCTTTACAGCGGAACCTTTAAAAAATTTGAACCCAAAGAGGAACCTATTGAGGATAGATTTGAAACCATTGGTCAAGATGATGAGGTAGAGTGATTTCAGGGAGATGGCAATGAAAGACGGGCAAACAAGAGCGGCTGTTACACAATGGCTGATTCCAGCCATGGTACTAATAGTAGTTGTTATCGTAATGTTATTTAACTTTTCAGCCAAGAGCAGCCAGGCCGCTGCAGAACAAGTGGAAAACAGTATGATGGACGTAGCCGAGAAGTACGCCGCGAAGATTAATTTTGAGCTGGCATCCATGGTAAGCGCGGGCAAACCCATCGGTCACCTTATGGGAGAGCATATTGACTTCAATAAGGTGTTCTCTGCCAATATGGCGGATGTTCTTAGAAACAATTCAAAAGCCTATGCGGTAATTTACAGCGATGCCAATGGTAATGGGATGGAACAGAACACCTCCAAAATAAATCTTAAGGATTTAAGTTATTATGGGGAGATATTCGGAGGAACCGTAAGCTCGGATCTTTCAGCTGCAGATGAAAAAATTGCCGTGGCCGAAGGCGAGGTGCGGTATCTTTCTGTGAAAACAGACGAAATCGGCACGAATAAAAAAGCGATTATTGCAGCCATTCCTTTGGGAACAGAGACCGACTCGGATAAGCTGCTTATGTATTATCCTGTAGAGAATCTGAGAGGCCTGTTTAAAAAATCAGAATTTGATGCCGATACTTTTTATGTTCTTATCGCTCCCGACGGAATGATTATAGAAAATACCGATTATGACAGCCAATTCCTAAAGGGTGACAACATTTGGACGACAATTAAGGAAAGCGGAGACTATGGCGATGAGGTTGCCAAGGCGATCATCCGTATGAAGAACAAGACTGCGGGAAGTTTCAGCGCCGTAGTGAACGGAGAGGCGAGGCGGCTTGTATATGCGCCGGTTGGAATCAATAAATGGACGCTGGTAGTCGGAGTGAACCAGAGCTATGTGGACGGCCTTCAGGAAAGAGGCTGGAGTAATGCCAAGCAAATGATATACCAGTTGGTGGTGGCGATATGGGTATTTTTAGGCCTGCTCGTCGTTATCAACATCATCGATAAGATAAAGAGCAGCGAGAAGAGCAAGGAACTTGGAGAAAAAGCGGATACCGATCTTCTCACCAGCCTGAACAACAAACTGGCCACTGAGCGCAAGATTAAGGAATGGATGGAAAAGAATCCCGGGGAGCAGGGATTGATGTTCGTCCTCGATATCGATAATTTCAAGAAGATCAACGACACTCTCGGCCATGCTTTTGGCGATGAGGTGCTGCGTTCTCTCGGATATCAAATCGGCTCTACATTCCGGGCTACGGATGTCATCGGAAGAACGGGAGGAGACGAATTCACCATATTTCTAAAGCATCTGAATGACGATGCCCTATTGGAAAGGGAAGCCGGAAAGCTTTGCAATTTCTTCAAGAATTTTCAAGCGGGCGAATATGTAAAATATATGGCTACCGCCAGCATAGGGGCCGCAATATTCCCCAGAGACGGCAAGGATTTTGACAGTTTGTACAAGGCGGCGGATAACGCTCTCTACATAGCTAAGAGGCGCGGCAAGAACCAACTGGCTTTCTACGGGGAAGAGGAGCAGGACGAAGCGGGTATATAATACGTTTGTACAATGTGTATAGGATGAAAAAAAAATATTGTTCAAATTGACGCTGTTAATAAAAATATATAGGTAATATAAGCAATTTCTACAACGTGCTCGAAAATCTTTGTGGAATGTTGGTATAGCGTAAAGAGGCAGGATTCGATATACTTAGTGCATAGTTAATGAGTAAAGGACACTCATAATGAGTAATGAGCACTCATAATAAGCGATTCCGGTTCGAATGCGGAATCACGAAACAAAGTTGATTAGGAGGCAAATAAAATGGCAAGTTTATCATTGAAGAATATCTGTAAGGTATATCCTAACGGATTTGAAGCGGTAAAAGATTTCAGTCTTGAGATTTCAGATCAGGAATTTATTATTTTCGTAGGTCCTTCGGGATGCGGTAAATCTACGACTCTTCGTATGATCGCAGGTTTGGAGGATATTTCTTCCGGCGAATTGAAAATCAGCGACAGAATAGTTAACGACGTTGAACCTAAGGACAGAGATATCGCGATGGTATTTCAGAACTACGCTCTGTACCCTCATATGTCAGTTTATGACAATATGGCTTTCGGTCTTAAATTAAGAAAAGTTCCGAAGGATGAAATCGATAAAATGGTTAAAGAAGCTGCTAAGATTCTTGATTTAACACCCCTTCTCGACCGTAAGCCGAAGGCTCTTTCCGGTGGTCAGAGACAGCGTGTTGCTATGGGTCGTGCTATCGTTCGTAATCCTAAGGTATTCCTTATGGATGAGCCTCTTTCCAATTTGGATGCAAAGCTTCGTGTACAAATGCGTATCGAGATCGCGAAACTTCATCAGAGACTGGGCACAACCATCATCTACGTTACACATGACCAGACAGAGGCTATGACGCTCGGTACGAGAATCGTAGTTATGAAAGACGGTCTTATTCAGCAGGTAGACACACCTCAGAATTTATATGAGAACCCCCAGAATCTTTTCGTAGCTGGTTTCATGGGTTCCCCTCAGATGAACTTCCTGGATGCAGAAGTTGAAGTAAAGGGTGATGTAGCTAACCTTAAGGTTGCGGGCAACAGCATTCCTCTTCCTCCGGCAAAATCTAAGAAATTAATCGAAGGCGGTTACGCAGGAAAGAACGTTACTTTCGGTATTCGTCCGGAAGACGTATATGATTCTGAAATGTTCATTGAGACATCGAAATGTGTATTCGAGTCTACCATTAAGGTATATGAATTGCTCGGTGCAGAAGTTTACTTATACTTCGATTTGGCTGAGTTCCCGATTACTGCAAGAGTAGATTCCCGTACGACAGCGAGACCTGGTGACACAGTTAAATTTGCATTTGACGTTGAGAAGATTCACGTATTTGATAAAGAAACAGAGCAGGTTATCACGAACTAGTGAAACGGTTCGGGGGATGCGGTCGCATCCCCCTTTTTTTCGTATAATTGGAGTTACTGTTCACACAGTAGCTTAACACTTGCTGTTAAGCTGCGTAAGAACGTGATGCAAGAGATGATTTCTGCTTCGCGAAGCGAATTAAAATGCAGAAATCATTAGTTACTGAGAACGGAGTGAACAGTAACTAATTGGAAAAAGTAGATATATATTTTGACTTGCACAACACTTCAAAATAATTTATCATAAGGGTATAATCATTAAGAGGAATTTTATTTCGGAAAGGCTGGTTTGTAAACATATGGTATCAAGTCAGATAATCAGGACAAGCATTGAAGAATTGCACGCTATCACGAAGGTGGACTTGGGCGTGTTCGATTTGAACGGAGTAGAAGTGGCATCCACATTTGAGGTGGAAAGCCGGAACTCCGGTCTGATAACAGATTTTGCGGCATCTCCGGCGGATAGTCAGGTCATCGGAAGCGAGCATTTATTAAAAATCAGGGATGAAGGGGAACTGATGTACGTTCTGGTAGCCAGAGGCAGCGGCGATGAGGCATATATGATAGGCAAGATTGCCGTAAGCCAGATACAGAATTTAATCGTGGCATATAAAGAGCGTTTTGACCGGAATAACTTCTTCCAGAACCTTCTGTTGGACAATCTGTTGCTGGTAGATATTTATAATCGTGCAAAGAAGCTCCATGTGGAGGTTGCCGTACCCAGAGCCGTGCTGTTGGTAGAGACGAGGACGGAGAGAGATGCAACGGCATCGGAACTATTAAGCGGAATGTTTTCCAGTCAATCGGGAGATTACATCACCGCTGTTGATGAGAGCAGCGTGATTCTCATTAAGTCGCTGAAAAATGGAGAAGGCTACGAAGAAATAGAGCAGATGGCCCATACGATAGTGGATATGATGAACATGGAAGCTATGCTGAATGTGAGGGTAGCATATGGAACGATCGTAAGCGAGCTCAAGGATGTTTCGAAGTCCTACAAGGAAGCAAAAATGGCGCTGGATGTAGGTAAGATTTTCTACGTAGAAAAGAAGGTGGATGCATATAACACGCTGGGAATAGGAAGATTGATCTATCAGCTTCCGGTAAATCTGTGCAAGATTTTTATCGAAGAAATATTCAAGGATAAGACTGCTCTGGATTTCGATGATGAGACGCTTACCACCATCAACAAGTTTTTGGAGAATAATCTGAATGTATCCGAGACTTCCAGACAGCTATTTGTTCACCGCAATACGCTGGTGTATCGCATCGAGAAGCTGGAGAAGAGCACAGGTCTGGATATCCGCACCTTTGATGATGCGCTTACTTTTAAGATTGCGCTTATGGTAGTAAATTATATGAAATATTTGGATACGCTGCAATATTAATATTAATCGATAATCATGATTTCAATAAATGGACCGCATTGCGGGGGATAAAGCCTCGCAATGCGGTCATTTTGTCTTTTCAGGATAAAGCCATCCTGCATATTCTAAAATCGACTGCTTCTCCGGCTTAGCATTCGTAAGCTTCATCTGCTTGAGATATTCTCTCGAAGACACTTGGAAAACCCGATAAAAGTATTTGTTAAAGCTGGATACGGAATGGAAACCGGTATTCTCTAAAATACTGAGAATAGATTCCTCCGTATATCGAAGCAAGTTACACGCCTTCATACTACGGGCATTATTCAGGTATTCCAGAGGCGAAGCAGCCATGATTCGCGGGAAATCCCCTGACGTTCACTCTCCCTTATGGTCTACATTATTCTTCATATTCATCAATACCTTAACTAAAAAACCCGGTAAGGCAACTCCCATGCGATTAGCATTTTCAAGGATTGACAGAAGCTCATTGATAATGAACCATATGGAGACCAACAGGCCGAACAAGGTCTGGCTGTCAAATCTCAGGCCCAACTCGACGGCAAATTTATGTATTAAATAATCAGTGCTTACCGCAACTAAAATCGTTAAAATATAACCGATTTTTTTGTAAATGCCGATAATGCTCTTTTTGCTGCTCCATCTATATTGAGGCTTGTCCGGATATTCAAGGGCTTCCTTTTTTGCGGCAAGCATTCCGGAAATGTAGTCAATTACCATCAAAATAGTTAAGAGCATCAGCGTTGGAATAAGTAACTCCATCGTATTGCTGATCCATGCGCCGAGAACGGCAATAATACTTTTTTCCAAGCTAAAGTTTGTTTTCATTTAGATAATCATCCCTTTCTTTGCAGATATCTGGAACAGAATTATGCGATATATTCATTTTTTATTTCTTCCTATTTTTAAAGCCTGTTTTGTACATATACATAAAGAAAAGAGGAGTATGGGGGGATAATGTAAACTTAATTTTTCTATTTTATTTATTAAATAATTTAAAAATGAATGTCATGGTTTTACAATTGTTTATAGAGGATGTCTGAAAATGGATTGAATGCAGTATTTTTCGAATATACGGTTTATCTATCTGATGAATGGTCTATAGGGCTAATATCTTTTGACGACACTGGCAGCACAAGGCACGCAGGAATGTCGTTTAATGTGTTCCAATGCTATGGAGTAGAGTCATCACAAGCTTTACTGAAACTCCGCTTTGAAAAGGTTATTCATTACAATCTATACCTATTCGAAAAGCAAGTGACAGTAATATTCGAATTAGGTATAATGAAAATCAGAAACAATCTGGATTATTATTTGTGGAGGACATTTATGGGCTATGCTATTGCAGGATATTTTGATAAAGATGCAGATAATAGAATAAAAACATTATGGGAGGGAATGGCAAGGTCAGGGGTTGATGATTATTTAATCAATTCGGAGAATAATCCTCATATAAAGTTTGTTATGTATGAACAGTTGGATTTAGATAAGGTTAAAACAATGCTTGCGGAATTGGCAAGAAATTTGAAAACAATTCCTGTTCAATTTAAGACATATAGCTTCTATCCAAATAAAAAGCCATTTATATGCATAGACGCAGCAGTTTCTTTTGAAATCCTTGATTTACAAAGAAAAATTAGAAGCAGCTGCGACATATATGCGAAGCAATACAATATAAACTTCTTCGAACAAGGCATATGGAAGCCGGATTGCCAATTAACCATTGAATTTGAGAGAGAAAAACTTACGAATGCAATGCAATATCTTTCAAATACGGAATTACCCTTTGAAGGAGAAATTAACAGGATAGGAATTATTGAATTTCATCCGGCCCGGCAGTTATTTTCATATGATTTGATGACCGATAGAAAATAAACTTTACACTTCAGTTTGTGTTGCTGGAAAATATTAACTTAAGGGAGACTTATTTTATGTGGAATGCAGATGTTTATAATCAATACGGAAAAGAAAGAATGCAGCCATCCATTGATTTGGCGAATCGAATGAATGATAAAAACTTCAAGAGGATTCTGGACGTAGGTTGTGGTACAGGAATGAGTACAGTTTCACTTCTCAGCATTTGGAAAGACGCTGAAATAGTTGGTGTTGATTTGTCAGAAGAAATGCTGCAAAAGGCAAGAGAGTATATGCCTTCCATATCTTTTGTGCAAAGAGATTGTGGTAAACCATTATCTGATATGGAAACCTTTGACTTAATATTCTCCAATGCATTTTTACAGTGGATTCCCAATCAAGAAGAATTCATATTAAATTCATTTGATATGCTTAACAGAGAAGGGGTGTTTGCTGCTCAGATACCTCTGTTTGAAGAGATGCCGGCTAACCAGTGTATTATAAACGCGGAAAGCATATTACCTGATAAATTCGGCGATATGGATAATAGTAAATATGTGATATATTCAGCAGCAGAATATTACGATATACTATCAAAAGCCACCAGTAAGATTTCTATATGGATAACGGACTATTTTCATGAAATGGATAACCATCAAAAAATTCTTGATTTCTTAAAGGGCGCGGCATTGCGTCCATATATTGATAGATTGAAGGAAGATGAACAAAAGATATTTATGAAGGAAGTATTGAAAAATATAGAAAGAGAATATACTTGTCAAAAAAATGGTAAGATCCTATTTCCGTTTAAAAGATTGTTTATGATTGGAGAAAAATAATCTTTAATAAGGATGTAAATCCTAATCTGCCTTGCGGATTGAAATAATGGATTGTTTACATAATGTAACATGAATTAAATTTGTAAGGAGGCTGGGTAAATTGGAAAAAATAACACTGTGCGGGGATGATTGCCTTCAATGCCCCAGATACCTGGCTAAAAATGCGGAAGAATTATCAAAAGCCGCAGAATTATGGTTCCGGGTAGGTTGGAGAGATAGGATTATTTCTAATGATGAAATAATGTGTACGGGTTGTACATCACATAAGCAGTGTACATATCAATTAGTTGATTGCACAAAAGCAAATAATGTTAGGAAATGTAACCAATGCAAGAAATTCCCCTGCGAAAAGATAACAAATATGTTGATACGTTCCGATGAATATAAGCAAAAGTGTAAAGCCGTTTGTACCCAAGAGGAATATCGCATGTTAGAGGCCGCATTTTTTAATAAAGAAAATAATCTGAAAAAGTGACAAATTAAAAATTAACTCACTGCTTACATAAAGCTTATAAATGAGTTATATATGGCAAATATTTTTACTCTTTATTGATGTGCGCGATATATGGAGCTTATTTTTTCTTAACAGAATGTAGGATGGAACCTGAAATTGCTACTCAACGATTCTGTTACATGGTATTATGAATATTTTTTGGGAGATAAATATTTCATTTCAATTCAATAAAATGCTTAAAAGTATTTACAAATAATAGGAGGCATCAAGTATGTATAAAGGATTTAAAATGAAGTTATTTGCAGGACAAGAAGCAGAATATGAGAAACGCCATAATGAATTATGGCCTAAAATGCAGGAAATGATTCATGAACACGGAGGAAAGAATTATTCGATTTTTCTGGATAGGGAGACATTGACCCTTTTCGGCTATATTGAAATAGAGGATGAAGCTCTCTGGGCAAAGGGCGCAGATACGGAAATCAATCGAAAGTGGTGGGATTTCATGGCGGACATCATGGAGACCAATCCCGACAATAGCCCTGTAGCAATAGATTTGCATCCCGTCTTTCACTTAGACTGAGCCATTAGCAGCATAGCTAAAACCTAATGGTTCACAAAGCTTTATGCAAATAATTCGATAATCAAGCAACTCAATATTTCACAAAAAGGAGATCACACATGATAATACAATCCCATTTCCTTACAGTCCCCGGTCAGAAGACTGGACCTGCCGAGCTGACCGTATACCGCATCGATAACATCAGTGTTGCACCGGAGAAAAAGCGTCCGATGGTAATAGTTTGCGGAGGAGGCGGGTATAGCATGATTTCCGACAGAGAGAAGGAACCTCTCGTTCTCCAATTCCTTTCCATGGGTTATGATGCCTGCCTGATTGAATACAGCGTGGAGCCTAGTGTATTTCCTGTGGCTGTTATGGAACTTGCCAGTGCGGTGGCATTTATCAGAGACCATGCGGAAGACTGGAATGTGGATGCAGATAAGATAGTTACCTGCGGCTGCTCAGCCGGAGGACATCTGGCGGCCAGCCTTGGCGTATTTTGGAACCGTGAATTTGTTTTTGGCCCCATAGGAAGAAAAGCGGAGGAAATAAGACCTGACGGACAGATTCTATGCTACCCGGTCATTACCTCCGGCGAATATGCTCATAGGGAATCTTTTGAGAAGCTGCTGGGTGAAAGGAGCAATGAAGAAGAGTCTTTGAAGCTCGTGTCCTTGGAAACGCAGGTGAAAGGGGATACTCCCGTTACCTTTCTGTGGCACACGTCTCCCGATCAGGCGGTGCCTGTGGAAAACAGCATGAAATTCGCACAGGCCCTCCATTCCCAAGGAGTGAGTTTTGAAATGCACATTTATCCGGTGGGAGGTCATGGCCTTTCTCTGGCAAATGAAGAAACCAGCGGCGAAGAAGGAATAGAATTGGTGCCTTACTGCTCCGGCTGGATGGGGCTGGCAGGGGCATGGATGAAGCTTAATTTCCCCATCGGCTCATAGGAATAAATAACAATCCTTCAGAATAAAATTAGGTGACAGGGCATAGTTGTCCGCCGACAGAATGAAGGAGGATTGGAATTGGCTTATTACGATAAGAAAATAGTGTATTTATCCTATATGAGCAATGGAAGTAAGATAAAAAATGCAGGCTTTGTCCGCGCGGAATGTCGTGGAAAGGACTACACACTGGACATGCGCGTAAACGGAATTCAGGAATGGATGGAGAAGCAATACGACATCCTTGCCGTTACGCCCTCAGGGAAGGAGTATGCGGTAGGCAGAATCTTTCTTCAAAAGGGTGCCGGGCAGTGGCAGGCGGGGCCCCTTAAGAGCGCAAACGCCGGAAATACACTTTCCTATGAAGAAATCGAAAGTCTCCGTATTGATCTAACTGACGGGAATACGATAGAGGGTGTATTCCGAAAGGCAGATACAAGCCTGGCGGCCATACAGAGCGAACCAAATTCGCAAAAAGGGGAAAAGCAGGGCTTTGGAAAGATTATTTGGCGGGAACCTGAAAAAAAAGAAAAGCAAGGCAGTGATAAAGTTGCTTGGAGCGAGCCCGGAATAAAAGAAAAGCAAGGCAGTGATAAAAGTGCCTGGGGCCAGCCCGGAATAAAGGAAAAGCAAGGAAATGATAAAAGTGCCTGGAGTGAGCCCGGAATAAAGGAAAAGCAAGGCAGTGATAAAAGTGTCTGGAGTGAGCCCGGAATAAAGGAAAAGCAAGGCAGCGGAAAAAGTGCCTGGTATGAGCCGGAAAAAAAGGAGAAGCAAGGCGGCGAGAAGGTTACCTGGTTCGATTTGGATAAAAAAATAAAGCAAAGCATCGAGAAGGCTGCCCGGATGGAACCGGAAAAAGATGAAAAACGAAGCGCAGAGAAGATTACCAGATTGGAACAGGAAAGAGACGAAAAGCGCGGGCCGGATGCAGCTTTTTCAGAAAAAAAAGAAGGGGAACAGCCTGAGCTTAAGGCCGGAAGTATGGAGGCCGCAGAAGCAATACATATGGACAGCGCTATTCTAAGCGACAAGTGGCAGCAACTCATGCAAGTCTATCCCGTAGTGCATCCTTATGAGGATGAGAGGCAATATGTTAGCATTGAACCCAAGGACTTTGTAATTATGAGCGGTGATTACCAGCATCTGGCTAACAACAGCTTTCTGCTTCATGGCTTTTATAATTACAGGCATATTATTCTCGGGAAAGAAAAAGATGCGGCGGACGCGTCAGGCAGCTTTTATCTGGGCGTGCCGGGCGTATATTATGAGCGGGAAAAAATGGTAGCCCTGATGTTCGGCTTCGAAGCTTTCGAATGCAGCGGGGGCAGGGCGGAGCCTGGGAAATTCGGGTATTATTTGCGAAAGGTAAAGATTTGATAATAAATATTAACCTCAAAAAGTTAAAAGTGATGGGTGAAAGCTGCGCACTTAAATTCCGTCGCAGTTAAACGGCGGAATGAAGCTTTCCAAGCAGGTGTTCCCTTCTTGGATAAATCCGTTTTCGATGCCCAGTGTGATGGCATAATCCACCACTTTATCATAATCCTTAGGGGAAAGCGTGTGGTTCAGCTCGGGAAAACGTTCCGCATCCAGGAATTCCGGAAGGGGAGTATACTGATTCATAATGCTGACATATATGTCATTTCCATATGTTTCATATAAAAAGCGCAGAATGGCTTTAGAGTCCTTCATGCATCCCGGCAGCGCCAAATGGCGGACAATGACGCCTTTTGTTATCAAGTCCCCGCAGAATCCGGGGCTTCCGGCCTGGCGTACCATTTCCGATATGGCTGGTTTGGCATAGGAAAAATAATCTTCGGCGTAAGAATATTTTTTACTAAGAACGGGAGAAAAGTACTTTAAGTCGGGCAGATATATATCCACCAAGCCCTCCAGATACTTCAAAGTTTCTACCTTTTCATAAGAACTGGTATTATAGACCACGGGAATGGAAAGGCCTATATCCTTTGCCTTTATCAAAGCTTTTACTATCTGAGGAACGAAGTGGGAAGGCGTAACCAGATTGATATTGCATGCGCCTTGCTCCTGGAGATTAAGGAAAATCTCTGAAAGCCTCAGGACGGATATGCCTTTTCCAGTAATCCCTTTTGATATCGTGTGGTTCTGGCAGAACACACAGCCCATATTGCAGCCTGAAAAAAAGACAGTACCTGAACCGGTCTGTCCTGAAATGCAGGGCTCCTCCCACATGTGAAGAGCGGCCCTCGCAGCCTTTATTTCGTTTGTCTGTCCGCAGTATCCTATCTGCCCGGCAATTCTGTCCACATGACAGTTTCTGGGACAAATCGTACAATCTCGCAAATCCATTCCGTTATCCCGTTATCATTTATGATCTGATCAATATTTTTAAAACCGTGCGTTCTGCGTTGAATAAGGCCAATACACGTTACCTTTACAGTTAGCTCGGCTCAGGCACCCTCACGGCACATGAGAGATTCCGCTTAGTGCTGCTTTGTTCCCAACCTGACACGATTCGCAGATTCCCATTGCGTAAGACCCAAACTTCAACGCCACTTATAAAGGGCAGCTATACCAGCTTAAACCCGCGGCAGAACATCACCCCTACTAGAGCGGATTGTAGGTACAGGGCACCGCTAACGCCCCGGCTGCACGGTTTTTTAAGTATACTGTTTTTTTAGGTATTTGTCAATAAAGCTAGCGCATTAACTATTGTAAATTAGCGGTAAATTGTTTCTGTTCACACAGTAGCTTAACACTTGCTGTTAAGCTACGTAAGAACGTGATGCAAGAGATGATTTTTGCTTCGAGGAGCGAATTTAAATGCAGTAATCATGCGTTACTGAGAACGGAGTGAACAGTAACGGTAAATTATTGAATTGTTGCGTAAGGATTTCAAGATTCGCAGCGGCGCATAAGCTTTTCTTCTCTATTGCGTACCCGCAGTTCCTTAAAAAAAGCAGTCAGCATATCGCTGCATTCCTTTTCCAGGACGCCCCTGGTTACCGCTGCCTGATGGTTGAACTGGGGAGTTTCCAGGATATTCAAAATGGAACCGCCACAGCCCGCCTTAGGATTCATACTTCCCATGACCACATCGGGGATGCGAGCCTGAACGATAGCGCCGGAGCACATCTGGCAAGGCTCCAGAGTGACATAGAGCGTACATTCCTCCAGCCTCCAGTCGCCGATCTTCTTACTGGCTTTTTTGATAGCGGTAATTTCCGCGTGAGCAAGAGCCGATTTATCCGTATTGCGCCTATTATATCCCCGCCCAATGACCTTACCTTCATGAACAATGACACAGCCGATGGGAACTTCCCCCAGCGCATATGCCTTTTTCGCTTCTTTCAGCGCTTCTTTCATGTATTTTTCATGTATATTCATAGTAATACCCGTACCCATCCAATACCTGCAAACTTATTTTTCACATCAAACTCTGATTCCGGCTTTTTAAATCCCGCCTCATCCAGTATAATATAAACATGTAAAAAATAGCAACCCATACTGTTTGGCAATCATAGCTTGTTACTGTTCATGCCGTTTACAGTAACGCATGATTTCTGCAATGCAAAAATTTTGCATACAGATTCGCTACGCGAAACAGAAATCATCTCTTGAATCACGTTCTTACGCAGCTATGCGCTCGAAACAAAAGCTGTGCTGACGAAGTACTTGGCTGCGAGAGTGTGTGAAACACACTTTTGTTCACGTTTGTATCTCCAGTAGCGGCATATATGAAAGGAGCAGAGTTATAATAATGATACGAATTCACGGTTTAAATAAAACGACTCTTTTAGACTACCCGGGGCATGTGGCAGCGACGATATTCCTTGGAAGATGCAATTTCAGGTGCCCCTTTTGCCATAACGGAGGCTTGGTTCTCAATCCTGACAGCCAGCCGCTTATACCCGAAGAGGAAGTACTCACCTTTCTGAAAAAACGAATCGGCATATTGACCGGCGTATGCATCACCGGCGGCGAGCCTACACTGGAGCCTGAGCTTTTACAGTTCATACGCAAGATCAAGGAGTTCGGCTACCTTGTAAAGCTGGATACCAACGGTTACAAGCCCGAAGTCATCGAGAAACTTTTGGCAGAAAACCTCCTCGACTATATCGCTATGGACGTAAAAAACAGTTTGGAGAAATATGGACAGACTGCAGGTGCAGAGCATATGGACACAGAAAAAATAAAAAGCTCCATTCAAATCATCATGAACAGCCGGATTCCATATGAACTGCGAACAACCGTAGTAAAGGAATTCCACACAAGACAGGATCTTCTCGACCTAGCAGAAGAAATAAAAGGAGCGAAAGCCTACTTCCTTCAAGGCTACAAAGACAGCGAGCAAGCCATTCAGCAAGGCTTCCACTCCTATGAAAAAGAAGAACTGGAAGAAATTGTGAAGATACTGCGTCCAATCATTCCCAATATACAACTCAGAGGAATAGACTGATAACATTACCATCCATTGACAAGGCTGCATACGGCTTAGGGCGTGCAAGACCTTGTCAATCGCTGTTCAATAATACTTTCGCCTGATTCGCCCCGTAAACCCATAGTCGATAATGACAGGCCGTCCATCAATAACTCCCCAGTTAACAGGCCTGCACAAATCGCTTATCAGCAAATTATATTTACGGGGAATATAGCTCAAATTATTCAACTGAAACAAATCCTTATTACTTTCCACGTGATAATAAGAGCGGATGGAAGCGAAGTTATAGACCGGCCCGGCCTTCTCCATAACCAGACACCGCCCATCCCGTGCCACATACAGAACCTTTGCAAAAGTATCCGACTCATCCATTTCGGAAATCATACATTCCACTTCATTCTGCGCATATCCCTTCACATTCCGGGCCACCTTAACCACAGTATCATTCCCTAAATCAAAAACTCTCCTCGCCGAACCCATTCCAAGCACCGGATAATCACCCATTCTTAAATGTTCATCTATTTCATCGAATTCAATCAACCCATTCATAAAAATGATTTCTCCACTATGCAAAATTTGTAATAAAAGCACTTATATTACTATAATATGCCCCCTCACCCCCAAAGCCACACCCTACCTCCACTGTACCCTCATATCAACTTAACCCCACTCTACGCCCATCTACTTCCACCAACTCCCACCTTCCTACTACTCCGCCATTCCCATAACCTCCCGCCCGCAACCTACCCTCACCCCTTTGCATTTCGGGGTAAACCCTTCTTTCCCCTCACAACCTCCCCATTCATCCCCCACCCCCAAATCCAAAAATAATCCACCTTTTTGAAAATCTGTTATCTGGAATAAGTAGTCTCCTGGTAATATACTTAAATCAGTCAATAAGATCACATAAAACAAAGGGAGGATTACAATGAAAAGAAAATTACTGGTAACGCTACTCACGACAGCCATGACGATCAGCATGCTCGCAGGCTGCGGCAGCACCGCATCTACGGAAGCTACGACTCCTGCAGCTGACACTGCAGCAGAAGAAACGGCAGCCCCCGCAGAAGAAACAGCAGATGCGGCGGACAGCACAGCATCTACAGATCCCGTCACACTGAAAGTTTTCTCCAACCTTCCTGACAGAAAGAACGGTCAGGGATTGATAGAACAAATGGTCATCGACGAGTACCTGGCTGCTAACCCCAATGTGACCATCGAAGTGGAAGCTCTCGATGAAGAAGCTTACAAGACGAAATTCAAAGCATATGCCATGGACGGTATGCCGGATGTAGTAAGCATCTGGGGACAGCCCTCCTTCTTGGATGATGTACTTAACGCAGGCGTTCTTGCAGAGCTGAATGAAGCAGATTATGCGGATTACGGATTTGTTTCCGGTTCCTTGGATGGCTTCAAGAAAGACGGAAAGCTTTACGGACTTCCGAGAAACACAGATATTATGGCCTTTTATTACAACCAGAAAATGTTTGAGGATAACGGTTGGAAAGTACCTGCTACCTATGACGAGTTGCTGGCGTTAGCGGATGATATCAACGCAGCAGGCATCGTGCCGGTAGCTATGGACGGAGGAGACGGATGGCCGATGGCGATTTACCTCACGGACCTGATCGTGAAAATTAACGGTACACATGGCGACATCGTTTCCGAAGCGATTGCAAACGCTGATTTTGCCAATCCGGTATTCAAACAAGCGACAGAACTTTTTGCACAGTCCGCTCAGGCAGGATTATTCCAGACAGGATATGATTCTCAGGATTACGCGACTGCGATGAATCTTTTTACCAACGGTCAGGCGGCGATGTTCTACATGGGAAGCTGGGAATCTTCCATGGCTCTCAATCAGGACATCAGCGAGGACATCCGCACCAATATCAGAGCTTTCACCATGCCTGTAGTTGACGGCGGAAAAGGTAAGGCTACGGATATCGCAGCATGGAACGGCGGCGGCTACGCAGTTTCCGCAAGCTCCGAGGTGAAGGAAGAAGCGATTAAATTCTTAAATTACTTATATCAGCCGGATAAATTATCCAAGTATGGCTGGGAAAATGGTGTTGGTATGTCCGCTCAGGACCAGACCGCTTACATGAGCGGCAGCGAGACCGAGCTGCAGAAGCAGTTCATGGATATCCTGAACAATGCTACCAGCGTTTCCGGAACACCTATTAATGACTGCGGACCTTCCGTATTCAAGACAGTGATGGAAAGCGAGATCCAGAATGCTTCCAACGGAACTACAAGCGCAGAAGATTTCCTCACTTCTATCGGAAATGCCTGCAAATAAAATAAACAAACAGTAAATGCCGGGTTGGCACATAAAGAATGATTTCTCTTCATGTGCCAACCCTGTTTAATAAAAAATGAATTTAAATGTTCAGCTAAAGACCGGAGGAATAGGAATGCAAAAACTATATAGCAATAAATTGGTAATATTTTCTTTGGTATTGCCCGGATTGCTGGTATTTCTCTTTGCGATACTGGCTCCCATATGCTTAAGCGTATACTATGGCTTTACATCGTATTCGGGGATGGGGCAGGCGGAGTGGATCGGATGGGAAAATTATAAGACACTGTTACGCGATGCGAATTTCGGGCGTTCCCTCACGAACTCCCTTCTTCTTGCCATAGGTTTTATTTTTATCCAGCATCCCATTGCTATAATAGTTGCGGCTGTTCTGGATAAGCTGCAGGGAAAGGCGGAAGGTGTATTTCGGTGCATTTATTTCATACCTAATGTTATTTCTGTAGCCGTTATCGCTTATCTATGGAAATTTATTTACAACCCGGATTTCGGTTTGCTAAATAATGCGCTAAGGGCATTGGGCTATCAGGGTAAAATTAACTGGTTCAGCAACGACACGGCTATTTGGTCCGTGTTAGTAGTACTCATCTGGCACGGCTTCGGCTGGGGCATGCTGATTTACTATACCGGAATCAAGAATATCGACCCCGTTCTATATGAGGCAGCCTCCATTGACGGAGCAGATCAGGTATCTACCTTTTTAAGAATCACCCTGCCTCTCATGAAGCCTGTCATTCAGGTAAATGTGACTATGGCCATTATCTCCGCCTTAAAACAGATGGAGACCGTATATCTGCTTACCAACGGAGGACCCGGCAACAGCACGCAGTTTGCGGCGAACTACTTATACCAGCAGGCATTCAAGGCCTTCCGCTATGGCTACGGAAACGCCATCGGTGTGGTGTTCATCATCATTTGCCTATTGGTAACAGTATTTTTGAATAAAATATTCGCAGACAGACAACCGGCATAGAAAGGGGCTGATACATAATGAAAGAAAAAAAGACGATAGGAAGTGCAGTAAAAAGAACTTTCTTATGGGTTATCCTCATTGCGGTGGCAGTCGTGCAGGTATTCCCGCTCATTTGGCTTTTGGATTTCTCTCTCGCCAGCAGCAATGAAATGTTTACCACCGGACTTTTGATCATACCAAAGAAAATCCAATGGGGCAATTACGTGAAAGCCTTTGTGGACGGACATTTTCTTTTGTATTTGAAAAATAGTATATTGATTAACGGCCTTGCTGTTTTATTGGTTATTTTCATCTCTATCATGGCGGCCTTTGCCTGCAAAAGAATGAAATGGAAGCTTGCCGGAGCAGTAAAGACTCTGCTGCTTATAGGCATGATGATTCCAATCCATGCAACACTTCTTCCTAACTACAAGATATACAACGCAATAGACTTGACGGATACTATCTGGGCTCTGCTCATTCCTTATGTGGCTTTTTCACTGCCGCAAGGATTATTCCTTATGACCAGCTTCTTAGAAGCGGTACCCGTAGAGTTGGAAGAAGCGGCGGTAGTGGATGGCTGCGGTATCTACCGCATCGTATTTGGGATTGTGACGCCCCTTCTTAAGCCATCTATCGCAACGGTAGCTATTATGACCTTCTTGAACAATTGGAACGAGTTCATAATGGCCAGCACCTATTTAAGCTCGCCCAAGTGGAAGACGCTTCCCTTCTCAGTATTGGAATTTACCGGACAGTATTCCTCCAATTATGCGGTGCAGTTCGCAGTCATGTCACTGACGGCGGCACCTGCAGTCATTGTTTACATCCTTTTGAACAAACATATCACAAAAGGGGTAGCCATGGGAGCGGTAAAAGGATAAACTAAAAGAAAGGAAAACGAAATGTATTCCTTACATTCGGCGGCAGGATGACGGAAGCCGCCGGGCATTGAAAGGACAATGGCAAGCATCATGATTAGGATAATAGAGACTGCGATGAAAAAAGTCGGTCGCCTGACGGTATATTTCAATATAAGGCAGAAAATTATTTTCTATGTGTATCTGGTAATCAGCCCGATACTTATATTAATTACTACCTTTATTCTGATCAGCAATTATAAAGATACGAAGAACCAGCAGATAGAAGCCGATAGCAACGTGGTAAGAAGTCTGGATAAGAGCATTACTGTTATCCAGACAGAATTATCCGATTTGTCGGTTTATATTTGTATTAACAGCGATATCGGTGCGATTCTCACAAGCAGTCATCCGGAGGAGCTCAACGAGGATTCCAGACTGTGGTATAACAGAGCGCCAATGAAAATTATTCTGGATATCATCGCCCTGAAGGGTTATATCAAGACGATGGCCATTTATCCGGAGAACGGTGTGAACGCTTACCTTCGCGGCATCGATTCCAGCGTACACCTTTCGGACATCGGGACGGTAAGGCAGACAGATACCTATAAAAAGGCAGTGGAAATGAGGGGAGATATCGTCTGGAAACGTGTAAGTCAGGGAACCGGCAGCATCTATCGGGCCAACTATACGGATAAAATCGTGATGTGCAGAGAAATATTCGATATGTCCAAAAAAGAAAAGCTAGGCTATCTGGTACTCGGAGTCAACGAGGAAAAGTATACTGATTTATGTAAAAATGCCATTCAGCAGGAAAATGAAGGTATCGTTATCCTAAGCAGCGAGGGCAGCGAGCTGACCCGTTACGGCACGGTGGATGAGAAAATCCTTTCTTATATATCCGGCGAGGAATATCTGAAGCAGGACCATAAGAAAAGAGCTGTTTACTTCGAGCACGACTCCTACAACGTATTTTGCAGCCAAGAGCAGAAAAAGGGAGTCATCGTCTGCAAGATGGTGCCTAAGAGCAACAGCGACAAGCAGCTTAACAACATTA
The DNA here is from genome assembly GCF_000732725.1 of Kineothrix alysoides. Classification (GTDB taxonomy): domain Bacteria; phylum Bacillota; class Clostridia; order Lachnospirales; family Lachnospiraceae; genus Kineothrix; species Kineothrix alysoides. The sequence continues at coordinate 802,223 of NZ_JPNB01000002.1, read as the reverse complement.
TCATAGCTCCCGTTTTAATGCTTATAGGAATGCTCGTAGGCCTCTGGCCGCTTCTGAAGCTGATTTCCAACATTATTTCCAGCCCCCTGCAGCGCCTCTGTGTGGCTATGGACAAATTTCAGGGAGGCGATTTCAATCAGCAGGTGGCAGTAGAATCCCAGGACGAAATTGGGGAAGTGACCGCTTGCTTCAATCAGATGGTTTTATCCATCAAGGAATTGATCGACCGCAATTATGTCATGGCACTGAGAGAGAAGGAGAGCGAGCTCAGCGCCCTTCAGGCTCAGATTAATCCCCACTTTTTATATAACACGCTGGATTCCCTTTACTGGCGTACCCAAAGTGAGGGAAATGAAGAGCTGGCAGAGGATATTCTGGCTCTTTCCCAGCTTTTCCGCCTTGTACTGGGGCAGGGGAAGGGTATCATATCTGTAGGAATGGAAAAAGAGCTTATCGCCAACTACCTTCATATACAGAAAATGCGTTTCAATAAACGTTTGGAATACGAAATTGATATAGACGAGGACATTATGGAGGAATCTATTCCTAAGCTTATTCTCCAGCCCTTCGTGGAAAATGCTATTATCCATGGCTTCGAGCATTCAGAAAAAGGAGGCTTTCTTAAAATAACCGGAAAGCGTCAAGAGAATAATTTAATCTTTTCCATCAGGGATAACGGAATCGGAATGACAGAGGAACAAATTGCCGCTATTTGGAATGTAGAGGATTCGAAACGTTATGTCGGGCAGAGGATCGGGCGATATGCGATCAAAAATGTAAGAGAGAGACTGGAACTGAAATATCGGGAGAATTTCAGTCTGACGATTACCAGCCGACCTTCGGAAGGCACCGAGGTCACTATTATCCTGATGAGTCCGGTACCTACATAAACAAAAGGAGAAAGTTATGGGTATAAAATTACTGGTCGTAGATGATGAAGATAACATCCGAAACGGAATTTCCAATTACATAAGGCTTCACAGCGACCGAATCGACCGTATATATACCGCATGCAACGGACAGGAAGCCATCGACTTGATTCTGCGTTATCGTCCGGAGCTGATGCTTCTGGACGTTCAGATGCCCGGAAAGAATGGACTGGAAGTCATGAAGGAGGCAAGTGAGCTGGAGATTCTTCCAGTTACCATTATTTTAAGCGGTTACGACGAATTCAGATACGCTCAGACCGCTTTGAAATATGGGGTAAAGGAGTATGTGCTTAAACCCTGCCGTTCTACAGAGATACTTCGTCTTGTCAACGAAGCGGTAGATTTGGTCCTCGGGAAGGAGAAGAAGGAAAGTGCCAGAGAGGATGTGACCGACAACTATCTCGTCAACCGGGCGGCGGAATACATCAAGGAGCACTATAACGAGAATCTCACCCTCGTCGGAGTAGCGAATCAGGTGGATATTACGGCGAGCTATCTTTCTGCGCTCTTTTCCGGAAGTATGGACTGCTGCTTCATAGATTATCTGAACGGAATAAGGGTAGAGCACGCCTGCTTTTATTTAAAGCAGAACCGGCTGAAAATATATGAAATTGCTTTTAAGGTAGGTTTTCACGATGAGAAATATTTTTCCAAGGTATTCAAGAAGATAAAAGGGGTGTCCCCTGCTCAGTTCAGAAAAGATGGAGCAATAGAGGAAATCATATGAAGGAAGTTCTTAATATGTTACAGTTCAACTTTTATCTGGAGGGTAACCATAAAACATATTAATTGTAAAAAGTGCACAAAGGTATAAACGCAAACATCTATATTTTGGATAAAAAAATTTGTTAGTATTGACGATGTTGTTAATATTGACAGCCAAATCTTTGAATGGTACAATAGGTTTAACGTTAAACTAATAAAAACTAATTACATTAAATATAGAATAGGCTTAAAAAGGGCGTTTATCAAAAATATGATGTAAGAAAATGTAAAAATATATAAATATTTGAAGTTTAACGTTAAACTATAAATGTAATTAAAGAAGGGAGAGCAAAAAATGAAGAAGAAAGCAGTAAAAAGAATTTTGGGCATTGTATGCTGTATGACATTAACGATGTCTATGCTTGCCGGATGCGGAAGCACCAGCGAAACGGCAGCTACGGAAGCGACGCAGGAAACCACGACGGCAGATGAAACGAAGACTGAAGCATCAGGTGAAGCAGAGGTGCAGGAACCTGCGGAAGCGGAACCGGTGGAAGTAACCCTTGGAATCTGGCCGGAGGATACTTTGGCGGATGATATCGCGATGCACGAAGGCTTTGTTGAGACGATGAAAACGAAGAATCCGAATGCTACATACACCCCGGCATATTACAAATATGCTACGGACACGTTCATGCCTATGGTAGAATCCGGCAACTGCCCTACCGTATTTGAGTCATGGTTCACAGAGCCCCAGAAGTTGATTGCCAGCAAGGCAGTTGCTAATATAACCTCCGAATTGGATGGAAAAGGATGGCTGAATTCCATGAATCCTTCCATCAAGGAATTATTGTCCGACAAGGACGGCAACATTTACGGAATTCCACGTGACGGCTATGCGCTGGGACTTATGTTGAATGTAGAGCTTTTCGAGGAAGCCGGTCTGGTGGATGCGGATGGTTATCCTCTTTATCCTAAGACGATGGAAGAGCTTGCACAGACAGCTAAGACCATCAAAGACAAGACCGGAGCAGCAGGTTTTGTATTGTTAGCAAAGGACGGAGCAGGCGGATGGCATTTTTCCAATATAGCATGGAATTTCGGTGCTACGCTCTGTATTGATAACGGTGACGGAACCTTTACCTCTAACTTGAACTCCCCGGAAGCCATCGAAGCGATGGAATTCGTGAAGTCTTTGAAATGGGATTATGACGTGCTTACCGCAGATCCTACCAACGAAGATTGGGGAACGGGCTTTACACAGCTTGGAACGGGCAATGCGGCTATGTATATTGCAGCTAACGATGCGGTAAACCAGCCTACACAGGTGAACGGACTTCCTGTAGACAAACTGGCGATGTGCGCGATTCCGGAAGGCCCCGGCGGTCAGTATTCCCTATTCGGCGGTACTCCTTATATGTTCTCTAAAGACGCGACTCCGGAACAGATCAACGCTGCTTTGGATTATATCGAAGTAATGGGCAAAGGCCCCTCTGTATCGGAAGATGCGATAGCCGGTATGCAGGCGGATGCTGAGAACAAATCGGCAGCAGGAGTTCCGGTTATTCCCAGATTCCCTTGCTGGACCGATCAGGCTATCCTGGATGCGGAAGCAAAAATCATCGAAGATTATGGCAATGTAGATACAAAGATGTTCCAGCCTTACTTTGATGCTACCTCTTCCGAAGGCCTTCGTTCCGAAGAGCCGGGCTTAACACAGGATATGTACAGTGAGCTCACCAAGGTGTTACAGTCTGTTATTACGGATAAGAATGCCGATGTAACGGCACTTATGAACACAGCGAACGACAACTATCAGAAGCTGCTTGATGATGCTAATTCGGCAAACTAAAGGAAATATAAAGGGAAGGTATTAACATAAAGCATAAAAACATGGAGAAAACCGCGAAAAACGGTTTTCTCCGGTTTCTATGATGGGAGCTTCCCACAAAAAGCGAGGAGGTGTTTCGCATAATGCGCAAACGTAAATCATTTAAAAAAAGAGACTTACTGGGCTGGCTTGTAATGCTTCCTACATTGCTGTTATTTGCTTTTTATGTATGGGAGCCGCTGTTAGAGAACGTCAGACTGTCCATGTTCAGCGCAGTCAGATACGAGCTGCAGGAATTTGTAGCCTTCGATAATTACATAAAGGTAATCAACAACCCGGATTTCATAGCGGCATTTAAGAATACGTTCAGCTATACGCTATGGTCCTTAGTCATAGGATTTTTGGTGCCCATCGCATTGGGCATATTAATTTCGGAGACCGTGAGATTTAAAGGTCTTTTCAGAGTAGGAATTTACTTTCCCAATATTGTCCCCGGCCTGGCGACCGTATGGATTTGGAGCTTTTTCTTCAATCCGGGCAAGACGGGAGTTTTGAATATAATTTTATCGAAGTTTGGAATTGATCCTCAGCTTTGGCTTACCAATCCTCATTGGACGATTCCTCTCATCATCATTACCCTGACGTGGAAAAGTGCCGGAGCCACAGCTCTCATCTATATGGCGAATATAAGCAGTATCAGCCCGGATCTGTACGAGGCGGCCACTATAGACGGAGCGGGTATCAGGCAGAGAATCAGGCATATTACCCTTCCCAGCGTTTTTTCGTTGGCGAAGACGCTGCTGCTGTTGCAGATTATATCGGTGTTCCAGATTTTGTACGAGCCTATGGTTATGACTAATGGCGGACCGAACAACGCGAGCATTTCGCTGATGATGCTCATGTATCGCTATGCATTCCGCGACTTTGACTTCCCGTCAGGTGCAGCGCTGTCCGTTATGATTTGTATTGTACTCATCATACTCAGCGGTATTTATACGGTTGCAACGAGAAAAAAAGAAGATTAGGAGGGAGAGGATATGTTGTTTCAAAGCTATACGGATAAAAAAGACGGTGCCATCAGAGGCTATGATATCAAATCTCCCAAGGTAAAAGTCCTTGCGGCTGTTATATTGCTGATGTGCTTTTTGATTGTTCTCATCTGCGTGTTTCCTGCAATATGGGTTATGCTGGCAGGGTTTAAGGACATTAAGGAATTTACAAGAAACGCTACTATTTGGCCTACTGCCTTCGATTTTGAAAAATTCCGGGTTACGTGGAAGGCTTTTAAATTCGGAAAGTATTATTTCAATTCAGCAATTGCTGTAGGCGGAAGTACCATATGTGCAGTTATTTTCAACGGACTTCTGGCTTATGGATTCGCCGTGCTGAAGCCCAAGGGCTATAAGGTCGCATGGGCGTTGGTCATGTGGAGCCTGCTCATTCCGGCTACCACCAGTATCGTAGCTGTAATAAGAAATATAAGCCTGATAGGACTTAAGGGAAGTTTTATTCCGATTTGGCTGGCTTTCGGTGCGAATGCGTTCTATGTAGTATTGTTCAAGGAATTTTTCGAGGGGCTTCCATCGGAACTTTTGGAGGCTGCGAGGCTGGACGGCTGCGGCGTGCTGCAGGTGTTCATAAGAATAATGCTCCCTCTTAGTAAGCCCATTATCATGGTAGTTGCTATATTTGCGGTTACAGCGGCTTGGTCGGATTTCCTTTTCCCATATCTGGTGTTGAACGGCTCGGGAAAAGAAACGGTTATGGTGAAGCTCTTCGCCTTCAAAGATACGCCGACAGATGCGGTAAGCGTTTTGCGGGCAGTAGTATTTTCCATCATACCTCCCACTGTATTGTTTGCGATTTTCCAGAAGCAGATTACTGACAGCGCGGCGGCTGGCGCCGTAAAGGGATAGGAGACGGGTGAATATATGGCTAAATTTGCAGATAAATATTTTCTTGCTGACGCATGGAAAATTATAGAGGATGGTTTTGACCCGGAGTACGGTGAGGTGGCGGAGTCGGTATTCTCCCAGGCGAACGAATATATGGGAGTGCGCGGCTATTTTGAGGAGGGCTATACCGGCGCGCATATGCAGGGAAGCTATTTTAACGGCATATACGAAGAGAAAAAGCAGGGAAGCCAAGGCTATAAGGGTGTGGTCGATACTACGGAATTCATGGTGAACGCTGTGGACTTCCTCTATACGAGAATCAACTTGGATGGGGAAACACTGGATATCGGGACATGTAATATAAGTTCTTTTAAAAGAACGCTGGACATGAAATCCGGCCTTCTCACCCGTTCCTTCTTATGGGAGACGAAAAGCGGAAGGAAGCTGGAACTGGTATTTGAAAGACTTCTTTCCATGAAGAAAAATAAAATAGCGGTGCAGAGAATAACAGCAAAGGCATTGAATTTTGACGGAGATGTGACAGTTGTGTCAGGTTTGGATTTTGACACCGTCCATCAATCGGCAAAGGAATCTCTTTGGAAGTGCAGAGGTCAGAAGGCTGAAGACTCCCGTTTGGCGATTCTGGGTGAGACGGTGAGAACCGGACAGCATGTATATTCTTCCTGCTACATAGATACGGAAAGCGGTGAAAAACCTGCCGTCTCGTCAATCATCGGGGAAAAGAGGGTTGCCATAGAGCTGGTAATAAGGCTTGATCGAAAAAAAGCAGTTACTGTAACAAAAAAAATATATAACGCAGTACATAAGAACGGGAGCATAGAATCTTTTTTATCCCTGTGCGATAACGGGAGAAAAGAGCTGGAAGACGTAAGCTTCGAGGGAGTGCTTCAAGATAACATCTGCTGGTGGAAAAATGTATGGAGGAAAGCAGACATTACCATCGAAGGAGATGAGTGGAACCAGCAGGGCATCCGCTTTTGCATCTTTCAAATGTTCCAGACCTATCACGGAGCAGCGGCGGGCACGAACATTGGAGCTAAGGGGCTGACCGGAGAGGCTTACAACGGGAATGCCTTCTGGGATACGGAAACGTATTGCCTTCCGTTTTTCCTGTTCAATGATGTGCAGGCAGCTAAAAATCTGCTTATGTTCCGTTATCTGACGTTAAAGGAGGCGAAGGAGAGGGCAGCAGATCTGGATTGCAGAGGCGCCTTTTATCCGGTAGCCACCATCAGCGGAAAGGAATGCTGCAATCTCTGGCAGCACGCCAGCTTACAGCTTCAGGCTTCCACTGCGGTGGCATACGGCATATGGTTCTACGAGAAGCTCACCCAGGACATAGAATTTCTCATGGAGTACGGCATGGAAATGCTCATAGAAATATGCAGGATGCTGGCGGATAGGGGGGGCTTTACCGAAGATAGGAAGAAGTTCGGATATTATGGAGTTATGGGGCCTGACGAGTTCCAGATGATGGTAAATAACAATTGTTATACCAACTATATGGCGAAGTTCACGTTCTCCTATACTTTGTCCGTCTGCCGGAGGCTAAAGGAGGAGAAACCGAAGGAGATGGAAGCTCTCTGCCTGAAAAGGAATCTGACTGAGGAGGAATGCCGGGAATGGAAAGAGATGGAAGAGAATATGTTCCTTCCCTTCGATGAGAAGACGGGAATTTACGAACAACACGAGGGGTATTTCAAGCTTCCGCACGTGGATGTGGATCATATACCGGTTGAAGATTTCCCGCTTTATAATCATTGGTCGTATGACAGAATCTATCGCAATGACATGATCAAACAGCCGGATGTGCTGATGTTCATGCTTCTGCTCAATTCCGCCTTCGGGGAGGATATCCTTCGGGCTAACTATGAGTTCTACGAGCCCCGATGCATTCACGAGAGCTCCTTGTCGCCGTCGGTGCATTCCATTTTAGCATCGCAGCTCAAGAAGCACGAGGAGGCTTACCGTTTCTTCCAGTTCGCGACGAGGATGGATCTGGATAATTATAACCGAAACAGCAGCGAAGGGCTTCACACTACCTCCATTGCAGCAGCATGGATGAATATCGTCTACGGCTTCGGAGGGCTTCGCTCGGACGGAGAAAATATAAGCCTTTGTCCTTCGATGCCGAAGCAGTGGAGGAGCTATTCTTTCCGCATCGGCTATAGGGAAGATGTCCTCTTGGTGGAAGTGGATGGGGAAAAGGTATGCTTATCCACCTTAGAGGGAAAGGCCATCGATATCGATTTATATGGGGAATTGGTTGCGGTAGGCAAAGAACCGAAGGAAATTACAGTTCCCGCCGCATGGAGAGGATAGAGGAGATGGATTGGAATATAAGGAAAAAAGGATATGATCCGGAGGAAATTACGTGGTCCGGCAATCGATTTTTGATAGGCAATGGATATATGGGAATCCGGGGAACCCTGGAGGAATACCGAAAGGAGCAGCTTACTGCGGTGAATCTGGCCGGAATCTACGATAAGGTAGGAGATGGATGGAGAGAGCCTTTGAATGCTCCAAACGGCCTGTATACCTACTTGAAGGTAGATGGGACCATGTATAGACTGCCCGAAAAGGAGCCGCAAAAGCATGAGTGCGAGCTGGATTACCGCCATGGTATCTTCAGACGGGAGACGCTCTTTCGAACGCCCAGAGGGAATGTGGCGGTAAGGAGTGAGAAATTTGCGGATGCTGTGAACGTACATAGAATCGGACTGCGCTATACCGTTACGGCAGATTTTCACGCGGATGTGGAAATTGTAACGGGAATTGATGGTGACGTATGGGACATTCATGGTCCCCATTACGATGCTGTAGAATTTCAGGAAAAAGACGGGATATTAAGCGCCGAAGCAATTACCCATGAGAAGGGGGAAAGGGTATGGGTATCCGAACGCTGCGCGTGGAATTTTCCGGCGGAGGTGAAGCTTAAGCAGGAGGAGAATGAGATCCTGAGAAGAATTATCTTCGTGACAGACTGTAATACAGACTATACCGTGGAAAAATGGGTGAGTGTTTATACGAGTGCGGATATCGGCGGATGTGAAAAAGGCATTGATAAGGAGAACCCTATTTGTAAGGATGAAGCCTTTTATAGGGACGAGGCTTTTTATAAAGCAGCAACAGGCTGTCTTATGCAAGACTACGAAGAAGCAAAAAAGAAACATACTGACTGTTGGGAAAAGAGATGGGATCACTGCGAAGTGTACATTGAAGGGGACGATGCCGCCATGGAGGCGCTGAATTATTCGCTGTACCATCTGCACTGCATTGCGCCGCGCCACAAAGAGGGCTTATCCATAGCTGCGAGGGGGCTTTCAGGACAGACGTATAAGGGGGCGGTATTCTGGGATACGGAAATGTTTATGCTGGACTTTTTCCTGAATACCGAGCCGGAGGTTGCCAAAAGTCTTATGAAATACCGCATCGATACTCTGCCCGGAGCGAGAAAAAAGGCGAAGCAATACGGATATGAAGGAGCCTTCTACGCTTGGGAGAGCCAAGAAGGCGGATTTGATGCATGCAGCGACTATAATGTGACAGACGTGTTTACCGGCCGTCCCATGCGCACTTTTTTCCGGGATAAGCAGTATCATATTTCCTCGGCAGTAGTATACGGAATCATGCGGTATACAGAAATGACCGGAGATTATTCGCTGTTAAGAGAAGGCGGCGCCGAAACTGTACTGGAATGTGCTAAGTTTTACTACAGTCTGTTATACAAGAGGGTAGGCGGGGATCGGTATGAGATTCTCGATTGCATCGGCCCCGACGAGTATCATGAGAGAATTAACAACAACGGATATACCAACCGCATGGCGAAATACACCTTCGAAAGTGCGGTGAAGACGGTAAGCCTGTTTATGGAAGGGACTATTGGCGCGGGTAAGACAAACGAAGCAGATCTTTCTTCTTTGGAAACGAAGTATAAGGACGCAGCGGAGAAAATATATATTCCGCAGCCGGATGAAAACGGAATCATAGAACAGTTTGAGGGATATTCCCAACTCGAAGATGTAACGGTCAAAGAGGTGGAGGAACGGCTGCTTCATGAAAAAGAATATTGGGGCGGGGCTTACGGAGTAGCATCTCATACGAAAGTAATCAAGCAGGCGGATGTGGTGACGTGGCTGAATTTGTTCCCGGAGGATTTTCCGGAAGATACTTTGAAGAAGAACTGGGATTATTATGAGCCCCGCACGGAGCATGGCTCTTCCTTAAGCGCCTGCATGTATGCCATACTGGCATGTCGCCTCGGAATGCCGGAGAAGGCTTACCCTTTCTTTTTGAAATCCGCTTCCGCAGATTTGGCGGGAGGAGGCAAAGAATGGGCCGGCTTGGTCTACATAGGAGGCACCCATCCGGCAGCGGCGGGAGGCGCCTATATGACGGCAGTCAAAGGATTTGCCGGAATGTATATCGAGAATGGAGCAATAAAAATAAATCCTCACCTTCCTGATACATGGAAGAAGATGAGGTTTCAGATTCATTATTCAGGAAAGGAATACCGGATAGAGATTACGAAGGACGAAGCGGTAATCCTCCCTATGTGAGCAGAGAACGTACGCTCTCGCGCTCAACTAATGAGGTGGGCAGAATGAGGTGGTCCTCTTCTGCCTCATTTCCTTCTAAGAGCTGGAGCATCATATTTACGGCAAGGCGACCCTTCAAATTGATGTCCTGATGGACCGTAGTGAGAGGCGGTGTTACCATCTGGCATAGACTGATGTCGTCGAAGCCAACGACAGAAATGTCATCAGGAATTCGTTTTCCCCGTTCCCGCAGACCGGTCATGATTCCGGCAGCCATAACGTCGGCAGTGGCGACCACAGCGGTAATATCCGGGTGACGGCAAATATCCTCGCTCACTAAGCGGCAGGAGGCCACATCCATTTCCTGAACGAAGACGAGAGATTTGTCGAAGGGAATATTTGCCTCGGTCAAGGCTGCTTTATAGCCGAGGAAACGCTCCTGAAGAACTCCGCCGTCTTTGATATCGGGAGAAGCGAAGGCAATCCTTCTATGACCGCGCCCGGTCAAATATTTAGTAATGTTATAGCTGCCCTTAAAGTCCTCCAGGCCGACATTGCATAAGGAGCTCTGGTTCGTATAGCTGTCGATAAGGACGATGGGAATGTGAAGATTTGAAAGGACGTCGAAAAAGTGATCCTTGAATATGCCGGTAAAAAACAGCCCGTCCACATTCCAGTTGCGCAGAAATGCCAACAGCTCTTCGGAGGTCTCGATGGTGCGCAGCATTAAATAATATCCGTTTTCTCGAAGCGCCTGCTCAATGGCACCGATAGATGCGGAATGAAAAGGGTCTTCCATAAAATTGGAATCCTTGCGGGTGATGACGTGATTCACGAACCCTATCACCTTGGAGGAGTTGGATACGAGGGAACGTGCCGACATATTCGGAATATATCCCAGTTCCTTGATTGCAGTATTTATTTTTTCTATGGTGTCCGCGGATACCCGGTTATCTTTGCCGTGTATCACATTGGAAACGGTGGTGCAGCTCACCCCGGTAACGCGGGCAATATCTCTTATTGTAGCCATATACGACGACCCTTCTATATTTCTTAGGTTTATTAGTTAAGGTTTAACCTTAAACTAATTCGATTCTAACATAAAAACAATAAAAAAACAAACGGTAAGAAAGGCATGGTTATTCATATGATTAAAGGAGTTATTTTTGACCTGGACGGAGTGCTGGTATCTACGGATGAACTGCATTATAAGGCGTGGAAGAAGCTGGCACAGGAAATCGGTATCGCTGATTTTAAAAGAGAGGATAACGAGAAGCAGCGGGGGGTGAGCAGAATGGAATCCCTGCAGATCGTTCTCGATAAAGGAAATAAAAGCTATGCGGAAGAAGAGAAAGAGGAACTTGCGGAACGCAAGAATAATTATTATAAGGAAATGCTTGAGGAACTAAATGACAGTGCCGTTTTGCCGGGGGCGCTTGAGACCATAAGGCTGTTAAAGGAAAAGGGCATTATGACTGCAGTAGGCTCGGCGAGCAAGAATGCGCCCGATATCTTGAAGAGAATCGGCTTGCTGACCTATATGGATAAGATAAGCAGCGGCTTGGATACTACCCGTTCCAAACCGGATCCGGAGGTGTTTCTCGTGGCAGCGGATAAGCTGGGACTTCCTCCGCAAGACTGTCTCGTAGTAGAGGATTCCGCGGCTGGGGTTCAGGCGGCGAAAGCTGCAGGCATGAAGGCACTCGGTGTAGGGCCCTATTATCTGAGCCTGGGTGCAGATTATATGGCTGAGAACCTGACAGCATCCATTAACTGGGAGAGCGTGCTTGGTAAGATGTGAAAAGAAATACTAAGTCAGCATAGCACAAGGGCTGAGAAGTTTGAAGTTTCATAGTGGAGATTGAATGAGGAGGGAAGGTATGAAAAATAAAAAACGGGTTTGGGCAGTTGTGCAAATCGTTGTGGGGGCGGTATTTGTGGTTGGAATTTTGGGGACTGCTGCGGATATCGGATTTAAGAAGAAAGAAAGTGCGGAGGAGAAAATGTTGAAAGAATCTGCTTTGGTTTTGTATGAGGGGCCTAAGTCCTTGAAGGATGCTTCGGAGGAGGATTTGAAGAATACCTCGGAAGAAGGGCGGGATATGGCGCTTATGCATTGTACGGATACAAAAGTGCGCGTAAACGGATATGAGTGCTATGTATATGACACTAATGTCAATCACACGAGACAGTGGGTGGAAAATTACCTGCCTCCCTTGTCGAGGACACCGGTAGCTTATTTCGATTTCGAAGGTGCAGCTAAGATAGAAGTCGAAGTACCGGGCAGAGAAATTGATTCGGTGAAAATAAGTCCGCTTTCTTCCGGCATAGAAGCCGAAATCGATAAAGAGGCGCATACGGTAAGCTTTTTGGTGACAAAGCCGGATAATTATACGGTTACTTTCAACGATGCGCCGGAACGCGCAGTGCATATATTTGCAGGAAGTATAGAAACGGATAAGCCGGATATTGACGATGAAAAGGTCATCTACATAGGACCCGGCGAATGGAATATAGAATCCATCGTACCGGAAGACGGACAGACGATTTATTTAGCCGGCGGTGCAGTAGTACATGGAGTGATAAACGCCAACTATGGAAAGGATATCACGATTACGGGAAGGGGTATCATCGACTGTTCGAACTTAAGCGGCTGGAAGGGAAAGGAAGCGTATATCCCTCTGAAATTCGACCACTGCAGCAATATTAAAATTAAAGATGTCATCGTCTTAAATCCCAATGCGTGGGTATGTCAGGCTTTTGATTCCCGGGGCGGGGAAATTGACGGAGTGAAAATCATCTCAGCAAGGCCAAACGGCGACGGAATCAGCCTGCAGTCCTGCAAGGATTATACGGTGACCAACTGTTTCATACGTTCATGGGACGATTCCCTCGTAGTAAAAAATTATGATGAAAACACAGAAAATATCCGGTTCGAGAATATCCAGCTATGGACCGATCTGGCGCAGTCCATGGAAATAGGATATGAAACCAACAAGGGACAAAAGGAAAATGCAGAAATAAGGAATGTAACATTTCAAAATATTACGGTGCTGAACAATTTCCATAAGCCTGTGATATCCATTCACAATGCGGATGATGCGCTGGTGACCGAAGTGCTTTTTGAGAATATCGTGGTGGAGAATGCCCAGATGGGAAGCGGAGATGGGGATGAGATGCCCTACCTAATCGATATACACATCGCTCAAAATGGAAACTGGTCCAGTACCAGGGAACGGGGAACCATCGAAGATGTGGTCATAAATAATGTGACAGTGTTGTCAGGAAAAGAAAGTCCTTCCAGAATCAAAGGCTTTGACGGCGAACATAAAATCAAAAATGTTCAAATCTCCAATATTGAGATTCTTGGTAAGAAAATTAACAGCTTCGAGCAAGGCGGCTTCCAATTAGACGAGTCGACCACGGAAAATATAAGTATATCAGAGGGGGAGTGACGGTATGAAAAAAGGAGGAATAATAGCACTCACCCTTATGCTGGTATCATGGGCTGTTCTCTTCATTTACGATATGCGTATAGGTGAAAAAGAAGCGGTGAAGATGCCTGAAACGAACGTGACAATAGTGGAGGCTCCGGAGCAATCGGCGCCTATGGAGCATGAAGCCTTTCTGAAAGAAGAATATATTTCACAGGTGCCGGAGGGAGATAACCTTGCACTGGAGGGAAAAATCGAAGCAAGCGGATTTGCGGACGTTTACGTACCGAAGAAGGCCATTGACGGCAAGACTGCCGGCCCCTCCTATTGGGAGGGAGACGGAAACAGCTACCCGGATATCCTCACCTTGGAGCTGGCTCAGACGGCGGGTATCCATGCGGTAAGGGTAAGTTTGTGCCCGCAGAAGATATGGGGAAAGCGCACACAGGAATTCGCGGTGAGAATAAGTGAAGATGGAATAAACTACGAAGAGCTGATTCCGCTTCAGGCATATGACTTCGATCCTGACAGGGGAAATGAAGCAATACTGAACTTTGAAGAGACGGATGCCAAATATATAGAACTGGAATTTACCTCTAATACAGGGGGAGCAGGAGCGCAAGTGGCGGAATTTGAGGTATATGGATCATATTGATAAAATGTTAATTTTTTTTAATTTTTACTTTATAAATGCTTGGGAAAGTTTATATCTTTTTTAAGAACTATACACATGGAAGACACATTTATCCTTTAAGATGTACTTAGATGGTTGAAGAACTCACTATTTGAATTCACTATCTCCCCCTCATAAGAAAATAAAGAAAAAAGCTCCGTGCAAACGGAGCTTTTTTCTTGTAATAGGAAAGTGCTCCTATTACAAGAAAAAATGGATGCGCAGCTACGCACGCGGAACAAAAGCTGTGCTGCCGAAGTAATTGGCCGCGAGAGTGCGTGAAGCACACTTTTGTTTTTGTCATTTTCATTTTTTACAACATGTGAGCTGTAAAATGTGGTAAATTAATTATGTAAAAGTGCGCGTTCCACGCTCCAGTAAAAGTTCTCTTTACCCACCATTTCATAAATGCCGGAGCGATGGAGCATAGTCATGGTCTTATTGGGAACACCGCATAGGATGATTTTCTTCCCTTGATTTTGCAGGGAGGTCAGCACGTGCATGAATGCTATGGCCCCCGAAATATCCATATAGGAAACTCCTCTCATGGACAGAAGCACCGTATTGTAGTCCTCTGCATGATGTTCCATATCTTCGATATGCTGGGTGTTAGCAAAGAGCACGGAGCCGGTGAGATAAGCAACAATGGCATTCTCATACCTTTTCGCAAGAGTGGCGTCGGTGTTGTGGACGCGGTTCATATCCACTTCTTCGTAGTTAATTTCGATATTGGACAGACGGTTTACCAGGAGAATCAAAGCGGTAATAATGCCTATCATAATAGCAGTTGTAAGGTCGAAGACGATAGTAGCCCCCATGGTGACCGTGTATTTCATAGAAGCGCCTTTAAATTTGTGGGTGATAATGTATTTGATTTCTTCCCAGTCATTCATGCGGAAAGCGGTGACCATAAGCACTCCTGCGAGAGCCGGCAAAGGTATCTTAGCCATGATGGGACCGAGCACGAGCATGAAGGCGAGAAGCCCCAGCGCATGAAAGATTCCGGTAAGGCGCGTGCGTGCACCTGATTTCAAGGCGACACTGGTGCGGGCGATGGCAGCCGTGGCCGGGATGCCGCCGAAAAAAGGAAGGATTATATTGCCGATACCCTGGGCTACCAGTTCCTGGTCGCTGTTTAAACGCACATTAGCCATTTTGCCTGCACTTGCGCCGCACAGAAGACTTTCGATCATGCCCAGCATGGTGATGCTGACGGCGGGTCCGAGCAGGCCTTTGATATTTTCCATATTCAAGGAGCTCAAGGTAAAGCGGGTTTCCAGAAAAAGAGTCTTAGGGATAGCGCCCACCGTTGCCACATCCATATGCAGTGTGATAGACAGGACGGTAGCGAGTATAATACTAAGGAAGGAAGCCGGAATTACAGCGTTCCATTTCTTAGGAAAGAAAATCATGAACACAATGACAAGCAGCCCGAGTAGGGCGGATTCCATATGAATGGGAAAGCCCAGACGCCCATAGCTTAGCAGCTTGGAAATCGTACCCGTACCCTTGGAGGTCACACCGAAGAAGTTATCGATTTGCCCGAGAGCGATGATTACCGAGATGCCCGAGGTGAAACCGGTAATGACGGGAGCAGGAATCAGGCTGGTCAACCTGCCTATATGGAAGATTCCGCAGAGTACAAGGAGGATACCGGAAATAAAAGCGGCGATAAAGACTCCTTGTATGCCGTATCTGGCAATGATGGATATCAGTATGGCAGCCATAGCTCCGGTAGGTCCTGATATTTGGTAGAAGCCGCCGGAAAGAGCCCCGATGACCAAACCGGCAACGATAGCAGTTACCAGACCGGCTGCCGCAGTGGAACCGCTGCTGACACCGAAGGCGAGGGCAAGGGGAAGCGCCACGGCAGCAACAGTTAAGCCGGCCATCAGATCCTGCATGAGAGCAGTCCCGTTGTATCCTTTGAATTCGTTCTTTAATTGTGCAGTATAATTTTTGATTAACATTTCATCCTCCGTAAGGAAAATATTAAGGTAAATGATTGCTATTCACAATTGCTATGAACAGCAATGCTGTAAATAGTAACGATAAAAGTGACAGATAAAGAAAGCTATAGTTAGCTCACGAAAAATCATTATAGTAGTTTTATTATATTTCGTCAAGAAACAAAAATTGGTTTTTATACTATCAAAAATTGTTTTTTTATTATTTTTAAAATAACTGACCTCAAAAAGAATCAACTTTTATTATAAAAAGCGCTATGAAAAAAGGAGTTTTCCATGAATACACAATTTTTCAGTTATGCAATAGAAATAGAAAGAACCGGTTCCATTACCAAGGCAGCGCATAATCTTTTTATGGCCCAGCCCAATCTTTCCAAGGCCATAAAGGAGCTGGAAAAGCAACTGGGGTACGAGATATTCGAGCGTGCGCAGGCTGGAATCATACCTACTGAGAAAGGGCGCAATTTCCTCGTTCATGCGAAAAGCATTATGGAGCATATGGAGGAGATGGAGGCGTTAGGCTTAGGGGAGAGGGCGGATAGCCAGAGGCTTCGTATATCCATACCGAGAGGCAGCTATATCGCCGAAGGTTTTACGGAATTTGTGGCACAACTGGATACAGCGCAGGGAATGGAGATTACCATTCAGGAAACCAATTCCATGCAGGCGATCAGTAACGTCGCCTATGAAAAATTTGATTTAGGAATTATACGCTATCAGAGCATTTATGAAAATTATTTTTTGGATTTTGTAAGGAGCAACGGACTGAGCCATGAGCTGGTATGGGAGTTCGAATATTTGGCGGTGATGTCCAGAGAGCATCCGCTGGCAGCGGTGCCGTCTGTGAGGGCCGAGGATTTGTTTCACCATATCGAGCTGTCCCATGCAGATTTGATTATTCCTTATGTGGATAGGAGAAGCGTGGAGCCGCAGGAGCAGACGAAGGCCGGAAAGCATATTTACGTTTATGACAGGGGATGCCAGTTTGACCTGCTGACGAGGGTTCCCACCACCTTTATGTGGGTGTCTCCTCTTCCCGAAGTATATTTGGAACAGTATGGGCTGGTGCAAAGAAAATGTGCGATTCCAAATAACAGCTACAAGGATGTCCTCATATATAGAAATGAATACGAACTCGGTGAATTGGATGAACAATTTAAGAAACGGTTGTACTTGGCCAGAGACGAAGTGGCATACAAAGAGTATAAATAATAACGAGATGGCATATCAATATGTAAAAAATGATATACTTGCATGCTTTTTTTATATTGTTCAAACAACGAAAAATTTGGTACACTTCTCATGTTACTGAAAATGGGTCCAAAAATGGGAAGGTAGTCAAAATGCAGGAAAATTTGTATACTCCGAAGGAGATATTGCAAAAATATATAAAGTTATGTATGAATAAGGTTTCTTATCCGGTTTGGAAGGTACTTCTTATGGGTGTGGTAGCGGGTGCGTTCATCAGCATAGGTGCAGCAGCCAGCAGCGTTTCCATGTATGGAATAGAGAGCACAGGGGTTGCCAGAACAATCGGCGGAGCGGTGTTCCCTATCGGCCTCATGCTCATCGTTTTGATTGGCGGAGAACTGTTTACCGGTAACTGTCTCGTTATTTTTGGAATATTGGATAAGAAATATCCGTGGCCTGTGATGGCCAAAAATCTTACGCTTGTGTTTGTCAGCAATTTAGCAGGAGCTGTTCTCATGGCAGTCCTCGTCACATACAGCGGTCAGTTCGAATTTTCGCACGGTGCATTAGGTGCATATGTTATAAAGGTAGCCCTTGCCAAATCGACGATCAATCCCGTTACAGCCTTTATTTCCGGCATCCTTTGCAACATCGTCGTTTGTGCTGCAGTATTCATGGCTGCGGGAGCGAAAGATTTGGCGGGTAAGATTTGGGCAATTTTCTTCCCTATCTTCGTATTCGTCATTTGCGGTTTCGAGCATTGCGTTGCCAATATGTATTACATTTCTGCGGGTATTCTCGCGTTAGCAAATAAAAATTATGCAGCAAAAGCGATGGAGCTGTACGGCTATACCGAAGCACAGCTTTCTGCGCTGAACTGGGGCAATATGTTTGTGGTAAATCTTCTTCCCGTAACGATTGGTAATATCGTGGGCGGCTCGCTGTTTTTCGCAGTTCCGATATATTTAGCTTATAGGGAAAAGGCGCATAACGAGCAGGAAGAATCCGACAAGGCCCTCATTTCTTTAAAAGAGGCGGAACATGAATTTTCAGCTTAATCAGAGCGCTTTATTTTCTAATATGAGTGATGAAGAAATTCAGAATTGCTTAACGTGCAGCCGGTCTGAAATCATTTCCTATGAAAAAGACCAAATCATCTTTTCGCAGCACGATAAGCCGAACAAACTCCATGTATTGCTGGACGGCTCGGTAGTCATCTGTAACGACTCTGTTTCCGGCAAACGAAATATCGTCGCGACGATTGGCGGAGCAGGAGATTTGTTTGGAGAAGTTTTTCTGTTTCTCAGTAAGGGGGAATATGACCATTATGCGCAGGCTGCAGCCGATACATCGGTATTACTGATTCCGAAGGAATTTTTGTATCACACCTGCGGGGAGAACTGTGATTATCATACGAAGCTGATTTCCAACCTGATGGGGATTCTGGCGCAGAAAGCGTATTATTTGAATCAAAAGCTTCAGATCATGTCGGCCGGTACTTTGCGGCAGAAGATTGCCAGAGTGTTGTTTATGAATTCTTCTGAGGACGGAAACGTAGAGCTTTCTATGAACCGTGAGGAGCTGGCAGATTTCCTTAATGCGGCAAGACCTTCACTATCCAGGGAATTGATGAGGATGCAGGAAGAAGGATTGCTTCTTATTAAGAAAAAGAAGATTATAATTACAGATAAAAATCAATTTCAAGATATTTTATAGAATTTTCAATCCGTAACAAATGTTACGGATTTTTTTATACACTCTTGCTATGATAGACATAAAGAAGAAGCATGTAAATTGCAAATATAAATTTTTTTATGCAAATCATAAAGGAGGAACGAAGTATGGAAAATAAAATGTTTTGTTACCAGTGTCAGGAGGCTGCCGGATGTACAGGGTGTACCCAGGTCGGTGTTTGCGGAAAGAGCCCGGAGGTAGCGGGTATTCAGGATTTGCTCATCTATGTCACTAAGGGACTGTCTGCTGTTACTACGCAGCTGCGCGCTGAGGGCAAGGAAATTGATGCAAATGTGAATCATATGGTAACACGCAACTTATTTATAACAATCACTAATGCGAACTTTGATGAGGAGGCAATCGTTGCCCGCATCTTGGAAACCTTGGAAGTGAAGAAAAATCTGTTAAATCAGGTTGAAAAAATAAATAGCCTTCCCGCAGCAGCTCTTTGGGAGTCTTCTGACAGGGGAGAATTTGCAGCAAAGGCAGCACAGGTAGGCGTGCTGTCCACAGAAAACGAAGATATCCGCAGCCTGCGCGAGCTGATCACATACGGCTTAAAGGGTCTTTCTGCATACAGCAAGCATGCTAATGCTTTGCTTCAGGACGATGTAGAGTTAGATGCATTTTTGCAAAGTGCTCTTGCTAAGACTCTGGATGATAGTCTGAGCGTGGAAGATTTGATCGCGCTGACTTTGGAAACCGGTAAATACGGAGTAAACGGCATGGCTCTTTTGGATAACGCCAACACCTCCGCTTACGGTAATCCCGAAATTACCAAGGTCAATATTGGCGTGGGAACCCGCCCCGGTATTCTTATTTCCGGTCATGACCTGCGCGATATGGAAATGCTGCTGGAGCAGACGCAAGGAACCGGTGTAGATGTATATACCCATTCCGAAATGCTTCCTGCCCATTATTATCCGGCATTCAAGAAATATTCCCATTTCGTAGGAAACTACGGAAATGCTTGGTGGAAGCAGAAAGAAGAGTTCGAAAGCTTTAACGGGCCGATTCTCATGACTACGAACTGTATTGTTCCTCCGAAGGATAGCTATAAGGATCGCCTTTACACCACCGGCGCAGCGGGCTTCCCGGGTTGCAAGCACATTCCCGGAGAGATAGGAGAGAAAAAGGACTTCTCCGAGATTATTGCTCAGGCGAAAACCTGCCAGCCGCCTACGGAAATCGAGAGAGGCGAAATTGTTGGAGGATTTGCTCATCATCAGGTGTTCCAGTTGGCAGATAAGGTAGTAGATGCCGTAAAATCCGGAGCGATCAAGAAATTCGTTGTTATGGCAGGATGTGACGGAAGGGCAAAATCGAGAAATTATTACACCGACTTTGCTAAGGAATTACCTAAAGATGCCGTAATTCTCACAGCAGGCTGTGCAAAATATAAATATAACAAATTGGATTTGGGAGATATCGGAGGAATTCCTCGTGTTCTGGACGCAGGACAGTGCAACGACTCTTACTCCCTGGCAGTAATCGCCTTAAAGCTTAAAGAAGTATTCGGGCTTGCTGACATCAACGAGCTGCCCATAGCATACAACATCGCATGGTATGAACAAAAAGCCGTTATCGTACTTTTGGCGCTGCTCTACCTGGGCGTGAAGAACATCCATTTAGGACCCACACTCCCCGCATTCCTTTCCCCCAATGTGGCTAAGGTGCTGGTAGAAAACTTTGGGATTGCAGGAATCGGTACGGTAGAGGACGATATTAAGCTTTTTTTCTAAGATGAGTTATTGATTTATGCCATAAGATTATTCACTCCCCCTTTCATATGATAGATAAAGGCGCCGCGTATAACTGATTAAGTTTACGCGGCGCCGCTTTTATAATACTGATAAGACTTTTTCCTATGAATTACTCTACTTTGATGACTGCTACCGGACATCCGTCCTGCGCTTCTACGGCGCTTGCCTCTAATTCTGCCGGAACATCCTCTACATATACTTCTGCAATACCATCATCAGCCATCCGAAAAACTTCAGGACAAATGCTGGTACACAATCCGCAGGAAATACATCCGCTTCTATCTAGTTCAGCTTTCATGTCAATTCCTCCTTTCTTTTAATTGTATTTACTTTTGCAGTAGTCTCTGTTTTTGCAGTTCCTTTGCTTTTGCAGTAGCGTCTGCTTTTGCAGTAGCTGCAGTTTTTCCAATGACTTCTATTTTCTCAGACGTCCCCATTTCATTTAAGTGCTTCAAAGTGAGTCCTTCCCCAGTTTAATTTTGCGGGAAGACTACCGTAAGCTGCATCTTGAATCTCTTTTCTGCTGCTACCGCATGAGGAATACCCGCAGGCATCACAATAGTTTCCCCTGAACTCAAGGAATATACCTCTCCTCCAATAGTAATTTTTGCCGTTCCGTCCAAAACGCTCAGCATTGCATCCCCGGTGGAGGAGTGGGAACTGATTTCCTCTCCTTCATCAAAAGCGAACAAGGTAATACTCACTGCGGAATTTTGCGCCAACGTACGGCTTACGACCTGCCCTTCCGAGTATTCTACCAAAGCGCAAAGGTCCAGTATTTTTTCGTGTTCAATATTTTTTAAATAGGGTGTGCTCATCATTGAATCTCCCTTCATCTGAAACCAATCTTTTTTCTCCTTCAATTGCCTGAAGCGGACGGATATTCTGTGTTACTTCCAGGACGCCCATGTATTCTCCTGCCTCATCTCTTACGGCAAAGTAGCGTATCAGGATGAATTTTTCACCCATATTGATCCAGAAATCTTCATAATCCTTTCTTCCGTCTTTGAAGTCCTCCACCAGTTTCTCCACGATATGAACGCTTGCCGGGGGATGGCAGTTGGATACTTTCCGTCCGATAATAGCCTTTGTGCGTGGGAATACCCTCTCTGCGCCCTGGGAGAAGTATTTGACAGTGTCATCCTTGCCGACAAATGTAATGTCGATGGGTAGAGTGTCCAGCATTCGACTAAGCTCTTCCACCTTTAACACTCCGGTAGGAAGGTTGATCGTGCCGGATACGGCAGTAGGCTCCTGGGCCAAAGGTTCGGGAGCATTGCCCGCAACGGGCGTCCATACAGGAACATTATCGATGAGGCAATAGCCAAGTTCTACGCTTTCGTCCGCCACAGTCTTCCATTCATCCTGTGTCAGATTTTCCAACAGCATGGGGAGCATAATGTTCTCTTCCTTGAAAATCATCTCCCCGGCTTTATCCAGGAATGCTTCAATTTCCGCTGCCAGAGAAGAAAGCTCTTCGCTGTCGAGCTTTGCTGACACAGCCTTGAGCTGCGCGCGGATTTCATCGTCTACACCCCACATAACCTTAGGCGGAGCAGTAATTCCATATTGCTCCATATAAGGAAAGAAGAGGTTTTCTTTTTTTAGATAATGCCGGTCAATTTCTATAAGTCTTCTTAAGCCTGCTTTCACCTTGTCTTTTGCGTCCGGGTCGGGAAGCAGAGCAAGCTGTGTACGCACCTCGTCTATTTCTTTTTCAATGGCGCGATTTTCCCGTTTAAGCGTATCTACCGGATGACCCGGAACCTCTGAGGAAACGGGGATGCGATGGATATCCTCGATGGAGCCCTTGAACACCGAAGCGTGAACGTCGCAAAGACGCTGTACTTCCGTAACGGGAAGACCGCCTGCAATCAGGCCCTGTTCTGCCTGAGCGATTTCTTCTGCCGACACGTTTCCGAATACCTCGGCGAATTTTTCTTTCACTTCATCCACGCTTTTACCATCGTGAAGCTCAGAAATCAATTCCTTCAAAACCTGCTGGCGATACTCTCTGTTGTTAATTTCCGCACTCATTTCTTCTCCTCCTTTACTATATATCCATGTCTTGCAAAAATAAGTTTTATGTTTTCCAGATCCAGCTTTTTAAGAGCCGCACCTTTGGGGATTGTCATGAACCGCCCCGCCGTGGCCAGCATACCGGGCTTTGTAATATCTGTAAAACCTGCTTCGGCCAATATGGGAATTATTCCCGAATCCGAGGTACATAATTCATAAACCGTTAAATTGAGGTCGAGAATTTTATCTGACATTTTCTGCTCCTTTCTGCGCGAGTTTTTCGCGCATGTCAAGTCCGTAGCATCAGTGTAGCAGGTCGGAGAGTATATATCTGTGATTATAATCAAATTTTGGAAATTTAGTATTCATTCTGTTCACATTTTAGCATTTTATGTATCTTTTCCGGTCATGGTCTTTAAAGCTTCGCCATCCAGAAGAAGAATATTCTTGTTGCCGACGGGGCGGATGACCCCATCGATCTCCAGTTGTCCGAGCTTTCTGCTCACAGTTTCGCGGGCAACGCCAAGGAAATTGGCAATGCCTTCACGGCTCAGCGGCAGGCGGATGAGAATTCCCTCCGGTACTACCTCCCCATATTTATCGGCAAAGTCCAGAAGAAGCCCTCCGATTCGTCCATCCAGGCTGCGTACTCCCATGCTTTGCATTGTGCTTTCCATGCGTGCAATCCGCTCTTCCAGTGTTTCGATGATTTTTATGGCAATGCCCGGATAAGCAAAGAGGATTTTATGGAAATCATCTTTTGTAAAAGAACAAGTTTTCGTAGGTTCCAATGCTTCTGCTGTATAGGCAGATTTTTGGCCGCCAAATAAGTTACGTTCTCCGAAAAAATCCCCTACGGAAAAAACATGAAGAATTTGTTCTCTGCCTTCAGGAGTAATCTTAAAACCTTTTACACTGCCCTCGTTTATGATTATAAGAGAACGAAGGCTATCCTCTTCCGAAAACAGAATTTCACCCTTCTGATAATTATTATGATTTATTATAGAGGAAATATGGCTCATTTCCTCTTGGCTCAAGGAAGAAAATATTGGAACCTTGTGCATGCAAAGATTATGCGGACATTCTCCGGCGTAGCAATTACATTTCATCGCTAAACCTCCTTATCGAATTCATATATTGGTGAGCATATCGTATAATTTGCTCACTGTTTTCCAGTTACGCACGGTAGCTGATTCGAATTCTTTAGAAATACGGATGGCGAGCTTTGAATTCCGGACGCTTTGGCTGCAGAGAAAATATATTTCTTTCTGTCCCGCCCGTATCTTGTCTGTTCCGATATAGTCTTTTTGTATTGTATCGATAGTTGTTTGTTCCGGAAAATCATTCAAAAAATAGACGTAGAGATGTTCGACTTGCGGATCAGCGGCCTCCGCTTCCTTTACTTCCTCGTTCGTGAACGGGAGCTGTTCAATAAGGTATTTCCATTCTTCTGCATTTCTCATGATGACATTGCTTTTAAAGCCGAAGCGGTCTTCGAAGCCGGCTTTTATCTTTTCCGGCAAAACCGTCTCTGAAAGGCTGGTTTCAAAGACGACATTACCGCTTTGAATGTAAGTTTTTACCGTATATATGCCTAAGTCGAAGAATAATTGTTCCAGTGCGGCCATTTTTACTATATTTTTACCGCCTACATTAATTCCTCTAAAAAGAGCTGCGTATTTCATTTATTTATCCTCATTTCTCATCCTATATTTTATAAGTCCATACATTTCTGTTTACAGCTGTGCTGCCAGAACATCTGGTCGCGAGAGTTTACAAAGCACACTTTCTAAACCTGATGAAACAGCTATTATGCTTATTATATAGTCTGGCTTCCCGGGAAACAAGTATGCTATGAGGACAATCAATAATCTTTTTATAAATAATTTTCTATTTGAAATAACAGAAGCGTTAAATCCTTTTCATACAATTCTCCTAAAGATATGTTTCCTATGCATTTCGCAGCGAGGGGAGCTCCATAAAGAAGTGTTAGGAGCATAGTGCATAAATCATCATTTTTACCTGTAAAAGTAGTCTCACATACATAGTGAGACATAACTTCCATAATATTCATAGGCCTTATTTTCTGCTGATAGGCTTTTGAATGAAAGAGGCTGTATTCGTATCCCGTAATTGCGATTTGTAAATTAAAACACTCTGTCTTTGATAAGAACTGAGTGAGGGAAAGCATCAAATTTTGAGCAAATACTTCTTGACTGATACTTTTAAAAATATGTTCAATTCCTTGCCGGCCATGAAACAATCCGTTTATGGCTTCATAACTTCTGGCATATTCCCATCCCAGTATGAAATAATGAACAATTTCTTCTTTAGAATGAAAATAATGAAAAAAGGTAACTTTGGATATTCCGACCGCCTTGCATACGTCCTCCACATAAATATCGTTGATGGACTGCGTTGTTAATCGTGTTAGAAATTCTTTCATAATTTTGTGCCGGTTATTGCCAAAATTCAGTTCGCGAAGGGAAAAATCATTTGTTTCCATATTTCTGTTTTCTCCTTTGTATGATCCATCCGGTGAAATACCATAAGGATACAATGATAAGCAATCCCATGCACAACATGCTAGAAACAGCCTTAAGCCAGGTAATAGAAGAAGATACGGAAGGCAGGAATAAAGGAAGAGGCTTTACGGTCAGCATGGAAATAACCAGTATGTTCTCCAGATAGTCAAATATCATCGGGATAAATCCGATCAGAGGCCAGCGGCTTTTTTCTTTGCTGAGAAGGCAAAAGGCCATAACAAAGCTGAAAGAAATAAGCAGTGGATAGAGAATATCAAGCGGCTCCTGAAAGAAGAGATATACAGTTCTTCCGTTTAAAGTAAGTTCGTTAATAAAGCTATCCGCATATTGGTAATCATATCCTGATATCCCGGTCATATCAAAAGGGATAAGACCGGATCCGTCTTTCATAATGGCCGGAAAGGTTAAGGTATTCATACATAAGAATATGATTTGGGCTGTAATAAAAATTAGTGCTGTCTTTTTCCATGAAGCTTGTTGACGTATCCATTTATACATAATAAACCTCCAAATTAGAATTGTAGTTTTGTGTAACATTATATTTATATTAACTCGAGTTAATATAATTTGCAACAGTAAAGTTTAAATTTTAGCTTGGATAAGAAATTTATGAAAAAAGTAGTTGCTATATATATCAATATGATATATGATATTATATATCAAACTGATACATGGAGGAGTTTTATGAAGCGACAGAATATTAGGAAACTATTTCTTATAATAGCCTTGCTTTTGTTTCCCATTACCCTATATTATTTTTCTCCGGTGCTCATTATTAATGCCGGATTGAATGGAATTATCAACGGGAGCTTTATTATGTTCCTGCTGATGTTCTTACTTTCGATTCCTTTTGGAAGAATTTTCTGTGCCTATGCCTGTCCTGCGGGCGGACTTCAGGAATGCGCCTTTATGATTAACGACAGAAGACCGAAGCAAGGCGTTAGAAACTATATCAAATACGTTATCTGGTTTCTGTGGATCGGAGCAGTTGCCTTCTGCTATTTTTATAAAGGGGAAATTACCGGAGTAGATTTTTTCTTTCAAACGGATCACGGGATTTCCGTGGCAAACATTTATACATACATCATTTATTACGGGATCATAGTGCTCATATTCATCCCATCTATTCTAGGGGGAAAAAGAGTATTCTGCCATTATTTTTGCTGGATGGCTCCTTTTATGGTAATTGGAACGAAACTGCGCGACTTGCTGCATTTGCCGGGACTCCATGTATCAGCTAATAAAGAAAAATGTATTTCCTGCGGAAAGTGTGATCGAAGCTGCCCTATGGGATTAGAGGTAAAAGAGATGGTGAAAGCAGGAAAAATAACCAGTATAGAATGTATCCAATGCGGCGCATGTATTGATTTATGTCCGCAAAATGTATTATATTATAAAATGAGACCTGAAAATAAAAACGGGGAGCGAGATAGAAATCAAGAAGTAAGAGCGAGATAGAAATCAAGAAGTAAGAGCGAGATAGAAATCAAGAAGTAAGAGCGAGATAGAAGGCAAGAAGTAAAAGCGAGATAGGAAGTAAGAAGCAAGAGTGAATGGAAAGCAAGAAGCAAGAGTGAAATAAAAGTAGAAAGCAAGAGTGAAAGAAGAGAAGAAATGGCATCGGAAAAGAAACTGGATTGTGTAATTTTAGGATTGCTCAGCCACGACGAGCTAACCGGATACGAAATAAAGAAGAGAATGGATACCTCACTTAAATATTTCTGGGGTGCAAGCTACGGAAGTATATACCCGACCTTGAGCGGCCTGGTGGAGCGAGGGCTCGCCACAAAGCGGGAGGACGGAGACAGCAGCAGAGGCAAACTGATTTACACTATTACGGATGCAGGACACGCTTATTTGGGAAAATGGCTCACTCTTCCGGTGGAAAAGGATGAGCTTCGTTATGAGACGCTGCTCAAACTGTTTTTTGGCAGTGAAGCAGGAGCGGAGCAGACGCTGAACCATATCAAAGAGTTTAGAAAAAAAATAGAGCAGGAGCTTCCCTATCTTATGGCCTCGGAGGAAATACTGGAAAAGGTGAAGGATATGGAAGCAGCTCACGAATATTATCTTCTTACCGTCAGATTCGGAATACGGACATATCGTGCTTATCTGGAGTGGTGCGGGGAAGCGGAAGAAATATTGAAAAATAAGGAGGAGAAATAGAAAGATGAAGACATTAGTGGTATATTATTCGATGAGCGGGAATGCAAAATTTGCTGCCGAACTGATTGCCAGGAAGATGGATGCTGATATTATGGCTCTTGAACCAATAAAAGAATATCCCCGCAGTACCATAGGCAAGTACATCTTTTGCGGTAAAGCGGCCACTTTTGGAGAAAGGCCCAGGCTAAAACCATACCTATATAATCCGGCAGATTATGACAGGGTTGTTATTGGAATGCCTATCTGGAACAGCAGACCGGCATCGCCCATCAATACCTTTCTGGAAAATAATGATATGAGAAACAAAGTGACGGCTGCTTTTATCTGCAGTGCGGGCGGTGACGCAGAGAAATGTATCGTTAAGCTGAACGAGAAGTTAGGGCGTATGGACGGAACCTTGAGCTTAATCAATGCAAAGAAGAATGAAGAACTTACACAGGAGAAAGTCAGCGAGTTCGTAGAACAAATGTGTGCGTCGCCCACCTTCGCAGCTAAAAACACCGACAGCACAGCATTTGTTCCGCGCGCGTAGCTGCGCATACACTTTTCTTTAAAAGGATCACTTTCCTTTTAAAGAACAAATAAATGCTTGCCGTTACTTATGGCAAGCATTTCTGTTTTCCTCATTATTTTGTCGGTTCGTTCGATGGTTCTGATACATGTGTCATAACAAATTTATCCACCGGCATCGTAAAGCAGATACTGTTGCACGGAGTGCCGAGACCCGCTTTTTGCCTTACGGCATGAATGATTTTCTCGCTCATTTCCTCATCTACTACGCTGAGAATGATTTCCTTCTCAGTATCAATAGTGATTCCTAAAATGGATTTTGGCATAGGACCTGAACCGCGGGCATTCATGATCGTTGCTCCGCCTGCACCTTCCTTGCGCATGATTTCCGCAATTTCATCGGCGAAGCCAATGTTTACTATAATATATAATGCTTTTTTAGGATTAGATTCTGTCACCGTTAATTCCTCCAAAATTAAAAAGTAATGTTAATGGGTACGGTAAATGCGATACCCGTGTTCGGTTTGTCGAAATGAAACTTGCTGACCAGCATATCCATTACTGTGTCAACCTTTTTACAAGGAAGAAGGCAGGTTATTACGACCTTATTCTCCTCTGGCACCAGCCCGAACATATCCCGAAGATAATCGGTTTTGACTGAGCCCTTTCCATACATGACGGTTATCAGCCGTCCGCCCTCTGCCGACAACGATTCAATAAGAGAAGCCTTCAGCTTTCTTCCGGCGATTATAGTTAAAAATTCCAGACAAGACGGAACATCATCGTGTATCACTTCTTCTATCCTCCATGGGGGAACCCCTATGCTTAAATTTTCTATTTTTACGGCGCCTGCCGATTTTCTTAGATGAAGAACCGGCGTCAGAATCTGCAGATGTAGCTTGCAAGACGAGTGATTCCAATTCATGAATTTCTGCCAACTCGTTTTCTTCGATAAGTTTTTGTGTTTTTCTAAGTCTTATATCGTAAATAATGCCCAAAGCCTGAACAGCAATTAATGGTGTTACGGAAATAAAGGCAATAATTCCGAATCCGTTTGTCAAAATCGACTGTGCACCTGCACCTTCCAAATCAGCAACAGCCTGAGCTGCGCCTAAGGTAAGGGGAGTTAAAAATGCCGATGTCAGGGCACCACCGGTAACTCCGCCTGAATCGAAGGCCAATCCCACAAAGAGATTCGAAGTGAATTTCATCATAATAAGAGCTATAGCGTAAAGCGGAACCAAAAACCAGAGTATATTTATCTGTGTTAATATCTTTACCATGGAAAATAGCGCAGCAAACCCAATACCGATAGCAAGTGTAGAGCGTATCGTTATTTTCTTAATATGACCGTTGGTAATTTCCTCGAGCTGTTCACCGAGTACCGTAACGGCAGGTTCGGAAAGCGTAATGGCGACTCCGAGTACGAAGCCCACCAAGAGCAGCAACCATTTGAACCATCCCGGACGCGAGGCATCCAAAAACACTTCACCGATATATTTGCCCGCAAACGCAAAGCCGAAATCAATTCCTGACAAGAAAATGAGAAGGCCCACGTAGGTGGAAATGGAGCCGAGCAATATTTGAATCAGTTCCTTTTTAGGAAGCTTTATCAGCAGAAATTGAAACGGTAAATATACGATTACAATTGGAAAGAGGGCCAGGGCGACGCCGGATATATTCGACTGGATAATCGCTCCTAAGCTTTCTGCCGCGCCCGGATCATATACTCCGGCCGGCGGAAGGACTCCTCCATGTACGGCATTTAAAATGATACCGTAGAAAAACAGCGCTAAAATAGGACCTACCGATGCAAGCCCAATGATTCCGAATGTGTCCTCGTTAGCCTTGTGCTTTGACATAGTACCGGAAACACCTAAGCCCAGAGCCAGTATAAAGGGAACGGAAATATCACCGGTGGTTGCACCGCTTCCGTCAAAAGCCAATGCGATAAATTCTTCAGGTACAAAAAAGACGACAACAAAAATTGCAATGTAAAGTATAGCAAATACAATCTTGATATTCAGATCCTTCATGATTCGATACAAAGCAAACCCGACCAGCACACCGATGCCAGAACCCATAATCCATATGAACAGTGTCTCATCGATAATGTTCATAATCATATGTGTCTGACGGGCGAGAACTGCCAAAGCAGGTTCAGCAACCGTAGCGAGCAAACCGAATACAAAGCCGAAGAAAATGATAAATATGGCTTTTTTCAGCTTCACGAGGGAGCTTCCCACCAGCTTGCCGATAGGCAGAATACTGATGCTCAAACCATCCAAAAACAGCGACTGTCCCAGAACAACACTCATATAACCAACTATTAACTTGACATAATCGAATGCGTTCTCCATGGGAGCCACAAAAACACAAACGATAATGATTACTGCCGCTAGGGGCAGTGATGATATAAAAACCTCTTTTAGTGTATTAAAAAATCTCATAGTATTACTATAACAGTTAATGCCGGAAGATGCAACCGCTTTGAGCCTATTTGTACCGAAAAACGGCAGTTCCCATTATTCCAGGTAATCGAGAACACCCTTCCAAAGAAGCTGCTCGGCGGCAGAATACTCCTGTACATTCTGATCTTTTCCTGGGTCAGGAGCCTTACTCATAGCCTTTAAGTCGAAGCCCTCCTTTAATACGAAAAATTTGAGTATTCCCGGAGAAAGGGCTTTTTGAGGGCAGGCATAAATACACCTTAAGCATAGCATACAATGGAAGCCGAAGGCGGGCTTTCCCTCTTTCATTCGGATATTCCTCTTTGGACAGCTTTTAATACATAGTCCGCACTGATTACAATGGCTTGACGTGCGGATGAAGGCCCCGAAAAACTTTGCGCCCAGATGCTCCGCTTTCCCGATTGAGGCAAAGAGCCTATCCTGAAACTTAGGGTGTGTGTTATTTTTTTTCCCGGATAAAATATCATCAATCATCTGTGCGGCCTTTTTAGGTAAAGAATCGATTAGCTGTTTGTTTAGCTGTGCTCCGGCATGGGATGCGAAGTTGGAGGGCATTACCAGCATATTTTCATACACAAAGTGGTAACCCTTTCTTATTAAAATGCGTTTACAAAGGGTCCGACAAGCAGTATTGGGCGAAATCTCTCCGCCTCCGGAAACAGATATGATGGCGGCGTATGTATTTTGGGCATCAGGCAGCCGTTTTACCCAGTCTTCGACGATGGAAGTCAGGCGGAATGCATATACCGGAGAAAAAACAATCAGCAAATCCGAGGTTCCGACACTGCCGGAGCTATCGGAGGAGATGCAGATTGTGCTGGTGTGGATTCCAAGTCCGGCAAGCCGGCTTTCAAAGCAGGAAACGGCGGCTTTCGTACAGCCTGTTCCCGAAAAGTAGGCTAAGGTTATATCTTGAAACGGTATATTCCGGTTGCTCATAGTATGCCCCTTCTTTTTCTATGATTTTTTGAGATTTTTCTTTTCTGATTAATTAGACTTATTGTACAACACTTTTCGCTTATTGCGAATATCTTATTTGTTTTATAGAAAATTATTTTATGAAGAAATTTTATGAGAAAACTCAGGCAGTAAAAAAGCCCGGGAGAATTAGAAAATATCTCCCGGGCTTTTATCCCATTGTGTATATGGTCTATGAACCGTGTTTTTTTCTCAAACCTGACCATGTGCTCAATTGAGGAACTGTAAAAATTTATTTATTAATTTTTATGACTTTAAGACGATAAAAGGAAAAAGGGGCGTCAATAGGTATTTTTATTCACATATCAAGGAGTAATCCATACAAATCGGATAACCCTTATCCTTATTTTCCATAAGCACCGCCTCAATTTCATAGAGCTTTCTTAGATTTTCTACGTGAATCACTTCCTTGGGAGTACCCTCGAACAGGATATGTCCCTGTTTCATGCCGATGATATGGTCAGCAAATTTGGAAGCGTGATTTAACTCGTGAATGACCATGACAATGGTGGTCTTCTCTTCGTGGTTCAATTTG
Source organism: Kineothrix alysoides (assembly GCF_000732725.1). GTDB lineage: Bacteria > Bacillota > Clostridia > Lachnospirales > Lachnospiraceae > Kineothrix > Kineothrix alysoides. Next base: position 770,317 of record NZ_JPNB01000002.1, on the reverse strand, counting down.
CGCAGCAGCTCCAGAATCTCTAATTGGTGGGCCATATCCAGATAAGTGGTGGGCTCGTCCAGGAGCAGAACTCCGGTTTTCTGAGCCAGCGCCAGAGAAATCCAGACGCGCTGCCTTTGACCGCCTGATAATTCTTCTACCCTTCGCTCCTCAAGCTCCAGAACTCCCGTTTTTTCCATAGCCCAGCGAATTATTTCGTGATCCGCCCTTTTCAGGCCGGACAATGGCTTTTGATAGGGAAATCGCCCGTATGCCACCAGCTCCTTTACTTGTATTCCTTCGGGAACCAAGGGACTCTGGGGCAGTACTGCCATTTTCTTGGCGAGGCTTTTGGGCGGCATTCTCCGGATGTCTTCTCCGTGAAGATAAATACTGCCTCTTTTTGCAGGAATCGTTCTTGCGATTGACTTTAGCAGCGTAGACTTGCCGCAGCCGTTAGGACCGATTAGCATCGTTACTTTTCCCTTCGGTATGACGAGGCTGGCGTCCGGAATGATGATTCTGTCCTCGTATGCTGCCTGTAGATTTTTAATTTCAATTCCCATTCCCGTAACCTCCTATCTTTCCTTTATCATCAAGTAAATAAAATACGGAACCCCCACTATGGATACGACGATTCCGACCGGAATCTCCAGAGGGGAAAACAGATTTTTTGCTATAACATCGGCTCCTACTAAAAGAATGCTGCTGATCAAAGCTGCCATGGGAAGCATTTTGCCATGTACCGGGCCTGTGAGTCTTTTGGCGATTTGCGGCCCTAAAAGTCCCAAAAATGCTATGCTTCCGGCAACAGAGGTGGCAAGTGCCGCCAAAAAAGTGGCAAGAAGCAGAAAGAGCAAACGTTCCTTTGGTACGGATAACCCTACTCCTGCCGCCAGTTCATCACCCAGAGCCAGCACATCCAGGTTCTTACTGCGAAATAGCACTGCCCCGATTAGGAGAATGACTAGAGGTGCTGTCAGGAGGATATAGTTCCAGTTGCTGCCCCAGAGGCTTCCGTTAGTCCAAGTCAGTACCTGATTGTAATCCCCTTTGGACATGCTTAGCTGATAAAAGGAAATCACAGCTAAAATGCCGCCGTTTACTCCGATTCCCGTAAGAATAAAGCGAACAGGACGGATGCCACTCTTGGAGGAAAGAAGGTAAATAAGCCCTACGGAAAGCAAGGATCCTGTCATCGCCAGCAGAGGCATTCCCAGAATAGTAAGAACCGGAAGGGTGGAGTAATAGTCGGTAGTTCCTGCCGAAATCCAGAGTACCACGAATAATGCGGCTCCTGCATTAATTCCGATCATCCCCGGTTCTGCCAGGGGATTTCTTGTAATGCCCTGAAGGATTCCTCCCGAAACGCCGAGTGCTGACGCTACGATGACAGCCAGAACAATTCTTGGCAGGCGTATCTGAAAAACGGTGAAATTCTGCAGCTTGCTCCCGCTTCCTAATAGGGTTTGTACTATCTGAAAAGGAGATATGTGATAGCTACCCACCATAAGAGCTATGAGGACAACTGTTAAAAGGAGAGACAGACAAACCGCTGCTCTAAAACCGTATTTTTTCTCTTTCATCTATCTTTTCTCCTTTCTTACCAGCATTAAAAATACGGGAACACCCATGCAGGCGGTAAAAAGTCCCACAGGAAGCTCATAAGGAGCCGAGATAGTCCGGGCGGCAATGTCCGCCAGTACGAGGATAGTGCTTCCATATAAAAAGGAAAGGGGCATTAGCCTGCGGTAGTCATTTCCTATCAGCTTGCGTATAATATGAGGTACGAACAACCCCAGATATCCAATGTTGCCCGCAGCCGCCACACAGACGCCGCAAATCGGGACGAGGTACAATATAATAAGAAGCTTTATCCTTTCCGGAGAAATCCCCAGCCCGGCAGCAGCATCATCACCGAGGCTGATAATGTTGATTTTTCCGGCGTAAGAAAATGCGAGTATGGAAAAAAAGCCGCCGGCTGCAGCGACGACAGCTACTTGAACCCAGCCGGCCTGACGCAAGCCGCCCGCTACCCAGAAGGCCAGTTCCTGTGAGCGGTTTCCCAATAAGGCCACCACGGAGGCTAGGGAAAGAAAGAAGGTACTTAGGGCCGTTCCGGCCAGCAGGATTCTGGAAATGCTCTGATTAGAGGCTTTTCCCATGGTAAATACGAGTATCAGGATGCCGCTCCCGGCAGCGCCCAGCAAGCCCATGAAAAAATTGCCGTATATGCCGCCCGCAAAGGAGGACACTGCGGCAATGGATACTGCCAGCGTAGCCCCTTGGGTTACACCCATGACGGAAGGCTCCGCGATAGGATTGCGCATAATGCCCTGCATCATAGTCCCCGCCAAAGAAAGCATCCCGCCTACCAGTACGGCCAAGAGCATTCGAGGCAGGCGCACCTCGCGTACGAGTTTGGCATTTAGAGAATCATCATAATGAAAAAAAGCCCGGTAAATTTCTGAAACGGGGATATTTTTCGCACCGATATGAACGGACATAATCATGCCCGCAAATAACAGCAGCACACCGGCTGCTGTTAAAATGATCGTATTTCTTTTCATACTATTTATTGCTCCATTAAACCGGTAAATTCCGCTAAAAAGACTTCCCTTCCAATACAGCTATAACCCATATTGAAGTAAGGGCTGGAAGGAAGCTCTACTACATTTCCGTCTTCTACAGCGCGCATACTGTTATAGATGCTGCTTTGCTTTAAACTCTCCATATCCGCTTCGGTAGCCGCTACAAATATGTAATCGGGATCCAACTCGGCAAGTCCCTCATAGCTTATTACGGGCAGACTGATGTTATCCTGCGCGGGCATATTGGCAGGCTTGGCAAGTCCCATATCCTCGTACATTACGCTTCCGATTCCTGCAGCATCAAAGACATAGAGCTGCCCGCCGCTGGCAAGAAATGCCAGATAGGTTGTTTCTTCACCGTAAGCTGCTTTGATTTCTGTGCCCTTGTCGCTTGCCTTCTTATCATAATCCGCCAGCCACTGTGAGGCTACATCTTCCTTTCCCATAATTTTTGCAAAGGCATTGATGTCATCCCGCCAGTTAATTTGTGCCAGTTCGATCATGACGGTAGGAGCAATTTCCTGAAGCTGCTCATACATTTTTTCCTGAACACTGGAAATGATGATCAAATCCGGCTCTAACTCCAAGATACCCTCGATATCCATAGTGTCCTGCATGCTGTAGCCAAGAATTTTAGCATCCTTTAGAGTGTCTTCTAGATAGGAGGGGAATTTGGTATAATCATAAGCGTCAGAGTTCGCAGTACCTATGACCGTGTATCCGTACACACTTAAAATATCGCTGTTTCCGCTTAAGTCAACGATACGTTCAGGATTTGCAGGGATTACAACCTCGCCTCTGGCGTCAGTAACGGTAATCGTATCCGCTTCGGCAGTGTCTGTCTCACCGGTGCTTGGACTTTCGTCTTGTTTCTCATTTGGATCATTACTTGGATTTGTACTTTCTGCTGTATTTACATTACCTTGTGTTTCTGCTGCTGAACTGCCGCAGCCCGCTAAGACACCAAAACTCATCACGGCGGTTGTCAATAATATTATAAATTTTTTCTTCATTTTTTCATTTCTCCTCGTACCTGCGCAAATTTTTCTTATGTTGCGAGCTTACGGCGCAGACAAAAGCTCGCAGAAATAGAAGAACATCTTTTTCGAAAAAGTTAGTTTCAACTAACGACCTTTGCATTATAGCAAAGCGGTTAGTCGTATGCAACTATTTTATCTTTTCTCATTATTTTATTATCTGATTGAATTATTTTTACAATCCAATATAATAAAGGTTATGAACAATGCAAGAATTATGAAGAGAGGAGGTCTATATGTATCATTCAGAAAATCCTAATGAATTTCGCCGGATTATGTTGCGCGAGCTGGACTTTCAGGCTATAGAAAAAGAAAATTATACTTTATATGAAAATCCGAAAAACGGCTATTTTCACCTTTATACAAAGCCGGGCTTTTATGATTTTGGAATTGCCGATTATACCATTCCCCGTTCTTTTGTGGTTCAGTTCAACACGCCGGAGCCTTTTTTGCGCTTTGGAATCGTTTATGAAGGTAAGACGAGATTTCAATTGGAACGTCAGCCTGTTTCCTCCTTTGAGTCTTCCGCTTTTCTTGTACTGGAGAGAAATTTGAAAGGGAGGCAGGCGTGGAAGCCCGGCGACCATTTTTATGGAGCAGAATTTACGATTTATCCGGCATTCCTCCAGGAAATCGCCATTCGTTTTCCTGACTTTAACCCCTTGGAGCAATTTTCGGAAAATCATACCAAGCGTTATCTCCCTGCGGAAATTATGGTTATTTTACAGCGCTTGTTAATAAGGGACGAAGAAGACTGCTTGAACGGTCTTTTATTGGAGGCTGCAATCTTAGAGTGCATGGGAATTCTTTTGGAGAGCAAAAGGTATCAGGCGCGTACCTCATTTTCCTATCAGAAGGATTTTCAGAGCATTCAGCGCGCCCATAATATACTAACGGAGGAGTTCACTCATCCTCCAACCATCGAGGCACTCAGCCGGACGCTGCTTATTAATTCCCAGAAGTTGAAAGCGGGATTTTTCGAATATTACCATATGACTATCGGAGAATATACTGCTTCTCTAAGAATGTCCCATGCCGCAAACCTACTTGTAACGACGGAGAAGAGCATAGCTGAAATTGCCAGGGATGCGGGGTATGGTTATCCCTCCAATTTTATTAAGAAGTTCCAGAAGACATATGGCTGTACTCCGCTGAAATATCGGATGAGACGTTATCAGGCGGATTCGGGATTTTATCATAATACGTAGAGTATAGGGGCTGCATAACAAAAAATCGGGCACATACAGGGTTTTTAGGTATCCCGTGCCAATTCGCCCAATGGTGATGGCAAGCCATGTTTTTTGCTTATATATTGTTATTATTCTGATGTCCGCATATAATATTGCTTGAAACCGAAAGGGCTGGTGATTACGGATTATATTTCCGTGCAGCAAACTGCTAAAAAATAAGAAAATCTTAATAATATCTTATTCTAAAAATTACAAATTATTTATGACTATTTGCTAAAATAAGACGTTATTTACAATGCAAAGGAAAGGAGCATTATATTTATATTGGAAAAAATACTTGTTGTAGACGATGAACATGAAATTGGAGATTTAATTGAATTATATTTAACAAATGAAGGCTACACTGTTTTTAAATTTTATTCAGCAAGGGATGCTCTTGCCTATATTGTGACGAACGAACTTGACCTTGCAATATTGGACGTTATGCTTCCGGATATGAATGGGTTTAAATTATGTCAAAAAATCCGGGAGAAATATACTTACCCGATTATTATGCTGACAGCAAAAGATGAAGAAATTGATAAAATTACAGGCTTAACATTAGGTGCAGATGATTATATTACAAAGCCTTTTCGACCTCTTGAAATGGTAGCAAGAGTAAAAGCGCAGCTACGGCGGTATAAAAAATACAATCTGTCACGTTCCGAGGATACGGAAGATACTGTCATCGTCCATTCAGGTTTGGTAATGGATATTAAAACACATGAATGCCTTTTGAACGAAAGGCCGCTTGCACTCACTCCTACTGAATTTTCTATACTCCGTATTCTTTTAGAGCAGAAAGGCAGTGTCGTAAGTGCAGAAGAATTGTTTCATAGAATTTGGAAAGACGAATATTACAACAAGAGCAACAACACGATAACCGTTCATATTCGTCATTTGCGTGAAAAAATGGATGATACTGTGGACAATCCGAAGTACATCAAAACGATATGGGGAGTGGGGTATAAAATTGAAACACAAATATAGAAAAGTTAACAAAGCTGATTATGCGCAACTGAAATCAAAGATGTTCTTTCGCCTTCTTGGTATGGTAATTATTGCTTTCATAGTTATTTCTGTTCTATATACATTTTTATGGCGGAATAACGGCGGTGATTGGATTGTTTCTATATTCCGGCGGAGTCTCAGAATAGATTATTATGGTGCTCTTAGCCTGTATCAGCAAATATTTCGTAACAATAGGAATATAATTTGGATGGCGGCTATTGCTATTATTTTTTTTGTACTGCTTCGCTTTTTCCTTAATTGGTTTACTCAATATTTTAATATAATAAATCAAGGCATTGATGCTTTGCTAAATGAAGATGAATCAGAAATCCAACTATTACCCGAAATGTCGGCTATAGAAAAAAAGTTGAATACAGTAAAACAAACGCTTGAAAAACGCAAACTGGAAGTGCAGTTGGCAGAACAGAGAAAAAATGATTTAGTCATGTATCTTGCGCATGATATAAAGACACCCCTTACATCTGTAATCGGGTATTTAAGTTTATTGGAAGAGGCGCCCGATATGCCAATGGAACAGAAAACTAAATATCTGCATATAACCCTAGATAAAGCATATCGTTTAGAAAAGATGATAAATGAGTTTTTTGAAATCACGCGCTATAATCTGCAGCAGATCAAAATAGAAAAAGGAAATGTAGACCTTTATTATATGCTCGTACAATTAACAGATGAGCTTACGCCTATTCTCTCTTTAAATGGAAATAACGCAATACTGAAAGCTGACGAAAATCTTACTGCTTATGCCGACCCTGGAATATTAGCAAGGGTCTTTAATAATATATTGAAAAATGCGGTGGCTTACAGCTATCCGAATACAGAAATTATTATCTCTGCCGAGGAGCAGAATGACAAAGTAGTAATCTCATTTCAGAACCAAGGACAAACGATTCCGAGGGAAGAGCTATCTGCAATTTTTGAGAAGTTTTACCGGATGGACGAAGCCCGAACTTCAAATACAGGAGGCGCTGGCCTTGGTTTAGCGATAGCAAAGGAGATTGTATCTTTACATGGCGGAAACATTGAAGCACAAAGCGAAAACAATACGATTATATTTACTGTTATTTTGCCGCAGCCGGTTTAGGAAAATATCAATCGGATATTAGGATTTTCTTAGGAATTAAATAACTGAATATTAAAATCAATGTAGCTTCTGTTTGGTAAGATAATTACTGGACAGGAGCTTTTTATATCTGCATTTATCCAAATGGCAAAGAAGGGTTATTATGAATGAAAGAATATTCAAGCAATGATGATATTAATAGACATAAACATAAACCGCGCAAGAAATTAAGACGCAAAGCCCGGCTCCTCAGACGCATACGTTTATTTTTATTAGCTTTATTGGTGTGTTACTGTCTTGCTGCAACAATGTTGGGTTTTGGTCTGTTATCAAACAATGATCCGGTTGGCGAAGATAAACAGCCTAAAATTCTTAATTCTGCCGTTGAGACAAATGATACCGATTTTCATGCCGATTCAATAGCCAATGAGGAAAACAATCTTGATAAAACCGATGCTGAAGAAACCGCATGGTGTTTGATTTTAGTAAATAAATGGAACCGCATTCCGGATGGATACGAGGTAGAATTAACAGAATTTGCAGACGGACAATGCATAGATAAACGGATATATCCGGCATTGCGGGAAATGTTTGATGCCGCAGGAAGCGATAACATTTATCCTGTTGTAGCGTCTGGGTACAGAACCACACAAAAACAGCAGAATTTAATGGACGAAAAAATTGCTGAATACCAAGCCGAGGGCTATGCATTCGAAGAGGCAACGACTAAAGCCGAAGAGTGGGTAGCAATTCCCGGAACAAGTGAACACCAGTTGGGGCTTGGAGTGGACATCAATGCGGATGGTATTCATTCCACCGGAAAAGAAGTATATGAATGGCTCAGTCAAAATAGCTATAAATTCGGGTTTATCCGTCGTTATCCGGCTCATAAAACAGATATAACGGGAGTAATTAATGAGCCTTGGCATTATCGTTATGTCGGAATGGAAGCTGCTGAAGATATATACAATCAAGATATTTGTCTGGAAGAATATCTCAATAAAACAAACTGAAAGAGGGCTGTTCAATGAACTTGGAAAATAATTTTAGAAAAGAAACTGAAACTGCGTTACAAAAGGCAGCGGAAGATATTGCAACTTCAAAAGATTTCAAGGAAAGCGTGAATAAAAAACTTCTAAAGCGTTGTCCGCAATTACGCCAAAATATTGCAGTTATTTTTGGCGGTTGTTCATCAGAATACAGCGTGTCGCTTGAATCTGCTTATGCGGTAATCAGCCACATGAATAAGGAAAAATACACTCCCATATTGATAGGTATTTCATCAAAAGGGAATTGGTTTAAGTTTGATGGTGATATTGAAAAAATAACAGCAGATACATGGTGTAATACTTTTGATTGCACCCCCGTAATGGTATCGCTTAATAGAGCTGAACATGATTTGCTTATGTTTGAAAATAACAAAATTGAAAAAGTTCATATTGATGTGGCTTTTCCCGTCTTGCATGGAAAAAACGGTGAGGACGGAACGGTGCAGGGGGTGTTTGAACTTGCGGGTATTCCCATTGCAGGCTGCGGTACTCTTTCTTCTGCGTTGTGCATGGACAAGGATATAGCACATAAGCTCGTTCGTGCGGCGGGAATATCTGTTCCAATTTCTTTTGTTCTTGAAAAGAATATGGACGAAGAAGAGGCCTTTATACAAGCAGAACGGATAGGATATCCCCAGTTTGTAAAGCCGGTAAGGGCAGGATCATCTTACGGCATTACGAAAGTAACAAACCGCCATGACTTTCCGGCGGCTATAAAGTTAGCCTTTGAGTATGATGAAAGGGTCATTATTGAAGAGTGCATTTCTGGTTTTGAGGTAGGCTGCGCCGTTTTAGAAAACAAAGATAATAACCTGATTATTGGTGAAGTAGATGAAATAGAACTTGCAGACGGATTCTTCAGCTTTACTGAAAAATATACGCTGAAAACGTCTGCTATTCATGTTCCCGCACGAATAGACGCTGTGACAGCAGAAAAGATGAAGAGAACGGCAAAAACAATTTTCAAGGCATTAGGTTGCCAGGGATTTGGGCGAGTTGATATGTTTTTGTCTGCTTCCGGAACAATTGTATTTAACGAGGTAAATACAATCCCCGGATTTACAGTTCATAGTCGTTTTCCTAATATGCTGAAAGCTGCCGGTATGTCACTTGAGCAGATTATCTCAACAGCGATTGAACGGGCAGTGAATAAATGAAGACTGTAGTTTTACCGCAGCATCGTTTTTATACTGGAAATCTTATTTCAGCAAATGCCCAGTATCCTTATCGAGAGGGACGCGCATGGATTGAACTTAATTCCCAAAACCTGCGCCATAACGTCAACGAACTATACAATTTGTTACCGTCCGGCTGCCAGCTGATGGCGGCAGTAAAAGCTGACGCTTACGGCCACGGTGCTGTTTTAGTATCAAAGGAATTAAATTCTTTAGGTGTTCACTGTTTTTGCGTGGCTACTGTTTTAGAGGGGGTAGAACTCCGGCGTAATGGTATAAAAGGGAAAATTTTAATTTTAGGATATACCTGCCCCCAACAGTTTTTTTTATTGAGAAAATATCGCTTAATTCAGACTGTAATTGATTATGCATATGCAAAGATACTAAATGCTTATGGTAAAAAAATCAAAGTACATTTAAAAATTGATACAGGCATGCACCGTTTAGGCGAACGCAGCGAAAAAATGGATGATATTTGTAATATCTTTCACTGTAAAAATCTTATTGTAGAAGGTGCTTATACTCATTTATGCGCTGCTGATAATACCATGACGCAGCAAAAGGCCTTTACTATGAAACAGGGAACGATTTTTCTTGAAGTGATTTCCAGGCTAAAAGAGCGTGGCTATAGTTGTCCTAAAATACACTTGCAAGCAAGCTATGGATTGTTAAATTATCCTGAATTATCGGGAGATTATGCGAGAATTGGAATTGCGCTTTATGGGGTGCTTAGTAATCGTGAAGATATGCTTAATAGTACTATAGATTTACGCCCTGTACTTTCTGTTAAAGCAAGAGTGGCGTCGGTAAAAGATTTATTCAAGGGAGAAAACGCCGGATATGGTTTACAGTATACTGCCAACCGGGATAAAAAAATCGCTGTCCTTGCAATCGGATATGCTGATGGCTTACCTCGTTCATTGTCCTGCGGAAATGGAAAAGTCTTAATAAACGGTTGTGAAGCACCAATTGTAGGCCGTATCTGTATGGACCAAACATTAGTTGATATATCTGATATTCCTAATGTCACGAGTGGGGATATTGCCGTTGTAATTGGAAAATCCGGCAACTCTGAAATAACAGCCTATGACCTGGCGGAACAAACAAAAACAATCACGAATGAGCTGTTAAGCCGTTTAGGGGCACGGTTAGAAAGAATGATGATTTAATAAAATAGCGAAAATGCAGAGGGGATCATGTCAATTTCATGAGTATAATAAATTCCCCAAGGCACATCCGCTCCGTTATCTCCGTGATAGACACCATGTGTAGGTAATGCTTTTATGCCAAACCAATTATCTGCAATTGTATTCCATTGCTGCTTCCTGTACCTAAATCCCTACAGCAGCCATCTGTGCGAGTACCTTTTCGGTTTTTGCCTCCATATCCTTCCCGTTGAATTTTTGCAGCAGGAGCTCGGAGACGATATTTCCGTCTTTCGTAAACAAAATTCTGTCGGCGTGGGCTGCAATCTTCGCGTCGTGGGTTACCAGCAGAATCGAGGTGCCTTCCCTGTTGATGCCTACCAGCAACCCCATGATTTCCTCGGCCGATTTGGAATTAAGCGCACCTGTCGGTTCGTCGGCAAAAAGGATTTCCGGCGAGTTTATCAGTGCGCGGCAGATACCGGCCCGCTGAAGCTGCCCACCTGAAACTTCGGTGATATCCCTTTTTTCAAGCCCATCAATTCCTGTTTTACGCATCAGTGCCTTTGCCCTTTGCCCCAGGGACACAGTATCCTTTTTGCCGTCCCCAACGGCGGGGAGGATGATGTTATCCAAGAGGTTCAGATTTTTCAGCATAGTGGGCTGCTGAAAGATAAAGCCCATTTTCGTACGGCGTACATCCGCAAGTTCATTTTCCCGGAGTTTAGAAAGCTCAGTATCGCCGAACTTCACCGACCCGTCCGATATATTATCCATACCGGAAAGCGCGAACAACAGGGTGGATTTTCCAGAGCCTGACGGGCCCATAACGGCGACAAATTCACCTTTTGTAATTTCAACATTTACCATATCGAGCGCCTTTGCCTGTTCAACGCCTTTTCCAAAGATTTTTATGATGTTTTTTCCGGTAACGATGTTTTCCATGACTTATGCCTCCTTAATGTGTTCGGAAATTTTGAGCGGGCGGATGTCTGATACGCCCAGTAATGTGGCGATATACACACATGTCGCAATCAACAGCGGGGAAACCATGTAGGCGAAGAACGGGTTGACCACAAAGTTGAAAGCGGTCGCGCCGAATGCGGATACAATCGCAACGCCAACGTACTCGCCGAGCGTGTTAGCCATAATCGTTCCGATGATAACGCCCAGCGCTAACACAATTACGGAGCGTGTCAGATATTGCCTGCGAATACCCTCGCTTGTGAAGCCCATTGATTTCAGAATTGCGATGGAATAGCGGTCTTTGGCCACCAGCATCTTCATAAACAGCACCGTGACCAGTACGGTGAGAAGAACTGTTACCCCTATCGCGGCATATGAAGCCATCTTAACCGAACTTATCATTGGGCCGAACATCTGGCTGATATTTTCCTCAACGCCGTAGACTTTAGCGAAAGGGAATTGCCCTTTATACTGCGCTATGATTGCTTCAGAGTCTGCACCCGTTCGGAATGTGATTGGGATACCGACCGACAACATATCCCCGGAGCTGGTCTCAAAAATGGCTTGCGCCGTCCTGCCGCCGCTGGTAATGTCGGAGTAAACCCCGCTGACCGTCAGCCGCTTATCAGCACCGTCAACTGTTAAGACGATTTCATCACCAATGGTTTTTGCGAGGTCGTCTGCGTACAAGGTTGAAATGGCGATCTCCGATGCTGTTTGTGGAACCGTTCCCTGCGTATAGGTAATGGGATAGGCCGTATGGTCGCCCAAGCTCACCCTCAGCTTCTGCGTAGAGCCGTCGTCCACTTTCATATCAAACATTTTGGTAGTTATCATGGTGTACTTTTCCACATTTTCGTCTGTTGCCAGTGAATTTGCCGCTTCCGTGCCCTTTTGGGTGACGTCCTCCGCCTGTGTGGGTTTAATATACAAAGTAGCGTCACATATCCCCATGCCCATGTAGGTGATGAAGCTCTTTGCCGAAATTGTATTATAGATGTTCTGCGGCACAACCATAATAAAAGATGAGATAATCAGCACCGTCAGCATTGTCACATAGAGCTTCTTGCGGGTAAGAATATCCTTGATTCCGAGAAAAACATTCCGGGGAAAAATCCGGTTGTTACTCAGCAGGAAGCCTCTCGCCGATTTTGATTTTTCCCGGGGTGAGCCGAACCTGACCGCTTGCGCTGCAGATATTTTCCGAAAGCGCCGCAGCACACCGTTTACATACATCAAAACTACGCCGTAAATCGCCGCTGCGCCGACAAAGCCGCAAAGTAAGCCCAACAGGAATGTCTGACGATCGCTTTCGCCCATGTATAGGCGGATGTTTTGCTTGAATGGCTCTGAGAGCGGAACGGAGAGCAGGAATCCGAGCATGCAGGCTATTCCGGCGATGACGCTGTATTTTGCGAGGTAGAGTTTTTTGATGCTGCTCACCCGCATTCCAACGGCCTTTAACACGCCGATTTCCCTGTAATCCTCCTCAATTTTCGCTAGCAGCGTAAAGCGGATGCACAAAAACGCCACGATAATTACCAGTATGACAATCAGTGCCAGTACGCCGATCATGATGCCGTCCGTGAGGCCGTTCACCAGCCTTATTTGCGCATATGTGATGGCGGGCGGGCCGTTTGCCGGAAGTCCCGCATCGAGATAGGCGGTCTCAAAATCCGCGTAGGAAACGCCGTCACATAACCGAAACTCTATGAGCTGTTCCAGTTGCCCGAACTCCAGGATTCTTTCAAAGTCAGCTTCGCTCACAAGGAATCGTTTGGAGGACACAAGCGCTGCGTTCATTGTGGAATCCCGCAAGAATCCCGCCACGGTAAAATCCACGCCATGAATAGTAACCTTGTCGCCGAGCTTTGCATTACCTTCCTGCATATAGTAAATGGGGAAATAAATTTCGCCGTTTGAGGGGCTGATGATTTTGTTGTCTAAGCCGAGCAGGAAATCGAATTTCTCGCTCTGTATGGAAAAGCCGTTGTCCTGTACACTGTCAGCAAGGGAGTTGTCTCCAATCACAATTTCGGCACCGTCGATGTTAAGAAACGGCAGTACCTGATAATCCTCCACAGACTCTTGGTCGGCGGCGAAGTTCCGAAGTTGTTCCATATCCACATCGCCGGTGTGCATCTGTATAAAATGGATTGCCTTTGCCGAGAGCAGTATATTATCAACAGCGCCTGATAAATTTACGGTTAGCGAAGCTGCCAAAGCGGTGAGCATAGCCGCAATCAGGATAAATGCTGTGATTGTTGCGGTAATCAGCTTGCTTTTGCGTATGTCGTTCTTAATGAAATTACTATACATTTCTACCTCCGCTTTTCTTATTTTTGGGCAAGCGTAAAACAAACATCTTTGTGTAGGGTGCGATAGTGTCCGACACAAAGACCTCGCCGGAATGCTGCTCCGCCACCTTTTTCACAATGGCAAGCCCCAGTCCCGTTCCGCTGCCCGAGCTTCTTGAATCGCTGCCGGAAATAAAGGGTTCGAACAAATTTCCGGCAATTGCTTCAGGGATAATCACGCCGCTGTCCGCAATTTGAATGATGATATGTTCATATTCTTCCGTCAGGCTCACAGACAGCAGAGTGCCCGCCGGGTTATGACGAATCGCATTTGTCAGGAGATTGCCGATGGCGCGGCTCATTTCCAGTGAATCTATTTTGAGAAATACAGGTTCTTCGGGCAGCAGCAGGTTAAGTTCCATCTGCTTATTCTCTATTTCGCCGAAGAGAGAGGCGCAAGCCACGCGAAGCAGTTCTGCTATATCGGCGGAAGCCAGTTTCATTTGATACTGCGGCGCGCCCAGTTTGGAATAAGAAAGCAGTTGGTCAACCAATGCGTTCATTTGGTCTGATTTTGCTTTGATTGCCATGTGGTACTCCCGTTGCTTATCCGCATCATCCACCATGCCGCTTGCCAGAGCGCCGGCATATCCGGTAATTGTCGTCATTGGAGTTTTCAAATCATGGGCGATATGCGAGAAAAGTCGCATCCGCTCGTTTTCCATAGCCATGCGTTTTTCTTCGTAGTCTTTGAGTTTACGTGTCATGTGGTTGAAGGCATCTCGCATTTCTTTGAACTCGGTTTCTGTTTCAAAATCCAGCAAGATGTTTAAATTGCCATTTGAAACCTCACTAAAGCCCTCTGCCATGCGCCCGGCAGGATAAGAAACTTTGCGGCTTATACTACGCGCAAAAAGGGCAATTCCCACACAGTATACTGCCAATTGCACCAGCCCCCATAAAATAACCAGTGCGATTTGGCGCGGTTCCATACCGGCTGCTATACCGGGGATTCCGTCATATGGGAAATCAATTTCAGCGCCATACACAAGAGCATTAAATATATCTTCAAATATAGATATGACAATCTCAATTCCGAGGAAATAGCCGATAAACCGAAGCACAACGGTTCTCAGTATGCTGTGTCTTCGCTTCATCTTTGCGCCTCCAACCGATACCCCAGCCCACGAACTGTCCCGATGGACACCCCGCAATCGCCGGTAAGCTTGCCGCGTAGCTTGCTGATGGCGACCATCACCGTATTGTCGTCAACGGCGGCCGCTTCCTGCCATGCGGCATCATATATCTGCTGTTTGGTAAATACGCGGCCGGGGCTCTGCATAAACAGCTTCATCATGTTAAATTCTGTGGCGGTGAGCTGTATACTTTCATTGTCGGAGTGCAGGCTGCAAGCAGAGGTATCCAGCGTCAACCCGCCCACTGTCAGCAAAGCCGCGCTGGAATCCGCCGTCTGTGCGCCATGGCGGCGCAGTCTTGCTCTGATTCGGGCAATCACTTCCAGAGGGTCAAAAGGTTTTGTTACATAATCATCGGCTCCGAGATCAAGCCCCAAGATTTTTTCGTGGTTTTCCGTTTTCGCACTCAAGACGATAATGGGAAGATTCCCACGTTCCCGCAAGGCTTTGATAAGCTGGTAGCCGTCAAGCTCCGGCATCATAATGTCGATGATGGCCAGATCAATTTGCGCGGAGTCGGCCTGTTTAAGCGCCTCTAATCCGTTCTCGGCCTGTACCGTAGAATACCCGTCCTTTTCAATATACAGCCGCAGAAGCTCACGGATTTCTTTTTCGTCATCCACAATAAGAATGGTTTGGTTCACGGTTTATCCCTCCTTGTTTATTTTTCATCTCCGGGCTGTAAAGCTATCATAACAGCCGAACCTTTCAGTTTATCCAATCGAACTTTAATATTGGCTTAACATTACCTTTCAGTTACCTTAAACTTTATAAAATTCAATCAGGTTGTTTTTTAAGTCTGCCGTCCGCTGGCTTTTCCGCGTTCTCCGGAATAGCCCATGTCCAGCCCAGCCGGTACACGCCCTCAATGCGGCCTTGCTTACACAGAAGCTGTATGCGTCGGTCGGAGATTCCCCATTTCTCACCGGCTTCTTTTGGCGTGATGTATTTCATAACCTCATCTCCTTTGCATAAGTTATTACTACATATTATATACGATAGAACGAATAATATCGAGTCATGTGTTTATGCATTACTTATGTCCGTGGAAGATGGCAAACAAAAAGGCCCCGCCGCCTTCCGGAGTGAAACGGATGGCGGCAGGGCAAATCTGTTGCGGGTGCATTTCTCAAATTTAAATCGCAACACCTTGTTCTAGTTTTCGTATAAGGCAGCTATATCATGTATCCTGCGCTTCATTTCTGTGCGGATATGTAACGGCTCTAAACACTCGCATTTATCTCCGAAACTGAAAAGAATATTGTAGTAGTATTCGTTCTCTATGAAAGGAAAACTAACAATGTAATGCTCATCACCGTCTGGTGAAAAGTGTTCATAAGTACAATAATCAAGTACCCTGTCCATGGCAGACTTATGAATACGAATTTTGATTTGTATTTGCATAGTTGCCAAAATATTAGCAAAATCTAACTGCGGTTTTTGATAATCCCGTGGCGTAAAAAATTCCTCTTGTATTTGCAGGTTTGATATGCGGGATAGTCTGAATAAGCGGAAATCATTTCTTTTATGGCAATATCCTTGCAAATACCAATGACTGCTTTTCAATACAAGCTGATACGGCTCGGCTGTTCGTGCAGTTCTATTTCCGTGGCGGTCTGCATATTCAAACGAAAGCAGCTTGCTTTCCTGTAAAGCTGTTTTGATAATCTCTAAATATGGTTGTATGTTCCTGTTGCCCATCCACGGACTTAAATCTATATATATTTGATTTGCTTTTAATTCAATGTCTTTCGCTTTGTCGGCGGGGATAAAACTTTTGACTTTCGCAAGGGCATTTACCAGTTCATCACCTCGTATCATGCTGGAAAGACCGGAAAGCCCCATCAAGATAGCGGAAAGGTCGGCAGTCGAAAAAACCTTTCTATCAATCTTGTAGTTCTGCATAATTTCAAAGCCACCGCCCACTCCCGATGCCCCGCGAACAGGAATACCCGCCATGTTGATAGTGTCTATGTCGCGGTAGATTGTGCGGGGTGAAACTTCAAACATATCTGCTAACTCCTGTGCTCCTATACGCTTTTTATCAAGGAGTATCATAATAATGCTAACAAGCCTGTCGACTTTCATCTGATAGCCGCCTTTCAAAATTTCTTTTTTTCATCATAGATTGTTGCCATAATGATGTCAACAATTGAATGGTACAATAAAAAAGCAAACAAATCAATCTGTTACTGTTCACTCCGTTCACAGTAACATTCATCTACCGGTCAGGAGGAGACAATATGCAGAAAAAAGCCTTAGTAATAATTGATATTCAAAATGACATAACAAAGAATTACAAGAATATTATTGACAATATCAATAAAGCTATTGATTGGGCAGTCAATAATAATATTCATGTTATTTATATAAGGCATGAAAATTTATCAGATGGCACGAGGACTTTTAAACCCAATACACATGGGTCGGAATTAGCTTCAGACTTGAAAATAGTATCAGAAAATGTTTTTACAAAATGCAAAGGAAACGTATTAACCAGTGAAGAATTTACAGACTTTATTAGTAAAAATGAAATATGTGATTTCTATATAGCAGGAGCAGATGCTGTCGCTTGTGTTAAATCAACCTGTTACAACTTACGTAAAGCAAATTATGGTGTTAATGTTCTATCAGATTGCGTTACCAGTTATGATAAAAGGAAAATTGACGAAATGCTGCGTTATTATGAAAGTAAAGGCAGTAAAATCATTAGTTTAAATGACTTGTTACCTAATCACATCTTTGAAGCATAGAAACATTACTGAACTCAGTCGATAGGCCAACATACCCGCTGCACAAGCGGAAAAGAAAAAATCGTTGTTCGGCGTGGTATTGCTTTGCCCTAAAACACAAAAAAGCCCGGTAACACTGGACTTTTTTGTGCGTTAACATTGTAACAATATTGACGTCTCCTTATGGAATAATAGTGGAAAAAAGATTTTTCAGTTAGGTTAAATAGTACCGGGCAGACAGGCAATAAATCCGAATTTGTCGTTTTCGTATTATAGCTTTCTTGCCTTAAAGCATAGCGAAATAGGTACCATTTTTGCTTTCTTTGTCTTATCGCTTATATCTTCCGTTGATTCCATTGTTGCGCTGTCGTTTTGTTCAATCATCTGTTCAATAACAAATCCAGCCTTAGCCAAAGCATTAACATATGTTGATATTTTACGATTACATAAAATTATTTCACTATTATCAACAGGCATTGTAAAATACGATTCATCAAAATAGCTTTTACTGAAAACTAATTTATCATTTTCAATAATATCTTTGCGTTCAGAACAAGACCACGCTACACAATAATTCAATGTATGATGCCAACTAAAAATAAAAATCCCGTCTTTCCTTAAGTAAGAAGCTATATTATCAAAAGTACCCTGTAAATCAGTTGTCCAACCTATTCCATAAATCGAATATACATAATCAAAATAGTTCTTAGGGACATCAAGTTCTGCTTCCATAGGGGAACATATAAGATTTGCTGTGTATCCGTTTTCAGATAAAAACTTTTTCGCATTATTGAGCTGTTTTGGGGATAAATCTACACCCCAAAGTTCGCCTGCATTTCTATCTGCATGATACTTTAATGAATGTCCACTACCACAACATATTTCTAACATCTTCTTGCCAGAGACATCTCCAAACAAATGTAAATCATCTTCTGTTACAAATTTCACTCCATATTCTGGAAGCGCGGTTGTTCCAAACCAAAAATCAGCATTTGCATCCCAATAGGATTTGTTATTTTCAATAATTTTACTGTTATTCATCAAAACCTCCATTTCAAATTCAAACAAAATTACTGCTTATATATACGCGCAATAAATAATCAGCTTTTCCCAATTTTGATTTTCCAGAACACCTTTCATATTTTACATATATTTCGACCCCCTTCATGCTGCACATCAGGATAAAAACAAATGCCCTCAATTTATTGTTGCTCTTTCAGCCATATTCCGTCTGACTTTTCAAACAGATGCAGATAGGGAGCGATATACAATATAGTTGTTTACTGTGAAATACTAAGCTTTTGGGCATATTTATATGACTGACCTAATAAATAGGACAACAAAATAAAACTAATAATAGTTCCCTCGCGAATATAAAACGGAACATGTGTGAATACAACCAAAATTAATATGATGCCAAAAAAAAATGCATCAAGTGAAAATCGAACTGTAGTAAGCTTCGTGTGAAATAGATTACTTAATGTGATACAAAAGCCTTCCAACGGAAAATTTATAATACCAATTGCAAGTAGTATCCCTAATGTGGTTGACGAAAGAAATAGACCGATCACAAATGTGCCTATTTTTGCAGCTGATACATCTGTTAGCGTAAGAGCTAAAGCATTGAGCATGCTTTGGCCAATATTCGACTTAATCTGTAATGAAATACCAAATCCAAACAATATAAACATGATAAGAGACACTGATATCTTTTTTATTTTTATAGACATTTTTTCACCTCCAAATATATAATACAAGAAAGCAAATTAAAAGAATATGATAAATTTCACAAAGAAGGGGGCATATTATGATTGAATTACTTCCTCAACTATATACTTTAGGGCAACCCAAAGTTTTCCCTAAAGGTACACATATTTATCATACGCACCTGCCGGTTAATCAATGTTATTACATTATTAGCGGTATCGTTAAGGTATAATATTTTAACAATATTATACTGCGCCGAGCAGAGCGAGTGTGCATAAACATACTTTGTCCGCTTGCGGACAAGGTATATATTGATCACCATAACGGAAAGAGGTCTGTATTGGACTTTTTTAACAGCGGTGATTGGCTGGGAGAGATTTCGATTTTTACTCATGAAGATACCATAAAAGAAAATCAAGTTTTAGAAGAAGTTCATTGTCTGGAGTTTGATTTGGATATGCTGCAAAAGCATTGTAATTCATCGGCCGAAACATCATTCTATTTTGCTCAATATCTGGCAAACAAATTGATAGCCAGAAGCTACAGAATGAGTGAATACATGAATTATTCTT
Organism: Kineothrix alysoides; assembly: GCF_000732725.1. Taxonomy (GTDB): domain Bacteria; phylum Bacillota; class Clostridia; order Lachnospirales; family Lachnospiraceae; genus Kineothrix; species Kineothrix alysoides. The sequence continues at coordinate 750,550 of NZ_JPNB01000002.1, read as the reverse complement.
TGGTTGAGAAACTGGCTCAATTTATAATACAATATGAAGAAAACGGAATTTACTCAATTTCTCATACAGATGCATCTGAGTATTTAAATGTTAGCTATAGACATGTTTTATATATAATTAAAAAATTTTGCGATCAAGGAATACTCAAGAAGGAAAAAATTATAAGATTACAGACTATATCCAACTCGAAAAGTATGTATCCAGTCACGGTAACGGACAATAATCTATCATTCGAACTTGCTGATTTTGTGGCAAATCGTCTGCTCGTCAATTGTCTGCTGGATGGAGGAAAGCTCCTTTCCGCGCGAATCAGTATAGATCCCCAGGAGGGTTTTCTGTGTCTTAAATCCGTGGGCGGCAAAGATATTGGCAGGCGAGGTATTCCCCCTAAGAAAGCCTTATGCCATGCAGCTTTGACCGCATGGCATTTTTTTTGACTAAAATTATGACGGAGATGAAGGGATTTGAACCCTTGCGCCGGCGAACCGACCTACCGGATTTCGAATCCGGACCCTTCAGCCACTTGGGTACATCTCCAGTTTGTAATTCAACAGATTTTATTCTATATTATATTTTCTATTTTAGCAAGATGCTTAGTAAATTTTTTGACAAAATAGAAAGTTTACTATAAAATGCGTAATATACGGAACTGTTTAATGGCCCGGAAAAATCAAGACATTTTTAATGGAGGAAGACCGATGAAAAGAATTGGAATGCTAACAAGCGGCGGAGATTGTCAGGCTCTTAACGCGGCAATGCGCGGAGTGGGGAAATGTCTTTTTAATAGTGGAGAACAAGTAGAGATTTACGGATTTTTAGAAGGCTATAAGGGGCTGATTTACGGCAATTTCCGTATGCTGGCCAGTACCGATTTTTCGGGAATACTCACTAAGGGCGGAACAATACTTGGAAGTTCCAGAACTCCTTTTAAGCAGATAAGAGAACCGGATGAGAACGGAATCGATAAAGTGGATGCGATGAAACAGAACTATCACAAGCTGCGTCTGGACTGTCTCGTAATTTTGGGTGGAAACGGAACCCATAAGACGGCCAATCTTCTGCGCGAGGAAGGGCTTAATGTCGTGACCCTCCCCAAGACCATCGACAACGATCTGTGGGGGACGGACATGACCTTCGGCTTTCAGAGTGCTGTTAATATCGCAACAGAAGCCATCGATTGCATCCATACAACAGCAGCTTCCCATGGACGGGTATTTATCGTGGAGGTAATGGGACATAAAGTTGGATTTTTGACGTTGAACGCCGGAATTGCCGGAGGTGCTGATATTATCCTCATCCCCGAGATTCCTTACGATATCGATAAGGTAATTCATAAAATTGAAGAAAGAAGTAAAAACGGACGTAAATTTACGATTTTAGCAGTTGCGGAGGGCGCCATTTCCAAGGAAGACTCCAAGCTGTCGAAGAAAGAATATAAAGAAAAATTAAAAAATTACAAATTCCCTTCTGTTTCCTACGAGATTGCGCAGCAAATCAAGGATAAAACCGGCCAAGATGTGCGCGTTACCGTTCCCGGACATACGCAGCGCGGCGGAAGCCCCTGCCCATATGACAGAGTATTTGCAAGCCGCCTCGGCTCAGAAGCCGGCAAGATGGTTTTGGACGGAGAGTACGGCTGTATGGTAGGCTACAAGAATCGTGAAATAGTAAAGGTTCCTTTGGAAGAGGTGGCGGGAAAGCTGAAGATGGTTTCTCCTGAATCCGGCGTCGTCAAGGAAGCCAAAATGTTGGGAATAAGCTTTGGAGATTAAACTATGTCTTATACCGCGTTATATCGCAAGTTCCGGCCTAAGGGCTTTAAAGATGTCAAGGGGCAGGACCATATAGTAACCACGCTGAAAAATCAAATAAAAGCAGAACGCATCGGTCATGCATATCTTTTCTGTGGAACGAGGGGAACTGGTAAAACCTCGGTGGCAAAGATTTTCGCCAGGGCGGTAAACTGCCAAAGCCCGAAGGATGCAAGCCCCTGCGGGGAATGTGCCCTATGCAGGGCAATTGCATCGGGAGCCAGCATGAACGTTATCGAGATAGATGCTGCCTCTAATAACGGTGTGGATAACATCCGCGAAATCGTAGATGAGGTATCCTACTCTCCCGCGGAAGGAAAATATAAGGTTTATATTATCGACGAGGTTCATATGCTATCCATAGGAGCCTTCAATGCCTTGCTGAAGACCCTGGAGGAACCTCCCTCTTACGTCATTTTTATACTGGCGACCACGGAAGTCCATAAGATACCGATAACGATATTGTCCAGATGCCAGAGATATGATTTTCGCAGAATTACCATAGATACAATTTCCGACAGGCTGATGGAACTGATGCAGGCAGAAGGTGTACAAGTAGAGGATAGGGCTCTTCGCTACGTCGCCAAGACGGCGGATGGCTCCATGCGAGACGCTTTAAGTCTGTTAGACCAGTGTGTTGCCTTTCATTTTGGCGAAGAGCTTACCTATGACAAGGTGCTGGATGTGCTTGGTGCAGTGGATACTGTATTTTTCAGCAGATTGTTCGCACAGGTTCTGGATAGAAACGTATCCGGCTGTATAGAGCTGTTAGAAGAGATAGTCATTCAAGGAAGGGAATTGTCCCAGTTCGTGACTGATTTTACATGGTATTTGAGAAACCTTCTTTTGGTGCTTACTTCTGATGACATTGAGGACGTTATAGATGTGTCCAGCGAAAATTTGGAAAGGCTGAAGGAAGAAGCACAGAAGACGGATATGGATACAATTATAAGATATATCCGCATTTTTTCCGAGCTTTCAGGGAAGCTTCGTTATGCGACCCAGAAAAGGATATTGGTAGAGATATCTCTTATCAAGTTGTGCAAGCCAAGCATGGAGACGGATGAACAGTCCTTGCTCGGCCGGGTGAGAGAGCTGGAGGATAAAGTAGAAAAAGGTGTGACCGTAGTAATGCCCCAAAGTGCCGGTGTTCCGGACAGAGGGCGGACGGAGCAGATAAAACGGGCAAAAGCAGAGCTGCCCAAGGCAGTTCCGGAGGATGTAAAAGCAGTGGTGGAACGGTGGCCCTCTATAGTAATGAATACGGACCAGCCGATGAAGACCTATCTCAAAGATGCCAGACTGAGTCTGGGAGGGGATAACAAGCTGATAATAGTGGTGGCGGACGGGTTGGCCTCCGACTACCTGATGAAGAATCCGGACAATAAGGAGCAGTTGCAGCGCATCATTTCTGATGCGGTACAAAAAGAAATCGAAGTGAACGTACAAGGCATAGGAAGCGATAAAGAATTTGAAGATTCGTATATCGACCTGAGCCAGGTCATTCACATGGATATAGAAATAGAAAATGAATAAAGAATAATTTGAAAATAGGAGGATTGAAAGCAAATGGCAAAGCGTGGAGGATTTTCCGGAGGTATGCCGGGCAATATGAATAATCTGATGAAGCAGGCACAGCGCATGCAAAGACAGATGGAAGAAAACCAGAAGGAAATGGAGACGAAGGAGTTCATCGCGGCAGCAGGCGGCGGGGCCGTTGAAGTTACGGTAACGGGCAAAAAAGAAATCACAAAGGTGAAGCTTTCTGCGGAGGTAGTAGATCCTGAAGATATCGAGATGTTGGAAGATTTGATTGTTGCGGCAACGAACGAAGCGCTTCGTCAGGCAGAAGAGGCGAATGCGGAAGTAATGAATAAGATGACCGGCGGTTTAGGTCTTGGAGGAGGCTTGCCGTTCTAATGGACCTATACAGCGGACCTATTAATAAATTAATCGATGAATTATCGGGACTTCCGGGAATCGGTGCGAAATCGGCGGGGAGGCTGGCTTTTCATTTGATCAATATGCCCAAGGAGAGAGTTCAGCGGCTGGCGAACACCATATTGGAGGCAAAGGAGAACGTCCGCTACTGTCAGAACTGTTTTACGCTGACTGACCAGGAATTATGTCCTGTGTGTGCAAATGGAAAAAGAAACCACGGCATCATTATGGTCGTAGAGAATACCAGAGATCTGGCGGCTTACGAGAAAACAGGCAAATACGAGGGAGTATATCATGTGCTTCACGGCGCTATTTCCCCCATGCTCGGCATCGGACCAAGCGATATTAAGCTGAAGGAGCTTATGGCGAGGCTGGAAGGCGAGGTAGAGGAAGTAATCATAGCTACCAACTCCAGTTTGGAGGGTGAGACTACGGCTATGTATATTAGCAAGCTTATCAAGCCCGTCGGAATAAGAGTGACCAGAATCGCCAGCGGGGTGCCGGTAGGCGGAGACTTGGAGTACATCGATGAGGTAACGCTGCTTCGTGCTTTGGAAGGAAGGACCGAGCTATAACAATATAAGAGCGAAAGAAGAGATGGAGGTAATTAGGATGGGTATAAGAACAACGCGATTTGGAGAGACGAACGACGGAACGGTAATTAATCTTTATTCCCTGGAGAATAAAAATGGAATGCAGGCACAGATAATCAATTACGGTGCTATACTCCAGAGTCTCTGTGTACCGGATAAAGACGGAAAGTTTGCAGATGTGGTTCTTGGCTATGGAGACCTTGAAGGCTATTTTGTCAATGCTCCCAATCACGGAGCGACGATAGGACCGAATGCCAACCGTATAGCGGGAGCGTCCTTCGTACTAGAGGGTGTGACCTATAAGCTGGATATGAATGACGGGCCGAATAACCTGCACAGCCATGCGAGTCTGGGATATCATAAAAAAGTGTGGGATGTGACAGAGGCTACAGAAACCAGTATTGCTTTATCTTTGGAGACCAAGGACGGAGAGTTGGGATTTCCAGGAAATAAGAAGATAACGGTAACCTATACGCTTACCGATGATAACGAGCTGCGGATTCACTATCATGCGACCAGCGATAAGAATACGATTATAAATATGACGAATCATACATATTTTAACCTGGCCGGACATGGCGCAGGCGAAATCTATGACCATGTGCTTACCATAAATGCGGGCAATTATACACCGGTAGTGGAGGGAGCAATTCCCACTGGTGAAATCGCACCCGTGGCAGGAACCCCTATGGACTTCACAAGTCCCAGACGTATCGGAGACAGAATCGACGACGATTTTGAACAGCTTAAGCTTACGGGCGGTTATGACCACAACTGGGTATTGGGTGGAGAAGAAGGTACTATGCGTCATATTGCCACCGTGGAAGAGCCTTCCAGCGGAAGAATTATGGAAACCTATACAGATCTGCCGGGCGTTCAATTCTATGCAGGCAACTTTATGACAAAGGATACCGGAAAGGGCGGCATTACTTACAATAGAAGATATGGCTTATGTCTGGAGACTCAATATTATCCCGATACGGCAAACGAACCCTCCTTCCCGTCAGCGGTTTTCGGGCCGGACAGGGAATACGATACCACCACTGTTTACAAATTCGAAGTATAATACAAACTTGGTCCTCCAATAAGGATGTTTACGAAAATCATAGATGTTTAGCGCATAGCCAAACGATTACTGATGAATTGTAAATAATCTTTATTGGAGGATTTATTTCGTTTTGGAAGTTAAATAATTGCTTGATGAGTAATATTGAAATCATTTATTGAGGAGAGATGATCAATGGCTGATAATTATGAAGTAGTTGATGAAAATAACTGGAAACGAGCATTGCATTGTCAAATATTTAGGAACAGCGTTGAGCCCTCATACTGTGTCACTTTTGAGTTGGATATAAGCAACTTCTTAGAGAAAATTAAAGAACTAGAGTATTCGTTTACAATAGCGTTAATTTTTGCTGTTTCTAAATGCGCAAACGAAATCGAAGAGTTCCGATATCGCTTTGTAGATGGTCAGATAGTACTATATGATAAGATTGATACGGCTTTTACGTATATGAACAAAGACACCGAGCTTTTTAAGGTCGTTAATGTAGAAATGCAGGATACATTAGAAGAATACATGATGTCCGCCATAGAAAAAGCTGAAAATCAAAAGGAATATTTTACTGGACCATTAGGTAATAATGTGTTTCAGTTTTCTCCCCTTCCATGGGTATCATATACTCATATTTCGCATACAAACTCTGGGAAAAAAGATAATGCGACACCTCTGTTTGATTGGGGGAAATTTTTTCAAAGGGATAAGAAATGGATTCTTCCTTTTTCTGTTCAGGTACATCATTCCTTTGTAGATGGGATACATATTGGAAGGCTGGTCGATGGTTTACAGAATTACTTAAACAGGTTTTAATATTGATAAGATAATAATGATTATGTTCAGTAACGAATTTCCAGGAGGTGTAACATGGATTCCGCATTAGTTTTGAGGATTGCTTCTGAAAAAAACGAATATTTGAAGACTGAAGAAATCTTGAGTCTGCTGAGTCAATCGAAATTAGTCGGGAAGCTGACAGCGGATTTTGTAGAGCATCCTCTGTTTGCTGCCTTTCGGATTATGGGTCTGAGCGAAATCCCACATATTGAAAGACTGCCTTATATGCAAAAAATGATTGCCTATATAGATCGGAGTATTGCCACGGCAGAAGGTTTTTCATGCCTAGGTGGAGTGGAAGAAATAGTTCCCTGCTACAATGCCATGCTGTTAGAAGCCTATTGCCGGCTTGGGCTTGCTGCCAGTAAAGAAGCACAGGCAGCTTTAAGCTGGATAGAACAATATCAGCTTTTTGAGCGTAATCAAACTACTTCATGGTCTTATAAAGAGGTTTGCAAGCATGGCGGCTGTCTTGGAAAAACGCCATGCTATATCGGAATCGGCAAAACGGTCCGTGCGCTAGTAACTTATTCGGAATGTATTAAGCACGAAAATCAGAAGGTGGAAAGACTCCTTATGCAGGGAACAGGATATATGCTTGCGCATAACATGTTTCAGCGACTATCGAACGGCAGACCAATCAGTCCTCATATTACGGACATCATGTTTCCCCAGAGCTATGCACTTTCCCTTACAGACTTAATTTATATCGCGGGGAAAAGGCGGCTGGCGGCACATGAAAACACCTCGTATCTGCTATATCTTCTCCGGGAAAAACAAATAGGTGAAAACCAATGGAAGATCGATTATCATTACAGCTATAAAGGCTATATAGGTTTTGAAACCGGACGCAAAGCATCGGAATGGATTTCCTCTTTATTTCCGATATGGCTGTCTGGTTCATGATGAGCAAACTGCGCAGATCATGTAACTGCTCATTATATTTATGAAGCAAAGACTTGCACATAGGAAAATATGAATTTGAAAGGGGATAACATGAAAAGAATATTTTTAGATACAGAGAAAGACGGGTTTTATGGAGCATATTATCCTAACATTGAAAAAAGCAACAAAGCGATCATCCTGATGCTTGGTGATGCTGTTGATGACAGAATGGCTGTTTCAGGTGTGAAATGGTTTCAGAAGCAGGGATGTAATGTATTGGCCATGTCTCCTGCGAAGAAGGACTATGGTCATCATAATTATCCTTTAGAGAGATTCGAGGCAGCCATTCAATATCTTAAAACACAAGAGAACAATAAAATTGGCATTGCCGGAGCCTCCACTACCGGTATGCTGGCTTTGGTTGCCGCGTCATATTATCATGATATTACATTAACGATTGCTATAACGCCGAGCGATTTTATTATGGAAGGCTTTTATCAGGATAGGCTTGATGGTGCCCATGAAAGGCCGGGTATAAATGAATCAAGTGTTTCATATAAAGGAAAGCCTTTGCCGTATCTTCCGTATGCCTATCGTCATCCTACATATTGGCAAATGATTAAAAAGGAATCAAAAGAGAGTGGGAATTTTATTGCAAGCAGAGAAATGTTTCGTGAATCAGAAAGACTGCATCCTGTAAGCGAGGAAGAAAAAATAAAAGTTGAGAATATTAAAGGCAAAATTATCTTTGTAGGCGCTGAAGACGACGTGCTGTGGGACACCTGTAAGTACATTAAAAGAATGGAAAAAAGACTTGAAGCCTATGCCCATGACAGTCAATATCAATCGTTGCTTTATAAGTACGGAACACATTTTGTTTTTCCACAGACTATGCTTGAGTCTATCATACCACTGGTTTCCGGCTTGTTAATTAGATTTGCATTTAAATCCGGGAGGCAAAATCCGAGCGAATGCAAGAAAACAAGAATGGATATTGATGCAAAATTATCAAAAGCGATAGTAAAATGGTAGTTTTTAAATTTCAATTTGATAGGGAGGAATTGCTGTAATTTAAACGCACCATTTTCTCAATTTGCCGTTGAATTTTTATGATAATTCGTCATCTGACAACTGGTATTGATATATTAACCTCGGATGTTATTTCTGTAATACTACTGGCATTTTTAAGCGGAGAGGATAATATAGAAAATTTAGTGCTGTTCTTTGTCGATAAAAGTCTCAAAAACCGTGACATATTCCGATAAAAATATGAGCAAGGCAGTGCTATAATGGGCGCATCCAGTATGAGGAGGTGCGCCCATGAAAGTGCCGGAAATTGTCAAAAGAATTGGGAAAATAGACGGTAAAAGAAAAATTTATATAGAAGATTATGTGCTCTCTTATTTAGAGCGGTTCAAGATTGAGGAGACGGAAGGAAACGAGCGAATCGTTTTATATGGAAAAAGAGAAAGAAATTCCTGTGAGGAAACTTATATCATATATGGTGCAGAAAAAAGGGATATGAGGGGAAATGCTGAAAAAGAAAGCTTTTTTTCAGAATGCGAAGAGGTTGGCTGTCTGAATACGGATATGTGGAAGCATACAGAAGGTATGTGTGAGGGGATACTGATCGGCGATGGCAACGGAGGACAACCTATCGAGGGTTATTATATTTTTTATGAGAAAGAACCTGTCATGGGAAAATATCTGGGTCTTACTTATGAAGAAGAAGTGAAAAGGGTGCCATATGCGAGACAAAGTGGAAAGAAAGAAGAAGAGGAGAAGGCCGCTTCTTCGCAGGCGGAGCTAGTGGCACTAAGTCAGACCGAGGTATTGCCGGAATCGCCGGTATATGATATTATCCGTGCAGTAGTCATATGCATTTTTATTATCATATGCGCGATGGCGATAACTACGGTCAACAATTTTGAGAAGATGGAAGAGTTCAAAGAAGCGGCGGTAGAGATGAATGAAGCGCTGGAGGAACCGTAGTTACTGTTCACTCCGTTCTCAGTAACGCATGATTTCTGCATTTAAATTCGCTTCGCGAAGCAGAAATCATCTCTTGCATCACGTTCTTACGTAGCTTAACAGCAAGTGTTAAGCTACTGTGTGAACAGTAACGAACCGTAACCGTTAAGATATATGGAAACTAAAATAATTGAAGCCGTCCTGCAAGTGTGATAAAATAAAAAGCACATGGTTTAGTGTTTCCAAATAATAGCAGCAAAGGGGCATCGTTATAATAATGGCAAATGTCAGGGAATATTTGCGCTCCAAGGAAAAAAGAAAGAGCGGAAACCGCAATATTAATTATAAAGAGAGAATAAGAAGCCATAAGCTGACGACTTTTTATAGAGTTCTATTGGGAGTCCTGCTGGTAGCTGCCATTGCCGCGATTCTTTTGGTAAGCTGGCAGAACAGATCCTACAGCGAGAGCATAGTGACCAGCTCTGTTCCAATTTCAAAAGTGGAAGGTTCTTATTATTGCTCCTTGGGGACGAGCATCCTTACTTATAGTAAGGACGGTGCTAACTGTATGAACAGCAAAGGAAATGTACAGTGGAACCAGACCTATGAGATGCAGAATCCCATGGTGGATGTGAATGGCTCTGTAGTTGCGATAGGAGATTACAATGGCAGGACAATATATGTAATGAACGAAACGGGGAGCATGGGAGAAATAACTACCAATATGCCCATCCGGAATTTCTGTGTTGCAAGAAACGGTGTGGTTGCCGCGATATTGGACGATGCGGATATTACAAGAATTAACCTGTTCGATACGGCGGGAAATATATTGGTGAAGGCAGAAACGACTATGGACAAGTCGGGATATCCCATAGACATGAGCATTTCCCCTAATGGAGAACTGCTTGCCATTTCTTATTTTTATGTGGACAGCGGCATGATGAAGACTTCTATAGCATTCCACAATTTTGGAGAGGTGGGACAGAACCAATCCTCAGACCGGTTTGTCAGCGGTTATGATTATCAGGGGACGGTGGTGCCTTTTATCAAATTTATAAATTCAAGTACTGTTTTTGCGGTAGCAGATGATAGAATCATGTTTTTTACCGGGAATCAGAAGCCCACAAGCGCGGCGGAGAACCTCCTTGGTGAAGAGGTACAGAGTATTTTTTACAGTGACCAATACGTGGGCTTAGTGTTTCTGGATACGGAAGGCGATGCGAAATATCGATTGGACGTCTACAATGCGGAAGGAAGGCTTGTAACCTCTAAAAAGTTCGATATGGAATACAAGGACATTATTTTTGATAAGGGTGATATTGTTATTTACGGCGAGACGGAATACAGTGTAAGCAATATGCAGGGAGTGGAACGCTTCAAGGCACCTTTTGAAGAAACAGCCTATTTATTTGCGCCTACGGAAAAAACGAACCGCTTTATTATGATGACTCAGGATGCGATGAACATAATCGAAATGAAATAGGAGCGAAATACGTGAATTTATTAGTAATAATTTTTATTGCTTTTGCGCTGTGGCGTGCTTTAAAGGGATTTAAAAACGGATTTGCAAAAGAAGTGAACAGTTTGGTATCGTTATTTATGGCTTTAGTCGTACTTTCCATGGCACTTCTGCTTTTTGCTAGCGTTATGCAGAAAAATACAAAGACCACAATAATTTCTATTGTCCTGTTAGTTGTGGTTAGCATGCTGTATCGTCTAATAGGTGTATTGATGAAATCGCTGGAAACCATTGCAAAGCTTCCGGTCATTAATCTTATCAATAAACTATTGGGAATGGCAGCGGGTGCTTTAGAGGTATTGGCAGTGTTCTGGATATTATATGTCGTTATCGGAAGCTTCCCGACGGGACAGTTCGGTGAAAAGGTTATGGAATGGACTCACCAGAGTACAATCCTCATAAATGTATACAATAAAAATTACATCGCCAATTGGATTGCCACGTTATAGTTAATAGGCTTTAATCCGGGCTTTGTACCCATTATATATAGAAGAAAAACAGTCGGTAAAAAATCCTTAAAGATTTTTCCAAAAATGTGTTGACAATCCCATATCAGTAATGATATACTCATCTTCGTTGCCGACAAAGAATGACAGAGCGGCAGCGAGCAGAACCTTGACAAGTAAACAGTAATACAACCCTGAAAATTCTGAAATACCTGCACAGCTCGAAAGAGCAAGAAGCAGGAAATGAATGAAAATTCAGAGAACGGCATCCGAAAGGATGCAACCTAAAAAAACAGTAAAGAAGTCGTAACGAGTAGAGAACACTCGCATCGGAGTCCGCAAGGAACAAAGATGATGACTACGGGAAAAGATTAGCCAATGTTAATCTTGGATCGGAGAGAACTTTTCAACATGAGAGTTTGATCCTGGCTCAGGATGAACGCTGGCGGCGTGCCTAACACATGCAAGTCGAACGGAGTAATTAAGCGGAAGTCTTCGGATGGAAGCTTAGCTACTTAGTGGCGGACGGGTGAGTAACGCGTGGGCAACCTGCCCTGTACCGGGGGATAACACTTAGAAATAGGTGCTAATACCGCATAAGCGCACGGTCTCGCATGAGACAGTGTGAAAAACTCCGGTGGTACAGGATGGACCCGCGTCTGATTAGCTAGTTGGTGGGGTAGAGGCCTACCAAGGCGACGATCAGTAGCCGGCCTGAGAGGGTGACCGGCCACATTGGGACTGAGACACGGCCCAAACTCCTACGGGAGGCAGCAGTGGGGAATATTGCACAATGGGGGAAACCCTGATGCAGCGACGCCGCGTGAGTGAAGAAGTATTTCGGTATGTAAAGCTCTATCAGCAGGGAAGAAAATGACGGTACCTGACTAAGAAGCCCCGGCTAACTACGTGCCAGCAGCCGCGGTAATACGTAGGGGGCAAGCGTTATCCGGATTTACTGGGTGTAAAGGGAGCGTAGACGGCAGGGCAAGTCTGAAGTGAAAGCCCGGGGCTCAACCCCGGGACTGCTTTGGAAACTGTCCAGCTGGAGTGCAGGAGAGGTAAGTGGAATTCCTAGTGTAGCGGTGAAATGCGTAGATATTAGGAGGAACACCAGTGGCGAAGGCGGCTTACTGGACTGTAACTGACGTTGAGGCTCGAAAGCGTGGGGAGCAAACAGGATTAGATACCCTGGTAGTCCACGCCGTAAACGATGATTACTAGGTGTCGGGGGCTATTAGACCTTCGGTGCCGCAGCAAACGCAATAAGTAATCCACCTGGGGAGTACGTTCGCAAGAATGAAACTCAAAGGAATTGACGGGGACCCGCACAAGCGGTGGAGCATGTGGTTTAATTCGAAGCAACGCGAAGAACCTTACCAAGTCTTGACATCCCAATGACAGCATATGTAATGTATGTTCCCTTCGGGGCATTGGAGACAGGTGGTGCATGGTTGTCGTCAGCTCGTGTCGTGAGATGTTGGGTTAAGTCCCGCAACGAGCGCAACCCTTATCTTTAGTAGCCAGCAGTAAGATGGGAACTCTAGAGAGACTGCCGGGGATAACCCGGAGGAAGGTGGGGATGACGTCAAATCATCATGCCCCTTATGATTTGGGCTACACACGTGCTACAATGGCGTGAACAGAGGGAAGCGAAGGGGTGACCTGGAGCAAATCCCAAAAAACACGTCTCAGTTCGGATTGTAGTCTGCAACTCGACTACATGAAGCTGGAATCGCTAGTAATCGCGAATCAGAATGTCGCGGTGAATACGTTCCCGGGTCTTGTACACACCGCCCGTCACACCATGGGAGTCGGAAATGCCCGAAGTCTGTGACCTAACCCGCAAGGGGAGGAGCAGCCGAAGGCAGGTCTGATAACTGGGGTGAAGTCGTAACAAGGTAGCCGTATCGGAAGGTGCGGCTGGATCACCTCCTTTCTAAGGAAGAAGAAGTAAGGGTTGTATTACTGTTTAGCTGTTAAGGAAGTGGAATGAGTAACGAGTAGAGAACACTCGTAACGAGTAGAGAACACTCGTAACGAGTAGAGAACACTCGTAATGAGTAGAGAACACTCGTAATGAGTAAAAAATACTCATAGGACACTCAGGACACTTAAGAAAGATGATATCCTGGAGGGCGAGAGCTTAAGGGAAGAAGTCAAGGAAGCTAAGAAAAGATTCTGGTGGCGATGCGCTTAGGGGAGACACCCGTTCTCATCCCGAACACGAAGGTTAAGACTTAAGCGGCCGATGGTACTATGCTGGAGACGGCATGGGAGAGCAGGTGGCTGCCAGATTTACGGGGGCATAGCTCAGTTGGGAGAGCACCTGCCTTGCAAGCAGGGGGTCGAGAGTTCGAATCTCTCTGTCTCCATCGTCGAAGGACTGTAACAAGTAAGAACGACTCTTTCGGAGTAAGGAATACTTGCAATCGTTACAGGAAAGCGACGGAAAAAGGGAAGGAAGCAAGCATTGTTCCTTGCCGGAAAAGAACCGTACCTTGAAAACCGAATACCGAAAAACAATCAAGTATCAAAGACATCCGAGGTCCATCCGAAAGGATGACCAACAAGTGTATTACACTTGTATTTATAAATGTTAGAGACAACAAGCCTGACGAAAGTCAGGCGCTGAACGAGTAAAGAACACTCGTAAGAGTGGGACTGCTCGCAGAAGCAGACCAGCCTGCGTTCCTCACGCTAGAGGGACGAGAAGAGGTTAAGCAAGAAAGAGCACAGGGTGGATGCCTTGGCACTGAGAGCCGAAGAAAGACGTGATAAGCTGCGAAAAGCTGCGGGGAGGAGCAAATATCCTACGATCCGCAGATATCTGAATGGGGAGACCCACATAAGAAGACCTTATGTATCCCTGCATGAATCCATAGTGCAGGGAAGGGAACCCGGTGAACTGAAACATCTAAGTAGCCGGAGGAGAAGAAAACAACAGTGATTTCCGAAGTAGCGGCGAGCGAACCGGAAGGAGCCCAAACCGGAGTGCGTGCACTCCGGGGTTCGGACCGCATCAACTGATTCAGGAAGGGTAACGGAATGGTCCTGGAAAGACCAGCCAGAGAGGGTGAGAGCCCCGTACGTGAAACCAGACCTGACAGAGCGGTATCCAGAGTACCACGAGACACGAGAAACCTTGTGGGAATATGCGGGGACCACCCCGTAAGGCTAAATACTACTCAGTGACCGATAGCGCATAGTACTGTGAAGGAAAGGTGAAAAGGACCCCGGGAGGGGAGTGAAAGAGAACCTGAAACCCTGTGTTTACAAGCTGTGGGACCACGTTAAGGTGGGACCGCGTACTTTTTGTAGAACGGTCCGGCGAGTTGTGCATACTGGCAAGGTTAAGCACTTAAGGTGTGGAGCCGAAGGGAAACCGAGCCTTAATAGGGCGCAAGTTAACTAAGTTAACTTTTAGTCAGTATGTGCAGACCCGAAACCGGGTGATCTATCCATGTCCAGGTTGAAGTTGCCGTAAAAGGCAATGGAGGACCGAACGCACATCCGTTGAAAAGGGTGGCGATGAGGTGTGGATAGGGGAGAAATTCCAATCGAACCCGGAGATAGCTGGTTCTCCTCGAAATAGCTTTAGGGCTAGCCTCATAAAGAGTCTTGCGGAGGTAGAGCACTGAATACCCTAGGGGGCGTCAAAGCTTACCGAAGGTTATCAAACTCCGAATGCCGTGAAGATGTTATATGGGAGTCAGACTGCACGAGATAAGTTGGGCAGTCAAAAGGGAAAGAGCCCAGACCTACAGCTAAGGTCCCAAAGTGCGTGTTAAGTGGAAAAGGATGTGGGATTTCAAAGACAACTAGGATGTTGGCTCAGAAGCAGCCACACATTCAAAGAGTGCGTAATAGCTCACTAGTCGAGAGGTCCTGCGCCGAAAATGTCCGGGGCTGAAACACGACACCGAAGCTTAGGAATCATACATTCGTATGATTGGTAGAGGAGCATTGCTGATGCAGGGAAGCGGTACCGTAAGGAGCCGTGGAGCGTCAGGAAGAGAGAATGCCGGAATGAGTAGCGAGAAAGAGGTGAGAATCCTCTTGGCCGAATATCCAAGGATTCCAGAGTAAAGCTGATCTGCTCTGGGTAAGTCGGGGCCTAAGGCGAGGCAGAAATGCGTAGCCGATGGACAACAGGTGGAGATTCCTGTACTGCATAATGACAGAACTGTAGGGACGCATGTGGAGCGCATGAGCCGGGAAAGGAAAAACCGGTGCAAGCGAGGTAGGAGAGAAAGAGGCAAATCCCTTTCTCAATCCAAAGGCGTGAAGCGGAGCGAAATAAAGTAGCGAAGCATGCAAGCCATGTGCCAAGAAAAGCTGCTATTGTTCATTATGTACCCGTACCGTAAACCGACACAGGTGGATGAGGAGAGAATCCTAAGGCCGGCGGGAGAAGCATTGTCAAGGAACTCGGCAAAATGACCCCGTAACTTCGGGAGAAGGGGTGCCCCAGAAATGGGGCCGCAGAGAATAGGCTCAAGCAACTGTTTAGCAAAAACACAGGTCTATGCAAAACCGAAAGGTGAAGTATATGGGCTGACGCCTGCCCGGTGCTGGAAGGTTAAGAGGAGAGGTTAACACGAACTTGTTCGTGTGAAGCCTTGAATTTAAGCCCCAGTAAACGGCGGCCGTAACTATAACGGTCCTAAGGTAGCGAAATTCCTTGTCGGGTAAGTTCCGACCCGCACGAAAGGCGTAATGATTTGAGCGCTGTCTCGACAATGCACCCGGTGAAATTGAAGTACCAGTGAAGATGCTGGTTACCTGCGCCAGGACGGAAAGACCCCATGGAGCTTTACTCCAGCTTGATACTGGGATTCGATGCTGTATGTACAGGATAGGTGGGAGGCAATGAAGTGGAGACGCCAGTTTCCATGGAGCCAATGTTGGGATACCACCCTTGCAGTATTGGATTTCTAACCGAGGGCCATGAATCTGGCCCCGGGACAATGTCTGGCGGGGAGTTTGACTGGGGCGGTCGCCTCCGAAAGGGTATCGGAGGCGCTCAAAGGTTCCCTCAGAATGGTCGGAAACCATTCGCAGAGTGCAAAGGCATAAGGGAGCTTGACTGCGACACCGACGGGTGGAGCAGGTAGGAAACTAGGACTTAGTGATCCGGTGGTATAAAGTGGGATTGCCATCGCTCAACGGATAAAAGCTACCCTGGGGATAACAGGCTTATCACTCCCAAGAGTTCACATCGACGGAGTGGTTTGGCACCTCGATGTCGGCTCATCGCATCCTGGGGCTGTAGTAGGTCCCAAGGGTTGGGCTGTTCGCCCATTAAAGCGGTACGCGAGCTGGGTTCAGAACGTCGTGAGACAGTTCGGTCCCTATCCGGCGCAGGCGTAGGATATCTGAGAGGAGCTGTCCTTAGTACGAGAGGACCGGGATGGACGGACCGCTGGTGTATCTGTTAGGTACCAGACCTATGGCAGAGTAGCCAAGTCCGGCAGGGATAAACGCTGAAGGCATCTAAGCGTGAAGCCCCCCTCAAGATGAGATATCCCCACGAGCAATCGTGTTAAGACCCCTTGGAGAGTACGAGGTAGATAGGCTTAAGGTGGAAGCGCAGCAATGCGTGTAGCTGATAAGTACTAATCGGTCGAGGGCTTATCCTTGTAAGGCTGGTGATGAGTGGGAAATACTCCTAGTGAGTAGAGAGCACTCATAAGAGACAAGAAAGAAACGGATGAAAGAGATATGAGAAAGTAAGGGTGGATTCCTGAAAGGGAAGAAGCTCATTGGTATTCGGTTTTGAGGGTATGGCCCCTTAAAGAAACAGATTCCTCGATAGCTCAATGGTAGAGCACGCGGCTGTTAACCGCGGGGTTGTAGGTTCGAGCCCTACTCGGGGAGTAACAGGTAGAAGACACCTGTAACAAGTAAAGAACACTTGTAGAAATACCTGACCGTGGCAAAGTCCATAGGAAAGAGATAAGGCTCCGTGGTCAAGCGGTCAAGACACCGCCCTTTCACGGCGGTAACACGGGTTCGATTCCCGTCGGAGTCATTTTTAGTCGATAAGTTACAGCAAATCAATGCGATTTTTTGTTGATGTTAATTGACTGTGGTTTATCGATTTGTTATAATTAGACATTGTATGGCGTCTTAGCCAAGTGGTAAGGCATGGGACTGCAACTCCCTGATCATCGGTTCAAATCCGTTAGACGCCTCTCCTATAATCCCCGAAAATGTTCATTTTACGGGGATTTTTTTTGTTCAAAAATGTTATTATACATTTATACATATATATCCGTTCTTTTCCATCTCCGCCTGTATGTAGGTATAATATTTTAACAATACTATCCTGCGCCGAGCAGCGCGAGTGTGCATAAACATACTTTGGCCGCTTGCGGACAAGGTATGTCTTGATAACAACCTTAAATACATTATGGCAAATCCGGACATGCGTGGAGAATAATTCCGACACCAACTATTTTTATAATAATTTAGCCAAAATTGGAGTGAAATTACCTGCAATATTGATATAATACTTTTTTAACATATTTAAGTAGTTGATAGATAAATCGGTATCTATTCCAAAATAGTGTAATTGTTGTTGTAAATAATAATCAATATAAGTATCTATCTTCACTTTCTTATCTAAAGAAAGGGAAGATTCAACCAAAGCAGGCTTAACTGCCGAAACACTTACACCGGCAAGATAAGGATAGTCATCGCTTCCCTCATAGATAGCATGTTTTGTAAACACACCGATAATATAGTTAAGAGTTCTAAAATGTACAGTTGGTTCAAATATAATTTCATGGAAAAAACGACCATAATTGGAATTTTCCAAACAAAGGTATAATTCAACTGCACTAGAAAATAAAAACAAATCTATCTCAGATAAATCAGGTTCGTTTTGTAAAATTAATTTGTCAAATGTATTCCTTATATCATAATAAACGGTAGCACCGATTTCAATTTTTCCCTTAAAATAATAATTTAATAAACCTAGATTTGTATTCGAATGATTTGAAATCATGCGGGCTGTTGTAGCATGATATCCATATTCATAAAACAATTCCCGACTGCATTTAATGATATGTTCTTTTGTGTCCTGCCCCTTACTTTGATTTTTCATTAACCCCTCCATTTATGCAGTTTGTAAAGCACAAATTGGTAGAATAGTCCTCTTAACAGATATGTGGAAAGTATATCATAGAATAAGTGATATGAAAAGGACAGCGAGAGAGCAAAAGGCATATTATGTAACTGTAAAAATTATACTTGTATAAATTTATTGGAATTATCAGAAAATTGAAGTAAATATTTTGTATATAAAACAAGTTTAAAATTCGCTTTTAATAGAATTAATTACTAAAAATAGAAAAAACCATTGACATAAAAATTATACAATGTATAATACTCGCATAGATAACTTTAAATTTGATTTATCTATGTTAGATAAATAAAACCTTATGAACGAAGGCGTTTACTACCTGATTCAGGCAGCAAACGCTTTTTTGTATTGGCAGTGCAAAGAAATAAGGAGCTATATATCTAGAGATGTAACTGATGAAAGCGGGGTAGGAATTTGTAAAAGTTAGCTTTTTGCATCTACCGGATTGTGAGTGCGGCAAACGCACAGATGGAGGTCATTATGAAAAAAGAAAAGGTATTAAAAAAAGCATGTTGTTTACTAATGGTAGCCACGATGATTATTGGCATGACGGGTTGTTCAGGTAGTAAAACTGCTTCGTCTGATGAGGCAACTCCAACAAAGGAGGCAGCTTCAACAAATGAAAATGCATCAGCAACTGATACTGCTTCTGACAGCACAGCAGTTACAAAGGTAAAAGTAGGAACTGGTAATGGAGCGGCTCCGTTTTGCTATCTGGATGAAAATGGAGATTCCGTTGGTTATGACTTGGATGTGTTGGCAGAATTGGATAAGAGACTTGAACAGTATGAATTTGATATTGAGGCCATGGATTTTTCTACTTTAATTGTTTCGATTGATTCCGGAGCGATTGATATGATTTCACATCAGTTAGTTAAGAGCGATGCAAGAAAAGAAAAATATCTATTTCCGGAACAGTATTATTGCTTATCTCCTATGAGTTTATGTGTTAAAAATGACAGTGGTATTACATCTATGGCAGATATGGCAGGCAAAACACTGGATCAGAATCCAAGTGCTTATGAATATCAGATGTTGTTAGCGTATAATACAGCACATCCGGGAAAAGAAGTTGTAATTAATGCAGTAAGCGACCAGACGACCGCAGATGGATATAAGAAAGTATCCAATGGGCAGGTAGATGCATCATTAACTTATCAGGCAACTTATGACAGTGTCGTGAAGGAACTTGGAATTGATAACTTAGTTTTAACAGATGTTGTTATGTGTGAAGACACTTATATGATGTTTGGAAAGAATCAGCCGGAATTGTGTGCGGCAGTAGATTCTGCTTTAAAAGAGATGCTGGAAGATGGCACGCTTTCAGAAATTTCCAATAAGTGGTTTAAAGAAGATGTATTTTCAAAATATGCGGATATAGTGACAATTGTTGCCGAATAAGGAGTAAGATAAGAGCTTTATGTTTCGCCCAAATATAACGCACCAGTTCATGAAGAACTGGTGCATTCATAAAAAAGGAGTGAGTTGAATTGGAAAACACATACGATTTAAGTACGGTTCCAAGCTATATACCTAAAATACTGAAGGCTCTTCCTGTGACGGCAGAAATCTTAATTTTTTCTCTTTTGTTCGGATTGCTGTTAGGTGCATTGGTTACGATGGGAGCACTTGGTAAAAACAAAATGGTGAGAATCATATCCAATGGATATATATCTTTTATGCGGGGAATACCGACTTTAGTTCTGATTTTCTTGCTGTATCTGGGTTTACCGCAGCTCATGGTTGGAATCGGAATTGATTTATCAGCAATCACTAAAACAAAATATATTATTGCATGTTTATCTTTGGGATCTTCAGCAAATATGGCAGAAATGATGCGAGCCTCTTACTTAGCGGTTGATAAGGGACAAAGAGAAGCGGCATACAGTGTTGGAATGAAAGGATTTACTGCATTTCGAAGAATTATTTTACCCCAGGCAGTTGGAATTGCAATTCCGACATTAGGAAATAACATAATTATGTTATTTAAAGAAACGTCGCTGGCATTTACTGTAGGAGTTATTGATCTTCTGGGTAAGGCAAGGGCAATAAGCTCTGCAAGCTACGGAACAAATCGCTTGGAAGTATACATTGCAACAGGAATCGTGTTTTGGATTATTTGTATTTTAATGGAATACATAAGTAAAGCGGTTGAAAAAGTTTATACAAAAGGAAGAAAACAAGCAACTAGTTAGGAGGTGGTAATGTGATAAATCTTGGATTTATATTGGAATCAACACCGGCAATTATAAAAGCAATTCCGATTACGCTCCTAATGGCTTTTTCATCAGCAATCATTGGATGGATACTTGGACTGGGTATTGCATTAATCCGAAAGGCGAATATAGCTATTGTTGCACAGGTATGTGCCGTATTTGTATCCTTCATGAGAGGGGTGCCAATGGTTATCCTGTTATATATTGCTTACTATGCATTACCCATTTTGATATATAACTATGGATTGAGCATAGGAGTTGAAATTGATGTAAATGCTGTACCTCCGGTAATATATGCAATTTCCGCACTATTACTTGATCAGGCAGCATATTCATCGGAAATTTTTCGATCCGCACTATCAGCTGTAGATGAAGGACAAATGGAAGCAGCTTATAGTGTGGGAATGACAAAAACGCAAGCATTGGTACGAATTATTTTTCCGCAGGCTTTTGCGATTGCCATTCCCAATTTAGGCGGATTATTCTTAGGTTTAGTAAAAGGAACTTCACTTGCTTATTATGTAGGTGTATATGAAATAACAGCAACAGCAAACTTATTAGCAATGCCAGCCCTTAATTTTATTGAATCTTATATTATGACAACGATAGTGTACGAGGTAATTAGTTTTATCATTAACAAATTATTCCGCTATAGTGAAAATAGGTTGAAACGATTTCGAGCAGGTATGACAGTATAAAGCAAAATGTGATATAAGGAGGATTAATAGTATGGAAAGCATGGTCGAACTGAAAAACATTCACAAATCTTTTGGCGAAAATCACATTTTAAAAGGGGTTGATATGAAGATTAAAAAGGGAGAGGTAGTCGTAATTCTTGGTCCAAGCGGCTCGGGAAAAACCACACTTCTAAGAACAATTAACTTCTTGGATTCAGCAGATGACGGAAGCGTATCTGTTCATGATTTTAAAGTAAAATGTAAAAAACATACCAAATCCCAGGTAATTGAACTTAGAAGAAAAACGGCAATGGTTTTCCAAAATTATAATTTATTTCAAAATAAAACTATTTTACAAAATGTTATGGAAGGCCTGGTTACTGTTAAAAAATATAAAAAAGCGGACGCGGAGGTAAACAGTAGAAAAATTCTGGAAAAGGTAGGGCTTTCTGAAAGATGCGACTTTTATCCATCCCAGTTATCAGGCGGTCAGCAGCAAAGAGCAGGAATTGCAAGGGCTCTGATTCTGGATCCGGATGTAATATTATTTGATGAACCAACGTCCGCACTTGATCCGGAATTAGTTGGTGAAGTATTAAAAACAATCAAAGTAGTGGCAAAGACAGGTATTACAATGATTGTTGTTACCCATGAAATATCTTTTGCAAGAGAAGTTGCATCAAGAGTCATATTCATGGAAGGAGGAGTTGTAGTAGAAGAAGGACCTCCGTCAGAAATACTGGTCAATCCAAAAGAAGCCAGAACACAGCAGTTTCTGCAACGTATTACTAATCCTGATAACAAAGAGGAGGAAACGTTACTGTTCACACAGTAGCTTAACGCTTGCTGTTAAGCTGCGTAAGAACGTGATGCAAGAGATGATTTCTGCTTCGCGGAGCGAATTTAAATGCAGAAATCATGCGTTACTGAGAACGGAGTGAACAGTAACGAAGAAACTGCCTGAAAGCAGGATACGTGATTAATCTGGAAGGAGAAAACGATGATATATGATTTTGAAACAGTAATTAATCGAAAAAATGCAGGATCAATAAAATGGAATCTTATGCAGCAAATGAATCCCGATGTTTCTGCCGATATTGTTCCTTTCTCTGTAGCTGATATGGAATTAAGAAATCCTCCTGAAATAATAGAAGGTTTAAAAAAATTTTTAGATGAAACAGTTTTGGGTTATACAGAAACATACGATGCCTACTATCAAAGTGTATTGAATTGGATGGAAAAAAAGCATGGATTCCGCCCGAGAAAAGAGTGGTGCGTTGAAACAGCAGGCGTGGTACCGGCACTTGATTTGATGGTTCCGTTGTATACTGATCCAGGAGATGGCGTTATGATTATGACTCCTGTTTATTATCCTTTTAAAATGGTAATTGAAAAAAATGGAAGGCGGGTTGTATCAACAGAACTAATACCGAACGATGATAAATACGAGATTGATTTTGAAGATTTTGAAAACAAGATAAAACAACCGGACGTAAAATTATTGATTTTATGCAGTCCCCACAATCCTGTCGGAAGAGTCTGGACCGAAGAAGAATTAATGAAAATAGCGGATATTTGTCTGGAGAATGACGTTTTTATTCTGGATGATGAAATTCATTTTGATTTAATCATGCCTGAATATCAACATATATCCATGGGGAGATTTGAAAAAAAATATATAGATAATTGTGCTATTTGCACTGCACCGAGCAAAACTTTTAATCTGGCAGGTATGCAGGTGTCAAATATTTTTATTTCAGACTTCACGAAAAGAGAAATGCTCAGACAGAAATTGGGATTTTCATTACTTAATATTATGGGGATGAAAGCATGTGAAATAGCGTATACAAAGTGCGAAGAGTGGTTAGCTCAATTACTTATATTAATTCGGGATAATAAGGACTATGTGGAAAATTTCATGAAAATAAATATTCCTGAAGTAAAAGTTTACGAATTGCAGGGTACTTATTTACAGTGGATGGATTTTCGCTTTCTCGGTATGGAAACGAAAGAATTAGAAAAATTCATGAAACTCGAAGCGGAAATATTTTTTGATGAAGGATATTTATTTGGAGAAGGCGGAAGAGGATTTGAGAGAATCAATCTTGCCTGCCCGAAGAATGTTTTAGAAGAGGCAATGGAGAGGCTGCTGTCAGCAGTAAATAATGTAAAGAAAAGAGGGAATGCGTATGTCGGCAATTAATACAATATGGGTTTTGCTTGGTACGGCTTTGGTTTTCTTTATGCAAGCTGGTTTTACAATGGTAGAAACCGGATTTACACGGGCTAAAAATTCCGGAAATATTATTATGAAGAATATATTGAATCTGTGTATTGGATCAGTTGTTTTTTGGTTTCTGGGATTTGGGGTCATGTTTGGTTCTGGAAATAGCATATTTGGAAAAATTGATTTTTTCATTTTAGGTGACTATACCCCATTTTTATCCGACGGAATATCAAAATGGACATTTGTAATATTTCAAACAGTATTTTGTATTACCGCATCAACTATTGTTTCAGGAGCGATGGCAGAGAGAACGAAATTTTCTGCATATTGTATTTATAGTGTGGTTATTTCTTTGGTAATCTATCCTGTGGCCGGACACTGGGTCAGGGGAGGCGGATGGCTTTCGGGCTTAGGTTTTCACGATTTCGCAGGCTCAAGTATCATACATATGCTTGGTGGCGTGACCGCTATAGTAGGAGCAGTAATGCTTGGCGCCAGAATCGGCAAATACACAGAGGATGGAAAATCGAAAGCAATTCCGGGACATAGTATTACGTTAGGTGCATTGGGTGTATTCATTTTGTGGTTTAGCTGGTTTGGATTTAATGGATGTTCTGCTCTGGGAATTGGAAATGACATGACTACACCGGGTTTAATTTTTATGAATACCAATTTGTCGGCATCAATGTCTGTAATCGTTACAATGCTTTTTACCTTTTATCGATATAAAAAACCAGATGTATCAATGACGTTAAACGGTGCACTTGCAGGTCTTGTAGCAATTACAGCAGGATGTGACGTGGTATCACAGGCCGGAGCGGCTGTCATAGGTGCTTGTGCAGGAATTGTAGTCGTTTTGGTTATTGAGATGGTGGATAATAAGTTCAAAATTGACGATCCTGTAGGTGCGATAGGGGTACATGGTGCATGCGGTGCCCTCGGAACAATTATGGTAGGTTTATTTGCAAGAGAGAATGGATTATTTTACGGCGGTGGTTTTCACTTATTAGGAGTTCAATTCTTAGGAGTGACCAGTATCGCGATATGGGTAGCATTGATGGCATTTTTGACATTTAAGGCAATTGATAAAACCATAGGTCTCAGAGTAAGCAGAAGAGAAGAAATTGAAGGTCTTGATACAAGTGAGCATGGTTTATCCAACGCTTATGCGGACTTCTTACCGACTGTTCCGGTTGACAGCCTTGTAGAAGAAATTGATCAGGTACTGGGTGTCCTGCCGGTTGTAAATGATATCCCTGTGGATGTAGCGATACCGATTAAGAAACATGCAGAAATAAATTATGGCGGTGCAGGTTCGGTATTAACCAAGGTGGATATTATTACGAAGCAATCCAAATTTGAAGAGCTAAAAACAGCGATGAATCAGATCGGGGTTACAGGCATGACAGTTACACAAGTCCTTGGATGTGGTATACAAAAAGGTGCAACGGAGTATTACAGAGGCGTACCGGTAGATGTGCAGCTTTTGCCAAAAGTTCGTGTTGAAATTGTAGTTGCAAAAGTACCGGTAGAGCGCGTTGTGGCCACAGCAAGGAAGGTTCTTTATACAGGGCATATCGGAGATGGTAAGATTTTCATCTATGATGTCAGGGATGCCATGAAAGTACGTACCGGAGAAACGGGATATGATGCAATGCAGGGAATTGAAGAAAAAATTGATTAATGATATAAACTACGGTGTATAAGCAACAGTAAATTATAGAATTTACAGTTAAGATTAAATATATGGGTCAAACAGCATTCGAGGAGGTACATTATGAAAATCGTAATATGTCAGGGAGAGCCTATAGGAGGTTCTCCGTCGAGAGAGGCATTGTTGAATTATTGGAATGAACAATTAAAACCTTTAAAAAAAGAAAATGAAATTATATTTCGCGGTGGATTTAATTACGAGAAAATGGATGAAATAGTAAAAGACGCAGATGCTTTGGTCGGAACCTATATTAAAGATGATTATTATAATGAAGAATTTTTTAAAAAATATCCAAAACTCAAATATATAGCTACCTATGCACATGGATACGGAAGATTTGATAAGGCAGCCGCAAGAAAGTATGGGGTTATCATTACAAATACCATATACGGAGATGTAACAATTGCCCAGTTTGCAATGGCATTGCTTCTTGATATCTGCCACAATGTCAGACTTCAGGATCAGCATTACAAAGAAGCCATGGATAATCATATTACTGTAGCCAGGGGTTCCAACGTAAGAGTAAAGACAAAGCAGATTGAATTATATGAAAAAACGATTGGAATTATTGGACTTGGCAGTATTGGAATATGGACAGCAAGAATGGCTGCCGGATTTGGTATGAAGGTCATTTCCCATAACAGAAGTAAAAAGACTGGTGCAGAATATGACTTTGTAGAACAGGTTTCTATGGAAGAACTTCTTGAAAGAAGTGATGTGATTTCCCTGCATTGTCCATTGACGGATGAAACAAAGCAGATGATTAATAAAGAATCCATTTCGAAAATGAAAGATGGAGTCATACTCGTCAATACTGCAAGAGGAGATTTAATTAATGAGGCAGATCTGGTTGAAGCATTAAATTCAGGCAAGATTTATGCAGCAGGACTTGATGTGGTAGCAAATGAACCAATCAGTGAAAGATGTGCGTTAATGTATTGTAAAAATGCAGTTATTACACCACATATTGCGTGGGCGCCGGAAGAAGCAACGTATCGAACCGTTAGAGTTGCAACTTTGAATTTACAAAATTGGCTGCAAGGTACTCCTACCAGTGTAATAAGTTGAGGCGATGAATCCTATGGAGGTTAATGAGAGTACAAAAAGAATGGGAACTGCCCCTATATTTCCTATGCTTTTATCAATGGCAATCCCAGGACTTCTTGGAACCATGACAACGTATTTGTATCGCACAGTAGACCAAATTTTCGTTGGAAATTATGTCGGTAGAAATGCGTTAGGAGGTATTTCAGTATTAGCGCCATTTAATAATGTCATCATTGCGCTCTCCCTGTTTATAACAGTGGGAGGCGCATCCATTCTTTCCTTGACAATGGGAAGAAATGATTATGAAAAAGCAAATAAATTATTTACTAATATTGTAATACAGTCAATTGGTATGTCACTTATTGTTTCTTCCCTCTTTTTCGTGTTTGCAAAGCCGTTTGTAAGTCTATGCGGAGCAAAAGAAGGAACAGAAGTCTATGATTACGCGGTTACATATTTAAAAATAGTAACATTTGGGCAGGTATTTAATATGCTCAATCAAGGGCTGGCAGCAATAATAAGAACTGAAGGAAATGCTAAATATTCCATGTTTGTCAATATGATTGGAGCGGTCTGTAATGTTGCTTTCAATGCACTGTTTTTAATTGTATTTAAGATGGGGATTGAAGGTTCAGCAGTTGCTACGGTTATAAGCCAGTTCATAGGAGCAGCATTTAGTATCTTATATTTCTTTGGAGGCAAAAGCAATTTACGTTGGGAAGGTTTCAAAGTAGTAGATTTTAAACAAATGCTATATATTGCTAAAATGGGAATTGCCCCATCTATTTTTCAGATGCTTTCTTTCGTCACCAATATTATGCTTAACAAAGCATTGCAGCATTACGGAGATTTAGATCCGGTATTTTCTTTGATTGGCGGTGGAGAATTATGTATTTCAGCAGTAGCAATTGTTAATACAGTAGATAATTTTATTGTATCTGCAACAGCAGGTGTAAATCAGGCAGTGTCACCAATCATCAGCTATAACTATGGAGCACAAAAATATGGCAGGGTGAAAAAAGCATCACTGACAGCACAGGCAATGGCATTTTCCATCGCATTTTTAATTTGGGTTTTCATGATGATTGTTCCTGAATTTGTTGTGAATCTTTTTAGTAACGGTGATGAAGCGCTTATTAAATACGGGGCCATGGCCATGAGAATATGTAAGATTTTTGCTTTGTTTGGTGGGTTCCAGATGTTGGTCAGTATGTACTTTTCGGCAATAGGAAAGCCGCAAATCGCAACATTGGTGTCTTTTTCCAGAAATGGAGTTTTTCTTATTCCGGCACTATACATTCTTCCAAGATTCTTTGGCTTAAAAGGAGTGTTATATGCCAATGCATTTTCAGATGGCTGTTCTTTGATAGTTGTTACTATAATGTATATTTATGAAATGAGCAGGCTGGGACGTATCGTAAATTATAATGAGAAAAGAGAGGTAATATGAATGAATCTAGAAAAATTATTAAGTGAAGCAGTGCTAAAAAAAGAAGAAAGCAAAAGGGCCAGCAGACTGGCACCGGGTACGGATATTTCGAGACTTATCCGCATGGGATTTAATGAACATCCTTTTGGAATGTCTCCTAAAGTTATGGAATCGATGGAAATTGCAAATACAAAGGCTAATTTCTATGGTGATTTCATGGCGATAGGTCTTAAACAAGAAATCGCTAAATTTTATGATCTTGAAATTGAAAATGTATTAACAGGATCAGGATCAAGCTCCTTGATAGAAGTAACAGGCACAGCATTTTTAAATCCTGGAGATGAAGTCTTGATGTGCCCTACATTTGCAGCATTTTTGGATATGGCAGGCATTCGTCAGGCAATACCGGTAATTGTTGAGTTGAAGGAAGATAAAACCTATGACTTAGACGGTTTGTATAAAGCAATTACAGACAAAACAAAAATGATTATTATTTGTAACCCAAATAATCCAACAGGAACTTACGTTGGAAGGCAAAAGTTAATCGAATTTATTAAAAAGGTTCCTGATAATATTGTTATTCTAATGGATGAAGCATACCTTGAGTTTGCCACCGCAAAAGATTGCTGCAGTATGTATCCGCTTATCAATGAAATGCCGGAGAAACCGATTGTTGTGTTAAAGACATTCTCCAAGTACTATGGAATGGCAGGTGTCAGAGTTGGTTATGCACTGGCTAATAAGGAAATTATACAGGCAATGGCAAAATGTCCGAACACAATAGTAAGTAAAGCGGGGCAGGCAGGCGCAATCAGTGCATTAAAAGACCGGGAATATTATAAAAGAGCAAAAGAAAAAGTAGTAGAGGGAATGATTTATTTGGAGCAGGAATTAGAGGCAATGGGATGTACCGTATATCATTCTCAAACGAATTTTATTATGTTTGATCCTCATATAGATCCATTGATGGTAAAAACAGAAATAATGAACCGCGGCATCATAATTAATACTCCTATGCTTTGCAGAGTGTCAGTCGGCACGATGGAAGAGAATAGAATTTTTATTCGAGCTATGAAAGAAGTAATGAAGCTGGTTGCATAGAAAGAGTTATGAAATAAAAGCAGGAGTTAAAATTTTTTGCTTTATGGAGATTTCGTAACAATTTCTAAAACTATGGCTGTTAGAGAGTATGCTTATATTTAGAGCCCAAATAGCATTTTTATAGCATAAAAAACCCCGGTCCATTTTATTCTCATGGTACCAATATTAATTTATTAATAAAAAATAACAAGACTTTTGTTGTAATCATTACTTGCAGCAAAAGTCTTGTTATTTAGTTACGAAGCAGATTATAGAATATTTGAACATGTAAAACATAATCGTATTGATGCCATCGTAAACACCGATTCGGTGTCAACTACTTCCGTTTGATATGAGTACTTTATTAGAAAGAGATAGGAATATCAAATAATTTATTATTTGGTACAGATAACTCGAAGACATATTAAATAAGAATTAAATAGAAATTTTAATTTTTTCTTGTACAAATTTTAATTATATTATATAATATCATAGGCATATTAGGCAAAATAACAGGAATATTGTTGCAAAAAGTCGAATATTAGTGTGAAATGACAAAAATAATAGATATGTAATATACGAAAGAAAGTCCATACAAAAGAACGCAAAGGGCGGGGGAGATAACTGAATGAAAGTAAAAAGAGGCATCTTGATTATCGTGGTAGCTGTATTGTTATTAGCTACCGGGCTTATTTCATTAAGCACTGTTAATTACCGGAAAAATACAAAAGAGTTTCCGGCAGATGGTTTCATATTAAAACCTTCCGAGCAAGTTAATGTAACAATGGAAGTGAATGAACAGTATTATTTCAGCCAAGGAGCAAAATATAAAGAAAGATATGGAGAAAAAGTCCTGTTTAAAGATAAAACGGGGACGGATGTTGCTCTCGATGCCGAACAATTTTTGCACTATGCCGACGGATCGTTAGGTTCGTTTACCAAAGGCGTAATTATGAGCCTGAGCGATATAAAGGAAGGCCAGTTTGGATATTACAGTCTTACAAAAAATACAATTCTTGTAAAAAACGGCAACTCATATGAGATGAGCAGCAGAGGCGAATCGATGAGCCTGTCGGAATTCATATGGAAAATCTCAGACACAGATTATATGATCACTTCTCCTGAGGTAACATTGCGCTTAAGTGAATCTACTGAAATCACATTACCTGGCTATGCCCAAATTAAATATGTAGATAACGGAATCGTTCGAATCGTGCACCAGCAAGGTACTTATCAAACGGTTTCGGCAGACACTTTTCTCAGTACCCAGAATGGCGCTGAGCTTAATTTAGTTGGAAAAAGTTTCTATATAAACGGAGAGCCTGCGGTGTCCTTGGATTCTATGTCAATTGATGATGACAGTTATATCGAACTGGATGAGAATGCCGATTCTCCTGTGTTGAAAATACCTACATTTAATGTCGTAAACGGCAAGGATGGCGCCGCCGGAACAGAGGGAGCAGAAGGCGAAGAAGGCGAAGAAGGTGAAGAGGGAGAAGTAGGAGAAGCAGGAGAAGCAGGAGAAGAAGGAAGTGAAGGAGCAGAAGGTGCAGCAGGAGCGCAAGGAAGCAATGGTATAAACGGCGCAGATGGTTTGGACGGACTCGAAGGCGACAGCGGCGTTATGGGATATGACGGTGCGAATGGAGTCGATGGAAAAGATGGAAAAAGAAAGGAAGATTTATCTGGAATTGTCGGAGTAGAAGTGCTGTCACGCCCTATTGTAACTATGGATAGCAGTAGCTTTGACATTACTCCGGGCGGTGTGCAAATGAAGCTCAATATGTCCGATTCGGATAACTCTCTGTTACAAGGTTCCACTGAAGTAAAGATTTATGATAGAGCAACGATGCAGGAAGTATCGCCGCCAAATAATGGCTGGGGAACCAGTTTAGAGCAGAATGGCAGCTTTCAAATAAATATGAATACGCTTTCGTCGGATAAAGAATATATATTGATTGTTTCCGGCAAGTACGTATCAGAAGAGTCTGATTTAGAAGGAAAAGAGGCTAATCTGTTTACAAAAGTGTTTAAAACGGATGCATTGGGATTAACGCTTGAGAAACAAAGCGTAACAGATGCTTCTCTGACTTTAAGAACAATAATGACATCTACATCTATTGGAAATTATGATGTACTGCTTTATCGGTATGATAATGATGGAAATAAAGTAGAACTGGCGAAATATCCGGCATTATCAAGCAGCAAATCCGACTTATTATTTAACGAAAATACTCCAAGCGACAGCAATAGAATCAGGAATTTCGTAATAGAAAGCAATACTGCATATTATGCTGCGCTTACTAATGTGACAACAGCCGGCAGCGGTGCGGTTATTGCAACAGACGGAACTGAGATTAAAGTTAAAACATTAAAGAAGAAACCCTATAAGGCGGGCAGTGATGAGAATAATAAGGTATTAATTTCTGCAATGGCCCCAACCTTAACTGCAAATGATAAATTCCGTACGCTTACAGTCACGCTGGATGCGCTGACAGACAAGGATAATGGAATTCAAGGATATCGCTATGAACTATATAAAGCTTCCGATGTTACGGCGGCAATTGACAGTAATTCACTGACTAACCTGACACCGGCATATACTTTAGAATCCTCTACCTTAAAGGTACAGACGTTCAATCTTCCAACAGATGACAAGGAAAATTATGTGGCCAGAGTAGTTATCATTTTTGATGATAATGAGAAGGAAGTAGAATATTCTACACTGTTTTCCACAGGAGCCGGCTTGTCCGATGCAACGTTTCCAGCAGTGGAAATTATCCAGGTAAATAAGACACCGGAGACCGGAGGCTTTCATGAGACAATAGACGGATATGTAAGAGTGGTCGATGCAGGAAATATGCTGACTCAATATATTTCAGATACATATCCTCTTGTACTTACCATATCGAGTGAGTATGAAGATGTTTATAGTATAAAGCTGGTAAATACGGTAAATGCACCTGAGACAAACCCGGGAAAGGCAGTTTATTATTATTTTAAGCAGACAGGGCTCAGAGCGAAAACTGCTTATGCGCTATCGGTGAGCGGTCCTGTAGATACGGATAATAACAGCTCGATAAGCGACGCGGAGAAGTTTACTTATCTGGTGGGCATCAGAGCCGAAACAACGGACACATACGGACTGAGTGCGGTTTTCACAACTGTTTCGGATGCAACGACTGCGTTTAAAAAACTTATAAACTTTACTTCAAGCGCGTCAGGAAGTATTCCAACAGATTTTTATAAGTATGAAACCAAAACGATGGAGACTCTGAAACTGGAGTTGGTGCACAGGACGGATGATGGAGTTGAAAAAGTAATCGGGAATCCATATATCATCAAAGATAGTGATGCAGATACGCATGGAAGTATCTTCTTCAGCGGGGGATGGGTTGACCGCGGTGTGGTGACTGCGGACGGTACAAACGGTCTAACTACAGCTAATCCTAAAACCGGAGAAAATAAGCTTTTGATCTCTCCGGCATCTTTCGGATTGGATGATAATGATTCCGTATTCTTTGGCGGCGGAACATTTATTATTCGGGTTGTAACAGCAACTGACTATACGAATCCTCATCAAAATGTCATTCCATTTACAGATAAAGAAAATTTAATGGAATTCAAAATTAAGAAAAAGCATATTCAGGCAGCCGATCCAACAAGTCAGGTAAGTTCTTCCGTCATCTTGAATAAGGATGCGGATGCGGAGCATAAGGATGCGAACCTGAGAGAAGATACACCGGTAGGATTGCTGCTTCAGGCGAACTATCCTTATGCGGATGCGTTGGAAATTACATACCAAATATATAAACTCAAGGATAATGAAGTTTCACCGGACGGAAGCGGTACCGGCACCAGCAAAAATATTTATCCGGGAGGAACGGATCCGGCTTCCATTACAGATGGCGGAACGGTAGGCCTTGGAGAATTAGTCTGTGAACTTACCCTGAAGAATTTACAGGGTAACGTGGGGAACGGAAAAGCAGAGCCGATCACACTCTATTTTAGTGATCTGGCAGAAGCTAATAACGACCTTACATGGGAAAATAAAACAGGTAATCCTGCAAATCAGGTAATAACAAGAGGCGGAAGATATTATGTTGCTTATCAGGTGAAGGCATCGAAAGATCCTGTATTTGGCTATGATTGTGATGATGATGGCAATCCCGATATTTATCCTTACTGTACATATAATGCAGGTGAACCAGTACCTTATTACCGTTCCAAAGTGGTATCGGTAGTAAAACAGACACCGAAAGTACAACGCTATCCATGGACAAGCGATAAAACTTCGATGACATGGAAGTACAAGATGGAAGATCCCGACAAAGCGATAACCTTGGATGCAGGCGGTACGAAAGCTCAGTTGAAGCTAAAGAGCTATGCGTCTATTGGGGCTGCAGCAACATCAATAGCTACTGTTGAAGCAGAATTAGCAAATTATCTTACTGACTTTACACAACTGCAGTTAAAGACTCTTACAAACGGATATTATTATACGGTTACAGTTCCCTATAAACTGCTGACAAGTGAAACGACAGAGCAAGAGATTATTTCTGCACCGGTTCAGTTTATTGCATCTGTAGACACGGCTCCTTCTAATATTGAGGCCCGGGGAAAAGTGGCGGATGAAAGCGTTGCAAGTGAAAACAGAACGCCGGACGGTCATGAGATGGCGCTGATTAATCAGGGGGGATATCTGTATCGTTTGACCCTTCGCGGCAGCGATATTTATAAATATGCGGCCTTACGTGTCACATTTATAGGAAAAGATGCAAGTAATAACGAAAAGGAGAGAGTGGTGTATGACCCCGTATATCTCGATATCCAGCAGGGAACGATGCAGGATACGCAGGGAGGGACTCAATATCCGTACGGTTATGCGTATATGGACACCTCGCCGCTTAAAGCAATGAAGGAGAATGCGGACATTTCCGCGGTGGACGTTATTGTACAGGGATATTACAGCACATTTGAAACAGGTATGTCCGGTTATGCCTCTACACAGGCGATTGGAGACTCAAAAAAGGAACTTGTGGATGAAACCCTTTATGCGTTAAAGAGCTATGACCAAACCGGTAAACCTAAATATATCTATTTTTCGAATAATATTTTCGTTGATACGGCGAAAAGGGAAGACGGAAGTTCTCAATTGAACAAATCTCTTTTTGTACCGGGAGCGGTACAAGGCAATGGTTTTACGGAAAACGAGTTGTCTCAAAGATACGCAGGGATTCCCCTGGTGCTGCTGTCTGGAAATTATTTACAAAGTAAGACGGTAAGCATTGAGTGCGACCAAAGCGGTATGAAGGAAAAGGCGGCGGTAAATGCGTCCTACTATACGGCAGAGAAACTGGCATTGTCCGGGGCACTTAACTTTGGAGGCAATGATACATCCTATCATGTTAATTTGGGAGATATTCTTCCGGCGGTAAAATTAATCAATTCCAGCCAAGGCGTTATGAGTGTACTTCTTAACTTTGAAGTGCTGGGAACAGGTGCGACAAACGACAGTAAGCTTTATGCTCAGATTATGGAGCGGCAGTCGGATGGCAGCTATAAGAATTTGAAGGTAGCCGTAGATAATGAAGTGCGCGACAGTGAAACGATATACTATTATATAACGGATGACAGTGACAGGTATACGGATGCAGCAGATTATTATAGCCAAGGCAACTATAAGGACAACACCATTCCAGTCATTCCAAAGGATGGAAAAATAACACTGCCGCTTCGTGTCAGGGGACTTAAAGCTAATACGGAATATCGTATTATCATGTTTGCTTATGATACCGCAGGCAACAGGAAGGATCTGTATTCCCTTGACGGAGAAACCAGCCCTTATGCTTATGAGATTAAAACTAAAAATCAGATTACGATAAATACCAATGGACCGGACTATATTTATAATTCGTATAGCGATAAACGGGCATCCTTCGGATTTGCGATTCCCGGAGATGAAGGTACAGGAATGATAGTAAAATATTCTATCATAGACAGCAATGGCAATGTCGTATATGGTCCGACGGACCTTGCACCTCTTGGGTCAGGGGATAAGTCATATTATTCTCAGAAAATAGAAGAGAATAATAAAATGACGATTTTGATGAATCCTAGTGCAAGCGGCAATATATTAAAACTGGGAACGGAATATAAGCTTAAAGTTGAAGTCTTTGACAAGCTGCAAAATTCAATAGTGGGAACTAAGGAAGTTATATTTACAACACCTGCTAAATTAGATATCCCTGATTTTTATATCCAGTTAAGCCAGGAGACTACAGGAGAGGATACTGCAAAAGTTACCGCGAATATCGTCTGTACGGATTCGCAGTTCAGTGCTGTTGACAACATGTATGTGGTAGAAATTTATAAGGGGAATACAACAACAGGTTCGCCGATTGAGACTATGACAGTGACAAAACAGAGCGATAAAAAAGTACAGACAGTGGTATTTTCAGATTTAAGCCAAGAATCTTTATATACTGTTTCCGTGAAAGCAAATGCGGATGTTTTGAACAATGCAACATCATCAACCTATGAGCTCGTTGAAAAGAAAATGACGATTACTACTTCCGGCGGAGCTTCTGCAACTTTGGGAGCAGCGGGAACAGCGAAAGAACTGACATTAACATTGTCTAATCTGAAAAACTTTTCCGGTGTCAGAAAGATTCTGGTAACTGCTTATAAAGACGGAGTGAAGCTTTATAACACGACGGATACAGGGTATGATGGTTCCCAGACAACATATGAAATGGTTTTAAATTGGGGTTCCCAGAGCGATATACCTGCAGGAACTTATGAAATACAGGTCCAATATCAGACAGGTTCCGGCGAAATGCTGGGAAATGATGTCATTACAGTTAAAGTATCGGGAACAGGAAATTTTTCTCTGTTTAACTCGGAGGCATCTCAGAATAATAAAAGTACAACAGATCCGTCTCTCATAGAAGAAAACGGCGCCGAAAGTGCGCCGGCGCCGGAGGCTGGAAATAGTGCAGAAACAGGCCAGACAACAGGCCAGACAACAGGCCAGACAACAGGTCAGACAACGGGCCAGACAACAGGCAGCAATACGGTTCAGACAGGGACAGCCGACAATACGAGCCCCCAGACAAACGGAACCAATAATGCTTCGGATACAAACAGCAATACTGCTCCAGCGGAATAAGTGCTTACCTGTAACAGTTCAGCCGAAGGCCGAACTGCAACTCTTACTTATAGTGAGGAAGGAATACTATGAGGAATATTAATAAACAAAATACCATGACATTTAATATATTCGGAGCATTAATAGCAGTGGCATTAATCGCTTTTTCCGTTGTAGTTTATGTTGTTCTTAAACAAAGTGATTCTGATTATGAGATTGGTCAAAACAGCATTGTTTATACGGAAGATAACGAATATGTGGAAATGATATCGGATGCGAAGCTTTCCAAAAAGTGGGATGAAAAGTATTATCTCAAAATGAATCAGGATAAAGCGGTCTATTGCCTTGGAAAGAATACGTTAATTTTTGATAAGGATAAAGGGAGTTTAACTATTTATGGAAGCGCCTACCAGATTCATGAAGACGGAAGAGTTGATAATACTTCCGAAATTACCGAAGTAGAGAATTTACATAATGCAGCTTTATACAAACTGCGCGACAGAATGTATGTTATGACAGGACAAAACATTGTTTCTACGGATAATAGTTTTGGCACAGAAGATTACATAGCGGTAAATATTCATAAATCAGGTACAGCACTGCTTATGAATGATAATTATTATGTAAATATGATTCAACCTATTATGTTAGAGAGTGCGGGGCTATACTTCGATATTGCAAGCGAATATATGGTATATGATAAGCAGGTAGTAAATCTGAAAAATATAATTGGAAGCAGTAATCTATATACCGGAAGAGCTTTGATATATGAGGAAGGTTTAGTCGAAGAGAGCGATGCGCTTCTTGCAGCAAATAATCCGGATGTCATTACTATTGTAGGCGGAAGCGGAGGAGCCGGCGGAAGCGGAGGCGATGGCGGAATCGGAGGCGATGGTGGTGCCGGAGGCATTGGCGGCGATGGCGGAACCGGAGGTACCGGCGGCAATGGCGGTATGGGCGGTGTCGGAGGTATTGGCGGTAATGGCGGTACAGGCGGTATGGGCGGAACCGGAGGCGTAGGCGGAATCGGCGGCAACGGCGGCATGGGAGGCGACGGAGGTATGGGCGGCGACGGCGGAATCGGAAGTGATGCTGCTGTTTCTGCAACCAAGTGGATTAGCCTTAATAAAGTGACTGCCGGTATCGCTACTATTGATGTTGATTATATGGTGAGCGATGTTACAAATGATCTGGTGGATGTCTTTTTAAATATAAAGGATATCAAAAGCGGAACGTTAAAAGAAACGGTGCATTTAGATAAAACCAGTAATTCGTATACTGTGATGGGATTGGATCCCGGTACTTCCTATCAGGTAGAAATGGGATATCGTGCTTATATAAAAGAAACCTCAGACAGTCCGGCACAGCTGAAGGATGTTATTCAGGATATCGTAAAAGTGATGACCAGCGGAGAACTTGCAACAATGGAATTGAATAAAATCAGTACTATCTATAACAGCAGTAAGAATAAAAGCGAAATATCGGTAACCTACACCGTTTATTTGAACAAGACATATCAATTGGAAGAGGGATTACAGCTTTTGATCTATTGTGACAAATATTCAAGCACGGACAAGGCTGCAAGTGATTCGGTCAATATTAAAAAAGCAGTCACCTCTGCAGGTTATCAGTCGACCGTTACTTTCCAAGTGGACGGAACTGCCGATGGTTCAAAAGTATGGTTAAAATTTGCAAATGCAAAATATAACGGGAAGTCAATGGAAGCATATTTGAATGAAACAAATGGGTTAGTACAATAAAAAGATATTATTCAGAATGGAGGAAGTTATGGAATCAATTTTAGCGGCAACTTTACAGGCGATAGGATGGATATTGGGTCTTGCTTTTTTGGGGACGGGAATTGGTATGGGAATACTTGGTTCAAAAGTAGCTGAAGCTATTGGCAGAAATCCGGAAACCAAAAGCGATGTCATACAATCCGTTATGTTTGTGGCAATTGTGCAGACATTATTATTACTTTTATTATTTGCATTTGTACTTGTATTATTGTTTTTTAATCCCTTGGCAGTGTAAGAAAAAGCGGTGGAGGCATAAAGATGACTGCGGTTTTTATCTCTATATTTTTGGTAATGGGTGTCATGATTTATTTTATCATCATATCCTTGAGGCTCGTTATTGAAAATGCGACAAAGAAAGTGAACGCTTATTTTTTATCAAAATTAAGCGAATATGATGATGATTTTCAAAAAAAGATAGACGAGATACAGAATCTGGAGTTTAGCAAAGAAGAGCTGAAGCAGGAAATAAGAATGCTTCAAATGGATCATAACTCTTTGGGAACTTCAAGATTTTACCGGCCGCGTCCGGTTGAAAGAGATATTTTTATTCCTACGGCCAGATATATTGATAACGTATTTTTTGAAGATTATAAATTAGTAAAGAATCTGCTCATTATAGATAAAGAAGAGATTATTCGCACGATTCTGGATAAATTTCCTTATGCAGGCGATAAAAAAAGATATAATGCAGCAAAAAGCATTCTGCAAACTCTTAATTTTGAAGCTGTTTATGACTTGAGCAGCCTCCCGGAAGAAACACAGCTGAAATTACTGGATGAGGAATTGAAACGAGAAGAAAAAAAGTTGCTGAAAGAATATCTGGAACCTTTGCGTGAAGCAAAGGAGTTTAATCTATTAGGATTTCTGAACTGGATCAATGAGGTCATAACGAAAGAAAGCCCCATACTAATGGCTTATTTAGGGGAAAAGGATGAAGATTATTCTTATATAGCGGACAATGTGATATGTCAATTTGACAGCAATGTATGTGAAGGTATCAGAATTGTTTATCAAAACAGGCTATATGATTACAGTGTCTACGAATCGAGGAGAAGAAATGAGTACATTTATTGAAAATCTGGTCAATACAAAATTAAAGAATATGAAAACCATGAATAATGTATATGAAGTAGGTTATGTGTCAAAGGTGAAAGACTATATCCTGGAAGTTGTGGGATTGGAATCCGTAGGATTCTATGAACGTGTGGTCATTGCCAATCATTCGGTAGGATATGTAACTTCTATTGGAAAAAACTCTGTTATGATAGCTATGCTGCAAAGAACGAATGTCATCTATGTAGGCGACGAAGTGGTAACGACTGATCTGGACTTTTGCGCTATGTATTCGAAATCAGCAATGGGGCATATTGTTGATATTTTTGGAGAAGACCGTCTGATAGGTGAAAAATTTGAGAACTTGATTCCATACATGATAGAGACTCCGGCAATTCCTATTATGGAAAGAGGAGAAGTGAAACGCCCGTTTTACACAGGAATCTCAGGCATTGACATGATTTATCCGATAGGATATGGACAGAGGCAGCTGATTATCGGGGATAAAAAGACAGGAAAGACCCAGATAGCTATGGACACAATTATTAATCAGAAAGACCATAACGTAATTTGTATTTACATAGCAATCAATAAAACGAAAAAGAATATAAGAGAGCTGTACGATAGTCTTATGAAAAAAGGGGCAATGGAATATACGTTAATTCTTGCGGCTTTTAATGATGATGAACCGCCGGTTTCTTTCTTCACGCCTTATGCGGGACTTTCTATAGCAGAAGGATATATGAGAGAAGGCAATGATGTTCTGGTAGTCATTGATGATCTGAAATCCCATGCGGATATTCATCGGGAAATTAGTTTATTAGCGGGAAAAGTGCCTGGAAGAGATGCATATCCGCCGGATATTTTTTATACGCATTCCAGACTTCTCGAGAAAGGCTGCCAGCATAAGGACGGCGGTTCCATTACGATCTTGCCTATCGTTGAAACAAGGGGCGGCGATATTACGGATTATATTTCTACCAATATTATATCCATAACGGATGGACAGCTTGTGTTGTCGAAGAAAAACTTTGAGAAAGGTTTAAAACCAGCCATCGATTATGGACTCAGCGTTTCCCGTTTGGGCGGTGCCGTGCAGGAACCGGAGATGAAAAAATTAGGTGCGGTAGTCAGACGTAATTTTTTGAGTTATCTGGAAACGAAAGAAGTATATCAGTTTGTCAATGTCGATGAAATGAGTCAGGAAATGCAGCATAACCTCAAAGAAGGTCAAGCATTGCAGGAAAGATTGCTGCAATATAAATTCTCACCGAGAAATCCGGTAGAGATCAAAGAGCACTTTATGGAAGTTGTGGGAAGCCAATTATGAGTATAAAAAGCGTAGTAAAAGTTATGAATGTTCATTCGCTTTTACGAGTGGAAAAATCCAGGAATAAGGCAAAGAAGTACGCGGCTGTTGAAAACGTATTGACAGACATGATCGATAATATCGTAAATAACAGAAACATTGCGCTCGATTATGCGGTTTTACGCACGAAGGAAAGCAATCCTATTCTGAATATCTATATCGGCAGCGATATGGGCTTTTGTAATAATTTGAATTCCTTGGTAAACCGAGTCCTCCATGATGAGGAAGAGGATGCAGTACAAGTTGTCATAGGGAGAAAAATTCGCCCGACGGTGAGAAAGAAACTGCTTCTTCATTTAACAAGGGAAGAGTACGATAATGATAAGTCAAAAGTAATGGAAATACTTGAAAGCGGAATCAGGGGGCTTAAGTATTCCAAGATCAACATCATTTATAATCATTATTATAATTCATCGCAGGTACAATTTGAGCAAAAGCAAATCTTTCCTTTGGAAAAAAATATGAGGAAAGAAAGCGCATCTGAGCATTATAAGGAAGACTTTACATTTGAAGGCGATGTGAACAAGCTGTTAGAGGATCTGATGGTACTCTATACGAAATATTCCTTAGAAATAGCAACGGTAGCAAGCTATGCGGCAGAAAATATATCGCGGCAGAGTGTGACAACAGAATCTCTTCACCGTATTGCTGAACGGGAAGAGGCGATGGTGATGCGGGAGAGAAAAGCTGAAAAAGATAAACAGTTCGCAAAAGTACTGGATAATTACAATAAGCTGAGACAATATTAGGAGGCGCTTTAATGAGTGATGTATTTGTGGGAAAGATTATCTCCATATCAGAATTAAATGTATCGATATTGGTTAACGATGAGAAAGTAAAATATCATGATATTTTATATGCGGTAAATAATGGAAAGAGAATTGAATTTGAAGTAGCCGAAGAAGATGGTAAAGTGGTTTCTGCGATTCCTTTTCAAAGCGTGGTCGGACTAAAAAAGGGTATTGATGTATTTAAAGCACCTCGCGGACTTGAGATACAATATAGTGATGAAATTCTTGGAAAAGTATTCGATTCCTATGGAAATTTGATCGATGATAATAAGATAGAAAATATTAGTACAAAAAATGTTTACAGCAGAAATGTCTCATTAGAGGAGATTAACTTAAAGGGCGGTATTCTTTGGACAGGCATTAAGGTGCTGGATTTTTTTGCACCTATGCAAAAAGGATATAAAATGGGACTTCTTGGTGGTGCCGGCGTTGGAAAGACAGTATTGATCAAAGAGCTGATCAACAACGTTTATAAAGGATTGAACTCCAATTCTGTTTTTGTCGGTGTAGGAGAACGTTCGCGTGAAGGGAAAGAGCTGTATGATGAAATGAGGGAAGCCAATTTGCTCGATAAGATGGCAGTTGTGTTCGGACAGATGGGGGAAAACTCAGCCGCCCGTTCCAAAGCTATTTTCTCGGGACTTACGCTTGCGGAATATCTAAGGGATGAGAAAGAACAAGACGTGCTTTTGTTTATCGACAATATTTATCGTCATGTGCAGGCGATGAGTGAGATTAATGCAGAACTTAGCCGCATTCCTATTGAAAATGGTTATCCTGCCAATATCAATACTGCGATCAGTCAGGTAGAGGAGCGGATCAATTCTACGGAAAAAGGCTCTATTACCTCGTTTCAGGCTATTTATATTCCTGCAGATGACATTACGGATCAGGCAGTTCAGACAATTACAACACATTTGGACGGTCAAATCGTATTGGACCGAAAAGTGGCCGAAAAGGGCCTGTATCCGGCAGTCGATGTATTCAGTACACAAAGCAAATTGATAGATATTGAAAAAATTGGTGAGCGGCATTACCAATTAGTGGAAGAGGCACTGCGGTATTATTCCCGTTATCAGGAACTGGAGGAAATCATTGCTGTTTTGGGTATTGAAGAACTCTCCATATCGGATACCAACGTATTTTATCGAACGAGAAAACTTAGAAATTATTTTACTCAGCCAATGTTCGTTGCGGAGAATTACACGGGCATAGCGGGTGAATTTGTAGATATTGATGATATTCTCGACGATGTGGAAAATATTTTATCCGGAAAATATGATGACTACGATGAAATTAATTTTTTGTATATAGGTAAATTTAATGGAAGATAAAATCAGGGAAAAGAAAAAGTACAAGATTAGTGCGGAAATTGTGGATTCTGAGACCGGTGTGGAAAAATACGATAATATTAAAATGATTCGGGTAAAAAGCAATCATCATAATTTATTGATCATGGAAGACTTTATACCGGTAATAGGTGAGCTCACAGGGTTTATTCAATTGGTTTTTGATAATAAGACGATTGACTATAAGTCGATTCATGGTTTTTATATGCATAAAAAAAATAAATTCTCCTTACTGATCGAAAACCGCATTGCCGAGGCTGCAAAGCCTGAAGCAGAAGATCTTAAATAAAACAAAAGATAAAATGAGGGTATAGTGATGATTGAAGCGATTGTTGAGCAGATGATATTGCTGAAATCCATGATAATAGTGACGGCAGTAAGTACTATAATACTTACAATACTATGTTTTGTGTATTGCCGCAGATTCAGCTGGGAAAGTTCAAACATGAAACTTATTGGTTTCTTATATGACATGAATATGTCTGATACATTTGTATTAGCGGTTTGTATGCTGAAATTGTTTTTGGTAGTTTCCTTACTTTTCAATAAAGGCAGGATTGAGATTGTTCACATTGCCTTTTTTGGAGTATTGGTACTTATTTATAACTTATCCCGGCGTAAAATAAAGGATGCGGCAGTCAGCCTCTTTAACGGGACAGTAATCATGGCGGTTCTTTTTGTATCC
Organism: Kineothrix alysoides; assembly: GCF_000732725.1. Lineage (GTDB taxonomy): Bacteria > Bacillota > Clostridia > Lachnospirales > Lachnospiraceae > Kineothrix > Kineothrix alysoides. The sequence continues at coordinate 707,757 of NZ_JPNB01000002.1, read as the reverse complement.
AATCTGCTGCTGTCGTATTTGCGGGAGGTTCTGTTCGATATAAAAATTGCGGCAGCATTGGCCTTTCTTGCTGTTTTCTTAGTATTGTATGCGGTATATGATGTAGGATATTGTATTCTTTCTATTGTGGACAGCGCAGAAAGAAGAAAAGGGATGAAGAAATAAGGAGCGGATGAAAGAATGAGACGCAGAAGACAGCCTACGGCAGGAATGCTGATTCAAATTGGAATTGCAGGTATATTACTTATATTATTAGTTCTTCTTGTTGTATGGTATGGGGACGGTTTGAGCAGTTATAAGCCGGATGAAGCTACATTTCAATATGTAGCGGGCATTAAAGTGGAATATTCAGAAGATGCTACTTATAGAAACAAAGAGGGGATGGTCAGTATAAGGGAAGGTTCTGAAGAAAATGTGGTTGATTCCATACCGATTCTCTATCCCGGAACGAGAAAGATGACTTTGCCTAAAAATATGCTCATAATGACACCTGCCCAGGGGCAGAGTGTAAAAAGAGTGAATTATTTTACAACGCTGAAAGAACAAGATGGCGTTGTTACTTTGGAGAATGATAAGAAAAAGGCGAAAGTATTCGGCGGATTTTTATATGATGGGGAAAATACGTATGTGTTTTTGGAAAAGATGGTATTGAGCATAGGAAAGCAAGAAGTCCAGATGGAGCCATTGTCATATGTAAGGGTGATATACCGCCAGTTTGTTGAATATTACAATAGTGCGGATGAATCCTATGAATGGATTGGAATTGAGAGCACGGATATAAAGGCGGAATCGGAAACCGGATACGTCATCGATTTAGGCAAAGATATTATTGATATGGGGGATGGTGAGGCCTTAATTTATTCAGCGGTAGATTCCCTTCCGGTTATTACAATGAGGAAATAACATATGAAGAAAATTTGGTTAGGCATTGGAGCGGCAGTTATCATTATACTATTGCTTCTGCAAACGAAGTTTAATACATATTTGAGAGTGGAAGATAGCGGATATGCTATTTCCGGTAATGCCATAAAAGAAATGCTCATGGCCGACATAGAAGAGAGAAAAGATGCGGAAACAATTCCTTATTACCGTTTTGACGCGCTTGATTATATTTACAAACGGGGAAGCTCTTTTTATATGGGGGAAAACAAGAAGACGGAGGTGGACCTATCTTTTCCTTTTTATATCAATGGTGATGCGGGAATTATCTTTATGGAGAATTCCGGAAAGCTTTTTGATTTGGAATTCAAAGAAAACGATACTTATCAAGGCCTGACAGTCAGTGAGAGAATTTCATACAATCCGGGAGGCGAGCGGGCTGATGCAACAGAATATCTTTTTTGCAGGCTTACAAACGGTCTTTTTATCAATTTGGATCAAGTCGCTTATCAGGACAGGAATGAACAGCGCGAAATAGCTATGAACAGCATTATTTATTTTAAAGAAGGTTATTTTACCTATTGTGAACCAAATGATGGAGCAGGTGTTTATCAGGTATGCCGTCAAATAGATGACAACGATATCATTACGATAAATAATACCCCTTATACTTACCATGACCTTTTATTAAAGCTGCATGTTATTACTGAAAAAAAGGAAAAGAGTGAGAAAAAAGAAGGAGAGACGGAGTTCCTGATTCCGGAAACAGTAGTGGACGATAGTCCAAGGGAACAGACCGAAGTCTCCGAAGAGCAGAACAAAACAGAGAAAGATAAAGAAGAAGACAAAGAAACTGTAAAAAAAGAAAAAAGGGATGTTCAGAAAGCAAAGCAGCCGGAGGCATCCTCGTCTCAGCAGAAGACGCCTTCCGGCGAAAAAGCAAAGCAGCCCTCCAGACCGCCTCGTTCAGAAAGCGGCGGTTCGGCTAATCAGGGGGGAGGCAGTATGGGAGTGCGCCCGGATTCGATGCGTCCTGACAAGCAGCCCTCCACAGACGATACGAAACAGCCCGATCCGGAATATCAGAAGCCTTCTGTAAAAATAACTTCTATGGAAGAAGGAGTATATCGTTTAATGGTAACGGTAAAGATAAGCGACCCGGCCAGAAGATTACATCCTCTCAGAAAAGTGCAGTTTGAGATTTATGAAGTGGATAGCAGTGGAAAAGAGACTTTGGCTCTTCGTACATATACCGGCTCATCACAAACCATTACAGCAGGAAACGGAGCGATTAAGCCGGATACCAGATACAGAGTAAATGCTTATTTTACCTATTACGATGAATACGATCAAACAGTGGTGGAATCCTTATTGGACACAACATTACATACGAAATCTTATGATGCATTAGGTTCTGTTGCGTTAGATGACAGGGATATTGAGGTATTTTATGATAATAGATTGGAGCTTCCCCATGTGGAATATTTGAAGGGAATTTCCGATGAAGAAGCGGTGTACGGAATTAATCGTTCCGGCGGTTTGCTATTAACCGTAAGTGGAAAAGGTACACAGCTTGGTTTTCATGCGACTACCAATATTGATGCATTGGAAATTCGTAATTTTAAAAACGGTATGGATGTACTGCTGAAATCTATGCCTAATTTAAAAGCGAACAGCGAGTATTCCTATAAGATTGAAGCGATTGACTACTTTGGCAAGAAAATAGAGTTGATCAACAATACGGGCGAATTTATTACTTGTAAATCGCGTCCTGTCGGAGAACTGGAAATTGTTCAAAACAAAATCGGTGATTTTAAGATGAAGGTAACAATGTCAGATCCTGATAAATCCGCGATTTTAGGGGATAATAGCGGAAATTATAATATTTATCTTGTTTTCTCTTCCGAGAAAAATATGGAAACATCACCGATTACGAAGCAGGAATGTGACAAATACATAGAGAACGGCGGAAAAGTTGACGGCGGAAGAATTTATTATGCATATAAATTTACGCAGGAGGAGTATAAAAAGTATATAAGCGGTTCCGATACGGAATATGAAATAAGTATTGACGGTAAAGTTATTTCAGTCAATAGTCTGGAGTTAAACCGGAAATATTATGCTTATTTATTCTGCGATTATAACTTAAATAATGGAGCAGGTAATACCTTGTTTGGCGAAATCACAAATCTGGCATTTACGGCTGCCTCCTTGTCATCTTTGGGAAATATTTATGTGAATGCTGATATTTCCAATATTACGGCACACAGTACGGTTATCATGTATACTTTGAATACCGAGCGTACGAATGATGTCCTGGAATCATTATTATCGGATGTTAAATTTGAAATTATCAGGGGAAACGGAGCGGAAGCGATAACGGATTCCTTTATTCAATTTGATCCTACGGCAATGGCTACATTTAGCGGGTATGACCATTTAACAGATCCGCCGAACAAGGTGCAGAATGGTTCGGTATCCATGGATGCCTCGTTCTTTTCCGGTCAAAAGGAAGGGCAGAATCCGCTGAAAAGTATGACCGATTATATAATCGAACCGACCATATGGGCTACCTATAACGGAATTAAATACCCTATGAACGTAACTCTTACGCAATCCACTTTCAAGACGTTAAGAGAACCGGCTCAGGTGGAAGTGACTGATTTATTACTTGCTGCGGGAACACTGCGCTTTAATGTGAAGGTAACGGATACGGATGAAGCAATTATCGGCAATTCAGGTCATAAAGTAGTAATGAATCTGTACCAGCAGGACGGTACTTTTGTGAAAGCGCTTCGTATTCCTAAGAATACAGACGACGCGGTTCCGGTTGAAATCAAGAATTTAGATCCTAAAGCGAAGTTTAAGCTTACTTTTATTGCTGTTGAATATAATGAAGGCTATACCAATGCAACTTTTGAGTCCAATAAGATTCTGAAGGAGTTGCTGTTAAGCGATTCTATTAACTTGTCGGGAACGATTAAGCTGTATAATATTGCGGGATATGACAGTAAAAGACTTTGTGCAAATACGAAGGTGACATTAGATGATAAGGATAAAGTTCTTCAAAACCTTCCTTATTTTATTCAAGTGAAGAAAAACGGGGTGGATATTACGGGAAGCGCCGGCTATCCGGCAGCGTATACAATAGGAACCGGTGATTATGATGCTTCAAACAGAGTGATACATAATAAATCTTTTCTTGTAGATAAAGGGGATAATACATATACGCTGGTACTGTACGTAATTATTAACGGACAGATACTGGAATTGGATACATTAACCTTTACCGCAGATCAGATTGCAGAAAATATCGATAATGCGAAGGAATTCGTATGGAAAATAAAAAATGGCGGCGGTACCGGGAAATATATAATCACGGGCGACATTAGTTTGGAAAGTGATATTTACTATGAGAACCCTGATAATGCGGGACAATCTGTAAGACCTGTTAATCTGGCATCAATATTTAATGGAATTATTGATTTTCAAGGATATACGTTATCCTATAATTATAAAACCAATGGCAGTTCGTTATTTTCCAATATTGGCCCTAAGGGCGAAATATGTAATATGGTGTTTGATGTAAAGATGGATAATTATACATCGGCAGCTTATGATACAGGAGTGCTGTGCTATAACAATTACGGCCGCATACATGATGTGCATGTAAGATTTAAAGGGGGGGCGGCTGTAGCAAATAGATATTTCGGATTATTATGCCGCATTAATACAGTATCGGGAATTATTGAGAACTTTGCAATCAGCAATGATCCTGAGGATGGAATGATGCCTTTTACTGCCAGATATGAATGCGGATTGCTGTGCGGTTATAATAAAGGGATTATAAGATATGGATATGCTTACGGTGTTGATATCTATGCAGATGTGGGAACTCCGTCACAGAGCGGTGCTATCCGCATTGGTGCAATAGCGGGGGCGCAAGGCTCTAACGGCAGGATTTATAATGTTTTTAGCCTGGTAAATGTGGTGGTTCCCAGCCCTGACAAAGGAACTGCTGCTGTAACAGAGTATGGCTCCGTAGCAGGAAATGCAGGGGGAAGAATCACCAGTATTTACGGAATAGGCCAGTCATATTATAGTTCCGTATACAATAACAGTAGTTATGATGCAGATATAGGGCCTGTTCTTGGAACCAATAATTCCAGGACAAGCAATGTCTACTATTGGAATGAGAATAATATTACATATACCAAATCTGTATATCAAAATAGAATTGGTTTGGAATCATTAAATGATTTCAGCTGGCAGGCATCGGTTTTAGGAGATCAATTTATCACTTCCAATGTTGAAGTCGGATATTATCCGCACGTTAAGATGTCTGCTGAGATGCCGGAGCAGCCATATATACCGCTGCCGAGCAGAATCAATAATCGGTTGGTTGAGATTTTATCTTCGACGGTGATTGAATATACAGATAATGAGCAGGCGGCTGTTGTGGAATTTCGTCTGAGCAATCCAAGAAATGCGGATATCAGGGAAATCGTCATCGATAATCTTACAACAGAAATAGATTCCGCCTCTGTTGTGTCGGAAGATGGCTTTACGACTTTGCGGGCTAAGGTATCAGGTGCCGTCCGTTTTTGTTCAGCGTATGAAATTACAACGGTCGAGTGTTATATAAACGGGAGGATACAGAGCGTAACATTTAACCCGAATCCTATTCTCCTTGTAGATTTTTACCGAAATATTTACAATGCGCAGGATTGGTATGATTACGTAGTATGTGCGCCGACGGAAAACGCCAAATTACAAGCAGATATTGATTTTACGGGAATTGCCGCCAATCGTATTAATGTAGCGAAGGAATATAAAGGTAAGCTGGATGGTAATAAGTACCGTGGCAACACATCGGACAATCCGGCCGGGTATTCCATAAAGAATATAACGATTACAAGCAGTTATCCTAACCTTTTTGCAAATGTGAGCGGTGAGATTAAGAATTTGTGCGTCGAAAATATCACGCTTGGAACAGCGGGAACAACCGGTGCTGATGCGAGCTTGATCAGACTTTTTTATGGAGTGATCAGCAATGTTCATTTAAAACAGGTTTCTTTGACCGGATATGGATATATGGGCGGAATCGCGGCTTACAGCTATGCGATTTCTGAAATTCAGGACAGCAGTATCTCAGGTATTAATATAAAATATCTGGAACCTAAAAATACCAATACAACAGGCCGTATCGGCGGAATGGTAGGATATGGTACGGAAGCCCGTATCAGTAATTGTTATGTTCGTGAATTGAACATGGCGGTAGAAGATATTAGAAACTGCGAAGGTGCCGGAGGAATCATCGGTTTTAATAATTATTGTATTATAGACGGCGCTTATGCTACGGGGGATATGTCCGTCCGCGGTATGAATGTTGGCGGAATTGCAGGTTATTATGTCGCCAACACAACAGATAATGGTATGACTAATGTAATTTCAAGGGTAAATGTAACCGGTTATCAGGATAAAATGGGTGGAATTATAGGTGAAGCAGCATTGGTCTCCGTACTTAATTCACGAAACAATATGAGCGGTATTGCGCTGGGCAGCGTATTTGGCTCCAATCCAAATGCGGAATATGTATCCTATACGATTGGAAGTTATGCCGGCAGCATAGTTTCTTTTTATGGTTCGCAAGTGCAGCTTCTTAACGGTATGAGCGGTCAGCCTAAAGATGATAACACATTGGATTTATTAACTTATGACCAACTGCAGAATCCGGATACCTATACAACAATAGCTCAGATGGATAAAGTATATGATTATTCGGTGGTAACGCGTGGAGTCATGCCCGTATTGTACTATGTCGGAACTACGCTTCCTTTGCCGTTTCAGACCGACACCCCTCTTAGTTTGGTCCATGTTCAAAATAATGATTTGGAAGTAAGGGATGTAGGGATTAATAAAGACCAAAGATATATTTATATGGATTTGAATAATCCTAATGGATATAAAATTACCGGGGTTAAAATAGAAAATCTGAAATATACGTTTGACGATATAAGCAGCGGGAAAAACAGGATATATGCGGATTACCTGCAGGAATCCAAGCAAGAACATTGGCAGGACAGCTATTTATTGACGGAAATTACATACCAGAAAGTAGCGGATGATAACAGTATCACGATTGGGAAGGCAGATTTTTCTGATAATCCTGTCAGAGTTCCGCTCACCATGTTTTGTGATATCAAAGATGTAGATACATGGAATAAATATATTAATCTAACAAACAATTATGGAAATTATGAAAACTACCGAATTGTTAATGATATTTCATTTACCGGTGTTAATCCTACAACGAACGCCAAGATTGGACGTTTAAGGGGGGGAGTAAGTTCCGGGAAGGCGGTTCTTTCCAATGTGAATATCGGACCCGGCAAGGGAAGTCTCCAGGGAAATAATGAAAATTTTATTTTCCGGTTGAATACCGAATTGAGCAATATTGCATTTAAGAACTGCTCGGTAAATTCTGCTCTGCGTGATGGTACAGGAATTATTGGAACCTCGGCCGGAATGATAACAGATGTGGAATTTGAAGGGATTAAGATTGATAACAGGACAGCGGATAAAAATAATGTGGGAATTATAGGATACCAGATCAGCGGTAAGCTGTCAGATATCAAATTGAAAAATATCGAAGTCGGTCTGAATGGAACAAAACAAATTCAGGTAGGCAGCTTTGTCGGATTCTCGACAGGAGGCACCCTATATGAGGATATTACAGGAGAGAATATTTCCGTTAAAGGAAGCGGAAGTGTCGGAGGTCTGGTTGGAAGAACCGAGAAATCAGGCTTTGATAATATAAGCTTTAAAGACATTATTGTTACCGGTGCGGGAAATGATTATGTCGGAGGAATCGTCGGCGTAAATGCAAGTCCGAGAACAACGGTAAATGCTCCTTGTTTCAGGAATATTACATTGACGGGCACGCCAACTTATGACGGCAGCGGTAATATTATTGCTTCTACTACTGTGATCGGTGTACAGGAGACTATGCTGTCAGGTACCAATGGTAATTACGTCGGAGGTCTGGCAGGTCTGCTGTATGGATATGCGAATGGCTGGGAAGGTTCTGCCGGCAACTCGGCGGTTAATGCAAGGCCATTAGTGGTAGACGGCATTATAGTAAAAGGGCATGGCAGCTATATTGGAGGAGCGTTCGGCAGATGCTATGACGCCAGCAATACGACAGTAAAGAATACTTTAGTCACTACAAGTAAGACACCGGCATCTTTGTATTATTATGTCGGAGGAATCAGTGGTTACCATGATTATAGCGATAACTATAATGTAGTGGAAAATACGACGATCGATGTCAAAAACCATTCAAACATAGGCTTGCTCGATGGTTTCAAAGCAAATAATGGAGCGGTTAATTACTGCTATGTTAATACTTCCTCAATCAAGGCGGAAAAAACGATTGCCGGAAGCTTTGAATCTGTCGGCGGATTAGTTGGAAAAAGTGAAGCTACCGTTTCTTACAGCGGCGTTATGAATACGAATATACTTACAAGTTCAGCGATTGCTGATTCCGGCTTTGATTATGTAGGAGGCGTAGTAGGATACTGTTCAAATGGTGTAAATCGCAGCTTTTATTATGCGGAACCGGAAAACACGATATCTCCTGCGGCTAAGCAGCAATATCAGATTGTAGGATATAACGGGACAGGAGGTATTGTGGGTTTCCACAATGCAGGAGCGATAGTTGTCAGCTATTCTAATGCAAACGTGGCAGGCAAGGGGCATTCCGCAGGCGGAATATCAGGAATCTATCAGAACTCTTATACTACGGCTACGATAAACGGTAATCCGGTATACTCCTATTCAGGAGTAGGGATGAGGTATAATTATTTTGCGGGAACGGTTCATGCCAATAAATGGGCGGGAGGAGCTATCGGACGCAATGAAATGGCCTATAGTAATTCCGTAGCGGCATCGCATAAGGCGAGCGGCGGAAGAAGCAGCAAGGCAGATCAAAGCGGATATAAGAGCGGAGCCTCGAATGAAAATGAGTACACATATATGAATTTAATACTTGCCAAATCAGTTACCTCCGATATGGCAGGGACTGCACATGCTTTTTCCGGTTATCAGGATGGATTTGAAGGGAAAGCAAATGGGATATCAATATCAAAAGATAATACGTCGGCAGATAAAGCGAGACGTACTTACTTCTGGGATGGGATGAGGGTCGGAGGAACGACAGAAAATGATACATTGTATTTGGCAAAAAATGCAGATGCTCCGGATTATGCAAAGAACAGCGGTACCTATCGCTTTAAGCGCTGGAACAAAAATGAGTATAGCAGTATTGCCAGTGAAAATGCACCTAGTGATGCATATAATGTCCGTATCGTATCGGCATCAGATATTAGAAATTTACAGATGTTCCGGGCTCTTGGATGGCTTACATGGACAAGCAGTCAGTCAGGTCATGAAACGGAATGGAAAGAGGCGAACGGGACCTATAATGGCCTTAACGTAAAAGGAGACTACCACAGGTTTATTCATTCGGGTATTACAAGTACAGCAGTGTGGGATGCGTTGCTTGATGCAAGTATGTATAAGGACAAAGATTATTTGCCGCATATCCGTATTAATGAAAAATCAAATATAATATCGGATTATTTGGTAAGCTATCAGTCGGCGCACAGATTGGCATTGCCCATACCCGTATGGACACCATCTGCCCAGCGTATCGATGCTTCCCCGTTTATGCTGAGAAGTCTTAATAATACATATGCTATTATTTATCCGGTTGATGTGGATAAGGTAAATATAGAATTCAGCCAGAACTTTGTAGACGGAAACGGTTGCTTTATGCTGTCATATGGGAATCAGACAGTAGATAAGCAACTGATAACAAAACGTGTATATACCTACACCTATGATTACCGGGCGGGACTTAAGCTTCAATTAGGCGTTGCGAATCCTGACCAGTTTGTAATAGATATGGAAGCAGACGGACAGGTGTATGGAACCGATTATATGCTGGAAGATATCTTTGACTATCCGGAGGAGTATTATTGGGAAGATGGTGAACCGATTTATTATAAATCATCTGCGTTGGCAAGGCATGTCATGACGTACGGAACAAAGTATTATTATATTGATGAGGCAGGTATCGTATCGGGAACGGGTTCAACGGTGAAAGAAGAAGCGGAGGAGCAAACGGAGTCAGGAGAAGAGAGTACAGAGCAATCAAAGGGGACGAGAAAAGATCCGAGCGCTCAGACAATGGCAGGCTCTTATATCACCATCTATAATGGGAAAGCGCTGACGAAAGACGGACAGGTTATAGAGATAGAAAGCGGAACGGTACTTGGCAGCGTAGAGGGCATCGGAGCCATCGAACATCCGATACCTCTGCAAACCTTTGATTATGACGGCTATAAAGTAGAAACATATTCGAAGTTTACAGAAATCATAGGTTCAGATATTGTGCAGAGAGAAACCCAAATACTGAAGGGAAGCACAGGAGTAATGGGATTTGTTGACGGTATGATTGAGAATGTGAAAGACTCCATTTTACTTTACGTGAAGGCCGGAGACAGTTACCAGACGATTTTAGGTGATGATGGCATTATGGTAGATATGCAGCAGGGAGAGAATATCAACGCGCCGGAAGACTTTAAAAGAAGCGGAATCGTCTATATGACAAACAATCTGGATTGTTCGGCTCCATTTGTCTTAGTGGAGTATTCCAATGGAGGAATTGTCGGATATAACTATATGACAGGGGAATATTTGTTTGACTACTCATTTGCCGATGAGATAAGCTTATTGGATTATATTAAGGTATATTTTATGGGGGACAAGTCCATGTATGCCCAAATGAGCAACAGCTATGCGGCGAATCATAAGGTTGCGGAAATTGCAGGTACTGCTGACCGTCTTTTTACAATGGTAGAAGGCAACAGTTCAGGAGAAGAAAATGATGAGAATAGTACCGGAGACGGCACAAAGAGCGAACATGAAAAAACGGGAGCGGCAGAAGAAGGCGCTAAGACATCGGGTGTAACAGCGATGTCAGAAGGCGATTCCGATGGGATAAAAAGCAGCCGGGCAGAAGAAATTCCGGCAGGTGGAAAAGCGGACTCCTCCAATGTCATTTTGGATTCTGAAGAGTCGCAGGGAAGCGGCGGGAACGGAAGCGCGTTTGGAACGGATACCAATACTGCCGGACAATCAGGAGTTGCGGAAGGTGGTAATGATGCGCAGAATGGACCGATGGCTTCAGGAGAGGATGACGGTTCTGCAGGGAATCCGCCGGCAGAATCAGCAGGTATTGTTGGGGAAGGCATGGGCAATGGTGACTTGGTTGCTTCCGGAACCGCGCTTGGTAATGGTGCGGAGCCGGGAACAGACGGAAGCATTGGTGAAGTTCTAAGTCCTGATGTAGAGACTGAGTCAAGCCTTGCGGAACAGGGTTCTGCAGGGAAAGAGCCGGATGGCGGGACCCGAAAAGCCTTAAGTACCACGGACAACGATGACGAGCTTGCGGAAGAAATACAAAATAGCGGTAAAATAAAAGAAGCGAAGCCGGAAGCGGATCAGGAAAAAGAGGAGAAAGCGGGGAATGCTTCAAAAGCGTCGAAGTCATCCACCGCGGGAACTTCCGTATCGGATGAAGGAGCAGGAATAGACAACGGGCAAAAGCCGCCGCAAATAAAATCCTCAAACGGGCAGGAGGACACAGATCAGGACAATAGAGGAACGGAAGAAAAGAGCACAAATAGCGGAGATCTTATTACCGTTTACAATCAGGCAACGGGCACTTATGAAATTGTAGATATGAAACAGTATTTCAGCGCACCGGCTTACCAATCGGAAAATGTGAAGCTTGCGATTCGTGATATGAGTGCTTACTCGGGATATGCCCAGGAAAAAGAAGAGAAAAAGCATGCCAATGGTCTGGTGCTCTATATTCTTATTTCAATTGCTATATCTGCGGGAGTGGGGCTTACTATCAGATATCGTAAAAAACAGAGGTATGGAGGATAACAATCTGATATGCTCCTCTCATGATCAATATCATTAAGTTAAGTAAAAATAGAACGTTTGCATCCCAATGAGTAGATGCAAACGTTCTATTTAACAATATTATGATAAAAACAAATCAAATCCTTCCGGTAATTATTTCATCATTTCAAAGAATTCTTTTTTAGAGGAACATACGACGAGCTTACCATCGATCTTTCCATAGTATTTATCCTTTAGTTCAGGGCATTTCTTACGGCACTTGCCTATGCAGTCGAACTTTAATTTACAATTCATGTTCTCTGCCTGTTCCTTGATTTCCTTTGTATCAAAATTAGAGCAATGTTTACATACCTTTACTTTTTTCATAGTGAACCTCCTTCTAGAATAATTAGATTACTTATTCTAAATTCCTTATTGATTTTATTACAATTCCTCTTCGGATTATTTTCTTAGAAGAACCTTTCCCTTATAAATATGTGACAGGCGTTCTGAATGCTTCGTTATAGCCTTCAGGAACCTTATTAATAATATGATAATTCATATGACAAATGAAATCAAATACTTTTAACTCGTGTTTGATCTGTCTGTCAGGGCAGAAAAACAACTTCATAAGATACTTGGATAATTAGAAATCTAATGGGATATTAATTAGTTGGAAAATTAGATAAGCTAATAATATCTTAATGATACACGGATGCCTAAGGAAGCTATAGATATTCAAAAGAGAGTTTCCTATTGAAAGATCGAAGGGGGTACTGCCATGAACATGAGGGCACTAATCTATAACGGACCGAAGGATATTCGAGTGGAGGATGTGAAAGTTTCTGAAGTCGGTGATACGGATGTCTTAATTAAGCTTAAATATTGTGGGGTATGTGGTACCGATATCCATATATACAGCGGAGACGGGGGAGCCTTTGAAGCCGCACCTCCGCTTATTATGGGGCATGAATTCTCCGGAATTGTAGAAAGAACCGGGGCGAAGGTAAGCAAAGTAAAGGTTGGAGATTTGGTAACAGTAGACCCTAACAATATGTGCGGCGAGTGTTACTATTGCAAGAATGCGATGGAGCAATTCTGTGAAAATGTAATTGGAATCGGAACAACCTGTGACGGTGGCTTTGCACAATATTGTGTTGTTTGCGAGAAACAGGTATTCAAATTTAAAGAGGGCATGGATGCGTTAACTGCTGCCATGGCCGAGCCGGTATCCTGCTGTCTTCATGGTATTGATTTATGCAATATTAAGCTTGGAGATGAGGTGCTGGTAATCGGCGGCGGACCTATTGGTCTTATTATGCTGCAGCTTGCGAGAATGGCCGGGGCCAGCAAAATTGTTCTTTCAGAGCCGGTACTTGAAAAAAGGGAAATGGGAATCAAGCTCGGAGCGGATATTACGATCAATCCCCTGGAAGAAGACATAAAAGCTGTGTTGAAGGAAAATTGCAAGAATGTTAACGTAGTAATCGAATGCGTTGGCAGTATCCGGACTATTGAAACAGCCATAAAGTGTGCCGGAAAAGCGGCAACCGTTATGATGTTCGGTCTGACCGGACCGAATACAATCGTATCTGTTGATCCGGAGATGGTATTTAAGAAGGAATTAAAGCTTACCTCATCCTTCATCAATCCTTATACCTTTGAACGTTCTATTGCAATCTTAGAGTCCGGGAAACTGAATGTGACAGATATGATCAGCGATGTCATTCCTCTCGAAGATTGTGTGAAAGCTTTCGAAGATGAGAACTATCGAAGAAAAGGGAAGGTTGTTATTCGATTGAACGACTAGCCAAAGGCCTGTCGAACTACTGTGAAATAGGCAGCTTAAGGCCAAAGCTGTTTATGATATAGAAACTATAAAATTTATTAGGAGGAAAGTAAATGAAAAAAAGAATCATTAGCTTGTTACTGGTTGGAGTTATGGCATTCTCCGGATTGGTAGGATGCGGTACAAAGGCACCTACACAAGAAGCGGCAGCCCCGAAGACGGAAGAAGTCAAGGAGACAGAAGCCGTGGCAGAACCTGCAAAAGAAGAAGCTGCTGATACAGCAGAGGCTGAGAACTTCAAGGTTGGAATTACTCTTCAGTCGCTTGAGAACAGCTACTGGGCAGGAGTATTTGGAGAAGTAGAAAAGCTTTTGAAGGAAAAGGGATGGGAATACACCATTCTTGCATGTAACGATAACTCAGCGACACAGATTCAGCAGATTGAAAACTTCATAACCAATCAGGTAGATCTGATCATGGTTCATCCGTCTGATCCTAATGCAATTGAAGACTATTTAAAACAGGCGAGAGATGCAGGCATTAAGGTAATGTGCTGGGATGATGCGATGACAAATACCGATCTTAACTGGATTCTCGATAATACCAAGTTGGGATATGTAATCGGACAGGAAGCAGCTAATTTCATTAACGAGCATTACACGGATGGAAGCATAGCGGAAGTAGCAATTATGAACTATCCTCAGACTCCTATTCTTCTTGAAAGAGAAACAGGTATTCTGAGTGCTCTTGAAGAGATAGCAAACGGCAAATATAAGGTTGTAGCACAGCAGCCGGCACTTGATGCTCAGGCGGCAATCACCAATATGGAAACGATTCTTCAGGCTAACCCCGATACTAAGATTGTCTGCTCCATCGGTGCAGGCGGTGACATCGGCGCTAACGAAGCATTTATGACAAAGATGGAAGGAAATATTCCCGACGATATGGGTATCTTCTCGGCAGATGCTACACAGCAGCAGTTAGAGGCAATCGTGAACGGTGAAGCAACAAGAGCATCCGTAGGCTTTGAAGGCTCCAATAAGAAAACAGCGGCAGCAGTTGTCGATCTTTATGAGAGACTTCTTAATGGTGAGACCTTTGCAGAGCAGAATTTAGTAAGACCGCTTCTTGTTATCGACAGCTCAAATGCAGCGGAATACTTGGCAGACTATAAATAATAGAAGACAGTAGTACAAATTATGGATGTGGAGTTATTTTAGAATAACTCCACATTCAAAAACAAGAATGCGTGGTGTAAATAATGAAAGATGACTATATTTTGGAACTACAACATATTAGAAAAGAATATCCGGGTGTAGTTGCATTAAAGGATGTTTCTCTGGAAGTAAAAAAAGGCGAGATTCTTGCACTGATCGGAGAAAACGGCGCCGGAAAATCCACGTTGATCAAGACTTGTTCCGGTGCGGTTATTCCTACTTCAGGTAAGATAGTGATTAATGGGAAGGAATTCACCCACATGTCCCCTCAGCTTGCGGCAGAGAATGGGATAGCAATTATTTATCAGGAATTTAATAACGTTAAAGGGCTTTCAGCCGCGGAGAACCTTTTTCTGGGAAATCCGATCAGGAAAGGAATCGTCGTCGATAAAAAAGCGATGGAAAAAGAAGCGGAAAAGGCATTTGCACAGTTAAATATTAAGATTGATCCCAAGACTTTGGTCGGAGATCTTACCGTTGGCTATCAGCAGATGATTGAGATTGCCAAGGCAATTCTACAGGATGCAAAGGTGCTTATTATGGATGAACCGTCTGCACCTCTTACCACCGCTGAGGTTGAAAGCATGTTCAAAGTATGTGAATTGCTAAGACAAAAAGGAGTATCCATTATATATATATCCCATCGGCTTGAAGAAATATACAGGCTGTCCGACCGCATCGTAGTATTGCGTGACGGTGAATATATCAAGACGCTGATTACAAAGGATTCCCATGTAGATGAGCTGATTCAGTTAATGGTGGGTCGTTCTTTGAGTGAGACATTTCCTCCGCGGGAGGAAACATATAAGAAGGATGAAATTATCCTGGAATTACAAAATGTAAGCGGCAATGGAGATAGGAATATTAATTTACAGGTTCGTAAAGGTGAAATTCTTGGACTGGGTGGGCTGGTAGGTGCCGGCCGGACGGAACTGGTACAGATGATTTTCGGTGCGGCGAAGAAGACGGAAGGAAAGATGATATTTAAAGGGGAAGAAATCAATCCGAAGTCTCCAAGGGAGGCGATTGACCTCGGCATTGCGCTGGTACCTGAGGATCGCAAACGTCATGGCGTTTTGCTCGGCATATCCATAAAAAACAATATCAATATGCCGATTTACAAGAAGATATCCAGAGCGTCGGTAATTAACAATAAAAAGGAACTGGAAATAGCGAAGAAATGTGAGGAGGAATTATTAATTAAAACTCCCACACTGCATCAAATAGTAAAGAACCTAAGCGGCGGCAACCAGCAGAAGGTCATTATCGGTAAATGGCTTGCTGCAAACTCGGAATTGCTTATCTTTGATGAACCCACCCGTGGAATTGATGTAGGTGCTAAAGCTGAGATTTATAAGCTGATGAACGAAGTAATCGCAAGTGGCAAAACAATTTTATTAATTTCATCAGAAATGGAAGAATTAATGGGAATGTCAGATAGGATTATAGTTTTGGCGGAAGGCCGGATTACCGGAGAGCTGGGCAAAGAAGACTTTAATCAAGAAACTATAATGAAAATGGCATCTGCCGTTTAGGAGGTAAAGATGAAGAGCACAATCATAAAAATATTAAAGGAAAAAGCTATCTGGATGGTATTTATCATTCTGTTTGTAGCATTTTCACTGGCAAACCCACGGTTTCTATCTTCGAGCAATTTATTTACCATAGCGCGCCAGGTATCTATGTTAGGCATTGCGTCCATAGGCATGACGTTTGTCATCCTGATTTCAGGCATTGACCTTTCTACCGGCTCGATTATTACCTTTGTTAATATCGTTGCCGCATTCTTAATGGTAAATATGGGATTTGGCATGGTAACTGCCATTATCTTATCTTTGATATTATCGATACTCGTCGGCGTTTTAAATGGCTGCCTTATATCGACAATCGGAATTCCTGCAATTATCGCTACTTTTGCGACACAGATCGTTTTTGAGGGCGCTTCCTATCTTATTAGCGGAGGTACACCGATTTATGGATTTGATGAAAGATTTAAAGTAATAGGGCAGGGGTATTTAGGTCCGGTGCCTGTCCCGGTAATCATTATGATTGTCTGCTTTGCAATCGGATCTTTTATTTTGAATAAGAGCTATTTCGGACGTTATTTCTATGCGGTGGGCGGCAATGAGGAGGCATCCAAGCTTTCCGGTATCAGAGTAGGAGTTACGAAGTATCTGGTATATGCACTATCCGGTTTATTTGCAGGTCTTGCAGGCATTGTTATGTTATCCCGAACGAATTCTGCACAACCTACGGCAGGTCTGGGATATGAATTCGATGTGATCACCTGTGTTGTGCTCGGCGGAGTATCCATTACCGGCGGCTACGGTAAAATGTCAAACGTAATAGCCGGTGTATTGATTATAGGAATTCTTACCAACGGCATGGTTCTTATGAATGTAAGCACTTATATGCAGATGGTTGTAAAAGGTATCGTGCTTGTGCTTGCGGTAGGCTTTGACAGTTTACAGAAGAAGAGAGCGCTTACCTAAGGTTTGTGGAACTTAAGTTGGCAAGAGTGGAAAGCGGTTTAGATTAAATATAGGATAAAGGAGAAAATTCATATGGGTATTATGGAAAGAATGAGATTAGACGGGAAGGCATCATTTGTCACGGGAGGCGCGAGGGGAATTGGTAAGGCGATAGCTGTTGCGCTTGCTGAGGCAGGAAGTGATGTGGCAATTGTCGATGTAGATATAGAAGAATCGGAAAAGACGGCAAAGGAAATTGCTGACGCTACAGGAGTTAAAACAATGGCAATTAAGACGGATGTTACGAACCAGACGGATGTCGATCAAATGATTGCCGCTATTCTGAAAGAATTCGGTAAATTGGATGTTGCTTTCTGCAATGCTGGGATTTGTATGAATATTCCGGCGGAGGAGATGACTTTGGATCAGTTTAAAAAAGTAATTGATATTAACTTGACTGGGGTATTCTTAACCTCACAGGCAGCAGCCAAGGTTATGCTAAAGCAGGGCAAGGGTTCGATTATTAACACGGCCTCTATGTCCGGGCATATTGTTAACGTGCCCCAGCCTCAATGCTCCTACAATGCTTCCAAGGCAGGCGTCATCCAATTGACGAAATCCATGGCAGTTGAATTCGCAAAGCGCGGTGTAAGGGTGAATAGTATCAGCCCGGGATATATGGGTACCGAACTCGTTCTGAACGCACCGCATCTGAAAGCCTTAATCGAACAATGGAACGCAATGGCACCTATGGGCAGACTGGGACATACGGATGAATTACAGGCGATCGCTGTTTATCTTGCAGGTGATACGAGTGATTTCACCACCGGTTCAGACTTTGTGATTGACGGAGCATTCAGCTGTTTCTAATTCGGATAACTTTTATTAGTTTTAGATGCTAGGAGAAGGATAATGAAAAAATATACCATTGGTATCGATTATGGAACGCTGTCCGGGCGGGCAGTGCTGGTGGATGTTGAAAATGGCGAGGAAGTCTGTGATTCCGTATTGGAATACAAACACGCCGTTATGGATAAATATTTGCCGGATTCCACGAAACGTCTTCCAAGTGAAACCGCATTGCAGCATCCGCAGGATTACTTGGATGTCTTACAAATAACAGTGCCTGAAGTACTTAGGAAGGGCAATGTGAGCAAAGAAGATATTATTGGAATCGGTGTTGATTTTACGTCCTGTACGGTACTTCCGGTGGATAAAGACGGCACACCGCTTTGTTTTAAGGAGGAATTCAAGGATAGGCCTCATGCCTATGTAAAGCTTTGGAAGCACCATGCGGCACAGAGGGAGGCAGACCTGTTCAACAAGGTTGCCCATCGCAGAGGTGAAAAGTTCATGGCTCGTTACGGCGGAAAAATGTCTTCCGAGTGGGTAGTTCCCAAGGCGATGCAAATACTTCATGAGGATGAGGAAATTTACGAGGCGATGGACCGCTTTATGGAAGCCGGGGACTGGGTGGTCATGATGCTCGTCGGAGAAGAAAAGAGAAGCTTATGTCAGGCTGGCTATAAGGCGGTATGGTCTAAAAGGGACGGGTACCCGTGCAAAGAATTTTTTGCAGAGCTGGACTCCAGAATGGAGAACTTTGTAGAAGAGAAATTGAGTAATCACATATATGCGACAACGGACCTTGCCGGATATCTTACAAAGGATGCGGCGGAACTAACCGGACTTGTGGAAGGAACTCCTGTGGCGGTGGCAAACATCGATGCACATGTGGCCTTACCGGCAGTCAGGATTACAGGGCCGGGTAAGATGCTTATGATTATGGGAACAAGTACCTGCCATATTATGATGAGCGAGGAGGAGCATTTTATTCCGGGAGTCGGCGGTGTGGTGGAAGACGGCGTTGTTCCGGGATATTATGCTTATGAGGCAGGGCAGGCTTGTGTAGGAGATCATTTTGATTGGCTGGTCAGAAATTGTGTGGCGGGAAGCTACGAGAAAGAAGCGGCCGAAAAAGGAATCAGTATCCATCAGTTTCTTGAGAGTAAAGTAAAAGAACAGCTTCCGGGAGAAAGCGGACTGATCGCACTGGATTGGTGGAATGGAAACCGCAGCATATTGACGGATGCATCCTTAAGCGGAATGCTGTTAGGGGCTACCCTGCAGACGAAGCCGGAAGAGATTTACCGGGCTTTGATTGAAGCAACTGCTTATGGTACAAGAATTATTATAGAAGCCTTTGAAGAAGGAGGAGTCCCTATTGAGGAGCTTTATGCAGCAGGAGGCATTGCTCGTAAGAGTGAGCTGATGATGCAGATTTATGCGGATGTAACCAATAAGGAAATTCATATTTCCGCATCCAGGCAGGCACCGGCTCTTGGAGCAGCCCTGTTCGGAGCGGTTGCAGCAGGCAGTAAAAGCGGCGGTTATGATACTATTGAGGAAGCATCCGAGCATATGTCCCGTCTTCAGGACAAAGTATATATACCCAATGCCGACAATGTGAGAAGATACGATAAGCTGTTTCAGGAATATAAAATTTTGCACGATTATTTCGGAAAAGGCGGAAATGATGTTATGAAACGCCTCAGGAGCATTAAAAGTGATGCAATGAGGACCAGAATGTAAAATGTTGGGGTGTTCCTGCTTATAGGGGCATCCCATTTTGGAAAATATAAGAGGGATGAAATCCACAAGCAACGGAAAATATGTTATAATTTTTACACAAAGTAACAGATTCCAATCGGCAATATAAGGATGGTATAGATATGGGAATAAAGCGGCAAAGGGATAGAATGCGGCGCAGTAAGATATTAATAGGTATTATATTGTGCATGATGCTCTTCGCTTCATGTACCGGCATGGAATCCGACAGCATGAGGGCGGAAGAAGCTGCTGATACCGAGGAACAACCGGTTACAATTGCATTTGCACACAAAAGCTTTAATTCCTATTTTTATGCCATTATGAATGAATCGGTCAAGAAAGCGGTAGAGGAAAGAGGATGGATTTTTCAAAACTCTGTTGCTGATTATGACCCTATGAGGCAGAACCAGCAGATTATAAATTTTATAAAGCAGAAACCGGATGCGATCATTACTACTGCAATTGACAGCATTTCTATCGAAGAAGTAATCCGCCGCGGGAATGAGGCAGGAATACCTATGTGTACCATTGATACCAACGCAGTAGGAGGAACATTGGCAATCGATGTAAGCTTTGATAATTATAAGGCCGGACAGCTGGCGGCGGAAGTTATTGTGGAGCAGTTGATTGAGAAATATGGGGAAGCGAGGGGAACTGTGTTCAATGCTTACGGGAAATTAACAAGCAATGCATGGCGCCTCCGGAAAGAAGGTTTTGAAGAAGTAATCAATCGGTATCCCGATATTACTTATGTACCGAGGGCAACGGAAGGGATGCCTGAGCTTGTGAAGGAAGAGCTTACCAAAGCTTTTGAAGAAGGAATGGAAATTGATGCAGTTCATTGCTCCAGTGAGCATCCGGGGAGGGGGCTGGTGGAAGCTCTTCAGGAATCAGGACATTGGTATCCTTTTTGGAAGGACGGATATGTTATTCTTGTGACGATCGATGCCGAGCCATATTTTGTAAGCTTGATCAACAAGGGATATGTAGATGCTGCTATCGCCCAAGATGTAATTGCATATGGAAATATTACGGTGGATTTATTGGAAGATTATGTATTGGCCGGGAAAGAGATTCCGGAAGGGGAGTATTTTTGTGAGGGAACTTATTGGCAGACCTGTGACATCAGCATTACCGGCAAGCAGGCGAAGGTAACGATTCCGCCATATATTATCGATGCCGATAACAGCAATGATATCAGGCACTGGTCGTACATCGCGGAAAAATTGTGGGGATTTCAATACAATAAGTGAATGGGCGTCTGATCGAGCGGCGTATGGGAGCGTTAATGGTTAACAGATGTTTTGGCATGATAAAAGAATGGGGTTTAAATAGCCTATACAAATACAGTATTTACAGAAGGCTGATCTGGTGTTTTGTTTATATGTCTGTGTTACCGATACTGCTGATCGGCGGTTATAATGCGGTATATTCTTTTTCGAAAAACGAACGGGAAGCGAAAATGTTCTTGCAGGAATCTTCTTCTCAGATTGCCAACAACATCTCTTATTATATGTTTTCTCATATGAATCTGCTGGAAGAGGTCGCAATGAATCCGGAGATTGTGAATGAACTTATGATTTATCATCAAGTGGACTGGAATCAGAAAAGTGATATTGAAAATCACATACGTCTCGTTTTAGGAAGTACGTTTGGCGCCAGCGGTGCAGTGAATGCCTGTGAGATAGTTTCTGTGAATCGTTCTTATTTCTATTATCCGTCTCCGGTGTCCAACGGCGATTTCAAGACGAGCAAGCTGCTTTCCAGGTCAGCGAGACAGGTGCTTATGAAGGTAAGTCCCAAGGAGGTTCCAAGCGACCAGAACAGCTATGTAATACTTACCAGGAGTATATACAGCAATGAAGGGTGCGTCGGGAATATTGTCGCAGCCTTGGACCTATCCTATTTTAATAAAGTATGTTATGAAAACGTGACCAATCTCTTAAATGAGGTAATGATTATCGATGAGAACAATATTGTTATCAGTGCTTCTAATGAAGAACAGGTAGGTTCTGTCTTTGGCGCAGATAAGATGCTTTCCATATCCGTTTCAGAACCCATTTCCAATACGAACCTTACCATCGTTAATCTAATAGATATACAGACGCTTCTTAAGTCAGCTTTTATTCAGTTTGGAATTACCGTATTTACAGCCGTTTTATTTGCTGTACTGGCTTTTATATTTGCCATATTGTTTACAAGAAGCATTACGGAACCGATTAACCGTCTAATGGAAGAAATGAAGAAACCCAAGGTGGAGAAGTTTGTAGAGGATGCCGGGAACGATGAATATCATGCCGTAATAGAAGGCTTTAATAAAATGAGCAGCAATCTTGTGGAGGCCCTGCAAAAGCAATATGAAATTAAGCTGCAGGAGACAAAGCTGAGGGAGCTTCGCAGGGAAGCGGAACTTTCTGCACTGCAGCAGCAGATAAATCCTCATTTTCTATACAATACGTTGGAATCCATCTATTGGAACGGGCAATTGGAGGGCGATGAGGAAATCAGTGAGATCGTTAATGCACTTGGCAATTATTTAAGGGTCATTATCATAAAGGGGAGGGAATACATTACCATTGAAAATGAGGTCGAAAGCGTAAACAATTACATTTTTTTACAAAATAAGCGCTTTGAGAATCGGATTGTAAACTATTGGGATGTATCCATATCCATGAGGCATACAAAGATTATAAAGCTGGCGATTCACCCTATTGTAGAAGATGTGATTTCAGCTAATCTGGACGATCTCGAAAGTCAGATTGATATCGGCATATCCATTGCAGGGGAACTTGATACCATTCAGGTGACTATGACAGGAAATGCGGTGGAATATTTCTTAGGCCGGCTTGATAAAACACAGGTAAATACAAGAGGCATTAACAGTGTGGACGAACGGCTGAGGCTTTACTATGGAGATGCGTTCGGGGTTGTTATGGATAAAGAATCGGAGAAGATCAGGGTAACAATGCCTGTCTATAAGGACAACGGAAGCGAAGGTAAAAAACAATATGGATAAGTTTGTAGGATATCTCAGAAAAATTTCGATACGCAGACGCCTTCTTTATGCCTTTATTATTTTATGCGTTATTCCGATTTCGATCATGATCATTATTAGCGGAGCAATCGAATTTCTATATTATAACGATAATATTAAGCGTAATTATGATAATTTCACGTATGAGTCCGATATAAGGGTCAATGATATGTTTGACCAGCTGGAGTTAAAGTTCAAATATTTGAAAGAAAACAACGATATCCTGACAGATATATATTTGTATGCAATCTCGCCTATATACCAGACCGAAGAGGTAAGCAACCGGATTGAAAATACGATAGCGAGTATTGTTTCCAATCAGGAGGAAATAAGCTATGCGGCAATTATTCTTGAAGACGGAACATCCTTTTCCTATATGAAAATATTAGTCGATGCAAAAGAAATCAGTAAAGGACTGGAGGATGGTCCGAGCTGGAGCTATGTGGATTACGGACAGCAGCCTGCGCTATGCAGAACGGAAATGGTTGAAGTAGACTATACCAGCGGATTGAAAGCGAGGTATGTGATACTTATCAATTTGAATGCGGTAAAGGAAGTGCTTGATAATGCAGCAGGTTCCGCAAAGCAGAAAATCGCAATTACTGACATCCAGGACAGAGTTGTTGCCGGTTCCCGCTTTGAAAAACCGGAATTATTTTACGAGGTGACAGTTCCGATCTTGGATACGGGACTTAACATAAATAATACCTTTATCCGGACAAAATATGATCTTCGCGGGTTAATAACGGTAACTGTGATATTCCTGCTCGTAGTGGCCGGCACCGGAAGTACCTCATATCTGGTGCATGAAAGTATTAAGATTCCGTTGAACCGGCTGCTTGGGAGAATGGAACGGATTGAAGAGGGAGATATCTTTATTGAGCCGGAGGAAGAAGCAGATATAAACTCTCAGGACGAAAATGAGATTCTAAACAGAGTATTTACTTCCATGCTCAACAAGTTAAACGAAGTATTGGAGGAAACCTATACTACAAATATAAATGAGACGCAGCTCAGGACAAGAATCAAGGAGCTGGAACTGGTAGCCTTACAGCAGCGGATAAATCCTCATTTCCTGTATAATCTTCTGGATAATATATTTTGGATTGCACAGATGAATAACTATGAAGAGATTGGGGAGATGGTATCGGCTCTCGGTGAATTCTTTAAAACGAGCGTGTCGGAAAAAGGAGCTTTTGTATCCATCAATACGGAGATTGAAAATGTTAAAAGCTATGTATGCCTGCAAAAGATTATGCATAAGAATCAGTTCGATGTCATATGGAAAATAGATCCGGGAATCGTCCATTATAAAACGGTAAAGCTCATTCTTCAGCCTATCATTGAGAATTGTATTTCTCATGGATTTGAAGGGATAGAAGGAGGCGGAATCATTCATATTACAGGTAAGAAAGAAGCGGATACCATTATCTTCGAGATACAGGATAACGGGAGAGGCATGGAGAAGGATGTTTGTGACGGGATAACGCTGGCAATGAACGATTCTATTCTTGGAGTAGGGGATAGCATCGGTATGAGAAACGTGAATCAAAGAATTAAGATATACTTTGGCGAACCTTATGGCATAAATATTAAATCAAAAATAACGGAAGGTACAACAGTAAGTCTGTGTATCCCGGTTAAGGAGTGAGCTATGTATAGACTGATGGTAGTGGAAGATGAAAATATGATACGTAAGGGTATCGTGAACAGCATCCTCTGGAAATCCTTGGGATTTGTAGTCGTGGCGGAAAGTTCGAATGGAAAGGCGGCTTTGGAACAACTGGAGAAAGTTCAGGTGGATGTCTTATTGACAGATATTAAGATGCCGGTCATGGGAGGTATGGAGCTGGCCAGAATAGCGAGGCAGAGGTATCCTGATATCGAAATTATTATTTTAAGCGGGTTTGCGGAATTTGAATACGCCCGTCAGGCAATTAATTTCAGAACATTTGATTATTTAGTTAAGCCTGTCAATAAACAAAAATTACTGGATACCTTTACCTCTCTGAAGGAGAACATGGATCGGAAAAGGGAAATTAAGGAAGAAATATATCACAGCAATATTTATTTGAATGCGGGATACGAAACTCTCAGGAATGAATTCCTCCAGTCCATGCTGGATGGAGATATCAGCCTTTTTAATGATTTTGAGGAGAAGACAGCATCTTTGGAACTGGATTTCACCGGGCATTACTTTGCGGCGGCAACGATAAAATTCGATAGAAAGAGCATCTTTGAGGAATTGG
The DNA here is from genome assembly GCF_000732725.1 of Kineothrix alysoides. GTDB lineage: Bacteria > Bacillota > Clostridia > Lachnospirales > Lachnospiraceae > Kineothrix > Kineothrix alysoides. Next base: position 682,531 of record NZ_JPNB01000002.1, on the reverse strand, counting down.
AATCCAATTGGGGCACAGACAAGCGGTTGCTTACCTTTGCCTATCGGAACATTATAAATGAGGAATTGTGCGATATCGATGATGTTTATTATATTGTGGAGGACTGTGATAGAATTAACTTTGTATTCTGCTTCCCGTCAAAGGAAAAGCAGGATGAGCTCATGGTACCCTGCCTGGAAAGCATTAGCGACAGCATCCATAATTGTCTGTTCAAACATGTGGCAGTGCCGTACACGATAGGGATTGGCCTAAGCTATCCGTCCATTCACCATATAGCCAAGTCCTTCAGCCAGGCAAAGAAATCGATCCAGAATAATTTTTATCTTGGAGAATACAGAGTTCAGGTTTATCAGGACAATAATGAATCTAAATATGAACAGAACTTTATCCGGTTCTATCCGGAAGAAATGGAGCATGCAGCTATCGCCATCAGCAATGGAAATTATGAGGATACGAGAAAATATCTGGTATCCATGTTCCGCACGCTTTCCGAGCAGAATTTATTGCCGGAAATCGTGAAAAATTACTGTGTTGCGCTTAAACTAATGGTTCAGTCTAAGATTATGAACAGTAATGGAGCAATGGAGGAGATTATCGGAGATGAGTTTAATGAATTTGTAAAAGAAGCGCTGACCGTTAAGGAACTGTCGGCTTATATTATCAATATTATGGTAACTCTCGCAAAGGCAATTGATGAGACCATCGCCCCGATGGAAATAAAGGAACAGCAAATACTCATCGACAGGGCAAAGGCGTATATCTCCACATGCCTGAGCGAAAAAATCACCCTGAAAATGATTAGTGAGCATGTTTATCTGTCGGAAACTTATTTCAGCTTTTTATTTAAAAAAGTAACGGGAATCACTTATATTGATTATATCCAGAAGCTCCGCATGCAGGAAGCGAAGAGATTATTGGTAAACACAAATCATAAGGTCTATAAGATAGCGGAAATGATAGGATACAGCGATTATAAATATTTCTCTGTACAATTTAAGAAGTACGTGGCGCTTACACCGAAGGAGTATAGGAATCAGGGAAGGCGGGAAAAGGAGCAGCAGGAAAGGTAAGTTTGAAAGAAAAATGCTTTCGGCCTTGCTTTGGGACTCGGATGAACAGACGGGTATATTCGCCTGAGTTATGCTGAGCAAAACGGAGGTATGCGCGAAAAGACATTAAGAATATAGTATATTTTTGGGAAAAGCAATATAAATCTGGAATATTATAGAAGATGATTATGATTTATACTGTTATCGATATGTATTATGGTTCACGGGGGTAATACGAATGAGAAAATTCCTGAAAAGAATGAGTTTACTGCAAAAATTGATCAGTGTTATAGTAACGGTTGTTTTTGTGCCGATATTGATTATCGGGGTAATGGCTACCGGGATATCGAAAACAGCGCTCGAGGAACAGTCCCGAAAAGCAAAGGAGGCCCTCGCTTCACAGACGGCCGATATGATCGATCAGGAGATGGAGCGTATAAACCAAGTATTTTTACAAGTTTCTTTAAGTACGGCATTTCAGGATGTCGTTAACAATCTGGAGCAGCCGAAGGGGCTTGGAGATAAAGAAGAAGCAGAGTGGAGTATGGAGAGAAGGAAGCTCTTGCAAGTGCTCGATAAAGAGATTCAAAGTATTACTATTACAAATAAGTTTATCAGCAGTTTGTCATTAATGTACGTTACCGGGGATATGATAGGTCCGGTCTGCACTTTGCCGGAAGGCGTCACAGATATCCGTGAGACTGCTGTTTACCGGAAGTTGATAGACAGTACGGATATGATATGGTTAAATGCGGACGAGGTAGATACCTATGTGAATAGCGGATATCTCACAGTAGGAAAAGCGGTTAAAAGCTTTTATTATTCGAACACAGAGGCAGTCGGAGCGGTTAAGATTGAATTAAGTTACGATGCATTTCAGTCCATGCTATCCAAGATAAAAGTCGGTGAAAATGACAGCTCATATCTGATTGCGCCTAACGGCAACAGGATTTCTGCTCTTCCATATAGCGAGATGGAACAAGGAGAGGAAGAATCTGTTTTTACAGAAGTGGAAGAAAGGGTGATGCTGGTTGATGCCGACACCTTTACAATGGAGGTAAATGGCGTCAGTACGATTGTTACCTATAATAAATGCGATAAATCAGGCTTTATTTACATAATCATGATTCCCGAGTCAGAAGTACTTCAGGGGTCCAATGAAATTAAGAACCTAATCGTGCTGGTGGGTGTTGCTTTTTCTGCATTAGCCGTATTAGGGGGATTGTTCTTTGCACTTAATATGACAAAGGCATTGAAGGGTGTGGAAAAAACAATGTCTCTTTCGGCAGAAGGCGATTTGACAGTCACAGCCAAAACAAAGCGTACCGATGAGATCGGAAAGGTAGCAAGCTCCTTTAACGCCATGGTAAAAAGCCTCCGAACGCTCATATCGCAAAGCAATGAACTGTCAGAGGAAGTGAGCAAAACCGCAGAAGCTCTTTCAAAGATATCTGCCTCAACTACCCGTACTGCGTCGGAAATATCCAGTGCAATTGATGATGTTGCCATGGGTGCGGGAATGCAAAGTGAGGAGATTGACAATAGTGTACAGGTTTTCGCCAGCTTAGCGGATGGAATCAGCCATGCAGTAAGCAGTACAAATGCCATGGAATCTGCGGCCAGAAATGTTAAGAACTATACGGTAGAAGGAATTCAGGCTGCACAGTTACTTGATGGGAAGGCGTTAGAGGTTATCTCCATCACGGAAGGGGTTGCCGAACAGATATCAGGACTGGCAAAGAGTATAACAGTTATTAATGAGTTCACAGAGATTCTTAATACGACTTCAGATCAGACTGCGCTATTATCCTTAAATGCGTCTATTGAGGCGGCAAGAGCAGGAGAACATGGAAGAGGTTTTACGGTTGTTGCCGAAGAAATAAGAAAGCTTGCGGAGCAGTCCGGCAGGCAGACAGAAAAGATAGAGAGCCTAACAAAGGAAATCCTATCAAAAACAAAGGATTCCACAGAGTTTATCATGAAAGCAAATACGGTAATCAAGGAGCAGGCAGAATCGTCAAAGGCTTCGGCAGAGTATTTCGATAAGATTGATATGGCAATGAATGAACTGCTGCAAGATATGAAAAAGATTATGGAGGTAATTCATAATATAGATCAAGACAAGGACAGCGTTCTTGGCAGTATCAATCATATTGCGGAGGCTTCCGAAGCAGCAGCGGCAGCGTCGGAAGAAGTATCCGCATCTACGCAGGAACAGCTGAATACGCTGGAAGAGCTTGCTAATATGGCAGTTATGCTGAAGAACTGCTCTAAAAATCTGGAGGAGAACCTGAAGCGTTTTATAGTATAAGCTACTAAATTTATTCAGGAAAATTTACATACAAAATCAATGGTAGTAAAAAGGCTGTGTTTTATTATGTGGAAATAAAATCATCAGCATTTGCTCTTGACTCAGATAGCAAATCAGTCGATAGCAAAATGTTAAATACAAAAATAAAATCACAGAGAGTCTGTCATCTAACTCCCTGTGATTTTTCAATATCTGTGACTATTTCGTTTTTCTCACGCCGTTTTGATCGACCTCATATCCGTCGATGTTGGTGCTGACCGCCAGAGATCCGTCGGTGTAGAAGTAATAGCGTTTGTTGTTGCCGCCTGCGCCGATGTCACACCAGCCGGTGAGGGCCTTGCCGTCCTTGTAGTAGAAATACTGTCCGGCGTCATTTTTCGCCCAGCCCTGCGCTGTGGCAGGATCGATGGCCAGCTTGATGTAACGGTGAAGCATGGAAGAAAACTCCGCGCGGGTGGTGCTGGCTTTGGGATTAAACTTATTTTCGCTGCGGACCATCATGATGCCTGCCTGCTGCATGGCTGTTACTGCTGTTTGGTAAGTGCTTCCAATGCTGGAAGCGTCCGCATAGGTTGTAGCGGTACGGGTGACAGGCAGTGTGTAGCCGGTGGCTTTCGCAAAGTTTGTGAAGATGACCGCAATTTCCTCACGGGTAACTGCTCTGTCAGGCGCAAACTGACTGTTGCCAATGCCCTGCACGATGCCCTTTTTGTATGCCCATTCAATATATGGACGGAGGGCACTGTCGGTTTTCACATCAGTGAAGCTGTTTGTGGTGTACGTTTTGGTATCCACATTCGCCAGTCTGCCGAGGGTCGTCACCAGCATTCCCCGTGTCATGGCGGTGTCGGGTGCAAAGGTGGTTTCCATTGTTCCGGAAAGCAGCCCTCTGCCGACCACGTAATCAATGGATTCCTTTGCCCAATGGGTGCTGATGTCCGTAAACTTTGCTGACGGAGCCGTGTAGCCGATCCCGTACAGGGAGAAGTGGGTAGTGGTGAAGATCAAGCAGCCGCTGTTTGTATCGTAAGCGGAGTCTGCGATACGGGTAGAGTTGCCTGCCCCGTCTACATAGACCGCATACAGGCCGCCGACCGCTTCGTTTTTACCCGGCGTGTAGGGAACCGCAACCGTAGCCGTACCGCCGCCGAAGCCGGATACTGTGGCGTTTTTGCCATCCTTGATGTAGCTGATGGTCAGGTCATATACCGGCCTTGATCCGATCATGGCCTTTGCCGAAGCGGAAAGGCTGGTGTTCGGGGAAATGGTGATACTGATATTCCCTGTGGTCTGCTTCTGGATTTCAGCCAATGTCTTGGCATCAAAGCTGACCGTTACCGGAGAGCCGCTCAATTTAAGGCGTGTTACCCCTGCGCTTACAAGGCTGTTTAAGGAGTTACGGGTTAGAGCAGCCGTCAGGGAGGTTGCGCCCTTGGGCATGGTGACGTTCAATACCACGGAAATGCCGTTTGCGGTTTTGCCCTGTGCTTTTGCGTCGGCCTGTGCTTTGGCAATGGCATCAGTAACAGATTTTTCCGGGATGGAGGCGCTTGCCGTACCGTTCGTTCCCGCTGTCGCCGTGACAGGGGTCGCCGCCGTTACCGGCTGGTTCGGTGTCTTTCCGGGTGTAGTGGTGGTAGTCGTGCCGCCGGAGCTTCCGCTGGAGGAACCTCCGGAACTGGAACCATTGCCGTCATTTCTGCCGCTGCTGGAATAGGTGGTCACGGTTACAGCGCAGGAAGCACTATAACCACCGTCTGTGGTAGTTACGGTAATGGTTGCCGTACCGTTGCCCGCAGCCGTTACCATGCCGTTTGTGTCTACGGTGGCAACTGCTGTGTTGCTGCTCCGCCATGTCACGGATGGCTCTGTGGCATCGGCCGGGGAGACCGTAGCGGTGAGTGCTGCTGCGTTCGGTGAGGTGTTGCTGTAGAGGGACAGGCTGTTTCTGTTTAAATTCACTCCGGTTACAGCCGTTGTGCCTGCCGGAATAGGCTCATAGGTCGCCGTTGCCGTGACTGTCTGCGCGGGCATGGTGAACTTGGCGGTCTGGCTGGTTATGCCTGTGCCGTCTGTAAAGGTGACTGACGGAGTAATCGTCCAATCCTTGAACCGCTGGCCGCTCGGTGCGGTGTCTGCGGTGATGGTTACAGTTGCGCTCTGCGCATAGCTGCCGCTGCCTGTGCCGCTTGTGACAGTCACGGTGTAGGTTGTCACGCTGCCCGGCGGGTTCACCGTCACAGTTACATCGCGTGTATACCCGTCATGGCAGCCCGCAGCGGTGAGCTGGCAGCGGAAGATATAAGTCCCCGCCGTTAAATTCGTCGGGATGGAAAAGCTGCTGCCTGTCGCCCCGGCAATCATACTGTAATAAAACCCCCCTGGTACTTCGTTGCGCTGCCACCACTGACAATCGATCGGATTGCCGTTGCTGGCTGTACCCTCTGCCGACAGGAATCCGCTGATTGCGCCCTGTGTGACAGTTGCATCCTGCGGCTCTGTGGTGACAATGATCCCATGTTTCTCGAACTGAGTGCCGTTCCAGAAATATGTGCCCTCCGTCAAGCCGGCTGCCGAGGCCGGTGCGTTACTTGCGCCCACCGCGACCTGCCCGGAAGCGGTAAAGACCGTGCCCCGGTCCTTGAATTTGTTGCCCATGCCTTCGAGTTTTGAGGTCACAATTAAATAAATCCCGCTTCCCTCCTCGGGAGAAAGCGTACCGGAAGAATATTTCAGGAAGTTGCCGCCTTTGCTGCTGGAAATACCCTGGTTAACCCCTGAACCCACCTTAACGCTTAACGTGCCGCCGTCTACATGCATTGTGCCCCCCAGCATGTCAATACCCCTGTCTGTAAAAGCATTGACGTTCACCGCGGCGCCGGTGCTGATGGTCAGGGTTCTATTGTCTCCTAACCGGATCTGGCCTCCTGCTGTCGGAGACTTCAGGTTGATGGTGGCGCCGTTGCCCACAGTAATGTCCATATTGGACAGGCCGCCGGAATTGCCTGTGTTCTCCAGATCCACCGTGACATTTACAAGGTTCAGCGTACCGCCATCGATATTGCTGGTACCGTTGCCGCCCCGAATACCATTCTGGGCGGGGTTGGCGACCTTTACCGTGCCGCCGCCGTTAATGGTCAGGGCTTTGCCGTTTGTAATGATGCCCCTGTTATTACTGATGGTCAGGGTGTTGCCGTTAATGTTCAGCGTGTGGTCTGCGCCCACTGTAACGTCGGACGCGCTCAGCGTGATGGGTCCCGCGACGGTGATGGTTTGCGGCAGCGCATATTCCAGCGCCGCTTTCAGCCCGGATTCATCGCTGACGCTGGGGCTTGGACCGGAGGCCGCCTTGATCATATCGACGCAGTTGGCCAAGCCGGTTACCCCCTTGTAGGTATCCACTGCGCCCGCCGGAACATAGATGGAAGACAGATGATCGCAATATTGAAAATTTTGGTCGCCGCCGATGTCAGGTGGGGTATCGCTCTCGAAAACCACGGCGGCCAGCGTAGAACTGCCCGAAAATGCATTGCCCCCAATGGAGGTCACGGTATCGGGGATGACGACGACGGAAAGATCAGTTTCATCAAACGCAAAATCGCCGATGGCGGTAATGCCGGTCTCCACGGTGTATGTGCCGGTATTTCCGCGGGGAAAGGCGTACAGCGTGGCCCCGCCGTCTGTCAGCAGCGCGCCTTGTGGGGAGACGCTGAAGACTGTATTACCATCCGCCACCGTAAATGCGGCAATCGGGGTGCCGATAAATGCGGTGGGGTTAATCGCGTTAACACTGGCGGGTATGGTAAAGGCGGTGAGGGCACAGTAAGCGAACGCGCTGCCGTCAATGCTTGTCACGGCCGGCGTGCCGTCAAAGGTTACCGTGGCCAGATGGATGCAGCTAACAAACGCGTTGACTGGAATGCTGGACACGGCCGCGCCGATGGTCAGGGCGGTTACGGAGGCCTTGGGGTTATAGCCGGCAGCTATCCAGCCGGTCATACCCTCGTTGCTGGTGATGGTCAGGTGGCCGTCATCCAGCGTCCAGCCGTTGACGGGCGCTGTGCCGCCCGTCGTCAGCGTCGCCGTGGCCGCATTATCGGTGGTGACAGTCACCGTGCCGGTATAGCTGCTGCCGCCCGCTGTGAGGGTGATTGTCTGATCGCCTGCCGGAAGCAGGAAGCAGAGCTTGCCATCGGCGTTTGTGTTTTTGCTGGAAACGCCGTAGCCCGAGGCGGGCGAGCTGATTGCGGTCACCGGTGTTGCTGCGCTGACGCCGGAAAGCGTCAGCACGGCCTTATAGACCGATGTTCCGTCAAGCGTGACACTGCCGCCGGTAAGAAGCAGGTCTGCAAATGGAATACCCTTGAGGGGTGCGCCGGTCAGCGCAAGATTGCCGCTGGTCATATTCAGCTTCATGCCGTTCCACATAGCGAGGGCGCCGCCTATGCCGTTACCGTTGGCTGTCACTGTGCCGCCGGTGGAGATGGTGATATCCCCATTCTCAACCCAAATACCGCTGGCATCGGTTCCTGTCGCGGTTGCCGTCACATTCGCGCTGCCGCTGACGGTTACGCCCCACATCCCGTATATCACCGCCGCAGAAGGACTTGTACCCGACCCCGCGCATGTGGCGTTCACATTCGCGCTGCCGCCGATGGTTAGCGCTTGGTAGACCTCAATGGCGCAATATTGGCTGTCGCCGCTGGTGGAGTCAAGCTTCAGTGTACCGCCGCTGCCGGTGATATTCAGATTGCCAACACAATAAATTGCGCTGGCGGCGGCGCTGGTGATTGAAACATCGCCGGTATACACAAGGCTGACAGTATCTGCGGACTGGCAGTTGATGGCGATGGGCTGACCGACATAGGTATAGTCCAGCGTCAGGGTGGCGTCGGAGGCGTTCCATGCCCAGCCCTTGCCGGATGGGGTGCCTGTAGAAAGGTCATCGACAGTTGTACCACCGATGTTCATGGTGCCTGTGACGGTGCCGGTGCTCGTCAGCTGAGCCACACCGCGCGGCGCCGGGGCAGCCGGAGCAGTGACGGTCACAGTGATGGCCGGCGGGGTTACGCCCTCCGCCAGTGTCAAGCCCTCGGGCAGATTCAGCGCCGGGGTAAAGAGATAGTCCCCCTCGGCGTCGCCGTCATAGTCCGGTTCGGCAGTCCAGCCCGATACCGGGATGGCCGTTTCGTCTTCCTCGCCCTCGCTGTCCGTGGCGGTGGCCATAAGGCTTTGCGGCAGATTCAGTTCGTCCTCCGCCGTGCCGGTTTCCTCCGTCTGTTGGGACACCTCCGTGTCCAAATCCGCAAAGGCGGTGATTTCACTGCTGATCCCCAGCGGTTGACCGGAATCCTTCGCATCTGTTTCGGCAAAAGCTGTCATCGGCAACATTGTAAAGACCATGCACACCGCTAGAAACAAGCTGCTGATTTGTTTCCATGTTCGTTTCATAAAATTATTCCTCCTTAAAGATTAGCTTGGTTTTGTACTGCATCGCCGTGGGATAGAAGCATCCCAAAAATCTCCTTCAGTATGATGGAAGGCCCGCCGGGCCGGCAGATACGCTCACCGACGGTGAGCGGCCTGCAGAACACTCCGCTTTTGATCAGCGCGGCAAAGGCCTGTTCGTTTCGCTCCTATTTTAATATGGGAGAAAATAAAAAGCGGCGAGAGTTCCGAAATTGTCACTCTCGCCGCAATATTTTTGAAATCTATTATTCTTTCTCGAAGCTGTACCCCTCGCCCCTAGACCATTCGATACGCCATCCGCTGCCTTCAATTTTCTCCCGCAGACGATGGATGGTTTTTTTGAGCGCCTGACTGTCGCCGGCCAGCGGGGCTTTCCACACCTTTTCATACAAGTATTCCGCGCTGATGCAGCGCTCCTCGTTCTGCGCAAAAATCAGCAGCAGGGCAAATTCCTTCTGGGTCAGGAGTAAGTCGGTTCCGTCCAGCATCGCCACATCCGCCATAATATCAAAGGACAGCCGGCCGCGGGTCAGCTTCTCGGGGATGTTCTCCGCTCGGCGCAAAAGAGCCTCCACTCTGGCCAGCAAAACACCGAAGTCATAGGGCTTGGCAAGGTAATCGTCGCCCCCTTTGGAAAGCCCGCGCACAATATCCTCCGGCGCAGTCAGCCCGGTCAGCAGCAGGACCGGCGCATGTGAATGCTGCCGAAGTTCGCTCATAAAGTCCAGCCCGCTTCCATCGGGCAGCATAATATCCAGTACAAACAGATCGGGCATCTGTGCGTCACAAGCGTTGTGAGCATCCGCAAGGGTCAGCGCGGTGACGACCTCATAGCCCCGCCGCGCGAGCATACGCTCATTGCCCCGCATAATCTGCTCATTGTCCTCCACCAGTAAAATCCGCTTCATATCGTATCACCTCCAAATTGTCCCTCATAGGTCGGCAGGGCAAACATGACCGCCGCGCCGTTTCCTTGCCGGCTTTCGATCCATATCCGGCCGCCGTGGGATTCCACCACCGTCTTGCACAGATACAGGCCAAAGCCTGTGCCCCCGGTGGAAAAGCCCCGTTCAAACACATGGGGGAGCAGCTCCGCTGAAATGCCAACTCCGGTGTCCTTGACCGTCACCAGAATCTCATGACCCGCTTTTTCCGCCCTCAGGGTAATTTCGCCCTTCTCGGTGTAGGCGGCGGCGTTTTGCAGGAGGTTAGCCACCACCTGCGCCAACAAATCCGCGTTGCCGAACACGTTCAGCTCTCCCGCAATTTCCGTGGCCAGGGCATTGCCCTTCTTTTGCAAGTGCAGGGAGAACATCTCCGCACTGCTGCGCAGCAGAGATGTGAAATCCACCGCCTGTTTGTCCGTGTTTTCGCTCATGGAAGCCAGCGTCAGCATTCCGCCTACCATGCGGGCCAGCCGCATAATCTCCTGCTGGGCGTTTTGGAGCAGCTCCGCCGCCTCCGCGTCCTTTACCGCTTCGCCCATATCCTCCAGAATTTCGGTCACCGTCTGCACATTCACAGAGATGACTGTCAGCGGCGTGCGCATTTCGTGGGAGGTGTTGGATAAAAATTCTGTTTTCGCGCGGCTGGTCCTCTGGAGAATCTGGTTCTGCTCGTCCAGCTTTTTCTGCTGTTCGTTGTAAAGCCGAAATTGCAGCAGCATGACAATGCTCAGGGCAAGACCAACCACGACAAACCCAAACACAGCGGTAATCATCACATTCCGGCTGCTTATGTAGAAGTCTTCGGGGATAAAGAAAAAGTAAGCGTACAGGCACAGCCCTATGTATAGGAGCATTTCTACCCCCACCATGAGAAAGGCCGTTTTGCCCTCCAGCATAAAGGCGGTAAAGACCAGAGCAAAGATAAAGAAGTAGGGGATCGTCCCGTAATATCCGCCGTTGTTGAAGAAAAAGAAGGGAAAGCCCATGAGGAAAATGGTGACGATAGTGATCATATAGCAGAGCTGATACCGGCCGCTTTTGCTTGCGTACCACAAAAGCGCCGCCGCAAGCAGGCCAAATACCAGATATACGACGGCATTTTGCAGCTTTTCTCCCATTACGGCGGAGACGATGGCAGATATGAAGCTGACCATCACGCCCGCCATCGCCAGGATGTTGAACAGCCGTATCCGCAGATCAAAGCGCTTATCTAAAAAACTGCCGTGGATCAATGAAAGCAATAAGTTCATAGGTCACGCTCCTTATTCTCCGCTGTGGGTTTGCGTCCGTTGCCTTTTCGTCTGTCCTCCGGGCGCTGTGCATCCTTGGGGACCAGCCACACGCCTGCGATTTTTTGCGCGCCTTCAATGCGGCCGCTTATACAGTGGCAGACCACCATCCGAGGGGTAAGCCCCCATTTTCCCGATGTGTCTTTTGTGCTGATATATTCCATATTGGCTTCCTCTCAAAGAAATATCTTGTTATTGATATTATATTTTTTATTAAGGAAATTTTCAAGAAAAAAGAGAATGGGCTTCGTATACGCGTTGTAGCATGTTGTGTTGCTGAGGACCGGAGCTTCTCAAAACAATCGAAAGGATTCAGTTATGCAGTACGAAGAAATATTAGAAAATGAACTGACACTTCGAAGAATTGAACTCAGTCAGCAGGGCAGGGATGATGAACTGACCGCATTGTTTGCGGAAAATGTGAAACAGGAAAACATCGCATAAAACAGCACAAGGCGGATAGCATATGCCATCCGCCTTGTACATATCAATCCCGGTTCACAAACTGTTTCTTTGAACGAAAACAGAAAAGAATCAGTGCTTTTCTATTGCGCAAGCTCTCCTAAAATTTTATATAGAGTTTTATAGAGGAATTGTGATTCCTCCGATTCCAATTTTATACAAGCGCCAATGGATTTCGGTACTTGGACCGCTTTCTCCTTTAACGCATAGCCGGCCTCGGTCAAGGAGACATTTAATACCCTTTCATCTTCCGTTGCCCTGCATCGTTCTATCCATCCCTTCTGCTCCAATTTTTTTAAAACCGGTGTCAGAGTTCCTGAATCGAGATACAAGTATCCGCCCAGCTCTTTTACATTCATCTGCTTATGCTCCCACAAAACCATCATAGTAATATATTGGGTATAAGTCAGGTCCAGCTCGTCCAGAAAAGGTTTGTATTTCTTCACGATTTCCTTAGAACAAGCATATAGCGGAAAACACAATTGGTTTTCCAGTTTTAAGACATCATATTGATCGGCCATAAGTTTCCCCCGTTGGTATGAATCTATAGCATTTAATTTATCATCTTTATGCGTTTGATGCAATGTCTTTTACTTAAAGATGAGCATTGATGAACTGCAGAAGATTTGCTCTGGGCTGAAATCCTACCTGCATATCCACTTTCTCACCGTCTTTAAAAACCACGAGCGATGGTATATTCTGAATGGCGAACTGGTTTGAGAGGGCCGGGGCTTCATCTACATCTACATTAAAGAACGCCGCCTTTCCGTCAAGCTCCTTCGATACATCTTCCAGAATCGGAGCGAGCATTTTGCACGGCCCGCACCACTGTGCTGAAAAATCGATAACTGCTAATTTACTTTCTTTCACTTCGTTAAATTCTTTTTCTGATATTTTCTTTACCATATTTTTTCCTCCATTTGCTTATGCACTTTTTTGTGCTCTTCTCTTTTGATCCAAATAGGACGCGGCTGACAATGCGGCAATGTTTCCTTCTCCGGCGGATTTAATGTATTGATATGGTTTGCCTACAAGATCTCCGCATGCGAAGCAGCCCGGTATGCTGGTTGCCATTTGCTGACTCACCATTACGTGGTTATCCTCAGTCTGAAGGCCTGGAACGAGCTGACTGGGGGAGACACTCTCCCGCAGGATAAACACTCCGTCTACCTCGTAGACATGTTCCCTCGTCTGCAATGTCTCAACCTTATCCGTTCCGCATATTTCTGCAGGAAGCTCACGAATCACTTCTATTTCATCGGAGACGGATATTTCTTCCTTATACATGGGGATGTAATAAACCTTTCTTGCAACTTCCGCCATGAATTCGGCTTCGGCCTCTTCCTTTTGGCTGAATCCAATGATTGCTACCGTTTTATTTTTATATAACGGGGCATCGCAGGTGGCACAGTAGCTTACCCCTTTGCCTAACAGTTCACTTTCACCGGGATATGGTTTTCCCAGTACTACACCTGTTGCCAGAATGACCGAGCTGGCCTCATACATTTGATTTGCGGACTGAAGGGCGAAATAGTCATCCATGGCATAAACAGCATTTACTTTTTCTTCGGTAATTGCAATATTCATTGAATCAAGATGATTTTGAAAGATTTTCCCCATATCGTCTCCGCTCACGGAGGGTAGACCGAGATAGTTCTGGATGGTATGCGCTTTCTGCACCTTGGTGCTTAAGTCTCTGTTACCGATCAGCAAAATCTTTTTATTGCGGATTTTTGCCGTAATGGCGGCGGACAATCCAGCCGGCCCGGTACCTATGATCGCAATGTCATATCGTTCCATATTGTTTCTCCTCATCCTTCTATTTTCCAGTTGTAGTTGTGTACATACTTCTCTAGCTTTTTGCCCGATTCAGTATTTTTTCGGTAAAAGCTTGTACCTCTTTTAAGTCTTCCGCATCGGGTTTGCCTTTATGCAGCATTTTAAAACTTCCTCTGCAATGAAATTCTTTTTCATCCACTGAAATACCTTTTTCCTCCAATAGCTGTTTGACTTGCTTGTATGTGGAAGGAAGCAGGGCAGCGGTGCTGAAATTGACCACTTTCTTGACCTTCGTACTATCCAAAGAGGTGATAAATCTCTTTACCTCGCTGTCGATGCCGGCAGCATATACGGAGCTTCCGAGAAATAAGATATCCACGGGCTCTGTGATCGGGAGGCTGACGGTTTCTGCCAAAACTCCGGCAGCTTGTCCTATTGCATCTGCCAGTTTCTTTGTATTTCCGGTTTTAGAATAATAACGAATTGCAGTTGTCATCTTGAAATTCTCCTTTTAATTTGAATAAATTAAATTGCACACAATGTTTATAAGAAGAATTGTACACAATCTTTTCTGGATTGTCAATAGATTTATCCAAGTTTATTCGATGCACGTAACATTTCGGCAAAAAAGCGGCTTTCAGATATACACGGAAAGTCGCTTTCGTATTATTACGGCAAGGTTACAATGAACTTCGTATAAGTATGCTCGTCGCTCTTAACGAAGATATGCCCTTTATGAGCTTCTGCTATGGAGGAAGCGATTGCCAGTCCCAAACCATAGCCCCCGGATTCACGGCTTCTGGAAGCGTCGCTTCTGTAAAACCTCTCGAATACTTGCTTCTGCTCCTCTTTTGGAATGCCTTTTCCGGTGTTTTCGATTTCCAGTACCCTCTTCTCACCATGCTGAGAAAGCCGGATGGAAATGCTGCCGTTGTCATCGGAATATTTGAATGCATTATCCAACAAAATGATAATAAGCTGTTTAATACTGTTTTCACTTCCATGGAAGGAAATATTCTCATCGATGGCTATTTCATATTTCTTTCTATATTCATAGGCCATGCTTTCGAAGGAAAGCGCTACGTTCTTCACGGCGGTACTCATGTCGAACTGGGAAAATACCATGGTTTGATCGTAAGAATCAAGCTTAGCCAGCTCCAACAGATTTTTGATTAGGGTATTCATTCTCTGTGTTTGCGAGAGGATATGCTTCAGCCATTTGTTATCGCCGATTCCGGCGGCAAGCACCTCAGCATTCGTAGTGATGATAGTGAGGGGCGTCTTAAGTTCATGGGAGGCATCGGCGATGAACTGCTTCTGTTTTTCGAAAGTGGTCTGCACCGGCTTTACAATCCAGCGGGATAGAATCACCACGAGGAAGAAGATGAAGAGAATGCCGATGAGTCCGATATATAAGCAGATCCAGAAGAGCCTGAGGGATATATCCTTTTCTACGGAATAGTCCATAAAGTATATTTGCAGGCCATCTGCTCTGTCTTTCATAATATATAAATATTTGGAAAGCACTCCCCGCTCGTGTGGGTTTTCGGTTACCTTCGCAGCCAGAGCGCGAATGGTATCCTCCGTCATATCAGAACTTTCATTATAAAAAACGTCAGTAATATTGTTTTCTGAATCATACAGGACAGAAAAGCTGCGAAAGACGTCGAAGCCGCCAATAGGATTACCCGGCGGATTCTCATTTTCTCCCATCATTTGTTCATGCTTTTTTACGACGAAACCTTTGTTCCTCTCTACCGGCATATCGGCGATGCGATAGAGCAGAGAATAGCCTTGATTGCGGCTGGACAGTGTCATGGAAATATTGATGACGCACAAAATCAATATGAAAATAAAGCTGATGCAGGCCATCGTGACCAGAATGAACTGGTAACGCATTCGTTTGATCATGGCGCTACCTCCAGATAGTAACCGATTCCCCGGCTTGTCTTTATCTGAACGGCAGTTCCCAGGGAATGGAGCTTTTGTCTCAAGAAGGATACGTAGACCTCCACATTGTTATATTCGGCATCGGTATCGAAGCCCCATACCTTTTCTATCAATAAGTCCTTGGGAATTACCTGTTTGGGACTTGTGAGAAATATTTCCATCAGTTGAAATTCTTTTGCGCCCAGCTTGATGGAATTCTTGCCGCAGGACAACTCCATCGTTCCTTTGTTTAAGGATATATCCGCATGGGTGATGATTTCTCCGGTATAATTGCTGCCCCGTCTTGTCAGGGCTCGTATTCTTGCCAGCAGCTCTGTGGTGGAGAAGGGCTTGGCCAGATAGTCGTCGCTTCCGGCATCCAGACCGGTTACGATGTCCTGAAGCTCGGTTTTTGCAGTTAAAAGGATGACGGGGGTAAATATCTGTTCCCTGCGTAAGGCTTTCAATATGGAGATGCCATCCATGCCGGGCAGCATAATGTCGAGCAAAATCATATCATAGATGCCGGAGCGCGCGTAATCAAGGCCTTCCAGACCATTAGATACAGAATCTGCCATATAAGAATTCTGGCGCAGTATTTCACATAGGGCATCCGCAAGCGCTTCTTCGTCCTCTATTACCAGTAACCGCATATTGTTATCCTTTCTGCATTTGAATGATGATTTCTGTTCCGGGGGACCGGATCTATTGTAAATATATTATAGCACGAACCTTAAAATAAAATTGAAAATTTCCTTTTGGGTTTCAAGGTTATTTTAAGATTATTAAATTATCCTTATAGATGGAAAAGTAAATGCAGCGTTTTTGATTCTGAGCGGTGCTGCATTATGAATGAATGCAGGAGGCACGTATGAAGGAGAAGAAGAAAAAGGTAAATACGGATGCGCAGAAGAAGGAGAGGATAAGCCTGAAGGATAGATGGAAGGGGATAGAAAGGAAGCAGAAGATTATTTTATCCGCATGTATGCTTCTTCTTGTGGCAGCTCTTGCGTCAGGAGGTATTTATTTTTTTGTCATTAGAAATAATGCAAAAGATATGGCAGATATGAGGCCGGATATGAATGGATTTGGAGAGAATATCGTTACGGCCAGCGGATTGACCAGCACAGGGATGACGGAAGAAGAATATGAACTGGACTTTCTGGAGACACAGTTATTCGTGGAGGAAAGCTACCTTTCCATGGGTGATACGGTGGAAAAAGGAACGAAGGCATTTAAGATTTCCGATGAGAGCCTGAAGGAGGCCAAGGAAGAATTAAAAAACGCAGCTGCCGAAACGGAGCTGGCTTATCGTCAGGGGCTGATTGATTATGAGCGGAACAAGCTGGAGGCAGACAGTACATATCAAACGGCGGAGGTAAACGCGAAATATGCGCAGGCAGAATATGACAGCTCGTTGGAACAGTCGAAGGCAGATGTGGAAGATTTGAAGCAGCAGGCAGAGGATGCGCAGGAGCTTTACGACGAGTATACCGCCGTGGTGAAAAGTGATTATTACTATAGTTATTACAATATCGAGGAGCTGAAGTCAGTTTATTACGACAACTTCTCCTTTTTGATGGACTTATATGAAAGATGGGATATCGAAGGCTTGAACGACCAATACCCGAACGGTGCCGGCAGCTTAAGCGATACGGGTACCAGCCAGAGCCCGGATAGCGCGAGTACAGCAGCTCAGAGCGATTCCGGAGCTTCCGGCAGTACGGGAGGTATGCCTGGCGGCGGGATGTCGGGCAGCGGAAAATCGGAAGGCAGCAGTGCAAGCAGCGAAGCCGATAAACTTACGGTATACGATATGATGGATGAGCTTGTTACAGAGAACGGTGAAGAATACGAAGAAGCTATGGACAATTATAAAAAGGATACGGCGATGGCCACCGCTTCCCTGGATCAGGCGAAGAGTAATCTGGCGACCTTGCAGGCACGGCTTCAGGAGGCGGAGTTAGCATATGAGAAGCAGGTCATAATGAGTAAGGTAGATTACGATTCAACAATTGCGGATAGCGAAAATGCGAAGTTGGTATATGACACTACTGTCAAGAAACTGGATGAAGATTTGGAAGCCTTAAAAGATGATGAAGCAGATGCGAAAGATAATCTACAGATATTTGAAAGTACCATGGGGGATGGCTATTTTTATACGCAGAGCGCCGGAACAATTGTGATGAACAGAGTGCGTAAGGGCAGCTATCTCGGTACAGAGGACATTCTTCTGGCTTACAGCGACCCGGAGACGGTAACCGTAGCGGCATCTGTGGATCAGGCGGATATTGCACCGGTAAATGTAGGGGACAGTGCATATGTGGTAATCAGCGAATACGGAAGCTATGAGGGCACGGTAATTTCCATTAATCCCGTATCCTCCTCCGACAGTAAATCTGCGGTTACATATACGGTTACGGTAGAACTAAGCGGCGACATGAGCAATCTGGAATCCAATTTGACATCTTATGTCTATCTCGGCATGAATGAAGAACAAATGGAACAGATGCAAAGAAGAAACGCACGCAGTGCAGATGGCAATGCCGGGGCCGAAATGCGCGACGATAATATGCCGGAGGGCAACAGTGAGACCAACAATACGGAATCCGGAAATCAGGAACGGACGAACGGAAGGCCTCAGGGCAGCGCAGAAAATGAGGAAAGTCCGGGCAGCATAGGCGGAGCAGAGGGAGCAGGAACTTCGCCGTCTGTGGATGTTCAGGGGACGGGGGAAAATGAACAAGGCTCAGGCGGAGGTAACGGAGAATGATTGGCAGACTAAAGGAAAGATTAAAAAGTAAAAAGTTTTTACGCAAATTCCTTCTTGCAGCCATAGTGCTGACCGCACTTATTGCCGCTTCGATTTACACGGTATTCATCAAACCAAGGCTGAGCGAGGACAGATATATATATAAAGAAGAGCAGGTGCAAAGAGGAGATTTGATTCTCGGAATTATGGAGAGCGGAAATATCACATTGGATGAATCCAGCATCAATTATACGCTGGAGCTGGAGGATGAAGACGATGATGACGAAGATTCCGATGACGAAGACGGCGATGAGGAGGAAACCATCAAGTATCTGGAGATAGAGGACGTTTACGCGGTAAGCGGTCAGCATATCAAGGAGGGAGATGAGCTTTTTAAGCTGACTGAAAAAAGTGTGGAGGCGGTGGGCAAGAGATTGAATACGCTTTATACGGAAACGCAAATTGCCCTTTCGGAAGCAGAGACGGAATATAAGATAGAGCTTCTTACGGCAAAAGGAACCTACGATACGAGCATACTGGAAGCTAATAAGGCGAAATCTTCCTATAACTCCTCCCGGTCCATGACAGAGGAAAGCGTGAATATCCTTTCGGCGGATATTAAAGTGCTGGAAGCGGATATTGCCTATGCGCAGGAGCAGCTTGAGGATGAGGATCTATGGGAGTCATTAGATGATGCACAGACAGAATATACTCAGGCGTTAAACATCTATGAGGATACGGATGTACATAATGCTACCGCTTATGCAAGCAATTATGCGGACTATAAGAGTGCCAGGGAGCAGTTGGATATGATTCAGGGACAAATCGATGAGCTGAATCAGACGATAGAAGACAGCGAGAAGAGCATAACCGAAAAGCAGAAAGATATTGCAGCAGCACAGAGCGGCCTGGAAGTGGAAGGACTGACGAACAAAGGCGCCTATAACAACGCAGTAGTAGGCGGAGAGCTGGCCGAAGATATTTATAGTTACACGGTCAATTCTTTGAAAGAGGCGGTAGCGTCGGCACAGGCGGATATGGATGAGGCAGCGCAGAATCTGGAGGATTTTCAGTCTTTTGTTGGAGAGGATGGAATTATTTATGCGGACGGCAGCGGAGTTGTGACAAGCGTGTCATATAAGGCCGGCGATGACTTGATTGCTGCGGGTGCAATTTTAAGCTATGTAAAAGAAGATGCATATGCAGTGACCATAGACGTATCGGAGGAGGACGTTTCGGCTATTGCGGTAGGCGATACGGTAGACATCGTTATGGCAGCTTATCCTGATGAGGTATATGAAGGAACGGTAGACTCCATAACAACTACAGCCACCTCGGATTATGCTTCTACAATCAGCTATCCGGTAACCATTAAGATAGAAGGAGACATTTCCTTGCTGTTTGGAGGAATGACAGCGGATGTAACATTTGTTACGGATTCGGTTTCCGACGTTCTGTATATATCCAAAAAGGCGGTGCAGGAAATCGACGGGAAAAGCTATGTCTACACGAAAGGCCAGACAGGAAACAAAAAGCTTATAGAAGTGGAAACCGGTTTTTCCGACGGTACCAATGTTGAAATTGTAAGCGGACTTTCCGAAGGAGATATTGTTTATATAGAAAGCAAGGTAAGCGCAAGCGATGAGGAATTGTCGGAAAGCGGAATCATAGAGCAGAGTGGTTCAGGCGATGGAAGCGGACAGGAAATGTCCGGTGACGGCAGCATGCCGGATGCAGGAGATTTTTCAGGCGGTGAAAATATGCAAAATGGCGGAGGCTTTCCCGGCAATGGAGGAAATATGCCTGACATGAGCGGAGGCTTTCCCGGAAATTGATATAAAAGCTGAAGGCCAAAGCATTAAGGCCGTGAGAAAGGCATGAGGATTGAAAGAATGAAACAGAAATTTATTGCGTTTATGAGAAAAATAAAGACGGCATTCGGTACCTTAAGCGGAAAGGGAATTGTCAAGTGGAAGGAGCTTTATTCTGCGGACAGAAAAAAAGCGTATGCTTTGGCCGGTATTATCTTCGCAGTATTAGTACTCTGTATCGCAGGCCTCATAAGCCTTGCCGCAGTAAGCGGCAAGGATGAAGTCACATATAGAGAGGCTCAGGTGCAAAAAGGAAACCTGACGGTAGGAGTTACAGAAAGCGGGAATGTGACTATCGGCACATCCGAGCAGACTTTCGATCTGGACCTCAGTGAATATACGGGAAGCAGCAGTACTTTTTCATGGAACTCAGCTATGGGCGGAGGCATGGGACAGATGTTCCAGAATGCCGGAACAACCACCTCATCATCTGCCGGCAGATCGTTAGAGGTGGAGAAGGTGTATGTGTCAGCGGGGCAGGAGATTGCAAAAGGGACTCCGATTTTAAAATTGACGGATGAAAGTGTAAGCAGTATCAGGCAGGAACTTAAAGAGGATGCTTCTGACGCGCAGCTTGCCTACGAGCAGACAGTAACGAATAAGCAGCAGGTGAGTACGCAGGCGCAGGGCGATTTGGATATCAACACAGCATATGGCGCGTATGCGGAATCGGAATATAACAATACGGTGGCTGCATTAAATGAATCGGTAGAAAGTATAAAAGAACAGCTTGATGAGGCACAAGAAGATTTGACGGAAGATATAGGGAATCTGGAAGAAATGCGTACTCTGCTGGATGAGCAGAAAACGGTGCTGGCCAATGCGGAATATGCAAAGGATAACACCAGCAGGGATGACAGCCTGTACTGGTGGATCGTGGCAGTGAATACGGTAAGCGATACGAAGGATCTGATTGAGACTCTTGAGGATGAGATAGACAGTACAGAGGAAGAAACAGAGGACTTAAACGAAAGCATTGCTTCTTTGAATACCCAGCTTTCCCTGGCCCGGAAGGAGCTGGAGGCAGGAATCATCAAAGCAAAGGCCCAGAAGGAGCTTAGGCAGTACCAATATGAAAATGCACAGGAAATTTATGATGTGACAGTAGGGCAGAGTGATTTTGAAGAGGAAAAGGCCAAGGCGGATTACGATACCGCACAAGAGAAACTGGATGAATTCGACAGTATTATTCAAGACGGAATCATATCTTCGGAATACACCGGCGTCATCGCGCAGGTTGGCATAAATACAGGCGACAGCCTGGAGCAGGATGGCTTGCTTATTACGCTGAACGATTATGAAGAAGCGACGATAACAGTGACTGTGGACGAAGGGGATATGGAATACGCACAGACGGGCAATGCGGTAAATGTTGTTTTCACGGCCTTTCCGGATGATGTATTCAAGGGTGAGGTCACAGAAATCGGAGATGCACAGATCAACAGCAACACGAACACGACAACCTATTCGGTTACAGTGACCATTGCAGGAGATATCGAAGGCCTGTATGAAGGAATGAGTACGGAGGTCACCTTCATCACGAAAGAATCGGCAGAAGTGCTGTACATACCTAACCGGGCAGTTATCAGGGAAGGAACTGCGTCCTATGTGAAGCTGAGGAATGAAAAGGGGAACATCGTAACGAGGAAAGTGACTACCGGGTTCTCGGATGGCGCACATGTGGAAATAAAGGAAGGGCTTTCAGAGGGAGATACCATATTAATAGAAAGGTAAGGTTAACAACATGAGATTATCAGAAATATTTAAGCTGGTCTGGCTGAATCTCTCACAAAATAAATCGAAAGTTTTTCTGACCTCCACCGGTATCATCGTAGGTGCCGCAACGATTATGCTCGTTATCGCCATCGGTACCGGGGGTAAGATGGAGGTAGCCGAGCAATTCAAGAACCTGAACGCGGGAGCCATAGACATTTCCTATGAATACACCGACACCGGCAGCAGCGGCTTCGGCGGCGGATTTCCGGGGGGAAACATGGGGGGAGGCTTTCCCGGCGGCAATATGCGAGGGGGCTTTCCCGGCGATAGAGGAGGTTCCAGCGAAGGCTTCCCCGGCAGCGAGGAGCAGACGAATACGGAAAAAATCGTCTTGTCCGTGTCCGATATGGAGGAACTGGAAACCTTTGTCCCCGGAATCGCAAATACTACCATATCTTATACGACCAAGGCTGACGTAGACGGCGGTGAGCTGGAAGAAACGACGAATTATACAATAGCGGGAGTGAAAAGCAACTACGCTGAAATCAGCAATCTGGAACTGGCAATCGGCGATTTCCTCACCGGGGAAAATGACGAATACAAAGAAAAATCCTGCGTGCTGGGATACAGTGCGGCAAAAGAAATCTTCGGCAGCATGATAGATGCTTATGACGCTTTGGTATACATCGACAACCGTCCCTATGTGGTGGCGGGAGTATTGTCGGAGATGGGAACAGTGGCATCGGGAATCAGTCCTGACGATGCAATATTTATCCCTTACGAAACCGGAATCAAATATTTGACGGGAAGCGATATCAGCCCATCCATTACCTTAGTAGCGGAGGAAGTGAACGAGGTCGATCAAATCATTACATACGTGCAGGAAGTGATGGCAGAAAGCTATCCCAATGCGGAATTCACCATAACGGATGCGGGAAGTAAGATGGAAGCGGCATCCAAGTCCAATGAAACGCTGACGCTCTTACTCATCGCTATGGCTGTTATCGTATTTATCGTCGGAGGTATCGGCATTATGAATGTATTGTTCGTGTCTGTAAAGGAGAGGACAAATGAAATCGGTATACTGAAGGCGATTGGATGCAGTCAGAAGGATATTCTTCTGGAATTTCTCTTTGAAGCAAGCTGCATCAGCCTTATAGGCGCGGTGTTGGGGGTACTGGTTTCTCTGGGCATTACGCCCATTATCGAGAGTTTTTCCGTGCGTGTGGAACTGAGTCTCTGGGGAGGATTATTATCTTTGGCCTTCGGAGTTCTGACCGGAACTATCTTCGGCTTTTATCCTGCATATAAAGCGTCCGTGCTCATTCCGGTAGTGGCTCTTAACCATGAATAAGGCTTATGTCATAGGAGGAATATAAATGAAGCAAGAATCAAAAAAAAGGAAAAGGCGCCAGAAAACGGCCATCGCGGTGATTCTGCTGATAGGGGTAGTCTGCTTCACCGGATTTACCATGACGGCAAAAAGCGCCTCACAAAGCAATCAGGTACAGATTACCGCAGGAAAAAATGAAGAGCTCATATACGCCCGCCTTATGTCGGTAATCGGAAACGACATCACTTGTACCTTAACAGAGAGCGGAGAGGAAAAAGAATATGAGATTCCTGTAGGAACCGATGTAATTACAAGACTCGGTACAGTTACCACATTTTCCAAGCTGTCGGAGGGGAATAATGTAGCAATTTTATTGGAAAAGGGTACTGATATAGTGAAGTCGGTATGGATAACGGAATAATCCATAGTCCCAAAAAGGAGAAGAAGATGCAGGAAAGCAGCAAAAGTGATAGCATGATAGCTATGATGAATATCAATAAGGGGTATATGCTGGGAGAAGAAAAGGTACCCGTTCTCCACGATATTTGTTTTCAGGTGGAAAAGGGGGAGTTCGTAGCTATTCTGGGTCCTTCCGGTTCGGGAAAGACTACTCTTATGAATATTATCGGTTGTATGGATGTGCTGGATGAAGGGTCTTATTTTCTGGACGGACAGCCGATTCATGAAATGCCGGAAAAGCGGCTGAACGATGTGAGAAACAAGGAAATCGGCTTTATCTTCCAGAACTATCAATTGATTTCTACCTATAATATTTTACAGAACATTACCATGCCGCTTATCGTTCGGGGTATGACGACAAAGGAAGCGGAAGAAAAATGTATGGATACCATCCGTTTGCTTGGGCTGGATCATAGAATGAAGCATAAGCCTTCGGAGCTTTCCGGAGGACAAAAGCAGAGAGTGTCCATAGCCCGGGCACTGGTGGGAGAACCCGCCGTCCTTTTGGCAGATGAGCCTACCGGAGCGCTGGACAGCAACAGCGGCAAGGATGTGCTCAAGCTGTTTAAGGATTTGAACGACATGGGGCACACAATTGTTATGATTACTCATGATTTAAATGTGGCGAAGTCGGCAGGAAGAATAGTGCATATCGTCGATGGATGTCTGAAGGAATAAGAAGAGGGTGCTGCATCACATCTGAGTAACCGTGGCCCCACAGTAACACTACCGAGCAGGAAATCTAAGAACAGGTATCCTGCTTTTCTCTATGCCCTTGACAAACGGAGAGAAATGGAGCAATATTGTTAAAATTTGAAAAACTGTTTATCCTTGTAAAGAAATAGAGTTAACGACAGCTTTGAAATAAAAAGGGGAGCCTTTAAACTCTACAGTTAAAAAATCTATAAATTTCATAG
Organism: Kineothrix alysoides; assembly: GCF_000732725.1. Lineage (GTDB taxonomy): Bacteria > Bacillota > Clostridia > Lachnospirales > Lachnospiraceae > Kineothrix > Kineothrix alysoides. Next base: position 658,248 of record NZ_JPNB01000002.1, on the reverse strand, counting down.
TTATGAAACTTTTTCTTATGCATAAACGTCTAATTGATGTAGCTGCGAAGGAGGATAAAATGAGTAAAAATAAAACAGAAGAAATCGTAGAGAAAACATTCATTATGAATTACAGCAAATATTACAGGCTTGCATACAGCTATGTGCATAATGAAGCAGATGCCGTGGATATCGTACAGGAGGCTGCCTATAGAGCCATTTTAAAAAGCGACTCCTTGAAAAATGCTTCATTTGCAGACACATGGATATGCCGTATTGTAATAAATGAAGCTTATTCTGTGCTCAGGAAAAAGAAAACCGAGGCTTTAGAAGCGGAAGAAAATAGTATAGTACAGGAAGACAGGTATGAAGATATAGACTTAAAGAATGCGATTGAGAATCTGGATGCGGAGGATAAAACTGTAATTATCCTAAGGTATTATGAGGATAAAAAGCTGGAAGAGATTGCAGAAATCATGGAGATGAATCTCAGTACAGTGAAGAGCCGTTTATATCGTGTGCTGGATAAGCTCAGGCTTGTTCTGGCGGATTAGGAGGTATTATGAAAAAAGTAGAAGAAAAATTAATGGGTTTAAAGAAGGAATATGAAAATATGCAGGTGCCGGATGAAGGAGCAGAAATAATGAAGAAAGCAATGGATAGAGCGAAAGCGGATAAGAGAAGGGCGGAGACGAAGAAACAGTGGAACCGGGCTGTGCTCGGAGCTGCTGCGGCAATTGCTATATTGGTTATTCTTCCGAATACAAATGAAAAGGTCGCATATGCAATGGAGAGGATTCCCCTAATCGGAAAAATATTTGACGCGATTACTATCCGTGACTATACATATGATGACGGGCATAACAGCGCCGAGGTTAAGGTTCCGAAGGTAATAACGGAAGAAGAGGAGTCAAAAGAACATCCTGCTGTTAATCAGGTCAATAAAAGTGTAGATGAATATACAAAAGAGCTGCTGACACAATTTGAAAATAATATGCAGATGGAAGGATATCAAAATTTAGATGTATCTTACGAAGTAGTTACCGATAATGATACATGGTTTGCTCTGGACATAGCGGCTGTGCAGACGGAGGCAAGCGGCTATGAATTCCATAGATTCTACAATATCGATAAAATTACGGGAGAAAATGTAGAATTAAAAGATTTGTTCAAAGAAGGCAGCAACTATCTTTCTATGATCAGCGAGGAGATTAAAAAGCAGATGCAGACTAAGATGTCCGAAGACGAAGGTTCGATTTATTGGTTAGATAATCAGGATTATCCGGAGGATAATTTTAAGGAAATAAAGGCCGATCAGAATTTTTATCTGGATAATGAAGGAAATCTTGTTATAATATTCGATGAATATGAAGTGGCACCGGGTTATATGGGTGTACAGAGATTTACGATAGACAAAGAGGTGATAAGCGATATATTAAAATAAGAGCAAATAAATTCATATAATGACTGCAATCTGGATGCTTTTTCTGAAAATATCAGCGCAATGAAGGCATGACAACAGACAAAAGTTATCGGAGGAGTATTCAGAAGAAGTATAGAATATGAAAAAGACAACTTTATTCAAAAAAGCACAAAGAAACATCAAGACAAATGTGCCGCATTTATATAAAATGATAAAGAAATATAAATCCTTCTTTTAATAATGTACGAAAGTCGAATTGGTATTTGGGGGGTATATGATATAGAATCGCATTTTCTTTTGAGGAACAGCCGTATGGCCTTTTTGGGCCGTGCGGCTGTTTCTCTTAAGAGAAAACTATAACTCACCGTGGAACATATCTTTATCGAATTCCGGATTAAAGTAATAATAATTTTTACTATCCAGCTTATCTTTTGTTTTTTCCAAAGCTTCCCCGAATCTTTGGAAATGAACAATTTCTCTTGTTCTTAAGAACTTTAACGGCTCTCTGACTTCAGGCTCCGGAATCATACGAAGCAGGTTATCGTATACCGTCCTTGCTTTTTGTTCTGCGGCAAGGTCTTCTGTTAAATCAGTGATTGCATCTCCTTTAGACTGAAACTCTATTGCGGTAAAGGGTAATCCGGCGGCTGCCTGCGGCCAAAGGGCGGTAGTATGATCGATATAATATGCATCAAAGCCTGCTGTCTTAGCCTGTTCAATCGTAAGATTCTTTGTTAACTGATATACCATTGCACATATGATTTCCATATGTGCCAATTCCTCCGTACCGATATCCGTTAACAGACCTCCTACTTCTTTGACCGGCATGCTGTAGCGTTGTGACAAATAACGCATAGATGCGGATAATTCTCCGTCCGGCCCTCCGTACTGGCTGATAATTAGCTGCGCAGTCTTTGGACACGTTTTTGTGATTTTTACCGGGTACTGAAGTCTTTTTTCATAAATCCACATTTATATGCACGCTCCTTCCCATGGCATCGGGCCATCCTGCAAACAAAAGCTTGTTTCCCCGTTTTTGCAATGAGGAACGCATAGTTTGGTCAAAGGATAAAATTCCTGTGCAAACTGTTTTCTAAGCTCTGCGCACTCCTGTGCTTTTTCACGGTAAAGCTTAAGTGCTTCAGCGTCCTGTTCATGTGTGTCTAAATACAGTGTCAGGTCATCCAGAAAAAAACTGATCTGATTGATTTTTGTCATTAATTGCTCCCTGTCTTTTTGCTCTTTTGAAACTCCCAGGTTTTTCAAGCCGCTTGCAATAGGATTCGTAGTTCCCATTACAGACTCACTCGCAAAAAACGGCATATTTAAATCTTGGAATATGGTACCGATATTAAGCGCTTCTTCCTGAGAATATAATTCACCCCACGGCTGTATCGGTACATTTGCAATTGCCAAATGATTTTCAGACATAAAAAACTCCTTTCTTGTTAATACTGTTTTTGTAATGAAATATAACATTTCAAAAATTACATTATTAGTATTTCCCGGAAAGAAGTTTTTACATTGGGAATGACTTGTATTTTATTTATACATACCATACATAAATAGGTATATTTATTCTTAGTCTTACGAACAAAGTTGTGCTGCCAAAGTACTTGGCTGCGAGAGGCGCAAAGTATAGTTTTGTTCATTTGGAGGTGATTTATGCTTTTAATAAAGAACGGTATCATATATACGATTACAGGTGATTTCATAAATCCGGGAAACGTATTGATTGAAAATGACAAAATAATAGAAGTAGGAAAAGAAATTAAAACAACCTTAAAAGCGGATACCCGTATTATTGATGCGAGTGGCTTGTGGGTTATGCCGGGCATCATTGATGCGCATTGCCATATTGGAATCACGGAGGAGAAGGAGGGGGAGGAAGGAGATGACTGCAATGAAGCGACAAAGCCAATAACTCCGTATTTGAGAGCGATAGATGCTATTAATCCTCTTGACCCTGCCTTTCATAATGCTTTACAGGCGGGTATAACTTCTGTTATGGCCGGACCGGGAAGTTCGAATGTTGTAGGAGGTCAATTTGTTTTTTTGAAGACACATGGAAGAGTAGTTGATAAAATGGCTGTTCTGGCACCCGCTGCAATGAAAGTGGCATTTGGGGAAAATCCGAAGGCGGCCTATAAAGAAATAAATATGAGTCCGACTACCAGAATGTCTATAGCTGCAATGTTAAGGGAGGAATTATTCCAGGCGGTACAGTATAAGAAAAAGAAGGAAAAAGCTTTCAATAATAAGGAAGACTTTGAAGAAGATTTCAAATTAGAGTCATGGCTTCCCGTTCTGAATAAACAAATACCATTAAAAGCCCATGTTCATCGTACCGATGATATTTTAACAGCAATTCGAATTGCAAAAGAGTTTGACCTGAATATGACATTAGATCACTGCACAGAAGGACATATTATTGCAGATGAAATAAAACAAAGTGGTTTTTATGCAATAGTTGGTCCTGATTTGTCATCCAGAAATAAGCTTGAGGTCCAGAATGCTGATTTCAAAACGTCCGGAGTTTTAACAAAAGCAGGAGTGAAGGTGGCGATCATGTCAGACCACCCCGTTACGCTTATTCAATACTTACCGTTATACGCCGGCCTGGCGGCCAAAAAGGGTTTAGGAATTACGGAAGGACTTAAAGCGATTACAATAAATCCGGCAATTATTTGCGGGGTGGCAGACAGAGTAGGCAGCTTGGAGGCAGGAAAGGATGCAGATATTGCTATTTTCACAGGTAACCCGATGGAAGTTTCAACAGAAACCGTCTATACAATAGTAAACGGAGAAATCGTATTTCAAAGGAACAGCACATAAATAGTCAGGTTCGATGTTCATGCAGCTCTTGCTCCCCGGAATCGGACAATTCAGCCCCGGCACATTACAACAAGATTGACGCAGTAAGCATAATGTGAGAAAATTTCATATACGGGTAAGACAACGGTATGAAAGCGGAAGGGAAAGCAGCGAGAGGGAGTATGTATAAGATTTTAATTGTAGAAGATGACAATACCATAGCAGAGGAAGTAGGAAGGTATTTAATGAAATGGGGCTATGAAGTGGAGGCGGTTACCGATTTCGGTGATGTACTGGGGCATTTCGGCAGATTTCTGCCGCAGCTGGTACTGATGGACATCGGTCTGCCTTTTTATAATGGATATTATTGGTGCGGGGAAATACGGAAGGTTTCCCAAGTGCCGGTCATATTTGTATCCTCGGCATCCGACAATATGAATATCGTTATGGCGGTAAACATGGGCGGGGATGATTTCATTACGAAGCCCTTTGATCTGGAAGTGATGGCTGCGAAGGTGCAGGCGATTTTACGCAGGACCTATTCCTTTTCCGCCCCGACGTCTCTCATGGAATATAAAGGCATGATATTGAATCTTTCCGATATGACCTTGGTATGCCGCGATGAGAAAATAGAGCTTTCCAAAAACGAATATAGGATATTGCAGACCTTATTCGAGAATACCGGGAAAACGGTAACCAGAGAAGCTATCATGAAAAGGCTTTGGGACGAGGAGTGTTTTGTGGATGACAACACGCTGACCGTTAATATAAACCGCCTGCGCAAGAAGCTGGAGGGACTTGGTGTGGAAGAACTGATTGTTACGAAAAAAGGAATCGGCTACAGGCTGGGGGAATTATGAGGAAAAAAGAGGAAAGAACTATATTCGGGAATTATTTGAAAGAACGCAGCATTTTACTGGCGGCATACGCCGTGATTGTACTCATTTTTCTTGCACTGGCTTCTCTTTATGGTTATGACAAAAGTGTCATTAACATGCTGTATGCGGTGGTGATAACGGCGTTTATTGCAGTCTTTGCCGGGATAATAGATTATATTCATTACAGAAATAAATGTCTGAAGCTGTACGATGCGCTTTCCAAAAGAGGTGAGAGCGCTTATCATTTGCCTGAGGCGAGAATCCTTTCAGAGATGCTTTACGCCGAAATGGTTTTGGCGGCGGAGGAGGATAAGAGAAAGATTGTTTCTGAATCAGATGAAAAAAGCCGGGATATGGCGGATTATTATACGATGTGGATTCATCAGATAAAGACCCCTATTTCGGCCTTACGCCTTGTACTGCAGGGGATGCCGGATATGGAAGCCGTAGAAAACACAGCTGCCGTAGAGAGCACGGCTGCCGGAAGAGATACGGTTGTCAGACAGGCCTCCGAAGAGCTGTTTAAAATAGAGCGGTATGCAGAGATGGCGCTATACTATGCCAGATTGGACGATATGTCTTCGGATATGCTTTTTCAGGAATATGACGTAGGCGGGATTATTAAGCAGGCCGTAAAAAAATATTCCCTTCTTTTTATCGGCAGCAAGCTTTCCTTTGACCTGGAGGATTTCGAATGCAGGACGATAACCGATGAGAAGTGGCTTTCCTTTGCTATAGAACAGATATTATCAAACGCTCTTAAGTATACGGCAGAAGGTGGAATCCGTATTTACGGGGCGGACGAAAGCGGAGAGCAGCAAAGCGGAAGAGTAAACCATATTGTGATTGAGGATACGGGAATGGGCATATGCGAAAGCGACCTGCCCCGTATTTTTGAGAGGGGCTTTACCGGATACAACGGAAGAATGAACAGAAAGTCTACCGGCATAGGCCTATACTTATGCAAACAGATTATGGACAGGCTGTCCCATAAAATTGAGGTCCGCTCTGCGGTCAATAAGGGGACGAGAGTAATGCTGAGTTTCGGCCGGAATAACGATAATGTGACAAAAGTGTAAGCTTGGAGGCGAAAATGTAAGGCGAAGCGATGGCAGTACATTCCCTCTTTTTTTATAATAGAGGAAAGAATTATGAAAGAGAGGATTTATTAATGTCGCTATTAGAAGTAAAAAATGTAAAAAAAATATATACGACACACTTTGGAGCGGTAAAGGTCCAGGCCCTTTGCGATGTGAACTTTTCTGTAGAGGAAGGGGAGTACGTGGCGATTATGGGCGAATCAGGCTCGGGAAAAACTACGCTTCTCAATATTTTGGCGTCACTTGATAAGGCTACCAGCGGCAAGGTGCTTTTAAATAGTAAAAACTTGGCAGAAATCAAGCAAAAGGAGCTTTGTGCCTTTCGCAGGGACCATCTTGGTTTTGTTTTTCAGGATTTCAATTTGCTCGACACCTTATCTTTACGGGACAATATTTTTCTTCCTCTGGTCTTAGCGGGGGTACCTTTTAATGAAATGGAGGAAAAGCTGCGTTCTTTGGCAGAAAAGCTGGAGATTACGGAGTTACTTAATAAATATCCTTATGAAGTGTCGGGAGGGCAGAAGCAGCGCGCGGCGGTATGCAGAGCGCTTATTACCGGACCGGAAATCGTGCTTGCGGACGAGCCTACCGGAGCCCTGGACTCAAAGGCATCATCTAAGCTTCTGCGCCTTTTTGCGGATATTAACAGAGATGGACAGACGATTCTCATGGTGACCCATAGCATACAAGCGGCAAGCCATGCGGGAAGGATTCTTTTTATCAAGGATGGCTGCGTATTCCATCAAATATACAGGGGTAACCGTTCCAACGAGGAAATGTACAAGATGATCTCCGATGCGCTTACCGTATTGCAAACGGGGAATGGTGCAGAACCGCTTAAAAACGGGGAGGCGTCATAATGGATAAAACAATCAAAAAATGGCGTATCCTGCCTAAATTGGCATGGACCGGAATGATAAAGAACGGAACGGTTTATTATCCTTATATCGGAGCGGGTATTTTCTCCGCATTTACTTATTTTATCTTTTCATCCATATTGCACAACGATATTATAAGCATACTGCCCCACAGCGCATATGCATGGATGCTTCTGCAGATTGGACGGGTGCTTTTGGGAATTATTTTGCTGCCGTTTTTATTTTATACGAATAGCTTTCTGATCAAGAGAAGAAAAAAGGAAATTGGACTTTATAACATTCTCGGGCTGGAAAAGAAACATATTGGAGCGATGATGTTTACGGAGGCTTTACTTTCGTATACGGTGGCTATAGCGGGGGGAATCGTAAGCGGAGCGGTGTTTTCAAAGCTTTTGTTTCTGTTGCTCCTTCGTATGACCGGTCTGCCGGTGGACGTAGAGTTTGTCTTCTATCCGGCAGCATTTGCGGAAACCGCAGTATTCTTCTTCTGGATTTATGCCGTAAACCTCATTTCCAATTTAATACAGGTGGGAAAATCCAAGCCCTCAGAGCTTTTGTCTGGCAGTAAAAAGGGAGAAAAGGAACCGAAGCTTTTATGGGTCTATGCGATTATGGGCGCGGTGATTCTGGCAGGAGGATATGTCATTTCCATTCGTTCGAAGGTGGATTCCATGATATTCCTCAACTTCTTTCTTGCTGTTTTTCTCGTAATCATAGGAACCTATTTCTTGTTTACATCGGGCAGTGTGGCTTTTTTAAAGTTTCTTAAGAGAAATAAAAATGTTTATTATAAACCTGCTAACTTTATTACCATTTCCGGGATGTTTTACCGCATGAAAAAGAATGCGGCCAGTCTTGTGAATATATGTATTTTTTCCACGATGGTAATCATTACGTTGGTTTGTACCTCATCTCTGTATCTGGGATTAGATGAGGCGGTGTATTTTGATTACCCCTATGACGCAGGTCTTTATTTCCAAAGTGAAGAGGTGAAAGAACAGGAGATAAACAGCGAAGTGACGGCCCTTGGAAAAGAGAATGGTGTAGACATAAAAGGGTTGGTATCCTACGAGCGTATCGCGCTATCCTGCGGAAAGGAAGGCAACGCCTTTCAAACGAGCTTTACGGAGAAGTCACGAAACAGGGATAATTACAAGGTCAATATTATTACGCTGGAAGACTATAACAGAATAGAAAACAAGCAGGAAAATCTGGGGGAAGACGAGGTGTTCATTTTTTCCAGCGGAGCTGATTTCTCCTATGATACGGTAACATTTATGGACAGGCCGCTTGCGGTAAAAAAAGAGCTGAAGGAAATGAAGATAGAGCCAAAATCCGAAAAGAATATATTTTTGGGCGAGTTCTACATCGTTGTGAGAGATAAAAGCATGCACGATGAACTGGTGGAAAGCTGGGCAGGGAAAAACAGTGTAGAAGATATAGCGGGCTTTATAGGCAGCGACTATAGGGTCATCCGATTTAATATGGATGGAGAAGCCGCGGATCAGGATGTATTTATGAGCGGACTTAAGACGTGGAGTGAAGGCAGGCCGGGATTTGTGGAGTTTAATAATAATCTGGAAGGCCGGGCGAATATCGTTAGTATGTACGGAGGACTTTTGTTTATCGGTATTTTGTTCAGCTTTGTTTTTCTCATGTGTCTGCTGCTCATCATGTACTACAAGCAAATCTCGGAGGGGTATGAAGATAGGGACAGCTTTACCATTATGCAGAAGGTAGGCATGAGCGAGAAAGAAATCAAGACCACGATACACAGACAGATTCTTCTCGTATTCTTCCTGCCCCTATTAGGAGCGGTGCTGCACACCATAGCAGGACTTTTCATGGTGGATCAGTTATTTGCCACACTGAGGTTCTTCAACACCTCTCTGCTGGTAATCTGTGCCGCTGCGATAACTGTGGTATTCATCGCATTTTATGGCCTGAGCTACCTTATGACGGCCAAGACCTACTATAAAATCGTAAGGCAAGGCAACGGTTAATTTCATTCTGCCCGGAAGGCGGAGAGACTGCTTCGGAGCAGCGCCGATATTTCATTACACGCGTTGACTTCATCGCGGATACCATGGAGAACTACGGCGAACTCCGAGGTCAGTTGTGCGATTCCCGTGATATTTCCACTGTTTTCGTCCATAGTGGCAAAGATGTGGGAAATATTACCGTCCATAAGGGCGAAGGATGCCCGAAGCTGTTCGGCGTGTTCCGAAAAGCGCTCCATCATCCGGGAGATTTCAGTAGCATCTGCATAGTAGTTATTGGCTATATCCGTAAAAAAGACATAGTCATTTATGACAGATGTGTCAATAAAGGACAAAAGATTATCGGCATCCAGTGCCAGCCTTTCTACGGCTGCCGTTACGACGTCGCTGATGTCCTGAATCTTGCCGGCGGCGTTCTTACTGCTTTCTGCGAGGGCTCGGATTTCAGAGGCGACGACGGAAAAGCCGTGGCTGGAAGAACCGGCTCTTGCCGCTTCAATGGAGGCGTTTAATGATAAGAGGTTTGTTCGCTTGGATATATCGAGGATTTCTTCGGTCAGTTTACCGATCATCGCGGATTTACCGCTTTCTTCCATGGAAAGCTTAAGATTTTCCCGCATGGATGCAAGTACCTCCATGGCGGAAGCTTTTCCGTGCCTTGCATTTTTTTCAAGTCCCTCCGCCTTCTGCATCATATCCAGAGTATATGTTTTTCCCTCTTTGGAAAAATCAGCGATAGAGGTTGCAAAACTCAAGTTTTTGGAGGAGCTGTTTTTTAATGTCTCCGTAGCTTCCGAAGCTGCTTTCGTACCGGAGGCGATGTGCTGCAGGTGGGAGGATATATTGCCAATATTTGCATCGGAGGAGGCGATGTGTTCGGATACATCATTTACAGTAAGGGTCAAATCATGTGACTGGGCATCCAGACCGGACAGCACATGCTCTAAGCCTGCGGAGAGAGCAAATATGGAGGACTTTAACTCTTTTACTTCTTTTGTATTTTTATAAGGCAGTTTCTTTTCCCGCAAGCTGGTAACACCCGAGGACAACAGTGAGGTCTGTTCCATAATCCAACGGAACAGGGAAGAAATCCTATGGGACATCATGACGGTACCTAAGCCTCCTGTCAGGCATATGAGAAACATACTTATGACCATGGTTTTGATCAGGCCGTATACGAGCGTAAAGGATTCGGACAGAGGGGAAACGATGCACACGGACATATCCCTTATCCCCAGCGGATAATAGGAGTAGAGAAAGCTGGTGTCATTGTCTTTTACAATGACACTGCCGTTTTTCCCTTGAGTCATTGAAAGGTAAACGTTCTTAAGGCTCTCCGGAATTTGGGCGTAGGAGGCCATAGCTTCGGCATCGTCTTCATCCGGAAGCCCGAAGCGGGTGTTCAATACCAGGGATTGGTCGGGATGGGCGGAGACGGTACCGTCGGAGTTGAGCATAAAGACATAGCTGTTATTCGTAAATTGGTAGTTGTTTAATATATCGGAAATACATTCCAGCCGGAGATAACCTATGAGTACTCCGACCTTTTTGTCGTTGCGGTAGATAGGAGTGCTGATTCCGAGAACAGCCCGGCCGGTGCTGATAGAGACAGCGGGTTCGCTCACATAGGTTTTCTCCTCTTTCCAAGGCATGGCAAAGGCTTCCTGAGTGCGGATAGAGAAGCCGTGTCCCTGCTTTCCTTCGGTATGTACCTGTTCGGTACCGTATTGGTTGGCAATTAGAAAGTGGGACCAGACATCGGAACCCTCCACCGCCAGTAAAGCCTGCAAATAGGGTTCAGCTTGCGTATAGTCCATACTCTTCACACTCTCCTGCATGGCAGCGGTTTCCACGATGGAAGTATATTTCTCGATTTCCGTCCTCATTTGATTACAGAGCATGGAAGCATAAATCGTGCTTTTGCGTTCTGTTTCTTCTTTTACCGTATGGTAGGTGTAGAGGGTGATAATAAATAATAGAAGAAGGAAGGGGAGGACGAAGGTCAGAGAGAGATTCTTAAAAAATTGTATTTTCAAAGAGTGGTTTTTACGTTTCATATAAGCGACCATGCCTTTCTTATTATCCGTATAAGCTGTATATTCTGAGATTGGAACAAAAAGATAATAGGTTATGGACAGTTTATGTCATATGGATGAGAAGTTCTATCAAGGGCTTGTAAAGTTGAGGTAAAAATAATTTTACAATGGTTCCTAACCGGTCTGAAATGGTGTATAGTATAAAGAAAACGGAAAGGGGCGGATGACATGGATGGAATAGAGAAATTAAAGAAAATAATAGACGAAAGTGATAATATTGTATTTTTCGGCGGCGCAGGGGTGTCTACGGAAAGCGGTATACCTGATTTTCGAAGTGTGGACGGCCTTTATAATCAGAAATATGATTATCCCCCTGAAACGATTTTAAGCCATACTTTTTACAGAAGAAAGCCGGAGGAATTTTACCGTTTTTACAGAGATAAGATGCTGTGTCTGACGGCGAAGCCCAACGCAGCTCATATAAAGCTTGCACAGTGGGAAAAGGAAGGGAAGCTAAAGGCAGTCATCACGCAGAATATAGATGGCCTGCATCAGGCGGCAGGAAGTAAAAAGGTGCTGGAACTCCACGGTTCGGTACTTAGGAATTACTGTGAGGACTGCGGAAAGTTTTTTACTGCGGAACATATTTTGCATTCCGAAGGAGTGCCCTGCTGTGACGAGTGCGGCGGCTCCATTAAGCCGGACGTAGTTCTCTATGAAGAAGGCTTGGATTCACAGGTAATGGCGGAGGCCATGGACTATATAAGAAATGCGGAGGTTCTCATTATCGGAGGTACTTCGCTTGCGGTATATCCGGCAGCAGGAATGATCGACGGGTATAAAGGGAAAAAGCTCGTGCTTATTAACAAAACGCCGACTATGAGGGATAATGTGGCAGATTTCATCATTCAGGGCAGTATCGGTGAGGTCTTAAAGTTGCTGTAATAAGACCGCAGCATGTGCCGGACTGCTCATAAAATTAGGAAGAAAAGAAAGGTTACTGTTCACACAGTAGCTTAACACTTGCTGTTAAGCTGCGTAAGAACGTGATGCAAGAGATGATTTCTGCTTCGAGGAGCGAATTTAAATGCAGTAATCATGCGTTACTGGGAACGGAGTGAACAGTAACACGGAGTGAGCAGTAACAAAGAATGTGAGTTTTGCGTAAAAGTAGGATAGGACTGAGAGGGCAGATTGTATGGATATTCAGGTTGGAGATATTCTGAGATTGAAAAAGCAGCATCCATGCGGCAGCAAGGAATGGGAGGTACTGCGGATTGGAGCGGACTTTCGGTTGAAATGTGCAGGCTGCGGCCATCAAATCATGATAGCGCGCAGGGTGCTTGAGAAAAATGTCAAAGAAATTAAACAAAAGCCTTGAAAACAACGGGGTTGTATGGTATCATAGTAACTCGTGATATATTTTAAATTCCTTGCTCTCATCTGAGAATGAGGGCCAGAGACCAAAAGGAGGTAACGCACATGAACAAATATGAATTAGCCGTTGTTGTCAGTGCAAAAATCGAAGACGAAGAAAGAGTAGCAGTTATGGATAAATGCAAAGCTCTTGTTGAAAGATTCGGTGGACAGGTTACGAACGTGGATGAATGGGGTAAGAAGAGATTAGCTTACGAAATTCAGAAAATGAAAGAAGCCTACTACTACTTCATTCACTTCGATGCTGAGAGCACTGTTCCGTTAGAAATCGAAAACAGAATTCGTATCATGGACAATGTAATCAGATATTTATGCGTCAGACAAGACGAGGCATAAGATAGAACAGGAGAACGTATGAATAAAGTAATACTTATGGGACGTTTAACGAGGGACCCTGAAGTGAGATATTCACAAGGGGAAAGCCCGATGGCAATTGCCAGATATACACTTGCTGTAGATCGCAGATTCGGAAGAAGCGGCGACGATGCAACTGCAGATTTTATCGGCTGCGTAGCATTCGGCAAAGCGGGAGAATTCGCGGAGAAATATTTCCGGAAGGGAACGAAGGTAGCGATTACCGGACGTATCCAGACGGGGAGCTATACCAATAAGGATGGCGTAAAGGTGTATACGACGGATGTTGTTGTCGAGGATCAGGAATTTGCGGAGAGCAAAAACAGTGCCGGTGCAGACGGGGGTTTTGCCGGTAACAGTAATTTTTCCGGTGGTGGAAGACCCGAGCCCATGGCGGCAGGGGATGGCTTCATGAATATTCCAGATGGAATAGATGAAGAGCTTCCATTTAATTAAAAAATGAGAACTCGGTATTTATTACAAATATGGAGTTCATAACTGATAATTGAATATGAGATAGGAGGCACTATTATGGCTTATAATAAAGCAGAGAGGTCTGATTCTCCGATGAGAAGAAAAGGCGGCATGCGCAGAAGAAAAAAAGTTTGCGTATTTTGCGGCAAAGACAATGTTATCGATTATAAAGATGTAAATAAATTAAAAAGATATGTATCTGAGAGGGGAAAAATCCTTCCCAGAAGAATCACAGGAAACTGTGCAAAGCATCAGAGAGCTCTTACAGTAGCGATCAAGAGAGCACGCCACATCGCATTGATGCCGTATGTAATGGATTAATACTAGAAATGAGATCAACTATCGTAAACGGTAGTTGGTCTTTTTTGTTTTATGCCTAATCATCGGTGAAATGCAGGACAAATGGTATGTAGTGGCGGAATAACCCTCACATTGGAGAAGAAAAGAGGTCTTTTTCAAATGTAAATCGAGCATAGAATACACAATAAAACGAGAAATATACCAATAGCGTAGTTATGCGACCGTTAAAAGATAAACGGTTGAAAATTCTATATTTATATGATATCATAGAAAAAAATATTATAATAAGTCAACAATTGTACACAAAAGTGAGAAGTACATAAAAAAGCAGCATGTCTTTTATACATGTAAGAGGGGAAAAAAAGTGAAAATAATCAAATTTACGAAAGTATTGACGGTATTAACGGCAATATCTATTTTTCTTACAGCAGGTCTGCTATCAGGAATTCAATTAGAACAAAACAGGTTAAAACAAGAAGAGCAGCTGGAAGCTGTCGAAGATATCGCAGTGGTTAATTTGGACGAAGGTATTTATACCGATGAGGGTAAAATTAATTATGCTGCGCTGCTTATGGAGTTTCCAAGCGATAATTTTGTGTCGACAGGATTGGAGGAGGCGAGGACCGGAATATATGATGGGAGCTATGCGGCTTACATTATCGTACCGGCATCTTTTTCTGCCAATGCGGAAAGTATTAATTCAATTCCACAAAAATCGATTGTGGAATATGCTATGAATCCCAATCTGAAAAGTGTGGTAAGCAACCATATCATAGCGGAGATCAAAAATTTTGAGAGCATTATGGGAAGAAATATGTCCTACATGTATGTGGAAGCTATCTTAAGAGAGTTTCACGGCGTGCAGGATTCCGCTAAAGTAATCATGAAAAATGATGAAAAGGATATGCAGGCACTTCTGGAGCTCGATCCATCCAATTTAATCGAATTTATGGAGTTACCCGAACCCGAGCGTGTAAAAGATGAAATCCAAGACATTGATTTGTCAGATATTTACAGCGAGAATCAAAAAGCGGTGAAGGAAACAAATGAAAGCGCTAAAGAGGCCATAACAAAAGGAAAAGGCGAGTTTGAAACAGTGAGGAGCGGAAGTGAAAAGGTGACAAAAGCGGCGGAATTCCTTACGTCGGAAGCAGAAAAAATTAATTTGATGACAGACGGCTCAGGAATGCCTATTTACCAGCCTGGAATAGAAGAAATAGAAAATTATGTAACGAATTATAATGAAGTGGCGGACGGACAAAAGAATGAGCTAAAAGAAAGGCTCGGATGGGAAAAGTCCGGTGATGTAGCTGGCATAGTAAAAACCTCGGGAAGAGCTGATAATCAGGAAACGGTTTCTCCTCCGCTTTTGGTAAGTGATATTTTGCAGGCTAAGGTTGACCAAAGGTTGAGCAATATGAGCCAAACTGTTACGAACACCAATAACGAATATAATGAAATACTGAATAGCAATATGAGTAAAATAATTGAAGAACTGGATGGTCTAAGGGCGATTATAGTTGAGGCTTCCGAAAAAGATAGGGAAAAAGAAGAGGAAGGCGGCGGTGAAGAAGGCGGCGGCGAAGAAGGCGGCGGTGAAGAAGGCGGCGGTGAAGAAGGCGGCGGCGAAGAAGGCGGCGGCGAAGAAGGCGGCGGCGAAGAAGGCGGCGGTGAAGAAGGCGGCGGCGAAGAAGGCGGCGGCGAAGAAGGCGGCGGTGAAGAAGGCGGCGGCGAAGAAGGCGGCGGCGAGGAAGGCGGAACAGAAACTGTAGAAGGCAGAATGGCATTCATGGAAGGTGAAGGCGGCGGAACAGGAAGTGAAGAAGGCGGAACAGAAACCGGAGACGACGGCGAAGATGATGAAGACGACGAAGACGGCGGAGATGATGAAGACGACGGCGAAGATGATGAAGATGACGGCAAAGACGGCGAAGGTGATGAAGACGACGGCGACGACGGCGAAGATGATGGCAAGGACGACGAGGATGACGAGGAATATGTTCCTCTTATGGACTATGAAGCGGTACTGGCCAGCATAGATTCTCTTATAGTCCAGTTGGATGAAATGCCCGAATGTGAGATAACGATAGAGAATGAAACAATAGATATGCAGGAAGAAAGCGAGGAAGTCTTCGGTGAGCTGATAGATGATATAGATTCCATGAAGGCGGTAAAGCAAGAGAGCATAGTGAAAGTATTTAATGAGGGAATTATCAAGAAGATTGAGAAAAGGAGCGAAGAAGAAAAGAAGAAGCTTTCGGTTAATACGGGTAAGCTTACGGATGATATGACTACCTATCTGGGTACCCTGGAGAAATTCGATCCTTTTCAATACTATGACGAAGGAGAAATTGACAATTCCTTAATGAAAATCAACGATAACCTTCAGACGCTGGAATCTAAGTTGAATGATAAGAACATGGATTACCGTGACTTTATCTCGGACGTGTTCATGACTGCTGAAGAAAATACGACAGAGCTCCAGACTAAGGTTAATGATACATATCAGGAAACGGCAAATAACGTAACGTCCACAATGGAATCAGTGAAAACTGACAGGGTGGAATTAAACGAACAGAATAAGGGACTTCTAAACGATTTTTCTAATAAGCTTCCTTATACGAGGCTGGGAAACGTAGAATACACACAGGCATACGACTTTATTGTGAGTCCGCTTAACAGCGAGGATAAGAGTGTTGTGAAGAAAGCAGTTTCCCTTCTCTATGATTATGGCAGCGTTAAATCTATATTAATTGTGATGATTTCTCTTTTGGTTGTAGAGGGTTTGATTATGCTTGCCGGAAGATTAGTGCAGGATAATAAAAAGATAGGCGGCAAGGATTATATTTCAGAATAATATGCAGCTTATTTTAAAGAGCAGTATGTATTAATCTGCTCAGTTAAAAGGGGATGCAATTATTAATAAAAATTTATTTACAGGAGGAAAAATAAATGGGAGAAAGAGTAAGACTTAGTTACGGTGAAATGGAGGATAACTGTGGCAAATTGTTAAATGTTGCAGGAAGATTCTCCGAAACTTCTGAAGAAATGAAGAGTATTGTCAGCACATTTACCGGTGTATGGGAAGGTGATGCGGAAGAAATATTCGAAAGTGATTATGACACCTTAAAAAAGAGTCTTGATCAGTCGACAGAAGTGCTTAATGAGATTACACAGCTGGCTCAGAAATACATCGCGCAGATGCGCGAGGTTGAGAGCAACTTTGCAAAATCTCATGTAAGCATAAGCTAACAAAAGCAGCTGCTGCAGGATATAGGATATTCTGCAGCGGCTATTTGTTCTGTAATAGGATAAATGCTCCTATTATAGAACAAGAAGATGCGCAGCTACGCGCGAGGAACAAAAGCTGTGCTGCCTAAATACTTGGCCGCGAAAGTGTGAGAAGCACACTTTTGTTCTGCAATAGGATAAATGCTCCTATGATGATATCTGAAAGAGAGGGGGATGCTTTGGTGGAAGAAGAAATAAGCTTTGATGAAAGTACCATGCTCGAGCTGAGACCGGAAAGCGTGAAGGAAAAGCAGGATGCCTATACATCGCTTACGGATTTATACGGAGTGGAGGTATTTACCAATTGGTTCGAGGAAAAGGTGAGTCAGGAGGCTTCTGCCGATGCTGTGAAGGATACAGAGATAACAAGCAGCGTTTTTTCGGGCAGATATGATATGACGGATACCGGAAAAGATGAGATATACGGATTGCTTTTTACGGAAAACACATCGCAGGTACTGATGCAGGATTACAAAAATACCGGAAGGGAAATATCGGCATTTTCGATATTTATGGTCGGCATATCCATGTTGGGAGTGCTCTTGCTGTACAGAATTTTCTGGATAGAGAAAAAGGGAGGTAGGAGAAAAAATGCTTATAAGCTTAACGCTGGTTATTCGGAATGAAAGGTTAGATATACAAGTGAATAGAGAACAGAAGCTGCAGGAGACGTTGGAAATACTTGCGGACAGCGGGAGGCTGCCCTGTCTGAGTGCAGAGGATAGCCAGACGGTACATTCTATGCGCAGGAAAGAAAGAATTAATACAAAGCTGACATATGAGCAGGCAAATATATATACCGGAGATATTTTATATATTAAACAACAGGATAATTAAATAATAATACGAAATGAGGAGCAGGGGGGCCAGTAACATGGAACAGCAGTACAAATATATTTTTGAGGAAGCCGTTAAAAAATCGGCATTGAATGCGGAAGGAAAGTTCGATTATAAGAAGCTGGAGTTTAAAAGGGCCGGTCTTGCGGACTGTATCATTAAGGAAGAAAAGGAAGAGCTCATATTTACATTTGATTTAAACGACCTGAAGCCTTTTCAGGAAATAAGGAAAGAAAAAAAATATAAGAAGCTTCTTGTGCTTTTGGATGCGGCGGGGCTTGTTAATTTATATAAAGATTATTTTTTCAGATTATCCGACGACAACCTGTATTATGACAGGAATGGCAGAGTGACCGTTTTGCGCAGGGATGTCTATGAGCGCGGAACAGCAGCCGATGAGCAGCAGTTCATTACATGTTATAAGGCTCTGATAGGATATACTCTGCAGAAAAGATATAAATATGAGGATTACCTGGACGGCGGCATGAATCTGATGAAGAAGGATAAGTTTCTGGCGAAAATCATGCCGTTAGAGACCCTCGAGGAAATTGTGGATTTTCTCGGTCAGGAATATCAGGAGGAGGATATTGCTTTTCGGGAAAAAAGAATGGAAGTAGAAAGAAGCTGGTACCGGATAAACAGGTGGTATCTGTTTATAAGCTTGCTTTTGATAATTGGTGCGAGCGCATATATCATGTATGCATCGTTTGTACAAAGACCCAGGACAGACGCTATAATCAGTGCCGACAATGCTTTTATGGAATCCAATTACGTGGGTGTTATCGATTCTCTGAAAAATGTGGATATGCAGTATCTGGACAAGTATAAGAAATACATGTTATCCGTAGCCTATGTAAAAAGTGAGAATCTGACATCAGAACAGAAAGAAAATATATTAGCATCCATCAGCATCAATGGAGATGAGAAGCTTAAGGAGTATTGGATATATCTGGGAAGGCTTAATACGGACGAGGCAGAGAACATTGCGCTTCAAAGATCGGATGACCAGCTGCTTTTATATTGTTATCTGACAAAGAGATCTCTTCTGGAGAAAAATACGGAATTATCCGGTGCGGAAAAAACCGCTCTATTGAATGACATGGAAAGCAAAATAGAGGAATTGGCGGGAAAGTACGAAACCGAAGAATAGGGGAATAGGGGAGAAAGTATGGATTACATTTTAACGAAGGAAAAGAATTACTATGTAGAAAATCCGGTCAGCAAAGCTTTACATGTAGGGAGTGAAGCGCTGGAGACCGATGATGTCAGCCCGTTCTTATGGAGCAGAACAGCAAAGGGAAAGGAATATCTCTATATCAGCGGGGAGAAAGTGACGCTGGAAAGAGCAAAGGTCACGACGGTTGCGGCGCTGGACGCCGATATCAGGATAGAAGGGTTCCCCTTCAGGATTATACTGGAAAAGGATTCCTTGTATGTGGCGGAGGCCGGCAGACCGGCAGATTTCTATATGAACGGAAATAAAATAGATGTGTACGAGGGAGGCCGTGACATCGTCTTTCATGAAGGCGATGTCATATTGGCAGATACGGTCAAAATCGTGTTATTTGAAAAGCAAATCGTTATCCGCTGCCGGGAGACGGCAATGGAAACAAGCCTGCTCGAAACGGCAGGCCGTGAAAGCGTGTTTGAAGGATTTCCAAGATACAAGCGTTCTCCCCGTCTTATCAAGCGGATACCCACAGAGGAAATAAAGATAGACAATCCGCCTGCCAAGACGCAGATAAGCAAGAGCAGTCTGGCGCAGATTATTATGACCCCGATTATTATGCTATGTATCACTATCGTGATAAGCATCGTCATGAGACGGGGAATATATGTTATTATGTCAGCCGCATCGACGGTCATGAGCGTGGTCGCGTCTATTACCAAATTCGTACATGATAAAAAGGAAAGCGCGGAACGAAATAAAAAAAGGCAGGAAATGTATGAACAGTATCTGCTGGATACCCGGAAAAAAATAAACCGTGCACGGATGGAAGAGCTGGAAGCGTTGGAATATAACTATCCGTCTATCAATAAAATAGAGGAAATGGTAAATGGTTATAACAGCAGAATCTATGAACGAGGCTCGAATGACGATGACTTCCTGAAAATAATGCTGGGCAGCGTCAGGGATCAGGTAAGCTTTAAGATTAATCTGAATTATAATGATTTGTCGCTGGATCAGGATGAGCTGGAACAGGAAGCGAAGAGCATCTATGACGGTTCTTTATACATGGATCACAAACCGGTATCCGTAGATCTTAAGAAAGCTCATTTAGGAGTGGTAGGGGAAAAGGATGTCATCCATGAACAGCTGAAGCTGATCGTTGCCCAGCTTACTTTTTTTCATAGCTATCATGACCTTCAGATCATCAATATCTATGATCCGAAATATGACGAAGACTTCAAATGGATGAACTGGTACCCTCATCTGAAGCTTCATGCAATGAACGTGTATGGCAGCATTAATTCCGAGAAAATGCGGGATCAGGTGCTGGGGAGCATGCACCGGATCATAAGGGAAAGAAAGATGAAGCTGGAAGAGAGTAAAAAGGAAGCAAGATTCCTCCCGCATTATGTGTTTATCATCGATGAACCGAAGCTTATTATGGACCATTCCATTATGGAATACTTGGATAAAGAAGGCGACAATCTGGGATTTTCCATTATATATACTACTCATCTTCAGGCGAACCTGCCGGAGAATATAGGAACTATCGTTACGTTGGACAGCTCCGAGGAAGGCACTCTGCTTTTGGAAGAGAAAATGATGCAAAACCGGAAGCTCCGTCTGAACCGATCCGGAAATACCGATTTTGAAACGATGGCAAGAAACCTGAGCGTACTTATTCATGAGCAGGGAATCGTATCCCACATACCGGAAAGCATTACTTTCTTTGAAATGTACGGCATAGACACGCCCTCAGAGCTTAGAATAGAGGAACGCTGGAAAAAGAACGAGTCGCACAAATCCTTGGCTGTGCCGCTTGGAGTGCGCGCCGCGGACGATATTCTGTACTTAAATCTGCATGAAAAGGCTCACGGCCCCCACGGTCTGGTAGCGGGAACCACCGGTTCCGGTAAATCGGAGATCGTGCAATCGTATATTTTATCGCTGGCAGTAAACTTTCATCCCTATGAGGTGGGCTTTCTTCTCATCGACTATAAGGGAGGAGGAATGGCGGGGCTTTTCAAGGACCTTCCCCATCTTCTGGGCACCATTACCAACCTGGACGGAAGCGAGAGTATGAGAGCTATGGCCTCCATCAAAAGCGAACTGTCCAGACGTCAAAGGAGATTCGGAGAAAATAATGTAAACCATATCAACGCCTATAACAAGCTATTCAAGCTGGGAGAGGTGGACGAGCCTATTCCGCACCTGTTTCTGATCAGCGATGAGTTTGCGGAATTGAAAAAGGAACAGCCGGAATTCATGACGGAGCTGGTATCAGCAGCCCGCATCGGACGAAGCCTGGGTATTCACCTGATCCTGGCAACACAGAAGCCGTCCGGCGTGGTTGACGATCAGATATGGACGAACTCCCGGTTCAAGCTGGCGCTCAAGGTACAGAATGAAGCGGATAGTAAAGAAATCATCAAGACCTCGGATGCGGCAATGATAACACAGCCGGGACGCGCATACCTTCAGGTCGGAAATAACGAGATTTATGAGTTATTCCAATCCGCATGGAGCGGAGCCGTTTATTCGGACGAAATGGAAGAAGAGACTGTAGATGACAGAGTTTACATCATTAATGAGTTGGGACAGGGAGAATTGATAAACGGCGATCTGAGCCGCAATCCCGAAGGCGAGCAAATCAAGGCTACTCAGCTGGACGTAGTGGTAAACGAAGTGAATAAGGTCTATGAAGAGCAACAGCTGCCTAAAGTGAAACGGCCATGGCTGCCGCCGCTGGAATATAAAATAGTCAGTCCAAGTGCGGCCGCAGGCTGGATGAAAAATCCCGGCATAAACAGTGAGGAGGAGAAGCATCCGCTGGACCTTTCCGTGACGGTGGGCATGGTAGACATCCCGGAGGAACAAAGGCAGTGTGAATACAAAATTAATCCGGTAAAGGATGGAAATACTGCGTTCTTCGCCTCGGCAGGCTACGGAAAATCCGTATTTCTTACTACGGCAATACTCAGCATGGCAATGAAGAACCATGTGGACAACCTGAATTTCTATATTTGTGACTTTGGGAATAACGCTTTGATACCGCTGAATAGGCTGCCTCATACGGCGGATTATATCGCTGCCGACGACAATGAGAGATTGAGCAAGCTGGTCAATATTATTAATGAAGAAATAAAAGTCCGCAAGAAGCTTTTTGCGGAGAAAATGGTTCAGAACTTCGACGTATATAATCAAAGCACGGATACTCCGTTAAAGGCGATAGTAATCGCCATAGATAACTATGATATCGTGAAGGAGCTGGGATACGAGGTAGAAGACTTCTTCACAAGGCTCAGCAGAGACGGAGCAGGATTGGGCATTTACCTGTTGATTACGGCAACCCGGATGAGCGGTATCAAATATGCGGCGATTAACAACTATAAAATTAGAATATCGGGATATATATTCGATGCCTCGGAAGCGAACAGTATTGTCGGCAAATGCAGCTACAAGCTGCCGGAAGCCGGCGGAAGAGCATTCGTAAAAATGACTACGGTCAATATCATGCAGATATATACCATGATTGCTTTCAAAAATGAGGTGGATTATAACAATAATTTAAAGCAGCTCATCGAAGAAATCTACTGCCTGTATCCTACGAAGCGTGCGCCCAGAATACCGGTATTGCCTGATAAGTTCGAGTACAGTATGGTAAAGGATTACGAAGGTGCGGATAAGAATGAATTAATACTCGGTTTACATAAAGAGACCGTAAAGCTGCGCGGTTTTATGCAGAGCATGTCGCCGTTCTTAATCATCGGAGATGGTACAAAGGGTAAGACAAATATGCTGAAGGTTATTTTAGACCAGATATACATACAGCAGGGAGAGGTATACCTGTTCGATTCCAAGAACAAGGAGCTTTACTACAATCGAGGACAAGGCGGAGTACAGTATATCGATTCACAGTCTGACATAGATGATTTCGTGGAAGATTTCTCGGATATGTGCGACCGGAGAAAGGCGCTTTTCGAAAAGGCGCTGACGGAAGAGGCAACATTGAATCCGAGAGAATTCTATGGCGCTCTGAAGGTAAGCTGCATCGTCATAGACGATCTGGATGATTTTATCGAAAAGAGTCAGACTTCAGCAAAGGAAATTCTTACCTGCGTTAAAAAAGCGGTAGAAACCGGAGTCGGCATAATTGCGACGGTGAACAGCTCCAAGCCTAAGGGCTTTGACGAACTGACCAAATGGTTTAAAACTTCGGCAAACGGACTTGTAGTGGGTTCACAAGGAAACTTAAGCATTTATCCGACTGTTCCGTCAAAGGAGATGCCGGTGCTTGGAGAAGGCCTGCTCTACATAAACGGCGGATACGAAAAATTATTGCTGCCGCACTACACGAATTACGCGGCGGCAGAGAGGAGATAAGAGATATGAGTGAAGAAAGCGAAAGAAGGAGACGTGAGAGGGAGAGAGAGGAACGCAGAGCGCGTATTCGAAGTCAGATCAGCAACCTGAATGCGAAAATCTCCAGCGTAAGAAGTCTGGTCAGCAGTTTCACTTCGGCCAATGCGGAGCTGGCAGCCTGCCAAAGTGATTGGGGCAGTGCATATTCAGCCTATCAGGGGAATCAGATGGCATCTGACGTATTTGTAACGGATAAATTTGAAGGGGATACTGCGGAAAAGTTATCTGCAGATATCCCGGAAGTGCTTAAGAACATGACGCATACAAGGGTCATCGTAGGGAATGTGCGTGCAAGTATTTCGAATCAGATACAGAAATTGCAGATGTATATATCCAAATTAGAGTCACAGGTAAGCGCGCTATATGTAGAACTGAACAACGTATAGGAGGTAGGAGAACATGGCAGATTTGGTCAATATGCAGCAAACGGAGTACGATGCAGTTATTTTGAAGCTCAAAAGCCTTCATGAAGAAGAATTGGCAGCGGCAAGGGATATCATAAAGGATATAAAGAATCTGGCGGAAGTAGACGGAGGTTTTTACATACAAAAAATTTCAGCTAAGGTCGATGACTTGCTGGGTGCACTGGAAGTGAATATACTCACTTCCATGGAGGATTCGTTCCAGCTTACGGAAAAGACCATGGAGACCTTTATGAATGCTGTCGCAGCGATTGATTCACAATGCGCGGGATAGAAAAGAAGGGGGGAGTATGATATGAGCGATAATATCAGGCATGAGAGATATCTCGTAATCACTAAATTAAGCAGCATCAATAAAAAACTCAATGAATTCAAGAAGAATGCAGATGATTACACGTCGATAAAGGCGGAAATAAGTAAATCCAAATGCGAACATGTTGATGCACTCATCGAACAAATTGATGAGGATAAGAAGACAACGGAAAAGCTGAATGAGTTCTTCGAAAAGCTGACGGCCATGATGGACAAGGCATCGGAAGAGGTGGCCAGGGTAGAGAAGAACTTCACGAGACAGCGGGTAAAATAAGAAAAAGGGGATAAGGGGAAAAGGGATGAGCACATTAGAAAGGAACCGGGTATTTGAACTGCAGGCACTGGAGGAATTTCAGGAAGGGAGCATCAAGGCACTGGCGGAAGCGGAACGGATCAGCGCAGAGCTGGACGGACATATGAGGACCGTTGCGGGCCTGATCGGCCAGGTACCGGGCGAATGCAGGGAGCCCTCCTTTTCGGGGAGCATGGGAGCGGTCCCCGGGACTTTCGTTTATGAGGCATATGCCACCGCCCGCACGCGGGTGGACCAGGCGGTAGGAAGGCTGTCCGCCGAGATCCCCCAGAAGGATGGGCTGGCAGCCGGGCTCCAGCAGGAGGCAAAGGGGAAGATGGTCCGGTGCGCCGGGATGATCCAGGGACTGGAGGATCTGATCGACGCAGGGGCCCTGTCCCTGGGCTATGAGGAGTTCACCAAGGCGCTGGAGGATTACAAGGGAAAATGGGAGGAGGCAGAAGCGGGGAAGGAGATCGATGAGGAACGCGCCCTGGAGCTGCTGGGATTTGCCGATTACAGCG
Organism: Kineothrix alysoides; assembly: GCF_000732725.1. Classification (GTDB taxonomy): domain Bacteria; phylum Bacillota; class Clostridia; order Lachnospirales; family Lachnospiraceae; genus Kineothrix; species Kineothrix alysoides. The sequence goes on along the minus strand of NZ_JPNB01000002.1, from coordinate 633,304 downwards.
TCCTGACCGGCGATCCGGTGAACATCCTGACGGGCAACTTCGTCTTCCGGGAGACGGCGCTGTATATCGGGGGACGTTACCCCCTGTCCTTCGCCTACAGCTATAACTCCCTCTCCACCAAGAAAGGGAGCATGGGAAGGAGCTTCGTCCATACCATGGAGCTGCGCCTGGAGCAGAACGGGGACAGCGTTTCTTTCTGGGGACCGGAAGGGAACCGGAAACGGTTCCGTCAGAGCCCGGAGGGATACCGGAGGGAGGACGGGGTCCTGCTCCGGGAAGAGGGAGGGCTTAGGTACAAGGATAACGGTCCGGTCCAGTACGTGTTCGGAGCGGATGGAAGATGCCTCCGTCAGGAGGATATGTACGGAAGGGGAGCTTCCCTGTCCTACGACGGGGAAGGCCGCCTGTGCCGGATGGAGACGGACACGGGAGAAGCCCTGGACTACCGGTATGAAGAGGAGCGGCTGGTCCGGGTGGAGGACCATACGGGCAGGGGCGTGGACCTGGTGTACGAGGAGGGCCGTCTGGTCCAGGTGGTGGATCCCATGGGGCATGGACTGTGCTACGGCTATGGGAGCAACAACCGCATCACCAGGGTCCTGGACCGGACCGGGGCCCTTCAGGTAGAGAATACCTATGATGCCGGCCGGAGGGTGCTGGAGCAGCGCTTCGGGGACGGGACCAGGATCCATTACGAATACACGGAGGGAAAGAACCGCAGGGTGGTGACCGGACGGGATGGAAGGAGAACGGTCTTCCTCTATGACAGCCAAGGGCGGCTCATAGCCTCCCAGGAAGAAAGCGGGGAAAAGAAGAAGGATATCTTCAGCTTCGAGCAGAAGCCGGAAGATCCCCGGACGCAGGAGCTTCCGGGGATCGTAAGGGATGAGGAGGGAAATATCATACAGCTGCAGCGGACCGGGGAGGGTGCGGACCGTCTGCGGTATGATGAAAGAGGGAACGTGGTGGAGCTGGAGCTGGCAGAAGGGATCCGTTTCCGCTATGCTTATGATGCGTGGAACCGTGTGAAGGAACGGACGGACGGCAGAGGTTATACCACGGGCTACCGCTATGACGGGAATGGCCGTCTGCTGGAAGTAAGGCATCCGGACGGGACGGAAAGGAGCTATCGCTATGACGGCAACGGAAGGCTGATCGCCCGCCGTCTGGAGGATGGGCAGGAGCGGAAGTTCACTTATAATGCGGAGGGACTGCTGTGCCGGGTGCAGGAGGAAACGGGAGAGGAGATCGCCATCGGCTATGACCTCCAGGGACGCCCTGTGGAATTCCTCCGGGCGGACGGCAGCCGGATCCGGTACGGGTATGAAGAGGACGGGGAGATCCGTGTGGAAGACAGCAGGCCCGAGGGGCCGGGGACAGGCGGGTACCGTCCGGTCCTTCCTGCGCCCCCTGTCTATGACGGGGAGGCGGTCTGCACCTATGACGAGGCGGGGAACGTCACCGGAAGGGAGCTGCCGGACGGCACCTCCTTCCGGTATGCCTATGACAGCCGCAACCGTCTGATCCGGGTGACCGACGGGGAAGGCAATACCTTCCGGTACGGCTACGACCCGCTGGGCCGCTGCCAGTGGAAGCAGGACCCTATGGGGGCACAGACCCGCTATACCTATGACGCAAGGGGAAGGCTGACCAGCGTGCAGGATGCTCATGGAACGGTAACGGATGTGAGTGGGTTCACGGGGGAATGGGAAGAAGGGCTGCCGGAAGAAGGGGAGCCTCTTTCCCTGACCCTTCCGGGGATCACCGAAGAGAGGGACCAGGCGGGACGGCTCCTTCTCCGGCGATATCCGGGAGGGATCCGGAGCAGCTACGCATACGATGCCTGCGGAAGGATCGCCCGCATCCTTCATGAGGATGACCGGGGGATCATCGAGGAGCTGGGCTACGGTTATGACGGGAACGGGAGCTGCATCCGCGTGGAGAAGGCGCGGAAGGGCTGTGAAGAGGACAGCGGGGAATACCGCTATGCCTATGATGCCCTGGGACGGCTGACGGAGAGCCGTAAGGATGGAAAGGTACTGCGGCGTTACCGTTATGATGCGCGCGGGAACCGGCTGGAGATGGAGTCGGAAGAAGAAAAGATCCTTTACCGGTATGACGGAGAGGGAAAGCTGTTAAGGATAGAGAGCAGTGAGGGCGCCGCTGCCTGCAAGGGAGGCCCCCATTTAGAAGGTGCGCTCCGCTACCGGCGGCTTGCGTCGGGCGGGGGCCTGATAGAAGAAGAGACGGGAAAAGGGACCCGGCGTTATTTCTATAGCGGTCTGCCCCAGGGCTATGTGGAGGAGGACGGAACGGTGCATTATTTCCTGACGGATCATCTGGGCAGCGTGCTGCGGGTATGCAGCGCGCAGGGAAAGACGGAGAGCGTCTGCGCCTACGATGAATTCGGCGTCGTGAAGGAAGGGGAAGCTGGGCCGGTAGGGTTTGCCGGCTATCTGGCGGAAGGGGACGGAACTTTCCGGACCAGGGGCCGGCGGTATGATCCTGCTGCCGGACGTTTCCTGAGCCCGGATCCGTGGCCGGGGAATCCGGGGAACCCCCAGACGATGAACCGGTATGTGTATGTGCTGAACCGCCCGCTGAACCTGACCGATGCCACCGGGGCATATCCGGAGACCGGGAGGGAGCGGCTGACGTTCCAGATGACGCTCAGTCCTCAGCCCCAGCCAGCCTTTTCCTATGCGGATTATCCCGCACTGGAGCCTGATTATTTCAAGAATAAGATGGCGGAACAGTCGGCCCGGGCCCAGGCGCTGGGGAACAAGATCCACTATGAAGTGGACAAGACGGAGACCAATCAGGAGACATGGATCGAAAAGCTGGACCGGTATGTGGATGAGCTGATGGATAGTGCGACAGGGAATGTGCTTACCATGCTATGTGCTGCAAACAATGTCAATCCGGTCACCGGTCTGCTGGCGGCGGGCTATATGGCGTTCAGCGGCAGGAGCCTGAAGGAGGCATCGGCCGATGTCACTTCATTCCTGCATGGACTGACGGGAGGGTTACTGAAGGCGTCGGGAGAAACCATGAGAAGAATAACGTATACAGAGGATGCCATTGCTGAGATATCGAAGGAGATCCGGGAGCATGGGGTACTGGAAACCGGCAAGGCCATGCTGAGTGGGATCGGAGACAGCCTGAGGACAGCCTGGGAGGAAGATCTGATAAACGGAACAGCGAAGAGCCGTGGAGAGTTGGCGGGAAGATTAGCTGGGACAATCTTGACGGCAGTGCCAGGTGTAGGTGCTGTTATGGGAAGAAAAGCGGTAAACAAGATGATTGATAATGCTGTAGACCGTGTTTCAAATGATTTGAATCATGCATTTAATTTTGCACAGGATGTTTTTGGGAAAATAACAGATGCATATTATCCAAGGTCCAATAATAATGCGACACGTGAGAAACACAAAAAGACGAACGATACACTCTCACTCAGCCAGTTTCCTGGGGCACTAACATATGATATGTATATCAAGAATCAGAATAAATTAGGTGGTGAGGATGGATATTTGTATGCCAATACAAATGCATCAGACATGGGATGCGGAGCTGTAGCGGTATATAATGCACTGCATGCAGTAGGAGCAGATGTTTCCTTCAATGATGCCCTATATGGGACGGATATTGGAACCGTAGGCGGTGGTGCAAACATAATAGTAATGGGAGAATACATGGAAGATCAGGGATATGAGGTCACCTATCTTTTCGGAGACGAGATTGATGAAAAGAGCGGGAATTATGATGCAATTATCGTTACAAGTACGGACATAAAATTTGAAGGACATTATTATACGATGATTCCTACGGGAACGCAAAATCAGAATGGAGAAAACATATATCATTTTTACAATGGTTTTGGGGATTATATTAATGCTGTTGGATCGTATGAAGAAGGCGTCAATGTGCCAGGGGAACAAAGGGGCTTAAATATTCATGTTGCATTGGCAATACAAAAAAAGGAACAATAAGTCAAGCGAAGGGAAAATCATGATGAAAAAGATATTGGTGTTAAGTTTTATGATACTATTTGCAGTATTGTTTTCTGGTTGCGGAGATAAAGAGGCGACTCTCATATATTTTAAATCCTACAATCAATTAGAAAATTCAAAGGGCTCTGCGCAGGGAGATGACTATATATTTGAAGTAGAGAATAAAAGATACCAAGTAATGAATGGATATACGGCGCATCAGCTCCAAATAATAGGCAAAGACGTAGATAATGGATATAAGTTGATAATGGCTGATTCTGACAAAAAAGTAATTTTTTCTCTTATCACAGAAAAGGAATATGAAGTGACAGCAGTACGAGAATGCACAGATACGGACGGCAAGGTATATATCCTATACTCAAAATGGGATACGATGATTGGCAACTTGTTTCTGGAAGACTTGAAGAGCACACAGATATTGGAAATGGATATGGATAATTTCAAAGTGAAGAAACAGTATGACTTTGGAGCACAGGTACTTGTGCTGACAGTCAATGAAGGCTATGTATATACCATGGAGGATGGCAGAATATACCGAAAATTAATTAACGAGACGGGCAATAAAGATTGTATGGCAGACTTAGGATTTAGAGGAGTACCAGATGTTGAGGAAATTGGAACCCTGATATTTAGTACTGAACTAGATGGTATTAGAGTAACTGCAATTATTAAAGATGAAGAGAGTGAATATGGCCGTAGTAAAGTAGAATTGTCAAATATGAAGTATACGGATAAATCGATGGAAAGCAAATAAAAGCAGCGAATATATTAACTGATGTATGGAAAAGTAGACGCAAGGCATTGGATAAGGAAAACCATAATGAAAAAGAAATTGGCGTTAAATCTTATGGTACTATTTGTAGTATTGTTTTCCGGTTGCGCAGATAAAAATGAGACTCTCATATATTTTATATCCTACAACCAACTGGAAAATCCGGCAGGCCCTAATTTGGGAGGTGACTATACCTTTGAAGTGGAGAATAAAAGATACGAAGTCATGGATGGCTATACGGCGGAGCACCTTCAAATAACAGACGATGATGAAGATAATAGGTATAAGCTGATAATGGCTGATTCTGATAGAAAAGAAATTTTTTCCCTTATCACAGAAAAGGAATATAAAGTGGAAGCAGTACGAGAATGTACAGATACTGACGGTAAAGTATATATCCTATACTCAAAATGGGATACGGATATAGGAAACTTATTTCTGGAAGACTTGAAGAGCACACATATATTAGAAATGGATATGGATTGTTTCAAAGTGAAGAAGCAGTATGACTTTGGAGCGCAGGTACTTGTGCTGACCATCAATAATGGGTATGTATATACCATGGAGGACGGCAGAATTTATCGAAAATTAATTAACGAGACGGGGAATAAAGAATGTATGGCAGACTTAGGGTTTATAGGAGTACCAAATATTGAGGAATTTTACAAACTGATATTCAGAACTGAACCAGATGGTATCAAGGTAATTGCAGTTGTCCCGGATGAAGAGAGTGAATATGGCATTAATAAGGTAGAATTGTCAAATATAAAGTATACGGATAAATCGATGGAAAGCAAATAAAAGTAGCGAATATATTAACTGATGTATGGAAAAGTAGACGCAAGCATTTGATAAGGAAAAGCATGATGAAAAAGATATTGGCGTTAAGTCTTATGATACTATTTGTAGTATTGTTTTCCGGTTGTGGAGATAAAAGGGCGACTCTCATATATTTTGAATCCTATAATAAATTAGAAAATTCGAAGGGCTCTACTCTGGGAGGTGACTATACATTTGAAGTAGATAATCAAAGGTACCAAGTCATGAATGGATATACGGCGGATCAGCTTCAAGTCTTAGATGGAGATGAAGATATCAGGTATAAGCTGATAATGCTTGATTCCGATAGGAAAATAATTTTTTCTCTTATCACAGAAAAGGAATATGAGGTAAAAGCAGTACGAGAATTCACAGATACGGATGGAAAGGTATATATCCTATATTCAAAATGGGATACGATGATCGGAAACTTGTTTCTGGAAGACTTGAAGAGCACACATATATTGGAAATGGATATGGATAGTTTCAAAGTGAAGAAAAAGTATGATTTTGGAGCACAGGTAATTGTGCTGACCGTTAATGAGGGCTATGTATATACCATGGAGGATGGCAGAGTATATCGAAAATTAATTAACGAAACGGGGAATAAAGAATGTATGGCGGATTTAGGCTTTAGAGGAATACCAGATGTTGCGAAATTTGTCAGCATGACATTCATCACTGAAGTAGATGGTATCAAAGTAATTGCAGATGTCCGTGATGAAGAGAATAAACATGACTTTAAGAATGTAGAATTGTCAGATATAAAGTATACAGATAAACCGATGGAAAGCAAATGAAAGTAGCCAATACATTAATGGATGTACACAAAAGTAGACGCAAGCATTGGATAAGGAGAACCATGATGAAAAAGAACTTGGCGTTAAGTCTTATGATACTATTTGTGGCATTGTTTTCCGGGTGTGCAGACAAAAATGAGACACTCATATATTTAGAATCATATAATGAACTAGAACATCCGACGGGCCCTAGTTTGGGCGGTGACTTTACCTTTGAGGTGGAGAATAAAAGATACGAAGTCATGAATGGATACACGGCGGAGCAGCTTCAAGTAATAGATAGGGACGAAGATACTAGGTATAAGCTGGTAATGCTTGATTCTGAACGAAAAATAATTTTTTCTCTTATCACAGAAAAGGAATATGAGGTAAAAGCAGTACGAGAATTCACAGATACGGATGGAAAGGTATATATCCTATATTCAAAATGGGATACGATGATCGGCAACTTGTTTCTGGAAAACTTGAAGAGCACACATATATTGGAAATGGATATGGATCGTTTCAAAGTGAAGAAACAATATGACTTAGGAGCACAGGTAATTGTGCTGACTGTAAATAATGGGTATGTATATACCATGGAGGATGGCAGACTTTATCGAAAATTAATTAACGAGACGGGGAATAAAGAATGTGTGGCAGACTTAGGATTTAGAGGAGTACCAAATATTGAGGAAATTGATAGCCTGATATTCGAAGTTGAACCAGATGGTATCAAGGTAACCGCAGTTGTTCCTGATGAAGAGACTAAATATAGTTTTAAGAATATAGAATTGTCAGATATAAAGTATGCGGATAAACCGATGGAAAGCGAATGAAAACAGCTAATACATAAACTGATGTACACAAAAGTAGACACAAGGCATTCGATAAGGAAAACCATGATGAAAAAGAACTTGGCGTTAAGTCTTATGATACTATTTGCACTATTGTTTTCTAGTTGTGCAGATAAAAATGAGACTCTCATATACTTTGAATCCTACAATCAACTAGAAAATCCGGCAGGTCCTACTTGGGGAGGTGACTTTACCTTTGAGGTAGAGAATAAAAGATACGAAGTCATGGATGGATATACGGCTGAGCATCTCCAAATTATGGACAAGGATGAAGATACTAGATATAAGCTGATAATGGTTGATTCTGACAGAAAAGTAATTTTTTCTCGTATCACAGAAAGGGAATATGAGGTAAAAGCAGTAAGAGAATATACAGATACGGATGGTAAGGTATATATTTTATACTCAAAATGGGATACGATGATTGGCAACTTGTTTTTGGAAGATTTGAAGAGCACACAGATATTGGAAATGGATATGGATCGTTTCAAAGTGAAGAAACAGTATGATTTTGGAGCACAGATACTTGTGCTGACTGTCAACAAAGGCTATGTATATACCATGGAGGATGGCAGAATATATCGAAAATTAATTAACGAGACAGGAAATAAAGAATGTATGGCAGATTTAGGATTTAGAGGAGTACCAAACATTGAGAAAATTGGTACTTTGGTATTCGAAATTGAACCAGATGGTATCAAGGTAATTGCAGATGCTCATGATGAAGAGACTAAATATGGCTTTAAGAATATAGAATTGTCAGATATAAAGTATACGGATAAACCGATGGAAAGCAAATAAAAGCAGCTAATATATTAACTGATGTACACAAAAGTAGACGCAAGCATTGGATAAGGAAAACCATGATGAAAAAGAAATTGGCGTTAAGTCTTATGATACTATTTGAAGTATTGTTTTCTGGTTGCGCAGATAAAAATGCGACTAGCATACATTTCAAATCCTATAATAAATTAGAAAATTCGAAGGGATCCACTCGGGGAGGTGACTATACCTTTGAAGTGGAGAATAAAAGATACGAAGTCATGGATGGCTATACGGCAGAGTATCTTCAAATCGCAGGTGAGGACGAAGATAATGGGTATAAGCTGATCATGGTAGATTCTGTCAGAAAAGAAATTTTTTCTCTTCTGACAGAAAAGGAATATAAAGTGGAAGCAGTACGGGAGTGCACAGATACGGATGGTAAAGTATATATCCTATACTCGAAATGGGATACGGATATAGGAAACTTATTTTTGGAAGATTTGAAGAGCACACATATATTGGAAATGGATATGAATCGTTTCAAAGTGAAGAACCAGTATGATTTTGGAGCGCAGATACTTGTTCTGACTGTCAACAAAGGGTATGTATATACCATGGAGGATGGAAGAGTATATCGAAAATTAATTAACGAGATGAGTCATAAAGAATGCATGGCAGACTTCTCACGGAAAAGGAATATGAAGTGGAAGCAGTACGAGCATGTACAGATACGGACGGCAAGGTATATATCCTATACTCAAAATGGGATACGATGATTGGTAACCTGTTTCTGGAAGACTTGAAGAGCACACAGATATTGGAAATGGATATGGATATGGATCGTTTCAAAGTGAAGAAACAGCATGATTTTGGGGTGCAGGTAATTGTGCTGACAGTCAATAATGGGTATGTATATACCATGGAGGATGGCAGAATTTATCGAAAATTAATTAACGAGACGAGTCATAAAGAATGTATGACAGACCTAGGATTTAGAGGAGTACCAGATGTTGAGGAAATTGGCAGCCTGACATTCATCATTGAACCAGATGGTATCAAGGTAACTGCATTTGTTCCAGATGAAGAGAATGAATATCGCCGTAAAAAAGTAGAATTATCAGATATAAAGTATACGGATAAACCGATGGAAAGCAAATAAAAGCAGCTCATTCATGAAGTGAGGTACAGAAAGAGATTTAAATATTTATGTTACGATTGCAACTACAAAAATAGATTAAAGGAGGGGAAAGTAAATGATAAGAAAATTTTTCCCTATAATAACCATTTTTATAATGCTATTTCTCGCAGGATGTGGTATGAGAACAGGAACCCTGATTTATTTTGAATCCTACAATGAACTAGAACATCCGGCGGGTCCTAGTTTGGGAGGTGACTATACATTTGAAGTGGATAATAAAAGATACGAAGTAATGAATGGATATACAGCGGAGCAACTTCAAATTATAGATAGGAATGAAGATACTAGGTATAAGCTGATAATGCTTGATTCTGATCGAAAAGAAATATTTTCGCTTATCACGGAAAAGGAATATGAAGTGAAAGCAGTGCGAGAATGCACAGATACAGACGGTAAGGTCTATATCCTATATTCAAAATGGGATACAGATATAGGAAATCTTTATGTGGATGAATTAAAGAGTTCACATATATTGGAAATGGATATGGATCGTTTCAAAGTGAAGAAACAGTATGATTTTGGAGTGCAAGTAATCGTGCTGACAGTCAATAATGGCTATGTATATACCATGGAGGACGGAAGAGTATATAGAAAATTAATTGACGAGACAGGTAATAAAGAATGCATGGTGGATTTGGGATTTAGAGGAGTACCAAAAGAAGAAGAACTTGGAAGTTTGACATTTAATATAAAAAATGATGGAATTGAGGTAAGAGCTCATATCCCGGATGATACAAGTATTTCTAAGTATACAGAAGAAATACTTGCAGACATAAAGTATCCGGATAAGCCGATAGAAAAGTAAGTCCCAAGTCCCCTTCTTATTCAAACGTTAAGTGTTGAAATTTGGTTTTGTACGTAATTTCTAATAAGGCAAAAAAATGTATGTTCGTCTTAACGAATAAGTGATAATATTATTACGTATAGTGCATATATATAGAAGTCTCTCGCCAGATGGATAGTAGCTTTAGTAAAACATAAGTATTCAGACCCAATCTGAAGGGTGGTAAAGTAATAAGCGGGGGAGTATCAAAAACAGTGGAGTAATCTTCTAAGTATGCATAAAAGTTCAAAGATAGTTATAAGATATTCCAAAATAATGATTGTTGAATAAGTGAACATTGACTAAATAAAACATTAGGCGAAATCAATTAAGGAAACGTAGGTTACATAGATGGTTTGCATCGATACAATGAAAATCGATATAAAATATATAGATTCAGTAAATGGAATATTCATGTTGCAATGGAAAATTGAGAAAAAAGTTAGGGGAAGGGAATACCATTATGAAAAAGAAGTTGGCATTAAGTTTTATGATACTATTTGTAGTATTGTTTTCCGGTTGCGGAGATAAAAAGGAGACTCGCATATATTTCGAATCCTATAATAAATTAGAAAATTCGATGGGCTCTACCCGGGGAGATGACTATACCTTTGAAGTGGATAATAAAAGGTACGAAGTAATGAACGGATATACGGCCGAGCATCTTCAAATCATAGATAAGGACGAAAATAATGGGTATAAGCTGATCATGGCTGATTCTGATAGTAAAGAAATTTTTTCTGTTACGACAGAAAAAGAATATGAAGTGAAAGCAGTACGAGAATGTACAGATACTGACGGTAAAGTATATATTCTATACTCAAAATGGGATACGATGAATGGAAAATTGTCTCTTAAAGACTTGAAGAGCACACAGATATTGGAAATGGATATGAATCGTTTCAATGTAAAAAAACAGCATGACTTTGGAGTGCTGGCAGTTGTGCTGACCGTCAATAATGGTTATGTATATACCATGGAGGATGGCAGAGTATATAGGAAATTAATTAACGAGACGGGTAATAGAGAATGTATGGCAGACTTAGGATTCAGGGGGGTACCGGATGGTGAGGAAATTGCCAAACTGATATTTAGAACGGAACCGGATGGTATCAAGGTAATTGCAGCTGTTCCTGTTAAAGTGATTCATTTTATCAATAAGAAGGTAGTATTATCTGATATAAAGTATACGGATAAACCGATGGAAAGCAAATAAAAACAGCTAATACATATAACTAATTTGACAGCAAGGCAGAAGAAAATATTAATAAAGTTTTATTAAGGCAAAGTACTGGCAATCATACTCATTTCCTGGTTGAAAGAAAAAGGGGAGTCTGAACAGTACAAATTTCTCTCATAGATTTATAAAGATAAAAACATGGGAAAGCAGATGTTGCCTTCAGTTACAATGAAAACAATATCTATATTTGACGGAAAGAATGTCTTTTCAAGTAAGTGTATCGAAAAAGCTGAATGAGTTCTTCAAAGAGCTGACGGCCATGATGGACAAGGCATCGGAAGAGGTGGCCAGAGTGGAGAAGAACTTCACGAGACAGCGGGTAAAATAAGAAAAAGGGGATAAGGGGAAAAGGGATGAGCACATTAGAAAGGAACCGGGTATTCGAACTGCAGGCACTGGAGGAATTTCAGGAAGGGAGCATCAAGGCACTGGCGGAGGCGGAACGGATCAGCGCAGAGCTGGACGGACATATGAGGACCGTTGCGGGCCTGATCGGCCAGGTACCGGGCGAATGCAGGGAGCCCTCCTTTTCGGGGAGCATGGGAGCGGTCCCCGGGACTTTCGTTTATGAGGCATATGCCGCCGCCCGCACACGGGTGGACCAGGCGGTAGGAAGGCTGTCCGCCGAGATCCCCCAGAAGGATGGGCTGGCAGCCGAGCTCCAGCAGGAGGCAAAGGGGAAGATGGTCCGGTGCGCCGGGATGATCCAGGGACTGGAGGATCTGATCGACGCAGGGGCCCTGTCCCTGGGCTATGAGGAGTTCACCAGGGCGCTGGAGGATTACAAGGGAAAATGGGAGGAGGCAGAAGCGGGGAAGGAGATCGATGAGGAACGCGCCCTGGAGCTGCTGGGATTTGCCGATTACAGCGTCCTGACCGGCGATCCGGTGAACATCCTGACGGGCAACTTCGTCTTCCGGGAGACGGCGCTGTATATCGGGGGACGTTGCCCCCTGTCCTTCGCCTACAGCTATAACTCCCTCTCCACCAAGAAAGGGAGCATGGGAAGGAGCTTCGTCCATACCATGGAGCTGCGCCTGGAGCAGAACGGGGACAGCGTTTCTTTCTGGGGACCGGAAGGGAACCGGAAACGGTTCCGTCAGAGCCCGGAGGGATACCGGAGGGAGGACGGGGTCCTGCTCCGGGAAGAGGGAGGGCTTAGGTACAAGGATAACGGTCCGGTCCAGTACGTGTTCGGAGCGGATGGAAGATGCCTCCGTCAGGAGGATACGTACGGAAGGGGAGCCTCCCTGTCCTACGACGGGGAAGGCCGCCTGTGCCGGATGGAGACGGACACGGGAGAAGCCCTGGATTACCGGTATGAAGAGGAGCGGCTGGTCCGGGTGGAGGACCATACGGGCAGGGGCGTGGACCTGGTGTACGAGGAGGGCCGTCTGGTCCAGATGGTGGATCCCATAGGGCATGGGCTGTGCTACGGCTATGGGAGCAACAACCGCATCACCAAGGTCCTGGACCGGACCGGGGCCCTTCAGGTAGAGAATACCTATGATGCCGGACGGAGGGTGCTGGAGCAGCGCTTCGGGGACGGGACCAGGATCCATTACGAATACACGGAGGGAAAGAACCGCAGGGTGGTGACCGGACGGGATGGAAGGAGAACGGTCTTCCTCTATGACAGCAAAGGGCGGCTCATAGCCTCCCAGGAGGAAAGCGGGGAAAAGAAGAAGGATATCTTCAGCTTCGAGCAGAAGCCGGAAGAGCCCCGGACGCAGGAGCTTCCGGGGATCGTAAGGGATGAGGAGGGGAATATCATACAGCTGCAGCGGACCGGGGAGGGTGCGGACCGTCTGCGGTATGATGAAAGAGGGAACGTGGTGGAGCTGGTGCTGGCAGAAGGGATCCGTTTCCGCTATGCTTATGATGCGTGGAACCGTGTGAAGGAACGGACGGACGGCAGAGGTTATACCACGGGCTACCGCTATGACGGGAATGGCCGCCTGCTGGAGGTAAGGCATCCGGACGGGACGGAAAGGAGCTATCGCTATGACGGCAACGGAAGGCTGATCGCCCGCCGTCTGGAGGATGGACAGGAGCGGAAGTTCACTTATAATGCGGAGGGACTGCTGTGCCGGGTGCAGGAGGAAACGGGAGAGGAGATCGCCATCGGCTATGACCTCCAGGGACGCCCTGTGGAATTCCTCCGGGCGGACGGCAGCCGGATCCGGTACGGGTATGGAGCGGACGGGGAGATCCGTGTGGAAGACAGCAGGCGGGGGCGGCCGGGGACCGGCGGGTACCGTCCGGTCCTTCCTGCGCCCCCTGTCCATGGCGGGGAGGCGGTCTGCACCTATGACGAGGCGGGGAACGTCACCGGAAGGGAGCTGCCGGACGGCACCTCCTTCCGGTATGCCTATGACAGCCGCAACCGTCTGATCCGGGTGACCGACGGGGAAGGCAATACCTTCCGGTACGGCTACGACCCGCTGGGCCGCTGCCAGTGGAAGCAGGACCCTATGGGGGCACAGACCCGCTATACCTATGACGCAAGGGGAAGGCTGACCAGCGTGCAGGATGCTCATGGAACGGTAACGGATGTGAGTGGGTTCACCGGGGAATGGGAAGAAGGGCTGCCGGAAGAAGGGGAGCCTCTTTCCCTGACCCTTCCGGGGATCACCGAAGAGAGGGACCCGACGGGACGGCTCCTTTTCCGGCGATATCCGGGAGGGATCCGGAGCAGTTACGACTATGACTGCTGCGGAAGGATATCACGTATCCTCCATGAAGATGACCGGGGGATCATCGAGGAGCTGGGCTACGGTTATGACGGGAACGGGAGCTGCATCCGCGTGGAGAAGGCGCGGAAGGGCTGTGAAGAGGACAGCGGGGAATACCGCTATGCCTATGATGCCCTGGGACGGCTGACGGAGAGCCGTAAGGATGGAAAGGTACTGCGGCGTTACCGTTATGATGCGCGCGGGAACCGGCTGGAGATGGAGTCGGAAGAAGGAAAGCTCCTTTACCGGTATGACGGAGAGGGAAAGCTCTCCGGCATCGAGGGAGAGGAGAAGTCGATGGTCCCGGTGACCGATCCCCACAGGGAAGAGAGGCTGCGCTACCGGAGCTTAGCATCGGGAGGGAGCGTGACCGAGGAGGAGACGGGAAAAGGGACCCGGCGTTATTTCTATAGCGGTCTGCCCCAGGGCTATGTGGAGGAGGACGGAACGGTGCATTATTTCCTGACGGATTATCTGGGCAGCGTGCTGCGGGTATGCAGCGTGCAGGGAAAGACGGAGAGCGTCTGCGCCTACGATGAATTCGGCGTCGTGAAGGAAGGGGAAGCTGGGCCGGTAGGGTTTGCCGGCTATCTGTCGGAAGGGGACGGGACCTTCCGGACCAGGGGCCGGCGGTATGATCCTGCTGCCGGACGTTTCCTGAGCCCGGATCCGTGGCCGGGGAATCCGGGGAACCCCCAGACGATGAACCGGTATGTGTATGTGCTGAACCGTCCGCTGAACCTGACCGATGCCACCGGGGCATATCCGGAGACCGGAAGGGAGCGGCTGACGTTCCAGACGACGCTCAGCCCCCAGTCTCAGCCTGCCTTTTCCTATGCGGATTATCCCGCACTGGAGCCTGATTATTTCAAGAATAAGATGGCGGAACAGTCTGCCCGGGCCCAGGCGCTGGGGAACAAGATCCACTATGAAGTGGACAAGACAGAGACCAATCAGGAGACATGGATCGAAAAGCTGGACCGGTATGTGGATGAGCTGATGGACAGTGCTGACCACGTTATGTGCTGCAAACAATGTCAATCCGGTCACCGGTCTGCTGGCGGCGGGCTATATGGCGTTCAGTGGCAAGAGCCTGAAGGAGGCAACGGCTGATGTCACGTCATTCCTGCATGGACTGACGGGAGGGTTACTGAAAGAGTCGGGAGAAATCGTAGGAGAAATACGGAATATAGGTGCTGATATTTCCGGACTATGGAAGGAGATTCGGGAGCATGGGGTACTGGAAACCGGCAAGGCTATGCTGAGTGGGATCGGAGACAGCCTGAGGACAGCCTGGGAGGAAGATCTGATAAACGGAACAGCGAAGAGCCGTGGAGAGCTGGCGGGAAGATTAGCTGGGTCAATCTTGACGGTAGTGTCAGGATTAGCTATTTTCAAGGGAATTAACACGGCAGTAAAGGGGATAGGGACAGGAAGTAAGACTGCTGGTAATGCTTTAGCGGGTAATTCCGATCCGGTTAACAAGGGGACAAAAGATGAAAAGGAGTTAGAAAAGCCTTCAATAACCGTTGACCAGTTATATAATATGGTAATAAAAACAACAGGAGATATGCCCAGAGAAAGGAATGAATGGTTAGAAGCTGAGATAAGCAAGATAATCCCGGGCTTATCAGCGAAAGAGAAAGCAGATTTTGAAAGAGAAATGAAAGCACGAGGTCTACGGTATCCGAAGAGTGAGGGTGGTAGTAATGCTGTAGAGGGGATGGGGAATATCCCCAGCGATGTATTGAGTTTAATGAACGCTTCCATTGATTCTACTTGGTGTATATCCGATAGTACTGCTGAGGCATGGTTTCTAAGCACAAATACAGTCGTAATTAAAAAATACGATCTCAATTCTACTAATATTGGCGAAGTTACAGCAGCAATTAAAGCCACCGGTGTTTCACCCGTCTTCTTTTATGCATATGTTGTGAACGAAGGTGGCGGTGCCGGAGGTTTTATAAATCATTATGGCAAAAATTACTATGCAAACAATGGTGGTGACACAGCAGTAAATGCAGCAAGCGGTGATGCAAAATATTTAGCCTCGCAATCAGCAAAAATGAATAGCAGCCCGGCATGGATAGATGCAGGTAATCCTGTAGATTTTGTCCCCTTGAGTGTTAAGGATAGCGGAAATGCCAGCTTTGCCAGCATGCCAAGTGGCTCAATTGGTAGGGCATATATACCGGCAACGGCAGCGGCCACTTGGGAAGTCTATTATCCAGAAGGGTTGTTAAAGAGTTATAACAAAGTCCAGAACTATGGCGCGCCGATGAAAGGAGTTTTAAGGTTTATTGTAGCCATGAGTAAATACTAAGCATAAGGTGCTGATAGTCAGAAATCGTATAAAAATCTTTTTATATTTTATAGGAGTTGAAAAAATGAAATCTTTTCATAAGTATAAATTCATTCTTTTTGCGTGTATCATAGTATTAATATTTCAAACCGGATGTGTAGACGATTCACCGATAAGCACGATAGTCCCCGACCCAACGCAAGACACCCAAAATACAGAGATGAATCTCACGCAAATCCAAGCCGGGGATTATTCAAGCTTGCTCGGAACTTGGAAGGAAATAGCTTATGCAGATAACCTGTTTGACGGAACAGGGCAGCAGTGGCATACGGGTAGGTCTGACACGGTTTCTTCTACCCTCTCTGTATCAACTGACAAAATTAATTTTAATGAATCTGCGATGATTGTTCAGGGAAATACGCTTACGGACGATGCGGGTTCCCATCTTCTTTCGTTTGTAAATGATGGAATTTCACTCGATGCTTATCTCGCTGATGCAGATACCGCCATCACCTGGAACGTCACATTTTACCCAAAGGGAGTAGCAAATAATCTCGAGCCCAATAATGGCGTGCAAATTGACAACACTAAAAATCTCATTGTTATTTGGTATAGCGGAATGCAAGTCCTAACAGTTTTTGGGCAAGAATAACAAATGAATACTGTCCACTTCAAAAAAGCTGTCCGTGAGATATATTGTTATATTATGATATAAATCTGCTCCGTTCCACACTTAAAAGGTCTGATTAAAATGGTTTTGAGTGGCAACTATCTGTGATGATCCAGAGCATTTTGAAGTGAATTTACTAAATTTGTTTAAGTAATTATTAGCACAATTGAAAGATACGTGAGTATCTTCATGCCCATTTGGGATATTTAATAAAAGAAGTTAAGAGGGGAGCGAATAGCCTAAGTATCCAAGTAATGATAGAGCAAAATTTATTTTATGTTGGAAGCGAATATAAAGGTGAACATAATAATACAATTATAGGCTCTAATGATACATATCCCAACGTTATGGAAAGTGCAGCATCAAGAACCCCAAAGTATGCAATAGAGTTGATATCATTAGAATATGCGTTAACTGGAAAAGTGGAGTTTATATATTCTGAATGATAGATATTATATCAGGGATGAGATGATAGGTAAAAATAGCAGGGTAAAAATTATTACATTGCTTCAATGAAAAACTCGGAGAGATTACGTTTCAAAATAAACCTTCTGAATTTTCAAAGCTTATTGTAAAAGCCAAGAAATACTGCACGGACGGAAAAGAAATCGTCTTTGCCTTGGAAAATTCCTATGGGTATGGCAGAGCGTTAGCTGCATGGCTGATTGAAAAAGAATATCTTATAAAAGATGTTAACCCTGCCCTGTCTTATGCCTACCGCAAAAGTGTTCCACAGTACAAAGTCAGCAAAAATAAAGCAGAATAGACAAAGGAACCAAGAGGGATAAAAAACCTGCTTTGGGTATTCATAGTTATGCCATGACCATATGTCCCAAAGGCTCTGCCGGTGGGTGTTCTTTAGGGTTATGCCAGTCTTTTTGGCATAACCCCTTTAACCTGCACTATTTTCGACCCTATCTATTTTTTAGGATTTTAAGAAAATCATGTCCTTCACATTTCCCCAACAAAGTAAAAAACTCTCGTTATGGTTATTTATCTCGATTCCTCCCTGAAAATGGTACACAGGGGTAACACAGGCTCACACGAGGGCAAGAGAAAATCGATTTATGTAACGGAAACGATTCTTTGTGCATATTTTTGTTTTTTCTCTGTTTTTGCTTTTTGGCATAAAGGGAATTTTGCCCCAAAGTGTCAAATTTTCCTCCCAGTTTCCAACAATCAAAAAATGACTTGCAATTATTTTTTTTCAGAGCTAACATGACACACCACAAAAGCAATTCGTAAGCCTTTTGTGAAACCTGCAATCGCAGGAGCATCCTTTATCCAAAACTAAAAAGTGGATTGGTTGAACCACCCATGCCGACCTTGTTGCCTAGTGCGTAATTCGGGGACACTGGTTTATCAGTTGAGGTTGCCTGCATTTTGAAGTCAAACGATTGGGGAGGAAAAGATTTTATGTATGACAAAACTAAATTTATCTTCGTGGGGCTTGATCTCCACAAAGAACAACACACCGCAGTCATTATGGACTGTTTCAATGAAAAGTTGGGGGAAATAACCTTTCAGAATAAACCTTCCAAGTTTTCGAAATTAATCACAAAATCAAAAAAATATTGTACTGACGGCAAGGAGATTATTTTTGCTTTGGAAAATTCCTATGGTTATGGCAGAGCGTTAGCTGCATGGCTGATTGAAAAAGGATATCTTGTAAAAGATGTCAATCCGGCATTGTCCTATGCCTACCGAAAAAGCGTTCCCCAGTACAAGAAAAACGACAGCTACGATGCCCAGTGTGTAGCAAGAGTAGCCATCAATGAACTAAATACACTACCCGATGCTATGCCGGAGGATATGTACTGGACACTCAGCCAGCTTGTCAATCGGAGAGCAAATTTAAAAACTCACCATATCAGATTAAAAAACCAACTGCATGAACAGATTTGTATTGCTTATCCAAGCTACAAACAATTCTTTCAGGATATCGGCAGACCAACAGCACTTTACTTTTGGGAGCATTATCCATCTCCAAGATTTTTGAGGAATAAGAGTGTGGAGGAACTGGCAGAAGAATTGATTCCGGTCAGTCACAATCAGTTTTCAAGGAGAAAGTGTCAAAAGATTTTGGACGCAGTAAAAGCAGATGGAGATACTACAAGGGAGTATTAGACAGAGAGGGATGAGATTACAAGAGGACTGGTGCGTGATGTAAAGCATTATGTGAAGCAGTTGGAAGAAGTAGATCAGGCAATCAGAGAATTTCTTCCAAGATTTGAATGCACCTTAAATACCATTCCCGGTGTCAGCGATACTACAGTAGCAAAACTACTTTCTGAAATCGGAGATATCCGAAGATTTCCCAATGCGGATAAATTAGCCAAGTTTGCAGGGATAGCACCCGTAAACTTTTCTTCTGCGGGAAAAGGAGATGATAAACCCTCCAAGCAAGGAAATAGAAAACTACAAGGAACGATTTACTTTCTTGCCATTCAGATGATACAGCTATCCTCAAAGGGATTGCCAAGGAATCCGGCTTTTTATGCTTATTATCAAAAGCAGTTAGAAAGAGGCAAGACCAAACCACAGGCACTAATTTTGATTTCCAGAAGATTAATCAACATCATTTACGGAATGCTGAAAAATAAGACAGAATACCGAATGCCACAAATACAGGAAAAGTGCGACTAAAACAACGGAATTTTGTAGTAAGGACAGAGAAAATATGGTAAAATTTTAAGCAGTGAAAAGCAGTGCTTTGGAAAATGTAAATTTTTTCAAAGGAAGAAAGCCCTGCTTAGTAAAACATAAGGATTCAGACTCGATGTCAAGGGTGGTAGTGATACAGTAGATAAATTGCCGGAGGATGATAGAGAGGGGATATTTATAGGATATTTATCTTTTGGTGCCAATGGACTTGTCGATAATGATAAAGACGGTTTTTTTACATTATATGATGCTCCAACAGTATCAACAAAAGGAGAATGCTATAATTTTAGTGATTTGTATAAGAAATATGGACTAGAACCATATGGGGCATTACAATCTTTTGGAGGTAAAGGAAGTGCATTAAATAAAAAGGGGATATCGAATTATGGAAATCAAACATATAATCCTGAAAAAGGAACATTGGTATACAATGGAATAGAGCGTTATGGCATTGCGATAGGACCTATGTTGCAAAATCCAGAATGTGATTTGTCGGGAGCAATAGACCCGATAGAAATGGCTTATGGGACATGTGTAGATATAAAAATACAAGTGGAAGATAAAACTTATTATATTCCAGCGATTATTGTAGATGTAAAAGCTCATTCGGCACCAACTGGTATTTTTCAGACAGGGGTTCCATTTACTGGAGGTTATGAAAATACGGGAAGAACAGGGGCCATCATAGAGTGGTATGTAACAAAAGAACAAAACGGTAATAATATTTCAGTGGGATTAAATAAATATAATAGTAATTCATCTATCATAATCTATAGAGATGAAGTACTTAAATAGGAGATTTTATGAAAAAGTTATGTAAGGCAATACTTTTAGGAGGGGGATGCATACTTATAGTTTTGGCAATCGTCCTCTTTAGTAAAAAGACAATAGAATCCAGTACATTTATTAAAAAAATAATAATATAGAAACATTAAAAGAACAAATTAAATCTGGAGATTTTTCTAATTTAAAAGAAACCGATAATATCCGAATTGAAGAGATTAAGAGAGTATATGCAAACAAAAAAAATGATGAAGGCATCGAATGGATTGAAGGTGATTTAAATGGAGATGGGTTAAATGAGTTAATATGGCAAGAAGAGAAAAGTTATAATGAAGGTATGAAAAGGATAGTGGGGATATTTACTTTTCAGACGGATGAACCGGTATGCACGATATGGGATATAAACGATTCGACAGAATTTTTATTTATGAGTGATACTGGAAATATCATATATTATACTCAATATTATGGTACTTATTATTTTAATGGATTTGATTGTTATAAGTTTGATAGTGATTGGAACAAAGAACTATTTTATGGATTACATATTTATAATGTATATGATATTTCTGAAGTTGATGTGCAGTGGTGGCATGAGGAGCATCCAGATATGACAAATGAAGGGATATATTATAAAAGATATATTCTTAAATCGTCTTTAAAATATGAAGAAAATTTAGAAGAAAAGGAGTTTTTAAAAGAATTTGAGGAAATGTGCGGGTTTTCTTTCGATTATATGAAATTTGAGGAGTACTGATTAAATTGTATGGAAGGAAATTATAGAAAATGAAAAAGATATAAAAGGAGCATTAAAAAATGAAAACTAAAAGAATAATAAGCATATTAATAAATAAGTTTGTAATAATTTATGAAGAGATTTAATATCTTACAAATTGTTTTTATATTATTTGTTATTCAATTATGTGGTTGCCAATCCATTCAGTCACCGGAAAATTTAAATGCATCTATTTCTCAAAATGATGAATTGAGTTGGGAATGGGTAGTAGAACCGACCAAATATAAAGATTTATCTTTTGTAGATGAAAATTTGCTTGCCGCCCAAAACGATGATGGAAAATATTCCGTAATTGATACACACGATAATATAGTTATTTCGGCAAAATATGACAGCATTTCTGAATTTCATGATGAAATTGCAAAAGTAGAGAGTAACGGTAATTCTTTCTACATCGATAAAAGCGGTAATCCTATTACAGATGAAATGTTTCAAGAAGTAAACGGATTTAGCGAATCACTTGGTGGTGTAAAAAAGAATGGCTTATGGGGATTTATTAATACGCTAGGTGAAGTAGTAATTGCATATCAATTTGATGATATCGCATTATTTTCCGAACAACGAGCAGCTGTAAAAGTAGGTGAAAAATGGGGATTTATTAATGAGTCAGGAGAATTGGTAATAAATAATCAATTTGATCAAGTTCAAAATTTTAGTGAAAGTTTGGCTGCGGTCAAGCTTAATGATAAATGGGGATTTGTAGATAATTTGGGAAAGGTAATTGCTGAGTATCAGTATGATGATGTTAAAAGTTTTAGCGAGGGCTATGCGGCTGTCATGAAAAATGATAAGTGGGGCTTTATTGACAAGGAAGGAAAGGAGTGTATTGACTTAAAATATGATGCTGTCGGAGATTTTAGCGAAGGTAAAGCATCTGTTCAGATAATTAATTACAAAGAGCATATGGATGCATGGGCATATATTGATAAAAAAGATAATGTGATTATTGATTTTTATCCATATGATGCTGCAGAAGGAAGAATGATTTGGACAGGTAAATTTAAAGATGGAATTGCTTTTGTTTCAAAAACATTATATTGCATTATAGATGAAAAGGGTAATGATATATTTGCAGGTGATTCAATATTTTTTATTAGTGGCTTGGAATATAATTCCGAATATGATGCAATCCCGGCATATGTTTATACAGATGAAAAAATGACAATACAAAAATATGGTTTAATGGGGATAAAGGGAAATCAAAGACTTGAACCAGTTTTTGATTATATATATGGAATTAAAGGAAATATTCTTATTGTTGAAAAGATTATTGATGGCGAATATAAAAAAGGAATTATTAGACTGCCCGAACCTTCTGAAAGGAATTGAAGTAAACCAGGGGGTATAAGGGGGAAAGTATTCTCTTTTATACACAAAGAAAAATACAGCATCGGAGATAATACCTGATTTAAGAAGTCTTGGGATTATCTCCGATTTTTGTGCTTATTATCCTAGGTTTGCCAGTTCCATTAGTAGGAAAAAACAGCACTGCATACTCAAGGATCGCAAGCATATGTAGATAGGAATTCGGGATTGACAACGAGGAGCGCCGAGGAATATTCCATTTATAAAAATGGATATAAATAATGGATTACCTTAGTAGTTAAAATCAGGATTTCAGAAGATTATGGCGGCAAATAGTTACTATATTTAAGCGCTACTGTAACCTTAAAGAATAAGGAGATGAAAATATGTACTATAATTGTAAAAAAAGAACATTTATTATAATGATGGCCGTCGTTGAAATAGCAGTATTAACGTCTTGTGCCTATAAGAATAATGATAAAAGTGACATTTATGAAAGTTCTACAATTGATATAATAGATGAGTTAGAGCCAAAAACAAATGAACCAACTGTTTTGGAGCAAAATACGAACAGCAATGATTTTGTTGACATCACAATTTTAGGTACAAATACTATATCAATCAATAAAAATAGGATCGGTGATGGTGATGTATATGGCGTAGATCATATAGACAATAAATGGAGCCTAAGTGAAATTGATGATATCCTTAACGCAATTAAAGGTAATTGGACAATAGATGGTTATGTTGGTTTTGTCGCCCCCACAATTTATTATTTGCCTGAAAGATTTGATAATATAAGCGAAGATGCCAGATCTAAAGCGCAAAATGATTATGATGAAAAAGTTGAAATTGCAAAAGCTAATATTCCGGTTGTAAATTTTTCTATTAAAGAATACGATGGAAAAGATTCAGATAATAATTATATTTATGTAAACGATAACTATCTAAGTCCCATTAGTATTGTCTTAAGCTTGGATAGGTCAGACGATTCTTATCCTATATTTAAGGATCAGACTGCCATTTCCGGTGATTTCTTTGCTGAATATCCTGTTCTTTACGTCAAATTTTTTATGGATCATAGTGAGAATGGGCAGACAAAAGAATACAAACCGGCAACACTTGTAATAACTTCAGATAATAGGTTTTATATTCTGATTGATGGTGCATTTTATTCATTAAAGAATTTTTAACTTATATTATTTAGGCATAATCTCAACAGCTATCCTCATGCACAAATAGAAGCTGTCGACAAACGCATACTGAATACCAGGAGTACAAGAAATGTGCGATTAAAACAATGGAATCTTATGGCGAGGACAGAGAAAATATGATAAATTTTTAAGCAGAAAAACTACTTTTGGAAAATATTTATTTTTTCAAAGGAAGAAAGATCTGCTTAGGAAAACATAAGGATTCAGACTCGATGTCAAGGGTGGTAGTGATACAGTAGATAAATTGCCTGAGGATGGTAGAGGGGGAACGGAGAAACCAAATACGCCCTTGTATAACTACACAGAACAAATGGTTAATAACATAACTGCCTTGGACCCTAAATTTGATAAAGAGGTGGAAGAATTTAAAGAAGCGTATATGAGAAATAAAAGCGTATATGAGGAAATATCTAAAAAAGCAGGAGTACCACCTGAGCTTATAGGTATTATACATTATCGTGAGTCTACATCTGATTTTATAAATGGTAAATTCAACGTTTACCTCCACAATGGGGAAGCTCTTGGAGCAAAGACAACTTTGAATTTTGTGGGAAAAGATTTTAATAATTTTGTTGATACAGATGTTGATGCAATCCATGATAAACAGAACTATGTTGAAAAATATAATTTGACGTCAGACTCTAAGGATGAAGTAGCTATAATGGTTTTTGCCGAATTATACAATGGGTTGGGTTATTATAATAACGGACATGTAAGTCCATACTTGTACAGTGGAACAAATATCTATACTTCCGGAAAATATATCGAAGAATTTATAAATGGCAAACCGGTAGGCGTTTACAATCCTCAAATTGTGGATAAGCAAATAGGAGCATATTTATTATTAGAATCACTTAAATAGCCATAAAAAGGAGTTAAAATATGAGTAAGCGTTTAATTTTTATTCTATGCATCTTTTGGATTATATTGATTTCTGGATGCTCTAATACAAAAAATAATGAGAAACATATTTTACCAAAAGATACTTTACAAGAAGATTTTAAAGAAGAAAATAATAATCTTTTCTTCTTTAAAAATAATCTTTCAACTATCCATTATAAAGCAAAATTCTCATATGACGAAGGCTATAAAACAAAAGTAGTGTCTATGCAGGTTTTGAATATATCAGGGTTTGAAAACGGAGCATTGTACGAGCTAAAATTGGAACCCACAGGAGAGTTTCCAGGCGATTTGTCCGATAATAGGTTAACTATATATTTATATGTTGATAAGGAAAAAATATATAGAATCTGGAACACATATGAAGAAATAAGTCAATTTACAAATGAAAAAGATATTATCTCAAATAGTAGCATTGTTTGCCAAGAAAGTGAGCTTAGCGATATTCTAGATGAAAATGCACAAGGAATACATCATTCTATAGCGATTTATGAAAATCAAAGAATATCAAACATGTATGAATGCAACGAATATGGCAATAGAGTAGGATATTATGAATCTTTTTCTTGGGAAGAAGGTAAGGGAATGGTATGGTATAGAAGTGGATACAGAGAAGGGGCTGATTCTTTAGAATTAGAAATGACGGAAGAATAGAAAACTTCTCTTGACAATCCAATAATGGCCATGTTACAGTGGCGCAACCAGGGGTATAAGGGGAATTATTCTCTTTTATACACAGAGAAAAATATAAGACCGGAGATAGTACCTGACTTAAGACGTCTCGGAATTATCCCGATTTTGTTCTTATTATCTCAAGTCTGCCAGCTCCATTAGTAGGGAAAAACAACATTGCATCCTCATGTGGAAAATAACCATAGAATAAGCAGCATTTTTTGCATGGATAGCCTCCCTCCATTGTTCAATACCTTTGAACCGGCCTTCTAATAACTCTAAATTTTTATACTGCTCAAAAGGCACATAGAACAGAATGACAATCGAAAATAAACATAATAACAAACAAGAAAATCGAGAATTTTGTTTACAAGTATGTAATATTCCGGTAAAATATAATTCAGGTATAAATAGAACTTATATTAAAGTTGTAGAATATTAAATATTGCAACAAATTTATAAGTAAATAAAATGCATAAAAAATAAGGGGGAGTATTATGTTTATTATATGGGGAACGAGAGGATTTGAAAAGGATTTGGGATATACTAATGTTACATGTTGTTGCCCGCATTGCAATAATGTAGTAAATTTAATTGCAAAGAAGATAGGAAGGAGATTCACATTATTTTGGATTCCATTATTTCCGATTAAATTATCTTATTACATACTATGCCCTATCTGCCGCGCGGGAAAGCAGGTAAGCAAGAATGAAATCCGTCAGTGTCT
Source organism: Kineothrix alysoides (assembly GCF_000732725.1). GTDB lineage: Bacteria > Bacillota > Clostridia > Lachnospirales > Lachnospiraceae > Kineothrix > Kineothrix alysoides. Next base: position 607,270 of record NZ_JPNB01000002.1, on the reverse strand, counting down.
GGGAGTAAAGCCGATTGATGAAGTAGTTTCATAGTATTAATAATGGACATATGTTCATTGCAAAAATAATTTGCGTAAAAGTAAATAATTCGATATAGTGTTGCCGGAAAATTTGTTAATACAGTTTTCCGGCTTTTTTAAAAACAGTGAGTAAAATCCCTATTACTGCATGCGTGGTGTAAAAGTTATTGAAAAACCTCCGGTATGGGGGAGAATGAAGCCGAGATGTATATACGTAAACGAGAGCGGACGAAGCATATTCTTGCTCTAAAGAGTAGAACAGTCCTCATTGATGGAATATCTCCGCCATATCCTCATAGGTAAACCGGTAAACTTATGAATTATGTAGAGTATAAATAAAAATAATTAAATATATACAAATATAACAAAAAATAAAAAATATATTGAAAAATATATAAACATATAATATAATCATTTCAGGTTAAGCGCTAAACTAAAAAGCAACTACTGTAGTAAACTGTGTGGAGGTTAAAAATGAATAAGAAGTTAAGACGATCACTTTCATTGCTGCTGGCAATGACGATGGTAACGGGACTATTAGGAGGATGTGCAGGTGGTTCCGATAGTGTGGATGCAGTCACGGATGTAAAAGATGCCGGGACACAGGCTGCCGGAGCGGCATCCGAAGACGGTACTTCGGACCCGTGGCAGTTGGCGGCAACATCTACTTATGAGCCGTACCCTGAGACGGTCACCTATACGATCGGCCTGAGGGTGCGTGCCGATGTAGCATATCCGGAGGGCAGTACGGATACGGCGGAGGAAAGCGCCTATACAAGATTTATGAAATCTAAATTGAACATACAAAATGAGAACGCATTCGAAGCGGCAGACGATAACGACTATAATCAAAAGGTTTCCATGGCAATCACCAGCGGGGATATTCCGGATATTATGAACGTTACCTATGATGACTTTAAGGAATTGGCCGAGAACGATATGCTGGAGGATTTAACTGATGCATACAATAACTGCGCCAGCGATTTGATGAAGGAAATTTATGCGTCCAACGACAATCGGTCTCTGGATATGGCGACCATAGACGGGAAATTATACGCAATTCCCACAACGGCTATTTCCAGCGGACCGGAGATGCTCTGGCTTAGAGGGGACTGGATGGATAAGCTCGGTCTGGAGGAGCCCAAGACCTTGGAAGATATAGAGAACATCGTTAAGGCCTTTGTGAAACAGGACCCGGGAGAGAACGGTGCAGGAAAGACAGTAGGAATTCCGTTGTGCGTGGACGGAGACACTAATTATATTTACGGAAACTATTCGGGAGCATATAAAGCTAATAATATTTTTACGAGCTTCGGCGCTTACCCCGAGCAATGGATTGAGGGCAAGGACAAAACAGCGGTATATGGTTCGGTGCAGCCGGAGATGAAGCAGGGACTGCAAGTGCTTGCGGACTGGTATAAGGAAGGCGTGATCGACCAGCAGCTGGCGGTCAGGACCTATGACGATATCAAGGCACTTGTGACGGATGGAAAATGCGGTTCCTATTTTTGCGGCTGGTGGGCACCCTATGATTTGGCCGGTTCCTATGAGCTGAATCCCGATGTGGAATGGCGTGCCTATATCCTGCCTGCAGGTTCGGATAACAAGGTAACCATGTGGTCGGGAAATCCCAATCAGAATTATTTCGTAGTACGAAAAGGGTTTGAGCACCCGGAGCTTCTCGTAAAAGCAAAATCAATCACCTTGGATTATAATCAGGGAGATGCGGCGTATACGGATGACAGTGCGGAATGTAAGGAATATCTGGATTATGTAGCCCATGGCTACGGCGTGGAGGTAATCGGCGGATTTGACTGGTACGATGCTGCGGCGCGTGCATATCAGCACATCAGCGAAGCCATCGACGGGACGAGAAATCCGGACGAAATGAATGCCTATGAGCATTCCTTGTATGAGTCCTGCACGAAATACCTGGAAGCGGTAAACAATAAGGAAAAGCCTGAAAAAGCGAACTGGCTGGACTACAATGCCCGTATGGTAGCGAGCAAGCTCATGAATGATACCGAGGTAAATATTGTACAGCCGGTATTCTTCAGCCAGACAGATTCTATGTCGCTGATGTGGGAAAGTTTAAGGACTCTGGAAAGAACCACTATTCTTAAAATAGTGACAAACGAAATAAGTGTGGACGAATTCGATACTTTTGCAGAAGAGTGGATGAATGCGGGAGGACAGCAAATCACAGAGGAAGTGAACGAAGCGATTAATTAGCATCGAACATTAGGCCTGAGCCGGTTTAGCTTATCATATCGGTTCAGGCATTTTTGCGGGACCGCGGACTGTGAAGAAAGGTATGGGTTATTTTATGAATAGACCGAAAAAGCAAGCATATTATCATTTGATGATGCTTCCGGGGATGATATTTTTAATTATTTTTAATTTTATTCCTATGGCTGGAATTGTGATGGCATTTCAGAATTTCAGCCCGGTAAAGGGGATTTTGGAATCTAAATGGGTAGGGTTTGATAATTTTAGATTTATCTTCAGCCTCCCGGATAGCAGACAGATTTTTGTTAATACAATTATCATATCGCTTGGGAAGATTTTGCTTGCAATCCTTATTCCGGTCTGCTTTTCCCTGCTGCTGAACGAAATAAAAGTGAAGTTTTTTAAACGAACGGTTCAGACAATTGTATATATGCCTCATTTTTTGTCTTGGGTAGTGTTTGCTGCGGTAGTCCAAAGTATATTTTCTTATGACGGGCCGGTCAATGTACTGCTGACGGCAATAGGAATGGAGCCTGTTATGTTTTTGGGAAGCAACCAATGGTTCCGAACGTTAATGGTTACTACCGACAGCTGGAAAGAATTCGGTTATGGCTCGATCATTTATCTGGCGGCGCTTACGGGAATAGATCCGGGGCTGTATGAAGCGGCATCCATTGACGGGGCGAGCCGATGGAAAAGGCTTCTGTATATCACCTTGCCGGGAATCATGCCGATTATTCTCATTATGCTGACGATGGCCCTGCCTAACATTTTGAACGCGGGTTTTGATCAGATTTTCAATCTATACAATCCGCTCGTTTACGAATCGGGAGATATTCTGGACACCTATGTTTACAGAGTGGGTATGTTAAAAAGGCAATACAGTCTGGGAACGGCAGTAGGATTGATTAAATCTGTGGTCGGAATGATACTCATATTAGCTGCGAATAAATTGGTCACGACATTTTCCGACCGGAGAATGTTCTAAGGAGGACAAAGATGAAAAAGCGGAAAAAAATAGATTTACTGACCGTATTCATTTACGCGGTGGTGGTAGTGATGGGCCTAAGCTGCCTTCTTCCGCTGCTGAATACGTTGGCGTTATCCTTTAGCAGCAGCGCGGCGGCTACAGCCGGTAAGGTAGGCATTATACCGGTGAGTTTCACACTGAGTTCTTATCAGAAGATATTGAATGACCAACAGTTTTGGAGATCCTTTCTCATTTCGGTATTACGGGTGATGGCAGGTACCTCGCTCAATATATTTTTAGTGATTACCATGGCTTATCCTTTATCCAAGAGCCGAAGAGAATTCGGTGCGCAGAAAATATACATCAAATTCGTGATATTTGCTATGCTGTTCAACGGCGGCATGGTTCCTACATACATGGTAGTGCAGAAGCTGGGAATGATCAATACCATCTGGTCTTTGATTTTTCCGGGAGCGGTGGGCACGGGAAATGTTATCCTGATGATGAACTTTTTCAGGAGCGTACCGAAGTCTCTGGAAGAAGCGGCGGAGATCGACGGTGCTACCCCATTTCAGATTTTATGGAATATTTTTATACCGGCATCGAAGCCTTGCATAGCTACTATTGTGCTTTTCTGTATTGTAGGGCATTGGAATGATTATTTTTCCGGAATTCTGTACATAACGAAGGTGCATAACTATCCCTTGCAGACCTATATACAAATGATAGCTACCACCTTTGATATTTCAAAAATAACTGATATTAAAAAGCTGGAAGAATTTCTTGCGGTATCCGAAAAGACGCTGAATTCGGCAAAGATAGTCGTATCCGTCATACCGCTGTTATTGATTTATCCTTTCCTGCAGAAATATTTTACTACGGGACTCGTGGTAGGAGCCGTTAAGGAGTGAGAGAAGGACGAATGAAGAAAATATATAGAATTGATGCCGAAGGAAGGGCATTGGAAGAAAATATAGTACACCGCGGGAAGCTTCGCATTACATTGCTGACCCCTGCGCTTTTCAGGATAGAATATAACAGGGAAGAAGACTTCGTGGACGCGCCTACACAGGCGGTATGGTTCCGGAAGTTTCCTGCCGTGGATTATTGCCTGGAGGAGTCGGAGGAAAGCCTGTTTCTGGAAACTGCGCGGATATGCCTTAAATATAATAAGGACAGTAAAGCGGAGGATTTCCTGACAATCAGAATAAAGGACGAGGCGGGCAGGTATATCGGAAGCTGGAAATGGACTGATAAGGCCCTGACGCTAAAGGGCACCGCCAGGACCCTGGACGAAGCGGACGGTGCGATAACGCTGGAGGAAGGTATTATTTCGAGGCAGGGGTATTCTGTTCTGGATGACAGCACTTCCTATTTAATTAAAGAAAGCGGTGAACTGACGGGCAGAAAAAGCATCGGCAAGGATATTTATTTCTTTGGATACGGTCATGCCTATCAGGAATGCCTGAAGGATTTTTTTCGGCTGACAGGGAAGCCGCCTATGCTTCCCAGATTCGCCTTCGGTAATTGGTGGAGCCGCTATCACAAATATACGGAAGAGGAGTATAAAGCGCTGATAGAAAGGTTCGAAGAAAATGAAATTCCGCTGTCCGTGGCGGTAATCGATATGGACTGGCATATTACCGAAATTGCTTCCGGCGAAGGGAGCGGATGGACGGGATACACGTGGAACCGAGAATTGTTTCCGGAACCGGAGAGGCTTCTTACATGGCTCCATGAAAAAAAGCTTCAGGTATCTCTCAATGTGCATCCGGCAGAAGGAGTTTTGCCATATGAGGAGGCTTATGATGAAATGGCAGGAGCCCTCGGTATGGATACGAAGAGGCGGGAGCCCATAGACTTCAACATTTCTGATCCTGAATTTCTGGAGGCATATTTTCAATATCTGCATGCTCCTAACGAAGTGATGGGAGTGGATTTCTGGTGGGTGGACTGGCAGCAGGGGGAAAAAAGCGGGCTGCCGGGAGTGGACCCGCTATGGCTTCTTAACCACTATCATTATTTGGACAATGGAAAGGAAAATAAGAGGGCGTTGATTCTGTCCAGATATGGTGGAGTCGGAAGCCACAGATATCCGGTGGGATTTTCCGGCGATTCTATTATATCGTGGGAAACCCTGAAATTTCAGCCATATTTTACGGCGACGGCGGCTAATATTGGATACGGATGGTGGAGCCATGACATTGGCGGCCATATGCTGGGAGCATACGATGAGGAATTGCAGATCCGCTGGGTTCAGTTCGGAGCGTTTTCCCCTATCTGCCGTATACACAGCTCGGCAAGCCCTTTCAATCATAAGGAACCATGGAACTATTCTTTGGAGACTAATATGATCATTACGAAGTACTTGCGGCTGAGGCATCAATTGATTCCCTATCTGTATACAATGAACAAGGTTTTTTCCTCGGAAGGGATTCCTCTGTTGAGACCTTTATATTATGAGTACCCGGAAAAAGAGGAAGCGTATCGTATGCCGAATGAATACCTTTTTGGAACCCAGATGATTTGCATTCCCGTTACTGAGCCTGTTATCGATGCAATACGGGTGGCTAAAGCAAACGCTTGGATACCGGAGGGTACCTATATCGATTGGTTCACCGGCATGATTTACAGAGGCGGGCGCAGGATAGACCTTTACCGGGGGATTGGGGAAATGCCTGTTCTTCTTAAGGCAGGAGCCATTGTACCGCTGAATGGAGATGAGAAGAGAAGAAACGGTGCGGATAACCGGGACTTATTAGAATTGATAGTAGCCGCAGGGGCGGACGGAGAATTCGAATTATATGAGGACGATGGTATCAGCCTGCTTTTTGAAAAGGGAGAGTATGTAACCACGCAGTTTGAGCTGGATTACAGGAACGCCGGAGAGCTTCGGATCCATGGAGCAAACGGCGACTTGAAATTAATACCGGAGAGAAGAAAATACCGGATCCGCTTCCTTGGATTTGAAAAACCGGAGACGATATGGGTAAAAAGAGATGGCACATTAGCAGAACTATCGTTTTACTATGAAGCGATAAGGAATGAAGCAGTGCTGGAATTAGAGGCAGGAGTTGATGAAGAGATTAGTATATCCTTTCAAGGGGGCATGCGGTTAGGAAACAATAAAGTACCGGAGAGATGCTTTCTGCTGCTGGATAAGGCTAAAATTGAATATACCGAAAAAGAGAAGATTTATAATATCATCACAAAAAACACATGCGGCAGGGCTTTGACAGGCTTGCTGAGCTTAAATATAAATGCTGAGCTATACGGAGCAATTCATGAACTGCTGCTTGCTGAGGAAGAATGAGAGAGGACACATCTTATGAAAAAATGGCTTCAAAGCGTCTATTCCGATGGGACAGGACATTACGTCAGCGAGCCTTATCCTGCAAAGGGTGAGCGGGTCGATATACAAATCAGAATGTTGAAAAATCAAAGTGTAAAGCATGTGCTTCTGCGTTCTAAAGAATTCGGAATTGAAAAATTAACCGAGATGAAGTTGTTTAAAATGAAAAATGGATTGGATTATTATAAGGCACAGGTTCGGATAAACGATCCGGTATACCGCTACCAATTCTACTTGGTTACGGAAGAGAAAATTTATTATTATACGCAGCACCGTATCACGGATCATATTCCCGATGAATCGAGGGACTTTGTGATACTTGCGGACTATCATCCGGCCAAATGGATAAAGGAATCTGTTTTTTATCAGATTTTCCCTGACAGGTTCTTCAACGGAAACGAAAAGATCAGCGTGAAGGACGGGGAATACAGCTATCAGGGGCATCCTGCCATTCGGGTAAAGAATTGGAATACACCAGCTGTAGACTATGGGCAGACGCACGCTCTGGATTTTTATGGGGGAGACCTGGAGGGAGTCATCAAGAAGCTGGATTATCTGTCGGAGCTTGGCGTAAATGCCATATATCTGAATCCTATTTTCGCATCCCCCTCGGTTCATAAATATGACAGTCTGGATTATTACCATGTGGATACTCATTTGGGCGGGGATGCAGCGCTGAAAAGGCTGATTAAAAAAATGCATGAGAGAGAGATGAAGCTCATGCTGGATATTTCAATCAATCACACAAGCTCCGCCGCACAGTGGTTCAATAAAGAGAACGAATTTTATCAAGCTTGTGTGGGAGCGTATCAAAATCCGGAATCGGAGCTTCGCAAGTTTTATTTTTGGGACGACAAGGGAAATTATGATACATGGTGCGGAGTGAAGACTATGCCTAAGCTCAACTATGGGTCTGAGGAGTTGAGAAGAAAGGTATATAAAAACAGGAATTCCGTACTTAAAAAGTGGATGAAAGAGCCTTACGGAATCGATGGCTGGAGATTTGATGTGGCGGATTGTCTGGCGAGAAACGAGGTGACGGATGTACATGAGGAAGTTCTTAAGGAGATAAGACAGGAACTTAAGTCCGAAAATCCCGACATTTATTTGTTGGCGGAGGACTGGGCGGACTGTTCGGAGGATCTGAAAGGAGACGCATGGGACGGAACGATGAATTATTACGGCTGTGCCCGGCCGATTCGTGAATTTGTAGGAGAAATCGATTTATTTCATGTAAGGAACCCGATACTCAGCCGCGTAACCTGTAAAATGACGGCGAAACAGTTGGCGGAAAGAATTACACAATTTTATGCGAAACTTCCCTGCTCCGTACAGTATCAGATGTTCAACCTGCTGAACAGCCATGATGTGACCAGGCTTTATAATAATCCTCAAGTGAACACGGAGGAGCACAGAGGGGCGGTCATGATGATGTTTGCATTGCCGGGATGTCCTAATGTTTATTATGGAGATGAAATCCTTTTGGAGGGACGTATCGATTCTACAGAGAGCTGCCGTTATCCCATGAATTGGAACCGGAAGGAGGAATTTACGGAGATTTATGAATTCTACCGGAAGCTGTCACGGCTGAAGAGAAGTTCCCAGGCTATGCAGGACGGGGGATTTCAGGTTTTTTGGGATAAGGATTACATATTTGCTTTCTCCAGATTTACGGAAAAGGAGGTTATCTTTGTTATTTGTTCGACGGATGACAAAGAATATGAAATAATTCTTCCAATTGAGAATTATGGATTAGAGCATTTTCGGGAAAAAGAGGATTACTTCGGCATTCCTTTGGATACGGAAAAAAGGGATGGAAAAATAATATGTCACATAAAGCCCCACCAAAGCTATCTGATAACGGTGCCCATAGAAAAATAGGAGAAAGGCCGACTGTTTTTTGCAAAGGAAATAGAGTATAATGTTCTTAACAATAACTATTTTTGAAGGAGCATTAGTATGATAACGTTAAAGGATATTGCAAAAGAAGCCGGAGTAAGCAGTGTAACGGTTTCAAATGTAATTAACGGTAATTATAAAAAAGTATCTGCCGAGAAGATTGAAGAGATTCAGGAGATCATTAAAAAGCATCATTATGTTCCTAATGCAGTAGCGAGAAGTCTCGCAGTGAAAGAGTCAAAGCTTATCGGAGTAGTAATTCCTTATGTGTCTGAGAATGAGAACTTTCTGCAAAGTCCTTATAACGCGGAAATACTCGGAGTGCTGGAAAAATGGATTCGTAAGAACGGATATTATTTGATGGTACGATGCGTGGATAGCTGTAATGAGATCATTCCGGTAATCAACACGTGGAATGTAGATGGAGTAGTCTTTCTCGGAGCGTACAGCCACGAAGTGAGAGAACTGAAGAAACAATTGCAGCTGCCGATGGTTTTTATCGATACATATACGGAAGAAAAAGGAATTGTAAATATTGGCGTAGATGATTTCAGAGGAGGCTATATCGCCACGAAATATCTGATCAGCAAAGGCCATCGTTCTATCTGTTTTGTTGGACCGTGCTATATCGACGGAAATGTAGTTGAAAAGCGTTACGGCGGATACTTGAAGGCGATGCGGGAATGCGGTTATGAGAATAATATTTTAAGTGAGCATGCCGTTGGAACTTCCTACGAGTGCGGTGTAGGCATAGGGAAAAAAATCGCGTTTGCAGAGGAAGAAATCACCGCTGTCTTCGCTACGGCGGACATATTGGCGTTAGGATTGATTCAGGGTTTGCGCTTAAGCGGAAAAAGAGTCCCGCAGGACGTATCCGTGATCGGATTCGACAATTTACTGGAATGCAGATATTCTACGCCGCAGCTTACGACTGTATCGCAGAACATTTCTGTAAAAGCGGAACGGGCGGCAGCGGCTCTGTTTCAAATGATCAGGGAAAAGAAGAAGCTGTCCATGAATGAGATAATTGAAGTGGAATTAGTGGAAAGACAGTCGGTCTGGCAGTTATCGGGCACGGACTAAAAAAGCAATGCCGTCAGGCATTGTTTTTTGATTTTACATAATATGTCGTAAAAGGATAGAAAACGACTAAATAATAGTATGGAACTTCAAAGAAAAAAATGCTATACTGTAAGAAATGTATTTTTCAAGGTTATGGGGTGTTACAAACGGGTAGATGATACCCGCAGGGAAAAGGGTAAGGTATGAAAAACAGCATTAAGTTAAAAGGCAGATTAAAAAAATATTTGCAGACTTCCGTGTATTTAGGTATTTTATTAATTATCGTAAACTTAGGAATCTATCTGATCGATTACCGCGCAGGGCTGGTCCTCACATGCTTTGTTATTTTCTATTTCGCGGTAGTTTCATCGCTTTTGCTATACAATAAGCCGGTTATCATGAACGAGCTGATCAGTTTTGCTACGCAATATGGACAGATTCAGAGAAAGCTTCTCAGGGATTTGGACTTGCCCCACGCTCTGTTGGACGATGAGGGCAAGATTATCTGGACGAACGCGGCCTTCGAGAAGACGGTACATAAGAGCAGGGGATACCGCAAGTCGATTACTTCCCTGTTCCCTACGATTACGAAGGAAAAGCTGCCCGGTGAAGCGGATGAGGTGGAATTCAGCATAAGCTTCGAGGACAGCGATTATGTGGCCAAGCTGAAGAAAATATCGTTGAAGGATATGGAAGAGGGCAGCGATATCATCGAGGTGGAAGACTATGGAGGCTATTTGATTGCCCTTTATTTATTCGATGAAACCGCTTTGAAGATCGCTCTTCAGGAGGTGGATGACCAGAGCCTTGCGGTAGGCCTGATTTATCTCGATAATTACGATGAAGCGTTAGAAAGTGTGGAAGAGGTAAGGCGTTCTCTTTTAATCGCGCTGATCGATAGAAAAGTAAATAAGTACATAGCCGGTCTGGACGGCATTTGCAAGAAGATAGAAAAAGATAAGTTCCTCGTTATCATGCGCAAGAAGGCAATCGCTTATCTTCAAGAATACCGGTTCGACTTATTGGAAGATGTAAAGACCGTCAATATCGGTAATGAAATGGCGGTAACCATCAGCATAGGTGTTGGCCTGAACGGACTTACCTATGCGCAGAACTATGAATTCGCACGCAACGCCATCGATTTGGCTCTGGGCAGAGGCGGCGATCAGGCCGTGGTGAAGACCCCCAATAACACCATTTACTATGGCGGTAAGAGCCAGCAGGTAGAGAAAAATACTCGTGTCAAGGCGAGGGTAAAGGCACACGCACTGAAGGAAATCATATCCGGCAAGGACAAGGTTATCGTAATGGGACACCGGAATGCGGATGTGGATAGCTTCGGAGCGGCGGTAGGTGTGGCGCGGATCGCGCACACGCTGGAGCGCAAGGTGCACATCGTCGTCAACAATGTGACCACATCGCTGCAGCCTATGGTCGAGATGTTCAAGAACAATCCCGAATATGCTGATGATCTGATTATCAACAGCCAGCAAGCTATCGAGATGGTAGGAAATAATGCGGTGCTGGTAGTGGTGGATGTGAACAAGCCGAGCATCACGGATTGTCCGGAAATGCTTCGTTTGTGCAAATCCATCGTGGTATTCGACCACCATAGGCAGGGTACGGAGGTTATTGAAAATGCGACGCTTTCTTATGTGGAAGGATACGCATCATCCACCTGTGAAATGGTTTCGGAGATTCTGCAATATATCGGAGATAATATAAAGATTACGAGCACCGAAGCGGACTGTCTGTATTCGGGCATTATGATAGATACCAACAATTTCATGACGAAGACGGGAGTAAGGACCTTCGAGGCAGCGGCATTTCTCAGAAGAAACGGCGCGGACGTTACGAGAGTGCGCAAGCTGTTCAGAGAGGATGCTGCAGACTACAAGGCAAAGGCGGACGCAGTCAGCCAGGCGGAGATTTACCGCAATGCGTATGCGATTTCCATCTGCACGGGAGACGATGTTTTGAATCCTACGGTGGCGGGAGCGCAGGCAGCCAACGAATTGCTTAATATTAAAGGCGTGAAGGCCAGCTTTATTTTGACCGAATACCAGAACCAGATTTATGTCAGTGCACGCTCTATCGATGAAGTCAATGTTCAGATTATTATGGAAAGGCTGGGCGGCGGAGGACATATGAATATAGCCGGATGCCAGATGGAGGACAGGTCCCTGGCAGAGGGCATCGGCATCATTAAGCATACATTAGATACGATGATTGAAAACGGCGAGATATAAGCTCAGTCAAAGGTTTTCAAAACTTGAAAGGAGTATATTGACAGATATGAAGATTATTTTGATAGAAGATGTGAAGAGCTTGGGCAAGAAGGGGCAGATTGTGGAAGTGAACGACGGTTATGCGAGAAATTTCGTGCTTCCCAAGAAGCTCGGATTAGAGGCTACAGGCAAGAACATTAACGACTTGAAGCTGCAAAAAGCCAACGAAGAAAAAATAGCGGCAGAACAGCTTCAGGCTGCCGAAGACTTCGCGGCAGAAATGGAAAAGCAGGAAGTCGTCCTGACGATAAAGGCAGGAGAAGGCGGAAAGACCTTCGGTTCCATATCCTCAAAGGAAATTGCGGAGGCTGCCAAGAGTCAGTGCGGAATGGAAATTGACAAGAAGAAGATTCAGATGCCGGAAGCGATAAAGAGTCTTGGTACATACGAGGTATCCGTAAAGCTGCACCCGAAGGTAGCAGGTAAGCTGAAAGTAAAGGTTCAGGAAGAAAAATAAAAGATACGAAAAGTGAGAGGATGAAAAGTGGCAGCAATGGAAGAAACATTGCTCAAAAGGGTACTGCCCCATAGTATAGAAGCCGAGCAATCCGTGATAGGCGCTATGATTATGGATAGGGAAGCGATTGTTGTAGCCTCCGAAATAGTGACGGAGGATGATTTCTACAGCAAGCAGTGCGGGATTCTATTTGAGGCTATGATAGAACTGAATGATGAAGGGAAGCCGGTAGACTTAGTAACACTGCAGGACAAGCTGAAGGAAAAGGATATTCCGGCGGAGATGAGCAGTCTGGAATATATCAGGGACTTGATCACCGCGGTGCCTACTTCTGCCAATATCAAATACTACGCGAATATCGTGGCGGAGAAAGCCACCTTACGCCGGTTGATAAAATTAAACGAAGAAATAGCCAATACATGCTACGTAGGGAAGGAAAGTCTGGAAGTAATCCTGGAGGATACGGAAAAGCGCGTATTCAATCTGGTACAGAGAAGAAATACGGGAGAATTCGTACCGATTCGCCAGATTGTCATGAACGCCATGGACCAAATCGAGAAGGCCTCCAGAAATAAAGGGAGCGTTACGGGTATTGCCACGGGATTTATCGATTTGGATTACCGGACGGCCGGAATGCAGCCTTCCGACCTCGTTCTCATCGCGGCCAGACCGTCCATGGGAAAGACAGCCTTCGTGCTGAATATCGCTCAGCATGTGGCTTTCAAGCTGAATCAGACCGTAGCTGTGTTCAGTCTGGAAATGTCCAAGGAGCAGTTGGTCAACCGTTTGTTTTCCTTGGAATCCAGGGTTGATGCGCAGAAGCTGAGGACGGGAAGTTTGTCTGACGGCGATTGGGAAAAGCTGATTGAGACAGCCGGAGTTATCGGCAAGTCGAATCTGATCATAGATGATACGCCTGGTATCAGTATTGCGGAGCTGCGTTCCAAATGCAGAAAGTACAAGTTGGAGCACGGGCTTAAAATGATTATCATCGACTATTTGCAGTTGATGTCGGGAAGCGGCAAGGGAGATTCCAGACAGCAGGAAATCTCGGATATTTCCCGCTCATTAAAGGCATTGGCCAGAGAGCTTAGCGTTCCGGTGCTGGCCTTATCCCAGCTTAGCCGTGCGGTAGAGCAGAGACCGGACCATAGGCCGATGCTGTCGGACCTTAGGGAGTCGGGAGCCATCGAGCAGGATGCCGATGTGGTTATGTTTATTTATAGAGATGATTATTACAACAAAGATACTGAGAAAAAAGGAATTGCAGAGATTATCGTGGCAAAGCAGAGAAATGGACCGATCGGAACGATAGATTTGGTCTGGTTGCCGGAGTATACCAAGTTCGCCAATATGCAGAAATGATAATCTATATTTTATTCTAAAAATAAGAAGATAAGATTACAAAAGAGGACATGTATAGTATACAGTCCTCTTTTTATGTATATGGTTGACAAAATAATCCGATAAAATACAAAATTCAACAAAGTATATAGCGGAGGGAAAGTGTCGAAAAAATAAACCGGAAAATATAGGAAGACAGAAAGGAGAAAAAAGAATGGAAAGACAGACACGCTATTTAATTTCGGATGCAGCAAAGCTGGTGGAGGTAGAGTCCCACGTGCTCCGCTATTGGGAGGAGGAGCTTGGAATTCCGATTAAGAGAAACGAGCTGGGACATAGATACTATACGGAAGAAGATGTGGAGTGCTTTAAGGAGGTAAAAAATCTGAAGGAGCAGGGCCTGCAGCTCAAGGCAATCCGGGTAGTGGTCCGAAATGGCAGGTTGGAACGCACAAGCGGTAATTCAATGATTGAGAACGGGCTGCTGCATGGCGAAAGATTGGACAAGACCAATGAGAACAAGAGAAAAGCATATGAAAGCGAAGGGCCGGAGTCTGTAATGAGCAAAGAACACGGAGGACAGATGATAGAGATCATCGCGTCTAAGGAATTGACCGAGGCAAGGCAGGAGAGCGTTGGTTTCGGAGCTATCGGAAGAGAAGAAAAAAGCATGCGGCTGCAAATACTTTTGCAGCATATGATATCGGAGGCGGTAAAGGAGAGTAACAAGGAGCTGTGCGACGATATTAAAGAAAGTGTCCTTAAGGAAATGGACTATCAATTCCGGATTCAGGAGGAAAAGGAGGAAGTGCGGGAAACCGAGCGAAACAGGAGAGAGGACGAGCATTATAAGAAAATCGATGAACTGCTTAGAAGTTACAGCAAAAAGGGAAGGAGGAAAGAGAAGGCAGAAGAGAAGCAAAGCCGTCTCGCTGCAAGAAAAAAGCCTTCAATCGTCTGATTGAAGGCTTAAGGAGCGTTATTATAATAATATTAGCCCTGAGAAATAGCGCCGGTAGGGCAAACGCCTGCACAAGAACCGCAGTCGATGCAGGTACTAGCATCAATTTCGTACTGGCTGTCGCCTGCGCTGATTGCGCTAACCGGACACTGTCCTTCACAAGAACCGCAGCTTACACAAGCATCACTAATTACATATGCCATAATGATATTCCTCCTTAATATGTATCCTTATTGATAAATTGTTATCAAACTATACCTTATTTTAATATAAAACCGGGTTAAATACAAGTGAAACATAAAATATTAAGTTACTGTTCACTCCGTTCTCAGCAACACATGATTTCTGCATTTAAATTCGCTTCGCGAAGCAGAAATCATCTCTTGAATCACGTTCTTACGCAGCTTAACAGCAAGTGTTAAGCTACTGTGTGAACAGTTAACAATGTTAACACAAAACCAGAAAGCCTCTTATAGCCCTTAATGAGGCTGACCGGGTTCCGAACGGCGCTTCTTGATTCCCTCAAGTATTACCTTTTTCTTCTCGGGAATCTTATTCTTGTCCATAGCGGGAACGCCGGAAAGTTTGTATTCTATATTGAGCTGTTTATACTTAGCTTCTCCCATCGTGTGATAAGGGAGCACATCGAGCGCTTTCAGATTACTGAATTGACCGATGAAATATCCTAAGTCGAACAAATACTTATCATCGTCGGTAAGTCCCGGAACAATCACGTGACGAACCCACATATCCACATGCTTTTCATTCAGATAGGCAGCAAATGCGAGGATATCTTCATTGGGCTGCTCTGTAAGTTCCTTGTGCTTCAGGGAATCGATATGCTTTATATCCAGCATAACCAGATCGGTCAAGGTCATTAGCTGATCCAGCTTTGCGATCCACTTCGTGTTCTGCGCTTTGTATGTGATGCCCGAGGTGTCGATGCAGGTATGAACGCCTTCTCTTTTTGCGATGGTGAATAAATCGATCAGAAAATCGATCTGCATCAAAGGCTCTCCGCCGGTTACCGTCATACCGCCGTTTTTATAAAAGGCTTTGTTCCTATTGTATTGTTCAAATACTGCCTCCGGCTCCATGAGATTGCCGGCATTCATTTCCCAAGTGTCGGGATTGTGGCAATAAGCGCAACGCATAGGGCAGCCCTGCAAAAAAACGACAAATCTCGTACCTGGGCCGTCCACCGTACCAAAACTTTCAATTGAGTGTATTCTGCCTTGCATGTCCATCTTCCTTTTCTTTTAAAAAGGGCCCTGAAATGGTTTCAAGGCCCTCGATGATAATTGTTTTTGCGCAATTATACGGATTCGTGGAATGTACGTGAAATAACGTCATTCTGCTGTTCGGGAGTCAACTTGATGAAGTTAACTGCATATCCGGATACGCGGATAGTAAGCTGAGGATAGTTCTCAGGATGTTTCTGGGCATCCAGAAGAGTGTCTTTGTTAAGAACGTTAACGTTCAGGTGATGTCCGCCCTTCGTTGCATATCCGTCTAATAATGATACAAGGTTATCAACCTGTGCTGCACTGATATCTGCCATTTTACTTATCTCCTTTTTCTTTATCGATAGTCGTCCAAGCCCTGTTCCAAGGTAGGAACACTGCATGCTAACGGGGTTCTGGAACAGTCTGTACATCCCAAAGTCTGAACGTTTTTCGATTCTTCCTGAGAATTGTCCACGTCCACATTTATGTGACCTACACCTTGAGCCACGCCGGAATCCAACATTTTTACAATATCGTCAATCATTGTTTTCTCATCCATAACAAACCCCTTTCTTGTTTCGTTTTATAGTTAATTAGCTGTTCAAATCCAAATCGATGTCGCCGGCAAATACTCTGTCTTCTTTGCCGAGAGCTCCCGGGATGATGGAGAAGGTATTGGAGATACCATCCTGTGCATCTTCGAAAGGAAGCTTTGCAACGGAAGAGAGAGAAGCGATAGCGCCATGTGTATCGCGTCCGTGCATCGGGTTAGCGCCGGGTGCGAAAGGCTGGCCTTTCTTACGTCCGTCAGGTGTGTTTCCGGTAGCCTTGCCGTAGGTTACGTTAGAAGTAATCGTAAGTACGGACATGGTAGGAACACCATTTCTGTAGGTGTGATGTCTTCTGATAGCAGTCATAAATTTGGAAACGATGTCGTGAGCAATCTTGTCTACGCGATCATCATCGTTACCGTATTTCGGAAAATCACCGGTGGTCTTGAAGTCTACGATAACTCCGTCTTCGTCTCTTATTACTTCAACCTTCGCATATTTGATTGCGGACAAGGAATCGGCAACGATAGACAATCCTGCGATACCGGTTGCGAAATAACGCTTTACATCTCTGTCATGAAGAGCCATCTGTGCTTTTTCATAGCAGTATTTGTCATGCATATAGTGGATAACATTCAAAGTATTAACATATACGTCTGCCTGCCACTCCATCATATCTGAAAACTTGCTTATTACATCATCGTAATCAAGAACGTCGCCTTCCACCTTGCGGTATCTCGGGCCTATCTGTTTCTTTGTTACTTCGTCCACACCGCCGTTCAAGGCATAGAGCAGGCATTTTGCGAGGTTAGCACGTGCGCCGAAGAACTGCATTTCTTTACCGATTACCATAGAAGATACGCAGCATGCGATACCGTAATCATCCGCATGTGTTACTCTCATAAGGTCATCGTTTTCATACTGTATGGAAGAAGTCTGAATGGACATCTTAGCACAGTATCTCTTGAAGTTCTCGGGAAGTCTTGTAGACCAGAGAACAGTCAGGTTCGGTTCCGGAGAAGCACCCAGGTTAGTCAGCGTGTGCAAGTAACGGAAAGAAGATTTCGATACCATGTGACGTCCGTCAACACCAACGCCGCCGATGGATTCTGTTACCCACACAGGGTCACCTGCGAAAATCTGGTTGTACTCAGGAGTACGAGCGAACTTTATGCATCTTAACTTCATAATGAAATGGTCGATAAACTCCTGAATCTGCTCTTCGGTAAAGGTTCCGTTTGCCAAATCTCTTTCTGCGAAGCAGTCGATGAAGGTAGAAGTACGTCCGAGGGACATAGCAGCACCATTTTGCTCTTTTACTGCACATAAATATCCGAAGTAGGTTGCCTGAATAGCTTCCTTTACGTTAGTAGCCGGATTGGAAATATCGCAGCCGTAAGAAGCAGCCATTTTCTTCATCATCTTAAGAGCTACGATCTGCTCGGAAATCTCTTCGCGAAGGCGCATAACCTCGTCGGTCATAACGCGTCCGGTCGAATCCTTCTGAGCCAGTTTGTCTTCAATTAATCTATCGATGCCGTAGAGTGCGATACGTCTGTAATCGCCGATGATACGTCCGCGTCCGTAAGCATCTGGAAGTCCTGTGATAATATGGGAAGAACGGCATGCTCTCATATCTTCGTTATAAGCGTCGAAGCAGCCGGCATTGTGTGTTTTTCTATGAGTAGAGAAGAATTCGCTGATTTCGGGATCTACTTCGTAGCCGTTATCGGAGCAAGCTTTTTCTGCCATGCGGATACCGCCGTAAGGCTGTAAAGAACGTTTGAACGGTTTGTCTGTCTGGAAACCGACGATCGTCTCTTTGCTCTTGTCCAAGTAACCCGGTCCGTGAGAAGTGATGGTGGATACAACCTTCGTGTCCATATCGAGAACACCGCCGGCTTCACGCTCTTTCTTCTGCAAATCAAGTACCATGTTCCATAAGTCTTTTGTGTTTTGTGTAGCGTCAGCTAAAAAGGATTCATCTCCGTCATAAGGATGATAATTTTTCTGGATGAAGTCGCGAACGTTGACCTCATTTTCCCATTTGCCGCCTACAAAGTCTTTCCATTCTGGTCTCATTTTAAATAAGCCTCCTACTTTGTTATATGATTAGTTTTTTAATTATGCAATTCGGGCACACTCATTATAAGTGAAAGCCTCTTACTGCGTCAAGCGACGGAATGTACTTTTTTAGGAACATTCAGGCGTTATGACAGTTCAAATATAAACATTTTGTTAATATTATTAAGAATTCGGAATAGGTTGCCAGAAGGTGGAGAAAGTATTATACTATTAGTAGTTTTCCCAGAAAACATTTTTTATACAAAAGGAGGTAGAAAAGATGGCAGAGATAACGAAGGATATGACCATTGGAGAAATATTGAGAATAAATCCTAATGTGGCACCAATTCTTATGGAAATAGGAATGCACTGCTTAGGTTGCCCTTCCGCTCAAGGAGAAACGTTGGAAGAAGCGGCTATGGTTCATGGCATAAAAATAGATGACCTGATGGAAAAAGTCGCAGAGGCATAAAGTATCCATTTACATGAAATAGAGGTGTATCGGTAATCCGATGCACCTCTTTCCTTTGTGTTTATATTTGACTTAACGACTGTATTGCATTATTTTTTATAATGGGTTCAAAATGTTCTTCTAAATATGCTTCAGTAGCAAGAGCATATTTTTCATTGGTTCCGTATTCAGATAAAATATTGCATATTTTGTTAAATTCAACCGGCGTATGGCTGCCTTTAGCCACTAACAGCACATAACGGCGATTGGTGTCATTTTTGTATAGAGAATTGCTTCCGCTGTAGTTGGGAGCCAGCAGGTGAGAAATCCGGGAAACCACACCGAGGGAATCGAAAGAGAAGATTCTCGTCAGGTTGTAATTCTCATGAACGGAGAGTTCAGGTTTCTTGGTACCTTTCTTCTGCGGCATGTCTGGATTAGCGGTAATTTCCTCCGCATCCTCCTGTGTGCTTGAAAAATTGCCATCGTGAATTTTTTTGAACAAATCAAGCACGTCATCGGCACCTTCGGAAAGACTGTCTATCATTTCATCGAGTTCTTCTTCCGTATCGTGAACTGAAGGAGCAAATTTGGAAAAACGTGTATCCAGTTCTTCCGGGTCCTCCACCTTCGTAATGATAAGAACGATACAGTCTGAATTCAGTGGAATTGCTTCTATCATCAGCGGAATATCCTCAGCCTCGAATCCAAATTCAAAGGATGCTTGCTGCATCATATCTCGAAACAGATTTTTCGCTTTTTCGGTTCCGTATGCGAGTTCACTGATCTTTAATTCACGGTCGGCTAAATCTTCTCTGGTAAGTGTACAGCGAATCTGATGGTCGTTAACTTTTTCAATTTTCATGTTATCACATCCTTACTATAAGATACTGCCATTGTTTTATCTTGTGACTAACCTGAACCTATTAACCCTAAAGAATAATACTTTACAGTTAAATGTATATTATACTTAACCTAAGTTTAAGTCAATAGAGTTGATTCAGTGTTTAATAAATTTTAATAAAAAATGGATTTTCCTTCAAGTTTTACTTGAAATATCCGGAAAAGTTGGTTATAATTACTACTGCGGGATGTCTCCGGATAGTCAGTATCGGAAGGAGGCATAGCAGTTTTTATATACTTATTGTATCATTTTAAAGCATATATTGGAATATCTTTCACAGATTTAATAGTGATTTAATATTCCAATTCTTATCCTCTTACATAGTATGGAGGATGTCTTACAAGCTTATGTGCTTGTCCGTCAAATAAAATTTTCCAACTAATTTTCACAATATTATAATTCGCGTATAGTTTTTTAAAAAAGGGACAATTTTATTTTTATACCATTTATTTGATACACGTCCAGACATTCCGTCACTGTTTATTATCGTCAAATTATCGAAAAGTATAAGAAAATTTACAAAAAATATATCACGGTTTTGCTGTTGGTCATAAAAAGGGTAACAATCATTCTCTGCGCAAAAATGAGCTTAGGCTTTGTTGCATCAAACAGGAAGACCCCCGAGACTGTAAGGTGCAGTGAAATAGGTGCCTGACGAAACATAATAAAAAGCCGACAAAAAGTATTAAAAAGTCAAATTTGGTAATGACGGTATTAAAATAGTTTGTTATAATAAAGGACGATTGGAAGGGAGCTGGATAAATGAAGAAATTGATTCCGGCAATAACTGCGGTCGTCCTTATTATCGTGGTTATTGCAATAAGTGTTGGTATAAAGATTATGGATAAATACTCGTATTCGAAGGAGAGAAAGGATCTCGACGAATACTTTTCGATAGAAAGCGCCGACGAGGTGCCGATTATTTTGCAGGACGAGCTGATCGAGGAATCGGCCAGGCTGATCGAGGGGACTTACTATCTCGATTTAGCAACGGTTCATAAGTATTTTAATGACAGATTTTACGAAGATGGGAACGAAGGCTTATTGCTGCTTACCCTGCCGCAGGAGACGGTCCGAAGCGAGATCGGCTCTTCTCAGTACAGCACGTCAGCCGGCGATACTTCTGAGGAGTATGTTATATCCAGATATGAAGGGGATACCTTTTATATAGCGATAGACTATGTGAAAAAATATGCGAATTTTTCATATGAAGCTTTTACCGATCCCAACCATGTGCAGATTTTTACGAAGTGGGAGGACCGTAAGACAGCCCAGCTTACCAAGGATACGGCAGTACGCTATCAGGGCGGAGTGAAGAGCCCGATTTTAACGGATGTGGCTGAGGGTGACACTGTGACGGTCATCGAGGAAATGGAGAAATGGAGCAAGGTAAAGACTTCCGATGCTTTTATCGGCTATGTAGAGAACAAGCAGTTAGACAACTACGGTACGCAGTCGCCTATTCCGGTTACAGACTATGAGGAGCCGATATATGCGAACATTTCCAAGCCCTATAAAATCAATCTGGCATGGCATGCAGTTGCGGGAACGGCAGGAAATGACACACTTGCCTCTGCCTTGGAGAAAACCAAGGGAATTAATACGATTTCACCCACATGGTTTGCGCTAAGCGACAACGATGGGAACTTTACAAGCTTTGCTACCAGGGACTATGTGTCAAAAGCACATGATCAGGGAATTGAGGTATGGGGGCTTATAGATAACTTTACGAATAAGGAAACGGTAGATACGTATGAGGTCTTATCCTATACGAGCAAGCGAACCTATCTCATTGGAAATTTGATAAGTACTGCTTTGGAATATGATTTGGACGGAATCAATGTGGATTTCGAGGAAATTAGTCAGGATGCGGGTGAGCATTTCATACAGTTTATCAGGGAACTGTCCGTTGCCTGCAGGGCGAATGGAATTGTGCTTTCGGTGGATAATTATGTTCCTACAGGCTACACGGATCATTATGACAGGGAGGAACAGGGAGCAGTGGCGGACTATGTAGTCATTATGGGCTACGACGAATATTATAAAGGAAGCTCCGAAGCGGGAAGCGTAGCTTCTATCGGTTTTGTGGAGAACGGGATCAAGAAGACAGTAGAGCAGGTACCAGCCCAAAAGGTAATCAACGCAATTCCATTCTATACGAGAATATGGGAGACAAAGGGCGCCGAGCTCACCAGCCAGGCGGTGGGAATGGATCTTGCGGAGGAATTCGTGCAAAATCATAACATCGAGACGAGGTGGGATGAGGAGACTTGCCAAAACTACGGCGAGATACAAGAAGGCGACAGCTTCTATCAGGTATGGCTGGAGGACGAGCAATCCATAGAAGTCAAGCTGAACATCATGCAAAAATACGATATTGCCGGCGTGGCGGAGTGGAAATTGGGATTTGAAAAAGCATCCGTATGGGATGTGATCGGGAATTACCTGAACAAATAGAAAGTGTTCATTTTTCTTTCTTATATTTCATAGATTGAAGTAACGGCAGGAATATAAGCAGGATATCAATGATAGATGAAAAGCAGAAAAAGATTTTAGGTATTGTGATGGCGGCAATTCTTCTGGTGTCCATGTATTTTGTGGCGAGGGAGAGTGCCGCCTATGTTAATGCGGACAAAGTTCTCTCGGGAAAAAGCAAGGGCAGCCCTGAGGAAATCTGTGTTGTTATCGATGCGGGGCATGGGGGAACGGATCCTGGCAAGGTGGGCATTAATGGAGTCTTGGAAAAAGACGTTAACCTTAAGATTGCAAATCTTGTTAAGAAATTCTTAGAGGCACAGGATATAAAGGTGGTTATGACGAGGACGGATGAGGGTGGCTTGTACGATGCGAACGCTTCCAATAAAAAGGTTCAGGACATGAAACGCAGAATTGCCATTATTGAAGAGGCGCAGCCGAAAATTGTAATAAGCATTCATCAGAATAGTTACCAGGAAGAATATGTGCATGGAGCGCAGGTTTTTTATTATACAGGCAGTGAAACGGGAAAGGCGCTTGCAAAGACGATACAGAACTGTTTTATCGTTAGTGTGGACCCTGAAAATAAAAGGGAAGCGAAGGCGAATGATAGTTACTACTTATTAAAAAAGACTTCGGTTCCTATTGTTATTGTGGAGTGCGGGTTTCTTTCTAATAAGGAAGAAGCAGAGAAGCTGAATTCGGAGATTTATCAGGAAAAGGCGGCTTGGGCGGTACATATGGGGGTATTACAATATTTGAATTCACAAAAATAGAAATAAGTTTATGGTACAGGGCAGCAGGGAGAAGCCGAAGCAGACGGCGGCATTCCTGTTGTTTTTGTTTTAAAAATATAAAAAAATTTATTTATGCAACCTTTTCAAACGCTCAAAAGTATTTAAAGTAGAGAAACAAAAAATATATTCTTGAGAGGATGGAAGAAAATGAAAAAAAAGATAGTGATGTGTTTGATAGTGAGCTGCATGGCAGTAGGTATGTGGGGCTGCGGAGCATTGAAGCTGCCGGTACCGACTGCCAATACGGGAACAGAAGTAGAAGTTGACGGAGATGCAGAAGTGAAAGAGGATACAAAAGAGGAAGAAACGGAAGAAAAGGAAGAGACCGCTTCCGAGACACCGGTACTTGGGCAGGAGGATATCGACGGTTATGAAGGTTTCACATATCTGTATGATGAAATATTGAGAACGGACAGCGAAGAGAATAAAGAAACCGGAAAAATGGAGAAAAAGCAGATAACGGTTTATATTCCTCAAGCGGATTACGCAAGCGTTAATAGAAGCAATGCCTACAGCACGGCATTTGGAGTTACCTTAGAGGTGGAGCTGGAGCCTTACATTCAATATAACATGGAAGATTATCTGGTCACGGAAAATCTGGAATGTTATTTAGAGGAACGCTTTGATCCTTTTTATACCGCCGACTACAAGGATTTGGTAAAGAGTGAAGTGGAAGAAATCGGGGAAAATGCGGCGAGAGCTACAGTAGAGTATTGTGAATACGATAGCTGGGATGACAAATATATTACGTTCTTTGTAACCTACTATCTGGTTGAGCTGGAAGACAAGATGGTATTGGTAACGACCACAGTGGATGAAAGCAGCGTTACGGGAAAAACGCCCAAACTGTTGGAGGAATTGGAAGCATTCTATCAGTTTGAAATCGACTGGGATGCAAAAAGAGCGGAGCAGAAGAGAACCGATTACCTGGCAAGCGGAGGGTGCCATAGAACGGTACGCCGATATGGTGTACCGGCTGGCATTGTCCCAGATGGGAAATAAGCAAGATGCGGATGATATTTTTCAGGAAGTATTCGTACGGCTGGTAAAACATGTCCATAATCTACAGACTTGGAAGCATGTAAAAGCATGGCTCATAAAAGTGACGATCAACTGCTGTAAAAAACATTTTGCTCAATATTGGAACAAAAACGTATATCCGATGGATACACCGGAAATCGGACAGACCGTGGAAGAAGGGGTTCCGGTAACGGCTGTAGTAGGCAAGCTGCCACCGAAATACAGGTATGTGATATATCTGTTTTATTATGAGGAGCTGTCAATAATAGAGATAGGTAAGGTAACAGGGCAAAAAGAATCTACGATAAAGTCACAATTATTCCGAGCGAGAGAAATGCTGAAGGAAATGCTAAAAGGAGATGTAGATATATGAAAGACCAGTATCAAGAGGAAATATCCCGGATACATGTCACGAAAGAACTGTTGGAGAAAACCAAAAAGGCGATGAAAGAGGAAGAAGTAAAGGAACAGAAAAGGAAAAAGTTCCTTTCTTATAGAAACTTATCGATTGCTTCCGCTGTGGTTCTCTGCCTATGCATTTTTGTGCCTATGATGGCAAGGAATCAGGGCAGTTCCGCTCAGATACAGCTGTCCAGGCAGGAGTAGTATGCGGCTTATGAAATCATGGGCGATGATATCGATATTATATGGATATTAATAGAAAAGTGCTCCTATTACAGAAAACATAGATGCGCAGCACATCTTTTGTTCTCGGCAAATTACAATTTTACAGTTACAATTTGCCATACATAAATAGAGACAAAAAAAAACGATTGTGGTATACTATACGGGGTGAATTTAAATGGAAACGAAAATAATCCGTATGGATGAACAAAATATAGATTATGAAGCTTTAAAAAGAGCCGGGGATATTATCAGAGCCGGCGGTCTGGTGGCCTTTCCCACAGAAACAGTATATGGACTGGGGGGGGACGCATTGAATGAGGAATCTTCGGGGAAAATATATCGTGCCAAGGGCAGGCCCTCGGACAATCCTCTTATCGTGCATATATGTAAGCTGGAGGATATGGGACCTATCGTAAAAGAGGTTCCACGGACGGCGAAACTGCTGGCGGAGGCTTTCTGGCCCGGTCCCCTTACTATCATATTGAATAAATCGGATAAGGTTCCTTATGCCACTACCGGCGGTTTGGATACGGTGGCTATTCGGATGCCGGAGCATAAAACAGCGCTGGCCTTTATAGAGGCATCCGGCGGATATATTGCAGCACCAAGCGCCAATATCTCCGGCAAACCAAGCCCTACCATCGCCAAATATGTGGCGGAGGACATGGACGGCAGAATAGAGATGATCATCGACGGCGGTGAGGTGGGCATTGGATTAGAGTCCACAATTGTAGATCTGACGGAAGAGACTCCTATGATACTGCGCCCCGGCTATATCACGAAAGGAATGTTGGAAAAGATTCTGGGGGAAGTGAAGGTGGATGAGACGATATTGGGCGGCAGCCCGGGAAAAGCGCCGAAGGCTCCGGGAATGAAGTACAGACATTACGCTCCCAAAGGCAGGCTGACCATTATCACAGGGCTTCAGGGAAAAGTGGTGCGGGAGATAAACGACAGGGCGGCGGACATGCGAAAAAGGGGAGAAAAGGTTGGAATTATCGGGACGGATGCCACTGTTTCCCTTTACAGTGCGGACAGCATAAAAAGTGCGGGAAGGCGGGAGGATGAGGAGTCCATCGCCAGGACGCTTTATCGGATACTGCGTGAATTTGACGATGAGGATGTAACGGTGATTTACTCCGAGGCTTTTGATGGGATTTCGGAGAATGGGGGAATAGGACAAGCTATTATGAACCGGCTGTTGAAAGCGGCAGGGCATCATATAGAAAATATATAAAATAGTATGAATAAGGAGGCGCTTATGTCTATCGCATTAGGATGTGACCATGGAGGATATGGTCTGAAACTGGAAATAATAAAATACTTGGAAGCGCAGGGTATTGCATACAAGGATTTCGGCTGCAGGAGTTTGGATTCCTGTGATTATCCCGAGTACGCGCGGGCTGCGGCAGAAGCGGTGGCGTCGGGAGAGTGCGAGACGGGAATCGTCATCTGCACCACGGGTATCGGAATATCCATTACTGCGAACAAGGTAAAGGGTATTCGCTGTGCGCTTTGTTCGGACACGGTTTCTGCAAGGCTGACAAGAGAGCACAACGATGCGAATATGCTTGCTCTCGGAGCGGGTATCGTAGGGACTAATCTGGCGCTTGGAATTGTGGATGCATTTCTCCATACGGAATTTTCCGAAGAAGAGAAGCACCGCCGGAGAGTTACCAAGATTGCGGCGCTGGAAGATGAACTTTTAAATTGAATATAAAAATATTTTACAACAGCATACACAGGAGGTATTGCAATGGCAAAGGTAGTAATAATGGATCACCCGTTAATTCAGCACAAAATCGGTTATATCAGGAGAAAAGATACTGGTACGAAGGATTTCAGACAGACAATTGGTGAGATTGCCATGTTAATCTGCTATGAGGCTACAAGAGATTTGCAGCTTTCCGATGTAAAAATAGAAACACCCATCTGCACTGCTACAGCAAAAGCGTTAAAAGGCAAGAAGATGGCAATCGTTCCTATTCTCCGCGCGGGACTCGGAATGGTGGATGGTATGCTGACTCTTATTCCGGCAGCAAAGGTAGGGCACATCGGTCTATATAGGGATCCGGAAACCTTAAATCCGGTGGAATATTACTGTAAGCTTCCGGCAGACTGCGCGGAAAGAGAAGTGTTCGTAGTGGATCCGATGCTGGCTACAGGTGGCTCCTCCGTAGCGGCGATTCAGATGCTAAAGGACAAGGGCTGCAAGAACATCCATTTTATGTGCATCATTGCAGCGCCTGAGGGAATCGAGAAGATGAAGAAAGCTCATCCGGATGTAGATATGTATGTAGGAGCATTGGATGAGAAGTTAAACGATCACGGATATATCGTTCCAGGTCTGGGGGATGCGGGGGACAGGATATTCGGAACCAAATAAGGATGATTTTTTGAGTCCGCCAAAGCGGACATGGGGTATGTACATGAAGAGAAAAAACTATATTTCTTGGGATGAGTATTTTATGGGGGTGTCGAAGCTTTCCGGGATGAGATCAAAGGATCCCAGTACTCAGGTTGGGGCGTGCATTGTCAGCGAGGATAATAAGATTTTATCCATGGGATATAACGGTTTTCCGGCAGGCTGTTCGGACGATGAATTTCCGTGGGACAGAGAAGGAGATGTATATGATACTAAATACGCCTATGTGACGCACAGCGAATTGAACGCTATATTGAATTACCGCGGCGGCAGTTTGGAGGGGGCGAAGATTTATGTGTCGCTTTTTCCCTGCAATGAATGTGCGAAGGCGATTATCCAGTCGGGCATCCGGACTATCGTATACGACAGCGATAAATATGCGGAAACGCCCACGACCAAAGCTTCCAAGCGGATGCTGGATGCAGCGGGGGTGCGATATTACCAGTACCAGAGGACGGGCAGAAAAGTAGAACTGGAAATGTAATGGGGGACCTTTCGGTCACCGGGCCAAGGCGGGTAGGATAAATGAAGCATACAGGAAAACAGAATATGGCGGCAGTACTCATCGCAGTATTGCTGGCAGGGTGTATACCCATGACGACTGCGACCACTGCATATGCGACAGATGCTACCAGGAAAAAGCTGCAGGAAGCGCAGAATCAGAAGAGTCAGGCGCAGGAAGACTTGAACCAGACGCAGGAAGATCTGCAGAATTTGAATCAGGAAAAGGACTCGCTTCAAGGAGCGCTGAATACACTCAACAGCCAGTTGAAGGAGGTCAGCAATAACTTGGAGGAACTGGAAACGCAGATTGACGATAAGGAAGCTGAGATAGAACAGACGCAGGAAGACTTGGCAGAGGCAAAGGCCACAGAGGAACTCCAATATGAGAGTATGAAAAAAAGAATCCAGTTTATTTATGAAACGCAGGATTATGTCATGTTGGAAATGCTTTTTGCTTCCGCGAATTTCTCTGATTTTTTAAATCGCAGCGATTACATCGATCAGCTTTCTGCTTACGACAGGAAGAAGCTTCAGGAATATACGGAGACGAAGGAGCAGATCCAGGCGACCGAGAAGCAGTTGGAGGAAGAGAAGAAGGAACTGGATGACTATAAAGCCCAGGTAGAAGTGGAGAAAAGCCGCGTATCGGGGCTGGTAGGTCAGACTTCCACAAGTATTGCCGGAAAGAAAAATGAAATATCGCAGGCGGAAGCTGAGGCTCTGGCATATGAACAAAGCATAAAGGAGCAGGAAGAAAACATTTCCAAGCTCCAGGCACAGCTTGCCGAAGAAATTCGTCTCTCCCAGTTGGCAGCGCAGTCTGCATGGAGGGATATTTCCGAAGTAGGCTTTGCCGAGGGAGACAGGTATCTTCTTGCGAATCTCATTTACTGTGAAGCCGGCGGTGAGGGATATGCCGGACAGCTTGCGGTAGGCTCGGTCGTCATTAACCGTGTACTTAGTTCTGTCTATCCGGACTCGGTGGTCGGAGTCATCTATCAGGGAAGGCAGTTTTCCCCTGTAGCAAGCGGACGGCTCGCAATCGCTCTGGCGGAGGGAAGGGCTACTGCCAGTTGCTATCAGGCTGCGGACGATGCCATGAAGGGAAATACCAATGTTGGAAATTGCGTGTACTTCCGCACTCCCATCGAAGGGTTGAGTGGAATTAACATTGGAGGACATGTGTTTTATTAGGATTTCATATAAAAGGCATGACAATTCTTTGAAAGTGAGCTGCCCCTCATAAGTTAGACGAAAAAATCTAACTTATGGGGGGCAGTTCAAGTGTCGTGCCTATTTTATGTAATAGAAAAATGCACCTACTACAAAATGTCCTCGATATATTTCTGTAAGGCGGAAAATTTTCCGGCATATATAATCTGAAGCAGATGATTTAGGCGAAACAGACATTTCTTTACTAAATCGCTCTGCACCAATTCTTTATCTAAAGCGATAACCAGTTCGTCCAGATCCACAACCTTCACAAAGCCATCGGGATAGATGATGACATCGGCCAGCAAGTCTAAGGAGGTCAGAGTATTCTTCGCTTCATCATAAATGTATTCTACAATATCGCAGTACCAATATAAGAGAGAACCGTCTTCACGGTAGAACTTGCTTACTTTGAAGCCCTGTTTCAGAAAATAACAGGAATAACCGTGATGCAGATCCTTTTTCGGCTTTAAAGCGTTCCATTTGGTAATGATTACCTCATCGTTACATGTGACAATAATATCGTCCTTAAGTAAAATGCACTCGTCCGGCATGATTCTTTTACGGTAAAGAATAGGATTTGTCATGCGTCCTCCAGGAATGCCGCAAAGCGAAGAAAAGGGAATGGCAGCTCGCGGCTGGTTGCGGTTTGTAGTAAAAGGTATATATGTCCAAATCTTACACTTGCCTCAAACAAAAGTCAAGCGGGAAAGTCAAAAAAGGGAAAAACGCATATAATAACATAAAAAATAATCTTTTTATGAAGGACGTTGCTCATGTATAATCAAAGAATTTTGCCCTTTTATATGACATATCCGCTGCCCCTTTATTATCAGGAAGAAGATACGGCAATGAGAGATTTGGAGTACTTACAGCAGATGTATCCGATAGAGGCAAAAAGGTACCAGAAAGTGGTAGCCAGCATGTTGGATAAGCTGGATTATGAAGGCAGTATGATTTATGACGAATATCCCGATAAGTGGCAGATGTACAGACTATCTCAGAATATTTTAGATGTTATCAGAAGGCAGGAAGAAGAGGAAAAGGCAGGCGAGCTTGTTGCGCAAGAGAAGCTGGATTCGATTTCTGATGTGGTGCAGGTTATTCTCTGCTATGAGATTTATAAGAGAAGACATAATCGAAGCCATAGCGGTATTTTAAAGTTTTAGTTGTAGTTTTATAGTAAAGTCAGTAAAATATAGTCATGGCATAAATTGTCATGACTATATTATTGTGCAGTTGAAGTATCTGGCTACAAGAGTTCGTGAAGCACACTTTTGCTCCGGATGTTCAGGAAAAGGATAAAAAATGGAAGAATTGTTGCAGGAAGCAATCGGAGAAGGGCTGTACCAGATTATTTTAAGCAATCCGACGGATAAGGAAAAAATGAGCAAGGTGAAGGTACGCCCTGTGATGTTGAAGGATAAATTGTATTTTCAGGAAACAGCTTATATCGGAGCGCAGGTATTTCACGAGAACTACGACAAGGAAGCCTTAATAGCTCAAATTATGACACATATGTCAGAGAATTTCCGGCAATGTGAGATAGAGACAGAGAAAATAAAGGCAACGGTGCTCGTAAGTAAAAAAGGAAAAGTAACGATCAATAAGAAGATGGCGGCAGGACAGAAAGAAATTGATTGGTCCCATAATAGAACGAAAACATATATTCTGGAGGAGGGAAGGACCGTTCCTTTTCTTGTGGATCTGGGCGTACAGACCTCGGACGGAAAGGTAGTGAAGTCCAGATATGATAAATTTAAGCAGATTAACCGTTTTTTGGAATTTATTGAGGATATTCTGCCCACACTCCCTAGAGAAAGAACGATTAAAATCATTGATTTCGGCTGTGGGAAGTCTTATCTTACGTTCGCTGTCTATTATTATTTGAAGATATTGCAGGGACTGGATGTGCAGATTATAGGATTGGATCTGAAAAAGGACGTGATTTCACGCTGCAATGCTCTCGCCTTAAAATATGGATACGAGAGCTTGAGATTCTTGCAAGGAGACATCAGTACCTTTGATGGGGCACAGGAGGTGGATATGGTCGTGACCCTTCACGCATGTGATACTGCAACCGACTATGCGCTGGCAAAGGCGGTGGAATGGAAGGCGAAGGTGATTCTGTCTGTTCCATGCTGCCAGCACGAGGTGAATGGGCAGATAATGTGTGAGGAGCTGACACCTGCTCTTAAGTACGGGCTGATTAAGGAGAGGATGGCAGCACTTCTTACCGATGCGGTACGCGCCAATATTTTGGAAGAACATGGATATGAGGTGCAGATACTGGAATTCATAGATATGGAGCATACGCCCAAGAACATCTTAATACGTGGGATAAGACGAACAGAGAAAACCGGGAAACACAGAGAAACGAATGTGAAAAAAATGACAAGCATGATGAATGTGGAAACTACCTTGCAGAAATTAATGCAGTGAAACCGCGTATTTATATTATGAAGTTAATGACCTGTGAGCAGAAACCAAAGCCAAGTCAGCTTAGCTCGTTGCTTATGGGAGAATAAGGAATGGAAAATGAAGAAAACAGCGATAAAATGTTTATATCTGGCGGCTGTGTTTTTTATAGCTCTTTTTATTATCAGTGCGGTGGTAAACCAGGGCAATACCGAGATGACGATGGAAATGGGACCGGCGACCTATCCGGTTATCCACATGGTGGTAGGCGGCAGAGAGGTAAACAGCCTGCACGGATATAAGGAAAGCATGGAATGCAGTTACCAAAGGGATAGTATAACGCCTCTGGGACAAGGGAGAAAAGTAAATATTGCCGTGGATAAATACGGAGAGACGATAGAAGGACTGTCCTTTGAGGTGCGAAGCATCGATGGGGAGAGGCTGGTGGAGAATACCCGGCTTACCGAATATAAGGAAACGGAAGAAACCATAGAGGCGGAATTTTCCATAAAGGATTTGATTGAAGAGAATACGGAATATATGCTCGTGCTGCTTCTTACCGACAGCAATGGGAGGACGATTTATTATTACACAAGAATTATCCAGACCGAAAATTATTTTGCGGACGAAAAGGTGGACTATGTGCTGGACTTTCATAGGAAAACCTTTGATAAGGAGGCGGCTAAGGAGCTGACCAAATATCTGGAGTCCAATTCTGACGGAGACAATACGACCTACAGCAAGGTAACGATACACAGCAGCTTCCATCAAGTTACATGGGGAGATTTATCCGTAAATAAATTAACGGAGCCCGATATAACAATAAAGGAACTGGCATCCCAGACCGGTGCTTTGGAACTGAATTACCTTGTATCCATAGAAGACGGCAGGCAAACGAAGATTTATCAGATCAAAGAATTCTACAGGATACGTTATACCTCTGACCGGATTTATCTGCTGGACTTCGAGAGGACGATGAATCAGATTTTTGATGAAAAAACAGATGCTTACAGCAATAACAAGATCGACCTCGGAATAATCCAGCTTGAGGACATCGATTTGGCAGAGAGCGACGGCGGAAACGTAGCCGCGTTTACCGATGGGAACAGATTGTACTGCTATAATGTGCCTGACAATAAGCTTTCCCTTCTGTTCAGCTTTTATGACGGAAATTACGACGATGAGAGGACCACTTGGGAGAAGCATGAAATAAAAATACTCAATGTGGATGAGGCGGGAAATGTTCAATTCATTGTCTACGGATATATGAACCGCGGAAAGCACGAGGGAGAGGTCGGCATATCCGTATATCATTTCAGCGGGCTCTTAAATACGATTGAAGAGCTGGCCTATATACCAAGTGCGGGTTCCTATGAAATACTGAAGGCGGAGCTGGAGCAGCTTTCCTATATTAATAAGTCGGCAATTTTCTTCTTTATGCATGCGGGCTCCATTTATGCGGTGAATCTTGAGGATTGTACTTGCGAGGTCATGGTTTCCGGTCTGATAGAAGGCAGTTATAAGGTATCGGACTCTAACCGGATGGTGGTATGGCAGACAGGAGGGGACCAATACGCCAGCAAAAAGCTGATACTCATGAATCTGAACACAAAGGAAAAGATAGAAATAGCTTCGGGAGAAGAATCCGGAGCAGCGGAGGAATACATCGCACCTCTGGGTTTTATGGGCGAGGATTTGATATATGGACTTGCTAAAAGCTCAGATGTGGTTCAGGACAGCACCGGAAGCATATTGTTTCCTATGTATAATATTAAGATACAAAACGAGAGCGGTGAAGTGCTTAAGACTTATAGGCAGACGGGAATCTATGTGGTCGGAAGCGAGATTCAGGGCAATCAAATCAGCCTTCTGCGTTTGGAGAAAAATGAGGAAACCGGAGTTTATACGGAGATTTCCAACGACCAGATCGTAAATACCAAAATAGAGACCGCCGGAAGTAATACGGTGGAATTCATTCCTACGGATAAATTTGAAAAAATAGTGCAGATAGTCGTAAAGAGCAATATCAATACGAAGACCTTAAAGAGGCTGACGCCAAAGGAAGTGTTATTCGAGGGCGGAAGGGAAATCGCTCTGGAAGAAAGCGAAGCGGAAGCTTCCCGATATTTTGTATATGGAAAGGGCGGAGTGGAAGGAATCTTCACCGACGAAGGAAATGCAGTCAATCTGGCCTATGAGCTTTCCGGTATCGTAGTAAATGAAAAGGGCGATTATATTTGGATCAAGGGCAATAGAAGCGTGAAGAACCAGATTATGGCGATCAAAGAGGCAGCGATTACCGAGGAAAAGAACAGCCTTGCCGTATGCCTGGATACGATTCTCCAATATGAAGGCGTAATGCGTAATTCGGAGTATTTATTAAACCGAGGGGAAAATATACTGGATATTATGAAGAGCAATTTGGAGGGAGTTCAGGTTCTGGATTTAACAGGGTGCACTCTGGATGCTATATTGTATTATACCAATAAGGACATACCGGTGCTCGCCACCTTAAACGACGGAAGCGCAGTTTTGATCGTGGGCTTCAACGAGCTCAATACAGTATTGATGGATCCGCTTACCGGTACAATTTACAAAAAGGGTATAAATGACTCGAAGCAAATGTTCGAAGAAAATGGAAATCGCTTTATCACTTATGTTAGGGGAGAATAATGAAAAAACAGCGTGTTTTAGCTGTTCGCAACCGATGGTTGCGTCCATTCAAACTAGAATTGGTAGTGCAACCGGGGGGCAATTTCTATAATTAAATTAAGAAAGTTCCCAATGTGAAAATTCCCATAGAGGGTTTTTGCATTAAGAAAAGGAGAAAGTATTATGAATATTGAAATTGCAAATCGGTTAGTGAATCTGCGAAAAAACAATAACTTGTCGCAGGAAGCCTTGGCTGAAAAACTTGGAATCAGCAGGCAGGCTGTTAGCAAGTGGGAAAGGGCGGAGGCTTCGCCGGACACGGATAATCTGATATTACTGGCGAGGCTGTATGGAGTATCTTTAGATGAGCTTTTAAAAACAGAGGATGAGATTCCCCTTTCCAAAGAGGAAGCGCAGGGGATTTCGGATTCCGGGGAAGTACCTCCATCCAGCGATGATGATGAATATGTTCACGTGGGCTTCGGCGGAGTGCATGTAAAAGATAAGGACGGAAGTGAAGTGCATGTAGGCTGGGACGGCATACATGTGGACGACAAAAAGAGCAGAGATAACGTTCATATCGACAAAAGAGGAGTTTATGTAAATGGGCAGAAATATGATAAGGAATGGTTCAGCCATCACCATCATTTCCCATTTACCCTGATTATTGTGCTGCTTTATATTCTGGCGGGAACGTTTTTTAACGCATGGCATCCGGCGTGGATGCTGTTCCTTCTGATTCCGCTGTGGCACAGCTTCGTCTCGGCGATAAAAAATGAAAATATGCATTTTTTTGCTTACCCGGTATTAGCTACGCTGTTATTCCTTTGCGCGGGCTTCTTTGCGAACGCCTGGCATCCGGCTTGGGTAATCTTTTTGACGATTCCAATCTACTATCCTTTTGTATCGTATATGCAAGGTCTTAGGAAGGAACAGGAATATGAAGAATATCGTTCCCCGTATTCGGACGAAGATACGGAGGAATAAATATGAAAAGAACGTGGATAGGTTTCATCATATTTTTATGCGGGGCAATCGTAATCTGTGCGGCGTCTGCAAGCTATGCAAGACACTATAATTACGGTTCTCTCCATTTTATAGGAGGATTCGGAATGGTAAGCTTGAAGAATACAGAGGAATTTGCGGCGAATGGTATTGAAAATATAGATATTTCGTACAGTTCAGAAAACATTATCTTCTTAAAAGGAGAGGCGGATAAAATCGTTATAAAGGAATATCTTCACGATGGCGGAAAAGACCATACGAGGATGGAAGTGGAAGGAAATACCCTATATGTTAAGAAGAACGAGAGGATGAATGATATCTATTTTCTGAGTTTTTTGACGGGCAGGGAGAGAATAGAAATATATTTGCCTGAAGTCTTCGGCGGAAGTGTAAATGTCACGGCTTCCAGCGGAAATATCACGTCGGACCCGGCCTGGAGCTTTAAGGAGTTCTATGCAAATGTAAAAAGTGGAAATATTACCTGTAAAGAAATTGAAGCAGAGAAAATTACTGCAGAGACTTCCAGCGGGAACATCTCCTTCGGTAAGGCGCAAGGAGAAAGAACGTTAACTGCCTCCAGCGGAAATATTGTAGTATCTTCCGGAGCGGGAGACACTTACGCCTCTGCTTCCAGTGGAAACATTACGGTAGAAGGAGCTTCCGGAAATTTTAAGGCCTCAACTCACAGCGGGAACATCAAAGCAGAATTAATCAGCTTGGGTGAAACGGTAGGAGCAGAAGTGAGCAGCGGCAATATCAGGCTGGATATCCCTAAGAACAGCGCTTTTTCCTTTGAAGCGGAAGCGAGCAGCGGAGTCATAGATACTGACTTTGACGAGTATGTCTTTTATAACAAGAAAGGCAATACAGCAAGCGGAACCTATGGGGAAAATGTAATAACATCGATAAGAACCAGAGCCTCAAGCGGTAATACGGAGATAAAGTTCCGCTAGATCGGCAGGCGATAGAAAAGAACAAAAGTGTGCTATCGAAGTACTCGGCTGCAAGAGTATACGAAGCACACTTTTGTTTGTGTAATAGGGTAGAACTTATATGTTTTTGTCCGGTTTATTGATTGAAAATACGGTCTTTGTATTTCTCCAAGGAAAATAGCAGAAGCATTCCTAAGATGCCGCAAGAAATAATTTCCCCGGCAGTAACGGTAACTACAGAAAACCATAAGGGGCGTATGCCATAAGCGTAAAGCAGCACTGGCGGAACCACGATCATGTTCGTGACGATGGGCGGAACCGGTGCCAGCCACTTGTAGCGGCGAAGCTTATAAGTGAGAAACGCGCCAAGCAGGGTGGCGAGACTTCCGAATATAATATCGGGCAGGGCGCATCCTGTCAGTATGTTGCTGAGCAGACAGCCGATAAATAATCCGGGTATTGCTGCGGGAGTGAAAAAGGGAAGAATCGTAAGAGCTTCCGAGAAACGGACCTGCACCGCGTAGTTGGCGAGGCCAAAGGCGTTGGCTGCAAAAGTGAGCACAACATAAATAGCGGCAATCATCGCCGCTTGGACCATTAGTAATACTTTCTTGTTCATGTAATTTGTCTCCTTTAGTTTTGTTTTTTTCCCGCTTTATGAACGGGTCGGTCAGGAAGGTTTCGAACTGACCGGGAAAATTTTGCAACCCGATAAGTGTATCATAGGTATGAGTAAAATTCAAGGTCCTGGATGAAATTCATGGAGTAAGCTAATCTATGGTATTCTTCGTCAGCCACGCTCCCGAGCGGTAGCGAAGATAATAAATAACCGTCCGTACTGCCCACTCGATTCCCATGCAGATCCACACGCCCTGCACGCCGAGGCCCAGGGGAAGAGCGAAGAGATAGCCCAGTCCGACTCTGACGACCCACATGGTAATGAGAGAGGAGATGGAGCTGTAATTGGCATCGCCCGCGGAGCGAAAGACGCAAGGCAGAATATTGGATGCCGACCAGAAGAGGGGCATGGGAATGGCCGCAATCCAAAGCAGGTTATATATTAAGGAAAGTGTCTCCTCCGGCGCTTGATACAGCCTCAATATAAAGGGCATGAGAGGCATGAACACCACTAAGGATAAGGTGATGATAAAGGTACCTAACCATACCAGCTTCGCTCCGTAACGCTTTGCCAGCTCCTTATCTCCGGCGCCGATACACTGGCCTACTACGGTGATGGCAAGGGTACTTATCGCCATTCCGCTGGAATACAGGATAGAAAAAGCGGAGCTTGCGATAGCGTTGGCTGCAACGCTGATCGTACCGAGAAAGACGATATAAGTCTGAACGAGCATGCCTCCTCCGTTAAAGAATACCTGCTCCAAAGCGAAAGGAACGCCTATTTTAAAGACGGATCTTAACATAGAAGAATTAATGTGGAAAATATCCTTCGTATAAATCCTGAATATACTTTTGGGGCGCACCAATAAAAAGACCGCAAAGCCGCCGCCGATAAGTCTGGCAATGTTTAAGGAAAGGACCGTTCCCATAATATCCATATGAAAGCCGTTAATAAAGAGCATGCTGGCGAACAGATGGATTAGATTGATGAGCATCGTAAGGCGCAGACAGGTCTTCGTCTCCCCCAACCCTCGTAAAACGGCAAAGGATCCCATATAAAAGGAATGAAAAATCATGGAAAGAGATACCCCGATGAGGTAGTTGCAGGCCTTTTCCTTAACGACAGGGTCTGCTGCTCCAAATAAGGTATATACTAACGGGTTTGAAAAAATAATTAAAAGAGTGCATAAAACAGTAGCTACCAGGGAGGTGGCAAACATTACCTGTCCTGCAGCAGTACGTATCTTCTCTGTTTCTCCCCGTCCTTTGTACTGTGCAACGACTACGGTGCCTCCGGCGGCTATGGCATTAAAGATGGAATAGGCCATCATATTCAAGGGGGATACGAGGCTGACTGCGGATACGGATTCCTGACTGGACGAACTTATCATAGCCGTTGTAAGCAGTCCGATGATATTAATAAAAAACTGATCAAGAATAAGCGGAAGCAGCATGGAAAATAGTTCCCCATAGGAGAATTGATTGCTTCCAAGTTGTTTGCTCAAAAATAAATCGGCCCTTGAACCGGACCGGATA
This sequence comes from Kineothrix alysoides, assembly GCF_000732725.1. Lineage (GTDB taxonomy): Bacteria > Bacillota > Clostridia > Lachnospirales > Lachnospiraceae > Kineothrix > Kineothrix alysoides. The sequence goes on along the minus strand of NZ_JPNB01000002.1, from coordinate 569,270 downwards.
AGTGAAATTTTATGTGCGGAGTGCAGTTTCATAAAATAATTATGCCTTTCTCATATCCTGCGGACTTCCTGCCGCAAGCGCAAATTTTTATCCATATGGTTTAAACGGATAGTCGTTCAAACCATATGGATAATAAAACACTTCGTCTTTATAAATCAGTGTGCGGACCGCTTGATATCTTGACGGACGGCACGCTAGTCTTCCAGTTCGCCGTTCTTATATTTTGCCACAACGCTTTGAATACGCTCATTAGGATCTAACAAATCGCTGATAGAGGCGTCGTGGTTCAAAGTATCGATAAGATATGCGATATACTTGCTCATATCGCAGTTAATGTACCATTCTCTGGAAAGCAGCTCCGGTGTCTGGTAGATTAAGTTGGTGGTGAGTACTTTGTCGATGATCTTGTCCTCAAAGGCCTTGTCGAAACCGGAGAGGCCGCCGGTAAAGAGACCGAAAGTTGCGCAGATAAATACCCGGCCCGCTTTTCTCTTCTTGAGTTCAGCCGCTACCTCGAGGGCACTTTCGCCGGAAGAAATCATATCGTCGATGATGATCATATCCTTGCCTTCTACGCTGGTTCCGAGGAACTCGTGGGCTACAATCGGATTTCTGCCGTCTACGACCCTCGTGTAATCGCGTCTCTTATAAAACATACCCATATCCAGACCGAGTACATTGGCCATATAAATTGCACGTCCCATGCCGCCTTCGTCGGGACTGATAGCCATCATATGGTCGGAATCCAAAGTCAGGCCTTGCACATGCCGGAGAAGTCCCTTGATGAACTGATAGGTGGGCTGTACTGTCTCAAAGCCATGAAGAGGTATTGCGTTCTGTACCCGCGGATCGTGTGCATCGAAGGTAATGATATTGTCTACGCCCATGGCAACCATTTCCTGAAGAGCCAGCGCACAGTCCAAAGACTCTCTCGTGCTTCTCTTGTGCTGTCTGCTCTCATATAGAAAAGGCATGATGACTGTAATCCTTCTCGCCTTGCCGCCTACTGCAGCGATAATTCGTTTCAAATCCTGATAGTGATCGTCAGGGGACATGTGATTCGGATGTCCGCATAAAGAGTATGTGAGGCTGTAGTTCGCCACATCAACAAGGATATAAAGGTCGGTTCCGCGAACGGATTCCATGATAATTCCCTTTGCTTCACCGGTGCCGAAGCGGGGAACCTTCGCGCCAAGAATATAAGATTTACGCTGATAACCTGCAAATGCAAGAGAATCTTTGTGTTCGCTTTCTCTCTCCGTTCTCCAATTTACAAGATAGTAATCAACTTTTTCCCCCAAAGATTTACATCCTTCCAAAGGAATAATGCCCAGAGAACCGACGGGAATGGTCTCAAGATTTCTTTTTTCTTCACGCTTTGCCATGAAAAAATCCTCACTTTCTGCTGCGCAGGTACTTAATTTGCTCTGTTTAGTTTTTTATATATTCGGATATCCGGCCCGGATAATTTACATAATGTATAGTTGCTGGTAATCCTCGAAAATATTCTGTCGGAGTAGCGCACGCGCAGTTCCTCCAACGAAAGGTTAGTAGAGATAACCGTATCCTTGTGCCGGATATGTCGCTCGTTCAGACAAGAAAAGAGCTGGGAAGAAGTATAGTTGCCCACAACCTCTGCACCCAGATCATCGATGATTAACAAATCGCAGTCGTAAATGTCGTCGTATGCCTCACCTAACCCATTCTTATTCCTGAATCCGTAAGAAAGCTGTGATAAGGTCTCGAAAAAGGAAGAGGAACTGAAATAAAGAACGGAACGGCCCTTTTCAATCAGCTCTTTTGCGACGCAGCCGGACAAAAATGACTTGCCAGACCCTACTGTACCATAAAAGAATAAATTTTGATAGATGGAATTAAAATTTTCTATAAATTTCTTGCATGTATTTACGGCGTCCGTAAAAAGCACGAGGTCGTCGTCCTTATAATACTCATAAGAAAGATTGGAGAAATTCTCGTGCTGCAGCATCTTGCTGATGTGAGACTGCTCATAAAGCATGGAAATTTCGAACTGGCGGAAACAATGACATTTCTGTCCGTCTATGTATCCGGTATCCTTGCAGTCGGGGCAGTCGTAAACCGGCTCCAGATAATCGGAAGGATAGCCGGAAGAGACCAAAAGATTTGTCTTGCTTTCAGAAAAGTTCTTAATAATTACTTTTAAATCATCGAGGGCCGAGTTATCACCGCTCAAAAGCTTTTTTCCATGTTCTACGGAAATGGAGGCTATGGAGTCATCAAGCTCCTTGTAGCCGTCCACATGCTCATAAATGTAGGCGCGGCGCTTCTCTAACAAATGCCGGTTCTTGTCCTGCTTTTCCTCATATGTGCGAATAATGAAATTATATTGAACATTATTTAACGTCACAGCGAAGTCTCCTTAAGTTATCGGATTTTTAAGAGTTCCTTTTCCAGCGTCTCGAAGTCATAGTCGTGCTGCTTGAACTGATTAAAGGCATTGTTCGAAACGGACTTGGGCAGTGTGCGGGAAGTTTTGCCGCGCAGGAATTTCTCATCCTCCTTGGCAATATCGGAAAGATGATGGACACCCGCATCGTTCCAGCTCTTTAGAATAGTATCGGCATATTCGAAACGATGTTTATCCGTTCCCATAACAGTACGCTCACAGGCAACGCGAATCACATCCATTTCAAAGCCAAGCTCCTTCGTCCAGCGCCGGATGTAATCCGCTTCTTTGGAAGTGGGAGAGGTATTCTTACCCAAAGAATTCATAATGTCGTAAACGGATTTATCATATTTGTAAGCATACTTTTCCGCATCCTTTGGATTGGTAATTCCTGACTGTGCCCAACTGACAGCCACTTTTTCTATGTAACGGAAGTCCTTCTTCCCGCGTTCTACGCAATACTGAACCAGGTAATCGATTAAGTCCACGGAGAAAGCGAGCTTATCCGAAATAAAAAATATAGTTCTCACTTCGGAGGGAGATAAGGTCTTTCCTATGTATTGTTCCACGATAAATAATAATTGCGAGGTTTCTTCTTTCGATTTAAACTCTTTTAACTGGTCTAAGGAATAGGACGGCTTTTCATATGGTTCTTCGTCCGTTTGCTTATCTTCCGGAGCGGAGGCCGGCTCTGAAGCGGTTTCTATAGGGGGAGAAACGGACTCCTTGGCAACCCGCGCCGTTACCGGAGCAGCAGGCATAGAACGTCCGTTTATCTGGCGGCTCAAATCAAGAAGATGAATGCCGATCAAATTTTTGGATTCGTCGTATTCTAAGGAAAGAAGATGATTCTTCTCCCAATATTTGAGCGCACGCATCACGTCTTTTTCCGTATGGTTAAATTTGTCCGCAATATCGGACAGACTGAAAGACAGATTGGCATTCATCATGCGGATAAGATAAATGTATATTTTAAGCTGTGCATCGTTAGCATCCGTCATATATTCGTCAATAAAAATATTGGATACAGCCGTTGCATCCACATAGTTGTCCTTATAAATTGTTAAACGCCCCATTTATCTCACCCATTTTCATTATATGTTACTGTTCACTCAGTTCTCAGCAACGCATGATTTCTGCAATGCAGAATTTCTGCATGTAAATTCGCTCTGCGAAGCCGGAAATCATCCCTTGAATCACGTTCTTACGCAGCTTAACAGTAAATGTTAAGCTGCTGTGTGAATAGTAACCATTATATTACTATACTCATTTCAAAGCAAGTTGAATTATAACATAACCCTTCTCAAAAATAAATAGTCAATTTGCCAGAAAACGCCGTAAATACGCCATTTTCCAGAAATGTGGACGATGTGGATAATGTGGATAATTATAGTTCAAAAAAGGATATACGATGGATAAGGATATGTAAAGTTCATGTAAAAATCAGGGGTTACGGGGGGTACTTTCCCAAAGGGTCAAAAAGCTGAAATATCCACAAATTTTAAAAAGCATAGGGCCCTTAAAATTGTGGATATTGTGGATAGCTATTTTTTTAGAAGATTTTCTCCCACTTTTACGATATCCCCAGCCCCCATAGTTATCAACAAGTCATTTTTAACACAGCTCTCTGATAAAAAATTCTCAATTTCTTCAAAAGAAGAAAGATAGAAGCATTCAGCTCCCAGCTTATTTATTTCCGACTGAAGATTGGCCGAGCTGATACCGAGATTATCCGTCTCCCTGGCCGCATATATATCGGAAAGGACTACCTTGTCTGCCAGAGAGAGTGCGGCTGCAAATTCTTTTAAGAAGGATTTCGTCCGCGTATATGTGTGAGGCTGGAAAACACACCACAATGTATTGTGAGGATAATTTTGGGCAGCCTTCAAGGTCGCAGTAATTTCCGTAGGGTGATGAGCATAATCATCGATGATGGTAACGCCGTCTTTTTTGCCCTTATATTCAAAACGCCTGTCGGTGCCCGAAAAGTGCAGAAGAGCCTTTTTCACAGTCTCGCTGCCGATGCCGAGGACATCGGCGAGGGCGATGGCAGCCATGGCATTATGCACATTATGTTCCCCGGGAACCATAAGGGAAAAGGCTTCGGATAAACCGTTTCTCCGGTTCAGCATAAAGGATGCATGGGCCAGCTCGTCAAAATGCAGATTGGTATAGCTGTAATCACAATCGGGAGTGGAGCCGCAGGTAACGACCTGACAAAGCAGCCCTTCCGTGATTTCTTCGTAATTATCTATGTCTCCGTTAATGATAAGAGTCCCATCCGCTGGCAGAAGCTTGGCAAATTTATGGAATGAAGTGCGTATATCGTGAATATCTTTAAAGAAGTCGAGATGATCTTCTTCTATATTAAGTATAATTCCGATCTTCGGAAAAAAGCTTAAGAAGCTATTGGTGTATTCACATGCCTCCGTTACGAAGTATTCGGACTTGCCTACCCGGATATTGCCTCCTATGGTCTTGAAGATGCCGCCGATGGAAAGCGTAGGGTCACAGTCATTCTCGAGGAGAATCTCCGATATCATGGAAGTGGTGGTAGTCTTGCCATGGGTGCCGCTGACGGCGATGGGAAGCTTGTAATTTTTCATCATCTGACCGAGGAGCTCGGCTCTTGACAGATGGGGAATACCCATTTCCTTCATGGTGACGAACTCGGGATTATCGGGATGGATGGCACTGGTGTACACGATGAGGTCGATATCGGAGGTCAGATTCTCTGCCCTTTGTCCGTAATGGACAACCGCCCCCTTCTCCTTCAAGGCTTCGGTCAAAGGAGACTGCCTCATATCCGAGCCGGACACTTTGAAATCCTCCGTCAGAAGAATCTCAGCGAGACCGCTCATGCTGATGCCTCCGATGCCGATGAAGTATATGTGAATAGGGTGTTGAAAATCAATGTTATACATAACCGCACTTCCTGTTCTTTTTTTGCTTATACTGTACTGCCCGGGGTGACAACATGTTTTTTCCTTCGGACGATACGCATACTATATTATACTCACATAGCCGGAAAAAACCAATAGCAATTTGAGTCGGAAATTGTCATAGAAGGAAACAAGCCCCGTAATACGGCACATTTTGACTAAAAGTGACTGCATAGTACGCAGAAAATTCCAAAAAGATATAAAAAATATACAAATAATTTTCTTTAAAGATAAAAATATTGTAAAAAATTTACATAAAAAATGCCGTAAATCGAAAAGTATTTTGTAAAAAATATTCACTTTCTTAGTATAATATGGTATAATCTAAAACACAATATAGTAATTACTTAAGTGTGACTAACAGGTAAGACTAATAAGAGGTGATGACATGATTAAAAAAGAAATGATTGCCATGTTGTTAGCTGGGGGACAAGGAAGCCGTCTGGGCGTTTTGACATCGAAGGTGGCAAAACCGGCGGTAGCCTTCGGGGGAAAATATAGAATTATTGATTTCCCTCTCAGCAATTGTATTAACTCCGGTGTGGATACGGTGGGAGTATTGACCCAGTATCAGCCTCTTAGGCTGAATACGCACATAGGAATAGGTATTCCGTGGGACCTTGACAGGAATATCGGCGGTGTGACGGTTCTTCCGCCTTATGAAAAGAGCGCCAACAGCGAGTGGTACACAGGAACGGCCAACGCTATTTATCAGAATATCGATTATATCGATAGCTATAATCCCGACTATGTGCTGATACTTTCCGGAGACCATATTTATAAGATGGATTACGAGGTAATGTTAGACTTCCATAAGGAGAACAACGCCGAGGTAACGATTGCGGTCATGCCGGTGCCCCTGGAGGAAGCGAAGCGGTTCGGTATCATGATTACCGACGACAAGAAACAGATAACGGATTTTGAGGAAAAACCCGAACATCCGCGAAGTAATCTGGCTTCTATGGGGATTTACATATTTAGCTGGAAGGTTCTGAAGGACTCCCTGATTATGAATTCGGAACAGCCGGCGCTGGATTTTGGCAAGCATATCATTCCATATTGCCATAAGAAGGGTTCGCCGCTGTACGCATATGAATTTAACGGTTATTGGAAGGATGTAGGAACGCTTAGCTCTTACTGGGAAGCCAATATGGAGCTCATTAACATCGTTCCTGAGTTCAACCTGTATGAAGAATATTGGAAAATATATACGAGAAGCACTATATTGCCTCCTCAGTATATATCCTCCGAGAGTGTAATTGAGAAGAGCATCATCGGAGAAGGCTCGGATATTCACGGGGAGATTTACAATTCGGTAATCGGCTGCGGTGTTACTATCGAGAAGGGTACTGTGGTGAGGGATTCCATCATCATGAACGAGACCCATATCGGTTCGAACTGTGAACTGAACAAAGCAATTATCGCGGAGAATGCAGATATCGGGAATAATGTAAAGATGGGAATCGGCGATGAGGTGGCTAACGAGACGGATCCGCACATCTACAATGAAGGAATGGTTACGGTGGGGGAGAAGAGCGTAATTCCTGAAGGCGTGACGATAGGAAAGAATACCGTAATCTTTGGATCCACGACGCTGGAGGACTACGAACAAGCAAATCTTTTAAGCGGCAGAACATTGATAAAGGCGGGTGAAGAACATTGAGAGCGATTGGTATTATTTTAGCAGGCGGCAACAATCACAGAATGAAAGAGCTATCCCAGAAGCGCGCAGTATGCGCGATGCCCATTGCGGGAAGCTACCGAAGCATCGACTTTGCTCTTAGCAATATGTCCAATTCGCATATTCAGAAGGTTGCGGTATTTACGCAGTACAATGCCAGAAGCCTGAACGAGCACTTAAGTTCTTCCAAATGGTGGGATTTCGGACGTAAGCAGGGAGGATTATTCGTTTTTACGCCGGCGGTTACGGCAGAGAGCAACTTTTGGTACAGGGGAACGGCGGACGCTATTGCCCAGAACCTCACCTTTTTAAAGAACAGTCATGAGCCGTATGTAGTAATTGCTTCCGGTGACGGAATCTATAAGATAGATTATAACAAGGTGCTGGAATATCATATCGACAAGAAGGCGGATATTACGGTTGTATGCAAGGACATGCCGGTAGATATGGATGCGGGAAGGTACGGCGTCATTAAGATGAATGAAGAGAGCCGTATCGAGGAATTTGAAGAGAAGCCTATAGTTGCCAGATCCAATACCGTTTCCTGTGGTATTTATATAGTAAGAAGGCGCCAGCTCATTGAGATGATAGAAAAGGGCATGGAGGAAGACCGATATGATTTTGTAAAAGATATTCTCATCCGTTATAAGAATATGAAGAGGATATACGGCTACAAGATCAAGTCTTACTGGAGTAATATAGCGACAGTTCAGGACTACTTCGACACGAATATGGATTTTCTGAAGCCTGAGATCAGAGACTATTTCTTCAGGCAGTATCCTGACGTATATTCCAAGGTGGATGATTTGCCGCCTGCGAAATATAATGTGGGAGCAAATGTAAAAAACAGCTTGATTTCCAGCGGAAGCATCGTAAATGGTACGGTGGAGGATTCCGTTATCTTTAAAAAGACATACATTGGAAATAATTGTTACATAAAGAATTCCATTATTCTGAACGATGTTTATATCGGGGACAACACCCATATCGAAAACTGCATAGTGGAGAGTAGGAATACCATCAGGGCCAATTCCTACCATAAGGGCGAGGAAGGTATTAAAGTTGTGATAGAGCATAATGACAGGTATGTCATATAGCGATAAACCTATGATTAGCCAAGGGGGACAAACGACATGGATATTACAGACGTAAGAGTGCGTAAGATCACGAAGGAAGGAAAGATGAAGGCAATTGTATCGATTACCTTGGACGAAGAGTTCGTAGTTCATGATATCAAGGTAATTGAAGGCGAGAAGGGACTTTTTATAGCAATGCCGAGTAAAAAAGCGACGGATGGAGAATACAGGGATATCGCCCATCCAATCAATTCGAGCACAAGGGAGCGGATTCAGGCGACGATACTGGAGAGCTATGAAAAGGCACTTTTAGAGCCGGATGAAGAAGAATAGGATAAAAACAGAAATAAAAACGAAGAAAAACATGCGAAGAAACGGGAATGCTCTAAATGGGCATTCCCGTTTCTTATTTCGACTATCAGAAAACACTTTGTTGAAATGTAGAAGGTTTAAGGTTAAAATGATGTGTAAGCGTTAACGGACAATAGTAGAAATAAGGTTGAATAAAAATGCGTATTCAACTATTGATTTGAGTGCGCGCCGCAACGCGCAGATGGGTATAAAGATGTATATTATTGCTGGCCTGGGAAATCCGGGAAAAGAATATGAAAATACAAGGCATAATGTGGGTTTCGATGTGATAGATGCCCTTGCGGACAAATATAATATTAGTGTAGCTGAATTGAAGCACAGGTCGATGATTGGAAAGGGCTATGTGGGAGGTCAGAAGGTAGTTTTAGTAAAGCCCCTTACATTCATGAACCTAAGCGGAGAAAGCATCCGCCCTGTCATCGATTATTATAAGGCGGAAGCGGAGAGCGATTTGATTGTCATTTCGGATGACATCAGTCTGGAACCGGGGCAGATACGCGTCAGAAAGAAAGGCAGCGCCGGAGGGCATAATGGATTGAAGAACATTATAAAGCAGTTGGGACACGATAATTTTCAGCGGATACGCATAGGCGTGGGAGAGAAGCCGAAAAACTATGACCTTGCTGACTGGGTGTTGGGACACTTCAATAAAGAGGAAAAGGCGGCCGTGGATGAGGCGCTGGACAAGGCGGTAAAAGCGTTGGAAATTATGCTGACGGATGGAACTGATACCGCTATGAATGAATTCAACCGCAAAGTATCGTTATAAATGTATCGGCGATTGCTGCAAGGAATTATAAAACAACCAGGAGAGGAATATTTAGATGAGGACATTTACCGCACCCTTGTACGAGCTGGGTGAATTCGAAGAAATTACAAAGCTCCTTAGTAAGCCGCAGGCAGCTGTGTCGCTGATAGGATGTGTGGATTCGCAGAAACTTCATATGGCGTATGGGCTAAGCGAGGGCTTTAAATATAAGATCATTGTTACCTATAACGACCTGAGGGCGAAGGCGATATATGAGGATTGCAAATTATATGACAAGAATGTCACAATGTATCCGGCAAAGGATCTGATTTTTTATCAGGCGGATATTCACGGAAACCAGATCGTTACAGAAAGAATAAAGGCACTTAGAAGAGTGATCGAAGGAAGGCCGCTTACGGTGGTGACTACCTTCGACAGCTTTATGACGCCTCAAGTGCCCCTGTCCGTTTTGGAGAAAAATGTAATCCGTATAGACTGCCAGGCCTCTGTAAATGAAAGAGAGCTCGCCGGGAAGCTTGTGGAAATGGGATATGAGAAGAATTATCAGGTGGAGGCGCCGGGACAGTTCTCCATTCGCGGCGGCATTGTAGATATTTTTGATTTGACGGAAGAGAATCCTTACCGAATCGAACTATGGGGAGAAGAAGTGGAATCTATCCGAAGCTTCGACATTTTAAGCCAGCGTTCCATTGAAAAGCTGCAGTCTATCTGCATTTATCCGGCTACGGAAATGGTTCTTACCGCCGAGGAAATGAAAAAAGGAATAGAGCGGATAGAAGCGGAGGCTAAAAAATGCGGTGACAGATTCCGAAAGGAGTTTAAAACCGAGGAAGCACATCGCATTACTTCTCAGATTAAAGAACTGAAGGAGCAGATTCTTGAATTTAAGGAAGCTGCAAATCTGGAAAGCTACATACGCTATTTCTATCCGGAAACGGTTTCTTTTATGGAGCTCTTCGATAAGGATAAGAGCTGCATTTTCATCGATGAGCCAGCACGGGTAAAGGAGCATGCGGATGCGGTAGAGCTGGAATTCAGGGAAAGTATGATGCACCGGATGGAAAAGGGGTACGCTTTGCCCGGCCAGGCAGATATCCTGTTCGGCTCGGAAGAAGTGGCGGCCAGAATGGCGAAGAACAGGGCGGTGACCTTGGCGGCGATGGATTTGAAGAATTCTCTCTTCAAAGCGGATAAGAAATTCGATATCGGAGCTAAAAGCGTCGCTTCCTATAATAACAGCTTCGAAGCCTTGCTTAAGGACTTGAAGCGCTATAAAAAGAGCGGATACCGGGTTCTTCTTTTATCTGGTTCACGAACAAGAGCGAAGCGTCTGGCGGAGGACTTAAGAAACGAGGAGCTGACCAGCTTTTACAGCGATGATTCTTTCCGGGAAATACAGCCCGGAGAAGTAATGACTTTTTACGGCCGCGCACAGAAGGGCTTCGAATATCCTCTGATAAAGTTCGTCGTTATTTCGGAGAGCGATATTTTTGGTGCGGAAAAGAAGAAAAAGCGGAAGGTCAAAAAATATGAAGGCCAGAAAATCAACGGCTTCAATGACCTTAAGGTGGGTGATTACGTAGTTCATGAAAATCACGGACTTGGCATTTATAAGGGAATCGAAAAGGTCGAAGTAGAAAAAGTAGTCAAAGACTATATCAAAATAGAATACAGGGACGGCGGTAATCTCTATATACTCGCCACCGGTCTTGACGTAATCCAGAAATACGCCTCGGCGGATGCCAAAAGGCCGAAACTCAATAAGCTGGGTACGCAGGAATGGAGCCGGACGAAGAGCAAGGTAAAAGGGGCGGTAAACGAAGTGGCAAAAGACCTTGTGGAGCTGTATGCGGTAAGGCAGCAGAAAGAAGGCTTTATTTACGGGAAAGATACGGTATGGCAGCAGGAGTTTGAAGAGATGTTTCCGTATGAGGAGACGGAGGATCAGATGACAGCCATCGCAGCCACAAAGAAGGATATGGAAAGCACGAAGATCATGGATCGCCTTATTTGCGGCGACGTCGGCTACGGCAAGACGGAAATTGCCATTCGTGCGGCATTCAAAGCGGTTCAGGAAGGTAAGCAGGTCGTATACCTGGTGCCTACCACCATTTTGGCGCAGCAGCATTACAACACGTTTGTACAGAGAATGAAGGACTTTCCGGTGCGCGTGGATCTGCTTTCCCGTTTTCGGACATCGACGGAGCAGAAGAAAACGGCAGAGGATTTGCGAAAAGGTCTTGTGGATATTGTTATCGGCACCCACCGGGTGCTTTCTAAAGATGTTGTTTTCAAGGATCTGGGTCTTCTCATCATCGATGAGGAACAGCGTTTTGGCGTGGCCCATAAAGAAAAAATAAAAAAGATGAAGGAAAATGTGGATGTGCTCACCCTTACGGCAACGCCCATACCGAGAACCCTTCATATGAGCCTTATCGGTATCCGTGATATGAGCGTGCTGGAAGAAGCGCCGGAGGATCGCCTTCCGATTCAGACCTATGTCTTGGAATATAACGAGGAAATGGTAAGAGAAGCAATCGTCAGGGAGCTTTCCAGAGACGGTCAGGTTTATTATGTCTATAATCGGGTGAATAATATTGCTGATGTTGCTTCGGGTATCGCCGAACTCGTGCCGGAGGCGAACGTTGCTTTCGCTCACGGGCAGATGAAAGAGCACGAGCTGGAAAAGATTATGTATGACTTTATTGGAGGGGAAATCGACGTATTGGTTTCGACGACCATCATAGAGACCGGTCTGGACATCTCCAATGTAAATACGATGATTATACACGACTCCGACAATATGGGGCTTTCCCAGCTTTATCAGCTCAGAGGCCGGGTAGGCCGTTCTAACCGTACCGCCTATGCATTTTTGATGTATAAGCGGGATAAGATGCTGAAGGAAATTGCCGAAAAACGTCTGGCTGCCATTAAAGAATTTACAGATTTGGGCAGCGGCTTTAAGATAGCCATGAGAGATTTGGAAATCCGCGGTGCGGGCAATCTGCTTGGCTCGAAGCAGCATGGACATATGCAGGCGGTAGGATATGATTTGTATTGCAAAATGCTGAATGAGGCGGTAAAGAACCTGAAAGGAATGAAAACGCAGGAGGATTTCAATACTTCCGTAGATTTGGATGTGGATGCATTTATTCCGCCGTCTTATATCGTGAATGAGTTCCAGAAGCTGGATATCTATAAGCGGATTGCTGGTATCGACAACAGGGGAGAAAGTGATGATATGAAGGAGGAATTGTTGGATCGTTTCGGAGAAATTCCGAAATCTGTGGATAACCTCCTTAGAATCGCCCTTGTGCGTGTAAATGCCCATAAGCTTTACATGCCGGAGGTACGGGGACAGAATGGAGAGATACGCTTTTTACTGAACGCTGATGCGAAAATTAAGGCGGAGAATATCCCCGCCCTTTTAAAAAAATATTCTAAGCTTACTTTTAACGCCAAAGGAGTTCCGTTCTTCCTCTTCCGTTACAAGAAATGCGCAGTGGTAGAGAAGGATGCAGAAAACCTGCTTACGCTGACTGAGGAGCTTCTCGCGGATATGAACGAAATTTTGCTTGAGGAAAGTACCGTTTTGGATTAAGATTTTTCTATTACAATGTATGTGACATACTCATCACCCAGATGATATCCAAGCCTCTCTGCCAGCGTTACGGACTCTTTGTTCATAGCATCCCAGCTTGGATAAAGCCCTTTCTCCAGGCATTCCAAGATCAGACGGGAAGCGCAGATGAAAGCGAGACCCTTTCTGCGGTATTCGGGGAGCGTATCCACCTCAATTTCGATACCCTTATCATAGACGGTATAGGAGGAGGCTCCGGAAACGATGGTGTCTTCGCACATAACGACAAATCCCAGACCATGTCTTTCATAGGCTTTATAGCTGCTGAATACAGAACATAAGTCACGAAGCTGATCCAGCTTCAGGAGGCGGCGGTAGATTGCTTCATCAATCCGGTGAAGAGAATATCCGTCGGGAAGATCTGCAATATTGCCGGAAAGTGTTTCTTTATGAAATGCTTCCGGTTCTTTTTTTATGGAATAACGCATAAAGCGCTCAAAACTTTCTGGATAAGTTTCTTCGATAAGGACTCCCCAGCCCGGGCTTTCAGGAATGAGGAGCAGAAGGCCCGAAGGCGAATCCACATGGATATTAGCTGCCAGCTCACGGTCAGGGGCACCTGCAAAAAAGCAGAAATCGCCCACGACGATTTGGGCGCTGGAAGGATGCTCCAGGTCATCGGTCCATGCTCTCCCCATGTACCCTTGAAGGCAGGACCAAATAATGGTGTGAGAGGCGTTTTGAAAAAGCGGTGCGATTTTAGACATATCCTTACTCGATACTTCGTACATGTACATCCTCCTTTTATATTACACGGCGATTTTCTGTTTCCATATGAATGATTTGGTAAAAAGTGTAACAAAGAACGAAGTTCAGTGCAAGTGTAATTATGCTAAAATAAAAATAGATTGATCAGAAAATGTTACTGTTCACACAGTAGCTTAACACTTGCTGTTAAGCTACGTAAGAACGTGATGCAAGAGATGATTTCTGCTTCGCGAAGCGAATTTAAATGCAGAAATCATGCGTTACTGAGAACGGAGTGAACAGTAACCAGAAAATGAACCTTTTTCATAAAAGAGTACTCTCATAGTCAGATACGTATCGGAAGGAAGAGGAAGGAGTCCAAGGTCGTGGAAGAATTAAAACTGGTGCAGCAGCTAAAAGGCGGAGATAAGGCGGCCTTTGACGCGCTGTATGAAAAATATAAAAATATACTTTTGCGCATGGCATATCTGGTGAGCGGCAATAGGAATGATGCCGAGGACATCGTACAGGAGACGTTTGTAAAATGCTATCTGCATATCGGTGAATTAAAAAAGGACGAGGGTTTTCGGCCTTGGCTTTTTCAAATATTGTACCGAACGGCATATAGACAGACCAAGAAACGCGGCAGGGAAATTCCTGACGAAGATATCGGCATGCAGGCGGAGGCCACGGACGGAGTCACCTCTCTGGATAAGCTTGTGAGAAACGAGACGGAAAAAATGATAAGCGATGCGGTACAGAGCTTAGACATCAAACATCGGACAGTAATTGTTCTGTATTATTACAACGAGCTGTCCGCAGGAGAGATTGCAAAGGTGCTGGGATGCACGCAGGGAACCGTAAAATCCAGACTGCACAATGCGAGAAAAAAGCTAAAAGGAGTATTGAAAGAGCAGGAGGAAGGAGGCAAAGAGTATGAAAAGCAAAAAGGATTGTATGATTCATAAAGATTGGGATGAAAAGGATGAAATATTGAAGGAAACCCTTTATGAAATGAGCGGACGGATAAGTGCCTCCGAAAGCTTGAAGCGGCAAATCGACAGCCGGCTTTTTAAAGAAGAGAAAGGAAGGACTATTTCTATGAAGAGGTTCAGTATGAAGAAGATGGCAATAGGAGTGGCGGCAGCATGTCTTGTGTTGGGAACGGCATCGATTGCAGGAAGCGGAATAAAATCTTATGTGAGTCATGGCTCTGCAATACCGGATTATACGAAGTTTGAGGATTTGGGAAAGGCGGAAGAGAAAGCAGGCTACCGGATAGATGCGGTGGAGGTCTTTGAAAACGGCTACAAAATGAAGAGCATAGATATATCTGATGTTTCGCTACAAAATGAGGCGGGACAAAAAGAGCAAGAGCAAAAGGAAATTTATATCTATTATGAAAAACCGGGAGCTGAAAGGATTTGGCTTTCCGCATGTAAGCTATTTGCCGGCGAAGCCCCAGAAACGGCATTTAATATTTCTGCGGCTGATAAAACGATGCAGTACGGCGATGTTATCATGATTTTTAACAAGACTACGTACAAATTTGTTCCCCCCGATTATGAACTGACTGATGAGGACCAAAAGGCGTTGGAAAGCGGCGCTGTGGAGATTTCTTATGGTACTTCCGATGTGGAAATAAAGGAAGCTTATTCTGTAGGATGGGTGAAGGACGGAATCGTGTATAATCTGGGTGGCTTCGACCTTGCTCTTGCTGCGGACGAGATGCTTGGCATGGCAGGAGAGATAATCGAAAGCGGAGTAAAATATTAACCGGAAGAAGCTTTTAACAGAAGGCAGATGAGCGTTTATGCAGCTCATCTGTCTTTTTGTGCGTGTTACTTAAAAAAGACTGACAAAGCAGCGAAAAACAGTTATTCTAATATCGAACCGGTTTACAAATATAATAGGAGGCGGGATTGTGAAGGTGGAAATAAAACTATCTGCGGATATAAAAGAACCTTATGCAGTAATTTATGCAAATGCAGTAACGGAAGAAGTACAGCGCGCTGCGGAAGCCTTTGAAGCGAAGGGGAACGTGATCACTGCAAAAGAAAATGAGAAAATCGTTGTTTTGGATGGGTCCGAAATTTATATGGTACGTGCGGAAAACAAGGAGGTTTTCCTGTACGGCCAAGATAAGAAATATCTGTCCAAAAAAAAGCTTTATGAGTTGGAAAATATACTGGGAGAAAATTTTATGAGGATTTCCAAGACTACCATTGTGAATCTGAAGAAAATTGACAGCGTGGAGCCGGCTTTTAATGCCATGATGTATCTTGTGATGAAGAACGGCTGTAAGGACTATATTACCAGAGCTTATCTTATGGAATTCAAGAAATACCTCGGACTTTGAAACGGCTGTGGAAAGTATGAGCAGCCTGAATGAATGGATGTTAGCAATCCAATATGCAAAATGTGAAAATTCAAATTAGAAAGTGAGGAAAAATTATGTTTAGAAAAATATTTAAATTGATATGTGTCGGTATCTCCTGGGGATGTACCATTTCTTGCCTGATTTCGATGGCGGGTTATACCATGATGGGAAATGAGTGGTTTTTGTCTTCACCCAGAGGCTTTAATGCGCAGGTAGCGGCTGCGATAATCGTAGGAATGGGCTGGAGCCTTCCAACTGTGGTGTACGATAATGAAAAGCTATCCAAAGTGCAGCAGCTCTTGATCCATGCAGCGATAGGTTTTATCGTGTATATCCCGATAGCTTTTTATATGCAGTGGATACCATTGGGAAATATTTCTCTTATGCTTGCAAGCATCCTGATAGCGATAATCAGCGCGTTTATCGTTTGGCTCTGCTTCTATTTCTACTACAAATGGGAGGCCAGTGAAATCAACCGGGAAATTAAGGAAAAAGGCCTATAAGAATTAGAATAACGTGAAGGGGAGACAGTAAAGGTCTCTCCTTTACTGTCTCTCCTGTATTTGTATGAAAATAGCTACTCGCTTCTTGTACTTTACACCGTCAATATGCTATACTACTAAAGTAAATTTCTATAGATTGATTTCAGTATATTAAGAGCAGCGGAGAATGGTAAGATGAACGATATGGATTTTTCCAATTGGGGGCGTGATATTGGAGAAAAAATTGATAAATTCGTAAAATCCAAGGAAGTTATGGAATTGCAGGAAAATATTAGAGCGACGGTAGAGAACACGGTGAAGGAAGTGAACCGCTCGGTAAAGGAAGCTGCTGATAACGCGAACAAGAATGTGGAGCAGCATCGGAGCAAAACATATCAGGGCGTGTCACCAAAAGAGAATTATCAGGATACCTATCGCCCGGGACAGTACGTGAAAAATGCACAGCCTATGAAGGAATATCGAAATAAACGACAGCTTCCGGTAAGGAGAAGCCCTCAGGGAAGCGTATCCGGCGTGTTGCTTACCGTATTCGGAAGTCTTGGCGCGGTGCTTTCCTGGAGCTATGCGCTGGCACTATATTCACTGTCCTTCGTCGTAGTTAATCTGTTCGGAATAGGAGTCCTGTCCATAGAAATACCGTTGGTGTTAGGTGGTATCTGCACAGTGGCTGCTGCATCGGGAGGATTTTTAAGACGCAGAGCAAGGCGGTTTAAGAAATATGTAAGAGCCATGGGAGCGAAGGATTTTCATTCCATAGAGAGCCTTGCCAAGGCCGTAGGAAAAAAGGACAAGTTCGTTATTAAGGACTTAAAGCGCATGATAAGGCGCCGATGGTTTCGCGAAGGGCATCTGGACCGGCAGGAGACATGCTTTATGCTGACGGATGAATCTTATAAGATGTATCAGGATGCGCAGAAGGAACTGGAACGCCGCAAGGAAGAAGAGGAGCGCCTCGCCAGGGAGAAGGAGCTGCTGGAGCAGGACCCGGTGAGAAAGCAGCTTATGATTATTGTGGAAGAAGGAAAAGAATATATACGCCGTATCAAGGCGGCTAACGATAGCATGCCGGAGGAGGAGATTTCCGGCAAACTTTTACGCCTGGAGCGAATTTGCACCCGCATCTTCGAGCATGTGGAGGAGAATCCTGAGAAACTGTCCGACATACGCAGGTTCATGAACTATTATATGCCGACTACGCTTAAGCTGGTGGAAGCATATCAGGAATTCAGTGTGCAGCCGGTTCAGGGAGAAAACATTACCACGGCTAAAAAAGAAATCGAAGAAATGCTGGACGATATAAACGGAGCTTTTGAAAAGATGTTTGACAAGCTTTTTGAAGATGATGCAATGGATATTTCCACGGATATTTCCGTATTATCCACTATGCTTGCACAAGAAGGCCTTCTAAAGGATGAATTTAAAAAAGAGAATGAGGGAGAATAAAGGAGCGGATTATGGCAATGGAAGAAAACAGAAATGAGGTACCGGTTTTAACATTCAGCCCGTTTGAGGAGATGGCAAAGGAGCCGGAGGCACCGGCGGTGGTTCTGTCCTCCGGCGCGGGGAAGCCGGAACAGATCGAGGTTTTGGATGAGAGTACATTTACCCCCGAGGAGCGCAGGATGGTGGATGACTTCGCTTCCAAGATCGATTTGAACAATTCTACTATAATTTTACAGTATGGAGCGGGTGCTCAGAAGAAAATTGCAGATTTTTCCGAGACTGCGCTTTCCAACGTTCGCAGCAAAGATCTGGGAGAAATCGGCGAGCTTTTATCCAGTGTGGTATACGAGCTGAAGAAGTTCGACGAGGAAGAAGAAAAAGGCTTTCTAGGAGTGTTTAAAAAGGGCAGCAATAAAATAGCGTCTATTAAGAGCAAATACGACAAGGCGGAAGTCAATATAGGCAAGATCTGCAGTGTGTTGGAAGATCATCAGATTCAGCTCTTAAAAGATACGGCGATGCTCGATAAGATGTATGATCTGAATAAGAATTATTTTAAAGAGCTTTCCATGTACATTCTCGCGGGCAAGAAGAAGCTTGGCAAGGTAAGACAGGAGGAGCTTCCTGCACTTATGTCGAGAGCGCAGGCGAGCAATCTGCCCGAGGATGCACAAGCGGTGAATGATTTTGTGGCGCAGTGCGATCGTTTCGAGAAGAAGATTCACGATCTGGAGCTGACAAGAATGGTATCTATCCAGATGGCTCCGCAGATCAGGCTGGTACAGAGTAACGATACCATTATGTCGGAAAAGATTCAGTCCACCCTCGTGAATACGATTCCTCTCTGGAAGAGTCAGATGGTGTTAGCGCTTGGCATTACCCATTCTTCCCAGGCGGCTCAGGCACAGCGTGAGGTTACGAATATGACCAACGAGCTGCTTAAGAAAAATGCGGCAGTACTGAAGGTGGCTACGGTAGAAACTGCCAAGGAGGCAGAGAGAAGCATCGTAGATATCGCGACGCTGAAACAGACTAACGAGTCTTTGATTTCTACGTTGGATGAAGTAGTAAGGATTCAGGCGGAAGGACGTCAGAAGAGAAGAGAGGCGGAAGTGGAGCTTGCCCGTATCGAAGGCGAGCTGAAAAACAGGCTGCTGCAGATGCAGGTATAGTACATGATAGAATATATTCCGGCAAAAACAATCATAACTAAAACGAAGAGCAGTGAATGGTTTGGTACGGATTATAACATGAACATATATAAGGGCTGCTGTCACGGCTGTATTTATTGTGACAGCAGGTCGGAGTGCTACCATATCGAAGACTTCGACAGGGTGCGCGCCAAGGAAAATGCGTTGCAAATAATCCGTGACGATTTGCGCCGCAAGGTGAAAAAGGGAGTGATAGGCACCGGTGCTATGAGTGATCCTTACAATCCCTTTGAAAAGGAACTGTGTCTGACCAGACATGCTCTGGAGCTCATTCATGCCTTCGAATTCGGGGTGGCTATCGCGACTAAGAGCCCCTTGCTTGCCCGGGATATCGATATTTTGATGGATATAAAAGAGCATTCTCCGGTGCTTTGCAAGGTGACGATAACTACGGCAGATGATGAGCTGGCGGCGAAGCTGGAGCCGGGAGCAGCGGTTTCTTCCAGGCGGTTTGAAGCGCTTTCAAATTTACGGGAGAACGGAATATTTGCCGGCATATTGCTTATGCCGGTTTTGCCATTTCTGGAAGATAACGAAGCAAATATCTTGAATATTGTACATAAGGCGGCGCAGTGTTCTGTTAACTTTATCTATCCGGCCTTCGGTATGACGCTCAGGCAAAACCAGAGAGATTATTATTATGAAAAGCTGAACGAACTGTTTCCTGATGATAATCTTGTAGGAAAGTATAGAAATCAGTATGGGGAATATTACGAGTGCCGGTCACCCCGGTCGTCTCAGCTTTATAAGGTATTTGCAAAGGAATGCGAGAAATATGGCATTCTTTATAAAATGAAGGATATCGTACACGGGTATAAGCGAAATTACGGCGAAAATCAGCTTAACTTTTTAGATATGATATAAACTTCAGATATGACATGAACGTCGTTAATTCTTAATAATTTATGAATAAGTGAACCATTTTTATTTTCACGGCCACTAATTATGTATAATGAATACATATTGCCGTAAAAGGCCGAAGGGGCTGTCCGAGGGGCAGAGTCGTGTTTAAAAATGGAAATACATAAGATGCAGATAGAGGATGCGGTCAGGCCGGAGAAGCGAAAGTGTGCTCTGACGCAGGAAGAAAAAATCCGCAGGAAAAAGCGCAAGAGAAAAAGAAAATTAATTAGAATAGCAGCCATAGGCATGACGATCGCGCTGAGTTTTGCCTTGATTGCAGGTATTATTGCCCTCGTATTCTTCGTATCCGGCAGGACCGGAAGACAATCGCGCATACAGACGGTGCTAAGCGAAGAAATTCAGACTTTGAAGGATGGAAGGAAGGGCAAGTGGCAGGACTTCTATGCCGCCGAATTGGCTATGCCGGCGCTGGATGTGGAGCTGCTTACGATCAACGAGTTTTCCAGACCCGGAATCGCTTTGCCGGAGGTTAAGAATATTTTTATTCATTATACGGCAAATGCAGGTACGACGGCACTGCAGAATCGAAGCTACTTCGAATCTCTTGCCGAGACTCATGAGCGTTCGGCAAGTGCCCATTTTATTATAGGCTGTGACGGAGGCGTGGTACAATGTATTCCCACGGGAGAGATTGCCTATGCGGTAATGAAGCGCAATTACGATTCCGTTTCGATTGAGTGCTGTTATGAAAGGGAAGACGGGCAGTTTACGGACCGGACCTATCAGTCCTTGATAGAGCTGACGGCATGGCTTTTGCACAAGTACGAGCTTGCGCCGGAGGATGTCCTTCGCCACTACGATGAAGGCGGCAAGATATGTCCTAAGTATTATGTGGAAAATGAAGCCGCGTGGGAGCAATTCCTTGCGGATTTGAGCGAATATATGGAGCAGAGGGCAGGTATGTTTATGGATCTGTAAAGAAACCTGCTAAGAAATGAATTTGTCTGGTGTGCTGTCATCGATACAGCGCAATCGGGAGGGTATGGCTATGAAATCTTACAGGAAAGAGCTGCATTTTAATTTTCCTTCAAGGAGAGGACTTCAGAACATTACGGGTGAGGTTCAGAGGGCAATCGAGGAAAGCGGAATTAAGGAAGGCCTTGTGCTGATAAATGCCATGAATATTACAGCCAGCGTGTTCATCAACGACGACGAAAGCGGGCTTCATCACGACTATGAGGTTTGGCTTGAGAAGCTGGCACCGGAGAAGCCTTACAACCAGTATAACCACAACGGTTATGAGGACAATGCGGATGCCCATTTGAAGCGCACGATCATGGGACGCGAGACAGTATGTGCGATTACCGGCGGCAAACTGGATTTCGGCACGTGGGAACAAATCTTTTATTTTGAATTTGATGGAAAGAGGAACAAGAGAGTACTCATTAAAGTGATTGGAGAATAGAGAAAGCGGGAGGAATGTATGGGAAAGGTATATGAAATTCCGGTGCGGACCGGCGCACATACGCAGATGATAGATATCACCGGAGAAGTGAAGAAGCTTGTGGCCGAGAGCGGGATAAAGAGCGGCATATGTATGATTTACGTGCCTCACACTACAGCAGCGGTCACCATTAATGAAAACGCCGACCCGGATGTAGTGCGGGATTTCACTATGGAAATCGACAAGATTGTTCCTTGGGAGGACGGCTATCATCATATGGAGGGGAATTCCGCAGCTCATTTGAAGGCCAGTATGATGGGATTTTCTGAGTCAGTAATCATAGAAAATGGGAATCTTCTTCTGGGCACCTGGCAGGGAATTTATTTCTTGGAATATGACGGGGCGAGAAATAGAAAAGTGTATGTGAAATTAATGGAAGGATAGTATAGACTAATAGAGTAGAGAAATAATTGCTAAGAATTATTTCTCTACTCTATTTTGTAGGGTATTTTTCTATAATATTCCCCTTAAAAAACAAAGTGAAACTTGCTAAAATAAAATCGGGTATTTTTTTCTCTGTACCAAAAAATAACTTTGAGAAAAGTTGGAATTGAGGACTGAATGATTCGAATAACGCAAACAAAACAGGGCCTTGTGAGAGGACTTGCAGCAGCAGATCCTTATATTACATCATTTAAAGGTGTTCCTTTTGCAGAACCACCAGTGGGAGAATTACGATGGAGAGCTCCACAACAGGCAAAATTATATGAAGGAATCAAAGACTGCTTTGAGTTCGCACCAATCTCCATGCAGAATACACCCGGTGAAGACAAAGAAGATTTTTATAGTAAAGAGTGGAATCTGTATCCGGAGATTCCGATGAGTGAAGATTGTCTATATCTAAACATCTGGACACCAGCAAAGGCAACCCAGGATAAGCTGCCGGTGTATGTCTGGTATTTTGGAGGCGGCCTTCAATATGGCAATACGGCGGAAATGGAATTTGATGGGGAACGAATCGCCAGACGAGGGATTGTTGTGGTTACGGTGAATTATCGAATAAATCTATTTGGTTTTTTGGCACACCCGGAACTGACAAGCGAAAATCCTAAGGCCCCTGCCAACTTTGGCAACCTGGATCAGAAAGCGGGTTTACAATGGGTGTATGAGAATATTAAGGCTTTTGGAGGAGATCCAAAACAGATTACGATAGGCGGGCAGTCTGCTGGTGGCGGTAGTGTGCTGACGCAGTTAAATGATCCTTCCAATCAACCTTATATCAAACGTGCAGTGGTAGAAAGTGGTATGTTTCTAAGTCCTTTTCATGACAGTCCATATATAACTTTGGAACAGGCAGAAAGACAGGGAGAAGAATTTTTTAGAATACTCGATATCACGTCTTTGAAGGAAGCAAGAGAACTGCCTGCGATTTATCTCAGGGACAAAAACAGGGAACTTGGATTTCAGTGGTGGACAGCTATTGATGGAGTATTCCAAAAAGAGTATTATCTGAAAAACTTACTTACTGGAAATATATTAGATGTACCATTGTTTTTTGGTTATACAAAAAATGAATTTATAGAAGAACAGAATGGAAAAAAAGTCAATACAATACAGTTAGCTATGGCGGCGGCTGTTTTAGCTATGAGAAGAACAGGCCGACACAAATTTTCTTATTGCTATGAATTTGCTCTAGATATGCCGGGGGAAGACCAACCGGGAGCTTTTCATTCTTCCGATCTATGGTTTTTCTTCGAAACCCTTGCAAAATGCCATCGGACGTTTACTGGGATTCATTATGATTTGGCAAGAACCATGTGTGATTCTCTTTCTGCTTTTATCAGGACGGGGAATCCGAATAAAAATACCAAAAAACATTCTCGACTTCCAGAATGGAAAGATTGTCATAGTAAGAATAGAAACCTGATGCTATTTGACAAGGAAATAATCTGTAAATGTTTGGACTCGGAAGAAGAGCTGCTTTTCATAGCAGAGTCATGTATCGGACAGGATCAAATATCGAGAATACACTAGAAAAGGATAGAATTATGTTGCAGTTAGAAAAGATATTTCAAGATCATATGATGTTACAAAGAAACTGTGAAAATCGTATTTACGGAAAGGATTTACCCCATGAGAAAATCAGACTTCTGTTTCAGAATCAGGTCTATGAAAGTAAATCGACTGAAGAGGGGAACTGGGAAATCGTAGTTGGACCATTGCCTGCGGGCGGTCCTTATTCCATGTTGTTTTTGGGGAGCTGTCAGATAGAAATCAAGGATGTTATGATTGGAGATCTGTATTTTCTATCCGGACAGTCTAACATGGAAATGAAACTGACAGAAACCATTGATGTGACCAGATTAGATACACTGTTGGAAATACCTTCTATTCGATTTCTTTCTGTAGTACCAAATTATATTTTTCAGGAAGGAGAGGAAGTTCTGCCACTTCTTTCCTGGAAACAGGCCGTAAAAGCAAACTTTTCAGATATGAGTGCCATTGGCTACTTTTTTGCTTTAGAGATTACAGAAAACCAGAACGTACCAATTGGGCTTATTCAGACTGCGGTGGGAGGCAGTAGTATTGAGGCGTGGATGAAAAGAGAAACATTGAATAAATTAGGAAATTCCTGTGAAGAAATTGCATATTTTCTGACACCTCATGCATTAGAAACTATTATTCTGAAACAGATGACAGAGAAAGAGCGCTGGATGAAGCCCATATTGCAGGAGAAGATACCAGCCCATGCCGAGTGGGAGGATTGGTATCTTTCGCAGACTATAGGACCTTGCTCCATATCGCCCTATTATGGCTCCATCTGGCTCAAAAGAGAGATTTATCTGGAAGAAAAACCGGCAGAAGACGGGGTTTTAAGGTTGGGTTTGATGATTGATGGAGCAACCATCTGGATTAACAACCATTATGTCGGAAGCGGTTTACATCGATATGAAATGCTAAACTTCCCTGTCTGTAAGGATATTTTACAACAGGGAAGAAATGAAATTATGGTCCGATTAGTGATAGAAAATGGTGTTGGTGGTTTCGTACCTCAAAAACCATATCGTCTTACAATTGGACCTAAGGAATTAGATTTAAGTGGAATCTGGAAGACCTGCAAAGGAACAGTACAGAAGGAAAAAGCTCCAGATGTCCTGTTTCCACCATTATTTCCCCTAGGGTTGTTTTATGGAGTTTTGCGTCCTCTTCGTCATTTGCAGTTTCGAGCTATTCTATGGTATCAGGGAGAAAGTAATGTGGGTCATCCTGAAGATTATAAGACAATGTTTTATGAGATGAAAGCTGACTGGGAACAAGAATTTCGGAGACCTTTGAGTTTCTGCTGTGTTCAGCTGGCTAATTATCAGGATCCACTGAATCAGGTAACAGATACGGGGTGGGCAAAAATTCGAAATGATCAAAGACGGTGCAGAAAGGAAGTAAGTTCTTCGCCTGATCGAATAGGTGTGATTACAGCCATGGATTTGGGTGAAAAGACAGATTTACATCCTCACAACAAAAAAGAAGTTGCTTACCGCCTCAGTTTATGGGTGCGGAGGCAGATATATGGAGAAGAAATCTGTTGCCATGGACCTGTTTTAAGTACCTATGAAAGAATAGATGATAAAATAATTCTTTATTTCAAGTATGATGATTCTATTTTGCAAGAAATCACAAATTTTGAAATATTAACGGAGGTTGGTGAGTGGAGGCCTGTGAAGGCTCTGCATAGACCTGGTCAAGTGGAAATTATGTTACCGGAATCTATGAAACCGAAGAACGCAGGTTCCGCGAAACCAGTAATCCAGGTTCGATATGGATGGTATGATAACCCGGGACCTTTAAATTTTTACAATAGTGATGGACTTCCGGCAGAAAGTTTTTTCCTGGAAATAGAATAGCAAAGTGGGTAAGGATTATGATAAATTAGAAATATGAATTCAGTCAGGTGGGGGAACAGGATGGAGAAGTTTTTAAGACGTTTTGAAAGTTTTATGGATGATTTTGAAATACGTAAAAAATTATTTATTTTGTACATTGTCTGCGTAATCCTGCCACTGATTGTCACAGATGGTTTTATTATTTATTTTGTTGTTCATTCAGAACAGACAGAGCGGCAACATGATATGGAAAACATTGCCAATGCGGTACAGTATAATTTTACCAATAGCATTAACAATGCTTCCGGTGTCGCCAGAAATATTTACATGAATAAATACATCAATGATTTTCTGGGAAAAGAGTATGAAAATCCGCTAGATTATGTGACTTCTTATCAGGAGTACTTTAAGAGTGTGTTGTTTGACAGTGGGTTTGGCTCGGATAATATTATTGTGAAGATGTATTCAGATAACCAGACTATAGTAAGAGGTGGAAAGTTTGGGGGTCTGGATGAAATTATAGATAGTGAATGGTATCAGCAGTTACAGCTTTCAGAGACCGACAAGACGATTATGTTTTTATATGATAAAAGCAAAGTTCCGATGGTTGAGGCAAAGAGAAAAATTATTTTTGCACAGAAAATGAACTTCTATAATGGAGATTCTTTTGAAAAGGTTCTGACTGTTGAGATTGATTATAGTTCACTAGTGCGTAATCTTGTGAAAATGAATTATAATATGCCGGTTTTTGTTTGTAATGACAAACAGATTTTACTATCCAATGAGGATTATAACAGTGTTGGAAAAAATTATCAGGAATTTAAATTTGAAAACAGAGTTGGATATCGCCAGGATATGAGTCTTTATGGTATGGATTTTCAAATTTATATTTTGAAACCTGAAATGACTATGGTCAGTCAGATGATGAACAACATGCCATTATTAATCATATCGCTTATAGTGGCTAACATTATATTGCCACTTGTTTTGGTGCGTGGTTTTAACCGTTCCTTTACTGTACGAATTAGTGAATTGAGTGATGTTTTTCAGAAAATCGACGATGAGAGACTGGTACAGATCTATGATGTTCGTGGGCAAGATGAAATCGGAGAATTGATGCGTAATTACAACAAAATGGTAAATCGTATTAACTCACTGATTGAAACAGTGTATGTAGGCAGGATGAAAGAACAGGAAATGATGGTAGCCAGACAGAATGCAGAGCTTCTGGCTCTGCACAGCCAGATTAATCCGCATTTTCTATTTAATGCTTTGGAAAGTATCCGTATGCATAGTATTATTAAGATGGAGTATGAAACAGCAGATATGGTGGAGCGGTTGGCAATTATGCAGAGACAGTATCTGGAATGGGGGAATGATCTGGTAGCAATCTATCAGGAAATGGATTTTGTGAAGGCTTATCTGGAGTTACAGAAATACCGTTTTGGAGAGAAGCTTTCCTATAGTCTGGAAATGGAAGACTCCTGCAGGGCTTATAAAATTCCAAAACTGACGCTGGTTACCTTTGTGGAAAATGCCTGTGTTCATGGTATAGAAAGTAAGTCAAAGCCTGGATGGATTTTTGTCCGTGTTTTTGAAAAAGATGAGACTCTTTGTCTGGAAATTGAAGATACGGGACATGGTATGGAAGAGGCGCAGATGAAAGACCTTCGGATGAAGATGGATTATGCAAGTATAGAAATGTTACAGAATAAGGGTAGGGTAGGTACTGTGAATGCCTGCCTTCGTCTGAAAATGCATACAAACAACCAGGTTCGGTTTCATGTAGAAGGTGAAAAGGGAATGGGTATGGTGGTACAGATGTATATACCGTTAAAGTATGTGTAAGGCTTTTGGGAGGAAACTGGAATGTTAAAAGTGCTATTAGTGGATGACGAACCATTTATTATGCAGGGTTTAAAGGTGCTGTTTGATTGGGAACAGGAAGGATTTGAGATTGTCAAAACGGCTGGTGATGGTCAGGAAGCACTGGAGTTTCTGAAAGAATGTCAGGTAGATTTGATTATTGCGGACATTAATATGCCGGGAATTAATGGTTTAGAACTGTTGGAGAAAATCAGAGGAGAAGCAATATCGGACGCTTATTTTGTGTTTTTAAGTGGTTATGCTGATTTTTCCTATGCCCAGAAGGCTATTTCCTATGAATGTACGTATTATCTTCTAAAACCTGTTGAAAAAGAAGAATTGATCAAAGTTTTGAAAAAAGTACGGAAAAAAAATGATAAACGGGTTGAGTCCAGACAAACCAGTGTAAAAATGGAACGTGCCTATCAGGCAAGAAATATGATTTCTGTTATTCTCGGGAAGTATGATTCTTCCAACCTGGAATATGTGAAGGAATACACCAGATTTTCTGATACAATGTATTATGTGGAAATTGAACTGGATGGAATGCAGATGGAAGAAGAAATCACCGATCAGAAAAAACGAGAATATCAGCGAAAACTATTCCAGTCCTGTCTTGATTTTCTAAAAGAAGATGGAAACCACTGTATTTTTGATGTATCCGGACATGAAAAAATATATGATATAGGGTTTGTTTTCTGTGATTATATGGCTCATCAGGAAGGAATGACAGAAGCAAAGTATTTAGAATATTTCCAAAAATATCTTCAAGATGCTGTTGGGCTTCCGGTTATTATGCTGTTAGGTAAAAAAGTAAATGATATTTCTCAGATAGCAAAATCATACCGGTCTGCATGCATGCTTCGTTCTTTTCAAGGATTTCACAGTAAAAAAAGCATTTACTATTATGAAGAGGATATCCAGGTCTCCAATACGGGAATTGTGTTATGTAAACAAAGCCTAGATCAACTGGTACAGGCCATTGAGCAGAATGATTCTGCTACGATTATCAAAAGTGTATCTTTATTCTTTGAAGAAATGCAATCCAAAGGGCTTTCAGA
This sequence comes from Kineothrix alysoides, assembly GCF_000732725.1. Classification (GTDB taxonomy): domain Bacteria; phylum Bacillota; class Clostridia; order Lachnospirales; family Lachnospiraceae; genus Kineothrix; species Kineothrix alysoides. Next base: position 541,025 of record NZ_JPNB01000002.1, on the reverse strand, counting down.
AAAAATTATTAATTTGAATATTAATTATCTTCTGTTCCAACTGATTCATCTGGCAACAGAGCAGGATGATGGAATAAATCAGGAAGAAATCTTGCGAGTGATCAGTGAAAGTACGTTTGAAGAAGGAATTATGCGAGGCAGTAAAGCCCATATTACCAGATTTGCCTGTGAATATGGAGATTATCTGACTCAGTTGAGAAAAAAGGTTTCCAGAGGGGTTCTTGCAGAAGTGAAAAAGGAGATCTGGGACCGTTATGCAGAGAATCTTACCTTAAAAGATTTAAGCGAAAAATATTATGTAAACAGTGCTTATCTGGGACAACTGTTTCGAAAAAAATATGGACAGTCCTTTAAAGACTATTTAAATGCTTACCGAATTGAACAGGCAGCCAATCTGTTACTGAGAACCGATGATAAAATCTACTGTATCGCTGAGGCGGTAGGGTATCATGATCCAGACTATTTTGTGAACCGTTTTATTGCACTGAAAGGCTGTACACCAGCCAGATTTCGTAAGCAGGCACAGGAGTAATTTGCAAATTCAACTACAAACAGCAAAAAATTAGCAGGGTAAAGTATAGAAATCGATTCTATACTTTGCCCTGTTTTTATATATAGTTTCTCCAATTGTTTGAAATTGCAGGGAAGTTATAATAAGAGTATCAAAAAACAAGGGAGGGTTCAAAATGAAAAAGAAACAACTTTTGAGTTTGTTACTTGGAGCAACATTATCCATTGCATTGCTGGCAGGCTGCGGTAGCAAAACAGATGAGTCAGCTACTGAAACATCAACAGATTCTGCAACCACAACAACAGAAGCTGATGCAGGTGAAACATCAAATGGAGAAATTAAAGAATTCACTGCATTCTTCGCGGTAGCTGGAACTGAAATCAACGATGATAACGAGATTCAGACGATCATTGCTGAAAAAACAGGTGCTAAAGTGAAAGAAACATGGTTAACAGGACAGACTGACAAAGAAGCAATTGGTACTTTTATTGCGGGTGGTGAATATCCAGATTTTATTGAAGGTGGTAGCGGAACGCCTCAGTTAATCGATGCTGGTGCACTGGTTGCTTTGGATGATTACATCGAAAAGTACCCAAATATCAAAGCTTTATTTTCAGAAGAAGACTGGAACAAACTTCGCCAGACAGATGGACATATTTACTTTATTCCACAGTTCGGTACTGTAAAAAATGAGGAAAAAGTATGTACCCATAATGACGAAGCTTTCTGGATTCAGACCAGAGTATTAAAATGGGCTGGTTACCCAGAAGTGAAAACTATGGATCAGTATTTTGAACTGATTGAATCTTATCAGGCAGCAAATCCTACCATGGAAGATGGTACAGAAAATATCCCATATACCATTCTTTGTGAAGACTGGAGATATTTCTGTCTTGAAAACGCTCCGCAATTCTTAGACGGATATCCGAACGATGGTTCTGTAATTGTAGATCCTGTAAACTTAAAAATTATTGATTACAATACAACTCCTACAGCAAAACTCTACTTCCAGAAATTAAATGAAGAGTACAAAAAAGGAATTGTAGATCCTGAATCTTTTACACAGACTTATGATGAATATATTGCAAAACTTTCAACCGGACGTGTTCTCGGTATGATCGACCAATGGTGGGATTTTGCATACAATGTAAATGATGCTTTAAAACAACAGGAACTTGATGCACAGGGCTGTAATTATGTTCCACTTCCAATTACCATTTCAGAAGATGTTAAAAATCAGTGGCACAACTCTGGTGCAGTATTAAATGTTTCCAGTGGCCTTGCAGTAACAACAAGCTGTGAAGATGTCGATGCAGCGATGAAATTTGTAAATGATATCTTAGCACAGGACATCCATGATTTACGTTTCTGGGGTGTTGAAGACGTAGATTATAATGTTACAGAAACTGGAGAATTTGCACGTACAGAAGAACAGAGAATGAATGCATCTGACACAGCTTACAAAGCTTCTAACCTTTGTACATATTCTTACTTCCCGCAGTATACAGGAACCAGTGATGATGGAATCAATGCAAACAGACCAGATGGTCAGGCAAGCGAATTCTATGATGCTTTGCATCCAGTATTACAGGAATGTTTTGCTGCATATGGTGCAAAAACATATGTAGATATGTTAGGAACCAATGAATCACCAGGATCATGGTACCCAATGTGGTCATTCTCCAACTCTTTAAATACCAGCACACCAGGTGGTACTGCATGGGTTAAAATCGGTGAAGTAAAACATGAATGGCTTCCCAAAATCGTTATGGCTAATGACTATGAAGGCGCTTGGGCAGATTACATGGAAGTATATAAAAACTGTGATTCACAGGCATTCTTAAGTGAAATGCAGACAGAACTTGATCGCAGAATGGCTGAATCAGCAAAGTTTAATTAATTCTCAATTATAGTAAGAAAAAACTTAAGGCAGGCAGATGTAGAGTGTTTCATCTGCCTGTTTTTAAAAATAGGAGTGAACACGAAATGTCTCTTTTGATGAAGAAAAAAGTAAAAGAAAAAATCAATGAAGTACCCATACAGATTACCTGGAAAGAAATCAAACGGCAGAAGGTTCTTTTATTCTGGTCATTCATAATTGTAATATATGGCGTTATTTTTTATTATCTTCCACTAACCGGCTGGGTGATGGCATTTCAAAATTATAAGCCAAAAGATGGTATCTTCCATTCACAATTTATAGGTTTTGCCAAGTTTGAACAGCTATTTCATGATGCAACCTTCCTTAGAGTAATTCGCAATACTTTGGGCATGGGTGTAATCAATCTGGTGGTTTCCTTTATTACTGCCATTGTATTTGCCATACTGTTGAATGAATTGCGTAACAAAAACGGGAAGAAGTTAGTGCAGACAATTTCTTATCTCCCCCACTTTTTATCATGGATTATTGTTACTGGTATTCTTCATGAAGCGTTATCAGGAAGTGGTATTGTAAATGAGTTATTAGTAAAATTTAATTTTATTGATGCCCCTATTAATTTTTTTGCACATCCCAAATTCTTCTGGCCTATTGTTGCATTTGCCAACATTTGGAAGGAAACAGGATGGAACGCAATTATTTATCTGGCGGCCATAACGGCAATTGATCCTTGTCTCTATGAAGCAGCAGCCATTGATGGAGCAGGAAGATGGGCACGTATAAAATATGTTACACTGCCAGGAATTAAACCAACCATCATTATTCTGCTTTTGATGAATGTAGGAAATGTACTCAATGCAGGATTTGAAATTCAGTATCTATTAGGAAATGGACTGGTACAAAGTGTTTCCCAGACAATTGATATCTACGTGTTAAAATGGGGAATCAGCCAGGGAGACTATGCGATTGGTACCGCAGCAGGTATCTTCAAAAGTCTTGTCAGCATTATTTTGATTGTAATCGCAAATATGATTGCTAAGCACAATGATGAGGAACGTTTATTCTAGCATGCATTTTTTTACAGGCTAAACTGTTCTGATAAAAAGTACTTGCAGTCAAAGTTTATAGAATATTGAAAGGCATGGTTGCTGAAATGAAATTACTCAATAAAAATAAGAAAAAAACATCTCTGGGAGATATGATTTTTTATCTCTGCAATGGGATTTTTATGATAGCCTTTGTTATCATTACACTATATCCGGTGTTTAACACGCTGGTGATATCCTTTAATGATGGAACAGATGCATTACGTGGAGGAATCCACTTGTGGCCAAGAAAATGGACGCTGAAAAATTATGAAACAGTTTTAACGAAAGATAATCTGATTACAGGTGCTTATATCACTGTTACAAGAACAATTATTGGTACCTTGCTTGCGCTGGTTACCAATGCTCTGCTTGCCTTTATTGTAAGTAGGAAACGCTTCTTGTTTAAGAGACAGCTTTCCCTGTTCTGGGTGGTAACCATGTATGTGAATGGGGGACTGGTTCCAACATTTCTTCTTTTTAAAGGATTGGGTCTCACCAACAGTTTTGGGGTTTATGTTATTCCTGGTATGCTCAGTGCATTTAATATGCTGGTTATCAGAACCTTTATGAATGGAATTCCTGATTCCCTTGAGGAATCAGCACAACTGGATGGGGCCGGTTATATGACAATATTTATCCGGATTATCTCACCGTTATGTAAACCTGTATATGCGACTGTTGCGTTGTTCGTGGCAGTAGGGCAGTGGAATTCCTGGTTTGATGCCATGATCTATAATCGTATGAGATCAGACTTGACAACATTACAGTATGAGCTTATGAAACTACTCTCCTCTGTTACAAATCAGGGTGGTTCTGTAGAAAATTTAAAAAATGCAGCAGGGGCTGTTACGCCTACATCGGTACGAGCAGCAGCGACGATTATAACTATTTTACCAATTATTATGCTATACCCATTTTTACAAAAATATTTCGTCACAGGTATGACACTTGGAGGAGTAAAAGAATAATGTAAAGCATGGACGCTTTTCTTGTATTTAAGATTTCGTCTCGGTATAATCATAGTAATAAAAGAAAGCAGGTATTTACTATGAGAAGAAGAATTATAAACAGCATATTCTTAATTGGTATGGTAATCATAATTTTAATGATTACTTTTTCCAAAAAAGAGTCTGCACAAAATAATACTTTAAAAAAGTTTACAGCATTCTATGATGTGCAGGGCGATAAAATTGATGAAAATAACGAAATAAAAAGAAAAATTGCTGAAATTACCGGGGCAGAATGTGAAGAAATTTGGTTGGGATCTCAGACAAAAGCAGATGCTATTAACTCTTATATTGCCAGTGGTGAATATACAGATTTTATCATTGGTGGGCTTGAGTTATATCAGGTTGGGGCCTTACTACCGATTGATCTGTATTGGGATGACTATCCAAACATCAAAAAATATATGACAGAAAAAGAGTGGGACAGACTCCGGCTGGAGGATGGACACATCTACTGGATTCCTCAGTTTGGAGTTGTAAACGGGAAAGATATAGAAACCATTCATGAAGGTGAAGCCTTTTGGATACAGACCAGAGTATTAAAGTGGGCAGGTTATCCTGATGTTCGCACACTGGATGAGTATTTTGACCTGATAGGCGATTATTATGAAGCAAATCCTGTTATGGAAAATGGAACTCCCAATATTCCCTATACGATTTTGTGTGATGACTGGAGATATTTTTGTCTGGAAAATCCACCACAATTTTTGGATGGATATCCCAATGATGGAAGTTGTATGGTGGACCCGGTGAATTTAAAAGTTCTGGATTATAACTTTACAGATACAGCCAAGCGTTATTTTATGAAATTAAATGAACAAAATAAAAAAGGGATTGTAGATCCAGAATCTTTTACCAGTACCTATGAAGAGTATATTGAAAAACTTTCCAGTGGGGCTGTTCTTGGAATGGTGGATCAGTGGTGGCAGTTTTCTTATAATATTACTTCTCCATATGAAAAACAAAATCTGGATGAGGTGGGATGTAATTATGTTCCCCTGCCCATAACCATAGACAGATCCATAAAAAATCAATGGCATGTGAAACGCTCTAACGAACTGGATATATCATCTGGAATTTCAGTAACCATATCCTGCCAGGATGTGGATGGTGCTTTTCAGTTTATCAATGATTTATTAGATGAAGAAATACAGAATCTCAGATACTGGGGTATTGAAAATGTAGATTACTATGTGGACGATGGGGGAGTTTTCTATCGGACGGATGAACAAAGAGAAAAGCATAATCTTGCTGATTATCTGGCCTCCCATTTTTGCGCATATGCTTATTTCCCCAGAAAGGAAGGGATTAATAGTGATGGCGTCAATATGTTTTCGCCAGAATATCAACTGGGTGAATTTCAAGCCTCCTTGCCTCAGGATGTAAAGGAATGTTTTGATGCTTATGGAGCCAGTACTTATGTAGATATGATTGGAACAAATGATCAGCCCGGAAAGTGGTATCCGATGTATTCCTATTCTACGTTATTGACCAATCAGACACCAGCAGGTGTGGTGTGGAAGGAAATGACAGCACTGAAGCAGTCATGGCTTCCCCAGGTAGTCATGGCAGATAATTTTGAAACCACCTGGGCCCAGTACCAACAGGCCTATAATAATATTAGCTCTCAAATCTTTTTTGACGATATGCAGTTGGAACTGGAAAGAAGAATCAAAGAGTAGCAGCATGATTTTCTGTAAAAGCAATACGAATTAATAAAAAACATAGTTAGAATATAAGAGACGGGAAATAAGTAGCCATGGAACAGATTAAAAACCCTATACTCAGAGGAATGTATCCAGATCCTTCCATTTGTGAAGCAGGAGGGAAATATTATCTCATAACCTCCACATTTACATATGCACCGGGAATTCCAATTTTTGAAAGTGAAGATTTACAGAACTGGACTCAGATTGGAAATGTTTTAGAGACTTCAAAGCAATTGGATTTAATGGATTTGGAAGTATCTTCTGGGATATTTGCAGCAACAATTCGTTATCATAAGGAAAAGTTTTATGTAATTACAACAAATGCCGGAAGAGGTGGCAACTTTTATGTAACCGCAACGGATCCAAAAGGTCCCTGGTCTGAACCAGTATTTTTGGAACATGCCTCTGGAATTGATCCCAGTCTATTTTTTGCGGGTGAGTGTTGTTACTATGTTGGACAGCGATTTGAGGCAGATGCCAAGTACTATGGCGACTGTGAAATCTGGGTGCAGAAACTGGACTTAAGCAATGGCACCTTAGTAGAAGAACCTCATGTTCTATGGGATGGTGCTGCTAAGAACGTGGTATGGCCGGAAGGACCACATCTCTACAAAAAAGATGACTATTACTATCTGATGATTGCAGAGGGTGGAACAGCTCATGAACATAGTGTAAATATCGCAAGAAGCAAAGAACTCTATGGACCTTATGAATCATGCAAAAATAATCCTTTGTTAACACATAAGCATTTGGGGTTGAACTATCCACTTCAGTATATCGGACATGCCGATCTTGTAGAAGACACTGATGGAAGCTGGTTTGCTGTAATGCTGGGAACCAGAATGTATAAAGGAAAGAGTTCCATGGGTCGGGAGACTTTTATGGTTCCTGTTATTTGGGAAGAAGACTGGCCTGTTTTCTGTGCAGGAGAAGGAAAAATTCCTGTATTACCAGAAACTCTGTGCGGAATGGGGATAGTAAAAAAAATCAATTGGACGAATCCGCTTCCCCTTTGTTGTGTTATGTTACGTAGCGTACTGGATTCTTCAATTAGAAACGTATTAGATGGAAGTCTGTACCTGAAACTTGGAACACAAAAACTGGAGGGAGAAAAAACACCGTCCTATATTGGAATCCGAGTTGCGGAGCATCAGTTTTCGTTGAGAGTTCCAATGACATTTCTCCCAGAAGAAGGGGAAGAAGCTGGATTGGTATACTATTACAATGGGGACAACTTTATCAGATTTATTATCTTAAAGCAAAACAACATAATAATAGCAAGTATTATTAAAAAAGAAAAATCAGTAGAAACCTGTATTTTCAAAGAAGAAGCAGATCAATATAGGGGAAACGTTATTTTGGAATTGCAGACTGAAAAACATAGTATGAACTGTATCTTTAATGGAAGAATATTGGAAGAATCAATAGATATTGCTCAGCTAACGACCCAGGGAGCTGGTGGTTTTGTCGGCTGTACCATGGGGGTGTATGGATATACAGACAAAGAAAACAGTACAAATTATGCTGTTTTTGGCCCCATGACTGTCATCTATCCTTAATAAAACACTACTCTATATGTGGAAAACCAGGCTGCCGATTCGTAATATTTTATTTTTCCAGACAGGAAGCGGGAGATATGTTGATTTTATGAAGTTTCTTTATTTGGATTATAAATAAGCAGGAAAGAGGAACAGGAATCAGATGATGGATGAAAAAAAGCAAGCATTTAATCCTTATTTACCATCCTGGGAATATGTACCAGATGGGGAACCCTATGTATTTGGAGACAGACTTTATCTATATGGATCCCACGACTTTTATAATGGCCCTGTATTCTGTCCTGGAGACTATGTATGCTGGTCAGCACCCGTTGAAGATTTGGGAAACTGGCGTATGGAAGGGGTAATATACAAAAAAACCGATGACCCTGAAAATCCTTATGGAAAAATGTGTTTATATGCACCAGATGTAACTCAGGGTCCTGACGGCAGATATTATCTCTACTATGTTCTGGATAAGATTTCGGTGGTATCAGTGGCAGTATGTGATACTCCATATGGTAAATTCGAGTTTTATGGATATGTGAGATATGAGGATGGAACGAGACTTGGCGAAGGAGAGCAGGATGAACCCCAGTTTGATCCCGGAGTATTAACGGAGGGTGATAAATCATATCTTTATACAGGGTTTGCTGCACATGGAGATACAGGCAGACATGGAGCAATGGTTACTGTTTTAAAGGAAGATATGATAACTATCGAAACGGCCCCAGTATTTGTGATTCCCAGTAAATCCTATGGACAGGGTACAGATTTTGAAGGCTTTGAATTCTTTGAAGCACCATCTATCAGAAAACGTGGAAATCTGTATATTCTTATTTACTCTTCGGTACAAATGCACGAATTATGCTATGCATACAGTGAAAATCCATGTTCAGGTTTTCGTTACGGTGGTGTGGTTGTGAGCAATACGGATTTGCACATTGATACTTATAAACCGGCTCTGATGCCCGCTGCATATGGAGCCAATAATCACGGGAGTATTATTGAGATTCAGAATCAGTGGTATGTTTTTTATCATCGTCATACCAATAATTCATGGTATTCCAGACAGGGCTGTGCTGATAAAATTGAATTTTGGGACAACAAGACAATTCGTCAGGCGGAAATGACATCATGTGGTCTAAATCAGGGGGCTCTGACAGGAAAAGGTGAGTATCCAGCATTTATCGCCTGTAATTTATTTAGCCGAGAAGAGTCTGTATATGTCGGGGGGGAAGGATTCCCAAGAATACGACAGGATGGCAGAGATGGGGATACAGATCCTGCTTATATCAGTAATGTGACAGATGGATCTACAATCGGGTTTAAATATTTTAATATGCAACAAGTCAGTAAAATCGGGATTAGGATACGCGGGTATGCAAAAGGAGTATTTCATGTAAAGACAGCCTGGGATCAGGAGCCACTTGTATCTATACCCGTGGATTTCAGCAATGTATGGGAAGATTACCAAAAAGAAATAGCACCACTGACAGGAGTATATGCATTGTATTTTACTTTTGAAGGACGGGGAACAGCAGATTTTTATTCATTTACAATGGATTAAACGACGGGGGATTAGCAATGGCAATCAGAAAAAAGGGACGGGTAGAAAAGAAAAGTAATCAGCGGAATCAGCTAATACAGTCAGGACAGGCAGCACAGCCGGAGCAGCCAGGCCAGGGGAGCAAGAGAAAAATGAGGATGCTGGATAAAGAAATAAAGATGCAGCAAAAACAAGATGCAAACTCCGTAAAATGGTACCATAGTATTCGAATAAAATTAATTTCTGCGTTTATGATTCTGGTAATTTTGCTGGTGGTTTTAGGCACTTTTTCTTATCAAAAGGCAGCACAGGGAATTATTCAGAATTATGAAAGTGCCATGAATTCTTCCTTAAATTTAATGCTTCGCTATTTTGAAACAGTCAGTATATCTGCTGAAGCTAAAAATTTGCAATTAACCAGAAATACCACTTTAAGAAAGTACTATGCAGGACTTTATGCTGAGGATTTAATCGAGCAGAAAAAAGTTTTTACGGAAATATCTTCGCAAGCCTATGCTACTGCCATGACGGAAAAAAACATCAGTGAAATCTATGTGTTAACAGAAACGGGAAAACCAATCGGAGCGATTAATAATCTTTTACCTGCAGATACCTATGACCAGTTCGCTGCTTCGGAGGAATTCAAACTACTGGAGAATCTTGGAAATCAGGAAACAATATGGCTTGGTTTTCACCCGGGACTGGATATTCCGGCAGAGAAAAAAATTGACTCTTATGGAATTTACTGTGTCAGAAGACTTTTTGATCAGTATGATAAACCAGTTGGTTATGTCATTGTTGATTTATCCAAGGAATTTATTACAGACACTTTAAAGACAAGCGAGTTACCAGAAGGCAGTATGGCTGTTTTTCAGACCAGCGATGGCAGAAATTTGTTTGATGGTGAGTATGATGAAGCAATGCTGGAAGAAATTATGCAAAAGAAAGCTGAACTTACAGACGGGAAAGGCTATATCAGTTATCAAGGAAATAGTTATCTTCTATTAGAGGGAAATGTGGAAGAGGTGCAGGGCAAGATCATCACATTGATTCCAAGGTCTGCCATCATTGAACAGGCTCAGGCAGTTAAGAATACTACCATGATACTTGTAGTTCTTGGAGGTCTCATCGGAATCGGTTTGACAGTAATTCTCTCCAAAGAGATTGCAAAAGAAATTGAAAAGGTTAATTTTGTTCTGAAAAAAAGTGCAAAAGGCAACCTGACCAGCCTGGTAATGGTACGTGGAAAAGATGAATTTCAGTTACTTGGAAATTGTGTGAATGAAACGATACTTGAAATAAAAAAAATGATAGAGCGGGTGCAGCAATCCAGCAATAAAATTGCAGTATCTTCCGGATATATGAAAACAGTATCGGAAGAGTTAATGAACGCCAGTGATGGAATTCATCATGCATCTCATGAAATCAGCTGTGGAATGAGTCAGCAAGCAGAAGATACTGTAAATTGTGTGAAAGAAATGAATGAACTGGCAGTATTAATATCCAACGTAAATGATGCCATTGGACTGATGAATCAGGTGCTTACAAAAGCGGACAAGCTCTCCTATGAAGGAATTGATGTGGTGAATAAACTTTGCCAGAGAGAAAAAGCAACGGTTTCCATTACCAATCAGGTAATTACCAATGTGGAACAGATGGAAGAAAATTCGAAAGAAATTAGTGAGTTTATTAAGGTTATTAATTCCATAGCAGAAAGTACGAATCTATTATCCTTAAATGCCTCCATTGAAGCAGCCAGAGCTGGAGAAGCAGGACGTGGATTTTCTGTTGTGGCAGATGAAATTCGTAAGCTTTCAGCACAGTCAGAGCAGGCTTCAGCAGAAATCGGCAGAATCATTTCCCGTATGAAAAAAGAAACAGTTGATACGGTAGATAGTGTGAGACAGGCAAAAGCGGCAATGGAAAGTCAGGAAAAAACTTTAAATGAAACTGTTACTATGTTCCAGGGGATGAATCAGGAAATCATGTCCCTTGCGGATCATATGAATCAAATCCATGGAAAGATGGAAAATATGGATCAGTCAAAAGATGAAATGCTTGGAAGTATCCAAAGTATTTCGGCAGCAGCAGAAGAAACGGAAAGTGCAGCAGGACAATTAGAGGAAAATGTAGCAAATCAGATGGCAGTTGCAAAGAAAATTGAGGAGGCTGCAGAAGATTTAAATAAAGAATATGAAGAGATGGAACGGATGGTAAACAGATTTACCATTTAGGAGGAGTAACGTGAAGCAGAAACAATATCGCAATGTTTTTTTGGAAGCTGGTTATCAAAAAGAAGAAATAGAGAAAAGAGTAGAGGATACTTTTTGGCAGATTTTTTATGGACCGAATAAATTTTATTTTGAAAATGAAGACGGGACTGGTTATGTGATGGATACTGGAAATTATGACGTAAGAACCGAAGGTATGTCCTATGCCATGATGATGTGTGTACAGTTAGGTAAAAAAAAGGAATTTGATGCTCTTTGGAAATGGGCAAAAACTTATATGTATATGGAAGAAGGGGTTAACAAAGGATATTTTGCATGGAGTGTCCACCCAGACGGAAGAAAGAACTCCTATGGACCAGCTCCTGATGGTGAAGAATTTTTTGCTATGGCGTTATTTTTTGCGGCACATCGCTTTGGAGATGGAGAAGGAATTTTCTGCTATTCAAAAGAAGCAAGGGATTTATTGTCTACCTGTGTTCACAAAGGAGAAGATGGGATTGGATTTGCCATGTGGAATCCAGACAATTATTTAATACGGTTTATTCCTGACAGGGAATTTACAGATCCATCCTATCATCTTCCGCATTTTTACCAGTTATTTTCTCTGTGGGCGAAGGAAGAGGACCAAAAATTCTGGACTATTGCAGCTGAAAAAAGTAGAGAATACTTGAAAAAGGCCTGCCATCCAGAAACTGGTCTAAGCGCAGAGTATAGCACCTTTTCTGGAGAACCTTACCCCTTGGAGCAGGAAATATTTGGTAGACATGACTGGTATTTTAGCGATGCATACCGCACGATTGCAAATATTGCGTTGGATTATGAATGGTTTGCAAAGGAAACTTCGGAAGGCAGTTGGCATAAGGAAACAGCAGAAAAACTTCAGTATTTTTTCTGTGAAACCATAAAACATAACTCGAGAGCCATTTACACCATCGATGGGAAACTTGCGGGAGATGAAGCGCTCCACCCAATTGCAATCACAGCAACCAATGCACAGGCGTCTCTTGCCTCTGATGGACCCTTTGCCATTGCTTGTGTAAAAGATTTCTGGAACACCCCACTTAGAACAGGTGAAAGAAGATACTACGATAACTGCCTGTATCTTTTCGCCATGCTGGCTTTAAGTGGCAATTACCGCATTTGGTAGATGGAAAAGCAAAGCAAGCTGGAAAATTGAGGAAAGCTAAGAATAGAGGATGTCTGTACTTGGCGGTAAATATCCAAGGCTAGACTTTCACTAGCTAGATTAGTGCCATGCCTGGCACACAAAAAGCTGCTGTTCTTATATATTATAAGAACAGCAGCTTCTGATTGTATCAAGATATTATGAATCCTAAGAAATAACATATTCTGCAATCAATTGGATTTATAAATTCTCTCGCATATGAATTATAAGCCCTTTATGTCGATGTTGCCGGACTCGCAAGAGACCGTAATATGCTTTCCTATGTCGGAAGAGGAAAGCGGCTTGTATTTTTCTCCCATATCCTGCCCTTCAACTTTAATAGTGCCGTATTCTGTAAATAAATCGTAGGAATAATCGGTGGCTGGAGAAGAGAATTCCAGAGAAACGTCTCCATATTCATTATCTGCCGTTAAAGTCTGAAGACTGGCATCTTTCATGTGAAGGGAACCGGTTCCCATGGTAATATCCGCATCTCCTGATATGGTGATTCGCTCTGCGTTGGTTTCACCGTATTCGATGTCTGCTGCGAAAGTATTTGCTGTCATATCTGTTATCTCGAGGCTGCCTGTGTTTATTTCTACGGAGAAAGAATCGGTCTCTGCGGAGCTTAACTGAAGGCCACCGTAATCGATTGCTGTTTCAATAATGCCGGAATCGATATCCCTTATATTCACATTGCCGGTATTCATTTTCAAAGTGACGCTGGAAGCATCGATGGTGCTTAGGCCGGCATCTCCGTAATCGGCAGTTACTGTCAGAGTATCTGCAACTATACTATCCAGATTCACATTACCGGTGTTTACCTTCAACGCAGCGGTAGAGGTATCGATGGTGTTTAGTGTGATATTTCCGTAATCGGTAGTTACTGTCAGGGTATCTGCAATTATATTGTCCAGATTCAAATAGCCAGTGTTTACTTCCAGAGCAATACAAGGGGCATTCATGCCAGTCAGGTTTACATCGCCGTAATCCGCAGATATAGAGACGGAAGAAGCATTTAGGGAGGAAAGATTAGTATTTCCGCAGTCGTTATTCACCGAAATACTATTTAATTCTACATTCCCGGGAATATAAACAGTGACTGATTCATTCTCCCGGATATCGCCGCCTTGAATACCTGAAAAGCCAAGGAACATATAATGGAAGGAAGAGGAACCTGCAGCATTATTCGCTTGAGTTATATGCAGCGTACCGTCTTTGATTTCATAAGATAACGGGTGATTCTGTGCCGTTTTATAAGAAATCTTAAAGCGGTCTGATTCTTTGATTTCCACATTGGCATAGGAAACCTTCATGTCGATATTTTGAAAGGCATCCAGTTCGATGTCTGTCATTTCTATAAAGTCAGTTTCATTCAGTTTTGTCTGGTTCCAGCTATATACCTGAAAGCCGTCGTTGCTTATGCCGATACCGGTAACGCTTTCTCCGAGAAAAAATCCTGTAATATATAAGATGATGCCTAAACCGACAAAAGCAGCGCATAGGGCAAGAAACTTATTTGTTTTGCTCATTTTTTCTTCCTCCTTTTTCGATCAGATGTCCAAAGAAACGTACCATGCGGGTGAGGAACCATTGACAGAAGCGTATCATGCCAAAGGTCAGCAGCATACCGAGTCCCATGGAGACAAGGCCGGCCCCCAGGCAGCTAAGAAAGGCGGGGAAATTGGCAACGGCCACGGTGAATCCGGCAACGATGTAAAGAGGCCCGGCAATAGCTATTATAATACCTGCAAAGATAAAGCATAAGATGACCGCCAATATGCATAAAACAAAAGCGATGATTACCATGGCAAAGCCCAGAGCCAGAGGAAGAGCAAAGGGCGCTGCACATACGGCGAGTACGCCTACCCAAACGGCATTTAAGCCTTTTTTCACATCTTTGACCGGTGCGGCGGCGTTTTTGCGAACAATGTTGGCTACGATTTGTTCTGCGGCGAATTCGGGTGTTCCCAGATCCTCAATTACCTGAGCCTCTTCCTCGGCGCCTGCGTCGGAAAAGTATTCTTCAAAATAATCCACGGCCCTTTGGAAGTCCTCTTTTGGAAGATGCCGCAATTGTTTTCTTAAAGATTGCATGTATTCCGCTTTATTCATTTTCATTTCCTCCCTCTTGGAAAATTCTTTTCTCATTTATAACTTTTTCGATGGTGGCGGTATGCTGCTGCCACTCATTTTTCAGGAATTGCCATTGGTTTTCTCCAGCCTCGGTAATCCGGTAGTATTTGCGATTGCGGCCCTGAAAAGGCTGGTCATAAGTAATGACGAAATTGTTGTCGGACAGGCGGCGAAGGATGGGGTAGAGCGTGGAATCCTTCATATTGGATACGCTTTTTAATTGCTGGCTGATCTGGTAGCCGTAGCTGTCTTGCTGCCGGACGATAGAGAGAAGGAGAAAGTCGAGCAGGGGGGCACTGATTGGGTATATCATATGAGCTCCTTTCTTCGGCATAGGCTCTTGGTATGCGCCTGAAATTACGAAGGCGCCGGAAAAGGCCGATATCGATAGATTTGTTTTTTACATATATAATTATTATGTATATTATATATTGTATAATATACATTGTCAATATATATATTTATAAATAATAATTATAGAAAACCATCATGTTACTGAGAACGGAGTGAACAGTAACAGCATCAATGTAAAGCTAATATTTACAGGATGTTACGGAAAGAATTCGGAGTGTAATATAAAATGAGATGTTGTATGTAAATCGCAATCATGTGATAATATGATAGAAAGAAACAGAAGTGAATATGTAAACTAATAAGTTTTGGAAAAGAGGGATGCTATGAACGTTTTATTTGTGGAATATCCGAAATGCAGTACTTGTAAAAAGGCGGGGGAATGGCTGAAGGCACATGGAATTACGTATGCAGACAGGCACATTAAGGAGGATAATCCTACGGCGGCAGAGCTGAAGGAGTGGCATGAGAGGAGCGGGAAGGATATAAAGAGCTTCTTTAATACGAGCGGGAACTTGTATAAGGAAATGCAGTTGAAGGATAAACTCCCGGGAATGACCTTGGAAGAGAAATATGCACTTCTTTCCACGGACGGAATGCTTGTGAAGAGGCCGGTCGTGGTAGGAGAAGATTTTGTTTTGGTTGGTTTTAAGGAAGCGGAGTGGGCGGATAATATCATACTTTCTTTCACAAAATAGTGATCAGATAAGATACAAATTATGCGAAAGAGTATAGGCGTTAGAATCCTCGGTTTAGTAGCCATATTGCTGCTTACAGGTTTGGCGAGCAGCATTACCGGTACATTTCTGGTCAGGAATATGAATGAAATAGTGCCTTCCATCGAGTTGATAACGGATAAGACGAAAGAGAGTAAAATTGTCGGAAAAGAGTTACAGTCGGAAGTGAGCGTTTTTGAAAATATTTAGGTATAATAATCCACCATTTACAAATACTAGCAACACATCGCTGTAGATTCTCGAGCCAGAGAAGAATGGCAGCGAAAAGACTGAAATATTTGGAAAATGGAGGAAACAGAATATGAAAGCAACTGGGATAGTCCGCAGGATTGACGACTTAGGCCGTATTGTAATACCCAAAGAAATCAGGCGCACGCTGCGCATAAGGGAGAGCGATCCGCTCGAAATATTTACGGACAGAGAAGGCGAAATCATCTTGAAAAAATATTCTCCAATTGGAGAAATGAGCACTTTTGCGAAGCAATATGCAGAGAGTCTCGCACAGGTTTCCGGACATACCGCATTGATCGCTGACAGGGATCAGATTATCGCAGTGTCCGGCGGATATAAGAATCTCATGGGGAAAAGCTTGAGCAAAGAACTGGAAGAGAAAATAAACAATCGGGAAATGGTGCTGGCATCGAAGGGTGACCGCAATTTTATCCCGATTTCCAGCGACAGCGGAGAGGAATTTTTTCATGAAGCGATCAGCCCCATTATATGCGAAGGGGACGTAATCGGAGCAGTGATTCTTGTGGGGAACGATGAAAAGATGAAGCTGGGAGAGGTGGAGCAGAAGCTCATCCTATCCGCTTCGGGTTTTCTGGGAAGGCAGATGGAGCAATAAAGATAATAAAAGCCGTTTGAGGTTTAAGTTTATAATCTTAAATCGCAGACGGCCTTTTTATGTAATAAGAAAGTGCTCCTATTACATAAAAATACTTCTCTATATTTATAAGTATTCCTTATATTTGTCGTCGGAAGTATCAAAAAAGCAAATGCCGATAACGCCTCGTCCGGTATGAGCCCCTATGGCACAGCCTACGGTGGAGATCAGCTTATCCTTCGGTCTTAACAGTTCGTCGGATAGGTCAAGAACAAAAGAAAGTGCCTTTTCATCTTCGCCATGGCAAAATGCTATGGTTTGGTCAGAGGCATCGTAAACATTTTCTTTTGTATAGTCTACCAGAGCCTTTAAAGATTTCTTGTGCCCTCGGACCGTCTTGATAACCTGAAGGCTTCCGGATTTATCCACGATGAGAATTGGCTTCATATCAAGTGTTTCCGCAATAGTTCCTTTGAACTTGGAAAGCCGTCCGCCTTTTATGAGGTAAGCGAGGGTGTGGACGGTAAAGACATGGTGTACGTGGGAAATATAATAATCGGCAGCCTCGATGAGAATTTCTTTGGGGGCTCCGTTTTCCAGCATAGTGACCAACTTGGATACGAGCAGTCCGAAACCGATGGAAGCACATTTGGAATCGATGATCGTCAGATCGAAATCCGGGTATTTTTCCAAAATATTTGCTTTTGCAATATTCGCAGCATTGAAGGTACCTGCAATCCCGGTGGAAAAGCAAAGATAAATGATGCTGTCTCCTGCTTCCGCATAGGGAAGAAAAGCGTCTTCGAACATAGCGGGGTTGATGTGGTAGGTTCTTATATCTCTTTTTGTATCGTCTAATATGTTATAAAACTCGGCAGTTTGAATGGTCTTTCCGTCCAAATAGTCCACCTCGTCGATGACGACAGGGGTAGGGATAACGTGTAATTTATGGTCTTGCACGTACTGCTTCGGCAAATCCGAAGCGGAGTCGGTAATAATTCTAAGCATATGAATGCCTCGCTTTCCGTTACAAATTGACGTTTTAAGATTGACTCATGCGGTCGAGCAAATCGATCTTAATATCGTACAGCTTCTTGGATAAATCCACATATACTTTATGGGGATTGATGAGACGCCTTGTCTCATCCCATAGGGTGTCTAACTCTGTCTGGCAGTACGCTCGGATATCCATAACCTTCGGAGACTCATAACAGCACTCGCCGCCCAAAAAGATGGGAGCCATAATTTCCCGAAGCGTATAGCTTCCGCCGGAGAGTCTTGTTTTTTTCCAAGGCTCCAGAGGATCGAAGAGAAGAAGGGATTCTTCTTCGTCAAAGTGCTCTTCCATAAGGCAGATTAAATCGGCCTTGATTTTTCCCGACTCCTTTTCATAAACACGGTAAATCTTCTTATTTCCCGGGTTTGTTACCTTTTCAGTATTTTCGGATAACTTGATCTTGGGAATGAAGGTTCCGTCCTTGTCCTTGATCGCCGATAATTTATATACGCCGCCGAATGCCGGGCAGTCCTTGGAAGTGATAAGACTGGTGCCTACGCCCCACGAGGTAATGGAAGCGCCCTGAACCTTAAGGCTATCGATTAAGAACTCGTCCAAATCGTTGGAAGCGGAGATGACCGCATCGGGGAAACCGGCTTCGTCCAGCATCTTACGGGCTTTCTTGGAAAGGTATGCGAGGTCGCCGCTGTCCAAACGGATTCCGTAGTAGGAAAAGGGAACTCCGGCTTTGCGCATCTCTTTGAACACGCGGATGGCGTTAGGAACGCCGGATTTTAAAGTATCATAAGTATCTACAAGCAAAATACAAGCAGAAGGATACATTTCAGCATAAGTCTTGAAGGCGGTATATTCATCGGGAAAGCTCATAATCCAGCTATGAGCATGAGTCCCTTTTACGGGAACGTTGAAGAGCTGTCCGCAGAGAACGTTAGAGGTGGCCACACAGCCGCCGATCATGGCAGCTCTTGCGCCATACACTCCGGCGTCCGGACCTTGCGCGCGGCGAAGGCCGAATTCCATAATTCCGTCACCTCTGGCCGCATAGCATACTCTGGCCGCTTTGGTAGCAATCAGGCTTTGGTGGTTGATGATATTTAAGATAGCCGTCTCCACGAGTTGTGCCTGCATGATAGGCGCGATGACCTTTACCAAAGGCTCCCTTGGAAAAACAACCGTTCCTTCAGGAATCGCATAAATATCTCCCGTGAATTTAAAGTCCTCCAGATAATCGAGAAAGTCCTGCTGGAAAATGGAAAGCCCTGCCAGATAGTCGATATCCTCCTGCGAAAAATGCAGTTCCTTAATATATTGGATTACCTGCTCTAAGCCCGCCATCACCGCATAGCCGCCGTCGCTGGGATTGGAACGGTAAAAAACGTCAAAGATTACGGTTTCGTTTTGGCTTTTGTTTTTGAAATAGCCCTGCATCATAGTGAGTTCGTAAAGGTCTGTGAGCAAGGTCAGATTTTGTCTGTCCATTTTGCCTCCTATTTTGCCGGAATTGTCCGACAAGCTATTTTTTAGTAAATTATAAAATATTCTAGCACATATTTTCTACATTTGCCATAGCTTTCATTCGGTTGACCCTTGACAATGTTACAGTTAAGCCCTTGGCTAAACTGCAACATATATGCACACAAAATGTGATAAAACTACATTTTGGCGCTTGCAGCCCTTGTAAAATTTCATAGAGACGCAATTTTGGCTTCGCGGTATTGAAGGCTGAACTATTACTTGACAATTCTTTGTTTCACGCTTTATAATCTCATTTATATAGTATATAGAAAAGCATTGACGAAGACAGTAAGTATCTTAAGAAAGGCACAGCGAACCGGTGAATGGTGTGAGGCCGGTGCGAGTAAGAGGATACGGAATATCACTTCCGAGCTGCAATGCCCAAACTATCGGAGTAGGCGTTGCCGGTTTTCTTCCGTTAAAAGAAATCATATATCCCGCATTTTTGCAAGCATGAAATATCGCACAGCAGTATACTTTATGTATCAATTGAGGCTATGAAGCCGAAGGCTGAATGTAACGGCGGGCGTATGTTGTAACAGGTGGTAACGCAGGAGTTTTGACCTCGTCCTTTTACAGGATGGGGTTTTTTTGATGATTTTTTACTATTATAAGAGCAATTCATAAAATGTGTTGCTCGTTATTTCAGAAAGGATGAAGAGAATGTATCAGAAAGTATCTGCCAATTTGAATTTCGTAGAGCGCGAGAAACAGACGGAAAAGTTCTGGAAGGATGAGCGCATATTTGAAAAGAGTATGGAAAACCGCGAAGGCTGCCCGACCTACACCTTTTATGACGGGCCACCCACAGCAAACGGCAAGCCTCATATCGGCCATGTCCTCACCCGTGTTATCAAGGATATGATTCCCAGATACCGCACGATGAAGGGCTATATGGTTCCGAGGAAAGCCGGCTGGGATACCCACGGACTTCCGGTGGAGCTGGAGGTAGAAAAAGAATTAGGACTGGACGGAAAAGAGCAGATCGAAGAATACGGCCTCGACCCGTTCATTATGAAATGTAAGGAAAGCGTGTGGAAATACAAAGGCATGTGGGAGGATTTCTCCGGTACCGTAGGTTTTTGGGCGGATATGGACGATCCGTACGTTACCTATCACGACGATTATATCGAATCGGAATGGTGGGCGCTGAAACAGATTTGGGATAAACAGCTTTTATATAAGGGATTCAAGATCGTTCCCTACTGCCCCCGCTGCGGAACTCCCCTCTCCTCTCACGAGGTGGCACAGGGGTATAAGGATGTAAAGGAAAAGTCTGCGGTAGCACGTTTTAAGGTAAAGGACGAAGATGCTTATATTCTGGCATGGACCACCACGCCCTGGACCCTTCCCTCCAACGTGGCTCTTTGCGTGAACCCTTCGGAAACGTATGTTAAGGTGAAGGCGGCGGATGGCTATACCTATTATATGGCCGAGGCACTTTTGGACAGCGTGCTGGGAAAGTTTGGTGATAAAGAGAAGAATATTGCGGCTTATGAAATACTTGAGACCTATACCGGCAAGGATTTGGAATATAAGGAATATGAACCCCTTTTCGACTACGCGCTGGAGATTTGCGAGAAGCAGCATAAAAAAGCGCATTATGTGACCTGTGACAATTATGTTACGCTGACCGACGGTACGGGTGTGGTTCATATCGCCCCGGCCTTCGGTGAAGACGACGCCAACGTCGGGCGTATCTATGACCTGCCCTTCGTACAGCTGGTGGATTCCAAAGGCGAGATGACGGCGGAGACGGACTATGCAGGAGTGTTTTGCAAAAAGGCCGATCCGATGATTCTGGCAGATTTGGAGAAGAAGGGACTGCTGTTCGATGCTCCCAAGTTCGAACACAGCTATCCTCACTGCTGGCGTTGCGATACCCCGCTCATCTACTATGCCCGCGAGTCGTGGTTCATCAAGATGACGGCGGTAAAGGAAGACTTGATCCGCAACAACAATACGATTAACTGGATTCCTGAATCCATCGGCAAGGGCCGTTTCGGTGACTGGCTGGAGAACATTCAGGACTGGGGGATATCCAGAAACCGTTACTGGGGAACACCTTTAAATGTATGGGAATGTCAGGGCTGCGGTAAGATGCACTCTATCGGAAGCCGCGAAGAGCTGGAGAAAATGAGCGGCAACGAAGCGGCGAAGACCGTTGAGCTGCACAGACCTTATATCGATGAAATCACGATCCCGTGCCCGGAGTGCGGCGGAACGATGAAGCGTGTGCCCGAAGTGATCGACTGCTGGTTTGATTCCGGTGCGATGCCCTTTGCGCAGCATCATTATCCCTTTGAAAATAAGGAACTGTTTGAAAAGCAATTTCCTGCGCAGTTTATCAGCGAGGCGGTAGACCAGACGAGGGGATGGTTCTATTCCCTCCTTGCGGAATCCACGCTGTTATTTAATAAATCGCCTTATGAAAATGTAATCGTGTTAGGACACGTTCAGGACGAGAACGGCCAGAAGATGAGCAAGTCCAAGGGCAATGCGGTAGACCCTTTCGAGGCTCTGGAAACCTACGGGGCAGACGCTATCAGATGGTACTTCTATATTAACTCCGCTCCATGGCTTCCCAACCGTTTCCACGGCAAGGCCGTACAGGAGGGACAGCGAAAATTCATGGGTACGCTTTGGAATACCTATGCGTTCTTCGTACTGTATGCCAACATCGACAGCTTTGATGCCACGAAATATGAGCTGGAATACGATAAGCTCGCAGTCATGGATAAGTGGCTGCTTTCCAAGCTGAACACGCTGGTAAAAGATGTGAATTCCTACATGGATGCTTACAAGATACCTGAGACCGCAAGAGCATTGGACGATTTCGTGGACGATATGAGCAACTGGTATGTCAGAAGAAGCCGTGAGCGCTTCTGGGCCAAAGGAATGGAGCAGGATAAAATCAATGCGTACATGACGCTCTATACGGCGTTAGTTACCGTAAGTAAATGCGCGGCTCCCATGATTCCTTTCATGACCGAGGAGATTTACAAAAATCTCGTTTGCAGCATCGATAAGAGTGCGCCGGAGAGTATTCATCTGTGTGACTTTCCAAAACAAGATGAGAACTTTATCGATAAGAAATTAGAAGAGAATATGGACGAAGTCCTGAAAATTGTCGTTATGGGACGCGCCTGCAGAAATACGGCAAATATCAAGAACCGTCAGCCCATCGGAAGAATGTTTGTAAAAGCACCTCACGAGCTGGGAGCGTTTTATCAGGATATTATCGTGGAGGAGCTGAATGTAAAGGAAGTAGTCTTTACGGAGGATGTGCGGGAGTTCACCAGCTACAGCTTCAAGCCCCAGCTTCGCACAGTGGGACCGAAATACGGAAAACAACTGGGCGGCATACAAAAGGAATTAGCATCTCTCGACGGCAACGCGGCTATGGATGAGCTGAATGTGCAGGGAGCGCTTAAGTTCGATATAAACGGTACGGAAGTGGAGCTTTCGAAGGAGGACTTATTGATCGAAATGAGTCAGAAGGAAGGCTACGTATCGGATGCGGACAATACGGTGACGGTAGTGCTTCATACGGAGCTTACGGAAGAACTGGTGGAAGAAGGCTTCGTATATGAGGTAATCAGCAAGATTCAGACGATGCGTAAGGATGCCGATTTTGAAGTTATGGACCACATCAGGGTATCGATTGACGGAAATGATAAAATTGCAGGTATTGTTAAGAAAAATGAGAGCATAATATCAGCGAAGGTGCTTGCGGATGAAATGGTAACGGGGGAAACGCTTGAGGCTTCCAAGGAATGGAACGTAAACGGCGAGAACGTTACGATAAGCATTGGCAGGAAATAGCAGTAACAGGCGGCAGATTCCGGAAAAAGGATTTTGCCGCCGTTTTCTTATCTTATTGCTTTTTTTGCCACATATTGTATAATTATGAATAGAAAGAAGTTGGATGGGAGGTAGTATATGATTAAGAAGGCTGCCTTGTCTTTTGACAAGGATTTATTTAAAAGAAGCGTTGTTTATAATGTAAAAACGTTATATAGAAAGAGTATGGAGGAGGCCACGCCTCAGCAGATTTTTCAGGCAGTATCTTATGCCATCAAGGACGCGATTGTCGATAAATGGATGACGACGCAGGAAGAATATGAGAAGCAGGATCCTAAAATGGTTTATTACCTTTCTATGGAATTTCTGATGGGAAGGGCGCTCGGCAACAATATTATCAATCTTCAGGCCCATGAGCCGGTAAAAGAAGCGCTGGAAGAACTGGGCGTGGACATCAACGCAATAGAAGATCAGGAACCGGATGCGGCACTGGGTAACGGCGGTCTGGGAAGGCTTGCAGCTTGTTTTCTCGATTCCCTGGCTACTTTGGGTTATCCGGCATACGGTTGTGGTATCCGTTACCGTTACGGAATGTTCAAGCAGCAGATCCGCGACGGTTATCAGATAGAGGTGCCCGATAACTGGCTGGAGAACGGAAATCCCTTCGAGCTGAGAAGACCGGAATATGCCAAAGAGGTAAAGTTCGGCGGCTATGTGAATGTATATGTGGATGAGAACGGCAGGAGCAATTTCAAGCAAGAGGGCTATCAGTCGGTGAACGCTATCCCTTACGATTTGCCCATCGTAGGCTATGGAAACGGCATTGTGAATACGCTGCGCATCTGGGATGCTCAACCGGTGGAATGCTTCCGTCTGGAATCCTTCGATAAGGGCGACTATCAGAAAGCGGTGGAGCAGGAGAATCTGGCAAAAAATATTGTAGAAGTGCTCTATCCTAACGATAATCATTATGCAGGCAAGGAGCTTCGCTTAAAGCAGCAATATTTCTTCATATCTGCATCGGTACAGGCGGCGGTGGCGAAGTACATGCGAAAGCATGAGGATATCCGCAGATTCCACGAGAAGGTTACCTTCCAGTTGAACGATACTCACCCTACCGTGGCGATTGCCGAGCTGATGCGCATCCTTATGGATGAGTATTATCTTACGTGGGATGAGGCGTGGGCGGTCACCACGAAGACCTGTGCTTATACGAATCACACCATTATGTCGGAAGCGCTGGAAAAATGGCCCATCGAACTGTTCTCCAGGCTTCTGCCCAGAGTCTACCAGATCGTAGAGGAAATCAATCGCCGCTTTGTGAAGCAGATTGAGCAAATATATCCCGGTAATCATGAAAAAATCCGTAAAATGGCAATTATCTATGACGGCCAGGTCAAAATGGCACATCTTGCCATAGCCTCCGGCTATTCGGTAAACGGCGTGGCCAGACTGCATACGGAAATATTGAAAAAGCAGGAGCTTAGAGATTTCTATGAGATGATGCCGAATAAGTTCAGCAATAAGACAAACGGTATCACGCAGAGACGTTTTCTCCTCCATGGGAATCCGCTTCTGGCAGATTGGATTACTTTTCATATAGGTTCCGATTGGATTACTGATCTTACGAGACTGACCAAGCTGAAGGTCTATGCGGATGATGAGAAGGCCCAGCAGGAATTCATGAACATTAAATATAAGAATAAGATTCGCCTGGCAGAATATATTCTGGAGCACAACGGCATCGAAGTGGACCCGAGATCGATTTTCGACGTTCAGGTAAAGAGGCTTCATGAGTATAAAAGACAGCTTTTGAATATTCTTCATATTATGCATCTTTATAATCAGCTGAAGGAGCACCCGGAGATGCCTTTCTATCCGAGAACTTTCATCTTTGGTGCGAAAGCGGCAGCCGGATACAGGAATGCAAAGCTGACCATCAAGCTTATCAATGCAGTAGGGGAAGCGATCAATAACGATGCCTCCATCTGCGGCAAGATCAAGGTCGTATTCATCGAGGACTACAAGGTATCCAACGCGGAAATTATTTTTGCGGCATCGGATGTTTCCGAGCAGATATCCACTGCCAGCAAGGAGGCTTCCGGAACAGGAAACATGAAATTCATGCTTAACGGTGCGATTACGTTGGGAACGATGGACGGTGCCAATGTGGAAATCGTAGAAGAAGTAGGGGAAGAGAATGCAGTTATCTTCGGCCTTAGCTCCGACGAGGTCATTCGTTATGAGAACTTCGGCGGATATGACCCGATGGAAATATTCAACAACAATTCCGATGTCAGAAAAGTGCTGATGCAGTTGATTAACGGTACCTATTCCAAGAATGACCCGGATTTGTTCCGTCCGCTCTACAATTCGCTGTTAAATACGCTGAGTACATCTAAAGCGGATACGTATTTTATTCTGAAGGACTTCGAGTCCTATGCTGAGGCGCAGAAAAAAGTGGAGGCTGCATACCGGGATGAAAAGGGATGGGCAAGGAGCGCTATTTTAAATGTGGCCTGCTCCGGCAAGTTCTCCTCCGACAGAACCATCGAGGAATATGTAAAGGATATATGGCATTTGGATAAGGTGGTTTTACCTTTAAAGAAGTAAAATGAGAAATGGTAATATAAAATAAAGAGCCCCTTTTGTTAGATGAAAACATCTGATGAAAGGGGTTCTTGTTTTATTTCAATTAAAAAAATGTAGGATATAGAAAAAAATCAATTGAAAAAAGAAGAAAATTGTATATTATTAACAAAAAAATGTTGATACAGTAAAATGGAGCAAAATCAACTATATATGGAGGGAAGGATATGAAATCGATAAAGGTAAAAATGTTGCTTATGATCTGTATCTGGCTTTTAGTATCGGTATGCGGAATGTTTATTCTGGCAAGAAATATGAATGATACAAAAGAAGTAAGCGAAACGCTTTTGAGTCGGCAAATGCAGGATTTAGATGATATTTCCAGCTTGACGGAACAGTTTAAAAGCATACAAAGCCTAACCTTAAATCACGTAGTTTTAGGCAGAGGAATAAGGATTGAAGCAATTGAAAAAGAAATACAGGCAGCTTTTGAGGAAATAGATGTGGCGGCGGATTCTTACGAGAGCCGAATCAATGAAGAATGCCGGCCGATTTTTGCAGGATTACAGGAAGATCTAAAATCTTATAAGGAATTGGTCAATAATATTTTAAAATATAGCAAAGGAATTAAGAAATCGGATGCGGAACTTTTGGTGACGACGAATCTTCCTGATGTGGTGGGCAGTGCGGAAGGGAAGCTGCAGCAATTAAAAGATATTGCCAATGCTTCGGTGGTAGAAGGTAAACAGGAGTTGATAGGATATACGGAGCAGATTCCCAGTGTTTTAGCGGGTTCAATAGCCCTTCTTGTTATAGCGGCGGCCGTTACGGCAATTGCCATAAATCGGATGATTATACGTCCTGTAGTATTTTCAACAAAGCAACTTGGAAAGATGATTGCTGAGATAGAAAGACAGGAAGGAGACTTGAATCATCGTCTGAAAGCGAAATCTAACGATGAAATCGGCGGCTTATTAAAGGGAATGAATCTGATATTAGATATTCTGCAAAGTACAATAAGCGGTGTTATCCATACATGCAGCCAGCTTGCGGTACTACAGGAGCTTGTGTATCAAAGCGCAGATAATGCACGGCAGGGGGCAAATGATACGGCGGCGGTTGTAGAAGAAATCGTTGTGGGGATGGATAATGTGCGGGGAGCTATATTGACGGTTGCCCGCAATAATGAGGATGTTAACGCAAAGGTTCAGGGTGTGATGGAGAAGGCATTGGAAGGTTCTCAATATATTGTAGGAGTAAAAGAAAATGCGAATGTCCTTCAAAAGCAGGCAATTACAAGTAAAAATGAAGCAAGTGAGATAATAATTAAAATTGACACCACCGTCAGAAAGTCTGTGAAAGACAGTGAGCGGATAGAAGAGGTGGTAAATCTTTCCGGAGATATTTTAGGCATTGCGAATCAGACCAACCTATTGGCATTGAATGCTTCTATAGAAGCGGCAAGGGCAGGGGAGTTGGGAAGAGGCTTTGCCGTTGTGGCGGAAGAAATCAGAAAGCTGGCGGACGACTCTAAGAACATCGCCAATAATATTCAGAATATCAGTAATGAGGTATTTGTCACGGTGCAATCTCTTGCGGATAATGCAATGTTGCTTTTAAAGTTTGTAAATGAAAATGTTCTTCCTGATTATGACGTATTGGAAAAGACCGGGGTTGAATATTATGAATCCTCGGTTGTCATCGATAACATAATGAAAGAATTCTATGATGCCATGAATAGTCTTGTAATAATGTCCGGTAAAATTGTGGATGCAAATCAAATAATGGGAGTGACCATAGAAGAAAGCCAGACAGGAATAACACATGTATCGGAAAATACAGGCGAGCTAACGAGAGGAATGGAGCAGATTACTAAAACCTTAACAGAAATAAACATAGTAGTGGAAGAATTGCAAGGTAAAACAGAATCCTTTAAAAAATTTTAGACAATTGAAATATACAGATAATTAAACATGGGAACAAAGTGCATAAAAAATTAATAAAAAAAATTATAAAATAAGCAATATGACAATAGAAAAAGAAAAATATTCATGGTAGAAAGAAAAATATTGTATATTTTATATGCTTCCCTATTGCTAGAATATGACTGTAGATAAAAAACATATCATTTAGGGAGGAAACCAAATGAAAAGAAAAATTTTAAGCGTAATTCTTGCAACAACAATGTTTGCTACCATGCTGGTCGGCTGTGGCAGCAGTAATGCAACAACAGAAGAAGCGGCAGCACCGAAAACAGAGGAAACAGCACCGGCGGCTGAAGAAGCGGCACCGGCCGAAGAGGCAGCACCCGTTGAAGAAGCGGCCGAAGAAGTGGCAGAAGTAGCCGGATGTGAGGGTGTTGATGGTCTTAATATCGGTATCTGTATCTACAAATTTGATGATAACTTCATGACCTTATACAGGGAAGAGTTAAAGTCTTACTTGGAAGCAGGCGGAGCTACCGTTACGGTAATGGATGGTAAAAACGACCAGGCAGAGCAGACAAACCAGATCCAGAACTTTATTACAGAGGGAGTTGACATATTAATTGTAAACTTAGTGCAGTCTTCGGCAGCTCAGCAGATTACCGATCAATGTGCGAAAGCGGAGATCCCGGTTGTTTTCATTAACCGTGAGCCTGCAGATGAAGAAAAAGACAGATGGGCATCTGAGGGAATTATGGCTACCTACGTTGGTGCGGATGCCAGACAGTCCGGTACATACCAGGGTGAAATCGTTAATGCATTACCAGACAAGGGTGACATTAATGGAGATGGAACGGTTGCATATGTAATGGTAGTAGGCGATCCTGAAAATGTAGATGCGCAGTACAGAACGGAATTCTCTGTAAAGGCGGTAGAAGATTCCGGAATGAAGGTTCAAAAACTGGATGAGCAGCGCGGTGACTGGGATCAGGCAAAAGGACAGGAAATCGTTGCAAATGCTTTAACCGCATACGGTGATGAAATCGAAGTGGTATTCTGCAACAACGATGCGATGGCACTCGGTGCGAAACAGGCGATTGAAGCAGCAGGCAGAACTGTTGGTACAGACATTTACTTATTGGGTGTTGATGCTTTAACGGAAGTTCTTGAAAACGTAATTTCCGGAGCAATTACAGGTACAGTATTCAATGATCATATCGGTCAGTCTCATGCGGCAGCGGAAGCGGCAGCAGCATTTGCGGCAGGTGAAACGCTCGATACATTAATCGGTGTAGACTACATCAAGGTTACAAAAGATAACGCACAGGAAATTCTGGATATCATTAAATAGTTAAGCAGTGACGTGTTAAAATTCCTGGGTGTGTCAGGCGGCACACCCGGGTTTTATGCAACAATTCAGTATCATGAGAGGAAGGTTACACTAATATGAGTAAATACATGTTAGAAATGAATGAAATATATAAAAGCTTTCCTGGAGTTCAGGCGCTGGATAATGTGACGATTAAAGTGAGACCCGGCACTGTACATGCGCTGATGGGGGAAAATGGTGCCGGTAAATCTACTTTGATGAAGTGCTTGTTCGGTATATACAAAATGGATGCCGGAGAAATCATTTTCCAGGACAAACCGGTAAAAATTGCAAATGCGGATGATGCATTGAAAAAAGGTATCGCTATGGTGCATCAGGAACTGCAGCCGATTCCGGAAAGAAGCATCGGGGAGAACATTTTCTGCGGCAGGTATCCGTTGAAAAGTTTTGGGCCGATTAAGGTAATAGACCATAAAAAAATGTATGCGCAGGCAGAGCGCTTATTGGAAGAAGTGAGGATGCCGTATAATCCCAGAAAGAAGATGGGAACATTGTCAATTTCACAGATGCAGTCAGTGGAAATTGCAAAAGCAGTTTCTATGGAAGCGAAGGTAGTTATTCTGGATGAGCCAACCTCATCTTTGACGGATAACGAGGTGGAAGCTTTATTTACCATTATTGAGGATTTGAAGAAAAAGGGTGTTTCCATCATTTATATTTCCCATAAGATGGATGAAATTCTTAGGATTTCCGATGATGTGTCCATTATGCGCGACGGACAATATGTGGGAACCTGGGAAGCGAAAGATTTAACAATGGACATGATTATTGCAAAGATGGTAGGGCGCGAACTGACCAATGTATATCCCCCAAAGGATAATGTGCCGGGAGAGGTTATTCTGGAGTTGAAAGAGCTGACAAGTATTCGCCCCGGTTCCTTTAAAAATGTAAACCTGACTATAAGAAAAGGTGAAATACTTGGAATCGGTGGTTTGGTCGGTGCACAGCGAACAGAGCTTATGGAAGCCGTATTCGGGATACGCCATATTCAATCTGGCGATATTTTTTATAAAGGGCAGAAGATAAATATCAGACGCCCTCATGATGCAATCCAAAATGGAATTGGATTAATTACAGAGGATCGAAGAGGTACCGGCATTTTTGGTGTATTGAGTATTGCGGATAACGTATCCATTGCTTCTATCGATAAGTACTTGGATGCGGGCATTATGGTCAATGACAAAAAGGTTGAGAAGCTGGTACAGGAAAATGTGGCAAAATTAAGTATTAAAACACCAAGCAGCAAAACCCAGATCAAATCCTTGTCCGGTGGTAATCAACAGAAGGTTGTCATATCGAGGTGGCTGGCAAATAATCCGGAAGTATTAATTATGGATGAGCCTACACGAGGCATTGATGTCGGTGCCAAGTATGAAATCTATCAGATTATGATTGGCCTGGCAAAGCAGGGAAAGGCAATTGTCATGATTTCATCAGAAATGGCAGAACTTATCGGTGTATCAGACAGAATTGCGGTTATGTGCAATGGCCGTGTAACCGGGGAACTGACACGGGAAGAAGCTACCCAGGAGAGAATCATGCAGCTTGCCACACACTTTGATCAAGGAGGAAATAAACATGAATAAAGCGAAAGCTTCTAATTTTAAAAATAGTGTTTTCGATCATATGTTAATTGTTATTTTGTTTTTGCTTGTAGTGGGAGTCAGTATTGCAAAACCTAATTTCTTATCCGGCAGTAACTTTGCTAATATTTCGGTAAATACTGCAGTACGTTTCATTATTGCCCTGGGAGTCAGCGGCTGTCTGATTACAAAAGGTACTGACCTTTCCGCGGGACGTATGGTTGGTCTCGGAGCTTGTATCGCAGGTACTCTTTTGCAGAAAGCGGACTACAGTGATAAATTTTTCAAAGGCATGGGAGATATTCCGATTCCTGCGGTATTATTAATTGTAATTGCGGTTTGTGCAATGTTTGGCGTGGCCAATGGATGTGTTGTCGCTTTTTGGAAGGTGCCCCCGTTTATTGCAACCCTGGGTATGCAGATTGTCGTATATGGTCTCTGCCTCGTCTATACAAAAGCAGTACCGCTTGGCGGCTACAGGGAAGCTTATACGAATATTGCAACAGGCAGATTTTTTGGAATTCCTTATTTCTTTATCATTGCTTTTGTCATCGGTGCATTCATGTGGTTTTTATACAATAAGACAAGACATGGTAAATATATGTATGCTATCGGTGGTAATGAAGCGGCAGCAGAGGTATCCGGTGTAAATGTAAGTAAAACAATAATTCTTATTTATGCATCGGCAGCAGGACTTTACGCGATTGCCGGTTTCCTGTTAGGAGCCAAGGCGGGAGGCGCTTCTGTAAATACCGGTTTGGGATACGAATTGGAGGCAATTGCAGCATGTACCATCGGTGGTGTTTCTACAAACGGCGGCGTTGGTAAGGTGTCCGGTATTTTGGTCGGCGTATTAGTATTCGAGCTGTTAAAGTCTTCCATGCAGTTCTTAAGAATCGATACTTCGTGGCAGTATGTAGTACAGGGACTTGTAATTGTAATTGCGGTAGCATTAGACTTGAGAAAATATCTTGCGAAAAAGTAAAATACGTTATACGTTATATATATGACTGCAGTACGAGAATAGTAGAATTGTAAATCCTCAGCGTTTTTTGCGTTGAGGATTTAGCAGATTTATTGCTTAGTTAAATGTTGAGTTTACATAACTGTTCCATGAGTTTTTTAAGGGAGAAAACAGATGCTATATCGTGTAATGTTAGTGGATGACGAGGAAGAAGTAATACAGGCGATTCTTCAAAAGATTGACTGGGAGGTATTGGGCTTTCAGGTAGTAGGATATGCCAAGAACGGGCAGGATGCTCTGGAGATGTTAGAGACTTTGGAGACAGACGTTATTATGACAGATATTAAGATGCCGTTTATGGATGGGATTACTTTGTGTAAAAAAGTAAAAGAGCAGTATGGAAATATTCATATTCTTATTTTTTCAGGCTTTGATGAATTTGAATATGCAAGGGAAGCAATTAAAGCGGAAGTGGAAGAATATATTTTAAAGCCTACGAACGCAAAAGAGCTGGCGGAAGTGTTTTTAAGGCTTAAAAACTCTATCGATAAAGAACGCAGAGAAAGTACAGATATACAAAAGCTTAAGGAATATTATATGGAAAGCCTCCCTGTTATGCAGAAGCAGTATATGATCAGCCTGATAGAAGGGAAGCTTTCTGACGGTCAGATTCAAGCTTATCTGGATATGTATCAGTTGAATCTCAGCTCACCGTTTTATACCGTTGCAGTAGTTCATGCGAATAATCCGGAAATGCCGGAAGAGGGAAAGGAGCCGCTTGAAAAGCAGCTGCTTCCCGTCTCCGCGAAAAAGTATGTGGATGAAAAGCTGGAAGGAAAATGGCAGTTTGAAAGCTTTGTATATTTTGGAAAAATTGTATACATTGTCATGCTGGAACAAAGTGAAGATTTAAGTGCCTTTATCGATTTTATGGGTCGTATATGCAAAATGACAGAAAGAACAATCAGCGTATCTTTATTGGCGGGCATCGGACAGATGCACAATCAGCTGTCTTTGCTTCCGCACTCATATGAAAGCGCCAGTGCGGCTATATCTTACAGGGGGTTGAACAAGGGAAGCTGTTCCGTTTATATCGGCGAGGTGGATCCTAATTTAAACAGCACCCCGATTATAGATATGGAGGGAGTGCAGGAGATTATACAGCAGATAAAGTTTGGCAGGGAAAAAGAGCTGGAAGAGGCAATTGCACATTTTATGATAAGGCTGAAGCGGATGGAACTGACTTATCAGCAGCTTCAGATAGTGAGCATGGAAGTTGTGACAGAATTATACAAACTGGGTGGAAGTTACCAGCTGGATATGCATAAAATTCTTAAGACCGGTACCTATACATTTTCTGATATTGAGGAGATGAACACGGTGGAAAGGCTGGAAGGAGTTCTAAGAAGTGTCTGTTTTACGGTGCTCAGCTTAATTCGTAAGGAAAGAAAGGACAGTACAAAGCTGCTGATTGAAAAGGCAAAGGATTATATACAAAATAATTATTCTGACTCGGAATGCACAGTAGAGTCGGTGTGCAGTCATTTAAATATAAGCACCTGCTATTTTTCTACCTTGTTTAAAAGAGAGGTGGGGCTTACATTGATTAACTATATGACTGATATAAGGATGGAAAAAGCTAAGGAATTACTGAAGAATACGGAAGATAAAACCTATGTAATTGCAGAGAAAGTAGGCTATGCGGAACCGAATTATTTCAGCTATGTATTTAAGAAAAAGTTTAAGGTTTCACCTTCTCTTTATCGCGTAAATGGAGTAGGATAATGACTGAAAAAGGAAGAACGTTTTATGAGAGAGCGAAACGGTATATAGGCAGAAAAAGCATTCAGTTCACATTGGAACTTTCTTTTACAATAGTAGCAATTATTTGCATGACGTTAATTGCCGTAACGCTGCAGAAAAAATTCGAAATAGAAATGCGGGAAACGAAAATAGAATCTACGGAGCAGGTAATTGATCAGGTGCGTCTGAATCTGGAGAATTATCTGCGAAGTATGATGCGTATATCGGATGCCATGTATTACGCAACGATTAAGAGCAAGGATATATCTACAGATTCTCTGGAAACAGAAATGAATCTTCTGTATGAGGCGAATAAAGATAACCTTGTCTCTGTTGCCTGCTTTGATATCGAAGGTAATCTTTTAGGCGCAACCCCGATCGATGCAGTAAAGCAAAATGCGAACATCGCCTATCAGAACTGGTTTGTTACGGCGAATGAGGAATTGGAAAACTTTCATTTTTCATTGCCTCACGTACAGAATCTATTTGATGATTCCAGCCATAGATATTACTGGGTAATATCTTTAAGCCGGATTGTAGAACTGACCTCCAAAGGAAACAATCAAAGGGGTGTTTTGCTTGTTGACATGAATTACAGCACAATTGAGCAGCAGTTTAAGAAGGTCAATGCCAATACTTCATTAGGCTATACCTATCTTCTTGGCAAAAATGGAGAAATTATTTATCATCCCAAACAGGAACTGATATATTCCGGCCTTCTGCAGGAGAATAATCTGGAAGCGATGAATTATTCCGATGGAAGTTATCAGGAAACTTTTCAGGGAGAAAAAAGAGTTGTTATCGTAAAAACAATTGGTTATACAGGCTGGAAA
The DNA here is from genome assembly GCF_000732725.1 of Kineothrix alysoides. Taxonomy (GTDB): domain Bacteria; phylum Bacillota; class Clostridia; order Lachnospirales; family Lachnospiraceae; genus Kineothrix; species Kineothrix alysoides. The sequence goes on along the minus strand of NZ_JPNB01000002.1, from coordinate 506,874 downwards.
ATAGTCAGTGTCATTCCAAACACATTTTTTCAGATGGCAGTTTCCGGAATACAGATTTTTGCTCTTTTCATTATTATGCTTTCCGTTTGTATTCTTGCATTTATTAATCAATTTGTGTCCAGGCAGATTGCCAAGCCTATAAAAAATCTGGAGGATTCTGTGCGTGAGATTGAAAGCGGGAACCTGGATATCCAGATAAATGAGGGCGGCTCGTATGAGATACAGGAATTGGGCAGGACAATAAAGTCGATGGTTTCTCAGATGCGCGAACTGATGGATGATATTGTAAAAGAGCAGGAACAGAAGAGGAAGATGGAATTGGGTGCGCTGCAGTCGCAGATTAACCCCCACTTTTTATATAATACATTGGATACGATTGTCTGGATGATCGAAACAGAGCGGTACGAAGAAGCAATTACCATTGTCACACAGCTGGCCAGCCTTTTCCGCATTAGCCTGAGCAAGGGAAAGACAATTATTTCCGTCAAGGATGAGATATCGCATGCCCAAAATTATATGAATATACAGAAAATCCGGTATAAAAATAAGTTTGAAGTGAGGTATGATATCGATGAGGAGGTATGCAAGTACGCAACAGTAAAATTAATTATCCAGCCGCTTTTGGAAAATGCAATTTATTACGGCATGGAATTTATGGATGGAGAGGGTATTATTACATTACGTGCATATATGGAGGACAGAGTTTACATAGAAGTAGCTGATAACGGGCTGGGTATTCCGAAAGAGAATGTGGAACAATTATTGGTAGAGAACAATCAGGTGCAGAAAAGAGGTTCGGGAGTGGGTATTCTCAATGTGCATCAAAGAATACAACTGCGCTTTGGGGAGGCGTACGGATTAGAAATAGAAAGTGAACCGGATGAAGGAACGTGCGCAAGAATATGTCTGCCTAAAATTTTATATGAGGATCTGAAGGATAAGGGGGGTGAATAGATGAATGATAAAAAAGAGATTAGAAATATATTACTCCTTGTCTTTGTCATTATAATAGTAGGCGCCTTGATTATCGCAAAATTTTATGGAAATAACCAAAAGGAACGATATAATATTTCAGTTATTGCGGGAGAAGCCCACGCGGAAAGATGGGTAGTCCTGCAGCAGGGACTTGAAAAAGCCGGCAATGATTATAATGCACAGATTAATTTCTATACAGTAGTAAATGGCAAAGATGCCAGAGAACAGAAGGACTTAATAAACAGGGAATTGGAAAAAAAGGTGGATGCCATTATTGTTTGTGCGGTAGACAGCCAGGAGATCCAGGAAGTGCTGCAGAAGAGCGAACGCAGGACACCGGTTATTCTGATTGAGACGGATTTGAAGCCCGGGCACTTATATTCTCAAGTTTCGCCGGATAATTATGAGATGGGATATCATTTGGGAGAAGAATTTGTCAGGCAGCAGGAAGGAAAAGAAACAACAGCAGGAATTCTTATAGATAATGATAAAATAGCAGCACAGCAAGAACGGTTAAAAGGGTTTGAGGAAGCGCTTGCCTCTGCAAAAAATATTACAATAAAATGGAGGGCATCCGATTATCAGAGTAATGAGCGGGTAGACAACATAATCGGTATGGACTGTGTCGGAACGCAGAACGCGACAGAAATAAGTAAAGTTAATAATGAGAAAATCAGTATTTATGGATTTGGAAATGCGGAAGCCAATATTTACTATATGGATAAGGGAATTATAAAGGCTTTGGTGGTGCCCAATGATTTCAACATGGGATACTTAAGCGTGCAGAATGCGGTGCAGGCAGTTGAAAAAGATATGGTTTATAAAAATACAATTGTTGAATATATCGTGGTTACAGGGGATACCTTGCATAATGAAGAAAATCAAAGGATTATTTTTCCTCTTGTGCAGTAAACATTAACGATTGTTTTTGAGTCTGCCGGGGTGGACATGGGGTATAGGGATGAAAAAGATAATAGCGGTTGTTTTTTTGGTACTTTTGATTGTAATACTTATTGCAATGGGTTCGATTCATATAAGCTCCCAGGAAAAAAATAAGGTGGAAAGGATTAAGATAGGTGTCAGTGTATATAACCAATATGATACCTTTATTGCCAGTTTGATGGAACAGTTGAAAAGCTGTGCCGTACAAAAGGAAAATGAAACCGGTATTGAAATAATCGTGGATATCGTGAACGCGGCCGGAAGTCAGCTGGAGCAGAATGATCAGGTGGAGAAGTTTGTAAATAACGGGTATGATGTTGTTTGTGTCAACCTTGTGGACCGGACGGACCCTACCTTGATTATCGACAAGGCTGAAAGCGCAGGAATTCCCATTATTTTTTTTAACAGAGAGCTTGTTCCGGAGGATTTAAAAAGATATGATAAAGCCTATTATGTCGGGGCAGTAACGATAGAACCCGGAATTATGCAGGGGGAGATGATTGTTGATTTACTAAAGGAGAAGAAGGAAAGTGTTGATAAAAATGCGGATAATAAAATCCAGTATATCATGCTGGAAGGCGAGGCCGGTCATCAGGATGCCATTATACGGACGGAATATGCAGTTAATACAATTGTAGAGAACGGAATACAGGTAGAAAAGCTGGATTATGCTTTGGCAAACTGGAACAGAGATCAGGGTAAAAGTAAGATGGATAAACTGATTGAAGAATTTGGCAATGAAATAGAAGTAATTATTTCAAATAATGATGATATGGCATTAGGGGCAATCGATGCCTATATCGATAGGCAGAAGTTAGAAAATATACCGGTTATAGTGGGGATTGATGGGACGCTGACAGGTCTGACGGCCGTAAAGGAAGGCTACATGTACGGAACGGCATATAATGATGATGTCGGTCAGGGAAGAAGCCTTTTGGAGTTGGCTTATGCTTTGAAAACAGGTCAAAGTCTTCCGGAGGATATTGTGATGACGGAAGAAAAATATATACGGTATTCATATAAAAAAGTGACAAAAGAAAATGTAGATGAATTTATAAGCATCCATCAGTGATGTAAGCGTTAGATTTCAAAATACATGGCAGCATCCGGAGTTTGGAAGTGCAGGAAAAGCAACATCTCTAAAATTATTAACGACATACACTTAATATTAAGCAACATTGCACATATTTTGTTATCTCAATATGTGCAATGCTGTTTATTTTTTTATATTTTTTTTGTTAAAGCAATATATATAAACTAGTGAGCAACATAACGATTGTATTAGAACTCAAAAATAAAGATAATAAGAACATAGCAACTATAATCTCATATTCACCCTGCAATAAAGCTATTGAGAAAAAATAAGGTTGAAATAAAAGCGCTTTCAACTATTGATTTCCCGTCCGCAAAAGCGGACATTGGGTATAGAAATAAAAAACATAGAGAAAGAGAGATGCCAGGAATGAACAAACCAGTATTAGTAGTGCTTGCGGCCGGGATGGGAAGCCGCTATGGAGGATTGAAGCAGATTGACCCCGTGGGCCCTGATGGCGAACTTATCATAGACTATTCTATCTACGACGCAATGCGCGCCGGTTTTAAAAAGGTGGTCTTTATTATCAAACATGAGATGGAAGAGGACTTCAAGGAAATTATCGGCAACCGCATGGCACAAAATATAGAAGTGGCTTATGCATTTCAGGAAATCGAAAACACTCCCGAGGGATATACACCGGCAAAAGAGCGGGTGAAACCGTGGGGGACCGCTCATGCCCTCATGTCTTTAAATGGGATTGTGGACGGACCTTTTTGCGTCATCAATGCGGATGATTACTATGGTCCTAATGCCTACAAAGCCATCTATGAGTTTTTGACAACAAGGCAGCCGGAGAACGGCAAAGACCATTTTTGCATGGTGGGATATCTGATAGAAAACACGGTAACAGACAAAGGAAGCGTAGCTCGCGGAATATGTACGGAGAATAAGGACGGATATCTTGTCAATATTGTAGAGCGTACCAAGATTGAAAGAACGGATAACGGCGCCCGCTTTACCGAGAATGGAGGCGCTGTGTGGCATGATCTGCCGAGGGGCACACTGGTGTCGATGAACTTCTGGGGGCTTGGCGGATCTTTCTTATATGAGACAGAGGCCGGATTCTCCGCCTTTTTGGAAAAAAACCTGCCGATCAATCCATTAAAATGCGAATATTTGCTTCCTACCGTCATTGATACTATGATTCAGAATGGAAAAGCCGATGTGAAGATTTTATCTAGCAAAGACCGCTGGTACGGCGTAACTTATAGAGAAGATAAAGACGGTGTTATGAAGGCCATCGCCGGAATGCATGCGGACGGCTTGTACCCGACGCCTTTATGGGGCAATATAAAACGTTAAGAGCATTTTGTACAAGATGTATAGAGCGATTAGTGGTATAATTTAGAATATAGTTCCAAACAATTATCTATGGGGGATAAAAGAAGAGAAGGGAGTGGTTTCATGTTAAAAAACAGAAATATTTTAGAGAAGCCTGAGGAAGAAGAATTAAAGGCGAGGCTGGAAGCGGCACGAGAGAGATTGGCTGTGCAGCAAATGCAGATAAAGGAACATAATCTTCCCGTATTCGTATTGGTAGAGGGCTTTGGTACTGCCGGAAAGGGAAGTGCTATCGGGCAGATTATCCGTAATATCGACCCGCGCTTTTTTAAAGTAGTATCGATGGACACACCTACCGAAGAAGAACTCAGGAAGCCTTTTTTATACCGCTATTTTTCCAGGATTCCCGAAGCGGGTAAATTCATGTTCCTGGAATCCGGCTGGATGGATGAAGTGACGAAAGTATGCCTTCAGGAGAAAATGGATGAAAAAACCTATGAGATGCGAATCGGCAGCATCAGGCGTTTTGAAAGACAGCTTACGGATAACGGCTATCTCGTTGTAAAGTTTTTCCTGCAAATCAGTGAAAAGGAACAGAAAAAAAGGATAGATGATCTTCTCTCTTCCATCGATACGAGCTGGCGTGTGGGAAGTAACGATCTATGGCAGAACAAGCATTACGGACAATGTGTGGAAATCTTTGACCGCTATCTGGAGGAGACGAATGCCCCCTCCGCCCCGTGGTATATAATAGATGCGAAATCAAAGAAATGGGCCGAGCTGCAAATGCTGGAGACGCTGACGGAGGGAATCGATATTGCCCTGCAGAACCGGGCACTTGCGGTACCGCTTTTGCAGAATGTATTTCCTCTCGTAAAAATGCCGAGACTTGCGGAGATTCCGTTAGATAAAGCGGTGGAAGAGGCGGAATATAAGGAAGAGCTTAAAGGTTACCAGGAACATCTCCGGGAGCTGCATAACCGCCTGTACCGAAAACGTGTGCCGGTAATCATCGTTTACGAAGGCTGGGATGCAGCGGGAAAAGGGGGCAATATCAGACGCATTACAGAAGCACTCGATCCCAGAGGTTTTGAAGTGCATCCGATTGCCAGTCCGGAACCCCATGAAAAGGCGAGACACTATTTGTGGCGTTTCTGGACGAGATTGCCGAAGACGGGGCATATCGCTGTTTATGACAGGAGCTGGTATGGCCGAGTTATGGTAGAACGTCTGGAGGGCTTTTGCGGTGAGAATGACTGGAAGCGCGCTTATAATGAAATCAATGAGTTTGAAAAGGAATTGTCCGATTGGGGCGCAGTCATCATTAAATTCTGGGTACAGATAGATAAAGGCACTCAGCTCGAACGTTTTGAACTCAGACAGAATACCCCTGAAAAACAGTGGAAAATTACGGAGGAAGACTGGAGAAACAGAGAAAAGTGGGATGCCTATGAGATTGCTGTTAATGAAATGATCCAGAAAACGAGTACAACCTATGCACCATGGCATATTCTGGAATCCGCAGATAAGAAATATGCGCGTATAAAGGCGCTGCAGATTATAGTTGAAGAATTGGAAAAAATAATTTAAAGGATATCTATGATAATCTGATATCGTTAAAAAGGAGAAAATACAAATGGAATTAAGCATAGAAGAAGTTAAGAACGAGGTTGCAGCAAGGTTCCGGCTTCCGGGTGAAGTTACCCTGCTGCAGCCCTATGGAAACGGTCATATCAATGATACGTTTTGTCTGACCTGCGCACTTGGGGAAGGCAAAACAAAACGGTATATTTTACAGAGAATGAATGACGATATTTTTAACAGTCCGAAAGAGCTTATGGAAAACGTGGTAAATGTAACCTCCTTTTTACGAAAGAAAATCATTGCTGCAGGAGGGGACCCGGATAGAGAAACATTGAATGTGGTTCCTGCGGCAGACGGAGGAAATTATCTGGAGTATAAAGGTGACTTCTTCCGTATGTATATTTTTATTGAAGGTGCGACCTGCTTTGAGCAGGTAAAACAACCGGAAGATTTCTACAACAGTGCGGTATCTTTTGGTAACTTCCAAAAACTGCTGGCGGATTATCCGGCGGATACCTTACATGAAACGATCGTTAATTTTCATAATACGGTAAGCCGTTTCAGGGATTTTAAAAAGGCTGTGGAAGAAGATGTATGCGAGCGTGCGGAGAACGTGCGGGAAGAAATACAATTTGTTCTCGACAGAGAACCTGACACACATGTCATATGCGATGCACTGATACAGAAAAAGATACCCCTGCGTGTAACGCATAATGATACGAAGCTAAATAATATTATGATAGACAACGAGACAGGAAAAGGCATTTGTGTTATTGACCTGGATACGGTAATGCCTGGTTCGGCGCTTTATGACTATGGCGATTCTATCCGCTTCGGTGCAAATACCGGAGCGGAGGATGAGAAAAATCTAGCTTTGATCTCTTTAGATCTGGAATTGTTTGATATTTATACAAAAGGGTATCTGGAAGGATGCGGAGGCAGCTTGACGAAGGAAGAGATAGAACTGCTTCCCATGGGAGCCAAGCTGATGACTTTTGAATGTGGTATGCGCTTTCTGGCAGATTATCTGAAAGGAGATGTATATTTTAAGATTCACAAACCCGAACATAATCTGGACAGATGCCGCACACAGTTCCGGCTTGTAGCAGATATGGAGTCAAAATGGGAGCAGATGAACGCTATTGTTAGAAAATACAGTAAATAAAGAATGGACTATAAAAATGCCGGTGATTTGCAGCCGGCGTTTTTATGTTTCGGCCTTTTTGATACCAGGGGCATGCATTTTGCGATATTGCTGGGGAGTCATTCCGACCGTCTTTTTAAAAGTCTGTGAAAAATAGGACTGGGAGGAAAAACCGGTGCCGGAAGCTACCTGTGCAATGGAATGGTTGGTATTTATAAGAAGCTCCATACTTGCCTTCAGCCGCTTATCGGTAAGGTAACTGATAGGGGATTGCCCCAGACAGCTTGCAAAAGAATGTGCAAGGTAATATTTATTAATATGGGTAACCTCCGCAAGTGAGTCCAGCGTAATATTTTTTGTATAGTTGATATCGATATAGCGTTTTGCGAGCGCACATTCTTTCGATATTTTGAATGTGGAATCGGAGATGATGGACAGATGCTGCTCCCTTGATATATAAATGAGGAGAACCTGTAAAATACTTTGGCATACGACATCGAATCCGGATTTCTTTTCACGGAATTCTTTTAACATAAGCTGGGCAAAATCAACCAGATGGTTCTTGGAGGAGGTATAGCTGTAATAGCTGTAATTTTTCCGGCCTTCCTCTTTCATGTGTTCGAAAGAAAAAGCAAGTCCATCCACGCCGAATACAATATATTCCATGGGGTCATTTGTCATAGTCTTTTCCGTATGTTCGATATGAGGATTAATAATGACAAGATCGTTTGGCTTTACAGGAACGAGCTCATTTTCGATTAAAAAGACGCCTCTTCCGCTGATAACATAAAAAAGTTCGGTAAAATGATGTGTGTGCGGAAGACTCTGCCAATCTCCTTCATATTTAGAAATGGAGATGTAACGGAGGGTGAAATTGACTTTTGATAATTCTTTTTTTTCCAACTGGATACTTTCATTACTCATTGCAAAATACCTTTCCTGAATATGGATTGTAATATTTGTATTTTGGATACTATAAAGGTTACGGTTTGTGCTGTAATGCTTCGTATTTGACAATAATATATTTTAGTATTTTCATATTTTTTTATAAAATAAAAATAAAATAGACAATAATATAATAAAAGAATTGTTTATAATATCCAATTTGATATATTTTATATTTACTAATTTTATGCAATTATACATCATCGTTGGAGGAAAATAAAGTTTTTTATTATGAATATAGCAAGTAAGATAAAAAATACAGCAACATACAAATTGAATGAGGCAAAATAAATAGATATACTAATTATACAAGAAAATAATTGGTTGTTATTAACAAAAGGAGGAACTAAATGAAAAAGAGAGTAATATCTGTTTTATTGGCTACAGCAATGGTTGTAGGTACATTGGCAGGCTGTGGAAGCACAGCACCGGCAAAAGAAGAAGCACCGGCAGCAGATGAAACACAAGCACCTGCTGGAGATGCACAGGAAACAGAAACTGAGGAGGCTTCTGCGCAAGCTCTTGAAGGAACCCTGAAAGTAGCAGCATTTGACGGCGGATACGGCACGCAGATGTGGACGGAAGTAACAAATAAGTTTATGGAAAATAACCCGGGTGTTACCATTGAACTTACGGCAGAAAAAAATCTGGAAGAAGTGATCAGCCCTCTTATGAAGGCAGGCGATTATCCTGACTTCGTATATCTGGCGACAGGACGTGAACTGGCACTTCCCGAAACATTATTAAAAGATAATGCAATTATGAATATTTCAGACGTATTATCCATGCAGGTACCCGGCGAAGACGTATCGGTAGGAGATAAGATCATTACTGGTTTTACGGACACGCTGGTAACCAATCCTTATAATGACGGCGAGACATATCTTGCCCCGATGTTCTACAGCCCTTGCGGACTTTGGTACGATGCCAACCTTTTAGAAACAAAAGGCTGGGAAGTGCCTCAGACATGGGATGAAATGTGGGAGCTCGGAGATAAGGCAAAAGCAGAAGGAATTTCCTTATTTACTTATCCGGTAGCAGGATACTTCGATGCATTTATATTTGGAATGCTGACAGAAGCCGGAGGAACTGATTTCTATAACAGGGCTATGAGCTATGAAGATGGTATATGGGAAACACAGGAAGCAAAAGAAGTATTTGAAATTGTAGGAAAGCTTGCGGAATATATGGAGCCTACCACAGTTGGTAATGCAAATAAAGATAACTTTAAGAAGAATCAGCAGTTGGTATTGGATGACAAGGCAATTTTTATGCCCAACGGGAACTGGATTATCGGAGAAATGGCAGATGCTCCCAGAGCGGAAGGCTTTAAATGGGGATTCGCACCTCTTCCGGCAATAAAAGCAGGCGGCGAACAGTGCGCGTTTACTTTCTTCGAACAGGCATGGATTCCTGCACAGGCAGAAAACCCGGAACTTGCAAAAGCATTTATGGCTTATCTTTATTCCGATGAAGCGGCAGAAATCTTTGCGAAAACAGGCGGAGCAATTCAGCCGATTAAAGGTGTAAGCAATTTTATTACCGATGAAGATACAAAAACAATATATTCCGTTTATGATACGGGTGCTATCGCTTCCATGGGCGGATTTGCTGCAACAGAAGCGGTAGAAGGCGTAAGCATGAAAGACACATTGTTCTTTACCATCGACAGTATTGTAACAGGTGATAAGACAGTGGAAGAATGGCAGGCAGCAGTTGAAGGCGTAAGTGATCAATTAAGAGGCGCTTTGAAGTAAAAGACTCGCTTTAATAAATACACGAAGTGAACTTTCTGACTGAAGCAAGCGGTGGGTAATCAAGGCTACCCGCCGCTTTTTGAGAGAAGTGTAATTAGGAGGTAGACAGATGGAAAAAAGGAAAGGTAGAAAAAAGAGGAGAGGAGCATTTATTTTCTGCTGTGTTGCACCGGCAACAATCCTTATGTTTCTATTTATGATTATGCCGACGTTTAACGTATTTAAAATGTCACTCTATAAATGGGGCGGATTTTCGGCTGAAAAAACCTTTGTAGGTATTGAGAATTTTAAAAAGCTGGCGGCGGATGAGAAGTTCCTTCGTTCCATGCAGAACTCCATTCTCATTATTGTAGTTGTAACCGTTATAACTATGGCGCTGGCAATTGTTTTTGCGGCCGTTTTATCCAGACAGAAGCTAAAAGGTCAGGGATTTTTCCGGGTTGTATTTTATATTCCGAATATTCTATCCATAGTTGTAATTTCCGCAATCTTTTCTGCAATTTATGATCAGCGCGACGGTCTGTTAAATACTTTTATTTATTTGTTCCGTCCGGTAGGAGAAAACGGAGAAGGGCTGATCGCATGGCTCGGTAATCAGAAACTGGTCATATGGGCAATCGTTATCGCATTGATCTGGCAGGCAATCGGCTACTATATGGTTATGTATATGGCAAGTATGGCAAGTGTCCCGGAAAGTATCTATGAATCCGCGTCCATTGAAGGAGCGGGAGGCATCACGCAGTTTTTTACGATGACATTACCTCTTATATGGAGCAATATAAGAACGACACTTACCTTTTTTATCATCAGTACCATTAATTTAAGCTTTATGCTGGTAAAGGCAATGACCGGCGGCGGACCTGACGGAGCCTCCGATGTATTTTTGAATTATATGTACAGCCAGGCTTACACGAATTCTTCTTATGGATACGGTATGGCTATCGGTGTTGTGGTATTTATTTTCTCATTTGCGCTTTCGGGTATTGTAAATGCAGTGACAAAACGCGAAACGCTGGAATTTTAGAAAGGAGGCCCTGCAATGAATAAAAAGCATAATTATTCTAAAGTTATGACGCAGTTTTTGGTGTATCTGGCTTTGATCATCTTTGCCGTGACTATCGTTGTCCCGGTTGCATGGGTATTTATGGCCTCTTTGAAAGGGAATGCTGAATTTTACGGGAGGAGTCCGTGGGCACTTCCTGAAGGACTCAATTTTCAGAATTTTATAGATGCCTTTGAGAAGGCCAATATGGGAACCTATATGGTGAATTCGATCATCGTAACAATATTGGCGCTCGGTTTTTTGCTGCTGATTGCCATTCCGGCGGCTTATGTATTGGCGAGATACCGCTTTAAAGGCAGTAAGATCCTCAATGTAGTATTTATGGCAGGTTTGTTTGTAAATGTAAATTATATCGTTGTGCCCATTTTCCTCATGCTGGTGGATGGCGATACCTTCCTGCGGGGACATGGTATGCCCCCGATGCTGCTGAATAATCTTATTATGCTGGCTCTTATTTATGCTTCTACCCATCTGCCGTTTACCGTATATCTTTTATCCGGATTTTTTGCATCTATTCCGAAGGACTATGAAGAAGCGGCATTTGTAGACGGAAGCGGTTATGTGCGGACGATGGCGACGATTATGATTCCTATGGCCAGACCGGCTGTTATTACCATTATTTTATTTAATTTCCTTGCATTTTGGAATGAATATATTATTTCTATGACTTTGATGACAAAAGATAAGTTTAAGACACTTCCGGTAGGCTTAATGAATTTGGTGAGCGCGCAAAAGGCGTCAACAAATTATGGACAGTTGTATGCGGGGCTCGTCATTGTCATGCTTCCTACATTGATACTATACATGCTGGTACAAAGGCGTTTGACGCAGGGCATGAGCCTGGGCGGCCTGAAAGGATAGGAGGATAGTTATGGAAGGGAAAATATTGCTGGCAGTAAAGATAGTGAAGATAATTTTATTTGTAGTTTTTTTAATGATGATCATATGGGGACAGAAGCAGGTTGGTTATGTAAACCTTGGCGTTATACTGGCTGGTCTTGGTGGACTGCTTATGCTTTTGTACTCTTACAATAAAAAGTACCGATAGAAAAAAAGAATAGAGGAGAGGATTATGCTGATGACTGGCAGGCTGACATTACCTACCGACATAGATATGGTAGACGAGACAATAAGACTGAAAAATCTTCTTGGAGCGGATGCGCTGCGAGATTGTGACGGAACGGCGATGCCGGAGGAACTTTTAACTCAGAGTGCTAAAAAATATGCAACATATTATACGACAAGAAAAGATAACGATTGGGCAAACGAAAATCCCGAGGAAATCCAGCAGGAATATTTGATCAGTGACCGTGTGACGGCAAGAGATACAAAGCTTAGGATCAAACTGATGAAAGGGTTTCATACCGAACAGTTAAAGGTAAATATAATTGACGATCCGAAACGATGGTGGGAGGTTGTAGACAGGACGACCGGAGAGGTAGTTCCCGTGTATAAATGGGAATTTGACGGCGAAACGGAAGAGGTAGTGATCGAGTCTGTGAAATACCATCAATATACGGTCAGCTTTCTGGCATTTCTTGTCTGGGATCCGGTGCACATGTATAATTTCATTACAAATGACTGGAAAGATGCGCCCCACCAGCTGACCTTTGACGTAAGGCAGCCCAAGACGCAGATACATGTGAAAGAAAAACTGAAAAGATGGTGTGAAGAAAACCCTCACATCGATGTAGTGAGGTTTACTACATTTTTTCACCAATTTACTTTGACTTTTGACGAAAATAAGCGTGAAAAATATGTGGAATGGTTCGGATACAGCGCAAGCGTAAGCCCTTACATTCTGGAACAGTTTGAAAGGTGGGCCGGTTACAAATTCCGCCCGGAGTTCATCGTGGATCAAGGCTATCATAATTCGCTGTTTCGGGTACCGAGCAAAGAATTCAGGGATTTCATTGAATTCCAGCAGATAGAAGTCAGTAAGCTGGCGAAAGAAATGGTAGATATTGTACATGAATACGGCAAAGAAGCTATGATGTTTCTTGGCGATCACTGGATCGGAACAGAACCCTTCGGAAAATATTTTCAGGATATCGGACTGGATGCTGTCGTAGGTTCTGTAGGTGATGGAGTGACACTCCGTATGATTTCTGATATTAAAGGAGTAAAATATACGGAAGGAAGACTTCTTCCTTATTTCTTCCCGGATGTATTCTGTGAGGGGGGAGATCCTATCGGCGAAGCGCAGGATAACTGGCTGAAGGCAAGACGTGCAATTTTGCGTTCGCCGCTTGATCGTATCGGATACGGCGGATATTTGAAACTCGCTTCCAAATGGCCGGGATTTATTGATGAGATTAAGTATGTGGTAAATGAGTTCCGTCTCATTCATGAAAATATGCAGGGCACCAAAGCTTATGTGGCACCGTTTAAGGTCGCGGTTTTAAATTGCTGGGGAAATCTGAGAAGATGGATGGCAAATCAGGTTCATCATGCCATATGGCATAGAGAAATTTATTCTTATGTAGGAGTGATCGAATGCTTGAGCGGTATGCCTTTTGATGTGGAGTTTATTACATTTGATGATATCAGAAACGGGATAGCGGAAGATATCAAGGTAATCATCAATGCGGGAGATGCTTATACATCCTTCAGCGGAGCAGAAAACTGGATCGATCCGGAAGTCGTGACCTCTTTACGGGAATTTGTGGATAACGGCGGCGGTTTTATCGGCGTGGGAGAACCTACGGCGTATCAGTTTGAAGGGCGCTATTTTCAGATGAGCGACGTACTTGGTGTGGATAGGGAAATGTGCTTTTCTCTCAGCACCGATAAATATAATGAACTGGATGCCGATCATTTTATTCTGGAAGATATTGAAGGAAATGTGGATTTCGGTGAAGGTATGAGCCGCATTTATGCGCAGGGAGAGAATTACCAGATTTTAAACAAGGACGGAGAATATAGCCGGCTTGTTGTAAATGATTACGGAAAAGGGCACAGCGTTTATTTTGCGGGACTTCCGTATTCCCCCCAGAACTGCCGTATCCTGCTTCGTGCGATTTATTATGCGGCAGGCATGGAAAGTGAAATGAAGAAATTCTATGTAACGAATGTAGATACCGAAGTAACGGTGTTTGAAAAGACCGGAAAAGCTGCGGTAATTAATAATGCAAAAGAAGCAAAACATACAGAACTTTATATTGACGGCAGGCTGGCATATAGTCTGGACTTGAACCCTATGGAAATGAGATGGGTGGACTGCCGCAAATAGCGGATAATACGAGAAAGGCATGGTTATTATTATGGATAAACCCAATATTCTGTTTTATTTTTCCGATCAGCAAAGATGGGATACCATAGGCTGTTATGGGCAGCCCCTTCCCACTACTCCCAATTTGGACAAGCTGGCGGGAAAGGGAGTAGTTTTTGAAGAAGCCTATACGCCGCAGCCTGTCTGCGGACCTTGCCGTGCTATTTTTCAGACAGGGCTGTATCCGACACAAACGGGATGTTTTAAAAATGGAATTTCTCTGCCGGATGATGTGAAGACAGTTGCCGATTACATGTACGATGCGGGTTATGACTGCGCGTATATTGGGAAGTGGCATTTGGCGAGCGATGATGCCGAAAGTACAAAACCGGAGGCGGATTATGCGACATCAGCCATTCCGCCGGAAAAACGAGGTGGTTACAAAGGTTTTTGGCGTGCATCAGACATTCTTGAGTTTACTTCTCACGGATATGACGGGTACGTATATGACGAGAATATGAATAAATGCGAATTTAATGGATACCGTGTAGACAAGATTACGGATTATGCTTTGGAATATCTGGAAAATTGCGATGGAAAGCAGCCGTTTTTTATGACGATTTCTCACATTGAACCTCATCATCAAAATGATCGTAAACACTACGAAGGCCCGGACGGATCGAAAGAAGTATTTAAGGATTTTGTGCTGCCGGGTGATTTGGAGGCATTAGGAGGCAATGCGAGGGAAGAATACCCTGATTATCTTGGCTGCTGCAAAAGCCTAGATGATAATCTCGGAAGAGTGGTGGAAAAACTTAAGCAAAAGGGCTTATATGAGAATACGATCATTGTATATTCGTCGGACCACGGTTCTCATTTCCAGACAAGGAATAAAGACAGCCATTTAAACGGAGGGGACGATTATAAGCGATCCTGTCACTCCTCGGCTCTTCATGTACCTCTCATTATTTCGGGACCGGGTTTCCGGGGAGGCAGGCGTATCGGAGAGCTGGTAAGTACGATAAGTCTACCCAAGACATTTCTTGCTATGGCGGGAATTCATGTGAAAGATGCCATGGCGGGAGAAAATATGCAGGAGGTATTGGAAGGGAGTGCGCAGGGAAAAGAAAACGCAGTTTTTGCTCAGATCAGCGAGAGCCGTGTAGGGAGATGTATCCGAACGCAGGACTATCTTTTCAGCGTATATGCTCCGGATAAAAACGGGTTTGAATATGCGGACAGCGATCTGTATGCACCGGATTTTCTGTATGATTTAAAAAAGGACCCTTATGAGCTTTATAATGTTGTAAATGATGAAGCTTATAAAGAAATAAAAGAGGACATGAAAAAGCTGCTTATCAGAGAGATGAAAAAAGCGGGAGAAAGAGAACCTGTTATTCAATAGCATATCTGATATCATCGCCAGTAAGCCATACCGGTTACAATACGGTATGGCTTACTGCACAGTGAAAAGGGGAAGGAAAGGAGAAGGGTATGCCGGCGCTGCAATTGTTGATTAAACCGGTTTCGGGGTTATGCAATATGAAATGCAGCTATTGCTTTTATTGCGATATTGCAAGTAAGAGGGAGATAGCATCCTATGGTATTATGAGAATAGATACTTTAGAGAAAGTAATAGAAAAAGCATTGGATTATGCAGAACACACATGCGGATTTATTTTTCAAGGGGGTGAACCCACTCTTGCAGGACTGGATTTCTTTAAAAAAGTAGTTGAACTGCAGAGACAATATAATCATAAAAAAGTAAACATACAGAATTCCATTCAAACGAATGGCTATGTGATGGATGAAAAATGGTGTCATTTTTTTAAAGAGAATCAATTTCTTGTAGGACTTTCTATAGATGGAATAAAGGCGACTCATGATATTTACAGAAGAACAAAGGGCGGCGAAGATACATTTTCAGAAATAATAAATACAGCCTCCATGTTTGATCGGGTGGGAGTAGAATACAATGTTTTGACAGTGGTACATAAAAGCACGGCTGTTAAGATACGCAGGATATATGAATTTTATAAAAAAAGGGGATTTAAATATCAGCAATATATTGCATGTCTGGACCCTGTGTTTGAAAAACAGGGAACAGAAGAATACTCTCTTACTCCCGAAATATATGGGGATTTTCTGAAAGAATTATTTGACTTGTGGTATATTGATCTGCAGTGGGGGCGTCAGCCTTATATCAGGCAATTTGAAAATTATGTGGCAATTCTTCTGGGGTATCAGCCGGAAAGCTGTGAGCAGAGGGGGATATGCGGTATTCAGCACGCAATAGAAGCGGACGGTGAAGTATATCCGTGTGATTTTTATGTTTTGGATGATTACAAGCTTGGTAACTTAAATGACTGCAGCTTCCTTGAAATTGCCGAAAAAAGAAAGGAAATCGGCTTTATACAATCATCGGCAGACCATGAGGACGAGTGTGAAAAATGTTCCTATTTTCCACTGTGCCGCGGAGGATGTGCAAGGCACCGGCTGGAACTTCAGGATGGGAGCGGGAGGAGAAATTATTTCTGTCAGTCATATAAGATGTTTTTTGCGCACAGCATGGACAGGCTGAATGATATAGCACGGAAGATTAAGGAAAGAGGCAGATAAAGTATGTATTTCTTATTTTTTGTCATTAGCTTTTCGGCATCGGTAATCGGTGCTGTTTGCGGAATCGGAGGCGGTGTGATCATAAAACCCGTTTTGGATGCGGCCGGATTAATGGAAGTGGGGGCAGTCAGTTTTTTGTCAGGATGCACCGTATTATCCATGTCTTTCGTTTCCGTGGTACGTTCTTTGGGAACCAGAGATAAAGTGATCGAGTGGAGATGCGGAACAGCGCTTGCGGCGGGGGCGGCGATAGGGGGAGCCGGGGGGAAAGAAGTTTTTCAATATGCTTATAGCCATTTTGCGGACAGCAGCCAGGTTGGAGCCGTTCAGTCAGGAGTTCTTTTGCTTGTGACAGCGCTCACTTTCATTTACACTTTGAATAAGCATAGAGTGAGAACCTACCATATAAGAAGCTTGTTTCTGTGTGCTGTTACCGGATTAGCTCTTGGCCTTATGTCGGCATTTTTGGGTATTGGAGGTGGACCTATTAATTTGATGGTGCTTTCTTTCTGCTTTTCCATGACAACGAAACAGGCGGCCGCCAATTCTTTGTACATCATACTATTTTCGCAGTTTACCAGCTTGATCCATACGCTGGCAACGAATACAGTCCCTGAATTTCCCGTAAGTATTTTGGGATTTATGATTATGGGCGGGGTTTTGGGGGCTCTTGCAGGAGGCAGAATTAATGAGAGGATTCTTGACAGACATGTGAACAAACTGTTTATGGTTCTGATGGCCGTTATAATGGGAATTAATATTTACAATATTCACATGTTCTTATAAAAAAGAGAAAGTGTATTATAAGGGCATATTTTTACCAATTGCATGTATCCGGTTTTTACATTATAATTGGAAATGATAATCTAAAGAGTGACAGGAGGATACGCATGATACAATTATATGAAACCGGCGCATATCTGGTGAATGGAACGGAACTGATTCCTGATGACGGCAATGCGCAGGCAGCAATCAAGAGCAAGACAGGTAAAAACATAAATAAAGAAGATGCGGCGAAGGAAACGATTGCCTATGGTATTTTGGAAGAGCACAATACTTCAGGCAACATGAACAAGCTGAAAATAAAATTCGATAAATTGACTTCCCACGATATTACATTTGTAGGCATTATACAGACGGCGCGCGCGTCCGGACTGGAGAAGTTCCCGGTGCCTTATGTGCTGACCAACTGCCATAATTCTCTTTGTGCGGTAGGCGGCACCATCAATGAAGATGATCACATGTTCGGCCTTTCCTGCGCGAAGAAATACGGCGGCGTGTATGTGCCCCCTCATCAGGCTGTTATTCATCAGTATGCGAGAGAGATGCTCGCAGGCGGCGGACGCATGATTCTTGGCTCGGATTCACACACCCGTTACGGCGCTCTGGGAACCATGGCGATGGGAGAAGGCGGACCGGAGCTGGTGAAGCAGCTTTTAGACCAGACCTACGACATTAACATGCCGGAGGTAATCGGCGTCTATCTGTCCGGCGAGCCGGTAAAGGGCGTAGGACCTCAGGACGTGGCGCTTGCCATTATCGGCAAGGTATTTGCCAATGGCTATGTGAAAAATAAAGTAATGGAATTCGTCGGACCGGGCGTAGATTCCTTAAGCGCAGATTTTAGGATCGGTATCGATGTAATGACGACGGAGACCACCTGCCTTTCCTCTATTTGGAAAACGGATAAGGAAATCGAGGAGTTCTACGAGATACACGGCAGGAAAGAAGAGTATAAAGAGCTCGCTCCGGGCGAGGTGGTATATTATGACGGTATGATTGCAGTAGACTTGAGTGCGGTCAGGCCGATGATTGCAATGCCCTTCCATCCCAGCAACACTTATACGATTGAAGAGTTGAACGCCAATTTAGACGATATTCTCGACGATGTAGAGAAAAAGGCAATAGTCAGCTTGGATGGAGCGGTTAACTTTACATTGAAGAATAAAGTGAAAAACGGTAAATTTTATGTGGACCAGGGTATCATTGCAGGCTGTGCAGGCGGAGGATTTGAGAACATCTGCGCGGCAGCGGACATTCTGAAGGGAGCTTATATCGGTTCAGATGGATTTACCTTAAGCGTATATCCCGCTTCTACGCCGATTTATATGGAGCTTATCAGGAACGGCTGTGCGGCATTGCTTATGGAAACGGGTGCGGTACTTAAGACAGCTTTCTGCGGCCCTTGCTTCGGTGCGGGCGATACGCCGGCGAACAACGCTTTCAGCATCCGCCATTCCACAAGAAACTTCCCTAACAGAGAAGGCTCCAAGCTGCAAAATGGACAGATTTCCTCCGTAGCGCTGATGGATGCCCGCTCTATCGCAGCAACAAGCGCGAATAAGGGAATTCTTACGGCAGCTACAGACTTTGACGGAACTATCGGCAAGTATAAATACCATTTTGATTCCAACATCTATGCGAACCGTGTATTCGATTCCAAGGGAGAGGCGGATCCCGATATGGAGATTCAATTCGGCCCTAACATCAAGGACTGGCCGATGATGGGAGAACTTCCTGAGAATTTGGTACTCCGCGTAGTTTCTGAGATACACGATACGGTTACCACTACGGACGAGCTGATTCCTTCCGGGGAGACATCTTCCTATCGTTCTAATCCTTTAGGGCTTGCGGAATTTACGCTGTCCAGAAAGGATCCTGCTTACGTGGGCCGTGCCAAGGATATTCAGACGGCGCAGACCGCAGTTATGGAAGGTAAGTGTCCGCTTGGAGTAAAGCCGGAATTAAAGCCTGTAATGGCGGTAATTCAAAAGACTTATCCTGAAGCAGGAGAAGGAAATATCGGCTTTGGCTCTACCATTTTCGCGGTAAAGCCGGGCGACGGATCTGCCAGAGAACAGGCAGCATCCTGCCAGAAGGTGCTGGGAGGCTGGGCTAACATCGCTAACGAATATGCCACGAAGAGATATCGTTCCAATCTGATCAACTGGGGTATGCTTCCTTTTATCATCAATGAGGACGATAAGAAGCTTCCTTTTAAGAATCTGGATTATATTTTCATACCTGATATTAAGAAGGCGGTAGAGGAAAAAGCAGACAGTATAGCAGCCTTTGTAGTAGGCGAAAGCGATATGGTGCAGTTCGAGCTGTCGTTAGGAGAACTTACCGATGAAGAGCGCCAGATTATCCTGAAGGGTTGTCTGATCAATTATAACAGAGTTTAGTAAAGTATTTCTGTGAATATCCGATATATTATGTGCAGGGCAAAGTACTTCGGCCGAGGACCTGCCCTGCAATATAACATCGTTAAGCCACGGATGGTATTTATGAAACGTAACTTCGTTACGTTGATAGATACCATCTTTTTGTAATCAGGGAAGTGTTCCTATTACATAAAAGGCGGATGCGCAGCCGGCGCGCGCAAAGTGTGGGAGCTGAAAAGCGAATGAAGAAAGGAGCAGAAATTGATCATTAATTCCTCGAGCATAGGAATGGAATCCGAAAGAAGTTACAGTTCATTTATGTCAAGAAAGACAAGTGCATTACTCCTTGTCGGTATGGTCGGCCCCTTGGGAGACAGCGGGCAGTCCAAAGATATTTTCGGTACGGGAACTAAAGGTGAAACACAGGAACAGACGGAGGAAGAGAAGAAGAAAGCCTTGCAGGAGAAGCTGCGGGAAATGAGTTCTTATTCCAGAGTGAACCGCCCGTCCTACTTGCTGAATAAAAGAGATGGGCTGAGTACGATCAGGCAAAATTGCATGCAATATTTGATAAAGATATTTTTCGGAGAGACGAAGAAGTGGGATTATACCAAGATGCTGAGCGAAGTGAGCGGCCTCCGGAAGGCTGCGTCGCAGCCGGTCACGGAAGTTCTTTATTACAATCAGGAAATTTACTATAGGGAAGAAGAGAATACCTCCTTTTCCGCTGAGGGTACTGTAAAATGCGCAGACGGCAGAGAAATTAAGTTCAGCCTCGATGTACAGATGAGCAGAAGCTTTTCCTCCTACTACGAAGAGAATTATATGCAGATACAATCGCGGATGTGTGACCCTCTCGTCATCAATTTGGAAGGGAACATCGCGGAGCTTACTGATCAGACCTTCTTTTTCGACATCGACGCGGACGGTGTGAAGGACAAGATTTCCAAGCTGGGCAAGGGCAGCGGCTATCTGGCTCTGGATAAGAATGGGGACGGAGTCATTAACGATGGAAGCGAGCTTTTTGGTGCGAAGTCAGGAAACGGTTTTTCGGATCTGGCAGCTTATGATTCCGATGGTAACGGTTGGATCGACGAAGCCGACGAGATTTGGAACAAGCTCTGCATTTGGGTAAAGGATGAAAACGGCGACAAATGTTATAAATTATCGGAGAAAAAAGTAGGAGCAATCTGCCTTACAAACGTTTCCACCGATTTTTCCCTTACCGCCGCAAGCAACGCCGCTAACGGAATGATAAGGCGGACCGGTCTTTTTTTGTATGAAAATGGGGGAGCCGGAAGCATACAGCATTTGGATGTAACGTGCCATGGAGACGATAAGGCACATCTGGATGTGATGAGCTGAAAAATATAAGTATAGAAAGCGGATATCCTCACATACAATTAGGGTAGAGGTGTCCCATGAAAAAATATAGAATTGCTGAGCGAATAATAGAAAATAAAAGAATCGTATCCACACCGGATTACCGGGATATGGGTGCGGTTCTTTTGTTTATTTTTCTGTTTCCCTATATCGTCACCTTTTTCTTTGGAAATGTTAGTGCGGGGTATGAAGAGGCACAGGAGAGCACAAGCTTCATCGTGTGCAATACTACTTTGGCAGGAACGGAGAAAATGCCTTTAGAAACCTATCTGGCCTGTCGCCTTCCGGCAACGATAGACACAAGCTACGAACCGGAAACCTTAAAAGCCCAGGCGGTAATCTTGCGGACGGAGCTTATGAAGGCATACCGCGACAGTTTGGAGCAGGAAGGAGAGAATCCGGCGAATAGTAAGGAGCAGGATGGTAAAAAATATATTTACGTGGAAAGCATTGTTGCCATGACGGATGGAGAGGAATATGAAAAATGCAGGGAAGCCGTAAACAGCACGAGGGGGATGTACATGACCTATAAGGAAAAACCCATAAAGGCCCCCTATTTCGCCCTCAGTGCCGGAATGACGAGGAATGGGAACGAAGTATTAAAAAGCATGGAATACCCCTATTTGAAATCAGTAATGTGTGAAAGGGATTTCACGGCGAAAGAATATGTGCAGACCGTCAGAATAAAGAAAACCGCATTTCTCATAAGGATGCAGGAGGTGTATCCCGGGATAGTATGGGAAGAGGGAAAAGAGCTTACGGATATGCTGCGGATAGACAGAGACAGGGCAAATTATGTGACGAAGATAGAGATGGGCGGTTCTGCCATGTCGGGAGAGACGTTTCGTTCGATATTTT
Source organism: Kineothrix alysoides (assembly GCF_000732725.1). GTDB lineage: Bacteria > Bacillota > Clostridia > Lachnospirales > Lachnospiraceae > Kineothrix > Kineothrix alysoides. The sequence continues at coordinate 484,852 of NZ_JPNB01000002.1, read as the reverse complement.
CCTTGAATTCCTCTTGTTTTACAGTAGAGCTTGAAAATAATGCGATTATTGATGACACAGTCGTCATAAAAGTAAAGGGTGTGGGACATGGGCTTGGCTTCTGTCAATATGCGGCCAACGAGGCGGCAAAAAAAGGAAGCGATTTTATAGATATACTAAACTATTATTTTACAGATATTGTGATAGAAAAAACTGAATAAAGAATGCGAAATCGGCAAAACTATCGATGAGGATAAAATCTTTAGGAGGAATCAATATGAGAAGAAGAAATAGATCCAGTGCGAAAAGGGAAAAAGCCATCATGCTGTTCTCATCGGTATTTGTGCTTACGGCACTTACAGTGACAGGGCTGTTTGTAAGGGGCAGAAGCGAAGAAAAAAGCGACGGCTATGTAGTCGATTTCAGTTCGATAGAAAATGAGAAAAGTGAATTGGCGAATAACAAGACTGTTCAGGGAACAGAAAATGCGGGAAGCGTAGTGACATCCGACGATTTGGACTATGATCCCTATTATCAGGAGACCAATTCAGCAAACGTAGAGAATGCGCAGGCTACTCAGGCAGCGAACGACGCCCTTCAGAAGGGAACAAAGAAGAATACGGACGATAAAGACAATAAGGACAAGCAAAAAAATGATAAGAACGAAGAAGGAATGTTCGACGAGACCATCGATACGGCACGCTTAGAGCAGATGGAAGATACTATGGCAATCGCCACCTCCATCCAGCCTGCGCTTACCTTCAACGACGGCGACAGTCTGGCATGGCCTATCGTAGGCAACATACTCATTAATTACAGTATGGACAAGACCGTATACTTTCCCACCCTGGAGCAGTATAAATATAATCCTGCCATCATTATTTCCGCGGTAGAAGGGGAGACGATTACGGCAGCAGCAGCCGGGAAGGTCACCAGCGTATTTACCGATCCTGAAATCGGCAATGCAGTAGTTGTGGAACTGGGCGGAGGTTATGAGGTCACATACGGACAGCTTAAGGATATTACGGTATCGGAGGGCGGCTATGTGAATAAGGGAGATATCATCGGCAGTGTGGCGGCTCCTACGAAATACTTTGTGGTAGAAGGATGTAATGTTTACTTCAAGCTGACAAAGAATGGAGTTCCCGTAAATCCCATGACGAAACTAAGTTAACAACAGGATGTGAAAATCATAATGATGCTATTTAAGCGGAGGTAATCGGTGCTGCATCTTCAAATGCAGCCCAGGAAGATTACCTCCGCTATGACGTGGATTACTCTTTACCTTACGAAGGGTTCGGGTTATAATTTCTATAAGACTGCGGGACGGGTATATCATCCCCGCTGCGTCTGCGTTTTCCCCATATCACATCTGAAAGTTTATCCTGCGTACTCAATACGGTTATTTGATGCATGATATACTAACGGCAGCGAAAGACGGAAAATAGATGACAGATTTAGAAAGAAAGAGATTTTATGAAAAAATATTTATGGCTGTGTGCTCTGGCAAGCGCCCTGCTCCTGGCGGGCTGTGCCTATACATATCCGGCGGAGGAAGATGCCGTATCGCCGGGAAACCAGGAAGGAAATAAAGAGCAGGAGAGTCTGGGGCTGGAACCTGTTTTCGATTATGATGTTCCAATAAGCCGTCCCGGTATTTTGGTGAACCAGACCGGATATGTTCCGGAAGGGAAAAAGGTTGCGGTATTTCGAGGCAGCAGGATGCCGGATAGCTTCGAGGTAATAGACGAAGAAACCGGGGAGGTTGTTTTTGAGGGTAAGGTGGAGGACGAGAGATATAACGATACATTGAAAGAATATAACGGCTACGGTGTATTCGACGATTTGGAAAAGCCCGGAAGTTATTACATACAAGCGCCGATTCTGGGTCGTTCCTATTCCTTCCGCATAGAAAAGAGCATATACGACGACGTATTTTATCTGGCATGTAAAAAGTATTACTTCAGCCGCTGCGGTATTACACTTGTAGAGGCGCTGGCGGGAGATGCGGCACACACCGCCTGTCATACACAGGCAGCCCTTTTGGATGAAGATAACAGAATATCGGTGGATGTGAGCGGCGGCTGGCATATGGATGAAAATTATTCCAAAAGCGTGGTGAAGGGAAGTCAGGTCATGGCGAATCTTCTATTGGCATACGAGCTGCATCCGGGAGTGTTTCCTGACGAGATGGGTATCCCGGAGAGCGGAAACGAGATTCCTGACATTTTAGATGAGGTAAAATATGAAGCCGACTGGATGCTTAAGATGCAGGATTCCGCCACGGGAGGAGTGTATTCCGAGATTGAAGTGAAGGAAAAGCATATGACACCTTATGCTACCAGGCAGGAATACTATGTGGAGCCGGTGACGTTAGAGGCGACGGCTTCCTTTGCGGCGGTGATGGCGAAGTTCAGCTATATTTATCAGGCATACGATACGGCTTATGCCACAGAATGCTTGAGGGCGGCGGACAGGGCATGGCGCTTTATGGAGAACAGCCGCAGCGAAAAAGAGATAGAACAGCGTTTCTTTGCGGCTACTGAGCTTTATCGTGCCACCGGCTACAGCTCCTATAGAAGAGCCGCAGAAAGTTATTTGGCTGAGGGCTCTTATAATATGGAGAACGATTATTTCTTCTGGGGCTGTACCACGTATATATCCACGAAACAGAGCGTAGATATGAATATATGCAGCGATGTGATGAAGGCGCTGATGAACGATGCGGAGAATATTTCGGAGAGGGCGAGAGGGGCAGGTTATCTGGCATTCGGAAATAAGGAGCAGGATAACAATGACGAGCTTCTTCACCAGATGATGCGGCTTACGGTAGCCGACCATATCATTGCCAACCACGAATATGAAACGATTATAGAGAATCATATCCATTATTTTATGGGGCGTAACGGAAAGGCAATCAGCTACATAGACGGTGCCGGAACCAGTAACTATGCAGCCATCGATGCTAAGCTGGGAATTATGAACCGGTTCGATTTGAATGCCGAGCTTATCTTCATGATGAGCGAGGTGATAAGCTGGTATAACAACGTTGAAGGATAAAAGAGGGATGGGTAAAAAGCATCTTTTGCATAGATATGGGCAATTTATATGTTTTATTATGAAAGAAATGAGTGCTATGCTGTAAGGAATGAAGCAGGAGATAGCAGCTCGCAGGATGGAAAGGCGGAAGGGATTCGTATGAAAATAGTTGTATTGGCAGGAGGAATCAGTACGGAGAGGGATGTATCCTTAAGTTCCGGAAGAATGATATATCAGGCGCTTAAAAATAACGGACACAAGGCAGTGCTGCTGGACGTATACTTAGGCTATGAAAAAGAGGATGCGGAAGCGATTTTCGAAAGGCACGACGACTGGGCGGAGGAAATCGGAGCAGTGGGAGAGGAGAATCCCGATATCGAAGCGGTGAAGGCTCTTCGAAGCGACGGAGACAAGAACTTTTTCGGCCCCAATGTCATTTCCATTTGTCAGGCGGCAGACGTGGTATTTATGGCTCTGCATGGACAAAACGGCGAGAACGGCAAGATACAGGCTTGCTTCGATTTGATGGGAATCCGTTATACCGGAGCTGATTATGTGAGCTCTGCGCTCTGCATGGATAAAGGACTTACCAAGGAGCTGCTGGATTACCACGGCGTTCCTGTGCCCCGGGGCATCAGCCTGAAGCGGGGAGAAGAGGACCGAAAATCCGTACCATTTCCCTGTATCGTTAAGGCCTGTAGCGGAGGCTCCAGCGTAGGGGTATGTATCGCGAAGGACGAGAGAGAGTATGAGGCAGCGTTAGCAGAGGGCTTTCGCTATGATGAAGAGGTCATTATAGAGCAATATATAAACGGAAGGGAATTTTCCGTAGGGGTCATGGACGGAAAGGCCTTGCCGGTAATTGAAATTGCGCCGCTTCAAGGCTTTTATGACTATAAGAATAAATATCAGGCGGGAAGTGCCGTGGAGACCTGTCCTGCCCTTCTTTCGGAGAGGAAGACGAAGGAGATGCAGTTTTTGGCGGAGAAGGCATTTCGGGTGCTGCGCCTTAAGAATTATGCGCGCATGGATTTTATGATGAATGATGAGGAAGAAGTTTTCTGTCTGGAAGCGAATACTCTGCCGGGCATGACGCCTACTTCTCTCCTGCCCCAGGAGGCGCAGGCGCAGGGAATAAGCTTCGGTCAGCTGTGCGAGAAAATCATAGAATCCGCGCTTAAGCAAGCGGTATAGGCGTTTGCGAAACTGCTAGTATATCATCCACAAATTAACTGGACCGCTCATTTGTCTAAACTTCCAGCTGCAATATGTGAAAGTTTATCCTGCGTATTCCGTCCGGTTATTTGATGGACGATATACTAGGCTGTGAAATCGTACATTAAATTATCAAAGGTTATGAGTTTCGTGATTATTTATAATGAAATATATATGCAATTGCGATAAATGGAAGGGACTGGGAGAAGAGAATGAAAAACCTTACTTTGCATAAGATAGCGAAGGCCTGCGGCGGGAAATTATTTGGCTGCGACGAGGGAATGGATAAAGAAGTATCGGGCGTAGTATTGGATTCCCGGCTCATAAAAGAGAATTTTTTATTTGTAGCGGCGAAGGGAGAGCGGGTGGACGGTCATGATTTCATCCCTCAGGTCATGGAACATGCAGCGGCAGGCGTTGTGTGCGAAAGAGCGCCTGAGATAGTATCAGGACCTTATATTCTCGTGGAGGATTCCTTTCAGGCGCTGAAAGATATTGCGGAGTTCTACCGGAAGCAATTGGACATTAAAGTGGTAGGCATAACGGGCAGCGTAGGTAAAACGAGCACGAAGGAATTCATCGCCTCGGTGCTTGCTGAAAAATATCAGGTGCTCAAGACGGAGGGTAATTACAATAATGAGGTAGGACTTCCGCTGACGGTGCTTAAGATACAGGAACATCACCAGGCGGCAGTGCTTGAGATGGGAATCAGCGATTTCGGCGAGATGCACAGGCTGAGCAAGATAGCAAGACCGGACATTTGTGTGCTCACCAACATCGGAGAATGCCATTTGGAAAACTTAAAATCCAGAGAAGGGATATTGCGGGCAAAAACAGAGATTTTCGATTTCATGCAGGAAGATGGCGCGGTATGCGCTAACGGCGATGACGATATGCTTCGCAGGATAGAAGAGATAAATGAAGGAACGCTTAAGGGAAGAAAGCCAATTTATTTCGGGCTGGATGAATCTAATCCTGTATATGCGGACGAGATAGAAAATAGGGGGCTTTTTGGCAGCAGTGCGAAAATCCATATGAAGAACGGCGAGTTTAAGGTAAAGATTCCTTTGCCCGGCGTACATATGGTTTACAATGCGTTGGCGGCGGCTTGTGTAGGAAGCCTTCTGGGACTTGACGGAGCACAGATTCAGGAAGGAATCGCCAAGGTAAAACCCTTGGGAGGAAGGAGCAATATCATTCATCTTCCAGATCGTGTAATCATTGACGACTGCTACAACGCCAATCCGGTTTCCATGTGCGCAGCCCTTGATTTGTTAGAAGCAGCGCTCACCAGAAGGGTGGCGGTCATGGGGGATATGTTCGAGCTTGGAGAAAATAAGGAGCAGATGCATGGAAGGGTAGGAGCCTATGCAGTAGAAAAGGGTATCGAGGTAATTGTCTGTATCGGAGAATTGTCCCTAAATATGTACGACAGTGCCAAAAAAGGGGCACGGGAAGCAGGAAGTGAAAGTACAGAGCTTTACTATTTTCCCGGGAAAAAGGAATTTTTGGAGAAGATGTCCGGTATTTTGCGAAAGGGAGATACTGTGCTGGTGAAAGCATCCCATGGAATGGCTTTTGAAGAGGTTGTGAAAGCATTGGAAGAAAAATAAAATAATGACCCGAAGAGTCAACGAGGATTATTGTTCCTGCTGATTTTTCGGGTCATTTTTTATTTTGTTGTTCTTATACAAGTTCCTTATTCTTAAAATACGCTTCTTTCACGATATTCTGTACATATACGCCCACGAACTTCCGCTCTTCTTTAGGCATGTCTTTAATATATATAGGTTTGCCGTATTCGATTACTACATGTGCTTTTTTGATCTTGGGCAGGTGGTCTTCGAAGATGGCCGCTGAATTGTTAATGGACATAGGTACAATGGCGCAGCCCGATTTTTCAGCTATCTTAAAGCTTCCTTCGTGGAAAGGAAGAAAAGTATCGTTTACCTTGTTTCTCGTTCCTTCGGGGAAGATACAGATAGAGATTCCCGATTTCACCTTTTCGATTCCCTCTAAAATAGTCTGCAGACCCTGTTTTATGTCCTTGCGGTCGAGGAAAAGGCAGTGAAGGTTTTTCATCCAGTTCACTAATAAAGGATATTTAAGCATTTCTTTTTTGGCAATGTAACCGGTAGGTCTGGGGACTCTCGTATAAGTGAGAAGGATATCGAAATAGCTCCTGTGGTTACCTACATACAATACGGGAGCATCCAAGGGAACATTTTCTTCTCCGATTACAGTTACAGTGGTGCCCGCGATCTTTAAGCAGCAGCGGAATGCAAAGTTTACTATGACCAGAGAAGAAGTGTTCTTTTTTGTCATGTTAAATTTGCCAAGAATCCATTCGGCAATCAGAAGAGGAATACTGAATATAAGAAATAAAATAATAAAAGTGGCAACGCCGATAATACGAATCATGGTGTTTCATCCTCCCTGAAGGTAATTTTTTTATGCAATAGGAAAGCGCCCCTATTACATAAAAATGGATGCGCAGCTACGCGCGGAACAAAAGCTGTGCTGCCAAAATAGTTGGCCGCGAGAGTGCATGAAGCACACTTTTGTTCTTTAATAGGAAAGTGCTCCTATTAAAGAAAGATAGATGCGCAGCTACGCGCGCGGAACAAAAGCTGTGCTGCCAAAGTACTCGGTCGCGAGAGTGCATGAAGCACACTTTTGTTCTTTAATAGGAAAGTGCTCCTATTAAAGAAAGATAGATGCGCAGCTACGCGCGCGGAACAAAAGCTGTGCTGCCAAAGTACTTGGTCACGAGAGTGCATGAAGCACACTTTTGTTCTGGTTGTCGTATTTATTATAACGGACGCTTTTGTATTAGGCAATAGAAAAAAAGTGCAGGAGAGGAATAGTCGTTTTGCTTTTTAAATAGAATGAAATGAGTACAGAACACTCATAGAAAGAGGAAAGGATGCTGCGAAGATGAAAAAAAAGGGGATCTTACTCGTAATAGCAGTTATAATGCTGCTTTCGTGCCTGCCAGGGTGCGGGGGTAAAGCGAAGGACATGAATGAAAAGATTAAAGATATAGAATTCACCGTGCTGGGAGAAGATAACTTACCGGAGGAGTTAAAACAGATTATAGAAGAAAAAAAAGAAAAGGAATTTAAAATTACCTATCAGGATAACGATTATATCTATATTTGTATCGGCTATGGAAAACAGGAGACAGGGGGCTACAGCATAACGGTAAACGGGCTGTACATGACGGGAAATGCGGTATACGTAGATACGAACCTGATTGGGCCGGAGGCAGAAAGCAGAGAACTTTATAAGGCCCAGGAGAAGGAAAGTGCGTCCTATCCTTATATCGTACTGAAAACGGAATATTTTGATAAGTCGGTAGTTTTTGATTGATTGTTACAGGTGGAATAGGCTATACTTGTTTCGAGGATAAGTGTGAAAAGAAATTCTAAGCTGATAAAGTACATCGCCTAAGAATTTCTATAGTTTCACACAGAAGAAGCCTCCCTGAGCCTTCTTCACGGATTGTTTGTGCCGCAGCGCGGCAGTTTACAAGGTTGAAAGAAACAGGAATGTAAAATCGGAACATGGAGAACGAGGATGCTATTGATAAAAAACGGATATGTGCTGGATCCGAAAAGCGGAAAGGAAGGCACGGCGGATATTTTAGTAAAGGATGAGAGAATTGTCAGGCTGGGTCCCGGAATTGAACTTAAAGAGGATGTACAGGTCATCGATGCGGCGGGGAAAATGGTTGCTCCGGGCTTGGTGGATGTGCATGTGCATTTCAGGGACCCCGGCTTTACACATAAAGAAGATATAGCTACAGGCTCGAAGGCGGCGGCGAAGGGCGGATTTACGACTGTGGTTCTAATGGCGAATACCAGACCTCCCGTGGACAACGAGGAAACTCTGGCCTATGTGCTTCAACGAGGAAAAGAGACGGGGATTCACGTGGAAACCTGCGCCAATATTACCATAGGAATGAAGGGACAAGCACTTACGGACATGGAACGTTTGGCGGAAATGGGAGCGGTGGGTTTTACCGATGATGGGATTCCCCTTTTGAAAGAAGATGTTGTGAAGCAGGCCATGGATCAGGCGGAGAAGCTGGGTAAACCCCTTAGCTTTCACGAGGAGAATCCGGCGTATATTACCAATAACGGCGTGAATGCAGGAAAGGCTTCTGAGTATTATGGAATCAAAGGTTCGGACCGAATGGCCGAAATCGATATGGTAAGGCGTGATATAGCCCTTGCGAAGGGCTGCAACGCCGATATATCCATTCAGCATATCAGTACAAAAGAGGCAGTTGACCTGGTTCGTCAGGCGAGGAAGACGAACCGGCACATATATGCAGAGGCGACTCCCCATCATTTTACCTTGACAGAGGAGGCTGTGATTTCTCATGGTTCTCTGGCAAAGATGAACCCTCCCCTGAGAGAGGAGGAAGATAGGATGGCAATTATAAAAGGACTTCAGGATGGAACGATAGGAATTATCGCTACAGATCACGCTCCCCACAGCCCGGAGGAGAAGGGAAAGTCTCTTACGGAAGCACCCAGTGGTATTATCGGTCTTGAAACCTCCCTTTCATTAGGAGTAAGAGAACTGGTGGAGAAGGGATATCTCTCCATGAACGAGCTGCTGAGCCGCATGTCCTACCAGCCGGCTATGCTCTATCATTTAGATGCCGGCTATCTGGAGGAAGGCGGTCCCGGAGACTTGATTATATTTGATAAAAATGAGACATGGACACCCACAGACTACCTTTCCAAGTCATCGAACACTCCTTTTACCGGAGAGAGTCTGCCATGCCGGATTCACTATACCATTTGCGGGGGAAAAATTGTTTATTCCCGCGAGCAATGAGCCGGGCGCAGGCTTGCCTGCATTTTGCGAATGCCGCGAGGGTCAAATGCCCCGCAACTTACTGCGGGGTATTTGACTCGATATAAGATGATGGTACATTAAGTTTTGAAAGGATAAAGGGTAATGGAACAGATGAAAAAAGTAAAAGCAAAAGTTCTGTCACAGACAAAAATAGCCGATGACATTTACGATATGTGGATAGAGAGCGATCTGGCAGCTTCGGCAAAGGCCGGGCAGTTTATTTGTGTATATCCGCATAGAGAAAGCACCCTTCTTCCCAGACCGATAAGCATATGCGACGCGGATGGTGAAGGGAATCGGCTTAGAATCGTCTATCGCGTTGCAGGAAAAGGAACGGAAGAATTATCTCTTTATCACACGGGCAGAAATATTAAAATATTGGGAAACCTGGGAAACGGCTTTCCTCTTTCGAAGGCGGCAGGAAAACGGGTGGTTCTCATGGGCGGAGGTATCGGAATTCCTCCCATGCTGCAGCTTGCCAAGGAGCTGAAGCGCGAAGGAAAAGCCGAAGAGATAACCGTAATTTCGGGCTATAGAAACGGACAGCTGTTTCTGAAAGAGGATATGGAAAAATATGCGCCGGTACATGCGGCGACGGAGGACGGTAGTGCCGGAACCAAGGGAAACGTACTGGATGCCATGTCGGCTCTAAGCATTCGTCCCCAGGTCATCATGGCATGCGGTCCGATGCCGATGCTTCGGGCGATAAAAAAGTATGCGGAAGCGGAAGGAATTGAGGCCTACATTTCCCTGGAGGAGCGGATGGCCTGCGGGGTGGGCGCGTGTTTAGGCTGTGTCTGCAAAACGAAGGAAAAGGACGAACATTCCCATGTCAATAATGCGAGAATCTGTACGGATGGCCCCGTATTCGATGCGCGGGATGTGGAAATCTGACAGGAAAGCGAAGGAGGGCAGTGTGAAAAATAAATTTTTCACACGCAAATTTGTGCCTGCGGCCCAAAGTTTGCAGGCTATGAGAAAGGTATGGTTATTTAGAATGAATACAAAAGTAACGATAGCGGGCGTGGAGTTCAAGAATCCGGTAATGACGGCGTCAGGAACCTTCGGGTCGGGCATGGAATATGCACAGTTCGTGGATCTGAACCGTCTGGGTGCGGTGGTGACCAAGGGAGTGGCCAACGTTCCATGGGAGGGCAATCCCACTCCCCGGATAGCGGAGACCTACGGAGGGATGCTCAATGCCATTGGCCTGCAGAATCCGGGAGTTGAAGTATTCCTGCAAAGGGACCTTCCCTTTTTAAAAAAATATGATACGAAAGTCATCGTCAATGTCTGCGGAAAAACGGTAGAGGACTATTTGGAGGTGGTGGAACGTCTTGGAGATTCCGGAGTGGACATGCTGGAAATCAACGTATCCTGCCCCAACGTGAAAGAGGGTGCAATCGCCTTCGGCCAGAAGGCGGACTGCCTCTATGACATTACATCCCAGATTAAGAAAAAGGCAAAGCAGCCGGTGATTATGAAGCTCAGTCCCAACGTGACGGATATAACAGAGATGGCGAAAGCAGCGGAGGCGGCAGGAGCCGATGCCCTTTCCATGATCAATACGATTACCGGAATGAAAATCGACATCCATAAAAGAGCCTTTGTGCTGGCTAATAAAACCGGTGGACTTTCCGGCCCCGCTATTAAGCCGGTGGCTGTGCGCATGGTCTATCAAGCCTCTCACGCGGTGAAGATTCCCGTTATCGGTATGGGTGGAATCTCAGATGCAGAGGATGCCATCGAATTTCTCATGGCAGGAGCGACGGCGGTGGCCGTGGGAGCGATGAATTTCGTGAATCCTTATGCTACGGAGGAGACGGTAAAAGGCATCGAAGAATATATGAGAAAATATGGGATTGAGGATATCAATTCGCTGATTGGCTGCGTGGAATAGCCGGAAGAAGGCCGGAAGTGCAGGTATGGAAAAGGAATAATAATCAGGAGGAATCTATTGAAAATATGGATTCCTCCTGATTTTTATTAGCAATTTTTGAGTGAATCCGGGCAATTTTTGCATAGAATGGCGATTTTTGGAATGTTATATTGAATCTAGGGATCTCTGACGAGGGGAAAGGATGGGAGTTATGAAGAAAAAGTGGATAGCAAAGAACGCAGGGAAGAAAAAAGGAATTGCAGCATCTCTTATGAAGGCTTTCTGCATACCTATCATTCTCATTATTTTATTGGGAGCAGTATCATACCGCACGGCTTCCAATGTTGTAACAAAAAAGTATGAGGAGTCTGCGCAGGCGACGATGGCTGCTATGGATCTCTACCTTAGTCTGGTATGTGATACCACGAAATCAAAGATGACGGAAATGCTAATGGATAAAGACCTTCAGGATTATTATTCCAAGTATTATGAGCATAATACCTCAGAAGGTATGCAGGCATATAATAATTTAATGCTGAGTATGAGTGTTTCTCAGGTTACTTTGAAACATATGGGTGACTATTTTATTTTTGCAGAAAAGGGAAAGTGCGTGATCAGCACTACACAATCTAAACTTTTGCCGGATAATGCCTATGAGGAATTCATGAAGACGGAGCCGGTAAGTGTTTTTGCGGATGACAAGACGGTGAATGCGTGGATTGGTTATCATGATTATATTGACGAGCAGCTTGGATATGCAAGGGAAAAGTATGCGTGTTCTTATGTGACCAGATTTGCGGATAAGACAGGTGTAATTGTAGCGGATATCAGCAGGAGTTTTATGGAAGAAGCGCTGGGTACTATGAATTTCGGGGAAGGCAGCATAAAAGGAATCGTGACGCCTGACGGCAGGGAAATACTGGTGAGGGAGGCGAGTGCGGAGGGGCAGATGAATTCGGAAGCACTTTCCGACAGCGAGAGAATATTTGCAGATTACATAGCTGCCGGAGGAGAAGGGCAGGGAAGCGGCTTTGTAGAGTATAACGGGAAAAAGCATCTGTTTACATATTCCGATATCGGCGGGACGGGAATGAAGGTATGCGCTTTGATCCCTATGGAACGTATTATTAGTGAAGTGTCCCATATCCGTACTGTTACGGTTGCCTTTGTCGCTATTGCCGTTGTGATAGCTCTGGCTTTGGGCATCGGTATATCCATGGGTATCGGAAAGGAAATTAAGAATATCAGGCAATTCCTTGAGAAAATGTCAGGAGGAGATTTTACCCAGTCCGTTTCAACCAAAAGAAAGGATGAATTTCATACACTTGCGGACTCTATAAATCATATGGGAGGATGTGTCCGTGAACTGATTGGAAAACTGACCGGCTTTGAAGAGGAAGTAGCGGTATCGGTAAGAAAGGTCAATGAGACTTCGGATATTGTGGTGACAGCTATCCAGGATATAGCGGCAACTATGGATGAGGTATCGGAAGGAGCCTCTTCCCAAGCAGAGGATACGGAGCATTGCATGGTGCAGATGTCCGAATTTACAGAACAGATTCAAAATATGTGTGAGAATACCGAGCATATGAATGGAAATGCAGATGAGGTTATGGGAGCGCTGACCGAGGGAAGGCAGAAAATAAACAGACTAAATGAAAAATCAGGCGACACGATAGATGTAACAAGAGAATTGGTGGAAAATATACTGAGGGTACGAAAGCAATCGGAAAATATAAGCGGTATAGTGAATGCCATAAATGAAATAGCCGAACAGACGAACCTGTTATCGCTGAACGCTTCCATAGAAGCAGCCCGTGCCGGTATGCAGGGAAGAGGCTTTGCCGTGGTCGCGGAGGAAATACGGAAGCTGGCAGATCAATCTATGGCGGCAGGAAATGAAATAAAGAATATTATAGATCAAACGAACAGGATGACGGCTGAGGCTACCAGATCGGCGGAAAAGGCAGAAGGGATCGTAAATGTACAGAAGGTGTCTTTAGAAGAGACGAATCAGATATTTACCCGGATGGAGGGATGTATCGGAGAGCTGCTGAGCGGATTTCAGATTATATTGGGAGATTTGGGGAACATGGGAGGCAGCAGAGACCAGATGGTGAAATCCATAACAAACATATCGGCATTTTCCGAACAGGTGGCAGCATCTACTCAAGCAGTTACGGGAACTATTAAAAATCAAAGAGAGGTATTGGATCAATTGGCGGCAAGAACAGAACGACTGCAAGGAAAAACAGAGGAAATGAGCGGCTTGATGGGGCAGTTTAAAGTTTAGGAGAACGCAGCTGAAGCAATAAAAATAACCGGAATAAATAACCTCCGTGCGTAATACAATTACTAATAAGTAAACTTTGTCAAAGTTTGATAATGGTAATTGAGGCGATACGGAGGTATTTTTGTGGAATTAGTAAGAAAAAATATACATATGGACCGCATCAAAGGTCAGGCAACCACACAGATTACGTTAGAAGATGACGTCAATATCTCAGATTCCAAACCGGATGTGAGCAAGCTCATTTATGATAGAGGAAGCGTGGCTTTGGAAGAGGTAAAGGCGACGGAGGACCATGTGACGATAAAGGGAAAGCTGAAATTCGCGGTAATGTATCTGCCGGAAGGGGATAATACAATACCGTGTTGTATGGAGGGCAGCATTCCTTTCGAAGAGCAGGTATATATGGAGGGTGTTCAAGGCGGAGACAATGTGAAGGCGAAATGGGATTTGGAAGATATGACCATTGGGCTTATCAATTCCAGAAAGTTAAGTGTTCAGGCACTCGTTTCCTTTAAGTTTCTTTTGGAGGCGATGTGCGATGAGGAGACTGCGGTGGACCTGTATCACGAGGAGCCGGTGGAGTATAGGAAGAAACCTCTGGAAATTCTGCAAATGACCGTGAAAAAAAGAGATATTTTCCGTATCAAGGAGGAGCTGGAGCTGCCTCAGAACTACCCGAATATTTTCCAGATCATATGGCAGGGCATCAATGTTGATAATGTGGAATTCCGGGCAGGAGAAGGAAAGCTCTCGGTACAAGGGGACCTTCACGCATTTTTCTTATATGAGGGAGAAGGAGAAGAGAGTCCGGTCAGGGCATTTGCTACCACGGTGCCTTTCAGTGGTATGATAGAGTGCAGCGGTTGCGAAGAGGGCATGATTGGGGATATAGAATATTCCATAGGCCATGTGGAGGTAGAGATACGTCCAGACTTCGATGGCGAGCAGAGAATATTTGGTGTGGAAGTCGTTCTGGATTTGGACATCGACATTTATGAAGAAACCAGGCTGGATATTCTTTCCGGCGTTTACGGCGTAGTAAAGGAAGTGGAGGCGATAAGCAGACCGGCGCAGTTCAAAGGATTCCTGGGAAGGCCTGCCGGGAAGATCAAGGTAAGCGACAGAATGAAGCTGCAAAGCTCGGATACGCATATGCTCCAGATTCTTCACAGCGATGCACAGGCCAGAATAGATAATAAAGAAGTCGTAGAAAACGGTATTCATGTCAAGGGTGTTTTAAATGTACAAACGCTGTATTTGAGCAGTGACAGCAAGATACCCTACGGCTTTGTAAAGGGAGTATTCCCCTTCAGTCATGTGCTGGAGGTGCCGGGTATTAATGAAAGTTCTGCTTATAAGGTAAATGCGGGAATAGAACAGTTGTCGGTTGCCATGATAGACAGCGACGAGTTGGACGTTAAGGCTGTAGTTTCGTTTAAGGGAATTGCATTTGACCGAAAGACGGAAGACATTGTGACGGATGTTGCCGTTTCGGAGCTGAACATGGATAAACTGAATGAACTTCCAAGTATTGTGATCTATGTGGCGAAGGAGGGTGACAGCCTTTGGGATATAGGCAAGAAATATTATGTTCCGATTTCCCAGATTAAGGAAACCAACGAAATGGCTACGGAGGATATCAAGGCAGGCGATAAGCTGCTTATTGTAAAGGGGATTTCAAAATAGAGGATGAAATTGGAAAAGGGAAAGAATGTCTTGCATGCTTTCCCTTTTTTCGTTATATATTTAGTTTTTTGAATTTGCAGCCTCTGCGAGCTTATCGAATTTATCCATGACAGCCTGATAAGTTTTCTGGCTGATATCAGGAAGTTTGTCTCCCCACGTTTTTGTGGCCTGCTCGAAGCCCTTTTTGAAGGCGTCTCTCATAGCTTCTATTTTATCAGGGTCGCCTCCGGTCAAAGCCGTTGCGAAATCTATGATACGGCCGGAGGTCTGTTCCACGCCCCAATACCCGTCCTCGGCGATGTCGGCCTGTGCCTGCGCCTTCGTTGCAGCGTCTACGGTGAAATTTCCGCTTGAGAGGAAGCTCCAAATGCTGTCCGCTTTTCCTAAGGTCTTGCCCTGATTAGCGATCATCTGCTCTACAAGGCTTTTAAACTGAGCGGCGCGGGCATCTGCATCCGCTTTTAATTTAGCGATAAGTGCGGTATCCTGTTTATAAACCTTTTTAGATGCCGTCTCGGTAGATGCGGAGGATTCATAAATTACTCCGCTTGTATTTTCTTCTTTTACAGCTTCTGTATCGCTGCTCTTTTTTGCCGTGCTATATGTACCATAAGCATCTGCGGTGTTCACACCGTTTGTAACTCCATTTACGCCCATCTTTAAACCCTCCTTGGTCCTATGCGTTATCATTGAGTGATGAATAATCAGGCTAGGAATATTTTCCTAGCTTTGTAATGTATATCGTCAGTTTATAGTTATTTAATTAGAGCTTACATTGATTTTTACGCTTATATTGTATATAATTAAGTACATTAAATGTATACAAAATGCAAGCGGGGTACAATATGGATAAGATAACGAGAAAAGCTTATGCCAAGATCAATTTAGGACTGGATGTGCTAAGGCGTCGAGAGGATGGCTATCATGAAGTGAGGATGATCATGCAGTCCGTTGGTCTGTACGATACCCTGACATTCACGAGGCGCGAGGAAGCGGGAATAGTGGTCGTTACAGATAAAGAGGAGCTTCCCGGAGACGAGAGCAATTTGATTTATAAGGCGGCAAAGCTTCTCACGGAGACATATGGTATCGGACAGGGCGTGCACATTGCGCTTGAGAAGAGGATTCCCATGGCGGCGGGGATGGCTGGCGGCAGCACCGATGCGGCGGCAGTTTTCCATGGAATGAACGAGATGTTCTCCTTAGGACTGTCTATGGAAGAGATGTGCGTTCTGGCGGTGAAAATAGGCGCGGACGTTCCATATTGCATTAAAGGCGGAACGGCGTTAGCAGAAGGAATCGGGGAAGTACTTTCGAATCTGCCCGGCATGCCCGGCTGTTTTTTGGTAATCGCTAAGCCTGATATCGACGTATCCACCAAATTCGTTTATGAGAATCTGCATGCGGACCGTTTGGAATATCATCCTGACATCGACGGGATGATGGACGCTCTTGGAAATAAGGATTTGGAGGGTGTGGCTGCAAGACTTGGCAACGTTCTGGAAACAGTAACGGCGAAAAAGTATCCTCGAGTGGAGGAAATCAAGGCTTTCATGAAAGCGCGGGGGGCGCTGAACGCTTTGATGAGCGGCAGCGGACCTACGGTATTTGGGATATATGATTCTAAAGAACGGGCGTATGAGACACAGGAGGCACTGGAGCAGGCGGGGCTGGCAAAGCAGGTATTTGTCACTGATCCGGTAAATGAAAAGAGGTAATAGGTATTTTTGAACACGAGAATGAAAGGTATAATATTATATGGGTGATAATTTTCAGGTAAATATGGATGAATTCCTGCCGCTTAGAGACGTGGTGTTCAACACGCTCAGAAAGGCGATTCTTACCGGCGAACTGAAGCCGGGGGAGCGGTTGATGGAGATTCACCTCGCCAATAAGCTTGGAGTCAGCAGGACTCCGATACGGGAGGCGATCCGCAAGCTGGAGCTGGAGGGTCTGGTCACGATGATTCCGAGAAGAGGGGCAGAGGTGGCACAGATTACAGAGAAGAGCTTAAAAGATGTTTTAGAGGTGCGCCGTGCATTGGATGCGCTTTGCGCGGAGCTGGCTTGTGTGCGCATTACAAGCGAGGAGATGGAGCATCTTAAGGAGGCCTGCGCGCAGTTCGAGATGGCCACTCAGCAAAATGACGTAACGGTGATAGCCAGGGCAGACGTAGCGCTCCATGACATTATCGTGGCGGCAACCGGCAATCGAAGGCTGGTACAGCTTGTGAATAATCTGGCGGAGCAGATGTATCGTTACCGCTTCGAGTATATTAAGGACAAAAGCCAGCATGAAAAACTGATAGAGGAGCATAGAATAATATACGAAAGTATTTTGAATAAGAATTGCGAGGCTGCGGCGAGAGCGGCAAAGCTTCATATTGACAATCAGGAGGCCTCCATTATCAGGCAGATACGTTTGGAGAGCAAACAGAAATAAAGGCACATATGGAATAAGGCCGGAGAAATGAGGGCAGACTTCTTTTAATAAGATTTCGCAAACGGACGAAGCGGAATGGAGTAAGGAGAAGTCTGATGAAAAAAATATGGGAAACCGGTGTGATTCTATTTGCAGCTATGGGATTTTGGGGTATGATATATCCGGACCTGTGTTTTACACAGGACGTATGCCGAGTTGTTTATGTGGATACATATGGCAATATGCAGGATATAGGGAAGTTGGAAGATGCAGAAAGTGCAGAAGGTATAGGAAATGCGCAAAGCACGGGAGATGCACAAAGTACAGAAAATGTAGAAAGTATAGAGGATTTGTCCGGACAGGATATGTATACTCAGCTGAGCAACGCTAAGCCGGGGCAAATTCGGGTAAAAAGCGCATTTTTTGATTACGTTTTCGGTAGCAGCAAAGAAGCATCGAAAGACGCTTCCGGGCAAAGCACCGATACGCCGAAGCATTTGAAGGAAACGGCGAGTATAACAGAAAGCAAAGGAAATAGCAATGGCAGCAATAAAGGAAACAAGGGCTCTCAATGAGCTGCCCGTAGGAGTGTTCGATTCGGGCGTGGGAGGACTGACCGTGGCAAGAGAAATCATGCGGCAGATTCCCAACGAGAAAATAATATATTTCGGGGATACGGCAAGAGTGCCTTACGGAAGCAAATCCAAAGAGACGATTACGAAATACTCCAGACAAATCGTACATTTTCTGCAGGAGCAGCAGGTCAAGGCAATCGTAATCGCCTGCAATACGGCCAGCGCTTATGCTCTGGATGAAATCGAGAAGGAAATCGATATGCCTATTATCGGAGTGGTAAAGCCGGGAGCAAAGGTGGCTGCAGAGGCTACGGCAAACGGCAGGATAGGTGTTATCGGAACGGAGGGTACGGTAGGAAGCCGCATCTACTCTACATATATCAATAAAATAAATCCTGACATCAAGGTGATCGGCAAGGCATGTCCACTGTTCGTTCCCCTTGTGGAGGAAGGTCTTTGGCAGGACCCGGTAACGGACGAAATTGCGACAAGATATTTGAGTGAACTCATCGACTGCGATATCGACACGCTGATTCTTGGCTGCACCCATTATCCGCTGATTCGTTCCACCGTAGGAAAAATCATGGGGGGAAAGGTAACTCTGGTCAATCCTGCCTATGAGACGGCGAGGGAGCTAAAGGAGCTGTTAGAAAGAGAAAAACTGTTAAATGAGAAAGCCCCGGGCCTTGGTGATAACCGCTACCGCTTCTATGTGAGCGATATGGCTGATAAATTCAAGACCTTTGCGAATTCTATATTGGAATACGGAATATTGTCCGCAAAAACTATTAACATAGAGAACTATTAGAAAGAGTTCGACGATTGGCGCGCATGAGCGGATATGAGTCTTCTTCACGGATTGTTTGTGCCGCAGCGCGGCATGTTTACAAGGTTGAAAGAAAAGAGCTTTCAACTATTCATTTTGAGACCGAAAAAGAGAATATGGGGTATAATTATGACAAAAGAGGTATTGCTGTCTTTAAGAGGACTACAATTCGACAATGGTTCTGTGGACGCAGATAAGATAGAGACGATTACTCCTGCAGAGTATTATAAACGGGATGACAGCCATTATGTCATTTACGAAGAAGCGACGGAAGGATTTGACGAAAGCACGAAGAACATTATTAAGTTCAAACGTAATTCTCTGGATTTGACGAAAAAGGGACTGGTAAACGTCCATATGAGCTTCGAGAAGAACAAAAAGAATCTGACGAGCTACGCGACCCCTTATGGGGAAATCTTAATCGGAATCGACGCCAGAAGCATCCGGCTGGGCGAAGAGGAGGAGAGAATCGTGGTAGATGTGGATTATGCTCTGGAAATCAATTATGAGCATTTCGCGGATTGTAAAATAAGAATGGACATACGTTCCAAGGAAAGCGGAGGCTTTTCGCTTCAAGGAGAATGAGAATGAAAAAGACGGCGCTGCGTTTTGAGGTGCCCCCATAAGTTAGATCTGAAAACTTAACTTATAGGAGGCCGGTTCATTTCACAAGGCCGTCTTTTCTATATTCTTTATATATTCCGGTATTAAATATTTTTATATTTTAGCTTGCTTTATTTGAGTACTAAGTAAAGTACAGAAGTTTTTGCTTATTATTCGCTTTATTTTATGGGCTTTGCTCCGGCTTTTTCCTGAAGTCTTTCCACCGTGCGTCTAAATGCGCTTTGCTTCTTCTTGGGAGCGGTTGCCTGCTTGCCGTGAAGTCCCTTTACATCGGTAATATATATACCGCTTACGACTGCCTTTACTTCTTTCTTTACAGGAACCATATCGTAAATCTTCTCATCGCAGACGAGAGTCATGATTTGCGGACCAATCTTCGCTTTTACAATTGGAAATTTGGAAAAACGCAGCAATCTGGGTGTCTGCTGGATTACGGTTTGAGGAAGTCCTGAATCTTTCATCTTCATCCGTTTCTTATCGATGATAAGCATGGAAACGGTTTGTTTCATCGCATCAATCTGTTCCTGCTGCGCTTCCTGTTTCTTCTGTGCCTTTTTCCCGAGGAAATACAAAACGGCGACAGCGATGGCTAAAACGGCTAATATGACTAATAATACAATTGATAAAGTATTCACGAAAGTTCCTCCTATTTTAGGTTAGTGCAAAATTTATTGTAGCATTGTTTCCTTAAATAATCAAGCGCAATTGTACCGTTTAGGCTTAGCAATGTTACTGTTCACTCCGTTCTCAGTAACGTATGATTTCTGCATTTAAATTCGCTTCGCGAAGCAGAAATCATCTCTTGCATCACATTCTTACGCAGCTTAACAGCAAGTGTTAAGCTGCTGTGTGAACAGTGACTTGGCAATTTCGTTGAAGAAACAGGAGGAATGTTATATAATAAGCGGGAAGGGCGAGTAGACAAGGGCGGCGTGTCAGCCTTTGGATGCCGGAAAGAGACAAGGGTGAGTTTATGATTTGGGAAAATGCTCAAGCGGGCTTTTCATTTATTTTCAGCCATCTGATTTTTATTAATTTGATATTTGCGGTTATTATCGTATTTTTCCAGAGGAAGGATCCGAAGGCCATATGGACATGGATGCTGCTTTTGTATTTTATTCCAATTCTCGGGTTTGTGTTTTACCTGCTCATCGGAACGGACATGCACAAGCAGAAAATGTTCCGGATCAAGGAGATAGAAGACCATTTGAACGACGCGATCCGCAGACAGGAATATAGCCTGCGAAACAAGGAGCTGGAGTACAGGGACCCGGAAATCGCGGAGTATTCGGATTTAGTCATGTACAATCTGGAAGCTTCCGGAGCCATGCTCACGAATGATAATGATATTACCATTTTCACGGATGGAAATGAAAAATTTGAGGCGCTCATAGCGGATATGCGGGAGGCGAAGAAGTATATCCATGTGGAGTATTATATTATAAAAAATGATGTATTGTTCAACCGGATCAAGGATGTGCTGGTGGAAAAAGTAAAAGAAGGCGTGGAAGTACGCGTTCTTTACGACGGCATGGGCTGCCGTTCTGTTCGGAAGAACTATTGGAGGAAGCTGAACAGTCAGGGAATAAAGACCTCGGAGTTTTTTCCGGCTTTTTTAAGGCGTCTGCATCTTCGTATCAATTACCGAAACCATAGAAAAATAGTGGTAATCGATGGAAAAATAGGATATGTAGGCGGATTCAACATCGGCAAGGAATACATCGGGCTGGATAAGAGATTCGGTTACTGGCGCGATACCCATCTTAGGATAACGGGAACAGCGGTGTTCGCCTTGCAGATCCGTTTTGCTCTGGACTGGAACTTTACAGCGAAGGAAAATCTGTTCCTGACAGGTAAATATATCTATCAGGGGCCAGTGGAATCGAAGCAGAACTGTGAGGTACAGATCGTATCCAGCGGCCCCGATTCCAGATACCAGAATATAAGGGATAACTACCTGCGCCTGATTGGCAAAGCAAAAAAGAGCATTTATATACAGACGCCCTATTTTATACCTGACGAGGCAATGTTTTCCGCATTGATGATAGCTGTTCATTCGGGAATCGAGGTAAACATAATGATTCCCTGCAAGCCGGACCATCCATTTGTCTATTGGGCGACTTATTCCTATATCGGAGATCTGGTTATGGAAGGTGCGAAATGTTACACTTATAATGATGGATTTCTTCATGCAAAGGGAATGGTGGTGGATGATAAGGTGTTGTGCTACGGTACGGCAAATATGGATATCCGTAGTTTTTTGCTTAATTTCGAGGTGAATGCGGTCATATATAATGAGGAACAGGCGATAAGGATGAGGGAGATTTTCGATGAGGATATGAAAAAGTGCAAACAGATTACGAAGAATGGATATGTGAGCCGTTCTTTGAGGGTAAGATTCTTAGAGCAGGTGAGCAGGCCTCTTTCTCCCTTATTATAATTGGAATAGGGTGTTACGGTTTGTTCCATCATTATCGTAAGGTGTTTTTTGCCAATGTGTTGTTACTATCCAGCCTTCCATACCACGGAGGCTAAATTGCCTCGCTGTGCAATTCGGCCAGGGCGGCAAGAGCTAAAATGCAGCGGTATCGTATTTTGTGTGCATATATGCTGCAATTTAGCCGAAGTCTAAACTGTAACAATAAGTTATGAAAAAAATAGGAAAAGGGTTTTAAGAAGGGGAGATTTGTGGTATAACTGAGGTATTGCCTATTTTATGTGAAGTACGTTTATTTTACATAAGGTAAGGCGGAAAAAGGAGAATGATTTAAGAATGAAAAATAAAGCGATATTGTTAAAAATTGCAAGTATTGCTGTTATGACGGCAGCAGCAGCTACATTTACAGGATGCGGAAGTACAGATGACAGCCAAAAGGTATATTTGAATGAAATTCACGCGAAGGATT
This sequence comes from Kineothrix alysoides, assembly GCF_000732725.1. GTDB lineage: Bacteria > Bacillota > Clostridia > Lachnospirales > Lachnospiraceae > Kineothrix > Kineothrix alysoides. Next base: position 462,537 of record NZ_JPNB01000002.1, on the reverse strand, counting down.
ATGTGAAGCTTGGTGAATATAAAGGCTTGGAGATTACGCAGGCGGATCCTGAGGTTACGGATGAAACGCGGGATTCCTATATCAACTATCTTCTTAGCATGAATCCGGATAGGGGCGTTATAGAGGGAGATACGGTAAATATCGACTACGTGGGTACCTTGGACGGCGTTGCTTTCGATGGCGGAACCGCGTCGGGCTCCAATCTTACGATTGGTTCGGGACAGTTTATCGATGGATTTGAGGATGGACTGATCGGAGCGAAGGTCGGAGATACGGTAGAGCTTAATCTGACATTTCCGGAGGGTTATCAGGCTGCGGAACTGGCGGGCAAGGATGTAGTATTTACGGTGACGATCAACACGATCATGTCAGCCACACCGCAGGAACTGACAGATGAATACGTGAAGGGACTTGGCATTGAATGCAGTACGGTGGAAGAGTATCAGCAGTATGTTTACGATATGATGTATGAGGAGCAGCTGAGCGCATATGATATTCAAGTGGAAAATGCCCTCGCCGGCGCAGCGGTAGAAAAGAGCGAGTTCATAAAGGACCCCCCGCAGGCGATGTTAGACCGTTATAATGAGATGCTGACTTCAAGTCTTACCTCTGCGGCTGCCGCATATGGAATGACTCTGGAGCAGTACATGCAGCTTTACTACGGAATGGATGCGGCGACCTATCCCGAGGAAATTAAAAGCGAAGCCTTGAATTCTGCACAGCGCTATATACTGTTGCAGGCAATTGCGGATGCGGAAGGCTTGAATGTGACGGATGAGGAGCTTCAGGCAGATATAGAGAACACTGTCGCAGAGTCTTCCTATGAATCAGTGGATGCGTTCAAGGAAGCGGTAGACGAGGAAAGCTACAGAGAATATAAGATGAGTGAGAAGGTCTTAGGAATGATGCGTGAAAACGCAGTAATCAGTGCCGAATAAGCGAAGAATGCCGGAATATAAAAAGCGCAGAGCGGCACAGACAGCATAGAGAGGGCAGCTCTGCAAAATGAATAAATAGGTACGAGACGAGGGAGAAAAGAAGATGGATTTGACAGATATCAGAGACTTATACCGTGAGCGCGGTAAGTTCGCAGGAAAAGAAGTGACGATAGGCGGATGGATCAGAAGCATCCGCGATTCGAAGACCTTCGGATTTATTGTAGTGAACGATGGTACGTTTTTCGAACCGTTACAGATTGTATACAGCGATAAGCTGGATAATTTCGAACAAATCAGCAAGTTGAATGTGGGTTCGGCAATCATTGTAAGAGGAACGATAGTGGAGACTCCCGATGCGAAGCAGCCCTTCGAGCTGCAAGCGGAGGAAATAGAGGTGGAAGGCCTTTCCACGGCAGATTATCCGCTGCAAAAGAAGAGACACAGCTTCGAATATTTGAGAACCGTTTCCCATCTGCGCCCGCGTACCAATACGTTTCAGGCAGTATTCAGGGTGCGTTCGCTGATTGCTTACGCGATTCATACATTTTTCATGGAGAGGGGATTCGTCTATGTGCATACGCCCCTCATCACGGGAAGCGACTGCGAAGGAGCAGGAGAAATGTTTCAGGTAACCACCATGGATCTGGATAATATTCCGAAAAATGAGGATGGAAGTATAGATTTCAGCAAGGATTTCTTCGGCAAGGCAACTAACCTTACCGTAAGCGGGCAGCTTAATGTGGAGTCCTACGCATTTGCTTTTAAAAATGTTTATACCTTTGGCCCCACCTTCCGTGCAGAGAATTCCAACACCACGAGGCATGCGGCGGAGTTCTGGATGATTGAGCCGGAAATAGCCTTTGCTGATTTGAAGGATGATATGATTCTTGCGGAATCGATGCTAAAGCATGTTATTCGTTATGTGCTTGAAAATGCAAAGGAGGAAATGAACTTCTTCAACCAGTTTGTGGATAAGGGACTGATTGAGCGTCTTACCCATGTGCGTAACTCCGATTTCGGACGTGTTACCTATACGGAGGCGATTAAGATACTGGAGCAGCATAATGACGAATTCGAATATAAGGTATTCTGGGGCTGCGATCTGCAGACCGAGCACGAGAGGTTTTTAACTGAGCAGGAATTTAAGCGTCCTGTATTCGTAACGGATTATCCGAAGGAAATCAAAGCCTTCTATATGAAACTGAACGAGGATGGCAAGACGGTTGCAGCTATGGACTGCCTTGTACCGGGAATCGGTGAGATTATCGGCGGCAGCCAGAGAGAAGATAAGCTGGAGCTTCTCGAAAAGCGTATGGAGGAGCTGGAACTGAACAAAGAGGATTACGACTTTTACCTCGACCTTAGAAAATACGGTTCGGTGCGACATGCGGGCTTCGGGCTGGGCTTTGAACGCTGTGTTATGTATTTGACGGGAATGGGAAATATCAGAGACGTTGTTCCTTTCCCCAGAACGGTGAAAAACTGCGATTTATAGGAAAAAGTTGTCCAGGCATATAAGACTTACAGGGGTTATCTATGAAGAAAAAAGCTGTGAAATTAATCGGTGTGGCTATGGCATTCACGATGGCGTTCCTTCCCTCGGGAGCAGTATACGCCTCTACGATTAATGACATTAAAAAACAACAGGCAGAGGACCAGAATAAACTGAATAATGTGCAGGGACAAATCTCCGGCCTTCAGGGACAGCAAAACGAGGTCAGCGGAGAGATAGACGAGCTGGATACCAACGTGGTGGAAATTATTGCCAGTGTGGATATCATTAAGGATGAAATCGTGGAAAAGGAAGAGCAGATCGTCGAGACGGAGGCGGAATACGAGGCAGCGAAGCAGCAGGAGGAAGAGCAGTATGCGGCTATGAAACTTCGTATCAAGTTCATGTATGAGCAGGGAGATATTTCCTATGTACAGCTCCTTATGACAAGTGACAGCCTCGGCGATATGGTGAATAAGGCGGATTATATAGAGCAGCTTTATGAATATGATAGAAAAATGCTGGAGGAGTATCAGGCGGCTAAGGAGTACGTGCAGCAGGTATGGAATCAGCTGGAGGATGAAAAATCGGAATTGGAAGCCTCCAGGCACGAATTGGAAGAAGAACAGGCATATATGGAGGAACTGCTGGAGGAGAAGAAGCAGGAGTATGAGAATTATAATGTGCAGATAGCGAAAGCAAAGCAAGAGGCTGCAGCTTATAAGACAAAAATTAAACAGCAGACGGCTCAGATCAAGAAGCTGGAGGAAGAGGCCAGAAAGAAGGCTGAGGAAGAGGAACGGAAGAGAAAAGAAGCAGCGGCCGCCGCTGCGGCAGCAAATGGCGGCGATTCTTCATCAAGCTCATCGTCGTCCGGCTCTTCATCTTCAAGCTCTTCATCCGGTTCTTCCGTAAGTATTCCTTCCGGAGGAAGCGGTTCCGGTCAGGCAATCGCATCCTATGCCTGCCAATTCATCGGCAATCCTTATGTGGCGGGCGGAACGAGCCTTACGGACGGTGCTGACTGCTCGGGATTCGTATGGCGTGTGTTCAAGGATAAGGGATATTCAGTGCCCCGTACCTCATGGGAAATACGAGACGCGGGAAGCGGAGTGGATTATTCTCAGGCACAGCCGGGAGATGTTATCTGCTATGCGGGACATGTAGGAATTTACATAGGAAACGGAAACATCGTGCATGCCAGCACGGAGAGGTCGGGAATCAAGATAACATCAGCTACTTACAAATCGATCCTGTCTGTGAGAAGAATTGCATAAATAAAATCAGAAAGGTTCGCATCGCGGACTTTTTCTGATTTCGGAAGAATTAAATAACGTTAAAGTTTAAGAAAGGAGCGATTGCAGATATGCGATCGCTTCTGTGATAAGTGCCGGAACTGCCAATCCGGAAGAACCTACTATATGCAGGCTGCACTTGTTCACGGGAAGCAATATTTTCTCACAGGGAGAGGAGGCTATGGCACAAGCCATTGCAGGAGTGACCTCACCCAAAAGGGAATCCGCGGCGATAATGCCTATCGGTCCCATTATGTAATCCGCATCCCGGCAATTTACGATAACCGGATTTTCACCGGTAGCGCCCGCATCCGCTCCTGCACGGAGCATGGCGGCTGTGGCGGTGCTATTGGTACCGACAGCGATAACCTCCGCATGAATGGCGGAGGTTTTTATTTTTTCTATGAGCAGGCTGCCGATCCGGCCGCCCTGACCGTCTATTATAACTATTTTCATGTCTTTACGTCCTATTTTTAAGTTGAGGTATTTACTATTTGCTCGGGGCAGCCGTACAGTTGATTCCTATAATTCCCAAGATTCCGTCATCGTCCACATCGAAGGTAATGTTCGGACCGCCGTCTCCCATGACAAAACCGGAATCGGTGTATTCCAAATCAAAAAGATTGTAGTTGCCCATTCTTTCCACTAAGGCCTCCGTGAACAAGACATCGCTGTCTATTTTCTTAAAGGTTTCGGCATCGTTTACCGGTCCCTTGGAACCGTTCCCTTTATCGACAAACACGGGAAAGTTGGTCAGGCTGGCGAGTGCGTCTACATTCATAGTCTTTACCGCATTGATAATCTTTATCGCAAAGGCATATTCCTCCACATAGATTCCGGTAAGCAGAGAGCTGTCCGAAAGCCCCACGAGAGTTGCGTGGTTCTCATCCAAAGAGCCCGTATAGGTGATGGTTGCTATCTGTCCAACGGTAAGATAACGCAGGTTGCCTTGAACGCCGGATTCGGGAATCGTCAGGGAAAAGGTATTTCCCAAGGCTGACTGGGCAGAAACGGAATATCGGGTCGCATCGGTAATGATACCTACGAAGTTATGGGTTTCGCCGTTCGCCTCCTGAGCAGCAGTGCCGGTACCCGCAGCCGTTCCCGAGGATGTGCCTCTTGCTCTGGGAATTTCGGACTCTGAGGCATCGGATGCCTGGGATGTGCCGGAAGCGGTATCTGCTTGTGAAGCCGCAGAGTTTGTGCCGGAAGCGGTATCGCTTTGTGCTGCATCTGAGTTTGTGTTAGCAGCAGCGTCGCTCTGTGCATTGCCGTCTTCTTCAGAGCTGTTTGTTTGATCTGAGTCAGCCTGAGTGTCTTGTGTCTGTGCGTCTGTATTTGCCGGTGTATTTGCGGCTCCGCACCCATTCATGGCAAGTGCGCCGATGAGGAGGAGCGAAAGGAGCTTTCCCGTTCTTTTTCTCATAGTCGTATATCCTTCCTTTATCAGAAGATAGAAAATAAATTCATCTTAATATATAATATACTATGGGCGGAAGGAATGTCAATCTTACAGCTCCAGCCTTCGGCTAAGAGGCAACATGTATGCACACAAAATGCGATGAAACTGCATTTTGGCGCTTGCAGTCTTCGCAGAATTGCATAGAGATGCAATTTTAGTTTCGCGATATGGACGGTTGAACAGTAGCGAATAGTAACATATCAATTCATGGAAGAGATTGAAATCCTTGTATTTAAGTATAAAACATAGTAAAGTTAAAAAAGAATCGAAAAACTGCTTTTATAGTGCAAAAGGGCGGAAAGAGAGGGAGACGAATGGAATGGCAGCAATTATTGTGCAGCGATAGGATAAGAATGTATAAGGGAAACGGGAATTCGGGAGATTTGCGCACAGAATTCGAGAAGGATTACCATCGTATTATCGGCAGCGCCTCCTTCCGGCGCCTGCAGGATAAAACACAGGTCTTCCCTTTGGATAAGAGCGATTTCGTGCGGACGAGGCTGACTCACTCCTTGGAGGTGTCCTCCTTTGCAAAGTCGTTAGGCCAGAATATATCGAAAAAGATTCTTCTGGATATCAAGGATCCTGCTTTTAAGGAGTCATATCAGGCGGATGTGTGTGATATTCTGCAATGTGCAGGGCTGTTGCACGATATAGGGAATCCTCCCTTTGGACATTTCGGTGAAACGGTTATCAGAGAGTGGTTTCTGAAAAATCTGGGAAGGCTTACTTACGGTGAAAAGACTTTGGAGGAGTTGCTTCTGCCGCAGATGAAGGGGGACTTGTGTCATTTCGAAGGAAATACGCAGGCACTGAGGCTCGTGACAAAGCTGCATTATCTGGTGGACGAGCATGGGATGAACTTGACCAAAGGACTTTTGGGCACCATTATTAAGTACCCCGTATCCTCTCTCGGAATCAACAAGAAAAGCGGAGACATCAAGGATAAGAAAATGGGATATTATTACGCGGAAAGGGATATTTTCGCGGATTTGCAGGAAACGCTTGGCACGAATGGGAAGCGTCATCCGCTTACCTATGTGTTGGAGGCGGCGGATGACATCGCCTATAAAACAGCAGATATTGAGGATTCCTTCAAAAAGGGCCGAATTACCTATGGGCAGCTTGTGCAGGAGCTGAAGGCGGGGGAAACCGGAAAAGAAGAGGATGAGTATTGCAGGCTGGTCGCAGCGTTAGAGGATAGATATCAAAAGGCGCTGGACAGAGGAATCGCCCAGCCCGAGACCTACGCGGTGCAGAACTGGGTAGTGAGAATCCAGGGAAAGATGATTGCCTGCGCTACTTATGGATTCACAAAAAACTATGAGGAAATCATGAGCGGTACATATAAAAAGGATTTGTTTTCCGGCACTTATATCGAGCATATGGCTGATATGCTGGGTGACATCGCCTACCGCTATACCTTCGTGTCCAAACCGATATTAAAGCTGGAAATCGCAGCGGAAACGATAATGAATTTCCTCCTCGACAAGTTTGTGGATGCGGCAATTTATTATGATACGGACAGAAAGCTAAACGACGTTCAAGAAAAAATGATTGCGCTCATTTCCGATAATTATAAGGCAATTTACAAGATATACTCCAAGGATAAGGACGAAAGAGAAAGATTATATTTAAGATTGCTGCTGGTGACGGATTTTATCTGTGGAATGACGGATAGCTATGCGAAACTTCTGTATCAGGAACTGAATGGTTTGATAGAGTAGGTTTAACAGAATAATTATGACAGAATAATTGTGAGGAAAAGGAAGTTACGATGAAAAGGAAGTTACAATGAAAATAGATAGAAAGAGGGCGGAAGTGGCTTTTCAAAGTTATGTAGAGGCTTATAACGTTCAAGATGAGAAGGTGCGCCTTAAAATAGAGCATACCTACCGAGTGAGCGCGTTATGTGATGAGATAGCGAAATCTTTGGGGTTATCTGAAGAAGATGTGGATTTGGCATGGCTGATAGGCCTTTTACATGATGTAGGAAGATTTGAACAACTGAAAAACTATGGAACCTTCATCGACGATTTGTCGATTAACCATGCGGAGTACGGCGCAGAAATTCTTTTTTCTCAGGGAAAAATAAGGGATTATATAGAGGACACTTTGGAGGATGAAACGATATTTACGGCAGTAAATTGTCATAACGCTTACCGCATTCCGGATAAGCTGGAGGCGAGGACGGAAATGTTCTGCCATATTATCAGAGATGCGGATAAAATAGATATTTTGAAGGTCAATGTGGACTTCCCCCTAGAGGAAATATATAACGTGACGAGCGAAGAACTAAGAAGCGGACAAGTTACGGAAGAAGTGCTGGAATGCTTCGAGGAGGAAAAAGCGGTATATCGGAAGCTGAAGACGACTGCGGTGGATAATGTAGTAGGGCATATTTCCCTCGTATATGAGCTGGTGTATCCGGTGAGCCTTGAGTTGGTGGAGAAGCAGGGGTATTTGGAGAAGCTGATGAACTTCGATTCGGATAATCCGGTGACGGAGAGGCAGTTTGAGAGGATACGTGGGAAGATGAGGGAGTATGTTGCGGGGAAGAATGGGGATAAGGCGGTTGAGGAGAAGTAGGTTAAGGGTGAAGTGAGGAACGGGTGAGGGGAGGAAAAGAGTAGGCGATAAGAGTAGGGTAAGGGGAATAAAAAAGTAAAGGGTATAAGGGAGTAGAAGGGGACAAAAAGAGTAGAGAGGAATAAAAAGGGTAAGGAAATAAGATAGGTAAAGAGGAATAAAAAGGGTAAGGAAATAAGATAGGTAAAGAGGAATAAAAAGAGTAAGGAAATAAGATAGGTAAAAAGGAATAAAAAGAGTAAGGAAATAAGATAGGTAAAAAGGAATAAAAAGGGTAAGGAAATAAGATAGTAAAGAGGAATAAAAAGAGTAAGGAAATAAGATAGGTAAAGAGGAATAAAAAAAGTAGGGGAATATGATGAAGAAAAGGGAACAAAAGGAGTAAAGGGAACAAAAGGAGTAAAGGGAACCAAAAATAGTAAGAGAGATAAAAGATACATAGTGGCTGTACGGAAAGAGGAAATGGAATTGACGAGAATGGAAAAATTTGCAAATTCAGAAAATAGAAATAAGGGCAAGCGTTTAAATAAGTATGTACAGGATTACATCGTTTTTGATTTGGAGACGACAGGAATCGATCAGGGAAGAGATGCGATTATTGAAATATCCGCAATTAAGGTAAGGAGCGGAGAGATTATCTCGGAATATTCCACGCTGGTGAATCCGGGAAGACATATTCCGGCAGGAGCCACTGCGGTAAATGGAATTACCGACGATATGGTAAGGAACCAGCCTGATATTAAAGAAGCAATCGGAGGCTTCACCCATTATATTGGAGCAGATATTCTGGTTGGACATAATATACATACTTTCGATACGAATTTTGCTTATGATGCGGCGAAGCTTCATTTAGGCATTGACATGAAAAATGACTATGTGGATACTTTGTATCTGGCAAGGAAATGTCTGCCTCAGCTTTCGCACCATAAGCTTACTGATGTTTCAAAGCATTTTCAAATTGAAACGAAGGGGGCTCATAGGGCACTGAATGACTGTATTATGAATCAGAGGTGTTATGAAGAACTTGGAAAAATATTGGGCACTGTGAAAGAAACAGCCCCTGAGCCTGAATGCCCTGTGTGCGGCGGGAACCTGATAAAGCGCAAGGGGAAGTTTGGTGAATTCTATGGGTGTGAAAATTATCCGGGGTGTAAGTTTACTATGAATGTGCGCAGAAGTGGATGAAATATCAATAACCGATGAAAATGCTGAGGTTTATGCGTTATAGTTCAGCTTGTCATACTCAATAAGAAAAAGGATGAAACTATTAAGAAACTAATAATAAGAATGAGGGAGAACAAAAACATGGAAGAAAAAGTTTGTCCGCAGTGCGGAGCACCTATTGAAGAAAATGCAGTTGCATGCAGATATTGCAGAACATCGTTCGAAAATGCAGAGGAATCGCCGGAAAGAGTTCAGGGAGAAGTTGTATATCAGCAGCCGGAGGAGGAAGCAGATATAAATACGAACAAAGTATATGCTGTATTAGCATATTTGGGTATTTTGGTACTGATTCCCCTTTTCGTGTCACCCAAGTCCGAGTTTGCCAGATTTCATGCGAATCAAGGATTGGTCTTGCTGCTGACAAATATATTATTCGGGGTATTCAAGCTCATAATAGGAGGAAGTATACTGCTTAACCTCGTATATTTTGTTATAAGTATGACGTTCTTTGTATTTTCTATCCTTGGAATTATAGCGGCAGCCAAAGGAGAAAAGAAGCCGCTGCCGATAATTGGCGGAATTCAGATTTTAAAATAATAAGTGGCAAATAAAAGACAGTCATAACCCTTCAGAATCCTTCATACAATGTAAAAAAGTATTCTGAGGGGATTTCTTTTGAAGGATTATATCGAGGAAAGGGCAATTGATATTGCTAATTATATTATTGATAACAATGCCACCGTAAGACAGACGGCGAAGCAATTTGGAATTAGCAAATCTACGGTACATAAAGATGTCACAGATAGGCTGCGACAGATTAATCCGTTGCTCGCAAAAGAAGCAAGGAAGGTTCTAGACGTCAATAAATCCGAGCGCCACATCAGAGGTGGGCTTGCTACAAGAGAAAAATATTTACACCAGCACGAATTGGGAATACAATGACATATGGGGATTTGTAAAGTCGACGTAAAATAATAAAGGACAAAAGATAAAATGTTGTATTCTAATCAAGACCTCAAAAAGTTAATTCTCCCGCTCGTAATGGAACAATTTCTGGCAATTCTTGTCGGTATGATTGATATGATAATGGTGTCCGGCGTAGGTGAGGCGGCGGTATCCGGCGTATCGCTGGTTGACAATATCAATGTGCTCATCATCAATATATCCGCAGCCATGGCTACCGGCGGGGCTGTGGTTGCAGGGCATTTTTTAGGACAAAAGGATTCTGACAGTGCAGGAAGAGCGGCGTGGCAGTTAATCTTTTTTTCTGCAATTATAGCCGTTGTTACTTCGGTCTGCGTCTTAGTGTGGCATGAGCCGCTGCTTCGCGTTGTATTCGGACAAGTGGAAGCGGATGTCATGTCCAGTGCTATCACCTATTTTACTATTACAGCACTTTCCATAACGCCTCTTGTAATTTATAATTCCTGTGCAGCTCTGTTCCGCGCCATGAACAGCGCGAAGACAACCATGTGGATATCCATACTTATGAATATCGTGCACGTGACCATCAATTCTATCCTGATATATGGAGTAAAATTGGGTGTTGCGGGCGCAGCTATTTCTACCACCATATCCAAAACTCTTGCGGCGTCAGTTATTTTATACCTGATGTTTAACCCCAATAAAATTATTAACATTAAAGGTAAGGTCACGTGGAAGCCCGACGTAGGACTCATTAAGAAAATACTTTATATCGGCATCCCCAACGGAATGGAGAACAGCTTATTTCAGTTGGGGAAAATAATGCTGCTCAGCCTTATTTCCACCTTCGGAACATTTGCGATAGCGGCAAATGCAGTATGCAATACGCTGGCAGGCTTTAATATCCTCCCCGGACAAGCGATTAACCTTGCACTTCTTTCAGTAGCAGCAGTATGTGTGGGGGCAGGGGACTATAAGCAGGCGAGATATTACACGAAAAAGCTGATTTGGCTGGCTATTGCCAGCACCGGCGTAACCTCCCTGCTGTTGATTATATTTGCACCATGGATTATGAAAATATATAATCTAAGCCCGGAAACGGAAATTCTGGCCATCCGGGTTATACGGTATCACGCAGCCATGGCTGTAATCCTTTGGATGCCATCCTTTACTCTTCCCAATACCCTTAGGGCAGCCGGAGATGTGGTATGGACGATGGCAATAGCAATTGGCTCCATGTGGACGTTCCGTATTATTACGTCATATGTTTTCAGCGAATATTTCGGGTTGGGCCTTATGGGAGTGTGGATTGCCATGACAATAGACTGGGCATTCCGCACGATTTGCTATGGGCATCGGTACCGAGGGAATAAGTGGGAACGCTGTATGATAGAAAAAGGCAAACCATAAAAAAGATAAAGGATTTGAAATAAAACGGGAAACAAGAAAGTTTGACAAGGCTTTCTTGTTTCCTATATAATAGAAACGCACGATTAGATTTGAGCGAAGCGAAAGGACGACATAGAGATGGAAAGAGAAATGATTATCGTACTGGATTTTGGCGGACAGTATAATCAGTTGATTGCCAGAAGGGTAAGAGAATGTAACGTTTATTGTGAGGTGCATCCTTATGATATGAGTTTAGATAAGCTGAAGGAAATGAAACCCAAGGGCATCATACTTACCGGCGGCCCGAACAGCGCATATGCTGCGGATTCACCGGTTTGTGATAAAGAGGTGTTTGAACTCGGCATTCCCGTACTGGGCATCTGCTATGGCTCCCAATTGATGTCCTATCTCCTGGGCGGCAAGGTGACGACCGCACCGGTAAGCGAATACGGCAAAACAGAAGTGGACGTAGATAATAGTAAGACAATTTTCAAGGATGTGTCTCCAAAGACGATTTGTTGGATGAGCCATACCGATTATATTGAAAAGGTACCTGAAGGCTTTACGATAACGGCGCACACCCCGGTATGCCCCGCAGCGGGCATGGAAGATGCTCAAAAAGGTTTATATGCAGTGCAATTTCATCCTGAGGTAGTTCATACAAAAGAAGGTGTGAAGATGCTTCGCAACTTCGTAACAGACATCTGCGGCTGTAAGGGCGATTGGCAGATGGGCTCCTTCGTAGAAGAAAATATTAAAGCAATTCGTGAAAAAGTTGGAAACGGCAAGGTTCTTTGTGCTCTTTCCGGCGGCGTGGATTCTTCTGTAGCGGCTGTTCTGTTGTCGAAAGCGATTGGCAAGCAGCTGACCTGTGTATTTGTGGATCACGGTTTGCTCCGTAAAAACGAAGGTGACGAGGTGGAGGAGGTATTCGGCCCTAACGGTCATTATGACTTGAACTTCATTCGTGTGAATGCGCAGGAACGTTTTTATAGCAAGCTGGCAGGAGTGACGGAGCCGGAGCAGAAGAGAAAAATTATCGGCGAAGAATTCATTCGTGTATTTGAAGAAGAGGCGAAGAAGATTGGCGCGGTGGATTACCTCGTTCAGGGGACGATTTATCCGGACGTTATTGAAAGCGGACTGGGTAAGAGCGCTGTGATTAAGTCTCACCATAATGTAGGGGGACTCCCGGATTATGTGGACTTCAAGGAGATTATTGAGCCGCTTCGACTTTTATTTAAAGATGAAGTAAGAAAAGCGGGACTGGAATTGGGTATTCCGGACCATCTCGTATATAGACAACCTTTCCCCGGACCGGGACTCGGTATTAGAATTATCGGCGAGGTTACGGAAGAGAAGGTGAAAATTGTTCAGGAAGCGGATGCGATATATAGAGAAGAAATCGCTAAAGCGGGCGTGGATAAGGAGCTTGGGCAGTATTTCGCGGCTCTTACCAATATGCGTTCGGTAGGTGTTATGGGCGATGAACGGACCTATGATTATGCGATTGCGCTTAGGGCGGTAAATACTTCGGACTTTATGACTGCGGAGGCAGCGCAGATACCTTGGGAGGTGCTGGGGTGCGTTACCAGCAGGATTGTGAATGAGGTGAAGGGGGTTAACCGGGTGATGTATGATTGTACGGGGAAGCCGCCGGCGACGATTGAGTTTGAGTGACCTAGAAACGCTGGGAAGCCGCTAAATAAGCGACTTCCCAGTTTCTGCGTCAGCTAAATGTCAGCAGAATTTAGAATCGGAGTAGGATATTATTGATTCGGGATGAGTTTTTAAGTGTTTAGAAAAGAAATACGGATTTTAAGAATAGTATAATTATTTATCTAGAAAATAGTCCTTAATCTATAGAATGAATTTGGTTGTGGATTAGGGGAGTATATATATACAATAACAATAGAAAGCAGAGTAGAGTAACTTAGTAATTGATATAGAACATATTCAGTCTTACATCAAGGAAACAGAACTTACAGAGCTGACAGAACAGCTCCTAGAGAAGTTAAAACAAAAGCCGAATGGTGAATATACAAAGTGCCAGGTAGAATCGGTAGATGATTTTAAAGAACCAGTATTTTAAATGGGTAGACCGTTATCGTATCTCGAATGGGAGGTGCGATAGCGGTCCTTTTATGTTGATATTAATCGTATATGAAGTGATTTAAGTCTTCATGTAAAAATGCCTGATGTGAACTGAAAATATTATGACAATCAACTTCTAAGCATCCCATATGAGGATTCATACATCTTTGATTTAGTTCAAATAAGTAGTTTACAGGGTAACTGGATCTTGCAGCTTTAATTTCTTTACTTATATTGAATGTGCTGCCAATTACACCGATACCTACACCTAATATATCCAATGCACTTTTCAGTGAATCAGGAAGTGTTGAGAATGCATTCAAAACTGGAATTGCAATTGGAACTACCATAGTTTTTAATCCAAAAAAATGTGAAACGAAAATATCGTTACATCTTTGTTTGTATAATTTTCTTGAATCTGTGAGATCTAATATATGATCATTGATGATATCTGATATTATAATTGGATCATTGCAGGTTTCTAAAGATGTCTTTAAGTTTGTTATATCTTCAAAGAATATATGACGTTCATTACGTGATGTATTACGAAAATTTACTAGCTCATTTGGGGTTAAATTAATTATTTCATTAGGTACCATATGATTAAAGGTTATTGCGCATAAATATGTTTCATCCTCTTCGTAATTTCGCGAATCAATATTTCCGTCAAAATCAAAGAAATTCCTTGCACACCATGCTTCAGATTTATCTGTACTTAAATGCAAATTATTCTGTTTGGCAATGTTTTCAGCAAGAAACATCATATAAAAATTCGCAATATCACTTGGAACATCAAGAAAATCACTTACACTTCCATTTTGCGCTAATAGTATTTGTTTTAATCTTACATCAACTTTATCTTTGTGCATTTTAACATACTGTTCATCGTGAAGATTTGCACTTTCTAGAGCAGCAGCCCATGCTTTTTTGTTATCTTTCATAAACTGTTTGAATTCCGTGAAGGCGTTGCTTGCATAATTTGTAGGATTAATATCATGAATAATGTCACTTGAACTAAGTAACTCTTTAATATTATTGCTGTCAGCAGGACTATAGTTTTCAGGAACAATACGATAAATATGATCCCATAAAATTGAAGCAGTCCATAGCCAATGTGGATTTGCAAATTCTATTGTTGGATAGTATAAAGTACTATTGCTTGTCATATAAAAACCTTCTTTCTTTTTATTTATAAATAAAATAACAAATATGTTAACTAATGACATTTATGCAGAGTGTTTGAACAGAGTTAAGTTTTTCATTTTTTACTATAAACTATTGGTGGATCTCAATTTTTATTGAGATTATGAGTAAACCACGAAGTACTTTCGAACGCTAAAATTATACAGTATTATAAACATAGTTTGAAAACACCCCTCCTATCTCAAAGAAACTATAATTAGATGGGGGTTCTTTTCCTAAGAATCACTTCTCAATCGGCACATTAAAAGTCTGCAGCGAATCCTTATATTGCATCTGTAGTATTTTATCATCTAACGTTCCAGCTTTATAAGCTGCAATTATTTCCCGAACTGTATGGTTCAGCGCAGTGGATAAAACAGAATTATAAAAATAAATCCCTAACAGAGTTTCCCCATCAAAAGAGTTTGTCTCTCTCTCAATCTCTATTCCCGATTTCTCTAGATAGCTTACCATAGAAAGATACTCTGTATAAGCATTGGCCGATTCGCCAGTAGCTTCTAACAATTCTGAATGTTTAAATATGGCACAGCAAACAAAGGTTCCGATACCGGATCTTTCAGGAGCTGATGCTATCTGTATATCAAATCCATTTCTGATTAATTTCTCAAACATAAGAATGAATTCATTTACTTTTTTGATAGAAAAGGATGAATTTACAAATGGCTTGTATTTTTCCTGTACCTTAGCCGCATTCATTTTTTCTATTTCCATAGTATCTAGTGGGAATCTGTATTTCCAAAGTAAATATTCTTTATCATCATATCCAGAATCTTCTGAATGGGATAGAAGTTGTGATTTTGCTCGGTACCAGCTGTCGAGCTTATAGTTGGTATATCGAAACAATGGGTGTGACTCGTCAAATGACAACACATACCGATCTGATTCTTTTTCTATTACCAGTCCGTGATTTTCCTCTAATTCAAATAAGATCTGCATCAGATCTAGATCAGAATAAATATCGTGATCCTTTAGTGCAGATACATCTACATCTAAAGCAGCTGCAATCTCTTTTAACTTATCTTCTTTTGGAATCATTTTATGGCTTTCATACTGTCGTATTCGAACATCGGCAGTAGCGGCTGAAAATCCAGCTTTGATACCAAGTTCTTTTTGAGTCATACCTCGTAGATCGCGTATGGCTCTTATTTTATGTCCAACTGACATCTTAAAAATCACCTCATTTTCTTAATGATGAACCCATTTTATCATAGAATAGAAAAAATAGAAAGAACAGAAATAAAAATATTTCTAATTTGCACTTGACAGAAATAAATATACTTCTGTATAATGAAAATTGAATAGTAATAAATTTATTTCCATTCCACATATTACACGAGAGGAGAGAAACGTATGGAAGAGATGAAGAAACCAGTTTATGTAGATGTAAACGAGGTATGTGCTGATTGGGGAATTTGTCGAAGCAAAGGATACGCCATTATTAAGGATTTATCGGAGCGAATGAAAAAAGAAAATCCGAAGTTGCTTGTAATGAGTGGAAAAATCAACCGTATCTACTACGAGGAAGCATGTATGAAGAGGTAACTGATGATGAAGTTTAGAGAAAAGAAAAAGCCCCTGTTGGCGCAGGAGCTTGGGCACATGACTATGCATATACGTTACATATAAATGTATTCTAGCATAGTTGCCGCCCTTTTTCAAATGAAAGGAGTGATCTTTTGGCAGTTTTAAAGAACAAAACCCAGGGACTATATGTGAATGTAAGCAAAGATATTTTACTTGATCAAAAGCTTAGTTTGAGAGATCGAGGAATGTTGGTAACAATATTGTCCCTATCAGACAATTGGGATTTTAATTTGAAAGGCTTTTCAAAAATTCTACCAGACGGAGTAGATTGCATCCGGTCTAGTGTGAATGAATTAATGAAAAGAGGATATTTGACTGGTGGACAGGAAAGAACTGGGAGAGGGCGCTTTGGTAAAAATGTGATTGAAGTGCATCAGGTACCAGTTCCACCGCAATTGGAAAATCCGATTACGGTAAATCCGTTCACGGAGAAATCGAAAACGGTTCCTTCGATTACGGGCACACCGCATACGGAACATCCAACACAAAGCGTATGGAACTGATTGACAAACATTTATGTAACATTAGTATGTCAGAGGAACTGGATTTGGAGATTTTGGAATCTCTTCGGACAGTATTGGAATTATTAGATCATTTGTATGGTAGCAATGAGTAGCTACAGAAAGAGAGGCAATTATGTATATTAGTGATAGAAGACTACTGGTGGTGGGGATTGATCATGGTTTTTCCATGATGAAGACTCCGCATGCAACATTTGAAAATGGTGTTGAAAAATTGGGTGGAGAAGCCACCCTTACCAACAACACTTTAATTTATCAAGGAAATTATTATAAAGTCGGAGAAGGAAGACTTCCACTTATGCAGACAAAGACAGAGGATGAGAATTATTTTTTACTAACATTAGCTGCAGTTGCAAAGGAAATGGATATTTATCAGCAACACAGTGCAGATGTGATTTTAGCAGTTGGTTTACCATTTAGCAGATTTGGAAAGGAAAAAGAAGATTTTTATTATTATCTGTTACGAGAAGATTCGATTCAGTTTAACTATTGTGGTAGGGATTATGAGATTCAGATTTTAGATGTTTATGTATTTCCACAGTGCTACGCAGCAATAGCAGACAAGCTTCGGGAATATGGAAGAGAAAATCTGATTATAGATATTGGATCGAAAACAATTGATGTGATTCATACAAGAAATTATGTACCAGTAGAAAGTGAAAGTACTTCGATTCCAGCAGCATTGATTCAGTGTATGGAAGGCATTAAAAGCAATGTATATCAGAATTGTAATCGCAGAGTCAGTGAAGATATGATTCAGCAGATGATTCTTGAAAAGGACGTAAATATTCCAACAGATTGTAAGGTGATTATTAGAGCAGGACTTGCAGACTTTGCAAAAGGTATTGAAGCAAAGTTAGCAGAACTGGGATTTGATCTGGAAATGTTAACAGTCATCTATGCAGGTGGCGGTGCTATGTTGATGAAGAATTATGGAACCTTGAAAGGTGCAAATATTCACTACCTAGAAGATATTAGGGCAAATGCAAAGGGATATGAATTCTTGGCAAAGCAAAAAGGTAAATTCTAGGTGAAGCAAGACAAAGATGATATTTTCAGGAGTTAGAGGTGAGGCGATGGCAGGAAAAAGTGAGTTGCAGAAATCTTTGTCCTTTCGATTAAATCTATCGAAAGAGGATGAAAGAGAATTGTATGAAGCAATTATGGGACATAACCGTGATAACGCAAATGATCCATATGGTAGTAGTGGGGCTTATATCAAAGCAGCATTGAAATGTTATCACGGAAATGAAATGCAAATGGAGCAGCAAGAGCATTTCAAATTGGAGATGCAGGAGTATTTACAGATGCAGGCAAATGAGCAGAGAGAGTTATTCTTAAAGGCATTAGAAGTCCATGATCAAAAGATGGTAGCTATGATTGTAGAATCGGTAGCAAGTACTTTGGCAAGGATGGAAATTCATCCTTCTGTAAAACCGCATAGGGAAGAAAATAACACTTCTTCCCTGGAGAAGGTACAGGGGAAAAGGGTAGAAATAATCTTACAGGATACGATAGATTAAACTATGCCAGAAGAAGCCTTTTCTTATTTGCAGAATTTATAAGTTCACAATGTGGGTGTTACAGCTTGTATCTATTGTCTTACATATTGCAAGACACATGTTTCGGTGAAATAAGATGTGTTGCATATTGTTAGACAAATATAAGAAATGTTAGACAGGCTATTGTGAGTGAAGGTTTATCATGGGGCGTTTCGTCTACGCTGTAGCCGAGTGGTTTTTCTCCAGAATCGGATGCAATGAGGCAGTACATGAATGCGTACTTTTCGTTGCATCCAATCCCTACGAAAAATCACAAGACCACTATCATCCCATGTAAGTTACGAAAGATTATTTCGAACGTGCCAGCTGCTAATAGAAACTCTCCACCGGAAACTTTCCATTAGTGCTATCACCGATCTCAATAATCTTCTGTTATGTAGTGGAGGATGATGGGCAAGTTTCGCAAATGTGGTACCCACATTCGCACCGGAAGCAGCCTTTGGGCTGTTCCTAAACTTGCCAGAGGGGCTTTGCCCCCTTGGATCCCCAGCAAAAGTTTCACTCTTGCATCTGGAGCCGCTGATGCGTGTGATGAAATTACAAGACATCCACTGGATGTCTCTCCATCTAATCCCATCCATCAGCTAGGGGCAGGCTATTCAATATAGACAATATTGACGAGCCTGTCCCTGCACCCCAAAAGACAAAAACCACGAAAGGAGTGTCATACAAAGTGCGAAAAAGAGAATACCAAGTGAAGTTTCGAATGAACAAAGAAGAGTATGAGCGATTGCAGGAAAATGTAATTGCTTCAGGACAGACACAACAATCATTTATTATCAATGCTCTTGCTGGGGTAATCATAGCTCCAAGACTAGCCTTGGATGGAGAGATGCAGATGTGGGTAGATGCAGAAGATAGTTTGGATGTTTGGTAATTAATATTGAATATCATATCAAATACCTTGTGCATGAGAAATTCCAGAGTTGAGAAAAGGTCGGACTAGAATTTTAAAAATTTACTTTACGACTTTATGCTTTACGAATAAAATTAGCTTATTTTTTTTGCTTGTTATTATTCCGATAAAAGAATATAATATAATACAGATTGGAGGTTTCTAATATGGAATATTTAACAACAATTGAAATGTCTGAAAAATGGAATATTACATCAAGACGGATTGGGGTATTGTGTTCAGAAGGACGAATTGATGGAGCGATAAAAAAGGGAAAAACATGGCTAATTCCATCAGATGCAGTGAAACCGGAAGATGCTAGATATAAGAAAAAACCTGAGGAGGATAAGCAGTAATGATAGATACAAAAAAAGAACAGGAACGTGATGAGTTACATCGTGCGATATGGGCAATTGCTGACGAATTAAGAGGAGCAGTAGATGGATGGGATTTTAAGAATTATGTCCTCGGTATGATGTTTTATCGATATATTTCAGAAAATCTTTGTAGCTATATTAATGAAGGGGAAATCAAAGCAGGAAATATAGAGTTCGCTTTTGCCAAAATGTCCGATGAAGATGCAGAAGAAGCAAGAGATGGTCTTGTAGAAGAAAAAGGTTTCTTT
The DNA here is from genome assembly GCF_000732725.1 of Kineothrix alysoides. Lineage (GTDB taxonomy): Bacteria > Bacillota > Clostridia > Lachnospirales > Lachnospiraceae > Kineothrix > Kineothrix alysoides. The sequence continues at coordinate 442,800 of NZ_JPNB01000002.1, read as the reverse complement.
ATTCTTCCAAGTGAATTGTTCTGTAATGTTAGGGCAAAAGCTGCAAATGATGAAAATTTAAATGAAACACTGGAAAGTGTATTTCGCAATATAGAAGAATCTGCAAAGGGAAGTGATGCAAAGAATGATTTTGCAGGTTTGTTTGATGATTTTGATGTAAATAGCAATAAGCTTGGTTCTACTGTAGCAAAAAGAAATGAAAAGCTTGTGAAGCTATTAAATGGTGTTGCACAGATGAACTTAGGTGATGTGAAAGACCATTCCATCGATGCTTTTGGTGATGCTTACGAATACCTGATGTCCATGTATGCATCCAATGCTGGAAAGTCTGGTGGAGAGTTTTACACGCCAGCGGATGTATCAGAATTATTAACAAGATTAGGAACCGTTGGAAAAACAGAAATCAATAAAGTTTACGATCCAGCTTGTGGTTCAGGTTCTCTTTTATTAAAAGTGGAAACCGTTTTAGGAAAAGAAGCTGTTCGTAATGGCTATTATGGGCAGGAAATTAATATTACCACATACAACCTTTGCCGAATCAATATGTTCTTGCATGACATTGGTTTTGATAAATTCAATGTTGCATGCGAAGATACATTGATAGCACCTCAGCATTGGGATGATGAGCCGTTTGAACTGATAGTATCCAATCCACCATATTCTATCAAGTGGGCAGGAGATGAAAATCCATTACTGATCAATGATCCTCGTTTTGCACCAGCTGGAGTGCTGGCACCAAAGAGTAAAGCGGATCTTGCGTTTATTATGCATAGTCTGTCATGGCTTGCATCCAATGGAACAGCTACTATTGTATGCTTTCCTGGTATTATGTATCGTGGCGGTGCAGAACAGAAAATCCGTAAATACTTAGTGGATAATAACTTTGTTGACTGTATTATTCAGTTGCCTAGTAATTTGTTCTTTGGTACAAGTATTGCAACTTGCATTATGGTCATGAAGAAGAATAAGAATGATAATCAGACCTTATTTGTAGATGCCTCAAATGAGTGTATTAAGGTTACCAATAACAATAAGCTCACACCTAAGAATATTGAACGAATCGTAGATATCTTTGCAAATCGTGAGGAAGTGAAACACTTTTCTCATTTGGCAAGTTATGAAGAGGTTGTTGAAAATGAGTATAATCTTTCTGTATCTACTTATGTAGAGGCAGAGGATACTCGTGAAAAGATTGATATTGTAAAACTGAATGCAGAGATTGAAGAAATCGTTATGCGTGAGGATGAATTGAGAGAGGCCATTCGAAACATCATCGAAGAAATCGAGGTGTAGTTATGAAAGGATGGGAACTTGCACGATACTTTATCGATGCAAAGAAGTCAATTGACTCAATTTTATATATTTCTGAGCACGGGAAGCAGATTTCTAATATTAATTTACGAGAAAAGACAAATGACATACGAAGAAAGTTCTATATCAACTGTTGTGTAGTTCTTGATAAATGTTTTCCAAAAGACAAAAAACGTATTTGTGAAGATAATGTAATAAGCTCAATATATTATGAGCGTGATAAAAACGGTGCACATAAAGATGACGACTACATTAGTAAAGAGTATGAATCTTTAACTGATATGACAAGTGATATGAAACAACAAATTCAATCAGTCAAAAATATTTGTTCTGATTATTTGCCAGAGCAGATAACACTTGATTATGTTGCTTTTGATAGTGATTTATTTCGTATTGCAAACGGTATAAGAAAAGAAATTGAAGAGCAGATTATGCTTGATAAGCATCCGGGAAGAAATGAAAAACTACCAGAGTCAGTATCAACGAGGACAATTGCTATTTTTAATGATACTGAAGATTTGAGGAAAATACCAGAAAATAATAGAAATGAATATGGTACATTATTCGAAATGGGAATTAATACGGAAGAAAGTTTACAAAAACTGCAGGATGGATGTATAAAAACGAATCTCTTATATGGAGAAAAAATGTGGGTTTCAATATCGAAGGAAAATATAAAAAAGCAACTGCATTTACGAGAGATTGGGTTATATGATTTGTTTGATAGACCAATTATCCCTAAAGATAAAATCGAGTTCAATAAATTTTTAGAAATTATACGAAAGGAGGGATTGTTTGATGATGAAACTTGAAAAAATGATTCATGAATTATGTCCAAATGGCATTGAATATAAAAAGCTCAGTGAGGTTGCTTCTGTTTTCAGAGGCGGTAACTTTCAGAAGAAGGATTATGTAGAAAATGGGACACCGTGTATTCATTATGGTCAAATATACACACAGTATAACCTCTTTTTGGATAAAACAATAAGTTTTATTTCTGATGAAAAAGCTGAGAATGTAGATGAGGGGTGATGATATGAATGGTGATATTAATCCATATAGAAGTTTATCAGCTGATATTTCGCCTACGGATTTTGAAATATTTTGCATGAATACACTTCAAGCATATGCTATTCAAGAAAACTTAAAGGATTTTTCAGTTTCACATAATCAAAAAGTTGAGTCTAATGATGGTACTTATCAGATAGATGTTCTTGGAGAATTTACTATAATGGGAACAAAGGTTAAGATGATTGTAGAATGTAAAAAATATTCAAGAGCGATTGAACGTGAAAAAATTTGTTCATTATATCAAAAACAACAAAGTCTTGGAGCAAATAAGAGCATCTTTATGTCAACATCTGGTTATCAAAGTGGTGCAGTTATGTTTGCAAAATCTCATGGCATTACATTGATTCAGATTGTAGATGAGTTTGTAAAGCATATACAAAATTCTATTCAACCAAATTTAGATTTTTTGAAGATACAAATGTTTGTTAGAAGGCAAATGCCTAAGTATTTTGCGTTACAGTGGGATTTGGATTCCGATTATCCATATAATGAAATATATCCGACAAAAGAAATGTATAAAAATGTTATTGATACTATAAAGAACACAATGTTTGATGGCACATAAATGTGTTAAAACAAGGAAACTTCCATTGTTGTTTTAAGCTAGATGGATTGATTTTTAATATTATTTAAAACATGCAGAGAACATTGAAGAGTATTTTGGAATTACAGAAATTCCGAAAAATATTAATATGGGGGAAAAACTATGCAGAATGATTATGAAATATTTGAAGATTCTGTTCGTAATACATTTGGCGGCGTTATGTGGTCGCATAAGATACATGAAAAGCAATCAGATTTATATGCTAAACAATATAAAAGCATGGAAACTGCTAAAATTTTAGCTGCATCTTTAACTTCGGTAGGAATTGTTTCGCTGATATTTACTGACCAAATATGGGTTAAAATTTTATCAGCTTTAATATCATTTGTTTCGGTTTTTGTAAGTGCATTTTTTAGGTCATTTGATTTGCAGAATATGATATCGTCACATACGTCTGTAGCACATAAACTGTTGAATAAAAGAGATGAGTTGAAACTGCTAATATTAAGAATTCGGTTGGAGCAAGATACGGTGGCTGTGTTAATGGAGCAGTATAATGAATTAGTAAAACAAGTTGATGAAATCTATAGCGATGCGCCAAGAACAACAGACAAGGCAGTAAAGCAGGCAAGAATTGCATTGAATATAAAACAAGATAATAGGTTTTCTGAACTGGAAATTGATGATAGTCTTCCAGAAAAATTAAGAAGGGAAGGAAGAGAATGAGTGATTTAGTGCAGAAACGTGGAGAAATAATATCTATGGATATAAGAAGCAAAATTTCTTTGCGTTATCATACAGTTACATCTGCTATAAATAGAGAATTTTGGAATGTGTCAAGTGACTCACAGAACAGTTTGTATGTAGGATCTTATGGAAGAGGAACCGCAATTGACACAAGTGATTTAGACATATTGGTTCTTTTACCAGAGAAAGAATATGAGCGCCATGATGCTCTTAAAGGAAATGGACAATCAAGACTTTTGCAGACAGTTAAGCAAGCTATTTTAACATCATATCCAAGAAGCGATGTTAGAGCGGATGGACAAGTAGTGAAAATAACATTTTTTGATGGGATGAAATTTGAAATATTACCTGCATTTAAAAATTTAGACTGGTTTGGTAATTGGGATGGTTCATATAAATATCCGGATTCAAATATGGGAGGGAATTGGCGTTCTACGAACCCTAAAGCTGAGCAAGAAGCTATTAAAATAAAAAATCAAAGTAGTAATGGACTATTTTGCGATACATGTAAACATTTGCGATTTATACGTGATAATCATTTTAGTAGTTATCATCTTTCTGGGATTGTGATTGATAGTTTTGTTTATCAAGCAATTGGGGATTGGAGATGGACACCACCGGGAGATAGCTCATCTGCAGCAAGTGGAAGTTATGAAAAAGTACTAATTGATTATCTTACTTCAAATTCAGCATGGGGAATTCTTTTATTATATGCTCCAGGTAGTGGGCAAAAAGTTTTAACAGAGAGTAGTCTAGAATGTTTGAAGAAAGTAATGAATTATATTGCCATATAATTAAAACAATCTCGTTATGATTAATAATGAAGGGCTGATATTTTGTGAATCAGATATTATAATTATGTAAAAAGTATTAAATAATGTTGTGTGGAGCGAAGACGAGTTACAAAATCGGCTAACTTGGTTATTGGTATGAAGTAATTGAAATTTTAAGAATCCAATTATTAAATTATTAATTTAGGAGATCCATTAGGAGGTAAATTCATGGACCAACATAAACTTGAATCTATATTACAAATTGGAGAAACAATTGCTGTAGAATTTAAGCGTTGTGGAAATGGCATAGAAAATGATGTCTATGAAAGTGTCTGCTCTTTTCTGAATAGATTTGGCGGTGATATTTTCATGGGTGTCTTAAATGATGGTACAGTAATAGGTGTTCCAGAAAAAGCAGCTGGAGATATGATTAAGAATTTTATTAAAGTTATCAGTAATCCAATACTGTTATCACCGACGATTTATCTTGTTCCTGAAATTATTAAGTATGATGGAAAAACAATTATACATGTGCATGTTCCTGTAAGCGCAGAAGTTCACAGTTTTAAAAAGGAAATCTATGATAGAGTAGATGATTCTGATGTAAAAGTAACTGCGACATCACAGCTTGCATCTATGTACATTCGTAAACAAAGTATTTTTACTGAAAAAAGGATTTTCCCATATGTATCAATAGATGATTTGAGGTTAGATTTATTGCCACGCGTTAGAAAAATGGCTACAAACAATATTGAAGGTACGCATGGTTGGGAATCAATGACAAATGAAGAGCTTTTAAGAAGTGCAGGGCTTTACGGGACAGACCGAGCCACTGGAGAAAAGGGATATAATCTTGCTGCAGTTATGCTTCTTGGAAAAGATGATGTGATTAGAGATATTTGCCCAGCATATGAAACAGATGCGCTTGTAAGAAAGATTAATGTAGATAGATATGATGACAGAGAAACTGTAAGAACTAATTTGATTGAAAGCTACGATCAGTTAATGGATTTTGCTAGAAAGCATTTGCCAGATAAATTTTTCTTGGAAGGAACTGAACGTAAGAATCTACGTAATATTATTACACGAGAAATGATTGGGAACACTTTAATTCATAGAGAATTTACAAGTTCGTATACCGCTAAATTTGTTATCGAGAAGAAAAGAATGTATACAGAAAATGCGAGCCGTTCAGTAGGAGATGGAGTGATTACACCTGAGAATATGGAACCTAATCCTAAAAATCCAATTATAGCTTCATTTTTTAGAAATATTGGCTGGTCAGATAGACTCGGATCAGGAGTCAGAAATCTGTATAAGTATTCGAAATATTATTCAGGACAAGAACCGGAGTTTATTGAAGGCGATGTTTTCAGAATAATTGTTCCGTTGGATGAGGAATATTCTTTTGATACAGTAGAATCTAAAGGTAAGAATGATTCAAATACTTTTGGCAAAAGTCCTGAAGATATTCTTTTGTCTTTGATTTATAAAAAACCTGATATTAAGACAAAAGAGATATCTGAAACTTTGCATTGGACACCAAACCAAGTTAAGTATTGTATAAAAAAATTGAAAGATGAAAAAAAGATTAAGCGAGAAGGTTCAAACAGAGATGGATATTGGTTGATTTTATAAAAATTATTGGTTGAAATTCAACCAATAATTCAACCAATTGAATCTTGCTTTTGGTTTATAACGAAAGAGAGCATATTGTATGACAAAAAATAGAAAAATAATTCTCTTTCTTATAAGTGTAGTGGAATAGATAGGGGGAATATGAGAGCAATTTTGGTTATAACTAGCTCAATGGATGTTACGGTTGATTATGTGATAAAGAAATACCATAATGATGCATTATTTTATAGACTGAATGTGGATGAGCTATTTAAATATAAAATAAATATTGGTGGAAAAAAACAGTGGACAATAGCCTGTGGAGATTGGAAAATTGAAAAGACAGGTTTATATAGCATATACTATAGAAAACCCATTTTACCAGATTTGTCGGAATATGAAAAAGAGTATCATGGAATGATAGCAAAAGATATTATTTCATTAATTAATGGAATCGCAGATGATTTTGAGGGGAAAGTGCTGACAAGCCCAGCAATACTAAGAAAAACAGAAAATAAGACATTCCAGTTACTATATACGATCCGAAATGGTATTTCAATTCCTGAATCGTATATTGGAAACAGCGGAGAAGATACTTTAAAATACATAGAAGGAAAGTCAATTATCAAACCATTAACAACGGGAAAATTAAAAGTTCGTGATGGGATAGAAATGTATCAAACAAATTATTTTGATGATTTATCAGAAGATATTAGATTGACACCGTTGTATATTCAAAACTATGAGGAAAAACAGTATGAGATCAGATTGACTTATATTAATGGTAATATATTTGCGGTGAGACTTGATTCAGAAGACAAGCTGGACTGGAGAAAAAATTACAGTGGATTGAAGTATTCGATTGTAAAGTGCCCAGAAAATGTAATCATTTGGTGCAAAAAATTAATGAAGGATTTCGAATTGAAATTTGGAGCCTTTGATTTTATAGTTAATAAAAGCGATGAATGGATATTTTTGGAAGTTAATCCAAATGGTCAATGGTTATGGTTGGAGAAAATATTAGATATTCCAATTTCTGAATGTATATTTAAATATTTAATTGACTAGCAAATAAATAGGAGAGTATAAATGGAAATAGTGAAAAGCTTGATGAAGATAGCATTAAATTTTATTCTATGGATTTGGTCGCATTGTCCTATTATGAGTTTAAGTAATGATGATAATTTTGCAACATTAGAAATAGAAGAAATGAGACAAGCCCATCTGCGAATTAGTGTTCTAAATATTATGCTGGGAGATAGGATAGTATATATTTTATCGTATGATATAAAAGAAGAAAGATTTTCTGTGATAAAGCTGTTGCATTTAACTGATATTGAAGGGAATCTTTTGAAAAATGAAAAAATTGCCGAAATACAAGAACGGTTTAGGAACCATATAGCAGAAATAACAGATGAAGATTTGGAAATCGAAAAAGAAAAACTACTTTATCATATTGAACATGAAGAGCAGCGAATAAGTTCAAGTGTTGATAAAATAAACATTTATGCTACAATAATATTAACAGTTATACCGATTGTGTTGGCAATAATAGATTTTGCAACTTTAAAAGAGATATCTGTAATTTTACAAATCATGGTTTGTATCGCTATATATGCATTACTTAATGTATGCATATTCATTTTCAGAACAATAAAAGTACGTGGTATCAATAAGAGTAGTTTTGCTGATTTGAGAAGTAGTGAAAAAAGAAGTTCGGAAATTGTTGTTCAGTATCAATATGATTGGCAACAAGTGAAATATAAGGCGCAATTATTTGTGAGCATTGTATTAAATTTACAGGAGTGGGTAATATTGCTCCTGATACTGACAATTGGTATTTCTTTTGGAGCTACAATACAAATTAATGATGAGTCAAACAAAGTTTTATCTGAATCAGAAAGCATTGTTATTACAGTAAACAAAAACGAAATTTCTGTACCATATAGCGATAGTGCTATCGATTGGCAAAGTATGGTTTATGAGATAGAGAAAAAAGAGTGTACACATATCATTGTTTTATTAAATGATGATGAAGTACCTACAGAGATAGAAGAACTTGATAAATATAAGGATTTGGACATTGAAGTTTTAACTGATAAAGAGATAGATAAATCGATGATGAAGGTGGTTGAGGTAAGATGAAAAAGCACATATTGAGTACATATGGAGAGTTATGCAAAATGAATACAATAGTTGATTTGGGCAAAACTACATATGAAACAAGTACAGTAGAAACAACTGACGCAGATGAATTTTCGATGATTGGTGTTACGCAAGAAACCAGAAGTCAGGAGAATTCGGATCCAGACGAGTTTTTGCTAGAACCTACTAATATTACAAAAACTATAGAAACAACAGATGCAGATGAATTTATATGTTCCGGACCGACAGGAGTAACGGAAACTGTTGAGAATTCAGATGCAGATGAGTTTTTATTAGAAGGACCGACAAAACAAACATTTACACAAGAAAATACAGATGAAGATGAATTTTTGTCGTATAGTTTAAATGTTAATTTATCAGGTGATTTTGATGAAATATTACTTGTATAAATATAATACGTCGCACTTTTGGTGCGAAATAAATGCGAAGTAGAATTGAGACATCATGTCGTCATTTTGTCAGCAAAATTCTTCAAAAATCCTTGGAAATGATGGAATATACAGAATAAAAATACAAAATATAGTAAGAAAAGAAAATATAAAACACAACATATAGTACTAACTATTGAGTTTGAATGATAGAGTAAGCCCCAAAAATAGTGGATTTAAGCCATTTCTGGGGCGTTTGTATTGGGGGTGATACCCTTTTGATACCTGTATTGGAGTTAATATATAATTTGATTTTTTGCAATTCAAATTTTTTTCGTTTCGAATTATTTGCACTTCGAAGGTAGGACATGGAACAGAGAAACGCAGTATTCCTAATTTTATAGCATTGTATCCAGTCAGATTTTGCCGTGATATAATTCTTCTAAAATATTCTTTATGAGTATTTCCTTCACTCCTTCATCGTATTTTCCAATGATTTATTGAAACAACTTACAGCACATGATATAATATTTACGTTGTTATAGCCATTCGGCAGTTGCTGGTGCGAAAAATGGCGGCTGATTTTGGCAAGCGTTACACTACTCCAATTTTTAATCCTTATTCTATAAAAATATATTAGAAATAGATGCTAAACGTTTGCTCAATAAATAAACAGGAGGAAAAATAATATGGATTGGTGGCAAAATCCGTCGTATGCGGTTATTGGAATAATAGGAGCAGGAGCATTTATCGGGCTGTTAATACTTATTATAAAACTTAGCAGTAACGCTTCTAAGAAAAAAGTCGAAACTTTTAAGCAAGAAAATCCAAATGTCGCAACGATATTTATAGTTGGCGAACAGTATTATGATGTTAGGCTAACAAAAGTGGACAGTGAAAAAGCTATGACGTATACTCCGAGTATCAAATCAAGCTCGAGCCTTACATATATACTGCCAGGAGAACATACTTTGACACTTGTTCACCAGCACGCAGATGAGTCCTATACTAAAACTGCTGAGTACAAGAAAAATAAAGTTTCTATGATGAAGGTGTCGTTAGAAGCAAACAAGGATTACACTATCCATTATGGGGAAACGCCTGGCGATTACGAAATTGCTGAGGGCAAGCCGGATAAATTAATATAAATACATATTGAATTTGAGAGTGGATTAAAAATGAGCGAAGTAATAGATAAAAATTATGCGGGTACCATAGTTCTAAAATGTACTAACTGCGGTGGGCATCTAGAGGTTGATAAAGAAAATGATACCGCCAAGTGTCCGTTTTGTGGTACATCAAAGTTGCTTATAGAAAGCGATGAAGTGGTTATTGAACGTATTAGAAGCAAAACTTTTAAAGATGTTGCAAGTGAGAAGATACAAGCCAATAAAGAGCTGGAACTGACTAAACTACAGCTACTGAATCAAGAAAAAATAGAAAAAAAACTTGGCAAAATCCGAAAAAGCCCATTAACTGTAATCATTGCCATAATTACGATAGCTTCGTTTTTTGCAGCTATCGTTGCCTATCAGCAAAAATATTTAATATCAGCCATTTTTATGGGGTGTCAAACCCTGTTGTTCTTTGTGGCCTGGCTTATGAGGATGAGGGTAATTAAGGGTGCAGGGATGCATTTACATTCACTATCCTCAATGCTGGCAATACTTCTGATAATTCCTTTTTTTATGTTTATAGGTGTAGAGCATATAAGTTATGATACGTATGTTTGGCCCGATAATAATCTATCCGCTATGTTGCCTAAGCCACAATCTAACTATGGGGAAATTAAAAGAGATACAGCAGACGAGTTTAACATGATGATTGGCAGAGTTAAAGAAAAGGACTATAATGCTTATGTAGAGGAATGTATAGAAAAAGGGTTTTCATTAAATAATTTCAGAACTGAATCATCGTATATTGCTTATAATGAGAGTGGTGCTGAATTAAACATAAGTTTATCTCCTCGCTTAAAAGAAATGGATATATCAATTGCAGCACATAAAGAATTTTATGAATATATATGGCCTGGACGAGGATTATCTGCGCTACTGCCAGAACCGGTTTCTAAATTAGGCGTTATTAATAATGAAACGGAAGACCGTTTTAGGATAACGGTTGCAGAAACTTCAATTACCGAATTTAATAAGTATGTTAATGCTTGTATAGAGGCAGGATTCACAGAGGATATGTTTAAAAGCGAACACGACTTCTATTCCAAAAATTTAGACGGGGTGAAAATTGAGATTGAATATAATGTAAATGATATCATGGAAATTCTTGTATATATTCCACAGCTTCTGGAATGATACTAGTGCCGAAGGATTGATAAAGTAACAAAGTAAGTCTGCCCAATATGGGTGTTTTGAAGGATGATTAAAAATGAGCGATGCGATAGATAAAGATTATGCGGATTCCATAATGCTAAAATGTGTTAATTGTGGTGCACACATGGAGGTTGATAAAGAAAATGATATCGCCAATTGCCCGTTTTGTGGTACGTCAAAGTTACTGGTCGAAAGCGACGAAACCGTCATTGAACGCATTAGAAATAAAACTTTTAAAGACATTGCAAGTGAGAAGATACAAGCCGATCAAGAGATTGAACTGGCTAATCTGCAGTTACTGAATCAAGAGAAAACGGAGAAAAAACTTGGCAAAATCCGAAAAAGCCCATTAACAGTAATCGTTGCCATGCTTACAATAGTTTCACTTTTTGCGGCGATAGATGTCTATCAAGAAAAATATTTAATATCAGCCATTTTTATGGGATGCCAAACCCTGTTGCTCTTTGTGGCCTGGCTTATGAGGATGCGGCTAATTAAGGGCGCAGAGATTCATTTACATTCACTATCAACAATGCTAGCAATCATTCTGGTAATTCCTTTTTTTATGTTTATAGGTGTAGTGCATAGAAGTTATGATATGTATGTTTGGCCCAATAATAATCTATCCGCTATGCTGCCTAAGCCACAATCTGACTATGGGGAAATTGAAAGCGATACTGTAGACAAGTTTTGCATGATGATTAGCAAGGTCAAAGAAAATGAATATGATGATTATGTAGAGGAATGTATAGAAAAAGGGTTTTCATTAAAAGCATCCAGAACTGAATACGAGCATATTGAGTATAATGCTTATAATGAGAGCGGTGCTGAATTAACAATAAGATTCTTTCCTCATTTGAAAGAAATGGAGATATCAATTGTAGGGTATGAAGAATTTTACGAATTTATATGGTCTGGGCTAGGATTATCTGCGTTGCTGCCAGAACCAGTTTCTAAATTAGGTATTATTAATACTGAAAAGGAAGACAGCTTTAGAATAACTGTTGCGGAAACTTCAATTACCGAATTTAATAAGTATGTTAATGCTTGTATAGAAGCAGGATTTTCGGAGGATATGCTTAAAACTGAAGACCATTTCAGTTCTGAAAATATAAACGGGGTGAGAATTATTATTGAGTATAATGTAAGCGATGTTATAGAGATTCTTGTGTATGTTCCGTAGTTTCCAGAATGATAGTTTTTGATGCGAGTGCCAGTTTGGCGGTTTCCAACAGCCGTGCATGAAACATATCGTACATAGAGCGAAAGGTTAAATTAAACCTAAACAAAGATGAGATGCTAAATAGATAGGAATGATTGTTGAGAATTAGTGTATTTTTAGTTTTCATATACGACAGTAGGCAGATGTGGACAAATGAGAGCAGAGTATATCAAGGAACATCATCATTCCATGCATTTGGAACTGGTATTTGTAGGAAAGTCCACCGATTCCCTATCACGCCAAGAGAAAAATTAGTATTTTTCAAAATTCATCCTCAATCCGCACATAGTCCTCCCACAACTAGCCCCCTACCAAGGAGCACAATCAATTAATCCCACCCCATAATCCTCACTCCCACTAACAGTCACATCCATAATTAACCTTTGCATAATCCCACTGGATTGATGTATCTGCTTCCACAATATATCGGTAGCCGCAACTGCCTTCTTCGTTATATCCTGCACAATCATAGGAAACGGCATAGCTGCCCCCGAATCAGCAGCATCAAAACAAATCAGCATAGAATCAGGACAAATACCGGTAGTGCATATAAAAGCATCATTAATTGAATGCGCAAATACTCCGGTTTCAGCATCTAATTTTCCTGCCGATTGCCGAAGCCCCTCTAAAGAAAGCCTGCAAATAGCCGACAAATCATAAGTTCTGGATATAACATCACAAAAACCTTCCAATTGCCGATCCTGCTGAGCAGCGCTATATGCCTCATTCTCCAGGAAGACAAACCGGCAGCACTTTTTTCCAAGCATATATTCAGCAGCAAGCATACCGGCCTTGTAGTCATCCACCCCCACATTAGAGCACAACCTGAGGGAAGAATACGAATCGGTGAAGACCACCGGATAATCCTGCATGGTGAGCTCTTCTGCTATGTTATCAAAGTCCCCCAGAAGGATAGCGCCATCCACATTGAATTTCTCCAGCATGTCCATATCATTACTGCCATCTATATTGTATACAGCAGGCAGATACCCTTTCTCCTGAATAAGTCCGATTAACTCCTTCAGCATATACAAGCGCATCCTGCTATGAAATAAGCTGTCCGGTTCCCTCTGCAAAATGGCAATGATTCTCGACTCGTTCACTATGAGGCTTCGGGCGGAAGGATTAGGAACAAAATCATATTTTTCAATTAAAGCCTGTATCTGTTTCCTCTTTTCATCGGATACTTTGTTAGGTACATGATTGATAACTCTGGAAACCGTGGTGGGGCTTACTCCCGCCTCTTTGGCAATGTCTTTTATGGTAATCATGGAAGGCTCCTTTTGTGCTTCGATTCGGAAGTGGTCTCGCGGCGGACGAGGGAAACAGGAAGCATGGCGCTTTCGGAAGCTACACCTTCTCGGCCGATCTGGCTTAAAAGCAACTGCGCGGAAGTCCTTGCCTTATTGGGGATATCCTGTCGTATCGTGGTGAGGCCGGGAGATGAGTGTGCACATATAATGGAGTCGTCAAAACCGATGATGGATATATCTTCGGGGATACGAATATCCAATTCCAACAGGCGATTCATCATATGGACGGCCAGGCGGTCACTGGTGCAGAACAAAGCACTGATTTCCTTCAGCCTTTCTTTCATCTCTTCCGCCGCATTTCGGAAAGCGGAATCTCTTTCATCCGCTACCAGAAACATATTTTTGCTTAATAATCTGATATTCTCTTTTTCAAATTCCTCTGAAAATCCTTTAATACGTTCACTAATAGCGCCGGCTTTGCTATAGGAGTACCAATAGGAGAGCACGGCTACATTTTTGTGGCCCAGATCAAGCAGATGGCGGGCCGCCAGACGTCCGCCGCCGTAATCGTCGGTACCGACTTTATTGATGTTTCCCGAAGTGGAATAGCTGTCGGTAAACACAATTGGGATTTGTATCTGGTTGTTGAACTTGTGGACGGTGGAATCAGGGGCACCTACGATAATGGCTCCGTCCACCTGCCAGTATTTGAGTATTTTTATGGCCTGATCATAATCCTCTACGGATAAAAGCATGAGATAATAACCGGCTTCTTGTATTACACGGATGACCTCTCCAAAAAATTGAGAGTGAAAAGGATCCTCCAGAAAATTTTCTTTACTATAGTTGAGCACCACTCCTGCAATAATTTTGGTATTGATACGGTTGCCGGAAATTCCAGCCTTTTTTTCTTTTCCATAGTTGGTATCTTCTATAATCGAAAGTATTTTCTGTACATTTTCCTTGGATACTTTTCCAGCCTTGCCGTTTATCACATTAGAAACAGTAGCCGGGCTCACATTGGCTAATTTGGCAATTTCCCGAATGGTCATAAGGAGTGTCCTTTCTGATAGTAGTAAATGCGTTAACCTAATGATATAAAATACATTTGCAATAGTCAAGGCGATTAGCGGCATTTTGTCGATTTGTTTACCTATTTGTTTACCTAAGTAGTAAATAATAAGCTAAAGAAGATATGAAGCCATAAATGCGATAAATCAAGCCTGAAGGAAATAATATATAGGAAAAATACACTAATTATAATAATAAGTATTGACTTTTATGTGCAATAAACATATAATCACAATGGGAAAACGAAAAACCTAATAAATTACCAACAAAAGGCGGTTAAAAATGGAAAGAGACAGCAAGAGATTAAGAAATAGTATGATATATTCCGTATTCGTCCGCAATCATACAAACGAAGGGACTTTCCGCGGGTTGGAAAAGGACCTTGAAAGAATCAGAAATCTTGGAACGGACATCATCTGGCTAATGCCCATATACCCTATAGGCAGAGTGAGCAGGAAGGGAACTTTAGGAAGTCCTTATGCGATACAAGATTACAGAGGAATTAACCCTGAATACGGAACAATGGAGGATTTCCTTTCTCTCGTGGGAAAGATACATAAGTTCGGAATGAAATGTATTTTGGACATAGTATACAATCATACTTCACCTGACAATGTGCTGGTAAAGGAGCATCCGGAATGGTTTTATAAAAAATCGGAGGGTGGATTCGGGAATAAGACCAGTGACTGGACCGATGTGATTGATCTCGATTATAAGAACAGAGAGTTGTGGCAGTACCAGATAGACACACTGAAGTTTTGGGCAGAAATGGTGGATGGATTCCGCTGTGATGTGGCATCTCTTGTTCCCGTTGAATTCTGGAACGAAGCAAGAAGGGCCGTGGAGGAAGTACGCCCGGGATGTATATGGCTTGCGGAGACAGTGCATCCGGGTTTTATCATAGAGAACAGAGAACAAGGGTTTATAGGGCACTCCGATTGTGAGATATATCAAGCCTTTGACATTACCTATGATTATGACATCCGTTCGGCTTGGGAAAGGTGCTTGAAAGGGGAAATAACGTTAAATACATATCTGAGTGCTATCGGGCAGCAGGAGAGCATGTACCCTGAGGATTACTGTAAGCTGCGTTTTCTGGAAAATCATGATAATCCCAGAGCTGCCGATATGATTTCAGATAAACGCAAGCTTGTGAATTGGATGGTGTTTTCCTGCCTTTTGAAAGGAACAGCCCTTATTTACGCTGGGCAGGAGAGGATGATGAAGCATGCCCCCGGATTATTCGACAAGGATGTGCTGAATTGGGAGGGTGACAATGACTTGAGCAGTCTGATTCAGAAACTGTCCCGGATAAAGAGAGATGACCTGTTCAGAGAAGGACGATTCAGTGCAACTGCGCAGGAGGAAGCGGGAACCATACTGATGAGGTATGAAAAAAAGACAGAGGGAATACTTATCATCGCGAATGTGGGATATAAGGCGGAATGCATAATCACGAACCTGCCGGAAGGCATATATAAGGATGAGTTGACTGATCTGGAGATACCAATAAGAAATGGGGAAATCACAATGACCGGAGAACCTTTGGTAATCAGATATCACCGGCAATCAATGTAATATTTTACACAGAGGTGTTTATGGAAGATAAAATAAGAGCTTTTTTGAAAAGGAGATTCCTGTTTTCAGGAATTTTTGAAGCAAGGACAGTAGGAAACGGAGCGGGAATATTACAATGCGTGTTTGTAGGGATGATATTAGCATTCTCCCTGTCTCTGGAGATGCACCGGCTGGATGCAGATGCTGTAGCATTGGCATTTCCGGGATTGACCCGGGAGGGATATCAGATGTTGTCCGCAGCTTTAGGCATTCTCATATATCCTCTGACTATTGTGCTTAATCTGATTTTTACGGCTATGGTGAGCGGTATGGCCATGATGCTCAATTATGGGGCTGTATGCAGATTTTCCTATGGACAATTTTTCCGGTTCATATCGTATGCGGCTACCGTACCGGCGATTTTGGCCTCTGCAATCGGCGCCGTACTATCGGTTGCTTTCGTATATCTTGTATATAACTTCGGTTCAGTACTTTTTGCGTTATTTATATTTATGCGCAAGCAGAACCGCCTTACGGAAGAATTTGTCCGTGGAGGATTAGAGGAAGAACGGATAATACTTGCTGAATCTGCAAAGAAGGCTGCGGATAGAAGCAGGATATCATCATAAAACAAAAAAAGAAAGGAAAAATCTATGAAAAAGTTTACTGCATTTTTACTAATTGCCGCTATGGTGGGGACACTGGCAGGGTGCGGCGGCAGAACTGGCACGATGTCTACGGGAGGAAGCACAGAACAGGGCGGTGCATCATCGTCGGGAAGCGGGGAAGCGGATGCATCCGGTCTTATTGATGACGGAGGTATTTTCTGGAATACGCAAACGCAGATGTACGAGTTGGAAGAGGAAGTGCTGAATGGCACGGCTACATTGAAAGCCTGGGTGGATAATGATGGGTTTGCAGAGGCATTGCAGACAGGATTCATGGAGAAATATCCCGGTGTAAATCTGGAAGTAATGGTAGTGAGTACCGGAGATGCCGCGGATAAAATGGCTCTTGAAGGCGAGGCAGGCACCGGTGCGGATGCATTTATGCTCGTTCATGACAATATTTCAAAAGCGATGAACTCTTCTATCATCGGTATGTTCGGTAGATATGATGAGCAGATCAGAGAGCGTTATCTGGAATCGGCCGTTGGAGTGGTTGATATTGACGGACAGATTTACGGAGCTCCCTTGTTGATTGAATCAGCAGCACTCTTTTACAATAAAACTTTGCTGAATCAACTGGCAGCGGATGGGTACATAGCCAGTGCAGATGTCCCGGAGGACTTTGAGGATATCAAGGAAATAGCAAAAGTATACAATGATGAACGCAACAACAAATGGACCATGCGCTGGGAAACCGGAAATGCCTATATGAATCATTATGTGCTGACAGCGTTTGGCTACGAGTTGTTCGGACCTGACAGGAATGATCCCGAAAAGTTGAATCTTTCTACGCCGGAAGCGATTAAGGGTCTGGAATATCACCTGTCCTTAAAGGAAGTATTCGATGTTCCCAGTGCGGACACCAATTGGGATACTACAGTAGTGGAGTTTGGAAAAGGTGAGACACCGTTCTTGTTAGTAGGGCCTTGGGCGATAGAGGAAGTGGCAAAAGGTGCGGAAGAGAACGGATTTGAATTCGGAATAGCCCCGCTTCCGAAGGTAGACGGCAATCAGGCTTATACCTTCTCCGGTGTTCAGCTTGCATGTGTTAGTGCATATTCTAAGTATCCTGCAGCGGCAAGAGCTCTTGCCATGTATATGGCCGGGGATGAGATGGCGGAATTCCTTTACGGCTCGCTGAATAAGATACCTTCCCTGAAGGAAGAATATGCGAATAAAATTCCGGGACTGAAAGATGATGAAAGAGTGCAGGGTGTTATGCAGCAGGCCGCTTTTTCACAACCTATGCCTGCCATCAAGGAAACAGAGTACTACTGGACAGTGGCTGAGACCATGATGCGTTCTGTGTGGGATGGCGTGATGACGCCGGAAGCTGCGGCACAAAAGGCCCAGGAGGACTACAATACATTACGTTCCACGGCAGAATAAGAGCTTGAAACATTCAGAAAGGGTGGGTTAATCTATGAGTTCCCAGGGGGTTAAAATAAATCCGGTAATACCGTCCTGTATGTCGGCCGTCATATGGGGAGCAGGGCAGGTACTTAATAAACAATATTTCAAAGGTCTGATTTTCTTTCTGTTTCAATGCTTGTTTGTGGGTGTGGAACTTTTTACGGGAAATTATTTTACATATGATTTTGTAATAAGAGAAAATGGAGGCTTTTTTGTAAAAGGCGTGTGGGGATTGGTTACCCTGGGGACAAAGCCCCGTCAGATGACTCTGGCGGGGCTTACAGAAGGGGATCATTCCATAGTACTCATGATATCCGGCATCATTGCTGCTCTGATATTTTTTATCTTTATTGCTGTCTTGTGCTGGAATGTGTCGGATGCTTTCAAGACAAGGAAAGAGTACAACGAAACGGGTAAGATTCTAGATACAAGGGATTATCTGACGAAGCTATGGTCTTCCATGTTCCATTACATAGTAATGCTTCCAGCCATATTTCTCCTGATTTTTCTGGTGTTAATGCCCATATTGTTTTCCTTTCTGGTTGCATTCACCAATTATACAAAGGCGAATATGCCTCCTTCCAATCTGGTCAGATGGGTGGGATTTAATAACTTTAAGAGCATACTGACTCTTTCTGCCTGGAGCAGGACATTTGTGGGAGTATTCACATGGACGATAGTATGGGCAGTATTATCAACGGCAACTTGTTTCTTTGGAGGCTTTTTCCAGGCGGTGCTGATAAATAGTGACAGGATAAAGGCAAAGAGAATATTCCGGGGAATATTGATATTGCCCTGGGCGATTCCGGGATTTATCTCTCTGCTCGTATTTAAAACGATGTTCAATGGGCAGTTCGGACCTATCAGTCAATTCCTTATTGATATTGGACTTACACAGACCCGGATAGCTTGGCTTACTGATTCCGGCAATCCTAATCTGGCCCGCGCAGTTCTTGTGCTGGTAAATTTGTGGCTGGGTTTTCCTTATTTCATGGCTCTTATGTCGGGGGTTATGACAGGCATATCCAAGGAGTATTATGAGGCGGCAAAGATAGACGGCGCAACCTCTTCTCAGGAATTTTGGAATATATCTTTTCCTTTGGTTATGCGGTCAACAGCACCGCTATTGATTATGAGTTTCTCTTCCAATTTTAATAACTTCGGTGTGATATATTTTTTCACGGAGGGCGGCCCGATTAATCCCTCTTACCAGTTTGCGGGTTATACGGATTTGTTGATCAGCTGGATATACAAACTGACATTGGACCAGCAGCTTTACAGCATAGCGTCGGTGATGTCCATACTTATATTTATTATCGTGGGCAGTATAGCAATATTTAACTTCCGCAGGACGAAAGCATTTAAGGAGATGTAGCCATGGGAAAAAGAAAAAACGATGTGGATCTGGAAAATAGAAAAGCAAGGATAAAAAACAGAATGACCACTGCCCTTATCTATCTGGAACTTGTAGTGGTCAGCCTCATAGTGCTTCTGCCGGTAACATGGATTGTCGGTTCCTCCTTCAACCATACTTCTTCTTTGGCGACCAGTAGTATAATACCGAAAAATCCAACACTTGATCACTATATTGCGCTGTTTCAAGAGACCGACTTTCTGAAATGGTATGGAAATACTCTTAAAATCGCGGTTGGTAATATGCTGGCTTCTGTAGTAGTTACCACGCTGACAGCTTACGTCTTTTCCCGGTTTCGTTTCAAGGGAAGAAAGGGAGGACTGATGACCATATTGGTACTACAGATGTTTCCTTCCTTTTTGGGCATGACGGCTATATATATCCTGTATCTGAACTTTAACTTGCTGGATAACCTGGGTGCACTGACAGTAACTTATATTGCAGGGCAGATTCCTTACAATACATGGCTTATGAAGGGATACTTTGATGGAATTCCTCAGAGCCTGGATGAGGCGGCCATGCTGGACGGTGCATCGCGGCTGCGTATCTTTTATCAGATCATTATGCCTTTGGCGGTGCCTATGATTACTTTTTTGGCGGTTACTACCTTTATGTCTCCCTGGATGGATTATATTTTTCCCAGACTGCTGATTTCGTCGGATAAAAATAAAACACTGGCTGTAGGCTTGTTTGAAATGATCAATGGAAATACAAACAATAACTTTACTATGTTTGCAGCAGGAGCCGTCATGGTAGCTGTTCCTATCACCATTCTGTATATGTGCCTGCAAAAATACCTGATACAGGGTATTACTGCAGGAGCGAATAAGGAGTAGTGAAACAGCGGTGTCGGAAAGGATTATATATGTGGAAAAGAACAATAAGGATAATATCCGGATTTGTCTGGGGAGTATGGCTGCTGCTTGCTGCGGGGATACCGGTCAGTGCGCAGGAAGAGGTTGACTCTTATAGATTACGGGTACATTATTATAGATATGATGAGGATTATCAAAACCTGTCTCTGTTGGTGGGACCCAAGCTGGAGACAGAAGTGCCTTTTGTGGAGATGCAAGGCAGTGCAGAGGTTGAAGTAGAATTGACAGATGTGTCATCTGAGGACAGAGTGCCATTTCAGGTTCTTCGAAGCGGAGAAGTGGCAGACCATAAAGATAGCTGGTTTAAGACCGCAGATGCAAATGATAAAGGAGTGATTGACATTTATTTAAGACAAGGATCACCGGTGGTAGCTCTTGCAAAGCAGGATACCTCACATTCCTTCGGGGATGTGGTGTTGGAAAGCCTGACCGGTGTGTATGTAAAAGTGAAGATTCCAATCCGGACGGAGGATGCGGACTTTATTTTGTATAATGGAGAAGAGAAGGTATCGATTGGAGCAGTAGAGGCTCTGAATGAAGGAGGGAAGGACTCTCTGTATGGGACGCTGGAAAATGGCTATGCTTCCGAATTCATGATTACCTGTCTGGAGCCGGTGAAGCTGGGGCAGGAAATATTAATTGAAAAGAAAGGATGGGAGCCTTGTGCGGTAACTATGGGCAGTATCTATGACTCGCCGGAATTCAACAGAGATTACGTATATGACGGTGATGACCTGGGGGCGTCTTATACGAAGGAACAGACGTGCTTCAAACTCTGGGCTCCTACAGCGGCATCTGCACAGGTTCTGTTGTATGAAACAGGAGATGGAAATGAGGAACCTGCAGCTCATGATATGAGCAGGGGAGAGAAAGGAATCTGGTTTCTTGAGATCCAAGGTGATTTGAATGGTCTGTATTATACATATAAGGTAACGAGAGAAGAAAAGGAATATGAAGCCATAGACCCTTATGCAAAAGCCTGTGGAGTAAACGGAATAAGAGGGCAGATTATTTATATGGAAGGGACTGATCCTGAGGGATTTCAGGAAGACGCTTACCGTTTTATCGGAAGCCCCGTCGATGCCATAATTTATGAGCTGCATGTGAGGGATCTTTCCACGTATGAAGATTCCGGCATTCAGGATAAGGGAAAGTTCGGGGGTCTTACCGAGGCGGGAACTACAACATCTGACGGGACCAAAACAGGTCTTGATCATATAAAGGAGTTGGGCATTACTCATATCCAGCTTCTTCCGGTGTTTGACCAGAAAAGCGTTAATGAGAAAAATTCAGGAAATTCTTTTAACTGGGGATATGACCCCATGAATTATAATATACCCGAAGGCAGCTATGCTTCCGATGCGTATGACGGGAGCGTAAGGGTAAAAGAAATGAAAGAAATGGTACTGGGCCTCCATAAGGAAGGAATAGGTGTGGTTATGGATGTGGTCTATAACCATACTGCCGATAACTTCGAGAGCAATTTTCATAAATTAATGCCCGGTTATTACCATAGGATGAGTCCTCAGGGAGGTTTCTTGAATGGATCTGCCTGCGAAAATGAGACCGCTTCAGAGCGTGCGATGATGCGTAAGTTTATAATTAACTCCGTAACCTACTGGGCGAAAGAATACCACATAGATGGCTTCCGGTTTGATCTTATGGGGCTGCATGATATGGAGACTATGAATGAAATCCGTAAGGCATTGGATGAAATAGACCCTGATATTCTCATGTATGGAGAAGGCTGGGATGCGGGTTCTGCCGGAATACCGGAAAGCATGCAGTCGGTGAAAAGAAATACGTATCAGATGGATGCGCGGATTGGAGCTTTCAGCGATGATATCCGTGACGGCATCAAAGGGAGTGTATTTGAGGCTGCCCAGCCGGGATATATTAACGGTAATCCGAAACGTACTATGGACATTCGTTTTGGGATTGCAGGAGCCGTAAATCATCCGGGAGTAAATATTTCAAAGGTCTCTGCGAGTAACAATTTCTGGGCGGCTCATCCCACACAGACAGTAAACTATGTGTCCTGCCATGACAATTATACCCTTTGGGATAAATTAACGGCGTCAAAACCCGATGCCGATGAACAGGAGCTGATGGCCATGAACAGGCTGTCGGCCGCTATAGTACTCACCTCTCAGGGAATCCCATTTTTCCAGGCAGGAGAGGAAATAGGACGTTCGAAAAATGGGGATCATAATAGTTATAAGTCTTCGGATTTGATAAATCAAATCAACTGGTCGGAGAAAGCGGAGCGCATAGATTTGTTCCGGTATTATCAGGGGCTCATAGAGCTTAGAAAGGAATGTCCCCTTTTCAGGCTTAAGACCGGTGATGAGGTTCGGGAAAATCTGTCCTTCATAGAGGATGTACCCGACAGGGTCGTGGCTTATACCTTAAGTGACTCCGATAATAAGTTTCTTGTTATTTTTAATGGAGATGAACAGAAATATGAGCTTTCCCTTCCGGACCGAGGATGGGATGTGCTGGTGGATGGGAAGAATGCAGGAATCATGACTCTGTACTCGGTAGGTGACCGCCTAACCGTGGAATCCGGAAGCGCGTATGTTCTTTTGTATACAGGAAAAGTGGGCCTTGGAATAGAAAAAATAATGGCTTTGCTATTCGGTGCGTCAGCGGCATTGGCGGCTGGTATTGTATACATAAGGCGCTGGAGAAAGGGCAGAGAGAAGAAAAGGTTATAAATATTGTGAGATTAAATCCCAATTCATATACCTGGGTAATACGGTATGCGAATTGGGATTTCTTTATATTTGTATAAGAACATTAAAACATATTTGCAATTAACACAGTATCTGATTTATTGGCTTTATAATGCTGTCAGGACTGTAATTATCTATTTTTATGTTCGCTGCCTTTTTCAATGTTTCATTTAACTGACAAACAAAGGCAATTAAGAATGTTAGCGTCAAGTAAGAACCTCAAAATCTTAGCTGTCCTTTGATTCTCTATCACAAAGATACATTTCTTATATCTCTGACATTCCTTATATTTCTAACATTCCTATTCAGCCAATGCCTTCCCACATTACGATACAAAAAAGCCATTACTCTTGACATTTCCTGCCGATGCTCCCCAAACAGTTCATCCGGACTATCATAGACTCCAAAGTCCTGATTGATCCCTTCACTCTGAATATAAGTGTTATTACCATTCCAATCGATTACAGGATTCTTAAAATCCTTAACCGCAACGCCATATCCGCAAAAAGCCCCTTCGCAATCCTTATTTATCTTATGCAATTTATCCAAATAGGCCTTATCCAATATGAAGCCTTCCAGCTCATACCAGGTATTATCGTAAAATACTTCCACCCAACTATGCAGCACATTGCGGGGAGCATTCTTATATATCAATCCCGTCATAGCGCCCTTTTGCAGTTCCTTGTCAATGGTAAATCCATGCACTCTGCAAGGGATTTTAACTGCTCTCAACAATGCCATAAAAAGAGTTCCCTTCGTATTACACTGCCCATACCCATCGGACAAAACCTTAGACGCAGCGATACCATCATCTACGTTATACCCGAATAGAATTTCATCCCTTACATAATTATATACCGCTTTAATCCGGTTAAATTCGTCTAACTCTCCCCATCTTTTCTCATTTACCAAAGCCTGTATCTTGCAATCGGAAAAGTCCAGCATCCTGGTTTCCATTAAATATCTATCCATTTGCATTATTATCATATCCTCTCTTAATCTATTATGAGAAAATGATACCCCCTGTTTTGTCTAAAGTCTTTCAAAAACCTGCTATTTTAAAACAGCGGTAATGGATATTCCGGTCTGCTTTTTGCACATGGCCGCCAGATGCGCCGCACTGGAGAACCCGGCCTCTAATGCTGCATAAACGATAGAGTGTCCTTCCAGAACCAATTTATAGGCTTTTTCCAGCTGCTTAATATTTAGATATCCTTTTAAGGAGCTGCCGGTTTGTTCCTTGAATATATGGGAAAGCCTTCCGATTGAAATAAAATTTTCCCGTGCAATTTCTTCCAGCAGGCTTTCCAAATGGCGATAATTCTTGATATCCACGATAAGCTTTGCCACACGTTCATCCCTTGCATCCGGCTCACCGTGCTTCCCATCGTTTTCTTTCCTCGGCAAATTCATTTCGCGAAGTAAGCTTTCTATAAACGAAACGACTTCATGCTGCAAGCCATCAGCAGGATAATCCTGGGTTAACATAATGCTTTCTGACAATATACTTTCAGCTCCCGGAAGATAATCGGATTTTAGTTTTTCTGCCAAAAGACTTGTAGGATCGATCAAAAGAAATAGCTGGCACTGTTCTCTTGGAGGCATCTGGTGCTTGACGTTTCTATCCACGATTAATACTCGATAACAATGCTGATTTCCTTCCTTTTCCGATAGCAAAAAGATATGAAGAAAATTATGTTTGTGAATAGAAACGCTTTTAAAAGTTGGAATGACTACGATATAGTCATTTTCAAAATATATTTTACTCACGGATGAACTCCTTCTACTGCATAGGCCGGCGGTTACTTGTGCAAATGGTATTGTAATGCTCTGGCAATATAATCAGAAGCACCTGTCCCATACTTTTCGTCATTAATTGCCTTGATTGTATCATGAGAATAGCCCTCTATTACCAGATCCCAGAATCCTTCACCCATATCTATTCCCAAATTATTTTTATTTGAAAATTCAATAATTTCATGAATAATGTCCTGGATTTCACTGGAGGAGATATCTCTGGTCATATCAGAAGTCAGTTTAATGTATAATTCATCACTTTTTTTCATAATATCATCCTTATTTTCGATGATAGCATTTGACTGTTCCATTAATTCTGAGAAATGTTCCAAATTGTATTTCATGGCTTCCGTATATTTTTCCACGCTGCCGAATTGCTTAATAGCAAGCTTTGATACATTAGATTCATCGTCCTTGACTTTTTGAATAAACTGATTGAAGTTCTCGATGCTTCCCCAATACTTAATTATATCATCTTTCTTTTCGCTTTTGAATTGTTCCAAGGCCTCAATATATTCACTTAGGTCAAATTCTTTAAAACTCATATACTGCTCTCCCTTCTCCAATCTGCTTAGAAGCTCGATCAGCTTGTCTATCCGGTTTCGCTTTAGACAGAGCAGTTTCTTTTGCTTCTTAAAAGCCTCGATTTTATCGAACTCCGGCCTTTGCAGAATCTCTTTGATTTCTTTCAGTTTAAAATCAAATTCTCTAAAAAGTAAAATTTGCTGTAACTTTTGCAATGCCTCATCACTGTATAAGCGATAGCCTGCCGGTGTCAGTTCGCTTGGCTCTAAAAGCCCGATTTCATCATAGTATTGCAGAGTTCTTATGCTTATTCCCGTTAATTCAGCAACTTGGCTTATCGTCTTCATAATTACCATCCTCTTAAAATTAAAAAAGTAATGCAGAAACTTACTTATAAATATCTTATCCTTTCTCTTAGATAATATATTACACTATCACGTTGCGTGGGAGTCAATACATTTTTCTTGAGCTAAAGCAAATAGATTTCCAAGAAATGTAAGATAAGCTGTAACAAAGCGTCGACATAATCATAAACTTATTTAATGTTCATGATGGATGTTTTATATAATTGCAGGTAAAATATACTTAGATATAGAATAAAAAGAAAGGATGCAGGAAGATGGATAATTATTTTGATTTAACAGGAAAAGTAGCAGTAGTGACAGGTGCAAGCTCCGGACTTGGGGCAGATGCCGCACTCGCCTACGCAAAAGCGGGAGCAGATGTGGTGCTGCTTGCAAGGCGAGCGGAAAAGCTGGATACAGTAAGGGTTGAAATTGAAAAAACAGGAAGAAAAGCGATAGCACAGGCCTGCGATGTCACAGATGAGGAAAGTGTAAAGTCGGCAATCGGTAAAATACTGGAAGTCTTCGGTCAGATTGACATTTTGCTGAATAATGCAGGGATAGCGGTGCGAGGCGGCGTAGACAGCATGACGGTGGAAGAATGGGATAAGTCCTTTGACACAAATGTAAAGGGAATCTTTCTGGTAAGCAAGTATGTCATTCCCCATATGAAGGAAAACAACTATGGTAAAATTATCAACATTGCGTCTATCAATGCAGTTGTTGCGGATAAGTCCGACCTGTTTATCAGACATTCCTACAATTCTTCTAAAGCGGCAGTGGTAGGCCTGACCAGAGGTATGGCGGCATCCTATGCAAAATACGGTATCACGGTAAATGCTATTGGGCCGGCACTTTTTGAAAGCGAGATGACGAGCGGAACATTGTTTAAGTCCGAGGAATTTCTGAAGGGATATAATTATTCTAATCCTACGGGCCGCCCGGGCAATCGGGGAGAATTAAACGGCACGATTCTTTACCTTTCCAGTGATGCTTCCAGCTATGTGCAGGGACAGTTTATTATTGTGGACGGCGGCAGCTCCCTAGTGTAAAAGAAAGTAAAAACAACCGGTTTCCGGAAGGAAAGGAAACCGGTTGTTTTATTTAAAATCAGAACAGTCCGAATTAAGCTCAAATGTCGGTCTTGTCTTACGCATTTTTGCTGTAATCAGCATATTAAACTGTCTGTTACAAAATGAGTTATTAAGGTAAAATATATCCATAAGTTTTGATTGAACATAATCATATCGGAGTTGTCAATGAAAATATAACAGTGTATATGAGTTTCTATTCAAAGCTATTTACGGCGTACTATGTGAAATTGCTACTACCAAACAATATTATTGACAACGGTTAATTAAAATGATAGAGTAACATGTGATACATAACGTGAGTTACTTATTGGAGAGGAGAGATTGCTTTGCCGCCCAAAATAAGAATTACACAAGAACAAATTATAAATACATCTATTCGTATTGTTAGAGAAAGGGGCATAGAAAACTTAAATGCTCGTGCAATTGCAGAGATGATCGGATGCTCTGTACATCCAATATTTCGCGTATATAAATCAATGGACGGATTAAAAGATGAAGTTTATAAAGAGACAGAAAAAATATACAATGAAATAATGTACGAAGTTATGAGCGATCCTGATAACAGATTTTTGAATATAGGCTTAGCATATATTGAATTTGCAAAGAAGGAAAAGAATTTATTTAAGCTGCTATTTATGTCAGATGCATTTGAAAATAAAAGTATGCTGGAAATTGTCGGTTCAACAGAAGGTGATGATGAAGTTTTAGAAATGATAGGCAAAATGACCGGCTTAGGTAAACAATTTTCTCAGGAATTGTATGCGGGAGTTTGGCTTACAGCACATGGCATTGCATCAATGTATGCGACAAATAATTGCCGCTTTAGTGATGATGAAACAAGAAGATTATTAAATAATTCATTTAAGGGATTGATGATAAAATTGAAGATTGAAGAGGAAGAGAAATGATGAAAGAACGATTCAGAAAAAGACATCCATATATATGTGCTATAGGTGCGGCATTTTTATGCACATTTATGACCGGATTAGGAACTGCAATACCACAAATTTTAAATTTACAAATAGAAATGCAGCTTATTGTAACTACTATCTTTTTGATTTTTTCTGTTTTTATAAGCCTGTTCATAATTAATAAAACGGGTTTATCATTAATAGAATGCGGGTTTAGGCTGCAAAAAAGAAATACACTAAAGAAGGTCATGCATTACATTCCTCTGGTTTTGATAGAAGTCATAGCTATATTATTATTAGGATTTTCAGCAGAAATAACAGTAAAACAATATATTGTTCTTTTATTATTTGTAATTGCGGTAGGATTTAATGAAGAAATATATTTTAGAGGAATTGCATATAATTTTCTGCTTGTAAAGGGAAGCAAAACTGCCATTATTTTTTCATCAATTATATTTGGTGTGCTGCACTTAGCGAATGCACTTAATGGTAAAAGTTTAGTATATCTCATATTACAAATGATTTTTGCATTTCTGGTTGGCTTTGTTCTTGCCGAAATAGTAAGTATTACAAAAAGTCTGTGGTTTTTAATCATTTGGCATGCACTTCATGATTATATTGCAAGTATAACCTGTGAAGATTGGGGTATAAAAGCAATTATCACCTTGGCTTTACAAGTGTGTATATTATTAATTTATGCAATTGTCATATGGAAAACGTGCAAGAAGCTTGAGACGGATAATTTAAGGTCAGATAATTTAGAGACTATATCTTAAAAGATGTATATCGGTGGTCGTATTTGACACCCGCTTACTTATAAAAGCCTAAAAATTGACAGAATACAAATTTAGTACAATGTACTTTTAAACAGGGTTGTTGCAAATCAGAGATCCCACATTTTGCAGCAGCCCTGTTTATATTATAGGAAAGACATTGTTGCTTTAACGTATGAAGGTATTGCCTCCTATGATATTAAACACGAGTGGAAGACACTCGTGTTGTCCTTTGGGCAACGATATGCTCTGCTACGCGCGGAACAAAAGCTGTGCTGTTAAAGTATTTGCCCGCGAGAGTGTACGAAGCACTCTCGTATTCTACATTTTATCTTGTTTTCTAAAAAGAGATTTTCACCTTTGAGGGAACTTGCCATTACGGGGAGCGTTCCTATACCAATCTCGTTACGGCACCCTTCTGCAATTCCCTATCTGACGAGTATATCATTTTAAAGAAACGATTGCCTAGTGATAGATAAATGGTATAACAAATGCTATAATATCATGAAAGATAATGAATACGCTATTTGAATGAAAATATAGCATACGAAAAAAGCAGTTATAGTCATACATGACTTACAATAGGCACAACGAAGGAGGAGGCAATGGATTTTCATAAAATATATAAACCATTAACCGCCACTCCCTTTGCCTGTGGCCCGGACTACATGGAATTCGAGCCGTGTGACGCGCTGAAGCCGTTTGTCAGGTGTTTCTGGGGCAGCAGTAAGCCTTACATACGGCCCCAGACGGGTATCCCTGTGCAAGGGTTGGTAACGCCGGATACCTGCATGGACATTATTTTCGATATCAATTATACAGAAAATACTCTGGAAGGAAGCTTCTGCGGAATCGATGACAGATCCTTTTTGAGCAGCCATATAGACGACAAGCGTGTGGAGCTTTCCACCTTCGCCATTCGTTTTTACGCGTGGAGTGCAGTTCTCTTCTCGGAAGAATCCATGAAGGATGTTAAGAATGAATTCTTTCATGTGGATTATCATTTTTCCAAGCTCAGGAAAGAACTTCAGCCTCTTTTGTTCGACATGATAAATATAGAGGATAGGATTGTCATTGCGGAAAGGTTCTTGTTAAAAAATATCCATTTGGAGAGAAGCAATCCCATTGTCATGGAAGTGGTATCTGAAATTCTGCAAAGAAAAGGAAATCTCAGAATCGAGCAGCTTTCCAAAGACATTCATATAAGCAGCAGACACTTGGAACGGATATTCCGGGAAAATATAGGTGTCTCTCCCAAAAAGTTCTCCTCTCTTATACGGTATCAATATCTATGGCACGACATGCTGTTTCGAAATGACTTTAATATTCTCGATGCGGTATATGAGCTTGGCTATACGGATCAGGCCCATCTGGTAAATGATTTTAAGCAGTTTCATACCATGTCCCCTCAGGAGGCAAAAGGCTTCGCAATGAAGGGTGTCGCATTTTTACAAGAAAAATAGAGATAATCTTGTAGAATTAAGGGGAGAAGAATCATAATCAGAGCGTTATGCTTGAATCCAAAGATATCGTATCAAAGGAAGGGAAGGTATGAAAAATGAGCTTGAGCTGTTGCGGAACGGATTGCAGTACCTGCGCTTGCTACGGCAATTTGTGCAAGGGATGTAACGAAAGTATGGGGAAGGTGTTCCATGCGCCGGAGGGAAGGGCATGTGCAATTTATGAGTGTGCTTTAGGAGATAAGAAAGTGGAAAGCTGCGGAAAATGCGGAGAAGTACCCTGTGCTGTTTGGAGGATTACGCGTGACCCCCAGTTCAGCGATGAGGAGTTTGAGAAAAATATATGTGAGAGAGTCGGTAATTTGAGGACATATATGACTGAAAAAGCATAAAATTAAATAATAAAACAATCAGGTCTATTTATGTGTTCCGGATTGTCGCAAATGGAATTATGGCTGGTATTCTGCGGAATACCGGCTTTTTTGTTGATAATGCGGCCTGCTATGAGGAAAGGGTAAGGGACAAAGGAGGACAATGGAAAGTCACTGTAAAAAGTAAAAAAATAGCGATTAAAGTAATAAATATTAAAAAATTGCGGTAAAAAGAGTGCATTTTATCCGGTAAAAATCCTTTATTTTCCATGTTAATATAGAAAAGGTGAAAAAGAATCTGTCAAAGGGGACGGCGACGATGATAAGAAAAAAGGAAACAGAAATAAGGGCACAAAAGAAGTCAGGCATAAACGGGGATATAAAATTAGATAGAAAAGTGAGTAAAAAAGCAGGAAAGATGGAAAGCATGGGGAAGAAAAAGGCCAAAAGGGGTCTCAGCTTAAAGGTTCAGCTTACAGCTGGATTTTTGATACCTGTGTGCATGGTAGCCTTGGTGGGGAATTTTGCGTATAACAAGGCTTCAAAGGGCATGCTGGATAACTACGGGGAATCAGCGAGAACGGCCTTACAGATGACCGCCAAGCTTCTGGATTTCGGCTTTGAATCGGTGGATTCGGATTCTATCCAGCTATTCAACGATTCCAATGTCAAGAACTATGTGTCGGATACCTACAAGAACGATCAAAGCGCTAAAAATGATGCATTTACGAAAGCCCAGACCTTGATTACGACGAAGCAGAACAGCAATAAGTTCATCAAGGACATTATTATCGTTACCGCGGACAGTTTGAACGATTTGGCAACTACCACCGGAAAGGGCGACAAGACCGGATTCTACGACAGCTTCATGGCACAGAGCAGGGAGATAGCGGATAATCCGGATAAGTCAAAGACTTGGGCGGGGGAGCATCCGGTACTGGACACACGGTTTGGAACGAGCAGCAATAATTATATATGCTCCCAGTACCGGATGGTGAGCTCGAAAAACGCCTGCGTAGTCATCGATGTCAGCACCCAGAGAATTGAGGAAATCTTAAATGATTTGACTCTCGGGGATGGAAGTATTGTCGCTTTTGTCACGGCGGACGGACGGGAAATCTATTCCGGCGAAAATAACGGATTTACATTTTCTGACAAAGAGTATTACAAAAGCGGCATGGAGAATGAAACCGGCAGTTATAGTAAAGATGTGGAGTACGATGGAAAGGAATACCTCTTCATGTACAACAAGTGCGAGGTAAATCAGGCGGCTGTCTGTGCCATGACGCCCAAGGCCAGTTTGATGAAGGAAGCCCTGAGCATTAAGAACGGCATATATCTGTGGGTATTTCTATCCTGTGTGGTAGTATTAATTGTAGGAGCAACCATCTTGTTCGGAATCAGCCGGAATATGGGAAGCATAACGAGGAGGCTCGCCAAGGTTTCCCAGGGAGATCTGACCGTAGATATGCGTATCCGTGACAGAGCAGAATTCGGCAGGCTCAGCGGGCATATTATGGAGACGATTTCCAACACTAAGAAGCTGATTATGGAAGTAAGGGATACTTCACTTCAGGTAAACGGCTGCGTAGGCAATGTAAAGCAAGCAGGAACAGAGCTTAAGGCATCTACGGAATACATTCAGGGAGTTATGAAAGAAATCGAAGGCGGCGTAGGAAGCCAGGCGCAGGATGCGGAACAGTGCCTTCAGAAAATGGACTCGTTGTCCGGCAAAATACTGAGTACCGTAGAAAATGTAAAAGAAATGGAAGGCTTGGCCGACGATACCCGTAAAATGATAGGCGAAGGAACAAAGGGCATGGATACTCTTATCGCCCAGTCCACAGAAGCGGGAGAAATAACGGGACAGCTTTCAGAGAAAATAAAGCTACTTTCCGAGAAGATTAACAGCATACGGATACTTACCGATACCATCGACGAGATTTCCGAGGAAACCACTCTGCTTTCCCTGAATGCCTCCATAGAAGCGGCAAGAGCGGGAGAGGCAGGAAAGGGCTTCTCGGTAGTGGCAGAGGCCATCAAGAAGCTGGCAGACAGTGCGAAGAATTCTTCCGAGGAAATAAGAAAGGTCATCGAAGCCATCGAAGGAGTTTCCGGCGATACCATCAAGGCATCGGGACAAGCCGGCAAAATTGTGGAATCCCAGAGCATTGCGGTAGAAGAGACGAGACGCCGGTTCTCCGATATGAGCCGGAACATGGAAAAGCTGCTTCAAAATATTTCCTTAAGCGTTCAGGATGTGGAAGGAATGAACGCCAACCGCAGTGATACCTTGAATGCCATTGAAAGCATATCCGCGGTATCGGAGGAGACAGCTGCAGCAGCGGCTTGCGTGGATGAAACCGTTAACACGCAGGTACATCAGGTAGAGCAGCTATCAGAGGCTACGAAAGAGTTGGAAAACAAGATGGATGAGCTGCTGGAAGCAATCCAAATGTTCATCGTTTAAAGGGTAGTCGGAAACACAGTGCTTGATATAAAAAAAGAGAACCGTTCATTATCTGATAAATAGTGAACGGTTCTTTCTTTTTGTAATAGGGAAGAGTATTTATTACATAAAAAATAGATGAACAGGTACTCGTGTCAAGCGAAAGCCGCGCTGTTGAAGCGTCTGGTTACGAGAGTGAGCGAAACACATTTTTGTTTATATAAATAGAAGACACCTTGTTGCGCAAAGACGTGAAAGCGCAGCCTTCCCGGTGTTATAAACACGTGTATTTTCGACTCGTGCTGCCCCTCGAATAAACGAGACACAGCTTTACGTGCAGAAAGAATCAGTTAGGCTTTTGCTTCCTGCCCGGATTACATTACACAGTCACCGTAACCTCCTTGTTCCCGCTTCCGGTCAGCGCGATAACAGTATCTGCGCCATCCTGCGATAAATCTCCTTCCGAAGCAGAAATTCCTTTTACATTGATAAGGCGTAACGTACAAGGTTCGGCAGCGGCAATAGATACCTTAATCGCATTCCCAACCTTAATAGCTTTTATTTTGAAAGCTTCTTTACCCGCCATATCATACACGACACTGGAAGCCTCATTTCCTTCTTTCAGCGCATAAATACGGAACTCCGGGTCCTTGCCGTAATCATAGTCCGGTCTTTCGTCAGTATAACCAAGTGTTACAACAGAATTTTCCTTTATCATAAGAGGAATGCTCATATATCCATGGGTTTCCGTAACCCAGGCAGGTCCCGTCTTTACTTTTCCCGTAAAGAAATTGGTCCAAGTGCCTTCCGGCAGATAATATTCCGCGAGGCTTTCGTCATTGAAAATAGGAGCGACTAACAAATTATCTCCCAGCATGTACTGTTTATCCACATAGTGGCAAGTCTTATCCCAGGTATATTCCAGAACCATACTTCTCATAGTAGGGATTCCGCTGACAGAGGTATCCACAGAGGTTTTGTAAATATAGGGCATAAGCCGTGCTTTCAGCTTTGTGAAGAATCTTACCACATCCACCGCTTCCTCGTCATATGCCCAAGGCACCCGGTAGGAGGAACTTCCGTGGAGACGGCTGTGCGAAGATAGTAATCCGAAGGCAACCCAGCGTTTATATACGTCGGCGGTAGAGGTGCTTTCGAAGCCTCCGATGTCGTGAGCCCAGTATCCGAAGCCGGACATTAACAGAGACAGACCGCCTCTTAAGCTTTCCTCCATAGACTCGTAATCGGACCAGCAGTCGCCGCCCCAGTGTACCGGGAACTTCTGGCCTCCGGCTGTTGCCGAGCGGGCAAACAATACCGCATTTCCCTTGCCTTGTTTTCTTTCCAGCAGTTCGTAAACGCATTTATTGTAGAGATACGTATAATAATTGTGCATTTTTTTCGGGTCGGAGCGGTCGTAATATACCACGTCCTCGGAAGGGATTCTTTCGCCGAAGTCCGTCTTGAAGCAATCTACTCCCATATCTAACAGTTCTTCCAGTCTGTCCTGGAACCACTTGTAAGCTGCCGGGTTGGTGAAGTCTACCAGAGCCATTCCGGGCTGCCACATATCCCATTGCCATACCTGACCATTGGTACGCTTAATAATATACCCTTTTTTTGTGCCTTCATCAAAAAGGCGGGATTCCTGCGCGATGTAGGAGTTGATCCATACGCAGATTTTCAGCCCTTTGTCCTTGATTCGCTTAAGCATGCCTTCAGGATCAGGGAATACCCTGTTGTCCCAGATAAAATCCGACCAGTGGAATTCCTTCATCCAAAAGCAGTCGAAATGGAAGGTGCGCAGAGGAATTCCTCTGTCCAGCATTCCGTCCACGAAGCTCATAACCGTTTTCTCATCATAATTGGTAGTAAATGAGGTGGACAGCCACAGACCGAAGGTCCAGGGTGCCGGAAGGGAGGGCTTGCCGGTTAAATCCGTATAACGGGTAAGCACTTCTTTCATGGAAGGACCGTTGATAAAGAAGTAATCGAGAACTCCGCCCTCCACAGAGAACTCTGTCTTTGTTACCATTTCCGTGCCGACCTCGAAGGACACTTTCTCCGGATGATTCACGAAGACACCGTAGCCTCTGTTGGTCAGAAAGAAAGGAATATTTTTGTAAGACTGCTCCGTGCTCGTGCCGCCGTCGGCATTCCATATGTCTACGCTCTGGCCATTTTTCACAAATGGAGTGAAGCGCTCTCCCATGCCGTACACCAGCTCGCCTACCGAGAGGGAAAGCATCTGACGGATATAGGTTTCCTCATTGTCTCCCCTGTCGTAAGCGTCGCCCAGCCAGTTGGTTTTCATAAGAGCGAGGTCTCTGCCGTTGCTGGAGGTAATGAATTTGCCATTCCTAAGCCAAGTCATAGACCAGTTCTTTTTCGTGATGACAAGGGTGAGAGTGCCGCTGGCAATGCGGATTTCTTCTTCGCTGTCAACGATAGAGAGAGAAAGTTCATCTGTAAGCGACAACTCGAATGCCGGGGCATCCGTTATCGTTCCCTTATGGTGATAGGTGCGGACCCTGATAATGTCCGGAGCGGGAGAAGTGATTTCGA
Organism: Kineothrix alysoides; assembly: GCF_000732725.1. Taxonomy (GTDB): domain Bacteria; phylum Bacillota; class Clostridia; order Lachnospirales; family Lachnospiraceae; genus Kineothrix; species Kineothrix alysoides. The sequence goes on along the minus strand of NZ_JPNB01000002.1, from coordinate 407,379 downwards.
GGGTCAGATTGATACCCCCCAGTGTGTCGCCTCTATGCCTGATATGATTGGTGGGGGCCAGAAGCGTTACCTTATGATTTTCTAATTTAGTAAAATAAATTTCCCGCGGTGCAAAGCAGGCGCAGCCTTCCTTTTGCAGCCAGCATCCATTGCTGAATTTCATACCTATGTACCGATCCCTTTCCTAACGAGTTAATGAGTGTTCTTTACTCTGTCGAATGTTCTCTACTCTGACGAGTGTTCTCAACTCCGACGAGTGTTTTAACTCGTTTATAATGTTATTTTAAGTACAGTTATTTCTCATTATAAGCAAAACTGATGCAGAAAAATACCGTTTTAATTTCATCTTTATTACCGCTATTTTTGGCTGTTTACAAATGAATCGGGTATTTATATACTAAGGGTAGAACGCCGTTACTGTTAACACAGTAGCTTAACACTTGCTGTTAAGCGGCGTAAGAACGTGATGCAAGAGATGATTTCTGCTTCGCAAAGCGAATTTAAATGAAGAAATCATGTGTTACTGAGAACGGAGTGAACAGTAACAGAACGCCGGAGGGAACAAGGGAAAGATAGGAGATTTAGGATGAAGATACAGATGTTCGGAGCGCTGAAAAAAGCGAATATAAAGAAGCAGCTCTATACCATATATTTTGTTGCAGTTATTTTGCCTATAACGTTAATCGGTTCGTTTCTTCTGATCAATACGTACCGATTGCTCACCAACTATCACCGTGATCTGCTGGAGTCCGATAACCTTAGAGTAAAAAACATACTGTTCGAAATAACTACTCAGGTTTATAACATTTCTGAGGAGCTGGCCTTTAGGGAGGACATCAGGGATATTTTGAAGGAGAACTATTTTTTCAAACGAAGTTTCGTTCATGAGGTGGATGCACTGACTTCTCTGGACAATTACAATACCAACTATGCTGAAATAGATGAAATAGAAATATACGGGGATAATCCTACCTTGAACGACTATAAGCAGTTCCGCTATGCGGACGAGGAGGTAAGGGCACAGGAATGGTATCAGCTGGCGGTTAACCAGTCCAGCGTATTTTGGATGCCGATGACGGACACCGATAAGTACGGGAATGAGTATTGGAATCTCTGTCTGGTCAGAAAGATTCCGATAATCAATTCCAAATATAACGCCGTATTGGTTATCAAGCTGTCCGACAATTATCTTAAGACGAGAATCGGAAGCAAGGAATATGCCACTATGGTTTCTATTAATGACGGGCCGGTCTTTTTCAGCTCGGAAAGGGAAGCATACGGAAAGGCGCAGGAAGTCTACATCGATTATGAGAATAATTATTACCGGTATGTAGGAAATATTAAGCTGAAGGATGAGGTATGCTTCGTGGACGTATCCACGCTGCCGCTGTATCAGTCGGATTCCAAAATATATATAAGCACTATGAGCGGGCAGGCTTATACCAATATCAGAAGTATCATCTATATCTGCATTGCTATCATTGTGCTTGCCATTTTGATTACAGGCATTATTATACATTTTTTCACTACCTATTTCACTTCCCGTGTGCTTACGCTAAGACATGCGATGCATCAAGCCAGCAATGAGGACTACGAGATTACCGATTCGGTAAACGGGCAGGATGAGCTGTCGGAGGCATTTTCCGACTTAGAGGTCATGGTGCAGAAGATTAAACGCAAGGATGCAGAGATGTACGAGGCCAGCATTAAGGAGAAGGAATTGGTAAATGAGCAGCAGGAGATGGAATTCAAGATGCTGGCCAGTCAGATTAATCCGCACTTTCTCTATAATACGCTGGAGACCATCCGAATGAAGGCTTTTACAGCAGGAGACCTCGAGGCAGCTACATCCATAAAGCTGCTTGGAAAATCCATGCGCTACGTATTGGAAAATACCGGCACCTCCTTCACTACGCTGACTAAGGAAATCGAGCATGTGATGACCTACCTGACCATACAGAAAATGCGCTTTGGTGATAAATTTGAAAGTATTTTCCGTATTGCGGATGACGTGCAGACAAAGGGGTTGTATATATTACCGCTTCTTCTGCAGCCGATCGTGGAAAATGCCCTTTTGCACGGACTGGAGGAGAAGGAATCAGGCGGGGAAATCACGGTCGCTGTTTATAAGAATGAGGAGCTTCTTTTTATCGATGTGGAGGATAATGGAAGAGGAATGTCGGAGTCGGAGCTGGCCGCCCTTCGTAAGAACGTGGAGATTAAAGATGTGAGCAGAAACAAGAGCATCGGCTTATATAATATCAATCAGAGAATCAAGCTCTGCTATGGAAAAAACAGAGGAATACGCATCAATTCCGAGCTGAATAAGGGGACAACCGTGCGGATTATACTGCCTTTGGAAAAGATGAAAAATTTAAGGTAATTTTAATCCAGTATTTACGGTATTTTTATTTTTCCTAGTTTTTTATAATGAATACATCATCGAACAGAACTGTTCTTTGATGTATTTTTTATGTAATAGGAAAGTGCTCCTATTACATAAAAACCCTTCGGGCAAACAATGCGCAGTTGCACGCGCAGAACAAAAGCTGTGCTGCCAAAGCATTTGGTCGCGAGGGTGTGAGGAGCACGCTTTTGTTCTATCATAAACAATCCAGAAAGGAATGAAATTAAATGAGAGGAAGTAAAACATCAAGAGAACTGATGGGAGATAAACTCTTTTATGTGATAAGGATTGCCGTTTTACTGGCGGTAATATTTTTGTTCGTACCGGGCCTTAATCCGGCCAAGGTAAGTGGTTTGATTAACAGAAACCTTTCGCTGTTTACATCGGGCATCTCTTATTTTGCTCTGACGGAGGACTTCGGGAGGGCAATAAAAAAGGGGTGGGTCCAGGAATCTACTCTGCAGCTTCTTTATATTTCGGCGATGTCGATATGTATCGGCGCTACAGCGATGGGAGCGGGTGGATGTATGACTCTCGGCAATCTGAAGTTCAAGAGGCTGAGCGCACTGATCGCAGCGATCGGTGGGGCGTTGGAGCTGGCAGGACTGGCAGGAATCTTTATTTCCTACGAACAGATTTCGATGACTACCAATGTGAAAAAGGTGGAGCCTCAGTTCCAAGACAGTTTCTGGATCATACTTGCTGTAGCGGCCATAGTGCTGATAGCCGCCCTGATAGAGCTGATTCTTTTACCAAAGGCGGCAAAGGGAGATAAATATATAATAGAGGCAAAGTACCAGCTTTTTCTCATGTTCATGCCGTTTATTGCTTTGATTGCGGTATTCGCCTATCTCCCTTTACTGGGATGGAGATATGCTTTTTTCGATTACAAGGTAGGCGATACCCTGAGCATGAAGAACTTTGTCGGCTTTAAATGGTTCAGGGAGCTTTTGAATAATCCGGCTACGGTAAGAGACATCGTCAGAGTGCTTAAGAACACTTTAGCGATGAGCGGTCTTGGCATAGCTACAAGCTGGCTGCCTATGGCCTTCGCCATTTTTTTATCGGAAATCAAGAATATCAAATACAGAAGATTCGTTCAGGTATTTACTACCATACCTAACTTCATAAGCTGGGTTTTGGTATATGCGATTGCCTTTTGTATTTTCTCTACGGATGGCTTTGTCAGCAGCTTGTTCGTCAATATGGGAATCTGGGATCAGGGGGTGAACCTGCTGATGAGCGGAGAACATACATGGTTGAAGATGCTCGGCTGGGGTCTTTGGAAGGGCGTGGGCTGGAGCGCCATCATATACATAGCGGCAATCTCCGGTATCGACCAGCAGCTTTACGAAGCGGCTACGGTGGACGGAGCGGGACGGTTCCAGAGAATGTGGCACATCACGGTGCCGGGACTGATTCCTACTTTCTGCGTACTGCTTCTTATGGCCGTGGCGAATATTTTGAGCAACGGCATGGACCAGTATCTGGTATTTAAAAATGCGACAAATGTAAACGACATCATGGTATTGGATTTATACGTTTATATGCTCGGTATCGGAAAGGGTTCCATTCCGCTGACTACAGTAATCGGTATGGTGAAATCCATTGTCAGCGTTACTCTGTTGTTTGCAGCCAACGGAATTTCTAAGCTGATTCGCGGCGAAAGTATCGTATAGGAGGTGAGGACATGGCAAAAACAGCACAGGAAAGAGCAGACATAAAGGCGGAGAAAAGATACGAGAAGATGCATAAACGCAGCTTTCATCTGAAACCGGGAGATATTATTTTCAATGTACTCAACTACTTTGTATTCGGATTATTCGCCCTAGCATGTACGTTTCCGTTTTACTACATATTTATCAATACGATAAGCGATAATGACCTCGTAATCAAAGGCGTAATCAACTTCATTCCCAGAGGCTTGCATCTTAGCAACTATATGGCGTTGATTAACGTGAGTGATTTGTCCAATGCGTTTATCGTATCGATAGGAAGAACCCTGATTGGTACGACACTTATGGTTGCAGCTTCCGGTTTTGTCGGCTATCTGGTAACGAAGCAGGAGATGTGGGGGCGGAGATTCTGGTATCGTTTTCTCATTATTACTATGTATTTCAATGCCGGTTTGATTCCGTGGTTCTTAAATATGCAGATGCTAGGGCTGACCAATACGTTTCTGGCATACATCATCCCGGGAATCGTAGTGCCCTACAACATCATATTGGTTAAGACCTACATAGAGTCTATTCCGGCGGAGCTGGAAGAAAGTGCAGCAATAGACGGCGCCAGCTACATGACCATATTCCGGAAAATCATATGGCCCTTAAGCAAACCCATTCTGGCTACTATCGCCATCTTCGGAGCGGTGGGTCATTGGAATTCCTTTACGGATTCGCTGATCTTGATGCAGTCGGCACCGACCTTGTATACCTTACAGCACCGGCTTTACATTTATCTGAATACTGCCTCCAATCTAAAGGCATTAATGGAATCCGGCGGTCAGATCAGCGATGCGGCGCTCAAGTCAGCAATGAGCGGCAAGGTCATAAAGTATACCATTTCCATGGTAACTGTTATTCCTATCCTGTGCATCTACCCGTTCATGCAGCGTTACTTTGAAAAAGGTATCATGCTCGGCGCGGTAAAGGGTTAAGGAAATATAGAGAAGGTAAAAAGGTATCAACCGTAAAAATTACGGTTTCAATACACAAATAAAAGGAGGAAGAAAAAGGATGAAAGCAAAAAGAATTACAGCATTGCTTATGGCAGCCGTAATGACTGCTTCTCTGGCAGCCTGCGGCGGCACCGGCACCACAGCGGCGACGGCTGAGCCTGCGGATGAAGTAGCGAATGAGGAAACAACCGGAACAGATGACGCGGCGGGGGGAGCAGCGGATACAGAGGCGGCAGATTATGATGCCATGCTGGAGGATATTATTCCCGAGGAAACGGTAACGTTAGATGTATTTGACCAGCTTGCAAACTATTCCGGCGAGCAGATCGGATGGTTCGGTCAGGTTATGCTTGAAAAATTCAATGTCAAGCTGAACCTCATTCCCGATCCCGACGGCGTATATGAGACCCGTATGGAATCCGGCAATCTGGGGGACCTCGTTATCTGGGGACAGGATGGAGATGAATATCTTCAGGCAGTGAATAAGGGGATGCTCTTCGACTGGAATGAGGATGATATTTTGTCTGACTACGGCCCGTATATCAAAGAAAATATGCCTTATGCCCTTGACAAAAACACCAACCTTTCCGGCGGAACTACCTATGGTATCGGCCATGACGTCGCAGTAGACCCTGCGGCTCGTCAGGATTTCATGTATACATGGGACTTGCGTTGGGATCTTTACAAGGAATTAGGCTATCCTGAAATCAAGAATCTGGACGACATGGTTAATGTTCTCGCTCAGATGAAGGAAATCTGCCCTAAAGACGATAATGGAAAGACCACATATGGCGTAGCTTTGTTCGATGACTGGGACGGCGATATGGTAATGTATGTTAAGTCCCTCGTTACTGCGTACTACGGTTACGATGAATTCGGCTTCGGTTTTTATGATCCGGAAGGACAGAAATACATTCCCGTTCTGGAAAAAGACGGCCCATACATGGATGCTTTGAAGTTCTACAATATTCTGTATCGCCAGGGTCTGTTAGATCCCGACTCTCAGACACAGAAATATGACGGTATGCAGGCTGACTATCAGAACGGTACTGCATTTCTCAATATCTTTAACTTCTTGGGTTCTTCCTTCTACAATTCGGAAGGCCATGCGGCAGACGGAAAAGCAATGTTCCCTTGCCCGCCCTCAGAAGCAACGCCTATCTGCTATGGACAGAACGTATACGGTTCGAATAGAATCTGGTCCATCGGCGCGAAAACGGAATATCCGGAACTTTGTATGGCAATCATCAACTGGCTGGCAACTCCGGAAGGCCGTATGACAGCAGAATATGGTCCCAAGGACGTATGCTGGTACTACGATGAGAACGGTAAGATACAGTTTACCGACCTCGGACGTGCGGCTAAGATGGATATTAAGACAGAAATGACCGACGGATATTCCGGTTCCTTCGATGACGGCGGTTTCAAGATGAACAACAGCACATGGGGTATCGATGCGGCAAACCCGGATTCCAATGGTGAAACTTATAACTATAGAAAATGGGAAAGCTTTGTAGCAGAGCCTCAGTCTGACATTGAAGCGGATTGGAGAGATCATACCGGCGCTAAGACTCCGGATGAATATATGGGAACGACCAACTTCAAACTGTCCTTAGGAACAACTTATTCCACATCTCCTAAATCCGATGAGCTTATGGTTCTTTGGAATCAGGTAAAAGAATGTATTAAGATGGAATCATGGAAAGCGATTTATGCAAGCTCCGATGATGAATTTAACAGCATCATCGATAACATGATTACTCAGGCAAAAGACTATGGCTATGATCAGTGCGTTGAGTTCCAGCAGAACGAAGCGTCCTTGAGAAAAGCAGCTGAAGACGCTGTGAAATAATAGGTGATAATGTGTGATAGGATTCTAGGGCTCCAAATACGGGGCCTTAGAATTTCTGGTTTGAAAGGAATGTGGCGGAACGATGAAGTTTTTCAGTGTGGATAGTTCTCTCTATCGTTTTCTATCGAGGTTTTTGGATGTAATGAAGCTGAATTTTCTCTGGATTTTATTCAGTCTCCCCATTTTAACAGCGGGAGCGTCTACGGCAGCAGCTATGTCCGTAGCACTGAAAATGGCAGATGATGAGGAAGGCTATATCGGAAGAGGCTTCGTGAAGGCCTTTAAGGAAAACTGGAAGCAGGGAACCCTGCTGGGAATCATTACTGTCATCGCTTTTTATGCGGTCTATCTGGATTTTGAGCTGGTGCGGACATCCGAGGACGGCTCCGTGCTGCTTCTCATTATAGGAATAGTATCGGTCTTCGTGGCAATCATGGCGCTTTCCTATTCCTTTCCGCTCATTGCCCGGTATGAGAACACTTTATCCGGAACGATTCAGAATTCTCTGCATATTTCGAGAAGGTTTTTCGGACGCACACTTCTTATGCTGGTCATAATCTGGATTGAATTTCTTGTCCTGCAATTTAATGAAATCATGCTGTTTTTCGCAATCATTATCGGGCCAGGTCTGATTATTTTTACGATAGCGGCCTTCAGCAAGCGAATCTTCGTGATGCTTGAGAAGGAAATGGAGACAGAAGCATAGTGCCGACGTTCCGATATTTGGATGACATGTTTTTCATAAGAGTCATGGGAATCTTTGAACAGCATGCAAAAGGAGCGGCTTACAGCGCTCCCTCATCCTCCAGCTTTTTGCGGTATTCGGCGGGACTCATGCCGATATACTTTTTAAATTTCTTATGAAAATAATCTACATTCTTATATCCTACCTGCTCAGAAATCTCATAAACTTTCAGGTTCTTTTCTTTCAGCAGTCCGAGAGACTGATCGATTCGTCTATGGTCTACATAAGAGTTGAAGCTTTCTCCCAGATGTTTATTAAAAATTTTGCCTAAGTAGGCACTGTTATAGCCAAAAAGCGGGGCGATGCTTTCCAGTTTAATATTTTTTTGGAAGTTATGGTCGATATAATAGATGATATCGTCCAAAACGGTATCTCTGGAAGGGTTGCCGGTAGCGCTCATAATCATATCTGTCATCTCTGAAATGTAGAGAATGATTTCATATAAGTGATGGCAGCCTTCAATATGAGAAATGACTTCCGCATTGTTGGGGAAAGGGACATTGGGGTTGCCGTAGGTATGGTTTATTTTTTCCTTGATGCGCAGATATAGGTCTGTAAGAAATAGCTTGACGGAGGAAATGTCGTTTTTCACCTCATATAGGTAATCCTCGAGTGCGGACAGGGTTTCTGCCACCATGCGCCGGTTGAAGGCCAGCAGATATCCTGTCAGCCTATTGCTGTATTCCGTTAGAAGTCCGTTGTTTATTTCATGGTTGAGGCTTTGCACATCGGGAAGCTCTTCGAATCCCAGCGTATGCTGTCCCTGAATACAGAAAAATCTTCTGTTTTTAAGTGCCGAGGCTTCCTCATAGGAAAGGTGTATATCTTCCAAGGATGACACCGGACGTCCGTATGCCAGAAAGAGGGAAGCAAGCGGACTTCCGCTTTGTGGGCATGAGTCTTCGTAGTGCAACAAAAAATCCTGAAATTTATTGATGGCAAAGCTTCCTTTTAAAAGAATTATTTCATTATTATCTTTTTTGAAATAGTCGAAAGTATGATTTCCTTTATTGGTTATCTTCAGCAGTTCGGCAAAGCTATAGCCGGGGTCTGAAGGATCACTGCTGAACTTTTCATAGATGACTACCTGATAAATGTCTAAGGTCAGATGCAGTTCTTCCAGTTCCGATTCTGAAAGGCCGGGAGGTTGTTCTGAATCATACATCCCGGTAATGACTTCGTAAATGATGGATTCCCTGGCCTTGCTTTTGAACAGTGCGATGTTATCGGACTTGTTCTTTTCAGCGATAAGAATTTCCTTGACTTTCTCCACCGCGCCCTGAAGCTCCGCCTCCTCAATGGGTTTTGTGAGATAGAAGCTGGCACCGTAACGGATGGCCGTCTGGGCGTAAGCAAAATCGGAATAGCCGCTTAAGATGATAAATTTTCCCCGATAGCCGTTTTCCCTCGCAATACGGATTATATCCGTACCGTACATTTTAGGCATGCGGATATCTAAGAGAACAAGGTTTGGTTCGGTCTGCAAAATGGCCTGCAAGGTTTCCTCGCCGTTAGCCGTTTCCCCGCAGATGGAAAAGCCCATAGATGCCCAATCCATAATATATTTAAGCCCTTCCCGAATACTCGCTTCGTCGTCTGCAATCAACACCGTATACATAGTCTACCTCCCGATTTAACTACAGTATAAATGAGCATTTTGACCTTGTCAATTTTTGAAAAATCTATAATTTACCAGGTATATATTGTTTAATTTTTTCGTATTTTATTCGCTGAATTGTTGTTATAATTTAAGTAAAAAGCTTTGTTTCAGTGAAAGAGGTGTGTGCATGAAAAATGGAAAGTATTGTGCTGTTATGTGTATCGTCTGCCTTCTGTTTCTGATGGGTTGCGGGTTAAAGATGGACCTGGGCTATGATGAGCCCCTTGTTGTGGATGTATTTGACAGCGTAGCTAATTACGAAGGGATGCAGTCCGGGTGGTTCGGTAAGGTGGTGAAGGACGATTTCAATATGGAATTAAATCTGATTGCCCCGAATGTGGCGGGAGGAGGCAACACCCTTTTCGACATACGTTCGGCAGCGGGCAATCTGGGGGACTTGATCATATGCAACGGAGAGGATGACACGCTTCAAAAGCTGGTGAATTCCGGCCTGGTGCTGAATATGGAGCCTTACTTAAAAGATAAGGAAATCATGCGTTTTGAGAAGGCGATAAGAGACGTGAACAAGGACTTGTCCCCGGACGGTATTTATGCGATTCCCTCAGAGGTATCACTGAATTCTCCGCTGACGCCCAGCGAGGGCTTGGAGCCTACCTACGGGCCGTATCTGCGCTGGGATTTGTATAAGGAACTGGGATATCCCGAAATCGGCACCTTGGAGGACTTGCTTCCCATACTCGTGCAGATGCAAAAGCTGGAGCCCTTTGCAGAAAACGGGGAAAAAACTTATGCTTTTTCCTTCTTCAAAGACTGGGACGGCAATATGATGAATGCAGCGAAGCAGCCTTGCTGCTTTTATGGCTGGGATGAGCTGGGATTCCTCCTTCTGAAGGCGGATAGCGATGAATACCAGAGCATCATCGATTCGGATTCCATGTACGTACGCGTCCTGAAATGGTACTTCAATGCGAACCAGTTAGGCTTAGTGGACCCCCAGTCGCCGACCCAGAGCTATAATGATGTGGCACAGAAGTATGAGAATGGGCAGGTATTGTATTCTCCATGGCCCTGGGTGGCGCAGATCAAATACAATACGCTGGCCAGAAAGCAGGAAGGAAAAGGCTTCATGATAGCGGATATGGCGGATATGAACATATACTCCTACGGCTGTAACCAAAGCGGAAGCCGTAAAACAGTCATACTGGTAGGCTCACAAGCCAAAGACCCGGAGCGGCTGATGGATTTTGTAGACTGGATGTATTCCTCGGATGGCATACGCAGTATTGGCCCGCTCAGTTCAGCGGGAACCGCAGGACCGGAGGGACTGTGCTGGGAGTACGATCAGGCGGGAGAGCCCCAGCTTACAGAGTTTGGCAAGAGGGCGTTGGCCGACGGGGAAGTAGAGACACCGGAGGAATGGGGAAGCGGAACGTGGGCGGAAGGAATCTCCGTATTGAACTTCATGCCGGTGGCACCCTGTGAGGTGGATGAGGACGGCTATCCATATGCTTACAGACTGTGGAATTCCGTGCAGAAAATGGAAGAAACAGCCTTGGAAAAAGACTGGGAAGAGGTCATGCAGGCGGATAACACCCGGGATTTCCTCATAAAGAACGAAAAGATGGTTGTTTCCCCGGGCTGCAATTTCACATATACAATCAGCTCGGAAATAGAGACGCTGCGGGGGCAGTGCAGGAATGTGATTCAGAAATATTCATGGGAAATGATATTTGCCGAGGACGAGGCCGAATTTTATCAATTGTTGAGCAAGATGCAGAATGAAGTGCTGAGCCTGGGCTACGAGAAGGTAGTAGAGGTGGATATTAAGGATGCCTTAAGCTTTCAGGCGGAGCGCGTCAGAGTGGTGGAGGAATACGAAAATGATAGAGAGCAATAAAGTAAAAAAGATTCTTTACGGAGGGGATTATAACCCGGAGCAGTGGCCCGAGGATATATGGGAAGAGGACATGAGGATGTTTCGTCTGGCAAACATCGATGTGGTGACCTTAAATGTGTTCAACTGGGCGATGCTGCAGCCTCAAGAAGATGTTTACGATTTCAGTAAGCTGGATAAGATAATGGATATGGTAAGGACAAACGGCCTAAAGGTCTGCATGGCTACCTCCACAGCAGCTCATCCCGCATGGATGGCCAGAAAATATCCCGACATTCTGCGCACTGAGCACAACGGGATAAGAAGGAAGTTCGGCAGCAGACACAACTCCTGCCCCAACAGCCCCACCTATCGAAAATATTCCGTTCTTCTGGCGGAGAAACTGGCCGACAGATATAAGGACTACGACAACATCGTAGCATGGCATGTTTCCAACGAATACGGCGGGGAATGCTACTGCGGGAACTGTGAAAAGGCCTTCCGTACCTGGCTGACGGAAAAATACGGCACCATAGAGGAACTGAACCGCGTATGGAACATGTCCTTCTGGGGACACACCCTTTATGATTTCGAAGATGTAGTGGCACCCAACATGCAATCGGAAGAATTTCTCTGGGATACAGTGAGAACGAATTTTCAGGGAATCTCGCTGGACTATCGCAGATTCATGTCGGACAGCATGCTATCCTGCTACCGCATGGAATACGAAGTATTAAAAAAGCATATGCCGGATGTCCAGGTCACCACTAACCTGATGGGCTTCTACAAACCCCTGGACTATCAGAAATGGGCCCGTTATATGGACTTCGTATCATGGGATAACTATCCCTCCTTCGACACGCCAGTCTCAGAAAGCGCCATGAACCACGAGCTGATGCGCGGATTAAAGCAGGGAAAACCCTTCGCCCTCATGGAACAGACCCCGGGAGTAAGTAACTGGCAATCCTTCTGCACGCTGAAACGCCCGGGAGTTATGCGCCTCCTAAGCTATCAGGCAATAGCCCACGGCGCCGACACCGTGATGTTCTTCCAGATGCGAAGAAGCATCGGAGCCTGCGAAAAGTATCACAGTGCGGTCATAGACCACGCAGGACACGAAAACACGAGAGTATTCCGGGAAGTAGCGAAGCTGGGAAAAGAACTGAGCAAAATAGGCAGCCAGATTCTCGGAACGAGAACCTCAGCTAAAGCGGCAATCGTAATGGACTGGGACAACTGGTGGGCATCCGGATATTCTGCCGGTCCAAGCAGGCTCATTGACTATAAAAAGGAAATCTTCTGCTACTACAGAGCGTTTTACGAAAACAACATCCCGGTTGACATTATCAGCGTAACGGATGACCTATCTCCCTACCGCCTGGTAACAGCTCCCCTCCTATACATGTGCAAGGAAGGCTTTGACGAAAAGCTCTGCGCCTACGTGAAAGACGGCGGTTCCTTCCTTACCACATATTTCAGCGGCTACGTAGAAGATCACGACCTCGTAATAACCGGCGGCTATCCCGGAAAGCTAAGGGACATTCTCGGCATCTGGGTAGAGGAATCCGACGCCATTCCCGAAGGAAAGCATAACTCCTTCCTATACAAAGACGAAACCTATCCCGCCGAGGTACTCTGCGACCTTCTTCACTTAGAAGGAGCCGAAGCGCTCAGCCGGTACCAGGAAGACTTCTACGCAGGAATGCCCGTACTGACTGTCAACCGTTACGGAAAAGGCCGGTCCTACTACGCAGCAACCCGTTCCAACCCTGATTTTTACCGCACCTTCATCAAAGACATATGCGAGGAGACGGGGATTCCCTCACTGCTCGAGACACCGGAAGGCATAGCGCCCGGTATTGAGATTTCACGCCGCGAAAATGAGACGGCCGAATTTTTGTTCATATTAAATCATAATGATGAGGCGGTTGATTTAACATTAACGCTAAATGCTCCATCAACTGACATTTTGAGCGAAAGTACCTATTTACCCGGGGCTTCCATCACTGTTCCAGGCAAAGATGTGGTGGTGTTGAAGAGGGTGAAGTGAGGGAGGTTGTGAAATTTCCTGCACAATCGTGAGGCTGTGAAGGGAAAGAAGGGTATGGCAAAAGGTTTCCGGCTCTGATTATGCAGGACACTGCGCTGAGCCAAAAGCAGAAATTCTTTCAGCAGAGGCTTCAAGAATTTCTTTGTCTCAGCTCCGTAGCATAAAATCGCCGGAAACCTTTTCCATACCCTTCTTTCCCTGCTGTAGTTTTTTGAATTGTGCAGGAAATTGCCAAGGTTTTCGAATGCCTCATTTCACCACCTTCGGTGGGAGAGAAGAAAGAAGAAGTGTACCGAAACATAGTGAAATGAGGAGCCAAAACTGTAAATCGTGCAGAGACACAGTGAAATGAGGAGCTAAAACTGTAAATCGTACCGAAACACAGCGAAATGAGAAGCCAAAACTGTAAATCGTGTTGAAATACAGTAAGATGATAACAAGGTAAGAACGCGGATAACTGTCTGTGCAGCCGTAACCTCAACTCTACCGCAGCCCAGTTCGTAACGTAGCGCGAGGCTTTCTGCGGGGGTTCTGGTTTGGAGTCGTGTAGTAAGCGGGCGTATTTTCTTAATGAAACCGTTCAGGAACCAGGGCAAACACCGCATGGATGCGGTGTTTAGGCAGCATAGTACATGGATGTACTTTGCTGCCGACCCGTCCGCGGCCATCACCTTTCCGGTTCCATTTAGAAAATACGCCCGCTTACGTCAGACGAGAAACCAGAACCCCCGCAGAAAGTCTCTCACAACCCACCAACCCACCCCCACAAATAGAAGAAAGTGAGACTCAAACATGAACAACAAACAATTCCTATCCCAAATAGAAGCCGCCATTCAAAGCGGCCCCTACTCCCCCACATGGTCCTCCCTGTCAAAATACGAAATCCCCCAATGGTTCAAAGACGCCAAATTCGGCATCTTCATCCACTGGGGCCTCTACAGCGTTCCTGCCTTTAATAACGAATGGTATTCCTGCAACATGTACATACAGGGAACGCCTGAATACCAGCATCATATTGACACATATGGCCCTCATAAGGAGTTTGGCTACAAGGATTTTATTCCCATGTTCACTGCTGAGAAATTCAGCGCTGAGGAATGGATAACTGCTTTCAGGGAAGCCGGGGCGAAATATGTTGTTCCTGTTGCGGAGCATCATGATGGATTTCAGATGTATCCTTCGGAGCTTTCACATTTCAATGCAGCGGAAATGGGGCCTAAGAAAGATATTATAGGAAGTCTGAAGGAAGAGGCGGAAAAGCAGGGGCTTGTATTTGCTGCTTCTTCACATAGGGCGGAACACCAATGGTTTATGGGGAACGGTAAGGATTTTGAAAGCGATATAAAGGAGCCGTTGGAAAGGGGGGATTTTTACTGGCCCTCGGTACAGCAGCAGCCGGATCAGCAGGATATTTTGTCAGAGCCTTATCCGGATGAGGAGTATTTGGAGGATTGGTTGCTTCGAACGTGCGAGCTGATCGATAAGTATCATCCCAGACTTCTTTATTTTGACTGGTGGATACAGCATGAGGCATATAAGGAGCAGGTCAGGAAGATGGCTGCTTACTATTATAATAGGGGGGCGGAGTATGGCTTTCCTGTGGGGATTTGCTATAAGCAGGAGTCCCTTGCTTTTGGGAGCGGTATTGTAGATGTGGAGAGGGGGAAGCTTTCAGAGGCGAAGCCTTATCCTTGGCAGACAGATACTGCTATTGCCCGTAATTCATGGTGCTATACGGAGACTCTCGACTATAAGAGTGGGAGAGAGATTATATGTTATCTGTGTGACGTGGTCAGTAAGAACGGCAGTTTGCTGTTGAATGTAGGTCCGAAGGCGGATGGTACGATTGATAGCAAGGATGGGGATATATTGAAGGAGATTGGACAGTGGCTTTCTGTAAATGGAGAGGCTATTTATGAAAGCAGATGTTGGCGTTTTGCGGAGGAAGGGCCTACTGAGGAGCGTGAGGGGCAGTTCAGCGATGGGCAGGAAACGGTTTATACTCCGCAGGATTTCCGGTTTACGGCGGCCCATGGGAATATTTATGCTATTTGCATGAGTTATCCGGCAGACGGCAGGGTGACCATTCGTTCCTTTTATAAGGAGAGGGATTTGAATAAGCCGGTTTTTCAAGGGATTCTTCGAAGGGTATCGGTCTTGGCAAGTGAAGAAGAGATATCCTTTGTGAGGGATGAGTTGGGACTTCATTTTCAGACGAAGACGGTTAAAAGCGATTATCCGGTAGTTATTAAAATAGAAGTGGAATAATTTATGGATTTGGAAGGAGCAGAGGTATAAAGATGAAGATAAGCATAGAGAATAAGGAAAAGGCGGAGCTTTTGTTAAAGCAGCTTACGCTGGATGAGAAAATAGGAATGATTCATGGAGACGGGCTGTTTCGGACGAAAGGAGTAGAGGGGCTGGGGATACCGCCGCTTTACATGTCCGACGGGCCTATGGGAGTTAGGGCGGAGTGGAAAAATGATGCGTGGATTCCTATAGGACATTCTCAGGATGCCTGCTCTTATTTGCCCAGTAACTCCGCAATCGCGGCTACTTGGAACAAGGAGCTGGCATATGAATGCGGCAGTGTGTTAGGGGAAGAGGCCAGAGGCAGGGGGAAGGATATTATTTTGGCTCCCGGTATTAACATTAAAAGAAGTCCGTTAAACGGCAGAAATTTTGAATATATGAGTGAGGACCCTTATCTGACCGCGAAGCAGTGTGTGGAGGTCATTAAGGGAATTCAGGAGCATGACGTGGCGGCATGTGTGAAGCATTTTGCCATGAACAGCCAGGAAACCGAGCGGTTATGGGTGGATGTAGAGGTAGAGGAGAGAGCTCTTCGGGAAATTTATCTCCCGGCTTTCCGGGCGGCGGTGGATGAGGGTAATTCTTATTCCCTGATGGGAGCCTACAATTTGATACGCGGGCAGCACTGTTGCGAAAGCAAGCTGCTTTTGAACGAAATATTGAGGGAAGAATGGGGCTACGAAGGATTGGTTGTTTCTGACTGGGGTGCGGTGCATAAGACAAAAGAGGCAGCGGAAAGCGGGCTGGATGTGGAGATGTCCGTAACGAGCAATTTTGATGAATATTTTATGGCACAGTCTTTAAAGAAGGCCGTAGAGGACGGAGAGATAAGCGAAGAGCTCGTGGATGAGAAGATTCGCCATGTCCTTTGGCTGATGCTGGAGCTCCATATGTTTGATGTGGATAAAAAGGAAGGAAAGACGGTAAAATGTGAAAGGAAGCGAGGCTGCTATAATACTCCCGAGCATAGGGGAAAAGCGTTAGAGGCAGCGCGGGAATCTATCATTCTATTAAAAAATGAGGGTAATTTGCTTCCTCTTAAAAAAGAAAAAATCGACAGACTGCTCCTTATCGGAACGAATGCAGACCGAATTCACTCAAACGGAGGGGGAAGCGCAGAAATAAAAGCACTTTATGAGATCACACCTTATATGGGACTGTCGAACCAGTTAGGCGGAAACTGTGAGATTAAATATATAGAAGGATATTTTGAAGAAAAGAAAATACAAAGCGAGGAAAACTGGCAGGAGAGCAGCCTCGAGGCGGACGGCGGAAGAAAACGCACCGAGGGTATAGAAAGCGAAGCCGTTTTGAAGAAAAGAAAAAAGCTGCTTGAGGAAGCCGTGAAATATGCGGAGGAATACGAGCACGTTATTTTTGTGGGAGGGCTGAATCACGAATATGACGTAGAGGGACAAGACAGAAGCGATATGAAGCTTCCTTATGGGCAGGATGAGGTGATGGAGGCAGTTCTTGAGGCGAATCCGAATACGGTTATAGTAATGATTGCAGGCTCACCGATAGAAATGAGCAGGTGGGAAAAAAAGGCGAAAGCTATCGTACTTGGCTTTTATGCGGGAATGGAGGGCGGCAGTGCCCTGGCAGAAGTACTGTTGGGGGAAGTTAACCCTTCGGGCAAGCTGCCGGAAAGTTTTCCTTTTACCCATGAGGATTGCAGTGCCCATAAGATAGGAGATTTTGCGAAGAAGGATTTGCTTCATTATAAAGAAGGGATCTACGTGGGATATCGTTATTATGAGAAGAACATGCTACCTGTTCAGTATTGCTTCGGTCACGGTCTTTCCTATACGGAATTCAGCTATGGCAACATGAAAGCCTGCAAGAAGACCGACGGGCCGGACTGGCGGATAGCGGTAAGCTGTGATGTTAAAAATACCGGAGAAAGAAAAGGAAAGGAAATTGTACAGCTTTATATTAAGGATAAAATGAATCAGGTGGATAAGCCGGTAAAAGAGCTTAAGGGTTATGAGAAAATAGAACTGGAAGCGGGTGAAACGGGCAGAGTGAGCTTTTGTCTGAGGGAGGAAGATTTTTCCTATTACGACGAAAAGGCGAAGAAATTCAAGATGATTTCCGGGAACTATGAGCTGATTCTCGCGGCTTCCCTTACGGATGAGCGTCTGAGGCAAGAGATAGAGCTTTCATTTTCATAAAATAGCAAAACGGAAAAAATTTGTGAAATTTGTTCTCTTTTATGTGCTCATTTTAATAATAAAATTTTAAAATATAAAGATTTATGAAAACAAGATTAAAAACTAACAAAGATGATGGCCTCTATTTCAGCGAAATTTAATAAAAATTAACAAAGTTAAGAAAATGTTAAGAGATTGCAGCAGGTCAACCTGAATAATTGACAAAGCAAAAAGCGCGTAATAGAATGACATCAATTACACAAAAAAAGACAGTAAATGACATTTAATTTCGTACAAATAGTAGCGGTTATCTTCCATGTTGTGTTATAATGGATGAAAATACGGTAACCGTATATCGAGGGGGAAGAATGTACGGAGAAGAAAGGATGTGAGGAGCATGGATGCTTTCGTTGAGTCCTTACTGGAAGAACTGAATTGTGAGGTCGTATTTACGATTCCTCTTTTCGGTGGAATTCCCGTTATGGAGTCAGTGGTGGTCACTTGGATAATCATGGCAGTTTTGACGCTGACTTCGATTATACTTGTGCGGAACCTGAAGGTGGAAAATGTAGGACGAAAGCAATTGATGTTAGAGACGGCCATCGGAGGTTTGTATGATTTTTTTGAGGGGTGTGTTGGACACCATGGGAGAAAGTACATTCCGTATCTGATCACTGCAGCGCTATACATCGGTATGGCAAACTTAATGGGATTGTTTGGTTTTAAACCTCCAACAAAGGATTTGAATGTAACAATCGCACTGGCTCTCATAAGCATTATGCTGATTGAGATATCGGGTCTGAGACAAAAAGGATTTAAAGGTTTTTTAAAAAGCTTTGCTCAGCCTATTGCGATAATGCTTCCTATCAATATTTTGGAAATATTTATCCGGCCATTATCCCTTTGCATGCGACTTTTCGGTAACGTGCTGGGAGCTTTCGTAGTAATGGAACTGATCAAATTGCTCTTACCTGCTGTTGTGCCAGTTGCTTTCAGCTTGTACTTCGATATTTTCGACGGTTTGATTCAGGCGTATGTTTTCGTATTTCTGACTTCTTTGTTTGTCGGAGAAGCTTTAGAAGATTAATAAAAAAATAAAATTTTGGAGAGAAAAGGAGTATTTATTATGGATTCAACATTATTAGTTGCTATTGGAGCAGCAATTGCAGTTCTTACAGGTATTGGTGCAGGTCTTGGTATCAGTCTCGCAACCGGAAAAGCAGCGGATGCTATCGCAAGACAGCCTGAGGCAGACGGCAAGATCAGAACTACTTTGCTTATCGGTTGTGCACTTGCGGAAGCAACAGCTATTTACGGTTTCGTTATCGCTTTGCTGATTGTTTTGTTATTGAAATAAGTTTAATGTCTGGAGCGTTTCCAGATGAGTGCTCTTTACTCAGATGAGTGTTATTTACTCAGATGAGTGTTATTTACTCATTAATATGAGAAAGGCGGAAGGCAATATGCTGAATATAAGCTTCTGGAATATTGTATTTACCATTATAAATGTGCTTGTATTATACTGGCTTATGAAAAAGTTTCTGGTAAAACCCGTAATGGGAATTATTGAAAAACGTGAGCAGCTGATTCAAGGACAATTAAGCGATGCGAAAAAAAATCAAGAGCATGCTTTAGAATTAAAAGAACAGTACGAAACAAAGATGGGAACAGCGGAAAAAGAAGCTGAAGAAATTGTGTTGCAGGCAAAGGAGCAGGCTCTGAGTGAAAAGGTTCTGATCATGGAAGAAGCTAAGACAGAATCCGACAGACTCATGGAAAGAGCGAAGAAGGAAATCGTGGGCGAGCAGGATAGAGCAAGACGGGAAGCAGAAAGCCAGATTGCCGGCCTTGCTTTGATGGCAGCCAGAAAAATATTAAAGTCGGGTGAGATAAATGACGCAAACAGCCAATAATTATGGAAAAGTGTTGTACGAGCTTTCCATACCGAAAGAAGAGGTAGAGCAAACGGCGAAACTGTTTGAAGAAGAGCCGAAGCTGCTTAATATCCTGCAGAACCCTACCGTTTTACGGAAAACGAAATATGCGGTAATCGATCGGATTTTTGATGGGAAAATGTCCGCGTTTTTAAAGCTTTTATGTAAATATGGACGGATTGGTCAACTTACGGACGCATTTATTGCCTATCGCGAGTATTATGAGAAGCAGCATGGAATCTTGCATGGACAAGTGTATTATGTAAATCCTCTCGAGAAAACGGAGAAAGAACGGATAGTACAATTTCTGAAAGAGAAGTTTTCGTGTGAAGAAGTACTGTTAGAGGAAGAGAAAAACGAATCTCTTCTTGGCGGCTATCTGTTGAAAGCAGGCGGGATAGAATTTGACTTTAGTTATGAAGGCCGTCTGCATCAATTGGAGAAAAAATTAATTGGGAGGTGAACGCTGTGAGTGCAATCAGTGCAGCAGACATTATTTCCATCTTAAAAGCAGAGGTAGAAAATTATAACTGGGATGCCGGAGAGCAGGAAGTTGGTTCTGTTATTTGGGTAGGAGATGGAATTGCTACGATATATGGTATCGACCATGCCATGTATGGTGAGATTGTCGTATTTGATAACGGTGTCAAAGGCATGGTACAGGACATTCGAAGAAATGAAATCGGATGTATTCTCTTTGGCAGCGATACTGGAATAAAAGAAGGTACCAAAGTAACGAGAACGAAGAAAAAAGCAGGTATCCCTGTGGGGGAAGGCTATATCGGAAGAATCATCAATGCGCTGGGTGAACCGGTGGATGGAAAGGGAGAGATTCCCGCCAAGGATTACAGACCGATAGAAGAAGAGGCCCCGGGGATTATTCAGCGTAGATCAGTAAATACTCCTTTGGAGACGGGAATCTTATCCATTGACTCCATGTTTCCTATCGGACGCGGACAAAGAGAGTTGATTATCGGAGACAGGCAGACAGGAAAGACTTCCATCGCGGTGGATACGATTATCAACCAAAAAGGAAAAGGCGTTATATGCATTTACGTTGCTATCGGACAAAAGGCATCCAGCGTGGCAAAATTGGTTTCCACTCTGGAACATCACGGCGCTTTGGATTATACGATCGTGCTCGTGTCTACAGCCAGTGAACCGGCTTCGCTGCAATATATATCACCTTATGCGGGAACGGCGCTGGGCGAGTATTTTATGTATCAGGGAAAAGACGTGCTTATGGTTTACGACGATTTATCCAAGCATGCGGTGGCATATCGTGCACTGTCCCTTTTGCTGGAGCGTCCGCCCGGACGTGAGGCATACCCGGGTGACGTATTCTATCTTCATTCCAGATTATTGGAGCGTTCCAGCCGTTTGAACGATGAATTGGGAGGCGGTTCCATCACGGCTCTTCCTATCGTAGAGACACAGGCAGGCGACGTATCCTCCTATATTCCTACGAACGTTATTTCCATTACCGACGGACAGATCTTTTTGGAAAGCGACTTGTTCTTTGCCGGTATGAGACCGGCGGTCAACGTAGGCTTGTCCGTATCCCGTGTAGGCGGTGCGGCACAGACGAAGGCTATGAAAAAGGCTTCAGGAAGTATCCGTATCGATTTGGCACAGTATAGGGAAATGGAAGTATTTACCCAGTTCAGCTCCGATTTGGACGATAACACGAAGCAGCAGCTTCAGCATGGTAAGGTGCTGATGGAGCTGTTGAAGCAGCCTTTGGCACATCCGCTCTCCCTGCATGAGCAGGTAATGACGCTTTGCCTGGCGAACAACCGTGTTTTCGATTCGGTAGAGGTGAAGAAGGTAAAGGAATACCAGAAGGGAATACTGGAATTTATAGATAGAAAGCATCCTCAGATCGGATTCGAAATCGAGGAGAAAAAGGCTTTAACGGATGAGTTGGTAGAGCAGATTATCGAGGCGGCCAAGGAATATAAGAGCAGGTGATAGCATATGGCAAGTATAAAAGAAATCCAAGTCAGGAAGAAAAGCATACAAGACACGATGAAGATCACCAATGCTATGTATATGATTTCTTCTTCGAAGCTTAAAAAAGCCAAAAAGAATCTGGAAGCGACGGAACCTTATTTCTACACGCTGCAAAATACTATGAGCCAGATACTCCGTCACATTCCTGATATGAAGAACATTTACTTCGACCAGCATGAGGAGAAGGATCCGGAAGAAAAAAGGATCGGATATATCGTAATAACCGCCGATAAAGGTTTGGTAGGAGCTTATAACCACAATATCCTGAAATTGGCGGAAGAACAGCTGCAAAGCTGTGCGAAGCCGGTATTGTTCGTCTTGGGAGAAGTAGGGCGCCAATATTTTAAACGTAAGAAAATCGATATCGAAGAGGAATTCCAGTATACTGTTCAGAACCCTACGCTCGGAAGGGCAAGAAAAATTGCCGAAAACGTGCTGGAGATGTACAGGGAGGGCAGGCTGGACGAGGTCTACATCATCTATACGAAGATGGCGAGCTTCATGCAGGCGGAAGCCGAGACGGTGAAGCTGCTCCCTTTGAAGAAATCGGATTTCTATATAAATCCTCTTGTTGACATGCGCATGGAGGAATTGGCAATGAAACCGGACGCTTGTACAGTGGTTAATCATATCGCGGCGGATTATTTTGTGGGCTTTGTTTACGGAGCGCTGGTGGAGTCCTTCTGCAGCGAACAGAATTCCCGAATGATGGCGATGGAAGCTGCCGTGGACAATGCGGAGGAAATGTTATGGGAACTCGATATCATGTATAATAGAGCAAGGCAGGCGGTGATTACGCAGCAGATCACTGAGGTAATCAGCGGTGCGAAAGCCCAGAAGAAAAAGAAGTTAAGTTAGGAGTCGGAGCATATGAAACAAGGAAAAATAGTTCAGGTAATGGGCCCCGTTGTGGATGTGGAATTTGAAGATAATGACTTGCCCCGTATCAAAGACGCTTTGGAAGTAAAAAACGGAGAAAAGCGTTGCGTTATGGAGGTGGCACAACACATCGGAAATAATATGGTGCGCTGCATCATGCTTGCTTCCAGCGAAGGACTTAGCAGAGATATGGAAGTAACGGCCACGGGAAGCGGAATAAAGGTGCCGGTAGGCGAAAAAACCTTAGGACGCCTTTTCAATGTGCTGGGAGAAACTCTGGACGACGGCGCATCTTTGGAGGGCGAAGAAAAATGGGTTATCCATAGGGATCCCCCGGCATTCGCGGATCAGAGCCCCGCAGTGGAAATCTTAGAGACCGGAATTAAGGTTATCGATCTTTTGACCCCTTATGCTAAGGGCGGTAAGATCGGACTTTTCGGCGGTGCCGGCGTAGGTAAAACGGTACTTATTCAGGAATTGATCCGTAATATCGCCACAGAGCACGGAGGATATTCCATTTTCACCGGTGTTGGTGAGCGTTCCAGAGAGGGTAACGATCTGTGGACGGAAATGAAAGAATCAGGAGTTTTGGAAAAGACAGCTTTGGTGTTCGGACAGATGAACGAGCCCCCCGGAGCGCGTATGCGCGTGGGCGAGGTGGGACTTACCATGGCGGAATATTTCCGCGATAAGGTAGGCAAAGATGTACTTTTGTTTATCGACAATATATTCCGTTTTACGCAGGCAGGTTCAGAAGTATCGGCATTGTTGGGAAGAATGCCCTCTGCGGTAGGTTATCAGCCGACTCTTGCAACGGAAATGGGTGAATTGCAGGAGCGTATCACTTCTACAAAAAATGGTTCGGTTACTTCCGTGCAGGCTGTTTACGTGCCGGCGGACGATTTGACTGACCCGGCACCTGCCACAACCTTCTCCCACCTGGATGCGACTACGGTACTTTCCAGAAAAATCGTGGAGCAGGGTATTTACCCGGCGGTAGACCCGTTGGAATCTACTTCCCGTATTCTGGAAGCGGATGTAGTAGGTCAGGAGCATTACGAGACGGCGAGACGCGTTCAGGAAATGCTTCAGAAGTATAAAGAGCTTCAGGATATTATCGCGATCCTCGGTATGGAGGAGTTGTCAGAAGAAGATAAGGTGACAGTATACCGCGCCAGAAAGGTGCAGAAATTCTTATCTCAGCCTTTCCACGTAGCTGAGAACTTTACCGGTATATCCGGAAAGTATGTGCCGGTTGCGGAGACCATCAAGGGCTTCCAGGCTATTCTTGACGGAGAGATGGACGAGTACCCGGAAAACGCATTTTTCAACGTCGGAAATATCGACGAGGTAAAAGAAAAAGCAGCATCTATGGCTAAATAAGAGAGAGGTGTTGATATGGAGACATATAGTTTAAAAGTAATGGCGGTGGACAAGACTTTTTTTGATGGCCACTGTGCATCTCTCATTATTCCTTCTCTTGATGGTCTGGTAGGAATTCTGGCACACCATGAGAACATGGTAATTGCCGTAAAAGAAGGAGAAATCCGGATTACGCTTGAGGATGGAAGCGAAATAGAAGCTTTGGTGGGCATCGGCTTTTTTGAAATAATGAACAACCGAGCCACTCTTCTCGTACAGACGGTGGAGCGACCGGAAGAAATAGACGTCGCGAGAGCCAGAGAGGCGGAGGAGAGAGCGATGGAGCATCTGCGCCAGAAGCAGAGCCTTCGCGAATATTACCACACACAAGCAGCGTTGTCCAGAGCTATGAGCAGGTTGAAGACAGCGAGCAAACACAAATAATAAATGTAAATTGAATTGCAATAGGAGGGCACCAAAGTACGATATGGATTCGTGCTGAGGCGGCCTCCTATTTTTAGTAAATAGGAAAGTGTTTTCATTACATAAAAGCGGCAGCATAGCTGTGTGCGCGGAACAAAAGATGTACTGCCGAAGCATATGGCCGCGAGAGCGTGCAAAACACATTTTTGTTCAATAGGAGGTGGCCTCTCATAAAAAAATATTGACAGATAAAAGCAGATGTGTAAAAATTGTTTATAAGTGAACTGTTCTTTTCCAAACTGTTTATAATAAAACGATTCGTTTGAGAGCGGTTCGCCCGTTGTCGGCAAAAAAAATTTTGGGCGGTCATCATGAGAGGAAATAATTGTGAATAACGATTTTGAGACGTTGTTAAACGGTCAGCAGTTTAAGAAGCTTTATGAGAAAATGAGCAACCTCATTACGGAAAAGTACGGATTGCACAAGATAGAAATAGAAATCCTGCTTTTTCTGCGAAACGGAAGATATGATACGGCGAGGGATATTGCGGAGAATAAGTTTTTTTCCAAGGCTCATATTTCTCACGCCATCGAGCATTTGACTGAATGCGGCTATTTGACGGGAAAGGCGGATGAACAGGACAGAAGATGCATTCATCTGGAACTTACGAAGGATGCGGAGCCGGTCTGCGAAGAACTGGAGAAATTGAGGAAAGGTCTTGTGGACATTATTTATAAGGATGTCACAGAGGAAGAAAAGAGGGTGATGTTACAGGTAGGAAAGAAAATTGCACACAATATTAACAAGGAACTGGGAACTTTTTAAGAAATAGAAAAGGAGAAGAACTATGAGAAACAGCAAGAAAGAGCAACTAGATAATTATACCGCGAAATACAGCAAAATCTGTATAGAAAATGGTAATATAGACAGCCCCTTGTTCGACGAGTACGGCGTAAAACGAGGATTGAGGGATAAAAATGGTGAAGGCGTTCTTGCGGGTCTCACAAATATTTCTTTGATAAAATCTCAGGAAATCATAGATGGAAAAAGGATGCCCTGCGAAGGGCGGCTGTTGTATCGAGGCTACGATATCATCGAATTGGTAAAGGGTTTTGAACACAGCAAAAGATATGGCTTTGAGGAAATAGCCTATCTCCTTTTGTTCGGAAGCCTTCCGAATGAGATGCAGATTAACGAGTTCAAGGAGAATCTGTCGCTGACGTGCACCTTGCCGACGAATTTTACGAGAGATGTAATTATGAAAGCCTCGAGCAAGGATATTATGAATTCTCTTACTAAGAGTGTGCTGACACTGGCTTCTTACGATAAGCAGGCTTCGGATTTGAGCATCGAGAACGTACTTCGCCAGAGTATGAGCCTGATCAGCGTTTTCCCCATGCTTTCAGTTTATGGGTATCATGCGTATAACCATTATGAATGCGACGAAAGTTTTTATATACATAGGCCGGATGCAAATTTATCCACGGCTGAGAACATATTAAGAATGCTGCGTCCGGATAAGAAATACAGCGAATTGGAGGCAAGGGTTCTGGATATTGCGCTTGTTCTCCATATGGAACACGGCGGTGGCAACAACTCAACCTTCACCACGAGAGTGGTTACCTCCTCCGGCTCCGACACCTACTCTGTAATCGCGGCGGCTCTGTCTTCTTTGAAGGGGCCTAAGCATGGCGGCGCGAACATCAAGGTAGTGGAGATGATGGCGAACATTAAGAAAAATGTTAAGGACTTAGATGATGAAGAAGCGATGAAGGATTACCTTGCCCGCATGCTGAACAAAGAGGTGTTCGATAAGAGCGGCCTGATTTATGGTATGGGGCATGCGGTATATTCCATTTCGGATCCGAGAGCGACGATATTCAAGGGATTCGTGGAAAAGCTTGCGGCTGATAAGAAGAGAGATGAGGATTTCAAGCTTTACTCCATGATAGAGCGCCTTGCGCCGGAGGTAATCGGCGAAAAGCGCAATATTTACAAGGGAGTAAGCGCCAACGTGGACTTCTACAGCGGCTTTGTATACAGCATGCTGGATATTCCGTTGGAATTGTACACCCCCATATTCGCTATGGCGAGAATTGTAGGCTGGAGCGCACATCGTCTGGAAGAGCTTATCAATGCGGATAAAATTATCCGTCCCGCTTACAAGACCGTTATGACGGAAAAAAAATATATGGATATTGATGAAAGATAAAACAGCTATTCTTTAACGATATTGAAGGTGTCTGCCAGCAGCAGCCAGTTAGCCCGAAATAGATTCATAATCGTCCAATAGCCCACCCCCCGCAGACCATATTCCTGTACGAGAGAGAATTTCTCTCTCATGCTGCGGACATCTTCGAACCAAACTTCGTGAGCTAACCCTTCACTTTCGTAAGTGAAGAAGGGTGACATGGCCACTTGGTCGAACTGGATGGGAACGTTATTATCGATAGCGATCTGCACAGCTTCTGTGTTGCTGATTGTGCGTGCCTTTGTTACCCCTCGCTCGTAGGGGAGTGTCCAGTCGTAGCCGTAGTTAGGGATTCCCAGATTGATTTTCTCGATTGGAATCCTCGTAATGGCGTAGTCTACCACCTCCCGCACCTTATTGATAGGGGCCACAGCCATGGGAGGACCGTAGGTATAACCCCATTCATATGTCATAAGGAGCACGTTGTCTGCAGCCGCTCCCAAAAGCCCATAATCTTTTCCCCCGTAAAGCAGTCCCGGCTGGTTATCTGAGGTCTTGGGTGCGAGGGCTACGGAGACAGGATAGCCCACGGCATTTACCGCCGCGCGTACATTGGCGACGAACTCTGCAAAGGGAACTCTGTCTTCTGCGAGAATGTATTCAAAATCGATATCCACTCCCTCAAATCCCTTTTGGGAAATCATCGCAAGAAGCTGGTTGATGAGATTTTGCTGCACCGCTACGTCGCTTACCACTACAGTGATCAGGTGATTGTTGAACAAGCCGTCCGGGCCGAAGGGGGTTAGCGTAAGGATGGGAGCAGTACCTTCCTCCTTTGCAAGCGCAATCATCCATGTGTCATCTATGGGCGGAGGAACGAGCTCGCCTGTGGTCGTAAAGCCATAGGAGAATACGGATAAATCGGTGAGATAAGGCAGGGTTTCCGTCAGGTTAAAGCTATTGATGAAAGGATAAGCATAGCCGTTTGTGTAGATGAGTCTTTTGTCGCCGGTGTTTTCCCCTGTGTTGAGTAAAAGAGCTTGCCCTACGGCGAGGCGGTAAGGGGAAGAAAGTTGATTGTTATATATGATGGAATCTGCGGTAACTCCAAAGGCGGAAGCGATAGAATTCACAGTATCTCCGGCGTTTACGATATAAATAGTCATGAGGAAGGGTCCTGAGGTGATTTGTATTATATTATGCGAAATAGCGGTTAGCAGTTACAAATGCGGGGTTCTTTAAAGAGAGATAAAAGAAGAAATTGTATTATAAATAATGGATATGGAGGAGGCGGGAGATTCATTCTCCCGCCTCTTTCGAAATTACCTCGAGAACGTGAATTAAGTCGTAAATAGAATTCAGCCTTACATTACGTCTCAGGATATTATTTTTTAAATCAATGGACAATGTTTCAAATTTTTCCCGAAGTTCCGGGGATACATAGGATGCCATATTATCACCTCGAGAATAGTGTGTGCAATAATTCGGGAAAAGACAGAGGAAAATATTGGAGGTATTTGAGTAAAAATATAGTTTATTACCATATATTTATATGAATTCTGTTATCTATGGAATATTCCTTTTGAATATTATATACTGCATCTTCCGACGGCTTTCCGATACCTATATAACAAGGCATCATATATTCTGCCGGAAAAGATAAGACGCTTCTTACATATTCCTGCTCCTCTCCCAAAGGAATACGTAATGTGCATGCATACTCTTCCGCCGTAGCTGCCAGAAATATATTTTCGATGCAACACCATATAGATGCAAAGGCATTGAGAGAAGACAAATTCTTTGGCTTTAATAAATCATTTTTTTGTTTAAACAAGGGAATTAGTATGCAACTGGCGTTTAATAACATTTGGTATTGCTTCGGTATTGCATTATTGTACATTTTTTTTTGACAGTCATCTTGTAATTTCCATGATTTCGTAATAAAATCCAGACGTTTATCAGATATTTTTTTAGGGATTTTCTTTATTAGTTTTTCGATAGCGGTCTTATCAGTTATAACAACAAAATGCCAATCCCTCATGTGATCATTTGTGGGAGCTTTCATCCCGGCATCGATAATTTTATAGAGAGTTTGCATATCGATTGATTCGTTACTAAAGTCGCGTATAGTTCGCCGTTTATTTATTACATTATAAAAGTCCATATAAATCACCTCTTTCGTTTTCAAAAATGAGATCAGAATTCTTCTATTGATAGGGTTGTGTTATTTAAGCCATGATAATAGTTGACTGCCTCAGCGGTAAATTTAAAAACGCAATAGTCTTCGTCATCAATTCCTTTTGGATAATATATTTCAAATCCGTCTCTCCATAAAAAAGCCTTTGTATCGTGATCAGTACATACCTCCATTGTTCCGGTAAATAATGCACCTTTATATTCATTCATTGTGTCATCGCAATAATATACGGATGCTTTTGGATTGTTGAGAAATTGTTTGGCACGTTTTGAACTTGTATTAGTAGAAAAATAATGAGTTTTTATGCTGCTGTGTTCAAGGACGAGCATGCCTTTTATTTGCGGAAAGCCGTCATCGTTGACAGAGCCTATGTATGCAACGCATGCATTATTACGTAATTTACAAATTTCTGATTTGATTTCTTTTTCCATTTTTATAACTCCCATTTTGTCATATTGTTTAATATCTTGTTAAGACTTTTCTCGAAGGAGATGATTTCATCATCATCAAATCCTTTGTAGAAAATTTCACTCATTTTAATGGACACTTCATCATATTGCTGTTTTAGATTTAAAGTGGCTGCGGTTAGCTTTATTTTGACTGTTCTGCGGTCAGAAGGATCATATACCCGCCGAATATGTCCGGATGATTCCAATCTATCGAGCATACTGGTCAAAGTTGTTTTGGCAAGTCCGGTTTTGCTTGCCAGCTCTTTGATTGGAATATTATCTTCTTCCCATAAGACAAAAAGAATTCGTCCTTGAGCGCCGTTAAATTGATTAATGCCATGCTCAATGAGTAATTTTTCAAATATACGCCCTTGAATTTGTTTGATCTTACTAATAAGAAATCCTCCGTTAGTTTTACTGATCAATTTGTCACCTCCTATTATATAGTATAGTACCATATAGAACTAAATATATCAAGTAATTTTAAGTAAAAGTATAAATAAAATAAACAAACGTAATTGGTATTATTTAAATTAATAATCCGGCAGCGGAATTTTGGACAGAATATTTTTTCCCGTCTAAATCAGAAAAATACATTAATAGAAAACAATATCTTCTACAATGTATTTTTCTTTTGATTACTACAAGGAAATTATTTTTTGTTCTGATAAAACCCGAAGTGCCTCCTTCGCACGGTTAAGATAGCTGTGAAGTTCCACGTCTATCTGTCCCTGCCTGCTGATCTTCTCCCTCTCATCGGGGGAGTTAAGATAATGTTTAATCAGCTCAAGAGTCTGTTCCGGCGAGTCTGAGGTCAGTAAATCCTTGCCCGATTGAAAGAGCCTGTTTATCTCCGGCGTGTCGGAGGTTATCAGAAATCCGCCGGAGCCCATGATCTCATAGGTACGTTGGCTGACCTGACCCAGCTGGTTCTGTAAGCCGAGCATAATAGATGCGGAGCTGTATACCTGATTGGCAAGGGTATAATTCAGATAGCCGTGTATACAATCAGGTGGAATGTCGTTTCCAAGCAAATGAGTCATTTCGGCCCATTTCCGACCCCAGAAATCAATACGGATTCCCTCGGCAATCAATGGAGCTATGAGAATTTTCAGGGAGGTAATACGGTAATGATGAGGATATAACTGCAATACATTGGGATAAGCGTTAGCGACTACAGCAATGTCACACTTATATTTTGTATTGGGTGATGTCTTGTAATGAACGCCGGAATAATAGCCGAAGTCCATGTGAGCAGATTTAAAGCCTAACATTTGATAATACAGGACTCTGCCCTTACAGATGGTAAAGACGAAGTCAGGCTTTAATTCCATAAGCAGAGGAAGAGTAAAGTTGTAGGTATGAGTAGGGTCCTCTGTCGCCCAATATACCAATGGAATTTTCGCATTCTTGCTATAGAAATGAACCCATTTCGCTTTTTCTATCGTGGTTTCGCTGCTCCATCCCAGCATGAAGAGCAGATCCGGATGAAATTCCTCTATTATCATAGGAATTTTTTCCTTCGTCAACGGGCCTGAGATTTTTATCTCACAGCCGGCTTCCCGAAAACCGTTGGGTAATCCGTTTATCAGCATGGGATGACTTTCCAGAAATAATATTTTCAATTTGGATACACCTCGTTTCTTTTCGGTCTGTAACCGAAGCCTATAATACATACTATTCCCTTGACATGCCACATGTGATGATATGCCTGTGTAAAGGCATTGATCAGACATCGTTATGCAAAGCATAAATGATTTTTAGCGTATGTCTCGGATAAGGTATTGTTTTCCCGCATTGTCTTTTATGTAACTTATTTATGTAACGTGAAGGTCAAATTACTTGTGCCTATTTGGAGAATTTGTTATAATTATATCAAAGTCTGCAATTGGATATTTCTTACAAAAGTCAAGAAATAAAGAGACGGTCGGAGGGTTCGCTATGATGAGGGAAACAAAGGATAGGCTTCGCCAAGGGGCGAAAAGTGGGTTGGAACAGGCATTGAATATTACAACTATAAAAGCAGAAATACAAAAAAGTATCATATTGCTCGTTGCCATTTCGCTTGTAATAGTAGGAGTAGTAGCAGCCTGGATGAATTTTTCCTCTATGGAAAGTGTGCTTGAACAGAGCATGGAGGAGACCGTTGAGGAATCCGCTGCCGTAGTGGAGAACAAGCTGGAAGCTAATATGAATCTGGTAGAGGTAGTGGGAAGTATTGCTCGTTTAAGCAATCCTGAGACGGCACTGGAGGATAAACAAAGCCTGATTGACGGCTATGTAGAGGCATACGGCTGGGAAGCGGCTACTGTGACCGATACGGCAGGAGTAAGTATTTTTAACAGCGAGACAAACGTGGGCGCCACAGAATTTTTTAAGAAAGCAATAAACGGAGAGACTGCACTGAGCGACCCCATTTATGATGGAACGACGGGGGCGCTTACCATTTACTGTGCGGCACCTTTATGGGAGGGGGGAAGATTTAATACCTCGATAGTCGGCACTGTAGTTGCGACTTTGGACGGCAGCATGCTGTCCGCCATAGTAAAGGACATCAAGATAAGCAATAACGGCGCTGCTTATATCATCAACAGTGAGGGCAACACCATCGCTCATCACAATTATGACTTGGTGACAAGTGAAAGCAATACTGTAAAAGAGCTGCAGAATAATTCCTCCTTAAAACAGTTAGCAGCTTTAGAGACCAAGATGATGAATGGAGAAAGCGGTTTTGGGAAGTATAGATATGAAGGCGTATCGAAATATATGGCATATATGCCGATAGGAATGAACGGATGGAGCCTTGCGGTAACGGCGCCTGTATCTGATTTTATCCGTGCTACCATATTCAGCATTATGAGTATTTTTATTTCGCTGGCCATTACCATCGCAGTGGCTATCGTGATAGCGAGACGTCTGGGAACGGCCATCGGCGATCCTATCAACCAATGTGCGGAGAGACTGAAGCTCCTTGCAGAGGGAGACTTGATCAGCGATTTTCCTGAGATAAGTACGCAAAATGAAACCTTTATCCTGGCGGATTCCACTAAGACGATTGTGAGCCGTATGCAGGAAATCATCGGTGATATCGCATATCTTCTTGCGGAAATGGCTAAAGGGAACTTCGATGTTAAGTCGAAAATAGGAGACGATGCATATGTAGGCGCCTTTCAACAGATTATTTTGTCCATGAGAGCCTTGACGATGGATTTAAGCAGCACTTTGACGGAGATTCATGAGGCTTCCCTGCAAGTAGAGTCAGGTGCGTCGCAGATGGCGGAGAGCGCACAGGGGCTTGCAGAAGGAGCAGCCGATCAGGCTGGTTCTGTAGAAGAACTTCTGGCTACGGTAGCGGAAGTATCCGGACATGTGGAGGAGAATGCGAAGGCTACCGACAATGCCCACGGCAGGGTGCAGGCGGTTGCCGAGCAGGCGAAGATCAGCCAGGGGAAGATGGACGAGATGACGGGAGCCATGCAGAAAATCGAAGATACCTCTAACCAGATCAGTAATATTATCGGAGGCATCGAGAA
This sequence comes from Kineothrix alysoides, assembly GCF_000732725.1. GTDB lineage: Bacteria > Bacillota > Clostridia > Lachnospirales > Lachnospiraceae > Kineothrix > Kineothrix alysoides. The sequence goes on along the minus strand of NZ_JPNB01000002.1, from coordinate 374,707 downwards.
TATCGCATCCCAGACCAATCTTCTATCCTTAAATGCCGCAATTGAAGCGGCCCGCGCAGGGGAAGCGGGGAAAGGCTTTGCAGTCGTTGCGGATCAGATACGGAAGCTGGCTGAACAAAGCGCGGAATCGGCAGTGGATACGAGGAAGCTGATTGAGGCTTCTATTGCGGAAGTGAACAACGGCGGAGCGATTACGAGAGATACTGCGGAATATTTGAGGAAAGTATTGAAAGGCTTAGATGAGATTCTGGAATCGGTCGGAGAGGTAAGAATCGCCTCTGATAAGCAGGCTGCAGCGATAAAAGAGATAGAGGCAGGGGTAGGGCAGATTGCTCAGGTAGTGGAAAGCAATTCCGCTGCGGCGCAGGAAACGTCGGCTACCAGCGAGGAGCTTTCCGCGCAGTCGGAGAACCTGAATTCCCTGGTGGGCCGTTTTACGTTAAGTTAAAAAATATATATTTATGGTCCCAATTTATGAACCGTGAAGAAAGGACGGACTGTTTGAATGAATTACAAAGAAGCGTATGAAAAGCTGGAGAAGTACGGGCAGCTGCACGTGCTCGATTACTATGAGAGGCTGACGGTGCCGGAGAAGGAGGCACTGCTTGAGCAAATTGATACCACCGATTTCAAAGTTCTTAAGTATTGCAAGAACAATACTACGAATCAGAAAGGGGAGATATCTCCCTTGACGGCCATGCAGCTTGCGCAGATCGATGAAAAGAGAGAAAGTTATACGGCCATCGGTCTTGAGGAAATTAAGAAGGGGAAGGTCGCGGCGGTGCTTTTGGCAGGAGGAATGGGAACGCGGTTGGGTTCTGACTCCCCCAAGGGAATGTTCGATATAGGAATTACCCGCCCGGTTTATATTTTTCAGAGAATCATTGAGAATCTTTTGGATGTAGTGAAGGCGGCGAGGACGTGGATTCATCTGTTTATCATGACCAGCGATAAGAACCATGAGGTTACCATGGAGTTTTTTGAGGAGAAGGAATACTTCGGCTATAATAAAGATTTTGTGACGTTTTTCAGACAGGAAATGGTACCTGCCTCGGATTACGAAGGCAAGGCATACATGGAAGAAATAGGAAGAATTTCCACCTCTCCCAACGGAAATGGCGGTTGGTTTACCTCTATGAACAAATGGGGACTGGTGGATATTGTGAAAAAAGATGGCATCGAATGGCTGAATGTATTTGCGGTGGACAATGTGCTCCAGCGTATTGCGGACCCCTGCTTTGTAGGTGCCGTAATTGCTAACGGATGTGTTTCGGGAGCCAAGGTGGTGAAGAAAAAGACGCCGGACGAGCGTGTCGGTACCTTGTGTCTTGAGGATGGAAAGCCCTCTATCGTGGAGTATTATGAGCTTACCGAAGCGATGAAGGAAGAAAAAGACGAACGAGGAGAACCTGCCTACAATTTTGGCGTTATCTTGAACTACCTTTTCCGGGAAAGGGATCTGGAAGCCATAGAGGAGAGCAAGCTTCCCCTTCATGTGGTGGAGAAGAAGATACCCTATATAGACAAAGAGGGAAACACGGTTTTGCCGGATAAACCCAACGGTTATAAATATGAAACCTTGGTGCTTGATATGATTCATCAGGTGGACAATTGCCTTTCTTATGAGGTGGAAAGAAACAAAGAATTTGCTCCTATTAAGAACGCCATGGGTGTGGATTCTGTAGATACGGCCAGAGAGCTGTGCAAGGAAAATGGAATTATTTTATAGTATTTAACATTTTGACAGCCATTAGTAACATTGCCATATTGAAAAAAAATGGTATGGGAGTAAACTTAAGGATAAGAAACAAGACAGTAAGAAACAGTATTTAATTAGGCAGGAGGTAAGAAAATGGCAGTATTAGTCACAGGAGGCGCCGGTTATATCGGAAGCCATACGGTAATAGAATTGCAGGGTGCGGGTTATGATGTAGTGGTTTTGGATAATCTGAGCAATTCCAGCGAGAAGTCATTACAACGGGTGGAAAAGATTACCGGCAAGAAGGTGCCTTTTTATAAAGCGGATATTTTGGACAGAGAGGCGTTAAACCTCGTATTTGAAAAAGAAAAAATCGATTCCTGTATTCATTTCGCAGGACTGAAGGCGGTAGGGGAATCCGTAGCGAAGCCGTGGGAATACTATGAGAATAATATTGCAGGAACGCTTACCTTGGTGGATGTGATGAGAAAGCACGGAGTGAAGAACATCATTTTCTCCTCCTCTGCAACCGTATACGGCGATCCGGCCATCATTCCCATTACGGAGGAATGCCCGAAGGGACAGTGCACTAACCCCTACGGATGGACCAAATCCATGCTGGAGCAGGTATTGACGGATATGCAGAAGGCCGACCCGCAGTGGAATGTTATCATCCTTCGTTATTTCAATCCTATCGGAGCTCATAAGAGCGGTACTATCGGTGAAAATCCTAACGGTATCCCTAACAACCTGATGCCCTACATTACGCAGGTGGCAGTAGGTAAGCTGAAAGAGCTGGGCGTATTCGGCAATGATTACGACACTCCCGACGGAACCGGCGTAAGAGATTATATCCACGTAGTGGATTTGGCAGCAGGCCATGTAAAGGCCCTTAAGAAGATAGAGGAAAAAGCCGGACTTAGCATTTACAATCTGGGGACAGGAGTAGGTTACAGTGTGCTTGATCTTGTGAAGAATTTCGAAGAAGCTACGGGAGTGAAGATTCCCTATGTCATCAAGGACAGACGTCCCGGGGACATCGCAACCTGCTATTCGGATGCAGGCAAGGCGAAAAAGGAACTGGGCTGGGAGGCACAGTATGGAATCAAAGAAATGTGTGCAGATTCATGGAGATGGCAGAGTAATAATCCTGGCGGATACGAAGAATAAACAAAAATAAAAAAAATAAAAAATGAGCGATGTAGCTGTTCCGGCATACACCGCTCGTTTTTTTGGCCCAATTATTGTATATGGAAAAGCATTTTATAAAACATAACGATACATAAAGATAAAATGACAAATGCTCCCGCCCATAACGAACAAATGAAAAATCTCATGTGAGCCGAAATATGCGTGCTTCGCATTGAAAATGGGAAGCTTCAGTGCGTATATAACGCCGCCCACCGTATAGATGACACCTCCTGCCAGCAGCCAGAGGAAAGCACTCTTAGGCAGAGTGTTCCACAGTGGTCCGAATACCCAGAGACAAACCCAGCCCATAGCGATGTAAATCGTGGAAGAAAACCACTTCGGACATGTAATCCACAGTGCTTTAATGAGAATGCCGAAAAGGGCGATTCCCCATACTACTGCAAGCAGCGTATAGCCGAGCGGACCTCCAAGTACAATCAGGCATACAGGGGTATAGGAGCCTGCGATAAGCACGAATATCATCATATGGTCTATCTTGCGGAATATCCTCAAAACCTTATCAGACACCGTCAGCGAATGATAGGTGGCGCTGGCCCCGTATAGAAGAATCATGCTCAGCATAAATACGGCCATTGCTGTAAAAGCGGCACTGCCCGAAGCTGTAGCGGCTTTTATCAATAGAGGGACAGCGGCAAAAACCGCCATCATCATTCCAATAAAATGGGTAATTGCGCTACCCGGCTCACGAATTGTTATTTGCATTATATCTACCTCCTCACACAAAAAGATGCGGTGTTTAAAAATGTAACATGTAGTAATGAAAACTACATAAAGCATGATTAGATACTACAACTTATTGTGTGGAATGTCAATAAAAATATGCAGATAAAATAAAAAAACTAATCCTCTTCTATTACGTGAATTTCAAGGTAGTCGAAATCGATAGTTTCGATAAAATTATCTTGAGTGAATCGCACTTTATCGTGGCGTTTGAATTCCTGAACGGTGGAATCCAGCCAGATAGGTTTACCTAAGTCGAACTGATAAACGATTTCATCCATCGCATGAAATATCTTATGCGTCCTCGAGTCTTGGCTGTCATCGCATATGACGGTGTCCCGCAGTTGTCTATTGTCCTTGAATATTTTTGCCCATAGTCGAAACATGTTATAAAACTTCCTTTCGTAAGAGTAATGGTAGATAATTATAATATCATATTATTGGCGAAGAAATATAGTGAAACATTGTGTTAAAAGTGAATTGGAAAATAATAGGGCAGTAGCTACAGAAATTTTATGATTGATATGTGATACCAATAGCTGTTAATGTGAACAGGGGTTATGTGAAAGAAAAAAGCAGAAAAGCAACAGGTAATGCACAAGAGGCTCAGTTCCATAACGTCGATAGTTATTTTAAGAAGTGTATTTATACCGTTTGTAATTATTGGAAGAAAGTAGGCGAGACAAAGAGCAGAAATATTGCCAATGCCACAATGGAGGAAATAGGAATATTTCATTTTTTTCGGCATATGAATATATGGTGTGAGTCAAAGGCAGGAACACAATACCGAGTATAAATATACAATAAAGATTAAAAAAAAATAAAGTTTTTGTGAAATATGCACATTTGGATAAAAATATGGTATAATGTTCTTGGTAAAATATTTCCTGTCAAGATGGAAATAGGATAAATTAAGTAAGGCGGAAAATAAATGGAACTTAGAGTAGAACGAGACAGCGATGTGGATAATTGGAAAGAGGTTATATTAATTTACAACTCGGCGTTGAAACAAATATCCACTAAGCTGGAAATATTGAACGATGAATTTCAGCACGTACATAGATACAATCCGATCGAGCACATCAAATTCAGAATAAAGACATCGGAGAGCATCGTCAAGAAACTGAAAAAGAACGGCTATGAATCCACTATTGAGAATATGGTAAAGTATGTAAACGATATTGCGGGAATAAGAGTTATCTGTTCCTTTACTTCCGATATTTATGAGATAGCGGATATGATAAGTCACCAGAGCGATATTAAGATTATTTCGGTGAAGGATTATATCACTGCGCCGAAGCTCAGCGGGTACAAGAGTTACCATATGCTCGTAACTGTTCCTGTATATCTTTCAGACCGTATCGTAGATACGAAGGTCGAGATTCAGATACGTACGGTAGCCATGGACTTCTGGGCCAGTCTGGAGCACAAGATTCATTACAAGTTCGAAGGAAACGCGCCGGTCAACATTAAGGATGAATTGATAGAATGTGCCAAGATGGTTTCCGAATTGGATGCAAGAATGCTTCTGCTCAATGAGAAGGTACAGAGCTTGAGCCAGGAAGATGATTGTGATGAGCGCTAAATGCATAACGTGAAAAACGAGAAAAATCAAATATGAAAGTATTATATGAAACGGCGTGGCTTCGGCTATGCCGTTTTGTAAGTTCATGTTCTTCATTTATGTTTGTCCTAAAATGAGGAGTGCCCAGACACCTTTCGGCATCTGGGCTATTATGAAAAAATTTATCTATATGTGTAATGAAAAACATTACGGTCTCTCTCGTCTGTTATGTGATTAGTATAGCAATTATTTATGAACAAACTATGAACGACATGTAAAAAGAACGTTAATATTTACAAAACTAAAAAAGATATACAAATAAATTATAACAAATTGCACAAAAAGTTTGGAACGGTTGTAAATAAAAACGAAAAATGATAAGATATTAAGCAGAAAATACGGGAAGAAAAAACAGTCGGGGAACGGTAAACAGACCATGTTTGGAGGAAAATGGATGGACAATTTTATGGATAAAATAGCTCAAAAATTGAGTTCGCAGGAGGCGATACGCGCGAACTCTGCTGCAGATGCCGCGCAGATAGAAAAGCTTGAGGCACAGGTAGAGGAATACGATGCCTGTATGAAGGAGATGCGGAAACTGAATCTGAAAAATATCGAGAATGAGCAGAAAATCAAGGAGCTGCTAGGGAATAGTATAGAGCAGCTTAATAAGCTCTTCAATGAGAACAGCCTTAGATTGAAAATGCTGACGGAAGAATGCATTGCCAAGATTCAGGCTGCGAAGGGCGAAGAGGAGAAGGCTGCTGAGGAGACATCATTAACGGAGATAAAGGAGACGGCAGCCGCGAATATGGCGAAGTTGGAGGAGCTTTTTAAAGAGTCCGACGATTTTGTACATAAAGAAAATGTCAAAGTATACCGGAATGTACAAGCAGTGGTCGTAGAGGAGCTGGAGAAGCAGACGAAAGTTCTTATGGATAGCGAGATGAAGGCTGTTAATACGAATAAGAAAATGGATAAGAGTGCTTTGGCTATTGGAGTCATTACCCTTGTGGTTTCACTGGCCAACATGGGACTTTTGATTGCTCATATACTGGGGGTTTTCTAATATGGGAAAACAGAGCTGGAAGCCGGGAAATATGCTTTATCCCCTTCCTGTGGTGATGGTGAGTGTGGCGGATAAGAACGGAGAGAAGAATATATTTACGGTAGCGTGGGCAGGAACTGTTTGCAGCGATCCGCCAATGGTATCTATATCGGTGCGGCCGGAGAGGTACTCCTATCATATGATAGAAGAGACCGGAGAATTTGTGATCAATCTGACCACGGAAAAGTTGACTTATGCTACAGATTACTGCGGAGTAAGAAGTGGAAGTAACATAGATAAGTTTAAAGAACTGGGGCTGACAGCAGCACCTGCTGATGTCGTAAGGGCACCTTTGCTGGTGGAAAGTCCGGTGAATATTGAGTGTGTGGTGAAGGAAATCAAGAAGCTGGGCACTCATGATATGTTTATCGCGCAAGTGGTGGCTGTGCATGCGGATGAGGAATTTATGGATGAGAAGAATAAATTCCATTTCGAAGCGGCGTTGCCTATTGTTTATTCTCATGGCGCTTATATGTCCCTTGGGAAGCAAATAGGGACCTTTGGGTATAGTGTGAAAAAGAAGTAATGGTACTTTACTATTAAATAAAAAGCCTTCACGGCCGCGTCTTTGAACGTTGCCGCGAAGGTACTTTTGTGTGAGTAGAAAAGAGCTCATAAATTATCGTCATGAAAAAGACTTCCCCTTATAACGGAATCCGGTCCGAATTTCTTTCGGATGGAATCCAGCGCTATGTCCAGTTTTTCCTGTTTTTTGGAAGTTGATTCGCCCGATATCTCTTCCTGAATATCGAACAGGCTTAATTGAACAGGTTCCTCGTCGGAAACCAGTTTGGATGTCCTTATGCCCAGAAGCCGGAGGGGGGTTCCGTTCCAGATTTCGTCAAAAAGAGAGCAGGCAGTTTTGTAAATAACATCTGTAGTACAAGTTGGGGAGAGCAGAGTGGTCTGGTGGGACACGCTCTGGAAGGTATTATATTTCAGCTCGGTGCTCACCATGCCGGCTAGCTGTGCGGATTTCCTAAGTCTGCCGGCTACCGTTTCGGAAAGGCTTAAAAGGACTTTGCAGGCTTCTTCCTTTGTACTGACGTCTTCTCTTAATGTGGTGGAGTTGCCGATACCTTTTGCATTTATCTGTTCTGAGATTACTACAGAGCTGTCGATTCCGTTGGCATATTCCCACAGTAAGATGCCGTGACTTTTTAAATGGGCCGATAATATTAAGGTATCCGCCCTGGCGAGATCACCGATGGTAAGGATCTCCAGCTTACGCAGTGTTTCGGCGCTGGAGCGGCCGCACATATATAAGGAAGAGACTGGAAGGGGCCAAAGCTTTTCTTGGATTTCATCGGCATACAGAGTATGAACCAGGTTCGGCTTCTTGAAGTCGGAGGCCATTTTTGCGAGTACCTTTCTGTTGGATATTCCTACATTTACGGTATAGCCGAATTTCTCGTAAACATGATCCTTTATGATGCAGGCGGCTTCCGCAGGAGAGGCATATTTGCCTGCTATGGGGGTATAGTCCATATAGCATTCGTCCACGCTGACCTGCTCTAAGTCAGGACAGATATCGTATAAGAAGGCCATAAGTTCCTGAGATTTACGGTGGTAAAGTCCGTGGTCCGGCGGGGCGATTGTAAGATGGGGACATTTTCGCAGCGCGCTTACGATGGGCTCCCCGGTCTTTACATGGTAAGTCTTGGCCGGTATTGATTTTGCTAACACGACTCCCCGGCGGCGTTCCATATCTCCTCCGATGATAGAGGGAATTTCCCTTAAGTCCTGTGTATCTCCTTCTTCCAATTTTTTCAAGGCGCTCCAGCTAAGGTAAGCAGAATTCACATCGATATGAAAGATAGTTTTTTCTTTATTTTCCTTATTCATGCCGGAGCCTCCCATAATTTTTTAGTATCTTGCAACAACTATTTTAGCATTGTTTTCACATTTTGACATTAGCAATAATTTAACATTTCCTTTACAACTAAAATAAATGCTGATAAAATAAAAATGTTACGATTTTATTACGAAAATACTTTGTTATAAATTTTATATAAAGCGCAAAGCCGACGCATTTTGAAAGGGTCATGGTTATCGCTATGAAAAAAATTACGAAATATTATAAGAGATTACAAATACGTTCCATTAAAATAGCTGTGTTGGCTGTTATTGCCAGCATATTTTTTATGCCCTCCTATACTAAAATCGAAAGTACGGGAGATAATATGTTTACAGTGTTTTTGAACGGAACGGATGTAGGAAAAGTCGGTGATCGCTCGGTGGCGGAGGAAGCTTTGAAGGAGGCGAGAAAGGCGCTTGCAGGCGATGGTGAAGAGCTGGTTTTGATTGACAGCGATCTGGAGCTTTCGGGAGAAGAGGTGCTCTGGGGACATATCGATGATAAGTCCGTTCTTGTGGATAATATGGAGCATGTTCTGGGAAACAATATTAAAAAGACGCTGCACCGTTCCTATACGGTAAAGATAAACGAATATACTGTCAACCTTGCCAGCAAAGAAGAGGTACTGCAGCTATTGCAAGCTTCTATCGATAAATATGATTCTGAAGATCAGTATTATGTGGATCTCATACTGGATTGTTCGAGGGAACTGAATGTTTTGACTACCAGTGTGGTTTCCAAGGAACAGCAGCAGGAGGAAAAGGCGGAGCAGGAGGTACTTGCCTCCGTTGGAATTTATGAAAGGCTGGATGAAATCTTCGATGCGGTAGAACCTGCGGGTGAGAAGGATTTTTCCGATTATGAGCTGGGGCTTATGTCGTTAGAGTTCGCGGATTCGGTGGAGGTGGTGGAATCCTATCTTTCAGAGGATGAATTGATGCCTCTTGAGCAGGCCATCGAAGAGGTTACCAAGGATCAGGAGAAGAATCAGATATATGAAGTAGTATCGGGAGACACTTTGTCGAAAATCGCGTCGGAAAATAATCTGACGATAGAGAAGCTCATCGAGATGAACGATACGATCGAAAGCGAGACCTCTACCATCCGGGTAGGAGATGAAATCATCGTAACGGTGCCGGAGCCGGAATTGTCGGTAGAACGACAGGAGGAGGTGTACTATGAAGAGGATTACGAAGCGGAGATAATATACGTGGATAACGACAACTGGTATACTACGGAGAGCGTGACCAAGCAGGAGCCGTCGGCGGGACACCGAAAGGTGGTGGCGCTTGTTTCCTACAGAAACAATGCGGAGACGGCCAGGGAAATCGTAAAGGAAGAGGTTACCTATCAGGCGATACCCAAAATCGTGGAACGAGGAACGAAGATACCTCCTACTTATATCAAACCGATTTCCGGCGGACGTCTTTCCTCCGGCTTCGGAGCCAGAAGCAGACCGACCAAGGGAGCTAGCACCTATCATAAGGGGATAGACTGGGCGACTCCGGTAGGAACCGCAGTTATGGCCTCCTCCGCGGGAACGGTTGCGAAGGCTGGATGGGGAAGCGGTTACGGGTATGTGGTGTATATCAATCATGCGGATGGAAGGCAGACCAGATATGGACACTTGAGTAAAGTTCTCGTTTCTGTAGGACAGACGGTATCGCAGGGACAGAAGATTGCCCTTAGCGGCAATACAGGAGTCAGCTCAGGGCCTCATGTTCATTTTGAGATATTGATTGGCGGCAGTCAGGTGAACCCTTTGAAGTATCTGAATTAAAAATAATGCACCATTTACAAATGGGCAATTTATGGTATAATCATAAAGATAAGATTGATGGTTAACTTTTGCTGCCCTAAGCAGGTGCGGCGAAGTTTTAAATAGAAATTAGGGATTAAATAGAGGGTACACCATGGAACAGTATGCAATAAAGGGTGGAAATCCGTTAGTGGGCGAAGTGGAAATAGGCGGTGCTAAGAATGCGGCGCTTGCTATTTTGGCGGCAGCTATTATGACGGACGAGACTGTAGTAATAGAAAATGTGCCTGACGTTCGTGATACGAATGTGCTGATTCAGGCGATGGAAAGTATCGGAGTCATTGTAAACAGAATAGACAGACATACGGTAAAAATAAATGCATCCCACATTCACAATCTTGTTATCGAGGATGATTTTATTAAAAAAATCAGGGCTTCCTACTATTTGCTGGGAGCCTTGCTTGGAAAATATAAAAAGGCGGAGGTGGCGCTGCCGGGCGGCTGCAATATCGGTTTAAGGCCGATAGACCAGCATATCAAAGGCTTTCGCGCTCTGGGCGCCGATGTCAGGATTGAGCACGGCCTCATTATTACCGATGCGGAAGATCTTCGCGGAAGCAACATTTATTTGGACGTGGTTTCAGTGGGCGCTACGATTAATGTTATGATGGCGGCCGTTATGGCGGAAGGAAAGACGACGATTGAGAATGCTGCGAAGGAACCACATGTGGTCGACTTGGCGAACTTTTTGAATAGTATGGGAGCTGACGTCAAGGGTGCCGGTACCGATGTGATACGAATTAAAGGAGTTCCGAAGCTTCATGGCAGCGAATATACCATTATTCCGGATCAGATAGAGGCAGGAACGTTTATGTTCGCAGCGGCGGTTACCAGAGGGGATGTTACTGTGAAGAATGTCATCCCGAAGCATTTGGAATCTATCAGCTCTAAGTTGTTGGAAATCGGCTGTGAGGTGGAGGAATCGGACGATGCGGTGCGAGTAGTATCTGCAAAGGCATTGACCCATACCCATGTGAAGACCCTTCCTTATCCCGGATTTCCTACGGATATGCAGCCTCAGATTGTAGTTGCTCTTGGACTTTCCGCAGGGACGAGCATCGTAACGGAGAGCATATTTGAAAATCGTTTTAAATATGTGGATGAACTTACCAGAATGGGAGCGAATATCAAGGTGGAAGGCAATACTGCCATTATCGATGGTGTAGAGCGCTACACAGGAGCGAGCATCTCTGCTCCGGACTTGCGTGCAGGTGCGTCACTTGTGCTGGCAGGGCTTGCGGCGGAAGGAGTTACCGTGGTGGACGATATTAGATTCATTGAACGGGGATATGAGGATTTTCATTTGAAACTTAAGGCTCTCGGCGCTCAGATAGATAAGGTGAATACGGAGCGCGAATTGCAGAAGTTCAAACTGAAAGTAGGCTGAGGCCATCAGGCGGAGGAAATGATAAAACGATAAAAAAGACACATGAGCAGGAATGCTTCTGTGTCTTTTTAGGCGTTGTCACTTGTTTTCTATAATATCGCATCGATAAATAAATGCGGCTCTTGCGAAAGGTTAATATATTTATCTCCGACCTTAATGGTGGGTTTGGACAGCTTATGCGGATTGATATATACAATTTTTCCCGATTCTCCGTTAGTAAGCCGGACGTCATGCAAAAGATAAGTGTCCACGATATTTTCCAGGAATGGGAGAATGTATTTCGAGTCGTACTTTTGGAATCCCTCGTTCTCGAAGGTCTCGATTACTTTAAAGGGACACAGCGGACCGCGGTAAACCCGGGCGCTTGTCATAGCATCGTATACGTCGGCAATAGCTACCATTTTGGCGTAAGGATCGATGCTGTCGGAGGTAAGTCCCAAAGGATAGCCTGAACCGTCACAGCGCTCGTGATGCATTAATGCAGCGTTCTTAATATGGATATTTAGCGGATGATTTTCCAGCATTTTGTAGGATTCTTTGGGATGCGTCTTAACTACACCAAACTCCCAGGCGGTAAGCTTTCCGGGCTTCTTGAGAATTTTTTCCGGCATTTTAATTTTGCCGATATCGTGTAAAAGACCGCTTAGCGTAGCGGTCCGGATTTCTTCTTCGTCCATACGCAGCCAATGGGCAAAAATATTACAAATCAAACCTACGTTCATGCAGTGTACATAGGTTGCGTCGTCTAACTGACGCATGCTGTGAAGCATATCGAATACGTTGACATATTTATTCTCAGAAGAAAGCAAAGATAAAGCGTGTTCCACCAACTGGTCTGCATCCAGCTCGCCGCTATCACCTACGAAATTATCTATGACATCCTTAAAATGCTCTGTTTCTTTTGTGAAGTCCTCTTGAAAATGCTGGAATTCAGGAGATAGCTTCAGGCGCTCTGAATAGGAGGTGTCCTCTTTGACCTGAGTCTCCGGGGTCTCTATGACCTCGTCCTCAATCCTCACATTGATGATGGAGTAGAATTCTAACTTTGTAATCGCTTTATCTGTCAGAATCAACCCCTTCGGCAGAATTAGGTGATTGTTGTAGTTGAAGACATCCTCACCCGTTACCATACCCGGTATTAGCGCCGATGTGTTTACTCTCCTCATGTTTCTCCCTCCGAAATATAATATTTTACCCCGATAACATTTATTATAATTTAACGAATGTTATAAGAATTATAGGATTTTTGACGAATATTGTCAATAAAATACATTGACAAAATAATAAAACTATTGTATTTTAAAAGCAGATATGAAAATTCCATATTGTAAAGAGTCTCTTATTCAGAGTGGTGGAGGTACATAGGACCTATGAAGCCACGGCAACCCCTATCGAGGAAGGTGCCTACCTGAGCGAGTAATTTGCCGTAATACGGCAGTTCGAACGATAAGAGGATTTGATTATCGATTATCGAGTCCGCTTCTTGTAAGCGGACATTTTATATTATTGGAACTTTTTCCCATAATATAAGGCGACGAGCAATACGTTTTGTGAATTGCTCCGGCGCGCTGTAATTAGGAAGCAGTTTTATTAACAACCTACATCATAAGGAGGAATTAAAATGGAAAAGTTTTTATTCACATCAGAATCCGTGACAGAAGGACATCCTGACAAAGTTTGCGATGCCATTTCCGACTCTGTACTAGATGCGCTAATGGAAAAAGACCCTATGAGCCGTGTTGCCTGCGAAGTAGCGACCTGCACCGGCTTTGTACTGGTAACAGGAGAAATTACAACGAACGCATACGTGGATATACAGAAAATAGCTCGTGAGGCAATTAAGGAAATCGGCTATACGAAATCGGAATACGGTTTCGACGGCAATACCTGTGCGGTATTGGTAGCTATCGACGAGCAGTCCTCTGATATCGCAATGGGCGTGGACAAGGCGTTTGAAGCGAAGCAGCAGGAAGCGGCTGAAAACAAGATGACCGATGCACAGATCGAAGCCATCGGCGCCGGTGATCAGGGCATGATGTTCGGTTATGCAACGAACGAGACAGAGGAATATATGCCTTATTCCATCTCCCTCGCTCACAAGCTGGCTCTTCAGCTTACCAAGGTGCGCAAGGACGGAACTTTAAAGTATTTAAGACCCGACGGAAAGAGCCAGGTTTCTGTAGAATATGACAAGAACGGAAAGCCTCTGCGTCTGGAAGCTGTAGTACTTTCTACACAGCATGACGAGGAAGTAACTCAGGAGCAGATTCACGAAGATATCAGGAAATATGTATTCGATGTAATTCTCCCGAAGGAATTGATCGATGCGGATACGAAATTCTTTATCAATCCTACCGGCCGTTTCGTTATCGGCGGACCTCACGGAGACGCTGGACTTACGGGACGTAAGATCATCGTTGACACCTATGGCGGTTATGCCCGTCACGGCGGCGGCGCTTTCTCGGGCAAGGACTGCACCAAGGTGGACCGTTCGGCAGCTTACGCAGCCCGTTACGTAGCGAAAAACATCGTGGCAGCCGGCATTGCCGAAAAGTGTGAGATTCAACTTTCTTATGCCATCGGCGTAGCGCAGCCTACCTCTATCATGATAGATACTTTCGGAACAGGAAAAATTGAAGACGAGAAGCTGATAGAGATCGTCCGCGAAAACTTCGACCTGCGTCCGGCTGGTATTATCAAAATGCTGGATCTTCGCCGTCCGATCTACAAGCAGACCGCCGCTTACGGACACTTTGGCCGCAACGACCTGGATTTGCCCTGGGAAAAGCTGGACAAGGTGGATATACTCAGGAAATATTTATAATATAAGCGGAAGCCTTATATAAAGGCTGTATATTTAAAGAATATGTATTCAAGAATTATATATAATTAAAAATGTGCCGACATGGAAACACTGACGTTTCTGTGCCGGCACATTTTCTCTAAGTAATAATAAGATATATAAAAAGAAAAAACTTACAGGAAAATTTGCAGCAGAGCAAAGTACGGTTTTATCATGTTTGGTGTGCATACATGCTGCAGTTTAGCCAAGGGCTGAATTGTAACCAAATAACAGGACAGAGCCGCGATAAAAAAGTATTGCGACAAAAAGTGATGTAACAAAAAGCGCTGCGACAAAAAGTTTACAGAAAAAAAGAAGTATGATATAATCCCACAAGTAGTCAGTACCTTGAAAATTGAATAGACGATTGCATTTATTTCAGATACACAAACCTGATGTGTATCGGTAATAATACTTGGAAAGCCCCAAAAGGCTTGCTAAGTATACAATAATTTCCTATATTTTCCCATCTAGCGCCATGCACCTGTCCTGAGCGAAAAGGCAGGTTAACGAGGGAGGAAGGTTATCGAAATTTCGGCGGATACCTTCCCGTACTCCTCCGGTGCGAGATATACCGGCAAATATGCGGGCAACTGCAAAACAAAGACGGTATAACGGAGGGGCGGCCATATAAAAGTATGGTTTGCCTGATAATATAAAAATAAATGAATAATTATTGATTCATTATTGAAAATAAGAATTATGAATAGAGAAAGATGAGGAAAATTTATGTGTGGAATTATTGGCTATACAGGTAAAAATGCGGCGAAGGATATTATGCTTGATGCCTTGGAAACGTTGGAATACAGAGGCTATGACAGTGCAGGTATCGCAGTATGCGAAGACGGATCGAAGCAGACACAGATTTATAAATGTGCGGGAAGAGTAAAAGATTTAAGGAATCTGTGCGAAAACGAGACGATAGAAGGCAACTGTGGTATCGGTCACACCAGATGGGCAACCCATGGCGGAGTGAGTGATGAGAATGCACACCCCCACAAGTACGAAAAGGTAACGGTAATTCACAATGGAATCATTGAAAATTACCGTGATCTGATCAGAAAGTACGATTTATACGACAAGCTTCATTCTCAGACGGACAGCGAGGTAGTAGCGGCGGTACTTTCCCATTTTTACACAGGAGACCCATATTTGGCCATTCAGAAAACTGTTTTGAAGCTCAAAGGAACCTTTGCGCTCGGAATTATGTTCGAAGATATGCCGGGTCTTATTTTTGCGGTCAGAAATGTTAGTCCCATTGTAGTCGCTAAGATGGAAGGCGGTACTATGCTGGCTTCTGACGTGACGGTCTTGGGGCAATACTCCAAGGATTATTTTGTGCTGCCCGAAGGTCATATACTGACGCTGAAAGCGGACGGTGCAGAGCTTTATGATCTATCAGGAGAGCCCGCAGAACCGGAATGGCTGACGATAAGCTGGGACACCAACAGGAGCAGCAAGGGGGGCTATCCCTTCTATATGGAAAAGGAAATCATGGAGCAGCCCGAGGTAATCGCAGAAACCATAGAGCCCAGAATCAAAGACGGAATCCCGGACTTTACAGAGGATGAAATACCCGACAGTTTATTCAAAGATTGTGACCGTGTCTGTGTAATAGCCTGCGGGACGGCAATGCATGCAGGTCTGGTAGGAAAGGCGTTGATGCAGTCTCTCGTGCGGATGCACATCGACGTAGAGCTTGCCAGCGAATTCATGTACACGGATACCGTTGTGGATGAAAAAACGCTGGTAATCGCCATTTCCCAATCAGGAGAGACCATCGACACCCTCAAGGCATTAAAATATGCTAAGAGAAACGGTGCAAAGACTCTATCCATCGTAAATGTAAGAGGAGCCTCCATTGCCCGTGAAAGTGAGTACGTTATCTATACCAATGCGGGGCCGGAAATCGCAGTAGCGAGCACTAAGGCATATACGACACAGCTGGCCGTTCTCTATCTGATTACAGGGCGCATGGCTTACGTGCGGGGAATCTTCGATACCGACCAGGCCGGAGAGTTTGCAAACGAGCTTCTTCGCGTACCTCAGGTTATAGGGCAGGTACTGGACAGACGAGAAGAAATCCACTACATTGCCAGAGGTATTTTAAATGCCAAGGACGTATTCATGATAGGAAGAGGTCTGGACCACTCCATTCTTTTAGAAGGTTCCTTGAAGTTGAAAGAAATATCCTATATTCACTCAGAAGCCTATGCGTCGGGTGAACTCAAACACGGTACTATTGCCCTGATTACCGAGGACACCCCGGTAGTTGCCGTAGTGACGCAGGATAAAGTCCAGTCCAAGGAATTTTCCAACATCAGGGAAGTCCAATCCAGGGGAGCGGAAGTCATCCTTTTCATGAAAGAGACCTACTCTTTGGACAAAGAGACCTCATGGGGAGGCGTCTTCAAGCTCCCTGCCATACGTGATGAATTCATGGTAATGCCGGCCTCAGCAGCCCTGCAGCTCCTCGCTTATTACGTCTCTCTGGACAAAGGTCTGGACGTAGACAAACCGAGGAATCTGGCGAAAGTGGTAACCGTAGAATAATTGATTTAAGAAAAGCTGGGAAGATTCATCGTCCGCCATTTAACCGGACGATGGAACAGGAAATTATAAAAACCTCCGTCAGGTTTTGTGTATCTGAAATCAATGCAACGCTTTCTTTTCTTTAATTTTTAGATGCTCCATCAAACCATCTATGGTACAATAATAAAGTAAGATAGATGCGCAGCTACGCGCGCGGAACAAAAGCTGTGCTGCTGAAGTATTTGGTCGCGAGAATATGCGAAGCACACTTTTGTTCTCAACATTTTCACATATGAATAAAGGATTAAGGAGCATCCCTCATGGCATTCACTCATTTACATGTCCACACGGAATACAGCCTTTTGGACGGTTCCAATAAAATAAAAGAATACGTAAAGCGCGTCAAGGAACTCGGCATGGACAGCGCTGCAATCACTGATCACGGCGTTATGTACGGTGTCATCGACTTCTACAAAGAAGCGAAAGCTGCAGGAATCAATCCCGTTTTGGGCTGCGAAGTATATGTAGCACCGGGTTCCCGTTTCGATAAAGAGATTACCGGAGGCGAAGACAGATACTACCATCTCGTACTCCTTGCAGAGAACAACACAGGCTATGCCAACCTCATGAAAATTGTCAGCCGCGGTTTTACCGAGGGCTATTACTACAGGCCCCGCGTGGATATGGAAGTGCTGAGGGAATTTCACGAAGGAATCATAGCTCTTTCCGCCTGCCTTGCCGGTGAAGTGCAGAGAAATATATCCAAGGGCCTGCCGGAGGAAGCCAGAAAAGCGGCTCGCAAATACGAGGAATGCTTTGGCAAGGGCAATTATTTTCTGGAATTGCAGGATCATGGAATACCGGAGCAGAAGACGGTAAATGCTGCTCTTTTGCAAATGAGCAAGGAGCTGGACATCCCCCTCGTTGCTACCAATGACGTGCA
Organism: Kineothrix alysoides; assembly: GCF_000732725.1. Taxonomy (GTDB): domain Bacteria; phylum Bacillota; class Clostridia; order Lachnospirales; family Lachnospiraceae; genus Kineothrix; species Kineothrix alysoides. Next base: position 357,023 of record NZ_JPNB01000002.1, on the reverse strand, counting down.
TTATACCTATGCGGAAGACGTGAAGCCCCACGACATTTTGTTATGTATACAGACGGCCAAGAAGCTGGCCGACGAAGACCGCATGCGTTACGAAGGCGGACAATATTATGTTAAGAGCGAGGAAGAAATGAAGGGGTTGTTCTCCTATGCGTGGGAGGCGGTGGAAAATACCCAGAGAATCGCAGACCGCTGCCATGTGGATATCGAATTCGGAGTGACCAAGCTGCCCCGTTTCGAAGTGCCTGAAGGTTACGATTCCCTAACCTATTTAAATAAATTATGTTATGACGGCCTGAACGAGCGCTATGGAGAAGTCAGTGAAGAGCTTAAAGAGCGCCTGGATTACGAGCTGGGCGTTATCCGCTCCATGGGATATGTGGATTATTTCCTTATCGTATGGGATTTCATTAATTATGCCAAGATGAACGATATCATAGTCGGTCCGGGGCGAGGTTCAGCGGCGGGAAGTATCGTTGCTTATTGCCTGAAGATTACGGATATCGACCCGATAAAATATAACCTGCTGTTTGAACGTTTCCTGAATCCGGAGAGAATATCCATGCCGGATATCGATATCGATTTCTGCTTCGAAAGAAGGCAGGAGGTCATCGATTACGTGGGACGTAAATACGGTACGGACAAGGTGGTGCAGATCGTCACTTTCGGTACCATGGCGGCGAAGGGTGTTATCCGCGACGTAGGAAGGGTTATGGACTTGCCTTATGCTTATGTGGATACGATTGCCAAAATGATACCCAATGAGCTGAATATTACCATTGAAAGGGCGCTTAGCGTCAATCCGGAATTCAGAAAGCTTTACGAGCAGGATGAACAGGTGCATTATCTTATCGATATGTGTAAGCGTCTGGAGGGTCTGCCCAGACATACCTCCATGCATGCGGCGGGAGTGGTTATCTGCAGCATGCCTGCAGAGGAATTCGTTCCCCTTTCCAGAGGGAGTGACGGTTCCATCACCACACAGTTTCCCATGACCACCATCGAGGAACTGGGATTGCTGAAAATGGACTTTCTGGGACTGCGCACTCTTACGGTCCTCCAGAATGCGGTACGCCTGATTGAGAAGGGGCACAATATCAAGCTGGATATGAACGAGATCGATTATGACGATAAAGCGGTGCTTTTCTCCATCGGAACCGGCCGTACCGACGGAATATTCCAGTTGGAAAGCGGCGGTATGAAAAGCTTTATGAAGGAGCTAAAGCCCCAGAATCTGGAGGATATCATAGCGGGAATCTCCTTGTATCGTCCAGGTCCTATGGATTTTATTCCCAAATATATACAAGGAAAGAATAACCATCATGCCATTACCTATTCCTGCCCTCAGTTAGAGCCTATACTTAATCCAACTTACGGCTGCATCGTTTATCAGGAGCAGGTTATGCAGATTGTGCGTGATTTGGGTGGTTACACCCTTGGCAGAAGCGATTTGGTAAGACGTGCCATGAGCAAGAAGAAGCAGTCCGTAATGGAAAAGGAGCGCAGTACCTTTATCTACGGAAACGAAGAGGAAGGCGTTCCGGGCTGTGTGGCTAACGGCATAGACGAAAAGACGGCGAGCAAAATATATGAGGATATGATGGACTTTGCCAAGTATGCTTTTAATAAGTCTCATGCGGCGTGCTATGCGGTGGTTTCCTATCAGACAGCCTATTTAAAATATTATTATCCCGTGGAATTCATGGCGGCTCTTCTTACCTCCGTCATAGACTTTTCCAGCAAGGTTTCGGAATACATTATGACCTGCAGGAGCATGGGAATCGCTATCCTGCCACCCAATATCAATGCGGGAGAAGCCGGATTTTCCGTAAGCGGGGGTTCCATACGATATGCCCTTACGGCAATCAAAGGTGTAGGGCGCCCGGTGATCGACGCGGTAGTAAAGGAAAGGGAGGATCGCGGTCCCTATACGAACTTGAACGATTTTATCGTCCGTATGGCAGATAAGGATATGAACAAGCGAACCGTGGAAAACTTTATTAAATCGGGAGCGCTGGATGATCTCGGCGGCACGAGAAAACAGTTTATGAACGTATACGTACAAGTCATGGACCATCTGCATCAGGACAAGAAGAATAACATGGCGGGACAGATTTCTCTCTTCGATATCGTATCCGAGGAGGAAAAAGAGGATTACGAAATAAAAATGCCGGATGTAGGGGAATATTCCAAGGAAATGCGCCTCGCATTCGAAAAAGAAGTGCTGGGCATCTACGTCAGCGGACATCCGCTGGAGGAATACGAGGACGTATGGAAGAAGAATACGACCAATACGACGGCAGATTTTCTTCTGGATGAAGAAAGCGGCGAGACTGAGGCTAAGGACGGCGAGTCCGTTACCATCGGCGGCATTATCGCGGATAAAAAAATAAAATATACAAAGAATGATAAAGTGATGGCCTTTTTGCAGGTGGAAGACTTGGTAGGAACGGTAGAAGTGATTGTATTTCCCAAGGACTATGAGAAGAATTCCAATAAGCTCATGGAGGATAACAAAGTCTTTATCAAAGGAAGGGTTTCCGTTGAGGAAGACAAGGACGGGAAGCTGATCTGCGAGAGAATTACCGGTTTCGATGAAATAACGAAAAAGCTTTGGATCAAGTTTGCCACCAAAGAAAACTATGACCAGGCGGAGCAGGGGCTTTTGGAGATTCTGGCGGCTTCGGACGGCAAGGATGCGGTATGTATTTACGTGGAGAATCCGAAAGCGGTAAAAAACCTGCCCGCAAACAAAAGTGTGAATGCGGATAGGGAGCTGGTGGAAAAGCTGGAAACTTTGTATGGTAAAGACAACATAAAAGTGACGTAATTTTGTACAAGGCTAAAAACACGAAGAAAATATATTGAAAACGGTTTCGAAACAAGGTAGAATGTAGTAGGTTAATTATCTATCAAAGCATCTGGGTAAACGGATGGAAGAGGTGTAAAAATGGCAAAAGAGATAAAAACGATTGGAATATTGACAAGCGGAGGAGATGCGCCGGGAATGAATGCGGCGATTCGTGCGGTAGTAAGAAAGTCGATAGCCAACGGGGTAAAGGTAAAGGGGATAAAAAAAGGTTATCAAGGACTTTTAAACGAAGAGATTATAGATTTGGAGAGAAACAGTGTCTCAGATATTATACAAAGGGGAGGTACCATCCTCGGAACAGCGCGCTGTGTGGAATTTAAGACTCAGGAAGGGCAGGAGAAAGGTGCACAGATTTGTAGAAAGCACGGAATAGACGGACTCGTGGTCATAGGCGGGGACGGCTCCTACCGTGGTGCGCAGGATTTGGCCAGAAAGGGAATCAACACCATTGGGATTCCGGGAACGATCGACTTGGATATCACCTGCACCGACTATACGATCGGCTTCGATACCGCAGTGAATACAGCGATGCAGGCCATCGATAAGGTGCGCGATACGTCTTCTTCCCATGAACGCTGCAGCATTATTGAGGTAATGGGCAGAAACGCAGGTTATATCGCTCTTTGGTGCGGTGTGGCTAATGGCGCGGAGGATATTCTTCTTCCTGAGAAATACGATTACAACGAGCAGAGAATCATCAACAATATTATCAATAACAGAAAGCGCGGAAAGACCCATCATATCATTATCAATGCGGAGGGAATCGGTCATTCCACCTCCATGGCGAGAAGAATAGAGGCGGCTACCGGTATCGAGACCAGGGCAACCATTTTAGGTTACATGCAAAGAGGCGGAAGCCCCACCTGCAAAGATCGTTTTTATGCGTCTATTATGGGTTCCTATGCGGCAGATATCCTTTGTGAGGGTAAGAGCAACCGTGTGGTAGGCTATCAGAAGGGCGAGTTCCGTGATTTCGATATCGAAGAGGCACTTGCGATGCAGAAGGGAATACCGGATTACCAATATGAGGTGAGCAGGGCGCTATCGATGTAAAAGGCTTAATAGTAACGATAAACATGTTTTTATGGCGGACTCGCATGGAAGTGCTGGTCCGCCTATTGTAAATATGCAGACGGTGGAAAGTATGATAACGAGCGTAACCAACAAAAAAGTGAAAAGCATTGTACAGTTGAATAAAAAGGCTGGACTGAGAAGAAAAGAGGGCATCTTCATCGCAGAGGGTATTAAAATGTTTCTGGAGGCACCTTTAGAGAGTGTTCTGGAGGTCTATGTGTCGGAGGGCTTCCACAAAGTTTCACAGATAGAGCAAAAACTGAAGCAGTGCGGATATGAAACAGTATCCGAGGAAGTTTTTTCTAAGATATCGGACACCCAGACTCCACAGGGAATCTTATGTGTACTAGGGCAGTCTCACTACTCGTTGAAGGACATGCTGGAAGGTCAAGAGGTGCCGCTTTTTCTCATTGTAGAGGGACTTCAGGACCCCGGCAATCTGGGAACCATCCTTCGTACCGGAGAGGGAGCAGGGGTGAGCGGCGTGATTATGAGCAAGGATACGGTGGACATATATAATCCGAAGACAATACGTTCCACCATGGGATCCATATATCGTGTGCCATTTTTTTATGCAGATGATATCGTGCAGACAGTAAAGGCGCTGCAAAAGGACGGAATCAAGGTATACGCAGCACATTTAAAGGGAGAGAAGAGCTACTCCCGGTGCGATTATACGGGAGGCACGGCCTTTTTAATTGGGAACGAAGGAAACGGGCTGTCGGAGGAACTGTCTGAGGCGGCGGACAATTATATAAAGATTCCTATGAAAGGGCAGGTAGAGTCACTGAATGCCGCAGTTTCCGCTTCGCTGCTTATATATGAAGCGGCAAGACAGCGGGAAAATTAAAAACGGAGGGATGAGAAATGCAAATAGGATTTATTGGACTTGGAAATATGGCGAAGGCCATCATAGGCGGTATGCTGAAACAAAATATCGTGACGCAGGAACAAATCGTCGGCACGGCTAAAACAGAGACAACGATGGAGAAGATGCGCAAGGAATTCGGCATCCGCACGGCGGGAAGCAATAAAGAGACAGCGGCGGGAGCAGATGTACTTATTCTTGCGGTAAAACCCATTTTTTTCCCCGAAGTAATAGAGGAAATACGGGATGAAATAACGGAAGATAAGCTGGTCATCAGCATTGCGGCGGGAAAGACCATGGAGTGGATAGAGAAGGAGTTTAAAAAGCCCGTAAAGCTCATTCGCTGCATGCCCAATACCCCGGCGCTGGTGGGAGAGGGCTGTACGGCGGTATGTGTCAATTCCTCGGTGAAGTGTGAGGATGAGGAGTTCTGCTTAAAGCTAATGGGAAGCTTTGGCAAGGCGATCTCTATTCCGGAGAGGCTGATGGACGCGGCAGGAGCAGTTTCGGGCAGTTCTCCTGCTTATGTATTTATGTTTATAGAAGCTATGGCGGATGCGGCGGTGGCGGCAGGAATGCCGCGGAAACAAGCCTATGAATTCGCTTCCCAGGCGGTGCTTGGAAGCGCAAAAATGGTATTGGAGACCGGAATACATCCGGGAGAATTAAAGGACATGGTATGTTCTCCCGGGGGCACCACGATCGAGGGAGTCAGAGTGCTGGAAGAAAAAGGAATGCGTTCGGCGGTGATGGAGGCTTTGAGCGCTTGCGTGGAGAAGTCGAAAAAGTTATAAAATTTGTAACATATATGGAGAAATAAGGAAAAATTATCACATAATTTTTACATGACAAGTGTATAAAATCAGGAAAAACAGCGTAAACTTGACAATGACTGCTTCATTTGTTATTATTATTCGCGTAATAAAATTAACAAATTTGTAATAATTACATATGATAGCAGTAGAGTAAGTGTTCTTAGCAGGAAGTGTTTGCATGGAGCATAAACTTGGAGGGAATGAAATGTCAAGAAGCATAAAGCTGTTTTATAGACTGTCAGGTATTGTGTTGGCGCTTGTTATGGTGATGTCCATGGATATCAAGGCGGCAGCCGGTGAAAACACTACGGGCAGCAAAGAATATTTGGATTCGCTTACCGTAGGAGTGGCTAAGATTCTGGATCCCAGCACGGAAGCCAGAGGTGAAAGCAGTGTATCGGAGAACTCGGTACAGGTATCTGCTAATAGTGCTGTTGCAAAAGAGACCGTGCCCGATATTACAGTTCAGGAACAGAAGACGGAACCTGCCGCACAAAAGGAACCGGAATCGGATCTCGTTATGGCAGATGTACAAAACGCGTTGAATGTGCGGGCAGAGGCCGGCGAAGATGCGGAAAAGGTAGGCTTGTTATACAAGGACTGCGGCGGCAAGATTTTGGAGCGCAGGGATGGATGGACGAAATTGCAGTCAGGTTCTTTGGTAGGCTGGGCTAACGATGAATATCTCCTCTTTGGCAATGATGCCGAGAAAATGGCGGGAGAGGTAGGCAATCTTATCGTGACCATAGAGACGGATGCGTTACGGGTGCGCAAGGCACCTAACACCGAGGCGGGTATATATGTGGTGATGGCACAGGACGATGAACTGGATGTGATTCAGGTGATGGACAATGACTGGATCAGCGTGGCATACGGCAATGAAATAGGCTATGTTTCATCTGAATTCGTGAACCTGGACTTCCACATTGACGAAGGAGAGACCGTTACCGCGATTAAGGCGCGGGAAAAAGCGGAGGCGGAAGCCAAAGCGAAGCTTACGGCTGATCAGGGAGCTGTTGTGGTGGGTGCGGATGATACAAGACTTCTTGCCGCTTTGATTTATTGTGAAGCAGGAAATCAGGGCTACGAAGGACATCTGGCAGTGGGAGCTGTAGTCATGAACCGTGTAAGGAGCGGGGCATATCCCAATTCCATTACGGGCGTCATTTACGCTTCGGGCCAGTTTACTCCGGCACTTAACGGAAAGGTAGCGAAGGTTTATGGAGGAAATATTCCGGATAGCTGCATAAAGGCAGCTCAGGAAGCGATAGGCGGAGCGACCAATGTAGGAACAGCAACCCATTTCAAGAGGGCCGGCGTCCATGACGGAATCGTAATAGGAGACCATGTATTCTGGTAAGCAATAATTTTTTGAAGATAAGGTTTTGTGCATGCACAATATGCACAAAACCTTTTTTTATAAATAGGAAAGTGCACTTATTACATAATGTTACATAAAAAATAAATGTGCATCCACACGCACGGAACAAAAGCTGCGCTGCCAAAGTGCTTGGCTGCAAAAGTGAGCGAAGTACACTTTTTATGTAATAGGAAAGTGCATCTATTACATAAAAAATAAATGCGCAGCCATGCGCGCGGAACAAAAGCTGTGCTGCCAGGATGCTTGGCTGCAAAAATGAGTGAAGCACACTTTTGTTCTGTGTAAATGTAATATTGAATAAAGTGCCGAAATATAGTAAGATATAAGAAAGTCATGGAAGGGAGACTGATTATGAACTACACTATTTTATGGCTTATTGCATTGGTTTTGTTTATAGTAATTGAAATAGGCACCATGGGACTTACCACTATCTGGTTTGCGGGGGGTGCTCTTGTGGCGGTAATCGCTGCGGTTTTCGGAGCTCCGGTGGCTTTGCAGATAGTTCTTTTTTTGGCGGTATCTCTTGTGCTTCTTTATTTTACAAGACCTTTAGCGGTAAGGTACTTCAACAAGGACAGGGTGAAGACGAATGCGGAGAGCCTTGTGGGTAGACAGGCAATTGTTACCAGCGAGATTGATAATCTGCAGGGAATCGGGCAAGTGACTGTTAACGGACTGGAATGGTCCGCTCGGATGTCGGAAGATAATGTGAAGCTGGCAGCCGGAAGCGTAGTGAACATAGTTGCTATTAACGGAGTGAAACTCATTGTTGAGGAGAAAAAAGAGGAGAATTAATATGATAACATTAGCTATTGTTCTGGTCATACTTATTTTAGTTTTGGTATCTTGCATCAAGATCGTGCCGCAGGCAAATGCGATTGTTTTGGAAAGGCTCGGCGCTTATCAGAGTACGTGGTCGGTAGGACTTCACTTTAAAGTGCCGTTTGTTGATAAAGTAGCGAAGAAGGTAAACTTGAAGGAGCAGGTAGCAGATTTCGCGCCTCAGCCGGTTATTACAAAGGATAACGTAACGATGCGTATCGATACGGTAGTATTTTTCCAGATCACAGATCCGAAGCTATACGCATACGGAGTGGAGAATCCGATTATGGCTATCGAAAATCTGGCGGCGACAACACTGCGTAATATCATCGGTGATATGGAGTTGGACCAGACGCTCACTTCCAGAGAAATCGTTAATACGAAGATGAGAGCAACTCTCGATTCAGCCACTGACCCGTGGGGAATCAAGGTAAACCGTGTGGAGCTCAAGAATATTGTTCCTCCGGCGGCTATTCAGGATGCCATGGAGAAGCAGATGAAGGCAGAACGTGAACGCCGCGAGTCTATTCTGAGAGCGGAAGGCGAGAAGAAGTCCACGATTCTCGTAGCGGAAGGCCAGAAGGAATCAGTGATTCTGGAAGCAGAGGCTCATAAGCAGTCCGCAATCCTTGGTGCAGAAGCAGAGAAGATGAAGATGATCCGTGAGGCAGAAGGTGAGGCAGAGGCGATTCTTACGGTACAGAAGGCGACGGCAGACGGTATCCGAATGATACGTGAAGCAGGTGCAGATCAGGCAGTTCTTACGCTTAAGAGCCTTGAAGCATTTGTGAAAGCAGCGGATGGCAAAGCAACCAAGATTATCATTCCTTCCGAGATTCAGGGAGTGGCAGGTCTGGTTTCCTCCATTAAGGAAATCGCTACAGATAGTAACGTTAGCAAATAAAAATAAAGCTTATTGATTCCGGTAGTTGGAAGAAAGTTTCCGGCTGCCGGAATTTCATAACGCTGTAAATATTAGAACGGGAAAAGATGCTCGTTCGGTACATTCAGGAAAGGCAGGAAGCGCACATGGATTTGAAGGGACGTCATTTTTTGAAGCTATTGGATTTTACGCCGGAGGAGATTACATATTTACTCGATTTATCGGCAGACTTAAAGGATAAGAAGAAAAAAGGAGTTTTGACCCAATGGCATACGGGAAAGAATGTGGCGCTTATTTTTGAAAAGACGAGCACGAGAACGAGATGTGCGTTTGAAGTGGCGGCCCATGATCTTGGTATGGGAACTACTTACCTCGATCCGGTAGGCTCTCAGATAGGAAAGAAGGAGAGTATTGCAGATACGGCGAGAGTGCTTGGAAGCATGTATGAGGGCATTGAGTATCGCGGATACGGTCAGGAAATCGTGGAGGAATTAGCGAAATATGCGGGAGTTCCTGTGTGGAACGGTCTGACCAACGAATTTCATCCTACGCAGATGCTGGCGGACCTATTGACGATCAGAGAGCACTTCGGATATTTGAAGGGCATCAAATTGACTTATATGGGTGATGCCCGTTACAATATGGGAAATTCCCTAATGGTAGCCTGCGCGAAGATGGGGATGCATTTTACGGCATGTACGGCCAAGAAGTATTTTCCTGAGAAGGCGCTGGTGGAGGAATGCCAAAGGATAGCGGCGGAGACCGGTGCTACGATTGAACTGACGGAAAACGTGGAGGAAGGAACAAAGAATGCGGATGTCATCTACACGGACGTATGGGTTTCCATGGGAGAGCCTGCGGAGGTTTGGACAGAGCGTATCGAGGAGCTTTCACCCTACCAGGTAAACAGTAAGGTAATGAAGAATGCAGGGGAGAAAGCGATATTCATGCATTGCCTGCCTGCTTTCCACGATTTGAAGACGGCAATCGGGAAGGAAATGGGAGAGAAATTCGGCATTACGGAAATGGAAGTGACGGATGAAGTATTCGAGTCTGCGGCTTCTATCGTATTTCAGGAGGCGGAAAACCGCATGCATACAATTAAAGCGGTAATGGCGGCAACGATTGGGGTTATGGAATAAGTATGAAGACAGAGATTTTGACGCTCCTTAGAGAAAGTGAGAATTACGTTTCCGGGCAGGAGCTTTGCAACCGATTTGGCGTGTCGAGGACAGCAGTCTGGAAGGTAATGAAGCAACTGAAGGAAGAGGGCTATGTGATAGAGGCGGTCCAGAATAAGGGCTATAAGCTTAAGGCCAATCCGGATGTGCTTACCTTAAGCGAATTAAAGAGCCGCATCCATAATCAGTGGGCGGGAAATACGCTTTATTTCTACGAAGAAACCGGCTCTACGAATATCGATGCAAAGCGTCTTGCGGAGGAAGGTGCCCCCCATGGGACGGTGGCGGTCGCGGATAAGCAGAATGCTGGAAGAGGAAGGCGGGGGAGAGTATGGCAGTCTCCTGCGGGAAAGGATATTTATTTTACCCTTTTGCTCCGGCCCGATTTTGCTCCGGACAAGGCATCGGGCCTTACGCTCGTCATGGCACTTTCTGTGGCGCAGGCGGTGGAAGCCTTCTGCGGGTTGACAGTAGGAATCAAATGGCCTAACGATATTGTAGTAAACGGCAAGAAGATTTGCGGAATACTGACAGAAATGAATGTGGAGCCGGGTTATATCCAGTATGTAGTCATCGGTGCGGGCATCAATGTGAATCTGGAACAGTTTCCGGAGGAAATAAGCAAAACGGCAACGTCGCTGTTTCTGGAGAGCAGGACGCAGTGGCCCCGGGCCGAACTTTTGCAAAACGTCTTGAAGCGCTTTGAATATAATTACGAGGTATTTTTGCAGACCAAGGATTTGACGGGGATTAGGACGGAATATATGAAGCATCTGGTGAATGTGGACAAACAAGTGCGTGTGTTGGACCCTGAAGGGGAATTCGAAGGAATTGCCAGGGGAATCGATTCGTCGGGCGAACTGCTGGTAGAGAAGGAAAGCGGGGGAATCGTAAAGGTATATGCCGGAGAGGTATCGGTAAGAGGCTTGTACGGGTATGTATAATGTCCGGCGGTATCGGGAAATAGTCTGTGAAAGGAGCACATTTTATAGAAATGGAAGAGAATAGAATTGTTTTATGCGGTGCAAATTCTTATGAGCAGAAATATTATTTTAACGATAGGTTTGATGGGATTCCCCAGTCTATCAAGGATGAGCTGCATATTATCTGTGTGCTTTTTACCGAAGAGGTAGGAGGGATTTTCACGGTGGTATTCGAAGAGGACGGCACGGTTTCTCTGGAAACGAATTTTGCAGACGACGACTTTCTGTATGATGAGATAAGCAGCGGGCTGATGGTGAGTAAGATAAGAGGCAGCAGGCAGGAGTTATTCGAATCGTTAAGTCTGTACTACCGTATTTTTGTTCTGCATGAGAAGCCCGATTTGGAAGAAGACTATGGAGGAAAGAAACATGATACTTGTAATTGACGCAGGAAACACGAATATAACTTTTGGAGTATATAACGGTAAGGAGCTTGCGACTACTTTCCGCATGACCACGAGGATGGAGCGTACTTCGGATGAATATGGCATGAGCATCACGGAGCTTCTTAGAATTAACAATATAGGCAAAGAAGATTTGGAGGGAACGATCATAGCCAGTGTCGTTCCCAATATCATGCACGCGCTGATTGGCGGAGTATCCAGATATCTGGGAACAGTACCGGTTATCGTGGGCCCGGGAGTGAAGACCGGAATCAAGATCATTACCGAGAATCCGCGGGAAATAGGACCGGACCGGATTGTGGATGCGGTAGCGGCATATGAAATTTACGGCGGGCCGGTGCTTGTGGTGGACTTCGGTACGGCAACCACCTACGACCTCGTGACGGAGGATGGCTGTTTTGCGGCGGGAATCACGGCGCCGGGTATTCGTATCAGTGCGAAAGCCTTGTGGGAGCATACGGCAAAGCTGCCCGAGGTAGAAATTAAAAAGCCCAAGTCCATTCTGGCGCAGGAAACCATATCCAGTATGCAGGCCGGACTGGTATACGGGCAAATCGGACAGACGGAATATATCGTGGGTCAGGTCAAGAAGGAAAGCGGATTTGATAACTTGAAAACGGTGGCGACAGGAGGGCTTGGCCGGTTGATCTCAGAGGAGGCGGAGAGCATCGATATTTACTGCAGCACGCTTACTTTGGACGGACTGAGGATAATCTATGATAAGAACAGGAAGTAGGTTAAAGGAAGGGCATCTTACCGGCAAAGCGGACATGGGGTATAAAAATGGAAAGTAAATTAAGACCCCTGCGGATAGGAGATGCCATACTGGAAAATAATATCATATTAGCTCCCATGGCAGGCGTTACCGACCTGCCGTTTCGATTGCTATGCAAGGAACAGGGAGCCGGGCTCATATGTATGGAAATGGTCAGTGCCAAAGCGATTATGTATAATAATAAGAATACGGAGGAGCTTCTTGCAATCCACCCGGAGGAGCGTCCCGTTTCCTTACAGCTTTTCGGTTCCGATCCGTACATTATAAGCGAAATGGCGAAACGAATCGAGGAGCGGCCGTTTGCCGTGCTGGACATCAATATGGGATGTCCGATGCCTAAGATTGTAAATAACGGTGAGGGCTCGGCTCTCATGAAAGACTCGTCACTGGTAGAAAAAATCGTAGCGGAGACGGTAAAAGCAATTAAAAAGCCGGTTACCGTAAAAATAAGAAAAGGCTTTGACGAGGAGCATGTGAATGCGGTGGAAATCGCCAAGGCAGCGGAGGCGGCAGGAGCCGCAGCGGTAACGGTGCACGGACGGACGAGAGAGCAATATTATGCGGGAAAGGCAGATTGGGATATTATCGCTAAGGTAAAGGAAAGTGTCCGCATTCCAGTCATCGGAAACGGCGATGTGACTGACGGAGAATCGGCTGCGAGATTGATGGAGCAAACAGGCTGCGATGGTGTGATGGTAGGTCGTGCAGTCAGAGGAAATCCTTGGATTTTCAGGGAAATTAAGACGTATTTGCAAACCGGAGAGAAGATTGCTTCTCCTGAGGCTGCACAGGTAAAGGAAATGATTTTACGCCATGCAAAGCTTCAGCTTAAATACAAGGGAGAATATATAGGCATCCGTGAGATGCGCAAGCACGTTGCCTGGTATGTCACCGGATTTCCCTATGCTGCGAGATTCAGACAGAAGGTGAATGAGATGGAAACTTTCGACGATCTGATGAAAGGCGTAGAGGCCATTTTTATGTAACCGGAAAAGCACGCTTTAGCTATGATGGGAAATTATGAACGGTAAAGCTGTGAACAGTAACAATTCACCGACAAATGTAATAAGGGTAAGTTGGCTCTCATATGCTGTTTAAAAGCATGAAACGCCGCGATGAGAATTTAGTAAGGGCGTTTGACTGGGACAGATATGGAATCGGATAGGAAGACAATCGTGTATTTCCATTTGGAAAGAGGACAGAATGCGAAGAAGCATTTCTGGAACACCTTCCGGATGTCTTGCGTAAATATAGATATGGGAGAGGAGTACGAACTTTTATTTTACAAGGTGCCGGAATTCTACGGAGGAGGACAGCCTTGGGATAAGCAAAGGCTCCTCGAAGTATTGAGTGCGCAGTTGGAGCAAACGGAGGCTTGGGATTATTATTTGCAGCCGGATTTAAGCAGCCTGTTGGAAATAAAAGAAAAGCTTCCGCCGGAAATTTTACTCCATAAGGTTGTGAAGCAAAATTTATGCTGGGAGTATCTGTTCCTGATTGGATGGAATGCGGCGGACGACGAGTTTGGCGAGGAGGGCTCCTTTCAGAGAATCGATGCGATGGAGGAGCAGAAAAATATCTTCGCTGTATTGCTGCAAAAATATCTGCCCCGTATCAATCATTTTACGGTAGTTACCGACCGGCCGGAGATGTACATGGATTTTACGGATTATGTATATGAGGAATACGGAATCCCCGCAGCTTACGTAAACAAGCTGGAAAAACGCCTCGGCAAGAACAAAAAGACGGTGATTCTGGATGGAAGGCGACGATATGTTCCTCCCTATGCCGCTATTCCTGAAGAAGCATCATACATTGACTTTTGGTCGGAGAACGAAAAGCGGAGGGTGCTGGAGACGAAGCGAAAGGATGTAAGGTATCTGTCAACAGTGAAATTCCTTGACACTCTCGCAAAAAATGGGTACAATACTAGAGTTAATCAGACCCATATTCAGGCAGAGAATAAGTAAAAATTGGTGGAAAACGAGTAAAGAACATTCGTAACGAGTAAAAAACATTCATAACGAGTAAAGAAAGCTCGTAACGAGTAAAGAACACTCGTAGGAAGGGTGACCCAAAATGGAAGAGAAGAAGAATATTTTGACTTATGAAGGTCTCAAAAAATATGAAGATGAGCTTCATGATTTAAAAGTAGTTAAAAGACAAGAAGTAGCGCAGAAAATTAAGGAAGCCAGAGAACAGGGCGATTTATCGGAAAATGCGGAATACGATGCGGCGAAAGACGAGCAGCGCGATATCGAAGCCAGAATCGAAGAATTGGAAAAAATCTTGAAAAATGCCGAGGTTGTAGTAGAAGACGAAGTGGATCTGGATAAGATTAACATCGGCTGTAAAGTAAGGATTATGGATATGGAATATAAAGAAGAATTGGAATATAAAATCGTAGGTTCCACCGAGGCGAACAGCCTTAAGGGGAAAATATCTAACGAATCGCCGGTAGGGAAGGCATTGATCGGTGCAAAGGCAGGGGCATTAGTCAGCGTAGAAACGCAGGTCGGCGTATTGAAATATAAAGTGCTCGAGATTCAGCGCTCCAGCAATTAAAAAATGTAGGGGCTGACAGGGAAAGTCGGGAGAAAAGGAGTGTCGGTAGTGGAAGAAACACAGAACGTACAAGGACAGCAGCAGGAACAGGATATTAACCAGCTATTGAAGGTAAGAAGAGAGAAGCTTGCGGTGTTGCAGGAAAGCGGAAAGGATCCTTTCCAGATCATGAAATATGATGTGACCCATCATAGCCTTGAGGTGAAAAATAATTTCGATGCATTGGAAGGCAAGATAGTATTCATAGCAGGACGCATTATGTCCAAACGAGTTATGGGAAAAGCTTCGTTTTGCAATGTGCAGGATTTACAAGGCAATATCCAGTCATATGTAGCCAGAGACAGCATCGGGGAAGAGCCTTATGCGGATTTCAAGAAATATGATGTGGGCGATATTGTCGGTATAGAGGGTGAGGTTTTCAAAACCAAAACAGGAGAAATATCCATACATGCGGCCAAAATTACGTTACTTTCCAAGAGTCTTCAGATACTCCCGGAAAAATATCACGGACTTGTAAATACGGATATCCGTTACCGTCAAAGATATACGGACCTCATCATGAACGAGGACGTAAAAAATACCTTCGTAAAGAGGTCTCAGATTATCAGCTCCATTCGCCGCTATTTGGACAGCCAGGGCTTTCTTGAAGTAGAGACACCTATGCTCGTGGCTAATGCAGGCGGTGCGGCTGCCAGACCTTTTGAAACCCATTACAATGCGCTGGATGAAGAAGTGAAGCTTAGAATCTCCTTGGAACTTTATTTAAAGAGGCTGATTGTCGGCGGAATGGAAAGAGTGTATGAAATTGGAAGGGTATTCCGCAACGAGGGCCTTGATACAA
Source organism: Kineothrix alysoides (assembly GCF_000732725.1). GTDB lineage: Bacteria > Bacillota > Clostridia > Lachnospirales > Lachnospiraceae > Kineothrix > Kineothrix alysoides. The sequence goes on along the minus strand of NZ_JPNB01000002.1, from coordinate 341,562 downwards.
GACACAATCCCGAATTTACATTGATGGAGCTGTATCAGGCATATACCGATTATAACGGAATGATGGATCTGAGTGAGAATCTATACCGCCATGTGGCGAAAGAGGTTCTTGGAACGACGAAGATACAGTACGGCGATGTGGAAATCGATTTAGGCAAGCCGTTTGAAAGAATTACGATGGTGGATGCTGTGAAGAAATATACAGGTATCGACTTTGATCAGATAGAGACCACGGAGGAAGCCCGGAAGATAGCGGATGAAAAGGGCGTTCACTATGAGAAGAGACATAAAAAGGGCGATATTTTAAGCTTGTTCTTCGAGGACTTCGTAGAAGAGCATCTGGTACAGCCTACTTTCGTTATGGATCATCCGATAGAAATATCGCCGCTCACCAAGAAAAAGCCGGACAAGCCGGAATATACGGAGCGTTTTGAGCTGTTCATTACCTGCCGCGAGATGGCAAATGCATATTCTGAGCTGAACGACCCTATCGATCAGCGTGAGCGCTTTATCGCGCAGGAAGAGCTGATAGCTCAGGGAGATGAAGAAGCGAACAGTATCGACGAGGACTTCCTGAACGCCCTCGAAGTCGGAATGCCGCCTACAGGCGGAATCGGATTCGGTATTGACCGCATGGTTATGCTGCTTACGGATTCGCCGGCGATTAGGGATGTTTTGTTGTTCCCGACGATGAAAACATTGGACAAATAAAGTCAGTAAAATCAAGGGTTTGAGGACTTTCTGATTGTATTTTACAACATTTTTGCAACAAATTTGCAACGCATCATACGTGATAATATGACTTATCGGAAGGAAATCAAGCGGCTGCAAAGCAGACATTTGATTTCACCTGATAAGTCAGCGACAAACTGAAAGTTTGGAGCATTATGAGAAGAAGTTTTATGCTTCTCATAATACGGGATATTAGTGGAAAGTAAGGGTTATAGGTTTTCACTAGTATACCGAAAGGAATCGAAGATTCTTAATAGTATGGCAGTTGCTTTGATAAGTGGTACTTTATGGACATTTCCTGAAAGGGAAGTGTCCTTTTGTTATGGTCAAAACAAATGGAATGGGAGTAAGGAACTTGTAAACCCGCATGAAATCTGGCAAGATTTATCTTTTTGAAAAACCAAAAAATTATATGGAGAAAAAGACGGTAAGATGTGCGGACTTAGAAGAAAAGGAGCCATAAATATGAGTAGAGAACCACTGATAAAAATGGAATATATGAAAGGAAAAGACGGGATGTTATATCCGAATCTACAGATATCGGAGAATAAGGAATACGATCAAAGGAGTATCGGAGTGTTTGGGAAAGGATGGAAGGATTATATGCTGGAGTATTATCCTCATAGGCTGTCGGAACTGATTGCACAAGGTAAAATCAACGAAACAATCTACAAGGTGGAAGAGGAAGCAGAAGAAAAGAAAGAAAAGCTGATACAAGATCTCCTGCGTATACAGCCGATGCCGAAAGCAGAGAGTATATTGGAGAGAGCAGCACATATGAAGATGATAACCATGCAGGCAGAAGAAATTATTCTGCATGAAGTGTCGCATCAATTCCGATAAAAAGCGGTAAAGCGTATAGAGCACCCAAAGGAGAGGCTTCTTAAAAGTATTTTTCCGCTTTTAATTTAAAAAGAGCAGATTATGATTCTATGTTGAATGTAATTGAAACAAGAAAGGGGGAATGCTATAATAAAGGTGAAAAAGGATGATAAAGAAAGGTGGGAAGAAGATGAACAAGATTTATGCAGAGCATGAAATAAGCGGTATCGTTGGACCAATCTTAAAAGCATATGATGTGAATCGTGCATGGCTGTTCGGTTCTTACGCCCGTGGAGATGCATCCGAAGAGAGCGATATAGATTTGCGGATTGAAGGCGGACAGATAAAGGGAATGTTTGGCTTGGGCAGGCTGTACGATGAATTGACAAGCGCATTGAAAAAGCCAGTGGATTTGGTGACGACAGAGGCGCTGAGCCATAAAGCAAATGTGCATAGAGTAAGTAGGTTCCGTTCCAATATTGAGGAGGAAGAAAAGCTGATATATGAGAAACAGGAATATTGATATTCTAGAACATATAAGAGATTACTGTATTGATATCGGTAATACAATGCAGAGGTTTGGAAATGAAAAGGCGGTATTTGAAACAGATATGGACTATCGCAATTCGGTATGCATGAGTCTGCTTCAGATAGGAGAACTGACGGGGCACTTGACGGAGGAGTTCAGGGATAGCACAAAAGAAAGAATGTACTGGCCAGCCATCAAGGGTATGCGGAATCTTTTCGCACATAACTATGGAGCGGTGGACATTGATAAGGTATGGGACACAACAATTTCCGATATTCCACAGCTATTCGCTTTTTGTGAAGAAAATATTCAAAGGTGTCGGGTTATGATGCAGGAGGAAGTGCTTCCGGAGCGGGAAGATGACTTGGAGGAAGATCAGGAGCGTTAAAGAATATTTATTGGAGCATCATGAGAAAAATCTCATGGTGCTCTTACATTTTCAAGAAATATTAAAATAACATTTTCTAATCAAGCAATAAACCAACAAAAAATTCTGAAAAATCTACATTATATATCTGCTTCGAGGCAAGGAAGTTACTTATGCGTATATCAGTTTCTATCTTGGAATAGGTACTGCTGACATATTACTGCCCATAAGGTGTAGTTTAGTTACTAATTCTGATTGAGAATAACTGAATTTCTCTCTTAAGTTCAGTAAATGTTCACCTATTTTTATATCCTGAAAGAGTGAAAGCATAAATAATAACTGTGCGAAAATAAATTCTATTAGGAAATGAGTGGAATTTAAAAACACATTTTTGTGATAGATCAGAAATACTTGAAATTTGTTGAAAATGTTCGTATATAATAATATACTAAAAAAGTACATATTGCAGCTTTTGTGGATGTTTAATATGGAATATGTTACTACAGCAGAAAAGTGGCACATTTCTTGAGAAGCACTTCTTGCAGTATCACAAAGGAGTTATGAATTATGACAGATGAAACAATAAAACAGATAATATAATTTCGTGATGATCGAAACTAGAAGTAGCTGAATTACTGGAAGTCTTCCAATGGAGTGGTGAAGATGTGAACTGTATAGGGAAAATGGACAAGATAAAAGAAGAACTTGCGGATGCTGTGAATTATTGTATGCTTATGGCAGATGCCTGTGGATTAGACCTTGATAAAATTGTTCAGAAGAAGGTTAATAGAAACAATGAGAAGTATCCCGTAGATATTTCTAAGGATAGTAAAGAAAAATACGATCAGTTTAGAAGGTGATGGAGTATGGATAAAACTCTTCAGTATTACAACAGCAAAGCAAATGAATTTGTGAATAACACCGTAGATGTGATATTTTCGGATATGCAGGATCAGTTTCTTGAGTTTTTACCGACTGATGGAATGATTCTTGATTTTGGTTGTGGTTCTGGTAGAGATACAAAGTATTTCATAGACAAGGGCTACAAGGTTGACGCTATTGATGGGTCAGAAGAACTTTGTAAAATTGCAAGTGGATTTTCTGGAATAAAAGTTAAATATATGCTGTTTCAAGAATTGAATGAGAAAGAGAAATATGATGGAATATGGGCGTGTTCATCCATATTACATCTTTCAAAATCTGAGCTTACGGATGTGTTTAGGAAAATGATTAAGGCGTTAAAAAGAAATGGCATTATTTATACATCTTTTAAATATGGGAATTTTGAAGGAGTGAGAAACGGAAGATTTTTTAGTGATTTTACAGAAGAATCTTTTCAAGAATATGTTGTGGACTTAGAAGGTATTGATATAGAAAAACAATGGATGACAGCAGATGCAAGACCAGGCAGGGGTGAAGATAAATGGCTCAACTTGATACTGAGAAAATTGGATATCAATTAAATATGGATGGCAAATATTATAACAGCCTTGATATAGAAGCATTCTCTCATATGATGAAGAATCCGTCATACTGTTATAAATTTTATTGGCTTGAAGCAGTCGTTTCTCTTATTTCTGAAGATATAAAAGAGACCAACTTTAATGAGATTATTGATGAAATGATTGCCAATGCATGGTATTCAGTTTTAGAATTCCATATTCATCTCAGTGGTATAATAGATGGTCAGGTCAAAGATGGATTGGAAAGAGCTGTTCTAACTTTACAGGAATTAAGTGGGCTTCCGGGAAATGCATCAAAAGTTGAAATAAAGAATAAGATTAAAGAGTATGATAAAGAACTAAAAACTTATAAGGAACAACTTACCAATATGGTTCCGTATAGAGCACTTGCAGGATTTTTTGATAAATGTGAGGAACGTGCAGATTGGGAGAGTGCTCGTAGAATGGTTGCCTATATTGAAAGAGTCAATCAGGTGACATTATTGCCATATACACTTGGTACAGGAAGTAAGCTTAAGAAAGAAGTCTATTTTAATGAATTCTGGATAAAGATGATACAAGATCATACGGTTTCAATTCTTGGATGGATTCAGTATGAAAAAGTTAAGTGGCTTCAAAATAATAATCCTGAAGTTCCGGGACTTGTTTATAAACTTGCGCCAATGGATGAAAAGATGCGCAAACTAAACAACGTAAGAAAACTGTGGGAAGTAGTTTTGGACAATCGGCCTATCGTAGATGTATTTGAAAATTTGCCTATTGTTAAAGGTAATTATGACGTGGATCATTTTATTCCGTGGTCTTTTGTAATGAATGATGAACTATGGAATTTAATGCCGATGGATTCCTCACTAAATTCATCAAAAAGTAATAAACTTCCAAAATGGGATCCGTTTTTCAAACGATTCGCAGGTAACCAGTTTATTCTGTATGGCATGATTCATGATGACAGAAAGCCAGAGTTCAGAAGGAAGTACGAGGCTTGCTATCGAGACAATCTGCATTCCATATGGGCAAATCAGGAGCTCTATAGAAAAGGAAATTCAGAAGAGGAATTTTATAATATACTAGAAAAAAACATGCAGCCGGTCTATGATTCGGCAAGAAGACAAGGGTACCAGATTTGGTAAAAGGGGACTAGATACATGACAAATGAAAAATTAGCTGAAATAAGGAATGGTTTTGAAACGGCATACATAGATGGAACATTTTCGTCTAATCTGGCTTACAAGCCACAGTTTGTTTCAAACAATCATAGAGAAGGAAAGAAAGTACTCTCATCCATTGAGGATGAGCTTTTGGCATGCAATCAGTTCCAGATCAGTGTGGCATTTATTACAATGAGCGGAATTACACCTTTGCTTCAGACTCTTAGGGTACTTGAGAAGAAAAACATTCATGGAGAGATTCTCACTACTAATTATTTGAATTTTAGTGAGCCTAAAGCATTAGAAAAATTAAATAGGCTAAAGAATATTACGCTTAAGATGTACGATGTAGAAGCTGCTGATGAAGGTTTTCATACTAAGGGATACATTTTTAAGAAGGAAGAAATCTATCGGATTATAATCGGTAGTTCTAATATTACAAGTGCAGCATTGACAAGTAATCGGGAGTGGAATACAAAACTAGTATCGACTGAGCAGGGAGAGATGGCACAGGAGATTATTGCGGAATTTAAAGAACTTTGGAAATCTAGGTATGCACTGGGATTTGATGAATTTTATGAGGTTTATTTAGAACAATACAAAACGATCAAGCGTCAGCGTGAGATTGCAAAGTTAGATGAGATTACATCTATTGAAAAATATCGATTAAAACCAAACAGTATGCAGGTTGGATTTATTACAAATCTAAGAAAAATATTAGAGTCTGGTGAGAAAAAAGCTCTTCTGATTTCAGCAACGGGAACAGGTAAAACTTATGCTTCAGCCTTTGCCATGCGTGAGCTTGGCTTTAAGAGGGTGTTGTTTTTAGTTCATAGAGGACAGCTTGCACGTCAGACAAAGAAATCCTACGAAAAGGTATTTGCAAAGTCAGTATCGATGGGATTAGTTGGGGCAGGATATCATGAATACGATTGTGATTATGTGTTTGCAACAGTTCAAACATTAAATAGAGATGAGTATTTATTAGAATATGCTTCGGAAGAATTTGATTGTATTATTTTGGATGAAGCTCATCATACATCTGCAGATACTTATCAGAAGGTAATGAATTATTTTAAACCCAAGCTTTGGCTTGGTATGACGGCAACACCTGATAAGAGAGATGATAATATTGAGAGTAAAAATATCTACGAAATTTTCAATTATCAGATTGCATATGAGATCCGTCTTCAGCAAGCTATGGAAGAAAATATGCTTTGCCCATTCCATTATTTTGGAATCAGCGATATTTCAATGATAAGTGATAAGCAGATGAAAGCAAAGAATATTTCAGAAAGAGATTTTAACAAGATAACCGGTGATGAACGTGTACGGCATATTATCGACCAATCGAATTATTACGGGTATAGTGGAGATAGAGTAAAGGGTTTAATATTCTGTAGCCGGATAGATGAATCTGAAAGACTTTCTGAAAAATTTAATCACATTATGAATCCGGCAACTGGGAAATTATATAGAACAATTGCGCTGAATGGCAATGCTTCGGAGGGCGAACGCCAAGAAGCATTTGAAAGATTAGCAATGGATGAAGATAAAGTTTGTGATAAGATAGAACCATTGGATTTTATTTTTTCTGTTGAAATTTTGAATGAAGGTGTAGATATTGTTGAGGTCAATCAGGTAATTATGCTTCGCCCTACGCAGTCACCAATTGTATTTATTCAGCAGTTAGGAAGAGGTCTTAGAAAAGCGGAGGGAAAAGAATATGTTGTAATTTTGGATTTTATTGGTAATTACAATAATAATTTTATGATACCAATTGCTTTATCAGGAGATCGTTCTTATAATCCAGACACCATTCGTAAATATGTTATTAGTGGTAATAGTACAATTCCTGGAGCTTCTACGATTCATTTCGATGAGATTTCTAAAGATAAGATTTTTTCGTCCATTGATAAGATTAAGGGGATGAAATCGATTATCAAAGAAAGCTATATTTCTCTGAAAAATTGATTGGGCAGAGTGCCTTATCTTTTCGACTTTTATGAAAATGGAGAAATAGATCCACTTGTAATTATCCGGGAATATAAAACCTACCAAAGTTTCTTGGAGTCTGTAGAGAAGGAAATATATATGGGAAAGGTAACGAAGCAGGAACTGGTTACCTTAGAATATCTATCAAAGACAATTCTTAGCGGATCAAGGCCATATGAGCTTGAAATATTAAAGCATTTTTTAAATAGTGAAGTAATCTATGTAGACCAGATGAAACAAGAGTTTCAAGAGGTATACGGTTATGAGGTTGACCTGATGTCTTTTGAAAATGCGATAGAAGTTCTGAAGGGAAAATTTGTAAGCAAAGAAGATGAGTACAAAAAGTATTGTCATATTGACATTATAGATTACGATGAAAAGAGAACATTACAAAGGCTTAAGAGTTTTGCGGAACGTCTTCAGCATATTGAGTTTAACAAACAGATCAATGATATTATTGAAGTAGGACTTAAAAGATATAGGGAAAAGTATTCCATTAACCAAGTTGAGAATATTCCATTTGTTTTGTATGAAAAATATTCCAGACGTGATGTGAGTCTTTTGATGAATTGTGGTAAGGATCTATCATCAACAATGTATGGAATGAAGCGAATAGATGACGATGTATTTATTTTTGTGACTTATCATAAAGAAGAAAGCTCTGATGATAAGAATTATGTAGATGGGAAGCCTGATTATGCAGATGCTTTTGAAGATAATATGATTTTTAGATGGGATTCTCAGATGGGACGAGGAATTGATAGTTCCTATGTTGCGGATGTATTGACAGCACCACGAAAACATCTTTTTGTCAAGAAAAGTGATGCAGAAGCCTATTTCTATTATATGGGACAGTTTAACGTAATAGAAGTAGAGCCAGCTCGTAAGAAAGATAATAACGGAAAAGAACGTGATATAGTGAAATTCCAGATGAAGATGCATCATACAGTTAGAGAAGATTTGTTACGTTATTTGCAGAGTAAGATTAAGAAAGAGAAAGTGAAGGCAGGATGAAAATAGTTAGAGTAGTGGCTGCAGTGATTAAATCTGCTAATGAAAAGGGAGAACCAATAATTTTTGCTACACAGCGTGGTTATGGAGAATTCAAAGGTGGCTGGGAATTTCCGGGTGGCAAGATTGAAGAGGGGGAAACGCCTCATGAGGCTCTAAAAAGAGAAATAAAGGAAGAACTAGATACAGAGATATCAGTAGGAGACTTGATTGATACGATAGAATATGATTATCCTAAATTTCATCTCTCGATGGATTGTTTTTGGGCAGAGATAATCGCTGGTGATTTAGTGCTTAAAGAACATGATGCAGCAAAGTGGCTGATAAAAGAAGACTTGGATTCTGTGGAATGGCTTCCGGCGGATATTTCATTAATACATTCTATTGAGAAAAAAATGTAAATACTACGATAAGTGGATGATAATAAGCTTATTTGTTTTCCACGCCACTACTGCCTCCGTAAAATCTTTTTCTGCCCAAAAAGAGCAGACACGGTCAAGCATTTGTTTTTCGTCCGTGGTATACTATTTTTGTAGAGAGGAAAATTATATGCATGCATGGGAAGCCATACAGAAAACGCTGAACCACATCGAGAAGCATATTGGCGAGGAAATGCAAATCGAAGAACTGGCAGAAATTGCCTCACTTTCACTGTTTTATTATCAGCGATTATTTACACGACTGGTAAAAACATCGGTCCGAGATTATATTAAGTTGCGTCGATTGGCAAGAGCTGTCGTTCCGTTGCGTGATAAGAAAAAAAATATTATCGATATTGCAATGGAATACGGTTTTGGCAGTCACGAAACGTTTACGCGAGCTTTTAAGGAAACATATGGCATTACCCCATCGCAGTACCGAGATAAACCTGTTAGCTTACAGAATTTTGACAAACCTGATTTACTGCTTGGCTACATCATAATAGATGAGGGCGTGCCGCTGATTAGTGAAGGCTTGGTTCTGGAAATGAACCGCAGATTTCTTGATGAGCCGATTCGTTTTCTTGGTGTGATAGGATATTACCCATTCAAATATGGTAAAATGGTTGGCGAAAGAACCGGTGTCGATACGGTTAGTGAGATTTGGGACAGATTTTTCAGGGAACTTCCTGATATTCCGCATATTTCCAAAGGACGTTTGATCGGTGTTTCTTATCACGGCGATGCCCCCGACGGTTATTCGAGTTATTTTATTGGTGCAGAAGTCGAGAAAGATAAGGAAAGCCATAACTTTGCCAATTGGGAACTGCCTGTACGAGAATATGTAGTCTGTGGCTTTGAGGCAGAGAATAACGGACAGATGATGATTGGTATGGGAAAAGCGATGAAATATACTAGATTTTGGCTGAAAGAACACGACTTGATTGCCGATGGATTTTTTCCCGAGATGTATTATCAAAGAACGTCCGGTATCGCTTATGTAGAGCTGTGGATTCCGTTTAAGAAACGGGAAAAATGATAAAGTTAATAAATTAATAAAATTAATAAATTAATAAATTAATTAGGAGGAAAAATAAATGAGTATGTATGAAGAGGGATTAAAATTAATGGAGGAGAAATTCGGCAACGGCAAGGATAACAATATCTCGCTGGCGACAATTGCGCTTGAGTCGAGTGCCGACGGAAAACCTTGCCCTAACGTTCGAGTTGTGGATGCTTATTATGAAGATGGTACATTTTATGCTGTTACATATGGAAAATCAAACAAAATGCAGGAAATTGCACAAAACTCGGAAGTTTCGATTGCGGCTTGTCATGAGATGTTTACTGCTTGTGGTGTAGGTGAAAATCTTGGTTGGGTGCTTGCCCCCCAAAATGCTGAAATAAGAAACAAGCTTCGCAAAGCGTTTTCCGATTGGTACGACATGGCCAATAATGAAAAGGATGAAAATTGTGTTTTTTTAGCAATTCACCTCACAAAGGGAATTTTAAATATAAACCATTGGGAAAAACTATATCACATGGATTTTATCAATAAATATTGCGATTAAGACAGAATTTGAGCATTGATAACCCGGCGTTATAAGCATTAAATTCTACAATCCTGGTAGTAATGGCAATCAGCAATAACTAAGATTATCGATCAAAACTAAATAAGCACGCATAATCCCCCCTAAACGGCAAGACGTCCCGTTTAGGGATTTTTATATACAATCAAATTTTCAAGGAGTGTTCCAACTGCAAGAAATTAAATTATTGCCTGCCATAGACGGTGAAAGTCTGTTAGATTTTGATGTTGAGCCGCCAAAGTTTATCATAGCAAGGCTTCTTCCAATCGGTCTGCACATACTTTCGTGAAGTGCTAAAATCGGCAAAGGCATTGCCGAATCTACAGATATCGGAGAATAAGGAGTAGGAGTACAACAAAAGGAGAGGATTCTTATGGTACTTTCTTCACTTTTGATTAGAAAGAGTAGATTATGATATCTATGTTCCTTTTCTATGATTTACATGGATAAGTATTGGTGGTATAATAGTTAGCGACAACTAACCAACTTTGAGGAGATGAAAATATGTTTAATCGAATTATTCAAAATACAAGAAAGCCGGAAGGGATTTTTGGCAGAATGATATTAAAAGGTATGAACACCGGGCATGAGAAATTGGCTGCATGGGGGCTTTCGCATCTGGCGTTGCGCACAGGTTCTCATATATTGGATGTGGGCTGCGGAGGCGGAGCAAATATTGCCAAAATGCTTAAAGATGTACCTGAAAGTATCGTGGACGGCTTGGATTATTCGGCAGAAAGCATTGCTTTCAGTCAAAAGACCAACGCTGCTCATCTTGGAAAGCGATGTGAAATCCATCAAGGGGATGCTGCAGATTTGCCTTATCCCGCTCAGACTCTCGATTATGTGACTGCTTTTGAAACCATCTACTTTTGGCCGGATTTGGACGCTGCTTTTAAAGAGATCAGGCGCGTGTTAAAAGCGGGGGGTGAGTTGTTAATCTGCTGCGAGGCGGATGATCCACTTGATACTACATGGACGGATCGGATAGAGGGAATGACTGTACATAGGGGAGAGGATTTGAAGGAGCATCTTTTGCGTACGGGCTATCAAAAGGTGGAATTATATCACAATGAAAAAGGATGGATGTGTCTGACCGCCGTTCGCTGACTATTATTATAAGGTAATTAACTGTAACCATTACATTTATTAAGAGGTATTATAATGCGAATAATTTATGACAGTAAAACAGGCTTGGGGAAAAAGTTTGCCGAAAAGTTGCCGTATTCGGTGCAGCCTGTTTCCGAGCCGCTTTTGGGGCCGTGTATTTTGATTACGAGAAATGAAGGGCTGGGTCTGATTCCTAAGCCCACACAGAGATTTTTGAAGCAGTACAGTGCACTTGTCAGAGGTGTTGTCATTAACGGTAACAAGCGTTTTGGAAGATTCTATTGTGCCGCGGGACCTAAAATTGAAAGACACTATCGTGTGCCTGTAATACGGAACATAGAAGGCGAAGGAATAGACACCGATGTACAAGTTGTAGTGGAATTTCTTCAAGAGCTGGAGTCGGTGAAAGGAGATATGTAATGGATTGGATATTAGTTTCGTTGATTGCGGGTCTTATCAGTGCAATATGCTGGCTGATTGGAGATATCTTTTTGGTTGGTTTTGATCTTGAGGAAGAAAAATATAATGAATTTCTGAAAAACACAAACATTAAAAATAAAAAAACAACGATTCTGATGCTTTCGGGTTCCGTCCCGCGTTTGCGTTTTGGCGCGTTAATTGCTAACTTTTCTATTCCTCTTATGGTAACCTCTGTTTTTGCTCTTTACAAGCTGGCAAGTCCTTCTCTGTGGACTGCCGCAGCTGTTGCACTACTGGGACTAGGTTTTTCTATTTCGCCGGTGGCGCATGTCGCTTTTTATTACGTGGGAACATTATCTAAGGGCCTTTATAAGGATTATCGGGAAGGGCGGCCTATGAGCAAATCTTGTGAGGAATTGGTCAACGAATATGTACGCTTTATGGATATTACATGGTGGGCGGCCATTGGGATCACGGCTTTGGGCTGGATTCTGTATACTTCTTTAATTTTACTGGGAAAAACCTCATTCTCACCGCTATTCGGCTTGCTTACACCTCTGATCGTAAGTCCTATGGCAGGACTGCTGAGTGCAAAGTTTAAGCTTGGAAGGCCTTATTTGAATGGAGCCGGCTTCAATGTAGGCCTGACTGCATTTTTCTTATCTGCTCTCATCTGGTATGTGTAATATCTTCCTGCTGTCAAAGGAGATAAGGGATTAGCCAGACTCCTGATACAATAAAAAACGAGCCGGATGTTATAGCCACAAAGCGCAGAAACGTATGAAACGTAGCAATTTCATACGTCTCTGCGCTTTGTAGTTTTGTATTCTAAATATACCCTTGACAATATATAAGAAAAGATATACAGTGTAATTATACAGTTGAACTATATATTGAAACTGTATATGATTGGAGCGATTATATGATAATAAAACGAAATAAACTTCTCCCTTTGACAGAGACTACCTTTTATATACTGTTAGCCCTGCGAACGCCGGGGCATGGATATCAAATCATGCAGACGGTGGAAGACTTGAGTGGCGGCGAGGTGCGCATTGCAGCGGGAACAATGTATGGAGCATTGGAAAACCTATCGAAGCAAAAACTTATTACAGCTATGCCAAGTGATGATCCACGGCGAAAAATATATCAGATTACCGACTATGGCAAAGAGATATTAGCACTTGATATCCGGCGCTTAAATCAGATGATCTGCGCCGCGGAAAGTGAGGGGATAAAAGTATGAAAAAATATCGAATGTTCTTTCGATTTGAAAAGGAAGAAGCCTGGCTGAATGAACTGGCGGCCGAAGGCTGGTGTTTTATGGGACGCACCTTTTGGGGAAACTATATTTTTGAAAAAGACGAACCGAATCCCTCAGACAATATCCGTATTGATTTTCGACAGTTTAATAAAAAGGATGATTTTAGGGAATATATCCAGCTTTTTAGCGATAACGGCTGGAGTCATATCTATGGGACCAAATACTCGGGATGGCAATACTTTGCACCCATAAAGGCAGATGCTCCCGAAGATATTTTCTCAGATAATGCAAGCAAAGCTGGACGATATCATCGCTTGTGTGCATTTTGGCTCTCTTTATTTGTGGTATATACTTCCTTGTTTGCAGTCAATATTTTTAATAATGCAGATGATCCTACCACAATTTTTCGGCCGAAGGAACTCTATTACACCCCCGGCCTTTGGGAAATGACCGGTTCGAGTTTTTGGAGAGCGTTCCTCTTTGAAACACCTTTTGCACTTGGGAGAGGTTTCGCGGGACTGTTTGAAATCGTAGTACTCGGCCTTTGTTTGTACTTCGTTGTACGCTCTTACATCGAGGGTAAAAAAACGAAATTGGAAAGAGGGTGAGAACATGAAAATTATAGAACGACTTGTTACTGTGGTATTCTCTATTCTTCTTATTGGCACGTTTACGGGATGCGGCAAAGAAAGCAACACCCCTGATTATACATTGCTGCAACCTTATATCATCGATGTGGAGGAGGCAGAATTACCTAATAGTGGCATTATTTCCCTGGGAGAAGCAACCCACGGTAACAAGGATTTCACGGTGCTGAAACTTGAGGTGTTTCGCCAACTTGTGGAGCAAAGCGATATACGGGCTTTTGCCTTAGAAGGTGATTTCGGCGGCTGCCAAAAGGTAAATCAGTATATCCGAACCGGCGATGGCAGTGCAGCCGAAGCTGCAGCTGAAATTGGTTTTGCAATTTACAGAACAGAAGAAATGACAGCATTGCTTGATTGGATGCGGGAATATAATACGGGGAAACAAGAGAAAGATCAAATTAGGTTTTATGGATATGATATGCAGCGATACGATAATAACAAGGAAGAATTGGTTGTTCTCTTGGGGCAAGTACTTCCAAAACTCGCAGTAGAGTATGAAGACGTCCTTTCTGGTATTTCAGATGATACCATGTTTGATCTTGACAAATCTACCGTAGAAAAAGCAATCCCACAGTTGGAAGTGCTTGATGGTAAATTGGAATCGCAAAAGGACACTATAGTTGCGGAGATTGGCGAAAAAGAATATGACATGTGCCGGGCTCTTTCTGCTTGTTTGCTGCAAAATACCCGCTTGCGCACAGCTAACAATTATGGAACACTCAGAGATGGTTATATGGCAGAACACGTAGCGTGGATTTATGAATATGAGATGAAATATTTTGGTGCCGAAGGAATTTTCATTACCGGGCATAACGGACATATCGGAAAAAGCACGGCTACTGTCGGAACGAAAAAATCAATGGGACAGATTTTGAATGAACGGTTTGGAGAAACCTATTATGCGGTAGGTACGGAGTTTGGTTCCAGTCGTTTTCTTGCACCGGACAGCAGCGGCGAACGACGAGAGTTTAGCATAGAAAATAAAGGCGACGGCCGCCTGGCTGTTTTGCTGGCGCAATCAGAGAAGGCTTCCCTATTTCTCGATTTGGATGCCGCTGCGCAGGATAATACTCTTTTCGCTTATTTGGAAAGACCGCAGTCAATGAGTTCCATAGGGGAGTATTTTTCTGACATACATTCATTGTCAGAGAAAGGTTATACACAGCGCCTATCCCCGCTGAAAAGCTATAACGCATTGATTTATGTGCGGGCAGCATCACCATCAACAATGCTGGAATGAAAATACAAAGCTGACTTTTGTATTTGCAACTTCGATAAATGCTTCTTTCAGAAGAACAAAAGACTCCTTCGTGGAGAAAAGTACCAATAAAATAGTAATGAAAAAATCTCCTGCATAAAGCAAGAAAGATAAAGGATTCCTATTGTCGATGAGCGAAATAGCAATAGAAGTAATTCGGACAATCCTTTATTTAAAGTGAAAAAATGTCTGTTATTGTAGATTTTTAGAATAATAGGCTGTATAATAATACAAAAAGGGGGAAAAGAAATGTATTGTGAAAAATGTGGAACCATTATAGAATCAAATAATCAACCGTGCCCACGTTGTGGTTATTCCGGACAACCAATAGAGGCTACTTCTTATACACATCAAGCATCGTCTGACAAGTCACCGGTAAATTTTCAAATCCCTGATCAGAAAAAATGGAATCCTTTAGTAAATATTATAGCTGGAATCTTGATAGCAGTGTTTTTATTAGCGACAGTAGGGATTATTTTGCTTACAGAGGTAAAATTTACTGCGTATGAACAAGGTTCCGGCACCGCAAATAAGGCGGAAACAACTATTGGAAAGGAAGTAATAGCAGATTTTGTGAAAGAAGTAAATGTTGTATTGGGCGTAAACACCAATTCAAACACAGAACAGATGGAAAATGAAATCAGTGGAGAGGCAGATACAGAATTCATTTTTCAGGATAGCAATTCACGCTTTTTAGAGGAAGACGAGATTCGCGCCTTGTCTAAAGAGAATATTAGATATGCCAGAAATGAAATTTATGCTCGCCTTGGAAGAGAATTTTCAGATGAGCAGCTACAGGAGTATTTCAACGAGAAATCATGGTATGCTCCAAAGTACTCAGTAAAAGAATTTGACAGCTTGGGAGATAGTGTATTCAACGAGTATGAATTATACAATAAAAATCTAATTTCGAAGATAGAAAAAGAGATGGGGTATTAGGGGGATAAATATGTTTTGTGAAAAGTGTGGAACAAAAATTGACGATAACTCTCTGTATTGTGAGAATTGTGGAGCAAAGATAGAGCATGACGAAAGAGAAAAAAATGAAGTAAAAATAGATGCAGCTATTGAATCAGAGGTTCATCCGGACATAGGGAATAATGCAGAATCAGAAGCAGCATATAATCCGGTGACTCAAATCAATATGGAACAACCTAATATTGCGCAGCCATATGTGACACGGCCGCCGGTTTATAAAGCACCGATGGAAAAGGGAAAGAAAGTATTTATTGCTGAGATTATCTTGCTTGTAATATTAGCAGTGGTATTTTACAAAGTAGGTGAGAAACAATATAGTCCGGAAACAGCGGCAGATAATTACTTTAAAGCAGAGGCAGCAGGAGATTGGGAACAGCTTTATGAAATGATGGATTTACCGGATTCTCCATTAATGACAGCAGAATTATTTGCAAATACAATGCAAAGTACTAAAGTAAGAGATATTACAAACTATACTGTTGAAGCAGGGAGTGATTTATTCGGTGGAGATAAAGATATCGTAAAAGATTTCACTTGTGAATTCGTAGTCAAGGGGAAGAGCGGAACGAGTACAGAAAATATAAGTGTAGTGAAGCAGCAGGAAAAGAAATGGCTGATTTTTGATGAATGGAAAGTTTCACCCAGTGATAATGTAGTAGATAATTTTGCGGTTTATATCCCTTTTGACGCAAAGGCTACTATTGCAGGCATAGATTTGAATGAACTTGATTCCGATCCTCAGAAAGAAGGAAGAAGATTAAAATATATACTTCCTCAAATGTTTGAAGGCAAATACGAAATCAGGGTTAGTGCTCCATATAGAGCGGAATATGCAGATAGTATAGATGTGACCCCTTATAACAATACATACTATGCGGATAATATGCTGTTAGAGAGTAACATACTAGAAACAGTGGAACCGATATGTACAGAATTCTTGGAAAAATATTATGAAAATTCTCTGATAGAGGGAAATAGTTATGATCAATTTGTAGAATCAGTAAAACACATTATTTCAGAAAATTATGAAGGAAGTTATAATTATGAAAATGCAGCAAATTTACTGAACAATAATGAAAAAGTGACGAAGATGAATATCAAGTCTATTACATATAGCTACAATTACAAGGGGCAGACTGATGATGGTAATTTGACAATTGCTGTGAATGCTGATGTAAATTATAGTATAGATGGTTATAGAATTAATAGAGACTGGTGGACAGAAAAGGAAACAAAGGAACCTTTCTCAGACAGATCAGATGAAGCATATGGAAGTTTTGTACTTGAATTAGTAGATGGACAGTGGAAAATACTGGAGTAAATATGATGGAGGGAAAAAAGATGGCATTTTGTAAGTACTGTGGAAAACAACTTAATGAAGGAGTAACTTGTAATTGCAAGGAGATATCACAGGATAATGTGGTAAATCAGCAACAGGTATCTGCTAATGAACAACAACAGGGAGGATATCAGGGACAACCCCAGATGGATTCTCAGAAGCCTAATCCTCAGGTGGAAATGGCAAAAGCTCATGCCAATGAGGCGAAGAATGTATTTATTAATGCAATTAAAAATCCTTATACAGCAATGGAAGATATTTCGGCACAGAATAGATACATACCTGGAATTATCATTGGAGTAGTACATTTATTACTTTTGTTTTTAGGTACAACGATAAATATTCCATTACTTGGCGATTTGCTTGAATCTGGTGGTCGTGTGGGAATTGCTTTTTACTTTGTAATAGCCGTAGCAGTGCCTTTGATAATATTTGCATTTGTGGGTAGTTTACTTGGAAAGAAGAGTGATAGCGATGCATCTTTCTTAAATTCGTTAGGCGTATTTGGAACCGCGACAGTCCCCGGAAGTATTATATTTGCAGCATGTTTTATCATGGGACTGATTTCACCTCCAGTAGCGGCTCTTTTGCTTTTGGGGGTGTACTTGGCATGGATACTTACAAGTATCGAGGCAATGAATGTAGTAGCCAAGGGAAATAAGAATATTAATCTTTGGATTGTAATAGGAGTACACCTTGTTTGTATTACTTTATTAGTACTGGTAGGAAAGAGTATAGTTCAGAAGTTGCTGGACGACGCAATGTCTTCATTGGGTGTCTGGGGCAGCCTTTTGGGGCTGTAATTTAAAGTAAGGATTAGGTAGATGAAAAATATTATATTTATAGTGGCAATCAGCCTATGTACCGTTTTGTGCACAGGCTGTACGGTCGATAAAAATGCTGGTGTTGATAGTGAGATAGGAGTATCCGAAGAAGCAGACCAAACGGATCAAATTATTAAAGGAACAATACCATCCGAAGAAACAATGCAATCTGAAGAAACAATACCATCGAAAGAGATAATCCAATCCGAAGAAAATACTTCGGAAGGAACGGCAGGAGATTCTAATTTAACTGAAGAGACGACAGAAGTCGAGGTAATACAGGTATATACAACGGATAGTATTAACATAAGGACAAGTCCGTCGATAGGAGAGAATATTTATAAAACAGTACCCCGCGGCACTGCATTAGGAAAAATGGAAGATATAGAAGATGGCTGGAGCCGGGTATTGCTGGATGGAAATGAATATTATGCCAAAGCCGAGTATTTGCATGAGAAGACGGCACCTTCCATTACGGGAGGACACTTAATTGCAATAGATGCAGGTCATCAGAGTAAAGGGAATAGTGAAAAAGAACCTATCGGACCGGGCTCCGGCGAGATGAAAGCGAAAGTATCCGGCGGTACTAGCGGAGTATCTACTGGACTGGCAGAATATGAGCTAAATTTGGAAGTAGCGCTCAAGCTAAAAGAAGAACTGATAAATAAAGGTTATGACGTATATATGATACGAGAAACGAATGACGTAAATATCAGTAATTCAGAAAGAGCACAAATGGCATATGATGCCGGTGCTGAGATATTAATTCGAATTCATGCGAATGGATCTGAGAATTCAAGCGTAAATGGAGCAATGACGATTTGCCAAACAGCTAATAGCCCTTATGTATCGCTTTACGATCAAAGCAAAAAACTTTCTACATGCATACTTGATGCAATGGTAGATAGTACAGGGTGTAAAAAAGAATCTGTATGGGAAACGGATACAATGAGTGGGATTAATTGGAGTTTGGTGCCGGTTACTATTGTAGAAATGGGCTATATGACTAATCCGGATGAGGACCAGAAAATGGCAACGGATGAGTACCAGTATTTGATTGCAGAAGGCATTGCAAATGGAGTTGATGAATATTTTCGATAATAATTATTTTGAGAATAGGAAAAATCTGATATAATTAAAAATAAAGCTGTCAGGAGGCAAAACTTCCCGGCAGCTTTATTTTGTACTCAGTACAAATCTTGCAGCAGTTGGACTTGATAAGTATCAGAAAAGCCCAAAATACACGAAAAGCTTTACATTGCGGTCAGACAATTGATAAAATGCCGGGCGGCAATTGAAAGCTCATGATTTTTTTTATAGCAAAGGCTGATTTTTGTACAGACCTGCGGATAGATATCGACTAAAACGGTATTGGCATTTGATAAAAATACCGCCGGACGTTTCATTAATAATGCGCAGCCTGCTCCTTTGCTGACCATATCAATTAAGTTCTCACCTCTATGACCTGTAAATACAATTTCAGGTTCAAATCCGGCTTTTTTACATTCACTGACGCATAGATCATACATGAGTGAATGTTCAGGTAAAAGAATAAATTTTTCGTTCTTCAATTGTTCCAAAGCTATGCTGTCTGATTTTGACAAAGGATGGTCTAATGGAAGAACCGCGACCATCGAATCAATGGAATAAGGGATGCGTACAAATTCGTTATCTGAATAATCTGTTTCACGTATAAATGCTAAATCACATTTATTATTTCGAAGCATTTCTTTTAACTCGTGCGTTTCTGCTTCAATCACATTTAAACTAAAACTAGTATTCTTGTTTTTAAATTTAATCAATAAATCGGTAATATTGTATTGAACCATTGAAGGGATAGAACCAATATTCAAGTTACTATTTATATTCTTTAGTTCATTGTAAAACGCTGTTTCATATTCATATCGGATCTGAACCATTTTATTTGCGTAAGGAAGAAACAATTGTCCGTATCGATTTAATGAAACCTTGCGTGTGGTTCTATCGAAAAGTGTTACACCAAGGTCTTTTTCTAATTGTTGTATATGCCGTGTTAAAGAAGATTGTGAAATGAATAGTTGATCTGCGGCTTCCAAATAGTTTCCGACCTCAGCTAAAATAACAAAATCCTTGATATAGTCAAGATCCATAAATACCTCCACGCTAATTTTTTAAAACACTAAAATCATTTATGCTGATTATGGATAAATTGTAGGCGAAGATGAATTGATTGTCAACAATAAGTAAATTAAAATCAACATAACAGGAATCCTGATAACGTGGGATATCTATTCGGAGGGTAAAATGATTGTTGAAAAGAAAAAAGTTTGGAATGATAAACGCAGAGCGAGTTATACGATGTATTTACTTGATAATTCGGCTGAAGTAGATTCGGGAAGGATGCATCCGGCTGTTGTAATATGTGGAGGCGGTGGGTTTATGAGAATTACTGAGCGTGAGAAACAGCCGGTGGCGATGTATTTTCTTAGCAAAGGGTATCAGGTTTTTACGCTTGATTACATCACGAAAGCTACGGGGCTTGCCTGCTACCCGGAGCCCGTTACAGATCTTGCAAAGCTAATGTTGATCATTAGAACAAATTCAGAAAAATGGAAAATAAATCAGGATAGTATAACTGTAATAGGCTTTTCTGCGGGAGGGCAGATTTGTGCATCTCTTGCAACTCAATGGAATGATAATTTGATTTTGAACAAAGTTGATCCAGGTATTGAGCCTGAGAAGATAAGGCCGAATGCAGTAGTTCTTTGTTATCCTATGCTTGATTATTTATATCAAATAGAAAGAAGCATGAGTGAACCGGAGATCAATCCTTTCTCACCAAGCATAGGGATGAAAAAAAAAGATTTTCTTGAAATGTTTTTGGAAGCCGGTGTTGGAGTTAATGCTACTGAAGAGCAGTATAAAAGAGCAAGTCCATACTATTATGTTTCTGAAAAAACACCGCCAACATTTTTGTGGCATACATCAAAGGATGAACTCGTTTATGCAGAGCAATCGCTTAGATTTGCTGAAAGGTTAAGTGCTTTTCATATACCTTATGAAATTCACGTGTTTGAAGAGGGATTTCATGGGCTTGCACTGGCGAATGAGAACTCTACATGTAATCAGGAACTGATCAATGAGGATGTCACGATTTGGGCAGATCTGGCCCTGAAATTTTTAAAAAGACATAATTGTTAAATGCAAAAAATAAATCAAATTAAGGTTATTATGGAGGAAAAGATGCCAAAAACAAAATCACAGGATTTTATATTTACAATTATTATGGTATTTACGATGGTTTATTGTATGACCTGCTACAATATGGCGTTAGAATTTGGATTAAGTTATGAAACATTTGCTAATGCAATAAAAGGAATGTGGTTTGAAGCGATCGTAGCATTTTTTGCACAAAAATACATAGCAGGGCCACTTGCAAGAAAATTGACATCAAGAGTGTTTACGCCCGGAGTAGATAAACCAATTTTCATATTGGTGGCAATGGCTTGTTTTACTGTTTGCATTATGGCGCCAATCATGACATTATCAGTAGCATTTTATCATCATGGATTTGTAAAAGAAATTATTATATTGTGGTTGCAAAAATTACTGGTAAATTTTCCATTTGCTTTGATCATACAGGTTTTCTACGTGGGACCCCTTGTAAGACTGATTTTTCGGACAATTTTTATGGAGAAGAAAATCTCATAGCTATTTATTTTTCCACAAAAATTTATTTATGCGAATACTGCATAAAATATAGTTTAAAGCGGTTTGATTGTGGAATATGTATAAAGTATAATTCGAAATATAGAATTAATTATTAAAATATACAAGCGCTACAAGACGCGTAAAGAAAATAATTCGTCAAGTTATCATATTACAATATCACAAAGTGGTAAATGATAATGCGAATATACATTTCTGTGCGTGCGCTATAAAAAGCACGTTAGGAGAGAAAAATGATTATTGATGCAAATATGTATTGGTTTCCGGAAGAGCTTTTTGATGATGAAGAGTTGATGAAACAATTTTTAGATGAAATTCCGGGCGAATATGGATGGTATGGTTATTCAGAAGAAATTGCAGAAAAAAATGGTTTAAAGCAGATCGTCTTAGAGAAGCCAAAAGGATTTCAAAATTTGAATTACGCACAACATGATTATATATTAGAAAATCAGTTAAATGATCTAGATATTGCAGGTGTTGAAAAAGCAGTTTTAAAAGTTCCCTGTTGCCAGGAATGGATGGGACTTTCGATGAGTCGTTATTTCAATGATAAAATGTATGAACATGCAAAAAAGAGTAATGGACGATTAATACCGCTTGCCATTGTTCCTCCCTACCCGACTCAGGAAAACATAGATGAACTTGTAAGATGCCATGATAAGCTTCATATAAATGCCCTTCAAATGTCGGCACATTATGGGGACGTTTATTTGGATGATGAAAGGTTCGGATTGTTTTTTGAAAAAGTAAATGAATTAGATATGACAGTGTATATACACCACACACCGGTACCCGTGGAATATAATTCTTTTTATGAATTTAATAATGTCAGACGCTCCTATGGCAGATGTGTAGACCAGGGACTTGCAATCAGCAGAGAACTATTTAGCGGATTTTTTGTGAAGTATCCTAATATCAAGTTTGTGCATTCTATGCTCGGAGGCGGATTTTTTGCAATCAGCAATATGCTGTTTCCAAAGAAGACAAAGACAGAAACAGTAAATCGATTTGAAACTGACAACGAAAAAGTTGAAGAACAATTTAAGAATAACATATATTTCGAAATGTCTCATGCACAGCCATGGGGAAAGGTACAATTGGAATGTGCAATAAAAATACTGGGGGCAGATCATGTGATCTTCGGTACATCTTATCCTGTGCGCAGAGAATGGCTGCTGGGAGGAGTTGAATTTGTGAATAACCTTGACATTTCTGAATTTGAAAAGGGACTAGTCTTAGGGAAAAATGCCCAGAAACTTTATAAAATTGAAGAATAACAGGAGGGATAAAATGTATCGTTTAAATTCAAAAGGGATTTATTATAGAGACATTGTAGAAGATGTGGAGGAGCAGCTTGTTGAGATGGGCTTTGGTGCACTCGGTATGTACTACTCAGCGAAAAAGAAAAATGAACTTAGTAATATTGCGGTTTTATTGATGCATTGTGACCAGAATTATATGTCACAAAATATGGGACCGCAACTTGCAAGTCAGGGATTTCAAGTATTGGCATGTGACTCTGAATTTGGTGAAATAGAAAATAAATTCAGAACATTAAATAAAGCAATGAATTTTTTGAAGAGCCTCCCGGGTGTTAAAAAGGTTATTTTAATGGGACATAGTGGAGGAGCAACTCTGATGACAGCTTACCAGAGTATTGCTGAGAACGGCGCTCAAATTTATCGTGGCAATGAAAAAATTTATGCAACTACAATACAGGAAGAGCTGATTCCGGCAGATGGAATTATGCTGATCGACGCAAACTATGGAAATGGAGTCATGACATTATTAAGCCTGGATCCTGCGGTCATTGAAGAGGGAAATGGTATGAGGCTTGACCCGGAATTGGATATCTTTAATCCTGCAAATGGTTATGATCCGGAAGGGGCGCATTATACGGAAGCATTTATTAAGAAATATTTTAAGGCGCAGGCAGATAGAAATAGACGTCTCATTAAGCTTGCATTAAACAGACTTGAGTTAATTAATGCCGGCAAGGGAAATTATGCAGACGACGAGCCATTTATTATTACTGCGGGCAATCAACCAAAACCGAACAACAGATTGATTCCGGAAGATTTGCACTTCTTAAGTCATACTAAAAAACCGTATGATCTGTTACACGGAGATGGTACGGTGACAAATGAAATCATTCATTGTGTAAGAACGCCGGAAATAGATTTTTGTTTTTCGAAATTTTATAACATGGGTGCTAATGCTACTACAGTAAAAGGTTTTTTGAGCTCTCAGGCAATTGATGCAACGGATGAGTTCTTAGTAAAAGAAGATGATATTGTCGGGATCGATTGGAATTCCTGTTATGCATCTCCTATATCGAATATTAAGCACATAAATGTGCCGCTTTTAACAATAGGCTTGACGGGAAGTTATGAATATCTTGCAGCTGAGATGATATTTGAAAATGCTCAAATGAGAGATAAAACAATTGCGTTTATTCATGGAGCAGGACATACGTTTACACCAAATTATTTGGCGCAAAAAAAACATGGAAGTTTTGGAGATACAGAGAAAGTGCTATATGACTATATGGGTACTTGGATGAGAAGATTCATGTGAATGAACTTCGCATAAAGGAGGAAATAAATATAATGTTAACATTAGAAGGAAGAACTTGTGTTTTTGCAGGAGCAACGGGCGGAGACGGTATAATGTCTGCCAGGGAACTCTGTAAATATGGAATGAATGTTATTATGCTGACACATCAAATGGCACAGGCACAGGCGTTAATGAATGAAATCAATGAAATGAATTATAAAGGGAAGTGCCTGATTGTACAAGATGGCAAATGTCAGACACCGCCTAAGTCGGATGAAGAGATTTTTAAAGACATTTATAATACATTTGGTTCCATTGATGTCATTATCTGCAATACCGGAGATGATGGTGTTGAAGACAGCATTGATTCTGTAGATACACAAACTTTATTGAAGAGCATAGATCATTTGGTGGGCGGGAGCTATACACTTTTAAAAAGCGGATTACCATACCTTCGAAAAAGCAGAGCGGCAAGGGTAATATTTATGACCACCGTAGAAGGAGTTAAGGGGGGGATTCTTGAGAGCTTTTCAAACGCTGTAGCGAAAGGTGCTGTGGCATCATTAACTAAAAATTGTGCAGCGAGACTGGCTGGTGAAGGTATCAACGTAAACTGTATAGTTAAAGGACCAATAGAACGAATAAAACCGGAAGGTATAAGAGATAAGGATTTACCGCCAATCAAAGACACAACGAAATTTTTGACAAATGTGCCTGCAGGCAGAATGGGAACAGCGGAAGATCTTGCACAAGCTATTTGCTATCTCGCAAGCGAAGAAATTGGATTCACAACAGGAACTTTTCTTGATTTAAGTGGTGGAATGAATCTATTATAGTGGGATTTTAACCCGTATGGGGTAAAATACAAAAGGAGGGTAATATGAAAGGAAAAAAAATCGCGGCATTATTATTATGCGCAACAATGACGGCTTCACTTGTTACAGGATGCGGAAGTTCCGCAGGTGATCAGGCAGTAAAAACAGAGGCACAGGACGCTGCAGCCGAATCTGAATCGGCGGCACTGGCGGATGCGGATGTTGCACCGACAGCAGATACTTCAAGAAAAACAACAGCAGAAAGCGATGAACGGTACGACAAAATTTCTATAGGCATGATCAGTGATCCGAAGGATCTCGCACCAACATCCATGAATGGTGATAATAGTAAATTGTTTATTTACTATAATTTCTATGAACCACTTTTTGATTTCAGAAACAATGAGTATATCCCGATATTAGCAAAAGGATATACAGAAGTTGACGATCTTCACTGGGATGTAGAAATATATGACTACATTTATGATACAGCGGGAAATCATATCACAGCAGATGACGTAGTTTTTTCTTTGAATCTTTTGGTTGATTCAGGCAATGCATTTAAATTCGACAGTTTTAAAAGTGTAGAAAAAGTGGATGATTATACCGTTCGATTTACATGGACAGCACCCATTGATTCCCTTGGCGCTTTGGAATGGCCATGGTGCAGAACATGTATTGTTTCTCAAAAAGCATATGAAGAAGGTAATTTTACGGATGCACCTGTGGCAACGGGGCCATATAAAGTTTCAGAATTTGTATCAGGTTCTCGTTGTGTATTGGAAGCTAATGATGATTATTGGCAAAAAGATGAATTACGTGATCCGGAACATTTAGCTAATGTTCAGACGATAGAATACAATATAATTGCAGAAACATCCCAACATGTAATAGCGCTTAGCACAGGACAGATCCAGTACTCTGAATATATCCCTGCTGAAAACCTTGCCGATTTTGCGGAGGGTGGTCAGTATGCAGAAGGAAATGATGTTTATGTAACGCAGGGCAGCGGTCTGTATATGCTGATGTGTAACAATTATGAAGGTAAACTGACCGCTGATGTTAACCTTAGAAAAGCGATTTATTATGCGCTTGACAATGAAGCGATCTCTGCCGCGACAGGAAATACGGTGGCAGCCAAAGCATTGGGCACATCATTCTTTAGTGATTATTATTCTTCATGGGAAGAAAATCCGGATAATTATATGGCATCTTGCGACCTTGAAAAAGCGAAAGAATATTTATCAAAGTCCGGATATAACGGCGAAACGTTAACATTGCTCGCACCTAGTGATGAGACAATAAAGACGATGATGACAATGATTCAGGCTTTATTATTACAGGCAGGTATTAATGTAGAAATCGTAGCAGAAGAAGCGGCTCTTGCACAGACTGATATGCTTGACTATACCAAATGGGATATTTTGATCAGTCAGATTGGCGGAGGTTCACAGGTCGGGGAGTGGAATCGTCCTATGAACAATACTGAATTTGGAACAGGATATAATATGTCATTTATTGCAGATGATACATTACAGGAAAAATTGCTAAATGTTAAATCACTTGCCGGACATACTGAAGAAAACGAAACAGATTTCGTCAATTACATTTTAGAAAATGGTTATTACTATGCATTATGCTCACCTGCTACGAATTCAGTGTATAGTGAGGATTTTGCAACACTGGTTTATCGTGAAAGTGAATTTCTTCGGGCAGGTTCATGTGACTACTATCTTGATTAGCTTTATGTAAAATAACAGTATCCAGTCTTTAATAATACTGAAGAATTGGATACTGCTATTTTAAGGTATGCCATTGGAATGGAGAAAAGTATGGGAAGATATATATTAAAGCGATTGTTATGGATGATGGTGATCGTATTTGGAACTGCATTGGTGATTTTTACAATCCTTTATTTTACACCGGGGGATCCGGCAGTTGTTATTGCCGGTGGAAATGCAAAGGCGGAAGATGTGGCAAATTTACGTCATTTATTAGGACTTGACAAATCGTACTTTGGGCAGTTAAGAGAATTTATGTACAACACATTTATTAAGTTTGATTTAGGCACATCGTGGGTATATGATAAACCTGTTTTGCATGAATTGGTTATCAGACTTCCAAGAACCTTGATCATTGGTTTATCAGCAATGGCATTGAATTTAACCCTTGGATTATTAATGGGCATTTTTGCTGCAACACATGAAGGAAAATGGTATGATTCGCTTACCATGGGGATAGCAATGATTTTTATTTCATGCCCTGATTTTTGGGTGGCGTTAATAATGATTCTATTATTCTCATCGCAATTGGGGTGGCTGCCATCCTATGGAATTGGTGGACCGCAATATTATATTATGCCGATAATTTGTAGTGCACTTGGTGGTATAGCAGTTAACGCAAGGCAAACACGTGCCAGTATTTTAGGAGTCTTTCGCGAGGACTATATAACAACAGCAAGGGCAAAAGGGCAGAAGGAAGGCAGAGTAATATACGGACATATGCTTCCTAATGCACTAATGCCGATTATTACGTCAATAGGGAATGGGTTTGCACGTGTAGTTGCCGGGTCGGCAGTTATTGAAAGCGTATTCTCAATTCCAGGTGTTGGTCTTTACTTGCTTACGGCAATTAATAGTCGTGATTATCCGGTAGTCCGCGCATGTGTTCTGTTTTTTGCAGTATTTACAGCACTTTCAATGTTGTTGGTCGACCTTGTTTATGCATTTGTAGATCCTAGAATTAAAGCGCAGTATTCTAATGCGAGAAGGAGGATGAAATAATGAGAAAAGAAAAAAGGTCCTCTCTTTTTGCAGAGACTATGAGTAGAATCTGGTCGAATCCAGGAGCAAAAGTTGGAATTATAATATTAGTTATAATTGTTTCAGCGTGTATATTCGCACCATTTATAGCATCATATGGATTAAATGAAATGGATTTGAAAAATATGTTTAAGGGACCAAGTGCGAAGCATATAATGGGCACCGATGGAATGGGACGTGATCTGTTCAGCCGGCTATTATACGGAGGACGGTATTCATTGGCGCTGGGTATATGTGCAGCTGTTGTAGGTTCGGTGATCGGAATAATTATTGGAAGCGTAGCAGGTTATTTAGGGGGACAAGCCGAAACGATAATCATGCGCTTCATGGACATCTGGTCATCATTGCCAAGTATGCTTTTATGCATTTTAATTTCTGCTGTGCTAGGAGCAGGTTTCTTTAATACAGTACTCGCACTTTCAATTGGAAATGTTCCAATTGGTGTACGCCTGATTCGCGGACAGATTCTTTCCGAACGTTCAAAGGAGTACCTCGAAGCTGCTGAATCAATTAATTGTTCTAAGATCAGTATTATGTTTCGTCATTTATTGCCAAATGTTATTTCTCCTGTAATCGTAGATGCAACTATGGGAATCGGAATGACTATTACGATGGCAGCAGCGCTTTCGTATATTGGACTTGGCGTTCAGCCGCCCACTCCGGAATGGGGAGCAATGCTGGCTGATGCACGTACTCATATTTTAAACTATCCATACTTAATTATGTTCCCGGGATTATTTATTGCATTAACGGTATTAGCGATTAATTTAATCGGTGATGGGTTGAGAGATGCAATGGATCCAAAATTAAGAAAGTAAGAGGGAATAAAAAATGAATGATGAAAAAAAAATCCTATCCGTACGGGATCTGGAAGTAGTATATACATCAGGCAAAAAAGTAGTTCAGGCAGTAAACAAAGTTTCATTCGATATGAACAAGGGTGAAACGTTAGCGCTTGTCGGAGAAACCGGAGCAGGAAAAACAACAATTGCCAAATCAATTTTGGGCATTCTTCCTAACCCGCCTGCCAAACTTATTGGGGGAGAGATATGGCTTGAAGGAGAAGAGCTCATTAGTATGCCGGATGCAAAGAAATTGAAAATCAAAGGTGAAAAAATCGCAATGATTTTTCAAGACCCGATGACAGCATTAAATCCCTTAATGACTGTTGGTGATCAGATTACAGAGGGCTTGCTCTTGCATAATGATTACACGAAAGAAGAAGCAATAGAAAAAGCAGAGGAAATGCTGGAATTAGTTGGAATACCTAAGGCACGTTATGTGGAATATCCGTTTGAGTTTTCAGGAGGTATGAAACAGCGGGTTGTTATTGCGATGGCATTAGCGTGCAATCCTATATTGTTATTAGCGGATGAACCTACCACGGCGCTTGATGTTACGATTCAGGCACAGGTCTTGGATTTGATTAAAACCTTAAGAGTAAAGCATAATACATCAATGATTTTAATTACGCATGACCTTGGTGTTGTTGCAGAAACAAGTGATAATGTTGCGGTTGTTTATGCAGGTAAGATCATTGAGTATGCCACAAAAAAAGATTTATTTTTATCGCCGTCCCACCCATATACGATTGGACTATTTAATTCACTGCCAAGCATGACACAGGGACAGAAAAGATTAAACCCGATAATCGGTTCACCGCCTGATCCCACATGCCTGCCAATGGGATGCTCTTTTGCACCAAGATGTCCTTTTGTTACAGAGGAATGCAGTAAAGAGGAAATCCCATTTGCTGAAATAGCGGAAGGACATTTTTGCCGGTGCTGTAACTTAAAACAGGAGGAGAAAACATGTCATTAATTGAAGTGCAAAATTTAAAAAAGTACTTTAAAGTTCCAACTGGGCTTAATCACGCAGTAGACGATGTTTCTTTCAAGATTGAAAAAGGCGAAACGCTAGGTGTTGTTGGAGAATCAGGATGTGGAAAAAGCACGTTGGGAAGAACCATGATAAGATTGCAGGATGCAACGGGTGGTAAGATCTTATTAAATGGAAATGATATTACAAATGCAAAGGGAAATGAATTAAGGCGGGTACGAGAGAAAATGCAGATTGTATTTCAGGATCCATATTCAAGCCTTAATCCGAGAATTCGTATCGAATCTACGATTATGGAACCCTTAAGACATTCTAAACTTTACAAAACAAAAGCTGAATTAAAAGATCAGACGCATAGATTAATGGAATTAGTGGGTGTAGATGAGAGGCTAAGACAATCCTATCCCCATGAATTAGATGGGGGCCGTCGTCAAAGAGTGGGTATCGCCAGGGCATTAGCGCTGAATCCGGATTTTATTGTTTGTGATGAACCCGTATCGGCATTAGATGTCTCGATTCAGGCGCAAGTATTGAATTTACTTATGGATCTGCAGGAAAAAACAGGAATTGCATATATGTTTGTGACGCATGATCTTTCTGTAGTAAGACATATTTCCAATACAATTTGTGTCATGTACCTGGGACAGCTTGTAGAGAAGGCATCCACAGAAGATTTGTTTCTAAATACACTTCACCCTTATACGCAAGCTTTGCTGTCAGCTATTCCATCTACAGATATTTATCACCCCATGCAGCGGGTTCAGCTAAAGGGAGAAATCACCTCGCCGATTAATCCGGAGCAGGGCTGCAGATTTTTAGCGAGGTGTCCCTACGCGATTAAGGACTGTAAACAACCTCAAAAGCTGGAAGAGATTGAAAAAAACCATTATGTAGCTTGCTGCAGAGTAAGAGAAATTAATTAAGAGAAGATGGATTGATTCAGTAGAGCCTTAAAACCATCTTAAAACCGCCTGAATTTTTCGGAGATTCATGAAGACAGATGTTAGAAACAGAAAATTTCTTGCGGAGTCACACGAAGCAAACTTTTATTAAATTTAAGCGGCAACAATTGTGAGGAACAACCCTGGATTGCAGAAGTTATCAGGCACTTCGTTATTAGTAGAAATACTAATACGGGGAGCCTTTTTGCGTTCTCGAAACGTGTTTTGGAAATCAATACTTGGAGAAAAATAAAATTCCAAGAAAAAGATATGGACCAATCCAGATAAGTACATGGAAGACGAGTATCTTTGAGAATTCTTGCAGTTCTTGCTGCAATTTGGTTTTTGGCTGTGTTTGGAGTTACTACGGTTGCGTATCTTTTCAACACGTTTTAGCAACTCTCTATCATCCTAATAAAATTTTTGGAGTATATAAATGCAAATGATTCTCCTTGACAAAGCGGGTAGGGAATGATAGTTTTAAGTTGAACGTTAAACCTAATTAAATATTTTATTCGTATAATAATCTATAGAATAATGGGGATTCTACGGGGATTATTCTGAAAGGAAAAGAAAAAATGAAAAAATAATAAGTTTAACGTTAAACGTATTGGGGTTAAGGGAAGGAGTTTAACAGAGGCATATGAGAAAAGAGAAGAAAGAAAATGTAAGAAAGAGCAAAAAATACGACAAAGTAAATTGTGAAAAGAGCTTTCGCAGAGGAATCTTAAGAAATCTGATTATTGGCTTTATTATTCCGGTGGGATTTATCATGTTGCTGGGAACGGTATCGTACAGACTGGCCTTGACAACGATTGTGCATAACTACAAAGACTCTGCTACAGAAACGATGAGTGCAATCGGAAAGTATTTTGACTTGACGATGAGCACATTGTCTGAAAAAGCAAAGGAATTGGGAAACAATTCTCAGATTGTTTCGTATTATACAAAGGATCAGGTACATGGTGGGGACAGTAATACAATGTACCGGGAGATTAAATCTGATTTAATGGCTATAAAGACTGCGGTACCATCTATTAGTGCAGTACATATTATTGGAGAAGGAACGGCAGCAAAGACGAAAGAAGTTTCCTCAGATGAAAATAGCGGACAGAGTAAGGTTGGTTACAAAACTTTTGTTACAAAGCATTTTTCAACAGACGGAGAACTGACGGCAGATAGCTATCAAACCTTTATGCAAAGTGAAGAGGGGCAGATATGGACATCCGGCAAAAAGGAAGCATGGTATGGGGAACATGTTTATCTCGATGAACTTCTTTCAAAGTCATCAGATTCCTATGCGGTCTCTTATGTACGAAAATTGAGTAAAGGAAACGGATTTTTTATTATTGATTTAAATATGGATACCGTACGGTCTGTTCTGGAAGAAATGGATTTGGGAGAAGGCAGTATTGTCAGCTTTATTACACCGGATAGAAGAGAGATTACTTGTAATGATATAAATACTCAGGTTGTTTTTAAGGATATGGAGTGTTTCCAAAGGGCTTTGGAGGATCAAGCTGATAGTGGCTATCTGGAAACAGAATGGAATAATGAAACTCAATTGTTTGCTTATTCTAAAATCGGGACAACAGGCGCAATGGTATGCAGTATGATTCCGGAACAAAACATAACAGGCCAGGTACAGCAGATTAAACAGATTACAATTATGATTACGATTGCAACAGCGTTATTTTCTCTGATTATTGGATTAACGTTAGCGCTTGGAATTGGAAATCGTATCAATACCATGGTAGGAATTTCTGAAAAAGCTTCGGCAGGCAATATGACGGTTATTTTCCGGGATAAGAAAAAGGACGAGCTTGGCAGATTGGCATATGCTCTGACCCATATGGTAGAGCAGGTCAGACAGTTGATCGGACAGGTTACAGAATTTGGAGACAGAGTACACACGATTGCAATAGAGGTATCTGATCAGGCGGAAGATATTCTGGGAGGATCAAAAGGAATTGCACTGGCAATTGATGAGATTGGACAAGGGAATCAGTTACAGGCAGGCGATACCCAAAAGTGTGTAACACAGATGGAATTATTGTCTTCCAGGATAGAGGATGTAACAGGATATATCTCCAATACGATGGAAAATACAAGGGAAACCGATAAGACAGTAAATAAAGGAATGGATATTGTGGAAGAACTGCGTACAAAAGGAAAAGAGACAACACAGATCACCAGACAGGTAATGGATGGCATGGAGGAACTAGGCAGACAGTCACGCAGTATCTATGAAGTTGTGGAATTTATCAATGAAATTGCGGATGAGACTAATCTGCTATCGCTAAATGCCTCTGTAGAAGCGGCACGTGCAGGGGAAGCAGGCAGAGGCTTTGCTGTTGTAGCCGATGAAATCAGAAAGCTTGCAGATCAGTCGGTAGAGGCGGTGGAACGAATCCGCAGAATTATTGATGGAGTACAAAGACAGACGGAAAGTACGACATCAGCTGCGAATCAAGCACAGAAAATTGTGCTCGCGCAGGAAGGTGCACTGGAAAATACGATAGTAGTCTTTAGAGAGATACAGGAAAAAGTTAATATTCTGACAAATAACATGAAGGATATTACAGCAGAGACCAAAGTAATGGAACAGTCCAAAACAGATACTATGATCGCAGTGGAAAGTATCTCGGCCATTTCGCAGCAGACAGCGGCTACCACACAGGAGGTCAATGCAACGGTAGTATTGCAGACAGAAAACATTAATTCGATGGCGAATAAGGCGAAAGAACTGGAAAACGATATTCAGAAATTGTCAGATGCAATTGGATATTTCCGGATCTGATGAAAGTGTTAAGTGGTTTTAGAGGAGAGATGCTTTAGGCAGGTGGATAAAAGATAGGCTTCCTTTGAAGGAACAAGAAGAATACGCAGAAGAGACGTGGATAATAGTCTGGTAGAGCTTTAAAGTATCGGATGAGCCATTCAGAGTAATGCATGAAATCTGCTAATCCTAACCTTGCAAGGCAGCTGAGTTATCCGATTTAGACTGAAGGAGAACTTGAAAAAAGAATATTATCTGACTTGAATTATCAGGTGTAGAAGAGAATCTGTAGTAGTATGATTTGTTCAATAAGCTACTACAGATTTTTTATGTTTATTCGACAGTGGGGGGATAAACACTTTTTATATTTTTTGGAGGGCGTAAATTTTCCTGTGTCTCAAATGACATCAAGTATCTGGAATTGAATTAGATATGTAAAATTCTTGTTAGTTATAGGTGAACTTTTGTGTCGAATTTATTTTCTTATTTTAGTCTGTGCAGATAAAGAAATTTTATACATTTCTACATGAAAAGTAATCGATAATTGAAAAGCAACTTTTCGTGGACGCTGCCCACACCCGACCTCCGAAATAAAAATGAAAAATCTGTTTATCTTGGAATATTCTGGTTAAACTATAATTATCGGTGAAATAAGATATATGTGGATCGGCAGGTAGCTTTGCGGGCAGCCTGCCGATTTTTTCTATTTACAGATATTCGCTAATCCGATCACCATACAAGATAAGAAGCTGACTTAAGACTAAGTCCCAGTTACGATAACGTTGCGTCCACTTCTTCTTTACATTCTGAGTCGCCAGGTACAACATTTTTTCCAAGGAAGTATCATTGGGAAAAACACTTTTTGTCTTGGTTACCTTACGAAACTGTCGATTTACTCCTTCTATGATATTTGTCGTATACATTATCCTGCGGATATCTTCGCTGAACTGAAAAAAGGGGCTTACAACATCCCAATTCTGTTCCCAACTTGCGATTGCATACGGATATTTTTTACCCCAGATTTCTTTCGCTCCTTCTAATTCAGAAAGGGCTGCTTCTTCGGTGGGTGCCTTGTATACTGCTTTAAAGTCAGACGCAAACTTCTTGATGTCTTTATAGGATACATATTTGAAGGAATTGCGCAGCATGTGGATGATACACCGTTGTACTTGTGCCTGCGGATAGGCCGCGGCGATTGCTTCCTTGAATCCGTTAAGTCCATCTACACAAAAGAAGAGCACTTCTTGGACACCACGATTCTTTAAATCATTTAACATACCCAGCCAGAACTTAGAGGATTCATTTGCCCCGATGTTGATGCTCAGGATGTCTTTATTCCCATCTAAACTTACGCCTAATACCACATAAGCTGCTCGATTCAAAATTCGTCCATCCTCACGGATTTTGTAATGGATCGCATCCATGAAGACAAAGGGATAGATTGGCTCCAAGGGACGGGACTGCCATTCTTTTACTTCGGGCAGAAGCTTATCCGTAATCTTGCTGACCATTTCGGCTGACACTTGAATTCCATACAAGTCTTCAATCTGATCATGGATATCGCGGGTGGTCATGCCTCTGGCATAGAGGGAAATGACTTTTTCCTCAATCCCCGAAATATCCCGTTGGTACTTAGGAACAATCTGGGGTTCGAATTCCCCATTTCTATCTCGGGGAATATCCAGTTGTACTTCTCCATACTGACTCTTTACGGTTTTGGGAGAATATCCATTGCGCTTGTTGTCCGAGTCCATATGCTCCTTATTATTTTTTTCATAGCCAATTGAAGCATTCATTTCCGATTCTAATAGCTCCTGCAGCATATCTTTAAAACTGTCCTTAAATAGGGCATAGATATCACTGGGACTATTAATGTCGTTATCAGCAATAATTTGTTGTAATTGGTCCTTTGCAATAGCCATATAAAAAGCTCCTTCCTGAAAAAGAATTATTTATCTAATTCTTTCCAGAGAGAAGCCATTTATTTCCAAAGACACAACTTATTTTACACTACCATTTTTTGTATTAATCCTTGACGAGCAACGCAGACGGCTTGATATGTTCCTGAATATATGCAATTGTCTGCTCACACCAATCTAACTCCGTCTGGCGGTGCATCAGCCCCCGGTTAACGGTCGTCCGCCTGTAATACCAAAAAGGGTTTTTCTCAGACTTGCTGTCGACATAGGCGCTTAAGTCTTCCAGTTCCTGAAGAAAAGTTGCTACCGAAAGCCGATAATTCTCCATGTGCGCCAAAATAACATCTACCGATGTGTTATGACCGTAGAATAGCTTTAGCATTAGCTCCGAAGCCCTCTGTTTTCCATTTGTAACCGGCTTCTTCAACCACTTCTCTAATTCATGAAAACCGGCGTCGGTCAGCATGTATCGCTTGCTTTCTCCTCCCTTTTCCGTCTTTACTACTTCATAGGTCGCCAATCCGTCGGCGACAATATTCTTGAGTGTAGGATAGATTTGCTTGTAATCAATTTCCAGAAAATAACCTGCGCCTCCGTTAATAGAATTCTTAATCTGATAGCCGGACATCGGTTCGATGCTTAGAATTCCAAGAATAGCATAATAACTGTTATTAACTCTCGCCATGCTGATTCACATCCTCTCTAATCTTTAACTCAATTCTAAAAGTTTTATATGTTAAAGTCAAGAATGTTTCTAGAAAGGAACGGGGAAGTCATTGAAAATCAAATAATGTTGAAAAAACAAAAAATAAAATATTAGAAAATAATTGACAAGATGAAATAAATATGGTAATTTTTATATGAAAATCATTGTATGAAATTCATTGCATGAAATTCATATATAGAATATCAATTAGTTTTTATAAAAAAATCTTCTGGGAAATGGCATTTTTATCATAACGATATGTACATAAATGCAAAAAAAATTGGGAGGTAAAAAGATGAAAAGAAAAGTATTAACCCTTATCGCAGCTGCTTCAATGCTCATTGCATCATTGTCAGGTTGCGGTACGACAGACACGGGGACAGCACAGGAGGCAGCAGTTGCAGCAACGGATACTCCGGCAGCAGACAAAGAGGAGGCACAAGCAGACAGCAGTTCTTCAGATGCTTATCAGGGAGAGCTTACAGTCATGCATTTTTCAACGGAAGAGGAAGCAAAGGGCAATCCCGGCGCTGATGGTTTCCGCAAGATGGTTGCGGAATGGGAAGAAAGCCATCCGGATATTACATTAAGCCAAAATATCTTGGCTAACACAGAGTATAAGACACAAATAGCTACTCTTGCGGCAAACGATGATCTTCCGGATATTTATGTGCTTCAGGGAATGGACGCCGTACGATGGGGTGCAGACGGACTTGCGCTCGATTTGACGGATGTCGTGGTAAATTCACCGGATAATGTAAAGTATAAGAAAGAGCTGTTCAATGCATTTACGAGCGACGGAAAGATTTATGGAATTCCGGCATTGACAGGAGGCACTTGTACGGCAATTATTTACGATTCTAAGTTATGGGCAGAAGCAGGCTTTGATACATTTCCGACGACATGGGAAGATGTTGTAAAGGCAAAGGACTTTTTTGACAAAAAAGGCATCACGGTAATGGGCTTTGCAAATAAGGACCAGTGGCAGGCTAACTCAACATTCCTGACATGCATAGGCAACCGGTTTACAGGTATGGACTGGTTCAGCTCACTTGTTGCTAACGATGGTGCTATGTTTACAGATCAGAGCTTTGTGGATGCGTTGACATTCATGCAGAATATTTTCGCTTCAGGCATCTTCAATGAAGATTTCAACGCAATCGACCACTACACGGCTCGCGAATATTACATCTCCGGTGACTGCGCGGCTTACATAGGCGGAAATTGGGATATGACCTATATTGGTGCAACTTTGGAAGAATCCAATCCGGAGTTATTTGCAAATTCGAAACTGGCAGTATTCCCGCAGCCGGAAGGCGCAACAGGAGATACAGACACACAGGCAAACGGTTTAGGCTATGCTCTTGCCATCAACCCGAAAGTAGCTGAGGATCCTGCTAAATTAGCGGCAGCTATTGATTTTATATACAAAACGACGGGAGCAGACTTTGCTAATTATGTATCCAGCAATTATGCAGTGAGCGGTTTGACTGCTCCTGATAGCGTGGATTTGAGCAAGTTTAATCAGCTGACACAGGATTTGTATAACTTTACATATGTGGATTATAAGTCATCTCAAATATACGATTCCTTTATTTCCGGCGCACTTTGGGGGGCCCTGAATACGGATCTACAATCAATGTTAAACGGAGACATTACACCTGAGGCAGTTGCGGAAAATGCGCAGGCGGCCTATGAGGAAGTAATGAAATAAGAACAGCTTAATATGCAGCTTCTTGCATCAGGCAAGTATAAGCCTTATCTGAGGTGTGTTGGGATAAGGCTTATATAAAGCTTAGGAAGTTTGCTAACAGATGTGTGCAGAAAGTAATGATTCAAGGAGGGGCACTTATGTTAAATGCGATAAGGCCAAAGAATAGAGTGATTTTTGGTTACCTATTCTTTCCCATATTGTTATATATTTTTTCTGTTTTTGTTCCGCTTGCGGCGGCGGCTTATTACAGCTTGTTTGAGTGGAAGGGTGGGCCGAAAAAAACTTTTATCGGAATTGATAATTATTTAACCTTAATCAAGGACTCCATTTTTTGGCAGTCTTTTGGCCATAACGTATTTTTAGTGGCTGCCTGTGTTGTAGGGCAGATTGGTCTGGCTTTTGTCATCGTACTGGTCATTAATTCGCGGCTGGTCAAGTGTAAGGGTCTTCATCAGACCTTAAGCTTTTTTCCGAGCACAATCTCTGCGGTGTATATCGGCTTTATCTGGATGATGGTATTTGACTATAAACGTGGATTGATTAACTGGTTTTTGACCTTTATCGGAAAGGAGAGTGCAGTCAAGGTATGGCTGAATGAACCGCAAACGATCATGATTGTCGTTGCTATCCCGCTCATCTGGCAATATATCGGCTATTATATGGTGATCATTCTATCTGCGATTTCCTCCGTGGACAAAGAAATTTTTGAGGTTTCAGAAATTGACGGTGCTAATGCCATTCAGAGGGCAATCCATATCGTATTTCCCCTGATTAAAAGAACACTCCTTGTCTGCGTGACTTTGTGTGTTGCGGGTAATATGAAAGTGTTCGACCATATCTATGCAATGACGCTGGGTGGACCCGGCAATGAATCCAATGTTATGGCGCTTTATAGCTATCAGATGTCATTTCAGAGATCGAATATGGGCTATGGAAGCACAATCTCGATCGGTATATTTATTACGAGCCTGCTCCTGATTGGAGGCGTTCAGCTTCTAGTAAAAGCATATACAAAAGAATCGGAGGATTATTAGGATGAACGATAAATTATCTCATTCCGGCAGAGCTGTCGGGCAGACGGTGAAGACAGGCGTTTTGGCCGCATTCTTAAATACGGTGCTGATTATATTTTCTTTCAGTTGCATTTTTCCGTTGATCTGGATGTTTTATTCATCTTTAAAGTCGGTGACTGAATTCAATAAGGATATTATTGGTTTTCCTACTCAAATCAGCGTTCAAAATTATATTAATTTACTGACCAACTCGGACTACAGAATTCTTCCCTCCATTATTAACAGTGTCAGAACCACAGTAATTTCAGTGATTTTTGTCGTTGTTCTGGGATTTATTGTTGGCTATATTTTATCGAGAATTCCTTTCAGGGGGAATAGGCTGCTATATGTTCTGTTCCTGATGGGAATGCTGATTCCGATTCATTCCCTGCTTGTTCCAATCTACGTAATATTTAAACGCGTTGGAATATCAGACCACTGGTATACTTTGATTTTGCCGTATGTTGCGTTTGGACTTTCACTGGCAATTTTTTTGGTGGACGGATTTTTAAAGTCAATTCCGACAGCGTTGGAAGAGGCTGCGGCAATCGACGGAAGCAGCTTTACCAGAACGCTGTTTCAAATCATTTTTCCTATTTGCAAACCGATTCTTACGACTGTTGG
Source organism: Kineothrix alysoides (assembly GCF_000732725.1). Classification (GTDB taxonomy): domain Bacteria; phylum Bacillota; class Clostridia; order Lachnospirales; family Lachnospiraceae; genus Kineothrix; species Kineothrix alysoides. The sequence goes on along the minus strand of NZ_JPNB01000002.1, from coordinate 302,173 downwards.
CATTATTACAACCTTCCAATGCTGGAATGAATTCTCGTTTGCGCTGGTGTTGCTGAAAAATCCAAAGCTGCAGACGGTATCACTGGCACTGACACAGTTTTCCGGTCAGTTTTCAACCGATTATCCAAGAATTATGGCCGGTATGCTGCTTACCATGTTACCCATTCTCATATTCTATTTCGTATTCAGTAAACAGATTATCAAAGGTATGGTTGCCGGCGCCGTTAAAGGCTAGGTGCTTATCAAAAATTCCAGAGTTGAGAAAGGGAAATGGATACTGTTACCGGAAAGCAAGGGTGTCTATTTTTTAAAAGTGTTGAAGTTGAATATAAAATAATATAAAATGTAGTAAAGCAGAAAGCGGAACACTTGCAGCAAATCTGGCATTTGTTCTTTTTGCTTTTTTATTGCTTGTTATACGAAATGGTGTGAATTCACTACAGTTTTCTGTACTCCATCACATCAAAGAAAGCATATAAATAAATAGAATATAACGCAGATAGGTTTAGAAATCGTTCATATCTTCTCCATCTGCTGTTTATATTTCTTTTTTAAGATAAAGAGAAAAAGAAAAGAGGCAGATGGTATGATGGAAGCACTCATTCACTTAGATAGCAGCATCCTATTATTTATACAAGATTTTATAAGAAACGATATTTTAACTCCATTTTTTATCTTTATTACAACCTTGGGAAATAGTGGATTTATATGGATATCAATTTCTGTCCTTCTCTTAATTTTCCCTCGAACGAGGAAAATAGGCTGTATGGGAATTTGTGCGCTGATTATGTCACTTATTATCAATAATATGATACTGAAAAATTTAGTGGAGAGAAGCAGACCTTACGATGCAATAACCGCATTGGTGCCTCTTATTCATAAACCGGCAGATTTTTCATTTCCGTCCGGCCATACGGCCAGTGCATTTGCGGCAGGCTGCATATTTTATAGAAAACTGCCGAAGAAAATCGGGATACCAACTCTTATACTGGCGTTTTTGATTGCAATATCGCGATTGTATTTGGGGGTTCATTATCCTAGTGATGTGATTGCGGGAATGTTTAGCGGGATAGCTATTAGTTTTATGGCGGAAATGGTAATTAATGCATCGACAGTAACGCAAAAGAAGATAAAAGAAGGCGTATAGTTTTAACCGGAAAAGCAGCGGTAATCGTTAACAAAAATTAAAAGAGCAAAATAGACAAGAGGTGTCTTGCGGGAACTTCCAATCCGATAGGCAGACATATCCCGACCGGGAGGCTGCAACTTTAATTTATGCTATTAACAATTCAGCAGAGAGGATATTGTTGCTATAGCAGGGGAAGAAACCATAACTGCACAATCAAAGATGTTGCAGCTAGTACTGCCCAGCAGCTTAAACCCAGTACAATTGGCTTCCATCCGTTTTTTACAAGGGATGGAAGGTTTGTATTAAGACCAATTGCTGCCATAGCCATAACGATAACATATTTCCCGACCTTTGCTAAAAAAAATCCTGCTTCTGTAGGCAATGGCAAAAAGGTGCTGATTACGGAAGCTGCTATAAAGCCTAATACAAACCATGGAAAAATAGAGGAAATCCGATACTTTGCGCCGCCTGTATGTGAATCCCGCTTTACGGTAAGCAGTGCTAATACTAATGTAACGGGAATGATCATCAAGGTTCGGGTCAGCTTCACGATTACAGCGAGGTTCCCCGCCTCATTGCTGAATGAATAGCTGGCAGCGACTACAGAGGATGTGTCATTGATGGCGGTGCCGGCCCATAATCCAAAATGATAATCGGTCATATGAAGAACATGTCCCAGGAAAGGGAAGAGGAAAGCGGCTATAACATTAAAGAAAAATATGGTCGAGATAGAACGCGCCACATCCTCCTCCCTGGCACGAATGACCGGAGCGGCAGCAGCAATCGCAGAACCTCCGCAAATTGCAGTGCCTACGCCGATTAGAATATTCGTATCCCTATCAATCTTTAACAGTCTGCCAAAGTAAAAAGCAGCCAGAAAGGTTGCGGTCAAAGTAAAGACCATTAAAAAAAGCGTCTGTCTGCCTGTTTGAAAAACCTGAAACAAATTCATGTCAAATCCCAGCAGAATAATAGAATATTGCAGCAGTTTCTTAGAGGTATAGCTCACGCCCTCCTGAAATCCCGCAGGCCTTTTCCAAAAGGACAGCATCAAACCGAACAGAATGCCCAGTACAGGGCTTCCGATAATAGGAAAATGATTGCCGATCAGCCAGGCAGGAAGGGCAATGATAGCAGAAAGTGCTATTCCGGGTAATTTGTTTTTTATTCTGCGCATTTTAATATTTGTATGGTGTATTTATAATGAAATACATCAATACGCTCCTTTCCTTTCCACTTTGTTATAATCAATAGTAACACGGTGGACTTTTTATATTTTGTTTTGTAGGTTTACTTCTGGACGGGCAAAATCTTCATGATTTACCAATATGATAGCAATATGACTTCAGCGGTAATACCATGCCTTAAAAAACGATTGATTTCAAGCGAGGGAAACGATTGTATCATTCACTTCATAGTTTGCAAGATTTACTATATACCTTGACTTGATATTAGTAAAACAATATAATTTTATTATAACGATAAGTAAATACTAATGAGCAATGAGCAATGAGCAATGAGCAATGAGCAATGAGCAATGAGCAATGAGCAATGAGCAATGAGCAATGAGCAATGAGCAATGAGCAATGAGCAATGAGCAATGAGCAATGAGCAATGAGCAATGAGCAATGAGCAATGAGCAATGAGCAATGAGCAATGAGCAATGAGCAATGAGCAATGAGCAATGAGCAATGAGCAATGAGCAATGAGCAATGAGCAATGAGCAATGAGCAATGAGCAATGAGCAATGAGCAATGAGCAATGAGCAATGAGCAATGAACAATGAACAATGAACAATGAACAATGAACAATGAACCATAAATTATCAATTAACAATCAGGAGGCAGGATAAATGACATTCCGGCATTTTCAGATTTTTATTGAGGTCTGCGACACAATGAACATGACCGCAGCAGCCGGCAAACTGTATATGTCACAATCTGCAGTCAGTCAGGCTATTGCAGAAATGGAACGGCATTATAATGTGCGTTTATTTGAACGTTTATCCAAAAAGCTGTATCTTACCCAAGCAGGAGAACAGCTTATGGGCTATGCCCGCCATATTATACGAATGAATTTCGATGCGGAGCAGAATATGCGCGATTTAAGTCAAAACGAAGTTGTGCGTATAGGTGCCAGCGTAACGATTGGGGCATGCGTACTGCCTAAGCTCGCAGCAAAAATTATGCGAACATATCCTCAGCTAACATTGCAGGTCGAAATAGGAAATACAGAGCAGGTGAAGAAATTACTTTTTCAAGATAAGCTGGACATAGGCCTTGTGGAAGGTGATGTGGACTCGGAGGACTTGATAAATTCTCCGTTTATGAGAGACACCTTGGTATTGATCTGTGCAAAAAGCCATCCTTTTGCCGCGCGCAGCAGTATCAATTCACGGGAAATGGAGCAGGAAAACTTTATTTTGAGGGAAGTCGGAAGCGGAACGCGCAAGATTTTTGAAGACAAGATGAAGGAGAAGCAGCTTCGCTGGAATTCCACATGGACATGCAGCAATGCAGACGCGATCAAAGCGGCAGTCGCTGAAGGAATCGGCATTTCCGTCATATCGGAACGCTATATCACAGGTGAAGCAGAGGCAGGAACGCTATGTCCTGTCAATATCGATGATCTTGTATTCGAACGCCATTTTAAAGTGATTTATCATAAAAATAAGTATTTAACCCATTCGATGAATTGTGTTATAGATGCCTGCTATCAAAATACAAATTAGTTGTTATTGCAGGATATGGCAGAAATCCACTTCAAAGATTTGGCGATAAGTCTGTGGACCCTAAGTCGTTTCCATGGTGGTATTATACACACTTTTAATATAGAATTAGTTATTTTTATATGGCTCCAAGTCTATGAATATATCAGCCGGATATTTTTCATAGACTTTTTAATTGTTTCATTATAGTAATTTGCAAACCAAAAGTATTTTTGCGCAATATCTCTATGGTATCTTGCGTTTAAGTGTGAAATTATGTTCGATTTTATGCTTTCTAAAAAGTAATTATAATCTAAGGAGTCGTTAAACTCTTGGTGCTGCGATAAAAAATCAAGATAATATATGCCGTTCTTATCACAACAAATTAAGGCCTTAAGATGCTTTGCCTCCTGCTCAAGGGTACTTGCTTTACCGGGTAAATCGAGGCCTCTCCTGAAGGCAGGAGGATCAATGACTATTCTTGGGTAAACGGCAGTTTTATTTTCTATTTCGTAGGATTTCACCATTGCAGGACCTAAGCAAACATTTTTATCGTGATACATTTGTCCGCAGCTGACGCCTCCTCTGACATATATACCATGTATCAATAAATCATTGCAAATGTAAACCAAATCCATAAGCACATGGAAAAGCGCGCCGCCAATATCAAGACTGCTGGAATATGAAATTACGATGCTGTCGGAAAAGACAGACACTTCTTTAAAGACCCCGTACTCTGCCAAAGACCCATAATAATTATCATCTCTTATACCTGCGATATAGTTCAATATGTTCTTTATTTTTTCCTGATATTCAATATTATCCTTTGTAGACTCAATCATATTCTTAAACCCGAGAATATTCAAAAATGCGATAAAGCGTTCTTCATAAACCATTATATTCACCTTCTGACTATCAATTTTTATAGTTAACCGGAAATCTAATCAATACTAAAACAAAAATATAATTTTACTTTGCTATATTATAGCATTGAAACTTATATTTTTAAAATCTTATAAAGAACTTAGACTGATACCCGGCAGAAGAAAGGGGATTTGAGCGGGTCACATTTCATTTGACATTAAAAAAATATAATATATACTATAAATAATAAAATAATTGTTTAGTTCATATAAGGGGATGCGATGAAAAAAATCAACTCAAATGGGTATGGGGGGAAGGTAATAGGAGCAGGCCTGACGTTGTCCTTTGTAATACCAATGCTCTCTAGTCTTGTTCCGAAAAACTGGACAGAATTGCTATGGCTTTCAAAAATATCATTTATTACTGGGATAGCGGTATTGGTGCTATTTTCTATATGGCTGATGATTGAATTCAAGCAAGACAAATTTTGGAATCGCCATTATAAAGACAATGTGAGTATAAAGCTGTCGCTGCCGGAAGGAATTTATGAATGCCAGTCGTGCGGCAATCGACAGATTAAAAAGAATGATAAGAGCTGCAATATATGCGGTATTAAATTCAAAGAAGGCGGTGAATTAAATGCAGAATGAGAAGTTAAAAATACCTGAAATTTCAGAGACATTATTTATTCCATTAGCGGCCCGGGCTCATGAAACATTACGAGTGAACGGTGTGATTCGTGATGAAAAGGCGGTGGAATTTTTAAGTCGAGCGGATACATCGAATTTCATAGTGGATGGCGGAAGCATATCCACTCTTGGGATTTTGGCGCGCACAAAGATCATAGATGATGAAATCTCTAAAATATTGTCTTCTGTTTCAAAAGCTGTTATCGTCAATTTGGGGGCAGGGCTGGATACAAGATATAATAGAATTTCATGCGAAGAAGTAGAATGGTACGACTTGGATTTGCCGGAGACAATAGAGTTAAGAAAGCAATTTGTAGGGGAAACGGATATTCATTTTATCGCAGAATCTATTTTGGATGAAAGCTGGACGGATGGGATTAGAACTGGAGAAGGCAATGCGGTAATAATCATAGCAGAAGGCTTGCTCATGTATTTTGGGGAAAAAGATGTGCAAAAAGTTCTCCAAAAGATAGCAGAAGCCTTTCCCAAGGCCGATATATTTTTTGATGTAGTCCATCCTTTTTTTATGAATAAGGGAATCAGCAGCAAGTTCTTATGGGGAATAGACAGGGTAAAAGATTTAGAAAAGCTGGACTCTCGTATCGAATTGGTAAAGTCGTGGAGCATGGGAAGTCTGTTGAAGGAGCGTCAGCCGTGGCTTCTTAGGATATTAAACATTCTGCCCTCCACGAGAAAACGCAGCCAGATTATTCACCTTAAAGTAAAAGAAAGAGATTCCATAGAGTAAGAGAAAGAGATTCCATAAAGTAAAGCAAATAGATTCTATCAAGTAAAAAAAAGATTCCATTAAGTGAAAAAAATTGCAAATAAAAAGGAGAGGATGAGATATGCCGCGCTTTAGTGAGAAGGAAAAAGAGAGGATTAAGCAAAAGCTTTTAACGGAAGGAGAACATTTATTTACGGCATACGGGCTAAAGAAAGTAACCATTGATGATTTAGTAGCTGCTGCTAATATTGCCAAGGCATCTTTCTATAAATTTTATGACGGAAAGGAATACCTTTATCTCGATATCGTTGAAACGGCTCAGGCAGATATCTTTACCAGTCTGGAAAAGGTACTGGATGAGAATAAAGCATATTCTGCCGGAGAACGGGTAAAGCAGGTCTTTTTAAAAATGTATGAGCTTATGCTGAAATATCCGATTTTATCCCAGATAAATGCTGCAAATATCGAAATGATATCGAGAAAGGTATCCGAGCAGCGTTTGGCAGAGTTTACAGAACAGAATGTGGATGCGGTGAACGTGCTGGTACGGCATGGAATTCCATTTGTATATGATACGAAGACAGTTTCGACAGTTTTTGGAGCGTTATATGGTGCATGGATCAGCCTGCCGGATGAAGGTGATAGAAGGAAGAAACAAGTAATAGATATAATGTTGAGTGGGATTATTGAGCAGATAGTAGTGAGTGAATAAAGGCTTCTCCCTGTTATCGGCGGTTTGGAAAATATACTAAAAGATCTCAATTTGCTGAATTATTTTGTGAGTCCATAACACTTTATTTTATACCGGAAGTGGGACCGTATTGTAACGTGTTCCACTGTCAATATTGTGCCGATAATAATTATTATTTCTATAAATACAACTACTAATTTTGTACGAAGTTTTGGTTTTATTATTTACAGTGTGTTGCCATTGCATCGTATGTTTCTTCCGGAGAATAACCTTTGTATATTATTAGATGGATATTTCGGACTAAAATATTTTATGAAATTTTCTTTTGATAATTCATATAAAAATTAATTAATTTATAAGTATTGCATAAATATGATATAAATATAGTGGAAATATTGTAAAAATACGAAAATTATTATGCTTTTACTTTCTTCTGCGAGAGAGTATAATAGAAAACACAGTAACAATAAGAAAAAACGAAATGATATTCTTTTACGTGGAAGCCGCTTCTATTAAAAAGAGGATATGGATATAGGGGAGTTTCATATGACAAAAGAGGAAAAAAAGCTGGTGCGGAGATATGCGATCGGAGCCGTTTTATTAATGGCAGCTCTGGTAGTACTGATTTACTATTTGTTTTTTTATAGGGAGGATACCCCTTTTTCTGTTATGGAGTATTCTTCTGTTAAGCATGTACTCTTTATCAGCTCTTACAGCGAGAGCTTTGAGACCTTAGACCCACAGAAGGCAGGAATCAGAGAGGCGTTTGCGGGCAACAATATTGAGCTCAATATCGAATATATGGATATGAAGAGATTTAATAATAAGGAAAATGAAGATTTATTTTACCAAAATCTTAAGTATAAGTTACAGCATTGTCAGAAATATGATGCGATACTGCTTGGAGATGACGCCGCTTTAGAATTTGCGCAGACCTATCAGCAGGAGCTGTTTGCGGGAATCCCTATGGTATTTTTTTGTATCAACAATGTGGAACATGCGGTAAGAGCCGGGGAGAATCCTTATATTACCGGCGCGGTGGAAGAAATGTATCTGAAGGATACCTTTAATTTGGCAATTAAGTTTCAGCCTGAAGCGACAAAGATAGTTGCCATTTATGACAGTACATTAACCGGACAAGGGGATGAAAAGCAGTTTTATTCCGTGGAGGATGATTTCCCCGGATATGAATTCTCGGGAATTAATTCCTCCGAATATACGCTGGAGGAATTTGGAGAAGAGCTGGGGAGGATTACTCAGGACAGCATCGTTATATATATGAGCCGTTTTGAAGACAAGGATGGCAACCTGTATACCATTCCGGAAAGTGTGCAGTATATTGTGGAGCATACCAAGGTGCCGATATATCGGGCTTCCATTGCAGGAGTCGGAGAGGGGCTGCTTGGCGGTAAAATAGTTTCTTACGAGAAGTCAGGCTATTTAGCCGGTTCCATAGTGCTGGATATTCTGAATGGGGCGGATGTCGCCGACATTCCCGTTGTGACCAGAGGCGAGAGCCAGTATCGTTTCGACTATCAGGTCTTGAGAAAGTATAACATCGATTTTTCGCTTATACCCAAGGATGCCATTATTGTGAACAAGTCCCAGACAGTTTTTGAAAAATACAGAGAGATACTTCTTCCTGTTCTTTTATTCCTTGCAGTCTGTTTGTGCATCCTGCTGGTTTCAATAGTGGATAATATAAAGCGCCGCCGTCTGATGTGGGAGGTGCAGAAATCTCATGACGAATTGAAGGAGACCTACAACAAATTAATCATTACCGAAGAAAAACTAAAGCAGCAATATGAAGAAAATAAGAACTATACAAAATACCTCGAGGCGAAGGAGGAATACATTATTTATCAGGCGGAGCATGATTACCTGACGGACCTTCCCAACAGGCGCGCCGCAATGGAAATGCTGAGTCGGCTGATTGCGGCAAAGGAGGAATGTACGGTCATCGTTATGGACATCGATGATTTCAAGGAGACTAACGACACTTATGGACATGCCTGCGGCGATGAGATTTTAATGGAGACTGCCAGACGTCTGATTAGGCTTATGGATGATAATCTTTTATATGCTTCGCGGTTAGGCGGGGATGAATTCCTTCTAATCATAAGAGGAACTCGGGAGGAGCCTGACAGTAAATTGTTATGCCGGATTAAGCAGATTACTGCAACGCCCATTACTTTTGACGAAAAGAAGCATTATATTAGAATAAGCGTGGGAATCGCTTATTTTAAAAGGGATGCGGCGAGTGCCAGCGAAATAGTTTCCAATGCCGATTACGCGATGTATGCTTCTAAGAAATTGGGAACGAATGAATGGGTTTATTATGATGCCAGCATGAAGGATGAAGCGCTTAGACGCAAGGGTATTAAAAACATTTTAAGTGAAGCTTGCAGAAACGACGGTTTTTATGTTCTATACCAGCCGCAGGTCGATGCAGCTACAGGTATGCTGGATGGATATGAGGCCCTGACGAGACTGAAGGGGCATGCAATTTCCCCCGCTCAGTTCATCGCGATAGCCGAAGAGTCCGAGATTATCGTAACTCTGGGGCGCATTGTGACGAAGAAGGTAATCGAGCAGATGGTAACATGGAGGGAGCACGGCATGGAGCTAAGGCCGGTGGCGATTAACTTTTCCAGCAAGCAGATTCAGGATGGCGGCTATGTCAGCTATTTGAAAGATTTACTGGAGGAGCACGACATCTCGTCCGATTTGATTGAAATTGAAATTACAGAAAGTATTTTCCTTAATAATAACGAGAAGGCTATGAAGCTATTCGAAGATTTTTCTTCTATCGGCGTCAGACTGGCGCTGGATGATTTTGGTACGGGATATTCATCCATTAACTATCTGACATACATACCGGTGGAAAAGATAAAACTGGATAAGTCTCTGGTTGATATTTTCCTAACGGAGGGAAAAGACGCTTTTATCGAAAATATCATTCGATTGGCGCATTGCCTCGGTTTGAAGATCACAGTAGAAGGAGTAGAGGAAAAGCATCAGAGAGACAGAGTACGGGATTTGGAAGGGGATTATATTCAAGGCTATTATTTCAGTAAACCGATTAGTGGAGAAGAAGTGGAGCTTTTGAAAAATCCCATAAAATAAAAGTCTATAAGGTAATGAGGACATTTGTCGATTCAAAATGCTGTATAGTTACGAGGGTAAGTTTATCTTACCCTCGTTTTTGAATTGAGGATATCAATTCCTTCGCTGCTCAGATTTCTTGTATTATCAGGATCATTAATGATATTGCGGACCAACTGCCCTTACTAAATGTGGCAATTGAAATTCCCGAACTGAAGATAAAGGGAATCGCTTTGCAGTTGAAGAGAACAAGGAAATGGCAGTAAAGACAGCAAGGATTTAGAAGAAAATGGAAGCTGTAATATGAAGTAAATGAAAGAAAATATCACAAATGAGAAAAAATATCACAGACTATTGTTAACTGATATTGATTATTGTTTAGAAATGTGTTATTACATTAATTAAGTAAATAACAAAGAAATGTCTGACAATATCAAAGCAAAAGAGAAGGGATTCGGGCCACCGCTCAGCTTTAAACACCGCGAAGTCAAATTGACCGAAGGCTGAACTGTAACGGATTTTGCCATCATTGTACTTTCTTTGCATACAAAAGAAAGAGAGAAACTCTATGAAACTTTTTAAAATGGACACAATAAACAAGAAAATTTGTGTTTTTATCATTGCCATCGTTCTCGTCGCTCTGGCGAGCGTTTCCTCCGTCAATTATGTTATTGCAAAAAGAGAGCTCACCCGCTCTAACGAAATTATTCTGAAAAATGTGATAGAATCCTCCTTATTCGAAATTAACAAGAATTATAACTATGCTGCGGAAGGCAGCGAATGGATGACGCAGGAGGAGGCACAGGCGGCTTCTATAGACGCTATCAGTGAGATGCATGGCAGCACAACAGGTACATTATCCGGTGAGACTGCAGCTTCGGATGCGGTATCCGGCGCAACCACAGCTTCGGATGCAGAGGGAGCAGCGGATGCGGTATCCTCTGCCACTGAAAGTACACAAAATAAATATCATACGTTGGATTTGGGGGAGGGCGGATATTTCTTTATCGTCAATTCTGCCGGAGACGTAATCTTCCACCCATTTTTAAACGGCAACATCATTGATTTGACGTCGAAGGACGGAAGGTCAATTATCCAGGAGATAATTCAGACTGCGAAAAGTGGAGGCGGCATGCTGGAGTATGAACTGAGCGGAGATGTCAGCAATGTTTCCGGGGAGAAGACAGTGTATACACAGTATTTCCCATATTGGGACTGGACAGTTACGGCAGTAATCTATAACGGCGATTTATTCAGGGGCACACAGATTATACTCGATTACAATATTGCGGCCCTGGCGATCATATTGATACTGTCCTTATGTGCAGGAATACCCCTTACCCGCAGGATAACCCGGCCGATTAAAGTGATTTCCGGAATTTTACATAAAGTATCTAAAGGTGACCTGACTGTAGAGAAAATCGACATCAGGACGAAAGACGAGACAAAACTCCTGGCAGATTCCGTAAATGCCCTGATCGATAAACTGAATCTTATCGTGAAATCCATCATTGCCTCTGGGGACGTGATGCATCAGTTTTCCGGTGAGCTGAAGGAATCTGCGGACAGCATGGTGCAAATGACAGATGAGGTTTCCAAGTCCATAAGCCAGATGACGGAGCTTAGTGAGACTCAGACGCATAATACTGTAAAAAGCGTGGAAAATGTCAATCTGCTGGGTGAAGATATTAAAGAGACGGCTGCCGCCAGCGAAAAAATGGAGAAAGCGGCTGAAAAGACGATGAAGTTAAAAGAGCATGGACTTGCTTCTGTAAAAGGACTAAAGGAAGCCAGCGATGAAAATAATATCAACTCCAGGAAAATGGAGCAGGTCATCGGACAAATATACGAGCACTCTGAGAGGATAAGTGAAATTGTAAGCATCATTTCCGGTGTGGCGGGCCAAACCAACCTTCTGGCCTTGAATGCGAATATAGAGGCGGCAAGAGCGGGAGAAGCAGGAAAAGGCTTTGCTGTGGTTGCAGGAGAAGTACGTATTCTCGCTACGGAGACGGCAAAGGCCGCAGAGAACATTAAAGCCAAGGTAGATGAAATGATGAAGCAATCCGGTGAGGCAGTGAATTTCGTTAAAATAAACAGACAGGGTGTTGAAAATATTAACGGCACAGTGTCTGAGACGGAAGATGTTTTTAATAAAATATCTGAAGAACTGCAGGATTTGCTGGAGGATATCGAGAAAATTGCGCAGCGCAGCTATGAGACGAACCAGAAAAAGGATTACATACTGGATATGCTGGGCAGCATCGCTCAGACTTCCGAGGAAAATGTTTCCGCTATGGAGGAAATCTCCTCTGCTGCACAAGAGCAGTCGACGACGGTAACCGAAATAACTAATAACATTTCCAAATTAAATGAAATGTCGGAAGAATTAAATGAGTTAATCAATACTTTCCAAACCAAATAGTATTGTTCACTCTCTTGACCACATTCTTACGTAGCTTAGCAAGTGTTAAGCTGCTGTGTGGACAGTAAAACGCATATAACTACACAAAAACGGGGAAGGAATTCAAAAGGATTCCTTCCCCGAAGTCATATCATCTTAATTCGTATTATCAATCGACTGAATATCCCCGATCTGTTCTTCCAAACTATCATATCTCTGGCTCAGAATAATAATGTCGATACGCCTGTTCTTTGCTCTGCCTTCCTCCGTAGAGTTATCAGCCACCGGCTTGAATTCCGCATACCCTACCGCAACCATCTTAGCCGGCGATATGCCGCCGCTGTCGCGGAAAAGCTTTACAACGCTGGCCGCTCTGGCTGTAGACAATTCCCAGTTGGAGGGATAAACAGCCGTATGGATAGGACGGTCATCCGTATGCCCTTCAATACGGATATAATTATCAAGTGAACTGATGGTACTTGCTATTTTGAGCAAAGTATCCTCATTTTCCTGCTTGAGGTTCGCGCTTCCGGAATCGAAGAGGATCGCATTATCGAGGCTGATGACAAGTCCTCTCTCATCGATTCGGCTGGAAATTGAGGTGTCTATATTTTCCTGTTGGAACATATCTTCAAGCTGTGCCTGAACGTCCTCAAGGTTGTCAACTTCCTGCTGTCCGAGCAGCTCATAAAGAGCTTCTCTTGCACCTTCGCTATTCGAAGTTCCATCCATAGTGCCGTCGCCGACTCCTTCACTGTCTCCGTCTCCGGTGGAAGGCTCCGTAATAGGGGTACCGGGATAAAGATTAATAATAGATTCACCGTCGTTGGATAGCATGCCGCCTCCGCCGTCTTCGACAATGTTCTGGCGAAAGGCCTCTGCCAGTGCTTCCGATTTCCCCTGATCCATCTTACTTGCGGCAAACAAAACTATGAAAATGGCCAATAATAAAGTCATCAAGTCGGAATAGGGGAGGAGCCATGCTTCTCCTGCTTCTTCTTCATGATGTTTTTTCTTCCCTTTTCTTGCCATATGAATAATCCTTTCTTACCAATCTGCGTGCTTCTTGCCGCAGGACATTAATATTGCTTCAGACTTTCAAGAACTTCGTTCTGCTGTGACTCAGGAAGTGTGGAAAGGAGCTTCTCCTGAACCATCAAGGGAGAATCGCCCTTTTGGATGGATAAGAGTCCTTCGATAATCATGCTCTTTATCAATACTTCCTCCGCGCTCTTAACCTTCAGCTTCTTAGCGAAAGGATGCCATAAAACATAACCGGTAAAAATACCGAGAATCGTTGCAATAAATGCTGCGGCGATGGCTTCGGCCACGGCCTCAGTGTTGTCGATATTAGCCATAGCGGCAATCAGTCCGAATACGGCGCCCAAAACGCCCAGAGTAGGAGCATATGTACCGGCGGATGTAAAGATTCCGGCATTTGTCTCATGTCTCGCCTCCATCGATTCAATCTCGGTACCGAGAACATCCATAATATATTCATCGCCCATACCGTCGATAACCATACGAAGTCCCTTTCTTAAGAAAGGATCTTCAATCTCGCTGGCCCTGTTTTCCAGGGATAACAGACCTTCCTTTCTCGCTTCGTTAGCCAGAGCCACCATCTGCTTAATTAATTCGGCGATATCGGTGCTTTGCTGATTCGTGAAAATAATCTTAAAAAGTGCACCTATAGATTTAAGATTTTTTAGCGGATAAGAGTTCAGTATAGTAGCGACTGTACCGACGATAATAACAAAAAAAGCTGCAGGATTAAGAAAGATAGTAGGACTGAGATGCTTGAAATACATGGCACCTATGATGGCTGTGAGTCCTACAATTAACCCCAAAATTGTTGTAATATCCATAACCTTTTCTCCTTACGTGTTGTCCTTAATTAATTATGTAATTATACTCATTCACTTCACATTATATCATGTACTTCTGAAAAAAATAGTAATTTTTATTCGAAATTTGAATTTTTTTATATTTTTTCTTTGCATAATATCGATAAGGGTCGAAAAAGGCAATCGTCGGTGGCATTTTTCCTTTGGGAACATATGATAATGAAGAATAGTGTCGCATTGTTGGAAGGAGAAATGAGGATGTGCGGTATCGGAGGATTTTTTGATTCTGAAAATGATTATAAGCTTCGGCTTGAGTATTACAGAAATGTTCTGGAGGGAATGAACTACATACAAAAACACCGGGGGCCCGACGAGCAGGGAATTTTTCTGGATTCCCACATAGGGATGGCTCATGTACGGCTTTCCATCATAGACCTTGAAGGGGGAAAACAGCCTTTTCATTACATGGTAGACGGGCATACATGGACGATTGTATACAACGGAGAGCTCTATAATACCGAAGAGCTTAGAAACGAGCTGGCCGCAGGGGGTTGGACATTTCAATCAAAAAGCGACACGGAAGTCATTCTCGTGAGCTACTTGGAATACGGACCGGAATTTGTAAAAAGACTAAACGGCATATTTGCTTTTGCCATATGGGAACCGGTTGCCGGGCAGCTCTATTTATATAGAGACAGAGGCGGAGTGAAACCGCTTTTTTATAAAAAAGAAGGAACGGGTGTCATTTTTTCCTCGGAGATAAAAGGAATCCTATCCTATCCGGGAGTAGAGCCGGTCCTAGACAAAAAAGGAATGAACGAAATCTTTGGCATAGGGCCGGCTAAAACCTATGGCGTCGGCGTTTTTGAGGGAATCGATGAGGTTCTCCCCGGACATTATATCCGTTTCGGCAAGGACGGCTTAACACAAAAATGCTACTGGTCTTTGTCCAGCCGGCCCCATGAGGACAGCTATGACGAGACGGTAGAAAAGACTGCGGAGCTGGTAACCGACGCTATAAGACGGCAAATGGTATCGGATGTTCCTATCTGCACCTTCCTGTCAGGGGGCTTGGACAGCAGCCTGGTATCGGCAGTATGCGCAGGCGTGCTAAAGAAAAAGGGTGAACGGCTGAACACCTTTTCCTTTGATTTCGTAGGTAACGGCGAATATTTTGAGGCTTCCGCCTTTCAGCCTACGCAGGATCGCCCCTATGCAGAGCAGATGGTGAAATATCTGGATACAAAGCACAGATATCTGGAATGCACCACGCTGGATCAGGCGGAACTTTTGAAGCAGTCTGTGGATGCCAGGGATCTTCCCGCCATGGCGGATGTGGATTCCTCTTTGCATTATTTCTGCTCACAAGTGAGCAAATATAACAAGGTGGCGCTTACCGGAGAATGTGCCGATGAAATCTTCGGCGGCTATCCGTGGTTTCATAAGGAGGAATGCTTCAAAGCACATACCTTCCCGTGGACGATGGATCTGGAGGCGAGGAAGGCCCTCCTCAAAGATGAGTTTATCGAATATTTAAATATGGATGAATATGTGTCTGAGGTTTATGAAAAGTCTGTGGCGGAGACGCCGAGACTTGCGGAAGATTCCGCGGAAGAAGCCAGGCGGCGCGAAATCGCATATCTCAATCAGAAATGGTTTATGCAGACTCTTCTTGACCGCATGGACCGGGCCAGCATGTATTCCGGTCTCGAGGCGAGAGTTCCTTTTGCAGATCACCGGATAATAGAATATGTATGGAATATTCCCTGGGATATGAAATGCCGCGGCGGTGTAGTGAAAGGTCTTCTGCGGGAGTGCGGAAGGGGATATTTGCCGGAGGAAATATTATACCGCAAGAAGTCGCCCTATCCCAAGACCTACGACAAACAATATGAGCGGCTGCTTGCAAAAGAGCTGATAAAAATCGTACAGGATAGCTCGTCTCCGGTGTTAGAGTTCATCGATTCCGAAAAACTTCAGAAGTTTCTCACGGCTTCTTCGGATTACGGAAAACCGTGGTACGGGCAATTGATGGCAGGGCCGCAGATGCTGGCGTATATGTATCAGATTAATTATTGGATGGAGAAATATCGTGTTACATTGAAATGGTAAGGAGAAGTGTGAAACTTCACTATATTGTTTGTGCCGCACAGCGGCATGTTTGAAAGGTTGAAAGAAGCATGGATGCAAAAATGATGGAAACGGTATTAGTAATCGGCGGAGACAGACGGCTTTCATTTTTGGCGGAGGAACTGACCGGGTATTTTGGAAAGGTCGTCTTGTGCGTGGAAACAGAAGACAGAGGGGGAAGGAGCAGTGTGAATAAACATATTAATATAGAAGCTTGCGATGCGGATTCTGTCGCAGAAATAATGAGGCAGGCGGATATAATCGTCGGGCCGGTACCTTTTTCCAGAGACGGAGTCCATATTTTTTCACAGGGGAAAGAGAAGGTCCGGATAGAGGAATTCTGCAAGGGACTTCGGGAAAAACAGATTTTGTTTGGAGGGAATCTTCCGGCGAAGGTGATAAGCGAAGCTGAAAAAAAGGGTGTTTTTTGCCGGGATTTCTTACGGATGGAAGAAGTAGAGCAGGAGAATGCACTCACCACAGCAGAAGGCGCTGTGGCAGAGGCCATTGGGCTTAGTGTGAACAATATCCACTCCGGCAAATCCATGGTATTAGGATATGGGAAATGTGGGAAAGCAATTGCAGGGCTGTTAAAGGAGTGGGGCATCGATACGACGATTGCTGCGAGGAGTGAAACTGCATTGGCGCAAGCCGGAGAGGAGGGGTATCATACCGTACTCATGAAGGATATGTCAGATGTAATCTCCGACATGTTGTTTATCTTCAATACGGTACCGGCCAGGGTGCTTAAGGAAGAGGAAATCAGCGTTCTTAAAGAGGATGCGGTTATCATAGACATCGCATCAGCCCCCGGAGGGACGGATTTTGCAGCATGCGAACGCGCTGGAATAAAGGCGGTGCTGTCGCTTGGCATTCCCGGAAGATATTCCCCGAAGACCAGTGCGGAAATATTATTAAGAGCGATTCTTGAGGAAAGGGAGAAGATGGTGGAACTATGAAATTAGATGGAAAAAATGTCGGATTTGCTATTACAGGATCTTTTTGTACGTTCGATAAAATACTAAAGGAAATAGAAAATGTAAAAAAAGAGGGCGCTAATGTCGTCCCGATACTTTCCTTTCATGCCTCTTCCATGGATACCCGTTTCGGTAAAACGGCAGATTTTAAAGAAAAGCTTAAGGATATTACCGGAAACGAGCCAATAGTCACCATCGAGGAAGCGGAGCCCCTGGGCCCCGGAAACCTTCTGGATATTCTCATAGTGGCGCCATGTACCGGAAACACACTCGCCAAACTTGCAGCAGGAATTACGGATACTCCGGTCCTGATGGCGGCCAAATCTCACATGAGAAACAATAAGCCCCTTGTAATCTCCGTCTCCACCAACGACGCGCTGGGCTTAAATTTTTCTAATATCGGAGTGCTGATGAATGCGAAAGGAATCTATTTTGTACCTTTTGCACAGGATAATCCCGCACAGAAGCCAAAATCTATGATCGCGAAGACAGAGCTGATCGTATCCACGCTGGAAAATGCAATGGAAGGGAAACAAATTCAAATAAATTTTGTTCTCCTATAAAGTTATTAAAAAAAAAACCGATACTAATAATAAGAAATCAGTAAAAAAACACGGAAGGAGGAGTGAGCGATGCGTATAGAAGCTTATTCACAGGTTCAGCAGATATATAAAAAGGCAAAAGTTGATAAGAGCCAGAAGACAGCGAGTGCAAGCGTATCCGATCAGCTTTCTATTTCCAGCGTTGGAAAAGAGTATCAGGCTGCGAAACAGGCGATAGCGGGCATTGCCGATGTCAGAGAAGACTTAACTGCTCCTCTCAAAAAGAGTATTCAGTCAGGTACTTATGAGGTGAGCACGGAGAAATTTGCTGATAAGCTATTACAGAAATATGAAGAAATGAGGTAGTCCCGTGGCAAGTTTGATGGAGAACCTGATAGATATATTAGGTAAATTGTGTGAAGAGTATGAAAACTTGCTGGGGCTATCCAAAAACAAGACGCCGGTTATCATAGCCGGTGATTTAAAAGAGTTATCAAAAATCACGGATGAAGAACAAATCGTTGTAAGCAGAATTAATCATTTGGATCATGACAGACAAGAAGTGGTCCGTGATATTGCCAACGTAGTAAACAGGGATGTTGAAGATTTGAAGCTTGCTAACATTATTCAAATGCTTGAACCAAGGCCGGTAGAGAGTCAGAAGCTGGCGGAAGTCTATGATAGGCTGAAGGACGTCGTCCACAAGGTGCAGAGAGTGAATTCCCAGAACAGAGAATTGCTGTCCAGCGCACTGGAGATGGTAGAGTTCGAGATAAACATGGTTCAGGCAACGAAGGCGGCTCCTGCAACTGCCAATTACAACAAGGGTGCGTATAACGCCGGAAGTGTAATCGGAGTAGACAGAAGTGAATTCGATACAAAACAATAATCCCTTAGAGAGGTAATATCATATGTCACTATTTGGAAGCTTATACGTCGGTGCATCCGGATTACAAACAAGTCAAAACGCGCTCAATACGACGGCGCATAATATGGCTAACGTTGATACCACAGGATATACGAGACAGCAGATCCTGTTCGGAACGAGAAGCTATAATATTCTCTCAGTCAACGCCTCCTCTGTTGCATATCAGCAGACCGGTCTGGGCGTATATTATTCCCAAACAAGACAAGTAAGAGATGAATTTTTAGATAAAACATATCGTAAAGAATCCGGACGCAGTGCGTTCTATGAGACGAACACGCAGGTCATCGAGGAAGTGGAGGACTTGTTTGGAGAATTTCAGGGCGCGGAGTTCTCGGAGGCTTTGGAGAATCTCTGGACTGCTATTGAAGAGCTGGCGAAGGATCCTTGCAAGGCTACGAATCAGAACCTGTTCGTGACCCGCTCCAAGGAATTTTTGCAGAGGGCACTGCTTGTTTATCAAGGGCTCAGCGATCAACAGGACAACCTGAACACTCAGGTGAAGGCCGATGTGGAGACCCTTAACAAGTACGGTGAGCAGTTGGTCGAGATCAACAAACAAATAATGAAAATAGAGACCGGCGGCACTGAGAATGCCAACGATCTAAGAGATAAACGAAATCAGATACTGGATGAGATGGCAAAGCTTGGAGATATCAGTTACTCCGAGGATATATACGGTGTAGTGACCGTGAGGTTCGAAGGCGTCGATTTCATAAGGTCGGATTCGATAAATAAAATAGAACTGTATCAGGATAAGACTACCGGATTTTATACCCCTTACTGGTCACAGCTTGCTAACTATAAGACGGTAAATGGAGAAAAGGTTCTGGATCTGGAGGCATCCAGAGTATACGACCCGACCCAGACCATATCCTCCGATATGAATACGGATATAGGTTCCATGAGAGCATTATTGCTGGCAAGAGGTGAAAAACGCGCGACTTACCAAGAGGTTGATCCGGCCACTGTGGATATAGAGAATTATAACACTAATATTTCGCAGTCGTTGCTCATGAACATTCAGGCTGAGTTTGACTATTTGATAAAATCAGTTACTACTAAAATTAATGAAGTGCTTAAAAATGCAGCCGAAGAAGCGACACTCAGCGATCCCAGCAGCACCTACCTGAGAGATGAAGACGGTAAACCGTATCAGTTGTTCGAAATGATTGCGAACGATGACGCGGTAGGCTTTACTGTTGGCAATATTGTCATCAATGAGGACCTTGTAGCAGAACCAGCCCTGCTTTCCTTCCGTTTGAAGGACGGAACAGAGGATAAGGCAACGATGCAGAAGCTTTTGGATGTGCTTTCGGATGAGTCCTATACGCTCAACCCGAACTTGAAGACGAAGACTAATCTCATGAAGTATTATTCAAGCTTAATTTCGCAGGTAAGCAACACCGGGGAAGCGAACAAGGAAATTGCAGCGGCACAGGTCAACACGGTAAATGAAGCTTTTGCCGCGAGAGAACAGGTTGTAGGAGTATTCTCCGACGAAGAGATGGAATTTATGATCAAGTTCCAGAATGCTTATAACGCGTCGAGCAGATACATTAATGTAATTAATGAAATGATAGAGCATATTATAAGTACATTGGGAAGGTAAGGTGAATTAAGATGCCATCACAATTTTTTGGATTGACAATCACATCCTCGGGATTACGGGCAGCGAATGCAGCTCTTAATACGGCGGCAAATAACGTTTCCAACGTAAACACAGACGGCTACAGCAGACAGACGGTGACGCAGGAAGCTTCCAATGCCCTTCGCGTGTTCGCTACATACGGCTGTGCCGGAGCGGGCGTTGATACGGTAGCTATTGAGCGTATGCGGGACAGCTATTACGATATGAGATTCCGCAATAATAACACTACCCTCGGCGAATACGATGTAAAGAAATATTACACGGATACCTTGCAGCAATATTTGGACGATGACGGAACCTCGGGCTTCGGTAAAATTTATAGTTCTTTCTGGTCAGCATTACAGTCTGTTTCCACCAATTCCAGCAGTACGGACAGCAAGGCACAGTTCATTGCAGCGGCAGAAAGCATGGCGGACTATTTCAACAATACGGCGGGAAACTTAAAAGAACTGCAAAAGGACGTCAACTCAGAGATCAAGATCAGGGTCGATAGAATCAATGCTATCTCTACAGAAATTGCTACACTGAACAAGCAGATCAACGTTATTGAGATGACGGGAGCTGCAGCCAACGAACTACGGGATAAGAGAGATCTTATGTTGGACGAGCTGTCAGAAATCGTAGATATCAAGACGAAAGAGATTGAAGTTACCGATGCCAATGACCCTACCAGGAAAACAGGCGGAACACGCTTTATGGTGTACATCGCCGGCGGACAGATGTTAGTGGACGGCAACGACTACCATACGTTAGAATGTGTTTCCAGAGCAGACAATGAAAAAATAAATATGACGGATGCGGATGGATTGTACGATATTTACTGGGATAACGGCAATGTATTCAATCTGAATAA
Organism: Kineothrix alysoides; assembly: GCF_000732725.1. Taxonomy (GTDB): domain Bacteria; phylum Bacillota; class Clostridia; order Lachnospirales; family Lachnospiraceae; genus Kineothrix; species Kineothrix alysoides. Next base: position 280,935 of record NZ_JPNB01000002.1, on the reverse strand, counting down.
TGCATCTATGGGAGGCGGGTTAAAGGGCCTTGTGGCGATGCGCGACGGCAATAACAATCAGGCATTTTCCGGCACAGTAACCAATGTGGGAAGAACTGCTGACGGTTCTAATGCGGAAGTGAAGATTAAGGTGACCCAGGAATATCTGACGGATATGAATAAATGCAATCTTTCCGATACAGGAGGAAGCATTGTCATCGGAAACACGATTTATTACTACAAGTCATGGACTTTTGATGATACTACCTCTACCTATACGCTTGAGATGGATGACGCGAAGTGCGATACGATAATCGATGCCTCTAAGATTGCGAAGGAAGCGGAAATAGGTGCGGATATCAGCTATCAAGGAATTCCTTATTATCTGTCTCAGCTGAATGAGTTCGTCCGAGCATTTGCTGCTCAGGTAAACGAAGTTTTTACCAGCGGATATGACGCGGAGGGCAATAAGGGAGTAATGTTTTTTACAGCAGGGAAAGCGGTAACGGGAGCCAATAAGAACGACACCCAATACGAAGAAAGCGATTTTAATGATGATGACGGATATTATGAATTGACGGCATTTAATTTTCAAGTAAATAAAGCGCTGTCGGCGAAAGCTGATCTGCTCGGAACGAGAAGCAGCGCAGAGGTCGGTGTGGAGGAATGCGGCAAGATTACTGAATTGATTTCAATTCTGGGAGACAAGACCAAGTTCAGCTTCCGTAATTCCACAGCCAGCGAATTTCTGCAGTGTATTCTTTCCGACGTAGCCTTAAATGCCAGCAATGCGGAGACTTTTTACAATACATATTATGGAATCGCAGTAACGATCGATAACCAACGAACCGCTATTTCGGGTGTGGATGAGGACGAAGAAGCGACGAATATGGTAAGATTTCAGAACGCATATACGCTTTCCGCTAAGATGATGCAGATATTGACAGAAGTATACGACCGCTTAATTCTTGAGACTGGCGTGTGATGATAGGAGGATTGAATCCGATATGAGAATGACAAATAAAATTATGCAGAATAATTCGCTGTATAATATCAATAATAATAAAGTGCTTCAGGATAAGCTGAGCACACAGATGTCCACGCTGAAGAAAATAACACGGCCCTCTGATGATCCGGTTATCGCTATCCGTGCGCTGAGACTTCGGAGCGACGTGTCCCAGATTAAACAGTATTATGAAAAGAATGCACCGGATGCAAAAAGCTGGCTTGAGGTTACTGCAGATGCGCTGAATACTACTACCGACGTTATTAACGATATATTACAGCAGTGTACCAAGGGAAGTAATAAGGATTTGGGTGTGGATCAGCTGGATATTATAGTTACCCAGCTAAAATCGCTGAAAGAAGAGTTTTATGCAACGGGAAATGTGGATTATGCGGGACGTTATGTCTTTACAGGGTACCGTACCGATACGACCCTGACTTATACGGAAAATAAGACGGAGAAGTTCAAAATAACGGAACAGCTTAATGTTTCGGCTGCCGATACGATTAATTATACGAATATCGGTAAGTTGAAAGGCGCGTCTTCGACGAGTTATGATCCGTCTGACCCTCCCCTGGAGGAAGCTGTTGATATAAAAAATAATGACATTTACCGTATACGGTTGTCTTATGATAATTTAACAGGAGGGACGGATGCAGCTGGTGATGCAGTAATACCCGCTATAACGAAATATGATGCGGTATCGGATACATATATAGATGTGTTCGCAGCTCCGATTGAGCAAGTATCATCGACATCGGTTCCCAGTCCCTACGATTATATTACTGATCCTGCGAATTCCGGTAAAGTGGTATTTGTGCCGGAGACCGGTGAGATTCTTATGGGAAAAGATGCGTATGATGACTTTGTATCGGTAGGGAATAATACGGAAATTCGTGTAACTTATGAGAAGGACTCCTGGAAAGAAGGAGATTTACGTCCTCAGCATTATTTTGCATGTGAATATACAGACACAACCGGAGCAAAGATAAATTATAACAATGATTATTTGACAGAAGAGGGGGCATCTCAGGTTATTAAGTACGACGTAGGATATAATCAGACGATTCGCATTAATACTACGGCTGATGAAGTGTTTACCTTAGATGTGGACAGAAATATTGACGATTTGGAAAGCGCTCTCGCCGCCTTGAAGCAAATTAACGAAGCTAAGACAAATATTGGGAAGATGCTCACTGGTTATGCCGAGGGAACTACAGAATATAATAATTTAAAGGCTACGGCAGATGCTGCGGATAAGGCGTATACATATATCCGTGAAAATATACAGAAAACATTTGAAGGTTTGATAACTAAAATGAACGGAACACTGGATAATACCAGTGTTGCCATTACGGATAATGGTACGAGGGGAAGCCGTCTCGATTTAATATCGAACCGCCTGATGACTCAAAAGACCACATTCCAGACGCTGCAGTCCTCTAATGAAGATGTTGATATCGCAGAGGTGACGATACAGCTTACGAGCATGAACAATTCCTATCAGTCGGCGCTTTTGGCAACCAGTAAAATCATGCAGAATTCATTGATGAATTATATTTAAAGGCATTTGGAGAAGAAGGTTTATGAAATGAAACGCATACAAAAAGTGGTGCTTACTATGGCGGCATTTACAGAGTATAAGGAGAAGGTATGATAATACAAACAAAAGCATTTGGTGAGATTACAATAGATGAAGAAAAGGTTATTACATTTCCGAAAGGGATTGTAGGTTTTTCTGAGTTGACGAAGTTTACGATGATTCACGACAAAGAGACGGGAGCCGGATCGATTCATTGGCTTCAATCTTTGCAGGAACCGGCGTTCGCGATGCCGGTCATGGATCCGCTGGTGGTAAAGCCGGATTATAATCCGGAAGTGGAGGAAGAGTGGATTAAGCCTCTCGGTGAACTTGATTTGGAGGAGTTATTGGTGCTTGTAACCGTCACTGTGCCTCAGGACTTAACCCAGATGACTGTGAACTTAAAAGGTCCCATCGTTATTAATACTGGGGAAAGAAAAGCATGTCAGGTAATTATAGAGGGAGATGAATATCAGGTTAAATATCCTATCTATGACATCCTTCAGGCAAAGAAAGCGGGTGAATAGATGCTAGCCTTATCCAGAAAGAAAAATGAAGCTTTGATTATTAATAATAACATTGAGATTACTATTTTAGAAATAAAGGGTGAGCAGGTAAAGATAGGAATTACAGCACCTAAGGAAGTTCCTATATACCGTAAAGAAGTGTATGTGCAGATACAGAATGAGAACAAAGCATCTGTAGATGTGGAAAGTCTGGATGCGCTAAAAAAATTTTTAGTATAGCTATATAAAATCAGAAAAGCATATTTTCTGATTTTTATAAAAGGTTTTTGCTTCTAAGCGTTGAAGCAAAGACCTTTTTGTACATAACCGATTTATTTTGCAGTCAGTACGTGAATATACTAATTCAAGTTTTATGATTCTCGGTTTAGGAATCAATATAAATCAAAAAATATTGTGGTATTAGAAAAAAGGGGTAAATTATTGTAAAATTCATCCGATATAATTAATAAGCATATGGAATAGGCTTTTTGAGGAATTTAAAAGATGTTATATAATACGACTATCACACGGAGGTGATTATAATGGCCATGGATTCATTAGGAAGTATCAGGAATATTCAGACACAAGTAACGCAGAAGCCGGTTGTAGAAAACACGGAGGTTTCCTCTCCCGATGCATCAGTAAATGTCAGCGTGTCTGCGGCACCCGCAGCCAAGACAGAAAATAAGGATGCACAAAATACAGGCGCGGATAACAGAGATATGCGTCAGGCAGAAAATGACAAAATCAAGAAAGCCGTAGAACAGCTCAATAAGAAGATGCCGCATTCTGAAGCCATATTTGGTATTCATGATGAGACGAACAGAGTAATGATTAAGATTGTGGATAGGGATACAAAGGAAGTAATCAGAGAATTCCCGCCGGAGGAGACTTTGGATATGATTGCGAAGGTGTGGGAGTTGGCAGGTATTTTGGTAGATGAGAAGAGATAGGAGGAAGTTGATATGCCTATAAGAATTACGGGTATGAATTCTGGATTGGATACAGAGTCTATTATTACAGAATTGATGAAGGTCCAGCAGACGAAAGTCGATAAGGTGAAAAAGCAACAGACTAAGCTACAGTGGAAGCAGGACGCGTGGAAGACATTGAATACAAAGGTTCATTCCTTTTTTACCGGTACTCTTAATAATATGCGAACCGCTTCGGATTACAGTAAGAAGACGACAGATATTTCCAATTCGTCGGTAGCGAGTGTAGTGACCAGCGACAGCGCTATGAATGCGACACAGAAGATGACGATTAAAGAGACGGCAGCATCTGGTTATTTAACCGGCGGACAGTTGAATGGAAGCTATACGAAGAGCAGTAAATTGACGGACTTGGGAATTGAAGAGGGCAGCTCTTTCAGCGTTACCGTAAATGGGAAGACGACGGACGTAACCGTTACTTCCGGTATGACGATAAATCAGCTCTTGTCAAATCTTCAAAGTGCAGGTGTGGATGCAAATTTCGATGAAAAAAATCAGAGATTCTTTATAAGCTCTAAAAAGAGTGGAGTAGATAACGACTTTTCTCTTACTGCATCAAACAGTAAGGGGACGGCCGCTTTGGAAAAGCTGCAGATTCTTTCTTATGACACCGCCAGCTTGGCGGAATATAAAAAATATAAGGATATGGACGGGGATATAACTGCGACACAGGCAGCAATCGATGCTGAGGTAACGCAGCGCTTGACGGCATATTTGAGCCAGCGGACGACTCTGACAGAGACATTGAATAAACAGCAGGAGCAGATTACGACTGCGGAGAATAGTTATAGAAGCAAATATAGTGAAGAGATAAGTGCGCAGAGCTCAGGCGGCTTAGATTCGTTGATTACCGCCAAGAAAGCGGAAATCGAGAGTCTGAAAGAGTCAGGAACCGAAGCTGATCTTAAGATTGCGACGGATGAACTTTCTGAGCTGCAGGAAAAAAAGACATATGTGGATGCATATGAAAAGTCTAAGACGAGCCTCGCATCAACACAAACATCGCTTGATGCAATAGCAGATTATGTTGATGAAGACGGTAATGCCAAAAGTACACTCATTACCGAAGCGACATCCAAGATTGAAGCGAAGATACAGACTGCCAAAGACTTGATTGAAGGCGGTATGACGGGTAGCGATGCGGTAAGAATCTCAGGAAGTGACGCTGTTATTACGTTAAATGGAATGGAGTATAAATCCACCAGCAATGTATTTGAAGTAAATGGACTTACGATAACGGTATTGGGCAATAAAGGCGACGAGGTAACTTTGACAACCAGGCAGGATACCGACGGCATTTATGATATGATCAAGAAATTTATTAAGGAATATAACTCTTTAATAAATGAGATGGATAAGCTTTATAATGCCGAGTCATCCAAGGGGTACGAACCTCTTACAAGCGATGAGAAGGATGAAATGTCTGATTCTGAAGTGGAAGAATGGGAGACTAAGATTAAAGATTCTATTCTGCGTGGAGACTCTAATCTTTCAACTATTGCCTCCGGCCTGAAGAGCATTATGCTCGGAGGAGTGGAAGTAAATGGTTCCAAAGTATATCTGGCGAACTTCGGTATTGAGACATTAGGTTATTTTAGTTCGGCAGATAATGAAAAAAATGCTTATCATATTTCTGGGGATGCGGATGACAGTAGTGTGAGCACGAATGAAGACAAGCTGAAAGCGGCCATTGCATCGGATCCGGATTCGGTTATTGAATTCTTTTCCGGATTGTCTCAGAAGCTTTATACTAATTTAAATAGTCTTACATCCAGTACAGACTTCAGAAGCTTTGGGTCGATTTATGATGACAAGAAGATGAAAGAGGATTACAATAATTATACGACTAAGATTAAGCAGATGGAAGAAAAGCTTAAGGCTATGGAAGATAAATATTATAATCAATTTTCAGCCATGGAGACAGCTTTGGCGAAGCTTCAATCCAATCAGAGTGCTGTAACAAGTTTATTAGGAGGTTGATAAGACATGGCGTTGCCAAACGGATATGCACAATATAACAACAATCAGGTGCTGACTGCTTCACCGGCAGAATTAACACTTATGCTGTATAACGGAGCAATCAAGTTCTGTAATATCGCTATTGCGGCGATAGAGAAGAAAGAAATAGAAAAAGCACATATAAACATAGTGAAGGTGGAGAAGATTGTCGAGTATATGCGGATAACTCTGGACATGAAATATCCGATCGCACAAGACTTTGATAATATATATGCTTACTTAGACAGACGTTTGGTGGAAGCAAATGTTAAGAAGGATATTGGAATATTAGAAGAAGTATGCGAGCACTTTCGTTCGGTAAGGGATACGTGGAAAGAAGTGATGCGTCTGAATAAGGAAAAAGGAGCTGTATGATAGAAAATTATCTTCAAGTTCTGGAACAAAGCATGCATAAGAAAACGGATATTTTATCCCGTATACAAGAAATAAATCTAAACCAGGAACAAATTCTGAAAAATGAAGGTTCTGTGGAAGATTTTGGTGCAACAATTGATGAAAAGGAGAAGCTGATAGAAGAACTTTCGAAGCTGGACGAAGGATTCGAGACATTATATCGGCATATTGAGGAGCAGCTAGTAGGGGGCAGGGAACAGTATAAGAGCCAGATAGCTAAGCTGCAGCAATTAATTGTAGAGGTAACAGAAAAAAGTGTGGCAATTCAGGCACAGGAAACGCGGAATTATAAACTTGCCCAAAACTATTTTACTGTGGGCAGGAAGACCTTGCAGAAGAATAGAACGACCTCTAAAGCTGCATTGGATTACTACAAGAGTATGAGTAATTCCCAAATTGTCCAGCCTCAGTTTATGGATAAAAAAAAATAAAAAATAATAAAAAAAACAAAATTAGCTATAAAGTATCTCGAATTCGAGCCGATATATATTACAAGTAAAACAATTACTTACAAAATTTAATGTTTACAGAGGAAGCGTACGGTCCGAAGAAAGCATTACAAAAAACAAGTGGCAAGGAAGCCACTACATATTCAAGGAGGAATATACTATGGTAGTACAACACAATCTTACAGCAATGAACTCTAACAGAATGTTAGGTATCACAACTAATGCACAGGCTAAATCAACTGAGAAGTTATCTTCCGGTTACAAGATTAACCGTGCAGCAGATGATGCAGCAGGACTTTCCATCTCTGAAAAAATGAGACGTCAGATCAGAGGTCTTACACAGGCTTCTACAAACGCTCAGGATGGTGTTTCCTTAGCACAGACCGCAGAAGGTGCTCTTGCAGAAGTTCAGGATATGCTTCAGAGAATGAATGAGCTTTCTGTAAAATCAGCTAATGGTACTTACACAACGACTCAGAGAGGATATATCTCTGATGAAATCAACCAATTAACATCAGAAATTGATAGAATCGCTACTACAACGAAGTTCAATGATCAGCTTTTATTCTCTGCAGATAAAACATTCGGTTTGCAGATTGGTGCTGAGAATAGTGAGCAGTTATCGCTTCAAACAAAGGCTATGAGAGCAACGGATTTAGGGCTTACTTCAGGAACAGGGCTGTCTTGGTCTTCTGATACAACTGGTGCAACTGCAGGAACTTATATAACAACAGTAAAGGATGCTCTTGAAAAGGTCGCATCTCAGAGATCGTCCCTCGGTGCATATCAGAATCGTTTGGAGCATACTATCAGCAACTTGGATAATATCGTTGAGAATACTACAGCAGCAGAGTCCAGAGTTCGTGATACGGATATGGCTACAGAGATGGTTAAATACTCTAACAACAATATCCTTGCTCAGGCAGGTCAGGCAATGCTTGCTCAGGCTAATCAGACTAATCAGGGTGTATTGTCCTTGTTACAGTAATATTTGTTGCCTTACCAGGAGGATTGACACTTGTCAATCCTCTTTTCTTTACCTAAAAACAACAATTCGGAGAATATGGATATGATAGAAGTATTATTTTTAGAATGGGACAGCTTCGGGCAAGAGTATATAATAGCAGAGTTGAAAAGGTGTAATTGCAATATTACCATGTATACATGGGACACCAAAGAAGAAAACATGAGAGAGAATGAACGTCTTAGGAATGCCCTTGAGAGCTCATTAAAGGAAAAAACATATCACTTCGTATTCTCGCTCAACTTTTACCCAGTTGCGGCTAATGCCTGCTATAACTGCGGGACAAAGTATGTATCGTGGGTATACGATTCGCCTTTTTTATTGCTTTATTCTAAATATCTTTCCTGTGCCACTAATTATGTATTTCTTTTTGATTATTCTTTGTATAAGGAGTTTTGCGACCAGGGAATAAAGACCGTCTATTATCTGCCTATGGCAGCCCCGGTAGAGTATTATGACAGTATAGATAATAGGAATGATCAAGAGGTTTATTCGAGCGATATTTCTTTTGTAGGATCTACTTATCAGGAAGACAATCAGGACTTCATGAAGCTGCTGGAGGGAGTTGATGATTATGCTAAAGGGTATTTGCAAGGGATTATGAATATGCAGCATGAGATACAAGAGGTTTTTTTCCTGGAGGAATTGTTGGATGAAATAATATTGCAGAAGCTGCGTGCTGTATGCCCAATAAAAAGGGGAGAGGATGAATGGGAGACGGATGCATGGATATATGCGAATTATTTTTTTGCCAGGCATATGACCGGTAAGGAACGGATGAATGCACTAAAGCTTTTGGCTCAAAATCATCAGATGACCTTATACACGCCCGATTATACTCTTCACATTCCTGGGGTAAACAATAAGGGGACTGTAGATTATGTGAAGGAGATGCCCCTCGTATTCAAAAACAGCAAGATTAATTTAAATATGACACTGAGGAGTATACATACAGGAATTCCATTAAGGGCAATGGATATTATGGGGTGCGGTGGTTTTCTTCTAACAAATTATCAAGAAGATTTCTTGAATTTCTTTATTCCGGGAGAGGACTATGTTTATTATACAAATGAAGAAGACTTGCTTGAAAAAGTGGCTTATTATCTGGAGCATGAAGAAGAAAGAGAACGGATAGCTTGGAATGGCTATAATAAGGTTAAAAAATCACATACATATTATCACCGTATCCTTACGATATTGGCGATAATTTTCAAAGAAGGAGAAATAGAGATTTTTGATACGATGCAGCAGTTAGAAGATTTGAGAACAAAGAATGGAAACATATGCTGGCATCAAGAGTTATGCCGTTATACGAATAATCCTGATGAAGTAAAGGCGGATACGATAGATAGTCTTTTTTTCCTGATGGGGCAAGAAAAAGAACTTTTTTTTCAGTTGAAGGAGCAGTTGATAAACTATATAAATCAGTTACTGTGCCAAAGATCCATGGAGGCATGGGCAGAAGTGATTATTTGGTACAACCGGAATTTCTCCAAGGAACTGAGAGCTGTTTTCTGGGAATTTGATTATTTATATACTTTTATAAATATATATATTAAAGAATTGACACAATATTTCGAATCTGGAAAAGAACCGAGTGTACTTCAACATAGTAGTATAGAGGATTTATGCCGGCTTTATTTGGAAACTGTATTTTATCTTCGAAGGATAGAGTACGGAATAGGACAGGAAGATGAGAAATGGGTAATAGATAATATTCAAACAGAGAAATTATCAGTGATTGCTTTGATGCATATATTACATGCGGCACAGATACGGGATAAAGAAAAGCTAGAAGAAGAGATACAGAAGCTGGGGGAGAGATATGGGAATAAACGAAAATAAGATATGCTTTATTATTTGTGTGAATGATACTCTCTTTTTTGACGAATGTATTAAATATATTAATTGGTTGGAAAAGCCGGAAGGGATAGAAATAGAGCTTGTAGAAGTAAGAGAGGCAGCCTCTATGACTTCCGGCTATAATGAGGGGATGCGTTGCAATGATGCGAAATATAAGGTATATATGCATCAAGATGTTTTTATTATTAATAAATACTTTATTTATGATGTTCTGCAGATATTTAAGAAGGATTTCCGGATTGGCATGATTGGATTAGTAGGATGCCTCAATATGCCAAAGGACGGTATTATGTGGCATGGGGAAAGAGTGAGCAGAGGAAATGGAAATGTATTATGGGAAAAATATAGATATGAACTTGATAAGGATGGTTACTGGAGCGTAGATGCAGTAGATGGATTGCTTATGGTGACACAGTATGACTTGCCATGGAGGGAAGATTTATTTGATGGATGGGATTATTATGATATATCTCAATGCTTTGAAATGAAAAGAAAAGGATATTCGATTGTGGTACCCTTACAGAATCAAGATTGGTATATTCATGATGACAAAGGGATAATCAGCCTATGGAATTATGATAAATATAGACAGATGTTTTTGGCGGAATATGGAGAAGAGATAGTGGAAAGGAATGAAGGAAGATGACAATACTGGTAATAGGATGGGAGAGTTTTGGACTGGCATATATTGTAGAAACCTTCATTGAAGCGGGATATATTGTTGACTTTTTTAACTATCCTATTCGTATGGAAGATATGCGTCATAATCCTCAGATGGGTGAAAAACTGGTAAAGAAGATTGCAGAGGATAAATATGATTTTGTATTTTCCACTAATTATTTTCCCGTAGTATCTCTGGCTTGCAATGCGTGCAGAATAAAATATGTGTCTTGGACTTATGATAGCCCGAACGTGGCGCTATATTCCCGAACGATATCCTATCCTTATAATTATGCCTTTATATTTGACAAAGAGACCTATCTTGATCTGAAAAGAAGAGGGGCTGAAACCGTATATTATCTTCCTATGGCGGCTCCGGTGGAAATATATGATGGGATGATACCGACCGAAGAGCAAAAAACAAAGTATACAACAGATATAGCATTTGTTGGTTCCACTTATAATGAGAAAAAAAATCAGTTATATAATTTAACAGAAGGAGTAAGTGAGTTTGCCAAGGGATATATGGATGGAATTATTCAGGCGCAAAAAAGGATATATGGTAAATTTATAATAGATAAGATGTTGACCCCAGTAATTCCTGAATTAGAGAGTGCGTGCCCTGTACCGCTATATCCGGATGATACACGTACTCAAGAGTGGTATTATGCAAGATATATATTGGCAAGAAAAATCACAGCAATAGAGCGTGAAGAAGTTTTGAATATGCTGGCAGAGAGATATCAGGTGCATTTATATACACACTCGCAGACCCCGGAACTGATAAATGTAATAAACCAAGGAAGTGCAAATAATATGCGAGAGGCCATATTAGTTTACAAGTGTGCTAAAATTAATCTTAACGTTACGCTCAGGAGTATAGTGACAGGAATTCCGCTCCGGATAATGGAAATCATGGGAAGCGGAGGTTTTGTGCTTAGCAACTATCAGGAGGATGTTTTGGAACATTTTGTTCCAGGGGAAGATATTGTATTATATAGTGACTATGAGGACTTAATGCGTAAAGCGGATTATTATCTTACTCATGAGGAAGAGCGTAAGCAGATTGCCCGCAATGGCTATGAGAAGGTAAAAAAATATCATACATATCAAAAGCGTATTGAAGAAATTTTACAGATTATTAATGATTAGAAACGATCATCTTGGCGGTTCAGTACAAAACTTTAAACGTGTATTCAACAGGGCTGCAAGATAGCAGAAAGCGCTGTTGGACATAAGTAATCCGCTGCACATACTCATTAGCTGCAAATCGATATAGTTGGAGTCTTGTGTATTTCCTTCTACAAATACTAAATTTTTTGCCAGTGTTAATCCTAAAGAATCTGAATTAGTACGACACCAAGTAATATCGTCGGAAAAAATAAAAAAAACGGCGTCAGGATGTTCTTTTGTTAACTTTTCCATTGATTGAAAATAATATGTATCGGACAGCGCCCAACCAATACTCACATAGTCGCCCCGACGTATATGAATGCCAATCGATAGAGAAGATAAGATATGTGAAGCATAAGCATTATTTTTTTCGTCAATTATTATTGGAAAGGACAACTCTCTTTCTAATATATGGCGGTAGGTTCGGAACCACTTTGTATTAATCCAATATCCGTGATAATAAATTACCTCACCTGGGAATTTTGTTATTTCTGGGTGGAACTCGTTAGAAGGGACTTGAAATATTTTGCCATCAAAGGGATTGTGCTCTTGATAGTTAATTGTTTCTGCAATCATTTGTACGTTAAGTCCCAGATTTTTAAAGGATTGAGCAATGCTGATTCCTTCTTTTTTGTTTTTAATAAATTCCAGCCAAACATCAGGATCAAAACTCTTACTCAAAAGATTAGCTTGTATACCAAATACTTTTTCCAGTTCATATCCGTTATGCACATTATTTACGAAAAAGAAAGAATCATCAATGAACCAGGGCTCGTCCGAAGGATTATATAATTCTGCAAAGCGCACAAATATATATTGAAATACTTGATTGGCAAGACCGCCATTTAAATATTGAATTTTCATAACCTCTCCTTTAACTCATAATGGCATATAATTTTCTTCATTATATCATAATAGTAAAGTGTTGAGAAAAAATCATTGATTTAACAACATGGCATTTATTTTTTAGTGATTATTAAAGATTCTTATGCAACCGATATATTATAATATAAAATGACAATAGAAATCGGAGGAATATGGTGCGGATTTTATTTATAGAATGGAAAAGTCTGGGTCAGATTGACATAACAGCAGAATTTAAGAGGCGAGGATATATTGTAGATTTTTATTCTTTTCCAAGAGAAACGGAGAATACAAGACTGAATATGGAGTTAGGAGAAAAGCTCATCAGGACGATTGCAGGAAAAAACTATGATTTTATTTTTTCTTTTAACTATTTTCCTGTTGTCGCTATAGCATCTAATGCTTGCATGGTAAAGTATGTGTCATGGACGTTTGATAGTCCCTTTATACAATTGTATTCCAATACCATATTTTTTCCTTATAATTATATCTTCGTATTTGATAAAGCTGTGTGTTTGGATTTATGGGCGCATGGAGCTAATTCGGTATATTATCTACCTATGGCGGCTCCAGTAGAGAGATATGACGGCTATATAATAAATGATGAGCTGCGCAAATTTTATGGTACACAGCTTTCTTTTATTGGTTCCACATATAGCGAACAGAAGAATTGTTTCTATGAAAGGTTGTCGGGATTAAAAGAATATACAAAAGGGTATCTGGACGGTTGCATTCAAGTACAAAAAAAAGTCTATGGTAAGTTTATTCTTGAAAGTATGTTGACACCGGAAATTATGGAAGATTTACAAAGAGTTTGCCCAACAGTAGTTAATCAAGACGGATTTGAACGGCTTGCATGGGTTTATGCACATTATTTTCTGGCCAGACATGTTACTGCTCTGGAGAGGCAGGAAATACTTGGACTGCTTTCGGAAAGATTTCATGTCGATTTTTATACGTACGAACAGACTCCCCGTCTTCCTAAAGTTAATAACAGGGGAACAGCGGAAGTCATGCAAGAAGGTCCAGTGATTTATAAATGCTCCAAAATCAATTTAAATGTTTCTTTAAAAAGTATTATTTCCGGCATTCCTCTTAGAGCGTTTGATATTATGGGATGTGGGGGATTTTTGCTATCAAATTATCAGGAGGATTTTCTGGAGTATTTTATTCCCGGACAAGATTATGTGTACTATGAAGATTACGATGATTTATTAAACAAAGCTGATTATTATTTAGTCCATGAAAAGGAAAGGGAAGAAATCGCAAGAAATGGATATGAAAAAGTGAAGAAGTATCATACCTATAAAGAAAGAGTAGATACAATATTAGAGGTGACAAACTATAAATAGTCAAGGGGTTTTTAAAAAGATTCTTTAGTGATAAAAAAGGATATAGCAAACAAGTCATCTGAAAACACCGTATTTCAGATGGGATAATGATGTTCTTATGATACAGCTGCTATTGGAGCTTCTGAGCGTTAAAGTCTACCCCTTGCCTCTCCAATGCATGGATGACTCTAACAAGTTTCTTTGCCACATGAGTGATAGCAACCCTGTGGGGCTTGCCTTCTCCCCGTTTTTTCGCATAGTAGGCGGCGAATGTCATATCAAAGCGGATTAAAGGAAGGCAGCAATTGATGAGGACATACCGGAGCCCCGGTGAGCCATGTTTTACCATCCGTCCTCCGTGTGATTCTGTTCCGGAATCGTTTACACCTGGTTCGATCCCTGCAAATGCGAGCATCTGGGCTGGTGTTGAAAAGTTCGATATATCTCCATATTCCGAATAGATAACGGCGGCAGATATAGTCCCGATGCCAGGAACAGACATATAGTGAGGATGTACTTCCTCGATCAGCTTGTTGATTTCTGTTTCAAGCGTGTCAATCTCTTTTACGAGAGACTGGTACAGGGTGAGCAGGCTGTTCCGTTCCACATCAAAAATAGAGTTGTTTACACCGACCGTATTGGCGGCAAGCTCCTTTAACCGAAGGAACTGTTGGGGAGAAAAATTACCCCTTGATAAAGAGCGGAGCTTCTCATAGGATGCGGAATTCATTCTTGCCATCTTTTCGGCGGAACCGTAGTTTTCAAGCAGATACAGAGCGGTCTTAGAGAAACGCTCATGAAAGAAGGGCTTGAATTCGGGGAAGGTGTGATCCAGCACATTGGTAATCTTTACAAGATAAAAAGAACGCTGTCGAACTAGTCTGTCACGCAAACGAGTTAATGACTTTAAGGAATAAGCGTGGTAAAATCCTTTTGAGTGGGGTTTGTACTCGACAGTCATTAACCACCGGGCTATTGATTCGCAGTCAACAGAGTCGGTCTTGGTTCGCCTTAGAGATGTGGATTTCTTGTATTCCTTGATGAGAACTGGATTAATTTCCATGAAGCTGTGGTTGGCATTTTCAAGGAAGAGTTCAAGATTGAGGGCATAGTGGGCTGTTGATTCAAACCCTATCTTTATGTCCTGAGGATTGGAGAGAGAATGAAAAATAGTGAGTAGCTGTTCAAAGCCTGCCTTATCATTTTTAATAGAAAACTTTGAAACAACCTTTTGATCCGTTGCTGAAATAATACAGCAATCATGTTTGTACTTGGAAATATCAATTCCAATAAAGTACATCGACATAGAGTTATACCTCCTGATATGTATTTTGGCACTGTTGTCTTCCACAGAGAATCCGGCTGTGTAATCACGTAAATAGAAACGTCAGGCGTTAACAAACTGATCAACAGTAATAGACGAAAAGCTGTGGTCTGAGTCACCTCGGAACAGTCAAAGCTGTAAATATATAGGTACAGATCCACAGTGCCTTATCAAATATATCAGAGATGGATTAAAATGCCCAGAGAATCTGGGAGAAAGGAAAAATCCAATTACCATCTGAGATAATTGGATTATACGTGATTTATGAATAGAGGGCGTTTGGTAACCGTTATTATAGTTGTACATAATGAAAAGCCGGAACTTGAAATTTGTCTTGACTCCATAAGGAGATTTGGAGATGTGGACAATTTGCAGGTTGTGATTATAGACAATGCCTCCATAGACGGAACTGCTGAGTGGCTTTCTTTACAGAGAGATATAGCCTATGCTACGATAGAGGAAGGTCTTACTGGATATGCAAAAGTAATTAATACTGCTATTGATTTATTCAGCATAAAAGGTGATTTTTTACTTATGTTCCCTCAATTTGTCATAACGCCGGGTTGTATTTCCAGAATGCTGCAAGGGTTATATTCCAAAGCGGAGATAGGAGCAGTGGGACCGGCATTTTGCGGGGATAAGTCTTTTGACGGACATAGTGCGGTGGATTATCAAACGGCTGTTTTGCTTGCAGGGGAAAATAATGAGCTTGTGATGAAGCAAGTAGTAGGCCTGGCGGAATATGCTGTTTTAATAAGAGGAGATGTGGTGAATAAAGTGGGGAGATTTGATGAACAGTTTCTCCTTGCAGAGAGCGTAATTCAAGATTATCTTTTCAGGGTTATGACAAAAAAGTTTACGTTGATAAATATTCCTAATGCCATAGCCTATTGCATGCTCCCAGATAAAATATCCGAAAAATATAAGGGACTTATGGCAGAAAAGGATAGAAATAACATAAAAGATAAATGGGGTATGAATTATTTCAATACAACATATAATCCTAATTTGATTCAGATGATGACACATAACACCGATAGTGAGTTAACCATATTAGAAGTAGGATGCGATTGCGGTGCAACTCTTGTAGAAATAAAGAACCGGTATCCTAATGCCGGGATATACGGATATGAAATAAATCCCCGGGCGGCTAAGATAGCCTCTTTCGTAGCGAAGGTGGAAGTAGGAAATCTGGAGGAACAGGCATTTCCATACGAAAAATCAATGTTTGATTACATCATCTTTGGAGATGTGCTTGAGCACCTAAAGGATCCGGCGTCAGTTATAAAATATTGTAGTGATTATTTAAAGGACGATGGGTGCATTATTGCAAGTATACCGAATTTGATGCATGTATCGGTTATAAGAGATTTGGTTGCAGGCAATTTTACTTATTCCGACACAGGCTTGCTTGATAAAACACATATCCATATGTTTACTTACAATGAGATTATCCGTATGTTTGAAGCGTGTAATTATAATATAGATGAGATTGTCAGCGATTGCTTGGACTTAAAAAGAGAGGACAAGCTGTATATACAGCGTTTGATAGACTTAGAGCCAAATGCAGAGTTTTTTATGTTTGAAACATTTCAGTATGTGATCCGGGCAAGCAAAAGAAGGGATAAACAAAAAAAGATAGTAATAATAGAGGATGAGAACGATATTCTCAATTATACTGCACGTCAATTGGTAAAGGCATATAAAGGTATCGGATACAAAGTATATGAAATGTTTGTAGCTCAGATAATAGAGAACCCGGATAATTTTATGCATATATTGCGAACGGGGGTTGAAAAAGCAATTATTTTTAATAATAGAGGATGGTTGCTGAAAATAAATGGAAAAAACATATGGGATGTTTGTGAGGTTCCCTGCATCAATTATATGCTGGACCATCCGTTTTATTATTTTGATACGCTGGATAAAGCTCCTCAATATGGAATTGCCGCTTATGTGGATAGGAATCATGTGGATTATGCAGAAAGATTCAATAAGAAAGTTCAAAAAAATATTTTCCTTCCGTTGGCAGGAGAGGATGTAAGTAATGGATTTTGCAAGAAGATTGCAGACAGAAATACCAAGGTTTTATTTACTGGCAGCTATAAATATCGTGAGGAATTTGATCAGTTTGGTGTCTGGCAGAAGGTGCTCATTGAAGAACTGATAAAGCATCCATATAAGACTTTGGAATGGGCAATTGAAGAAAAAATTGCGTTGGAACAGCCGGCGGCAGATGATATGTACATAAAGCATGTAATTGAAGAAAATAGAATGGTAGATATATATTTAAAATTTTATTTTAGAAAGGAAGTAGTAGCCAGACTGATCTATGCAGGAATTGATGTAGAGATATGCGGAGAAGGCTGGGAAAATTCGGAATACTATGACAATCCGCATCTTATATGTCATGGGGTGATGACGCAGGATGAATGTTTAAAGAAAATGCTGGACAGCAAAATTGTACTCAATACTATGCCTTGGTTCAAGGATGGAATCCATGACAGGGTAATAAATGCCATGCTTGCAGGTGCACTTTGTGTTACGGATGACAGTAAATATCTAAGTGAGGAATTTGAACGAAATAAAGATTATATTAGTTATAATCTACAACATATGGAAGAAGTGCCGGAAATTATTAATAGAATATTGGAAAATCCCGACGCAGCGCAGAAGATTGCAGACGCTGCCCGGAAAAAAGCTGGTGAAAAACATACATGGTATGCAAGGATAAGAGATATGGAAAAATGAATTACTACAAGATAAAATTGCACAAGGAAGAGAGAAAAGGATAGATATAATGAGGGAAAATGAGGAGCTTAAAATTAAAAATAACTTAGAAGATACATGGACAGTTTGCAGAGTATGTGGAAAAGCAGACGTGAATAAAGCTTATCGAGCGAAAGAAATGATGTTCGGAACAAAAGAAGAATTCGATTATTTTGTATGTAGTAATTGTCAATGTATGCAGATATCTTCCATTCCAGAAGATCTCGGGAAATATTATGAAGGTAATTATTATAGTCTTCAATTAAAAGAAGAGGTCGGAAGCTTTCCGGAACAAGCTTTGTTTGGTCCCCGGTTGCTTGATGTGGGCTGCGGTACAGGCGCATATCTCAGATTGCTGGCAAAGGAGCTTGGATATAGCAATTTATATGGCTGTGATCCTTTTATTCCTCATGATATTCAATATGGAGATAGGATCTTTATTAAAAAATGTGAAATAACTGAAATGGAAGGGACCTATGATATCATTAAATTTGGGGATTCTTTTGAGCATATGTCAAATCCTCTGGAAGTTCTGAAAAGTGTAAGAAAGTTGTTGGGAAGAAATGGAAAATGTATTATTACGCTTCCGGTATTTCCTAATGCTGCCTTTGATACTTTCGGCGTTAGCTGGTATCAGTTGGATGCTCCCAGACATCTATTTCTCCATTCTAAGAAAAGTATGGAATATTTATGCTGTCAGGCAGGTCTTAAGATAGAGAGTGTTGAGTATAACTCAAATTGTGGGCAATATATGCGCAGCTATCTTTATGAACAGGGAATTCCTTTTATGGAGCAGTCACGAGATGTTTTAAGCAGCTATTTTGAGAAAAGTGATGTTGAATTTTTTGAAGATTGTGCGGCAAAGGCGAACGAGAAAGAATATGGGGATCATGCAACTTTTACAATTGTAAGTAATGATACGGAAGGGGAATAAGGAGATGCATGTATTAAAACCCAGTTTTTATGACGATTTTACTTGTATAGGTAAGGACTGTTTATTTACGTGCTGTCAGGGATGGAGTGTTCCCATAGAAGAGGATGTTTATCAACGGCTTGTTACAGATTCATCTCAATTATCTGAATTGGCCAAAAGCCATATTGTTTATAATAAGGAATTAGAAAGGTATCAATTTAAGTTCATAGAAGGTATGTGTCCATTTTGTAATAAGGACCAGCTATGCAATATGGTAATAGAAGAAGGGGAGGAAATATTAGGAAGTACATGCCGTACATTTCCAAGACATTCTACAATTATAGGCCAAACGGAGGAAAAATATTTAACGTTGGCTTGCCCGGCAGTTGTGGAATTCTTATTCTCCATTCAAGGGCCATTATCTTTTGTTATGGAGGAAGATGATAAAGGAGAAAAAGGTGATACGGGAGAACTTTATGAAATTATAGAGTTAGATGTGGAAATCAGAAATTGTGTAATAGATATATTGCAGAATAGAAACTTTCCTCTGTGGTTCAGACAATTTGTTTGTGTATACAGTATGGATAGAATAAAGGAAATTCATAGGGAAGGAAATAGAGGGTTGATTATTAAAGAATTGTCACATATATGGTCACCTTTTTATTTAGAAGAACTTCTCAAGGAAGTTGGTTCGATACAGGAAGATAAGAACAACGGATTCAAGCAATTATGCCAATTATTTTCTGACTTTCAGGATGTAGCGATGATTTTGGCAAACGAGGATATGAGAGGGAGCAGAGGCAAGGTAGAGGAGCTGATAAAGTGTAATCATAACTGTTCATGGGAAAATTATGAAAAGGCGTATGTGCTATGGGAGCAGAGAGAGGCTGCTAATTTTGATATTCTAATGGAGCATGCCACGGTATGCAGCTGGTTCTGGTATGCACTGAAAGAAATGAATCGGTATTATCTGCTGGATAATAGTTATATTATTATTTTGGAACAGTTGCTTATAAAGCATCTGACAATATTATACTATTGCCTTCATCAGGAGATATCCAAGGAGATGCAAGAATTTATTATTTCTTTATGTGCAAGGATGATCAGCCATAGAAGGGCTGATATGGAACAAGTGATTAAACGCATGAAGAAAGAGGGAAGAATATCGGTGGCCCATGTATTACTATTATTGAAATAAGTCATAAAATTTGCTATTTAAGAATGTCTAGCCTGTGAAGAGCAGGGGGATAACTGCCACATTTCTGATAATATTTCATTGCCTCAGAAATATGTCCCATGCATTCATGGATGACTCCTATGTTATAGAATGCTTTGTAACTGTTGACTCCTTCTATGGCATAGCGCTGTATAGAGACAGCGTGATCAAATGCGGCGATGGCTTGTTCGAACATAGCATTGTTCATATAAATAAGGCCCATAAGAAAGGCAAAATCAGAACGTTTGGAAAAGATGGGATATAATCCATCCAATTGTAAGGCGGCTTTATATTTTTTTAAATATAGCAGGCAATATCCATAGGATTCTACGAGCGTCTGGACATACTCTTCCCGTTCGTCGACATCCATAGATAAAGCTTTCTCAAAGTAAGGCAGAGCATTTTCATAATCAGAGATTCCAAAGTAAGATTGTCCCAGTTGAAAGTATAAATAGGGATTGCCGCCTTGATTGCTTAAGGATTGCTTCAGCATTGTAATGTTACGGTCCGCTTTTGCCGCTCTAATTTCATCAGTGCTATAGCCTACATGATAGAAGCAAAGAGGGAGTGAAGTAAAAGAAAGTACATTCCCTTCCCGGGAGACAAGCTGTTCATGTATAGAGCCTTGGTAATAGGTATAGCCTCTGTGAAAGAAGCGGGCAATATGTTCATGTATAATATCGGAAGAACTTTCTGCTAAATTGCCGGTGGTATGCGAAGAAATATTACGAAGGCAAATCATTCCCACCTGCTTGGGAGAAATTAAATTAGGAAGGTTTCTAACTGTTTCTTCAGTTAGTGAAGAATTTTCTAAGTATTCGTCACAATCAACAATCAGTACATAATCGTTATGAGCTTGGGCTATAGAATAATTCCTGGCAGCGCTGAAATCATCGATCCAGTCAAAATGGAATATATTTGGTGTATAGGAAAGCGCAATTTCAATAGTACGATCGGTAGAGCCGGTATCCACAACGATTATTTCCCAATCATATTTTATAAGGCGACTTAAACACTCCCCAATATATTTTTCCTCATTTTTAGAAATGAGACATACAGATATTGGCAGCATAGAATTCCTCCATTTTCTGTGTTCAAAAAGTAATGATGATATGTGACGTTTGAACAGATTATAACATAAAAAGCATAAAGAAAAAAGGTACAGAGTACTGCAAGCAGCAAATAGAAGGGACAAATAAAGCAGGAACCATGTAAATGCAAATAGGGTGTAAGCAGAAGGACAAATGACAATTATAATAGTAGCACATAATCAAATAGATAAGCTGAAAATCAATTTGAAGACAATTTATTTGTTAGAGAGTATGGAAAACTTATCGGTAATTGTTATAGACGATGCATCTTCAGATGGAATGGGAGAATGGGTTGAAGGGCAGCAGGATATATCATATGCTTTTATGGAAGAATTTACTGGTTATGCTGCAATTATTAATGAAGCAGTAGAAGCCTTAGTGTTGATGAAGAATTAATGCTTCTTCAGCCTGAAGATATTATTACTCCGGGATGTTTGCGGAGAACGAGAACTGTGCTTTATGAAACAGAAAAAACAATGACAGTAGTTATCCCTTAGTGAAAAATTTGATAGTTATAGTGAGGCGGTAAATAAGGCTAAAGGGTACGGAGAAGAAGGACTCGGAGGGGTACTGATTTATATTATGGGATGTTTATGCTTCGAAAGGGAGTGCTGAAAGAAATCGGCTTTTTAAATAGTCAATTTATGATGTAGAACTCTATGATATGGGATGGAAAGGCGGAAATTATGTGGGGAGGAGCATGGTGGTATCATACTTACAAAAACACTCTCGAAAAGCAGTATCCACTGGTGCATGCTACAAAAGTTGATGCAAGAAGGAAAAACGGAGAAAAATCGTTAAGGATATTATCAATAACAAGATAAAAAGATTTTTAGTGAAGTATCTATCATCACATCACTTTTTCCAGATGGCATTCTTTGCATGGGTACGGCTCTTTTATATCATAATTGTGCAGATAGAACGTCAGCAGTGTGGAATGTTGCGGTAGGCAATCGTTCCGGTGGAATTAGATTTCGCATTGATTATCCGAGGATAAAGCTCATGACATTGAACAAAGCCGGTTGGAGTAGTGGTTATATAAGGAAAAGTTGATGTAATACTAAAATGGATGGAAGCGTCAAGCGGGATGAAAGAATTTTCGGCTATATGGAATGGTTTTTGTAATGAGCGATCTTTCTTAAATTGAGGACATCGTAAAGGCGGTTAAATAAAATTGTATTAATAGCCATACATTATATCCAACCGAATACCCATATTTTTGTAATATGTACAAATCATATATTGTAATATTTTTATGAAATCTGCCGATATATAAAGTAAGTTAAAATAGAACGCAGGCAAGGATAGCCATATAAAAATTGCATGGAGGCATAAGGCGGAATGAAGAAAAGATAAAGGCCATTCATGTCATCATTCACATGAATGGCCTTTTTTGTGAAAAAGGTGATTTATAAACGTTATCATATATTCAGAAGGTGGAAAATGAAGAGATATAAGAAGAAGGAAATGTTAGAGTCCGTCAAGACGCTTGAAAAAGCTAATGATATCATCGGCAGAAACAGCAAAGAGGATCAAAGTAATTTATTAGATGTGCTTACACAATGTCAGGAATCTGCCATTCTTCTCGGAACTTATATCGATTCGTTAGGAGCCAAATATTCCCATCTTGTCAAAATACTTGAAGATTATTGCGAAAATATTTATCAAATGAGCACCTTGCTATCGGATGATTATCAGTGCAGAGAATTATCAAAGGAAATTCAAAAGCAATTGACACAACTGAATAATGGAATTCGATATGATCTGCCAGAATATAGGAAAGAGGTTGTATTTCTTCCATATAAGGCTTCCATGTGGGATTCGTTGGAAAGCATTTGGAAGGCGTCTGATGAAGACGAGGATTGTGATGCTTATGTAATACCCATTCCTTATTTTGATAAGAATCAGGACGGGAGTTTTGGTGAGATTCACTATGAAGGAGATCAGTATCCGGATTATGTGCCTATTACGAATTATGAACAATATGATTTTGAAGAACGTAAGCCGGATATGATATTCATCCATAATCCCTACGATGGAGGTAATTATGTAACAAGCGTGCATCCCTTTTTTTATTCGAAGAACTTGAAACAATATACAGATATGCTTGTGTATATACCATATTTTATTTTGGATGAGATAAAGCCGGAGAATAAAAGCGAGATAGAGGGTATGAAGCATTTCTGTATGACATCCGGGGTGTTTAATGCGGATAAGGTAATTGTACAGTCGGAGAATATGCGGCAGATTTATATTGATGTACTGACTGAAGCAACAAAGAACACAAAAGAAGCAAGGAAGTATTGGGAAGAAAAAATATTGGGATTAGGTTCACCCAAGGTGGATAAGGTTATGAGTACGAAAAAAGATGACCTGATAATACCAGAAGAGTGGATAAAGATTATACAGAAGCCCGATGGAAGATGGAAAAAAATTATCTTTTATAATACGAGTATTGAGGCACTATTACAAAGCGGCCGACGGATGCTGAGAAAAATGGAATCAGTGCTTGCTGCATTTAAGGAAAACAAAGACGAAGTAGCATTACTTTGGCGGCCGCATCCGTTAATCGAGAACACATTGGCCTCTATGAGGCCACAACTTTGGAACGAATATAAGATAATCAGGGATAAGTATATCAGTGAAGCTTGGGGAATTTATGATAATACAGCAGATCTGGATAGGGCAATTGCGGTAGGTGATGCATATTATGGAGATGCCAGCAGCTTGGTGCAACTTTGTAGAAAAGTTGGAAAACCTGTTATGCTGCAAAATGTTACTGTAGATAATGAGAAAGACAATTCGGCTGTGCTGATTGCGGAAGACTGTATTCAAATAGATAGAAAACTTTTATTTGTAGCGAGAGATATAAATATCATCTTTTCCTTAGACATGGATAATGGAAAGATAAATCTGATAGATTCGATTCCGGAAGAAGATTTCATTGCAAATCGATTATCTGCAAAGATAGTTAGATGGGAGCAACAATTACTATTTGTGCCTTTTAATGCAAAAAAAATATGGATATACCGTCAAGATATTAAAGAATGGAAGAGCTTAGTACTGATGCCGGTAAATAATGAGGATATTTCTCTGAAGATGTTTCAGGCAATCGCCTACCAAGATAAAGTTTTTTTGATTGGAAGCAATTATCCAGCAATTGTTTGCGTAGATATGGAGAAAGAAACGCTGACATATTTTGATAGAATTTATGATTGTCTGAAAGATAAACGGAAAGAGCTGGAGGATTGTTATGTACGCTGTGATTGTGTCCAAATAAACGATTGCTTTTATATGGCATCAGCACTAGATAATAAGGTTTTAAAATTTGATATGAGCAACTGCCAATATTTCTGGATAGAGGTGGGAAGTGATAGGAATCGATATTCAGGAATTGCATGGGATGGTAGCAACTTTTGGTTGGCTCCACGACAGAATACGGCAATCGTCAAATGGGATGGAACAAATAAAGTAACAGAATATTTGCTGCCTCAGGAATTTGCGGCACAATGTATGCATTTTTTGGGAGTTGTATATGATGGAACGAAGATTATAATGCCTGGAGGAATAGATGGATCTAAAACTATAAAATTTAAAAATGGTTGTGCGGACAAATTTGAGATTCTGTCGGAACAATATTCATTTTATAAGAGAATCAATGATGGTTACATCGTTAGTCAGACAACTGAAGGAGAGTTAACAGTGCTGGATAGAGATGGGAGAGGACTGGATTATTTATGTGCAGTGGACATAGAAGCGCTGGATAGTTATAAACGTGAGCAAAAAGTGGATATTATTGATATTATACAAAAAAAGTTGTGTATTGAGAATCATATTATTAGCATGCATGATTTGTGTAGTACGGTGGATGTCAAAGGAAAAGAAAAGCAGATAAATGAAATATGCGGTGGGAAAATATGGAGAGAAATGGCATAAATATAGAGGCATCTCAGTTTAGTTTTTTATGATAAAGCCAAATTTAATATTTAAAATATAAAAATACAAGTGTAACAGGCAAGAAAACATAGGACAGCATTGTGGAAAAAGAATGCAGAGGATTTAAGCTATGGAGTATAAGCGTATGGAAGAATTAAAATTAAATAATGGAATGAGTATACCGCTATTGGGAATTGGTGCAACTGGCATCTGGGGGGAAGGAAAAGAGCCGCAAACAGTTAAACTGATTCAAAGGCAATATGAGATATATTGCTATGCTTTAAAATCGAGAAAGTGCAGATTGTTTGATACATCTAGTGCGTATGGTTTGAATGAGGAAGTATTAGGTAAAGCGATAAATGATATAGGCATAAATAGAAATGAAGTTATATTAATGTCTAAAATCTCTAATAGTCAGCAAAGAGAAGGAAACGTGCGAAAAGCATTAGAAGAAACTTTAAAAAAGTTAAATACAGATTATTTGGACGTATACTTGATTCATTGGCCGCAAACAGGAACATTTATAAATACTTACCTTCAAATGGAAAAAATGTATAAGGAAGGCTTAGTCAAATCAATAGGTGTTTGCAATTTTAATATCCATCATTTAGAAGAATTACGACAACAAGCATCAATTATTCCGTCTGTAAATCAATTTGAGATTCATCCCTTGTTTACACAGGATAATTTGATTAATTATTGTCAGGCAAATAATATTCTGCCTATTGCATATTCACCTATAGGCAGAATGCACGACGTGCTAATAAATGCAAAGCCAGTATATGAGTTATCGAGAAAATATGGGAAAACACCAGTTCAGATAATTTTACGCTGGCATTATCAATTGTACCATGTTGCTATTCCTCGAACTTTAGATAAAAATCATTTTGATGATATATTTAGCGTTGATGAATTTTTTCTGGAAGAGAGGGAGGTTTCATGGATTAGCAGTATAAATGAAAATATTAGATTACGTTATAACCCGGACACATGTGATTTTTCAAGATTATAATTCAAATTAGGAGATAATTAGTATGATAGATAAAATAGAAAAATCTAAATGTACTGGTTGTAAAATGTGTGCAGACATATGCAGCCAAAATGCGATTTCTTTTCAAACGGATCAAAAGGGATTTTGGTATCCTAAAGTAGATATGGAAAAATGTATAAAGTGTAAATTGTGTATTCAAAAATGTCCATCTCTAAATCAGGATGATGTGAGAATGATGAATCGGCCTTCAGTATATTCTGCGTGGAGCAGAGAGGGGGAGGTGCGTCATGAAAGTACATCGGGTGGAATCTTTTATGAAATTGCTAAAATCTTTATTGAGAAGGGGGGCGTTGTTTGTGGCGCGCGATATGGGGAAAAATGGAAGTCGGCAGAGCATTTTTTGGCATATGATTTAGACGGGTTAAAGCAGCTGCAAGGATCGAAATATTTTCAGAGTGATACAGAAGGCATATATCGAGCAATTAAAAAAGAAATACAAAAAGGTAAAGAAATTTTATTTTGCGGTACACCATGTCAAAATGCTGCTTTATCGTTATATTTAGGGGAAGATTTCCCTAATATTTATTACATGGATTTTATTTGCCGCAGCATTAATTCCCCTCTGGCATTTGAAAAATATGTTTCGGAGTTAGAAGAACTTTATGGCGCTAGAGCGGTGAAAGTACATTTAAAAAACAAGAAAAATGGATGGCAGAGTTTGGCATCCCAGATATGCTTTGCAAATGGAATGGAATCCCTTCAAGATAGGCATCATGACTGGTGGGTGAGAGGTTTTATTAATTACGATTTATATACAAGAGAATCTTGCTATGAATGTCTGTATAGAACACTTCCCAGAAAAGCCGCAGATATTACTATTGGGGATTTCTGGGGAATTGAAGGCGAGAGCGATTATGATATGTTTCAGGGAATCTCTGCAGTATTATTGAACTCAGCGAAGGGAGTTGAATTATTTGAGCATACTAAGAAATACTTGTATGCGAAAAAGAAAACAATTGAAGATGTATTACCAGGAAATGTGGCAATATTTGAGAATCCGCGAAGAACGTCAAAAGGAGATGAATTTTTTGAATTGATAAAGGAATATCCCTTTAGTAAGGCTGTTAGTTTATGTATAGGCGTTACTAAAAGAAGTACTCATAAAAATTATTTTAAAATAGGAAAAAGAATACTTAAAGAATTAAAGGAAATAAAAGATTTAGGTCAGGTATCAAGAGTAAAATATTTATATTACAATTATTTATGTAAAAATATTGTTCGAAAGGGAGAGGCAAAATTAATCCCTTATAAAAATGCAATTATTGATTTACATCCATCAGCCAGGATCTATTTACATGGAGATAAGAATTTTGAAGTTGGTATTAATAAATTAAAAGGATCCAAAGCAGAGACATATATTCGAATGAATAGGGATGCTGTTTGGAATTCTTATCATGGCGGAGCATTGTTTTACAATGCAACATTAGAAATCAAGGAAAATGCAGTGTTTAACTCGGGTTTTTTTACTGCAAACGGGGGCAGTAGCATTATTGCAGATAAAAAAATAACATTTGGAGAAGATGTAATGTTAGGAAGAAATGTATTGGTTTATGACAGTGACTTCCATCAGTTACGAAATGACGATGGAGAACAGATTAATTTTGCAAGTGAGGTGGTAATAGAAAACCACGTCTGGTTGACTTCTAACATTACTATACTGAAAGGTGTTACTATTGGTCAGGATAGCTTGATCTCTGCACAAACGGTAGTTAATAAAAGCGTTCCGCCACATTCGATTATAGCTGGAAAGGCGAATGGAACGTGTGTAAAAGACTCTGTAAATTGGAGCAGGGAAAGGTGTTCAAAATATAAAGATTTATTGGACAATTCAAAGATTGTGTTATATGGATATGGTGTGCTGGGAAAAAAGTTCTGGGAAAAGCATAAAGAAAAAATAGAATATGTTGTTGATAACTTTTCAGAAAAGGATGGAATTTATACGTTTGAAAATTTTTATAAAAAATATCCGGAGTTGGGAGAAAACTATATATGGGTTATTGCTGCTCCGAATTATTTTTCAGAAATCTATTGGCAAATAAGAAAGTCTTACTCAGAAATAATGATAATAGAAGCAGAATTATAAATTTTGAAATATAAGGATGGAAATATTGTGAAAAAAATAGGTATTTTAACTTTTCATTATGCAGACAACTATGGAGCAGTTTTACAAGCATATGCATTAAGACGAGTTATAAATGTATTGCCTGATTGTGTGGCTGAGATTATCAATTTTGTTCCAAAGGAATTTACATATTCATTATACAAAAATGATATAAAATCAAGGCAATTATTATGTGGAAAAAGGAAGAAATTTGAAGATTTTCTGCAAAAAACATGTGGGATCAGCAGTCCGATGATTTCTAAAGTTGAGGGAAATCAATATGATTATTATTGTGTTGGAAGTGATCAGGTATGGAATATAATGCTTGGGGATGTGGAGTTCTTTTTGCCACACCTTGATGAGAACGCAATAAGAATATCATATGCGGCAAGCATTGGGATGAGCTCAGAAAAAGTATATGAATATAAAGATTTATTTGAAAAGCATGTATCTAAATTCAAAGAAATTTCACTAAGAGAACAAGCGCATGTAGATTTTATTCAGACAGTCTGTCATAAGGAGTGCCAATGTGTGTTAGATCCAACGTTACTTTTAAAGACAGAAGACTATTCTGCTATAATTACGGAAGATCATGTAAAGAATAAACCATTTATTTTATTTTTTTGGTTATTTCACGATGATAATTTGATGAAGGGAATTGAATTTGTAAACACTTTGTCAAGAAAGTATGGTTTGCCTATTGTACACACGGTTGCGGATGCTAAATCATATATGTTTAATATGGATTATGGAAATGTGTTTTATGAAGGGGTAGATTATTTTTTATGGTATATAAAAAATGCAAGTTTTGTTGTGACAAACTCTTATCATGCTACATTGTTTTCTATGCAGTTCAAAACTCCATTTTATACTTTTTTAGTTGATAAGATGAGTAGCAGAATGAATACACTGAGCAAAAAATTTGGAATTTGTGATCGAATGGTAAATAGCTATATTAATCCGGGTAAATTAGATGATAACATAGATTTTGGATATATCGAAGAAAGATTAATAGTGGAGAGGGATAAGTCAATTGATTTTTTAAAAGCTGCATTAGATGTTAAAATATAAATGGAGATTATGAATGAATATATTTTTCAAAGTTCAGGGTCTTATATTCAGAGATGATGATTATATAGATATTACGAAAAGATATCAATACGAAGATTTGATTATCATGAAATACTTAAAAATAAAATGAGATTCTCCAACCGCTTATCAGGAACGGAAAAAAGCCGGAGGAGTTTGAAAAGAGCACAAGGAAATTAATTTTAGAATGAATCAGGGAAATTTTCGCCCAAGAAAGTTGTTTATATGATATTATAACTCTATATTTTTTTCGGATTTGAGTAGATTAGTTTTTTGACAATTTAATCCTGTAACAAATCAGTAAGGAATTAAATTTTTTATCAAAAGTGCCTGTATTTATACGAGTTACAGCGTTTTCTAAACACCTGATTTAATCTTCTATGAAAGGAAAAATAAGATGTATTTTATAAGAACATGTGGAATAGATGGAGTAAGGGTATTAGAGGTTGCTAAAGCAAAGTTTACAGATGCTGAATTTGAGTTTGTCGACATGGATATGAATAAATGGGGAACTTATGTTTTTGGAGTCAGAGTTATCTCGTTTTATGAAATGCTAAGGAAATTTGAAGATGGAGATAAAGTGGTTATTCCGGCTCGATATTTGGGAAGAGAAATTTTAGATGAATTGCAAATAGGAAAAATAAGTGGAAACTTATTATTAGTTTGTGATGGGGAAAATATCATTTCGTTAGAAAAATTTTATTATTTAGAATATTTAGAATATCATACAAATGATCACTGTAATTTAAATTGTAGAGGATGTTCTCATTTCTGTCCATTAGTAAAAGAAGAAATATTTACAGATTATGAATTATTCGAAAGGGATATATATAGGCTTAAAGAATTAATTCCATATATTAAACAAATAAGAATAATGGGAGGAGAACCATTTCTTAATCCTCAATTGGGAAAGTTTGTAAGCATCACAAGAAATAAATATAAGGAATCAGATATAAGAATTGTTACAAATGGAATTTTGGTTGAGAATCTTTCCGATGAACTATGGGAGATTATAAAAGAAAATAATGTTAAAATTGATATTTCCGCATATCCTGCATTAATTAAAAGAATAGATTACATTGTTGATGAAATATTAAAACATGGAGTTAAGGTAGGCCTAATACGTAACGTCTCTTATTTTAATCAAATAATGCATGAAAAAAGAGAACTCCCGTTTGATAATACGAGTAACTGTATTTGTAATAATATACATGATGGACATATTGCTTCTTGTCCTATGGCTTTTTATGGAAAATACTTTAATGAATATTTTCATACAAATATTCCATTTGAATCAGGACAGATTGATTTGTTTAAGATAAAAAGTGGAAAAGAATTAATGGAAAAGCTAAATACTCCTTTTGCATTTTGTAATTACTGCAATGAGCATAATGTTGGAATTAATTTATCGTTAAACAAAAAGAAATGGATTTCGCAAAATGGAGTTACGAATTTTAAAATTTCAGATTGGTGCGAAGCAGGAAAAATATAATTCCATTTTTAGAGAATGATTCAAATAAGATGACAATATTTAGAGAAATGCATATTTGGATAATATTTCAACAAAGAGATTAAAATAATATAAAATAAATTATCTGAACAAATTACGATAATGAGATAAAAAAAGCAGTTTGACGAAAATGAATTGAATGAAAAGTTTGGAATTTGTAGTCGCATGGCAGATTGCTATATCCATTCTGGAAAGCTAGATGATAATATGGATTTTGAATGTATTGAAGGTAAATTAGGAGTAGAGAAAGACAAGTCAGCTATTTTTTAAAATCAGCATTAAGTATTAAAGAACAAAGTGGAGAACATAAATGAATAACGACTGTGAAAGAGAAAAAACAAATATGTTTCCAAAGATACAGGAACCTATATTTAAGGACAATAATTATATAGATATTGCTGAAAGATATCAATACCAATATCCAATTATCATGAAATATTTAAAAAATAAAATCGATGGATGGAATATTGGAGACTTTTTATATGAACAGGGAGCGCAGAAAATAGCATTGTATGCCATCACAGAGTTCACGGAACTTGTTGCTGAAGATTTGGAAAAGTGTGACAAATCGATAAAGATAGTGGCTATCTGTGATAAGAATAATCAGAATCATCGGAATGGATTTCATCAGAATGAGGTAATTGGTATTGATAAGCTGGTGGAGGAATATGAATCAAAGAAAATTGATAAAATATTAATTTGTAGCATTTTTCATGCAAATGAGATATTCTACGACTTAATGGAACGAAAAATCAAACTGGAAGATATGATTACTGTGAGCACCGCAATATTTAATGGGGGAGGAGAATGCAAATGTTAAGTGTAATTGTTCCCGTTTATAATGCTGAAAGGCATTTGAAAAAATGTATCAACAGTATCACTTGTCAGACATATTCCGATATGGAAATTATTCTTGTAGATGACGGGTCAACGGATGCTTCGGGAGAAATTTGTGATGAATTTTTAAAAGTCGATTCAAGAATAAAAGTTATACATATTGAAAATTCCGGAGCAATTACCGCGAGAAAAAAAGGAGTTGAATCAGCAGGGGGAGAGGTCGTGACTTTTGTGGACAGCGATGACTGGATTGAACCTGATATGTATGAAAGTCTGATGACGGTATATATCCAATATAAACCAGACATTGTATCTTCTGGATTTTATACTGGAGAGATGAAGGATAAATCAATAGAAGACAATTTTGAAGAAGGCTTTTATTGTACCAATCAGATTAAAGAAATAATTATTCCTAAAATGATGTTTAATGGGTATGCTAATACATGGGAATTACGGCGGCTCTTTGGAATAAGATTTTTAAAAAAGAATTATTGAAAAGAATAATTGAAGAGGTAGACAATGAAATTTCATTAGGTGATGATGCGAGTGTGGTTTATCCTGCTGTGATACAAGCAAATAGTATGTATATTATACGTAGATCTTGGTATCATTATATTCAAAATGAAGATTCTATGTGCCATAGCTGCACTTTTGAAGAGTTTGCAGAAGTTTCTTTGCTAAAGGCAGAATTTGAACGAAGATTTAAAGAATATAATGTCTGGGATACGATGCAGCTACAGCTTGAACGATATATCAGGGGTGTAATGTCCATTGTAGTAAGAGGTGTTTATGGCATAGAATTAACGAATACACCCTATTTATTTCCTTTCGAGTTGATTCCTGCAAAATGTAAGGTGATTTTATATGGTGCTGGTATTGTCGGAAAGTCATATTGGGACTGTTTAAGGACTCAGAAATATGCGGAAGTGGCAGCTTGGGTAGATGGAAAACATAATAAAATAGAATATTATGGGGGAGTACGCATTGAAAGTCCGACAATCCTTGCAGAGGTTGAGTTTGATTTTGTCGTGATTGCTGTTTTCGATCAGAAGCTTGCAGAAGAGATAGAAGAGCATTTATTGGAACAAAAAATCCCTAAAAAGAAAATAGTCTGGACAACTCCGGAATACATTGGATAATAGATTTTATAAATAATTAAGAGGAGAAGTACAAAAAGATATGTTAAGAATTTTTATATGGGGAACAGGAAAAATAGCAGAAGATCTATTGGAACAATACAATGTATATGATGAATATGAGCTTTTGGGGTTTATTGATAATAATCTCCAAAAGCAAGGAAAAGCTTTTGGAGATAAGGAAATTTTTTCGCCTAGTGTTTTGTATGATGTTAAACCAGATAAGATTGTGATTTTATCTGATTATTATGATGAAATAAGCCGGCAGATTATTCATATGTTTCCGGATATGCAGAATTTAATTGAAAATAAAAATTATTTTTATAAAAAAAGCATATTAAGGCGATATGATAATGTTGATGATATAGAAATAAAAACAGTGTTAAAATACATAAAGGAAAATGAGTTACAGGTATTTAATTATGATTTTGCAGACAAGTATAAATATTTAAAAGTGGATATAACATATGATAATAATTGCGGGATGTATTATGTTTATCATCAGGGAAAAAAGCTATACTTTGCCAAAGTGTTAGATACGGAGTTAAAAGTGAAAGAGTATTATAAATCGCTGCTGGTAGAACAGGATGAGGCATCTCCGCATAGATATTTAACACCGCAATTTGACGTAAATGAGGGAGATGTTGTTGTAGATATTGGTGTGGCAGAGGGAAATTTTTCTCTTGAAATTATAGAGAAGGCCTCGAAGGTTTATATAATTGAAACAGATAATGGGTGGATAGAAGCTTTAAAGGAAACTTTTAAAGACTATCAGGAAAAAGTTGTGATTATTCAAAAGTATGTCACATCAATAAATGAAAATAAAAATGCAACACTTGACTCATTAATAAAAGAGCCGGTTAATTTTATAAAAATGGATATTGAGGGAAATGAATGGGATGCATTATTAGGGGCTGAAAATCTGATTAGGAATTCTGAAAAATTAAAATGTGCGGTATGTTCATATCACGCGGATTTTGATGAGGTTTTAATTAGAGATGTTTTGGGAAGATATGGACTGGAATGCTCAGTGACACCGGGATACATGTGGTTTCCGGCAGCGGGAAGAAAAGCATATATTTCACTGAAGCTGTGCAGAGGGCTTGTTCTAGGGATTAAGCGCTAAGTTTTCATTTTCTTCCAGATAAAAAATTAAGTATATATGGCGGTGAAGAGAAAATGGATGAGGTTAAACAACTCAAAGTATTAGCAATGTATTTACCACAATTTCACAGAATACCAGAGAATGATTTATGGTGGGGAGAAGGCTTTACAGAATGGATAGCCGTGAAAAAAGCGGAAAAGTTTTACGATGGACATAATCAGCCGCGGGTGCCGCTAAATATCAATTATTATAATCTGCTTGAAAAAGATACGATGAGATGGCAGGCAGATCTCATGAAAAAATATGGTGTGGATGGTATGTGTATATATCATTACTGGTTTAAGGATGGCAGGAGGATTTTGGAAAAACCGGCGGAAAATCTTTTGAAATGGCGAACTATTGATATGCCGTTTTGCTTCTGCTGGGCGAATGAGACATGGGCCAGATCATGGAGCAAATTAAGAAATAAAAATGTGTGGATGAATACCAGTGAGGAAAACACCGGGCACGAGGATGATAATGGGATACTGCTGGAACAGGTCTATGGAAATAAGGGGCAGTGGGAAGAACATTTTAATTATCTGAAACAATTTTTTCATGATGAAAGATATATTCGCATCCAAGGGAAACCGCTATTTGTGATATATCGGACGGCAAATATACCATGCTTGATTGAAATGCTGGAATGCTGGAACGAACTGGCAGAAAAGGACGGACTGCAAGGAATTTATATAATAGGTGCCGGGTGTAATGGAAATACAAGAGATTGCGTGGACGCAGAGCTTTATCACGAACCGGTGTGGAGCAAAGACAGGATTTCATTATCTCATATAAAAAACAACCATGGCATTGACATATGGCAATATGATGAAATCTGGAATCATATATTGCAGGTTAACCCTGCCTCAAAGACTTATGTTGGAGGTTTTGTGGGATATGATGATACTCCAAGAAGGGGGGCGGAAGGGAATATAATAGAGGGTGAGACGCCTGAAAAATTTGCACATTATCTAACGAAGCTCATGGCAAAGAATGCGGCATTGGGAAATGACTTTGTTTTTCTTAATGCGTGGAACGAATGGGGAGAAGGGATGTATCTTGAGCCGGATAGCCGGAATGGAGAAAAGTTTTTGGAGGCAGTGCGATATGCCAAGAAAAATTATTTGACATATGTAGAAGAGTTTTTGTTAAAGGATACTGAGAAGAATAATGAAAAGGATAGTACAGCAGGAATGGGCGTGGAGGAGTTGAGGACATGCTGGGATAGGGAACTTCATTATTTAAAAGTATTAGACTACTGGATGCTGCTTAGGGATAATAATATTTCTGTTTTAAGGTGGCTGGAAAAGGGTGGATATAAATCAGTTGCCATTTACGGCTATGGGGTGTTGGGCAAACATCTATATAATGAACTGTCAGCGGGCAATATAGAGATAGAATATATTATAGACAAACAGAAGGGCAAATTACATGTGGATACTACAATATACCTTCCTTCGGAGGCATTACCACAAACAGCGCTCATCATAGTTACTGCTACCTATGAATCTAATGAGATCTATCGTAAACTAAAAGAAAAGGGAATGAAAAAAATTATTTCATTAGAAACGATATTATATGAAAGTGGGTTAAATTGAAGTGGAGCAAACATTAATTAGTGTAATTGTACCGCTATATCATGGTGAAAAGTATATATCTAAAATAGTCCCACAGATAGAAACAGCAAAAAAAGTGGCAGGGAATTTAACTGATATAGAGTTGATTTTTATTAATGATTACCCAGATGGGAAAATAGCGGAAGACTTTGCCGGGCATGAGGTGGAGATTAAGCTATTTAACCTTAAGGAAAATAGAGGTATTCATGGAGCAAGAGTGGAGGGGCTGGGCAGAAGCAGGGGGGAGTATGTTTTATTTTTAGACCAGGACGACAAAATATTACCGGAGTATTTTTCCTGTCAGCTATATAAAATAGGAAAGTGTGATGCTGTAGTTTGTAAGCTCATACATGAAAACAAACAGTTCTATGACATGAGAATGCCATTTGAAAGTGTAATAAATAAAGATTATATGTTTTCTGTAAGAAATTCAATTATCTCTCCCGGACAAGTATTGATTAGAAAAGACGCAATTTCGGAAGTATGGAAAAATGCAACATTAAGCAATAATGGCGCAGACGATTGGCTGTTATGGATTTGCATGATGGCAGAAGGGAAGAGATTCGCCTTAAATAATGAGATATTATTTGAACATGTGGTGGAAGGAAACAATGCATCCATAAATACCAATTATATGATTAATTCAGAAAGAGAAGTTTTTGAGATAGTTTCTGAGAATGGACTTCTCTCAAAGGATGAGTTGAACTGCTTGAGCATTACAGTAAAAAATGTAGTAGATGAACACATAAAAGCATTATGTAAATTTCAAAAAATGTTTTTTCTATATAATGAATGGATGAAGCTGCAGGAACAGGATATCTATATTTCAGATTATCTGAAACAACTTGAATATAACGATATAGCAATATATGCAGATAGTTATATTGGAAAAAGGTTATATCATAATTTGAAAAAAGATGGATTGAACATTTCTTTCTTTATCGATATGAATGCAAAGTATTTAAGGGAGGATATTCCAATATATACATTGGACGAAGAGTTGCCAGAAGTGGATATTATCATTATTTCTTTAGTTGAAGAAGAGAACAGCATTATGGAAAGGCTATCTTACAAAACAGAAGCAAAAGTATTGAGTATTACTGAGCTGATAAGGCAGATGAAAGCCCGGATAAGATAGAGGGATAAGAGGAATTAATGGTTCGGTAAAGTATATTAGAGGAGATGAATGGAAGATGGCAATTAATTTTCAGGATAGCATAGGAAAAATATACAAGCATCTTGGTGATGACGAATCGAGGCGGCTATATGTAGACAGATTATCATATAGTTTAACAAATGATACTTATTACCTAAAACAAATGTTTAAGAGAACAGATTTGTACCGTAAGATATATGATATTTTAAAGAGTGATGATTCGGAAAAATATATTTTTGGAATTGGACTGAATGGAAAGACTTTTGCAGATATCTACGAGGAGTTTCACTTCAAGGGATTTGTTGACAATTATGTGCATGAAGAGCATGAAAACCTGCCGGTTATTTCTGCAGAAGAATACATAGAAAAATATGCAAATGCATCAATATATATTTCTTCAACAAAATATACTGACGAAATGCATCAACAATTGGCAGATGCTGGTGTAAATGAAGAAAAAATAAAAGATATAGGTAAGCTGGTGGTAGATGTTTGGAATCGGCAACAATATTTTGATCTTCCCTATTTGAAGAACGATAAGGAAGAACCGGAAGTGTTTGTAGACGGAGGGTGCTTTGACGGCAGCAGTTCTGTGAGTTTTTCCAAGTGGGCGGGAGAAGCGCCTGCGTTTATATATGCATTTGAGCCGGATTCGGAGAATATAAAAATATGTAATGAGGTGCTGAGTTCGGTTGGAAGTATAAACCATCTGTTGTTTTCAAAGGGTCTGTGGAGTAGTGAATGTGATTTGAGGTTTTCAAGAAGAGATAATGGAATCGGTTCAAGGGTGGAAAGCGATGGAGAAATAGTAGTTCCGGTTACGAGTTTGGATAGTATAATTAATGATAAGGTCACCTTTTTGAAGCTTGATGTTGAAGGGGCGGAGTATGAGGCGTTAAAGGGCAGTGAAAAACTGATTAAGAAATATAAACCCAAGCTGGCGGTGTGTATTTACCATAAGAAGCAAGATGTGTGGGAAATACCAGAATTGATTTTATCAATGAATGAAGAATATAAGTTATAT
Source organism: Kineothrix alysoides (assembly GCF_000732725.1). Taxonomy (GTDB): domain Bacteria; phylum Bacillota; class Clostridia; order Lachnospirales; family Lachnospiraceae; genus Kineothrix; species Kineothrix alysoides. The sequence continues at coordinate 243,181 of NZ_JPNB01000002.1, read as the reverse complement.
GTGCGGCATTATTCGTTTTCTGATGCAGAAACAGTTATATATGCAATTTAAAACGATAAATATTGTTAAATGATTTGGAGAAGCACTATGATATCAGTAATTGTGCCAATTTATAATATAAAGACATACTTAAGAAAATGTATAGAAAGTATATTAAATCAGACAATGCAGGATCTAGATATTGTGCTTGTAGATGATGGCTCAACAGATGGATGTTATGAAATATGTGATGAATTTTCCGAGATGGATGATAGAATTATTGTTATTCACAAAGAGAATGGTGGCCTTGTCAGTGCCAGAAAAGCCGGGATTCGGAGTGCTAAGGGAAGTTTAATAACATGGGTAGACGGCGATGACTGGATTGAACCGGACTATATTGAGAAAATGCATGAAGCAATGATAAAGACAGATGCAGATATCGTGGCAGCAGATTTGTTTTTTGATATCGGAAATAATTCGAAAGTTGTTAGAAATGGAATTGCTTATGGTTGTTATGCCCCTGTAGATATTGTAGGCAATATGTTGTATTCCGGAACATTTTATGAATATGGAATTAATCCTCACATCTACACCAAAATTATGAAAAAGGAATTGATATGTCCAAGGCAGCTTGAGGTTGATGAACGAATTATTGCGGGGGAAGATGCGGCTGTCGTATATCCATGTATTTTAGCTGCAAAGAAAGTTAGCATAGCAGATATATGTGGTTATCATTATATTCAGCATCCGGGTGCAATTACAAAAACCACTTCCCCAGATGAGCTATTTCGTAATCAAATATTTATTGAGTACATGCGGAATGTATTTATCAAATATAATATTTCTGATATGATGGAAATACAATTGAACCAGTATATCAAATATTATATGATTTTGCGGAACATACAGGCGTTTGATACAGAAAAAGATAAAGTGCTGATACCATATGGAGGCGTTCCGGTGGGAAGCAATGTTGTTCTTTATGGCGCTGGAGGTGTAGGACAGCAGATCTATAAATACTTGTATGGAAATAATAAGGTTGAAATAACTGGATGGTTAGATAAAAATTTCGAAGAATATCAGCAGCAAAAGTATGATGTTAAAATGCCGGAAGACATTGTTAAATGGGATTATGATTTTGTGCTTATAGCAAATACAGACAGTAAAGTATCCAATACTATAAAGAATGATTTAATTGCATTAGGAGTTGAGCAAGAGAAAATCTTATGGTTTTCAGAAAACTTTTTGGAGCCGGATAAGGAGTTCGAGATTAAGTTTTTTAAGTAAGGAATGGAGAGCGTTATATGGAAGATATGTTGATTTTTGGAGCAAAGAGTCTGGCGCTTGGAGCGTGTATTGCGTTGAATGAGTTATATCCGCAATATAATATCAAAGGATTTGTTGTGAGCAGCCTTTCGGGAAATCCGACCAAATTACATAATCTTCCTGTCATAGAACTTAATAGCGTAGAAGATAAGAGAACTTTAATCTATATAGCAACGCCGGAGGATGTGCAGGGAAGTATAGTTAAGTCTTTGAAAGAGCAGGGATTCGATAATTATATTTGTATGGATTCGGAAAAAGAGTCTGAGTTGATGGGACGATATTATGATGCTGTTAATAGATTTCCGTCTTTGGAGAAGTGTGGAGATATTGGAAATATTCATGGATATATTGCGAAATATTATAAGGACAAGCCTCTTATCAAAGAATATAGAATGCCTATGTGGCTAAAGCCAATACAAGTGGGTGCAGTTTTAACAAATGTAAGAGTAGCTGGAATGACAGATGATACAGGAGATAATATTTCAGGGAAGAATGGAAATTATTGTGAATTAACGGCGCTGTATTGGATTTGGAAAAATGTAATTCCCAAGGACAATAAAAAAGACTCATATTATGGTCTTTTTCATTATAGAAGGGTATTGGATGTTAAGAAGGAAGAACTTTACAGATTAAAGGATAACGGGATAGATGTGATATTGCCTTATCCGACTATCTGTGACCCCCATATTTCTGAGCATCATGAAAGATATGTGAATAGTTCTGATTGGAAGGCAATGTTGCAGGCATTAGCGGAATTACAACCGGATTACTTTAGCGCATTTATGAAAATTTTAGAACAGGAGTACTTATACAATTACAATATTCTTATAGCAAGAAAAGAGGTAATATCCGATTATTGTGCATGGTTATTTCCTATATTGGAACGTACAGAACAATTGAGTGTTCCGAAGGGAAGCGAGCGTTCTGACCGATATATAGGATATCTTGGAGAAAATTTACTTACTTTATATTTTATGTACCATAAAGAGCACTTACATATTGTACATACAGGGAGGATTATGTTGGTGTAGCATAAGTAGCCCAATAATACAGAGAGGAAAAAGGTGACAATGAGCATAGAACTAACCGCATCAATGATGTGTGCAAATTACGGAAATCTGGAAAAAGAAGTTCGAGACTTGGAGGAAGGGGGCATCGACTCATTCCATATAGATATCATGGATGGCCGTTATGTGCCAAACTATGCCATGTCTTTAAATGATATGGCGTACATTGCTTCGGTAGCAAAGAAGCCGTTAGACGTCCATTTAATGATAGAACATCCGAACAACAATATACATATTTTTCTTGATCATCTGCGCAAGGGGGACACCGTATATATTCATCCGGAAGCAGAATATCATCCTTCTACGACCTTACAGAAGATTATTGCTGCCGGTATGATACCAGGAGTAGCGATTAACCCCGGGACAAGTATAGAGACGATATATGAAATGCTCCGCATTGTCAAGAGGGTTCTTGTTATGTCTGTAAATCCTGGAAATGCAGGGCAGATGTATTTGCCCTATGTGGGAAAGAAGCTTTCCAAACTATTGTTGTTAAAAGAAGAAATGAATTTTCAGGTTTACTGGGATGGAGCCTGCAGCAAGGATAAGATCATTAAATACGCACCGGAGGGAGTGGATGGATTCGTACTCGGTACCACTCTTTTATTTAACAAAGGTAGATCATACGGGGAAATAATTCGGGAAATTCGTGGGTATGGCGAGTCCACAGGAGACGGAATCTGATGAATATTGCTTTAATATTGGCAGGCGGGACAGGTACGAGAATAGGCGGTGAGATTCCCAAGCAATACGTAGAAATTGCAGGAAAGCCTGTTATTTGTTATTGCCTTAAAACCTTTGCCCTGCATCCGAGAGTTGATGCAATACAAATTGTAGCCGACATTTCATGGCATGCTTATCTCAAACAGTGGATTGAGGATGAAGCGGTACTGGAGAAATGGAAGGGCTTTTCAAGACCGGGGAAAAACCGGCAGTTCTCTATATTGAATGCGTTGGAGGATGCTTGCCAATATGCGTCAGAAGAGGATTGGGTTATAGTACATGATGCGGCAAGACCGTTTTTGACAAATGATTTTATTACGGAAAGTCTGATAAAAGCGAATGGTCATGATGGAGTGCTTCCGGTATTGCCGATGAAAGATACTGTATATTTCAGCCAAAATGGCAGCAGTGTTTCTTCTTTGCTGAATCGAAACAATATTTTTGCCGGGCAGGCACCGGAGGTATTCAAGTTTGGAAAATACTATGAGGCTAACAAGTCCCTGGTGCCGGATGAGATACTGAAAATCAACGGTTCTACTGAACCAGCTATTCTTGCAGGAATGGATATTGTGATGATAGACGGCGATGAAGAAAACTTTAAGATAACGACAAAAAAGGATTTGGAACGATTTAGGCAAAAGATAGAAGGAATGAAATGATGAAAGCTTATGTTTTGCGCGATATAGGTGAACTACGATATGAGGAGATAGCGAGTCCTGAGATAAAATCGAAAGAGGTTCTGGTGGAGGTCAGAGCCGCTGGGATTTGCGGCTCTGATATCCCAAGGATATATAAGACGGGAACCTATTCCTATCCTTTGATTCCGGGACATGAATTTTCTGGGACTGTAATGGAAATAGGAGCGGAAGCAGACCACAGATGGAAAGGAAAGAGAGTTGGGGTATTTCCCCTGATTCCCTGCATGACTTGTGAGCCTTGTAAAAAGGGTCACTATGAGTTATGCAGAAAATATAGCTATTTAGGATCGCGCGTGGATGGTGGTTTCGCGGAATATGTTGCGGTACCGGAACAGAATTTGATTGAGTTGCCGGATAATGTTTCCTTTGAAGCTGCGGCTATGCTGGAGCCTATGGCGGTAGCGGTACACGCAATACGCAGTATGCAGCCAAAGGTGGGTGAGACGGTTGCAGTGTGCGGCCTGGGAACAATAGGAATACTTTTAACCATGTTTTTAAAGGATATGGGGGTCAACAGCATAATGGTTATCGGGAATAAGGATTTCCAGCAGGATATGCTTCGAAAGCATGGAGTTCTCGGGGAATACTATTGTGATAACCGGACGGCGGATATACATTCGTGGATAATGGATAAAACGGCGGGGCGGGGTGTGGATGTGTTTTTTGAATGTGTCGGAAAAAATGAAACGGTTTGCAAGACGATTCAATGCGCTGCCCCCGGGGGAAGAGTGCAGTTGGTTGGTAATCCAGCATCCGACATAAGCTTTGAGAAAGATACATATTGGAAGATTTTACGTAATCAGCTTACAATAAGAGGGAGCTGGAATTCGTCTTTTTCCCATAAGACCGACGACGACTGGCATTATGTATTGGAGCGTCTTGAACGCCATGAAATATTTCCGGAAGAGTATATCACACAAAGAATTCTCTTTGACGAATTAGAGAAAGGTTTGCGCATTATGAGGGATAAGACCGAGGAATATGTAAAAGTGATGGTTGTTAGACCGTAAATGGTTCATCAAAGGAGAAGTGATTTTCATCCAATCGATTCTATCATCGAGGTAGTGGTACTTCAATCTATTGTCATATTGTTCTTTGTATAGTATTAATTTGAGCTGAACGGATTGTAAACGGCTAAAGAACAGCAGGAAAATGCCCTAATCGTTAATGCTGAAATTAAGAGCTGGCAAAATAAAAAATAATGGTCGAAAATGAATATATTTGTAATACTAATATGTAATAGAAAACTGAATTAAAATGAATGTAGTAAATAAAACTTTACGAGTCGTTTTAATAATTCACACAAACACGAAAGGATGAATAACTATGGAACAATTAAGAGAAGAGCAAAAAGAAGCATTACAAGTAACCAAGGATTATTTAGTAAAATTAATCGCTGGGATGGAAAGCCTTGTCCCCGAACTAAAGGGTAAGAAAAAGGACGATACCGATGATTTCCTGAAGCAATGCCTGGACGGCTTGAACTGGGTAATACAGGTTTATAACAGAACTTCGGACTTAATTAATGAAGGTAAGGTTCGCATTGTGAAGGAGGAAGTAAACAACAGTATTTTAAGCTTCAACGAGGCGATGCAAAGCAAGGATGACAAGAAGATAGCCTTATCCTTAGAAAAGGATATTATCGTATTTCTACAAAATTTGTCGAAAGCGATTGAGAAAGTGCTGTAAAAGCTCTCTTATTTATAACTTTTATGTCGAAATTTATAACTTAAAATAAAAAATGTGAAAAAATGACAAAAAAAATAAAAAAAGTATTTACTTTTTAGAAAATGTGTAGTATAATTACAATCGTGAGAAGGTAATAAATGGTAATTTGCTTATGCATAAAGCATATCTTTCGATACTAAGCTGCAAAGTGTAAAAGGGGAATTTATACAAGATTAGTATGAAATTGTATATTTTGCATAAGCTAATTATAAGTCCCATAGGAACTGTAAAGTTTCCTATGGGATTTTTCATATTTTTATAACTGGCACTTTGTCAGTACTTGAGATTCGGTTCATTTTGGGAATCCTGCCCTTTTACTTTCATAATACTAATATACAGAAGTTATTATTTACTATATAGGTGATATCAGTTAAATGATATCACCTATATAGTAAATGAAAATATCAAAAACAAAGAAGTTTCTTATTTTTTGGGAGAAGTCCTTTTAATGCTCTTTGTAATATTCTGACCTTCACGAGTTATTTTCTTACTCACGCCGGCAATGTCCTTCAATACAGCCGAGACGAAGTGTCCTTGCTGTCCTTCAGAACCTAATCCCGGAACATTCTTTGGCTTTTGGCGCTGCTTGGGTGGTACCGATGCTTTAGCGGAAGATGCAACGGAAGAAACATTTTGCTGCTTTTGTGTATGATGCTGTAATTGCCTGTGAAAGGCAACAGTAGTTTTTTGTGATGGAGCCTTGTCAGACTCCCGCGAAGTCTCTGCAGCAGATGCTTCCACATTTCCGGTTAAAGTATCAGCGTCAACATCTGATGCTTCATCAGCCACTCGTGTTTCTGTTGCCTGCGCTCGCGTTGCCATCTCTGACCTCAACGCCTCATTCTCTTTCCGAAGTTCTCCCGCATCCCCGGAAAGCACCGCAATTTGTGACAAAAGTACTCTTTTCTCATCGAGGGCATTCTGTAAAGCTTCTTTATTTTTAATAATTTCATTTTGTAAAAGACTTAGTTTAACATTTTCTTCGGAAGTGCTGTTTTTAATTTGAGTTTTCAGTGCGATAATAGAGGCATTTAAGCTTTCATTTTCTTCGCGAAGAGCATTTAAGGTTATATCTGCTTCGGAAATGTTATAGCCGAATAAGCTTTTTTTCATAATGTTTTATTCCTTTGTTTTAAGTCTTTTTAATAATATTAGCCCAAGCAGATTGCGTTGTCAATGTCGGATGGATTTTGACATTATTCGAGTCTTAGTATATGCGGAGAACGTGCCTTTATATACTAAATATAGGATTTTCACTTGAATACGTACAAGTGATGTATTATAGTTATATTCAAGACTTAATTCGTGTTCATAAAAAGCGGGAGAAAAAATTATAGTATGGGTAGCATATTGATCGTAGGTGGCTACGGAACCTTTACGGAGGAATTGATCAACAAATTCTATAAAGAAAAATGGCATATTTATACGCTTACGAATAGTCAGAAGCTTGTGAAGCCTGCACATGTATTTGAGCAGTATACCTTTGCTTATGACAGTGCCAGCGTGGAAGAGGTCATAACAAGCTGCCGTCCGGATGCAATTTTGTTCATGGGGGCCTATGATCCGCTTTATCGATGGGAGGACGACCACGTGCAGGAGGAGTCACTGAACTATATTGCCGGACTGAGTAATCTCCTCATGGCGGCGGCGTCCTTCGGTGTACGACATTTTGTTTATGTGTCTTCGGACAGGGTATATGAGGATGAATATGCGGTGGATATCAGGGAGGAGATGCCGGCTTCGCCGAATAGCTTTCAGGGAATGACGATTTCCCAAGGGGAGAATCTGGCAATGCACTTTAATGCGACGACGCAGATGGAAGTAACTGTTCTGCGTATTGCCCGTATGTATGGTATTCCGGTGGATCGAGAATCCTGTACCGATATTTATTCCAAGATGTGTATGAAGGCGTTAGTATCCGGCAGATTGTACGTGAACGCGAAGAAGGTACTGTCTGCGTTGTATGTGAAGGATGGCGTGGAAGCGGTATACCTGTTAATCGATGCGCCGGAGAGAAAATATAAGCTTTACCATGTTTCTTCCAGGGAGGAAGTAACGGAGGACAAGGTGGCTGAGCTCATCCGGGAAAAATATTCACACCCTGTGGAAATCGTGGACCGTACCATAGGCCTGCGCCAGCGGGTCATTTTATCCAATGAAAGATTTTGCTCGGAATTCTCCTTTCAGGTGCGGACCGGGTACGAAGAAATGATTCCTATGATTATCGCTCATATGAAGCGCCATAAGAATCTTTTTTTACATGGTGACGAGCAATATGGGGGCAAGAGACTTCGGGACCGGATGCTTCGCCTGCTGAAAAAGGCAGTTCCGTTTTTGGAGACTGTAGTCTTTTTCTTTCCTGTCTATATATTGAACAACAGGGTAGCAGATAGCATTTATTTCGGACAGATTAACTTCTACTTATTATATGTGCTTCTTTTCGCAGTGGTACACGGCAGGCGGCAGGCGATTTTATCCGCTTTGCTCAGCGTAATCGGATACTGCTTCGGGCAGATGTATACGACGTCCGGATTTTCATTATTAATAGATATCAATACTTACATATGGACCGCTCAGATTTTCGTTGTTGGCCTGACAGTGGGACATCTGAAGGATAAGTTCCGCGAGACGGAGGAGGATAAGAACGAGAGAATCGACTTTCTTGCGGACAGACTGAGTGATATTACAGTAATTAATTCCAGCAATACGAAGCTTAAGAACTATTTTGCAGAAAAGTTGATCAGCAGTGCGGAAGGTGTTGGACGTATTTACGAAATCACTTCGAGGCTTGAGCGGGCCAAGATGGGCGAGGTGCTGTTTTCCGCTCTCGATACTTTATCGGAGATTATGGAGACGAAGGATGTTTCTATCTATCTCGTTTCCAACGAGAGCTATTGCCGTCTGGCCTCCGCTTCCAGCGAGAAGGCCCGCTCTCTGGGCAAATCGTTGGCAATGGCCGATTACGCGGCAATGTTTGACGTGCTGATAAAGAAGCAGGTTTATATTAACCGGTCGTTAGACACAGAACTTCCTATGATGGGAAGCGCACTTTTTGACGATAAAGGTAATATGAGAATCATCGTACTGCTTTGGAATATTCCCTATGAGCAGATGACCTTGTACCAAGCAAATCTCCTATCGGTAGTAGGTGCCCTCGTATACGCTGTAGTGGTGCGCGATGCGGATTATATGGATGCTCTGGTATACCGCAGATTTCTCCCCGGAACCGGTATCCTTCAGCAGGAGGCTTTCGAGTCGATGTTAGATATTTATCGGAATGCGGGGGAGAAGGGATATGCGCAGTCCAGCGTTTTCTATATCCAAGCGGAAGGCATGCCGCTTACGGAGCTTAACGATAAACTCCGCTTGCTGCTGCGCGAAACGGATTATGTGGGTATGGTACAGGGCGGCAATATTGGGGTGCTCCTGACCAACACGAATAAGAACGAGTCGGCATATGTAAAGGCACGTCTGGAAGAGAACGGAATCGCTACTTATCAGGAGAAAAAGATATAATTTCTGGTTATATGGGGGTACTATGACGACGCAGGCTAAATAACAATAGAACTATAAAATAGGGGAAGGAAATGGTTGCTTTTATATGGATACGACAGGACTTTGGCCGGTTATGGCAATTTGCATAGGGAATGTACTCGTGGCATTTGGCATATTCGTCTGGGCCTGCTTCCAGAAAAAGGGTAGGCGCGGCACAGGTTTTTTGATTGCGTGGTTCATTTTTATCGTTCCTTTTTTCGGGCTGCTGTATTTGCTGCTTAGCCGTTTTATTGGATTTCTGAACCGTAGGAAGAACGTGGATATGAGCGATGTAAGCTTCAGTCAGGAACGGGAGAAGCTTATTCTGCCGCCGGATATAGAGACAGAGATGAATTATGTGCCGATTCAGGATGCCATGGCGGTTTCGGATACGCTCAGCCTTCGCCGCCTGATTCTTGATGCGCTTAGAAACGATGCGAAGAGAACAGTGGCCAGCATTGCGGTAGCCATGAACAGTAAGGATACGGAGACTTCCCACTATGCGGCTTCGGTCATTCTCGATGCGCTGTCGGAGTTTCGTTCCACTGCCCAGAATATGATCGAGCATACCCAGAAGCTTCCTGAGGACGTAGAGATGAACCTTCTTACCTTCAATTATATCCATGATGTCCTGAAGATGAAAATCATGACGAATATGGAGCAGGAGGCTTATATTTACACGCTGGATAATGTCGCGGAGAATCTTTTTACCCATAATCTATGGTATATGAGTGCGACTCATTATCTTTGGATGGCGGATTGGTTTATTACTATTAAGGAATATAATATGGCGGATAAATGGGTATCCAGAGCCGTACAGTACAGACCTAATATGCTGGATACTTTTAAGGCGAGACTGCATTTATATTATAACCAGCGCAATCAAGCTGCTTTTTTTAATTGCCTGGACGAGTTTGGCGAGAGCGATGTGGCAGCAGATGAAGAGATTCTGAATCTGTTTCGGCTGTACGGTAACCAGAAGGATAGAAGCTTATGATTTCAAAAGGAAATTATTTTGTAATTTTTATATTGCTGTTTATGGTCTTTTTCATGTTCATGTTTGCCGGTGTTTCGTCCCATGTATTGTCGGATGCGTCAGAAAATATCAGGGCAGAGGACAAGGCAGAGGTAAGTTATGAGGATAGGGAGGTCTTTTCTGCGGAACAGAAGAAAAGGGCGGCTATCCTTTCATCGGATGGGGAAACTGCTGCGGCCAAGCTTCTTGAAGAGTGGTGTATATACAATAAGTACTCCTATCAGCTTTATACCTCGTGGGTACCGGAGGAGGAAATTGATACTTATGATTTGCTGTTATTTAGCGATTATAAACTGACGGCAGAGGACAGCGACATTCTTTACTCCTATGCGAATCTGGGAAAGACTATGATTTTCACAAAGCTTCCGGATTACAGTGCAATCGTTGCAGACCCGCAGTTCGCCGCTTTTTTCGGTATCAAAGCGGGAGTGGAAGAGGAGATGGAAGCGGATGGAATCAAGATATTCTCTGATTTTATGTTAAGTAAGGAGAGGGTGTATAAGGAGGGCGACTACTTCGGTGAGGAGGACGATACGCGAATCGATGTGCCGTATTATTCTCTGGCGTCGGGCTATGAAGTGTATGCGGTAGGTATCCTGGACAATCAGAAGGAGCTTGGAATTGAAGATAAAGAGCTGCCGCCTCTTCTTTGGAAGACTACGACTGAAAAGTCTTTCGTCTTCGCAGTGAATAGCGATGTTTTTAACGGAGTGCCCTTGCTAGGCATCCTTACCGGCTTTATGGCACAGGAGGGAGACGTCTTTCTCTATCCTATTGTCAATGCGCAGACGATTTCTGTGCTGAATTATCCGTATTTTTCCGGAGAGAACGATGAGACGATGCAGAAGCTGTACAGCCGCAGTTCAGAGGCAGTAGCCAGAGATCTGCTTTGGTCAGGCATCGTCCAGATATTGAAAAATTATGGCAGCTCCTATAGCTTTTTTGCCTCCCCGAAACTGGATTATGCTGCGCAGGACAAGGACCGTGCAGATTACCTTAGCTTTTACCTGAGGGAAATAAGTAAGCTTCCGGGAGACATGGGCCTATCCTTTGACCATGTATCGGATACGGGCCTTGCCAAAGTACAAGAAGATAATGAGCAGTTCCTGGAGGAAAACTTACCGGAATACGGCCTTACGGCTTTGTACGCGGCGGACTTTAAGCCCGAGGAGATAGCCGGGAATGCGGACTATGAACACTTGAGAGATATAAGGCTGATTATGTCGGGATACGAAGAGGGGGATTCCCTGATAGACTTTTTGGATGACGGAGTCCTCTCCGTAAAATTCAATCAGGACGGCTACCAGCATGAAACGATGGACGATCTGCGTATGATCTGTGTGGAAAATGCCCTCGGAATGTGCAATATGGAAGTAGATATCGGACGGGTATTTTACCCCGAAAGCGATGAGGACGAATGGAACAATCTAAGCCTGGAATGGTCTAAGGGAGATACGTATTTCAAAGATTTTTCCAAGCTGGACATGGTGTCCGTATATGAAATGGAAAAGCGTATCAGACGTTTTATGGCGCTGGATTATATTTATGAAAGGGAAGAAAAGGGCATAACGGTTCGGATGAAGAATTTCGAAGAAGAGGCTTATTTTGTGCTTTGTACCTATAATAACAGCGTGGAATCCGCAGAGAATGCTGATGTGGAGAAGCTTTCCGATACGGCCTGGCTGATCAGGGCCCTGGCACCGGAGGTAAGGATTTATCTGACGGAGGAAAATGTCTTGGAAAAGCCGAAAAATAACAAGACAGTTCCCAGTAACCCGCAGTAAGACTGGCAGGAGGATTGGATATGATTGTGTGCATGATAGCAGAGGGCTGTTATCCTTATGTTGTCGGCGGTGTATCCAGTTGGATACATAGCATCATTCGGTTATTTCCGAATATAGAATTTAAATTGATTACAATTGTTGCAGACCGCAGTGTAAGCGGGAAATTTGCCTACCAGCTTCCGGATAATCTGACGGAAATCCACGAGGTGTATCTTCAGGATGTGGACTGGGTGGGACACAGTAAGGCGGGGAAGAAGCGGTTCCATCTAAGCAGTGAGGAGACTGAGGCCCTGCGCGGCCTGGTCATCGGCGAGGATGTGGACTGGATAAGAGTGTTTTCTATGTTTAACAGAAAGAACATTTCCATTGACCGTATATTGATGAGCCCGGAATTTTTAGAGATTGCGAAGGAATATTATTCCATGAAATTTTCGGATATAACCTTTTCTGACTTTTTATGGACATTGCGCTCTATTTACCTGCCGCTTTTTTTCGCGTTAAAGTGTAAACCGCCCAAGGCTGATATTTACCATTGCGTGGCGACAGGCTATGCGGGAATCATCGGCAGCAAGGCATTGTCCATGTATCCCGATTCCAAGCTGCTCGTCAGCGAGCACGGTATTTACACAAGGGAGAGGGAAGAGGAAATTATTAAGGCAAAATGGGTGCAGGGAGTTTATAAGACGATTTGGATCGAGCAGTTTCGTAAAATGTCTCAATGCGCGTATTACTATGCGGATTTGGTGACTTCGCTTTTTGAGCATGCGCGCACCTTGCAGATAGAGCTGGGATGCCCTGCAGGAAAGGCTATCGTGACGCCCAACGGCATCGATGCGGAGCGGTTTTCGGCAGTTCCCGGGAAGGACCCGGAGGACCCTTATATCAATGTCGGTGCAATTCTTCGTGTGACACCGATTAAGGATGTAAAGACGATGATTAACGCATTCTATTACGCACATGAAAAGGAACCGCTGCTAAAGCTTTGGATTATGGGACCGGACGATGAGAATCCGGAATATGCACAGGACTGCAAAGATCTTGTAAAGGCTTTGCAGGCGGAAAATATCGAATTTACAGGAAGCATTCAGACGACGGATTATATAGGGCGGATGGATATGACGATTCTTACCAGCATCAGCGAGGGACAGCCGCTTACGATTCTGGAGGGCTTTGCGGCGAAGAAGCCTTGCATCGCCACTAACGTAGGCAACTGCTACGGCTTGGTTTACGGGGAAGATGATTCCTTCGGAGAGGCAGGTATTGTGGTACCTGTTATGAATATTTCCGAAATCACTCGTGCAATTTTAAGGCTGGCATGGCATCCTGATATGGCCCACCGGATGGGCGAGAATGGTTATAAACGCCTGATGCGCAAATATAAAAGCGTCTATATGGAGGAAGCTTACCGTAAGATATATCGAACGCTTGGTTCGGTGGAATATACGGAGGAGATATTCGTCCCCCCGTCGATTGCAGAGAGCCCTTCGGGAAAAAGAGAAAGATAATGGCAGAAAGGAAAACGTAGCGTATGGCTGGTCTTGGCATTCAGTTAAATAAAATATTCGATAAGCGGTCGGTAACAGCTGCACTTTATGGGATAGGCTTTAGCTTCGTATATACGATTGCACCTATGCTGGTGGTCATCGGCTGTTTGTTCGCAATGTATAAGGTTCTGGGCTTCGATACGGTAGGGTATCTGGAAAGGGAGACATTTTCCAGCAGTATTCTCTACATATTTATCTTTTCCCTTTTGACCTCTGCCCCTTTTAACTCGGTGCTGTCGAAGTTCCAGACGGATAGGATCTATGAGCAGCGGTATGAGGACATCAGACCCTGCATTTATGTGGGAACAATCACAAACCTGACCTTTTCTTCTATGGTGGCGATTCCCTTCTATATTTATGAAACCATAGTGGGCGGTGTGCCTGTATACTATGTGTTTACTACTTATATGGGATTTTTGGGACTTTCGCTGACCTTTTCGACGATGGTGTATAACTCGATTTTAAAGCAGTATAAGAAAATATCCTTATATTTTATATGCGGTATGGGTGTTAGCTTTGTTCTGTCCGTTATTTTTCGTTTCGGATGGGGATTTTCTATTACGTATAGCATGCTGCTTTCGCTGACCATAGGCTTTTTGCTGATTGCATCCCTGGAGCTTGCCAATGTGCTGCAATATTTTCCTGCTAACAGCCGAAACTATAAAGCAGTGCTTCGTTATTACAGAATATACTGGAAGCTGATTGCTTCTAATTTCCTGTATACGCTTGGGCTGTTTATTCATAATTTCGTATTCTGGGCTCAACCGTGGCATATGGTTGTCCGTAATACCTATGTCAGCAACCAACCCTATGACATGGCATCCTGTCTTGCTATGTTCACTAATATTTCTGCCAGCGTGCTGTTCATCTCAAGAGTGGAGATGCACTTTCATGAAAGATATAAGGATTATACGGAGGCCGTTATAGGCGGCAAGCTGGACAGCATTCAGAAGGCGAAAAAGCGGATGTTCCGGGGGCTTTCCTCGCAGCTTCTTTCCCTTGTGCATATTCAGTTCATCGTGTCAGTTATTATCTATTTGGTTGCGATTGTGGTACTCCCCTTTATGGGATTCTCGGGAATGGTCATGGAAATATATCCCCAGCTTGCAGTGGGATATTTTATTTCCTTTTTGATGTATTCGGAGCTTTTATTTTTGTATTACTTCGATGATCTGACCGGAGCGATGCTGAACGGTGTTATATTTGCGGGAGTGGCGCTTATAGGCTCCATATTTTCCGCCGGACTGCCGGCCATCTGGTATGGTGCGGGATTTACGGCAGCAGCATTTGCGGCGTTTACTTTTTCTTATTTAAGACTTCGTTACGTGGAGAAAAACTTGGATAATCACATTTTCTGCAGGGGAACGGTATTGAAGCAGGTGGCTTCGGATATGCCGGAAGAAGATGTTTATAATATATATAGAGGAAAAACGGATTTGAAAAAAACAAAGGCACAATGACAAGGAGGGCACATATGTCTATTACACTTCGAATTTTTGTATGTTTTACGGGTATTGTTCTGATTTATATGGCACGCAGGGCCAGTATCGTCCGTAAGATGACGGAGAAGCAGAGTTTGTTCTGGATTAGCGGGGGAGTTATCATCATTTTATTCGGGCTGATTCCCCGGCTGGTTTATTTTATTTCCGATTTGTTTGCGGTGGAATATCCGCCTTCTATTATATTTGCACTGGCTGTCGTTCTGGCGGCTTATGGGATATTCAACTGCTATAATTCTATCGCGGAGCTGTCCTCCAGAGTGCAGGAGCTGGCGATGCAGGTTTCTCTGCTGAATGAGGAGAACAGTCATTTGAAGGTGCTGATAGAAAGGGACGTGGATTTGGTACATCTGCACGGAACCGCCAGGGCCGATGTGGACATTGGGGAACAAAAGAGTTCTGTAGAGCCGATGAATTCTGAAGAACCGACGAATTCCGGCACGGAGCAGACAGAATGAGAAAACGTATATTGTTTATTATCAACACAATGGGACGGGCCGGGGCAGAGACTGCTTTGATCGAGCTTCTTAATAAGCTTGATTCTATGAAGGAATATGAGCTTTTCCTCTACGCGGTCATTCCTTACGGAGAGTTGTTCGACAAGGTGCCTGTGGGTGTTCACATTTTGAATAAGCATACAGGGAATGGTTCGGTTCTCTCTTTTAAAGGTCATGTGTACATTAGTATAGAGGTGTTCCGTTCGTTCTTCTATAAGCTGACCGGTTTTCGCTTGCTTCCTTACATGTGGCGCAATATTCGCATGCAGAAAAAGACGGGAAGGAAGCTGCAATATGACAAGCTCTTTTGGAGGCTGTTAGCTGATGGGCGCTCTGCGATAGCGGGTGACTATGATTTAGCGGTGGCTTACATAGAGGGAGCATCGGCCTATTGCCTTGCGGACAAGGTAAATGCGAAACATAAAGCCGCCTTTATCCACATTGATTATGAAAAGGCTGGTTATACTTTAGATATGGATAAGGATTGCTATAAGGAAGCGGAGAAAATTTTCGTCGTATCCAAAGAGGTAGGAGAAAAGTTCTGCAAGGTCTATCCACAGTACCGGAATAAGATTCGGCTGTTTCGCAACCTTTTGGATATCCGGGGAATTAGGAAAAAAGCTCAGGAGAATACAGGTTTTACAGATGACTTTCAGGGAGTGCGCCTTGTTACCGTAGGACGGCTCCATTACCAGAAGGGCTATGATATCGCGGTGGAAGCGTTAGCCAAGCTGCGAGCGCAGGGCTATGACGCGCGCTGGTATGTAATCGGAGAGGGCATGGAGCGAAAGCCCTTGGAGCAGTTGATTCGAAAGTTCGGGCTGGAGGATGATTTTTTTCTCCTTGGGGTGAAGGAAAACCCCTATCCTTATATAAAACAGGCAGATATTTACGTCCATGCTACCCGCTATGAGGGGAAAAGCATTGCTATAGAGGAAGCACAGATTCTTGGAAAGGCCATTGTTGCGTCGGACTGTACCGGCAACCGGGAGCAGATCGAGCATGGCTACGACGGTATGCTTCTGACTTTGGAGGCGGATAATCTGGCGGAGGGACTGAAAACAGTAATCGATGATCCGGAGCTTAGAAGAAGCTATGAGAAGCATGTACTTGAGAAAAAGCTGGAATTTCCCGAGGACTTGGAAGAACTGCTTTCGATGCTTGAGGAGAAATGCGCGGTTTTGCCGTAAGGCCAAACTGTTACGAAGGAGGGATTGCTTTATGAATAACGTATTGATCATTGTTCCCGCATTTAACGAGGAAGCGAATATGACGGCTTTGTTCGATCAGCTTTGTAAGCCGGAAATACGCAGCTTCGCCGATATTCTTGTAATCAATGACGCATCCAGGGATATGACGGGGAATATTGCAAAGTCGTACCACGTATCTCTGGTTACCCATGTGTTTAATTTGGGATACGGCTCTGCGCTTCAAGTAGGGTATAAATATGCAGTGCGCCGGGGCTATGAGTATGTCATACAGCTGGATGCTGATGGGCAGCACAATATTTCCAATATTGCCCATATCTATCAATGCCTGACGACGCCTGACGGCGGCGGGAGCCTGCCGGACATCGTCATAGGCTCGCGGTTTGTGGAGGGAAGTGAATCCTTTCATATTTCCGGAATAAAGAGGATGTCCATCAATATGTTTTCATGGCTGATCAAGAGGATGACGGGCAAGAAGATTACGGACCCGACGTCCGGTTTACAGGGACTGAATAGAAAGGCATTCACTTATTATTCTATTTACGGTAACTTTGATTATTTTTATCCGGATGCCAATATGATAATACAGATGCTTCTTTTGGGCTACCGGGTGGAGGAGACTGCCGCCGTCATGCACGAAAGGACGGCAGGAGTGAGCATGCATACCGGCCTTATGAAACAGTTGACCTATATGATGATTATGCCTCTTAGCATTTGGACGGTTTTCATTCGAGTAAGAAGAGGATTACAGAAGTAAGAAGATGTAGAAGTAAGATGATGCAGAAGGGAATTTTCTTATGGAATACAAGGATAAGGTTACGAAATTGAAATGGATTCCGCTTCCCCGAACGGAGAAGGCGGAGGCTTTGCACAATCCATACTGTGGATTTTATTCCATCTACCGTTTTTTTGCTGACAGCAAAATAGAGGCTGTAGAGGGAATTCCTATCGAAGAGGTGCGAGTGGAGCCTTCGAGGCAGCTTTGCCTTGTGGAGATCAACCTTCTGCACTTTAATGAGACTAAGCTGACGGGGGAAGCTTTAGAAGTAGTGCGCATGATTTTTGAACGTTTTGCGAAGCTGGAAAAGCAAATGGTGGTGC
Source organism: Kineothrix alysoides (assembly GCF_000732725.1). Taxonomy (GTDB): domain Bacteria; phylum Bacillota; class Clostridia; order Lachnospirales; family Lachnospiraceae; genus Kineothrix; species Kineothrix alysoides. The sequence goes on along the minus strand of NZ_JPNB01000002.1, from coordinate 225,457 downwards.
GCTTCCTATACGATTGGGAGGGCAAGGGGATATTGAGCGAGCCGAAGGACATTTCTGTTATCATGAACCATATGAGCCAGCTTGCTCCGCTGCTGAAGGAATATACGAAGCATATTTACATTCTTCAAGGTCTCTTTATCGGAAGCTGGGGAGAGATGCACAATTCCCGTTACTTAAGCGAACGTCACATTGCCAGGCTGGCCAGACAGTTATATGAATGTTCGGGGGAAAGCACTCAGATAGCGCTGAGATGTCCCAACTTTTGGCGGACTCTTTTCAAGACCTACCAGCCGTTAGAATGGGTTAACGCGTTCACTGATATTCAGAAGGCGCGGTTTTCCTTATTTAACGACGGCATCATGGCTTCGGACACAGATTTTGGAACCTATGGAAATGTGGGAATGAAAGATTCCAAGTCCTACAGCGAAAAGTGGGTACGAAAAGATGAACTGGAATTCCAGAACCAGCTGTGCCGGTATGTCTCCAATGGAGGCGAGGTCATTAACGAAGGTCCGGGCAACGATGTGGGACCGGCGCTGGAGGGGCTTAGGAAAATGAGGATTTCTTACCTTCACAGTGATTATGATGAAAAGGTACTGAATAAATGGAAGTCTTCTAAGTCAGGGGTAAGTGAGGCTCCGTGGAGGGAGAAAACGGCCTTCGAATACATAGAAGCACATTTGGGATACCGGTTTTCTCTGGAAGAAGCGTCCCTGTCCCTTGTTCCGGATAAAAGCGGAAGGCTTAAGACTGCGGTTAAGATAGTCAATCGGGGCTTCGCTCCCTGCTATCATAAATACGAAGTGAAGTTCGTGATTCGTGACGCTTCGTTTTCCGGGATATACGAATACGAGGTAGATACGGACACTCGCATGTGGATGCCGCAAGAGCTTGTGAGCCTGGAAGCGTTGATTCCTCCGGAGCAGTTTAACCGGAGCAGCTATATTTTATGTATGGGAATTTATGACCCGCGGATGGATAGGGTGATTCAAATAGCCAATACTTTCTCGACGCCGGATCATATGGGGAATTATAAGCTGGGTAATTTTACTGTGGGTTTTTAGGTTACTGTTCATACAGTAGCCTAACACTTGCTGTTAAGCTACGTAAGAACGTGATTTAAGAGATGATTTCTGCTTCGCGGAGCGAATTTAAATGCAGAAATCATGTGTTGCTGAGAACGGAGTGAACAGTAACGTTTTTAGGGAGTTTAGTTCCCGTGTAAAAGTAAAGGAAAAGTTATGTCGGATTTATTACTGAATGTTATCTTAATCGCAAAAAGAAATACTTCGTTAAGCTTTGTCCGGGCGTTGCAAAGTGTCCTCCGCCAGACCTATGCACCTATTAAGGTGCTGGTGGTGGATGCCAATGAGCCCGACAGTTTGTACAGTCTGGGGATGCAGGAGGATTTGATTGATTTTCCGGAGGTAGAGTATGTACGGCTGGACCCCTCTCTTTCGATTGCCGCTATACGCAATCAGATGCTTAGGAGTGCAGAGGGAGAGTATATCGCCTACTTGAGCAGCAATGATATATGGCTTCAGGGTAAGGCGGCATTGCAGATAGCCGGGCTGGAAGCGTCTACGGATGCGGCGGCCTCCTGCAGCGGCGGGATACTCATGGATGAGCGGGGAGCGGAACTGGAAGTAGAGCCTTTGCTGGAACATCCGGAGGAGGATTCCTCGCTATGGCTGATGAACAATCCTGCGAGGAGTCCGGGGCAGGTCATTTACAGAAGAGCGGTGGTGCTGGAAGAGGGTGGCTTTGATGAGCAGTTTGTCAACTTTTGTGACGGAGATATGCTGCTTCGGCTAAGCCGCAGGAAAAAGGTTCTGTTTCCTGCCGATTCCTTGTGTGAATGCCGGATTACGTCTGTCGACGAAGACTACGACTGGAATGATTTTACGGATGGACAAAAGATTCTGTATAAATATACGGAGATTTTTGTGGTAAATAGGCGTATGGCTCAGAATTTTTATGGGCGTATGCTCTTTCTTGCCAGAATTAATTATATGTGGCTGAACTATTTCATCTATATTTATATGTACTTTGTCAAGTCGCCGGCACGCTCGGTCTGGATGTTTTTCAAAAAGACAGCAAAGAATATTTATTATACGGTGAAATGGAATAGGCGCGCTGTCTCTATGCTGTTCGGGAAGCTTCGTTTGAACCGGGATATCCGCATGATTCAAAAAGGGAAGCTGGAAAAGGTAAAAGCGCTGAAGGTTCCTTATGAGCCGGAGGCGGATAAAGAAATACCGCTTGAGTTTTCCTCCGCCCGTGAATATAATGAGAAGAAGTCTCTCGATTTTTGCTTCAATAAAAAGCTTAAAAGTATCGTCATTCCCGAATATGTGACAGTAATTAAGAAAGGCATGTTCTATGGCTGTGACAACCTGGTCAGCGTGGAAATACCTAATACAGTACTGGAAATTCAGTCCTACGCTTTTTATCAATGCCAAAATCTGCGCCATGTCACCTTTAAAGAAGGAAGTCGTCTGGGTAAAATAGGAAACTATGCCTTTACGGGCTGCCGCCTGTTAAAAACGATGAGCCTGCCTTCCAATATTGTGCAAATCGGCAGATATGCCTTTGCCGAATGCTGTTCTCTAAGGCAGCTATCCTTTACCTACCTGCATCGCGGGGAGGAAAGGGCGAACCATTTATATCCCACCGCAATAAGCAAGCTTCCCCGCTATGCGTTTTTGGGATGTACCGGCTTGCTGTCGGTGGAATTCGGTGTGAACAGCATATTGGAGACGATAGAAAATGGTGTTTTTCTAGGCTGCTTAGGACTGCAGAATGTGGTTCTGACCGGAAGGGTAAAAGCGGTGGGAAGCTATGTCTTCGCCTATTGCAGGGAGTTGGAGACGGTGGCCATTCCACAGATCGATGCGCTGAAAAGCATAGGAAAGTGTGCGTTCATGCACTGTGAGTCGCTGGATTATTTTCTGTTTCCGAACCAAATCGAGCGGATTCCTATACGGACTTTTTATGGCTGCCAAAGCTTAAAGCTCGTCAAGATACCTAAGAAGGTGCTTTCCATTAATCACCAGGCTTTTGCGAAATGTACCTCGCTTACTAATGCAATTATAATGTCAGGAGATACCTCTATCTCGCCTACGGCCTTCGACAGGCATACGCAGGTGCGGATTCCCGAAATCGAAGGGAATGAGGCTGCTTCTGCCGGCTAAAGGATGTTATCAATGGGTTCACAAGTGAAGAAAAATTATATATACAATGTAATATACCGGCTGTCCATCTGTATTCTGCCGTTGATTGTCACTCCCTATGTGGCTCGTGTGCTGGGGGCGGGACAGGTGGGACTTTATGCCTTTTCCAGTACGGTAGCCTGCTATTTTATTATGTTCGGCAAGCTGGGATTGGATAATTACGGGAATCGCAGCATCGCATCCTGCAGGGATGATATAGAGAAGAGGAGCAAAGTGTTTTGGGGAATCTACGCCATGCAGGCGGTTACCTCTATCATTTCCATTCTCCTTTTCATCCTTCTCATCGTGACGGTTTTTAAAGCGGACAGCGTCGTATATTGGATGCAGCTTATGTATGTGTGCTCCATACTCTTTGACGTTAGCTGGTTCTTTTATGGCATGGAGCGGTTTCGCATCACGATGATTCGGAGCCTGATTTCCAGAACGCTCATTATCATCGGCGTTTTCATATTCGTACATTCGGAAAAGGATTTATGGATTTATACATGTGTGATGAGTGCCTGCTTTTTGTTAGAGCAGCTCCTGCTCGTTCCTTATTTGTACCGGCAGATAAAATGGGTGAGCCTTAAAAAAGAGGATATCACCTGCCATATCGTGCCGAATTTAAAGCTGTTTGTTCCATTGCTGGCACTAAGCAGCTATCATTGGATGGATAAAATCATGCTGGGCGTGATGACGAAGAGTACAGCAATTGTAGCATTTTATACTTATGCCGAGAATATCATTAATCTGCCCAAGGGAATAATGTCCGCTCTGGATACCGTAATGCTTCCGAGAATTTCCAATCTGGTGGCGAACGAGCGGATTGAAGAGGGCATGCGGAAGATGAGGAATGCCATTCGGTTTAACAGCTTTGTGAGTTGTGCACTGTGCTTCGGAATCGCCGGAGTCTCTCCGGTATTCATTCCGTGGTTTTTCGGAGAAGAGTATGTGCCGGCAATCGTGCTGACGATGGAGCTTGCTATGGTCATGATTCCGATGAGCTTGGCGGAGATGGTGCAGACTCAATATTTGATTCCGTTTAAGCGGGAAAATATTTATATCCGTTCGGTAACGCTGGGAGCGGTTACGGATATTGTTCTTAACCTTCTGCTGATTCCGTCCTTTGGCGCTTCGGGTGCGGTAATAGGCACCCTGTGTGCGGAAGTGTTGGTATGTGTTTATCAGATGCACTATATTAAGGACGTCTACCGGCTGGGTCAGCTCGTTAAGATGCTTTTGCCCTTTATGGTCTGCGGGGGGCTGGAGTTTGCGGTGACTTATTTCATGTGCGGACTGAATATTAATCCATTTCTGCTGCTTCCCATGCAGATTCTTGCGGGAGGCGCGGTATACCTGCTTGGCTGCGGCATCTATGTGATATTTATAAGCAAAGAGTACCGGAGTGTGAAGGATATGATCTATAGCCTGAAAGCATAGGGCATAGCCGGTTGTCAGAAAGCCATCGGCTGAATAATAAGGAATTGATAATAAAGGAGGGGATGCAGAAGGTGATCGTCGATACTAATGCTTATATATCGTCTATGATAATGGTTTTGCTAAGCTGTGCGGCTCGTGATTTCCTGATTCCGCTTTTCGTATGGAAAAATCATCTTAAGAACAAAAGCTATGCGTACCGTTTCTGGTTCTGCGTGATTACGCAGGCCAGCCTTCAGATTAATCTCGTACTCCTTCTTGGTTTTTTGGATATATGCAGCAGAGGAACGGTAATCGGCTGCAATATCGTTATTTATCTTCTGATTCTCTGGAACTTTTCGGATAAAAAGCTTTTCCGCCGTCTTAAGGGATGGTCCGACGCTTTCTGGGAAGCATACAGGAACGACAGGTTGGTCAGCTATCTTCTGCGTGAAGCTGCCGGATGGTGGAAGACGTTTATAAGAACGGCAGGCGGCTGGAGGATTTGGCGCTATATGCGGACGCACTGGCTGGAAATTCTCCTTATGGCAGGATTGATCGTATATAATATATGGTTTTTGACTTACAACGTTATGCGGTATCATTGCTATCAGTTCTCCGACATACCGGTACACCAGTCTTGGATTTATGAGCTGGAACAGGGCAATTTGTTTTCTGACGGAATCTATCCCTTCGGAATGCATGCCATGACATACATCATACGGGTGCTGTTTGGCCTGAACCTGCGTGAGATACTGCTCTATGCAGGAGCCTATCAGACGGTTCTGCTCTTCATCGGATTATTTATTCTGGCGAAGGAAATTTTCTATGGGAAATACACTCCGGTTACAGTAGTCGTGATTATCAGCTTGATGCTGAATCAGGGCCGCTACGCAGCTTCCCTTCCGCAGGAGGCAGGGATGTATGCGGTAGTAGGAATCGCTTATTTCATGATCAGGTATTTGCACGGAGATAGAAAAAAGTTCGTAATTGAAGGAGATTCCCGTTTTCGCAGAGTATTCCGTGCGGGCTGCTATATCAATCGAAGATATATCCGCTCTGAGGAGATTCTCTTAATGCTCTGCATAGGTCTGGTCATTGCATATCATTTTTATACGGCAATTGCTGCAATCTTCCTCGTGGCGGCGATAGGTATCGCCTATATTCCGAAGATATTTAAAAAGCAGTATTTTATTCCCTTATTGTTCTGCGGTATCATGGGAGCGTTCATCGCAGTGCTTCCCATGGGGGCTTGTCTGGCAAAAGGAATCCCGTTTCAGGAATCCATGGCTTGGGCTACCAGCGTTATGACAGGAGAGGAATGGGTGGGCAGCGATCCCGATTACCAATCGGAGCTGGCACAAGCGCTTGATAGGGGCGATATAGGAGGCTCCTTGGACGCCGATCAGGAGGCAGAGGAGGAAACGCAAAAGGTGGAGGTAGATTACTCCTCCATGACACCGATTGAAATTCTCCGGTTTTATTCCAATGCGCTGATAAATTTCGGTATTCTTGCCATGTTCGGTTATGCTGCAATTCGGCTGATGTTCCTTTGCATGCTGTCTGGAGCTGTCTGCGCAGTGCTCTTCATGCTGCGTAAGAAGACGAGATGCTATGGACACGATTACATGGCGATGATTATTAACATGATTATCCTCTGTACAATGGGAGCAGCTCAGCAATTAGGGCTGATGGAGCTGATAGCGGCAGCGAGAGCCTCTACTTTTGCGGAACCCTTCATCGGATTCATTTATATGCTCCCGGTAGATTTTGCTTTTCGTGTCTTGGGGGGCTGGAAGAATAAGTATTATCAGGCCGTTTTAAATGTGATTTCGGCAGCGGTCTGCATAGGGACGACTTATATGATCATTACCTTGGGCTGGTACCATTCCTTTTTCGAGATCAACCAGGCGTATTATAACGAGTCGGAATATCTGCTTAGAAATATAAAGAAGTCCTATGAAAAAAATACCTTTACCATCGTATCGCCCACGGACGAATATTATGATGTGTTGGATTACGGCCGGCATACCCAGCTTTCAGAGTTTATCAACATGGTAAATGGGAAGCAGGAGGCATTTACCTTCCCTACGGAGTATGTTTTCTTCTTCATAGAAAAAAAGGTCTTGCAGGACTACTTTTACGGGCCGGTAAACGTCGATTTGAAATATGCAGCGATGGACTTCGTATATTTCGCCAATACACAGGATTATTATTTCGAAAGGGCGACGATAGAGTCTCAGGCATATTACTGGGCGCTGAAATTTAAACAGATATATCCCCGCAACTTCAAGGTGTATTACGAGGATGATATTTATGTCGCTTATATCATGAAACAGAATCCTTACAGTCCTTATGACCTGCAGGTAGATTATTTGTCGGATTATACGGATGAGATAGAGACGAACGGGTGGTAAAAATGGGCGAAACATGGGAAGGAAACAAAAAATATGACAGATGAAAAAAAATTATGCGTCGCATATGCGGCCGATGATAACTATGCAAAATATCTGGGAATTTCCATGCTGTCCTTATTTCGCTCGAATGAGGAATTTGAGGAAATAGAAGTTTTTGTGCTGGACTGCGGAATTTTAAAGGAAAATAAGAACAAGCTGGAATCCATTTCCGGGCAGTATGACAGAACAATCATCTTCATTTCCATGGAGGAGGCGGTATCCGGCCTGGACCTGCGCATGGGAGCCAGAAAAATATCTGTCGCGTCCTATGCGAGGCTGTTTCTCGCATCTATTCTGCCAAAGAGTTGTACGAGGGTGTTGTATTTGGACTGCGACACTATCGTGCGGGGGAAGGTAGATGAATTCTGGAATGCGGATATGGAGGAATATTTGGTAGCCGGAGTGAGGGATACGGTGGACAGCTTTTTCCTGAAAAAAATAGGGCTGGATGAGGACGAGTATTATGTAAATGCCGGAATTTTGCTGATAGATCTGGAGGGCTGGAGAAAAGAGGAACTGGAGCAGCGCTTTATAGCATTCATCCGGAAGTTTGAGGGTAATGTGCCGCATCACGATCAAGGCACCATCAACGGCGTATGCAGAGCGCGGAAGCTGGCAGTAAAGCCAGGCTTCAATGCGACGTCGAATATTTATTCCTTTTCGGCAAAGACCATACGGCGTATTTATTTCATGGACAATTTCTACTCTCAGGAAGAACTTGACAAGGCGAAGAGCGATCCGGCGATTCTTCATTTTACTACCGGTTTGGTAGGAAGGCCGTGGGAGGAGAACTGCATTCATCCGATGAAGGAGGAATATCTTAAAGCGGCAGCGCTCTCCCCGTGGAAGGAGGATTCGCTTCTGCCGGACAGCAGGAAATTTTCTGTAAAAGCGTTCTCGTGGTTTTACCGTCATATGCCTCTGCTTCTCTCTGAGGCGGCGTACCGGTCCGTCTGCTGGCTGACTCATATGAGAGAGTAGGCATAAATCATTGGTAAGACCGGGTAAAAGAGTATAAATATACAATTATTAAATTTTTATAACATATTTTGCAAACCGATGACCAAAAAACGTATATATGTTATAATGAAAAAGCCTTAAAGGGTGTATACATGTATGCCAATAGGGCAAAATAGATGAAGGAACGAACATAAAAACACGAACAAAAAGACAGGAGGATGTTTAGGTATGATAAAAGCAGAAATTTTGAAAAAAGAAATTTTGTCACAGTACAAGAGTGTACGGCAGTTTGCAATTGAAATGCAGATTCCGTATAGCACTTTGGTCACGGCTCTGGATAGAGGAATTGAAGGAATGGCATATGGAACAGTAATTAAGATGTGCGATAAGCTGAATCTTAATCCGGTAGATTTTTCCTCTCTCGAAAAAGGGGCGGTGCTCGGTGAGAAGATTCTGGAGAATCGTGTTATGCAGTATTATGTGAAGCTGAATAAGACGGGGCGCAAGAAGGTTCTCGAGCTGATGGAGGACTACGTGCAGTTAGATAAATATCAGATGAAAGAGTAAAAGGCTTCAGCTTGGCCTGTGAGGAAATTTTATGCATTACGATTACTTGGTAGTAGGCGCCGGCCTATTCGGGGCTGTATTCGCCTGTGAGATGAAAAAGCATGGGAAAACGTGTCTGGTCATCGATAAGAGGGAGCATATTGCCGGAAACATTTATACGGAAAAGGTACTGGGGATTAATGTTCATAAATACGGAGCCCATATTTTTCACACATCCGATAAAAGAGTGTGGGATTATGTAAACCAATACGCCGAATTTAACAGGTTTGTGAATTCGCCGGTGGCAGTATATAAGGATGAATTATACAACCTTCCGTTTAACATGAATACGTTCAGCAAGATGTGGGGAGTACGGACGCCAGCGCAGGCTAAGGAGAAAATCGAATCCCAGATTGCCGGCTTGGACATTGGACAGCCTTCGAATCTGGAGGAACAGGCTTTATCGCTGGTAGGACAAGATGTGTATGAAAAGCTGATCAAGGGCTATACCGAAAAGCAATGGGGCAAGGACTGCAAGGATTTGCCGGCATTTATTATCAAGAGACTTCCTCTTAGGTTTACCTTCGACAACAACTATTTTAACGATTTATATCAGGGAATTCCTGTGGGCGGCTATACGGCAATTATAGAAAAGCTCCTAGAGGGAATCGATGTTCGTACCGGTACGCAGTATAGGGCATTTCTGAAAGAAAATGAGTTATCGAAGGAGGTTTCTTTTGGGAAGGTACTTTATACGGGCATGATCGATGAGTATTATGATTATTGTCTGGGCACGTTGGAATACCGTTCCCTGCGTTTTGAAGAAGAGGCACTTTCCGATTGTGATAATTATCAGGGAAATGCGGTAGTCAATTATACAGAAAGGGAGGTTCCGTATACGAGAATTATCGAGCACAAGCATTTCGAGTTCGGTACTCAGCAAGGAACCGTCATTACAAGGGAGTATCCAGCGGAGTGGAAGCCGCAGGATGAGCCCTATTATCCGGTAAACGATGCGAGAAACGATGAGCTGTTCAGACGATATGAAGAGCTGGCTCGCCAGGAAGAAAGCGTGTTATTCGGAGGCCGTTTGGGACAGTATAAATATTATGACATGGATAAGGTAATCGTTCAGGCGCTTTCTATGGCAGAGGAACAACTGCAAGACAGCAGAGCTTGAATGTGAGATAGCAATAAAGTTCAAAAAAGGGATAATTATCGGAAGAAATACTCCGGTAATTATTTTTTTGAGTATAAAAGCAATTGACGGAGCCGGTTGCTCATTGCTTTCGTAAGGGCTGCGTGGACTGCCCCTGTATTACGATAGGAAGGGTGGTATAGCTTTGCACCAGTAAAGAAGGATTCTTCAGTTTTCTTAAGATGGTGGCTCCTGCCTGTACTCCCATATCGTAGACGTTGATGTCGATTACCGTAGGCTTGGGAGATAGGATGCCGGAATAGGGATACGTGTCGAAAACAAGCAGGGCAACTTCTTCGGGGACCTTAAGCTTCAGTTTTTCCACCGCTTTTATTACACCCAGCGCAATGGTATTGTTTTCACAGACGATTGCTTGTGGAGGACGATGGGAGATGAGCATGGAACAGGCGGCCTCACAGCTCTCGGGAATGGAAGAATCGGTATAACCGATATGTATGTCGGGAATATGGTAGCCGTATTCGTACATCCCGCCGATAAAGCCTTTTTGCCGCTGCATGGAAATATAGTCAGTTTTTCTGCCTCCTATAAAGGCAACATCCTTGTAGCCGCAGGAAATCATATGCTTTGCCGCAAATTGTCCGGCAAGGCCGTGATTGGTATCGATCCAGCAAAGGCTGCTTTCGAAGCCGGGGTGCCCTATGATGATGTGAGGGTAGTTCTGCTGCGTTATCGATTTGGAAAGCTCCTTAGTCACTGCAGAGCCATGTATGATCAGGCCGTCGGCGCATTTTCCTTCAATCACATTATGTACGCTTTCACCGGGATAGGCTTCGTCAGAGATGTCGACCAGAGCCAAAGTGTAATTATGCTTGGTCAGCTCCTTGTGCACGCCGCACATAATGTCGAACATATGCGGATTGCGGTACGCCTCGTCCTTGCCGAGAGAGGTGAGGTATACGATATTCCGGGTGGACTTTCTGGCGAAGCTGACGGCCCTGGCATTGGGAGTATAGTTTAATTTGGCGATAGCTGCATTGACGCGGGCGGTGGTTTCCGGAGAAATGGTGGTCCAGTGGTTCAGCACCTTGGAGACAGTAGATGTGGAAATACCGGCTTCTTTAGCGACGTCATTGATCGTGACTGGCATAGGATACACGCTCCTTTAAAATTATTTACAAAATTAATGTTATAGTATAGCGTTTTCCTAACAAAGTCAAACAAATTACACAAAAAACTATTGTGGACAAAAGGATAAAATGGTAGAAATAACTTAAACAATTGTTGAAATACATAGCAAATAAAATGTGTTTAGGAAAATTTTCCAAGAAAATATATTTTCAGGCACAACGAAATCAAAGGTAATTGATGTATAAGAAGGGAGCAGCAAAATGAAAAAGAGAATTAGTTTAATCATGTGCGGTCTGCTTACAGCGGGCGCATTATTCGGCTGCGGAAGCGCGGCTCAGACGCAGACCACTGCAGTGGATGACAGTACGGAGACTAGCGGAGCGGAAGCAGTATCTTCGACCGATGAAAGCACAGAGGCGGCGGAGGCAGAAGAGCAGGCGAGTGCAGAACCGACAGAAATCAAGATTTGGCACGATGCAGATGAGGCAATTATGCAGACGATTGCGGACAATGTAAATGAGGCATTGGCGGATAAACAGATTACCGTCAGCTTCGAGAAAAAGACCGGACTTACCGATCAGCTTAAGCTGTATGGAAATGATGCAGCAAACGGCCCCGATATGTATTTCTACGCTCACGACTCGCTTGGCACTTTCATCGAAATGGGCATCCTCTCTCCCATTGGAGATATGGCGGATGCAAGCGTTATGGGAGATTTGCTTCCGATGACGGTAGAAGCGGGTATCTATGGCGATGAGCAGTATCTTATGCCGGTTTACTTTGAAACACTGCTATTCTTGTATAACAAAGAATTGTGGAATGGAGATGTGCCGTCTTCAACAGAGGATCTGTATAAGTACATGAGTGCGAATACGGATGCGGCAGCAGGTACCTATGCGGTTGTCAATCAACATTCCACCGCGTACAACGTAGCACCTTTTATCAATGCCTTCGGCGGATATATCATAGACAAAGATGGCAATCCCGGACTGAATGTTCAGGAGACGAAGGACGCTATCGAGTATAACAAGAAATTTGCTGCGTTACAGGCGGACGGAGATTATAATACGGTAACTACTCTGTTCAATGAGAAAAAAGCGGCAGCAATTATCGGAGGCCCCTGGCTCATCTCGGGAATCAAAGACGCGGGCATCGATTTGGGAATAAAATCACTTTCCGATTTCACTTTACCGAACGGAAAGGGCCTGGCGCCTTATTCCGGCGTTCAGGGAATCGGCGTATTGAAGCATGCGGCGGAGAATAAGAAGGGGGCAGTAGCTGAGGTGCTGCGGGCGGTAGCAGCTCCGGAAGTAGGAATTGCCCTTGCCAACAATTTCAATTGTGCTCCTGCGAATGTCAAGGCCTATGAGGATGCAGATGTGGCCTCCAACGAAATGATTATGGCGATGAAGACCACGGCGGACACGGCGCAGCCTATGCCTAACATTCCTCAGATGAGCGTGATGTGGGATCCGGCAGAAAAACTTCTTGCGGCGGTGAACAAATCCGGTGAGGATGTGAATACGGCGGCTGAGGAATTCGAGAAGCAGGCGGAGACCGCGATTGCAGATATGCAGTAAGAAATGAGGTTACTGTTCAGCCGAAGGCTGCATAGTAACGAAATGAGGAAGAAATAGAGGATTAAATATGAGAAGAAGTAATAAAATGCTGCCCTGGCTCTACAGCCTGCCTGCTCTTATGCTGGTGGGGATGATCATCGTATTTCCGATTTTATACACGGGATACATTTCGCTTACCAATATGAACCTGTTTCATTGGTTCGATTTCGAAATCATAGGCCTTTCGAATTACGCAAGGGCCTTGCTTAAGCTGGATGCAGGATTTCTATCCGCTCTGCTTACGACGATTTTGTGGACAGTGGTAAACATCGTGCTTCAGGTCTTGCTGGCTTACTTCATTGCATTGGCGCTCAATGCGCAGGGGCTGAAGCTCAGCCGCCTTTACAAAACGCTTCTCATGTTTCCGTGGGCGATGCCGGCATATGTTTCCATACTTCTTTGGAGAGTAGGAATGTACAATACGGAATTTGGACTGCTGAATAAGCTTCTGGCAGCCATGGGACTGGAAAAGGTAAACTTTTTATCCGAAAATGTGCCGGCATTTATATCCTGCCTCGCCTTGAATCTGTGGATGGCGCTGCCGTTTATGATCATGATGATAGACGGCGCGCTGCAAAGTATCGACAAGAGCTATTACGAAAGCGCTCAGTTAGATGGTGCGGGATTTCTGGCCAAGAATATTTATATAACAGTTCCGGCGCTTAGGGGAATCATTGCACCGGCGGTCATCATGACCACGTTTACGACCTTTAAGCAATTCGACATCGTGTATCTTCTGACGATGCAAAAGGGGGCGCTGTCGGGGGCGACCTTGCAGACGATTATTACGTATGCCCACCAAAATGCGTTTGTATCGAATAACTATGGTTTATCTTCGGCGGTTTCTATCATAATCTTCATGCTGATTATATGTTTTTCGATGGGAACGAACAAGGGACTGAAAGAAGAGGACTAGAGGGCTGCTATGAAGCCGCAGGCTGAATAGTAATAGTAAAGGAGCTTGGTTATGAAGAGAACGAACCGCAGGAAAATAAAGACAAAATTAAAGCTGGCTGTATTGAATTTATTGCTGATTACATTATGCTTTCTGGGACTGGTACCGATTTTATACGCGCTTTCCCTATCCTTAAGCGGAAGCGGCGGCGCGCTGTCGGCCGGGCTTACCCTTTGGCCGGAGAAGGTGACCATAGAAAATTACATAAAAATTATTACAGAGGAGCCGTTTTTTATATGGCTGTCCAACTCGGTGATTTTAAGCGCAGCGACCATGGTAGTTGCCATCGGTTTTGCAGTCGTGGCCTCTTATGCTTTTTCCAGGTTCCGGTTCAAGGGACGGAAGGGGATTTTAAAGCTATTGCTTGTGCTGAACGCATTTCCCCAAATTCTCTCCATGTTCGCCATATTCCGTTTGTTTAAAACAATGGAGATGCTGGATTCAAAAATAGGACTTGTTATTGTCTATGCCGGAAGCATGTGCATATTCAGTATTTGGAATATGAAGGGATATTTCGATACCATACCGGTGGAAATAGAGGAGGCATCGAAAATAGACGGAGCGGGAGATTTTCAGCTTTTGTGGAAAATTGTACTGCCGCTTGCAAGGCCTGCAGTCATTGTGACAGCAGTCATGGTGCTTATATTTGTGTGGAATGAGTATTTATTTGCCACCACCTTTTTATTGAACGAAAAAAGCTATACGCTGGCAGGCGGCTTGTATCAGCTCCAGTCCAACGACTACAGCAGGAGCTGGCCATTGTTCTCGGCAGCCTCCATTATGGTGTCGGTGCCGATTCTCGCAGTATTCTTCTGCATTCAGAAATACATGGTGTCGGGGCTTACGGCCGGCGGAGTAAAAGGATGAAAGGAGTAAGTTTACAAAATGAATAAAAGTGCGGTTTTGCATATACCGCTTTCGCAGTATGCCTTTGCTTCCGGTGAGAGGGAGCTGACGGTCAGGATACGTGCCGGAAGGAAAGACCTTACGAAATGTACCCTTTATTATGCCGACAGGGCGTGCAAAAGCGTTCCGATAGAGTTTCAAGGCATACCCATGCAGGCTGCATATTCGGACGAATTATTCGATTATTACGAGAGTGTGATCAAAAGCCCGTATAGCCGGATATGTTATTTCTTTAAATTGGAGAAAGAGGAAGAGTGGACTTATTACTATGCCGACGAATTCAAAAGGGAAATACCGGATATCAAAGTGAACGGACTTTTGATAGATACAAGGAGCGAATATTACCAGTATCCGTTTTTGCTCAAATCGGAGATACTTAAGGAACCGGAATGGTTCAAAAATGCGTTTGTTTATAATATTTTCCCCGATAGCTTTGCAACAGGGAATGAATATATAGAAAAGGCGCCAAAGGAAATCGAAGCGCCCGATAAGTTAAAATGCAAATCCAAGCTGGGCGGAACGCTCAGAGGAATTATGGAAAATCTGGATTATATAAAAGGCATGGGCTTTGACTGTTTATATCTGAACCCGATTTTTCTGGCAGGAGAAAGCCACAAATATGACATCAGGGATTACTTTAAAATCGATCCATGTTTCGGAACGGGTGACGACTTTCGGATGTTGGTGGAGGCGGTGCATGAACGGAATATGTATATAGTGATCGATGGGGTGTTCAACCATTGCAGCTGGGATTTTTTCGCTTTCCGGGATGTGGTGCGGAAAGGGAAGGATTCTCGCTATTGGAAATGGTTCTACTGTCTGGAGGAACCGGTCGTCCGCCCGGAAGGGGAGAAAGAAGAGCCGGGATACGCCTGCTTTGCCTATGAAAGAAAAATGCCGAAGCTGAATACGGCTAACCCGGAGGTCAGAGAATATTTTTGCAATGTCTGCAGTTATTGGATGGAGGAATATGGGATAGACGGATGGCGGCTGGATGTGGCTAACGAGGTGGATAAAGATTTTTGGCGCGGGTTTAGAAGTCAGACGAAGAAGATAAATGGTAATGCGGTCTTAATCGGAGAGGTGTGGGAGAATTCCGAGGTCTGGCTCAGAGGAGATATGTTCGATTCCACTATGAATTATGATTTCAGACGGCATTGCAGAGATTTCTTTGCTCTGAAGAAAATAGAGTCCGGGACCTTTGCAGACCGGATAACTGCCATGTATCTTCGGTATCCGAAGGAAGTGAGCGAGGGACAGCTCAATATTCTTGACAGTCACGATGTTCCCCGTTTCCTGTCCTTGTGCGGAGGAAATGTGAGGCTATGGAAGATGTCAGTATGTTTTTTGATGATGATGCCCGGAGTGCCCTGTCTTTTCTATGGCGATGAGAAAGGGATAGAAGGAATTAGAGAAGAGCAGTACAGACAAGCTATGCCGTGGGAAAGCCATGAGGTTACAGTGGAAAAAACCGGTCTTGAAGAGATGATTGCCGAGCTGGCAGCAATTCGAAAAAAATATATAAAGCCGGAGGATGGATTTCATATTTATGCGGAAGAGAAACGGCTTGTGCTGCATAGAGGAGAAGTGGTAAAGGTTATTTTTGATAGAGAGGAAGAGACATACGCCATACAATTGCGTAATCTATCATAGATGAAGAACACCAAAGGGGCTGAACTGATCTCCATAAGTTGGACTGCAAAATCTAACTTATAGGAGGTCAGTTTTTATGTCAAGTATTGTTTTGGGGCTGATTTTGCGGTTAAAAAGAAAGCCGTTCAGGCACATGTCCCCTCCTTTGCCTGAGTCATCGTCCTTTCCGGATTCAACCGGGTTTCACCTTGTATATTTTTTCAGAGTACATATTAATTTAAAAAGTTCTTGAAAAAATAAAAAATAATGCTATAATATTCCTAAATACTTTGAGTATCAAAATATTATAAAATCAAATAATAAGAGATTCAATGAAATTCGATGAAAAAAGGAGTATTACACGATGGGCAACAGAAGTTGGGACGAAGCGATAAAGGATTTAGAGGAACGCCGCGAGAAGGCTGCGCTGGGCGGCGGAACTGCGAAAATCGAGAAACAGCACCAAAGCGGCAAGCTCACGGCGAGAGAAAGAATAGAAATACTTTTGGATAAAGGCACCTTTGTGGAGGTGGATGGCTTTGTGGAATCCAGAATCGATGATTTCGACCTGGATAAAAGAAGGGTTCCGGGAGACGGTGTAGTGACGGGCTACGGAGAAGTCGGCGGGCGTCTGGTGTTTATTGCCAGCGAAGACTTCACGGTAATCGGAGGAACTCTGGGAGAGTACCATTCTTATAAGATTTGTCACATTCAGGATATGGCAATGCAGATGAAAGCCCCGATTATCTGCATCAATGACAGCGGCGGAGCGAGAATCGAAGAGGGAATCTCATCACTTAGCGGATATAGCGGCATATTTTTACGCCATACGAAGGCTTCAGGGGTGATTCCTCAGATTTCTGTCATTTTAGGCCCCTGCTCCGGCGGTGCATGCTATGCGCCTGCAATCTGTGACTTTATTTTTATGGTAAGCGATATTTCCAAGATGTTCATTACGGGGCCTAACGTAGTAAAGACGGTTATTAACGAAGAGGTATCCGTAGATGAGCTGGGTGGAGCACAAGTGCACGCGAAAAAGAGCGGAGTCGCACATTTTGTTTATGAATCCGAGGGCGACTGCCTTATGGGAGTGAGAAAGCTTCTCTTTTATCTGCCGTCAAACAACAAGGAAACGGCTCCTGTCGTAAAAAATATAAAGGAGCGCCCCTCGGTTCTATTCAGCGTGAATAAAGTAATCGAGAAGTTCGGAAGTCTCGGAAAGGCCTTATCTCAGGGAGAAAAGGACAAAATGAGCCGCATCAGGGAAATTGTGCCGGATAATTCCAGACGCGCTTACGATGTGAAGGAAGTACTGGAATGCATCGTAGATGAAGGAAGCTTTTTCGAGGTGCAAAAGGATTTTGCAGCCAATGCGGTAGTCGGTTGGGCTCGCATGGACGGAGAGGTCGTAGGCTTCGTAGCGAATCAGCCCAATATAATGGGTGGTTCATTAGATTATCATGCGTCCGATAAGATTGCACGTTTTATCCGTTTCTGCGACTGTTTCAATATTCCTTTGATAACCTTGGTTGACGTTCCTGCATTCCTGCCCGGTACGGAGCAGGAGCACAACGGAATCATAAGGCATGGAGCGAAGGTGTTGTATTCTTACGCAGAGGCTACGGTGCCGAAGATATCTATTATTATGCGCAAGGCCTATGGAGGGGCGTACATAGCTATGAACTCCAAGGAAATGGGCGCAGACATGGTATTCGCATGGCCCATCGCGGAAATTGCGGTTATGGGCGCGGATGGAGCTGTAAATATTGCGTTCAAACGTAAGATAAAAGAAGCGCAGGACCCTCAGGCGATGCGTGAGCAGTGCAAGCAGGAATACGAAGACCGGTTCTTAAATCCCTATGTGGCAGCAGCCAGGGGCTATGTAAACGAAGTGATTAAGCCGGAGGAAACGAGAGAGAAGATATTAAAGGCATTAAAAGCGCTAAAAAGCAAATCGGTGGAAACCCCTTACAAAAAGCATGGGAATATACCGTTATAAATTTCTAAAAAGGATGCGGCAGGGAATCGAAAATCGAACTCCTTACCGCATCCTCTATTATTATGTAATAGGAAATACTTTTAACAATAGTAATTAAATAACATTCCGCTATAAGCGCTGGTAATATAAGGCGTGGCATAATTCTTGCCGGGATTCTTATATGCGACAATAGTCTTATTCGCGTAATTCATAGGATTAAGTGATATCTGGTCGGTCTTGCGAATCAAAGAATTAGCGAAATTCTTAATCGAAGAAAAATCCTCCTTGGCGTAGCTGGATAAAACTGCCGATGCCAATTCGTCTTTATCTATATTAATCGTTCCGTTGTCCTGAACCTTAAGGCCGATAACGTCGAAACTGCTCTGGTAGCGGTCGGTAATTCCTTTCATCTCGCCTAACAAACGGCGGCTGCCGGAAAAATTATCCGTATAGCCTGACATATCCGCTATAAAAGAATTATAGCTCTTTAAAAGAGCATTGACATTTTCTGTCAGGGATTCTACATCCGTCTTTAAACCGATGGTAGCTGCCTGCCCCTCCATGCTGCTGATGCCTTTTAAGGTAACTTCATAAAGACCATCGACAGTGAAGGTATTGGACGTGGAAGTACGGGTCATTCCATTCAATAAAAACTCTGCATTGGAAGCCGGGCGCGCAAGATAATCCAAACCGAAATAAGAAACAGAACCGGAATTCTTGCTTGTATGGTCGTCCGAAACTGTGAAAATAGAAGCGTCGGCATCCTTCAGTCCCTCGGAAACAGAACTTAAGCGCAGCGAGCTGTTGCCTCTGCCATCCTCAATGACATCTGCCCTCAGCCCGATATCCGCATTGGTTATCAACCTTGAAAGACGCCTTTGTACCTCACGGTTAGTTTCATTTTCTTTTATATTATACTGGAACTCGTAGTTCAAATCGTTTATACTTATATCGAAAGAATAGGTATCCGGAGAAAGCTTCGTCTTTGTGTCCGGAAGGAACACTCCGATATTGAACTGGCCGGAGGCTAAGGAATTGACCTCAATATTATAGGAAGGAACATCCTGACCGTCGGGTGCTTCGGTTTGCTCTCCGATGAAGGAAACAACAACCATATCCTCGTTGCTGGAATAAGCGGCTTTTTTATTCAGAATCTTCTCTTCATCCAAGCCGCCTAAGGAGGCGATGGAGCTTCGGAGCGATCGGGCATCCTCCTTGATTCCTACCGCAAAGGTCTTGGCTTCCTTGCTGGTATCGAGCTTGTACAGAGGGGCATCTTTATTTAATTTGACAATGGAGTTGTATATATTCCGAAGTTCGCTTTTCTTGTGTGCATCGAAACGCGAATTCTTGTTAGGTGCATAAGCTGTCAGGTAATTATTATGAATATTGCTTAAGACAGCACCATTATATGCCATAATGTCCCCCTCCTTTCTCTCGATGAGATAACTCTACCTTATTATATTATGAAAGCCTAAAACATATCAATATACATAATATACAAATATAATCGGCGATTCGGTTACTGTTCACTCCGTTCTCAGTAATGCATGATTTCTGCATGTAAGTTCGCTCTGCGAAGCAGAAAGCACCTCTTGAATCACGTTCTTACGCGTCTGTGCCATGATACATATATCGGATAAAAAATATAAATATTAATAACAGTTTCATATAAAAACAAATTAAAAAAATAAATTAAAAAATTAGGACAAAAACCTCTCTAAACAGTTGACGATGCGGGCTTCTTGTGTTATAGTTATCCAACGAGATTAGTTTTAGGTCTTTTTTTTATGCTCAAAAATTGGAGGAAAAATATATGCGTACAAGAATTACATTGGCATGTACAGAATGCAAGCAGCGTAACTACAATACAACAAAAGATAAGAAAGCACATCCGGATAGAATGGAGACAAAAAAGTATTGTAGATTCTGCAAGACTCATACTATGCACAAAGAAACTAAATAATTGGTCCGTAATTTTTGAAAGGAGTACAATATGGGAGATTCCGCAAATACAGATAAAGCACCGAAGACGGATTTTTTCAAAGGTGTAAAAACTGAATTTAAGAAAATTACATGGCCGGATAAGGATGCACTTCTCAAACAGTCTACAGCAGTTGTCTGCGCCTCGGTTGTAGTAGGAGTAATTATTGCCGTACTTGATTTTATCATTCAGTATGGTGTGGATTTCATGACGACGTTGTAGAGTGAGGGTGGATAAATGTCAGAGGCAAATTGGTATGTAGTGCATACCTATTCCGGGTATGAGAATAAAGTCAAAGCCAATATTGAGAAGACAATCGAGAACAGACATCTGGAGGAAGAGATTCTGGAGGTCCGTGTACCTATGCAGGACGTCGTAGAGATGAAGAACGGCGCTAAGAAGAATGTCCAGAAAAAGATGTTCCCGGGTTATGTTCTTATTAATATGGTAATGAACGACGACACTTGGTATGTTGTCAGGAATACGAGAGGTGTTACAGGCTTTGTAGGTCCGGGAAGCAAACCGGTACCGCTTACGGAAGCAGAAATGAAGCCTCTTGGCATTCGAATGGAAAATATCTCTGTGGATTTTGCAGAGGGAGATATGATTGCAGTCGTCGCCGGAGTTTGGAAGGACACGGTGGGCGTCGTACAGAGGATCGATTACGGCAAACAGACGGCTACGATCAATGTAGAACTTTTTGGCAGGGAGACCCCGGTCGAGATTGGCTTTGCAGAAGTAAGAAGGATGTAAGAGATATTTTGTCGGAATTTCTTTTCCGATTGAAATATAAATCAGTAACATGAAAAGTCTTGGGGATTTTTCCAGGGCAGTGGGAGCATCATCCCGCCGGCTTTTGCCGAACGGAGGATGAAGCGCCAGACCACAATATTTTAGGAGGTGCCAAAATGGCAAAGAAAGTAGAAGGATATATTAAGTTACAGATTCCTGCCGGAAAAGCAACACCGGCTCCACCGGTTGGTCCTGCACTCGGACAGCACGGTGTCAACATCGTTGAATTTACCAAACAGTTCAACGCGAGAACAGCGGATAAGGGAGATACAATCATCCCCGTTGTTATTACAGTATATGCAGATAGAAGTTTCAGTTTTGTTACAAAGACTCCGCCTGCAGCAGTACTTCTTAAGAAAGCATGCAACCTTAAGTCCGGTTCGGCAGTGCCTAACAAGACGAAGGTGGCAACGATTTCCAAAGACAAAGTAAAAGAAATCGCTGAGCTGAAATTGCCTGATTTGAATGCAGCTTCTCTCGAAGCAGCTATGAGCATGATCGCAGGTACGGCAAGAAGTATGGGCATTACAGTAGAAGATTAATAACAAGTAAAAGTGGGAGGCAATGATGATTGCCGATTGAACCATAGGAGGAATTGACAATGAAACATGGAAAAAAATATAATGAGGCTGCAAAGCAGGTAGACCGTTCCATTCAGTACGAAGCAGCGGATGCGATTGCTCTTGCAAAAAAGACAGCTACCGCAAAATTCGATGAGACCATCGAAGTTCATATCAGAACCGGTTGCGATGGACGTCATGCAGAACAGCAGATTCGTGGTGCCGTTGTATTACCTAACGGTACGGGTAAAGAAGTAAAAGTATTGGTATTCGCAAAAGGAGATAAGGCTTCCGAAGCAGAAGCGGCAGGAGCTGATTTTGTAGGCGGCGATGAGCTTATCCCCAGAATCCAGAACGAAGGCTGGTTAGAGTTCGACGTTGTTGTTGCTACCCCTGACATGATGGGCGTTGTAGGACGTCTCGGTAAGGTTCTCGGACCGAAGGGCTTAATGCCTAACCCGAAAGCGGGAACAGTAACGATGGACGTAACCAAAGCCATTAATGATATCAAGGCAGGTAAGATCGAGTACAGATTGGACAAATCCAATATCATACACGTACCTGTTGGCAAGGCTTCCTTTACGGAAGAGCAGCTGTCACAGAACTTTGGCGCATTGATGGAAGCTATTGTAAAAGCAAAACCGTCAGCATTGAAGGGACAGTATTTAAGAAGCATTACGCTTTCTTCCACTATGGGACCGGGCGTAAAGGTTAGCGTAGCGAAGTTCTAATATACGTTGCTTATAGAGTTTGCAAGGGCTGCCGCACTAAGTGATTAGTGTGACAGCCTTTTTATATCATAGGAAAGACCTTGCTGCTTTAACGTGTGAAGGTATTGCCTCCTATGATATAAACACTCGTGTTGCCCTTCGGGCCAACGATGCGCAGCTACGCGCGCGGAACAAAAGCTGTGCAGCCAAAGTATTTGGCCGCGAGAGTGTACGAAGCACACTTTTGTCCGATAAAAATAAGTACTTGTTCTATAAAAGGAATTAATTGTGTTATAATTATATTATTGTCATAAAAATCAACAGGAGCTTGTAATAAATGAAGAAAACCCGGAGAAGAAAAATACATTTCCTGAATATTCTGTTAACCTTCTGGTTAACTTTTGCCGGAGTGGTTATTGTCGGTGTTGCAGGAATATTGATATATAATTCCGTTGTGGGAAAAGCGGACGCAGTAGCACTTTCACCCTCCGGCCTGTCGGAGGTCGTTTCGCATATGTTTTCGGAGAAAATACCGGAGGAAGAAGCGGAGGCGAGGGAGGAAGCATTGAATATAAGCGGACGATACGGAGAAATTTTGTCGGATAAAGAGTACATGGCTCTGAATAATATTTATGCTAAGGAGGCCGCTTCGGCAGAAGAGGTGACATTGTCCTTCGGCGGAGATATACTGTTCGATCCAAGTTACAGCGTTATGGTAAAGCTGCTGCAGAGGAAAAATGGAATCTATGACAGCATATCGGCAAAGCTGCTGGAGGAAATGAAGAGTGCGGATATTTTAATGCTGAACAATGAGTTCCCTTATTCCGACAGAGGAACGCCCACACCGGAGAAGCAGTTTACCTTTCGGGCAAGGCCTGAATCCGTAAGCCTTTTGGATGATATGGGGGTGGATATCGTATCGCTTGCCAATAATCATGCGTATGATTATGGAGAAGCAGCGCTTCTGGATTCCCTGGATATCTTAAAAGAGGCTGGGATGCCATATGTGGGAGCGGGCCGCAATCTGGAGGAGGCAGCAAAACCTGTCTACTTCATTATAAATGATATAAAAATAGCCTATCTGTCTGCCACTCAGATCGAGAGGCTGGATAATCCAGATACTAAAGGAGCTACGGATAATTCTGCGGGAGTATTCCGGTGTTGGAATCCCGAAGGCCTTTTGGAAGCGGTAAAGGCGGCAAAGGAAAACAGCGATTTCGTGGTAGTATATATTCATTGGGGAACGGAGAATACGGAGCAGTTAGATTGGGCCCAACTGGATCAGGCACCGAAGATCGTGGAAGCGGGAGCGGATTTAATTATTGGAGATCATCCCCATTGCCTTCAGCCCATTCAATATGTGGATGGAGTTCCGGTGGTATACAGTCTTGGAAATTTTTGGTTCAACTCCAAGCAAGTGGATACTTGTCTGGTAAAGGCCGCCATCAATGAGAATGGATTAAAAAGTCTTAAGTTCATCCCCGCCCTGCAAAAGGATTGCCAAACTTCTTTGTTAGAAGGGGCGGAAAAGGAAAGGGTGCTTTCCTATATGCGAGCCATTTCTCCGGGTGTGAATATCGACGAAGAAGGATATATTAATTAAATAGGATTTTCTGAAGAAGTATGCTTGAGTGAAAAGTGATCTTCAATTTTTAGACGAAGATTCAAGCGAAGAGTGGAAAACGAAGATTGCGCAGATTGAAAAAAAGACTGGCTGAAAAAGTTGAAAAGATTGATAAAAGTGCTTGACAATATAAGCATAAGTATATTATATTGATAAAGGTCGTTTTGACCGTGCCGAAGACAGTAGGTGCCGGATGTGAACAGTTTCTGTTCCTGCGGCGTAAGTGTATCGCCTACCGAGGAGAAGAGTTGATGCTGTAATGTGACTTTAAACCTTTCTGTCTTCAGAGAGGTTTTTTATATGTATATAAACTCCTATCGGCAACAAGAGGGCTAAGGCCCTTACAAATCTATAAGGAGGTAAAAAAAGTGGCAAAAGTTGAATTGAAACAACCCGTCGTAGAAGAAATTTCCGCAAGCATTAAAGATGCGCAGTCAGTAGTGCTCGTAGATTACCGCGGACTTACGGTAGAGCAGGACACAAGACTTCGCAAGCAGCTTCGCGAAGAGGGAATTACTTACAAGGTTTACAAGAACACGATGATGAATTTCGCGTTTAAGGGAACGGACTTCGAAGCACTCGCTCCGTATCTGGAGGGCCCCAGTGCAATTGCTATCTCTACAAGCGATGCTACGGCACCGGCAAGAGTATTGTGCAAGTTTGCGAAGGAAGCAACCAAGCTCGAGATCAAAGGCGGTATAGTTGAAGGCTCTGCATACGACGCGAACGGCATTGCCGAAATCGCTAAAGTTCCTTCAAGAGAAGAGCTGCTCTCCAAGTTACTTGGAAGCATCCAGTCTCCTATCACGAACTTTGCTCGTGTCATGAACCAGCTGGCAGAAAAAGGCGGCGCATCCGCATGCGATACACCGGCAGCAGAAGAAGCAGCTCCGGCAGTAGAAACAACAGAGGAAGCGACACCGGCTGAAGAAGCAGCACCTGCAGCAGAGGAAGCGACACCGGCTGAAGAAGCAGCACCGGCTGAAGAAGCAGCAGCTCCGGTTGAAGAAGCTCCTGCTGAATAAGAAATAAATTCAGAAAACAAAAATGAAAAGAAACTTACAAAATTATAATGGAGGTAAATGAAAATGGCAAAATTAACAGCTCAGGAACTTATTGACGCTATTAAAGAGTTAACAGTATTAGAATTAAATGATTTGGTAAAAGCTTGTGAAGAAGAATTCGGTGTGTCCGCAGCAGCAGGTGTTGTAGTTGCAGCAGCAGGTGCAGGCGAAGCAGCAGCAGAAGAAGAGAAGACAGAATTTGATGTTGAGCTTACAGAAGTAGGCCCTAACAAGGTTAAGGTCATCAAGGTTGTACGTGAAGCTACAGGCCTTGGCTTGAAAGAAGCTAAAGACTTAGTTGACACTGCTCCGAAGATGGTAAAAGAAGCTACATCCAAGCAGGATGCAGAAGACATCAAAGCGAAACTGGAAGCAGAAGGCGCTAAAGTTACAATTAAATAATTGTATTTTACCAGAAGATATACAGCGGTATCCGAAAGTCGGATACCGCCGTTTTTATATAATATAATAGGAAGTTCTGAGGATTTTTTATTATATTATATAAAAAGTCCATTTGTCTTAATTTTTTGAAAAATTTCTTGACTATACAAAATTCTTGTAGTAGAATGGATGATGCACTATTGTGTTAAGGTGTGGATACTTTTAGTAAATTATAAAGAACGGGGTGAAATGTCAATGGAAAAGAACAGAATACGTCCTATTGCCTCAGGCAAGAACATACGTATGAGTTATTCACGGCAAAAAGAGGTTTTGGAGATGCCCAATCTTATAGAAGTTCAGAAGGACTCCTATAAATGGTTTCTCTCAGAAGGCTTAAAAGAAGTCTTTGACGATATATCTCCAATTGCGGATTATAGCGGACACTTAAGTCTGGAATTCGTCAGCTTCGAATTGTGTGAAGATGATGTTAAATATTCTATTGAAAAGTGCAAAGAAAGAGATTCAACTTATGCGGCGCCGTTAAAGGTTAAGGTTCGTCTTTATAATAAAGAGAAGGAAGAAATCAGTGAACATGAGATTTTCATGGGAGATCTTCCCTTAATGACTGAGACGGGAACCTTCGTTATCAACGGGGCGGAGCGTGTTATCGTTAGCCAGTTGGTACGTTCTCCGGGCATCTATTATGCCATCGGACACGATAAGATCGGTAAGCGTCTGTTTTCTTCCACCGTTATTCCTAACCGTGGTGCATGGCTGGAATACGAGACTGATTCCAATGATGTTTTTTATGTACGTGTAGATAGAACAAGAAAAGTGCCGATTACTGTATTGATCAGAGCGATGGGAGTCGGTACCAACGATGAGATAAGAGAGCTTTTCGGTGATGAACCTAAAATCGAAGCAAGCTTTGGCAAGGACACTGCTGAGAACTATCAGGAGGGTCTGTTAGAGTTATATAAGAAGATTCGTCCGGGAGAGCCTTTAAGCGTAGAAAGTGCGGAGAGTTTGATTACCGCAATGTTTTTTGACCCCAGAAGATATGATTTGGCGAAGGTTGGAAGATATAAATTCAACAAAAAATTAGCATTAAAAAATAGAATCAGACATCACATTCTTGCTGAGGATGTGGTGGATGTGACCACCGGTGAAGTTTTGGCGACTGCCGGTACGAAAGCGACGGCACAGCTTGCCGACGCTATTCAGAATGCAGCGGTTCCTTATGTATATATTCAGACGGAAGAGAAGAATGTTAAAGTTCTTTCCAATATGATGGTGGATATTACGAATTTCGTGGACTGCAATCCCAGAGAGCTTGGCATTAGCGAGTTGGTATACTATCCTGTTTTAGAGCAGATTCTTGAAGAATATGGCGAAAATCCGGAAGCTCTTGCCGATGCGCTTAAGAAGAATGTACACGAGCTTGTACCGAAGCATATTACGAAAGAGGATATTATTGCCTCTATTAATTATAATATCCATTTGGAATATGGTATCGGTAACGATGACGATATCGATCATTTGGGCAACAGACGTATCAGAGCGGTAGGAGAACTGCTCCAGAACCAGTATAGAATCGGTTTGTCCAGACTGGAACGAGTTGTTCGTGAGAGAATGACGACTCACGATGCGGAAGAAGTATCTCCGCAAGTGCTCATTAATATTAAGCCGGTGCAGGCTGCTGTGAAGGAATTCTTCGGTTCCTCCCAGTTGTCCCAGTTCATGGATCAGAACAACCCGTTAGGCGAGCTCACTCATAAGAGACGTCTTTCAGCGTTGGGTCCTGGTGGTTTGTCCAGAGATCGTGCCGGATTCGAGGTCCGCGACGTTCATTATTCCCATTATGGAAGAATGTGCCCCATCGAGACACCGGAAGGTCCTAACATCGGTCTGATCAACTCTCTCGCTACTTATGCGAGAATTAATGAATATGGTTTTGTGGAGGCTCCTTATCGTATTATCGATAGATCCGACGCAGAGAATCCGCGTGTAACGGATGCAGTCGTTTATATGACGGCGGATGAAGAAGATAATTATCATGTAGCTCAGGCCAACGAAGCGTTGGACGAGAAGGGATATTTCATAAGAAATACTGTCTCCGGCCGTTATAAAGACGAGACGTCCGAATATCCCAAGGCTATGTATGAGTATATGGACGTATCGCCTAAGATGGTATTTTCAGTTGCTACGGCTCTCATTCCTTTCTTGGAGAACGACGATGCGAACCGTGCGCTCATGGGATCCAACATGCAGCGTCAGGCTGTGCCTCTTTTGACTACCGAGGCCCCTGCCGTAGGAACGGGTATGGAACCGAAGGCAGCGGTTGACTCCGGCGTTTGTATCGTTGCGAGAAAATCGGGTACCGTGGATTATGTATCTTCCAGACTCATTAAGATGACTTACGATGATGGTGAGAGAGATGAATACCGTCTTACGAAGTTCTCCAGAAGTAACCAATCCAACTGCTACAATCAGAAGCCTATCGTATTTAAGGGCAACCATGTGGAAAAAGGTCAGGTGATTGCAGACGGCCCTTCCACGGCGGACGGCGAGTTAGCACTTGGCAAGAATCCCTTGATCGGCTTCATGACTTGGGAAGGCTATAATTATGAAGATGCTGTTCTTCTGAGCGAAAGACTTGTGCAGGAGGACGTTTATACCTCTGTTCATATCGAGGAATACGAAGCGGAAGCCCGCGACACCAAATTGGGACCGGAAGAAATTACGAGAGACGTACCGGGCGTGGGCGATGATGCGCTGAAGGACCTGGATGACAGAGGAATTATCAGGATCGGTGCGGAGGTTCGTGCCGGAGATATTCTCGTAGGTAAGGTTACTCCTAAGGGAGAGACGGAGCTTACGGCGGAAGAACGGTTGCTTCGCGCGATTTTTGGCGAAAAGGCGAGAGAAGTAAGGGATACCTCCCTTAAGGTGCCTCACGGCGAATATGGTATTGTCGTAGATGCCAAGGTGTTCACCAGAGAGAACGGCGACGAGCTGTCTCTCGGCGTAAATCAGGCGGTGCGCATTTATATCGCTCAGAAGAGAAAGATTTCCGTAGGTGATAAGATGGCAGGACGTCACGGTAACAAAGGTGTTGTTTCCCGTGTGCTTCCGGCAGAGGATATGCCTTATCTGCCCAATGGACGCCCTCTTGACATCGTACTCAATCCTTTGGGCGTGCCTTCCCGTATGAACATTGGACAGGTACTTGAAATTCACCTTTCACTTGCAGCGAAGGCGCTTGGCTTCAACGTTGCGACTCCGGTATTCGACGGCGCTAACGAGAACGATATTATGGATACGCTTGATCTTGCCAACGATTATGTAAATATGACGTGGGAAGATTTCGAGAAAAAATATAAAAATGATCTGCTCCCTGAGGTAATGGAATATTTATCCGAGAACAGAGACCATAGAGCGCTTTGGAAGGGAGTTCCGATTTCCAGAGATGGTAAAGTAAGGTTGCGCGACGGAAGGACCGGCGAATATTTTGACAGCTCGGTAACCATCGGTCACATGCATTACCTGAAGCTTCACCACTTGGTAGATGACAAGATTCATGCCCGTTCTACGGGACCTTATTCTCTGGTAACGCAACAGCCTCTCGGTGGTAAAGCGCAGTTCGGCGGACAGAGATTCGGTGAAATGGAAGTTTGGGCTTTGGAAGCATATGGTGCATCCTATACACTTCAGGAGATTCTTACTGTAAAATCCGATGATGTCGTAGGACGTGTAAAAACCTACGAAGCCATCATTAAAGGCGATAATATACCTGAACCCGGTATACCTGAATCCTTCAAGGTACTCTTGAAAGAATTGCAATCTCTCGGACTCGATGTTCGCGTACTCCGTGAGGATCAGAGTGAGGTCGAGATTATGGAGACCATCGATTACGGCGATACGGATTACCGTTACGAAATCGAAGGAGATTCCAAGGGCTATAATTATGAGAAGGAGCCATTGGAGTCCATGGGATATCAGAAGCAGGAATTCGATGAGGACAGCGGAGAGCTGGTAAGCTCCGACGACGAGGAAGAACTGGATGATGATATGGATTTGGAGTTACAGGAAGAAGCTGAATTTGTAGAGTCTTTTGGTGAGTAAGATTATTGCCGAATGGCATCAATTGTTGCTATGAAGCCGTAGGCTCATCAGTAACATAATATCTGGAAGGAGTACCCAAAATGTCAGAAACAAAACAGGAAATGTATCAGCCGATGACATTCGATGCGATTAAGATTGGTTTAGCATCGCCTGAGAAAATCAGAGAGTGGTCGAGGGGAGAAGTATTAAAGCCGGAGACCATCAATTACAGAACATTGAAGCCGGAAAAAGAAGGTTTGTTTTGTGAGAAGATTTTTGGCCCCAGCAAAGACTGGGAATGTCATTGTGGTAAATATAAAAAAATCAGATATAAGGGTGTTGTCTGCGACCGCTGCGGTGTAGAGGTAACGAAGGCCAGCGTACGCAGGGAGCGTATGGGCCACATTGAGCTGGCGGCCCCGGTATCTCACATTTGGTATTTTAAGGGAATCCCCAGCCGTATGGGCTTGATTCTCGATTTATCCCCGAGAGTGCTTGAAAAAGTTTTGTATTTCGCTTCTTATATTGTACTGGATGCAGGCGAGACCGATTTGGAATACAAGCAGGTGTTGTCTGAAAGAGAATATCAGGATTCAAGAGAGACATGGGGAAATAAATTTCGTGTAGGTATGGGAGCAGAGGCAATCAAAGAGCTGCTTCAGGCAATCGACCTCGAAACGGAATCGGTAGAATTAACAACCGGCTTAAAAGAATCCACAGGACAGAAGAGAGCCAGAATCATTAAGAGACTGGAGGTAGTTGAAGCCTTCAGAGAATCCGGAAATCGCCCGGAGTGGATGATTATGGATGCGGTTCCGGTAATTCCTCCTGATTTACGTCCTATGGTACAGCTGGACGGCGGACGCTTTGCGACCTCCGACCTAAATGACTTATATAGAAGAATTATTAATAGAAATAACCGTCTGAAGAGACTCCTTGAGCTGGGCGCTCCTGACATCATTGTGCGCAACGAGAAGAGAATGCTTCAGGAGGCTGTAGATGCACTTATCGATAACGGCCGCCGCGGACGGCCGGTAACGGGGCCGGGCAACAGAGCCCTCAAGTCTCTTTCCGATATGTTAAAGGGTAAGTCCGGACGTTTCCGTCAGAACCTGCTTGGAAAACGTGTCGATTACTCGGGACGTTCCGTTATCGTCGTAGGGCCGGAGCTTAAGATTTATCAGTGCGGTCTTCCGAAGGAGATGGCGATTGAGCTTTTCAAACCTTTTGTTATGAAAGAGCTGGTTGGGAGAGGTATTTCACAGAATATTAAAAACGCGAAGAAGCTGGTAGAGAGACTGGATTCGCAGGTATGGGATGTCTTGGAGGAAGTAATCAAAGAGCATCCGGTTATGCTTAACCGTGCTCCTACGTTGCACAGACTGGGAATTCAGGCATTTGAGCCCATTCTCGTAGAGGGTAAGGCAATCAAGCTTCATCCCCTCGTATGTACAGCGTTTAATGCCGACTTCGACGGTGACCAGATGGCTGTACACCTTCCGCTTTCTGTAGAAGCGCAGGCAGAGTGCCGTTTCCTTCTGCTTTCGCCCAACAACTTGTTAAAGCCGTCAGACGGCGGGCCGGTAGCTGTTCCTTCTCAGGATATGGTACTCGGCATCTACTATCTGACACAAGAACGACCTGGTGCGGTAGGAGAAGGCAAGTTCTATAAGAACGTAAACGAAGCTATCCTTGCTTATGAAAACGGCTTCTGTACCTTGCATTCAAGAATCAACGTAAAGGTGACGAAGAAGAATGAAAACGGCGAAGAAGTGAGCGAAAATGTGGAATCTACATTAGGACGCTTCTTATTCAACGAAATCCTTCCTCAGGATTTAGGCTTCGTGGACAGAACGGTTCCTGAGAACTTTCTGAAGCTGGAAGTGGATTTCCATGTAGGCAAAAAGCAGTTAAAGCAGATCCTTGAAAAAGTTATTAATACTCACGGTGCTTCCAAGACGGCAGAGGTACTGGACTTAATTAAATCCACCGGATATAAATACTCCACCAAGGCGGCAATGACCGTTTCCATTTCCGATATGACAGTGCCGGAGCAGAAGCAGGAAATGTTGAATGAGGCTCAGTTGACGGTAGATAAGATTTCTCAGAATTTCAGAAGAGGCCTTATTACGGAGGAAGAGAGATACCGTGCCGTTGTAGAAACATGGAACGAGACGGATAAAGAGCTGACAGAGGTTCTTTTGTCTGGACTGGATAAGTACAACAACATCTTCATGATGGCTGACTCCGGTGCCCGTGGTTCCAATCAGCAGATTAAGCAGCTGGCAGGTATGCGCGGACTTATGGCGGATACTACCGGCAGAACCATCGAGCTTCCTATTAAATCCAACTTCCGTGAAGGTCTTGACGTTTTGGAGTACTTCATGTCCGCACACGGCGCCCGTAAGGGACTGTCGGATACGGCACTCCGTACCGCTGACTCAGGATACCTGACAAGGCGTATGGTCGATGTTTCTCAGGAACTCATCATCCGCGAAGTAGACTGCTGTGAAGGCAGAGAAGAGCTTCCGGGAATGGTCGTAAAGGCTTTTATGGATGGAAAAGAAACAATCGAGGGATTGAAGGACAGAATCAATGGCAGATATGCCTGCGAGACTGTAAAAGACAGAGAAGGCAATTTGATCGTAAAGAGAAACCATATGATAACTCCCAGTCGTGCTGCTAAGATTATGAGTGTCGGCGTGAATGAAAAGGGCGAACCTTTGGAAGCGATCAAGATTCGTACGATTCTTACCTGCCGTTCACACAATGGAATATGTGCGAAGTGCTACGGAGCAAACATGGCAACGGGCGAGGCGGTACAGGTAGGTGAAGCTGTCGGAATCATCGCGGCACAGTCGATCGGTGAACCCGGTACACAGCTTACCATGCGTACCTTCCATACCGGCGGCGTTGCGGGCGATGATATCACACAGGGTCTTCCCCGTGTTGAGGAGCTTTTCGAAGCGAGAAAGCCCAAGGGACTTGCAATTATTGCAGAATTTGGCGGCATAGCGACTATTAAGGATACGAAGAAGAAGCGCGAAATTATCATTACAAACGAGGAAACGGGCGAGACTAAGACTTATCTGATTCCTTATGGCTCCAGAATAAAGATTTTGGACGGAACGGTGCTTGAGGCCGGCGACGAGCTGACAGAAGGAAGCGTGAATCCTCATGATTTGCTGAAGATTAAGGGAGTACGCCCGGTTCAGGATTATATGCTTCGTGAGGTACAGCGCGTATACCGTCTTCAGGGTGTTGATATCAGCGATAAGCATATCGAGGTCATCGTGCGCCAGATGCTCAAGAAGATACGTATCGAGAATAATGGCGATGCGGAATACTTGCCGGGAACTCTGGTGGATATCTTGGACTTCGAGGATATGAACGATAAGCTGATAGAAGAAGGCAAGGAACCGGCGGAGGGCAAGCAGGTAATGCTCGGTATTACGAAGGCGTCTCTGGCTACCAATTCCTTCCTTTCCGCTGCTTCTTTCCAGGAGACCACGAAGGTTCTTACGGAAGCGGCAATTAAAGGAAAAGTAGATCCGCTGATCGGTCTTAAAGAAAATGTTATCATCGGTAAGCTGATTCCTGCAGGAACGGGTATGAAGAGATACCGCAGTACCTCGCTGGATACTGACAACAATCTGATGGGTACAATTTCCTTCGATGAAGATGGACTTTTCGATGAAGAAATGACTTTCGGTGACTTATATACCGAAGAGGAGAACTTCGAAGAAGCAGAAGTCTAAGCTCAGAGGAAAAACGCTTCGAAATATAAAAAAAAATATTGACAACGCATCTGCGACCACTTATACTATCAAGGTGTGCATGCAGATGCGTTTTCTTTTTTTGCGCATTTTAACAAATACCGAAACGAATCGAATGCGGCACAAGAAACTATTAAGTTTATACCATAGGAGGTGAAACAGAATGCCAACATTTAACCAGTTAGTAAGAAAAGGACGTCAGACATCAGAAAAGAAGTCAACAGCACCTGCTCTCCAGAAGGGTTACAACTCTCTTCACAAGAAAGCAATCGAAACTTCTTCTCCTCAGAAAAGAGGTGTTTGTACCGCTGTTAAGACAGCAACTCCTAAGAAACCTAACTCAGCCCTTAGAAAAATCGCCAGAGTTCGTCTTTCTAACGGAATCGAAGTAACGAGCTACATTCCGGGAGAAGGCCACAATCTGCAGGAGCACAGCGTTGTTCTTATAAGAGGTGGTAGAGTAAAGGACTTACCGGGTACAAGATACCATGTAATCAGAGGTACGCTCGATACTGCGGGAGTCGCTAATAGAAGACAGGCTCGTTCCAAATATGGAGCAAAGAGACCTAAGGCTGGTAAATAATTAGGATCTAGTACTACAGCATAACTAATTTGTGTTGGAATTCTGTTATTGATATATCAATATAAGCATAATGACAGCACGAACACATTAGTAGGTGAGTACCGTTGAATTATCAATCCATTTATTAATATATTAATAAGTGGAGACTAATAAGGAGGGAAGAATCGTGCCACGTAAAGGACATATTCAAAAAAGAGATGTATTAGCAGATCCTTTATACGATAATAAGGTAGTAACCAAGCTTATCAATAATATCATGTTAGATGGTAAGAAGGGTGTTGCTCAGAAAATCGTATATGGAGCATTTGCAACAGTAGAAGAAAAGGCAGGCAAGCCGGCTCTCGAGGTTTTTGAGGAAGCTATGAATAACATTATGCCTGTTCTCGAGGTAAAGGCCAGACGTATCGGTGGTGCTACTTATCAGGTTCCGATCGAGGTAAGAGTAGACAGACGTCAGGCTTTGGCTCTTCGTTGGCTGACATCCTATTCTCGTAAAAGAGGCGAGAAGACGATGCAGGAAAGATTAGCAAATGAAATTCTTGATGCTTCTAACAACACCGGAGCATCCGTTAAGAAAAAAGAAGATATGCACAAAATGGCAGAAGCTAATAAGGCGTTTGCGCATTATAGATTCTAAAGGAGGAATAACCCTTGGCTGGAAGAGAATATCCATTAGAGAGAACCAGGAACATCGGTATTATGGCTCATATTGATGCGGGTAAGACGACTCTTACGGAACGTATCTTGTTTTATACCGGTGTTAATTATAAGATTGGTGATACTCACGAAGGTACTGCTACCATGGACTGGATGGAGCAGGAACAGGAAAGAGGTATTACAATAACATCAGCCGCAACAACTTGTCATTGGACATTGCAGGAAGGCACGCAAGCGAAGCCGGGAGCAATGGAACATCGTATCAATATTATCGATACGCCAGGACACGTTGACTTTACGGTAGAGGTTGAGCGTTCACTCCGTGTACTCGATGGCGCAGTAGGCGTATTTTGTGCAAAGGGTGGTGTAGAGCCTCAATCTGAAAACGTATGGCGTCAGGCTGACACTTATAATGTACCGAGAATGGCATTCATCAATAAGATGGACATTTTAGGTGCGAACTTCTATGGAGCGGTAGATCAGATCAAGTCAAGACTTGGCAAGAACGCTATCTGCATCCAATTACCGATAGGTAAAGAAGACGATTTCAAAGGAATCATCGATTTGTTTGAAATGAAAGCATATATTTATAACGACGAAAAGGGCGAAGACATTTCTATCATAGATATTCCGGATGATATGAAAGATGACGCTGAGCTCTATCGCTCGGAATTAGTAGAAAAAATCAGCGAGTTGGATGACGACTTGATGATGATGTATTTGGAAGGCGAAGAGCCGACCAATG
Source organism: Kineothrix alysoides (assembly GCF_000732725.1). Lineage (GTDB taxonomy): Bacteria > Bacillota > Clostridia > Lachnospirales > Lachnospiraceae > Kineothrix > Kineothrix alysoides. The sequence goes on along the minus strand of NZ_JPNB01000002.1, from coordinate 190,510 downwards.
AGCAGTTGAAGGCAGCTCTGAGAAAAGGAACTTGTGAATGTACTGCAATACCCGTATGCTGTGGTACTGCTTACAGAAACAAGGGCGTTCAGAAGCTTTTAAATGCGGTCTTGGAGTTCATGCCCGCTCCCACCGATATCCCTTCTATTAAGGGTGTCGATTTGGACGGCAATGAAGTGGAAAGACACTCTTCCGATGAAGAGCCTTTCTCCGCGTTGGCATTCAAGATTATGGCTGACCCGTTTGTAGGTAAGCTGGCATTCTTCAGAGTTTATTCTGGTACGGTGAACTCAGGTTCTTACGTGCTGAATGCAACAAAGGATAAAAAAGAACGTGTTGGACGTATCCTTCAGATGCACGCGAACAAAAGGGCGGAGTTGGATAAGGTTTACTCCGGCGACATCGCTGCAGCGGTAGGATTTAAAGTTACAACAACCGGCGATACTATCTGTGATGAGCAGAATCCGGTAATTCTCGAATCCATGGAATTCCCCGAACCCGTTATCGAGCTGGCAATCGAGCCTAAGACGAAAGCTGGACAGGGTAAAATGGGCGAAGCTTTGGCGAAGCTTGCGGAAGAAGATCCTACATTCCGCGCTCACACCAATCCGGAGACCGGACAGACGATTATTGCAGGTATGGGCGAGCTCCATCTGGAAATCATCGTAGACAGACTTCTTCGAGAATTCAAGGTAGAAGCTAACGTAGGCGCTCCTCAGGTTTCCTACAAAGAGACGTTTACAAAGTCTGTGGATCAGGATTACAAGTACGCAAAACAGTCCGGCGGTCGTGGACAGTACGGACATTGTAAGGTTAAATTCGAGCCTATGGATCCTAACGGCGAGGAAATTTTCAAATTCGAATCTACAGTTGTGGGTGGTGCTATTCCGAAGGAATACATCCCGGCAGTAGGCGAAGGTATTGAAGAAGCTTCCAAGTCAGGTATTCTCGGCGGATTCCCCGTACTCGGTGTACACGCTAATGTTTATGACGGTTCCTACCACGAAGTCGACTCTTCCGAAATGGCATTCCATATTGCTGGTTCCATGGCATTCAAGGAAGCTATGAAGAAAGCGAACCCGGTACTTTTGGAGCCTATCATGAAGGTAGAAGTTACGATGCCTGAAGATTATATGGGAGATGTTATCGGCGATATTAATTCCCGCCGCGGACGTATAGAAGGTATGGATGACATCGGAGGCGGAAAGCTGGTAAGAGGTTATGTTCCGCTTGCTGAAATGTTCGGCTATGCTACAGACTTACGTTCCAAGACACAGGGACGCGGTAACTATTCCATGTTCTTTGAGAAATACGAGCAGGTGCCGAAGAGCGTACAGGAAAAGGTTCTGGTAGCTAAGTCAAAATAAAAGCGAAGAAACCTTATCCTGCAGAAAAGGTTCTGGCAGCTAAGTCAAAATAAAAGCGGCGAAACCTTATCTTGCGGAAAATGTCCTTGCGGCTGAGGTAAAATAATAAAGTTGCGGGATATAAATAATGCTTGAAAAACTTGGTATTATTTAATATAATCAAAGATAACCGAGTTAATCGAAAAAAATAAAATTATATTGTTAAACAAATTAAAGGAGGACTTTAGAAATGGCTAAAGCTAAATTTGAAAGAAACAAACCCCATTGTAATATTGGAACCATTGGTCATGTTGATCATGGTAAAACAACGTTAACAGCAGCAATCACAAAGACGTTGAATGTAAGACTGGGTACAGGCCAGGCTGTTGCATTCGATATGATCGATAAGGCTCCGGAAGAAAGAGAACGTGGTATCACGATTTCTACTTCTCACGTTGAGTATGAGTCGGAGAAGAGACACTATGCACACGTTGACTGCCCCGGACATGCTGACTATGTAAAGAACATGATCACCGGTGCTGCTCAGATGGATGGTGCTATCCTTGTTGTTGCGGCAACTGATGGTGTTATGGCTCAGACGAAAGAGCACATCTTACTTTCCCGTCAGGTAGGTGTTCCTTATATCGTAGTATTCATGAACAAATGTGACATGGTTGACGACGCTGAATTGCTTGAGTTAGTTGAGATGGAAGTTAGAGACTTATTGTCCGAGTACGAATTCCCGGGCGATGACACACCGGTTATTCAGGGATCCGCTTTGAAGGCTCTCGAAGATCCGAGCGGCGAGTGGGGCGACAAGATTCTTGAGCTTATGGACGCTGTTGACAACTATATTCCGGATCCGGTTCGCGATACAGATAAGCCTTTCCTTATGCCTGTCGAAGACGTATTCACGATTACTGGCCGTGGTACGGTTGCTACAGGACGTGTTGAGCGTGGTACTCTTCACATCAACGAAGAAGTTGAAATCGTTGGTATCAAAGAAGAATCCAGAAAATCTGTTGTTACAGGTATCGAGATGTTCCGTAAGATGCTTGACGAAGCTCAGGCTGGTGATAACATCGGTGCGTTACTTCGTGGTGTTCAGAGAACAGACATCGAAAGAGGTCAGGTTCTTTCCAAACCCGGTTCTGTAAAATGCCACAAGAAATTTACAGCTCAGGTTTACGTTTTGACAAAAGACGAAGGTGGACGTCATACTCCTTTCTTCAATAACTATAGACCTCAGTTCTACTTCAGAACAACTGACGTAACTGGTGTATGCGATCTTCCGGCAGGAACAGAAATGTGCATGCCTGGTGATAACGTAGAGATGACGATTGAATTGATTCATCCCATCGCTATGGAGCAGGGTCTTACCTTCGCTATCCGTGAAGGTGGACGTACGGTTGGTTCAGGCCGTGTTGCTACAATCATGGAGTAATCAGTAAAAAATATTGATTTTATGGGCTTTCCGATATTTCTCGGAAAGCCTTTTTTTTATTATTTATTGAAAAAAAGTGATAAATCTTTTGACATATTCACGGCATAGTGATAATGTGATTAGAAAGTATTAGGATTGGTGACATAGTAAACCAAGTTGAAAATGCTAGTCATGGTGATTTTAAATTAAGGAGGCAATCTCTATGTATCAGAATATAGATGAGTTTTATAATAACGAGTGCCTGGAGGAAGAAAGACTAAATTCCGGAATTGGACAAATTGAATATATAACAACTATGAAATACATGAAAAGTTTATGTCCTCCAAATAGCAATATACTTGATGCTTGTGCCGGAGCAGGAAAATATGCTTTTCAACTTGCTCAATTAGGACATAATGTTACTGCTGGAGATTTAGTAGAAATAAATGTGGAAAAAATTAAAGAGCAAAATAAGAAAGTAAATTCATTGATTGAAATATATCAAGGCAGTATATTGGATTTATCAAGATTTAAAGAAGAAAGTTTTGATGTTGTACTTAATTTGGGCGCATATTATCATTTATTAGATTCAGTTGACAGAAAAAAATCAATACAAGAATGTCTCAAAGTTTTAAGAAAGGGAGGCTTATATTTCATGTCATATATCAACCGTTTTGCCAATTACATAGGCCATGCCGATGAAATGAATCGTGATTTTGGTATGTTTGAAAATTTTTTAGAAAGCGGTACTGTGGATAATGTGTTCTTTTGTTCTACACCGGAAATGGTTGAAAGTGATATTCAAGAGTCAGGCTTAAGAATTTTACACAACATAGGGACAGATGGTTGTATTTATAATGGTGATATTATAAATTCAATGAGTGATGACACATTCGAAAGATATATGAAAGTACACTTATCTAATTGTGAAGTAAAAAGTATTCTTGGCTGTAGTTCACACGGATTAGTTATATGTACTAAATAAGCATAATGCCATGGCGGGCAATAGGAAAAAATGATATAATTGGAACGTTAAAACAAAAGTTTTTGAAACCGTCTCATTGCATGAATTGTTTAACTGTTATATTCTTTATGCAGGAGGTAACAGATATGGCAAACGAAGATATGAAAGATTTTAATGCAATGTTGTATGACAACAAGGATATGCCAAAGATTCAGACTATAACAGATCAGAAAAGTATTGAAAAATATGGCGGAAATACAATGTACTTTGCTCCGCCAATTGACTATGACAAGATAATGAAATCAGTTCCCCGTGGTAAAGTAATTACTATCAGTCAAATCCGTGCATACTTTGCCAAATTAAACGGAGCAGATTTCACGGAGCCTATAACTGCCGGAGTTTTTGTATCTATTGCGGCATGGGCGAGTTATCAGCGTTCCGCGAACGAAACGCCATATTGGAGAACACTAAAAGCCAATGGCGAGTTAAATTCTAAGTATCCGGGCGGAATTGAAACTCAAAAAGAAAGGCTGGAAGAAGAAGGACATAGTATAATTCAAAAGGGCAGGAAGAATATCAAATATTATGTAAAGGATTATGAGGACGCATTGTTTGAATTAGTATAGGAAAATAGGTTTATGAGAAAGAGGGACTGAAGTGTAATCAAGTGTTACTGCGGATTGGTGGCATAATAAGAATTTCCAGAGGTATAAATTATGGAGCAGATAGTTAAGATTGAAATGGCAGCTCAAGGCGATGTTCAAGATTGTATAGAAGCTTTAATGGAATCTGAGTTGGGAAGAAAATATTTTCGTGATTATGAAAAGTCTGAGAAAACAATAACCTCGGCGTTTAAAGACAAAGAACTTTACGCGGCAAGAAATGATAAGGGAGAGTGCCTGGGCTTTGTCTGGTTCCTGCCGAACGGAGCCTTTCACAGTTTTCCATATTTACATATCATAGCGGTTAAGGAAAAATATAGAGGCTGTGGTATAGGTACAAATCTATTAAGGTTTTACGAGGAACTTGCTGGCTCGTATGCAAAAAAGGCATTTTTGATTGTGGATGATTTTAATCCAAAGGCAAAAAAACTGTATGAACGTGAGGGATATCACGAGGTTGGAGTTTTACCTGATTTGTATATTAAGGGAATTCATGGCTTTCTGATGATGAAAACATTTGAATGATGGTTTGAAATAGTTTGACTCTGGTTTGGCATGTCAGAAGACAAATGTTCATGGAGAAAATGAGGATGAGTAAAAGGAAAGAACCGGCGGAAAAGTTCTTAACAATAAAACCTGCTCAAAAGTTTAACATACAAAATGATGGATTTATCGGTTGTCTATATAAGCCTCAGGACAATTCCTTTGAAGGTAAAGTGATAATTATGTCTGGTGGCAGTGACGGTTATTTCTCATTAACTTGTCTTATTGCAGAACAGTTTGTAAAACGGGGCCTTACGGCGCTGGCACTTGCATATTGGAATCAGCCCGGTATTCCGGATGCTTTTGAAAAAATACCTGTAGAATATGTAGAAAGAGCAGCATTATGGCTCAAAAATCATAATTATATATAAGTCGGGATGTGGGGCATTTCGAAAGGATCAGAGTATGCTTTGATCTCAGGAAGCATGCTGCAGAATTTAATTTCGTGCGTAGTAGCAGTGTGTCCGATTAATATTTGCGGACAAGGTATAAGTAAGGGTAAATCAATAAGACTATTGGATTGTTCTGCATGGAGTTTTCGGGGAAAGGAAATCCCTTATGCAAATCTTCAATATAACAAACGACAGATTATAAAGGATATGCTGAAACGAGGAAGTATTTGCATGCGTTCTTGCTATAATAATGCAATCGTCTCGGCTCCGGAAGATACATATATTAAGATTGAGAACATCAACGGACCCATTCTTTTCTTGTCAGCGGATAATGATGATATGTGGCCGGCAAAAGAAGCATCCGAATGGATGATGGAGCGCTTGAATAAGAAACAATTTCCCTATCAACATAAACATTATAATTATAAATATGCGAGCCATTTTCTTATCCCTTATAAGTTGAGAACGGTGAAGATATTCGCTATAGAACGAAAATATCCGGAAGAGTGTATGGAAAGTAATATGAAGTCTTTAGAGGATACCCTGATATTTTTGAATGAATGGTGAAATTCCGCTATAGTTTTCTCACGCTCTTTAGCTTTTATATAACAATGGTAATAGTTAATATACTAGACAATATAGTTCGGATCAACTGGACGGTTATTCATTTTTATATGTAATGTCACAATTGTGCAATATTCTGATAAAATGGCATTTGCGGACTATGAGGGATAGTGTCGGTATGTTTATTGTGAAAGAAAAATTACAAATAAATGGGTTGGAGCATACAAGAATCTAAAGAGCTGGAATTATGAATGATATTATAATAAGCATAGCTAGTAGTGCAGCAGTCGCTGGAATTGCAAGTTTAATCGGTTATTTGCTGATGAAAAAAATAAAAAATACAAAAGACATAGGGGGTAAAGACGTTGGACTATACAGCAGATTTTCTTCTGGAATTACTGGGTACAGATTGTTACAAGATGTATGAGCGGGTAAATAACTTCATTATGGATAGTTACAATGTTAATCAGATGTGGGATAAAGGCGGAAAATATGGAGATATTTGTCTGCGCTACAGCCGCAGCGGGAAAAGCCTTTGTACCTTATATTTTCGCCGGGAACAATTAGGTATCTGGATTATACTCGGCAAGGAAGAGAGAGGTAAGTTTGAAGAGAAAAGAAATCAGTTTTCTCATGAGTTGCAGGAAAGGTATGATATGACCGAAATATACCATGATGGCAAATGGCTGATGTTTGATGTGGAGGATGATTATTTATATAATGAAATTACTTTGCTGATGATGATTAAAAAAGCTCCCAACAGAAAACTTACTATGTGTGGTTATTGCTGCGATATGTGCAAGGCATATGCAGCCAATATAAAGAAAAGCGATGAACGGCAAAGCTTATCCGAATACTGGAACAAGTACTATAATTTAGATATATCACCTGAAAATATTAGCTGTGACGGTTGCAGGTGTATGAAGGCCGATGCGCATAGAATAGACAGTGCTTGCCCGGTACGTGCCTGTATTTTTCATAAGAAATTAAATGATTGTTCAGAGTGTGCGAAATATCCATGCGACATATTTTTATCCAAAAAAGGATTGAGTTATGAGGAAGCCTATGAAATAGAGAAGTTAGATCTTTCGAGCTATTATGATTTTCTAGGAGCATTTGATAACAAATCGAGATTGGACAGAATAACGAATAGAGGAAAGTAAAGGAAAACCCAAGGAGCAGCCGAATTCTGGGTTTTCCTTATTTTTGTATAGAATTACCGCACATCTGTCACCCGTCACCCGTTAAATACTATGAAAGGAGGTTCCTAAGAGAGTCCATGGACATAGAAGAACAATATGACAAGATATACCGCTACTGCTATTTTAAGCTGCTGCAGCAGCATATAGCAGAGGATATCACTCAAGAAACCTTCTTGCGCTTTCTGGAGAGCGCGACATATCGAAATACCGGACAGGTTCTGCAGTATCTTTATACGGTGGCGAGGAATCTCTGTATTGACGAATACAGACGAAAAGCCTATGAACTATTGCCCGGGGATGAAGAGGGTCATCACAGAAGAATACATGATAGGACAGAGCCTGACATGGAGGAGAAGCTGCTTACTTCTATTGTGGTAAGAGAGGCGTTGGAAGACCTTTGTGAGGAAGATCGGGAGCTGATGCTTCTCAGATATGTGAACGAAGTCCCGGTGTCTGTAATCAGCAGACTGCTTGGAATCTCTCGGTTTGCAGTTTACCGCAGGACACAAGCAATCTTGAAATCGCTGCAGGATAAGCTTGGAAAGGAGGATTTTCAATGAAGAAAGAATTAAAAAGGGCATTGTACGGTGCGTTTGAAGCGCCGGAATCACAGCGAAAGAACGCCTTTTTAAAGAATATAAGGCAGCCGGGAATCGGATATTTTAAATTTGTGCTGCTACAGGCTTCCTATATCAGAAAATGGGTATGGGGATTATCTGTTACGATTTTTGCAGCGGCGCTCATAGGTGGCGGCTTTATGGAGAGAGATGTGGTATGGGTGCTTTCTGCGCTGATGCCCTATCTGGCAGCAGCCTCGATAGCGGAAAGTGTGCGTTCGGAGATGTATGGTATGGCAGAGCTGGAAATGGCATCAAGATTCCCGTTAAAAAGTGTGATGCTGGCCCGTATGGGGATATTAGGAGTCTTTCATTTGACACTGCTTGGCCTGCTTGTCCCGTTCGAGCATATGTACGGTGTTTTTACAGCGTTTCAGACCGGAGTATATTTACTGGTGCCTTATCTTCTTACCAATGCCGGGGGGTTATGGCTGGTACGCAAAATTCGCAGCAGGGAGGCTTCCTATGTTTGCATGGGATATGCAATTATTATCAGCGCTTTTCCCATCGTGAGCAAATATACGATAACATTGCTGTATCAGCCGGAAGTATTTGGCTGGTGGCTGGTTTTATTGGCAATTCTCTGTGTAGCTACCGCAGTGGAATATAGAAAGACAGTAATAAGAGCAGAAGAATTGATTTAAAAGAAAGGAGTGTTTTATGGAACTTATAATAGACAGGCTGTCCAAGCAATACGGAAGCAGGATTGCGGTGGATAGAGTTACACTTAAATTACAAAAAGGAGTATATGGGCTGCTGGGAGCTAATGGTGCGGGAAAGACTACGCTGATGCGGTTGATATGCGGCATTTTAAAGCCTACGGGCGGGAGTGTTTCTTTGGACGGAGAAGATGTTTCAAGCGAGGAATACCGCTCACGGCTGGGGTACCTTCCGCAGGACTTCGGATATTATCCGGATTTTACGGGAACAGATTTCTTGCTGTACATGGCAGCTTTGAAAGGTCTTGACCGGACGCAGGCAAAGAGGAAGGCAGCGGAATTGCTTAAGCTGGTAGCCTTGCAGGATGCAGGGAAAAAGAAGATTAAGACCTATTCCGGGGGCATGAAGCAGCGGCTGGGAATTGCCCAAGCTCTGCTCGGAGAGCCACAGCTTTTGATTCTGGACGAGCCCACTGCGGGGCTTGACCCGAAGGAAAGAGTAAGGTTCCGGGATTTGATCGCGCAGCTTGGGAAGGATAATATTGTTTTGCTCTCCACTCATATCGTGTCCGATATCGAGCATATCGCGGATAGTATTTTGATGATGAAGAACGGACAACTCATTTTTCAGGGAACATGGGATGAGAATAGCGGAGATTTGGAGCAGTTTTATTTAGAACAGTTTGAGGAGGGGCAAGATCATGGCTAATTTTGGAGTATTATATGGATATGAGCTCAAGAAGATAGTAAGGCGTAAAATCGTGTGGATCACCGCGGCTTTTATGTTGTTTATTGTTATAATTACCGTGATAGTATCCCGACTTGCAGGAAGTTCCTATGTGGATGGTTATAAAATCGATACGCATTATCATATGTTCCAGGTTGATAAGGAGTATCAGCAAAGGCTGAGCGGAAGAGCGATTGACCAAAGTTTATTAGAAGAGATGAAGGACGGATATGATAAGATCCCTTCCGATGCGGAGGCATATGTGCTGACGGGGGAGTATCAGATATATGCACGGCCATACAGCGAAATATTTAATATTGTCAGAAACATGACAAATATGACATTTAACGAAATGTGGCAGTGGACGGCAGACGAGGGTGATTTATATGAAAGACGGCAAAGGATGTTGGAAGAAGCAAGAGAAGACGACCTTCTGTCGCAGGATGAAAAGGCATTTTGGCAGGAGAAAGAAGATAAGGTGGAATGGCCGGTAGTGTTTGTATATAAGGATGGATACCATCAGCTTTTTGACTCAATGAATACAATAGGCCTGATGATGCTCATCGTAATCACAATCTGTCTTTCCGGAGTTTTTGCAGAGGAGCATAGCAAAAGGACGGATCAGTTGATTTTATGCAGCAGATATGGAAGGCATAAGGCTTACTGGGCTAAGATTTTAGCAGGAATCAGCTTTTCTCTTTTTTCGTCGGTTATGTATACAGTGATAGCCTTCAGCGCGGCCTTGGCGGCCTATGGCGCCGATGGATTTTCCGGCGCATTTCAACTGATGTACGCCAATTATTCTTATCCGTTAAGCGTGGGAGCGGCAATTTTGATTTCCTATGGCATGATGATAATTGCAGGGATTCTGACAGGTATATTCGTGATGATGCTGTCTGAGTTGCTGCATAGCAGCATCGGTACGCTTGCACTGGTAGTTGGAATGATTATTTTGTTGCTGTTTTTTAATATACCGGAGCATTATAGGGCAGCGTCCCAGCTTTTAAGCTATATCCCCAGTGAATTTGTTGCTGTATGGAGTATTTTCAGTCTGCGGACAGTATCGCTTGCAGGAAGAATCTTTACAGCATGGCAGATAGTTCCCGCTTTGTATATCCTGGCAGGCGGAGTATTTGCCGCAGTTGGAAAAAGGGCCTATGTACGCTATCAGGTAAGCGGACGGTAAGAAATAGGCGGCAGCGTAATAAAATCAGGCTTTTTACTTCATTTTCTCCTTTTGCTGTAGTATAATAAGGCAAATGAACCGTGGGAGGAAATTTACGGATGAAAAAATCTGTGGTTAAGATTATTGCCACTGTGATGGGAGCAGCGATTCTGCTTGCCGGATGTGCCGGAGGGGCGGAGGAGGATCAGGCGGTATTGGATTCTGACAATCCGGTTTCGATTGAGATATGGCATTATTACAACGGGCCTCAGAAGCTGGCCTTCGATAGCCTTGTGACCCGGTTTAATGAGACGGTGGGACAAGAGCAAGGCATTGTCGTAGAGGCGTTTGGCCAGGGGAATGTGAACGAGCTTTTTGAAAAGGTACATGACGCTGTGGATAAAAAGGTAGGAGCCAGCGAGGTGCCAACTATTTTTGCAGCCTATACAGATACGGTGTACGATTTGGACAAGCGGGGACTGGTTGCTGATTTGAGCGGGTATTTTACCGAAGAGGAACTGGCAGGATACGTGGATGCCTATATTGAGGAAGGAAGGCTTGGTGAGGCGGAGGGCCTTAAGATTATTCCGATTGCAAAGGCAACAGAAATTATGATGATCAATAAAACCGATTGGGATAAATTTGCGGCAGCTACCGGAGTTTCTATGACGGAGCTTGAAACTATCGAAGGCGTAGTGAAGGCCTCCGAGGCTTATTATAGCTGGACGGATGGGCAGACGCCGGATATTCCGGGCGACGGTAAGGCTATGTACGGGCGGGATGCTATGGCAAACTATATTATTCTCGGTTATTATCAGTTGACCGGTAATTCCCTTTTTACCCATGAGGGAGGAACGATTTCCTTTGAACCGGACGAGTCGGCTTTCCGCAGGCTATGGGATAACTATTATATTCCTTATATCAACGGCTGGTTCGGTGCTTACGGACGCTTTCGTTCGGATGATGCCAAGACCGGAGATTTGATTGCGCTAGTGGGATCTACTTCGGGAGCGACTTATTTTCCGGAGCAGGTTACATTGGAGGATGAATCCAGCTATCCAATCGAGGCGGCAGTCTTCCCGGCTCCCTGCTTTGAGGGAACGGGGCTTAGCGCCATTCAGCAGGGGGCGGGAATGGCGGTTCTTTCGTCGAATCCTCGGAACGAGCTGGCAGCGGCGACCTTCTTAAAATGGTTTGTAGAGGAGAAGCAAAACATTGATTTCGCAATTTCCTCGGCTTATCTGCCGGTAAAGAAAGCTGCAAACGACATGTCCTTAATCGAAGGTGCAGAGGGCTTTAAAAATCTGCCTGCGTCGTTGAAGGATGCTCTTTCCGTGTCTGTGGATGTGGTCAACGAATATGATTTGTACTTTGAGAAGGCGTTTTCCGGTTCCTCCGATGCCAGGGAAGTAATTGAGTATTCTCTTTCAGATCGTGCCAAGGCCGACCGCGAGCAGGTTCTCGTATTGATGGAAGGCGGAATGTCCGTAGAGGACGCAACGGCACAATTTGCTACGGATGAAAATTTCCAGAGTTGGTATGAAGAATTGATAAGTACTGTCCGCGCGAAAATCGATGGGAATTGACAGGAAGAGGACGTAAATGGAACAAAAGAAAATAAAAGATAGATCCCGCAAGTCCGGGCAATCGATTATGAAACGCATTTTGATACCGGTAATCGTTGCCTTGTTCGTGCAGGCGGGACTTTTTTCCATCAATATCATTTGGGGCGGTACCCTTGAAAAGCTGAATCACAATGCCTTTGATATTCTGAATGGAGAAGTGAATAACCGCCGTAACTATCTTCAAAGCGAGATGCTGTCGCGCTGGTCCAACTTGGATCCGGCGGCAGAGAATATCCGGGGAATATTCAATGAAGAACCGATTCAGATAGGTGAGGCAGGCACCTCGCTCAGAAATGAGATTCTGAGACAAAGTGCGCCGGAGTTGATTAGTTTGCTGCGCCGTAATTTGGTGACGGGGGCTTTTCTTATTCTTACAGATGGAGAAGGGTATGATAAGACCGGGCAGATGCAAAAGCACGGCCTGTACATCCGCGATATGGACCCGGCAACCAATTCGGCCAATAACTCTGATTTACTGCTTTTGTATGCTCCGGTACGTATTTCCAAAGAGTTGGGGATACCATTGGATTCCAACTGGCAGTGCTATATAAGCTTTGCCCCTGACGATTTGGCTGGCTGGAATTATTATAGCAAGCCTTATGAGGCTGCTCTGGAGTATCCGGAAATCAAGGAAAAAGACTTGGGATATTGGAGCCCGGTTTTTCGCGCGACGGGAGACAGCCTGGATACGATTACCTATTCAATGCCTCTGAGGGACCAGAATGGAGTGGTGTGCGCGATACTGGGAGTAGAGCTTTCCATCGATTACCTGAGTAAGCAGATGCCGTATCAGGAATTGGATGCAGAGAAACAAGGAATGTACTTTGTCGGCGTCGCAACAGGAGAAGGGTTGACCTTCCATACGCAGCTTTCCACCGGACCGGCCTTTAAGCACCGTTTTGGAATGGCAAAGCAGATGAGTTTTATGCAGGAAGATGAATATGCGGATGCATATCGGGTAATCGATGATACTTCCGGCCATGAGAGAGATGTCTACGGATGTATACAATACTTCAATCTTTATAATACCAATACGCCCTTTGAGAATGAGAGATGGGCATTGATTGGAATGCTGGATGATGAACAGCTTCTGGGCTTTTCGCGGGGAGTATCCGGTTCAATCTGGCTGACTTGGGGAATCTCTCTCGGGTTGGGCCTTACTGCCGCTTGGGCTGCCGGTTTGATGGTAGCACATCCTATTACCAGACTTCTCAGGCAGCTTCGTGAGAGTGACCCCAGCCGCCCTCTTGCGCTCGGCAAGCTGAAGATTTCGGAAATTGACGAGCTGTCAGGGGCTATTGAGACGCTTAGCTCGCGGGTAGCGAGGGAGGCCAGCCGCCTTTCTCAGATTATCGATATGGCGGGAGTGGAAATAGGTGCCTTTGAGACGCAGCCGGATTCGGATCGTGTATTTTGTACGGGACGTTTTTTCGAGATGCTGGGATTCAATAGTGAGCTGGCTGCAGACGGAACTGTCGATAAGCAGGAATTCGGCGAGTGGATGGAGACCTTGAACAGGCAAGTGGAGGATAGAACGGAGGACGGGAGCACGAAGATTCTCCGGATAGGGTATCCGCCGGAAGCGCCGAGATGGGTGAGGCTTCACGTAGTTTCCTCCAATAAACATATCACAGGAGTAGTCAGCGATGTCACACAAGAAATTTTAAAGAGGCGCAAGATTGAGCGTGAGAGGGATTATGATTTGCTGACAGACCTGCTCAACAGGCGGGCGTTCAGCGTGGAGCTTAAAAAGCGTTTCAACAATCCGCAAGAGCTTGGCATTGCGGCGATGGTAATGCTGGATTTGGATAATCTGAAGTTCATCAACGATACTTATGGACATGACAGCGGAGATGCTTACATCCGCAGTACGGCGGAGGCGTTGCGGCGTTATTCGCCGAAGCAGACGCTTGTTGCCCGTATGTCAGGGGATGAGTTCTATGTGCTTTTTTCGGGCTATTCCTCGAGGGAGGAGGTGCAGGAGATTATTCATGTGCTGGAGGAGGGCGTCCGGCAGACCATATTTTTCCTGCCGGACAATACCAGTATCAATATCCGTGCCTCTGCGGGAATCGCTTGGTATCCCGACCATGCCACTTCCTATGACAAGCTTCTTAAATACGCCGATTTCGCAATGTATCAGGTGAAGAATACTACGAAGGGCGAGTTCGGCGAGTTCGATATGGAGCATTATAAAAGAGACTCTTATTTATTGCAGAATCAGGAGGAAATTAACCGTCTTATAGATAAGGAGAAGGTAACGTTCCATTTTCAGCCTATCGTGGATGCGAGAAATGGAGAGGTATTCGGATATGAAGCTTTAATGCGTCCTACTTTGGAGAGTATCAAGTCTCCGATGGAGGTGCTGATGTTAGCGAAGTCGCAGTCTAAGCTCTATGCGATAGAGCGGCTGACCTGGCGGCAGAGCCTTGCAGCATTCGAGAAGCTGACGGATGCAGCGTCTTCTATCCGTATATTTGTGAATTCCATTGCCAGTCAGCAGTTAAATGCCAAGGACGAGAAGTATATTCAGGAGAGGTTTTCGCATTTGCTTTCCAGGGTGATTATTGAGATTACAGAAGAGGAACGGTCCACCGAAATGGCAACTCGCAGAAAGCTGGAGTGGGCTGCGCAGTGGAACTGCCAGATTGCTCTGGATGATTTTGGTACCGGATATAATTCCGATGCAGCCTTGTTAGCGATTGAGCCTAATTTTGTAAAGCTGGATATTTCCATTGTGCGCAACATCGATAACGATGCGAACCGGCGCAAGCTTTTACAGAATCTGCTGTCGTATACCGAAGGCCGCGGCATATATGTGATTGCGGAAGGAGTGGAGACCTATGAAGAGCTTCGCACTCTTATCGGCTTAGGGGTTGATTACTTGCAGGGATATTATATTGCCAGACCGCAGCCGCAGCCTGCGCCTATTCCGGAGCAGACTGTTCAGGATATTCAGGATATTTATGCGGCAATTTCACAATAGGGGCATAAGAGTCAAAAGGAAGGCCATGTATGGATAAATGTAATTGGTGCAAGGACGGCGGGATCAATGAAGAGTACCATGATAGGGAATGGGGGATTCCGCTGCATGATGATAGGAAGCACTTCGAATTTCTGATGATGGAGGTCATGCAGTGCGGGTTGAACTGGACGATGATGCTTAAGAAGAGAAAAACCTTCTGTAAGTGCTTCGATAATTTTGATTATGAGAAAATTGCTTTGTATGGGGATGCGGATATAGAAAGAATCATGGGGACGGAGGATATGATAAAGTCTGTCCGAAAAATCCGTGCAGTTATCGATAATGCAAGGGCATATAAGAAGATAATCGATGAATTCAGTTCCTTTGATCGATTTCTGTGGGGGTATAGCGGGTATAAGAGTATTGTTTATGAGAATCATAGAATTGTACCGGTCGCGAGCAATGATTTATCGGATGCAGTAAGCAAAGAGCTGAAAAAGAGAGGATTTAAATATCTCGGTTCCACTACGGTGTATTCTCATTTGCAGGCTTGTGGGATTATTAATGATCATGATGTTCACTGCTTTAGATATCAGCAGGTTATAGATGAGTATCCGGTAGAGTTCAGGTGATGGAGGTGCTGGATGAAGATATGCAGTCCCAGAGACTGAAGGTTATAGCTATTAATGCGGAGCAGTAATAGGAAATCCGTCGCTTTTTTACAACAAAAGGCGGCGGATATCTTTTATTATGGAGTAAAGTATAAATTATCCGAAGGAGAAACAATATGAAAAAATTGAGCGTTGGCGCATTTCAGGAAATTAAGAAATGGGTCTACAGAAATGCGAGGCCTCTGGACTTCGCATTATGGCAATACTGGTTTGAAAATGGAAGCAAGGAGGCTGTTCTTTTAGTCTTGTCCAGCTATCAGAACAGTGACGGCGGCTTTGGCAATACGATTGACCCGGATAGCTGGAACCCGGATTCCACCCCGTACAATGCACAAATCGTCATCAGACTGCTCCGGCAGATGGAATTCCTCGATATGGAGCATCCGTTTTATCGCGGAATCTTCCGTTATTTGGAGAATACGGAGCATAGGGCAGATTACGGATGGATTTTTACCATTCCGTCTAATGATAATTATCCACATGGCGTCTGGTGGGATTATAATCCGAAGGACAATGAGTTCCAAAGTACAGGAACGACAGCGAGCTTATGCGGTTTCATCCTTCGGTATGGAGAAAAAGAATCAGGCTTGTACCAAATGGCGAAAAAGTATACGAACTCGTTGATTGAGCGGTTAGGGGGAACAGAGCAATTGGGGGATATGGGAGTAGGAGGTTACTGCGAGCTGCTGGAGGATATAGAGGCCGCAGGGCTTACGGAAGACTTTGACTTTGCATATTTATGTGAAAAGGTTTCCTGTGCAGTACGGCAAAAGATAGAGACGGAAAAGGATAATTTCATGGCAAATCCGCTGGAATTCGTCTGGTCTCCCGAGAGTAAGTATTATGAGGAAAATAAAGAAGAAGTAGAGAAAGCACTGGATGCTATCATTGACCAGCGCCCCGAAAACGGTGTCTGGGATATTCCGTGGGAGTGGTATAACGGCGGCAAGTATCCCGAGGCGTTCGCGATCAGTGAGAACTGGTGGAAGTCCGGCAAAGCAATTGAAAAGTTGCTGCAGTTAAAAAGCTTCGGGCGGCTGGACATTAGATAGCCTCACTTTTTTCTTTTTTGATTTTCTTTTTTTGAAGCGGGTAAATGGACAGGTTGCCGTTGCAGGCATAAGAGAGTCCGCACACCGCGATAAAGTAAGGCAGCAGTTCAGGGCCGAAGACCTCCATGCCTATCAGAATGGGCGCGAACAAAGTATTGCTGGCGCTGCCGAATACTGCTGCGTAGCCTAAGGCGGCAGTGAAAGCGACGGGGAGACCGAGCAGTGATGCGAGAAATGCACCAAGAGTAGCACCGATGGAAAATAAAGGAGTGACCTCGCCTCCCTGAAAGCCTACCGATAAAGTAAGTATCGTAAAAAGAAATTTCAAAGCGAAATCCCAAGAATAAACGCCTTCGTTAAGGCTCATGGAAATCAAGTTGGTGCCCAGACCTGAGTACCTCCCTTGAAAACAAAGCAGTGAAAGGAGGCCTATTGCGGTACCGGCGATTAGAATACGCAGAAGAGGATTTTTCCCCTTTTCTGAAAAAAATCTTTTTATCCTATGCAGAAGATAAGAAAAAAGCCATCCTATTATCCCGAATAATACGCCGAGGAGAAGCAGCTTGAAAAGCAGGGAGGGTGAAAACGGAAAGCCCTTTGCCAGAGTGTGGGAGAATTTTTCAAGGCCCAGTACACCGGAAATATAGCTTGCGGTAAATGCCGCAGTCAAAGCCGGCAGCAGGGCCTTGTATTCCAATACGCCCACGGTCAGCACCTCGAGAGCGAAAAAGGTAGCCGCGAGGGGAGTTCTGAATAGGCCGGAAAAACCGGCTGCCATTCCCGTAATCAATAATATTTTCTCTCCGTTTTCTATAGAAAGCCGTCTGCCGAGCGAATGGCCGAGGGTTCCTCCTATCTGAACGGCAACTCCTTCCCTTCCGGCACTTCCACCGAAGAGATGAGTGAGCCATGTTCCCATAATAACGAAGGGGACCAGACGCAGAGGTATCGCTTCCTTTGAGCCGTGTCCGGCTTCGAAGAGCAAAGTCATTCCTTTACTGCTCCTGCCTCCGAATTTCTGATAGCTCCATAGGATGAGGACACCGATGGCGCCGAGAAAAGGGAGCAGAAAGTAAACATATTCATCTCTAATATTCCCAATATAAAGCAGAACCCTGCCGAACAAGGCAGCGATAGATCCGGCAGCTATGCCCAGGGGAACTGCAAGCCCTATAAAAATCAATTGATTTCTTACTCTTTTCCAATAATTCATATTAATATCATCTCCAAATAATATTATAAGGGAAGCCGCATTTTTTTCAAGAGAAATATGTGATTGTAGTTGTTATACTATCAGAAAAGACGATGAAACATGCTTTCTGCTTAAAGGATTGACAAATATATATTTATGTAATATATTACATAATATAAAGAAAAACCAAAAAATAAAAAAGTTAAAAAATAGGAGAGCCGGAAAATAGGAGAGCCGGAAAATAGGAGAGCCGGAAAATAGGAGAACCGGAAAATAGGAGGACCGGAAAATAGGAGGACCGGAAAATAGGAGGACCGGAAAATAAAAAACCCGGGGAATCGAGAAAATCAAGAAAAAAAAGATTATAAAAACGGAATATGTGCCCCAATTGCATACTTTAAGGAGTTAAATACTATGAGTATAGATAGAGATAAATTATTGGAAGGCCTTGATGATGAGAGGGCCCTGTTCGGTTTGTTCTTCGCATTCGGGAACCGTTTGCAGGCAGCGGGGGACACTTTTTATGAAGAAATTACATGTAAGCAGTTTTTCCTTCTCATCTGTCTTTCTGTATTTCAAGGGACACCGCCCATGATCAATGAACTTGCAGATGTGATGGGCAGCTCGCATCAGAATGTGAAGCAGCTTGTAAATAAGCTGGAGAAGGCCGGGTTCGTTACCACTTTTTACGATAAGGAGGATAGAAGAAAAGTGAGGGTGGCAGCGACGGAGAAAATAGGAATATTGAGCGACAGATACCGTGAACAGGAAGAGAAATTTATGACGGGACTTTATGATGGAGTCACGAAGGAAGAAGTGAAGCTTACATATAAGGTGATGACAAAAATTGAAAAAAATCTTATGCGAATAGGGAGGAGAGATAAATGAAGCGAGTTGTAGTGTATAACAGTAAGACGGGGTTTAGCGAAAAATACGGAAAGTGGATAGCGGAGGAGCTTGCATGCAAAGCGGTAAGCTACAAGGAGATAACGCAGCAGCGTTTAAAGGAGAATGATGTAATTATCTATGGTGCAGGGATTATGGCAGGAAAGATAAGCGGATGGGAGAAAGTAAAGAAAATGCCGGAACTGAACGGCAAAAAGCTGATCTTATATGCGGTTGGCGGCATGCCTATGAAGGCGGAGGAGGCTATTCTTACAGTAAAAGATAATAATCTAACCAAGGAAGAGCAAAAGGAAATTCCCTTTTTTTATTTAGAAGGAGGGATTAACTTTGAAAAGATGGGATTCATCCCAAGAATCATGCTAAAGACTATGTATAAAGTGATGAAAAAGAAGAAGGAAAAGACACAGCAGGATATGGAAATGATTAGCTTGTTTGAAAAGTCCAGCGATAATTCCTCGAAGGAAAACATAAAGCCCCTTATTATCTGTGCTAAGCAGATATAAAGGAATAAAGAACAAATGTGTGCTTCGAATACTTTGTGACGAAAGACTTTGGCAGCACAGCGTTTTTTGCGCATACAACTGCGCATCTATTTGTTTTATAGGAGCACTTTCCTGTTACATAAAAAGAAGTGTGTTTGCCAAAGCCATATAGGCCTTCGGCAAAACACACTTTTTAACATTTAAAGAGATTACTATGCAGGGGTTATAACAACCCTATCCTGTCTTGCCAGTGCTATATTCAGTCTGCACGCCTCTGTAACTGCACACACCTTATCAGTAAGGCTGATAAGCCACGCTTCTTTGCTTTGGGGCAAAGGCCCTAGAGGAAACATATGTGACAAAATAGCCTGACGTTCTTTTTCATGGAGCTTGAAACGCTCTCCACTCGTTCTAGCAGCGACCTTCGGATGATGAAAAGCCTGAAATGTGCCCTTAGGCAATTTTTCCTTAAAGTCATACAGGCAAAAATCATGCAGCAGACCTGCTCGTGCCGCAACGCTGGTATCCCAGCCGAATCTGGAAGCCATTAACCATGAAAGATAAGAGACATTCAAGCTGTGCATCAAACGGGTAGTCCCGAAATGCTGTCTGTACATGGTAAGCTTTTTGAATTCGCTATCGCCCAGTATGCTCTGTATGAGCTCTAAAAACTCCGCTTCAATCTCATCCGATACTGTAATGTCCATCGGCAATCACATCCTTTCCGTTTATCACACATTGAGTATGGTTGATACTTTAAGTATGAGGGCCATGAAAAGATAAGTCAATATAAAAGTCGGAAAAAGTCGAAGATTATGTTACTGAGAACAGAGTGAACAGTAACAAGATTATTGACGCAGCGCAGGCGATGTGGCATGATAGGAAAAACACTTCTGCTGACTTTCGGGTAAGCGATACACGGCTGCACACGAGGAACAAAAGCTGCGTGGCCAAAGCACATTTTTATTTTGGCAGTTTTTAGGAAAATAAAGAGAAAGATGGGGATAATAATATGAAGATTCTTGTGGATGCCGATGCCTGCCCGGTAGTGGCAATTGTGGAAAGAGTGGCGAAAGAGAAAAATATTCGGGTAATTTTAGTTTGTGACAATGCCCATGTTCTCCGCTCGGAATATTCCGAGGTGGTAATTGTGGACAGAGGAGCAGATGCGGCAGATTTCAAGCTGTTTTCCTTAAGTGAAAAGGGAGACGTCATTGTAACGCAGGATTACGGTGTGGCGGTCATGGCATTGGGAAAGGGCGTAAGGGCCATTCACCAAAGCGGAAAGTGGTATACCAACGAGAATATTGACACTATGCTTATGGAACGTCATATCGCCAAATCCGAGAGGCGCAAATCGGGAAAAAGCCATTTAAAGGGACCGAAGAAGAGAACGGAGGAGGACGATGTGAAGTTTGAGGAATCTTTTCGGAGAATGCTTGAAACCAGATAAAACGGACTCTTTTTTAATAAATTGTTTATAGCAGTTTTATTGATATATACGGCTTAAAACGGTAGGATAATAGAGTATTGATAGAAGAATAAAAATGTTGGTTACTATATGTAATATTAAGAGGTGATACGATGTTCGGATATATAATCATCAACAAAGGAGATATGAAATTCAAGGAATTTGATGTCTATCAAGCCTATTACTGCGGTTTATGCAAAGTATTAAAGGAAAAATACGGTTTGACCGGGCAGATGACTCTGTCCTATGATATGACCTTTATCATCATGCTGCTCTCCGGCTTATACGAATCACAGACAGAGACGGATTACTGCAAATGCGTTGCACATCCTTTCGAAAGGCATATGACGAAGATAAATGAGTACACAGAATACGCAGCGGATATGAACATTTTGCTGTCCTATTACAAATGCAAGGACGACTGGATGGATAATAAGAAATACGGCAAACTGCTATATGCCCAGTTGCTTAAGAAGGGCTATCATCACCTGGAGCAGAAGTATGGATTCAAAATTCGCCGTATCGAAGCATTGATGGAGCAGATTACCCGGAAGGAGATAGGCGGCTGCATAGATATTGATGAGATGTCCCGCCTGTTTGGGGAGGTTATGGCCGAAATCATGGTATATAAGGAGGATGAATGGAAAGAGACTCTCTATAGAATGGGATTATATCTGGGAAAATTCATCTATTTGTGCGATGCGTATGAGGATATAGAAAAAGACTTAAAGGAAGGAAATTATAACCCCTTTTACCAGTTATATAAACATCCTGATTTCGAAGAGCAATGCAGAAGCATTCTCGTCATGATGATGGCAGAATGCTCCAAGGAATTTGAGAAGCTGCCGATTTTGGATTATATCGAAATCCTTAGGAATATCATTTATTCGGGTGTATGGTACCGCTACGAAAAAATACACTCGGAAAGAGAAACGAGAGAAAAGGGGCAGGCGCAGGAACAATGATAAATCCTTATGAAATACTGGGAGTATCCCCGGATGCTACCGAAGAAGAGATAAAAAAAGCATACAGAGCGCTGAGCAGAAAATACCATCCCGACGCTAATGTCAACAGTCCGAATAAGGTGCAGGCGGAGGAAAAGTTCAAGACTATTCAGGAGGCCTACAGCCAGATCATGAAGGAGCGTACGGAGGGCTATGGAAGTGACTCAGGCTATGGAGGTTACGGAAGCGGTGGCTATGGCAGCGGCGGCTATTATGGCGGTTTCGGTGGCTTTGGCGGGTTTGGAGGCTTCGGAGACAGCACTAGCACGGGTTATGAAGAGGATGGTCATTTGCGTGCTGCAGGCAATTATATAAGAAACGGATATTATAAAGAAGCGAGAACTGTACTTGACGGCATGGACGAAAAGGGTGCAAGATGGTATTATTATAGTGCACTTGCCCATGCGGGGCTGGGAAATAACGTAGCGGCGATGGAGCATGCTAAACGGGCAGCAGTCATGGAACCGGGGAATCCGGATTACAGTAATCTGGCATACCGGTTTGAAAATGGCGGCACTCAGTATCAGCAAAGACAGTATGCTTATGGAAATCCCTATATGGGGCACGGAAATATATGCGTCAAGCTGTGCATCGCTAATATAATATGTAATATTTGCTGCGGAAGCGGCGGAATGTGCTGCGGAGGCGGAATACCGTATGGGGGATATTAGGAGTTATAACATTTATGAATATACTTACAGTTGAAAATATAGTGAAATCCTACGGCGAACGGAAACTGTTCGACCATACTTCCTTTTATTTGCAGGAGGGGGAGAAAGTGGGAGTTATCGGCATCAACGGAACAGGCAAGTCTACCTTGCTGAAGATGATGGCGGGACTGGAGGAACCGGATGAAGGGAATGTCATTCGGGCTAATCATGTCATCTGCACTTATCTGTCCCAACACCCTAACTTCGATGAAGAGGAAACTGCCTTACAGGCCGTACTGAAGGAGACGAAGGAGAAACTCCGTGCGGAAGGCGTGGGCGAGGAGGCCTGGGCGAAGGAAAGCGATGCAAAGGCCATGCTGATGCGGATTGGAATCGCAGATATAACGGCAAAATGCGGAACTCTTTCCGGCGGGCAGCGAAAAAGGCTGGCATTAGCGGCGGCTCTGCTTTCTCCGGCGGATATCCTCATCTTGGATGAGCCTACCAATCATCTGGACAACGAGATGGCAGACTGGTTGGAGGATATGCTGAAAAAGAGAAGCGGAGCTATCGTTATGGTAACTCACGACCGCTATTTTCTTGACAGTGTATCGAATAGAATCGTAGAAATTGATAAAGGACAGATATATTCCTATCAAGCGAATTATTCCGGCTATTTAGAGCTAAAGGCAATGCGCGAGGAGGAATCTTTCGCAGGAGAGAGGAAGCGGCAGTCGATTCTGCGTACAGAGCTGGAATGGGTGAAGCGTGGAGCGAGGGCTCGTTCTACCAAGCAAAAAGCGAGGCTGGAGAGATACGAGGAGCTGAAGCAGGTGCAGGCTCCTTCTTGTGATGCGAAGGTAGAGATGAGTTCGGTAGCCTCGAGGCTTGGAAAAACCACAGTCGAAATCAGCCATGTCAGCAAGCGCTACGGGGAAAAGGTTTTGATCGATGATTTTTCCTATCTTTTCCTGAAAGAAGACAGAATTGGTTTTATTGGAGAGAACGGATGCGGTAAGACTACTCTTATGAAGATACTGACGGGACAGTGTGAGCCGGATTCAGGCAGCGTGGAGATAGGACAGACTGTAAAAATCGGTTACTACGCCCAAGAGATAGCAGCTCTGGAGATGCCGCAGGATAAGAAGGCCATCGATTATATCAGGGACGTAGCGGAATATGTGAAGACCGAGGACGGAAGTATTACAGCCTCCCAAATGCTGGAGCGCTTTTTGTTTTCAGGAAGCGAGCAGTATACCTTGATCGGCAAGCTGTCGGGAGGGGAGAAGCGCAGGCTGGCGTTGTTGAAAGTGCTTATGAGTGCGCCTAATGTATTGATTCTGGACGAGCCCACCAACGATTTGGACATTGCCACACTGGCGGTGCTGGAGGACTATCTGGACCGTTTTCCCGGAATCGTTATAACCGTTTCGCACGACAGATACTTTTTAGATCGAACGGTGCGCAGGATTTTTGCCTTCGAAGGAGATGGAAAGCTGCGCCAATATGAAGGCGGATATACGGATTATTCGAATAAGAAGGAAGCGATGAATGCTGTTGCGGCGCAGGAATCCGACGGAAGCGTTGGCGGGAAGGTCGTAAAGAGCAGCGTCATAAATAACAGCGCCATAAATGGCGCGGAGGAAAAAAGTGGGAAAAAGAGCTGGAAGGTGCAGTCATCTAAGCTTAAGTTTACCTACAAAGAGCAGCAGGACTACGAAACGATAGAGGATGAAATCGCGAAGCTGGAGGAATATCTTGAGGTATTGGAAGAAAGGATTCTCAGGGCTTCCACAGATTTCATAAAGTTAAATGAGCTGACAAAGGAAAAAGAAGAAACCGAGCAGAGGCTGGAAGAGAGGATGGACCGCTGGATGTATCTTGAGGAGTTGAAAGGCAGGATAGAAAGCCAGTGACAAGGTGCGGGACAGAAAAGAAAGCCGGTAATATATCGCAGGAGAAGAATAAGGTAAGGAGTTATTAAGCGGGAGGGAGCATGAAACGGAGGATAAAGGAGATAAGTAAGCGGATAGGGGAGGATTTGTGGAATGCGAAGGAAGCCCTTCTCGCTTTTACGGCTTACTATATTATTGTACACGCCATATATCATGCTTTTTGCCCGCTGGTTATACTGACGGGCCTTCCTTGTGCGGGCTGCGGAATGACGCGGGCCGTATTTTTCATATTGACAGGGCAGTTCGTACGCTCATGGAATCTCAATCCGATGGCGCTTCCTGTCATATTATTTATCGGCTACTGCGCCGTATACCGTTATATCCTCGGAAAAAGGATAAAGGGCTGGAAGCGCGGGTTGATAATTCTTGGGATTGCTATGCTTGCGGTATATGTATACCGGATGTGCACCGTGTTTCCCGAAAGGCCGCCGTATGTCTATACGGGAGGCAGTTTTTTGGAAAGATATGTTCCCGGATACAGAGAAATCTTGCATAGGTTATTAGGTATATGATAAAATGAATACTGTATATAGTGAAGAAAAAAGTATACATAAATGAGGGAGGAAATCACACGATGGATAACAACAATCTGTACCCAAATGACGGGACGCAGCAAGGCGGAGTATTTACCGGAACCGGACCGGAACCGTATGGAAACAGCAATCAGAATCAGGGTTATGCCTACGGTCAGCAGGGCGGATACGAAGAGCAGGGACAGGGCTATGGCCAGCAGAATAGCTATGGGAACAGCGGCCAGAATCAAGGTTACGGCTACGGTCAGCAGGGCGGGCAAGGATACCAATATCCATCGCAGGGCGGTTATCAGCAAGAGCTGGAGGAGCCCATGAGTGTGGGCGAATGGTTAGTTTCGCTGCTTTTAGCTATGTTCGTACCTTGCGTGGGCATCGTTCTGGTTTTTGTATGGGCATTCAGCAAGACGGAAAAGAAAAGTAAATCCAACTTTTTTAAGGCTTACCTGATTATTGCAGGCGTTGTACTGGCGGTTTATATACTTATTATGGTAGTTGTGATGATTGCTTTAAGTGTTCAAGGCATATAACAGCGAGCAGTACGCAGTTGCGCATCGGTTTGTCTTCCTATGAGATGGCAAAGGAACGCTTATGCATTCCTTTGCCATCTTCCGGAAGCACCGCAGGGAAGAATGAGGCCGCTGTCCGTTACCGGAAGGCCAATTTCTTCGGCCGCTACGTGTCCGCCGAGCTTGGAAGCTACGGCTAGTTGGATCATATAAGAAAGAACTGCAGGCTGCAGCCCGGTAGTATAAGAATTAACTAAATAAAAAAGAGCATCCTTAGAGAGTATTTTTGCCGTCAGTTCGATGAAGGGAAAGATGCTCTCTTCTATTTTCCATATTTCGCCCTTTGGTCCGCGGCCATAGGAGGGCGGGTCCATAATGATGGCATCATAGGTGCTGCCCCGGCGAACCTCCCGCTCTACGAATTTGACGCAGTCATCCACCAGCCAGCGGATAGGAGCATCGGAAAGGCCGGAGGCAGCAGCATTTTCCTTCGCCCAGTTCACCATACCTTTGGAAGCATCCACGTGCGTGACCTGAGCTCCTGCTTTTGCTGCAGCGAGAGTGGCGCCTCCGGTGTAAGCGAACAGATTGAGCACCTTGATGGGCCTGTCCGCTTGTGCGATCAAGGAGGAGAACCAGTCCCAGTTCACCGCCTGCTCGGGAAAAAGTCCGGTATGCTTGAAGCTGAACGGTTTCAAATGAAAAGTAAGATTACGGTATTTTATACTCCATTCGTTAGGAAGATGGAAGAACTCCCATTCGCCGCCACCTTTAGCGCTGCGGTGGTAATGGCCGTTCTTTTTTTTCCATCCGGCATTCTTTTTCTCTGTATTCCATATGACCTGAGGGTCCGGGCGGACCAAGAGATAATCGCCCCACTTTTCCAATTTTTCCCCTGAAGAGGTATCTATTACTTCATAATCTTTCCACTGATCTGCAATCCACATATTCCATAACTCCTTATAAAAATTTACTTTAAATATACACCAATGGCACTTCTTTGGCAACAAATTATACATCAGGCACTGTCTGAACTGGAAATATGGTTACATTGGTTCACACAGTAGCTTAACACTTGCTGTTAAGCTGCGTAAGAACGCGATTTGTGAGATGATTTCTGTTTCACGAAGCAAATTTAAATGCAGAAATCATGCGTTACTGAGAACGGAGTGAACAGTAACGAAATATGTGAACAATAATATACAAAAAAGGGCAACATAAGAAATGGTAAGAACGAAGGCTTTTGTGTATGATTTACTTAAGAAATCACAAGACACAAAATGATTTCAGACTTGAAGATAAGGACAAACGAGAGGAGAGATAGAATGTCACGAGTATCTGTTGCGAAGAAGGCAAATACGACGGTTTCAGCAAGAAGAAAGAAGACATTTATGTTGCTTACCATGGTGGCGCCCGGAGCTATTTGGCTGATACTGCTTCGCTACCTGCCGATGTTCGGCATCGTGATGGCATTTCAGGATTATAAGATATACACGAAAGCGCCGTCGTTAATTAATAATATAATGAATAGTAATTTTGTGGGGATAAAGAATTTTAAGTTTCTGTTTATGACCAAGGATTCATGGGTTATGATTCGGAATACTTTAGGCTACAATACAGTCTTCATCATATTAGGACTGCTGATTTCTGTAACCTTTGCGGTTATATTGAATGAGGTTACCAAGAAGTTCGTTGCGAAAACATATCAGACATTGATGTTCTTCCCTTACTTTTTGAGCTGGGTAGTAGCGAGCTACTTTGTCCAGGCGTTTCTGGATCCCACAAACGGACTTTTAACACATGCGATGCAGACGTGGGGAATGCAGCCAATCGACTTTTAT
Source organism: Kineothrix alysoides (assembly GCF_000732725.1). Classification (GTDB taxonomy): domain Bacteria; phylum Bacillota; class Clostridia; order Lachnospirales; family Lachnospiraceae; genus Kineothrix; species Kineothrix alysoides. The sequence continues at coordinate 163,393 of NZ_JPNB01000002.1, read as the reverse complement.
AACAGCACAAAACCTTGGCCATACATATTGACGATAGCTTACATATGGAAGAGTACCGGATATTCGGTTGTCTTGTATCTGGCGGCTATTACAGGTATCGACGCGACGCAGTACGAGGCAGCCAGCATCGACGGAGCGTCAAAGCTGCAGCAGGTTTTTTATGTGACGCTGCCTCATTTGAAAACAATGATTATTATACTCTTCATACTGGCGGTAGGTAAGATTTTCAACGCCGATTTCGGATTGTTCTATCAGGTGCCGATGAGTTCCGGACCGCTTATGCCGGTAACGCAGGTAATCGATACTTATGTATACCGCGCGATGATTGCGACACAGAATTACAGTATGACGACGGCGGCCGGACTTTTGCAGAATGTTGTCGGATTTATATGCATCATGGTTGCTAACAGTATTGTAAGTAAATTTGACAAGGACAGCAGCTTGTTCTAATGGAGGGAATCAAAGTGAGTAAAAATGCACAGATGGCTTTAGGCTACAAGAAAAAAAGGCCCTTTAACGCAGTGAGTGTTCCGGCAGAAATCGTTATCAACATCGTTATGACATTGTTCTGTGCGGCATGCGTTATTCCATTCATCTTCGTTGTAATTATTTCGTTCACGGCGGAAGAAAGCATTAGACAGATTGGATATTCATTTACTCCGGTGTCATGGGGAGTAGAGGCTTATAAATACATAATGAAACTGGGAGACCAGTTATGGTTGTCCTATTTCAACAGCTTTTTCATTACGATAGTAGGTACGATACTCAGCGTATTAATTTGCGTTCTGTATTCGTATGCACTCTTCCGCAGAGATTTTAAGTATAGAAGCTTTTTCTCCTTTTTCAGCTTTTTCACTATGCTCTTCGGAGGCGGATTGGTACCGACTTACATGGTATGTAAGCAGATGTTGGGACTCAGCGATAACTATGCGGCGCTCATCGTACCGCTTTTGGTAAATCCGTTTAATATTATCGTTATGAGAACGTTTTTCCAAAGTTCTGTTCCTGAGGAACTGATTGAGGCAGCGGCTATCGACGGCAGCGGGGAATACAATACGTTATTCCGCATTATCGTACCGATTGCGAAGCCCGGTATTGCGACCATCGCATTGCTGAATGCTCTGGCATACTGGAACGAATGGTTCATCGCATTGCTGTATGTAAGAGAAAGAGCAAAGATTCCGCTTCAATATTTACTTATGCAAATGCAGAGGAACGTGGAATATCTGGCAAAGAACAGCGCCAACATGGGAGCGGATGCAGTTGCGGCTGCCAGCAAACTGCCTACGCAGAGCCTTAGAATGGCCTTGGTAGTATTAATTGTAGTTCCCATCGCCTTTGCTTATCCGTTCTTCCAAAGATACATCATCGCGGGTCTTACGATAGGCTCCGTAAAGGGCTGATGCCCATCCACACGGTAGGTCTGGCAATAACGCCACTTACATAAAAACTATAAATTATTTTTAGGGAGGTAAGCATGAAGAAAAAATTATTATCACTCGTACTTTGCATCGCAATGTCTGCTACAATGTTAGCAGGATGCGGCAGCACCGGCAGCACGGAAACCGCTACCGAGTCAACAGAAACAACGGAAACAGCAGAAGCGCCTGCTGCGGAAGAAACAACAGAGGCTCCTGCAGAAGCAGCAACTCTGGATACTTCCACACCTGTTACTTTGAAATGGTATCTCCATGGAAGCACCGTAAACGACGATAAGGCGGTTATGGCGAAAGTAAACGAATACCTTGGTGAGAAATTGAATGTTACTCTTGAGCCTATTTGGGGAACATGGGGCGATTTCGATGAAGGCTCTACGCTTGCAATCAACGGCGGCGACGATGTAGATATTTACTTTACATGCTCTTGGTCTGCAGATGAGTACAACTCTTTTGCGAAAAAAGGTGCTTGGGTACGTCTTGATGATCCGGAAACCAATTTACTTGCAAACTACGGCAGCGACATCTGGAATATTACTCCGGAAGTTCTGAAAACTGGTGCTGAAATCGAAGGTTCCGACGGATACGGCGTTTATGCTCTTCCGGGATTCAAAGATTTTGGAACACAGAACACATGGGATATTAACGTAACCTTATTAGAGAAATACGGCTATACTTTAGACGATATCAGAAATACCGATTACTATGGTTTCGGCGATATTCTTAAGACCGTTAAAGAAGGCGAAGGCGCTGACTTCTATCCGTTGCTCGTTGAAGGCGCGGTTCTGGAAAGAATGGTAGATAACTCCATCATCGTAAATGGCGACGCTGGAAGCCTTAACGTATTATCTTATTACATTGATCCTACGGACGTTTCCAAAGATCTCGGAAGCAAGATTGTTAACAAATTTGCTACAGAAGAATATAAGAAATTCGTAGAGCAGACTCGTGAATATTATCTGGCAGGTTATATCGATCCCGGATGTGCAAACAAGCAGACGGCAAACGATTTACGTACAGCTACTCAGTTGGATGGTAAATATTTAATCGGTACGCAGTCTTACGCTTTGGGATACGAGGTACAGGCAAGTGCGGAACGTGGTATTGATGTCGCATTCGTTCCTTGTACACCTCCTTACGTAGATAAGACATCTACACAGGGCGCTATGATGGCTATTTCCACAGCTTCCAAGAATCCTGAAAGAGCAATGGCATTCCTTAACCTGTTGAACACAGATCCTTATTTAATGACATTGTTAGAGTATGGTGTTGAAGGTACTCACTATAACTTAAATGATGACGGACTCGTAGTATTTACGAAAGAACATGATAACTATCAGCCTTGGAGAAACGGTATGGGTAACGTTACTCTGCTTCCTCCTCAGGAAGGTGAAGGCAAAGACTTCTTTACGAAGGTATTCATCCCTTACTATGAAGGCGCAAAAGCTATTCCTGCATTCGGATATCAGTTTGACCCTACCAGCGTTGAAACAGAACTCGCTACTTTGGCAAACGTAGGTGAGCAGTATGCGTTAGCATTGAGCGTAGGTTCAGTTGATCCTGCAACCGCATTACCTGAGTTCCTTGACAAGCTGGAAGCAGCTGGAATGAGCAAGGTAGTAGATGAAGCAAATGTACAGTTGGATGCTTATTTTGCAAATGAGCAATAAGAATAAAAATTGAAATCTTGGTATGATTATGCCGGGGTGAGATAGATATACGGAGTGCCGCAGCCTGACGGGAATGTTAGGCTGCGGCATCTTTGCTTGTAATATTAGTATATAATTTTTCTGATGGAATCTATTGATAGATTATATTCTTTTGCCAGTTCTTCCAAGGTGCCTCCCTGCATATACTTTTCACGGATTTGCGCGTTGCGCTGCTTATAGTAGCTGCGTGCTCCGGAAGATTCTCCCCATTGCTTTTTGGATTCTGTGTTGGGTATATACAAGGTTTCACCCGAGACATAGGTCTGTAGTTCTTTAAGAAGTTTGTCAGGCAAAATATCCTGTGCATTTTTATACTTCATTTAGAAACTTCTCAAAATCCTTAAATTCCCGGATTGTTCCGCCGCCGTTTTCAATTATTGCTCTCATTTCTGATTCATATTTGTCTGAGGAGCTGACAAAGGCGCTCAAGTTATCTGGGTCGTAGGCTGCCATAAGTTCCATCTTCTCAAAACCAAAGTCTGCACAGACGTTATTCAATTCTTCTTGAAGCATTATCCCCCACATATAAACTTTGACAGCGTCTCTTTCTTGAGCATAATGGCGGATTCTCAGCCATGTGTAAGACAGTTCGGCGTACCAGTCCGCCAAGTCCTGAAAATTATGTTCTTTCCTTTGAGCCTCTGGGAGTTCATAAGTAAGGGGATTTTCTGAAAGAAACTTTTGCGTTGTGAGGATTAATTCATAATAATCAATAAAGAACGAGGAATTAAGTCATACTTCGTTTCATGGTTCTCCTTACCAATGTCTGGGAAATAATAAAATGGCACAATTCGCCGGCCAAAAAGGTGAGATAGATCCCCTTAGCATGGAATACGAATACGGAAAGCAGTAAAAAAATCTGAACAAAGCCGAGACATCGTAAAAACGAAAGCAACGTTGCATAGATGTTGCGTTCCATGGTCTGGAAATAGAGGATATTCATTAAAGTGATTCCTATAAAAATATATGCAAATGGATATTGACTGAGCATATACGCGGTTAGACTCGTTAAAGCAGTATTGCCGGTATGGAACAGCGGGGCAATATTTTCTCCAAAGATTACACAAATAGCAACTAATATGACGGAGGCGGTAATATTGGTAATGACTCCAAGATGGTACACATAGGAAAAGCCTTTCTTCTCATTTTGACCGTGATAAAGACTCATGAGGGGCTGCACGCCCTGCGCCACGCCCATTACAACCATATTAATAATCGAACATACATAGCCCACGATGGAATATGCGGATACGCCAAGCGTTCCTGTAATCTGCACTACAGCAAGATTATAGGAAAAGGTAAAGGCCGGCACGCTGAATTCCATCAGAGAGGAAGCCATACCGTTACTCAATACTCTTTTTATCTCCCCCAAATGGAAGATCGGCTTGCGAATGCGCAGAGATCCTTTGTTAAAGATAAAATGGCTGATATAAAAAAGAAATTCGATACCCATGCCGATGCCGTTTGTAATTGCTGCCACCTCAATTCCATAATGAAGGACGAGGATAAAAATAATGTCGAGAGCTGCGTTGATGACAGCACCAAAGACAGAACCAAGCATAGCTATTTTAGGGTTATTGTCATTGCGCACAAAAACAGAAAGACCGAATGTGACCATTTGTATAAGAGAAAAGGGGGCCGACCATTTGAGGTAGGCAACTGCAGGAACTAACAATTCTTCGTTTGCACCCAAGAAGATAGAAATCCGTTCCCGAAAGAAGAAGCCCGTTAATGCCAGCACGATACCTATCATAACGGCCAAGGCCAGACATTGGCAGAATATATTGTTCGCCTTTTCTGCCTCCCCCTGCCCTTTGTGAAAAGAGTATACATTTGCACCGCCTACGGCTATAAGCATAGCCAGAGCGATGACCAGCATGCTGAACGGGAAAACAATATTGATGGCGCCGAGTGCGACCTCGCCGATACCCTGTCCGACGATAACGCCGTCCAGGATAACATATAGTGCCTGAACGAGCATCCCGATTACCGATGGGATTACATATCGAGAAAATTGCTTATTGATGTGTTTCATGTCTAAAATTTTATTTAACATACACTCCTCCAAAAAAACATTGATTAGTTCAACTGGCTATTATAAACTGTACATATACTGTACAGTCAAGTTATGAATCAAAAAAATAAAAAAATTTATAAAGCGGAAGAAGAATAGAAGATGGAAAAGTATCGTATGAAAATAAGTGAATTTGCCCATGTAACCGGGATTACACGAAGGACTCTTTTGTTTTATGATAGTATAGGACTTCTTTCTCCTACCGAGATCGATAGAAATAACGGCTATCGTTACTATACCTATCCTCAGATCGATATTGCTAATGTGATTACCGTTTTGAGGGAAATAGGCATGCCCTTAAAACAAATTAAGGAATATCTAAGTAACCGTTCACCTGAAAATTTGATAGATATGCTGCAAGCGCAAAAAGCTGTGGTTCAAGAAAAGATTCAAACGTTAGAACAGATTAACGATATGCTGGATACCCGAATTAGTTTAACAAAAAAGGGAATGAGCGTGAGAAATGATATTGACTCTATTGAAGTTAGGGAATATGATGCCGTACCGCTTTTGCTGGGACCAAAGCTTCCGGAGACCAGTCATGTACTGGATGGCTGGTACTATCTTGTGGAATTTTATGATTTCTGTAACGATAATCAGATCATTCGCGGCTTGCCTGCCGGTTCGATTATTTCCCATTCGGATTTATTGAAAAGAAATTTTTCTCATCCTTCCCGGTATTATTATTGCCCTTTATCCGGGGGCAGTTATCCGAGCAATTCAGAAAAGCCCAAAGGCTTATATGTAATTGGACGGGAGTATGGTGAATATTCACAAAGCGCCGCCCTATATGACAGGGTTCTAAATTATATAAAAGAAGCGGGTTTGAAAGTATGCGGCGATGCATATGAGGAGTACTTGTTCGATGAGACCTCTACCATCGATTCCACAAAATATCTTTTGCAGATAGAGATTCACGTACAATAAAGATAATACCTTTACTCCAAATTCAATTCAACAATTTCTCCGTTTTTAAGGTGATCACCATTACAAATAGCTTGGATAATCATTCCATGCAGCCTGAAGTACAACCCGGCTGCGAAAATTTTTGCCATCATATTTCTTTTCAAAATTCGATTGATTGCACCGCCTGCTCATATAACTTTGAAAATCAGCAGAGGGTAAAAGGAGCCCGGTTCAGGGTTTGCTTTTAAAAATCAGCTTACGACTTTTACCTTATGTATGTAGAAAAATTTCTGGATTTGTTATAATATGGATATAAGGGATGCTGAAAATCAGTCACATGGGAGCAGCTCCAATACTGATAAAAGAGTTTGAAAATGGTGGTGAAAACATTATGTGGAATGAAAAAAGGAAAGCCGTTACCTTCAGCTATGATGACGGCGTAACGCAGGACAAGCAACTTACAGAGCTATTCAATTACTATCGGGCAAAATGTACTTTCAATCTAAACAGCGGAATACAAAGCTACGCGTCCTTATGGGATAACAACGGTCTGACTATTCATCGCATGAATGCCTTGGACCTCCCCGAATTATACAAAGGCCACGAAATTGCAGTACACTGTCTGACCCATGCTGACCTGACCAAATGCGATGAAGATACCATTTATAACGAAGTCTTCGTGGATAAACAGAATTTAGAAAGAATATTTGGCCGGAGCATGAATGGAATGGCGTATCCCTTCGGCACTTACAACGATGCGGTAGTAGAAGTTCTGAAAAAGTGTGGCATTCAATATTCAAGAACAGTAGAAAGCTCAAAAACCTTTGATATTCCGCAGGACCTTCTTAGACTAAAGCCCACCTGCCACCACGATGATATGGATATAATGACGTTAATCGACGATTTCCTGAACCTCCAGCCGGAAATACCACAGCTTTTTTATATCTGGGGCCATAGCTACGAATTCGACGTTAACAATAACTGGGACCAGATAGAGAAAATCTTAGATAAGCTTGCGGGAAAAGAAGAAATCTTCTATGGAACCAATTCTCAGGTATTGTTGTATTAAGTAAAATCTATTGATTCAAAAGACAATATAATCTAGTCTTATAAGAGTGCAGCCCTATCATGGAGCAGAAATATATGAAATATCACAAGCTATGGGCTGGACGACACCTTGCATTAAGATTTAATGAACTTCATTTTTCCAAGTTTTTTAAAATATTAACGAGTTCACCCTTTCTGAATAGGATGTAAGAACTATGACAAAAGAACTTCTATCCCAATTAAAGAAAATCACCTCGGAAGAAATACGTCTTCTTTCGGGAGCCTCGGAAATCGAAAAAGAGCTGTATATGTCTTCTGAAACTGATACTATCGATTCGAAGAAGCTGTTAGAGGCGGGCAAGCTGATTCAGGTGCGCACTCATACGAGGTTTGTGCATTTTCCTAAGCACAAGCACAATTATATCGAGGTAATCTATATGTGCTCCGGTTCCACTCACCATGATGTAAACGATGAGGATGTGCGGCTTGCGCAGGGTGAGTTGCTGTTTCTGAATCAGAGTGCCACGCAGGAGATATATCCGGCAGGAGAGGATGATGTTGCGGTCAACTTCATCATTCTTCCCGAATTTTTCGATTCCGCCCTGAGGATGATGGAGGAGGAGCGGAATCTGCTTCGGGACTTTATTATCGACGCCCTGCGAGGGGAAAGCGGTGCTTTCGGCTATCTGCACTTCAAGGTCGCGGACATTCTTCCAATACAGAATCTGGTGGAAAACCTGATCTGGACAATCGTAAACAAGCAGTCTAACAAACGGAGTATCAATCAGGCCACCATGGGCCTTTTGTTCCTTCAATTGATGAACCACATGGATAAACTGGAGACTGACGAAAGCAGCGGGCAGCAGAAGCTGATCATTACGGTCTTAAGCTATATCGAGGAACACTATAGAGACGGGGAACTGACGCAGCTGGCAAACAGCCTGCATTATGATTTGTACTGGCTGTCCAAGGAAATAAAGAAGCGCACGGGCAAGACCTATACGGAGTTAGTTCAGACAAAGCGGTTGAATCAGGCGGCTTATCTTCTCAGCACCACATCCATGTCAGTCATGGATGCGGCCATGATAGTGGGATATGATAACATCAGCTATTTTCATAGAATCTTTCAAAGGCAATTTGGAGTTACTCCGAGAACCTATAGGATAAATGGAAAATAAGGACACTTTTTTGAACAAAAGGTGTTCTTTTTTATTGCAGAAAAAGCAGATAAGATAAAGTCATAATTCATGTTCTTATTTTATGGAAGAAAGGAACTGTATGACAAATGAACCAATATTATCTGGCGATTGACATAGGCGCCTCCAGCGGGCGGCATATATTGGGCCACAAGGAAGGGGAAAGGATGCTTTTAGAAGAAATCCATCGCTTCCCGAACGGCATGACAGAAAAGGACGGAGAGCTGATCTGGGATGTGGACAGCTTATTTGCAGAAATTAAAGCGGGAATGGAGAAGTGTGCCGCACAGGGCAAGATTCCGGTAAGCGTTGGAATCGATACGTGGGCGGTAGACTTCGTTCTTTTGGATGAAGAAAATAAACGAATCGGTAATGCGGTAGCTTACCGTGACGGAAGAACGAAGGGGATGGACGAAGAGGTTTATCGAATCATATCGGAGAAGGCGCTTTATAAAAGGACGGGAATCCAGAAGCAGATATTCAATACAATATATCAGCTTATGTCGCTGAAAAAGAGGCAGCCGCAGCAGCTTGCAAAGGCGAGAAAGCTGCTGATGATCCCCGACTACTTTCACTATCTGCTTACAGGAACGGCATCAGCGGAATATACCAATGCAACTACCACGCAGCTGGTAAGTCCCAAGACGAAGACCTGGGATATAGAGTTGATAAAAAAGCTTGGCTACCCCGAAGAAATATTTCAAAAGATCCGGACTCCCGGTACCGTGTTAGGGAGCTTGACAGAGGAAATCCAAAAGGAGCTGGGGTACGATTGCCGAGTAATCCTTCCTGCCACTCATGATACCGGCTCGGCAGTGATGGCGGTGCCAAGCGGCAAGAAGGATATTCTCTATATCAGCTCCGGAACTTGGTCGTTAATGGGAACTGAGCTAATGCATGCGGATTGCTCTGAAGAGAGCGAACTGCACAATCTTACGAATGAGGGCGGCTATAGCTTCCGCTTTCGTTATCTGAAAAACATAATGGGTCTTTGGATGATTCAGTCGGTGAAAAAAGAAATAGGGCAGGATATGGACTACGGGACGATCTGCAGGCTCGCCTCCGAGGAAACAATAGCTTCCCTTGTTGATTGCAACGAAGAGCGTTTTCTCGCACCGGCAAGTATGGCGGCGGAGGTGAAATATGCCTGCCGGGACTCGGGGCAGGAGATACCGGAGGGAATCGAACAGACCGCGGCAGTAATTTACAACAGTCTGGCTAAATGCTATGAGAGGACTATTGGGGAAATCGAAGAAATCACGGGAAAGCAGTATGATAGGATTTACATTGTGGGCGGCGGTGCGAATGCGGAATATTTGAATGCTCTCACTGCTAAAGCTACCAATCGTACCGTAATCGCAGGACCAATAGAAGCCACCGCTATCGGCAACATCGCGGCCCAAATGATAGCCGGAGGAGAGCTGCGGGATCTGAAAGAGGCGAGGGAGTGCATCTATCGTTCGTTTCCGATAGAGGTCTATGAACCATAAAGCAGTTTCTGGCACATAGAATAGATGATTATAAAAGACATAACTTTGAGCTCATCAAAGCGGACATGAGTATAAATATGGAAGATAGACTTACAGAAATGAAAGAAATAAAAACATAAATAACAGAAAGGACAATACATAATGACAAGTAAGGAAAGATATGAATCAGCAAAAGAGATGTACAAGGAAATCGGCATAGATACCGATGCGGCCATTGCAAAGCTAAAAGAAGTTCCGGTATCCCTCCACTGCTGGCAGGGCGACGACGTTACCGGCTTTGACCATGAGGGGCCGCTGACCGGAGGAATACAGGCTACCGGCAACTATCCCGGAAAAGCGAGAACGCCGCAGGAACTTATGGACGACATGGATCAGGCACTTCGTCTGATGCCCGGTAAAAAGAAGCTGAACCTCCATGCCTGCTATGCTGTTTTTGAAAAGGGCGAATATGCGGACCGCGATAAGCTGGAACCGAGACATTTTGCGAAATGGGTGGAGTTTGCAAGGGAAAGAAATATGGGCATCGATTTCAATCCTACCTTCTTCTCTCATGAGAAGGTGAAGGATGGCTTGACCTTATCCAGCCCCGACGAAGCTACAAGGAAATTCTGGATTGACCATGGAAAAGCATGTATCCGTATTTCGGAATATTTTGCTAAGGAGACCGGCGTACCCTGCGTCATGAACATATGGATCGGAGACGGCTATAAGGACGTGCCGGCTGATCGCATGGGACCGAGACTGCGTTATAAAGACTCCATTGAGCAGATTTTATCGGAGCAATATGACAAGAAGCTTGTGAAGCCCTGTGTGGAATCCAAGGTGTTCGGAATTGGTGTGGAATCCTATACTGTAGGCTCCGGGGAGTTCACATTGAGCTTTGCTGCTTCCCACGAAGGCTGCCTGCCGTTAATGGATAACGGACATTATCATCCGACGGAGGTAGTATCTGACAAGATTCCCGCGCTATTATGCTATTATCCTGAAATTGCCCTGCATATTACGAGACCGGTTCGATGGGACAGCGACCATGTAGTGCTGTTCGATGATGAGACCAGGGAGATGGCGAAGGAAATTGTCCGCTGTGAAGGTCTTGACCGTGTATACATGGCCCTCGATTATTTCGATGCAGGCATTAACCGCGTTGCAGCGTGGACCGTAGGTTTCAGAAGCTGGCAGAAAGCACTGTTAAGCGCATTATGTACGCCTAACGAAGCGCTGAGGAGGCTTCAGGAGGAAAGCCGTCTGACAGAGCTTATGATAATGCAGGAGGAACTGAAAACCTATCCTCTCGGAGACATATGGGCGGAGTATTGCAGGCAATGTGGTGTACCGGAGGATAAGAGCTGGTTTGAGGACATACAAAAATATGAAGCTGAAGTATTGATGTACCGTTAGAATAATTATGGAAGCCGGGGCGTGTCTGAAAACTGCTTATGTGGCACCACTACGCCCGCAAAATCATGTCTTGTCTTCCTCAAAGTGGAGCATAAGATTTGATACAAGCAGTTGTCTGACATGCTCGAGTGTATATAAAGGACGATGAACGTAAAACACGTATATTAAAGCAGTGGGCATAAGAACGATAAATATTATATATGCGGAGGAATGAATATGAAATTTTTAGATGCAGAATTTGTACGAGGATTTATCCGTATGGCAAATGACGGATGGGAACAGGGCTGGCATGAAAGAAATGGTGGAAATCTTTCCTATCGTGTCAAGCCTGAAGAAGTAGTTAGGATAAAGGGAAATTTTCAGATAGGGGAATGGCAGCCTATAGGCACTAGTGTACCGGGGCTTGCGGAAGAATATTTTCTTGTAACGGGAAGCGGAAAATATTTTAGAAATGTTATTTTAAGACCGGAAGATTCCATTTGCATGATTGAACTGGACGATAAAGGAGAAAATTATCGTATTGTATGGGGACTTGTAAATGGCGGCAGGCCTACCTCTGAACTGCCCTCCCACCTAATGAACCACGAGGTGAAGAAGATTGCAACAAAGGGTAGATACCATGTAATCTACCATGCGCACACCGCCAATATAATCGCATTGACCTTTGTACTTCCCCTACGGGATGAGGTATTTACAAGAGAATTGTGGGAGATGGCGACAGAATGCCCGGTAGTATTTCCCGACGGAATTGGTGTTGTGCCGTGGATGGTTCCGGGAGGAAGGGATATCGCGGTAGCAACAAGCAGACTAATGAGGGAATACGATGTGGCTATATGGGCCCACCATGGAATGTTCGCAGCAGGCGAGAATTTCGATTTGACCTTTGGACTGATGCACACAGTGGAAAAGTCCGCCCAGATTCTGGTAAAGATGTTATCCATGAGGCCAGACAAATTGCAGACGATTCAACCAGATGAATTCAGAAGTCTTGCTAAGGACTTTAAGGTTACTTTATCGGAGAAATTTTTGTATGAAAAATAAATTTGAACAAAAGTGTGTTTTTTTATCGTATTTAACGGGGGGATGTTACTGCAAATGGTTTTGATAGTTATATTAAAGTGAGCCCCCAATTTACGAACTTGGTGAGATAATTTCCAGTGGGTGTATATAGGGCATAATCTGGACGGTACACTGTATTACGTATTTACTAATGGAAGAGATGACCATAGTATTAATTTTGTGACACAGAGAAATATGATCAACAAATCAGTGGGAGACATGAGAAAGGCTGCTGCAAATAAAATTATTTCGCAGCAGCCTTCATGAAAACCAAAAATAAAAAATTAGAAGTAGGTAGCAATATGCACCGCCTTTTTATAGAATACCTTAGAAATATCCGCCATATCCCCATATACAGATACCCCTTCCCACAGCGGAACGGTACTCGTATCATACCCTCCCGCAATCAATGCAGAGAACGCCGATATAGGAAGTACAATATCAGGTGTTCCTTTGCCCATTGCAAGCTCCTCGCATATTCCGTTTCGGAAGTTTATCGTGAATACGCCATTGTTCTGCGGAATAAAAGGATCTGAGATTTCTAACGACAGTCCCCCATCTCCAATATATTGTGCATCCTGCAGCGCCTTTTTTACATCGATAACACGAACCATACCATTGGGAATCGAATCGCAGCTCACTGCGCCCATAGACCATTCCGGCAGTACCTGCTCAAGAGGCATGTCCACAGGAAGAGAAAAGCGGATATGGCGATAGTCGGCCGCATAGCTTTTTGCAAGAGTCAAAAGCCCTTGCAGTCCTTCGTTATTAATATAGAAGAGACGGCTGCATTCAATCAATCTATGCTCCGGGGAAGTATCACACTTAAAGGTCATAAGACCGAGCGCCTCCCCCTTATCAGAACGGTATACATAAGTAAATACCTGATCTTTAAAAGGACTTGCAGTCTCGATAAAACGGTAGTCGTAATCAGCATCCTCCACCATCATGTTATACTTTTCCAGCCATTTCCTATATATATAAAGAATATCCTTCATGGCATCGGCTTTCGTAGCCTCCTCCAGCAGATAACAGGTACCGGACGTCGGATAAGCCGGAATATGAGGAAGAGAGATACGATACAAGTGCCGTTTACAACATATTTCATAACCAAATTTCCTATAATAAGCGGTGGAGAAGGGATATAAGTAGGAAAAAGCGGCGCCCTGTTCATACATATAAGGAAGAGCAGAGGCAAAGCAGGCACGAATACCGCCTCTTTTCCGGTATTGGGGCAGAGTAGCTACTCCGCCGATACCGTTCATCTTTTCCTTGTGGCCGTCGAAACGAATCTCGAAAGGCTGTACGATGAAGCAGCTCATCATAGTCGTATCGTCGTCCTCGAAGGCGGCAAACCTTTCCAGACAATGCTCCTGTTCTCTGCTTTCGGGAGCGTCTATGTATTTCTGATATAATTTCATAGGTGTTTCTTCATTACTATAAGAAGAATCGAAAGAAACAGAGAACAATTCTTCTGTGCGTTTTACTTCTTCCGGCTTGATTTTTCTGACTATCAAAGTATTACCTCCATAAAACCTTTTATTGTTTACTTCTATTATATAATATTCTATAATGCTGAGTAGGTATTTTTTTGCGAAAAATGGCCTTAGAATGGTCATTTTAAAAAAATTTAAAAAAATATAAAAAAACACTTGAAACATGAGGAAACATCATGTATACTACTTATTGCTGTGGCATGATAGCAATGAAGCGTGAGGTTGCTGCCGAAAGGCAGGTTTTCCGTGGAGCGAATGTCAAGAGAGCCGGATATAATGGCTTAGGAAACTGACGACAAGTCACTGTACAGATAATATGGTCTACGTAGAAGATAATCTTCTGACAGCAACGTAGAAACGACGTGTGAGATAGTTCGAGAGTGAGAAACTTTAGGACACACACGGGAGAGTGTACAGTCACCGCTTGTCGTACTTAATTTAAAAAGTGCGAAAAGGAGGCGACTTTTTTTATGGCAAGTCAAGTAATGAGAATCACATTAAAAGCTTACGATCATCACCTGGTTGATGCATCTGCCAAAAAAATCATTGAAACAGTTAAGAAAAACGGATCACAGGTAAGCGGACCGGTACCCCTTCCTACAAAAAAGGAAATAGTTACTATTCTGAGAGCGGTTCACAAATACAAGGATTCCAGAGAGCAGTTCGAACAAAGAACTCACAAGAGACTGATCGATATCATTACCCCGACACCCAAGACAGTTGATGCGCTGCAGAGACTCGAGATGCCGGCTGGTGTATATATTGACATCAAGATGAAAAACAAGTAATTTTCATCGAAAGTAAACAAACAAGACCCCTACTAGTATGCAAAGTTCCGATAAAGAACTAGGCCGCTGTAGAATAAATGGAGGTAAAGAAATGAAAAAAGCTATTTTAGCTACGAAAGTCGGAATGACTCAAATCTTCGATGAGAACGGTTCCCTGATTCCGGTAACGGTACTTCAGGCAGGACCTTGCGTTGTAACACAGATCAAGACAGAAGAGAACGACGGTTACAAAGCAGTACAGGTTGGCTTTGCTGACAAGAAAGAAAGAATCGTTAATAAAGACAAGAGCGGTAAAAAAGAAGTGGTTCACAGACATGGCGTGAATAAAGCGATGAAAGGTCACTTTGACAAGGCTGGCGTCTCCGGCAAGAGATACGTAAGAGAATTCAAGTTTGAGAATTCTGAGGAATACGCACTCGGTAATGAAATCAAAGCGGACATTTTTGCAGTAGGAGATAAAGTAGATACATCTGCGATCTCAAAAGGTAAAGGATTCCAGGGTGCGATCAAGAGACACGGACAGCACAGAGGACCTATGACACACGGTTCCAAATTCCATCGTCACCAAGGTTCCAACGGCGCATGTTCTTCCCCGAGCCGCGTGTTCAAAGGAAAAGGAATGCCCGGACATATGGGCTGCGTAAGAGTTACGGTTCAGAATCTTGAGATAGTAAGAGTAGATGCAGACAAGAACCTGCTTTTAGTAAAAGGTGCAGTTCCGGGACCTAAGAAAGCTTTAGTGACAATAAAAGAAACCGTTAAGGTTGAAGCATAAGCCTGAAACGGGTGAAAGGAGGACCATTCAGATGGCAAACGTATCTGTTTATAATATGGAAGGCAAAGAAGTTGGTAAAATCGACTTAAACGATGCGGTATTCGGCGTTCAGGTCAATGAACATCTGGTACACATGGCAGTCGTACAACAGCTTGCAAATAATCGTCAGGGAACACAGAAAGCAAAGACACGCGCAGAAGTTTCCGGCGGCGGAAGAAAACCTTGGAGACAGAAGGGAACAGGTCATGCAAGGCAAGGTTCCACAAGAGCTCCCCAGTGGACCGGAGGCGGTGTAGTATTCGCACCTGTTCCGAGAGACTATTCTTTCAAGATGAATAAGAAAGAGAAGCAGGCAGCACTTAAATCTGCACTTACGAGCAGAGTGGAAGGCAACAAGTTGATCGTTGTAGATGAATTGAAACTGGACGGAATCAAGACAAAAGAGTTCAAAAAAGTTCTCGACAACTTAGGCGTAAGCAAAGCTTTGGTGATTACTGGAACAATCGATAACAACGTGATCTGTTCGGCAAGAAACATCCCTGCGATTGCGACCTCTTATGTGGCAATTGACAAAGCAGGAGAGATCAAAGATGTTCTGAGCACGATTAATGTTTACGACATTATGAAATATGGTACCGTAGTTCTTACAAAAGAAGCGGTAGCTAACATTGAGGAGGTGTACGCATAATGGCAGCAATTCAATATTATGATGTAATCCTCAAACCGGTTGTAACCGAGAAGAGTATGGCTGGTATGAGCGAAAAGAAATACACGTTTTTGGTTCATACAGAAGCGAATAAGACACAGATTAAAGAAGCTGTTGAGAAAATGTTCGAAGGAACAAAGGTTAAGAAAGTTAACACCATGAATTTGGATGGTAAGACGAAGAGGCGCGGAAACACTTACGGAAAAACTTCCAAAGTGAAGAAAGCGATTGTTCAGTTGACGGAAGACAGCAAGGAAATCGAAATATTCGCAGGACTTTAAGAATAGAGCGTTCTGAGAGTTTTTGGAGAAATGACAGTAAGCAACATTAAAACAAAGAAGTAACGTAAAAGTATGCGATAGGCATTTGGGAACTAACGAGTTCCCACACCGCGTTACTCGCACGAACGCCGCAGGAGCGTCCGGTATGGATGGTGACATTCAGCCGCTCGACATGCGCCGTCCATGCTCAGCCTACCGCGCGACTCATTAGTAAAGGAGAAAAAATCATGGGAATTAAGACATACAACCCATATACACCTTCCAGAAGAAATATGACCGGTTCTGATTTCGCTGAGATTACAAAGACAACTCCTGAAAAGTCTCTTTGTGTTTCTTTGAAAAAGAATGCAGGCCGTAATAATCAAGGTAAAATCACAGTAAGACATCACGGTGGTGGTTCCAGAAGAAAATACAGAATTATCGACTTTAAGAGAAACAAAGACGGTATTCCTGCAACGGTTATAGGCATCGAATACGATCCTAACAGAACGGCAAATATCGCACTTATCTGCTATGCAGACGGTGAAAAAGCGTATATCATCGCTCCGGAAGGATTGAAGGACGGCATGACCGTAATGAACGGCACCCAGGCCGAGATAAAAGCAGGTAACTGCCTGCCCTTATCAGAAATTCCTGTCGGTACGCAGATTCACAACATCGAATTATATCCGGGCAAAGGCGGACAGCTCGTTCGTTCTGCCGGAAACAGCGCACAGTTAATGGCTAAAGAAGGCAAATACGCAACACTGCGTCTTCCTTCAGGCGAAATGAGAATGGTGCCGATTAACTGCAGAGCGACCGTCGGCGTTGTAGGAAATGTTGACCATAGCCTTATTAATATCGGTAAAGCAGGACGTAAGCGTAACATGGGTATCCGCCCTACGGTTCGCGGTTCTGTTATGAACCCTAACGACCATCCGCACGGTGGTGGTGAAGGCAAGACCGGTATCGGACGTCCGGGACCGTCTACACCTTGGGGCAAACCTGCACTCGGATTAAAGACGCGTAAGAAGAAAAAAGCATCCAACAAGCTGATTGTAAGAAGAAGAGATGGCAGGAGCATAAAGTAATAAAGACTACTTTATGCCGTTAAAATAAGGAGGAAGAATAATGGCTAGATCACTTAAAAAGGGACCATTTGCAGACGAGAGTTTACTGAGAAAAGTAGATGCTATGAATGCAGCAGGACAAAAACAAGTTATTAAGACTTGGTCTCGTCGTTCTACAATTTTCCCTTCATTTGTGGGACATACAATTGCAGTTCATGACGGAAGAAAGCATGTTCCCGTATATGTAACGGAAGACATGGTTGGCCACAAGCTCGGTGAGTTTGTTGCGACCAGAACCTATAGAGGTCACGGTAAGGACGAAAAGAAATCAAGAGTAAGATAAGAAGGAGGTAATATCCATGGCAAAAGGACATAGATCCCAAATTAAAAGAGAGAGAAATGCGCAGAAAGATATCAGACCTTCAGCTAAGTTATCTTACGCTAGAATATCTGTTCAGAAAGCATGTTTCGTACTCGATGCTATCAGAGGCAAAGACGTGAACACGGCGCTCGCTATTTTGGACTACAATCCCAGATATGCATCAGGCGTTGTTAAGAAATTATTGGAATCAGCTATTGCTAATGCTGAATATAAGCACAGTCAGGATCCGACAAAATACCCGAATCCGGAGAATCTTTATGTAGCGGAATGCTTCGCTAATAAAGGCCCTACAATGAAAAGAGTAAAACCGAGAGCACAGGGAAGAGCTTACAGAATCGAAAAGAGAATGAGCCACATCACTGTTGTGCTCGATGCAAAGTAGAAAGGAGTAAACATGGGACAGAAAGTTAATCCTCACGGCTTAAGAGTCGGCATTATAAAAGAATGGGATTCCAAATGGTATGCTGATGCTGAATTTTCAGACTTCTTAGTGGAAGATTACAACATCAGAAAATTCCTTAAAAAGAAATTATACAGTGCCGGAATCTCCAAGATTGAGATCGAAAGAGCATCCGACCGAGTAAAGGTTATTATCTATACTGCAAAACCGGGCGTTGTCATCGGCAAAGGCGGTGCAGAAATCGAAATAACCAAACAAGAACTCTCCAAGCTGACAAACAAGAAGGTTTTGGTAGACATTAAAGAAATTAAGAGACCCGACAAAGATGCACAGCTTGTTGCAGAGAACATTGCGCAGCAGCTTGTGAATCGTATATCCTTCAGACGTGCAATGAAATCTTGCATGGGAAGAACCATGAAATCAGGAGCACTTGGAATCAAGACCTCTTGTTCCGGACGTCTTGGCGGTGCAGATATGGCTCGTACAGAGTTCTACAGCGAAGGAACTATTCCGCTTCAGACTTTGAGAGCAGATATCGATTACGGCTTTGCGGAAGCGGATACAACTTACGGTAAAGTTGGTGTTAAAGTATGGATTTACAAAGGTGAGGTACTTCCTACTAAGAACAAAAACGAAGAAAAGGTATCTTCGGAGGAAGGGAGCGATAAATAATGTTAATGCCTAAAAGAGTAAAACGTCGTAAACAGTTCCGTGGTTCTATGGCAGGAAAAGCAACCCGCGGCAACAAGATCACTTACGGTGAATATGGTATCGTAGCATTAGATCCATGTTGGATTAAATCTAACCAGATCGAAGCAGCCCGTGTCGCTATGACCCGTCATATCAAACGTGGTGGTAAAGTTTGGATCAAGATTTTCCCCGATAAACCAGTAACAGCGAAACCAGCAGAAACACGTATGGGTTCCGGAAAAGGTTCCCTGGAATACTGGGTAGCGGTTGTTAAGCCCGGACGTGTAATGTTTGAAATCTCCGGAGTACCCGAAGATGTAGCGAAAGAAGCATTACGTCTTGCGACACATAAGCTTCCATGTAGATGTAAAATTGTTTCTAAAGCAGACTTGGAAGGCGGTGTATCAAATGAAAACCAATAAGTATGTAGAAGATTTAAATACGAAATCAGCTACAGATTTAGCACAGGAATTAGTAGCTGCTAAAAAAGAACTTTTCAATTTGAGATTCCAGAACGCAACAAATCAGTTAGACAACACAGCTAGAATCAAAGATGTGAGAAAGAATATTGCCAGAATTCAGACTGTTATTACACAGAAAGAAAAAGCTGCAAAGTAATATAGGTTGGTTGACAGATTAGAAAGGAGAATCAATAGTGGAAAGAAATAATAGAAAGACACGCACTGGCAAGGTTACCAGTAACAAAATGGAAAAAACAATTGTTGTTGCCATTGAAGACCATGTAAAGCATCCTCTTTACAGCAAAATCGTAAAGAGAACTTATAAATTGAAAGCGCACGATGAGAATAACGACTGTAACATCGGCGATACAGTAAAAGTAATGGAAACAAGGCCGTTGTCAAAGGACAAAAGATGGAGACTTGTAGAAATTATCGAAAGAGCAAAATAAAACAATTTCGCTTCGGCGAGGTTTGGGAATAGTTTTGGAAGGAGAATTAGCATGATTCAGCAAGAAAGCAGACTTAGAGTTGCTGATAATAC
Source organism: Kineothrix alysoides (assembly GCF_000732725.1). GTDB lineage: Bacteria > Bacillota > Clostridia > Lachnospirales > Lachnospiraceae > Kineothrix > Kineothrix alysoides. The sequence goes on along the minus strand of NZ_JPNB01000002.1, from coordinate 143,509 downwards.
CGGTGCAAAAGAACTTCTGTGCATCAGAGTTATGGGCGGATCTACTAGAAGATATGCGCATATCGGCGATATCATCGTTGCCAGCGTAAAAGATGCAACACCCGGTGGCGTTGTGAAAAAAGGTGATGTGGTAAAGGCTGTAGTTGTTCGTACTGTAAAAGGCGCTCGTCGTAAAGACGGTTCTTATATTAGATTTGACGAGAACGCTGCTGTTATTATCAAAGATGACAAGACTCCGAGAGGAACCCGTATTTTTGGACCAGTAGCAAGAGAGCTTCGTGAGAAACAGTTTATGAAAATTGTTTCTTTGGCTCCTGAAGTATTATAGGAGGTGTCTGAATGTCAACAGTGAAAATTAAAAAGGGCGATACAGTAAAAGTAATCGCCGGTAAAGACAATGGTAAAGAAGGTAAAGTCGTTTTAGTAGATGCGAAGAACGGCAAAGTGTTAGTAGAAGGCGTAAATATGATTACAAAGCATACAAAGCCCTCTGCGGGCAATCAGAACGGTGGAATCGTTCAAAAGGAAGCGCCTATTGATTTGTCCAACGTAATGTATGTTCACAAAGGCAAGACGACCAGAATTGGTATCCAGAGGACTGCAGATGATAAGCGTCCTGGTAAGACCAAAGCGGTTCGCGTAGCTAAATCAACGGGCGAAGTTATTGATTAATTCTAAGGAAGGAGGTCTAGACGCGTGAGCAGACTTAAAGAAATGTATAAAAATGAGATCGTAGATGCTATGGTCAAAAAGTTTGGATATAAAAACGTTATGGAAGTGCCGAAGCTCGATAAGATCGTTATCAACATGGGCGTAGGCGAAGCGAAAGAGAATGCGAAGATTTTGGAATCAGCTGTAAAGGATCTTGAGACGGTTACAGGTCAGAAGGCAGTCCTTACAAAAGCGAAAAATTCCATTGCTAACTTCAAAATCAGAGAAGGGATGCCTATCGGATGTAAAGTTACACTTCGCGGTGAGAAGATGTATGAATTCCTCGATCGTTTGGTAAACCTTGCATTACCTCGTGTACGTGACTTCAGGGGCGTTAGCGCTAACGCATTTGACGGACGCGGCAATTATGCGCTCGGCATTAAAGAGCAGCTTATTTTCCCCGAAATCGAATACGATAAGGTGGATAAAGTAAGAGGTATGGACATTATCTTTGTTACAACGGCAAAGACAGATGAAGAATCCCGTGAATTATTAACATTATTCAATATGCCATTCGCAAAATAGAGGAGGTAAATTCATGGCTAAGACAGCAATGAAGATTAAACAGCAGCGTAAGCCGAAGTTCTCCACGAGAGAATACAATCGCTGCAAAATTTGTGGTCGTCCACATGCTTATTTGAGAAAATACGGAATTTGCAGAATTTGCTTCCGTGAATTAGCATACAAGGGACAAATCCCGGGCGTGAAAAAAGCAAGCTGGTAAAAAGGAGGCAAACTAAATGACGATGAGTGATCCTATTGCAGATATGCTTACGAGAATCCGTAATGCAAATACTGCAAAACATGATACGGTAGATGTTCCGTCTTCTAAGATGAAGTTAGCTATTGCGCAGATTCTTTTAGAGGAAGGCTACATTAAGAAATTTGATATAATTGAGGATGGAAACTTCAAAACAATCCGTATTGCATTAAAATACGGCGCTGACAAAAACGAAAAGATTATCGCAGGCATTAAGAGAATCTCTAAGCCGGGTCTTCGTGTATATGCCAACAAGCAAGAGCTTCCTAAAGTTCTTGGAGGACTTGGTATCGCTATCATTTCCACAAACCAAGGCGTAATTACCGATAAAAAAGCGAGAGAGCTTCAAGTAGGCGGAGAAGTTTTAGCATTCGTATGGTAAAAAAATCAATAAATTGATTAAAAATTCGACAAGTCGAATTTTGGAAGAACGCTTGCGTTCTTCCGGAAACACTGAAATAAGACAATAATAGGAGGTACGGGCATGTCACGTATAGGAAGAATGCCAATCGCGGTTCCGGCAGACGTAACTGTGGATATCGCAGAAAATAATAAAGTGACTGTAAAAGGTCCTAAAGGAACACTTGAAAGAGTGCTTCCGTCTGAAATGGAAATTAAAATGGAGGGTGCTGAAATCGTTGTAACGAGACCCAACGATTTGAAGAAAATGAAATCTCTCCACGGACTTACAAGAACTTTGATCAACAACATGGTAGTAGGTGTTACGGCTGGCTATGAAAAGAAGCTGGAAGTAAACGGTGTTGGTTACAAAGCAGCAAAGAACGGCAATAAATTAGTTTTATCTTTAGGATATTCTCATCCGGTAGAGATGGAAGATCCCGAAGGCATCGAAGCAGTAGTTGAAGGACAGAACGTCATTATTGTTAAAGGAATCGATAAAGAAAAAGTTGGCCAATTCGCAGCTGAAATCAGAGATAAGAGAAGACCGGAGCCTTATAAGGGCAAGGGTATCAAATATGCTGATGAAACTATCAGACGTAAAGTTGGTAAGACTGGTAAGAAATAGATAAGGAGAGTATGATAATGGTTAGTAGAGAATCTAGACAAAAAGTTCGTGTAAAAAAACACATGAAAATTCGTAACCGTTTCAGCGGCACAGCCGGAAGACCGCGGTTAGCTGTTTTCAGAAGTAATAATCATATGTATGCTCAAATTATCGACGATACAGTTGGAAATACTTTAGTAGCAGCTTCCACCCTTGAAAAAGATGTGAAGGCCGAGCTTGAGAAAACCAATAACGTTGATGCAGCAGCATATTTAGGAACAGTCATTGCTAAAAGAGCATTGGAAAAAGGTATTACAACAGTAGTCTTTGATAGAGGCGGCTTTATATACCATGGAAAAGTAGCAGCATTAGCTGAAGCAGCCAGAGAAGCTGGCTTAGAATTCTAGGAAGGGAGAGAAAATCACATGAGACATACAATCATTGATGCAAGTCAGCTTGAATTGAATGAAAAAGTAGTTTCCATCAAGAGAGTAACTAAGGTTGTAAAAGGTGGTCGTAACTTCCGATTCACTGCTTTAGTTGTTGTAGGCGACGGAAACGGACACGTAGGCGCAGGACTTGGAAAAGCAACAGAAATTCCTGAAGCTATCCGTAAGGGAAAAGAAGATGCAACGAAGAATCTGGTTTTTGTTGCGCTCGATGAAAATAATAGTATTACACATGATTTCCTCGGAAAATTCGGTTCTGCAACCGTTCTTTTGAAAAAGGCTCCGGATGGTACCGGTGTTATTGCAGGCGGTCCGGTACGTAACGTATGCGAACTCGCAGGAATTAAAAACATCCGTACGAAATCTTTGGGATCCAGTAACAAACAGAACGTTGTTCACGCTACAGTTGCAGGATTGAGCCAATTGAAGACTCCGGAAGAAATCGCAAAGAAACGCGGTAAATCTGTAGAAGAGATTTTGGCATAGCAGCGTGAGCCATTACTTTGAGGTTCATGTTAGTTATTGAAAGGAGAAATAGGAAATGGCAGCAAAGAAAGATACAAAAACTTTGAGAATAACATTAGTGAAATCTCCTATCGGAGCTGTGCCTAAGAATAGGGCAACGGTTGAAGCAATGGGACTTCGCAAGCTTAATAAGACAATCGAACTGCCCGACAACGAAGCTACGAGAGGACAGATCAGACAGATAGCTCATTTAGTAAAGGTAGAAGAAGTATAAAAAGATAAGGAGGTGTCAGGAATGGAATTATCTAATTTAAGACCGGCAGAAGGTTCTAAACATAGTGATAATTTTAGAAGAGGTCGCGGACACGGTTCAGGTAACGGAAAGACAGCCGGAAAAGGACACAAAGGTCAGAAAGCTCGTTCAGGAGCTCCCAGACCGGGCTTTGAAGGTGGTCAGATGCCGTTATACAGACGTATTCCTAAGAGAGGTTTTAAGAACATTAACTCTAAGGATATCGTAGGTATTAACCTGAGCGTTCTGGAAGTATTTGATAATGGCGCGACGGTCGATGTGGAAGCGTTGATCGAAAGGGGCATTGTTAAAAATCCCAGAGACGGTGTTAAGATCCTCGGAAACGGAGAATTTACTAAGAAGCTCACGGTTAAAGCTAATGCCTTCAGCGCGTCGGCAAAAGAAAAAATTGAGTCTCTTGGTGGAACAGCAGAGGTGATGTAATGTTTGCAACCTTAAAGAACGCATTTAAAATCAAAGAGATCAGAGATAGAGTATTTTTTACCTTCCTGATGCTGGTTGTGATCCGTCTCGGATCACAGCTTCCCGCACCGGGGGTAAACAGACATTATTTTGCTAATTGGTTTGCGGCACAGACAGGAGATGCATTTAGTTTCCTGGATGCTTTTACAGGCGGTTCATTTCTCAATATGTCCATCTTAGCATTAAACATTACCCCATATATTACATCCTCCATCATTATGCAGCTTTTGACGATTGCGATTCCGAAGCTGGAAGAAATGCAGAGGGATGGGGAAGATGGACGGAAGAAAATCGTAGCGATTACTCGTTATGTGACAGTAGGACTTGCTCTGTTTGAATCTGCAGCTATGGCGATCGGATTCGGAAGACAAGGTTTGCTGGAGACTTACAATGCGATAAATGTAATTACTGTTATTGCAGCGCTCACTGCGGGCAGTGCGTTTCTTATGTGGATTGGCGAGAGAATTACAGAAAACGGTGTGGGAAACGGTATCTCTATCGTGCTCGTTATCAATATCATTTCTCGTCTGCCGCATGACATCAATAAATTATTCGAGCAATTTGTATACGGCAAATCCACAGCGTTAGCAGTAGTGGCGGCACTCATTATCATAGGCGTTATCGTCGGCATGGTAGTTTTGGTCGTTATCTTGAACGGCGGTATGCGCAAGATTCCGGTACAATATGCGAAAAAAGTACAGGGAAGGAAAATGGTTGGAGGTCAGACCACCAATATTCCTTTGAAAGTGAATACGTCGGGCGTTATTCCGATTATCTTCGCTTCCTCCCTCATGCAGCTCCCAGTCGTTATCGGTTCCTTTTTGGGTTATAAGGGAACGGGCATATGGGCAGAAATATTAAAGGGACTTACGTCATCTCATTGGTGCAATCCGAAAGAGCCGGTTTATACCATCGGGCTTTTGGTATATGTTTTACTCGTAATTTTCTTTGCATATTTCTATACATCCATTACCTTTAATCCGTTGGAGATAGCCGACAGGATGAAAAAGCAGGGCGGTTTTATTCCAGGTATCAGACCCGGTAAGCCTACCAGCGATTATTTGACAAAGATATTGAATTACATTATTTTTATAGGCGCTCTTGGACTGACTCTTGTAGCAGTAATTCCTTTCGTATTCAACGGCGTGTTCAACGCCAGCGTATCATTCGGAGGAACGAGTCTTATCATTATCGTAAGCGTTGTGCTCGAGACGATAAAGCAGATTGAGTCAAAGATGTTAGTTCGTAACTACAAAGGTTTTTTGAACGATTAGGATTTAGCGGAAATTCTTTTAGAATCATAACAGGAAGGCAAGGGGAAGGGCCTGTGGCCCGCTCCCATGCTTCTTCCGAAATCAGAAATTGATTGACTTCTGATTTTGAGATGGGCACCCGCCTCGCAGCGTGTGTCCGTTTGTTCAACATAAGAGCAATTCGCGCAGCGTGTTGCTCGTTGTTTTAGTATGGACTTTTGCTAAGAAAGGACGATATAACGATGAAAATTATTATGTTAGGTGCTCCGGGGGCCGGAAAAGGAACACAGGCGCAAATGATTGCGGATAAATACAGCGTTCCCCATATTTCTACCGGTGATATTTTCAGAGCAAATATTAAAAACGGTACAGAACTTGGCATGGAAGCAAAAAAATACATGGATCAGGGATTGCTTGTTCCCGATGAACTGACTGTGAAGATATTGCTCGACAGAGTAGCCGCAGACGACTGCGAAAACGGCTATATATTAGATGGCTTCCCGAGGACGATTCCACAGGCGCAGGTGCTTGATAAGGCCCTTACCGAGTTAAATGACGGAATCGATTATGCTATCGACGTGGATGTACCCGATGAAAATATTGTAAAGAGAATGTCCGGCAGACGTGCTTGCCTTGCGTGCGGAGCTACATATCATATAGAACATGTTCCTCCGAAAAAGGAAGGGATTTGTGATAGATGCGGAAAAGAATTGGTTCTGCGTGATGATGATAAACCGGAGACCGTCTTGAACCGCCTTAAGGTTTATCATGAACAAACACAGCCTTTGATCGACTTCTACAGCAAGAAGGGCGTGCTTAGGACAGTGGATGGTACCAAGCCCATGCAGGACGTATTCGACACCATCGTCCGCACACTGGAGGCGTAATGCATCGAAGGGCATTGAGAAAGGCACGGTTATCATATGGCAGTATCAATTAAATCTGACAGGGAAATAGAACTGATGCGCGAAGCGGGCAAGATACTCGCAGAGGTTCATGCGCGCCTCGGAGACGCGATTGAACCGGGGATGTCAACACTTGATATTGACAGACTGGGAGAAAAGCTAATCAGAAGCTACGGTTGTATTCCTAATTTCTTGAATTATAACGGCTATCCGGCATCCATATGTGTGTCCGTTAATGATGAAGTGGTTCATGGGATTCCCCATAAGGATCATATATTGCGGGACGGAGACATTGTGAGTCTGGATGCGGGCTTAATCTATAAAGGGTATCATTCGGACGCGGCGAGGACACACGCCGTCGGCCTGATAGACGACAAAGCCAGGAAACTGATAGAAGTGACGAAGCAAAGTTTCTTTGAAGGGATTAAAATGGCAAAATCCGGCAATCATTTGTATGATATATCAAATACGATCGACCGTTATGTTTCCTCCTTCGGATACGGCATCGTCAGGGATTTGGTGGGTCATGGTATCGGAACCAAGCTGCACGAAGAACCGCAGATACCGAATTTTGCCCAGCGACGAAAGGGGCTTAGGCTTCAGGCTGGTATGACCTTGGCGGTAGAACCCATGATCAATATGGGAGACTGGGAAGTGGAATGGTTGGATGACGACTGGACGGTAGTTACCGCAGACGGCTCTTTGTCCGCTCATTATGAGAATACGATTCTCATCACTGACGGCGAGCCGGAAATACTTACTTTGCTGTAAAGAGGTCAGGCGTATGCAGGTAACGGCAGAATGGAGATTTTTATGATAGGAATGTTTGCGACATCGAAAGCAGGCCATGATAAAGATACGGTATATATCATAGTACAGGAAGATACCGAATATGTATATTTAGCGGATGGAAAATATAAAGATACGGAACATCCGAAAAAGAAAAATAAAAAGCATATTCAGATTATCAAGAAAGAATCCGATGATATTTTAAAAGAGAAGCTGATAAAGAAACAGCCCATATATAATGAAGAAATAAGGAAAGCGATAGGAGGTATCGTATGTCAAAAGCAGATGTAATTGAAATTGAAGGAACAGTAATCGAAAAATTGCCAAACACCATGTTTCAGGTAGAATTAGAAAACGGACACAAGGTGCTTGCTCATATAAGCGGTAAGTTAAGGCAGAACTTCATTCGTATCTTACCCGGAGATAAAGTGACTTTAGAGTTATCTCCTTATGATTTGTCCAAGGGACGTATTATTTGGAGAGATAAGTAAAAGGCAAATCGGATGTAACATATTGGATTACAGTAAATCGCATTATGATTCTGTCTAAGGGACGTGTTATCTGGAGAGACAGGCAGGAAAATGGGTAAAAGTTGCGAAAACACCCTTGCATTTGCATTGTTTCCATGATATAATGTAAAACGGTCTTTTTTGAAAGGAGGGTTTAACATGAAGGTTAGATCATCAGTAAAACCAATTTGCGAAAAGTGCAAAATTATTAAAAGAAAAGGAAGAATCAGAGTAATCTGTGAGAATCCCAAGCACAAACAAAGACAAGGATAATCCCTGCGCTAACAGTAATTTTATGAATAGCAGAGGATCCTTGTCCAATTATGATATGCGGCTGCAGCGCGGATTATTCTTATGAGTGTTATTTACTCTTATGAGTGCTATTTACTCATTGATAAGAAGTGCTGATAAATATAAATCGATTATAATTGAGCGTAGGAGCCTACGGAGGTTACTTGTTGATACCAAGGCCAGTTGCTTAGGAGGCAGGTTTTGGAAAGGTCGGATTCGATTCCGGTTGGATGTGCGTCACGCCATCTCAATCAACTTAGTAGTAGCATGAACTATTTTCATGCAGAGAAAAATATGCGAAAGCATTGCATCCCCGCGGAACATATAATTTACAAGCGGAATGAGTAAAGGACACTCAAGAGATGCTACGAAGAAAATGGAGGAAATGTAAATGGCTCGTATTGCAGGTGTTGACCTACCCAGAGAAAAACGTGTGGAGATTGGACTCACATATATCTATGGTATAGGAAGAGTAAGTGCAAACAAGATTCTTGAAGCGGCAAAGGTTAATCCTGATACCCGCGTAAGAGAATTGACAGATGAAGAAGTAAAGAGACTCAGCGAAGAAATTGATGCTAACTACGCAGTAGAAGGTGATCTCAGAAGAGAAATCGCTTTAAACATCAAGAGACTTCAGGAGATCGGATGTTACAGAGGAATCCGTCATAGAAAAGGTCTTCCGGTTCGCGGTCAGAAAACTAAGACCAACGCAAGAACAAGAAAAGGCCCCAAACGTACGGTGGCTAATAAGAAGAAATAATTTTAGACGAAGTACAGTACGTTTTACGTACGGTGGCTGATAAGAAGAAATAAAGCAATAGTAACAGAGAATGAAAAGTTGAGAAAGTAGGTTAGTTTAAAATGGCAAAGAAAGTTACAAAAAAAGTGACAAAAAAGCGTGTCAAGAAAAACGTTGAACATGGACAGGCACATATCCAGTCTTCTTTTAACAATACAATTGTTACATTGACGGACAATGACGGAAATGCTCTTAGCTGGGCAAGTGCTGGTGGTCTTGGCTTTAGAGGTTCAAGGAAATCTACTCCGTATGCAGCTCAGATGGCGGCTGAAACCGCTACTAAAGCTGCGCTTGTACATGGCTTGAAAACCGTTGACGTTATGGTTAAAGGACCAGGTTCAGGACGTGAGGCAGCTATCCGCGCACTTCAGGCATGCGGACTCGAAGTAACGAGCATCAGAGACGTAACTCCGGTTCCTCACAACGGATGCCGTCCTCCTAAGCGCCGCCGCGTATAATAGCGGAGGTTACTATGCAGCCATAGGCTTCACATAGTGACAAATAGCGTATGAAATACTTCGAAGCAGTATTTCGCGCTTGATAGCAGGTTGGAAGAATGCGTAACACTCTTATGAGAGCTTACGTTGTAAACAATAGTGAAAGGCAGATGAGCCTTTATTTAGAAAGGAGCCTCAAATGGCAGTTAATAGAGTACCAGTTTTAAAAAGATGCAGAGCTCTCGGACTTGAGCCCGCTTATTTAGGATATGACAAGAAATCGAATAGAGCTGTAAGAGCAGGCAAGAAGATGAGCGAGTATGGTCTTCAGTTAAGAGAGAAGCAGAAAGCAAAATTTATCTATGGCGTTCTTGAGAAACCCTTTAGAAATTACTATGAAAAAGCAGACAGAATGATGAAGGGTCTGGCTGGTGAAAACCTTATGGTCATTCTCGAAAGCAGACTCGATAACGTAGTATTCAGAATGGGCCTTGCAAGAACAAGAAGAGAAGCGAGACAGGTCGTAGACCACAAGCACTTCCTCGTAAACGGAAAGCCCGTAAATATTCCTTCTTATTTAGTAAAAGCCGGAGATGTAATTGAAGTAAGAGAAAAATCCAAATCCTTGCAGAGATATAAAGATATCCTTGAAGTTACGGCAGGAAGACTTACTCCTGAATGGATGGATGTAGATCAGGAAGCTATGAAGGGATCCATCAAACAGCTTCCCGCAAGAGAGATGATCGATGTTCCGGTTAATGAAATGCTTATAGTCGAGTTATATTCTAAGTAAAATAAGATTTCATTATGGCAAAAAGTTAGGCAGATGAGGAGAATTCTTCTTATCTGCTTAAACGACTTAGATATAATTGTTCGTAAAGGAGGGTATTTGCAGTGTTTGATTTTGAGAGACCCAATATTGAGGTTGCAGAAATCTCTGAAGATAAAAAGTATGGTAAATTCGTAGTTGAACCTTTGGAGAGAGGTTACGGTATTACGCTTGGCAATTCTTTAAGAAGAATCATGCTTTCTTCTTTACCGGGTACTGCGGTAAGTCAGGTAAAGATTGAAGGTGTTTTGCACGAATTCAGTTCCATTCCGGGTGTAAAGGAAGATGTTACCGAAATTATTATGAATGTCAAAAGTCTCGCTATTAGAAATAATAGTGATACAAATGAACCTAAGACGGCATACATCGAGTATGACGGCGAAGGTGTCGTAAAGGCTTCCGATATTCAGGTGGATCAGGATATCGAAATCTTAAATCCCGATTTGGTAATCGCTACTTTGAGCGGAAAAGATACAAAGTTGTATATGGAACTTACCATTACTAAAGGCAGAGGTTACGTAGGTGCCGATAAGAATAAGGTAGAGGATCTGCCTATCGGTGTGATTGCGATCGATTCTATTTACACACCCGTTGAAAGAGTAAATGTAACGATTGAGAACACTCGTGTAGGTCAGATTACGGATTACGACAAGCTGACCCTCGACGTGTATACGAACGGAACCTTAGTTCCCGACGAAGCAGTTAGTCTGGCTGCAAAAGTACTCAGCGAACATTTGAGCCTTTTCATCGATTTATCCGAGAATGCTAAGACCGCAGAGGTTATGGTAGAGAAGGAAGACGATGAAAAAGAAAAAGTATTGGAAATGAGCATCGATGAGCTGGAGCTGTCAGTTCGTTCTTACAATTGCTTAAAGAGGGCTGGTATTAATACGGTTGAAGAATTGACCAATAAGACATCCGAGGATATGATGAAGGTTCGTAACTTAGGACGTAAATCCTTGGAAGAGGTTTTAGCTAAATTAAAAGAACTAGGATTACAGCTTAATCCCAGTGATGAGTGACTGATTTAAAATTTAAATTCAAATGATGAATTTATATTTTGAATAGATATTCGTGAAAACGCATGTGTAGTAAGTCCAAAGTGCGTATGTGTGCGGGCTCATGATATGGAATCCACATTCGGTAAATAAGTCCAAAGTGCATGGCCGGATGTGCCATAGGGAATTATCCCGATTAAGAGAAAGGAGCCGTAAAAATGGCAAAATACAGAAAGCTTGGCAGAACATCTGACCAGAGAAAAGCATTACTTAGAAATCAGGTGACAAATTTGTTGTATAATGGAAGAATTGTTACCACGCAGGCAAAAGCGAAAGAAGTTCAGAAGATTGCTGAAGGACTTATCGCACTTGCTGCAAAAGAAAAAGATAATTTCGAGACTGTAAAGGTTACTGCAAAGGTTGCACGTAAGGATAAAGACGGCAAGAGAGTAAAGCAGATTGTTGATAAGGACACGAAGAAGGTTCTTTCTGAGACACACCGTGACAAAGACGGCAAAATCTTAAGAATCGAAAATGGTGTTACCGTAACGGTTTATGACGAAGTAGAAAAAGAAATCAAAAAAGATCTTGCTTCCAGGCTGCATGCAAGAAGACAGATGTTAAAGGTATTATATCCGATAACTGAGGTTCCTTCAACAGCAGCAGGCAAAAAGAAAGCAACGAAGGAAGTTGATTTAGTCGCAAAGCTTTTCGACGAATATGGACCGAAATACGCAACCCGTAAGGGCGGTTATACAAGAATTGTTAAAATCGGACAGCGTAAAGGCGATGCTGCGATGGAAGTTGTTCTTGAGTTAGTATAATTTCATAGAACTTAAAGCGAGATTAAGATATAGAGGGATTGCGAAAGCAGTCCCTTTATTGTGCATTATTGCAAGCGATTAAAAGCGGATTCCCAATTTGTATCGGGTTTTATATCGGGTTTAAATCAAAATAAATCGCGCAACATAAATGTAATGTTGTATAATGGTATTAAATATAATAATGGCTTAAAAGAAGTAAAAAGCGTCCTATGCTCCTATGCTTCAGATTGAGCGATATGATATGATGGAGAAAAATAGATGGGAAAAGAATGGTTGAAAAAAGTTGGAAGCATGCAGCAAGAGGCCTATATTCACAAGATAGAATATGCGGAAGGTAGAGCCGGAGGATTGAAGGCTTATCAGGTTAAGTCCGGCCCTCTTATGTTCACGGCGGCACAGGATAAATGTCTGGATATTACGGAATTATCTTGGAGGGGAATCAATTTCAACTTCATAAGCAAGCCGGGACTGCAGAATGGACAAGCTTATGACTATAATGGCTTTGACGGACAGAGAAGCATCATGGGAGGAATGTTCTTCACTTGCGGTACAGATAACGTAGGGACGCCCGGAATCGAGCCGCAGAATATGTTTCCTATGCACGGAAGCTTGCGCTCCACGCCAGCGGAACACGTTTGTGCCGATTGCTTATGGGAAGATGATGAATATAAGATCAGACTGTCGGGAGAAATGAGGCAAGCGGCACTATTCGGAGGGAACATCGTCTTAAGACGTACTATTGAGACCAATTACGGCAGCAAGGAGATATTGATTAGGGATGAGTTTGAGAATCAGGCATATGAAACCAGTCCTTTTATGCTGCTCTATCATTTTAATATCGGATATCCTTTGCTGGATGAGGGAACAAGGATACAAATTCCTTCAACTAAGACTTGTCTTTTAGGTGAAGATAAGGAGACGCAGCGTCCCTGGAATAAGGTTACAGCGCCTGTGGATAGGCTCCCGGAGGAGGTTTTTTACCACATGTTGAAATTAGATGAGGAGGGAATTGCGAGCGCATCTGCATATAATGAAAATATTGGTGCCGGACTGGAAATTAGCTTTCAGACGAAACATCTGCCTCGGTTTACCCAGTGGAAATCCATGGCTTCCGGAGATTATGTTATGGGTTTCGAACCTTGCAATTGCCACGTCAAGGGCCGGGAATGGGAAAGGGAGAACGGTACTCTCCCCGTAATTGAGGCAGGAGAGAAGAAGGTGGTAGAATTGAAACTTCATATTATGGAATAATGTAGAATGACGCAGGCAAGCATGGAATAATGGAAGATAAAATTAGGTAAGCATGGAATAATAGGGAGCGGTGCAGGCAAGCTTATAATAATGAAATAGGAATATTGGAATAGCGAACAAGTGATACATGAGAGTTCAAAATAGCGGAGAACGACGCGGGAAAGGAAGAAGGATATGGCAAAAAGAATGTTGGATTGTACAGCTTCAGATTTTTCAAGATTTACAAAGGAAGATTATTTAAGCTCCATTGCAGGAAGTGAGGGGCGGGTTGTAGCGTGCGAATGTATCGGAATCACTATGCCGGTGCTTGCAGATGTGACCAACGCAGAATTCGTAGCAGCCATGGGAGCAGATATATTGCTTCTCAATATGTTCGATGTCACTAAACCAGTGATATGCGGACTTCCGAAGGTGGATCAGGAAGAATCGGTTCGGGAGTTAAAGCGCCTTACCGGAAGGATGATAGGAATCAATCTGGAACCCGTGGAGGATGCCATCGCGAAAGGAAACAAAGGAACGCTGTGGGAAATGTCCGAAGGACGCAAAGCGACGGTGGATAACGCGAGTAGAGCGTGTGATTTAGGCGTGGATATGGTTCTGCTTACGGGTAATCCGGGCAATGGCGTGAGCAATAAGGCGATTACTGATTCTCTGAGAGCGATGTCCTCTGAATTGGGAAATAAACTGATCCTGGCGGCAGGAAAAATGCACGCTTCAGGGATTATCGGAGAAGGCGGAGAGAACATCATTTCAAGAGATGACATAAAAGAATTTATAGAAGCGGGAGCGGATATTATCCTTCTGCCTGCTCCGGGAACAGTTCCCGGAATCACTATGGAATATGTAAGGGGGCTGGTCTCCTATGCTCACAGCTTAGGAGCATTGACGATAACAGCAATCGGGACATCCCAAGAGGGAGCCGATATCGAGACAATTAAGCAGATTGCGCTGATGTGCAAGATGACGGGAACGGACATCCACCATATCGGCGATTCGGGCTATCCGGGAATGGCAGCACCGGAAAACATAATGGCATATTCGGTGGCCATTCGGGGAGTGCGGCATACGTATCACAGAATGGCGGTGTCGATTAACCGGTAAAGTTATTCCGGAACTTTCTGGAAGTGCTGATAATCTTTGAGAGAGTTCCAATTACCGCCCCACGTAAATCCGTGTTCTGTAAAAAGCTTGTAGCATAAATCGTTTTCATCAATTTTATAAGCGAATTCTTTGGAACGGTCTGCATATGTCTCGCTTCCCTGAGGTGAGATATATGTAGTGCCGTCATTTTTATATACTACGTAAGGATTGTAAAAAGGATTGATATCGATGGCGAGGCCCAGAGCATGCTTTGAAAGGCTCGTAGTGCCGTCTACCAATCGGTAATTGAAGCAAGAGGTATTGTTATCCAACATGGATAGCACATCATCTCCGCTGTATTCATCGATCAAGGATATCTGCTCTATTTGATATTCATTTCGATACAGTTCGTAAAAGATTTCTACAAGATCCTGCGCGATTGCTTTGTTGCAAATTAATTCGCCGGTCCGTTCGATACCCTTGAAATTATAATACAGTACGCTCACATAGCGCAGATCGTCATAGCTAACTTGTATTTTCTCTGAAGAGGATACAATATTTATGGCTGTAACTGCAGTACTATCTTTATCGGATTCAGTAATAGGATAAGAAATTCCTGTAATTTTCTTCTTGATTTCATCGGAAAGGGGTTCGTAATAAAAGCCCTGTTCATATACATTTCTATCGGGATTCGTGTCCATTTCCTCTTCTTTCACGCCGGATTCGGGCGTTATCTCGCCTGCCTCATTCTCACTACTATCTATATGGTCAATGGGCTGTCCGTTAGAACTGCCTTCTTTGCGAGTGTTTTCCCGCCCGCTCTCACTGTCTGTGACTTTGGCAGGTGTAGCTGGCTCTTTTGTCTTGTAGGCAATTTCCGGATTCTTAGCCGCATATTCGGCCAGTGTCTCAGAGTGGGAGCAGGCGCGTATGAAGATAGAGCTAAAGACGATGATAACAACTATTAAAATAAGAGGTTTCGATATTTTCTTAAAGTCCATAATAATTTCCTTTTAATATATTATCGTGCAAAAGCAGTATATCACATTTTTATGAGATTGTCGTGCAGGAAAGGCTAAATAATGAGCGCAATATCTTGTAATTATCAATATTTTCTAGTACAATAAAAAACGTGACTGAATGTAAACTAATCTAAGGGTTTAGGATAACAAATGGGAATTATAGAAGCCAAAAAATTAATTTTTGAATATATCAGGCGGGATGAGGACGGCAATGTGGAGGGAATCACCCGTGCGGTGGATGAAGTGGATCTGGATGTGAAGCAAGGAGACTTTGTCGCTATTCTTGGACACAACGGTTCCGGTAAATCTACACTGGCAAAGCATATGAATGCGATTCTCTATCCTACGGTGGGAACAGTCTGGGTTGACGGCAAGGATACGACTAATGAGGAATATCTTTGGGATATCAGACAGAATGCGGGAATGGTTTTTCAAAATCCGGACAACCAGATTATCGGTCAGGTGGTAGAAGAGGATGTGGGTTTCGGACCGGAAAATATGGGTGTCCCTACGAAGGAAATATGGGAACGGGTGGAAGAGAGTCTGAAAGCAGTAGGAATGTATAAATATAGAAAGCATTCGCCTAACAAGCTGTCGGGAGGACAGAAGCAAAGGGTATCGATTGCAGGAGTCATCGCGATGCATCCTAAGTGCATTATATTGGATGAGCCGACGGCGATGCTCGATCCCAATGGCCGCAAGGAGGTAATCCGGGCGGTCCGCGCACTAAATCAAGCGGAGGGCATTACAGTAATACTTATTACCCATTATATGGAAGAGATTATTTATGCGGATAGAGCAGTAGTTATGGATAAAGGGCATATCGCCATGCAAGGCACACCGAGAGAAATTTTTTCTCAAGTGGAAAAGCTGAAGGAGCTGCGTCTGGATGTACCGCAAGTTACCTTGTTAGCTTACGAGCTGAAAAAAAGCGGAATAAATCTTCCGAATGGAATTTTAACCTGCGAAGAGCTTATGCACGAGCTTAAACTGTAGTACTTAAGCTGCAAGGAAGAGAGATAACGCGTGAAAAAGGCGCGAACGAGGTAGAAACAGATGGCAATCATTTTGGACCATGTAAGCTATGTATATGAAAAAGGGACAACGATGGAGATAGCGGCCTTAAAGGATATTAATCTCGTAATACCCGACGGACAGTTTATAGGGCTTATAGGGCATACGGGTTCCGGCAAGTCCACGCTGGTACAGCATTTGAACGGACTTATGAATCCAACATCGGGACATATCTATTATAACGGGGAAGATATAGGGGATGCTGGTTTTAATAAGAAGAAATTGAGGAGTGATGTGGGGCTTGTGTTCCAGTATCCTGAGCATCAGCTTTTTGAAATAGATGTTTTTACGGATGTGTGCTTCGGCCCCAAGAATATGGGGCTTACGGAAAAAGAAGTACAGCTGCGCGCTTATGAGGCATTAAAGCAGGTGGGACTGGAGGATGAATATTTTTACCAGTCTCCCTTTGACTTGTCAGGAGGACAGAAACGAAGGGTTGCCATTGCCGGTGTGCTTGCAATGAAGCCTGAGGTGCTCATTCTGGATGAGCCTACGGCAGGCCTGGACCCGAAGGGACGGGATGAGATACTGGATCAGATAGCAAAGCTTCGTGAGGAGACGGGAATAACTGTAGTTCTCGTTTCCCATAGCATGGAGGATGTGGCGAAATATGTGGACCGCATCATTGTAATGAACCAGGGCAGCATTATGTACGACGATGAGCCGAGAAACGTGTTTGGCCACTACAAGGAGCTGGAGGAAGTCGGACTGGCAGCGCCTCAGGTAACCTATATTATGCAGGCATTTCGGGAAAAGGGATATTTAGTGAATACGGATGTGATTACGATTGAAGAAGCCAGAGATGAAATTTTGCGGGTGCTTAATAGGTAAGAGATATAACTGATTCATATTTTTAAATTTCCCAAATAGGAGAAAACATGCTAAGAGATATTACATTAGGACAATATTATCATGCTGATTCGGTAATACATAGGCTTGACCCTCGAGTGAAGCTGGTTACTACGCTGCTGTTTATTGTTTCCTTATTTATAGTAGATAATTTTATAGGTTATGCCATTGCGGGTGCGTTTCTCATATGGCTTATAAAAGTGTCCAAGGTTCCATTCCGATTTATCGTCAGAGGTATGAAAGCAATTGTGTTCTTGCTTATTTTGGCGGTAGTGTTCAATCTCTTTTTGACGCCGGGAGAGGTGCTGTTTACCTTTTGGAAGCTGACGATAACGAAGGAAGGTATACGAACGGCAGTATTTATGGCAATCAGGTTGACCTTTCTGATTGTAGGCTCTTCCCTGATGACGCTTACCACTACACCGAACCAGCTGACAGACGGCATGGAAAAGCTGTTGTCCCCGCTTAAAAAGCTGCATGTACCGGTACATGAGATTTCCATGATGATGGCAATTGCACTCCGGTTTATTCCTATTTTATTAGAGGAGACCGATAAGATAATGAAGGCTCAAATTGCAAGAGGTGCAGATTTTGAAAGCGGCAATTTGATTAAAAAGGCGAAAAGCCTCGTACCGCTTCTGGTACCTCTTTTCCTTTCCGCTTTTCGCCGTGCCAACGATTTGGCGATGGCGATGGAAGCGAGATGTTATAGGGGAGGAGACAACCGCACGAAGATGAAGCCTCTTGTGTACCATAGGCAAGATGCAGTCGCTTATGCGGCGGCGTGGTCATATGTAGCTTTGTGTGTTTATTTTGGGAGAATTTTTACATTATGAAGCGTGTGATGTTGACGGTCGCTTATGACGGTACCGCGTACAGCGGTTTTCAAGTGCAGGAGAATGCGAGAACAATTGAAGGAGAGCTAAATAGGTGCTTATCCGGGCTCCTTTCGGAGGATATTAAGGTAATCGGAGCGAGCAGGACGGATGCAGGAGTCCATGCGCTCTGTAACGTGGCGGTGTTCGATACGAATGTCAGAATGCCCGGAGAGAAGATTTCTTATGCGCTGAACCAACGGCTGCCGGAGGATATCCGTATACGCAGATCCGAAGAGGTAGAGGCGGATTTTCATCCCCGTCACTGCGAGAGTCGGAAAACGTATGAGTATAGAATCATCAATTCCCAGTTCCCGCTGCCGACAAAAAGGCTTTATACCTATTTTACTTATAATCCTCTCGATGCAGGCAGGATGCAGACTGCAGCGGCCTATCTCGTCGGCAGGCACGATTTCAAAAGTTTTTGCAGCGTAGCCAGTCAGGCGGAAACCACGGTAAGGACGATATATGATCTTCAGGTAGAGCAGGAAAATGAGGAAATCATAATTCGTGTGACTGGAAATGGCTTCCTATATAATATGGTAAGGATTATTGCGGGAACGCTCATGGAGATAGGAAAAGGGCGACGGGAGCCGGAATGTGTGCCGGATATTATAAATGCGCTGGATAGAACGGCTGCAGGGCCAACGGCTCCGGCTTGTGGACTTATGTTAACTAATTATGAGTTCCTTTAATAATCACTTGCTTGCGGCAAATGCAGTTTGACAAGCAGCGCTGAACATAGAGTTTGCATCAATAAAGTAAACTTTAGACAAACGGCATAAAATCGGGAAAATTTGTTGAAATTAAGGTTGACACACGCGGATGCGTATAATATAATAGTTCAATGTGACAATGTTTAATAATGTAATGCCAAAGCCCCGGCAGCGCATTATAAATATAATGGCGAAGGAACTCGCGATGCGTGTTTCTTGCGAGAAGAAAGCTTGTCGGTAAGCGAACCGAAGGTGTGGCCGGACATCCGCACCATGGTCAGATTACAGACGGTAACAATGAAAAGAGCATAGTTTGATTTGTGAAAATCAAACAGAGAAAATTGATTTAAGGTTGGAGGTAACATAATGAAAACTTTTATGGCTAGTCCGGCTACTATCGAGAGAAAATGGTATGTAGTTGACGCTACTGATATGACACTCGGACGTTTGGCATCTGAAGTTGCTAAAGTTTTAAGAGGTAAGAACAAACCGATTTTTACACCTCATATCGATACAGGTGATTATGTAATTGTAATTAATGCGGCAAAAATAAAAGTAACAGGTAAGAAATTAGATCAGAAAATTTACTATCATCACTCCGATTATGTAGGCGGTATGAAAGAGACTACATTGAAGGAAATGTTAGCAAAGAAACCTGAAAGAGTTATAGAACTTGCTGTGAAAGGCATGCTTCCCAAGGGACCTTTAGGAAGAGATATGTACAGAAAACTTCATGTATACGCAGGCGCAGAGCATAATCAGATAGCTCAGAAACCTGAAGTATTAACATTTTAATTAAGAGGACTGAAAGGAGAAGATTAAAATGGCTAAGACAGCAAATTGCTACGGAACTGGCAGAAGAAAAAAATCGGTTGCAAGAGTATATTTAATACCCGGCAAAGGTAATATCATTATAAATAAGAGAGATATCAATGACTATTTTGGATTAGAGACATTAAAGGTTATCGTTCGTCAGCCTCTTACCGCTACGGATACATTGGACAAATTCGATGTAAAGGTTACCGTACACGGCGGCGGATACACAGGTCAGGCAGGAGCTATCAGACACGGCATTGCAAGAGCATTGCTTCAGGTTGATGCAGATTTCAGACCGGTACTCAAGAAAGCAGGCTATTTAACGAGAGACCCTCGTATGAAAGAAAGAAAGAAATACGGTCTCAAAGCCGCAAGACGCGCACCGCAGTTTTCAAAACGTTAGGATTATCTGCGAACAAAACGCATATCAGAAAGCCCGGAATGCTTGCATTCAAGGGCTTTTTTATATGCGTTTTTGTTCATTGGAACGCAAGAATAACCATCAATTTATTTGTTCATTTTAAAATTCTTCATTGTACTATATGAAATAACTCCTATATTGATTAACATAATAGTACCATTTATTCTGATAATCCAATCAGAAAGAGGAGTAAAAAAAATATTTATTCCCATTATGAGTAATGTGGCTATAAAAATTATTAAGCTTATTATTTGTACTTTTTTCATATTAGTCTCTTTTCTTTTTGAATTCCTATCTACTTTACTCGTTATCGTTTGATTTTATCGTATTTTCAGATAGAATGACAGCAATCTTATCGTATATATGGTATGCAATATACAATATCTAACGCAGAGCCTCCGGCTAATTATAATTAACTCTGGCAAACCATCATAAATGCTATCACGAATAATCAATGAATACTATGAAATTATAAATATATATAGTATAATATTGCGTAGAGTAGTACCTTGATATTATGATGATTGAAAGATATTGGAGGAATAGATAAGTATCAATTGCTCGAATATTTTTGTGGGAGGATTATTTTTATGAGAAAATTAGTTATGTTTGCATAGCACTAGCTATTGCAATTTTATAATATGAAATTTGTTATAGCTATTGCTAACCTAAAGAACTAATAATTTAGGAGGCAAATATGGGCTATAGAAAAGCAGAAGAAATTCTGCCAATGGAAATAATAGAGTTGATACAAAGATATGTAGATGGAGAAAGTATTTATATTCCCAGGAAAGAAAATCAAAGAAAAGAATGGGGAGGCAAAACTTTTATACGCCAGGAGTTGGAAGACAGAAACTTTCAGATATTTACGGACTTTCAAAATGGGTATAAAGTTCAAGAGTTATCAATTAAGTATTTTTTATCTGAAAAAAGCATTCAACGCATTTTGCGTAAAATGAAATGAATACTGTCATGTTTGAGCTGATTCAAAGAAATTTGCATTGGCTCATTTTTTTTTGGAAAAATATTTAAGGTAGGAATTAAATGTAACATCTCCTAAAATGAAATAAGAAATTAATACAGGAGGAACATTTTTATGACTACACCCGTTTGTTTTGCATAGCAAAGGCTATTGCAAATAAAAATCCAATGATTATGTAATAGCACTTTGCAAATCCATTGATACATTCTAAGGGAGATGCAAAATGAGCTATTTAAGAAAAATAGAATATACAATAATACCGGAAGAACCTTTTAAAATTTTAAGAAATTGTTCGGGATGTGGCTGCAAGACACTGTTCCATAATACAAATCGTTTTCGCGTAAATGCAAATGGAAATAAAATAGATGTATGGTTGATTTATCAATGTATAAAATGTAAACATACGAATAACTTAACAATCTATGAAAGATGTAAGCCGGAGTCTATATTGCAGCAAGAATATGAGGGATATTTAAGTAATTCCGGTAAATTAGCATTTGAATATGGAACGGACAGCAAATTTTTTACTCGAAATAAAGCAGAAGTTGATTGGTCTAATATAAAATATATAATTAATAGACAAAATGGTATGATAGCCGGAAACGATCAATTTTTTCAGAAAGGTGATTTACTGGTAATCCACAATAGTTATTCGCTCAAAATACGAACTGATAAGGTGGTATCAGAGATTTTAAATCTTTCGAGGTCCAGAATAAAAGAATTGGAAAAATCCGGCGCTATTACTGTGACAGAAGAAAGGCAAGAACATAAAATCATTATTAAAATAGAAAAAGAGATAATAACGAAAGAACCATTTGAAGTAAAAATGTTATAGCCAGGACAATATTTCAAGAAAGAGCTTTAATGAGCTATCTAATGTTACCTGGGGGTTCAACTTTGAGGGCCAATGCAAAACGGTGCAAACTATCGACGCACCAAAGTCCTAAATAATAATACAAATAAATATCTTTAATACTATCGGGTATTGAGAATCTCATTTTTTACACCTCTTTTTTTGATTGACGATAAATTAATAATATGCTATATTATCTCATAATAATAAATGGAGGCAGCCATAATGAATCAGTATCAACAATTTGAATTGTTGAATAGGGACGACGATTTATAGCGCTTGTAACTGTGATGTATGAATCATAGGTGCAAGCGCTAAAGGTGTTGTGCCTATGTGGAAAGAGATACTAAGAGCCACATTGGTAAATTAATTTTACTTTGTGTGGCTCTTTTTTTGAACCATACAGGTAACTGAAAGGTTGTGATTGTATGGGACATATAGATTATGTCCTCATGGATTGATAAGAATTTTTTTGACAAAATTAAATTCAGGAGGAATTATAAGATGATAAAAATAGAAGGAAAATTAGAAAAAGTAGTTGTGGAAGCGGATGAGCTGAAAAATCATATAGGTAATATAGTGCAAATACATGGCAGCATATATAAAATCAGAAAAATGAGTGATTTTGCATTTGTATTATTAAGAACGAAAAGAGAAATTGTTCAGTGCATATATACAAAGGAAATTTCGGAATTTCCATTAGAAGAATTGGAGGAAGAAAGCTGTGTTATAGTATCTGCATATGTTCAGGAAGAAAGCAGGTCAAAAACAGGATATGATCTTAAAATTAAAAATATTAACGTATTGTCGGCTCCCGAAGCATCGAGTCCAATTGTAATCAATAATAAGTTTGTAGATACTTCAATTGAAAAATTACTTGATTTTAGGCCGATTACATTAAGAAATGAAAAAGAGCGGGCGATATTTAAAATTCAGGAAGGAATAGTGGATGGAATACGAGAGTTCTTAAAAAAAGAAAGATTCACAGAAATTCGTACTCCTAAAATTGTTTATGCCGGTGCGGAAGGTGGTGCTAACATATTCCGGCTTGAGTATTTCGGGAGAAATGCTTATCTGGCGCAGAGCCCGCAGTTCTATAAACAAATGATGGTCGGAGTATATGAGAGAGTGTTTGAAATAGCACCGGTTTATCGGGCTGAGAAGCATGATACTTCCAGACATCTGAATGAGTACACAAGTGTAGACTTTGAAATGGGGTATATTAACAGCTTTGAGGAAATCATGCAAACAGAGACAATGATGTTGAGATATACGTTTCAATATCTCGAGAAAAATTATGAACCTGAAATAAAGCTGTTAAAAATAAACCTGCCGTTTGTTCATGAGATTCCGGCGGTTAAATTTACAGAGGCGAAAGAACTGATTGCAAAAGAGTATCATAAGGAAATAACTGATTTTGATGATTTTGAACCGGAAGAAGAAAAACTACTTTGCAGGTGGATAAAAGAAAGAACCGGAAGTGATTTCGTTTTTGTAACAGGATATCCGAGTAAAAAACGGCCTTTTTATGCGATGGAGAATAAAGAAAACCGGGAAGAAACCTTAAGCTTTGACCTTTTGTTCAGAGGATTAGAAATTACTACGGGCGGTCAAAGAATACACTCCTATCGGGAGCAGATTGAAAAGATGAAAAGGAGAGACATGGATATAGAACAATTTGAAAGCTATCTCATGATGCATAAATATGGCATGCCTCCGCATGGGGGATTGGGACTGGGGTTGGAACGTTTCACCAGTAAATTATTAGAACAGGAAAATGTACGATTTTCAACATTATTCCCCAGAGACATCAATCGGTTAGTCCCATAGGGCAGAATACTATTTGATGAAAATATGTTTGACTTTCCGGCGTGAAAAAGGCTCTGCAGATAAGAGACACCTATAAGAAAGATAATCTAAATAAAAGATACAAACTCAGGGAATGCTTATGTTTCCTGAGTTTTCTTTATATGTATCGTATCTGTCGTTTACTTCGATGATTGAGGAAGTTGCCAATAGGAAGCTGTCTATACAGTTGGTAGAACAGAGAATTAATTTGAGATACCGGAGCAGTTGGTGGAGAATATTAAGGCAGTGGAAGATAAGCGAAATAATTTGATAGAAGGAGTTTAACTGAAGGGATTTGGCAGGAGTAATTTATCTATTGACTCAGCAAATAATATATGGTATCTTGAGAATAATTGGAAGTTATATATCCAAAATAAAGCAGAAGCGATTTCGAAAGGAGAAAGAAGTATGGCAAAATTGATTGTAAACGAGGTAGTAGCAGACTAATTGAATATTGGGCATGTATAAGAGTAATTTCTTGAAATGCCACTTTTAAACTCTTATGAATAGCTTAACTCTGTTAAACACATGATAGGATGTGTTTTTTTTGTACTTTTTTTTCATGGATTCAACCGCAGTTATAGCTTTTAAGGGCTGTTACTGTGGCTTTTTTTATGCCCTCCTCAATTGTCGGATAATGCTATTTAACAGCAGGCTTAATAGCAATATGTAGGAAAGAGAGGCATCTTATTTGAAAGAAAAAATGGAAGGCTTTGTGACGGCAGTACACAGGGACCGTTATGAAGTGCGTGTAGACGGTGAAGATTTTTATGCAAGATTAAAAACAGGAGTCTATTACTCGGAGGAAAGAGCGGAGGAGTTTCCCACAGTGGGGGATAATGTTGAATTAGTATATAATCCAATGGGAGACAGCCTGATTGTTAAAACAAAAAATAGAACATCTAAGTTTTCGAGAAAGGATCCGGATAACGGAAGAGGAGAGCAAATTATTGCTGCAAATTTTGATTATGTTTTTATTATGATGTCACTTAATTTTGACTTTAATCTTAAACGTCTGGAGAGATATATAACCGTTTCATGGCAAAGCGGGGCACAGCCGGTCATTGTACTTACAAAGGCAGATATTGCAGAAGATTTGGAGCAAAAAGTGGAAATGGTCAGTCGGATAGCGATAGGTGCAGACATTCACCCGGTTAGTTCAATTACCGGTGAAGGAATGGAGCAGCTGAAAAAGTACTTTGAACCAGATAAGACAATTGTATTTTTGGGTTCCTCAGGAGTTGGAAAATCTACCTTAACCAATTATTTGCTTGGAGAAGAAATTATGGAGACAGCGGGAATTAGAGAAGAGGACTCCAAAGGACATCATACGACAACCCATCGTCAATTATTTGTACTGAATAATGGCACAAAGATTATTGATACGCCGGGAATGCGGGAGCTGGGTATGTGGATTGTTGATGACGGAATGGAGCATAGCTTTTCTGATATTACCAATCTGACCATGCAGTGTAAATACAGCGATTGTACGCATAGGGGTGAACCATGCTGTGCGGTTGCAAGTGCATTGGAAAATGGGACATTAACATATGCCAGGTGGAAAAACTATTTAAAGATTCAGAAAGAATCTAATTTTCAAGCAGTAAAAGAAAGCAGAAGTAAATCAAGAGAGATTAAAAAGACGAATAAGAAAATGGTGAGGAATTCATCAAAAGTAAATAGCAGAAAGGAGGAATGGTAAATGTTGATGGAAAGAGTGAATGAAAAACATGTGGAAGAGGCGTTAGTATTAGCTTTAGAGGAATATAATGCGCAGCGCAATAAGACAAAAGCATTACCGGAAATTGACTTCAAAGACCGGCTTAGAGAGTTGCTTTCAAATTTATTTCGAAGGAAATATGGAGTTGTTGCAAAAGAAGAAGGAAAAGTAGTAGGATACTTGGCATTTGAAGGTCCATGGGATGGATTTTTCGGAAATTGCAAGGGAGCCTTTCGCCGCTTGGCGGAAGTGCTTTTTCCGGCGGCAATAGAGGAAAGCTTTCATCACAATTATTGTCGGCGGCAACTGAACTATTGGTAAGGGAAGAGGAGGTTACGAGCTTTGCCCTAAGCCGGTATGCAAATGATACAGAAGTAGGTAAATCGCTTGCGTTAAATGGTTTTGGAATACGATGCAGCGATTCTATTATGAAATTGCAGGAATGTAAACCGAGAAAGCTTTATAATTCCAATATTACTTTTATGGAGCTTAGAAATGATGAAAAAAGATTGATTCTTGATTTGAGGCTTGGATTAACAAAGCATTTACTAGAACCTCCAGTCTATTTTCCAACACACATCGGAAATTACATGGAATGGTTTTCAAAAGAAAATATTCGTGTATTTGCAGCAGGCATTAGTGGAGAGATAATAGGCTTTATTTCGACACAAGATGAAGGAGAGACATTTATCAGTGAAACTGCCTGTATGAAAAATATCTGCGGAGCTTTTGTAAAAAAAGAATTTCGAGGTAAGAATGTGGCGGATGATTTGTTGTTTTATGTCTGCGGCGTATATGAAAGAGAAGAACAGAATATCTTGGCGTGGATTGCGAGACTTTGAACCCAACAGCACTGCGTTTTTGGGGGAAACATTTTGATAACTATACCTATAGTTATCACCGCAGAATTGATGAAAGAGTTATTGGATATGATTCTTATTTGGAAAAGGAGTGGGGCATAAGATGAAAAATTTAATTATAAGACCGGAAACCAAGGATGATTATTTTAATGCAGAATATATGACTAAGAAAGCCTTCTGGAATCTGCATCGTCCAGGGTGTGATGAGCATTATCTGGTTCATTTGCTTAGAGGCAGTGAAGATTACATTGAAGAACTAAGCCGGGTTGCGGAATTAGATGATAAAATCGTAGGAGGGATTTATTATTCCAAAGCATATGTCCTGGATGGGGATAAGAAAGTAGATGTGCTGACCTTCGGACCGTTATGTGTAGAACCGGACTATCAAAACAAAGGCATCGGAGGGGCATTATTAGCGGTAACGATAAAAGAAGCAAGAGAAAGAGGGCATAAGGGAATTATTATTTTTGGTGAACCGGGATATTATCCAAAGCATGGATTTAAGACTTGTGACCAATTTGGAATTACCACGAAAGAAGGGAAGAATTTTGATGCGTTCATGGGGTATGAAATAGTGCCGGATGCTTTCCGTGAAATCCATGGACGGTTTTATGAATCAGAAGTATTTGAACAATTAGATGCGGATAGAGTGGAAGAGTTTGATATGGAATTTCCATATATGGAGAAATTAAAGCTGCCGGGACAATGGTCGTGAAATGTGTTTGCAGCAATGTATTGCAACTCCGGACGATTCAAAGAAAATTGTCCGATGATGAAGATGCATTGTAATCCTGCAATTTCGAAAAATGGAGTAGTATTATTCAATTGACAAACGTAGTTTCAACGTGATACGATACACCTAACTTAAAATGAAAAGGCTTTGATGAGGAATAGTAAGTATTAGAGATTTCGCAGAGAGAAGATGGACGGTGTGAATCTTCATTGATCTAATATGGAAGCAGCCTCTGAGCTGTGAACCGAACGGTATAATCTTAGTAGGCTTCACCGGAATTCCACCGTTATTCAGGAAACAATATCGGAGATATCCCGTATTGAGTGAGTGCAGAGAAATCTGAAATTAGGTGGTAACACGGACATGATAGTTCGCCCTAAGTTGACAATAAGTCAGCTTAGGGCTTTTTATTTTGGGTAAATAAACGGAAAGGAGAGATATAAATGACAGCAAATGAATTGAGAAGAATGTATGTGAATTTTTTTGAAGAAAGGGGGCACAAAGAAATTGCATCGGCTTCCCTGTTGCCGGAAAATGATCCGACAGTTTTATTTACTACTGCAGGAATGCATCCGCTGGTGCCTTATTTACTGGGCGAAAGCCATCCTCAGGGAAGACGCCTTACCGATATCCAAAAGTGTGTAAGAACCGGAGATATTGAGGAGGTCGGTGACGATACGCATTTAACGTTTTTCGAAATGATGGGGAATTGGTCATTAGGAGATTATTTCAAAGAAGAAGCTATATCGATGAGCTTTGATTTCTTGACAAATGTTTTGAACATTCCGGTAGAACGGCTTGCAGTAACTGTGTTTGAAGGGGATTCATTGGTACCGAAGGATATCGAGACCGGAACCATATGGAAGAACAAAGGGCTGAAAGAGGAACAAATATTTTACTATGGCAGAGATGAAAACTGGTGGGGACCGGCTGGGCAGACGGGACCATGCGGTCCGGATACGGAAATATTTTACGATATGGGAAGACCAAGGTGCAGCGCTGATTGCGGGCCGTCTTGTAAATGCGGGAAATATGTCGAGATATGGAACAATGTATTTATGCAGTTTAAGAAAGAGGCGGATGGGAGCTTTAAAGAATTAGAACAGAAAAATGTGGATACAGGTATGGGATTTGAAAGAGTTTTGACAATATTTAACGGAAAAACAAATGTTTATGATACGGAATTATTTGTACCTGTTATGACTTGCCTGAATAATCTGATATGCGGACTGAAGAAAGAAATGTCCGTGAGGGATAAGCGAATCATTTGTGAGCATATCAGGGCTGTCTGCTTTATTCTGGGTGATTCCAGGAAGATCAGCCCGTCAAATACGGAGCAGGGCTATATTCTGCGGCGTTTGATACGCAGAATGATAAGGTTGTTTAAGAAAGCAGGAATAGACCACAATTTTTTATGTGATTTGGCGAGAGTGATTATCGGCCAGTATAAAGATATTTATATGGAGCTTGGCGAAAATGAAGATTTTATCGCAGACCAATTACAAAAGGAATTTGAATTATTTACAAAAACTTTGGATGCCGGCTTGAAAAAAGCGGGGAAATATCTTGAAAGTGTCGGAGCAAACGGTATTTTGGATGGAGGGTCCGCATTTAAATTATATGACACATATGGTTTCCCGATTGAATTTACTTGTGAATTGGCACAGGAGAAAGGGTATTCTGTTGATTTGGAGGAATTTCAAAATAAGTATTCGGAGCATCAGATCAAATCGAGGAAAGGTGCCGGTGAGAAATTTAGGGGTGGATTAGCTGACAATAGCATACAGACAGCGAGACTTCATACAGCAACACATTTATTAAACGGTGCATTGCGTAGGGTGCTCGGAGATGAGGTATATCAGCGCGGAAGCAATATAACTCCTGAAAGACTTCGATTTGATTTCTCATTTAATAGAAAAGTGACAGAAAAAGAGCTTGCAGAAATCTCAAGGATCGTTAATGAGGCAATTGAAAAAAAGATAGAAGTATCTATGAAAGAAATGGAGATTGAAGAGGCTTATCAAGCAGGTGCGATTGGAGTGTTCTCGGGCAAATATGAAGAAAAGGTAAAGGTCTATTCCATACCGGGTTACTCGAAAGAAATATGCGGAGGGCCGCATGCGGGGAATACGGGAGAGTTAGGCGCTTTCAAAATTATTAAGGAAGAAGCTTCTTCGGCAGGAGTAAGGCGAATAAAAGCGGTAATTTTGTGTGAAGCGTAATAATGTTTTTGAGATTTTGCATGAATTGTAATAAAATAATGAAACGATTTGAAGAAGTGTGACATATAGGTGTCATAATTCGTTTGCTATATTTGTTTTAACGGAGGGTATATGAACAGAGAAGTAATAATTTCAATGGAAGAAGCAAGGAGCTTTTTAGTAAACTACCATAATTTGAATCAAGCAAGAAATCTAAAAGGGATAGAGGGGGTGAAGCAGTGCTTTCGTCAAATGAAAAGCATACAATACGATCCGCTGGATGTTGTCGGGCGAAACGCAGATTTGGTCTTGCAGGCCCGGGTGAGCGGATATGAACCGGGTATGTTATATGAGCTTCTCTATCAAAGGCACGAATTGATTGACGGGTTCGATAAAGAAATGTGCATTTATGCAACGAATGAATTCGGCAAATTTAAAAAAATAAGGGCAGCCAGTGGTGAAAGCGCAAAAAGGACCATGGCTTACAGAGGGCAGTTAGATGCATTAAACGTGCTGGATGATGTGAGGGAACATGTGAAAACGTATGGTCCGACCGGCAGTAAGGATATATCGATAGGCGAGAGCAGAGCATGCCGCTGGGGGCATAAAAAGCTCTCAAGCGCTGCATTGGATTATCTTTACTGCATCGGGGAGCTGAGTGTCAGGGAAAAAAGAGGGGTTCAAAAGTATTATGATTTTACGGAAAATGTAGTACCAAAGGTGATACTGGGACAAGAAGAGTTCGAAAGTGACAGAAAGTTTTTGGAATGGTATATTAAACGAAGGGTGCAAAGCGTAGGCTTGTTATGGAATAAAAGGGGAGGCGCATGGCAGGGACATTTCTTATCGGACATGAAAATGCGGGAGGAGGTACTAAACTATTTAGTCGATATCGGTGAATTGCAAATGGTTCTGATCGAAGGAATAGCGTCACCATTTTACATGGCTTGTGAGGATAAAAAATTCTTCGATGTAAGTTTGGACAAGAAGTATGTAAAGTTTTTAGCCCCCCTTGATAATATGCTGTGGGATCGGGAAATGATAAAGAAAATATTTGACTTTGATTATCGCTGGGAAGTTTATACTCCGGTAGATAAGCGCAAATACGGATATTATGTTCTTCCGGTTTTATACGGGAACCAACTGGTTGCAAGGTTCGAACCGGAAAAGCATAAGAAAGATGAGCCGTTTTCCATCAAAAACTGGTGGTGGGAGAACGGAGTAACTATTACAGACGAATTGCTGGAGCAGACACAGCATGCGATTGAGGACTTCGCAAGATATCTGTCAGTACAGTGTCTGGGCACATATGAAAATGCTATTTTAAAGAAGGAGAAATTATGAGCGGTATTATTAGAATGGATGTTAATGAAGAGTGTGCATATTCCGGAATCGTGGAGGCCGGTGATTATGTATTTTTGAGTTTCTGTGTAGGAAACGTAGGCGGAACAATAGAAGAACAGGTTCATGGAGCACTCGATGATATGGAAAGGCGCCTGAAAAAAGTAAATTTGTCATTACAGAATGTGGTAAAGGTCGATGTTCTGCTAAAGGATCCCTGGAATATTCCGATTATGGAAAAGATATTTAAGGAACGATTCGGTGGTATATACCCTGCGAGAAAAACGATACAGACAGAGTTTGGACATGCAGGGGGACCGGAGGGGCTGCACGTTCAAATGGATGCGATTGCGTATAAAAAATAAGTTGTAGGGAATTGGCATAGGACATTTTTTAGTGAAATAATTGCTGAAAAGTGTCCATTTTTTTATGTAATAAGAAAGTGCTCCTATTACAAAAAATAACCAATATTGACAAATAACACCATTCTGCTATAATGTTAGTAAGTGTTTACTACGGTAGGTGAATGGCGATGGAATTTAAACTGCACAGAAAAGAAAGTCTGATTATAACTGCGATTGATATTATTGATGATATGGGGATTCAGGGATTATCCACCAGAGAAATAGCCAAAAGAGAAGGGGTTTCCGAGGCTACCCTATTTCGCCATTACAGCAATAAGAAGGAGCTGCTGAGGGCTGTATTGGATTATTTTTGCAAATTCGATTATGATATTTTTCAATCGGCCAGATTAATGAAATTAAAACCGTGCGATTCCATACGGTTTTTTGTTAAATTATCTGTGGAGTATTACGAGAACTATCCTGCAATTACTTCCATTATGCAGGTGTTTGAAGCGATTCGCTATGACGCTGAACTGGAGGATAAGATAAAAGAAATTTTAAATAACCGCATTGGTTTTATGAAACAGTTGATAGAGGAAGCAAAAGAGGAAGGGGAGTTAAGCAAAAGTATTAATAGTGAGGATTTGGCGGACTTGATATCCGGTTTATGCAGAGAGATATGTTTGAAATGGAGAATAAACGGCAGAAATTTTTCTTTGAAAGAAAGAACAATGGAGACGTTGGATATGGTGCTGAACAGCCTTTTTTTGGAAGTTGATAAATCAGAAGTTTAGGAACATCGCAAGGGGCTGTCAGAAATTGGAGGGCGTGGGATGAAAAAAGTACTTATTGTAGATGATGCGGCTTTTATGAGGCTGACAATCAAGGAATTGCTGGGAAAAATTGATTCTATAGAATTTGAAGAGGCAAAAAATGGAATTGAAGCGGTAAGCAAATACATTGAGACGAAGCCGGATGTGGTAACGATGGACATTACTATGCCTGATATGACAGGATTGGAAGCACTTAAGCTGATCAGAAAAGCAGATCCTCAGGCGAAAGTAGTAATGGTATCGGCCATGGGACAGGAAAGCATGGTAAAAGAAGCGGTGCTAAACGGAGCAAGAACTTTTATAGTGAAGCCCTTCAAGGAAGAACATGTGATAGGTACTATAAAAAAATTGCTCGAAATCTAAGAAACAGATGAGGGAGGTATAGGAATGTCGGATCAATTTACCAATGAACCCATGCTGGATATGTATATTTTTGAGACTTCGCAGTTAATCGAACAGTTGGAGCAGTCGATTTTAAGCAGTGAGAAAGAAAGTTGCTTTACTCCTGCTGCTATAAATGAAATCTTTCGCATTATGCATACGATAAAAGGATCTTCTGCTATTATGATGTTTCATAATATTTCGACGCTTGCGCATACCATGGAAGATATGTTCTATTTTTTACGGGAAGAAAAGCCACAGAAAGTGGACTGTTCTTCCCTTTCTGATTTTGTATTGGATGGAGTCGATTTCATTAAGGTGGAAGTGGAGAAAATTAAAAATGGGGATGAGCCTGACGGGGATGCTACTATTTTAATTGAAAATCTGAACCTCTTTCTATCGAATCTCAAAAAAGAAAATGAGATTGCCGATTCCGGTAAGAAAGAGAAGAATATTCCCAAAAAACCTCAGCAGTATTATATTTCTCAGGAAAAGGTTCCGGTAACGGAATATAAATACAGATTTAGGGCCCGAATTTATTTTGAAGAGGGCTGCGAAATGGAAAATATCCGGGCGTATACTATCTTGCATAATATAAAGGATTATACCGAAGAGTTTTATACGATTCCCGAGGATGTTATCGATGCCGATGACAGTGCCGAAATCATACGGCAGGACGGCTTCTCTGTATATTTTAAAACCAATCATACTTATGAACAGATGAATGAATTCTTTCAGCAGACCATATTCTTAAAGTCTTTGGAATTGGTTTCACTGGAGACAGAAGAAGAGTACGGAGAATATAAAGCCAAAAAGCGAGATACGATCAGGGATAGTCTCGTTAAGGAAATCTCTTCCGGTTATGTCAGTGTATCCGGTAAAGAAACGGACAAAGTAAGTCATTCCTCAGCGGTACAGAATATTATAAGTGTCAGTGTTGCAAAGCTGGATAAGCTTATGGATATTGTAGGCGAGATGGTAATTGCCGAAGCTATGGTAACACAGAATCCTGATCTGCAGGGATTGGTGCTGGATAATTTCCAGAAAGCGGCCGGACAGCTAAACAAGATTACCAGTGAACTGCAGGATACCGTAATGTCAATCCGTATGGTGCCTTTATCTCCTACCTTTCAGAAAATGCACCGCATTGTCAGAGACATGTGCAAACAGCTTAATAAGGAAGTTGACCTTAAAATCATAGGGGAAGAGACAGAGGTAGACAAAAATATTATTGAACATATTTCCGATCCTTTGATGCACTTAGTGAGAAATGCCTTAGATCATGGAATTGAGCCTTCGGAAGAAAGAAGGCAGGCAGGGAAAGACAAAACCGGTACAGTAATTCTGGAAGCAAAGAATTCGGGGAGCGATGTACTTATTATTGTACAAGATGACGGAAAGGGACTGGATAGAGAGAAAATCCTTAAAAAGGCGAGGGAAAATAATCTGCTGTATAAAAAAGAAGAAGATATGGCAGAGCAGGAAATTTTTAACATGATCCTGGCTCCGGGATTCTCGACGAAGGAAAGTGTTTCCGAGTTTTCGGGCCGCGGAGTTGGTATGGATGTGGTAAATAGAAACATTGAAACAATCGGAGGCACATTATCGGTAAACAGCATTTCGGGAAAAGGGACGACCATTACCCTCGCAATTCCGTTAACCCTGGCCATTATAGACGGCATGAATATCAAGGTGGGAAGATCTTCTTATACCATACCTACGATATCCATAAAGGAATCTTTAAGGCCGGATGAGAAAGATATTATTATTGATCCTGAAGGGAATGAAATGTTGATGATCAGGGGGCAGTGTTTCCCGATTTTGAGGCTTCACGAAAGCTACAAGGTGGAAACTGCCGTTACGCAGTTCAAAGAAGGAATTATGATAGTAGTGGAACAGGATGGCCGGACAATATGTATCTTTGCCGATGAGTTGTTGGGGCAGCAGCAGGTAGTTGTTAAGAGCTTGCCTGTATATATACAAAAAATGCGAAAAATCAAAGGCCTTGCGGGATGTACTTTGCTGGGAGACGGAAGCATAAGTCTGATATTGGATGTAGCCGGGTTAGTCAATTTTTAGGATTTGGAACGGTGAAGTTACCGTATGATTTTCAGGAATGAGGTGTTTATGGTAAATACATATCTATCGGATGAAAATAATCTTGAATTGGCAGCGGCTACGCTTAGCTGTATCGGCGACGGAGTGATATCGACAGACTTAAAAGGGCAAATTCTCTTTATGAATCAAATGGCGGAGAATATATTGGATACACGATTTTCCACAGTCAGGGGAAAGCCGTTCGATGAAGTCGTGAAGTTCTATAAGGAAGGTACCAACATAAGAGTTCCAAGCCCTATTTCTGCCGTGATCGAACATGATACCATCAAAGGGTTGGAAAACAGTACGGTAATCATAACGGAAGACAATACGCGGAAATTTGTTTCCGCAACTTGCTCCACCATAAAAAATTTTAAATCGGAAAACATCGGTGTTGTTATCATCCTCAGAGATATTACGAGATTAAAAACGCTGGAGATAGAACATCTCAATGAAAAGAACAACTTGAAAACCATGTTTGATGTCGCGCCCGTAAGCATGATCATAATGGATCAAAACGCTCGTATTGCACAGATCAATGACGCATCGCTGGAGCTTATTGGGAAATCGAGAGAAGAGGCGCTGGGAGAACGGTTCGGAGATGCATTCGGATGCAGGGAAAGCTTTCGGAGCCAGTTGGGATGCCAATACGGTAAGAAGTGTGCAAGATGTGTCTTCCGAAGGTCAGTGAATCAGGCCATCCGAAGGGGAGTCAAAACTAGTAAGCTGGAAGTTAAGAAAGTATTGATAAAAAGCGGAGAACAGCTTGAATATTGGTTTCAAATCAGTGTAGTTCCTATCATAGTAAATAATGAAAGAAGTTGTATTGTTACTTTGATGGATATTACGGAAAGCAAGATGCGGGAGAGGCTGATTACGGAATCCAGAGATTTTTGCAGCAATATCCTGCACCAGCTGCCTTCTCTTGCCTGGATGACAGATAAAAATCTGGAATGCAATTATGTAAACCGGGTATGGAATGATTTTACAGGAAAGACAATAGAAGAAGTATTGGAAGATGGATGGGATAAGATCATTCATCCCGATGATCTGGATAATTATTTAAGAAAACGGACCGCCGCCATGCGTAAGAGAAAGAATTACCAGCAGGAAGTCCGCATAAGGCGCTATGACGGTGAATACCGCTGGTGTGTATCGCTGGATACTCCCTATTACGGGCTGGATGGAAGATTTTCAGGATATATAGGCTCCATTTATGATATCACGGAGAGAATCAAAGCAGAAGAAGATATGGAGCGATACAGGAAAATAATCAATAATGCCAGAGATATTATTTTCTTATTGAATACGGACGGCAGCATTATAGAGGCTAATAAGTCAGCGGTGAAAGCTTATGGATATTCGCTGGAAGAGCTTTGCACAATGAATATAAATAGAATACGGGAAGATTGGAGATATAGCCAGAAACTGATGGAGGAGACAGAGGCCGGAGAAGTCTTCTTTGAGGCAATTCATATAAGAAAGGATAGAAGCTCTTTTCAGGTGGAAGTAAGTTCTCAGGAAATAAACATCGGGAGTAAAAAAATCCTCTTTAGCATCGTAAGAGATATTACCGAGAGAAAGAAAGCAGAGTTGGATATCCAAATCAATCAGGAAAAATATTATTCCCTGTTTATGAATATGAAGAGTGCCTATGCGTATTTCAGGCTGCAGCATAGTCCGAAGTATGAAACGGTGGATGTATCTATCGTAGAGGTCAACCGGTCTTTTGAAGAGTTGTTCTCCGTAAGCAGAGACCAGATTGTGGGGAAAAACTTTATCGAAGTTTTCCCTGACAGCAAAGGGCTGCTGATGGATATTAAAGAACAATATTTTACGGAAATAATGCAGGGAAAAAGTGTAAATATGGAAGAATATTTTTCGCATATTTACAATAGATGGCTTTCTTTCTCGATTTATAGTCCTTATGGAGATGAGATAGTCGCTATTATTTCGGATATTACTGAAATGAAGAAATCAGAATTGCGCCTGATATCTACCAAAGAAGCAGCAGAGGCCGCCAACCGGGCCAAAAGTGAATTTCTTGCAAATATGAGTCATGAAATCAGAACGCCGATCAATGGTATGGTAGGAATGGTAGAGCTCACATTGCTGACCGAGCTGAAGCATGAACAAAGGGAAAACCTTGAGATGGCAAAAACCTGTGCCAATTCCTTGCTCAAAATCATCAATGATATTTTAGACTTTTCAAAAATGGAGGCAGGAAAACTATCCATAGAAAACATAACCTTTGATTTAAAAGAACTGGTAGAGGAATTGGTAAAGACCTATTCCCTTCGGGTGGAAGAAAAAGGACTTGAATTGAACTATGGTTTCAGCGCCTCTATTCCCAGGTATTTGACCGGAGACTCTAACAGGCTCAGACAAATATTGCATAATCTGCTTGGTAATGCGGTAAAGTTTACAAATGAAGGAAGCATATCCCTGGCGATCAGGATACTGAATAAAACGGAATCTCATGTAGAACTTCATTTTTCTGTTTCTGATACAGGCATAGGTCTGACACAGGAGGATATCCGGCATTTGTTTCAGAGCTTTAATCAGGTGGAACGGTCATTTACCAAAAAGTATGGCGGAACCGGCCTTGGCCTCGCTATATCCAAGACGCTTGCAGAATTGATGGGCGGAGGTATTGGGGTGGTAAGTGAAAAAGGAAAAGGGAGCACATTTTATGTTAACCTCCCCTTTCAGATTGGAAAAGCCATTGAAGAGAGGACGGTACAGACCGCCAGCTTATCCGGTACAAAAAATAATTTAAAGATTTTACTGGCGGAGGATGATCTGATCAATCAAAAGGTGATTCTAAAAATGCTTGAGAAGAGGGAATATTCGGTTGACTTAGCCAGAAATGGACTAGAGGTACTAAAATTATTTGCAAAAAATAGATATGATTTGATCCTTATGGATATTCAGATGCCTGAGATGAATGGATTGGAGGCCGTACAGAAGATCAGAGAAATGGAAGGGACAAGTTTTTATACGCCTATTGTGGCATTGACTGCTTATGTGTTGAAAGGAGACAAAGAAAGGTTTTTGGCCTTGGGAATGGATGAATATATACCTAAGCCCATCGATATGAATCAGTTGTTTTTAACCATTGAACAGATCACACGGAGAAAGGAGGAGACCGGCTTGTTGCCGGATAGTATTTTTCTTACCGATAGCGGAGAGATAGGGTTTGCAAGTAAAAATACGGACCGGCTAAGCAGAAAGGCTGAAGGATTATTGCATGAAATAGCAAAGAACATTGTAATGCTGGAACATGCTGCGGAGAAGGGGAATCTGGAGCTGATTGAAGAAATTGCCCATACGGTAAAAAAACAGTCTATAGAT
Source organism: Kineothrix alysoides (assembly GCF_000732725.1). Taxonomy (GTDB): domain Bacteria; phylum Bacillota; class Clostridia; order Lachnospirales; family Lachnospiraceae; genus Kineothrix; species Kineothrix alysoides. The sequence continues at coordinate 106,058 of NZ_JPNB01000002.1, read as the reverse complement.
ATGGAATGTGCGGAAATCAAGGATATGGCTTTTAAAATAGAACTTGCCGCCAGACGGGGAAATATGGGTGATGCTGCAGAAAACATCAAAAAAATAGAAAAGGAAGTTCAGATATTGCAAAATGAATTTCTTGCTTCCGAGGAGGAGTAAATATGAGAATATTAATAGCAGAGGATGATTTTGTCAGCAGAAGGTTTCTGTTTAAATTTCTTAACCGTTACGGAGAATGTGATCTGGTGGTAGATGGACTGGAAGCATTGGATGCCTGTCTGATGGCGATCAAAGAGAATAAATTATATGATTTGATCTGTCTGGATATCATGATGCCCAAAGTGGACGGGGTAAAAGTATTAAAATCTATCAGGGATCTGGAGAATCAGAAAGGAATTTCTCCGGAGAAAAGATCCAAGATAATAATGATCACAGCGCTTGGAGAAACGCAGCTCGTTCAGAACGCTTTTGAAATAGGATGCGACGCTTACGCTGCAAAACCAATCGATACGGCAAAATTGGTCAAGGTGCTGGAAGATTTCGGAATGATTCAGGAAAAAGAATAGAAATATTCTGACTGAGGGTGAAAAGGAGAGTGGGAACATGCTGGAGAAAAAGATGGACGAAACGGAGTTGCTGGAGCAGGAGGAGGATACGCAAAAAGACAGATTTTTAACCTTTCAGGTCGGTAACGAGGTATATGGTATCGAAATAAAATGTGTGACCGAGATTATAGGCATACAGCCCATTACAGAGGTCCCGGAACTGCCGGATTACATCAAGGGAATTATTAATCTCAGGGGGAAGATCATACCGGTCATGGACGTCAGGCTGCGGTTCAAAAAAGAGGGGGTGGATTATAACGACCGGACTTGCGTAATCGTAGTAGATATCGGAGGGGTGCCTATCGGCTTGATCGTTGACAACGTTTCGGAGGTATTGACGATACCGGAAGAAGAAATTGTGGCGCCTCCGGATATAAAAGGCGGAGGTAACAGGTACATAAGGGGAATCGGTAAAGTAGAAAATCAGGTAAAGTTGCTGCTGGACTGTGAGAGATTACTGAATGAGCAGGAAATAGATGCTCTGGGGAATATGTAGGAGGATGAGCTTATGAAATGGTTTTACAATATGAAAATAGGTGCTAAATTAATATTCGGTTTCGTATTAGTGGCTATAATTGCTGGAATCGTTGGAATTGTAGGAATTTATAATATGAATTCACTGGATAAAGAATATAGTTCCTTATATAAAGAATATGGTATTCCGCTGGGAGATATTGCAGATGTTTCCGTATGCTATCAGCAGATCAGGGTTAATTTAAGGGATTTGGTAATTGAAGGAAACGGAGAAAACAGCGATACATATGTAAAAAGTATAAAGGAAAAAGAAGAAAAAATGGATGCGGCTATGGATGCATTTGAAACATCCCTGCAGACAGAGGAAGGAAAAAAGGCTTTTGCCGACCTGAAGGCTTCCCTGGAAGAGTTTGCGCCTATTCAGGAACAGATTGTAAATTATGCCGTTTCAGGAAATCAGAAGGAAGCGACCATCCTGCTCCGTGCGGATGAAAGCGCGCGAGTTGTCAGTGAAATCACGAGTTCCATCGATGTACTGTTTCAGTTAAAGGATGACAATGGACAAAGGCTATCGGTGGAATATTCACAAGAAGCACAAAGTACGATCACGACAGTCATTATCATTGTAATCATTGCAATTATTGCGGCGGTAGCATTGGGGATCTTTATTTCCCGAATTATCAGCAAGCCGATTGTAAAAATGGTTAGAATCGCGGAAAGGGTTTCAGAGGGAGATCTGGATGTAGAGATCGATTATAATGCCAGAGATGAGATCGGTATATTGGCGGAAGCTTTCTCGAGAATGACAGATAATCTTAATGAAGTTATGTCCAGCATTAATAATGCGGCAGAGCAGGTATCGGCGGGTTCCACCCAGTTATCCGATTCCAGTATGGCTCTTTCCCAAGGGGCGACGGAACAAGCCAGCTCTATAGAAGAATTGTCCGCGTCTATAGAAGAGATTGCAGCTCAGACAGAAGTAAATGCGGAGCATGCAAAAGATGCGAATCATATTACAGAATCAGCCAAAATAAGCGCTATGGAAGGCAATCGTCAGATGAAAGAAATGCTGGAGGCAATGGAGGCTATCAATGAAGCTTCTACCAATATTTCCAAGATTATTAAGGTGATTGACGACATTGCATTCCAGACCAATATTCTGGCGCTGAATGCAGCAGTGGAGGCAGCACGGGCGGGTGCGCACGGCAAAGGATTTGCAGTGGTCGCCGAGGAGGTCAGAAATCTTGCCGCACGTTCTGCCAATGCGGCGAAAGAAACGACAGCGATGATTGAGGGTTCCGTGAAGAAAGTGGAAGGCGGGACAAGGATTGCCAATGAAACTGCAGAGGCTTTGAATAAAATAGTAGAAGGAATTGCAAGTGTTGCAGAGCTTATCGGCAATATCGCGGTAGCATCCAATGAGCAGGCTTCCGGCATTGCCCAGATCAATCAGGGTATTCTGCAAGTCTCAACAGTAGTACAGACCAACTCCGCGACAGCGCAGGAAAGTGCAGCCGCCAGTGAAGAGTTGGCAAGTCAGGCTATTTTGATGGAAGAGCAGGTTGCTAAATTCAAGTTAAGAAAAGTTAAGAAATATTATGCGCATACGGAATATCAAGACAGGCAGCCTGACTATGGAAAAGAAAATGTTCCTTCGGAAACAGGACATGAAAAAGCAAAAAATACAAAAAAAATAATACTGAGCGATAAGGAGTTCGGCAAGTATTAATTTGCTGCCCGCATGACAAAAGAAGTCTTTTTGGTTACTGAAAACGGAGTGAACAGTAACTCTTTTTGGCTTGGATCAGAGGTTAGCATGGTTGAAATTACAGAGAAAGAATTTAAACAGCTTACGGAATATGTAAAAAAGAATTATGGTATTAATTTGAAAGCTGAGAAAAAAATTTTGGTCATGGGAAGACTGCAAAGTGTCCTTTTGGAAAAGGGATGCAACAGCTTTACGGAATATTTTGAATATGTACTTGGAGATAAGACCGGACAGGCTGTCATAACCCTGATCGATAAGATTTCCACCAACCATACTTTTTTCATGAGAGAGTCAGGGCATTTCGATTTTCTGAAGGAACAGGTCCTTCCCGGCTTGAAGGAGTCCGTTCATGAAAAAGATCTAAGGATTTGGTGCGCGGCCGCCTCTACAGGAGAAGAGGCGTATACCCTTGCCATGATATTGGATGAATATCTGGGGCCGGAAAAATTATGGTGGGATAAAAAAATATTGGCCACCGATATATCCCAGAGTGCCTTGGAGGCAGCGATGAGCGGAATTTACAGCGATGAGCGGATAAATCCGCTGCCTTCCCGGTGGAAAGAAAATTATTTCCGCAGATATGACGGGAAGAACTGGATAGTCGAAGAGAGGATAAGAAATGAGATTATATTTCGTAAATTCAATCTGATGGAGCAGGTATTTCCTTTTAAGAAAAAGTTTCATGTTATATTCTGCCGGAATGTCATGATCTATTTTGACAATGAAACGAGGGATTTGTTAGTGGATAAGTTTTATGACCGTCTGGAATCCGGGGGTTATCTGTTTATCGGGCACTCGGAAACGGTGAACAGGGCCAGGACCGGATTCCAATATGTTATGCCTGCTGTTTACAGGAAAAATTGACCGGAATTTTATGCTGGAGGATATCTATGCGGATTGAGCTTAGGTGTATGCAAAAATGAAGAAAAAGATTAAGGTATTGGTCGTAGATGATAGTATTGTATTTCGGGAAGCCATTATAAGGGGAATCGGGGCAGACATAAATATCGAGGTTGTGGCAAGGGCATCGGACCCCTTTGAGGCCAGAGACAGAATATTGGAATGGGAACCGGATGTCATGACCTGTGATATTGAAATGCCAAGGATGAACGGAATAGAATTTGTCCGAAGACTTCTTCCGCAGTATTCCATTCCGGTCATCATAGTCAGCGGTTTGAGCGAAGCGGTATTCGATGCTATGGATGCGGGAGCCGTGGACTTTGTCGCAAAGCCTGTCGATAAATCAGCCGCGAATATGCAGATTTTCATACAGGAGCTGATTTCCAAGATAAAAATTGCGGCAGTTTCCAAGGTGACTCCGCATAATACAGTAATTGCCGGACAAGTATATGGCAATCATTTTCCCGAAAACAGAATTATCGCCATGGGAGCTTCCACAGGAGGAACCGAAGCTTTGTACAGTATACTTATGCAACTGCCGGCGAATATTCCCGGTATTGTAATTGTACAGCATATTCCGCCGGTGTTTTCCAAAATGTTTTCGGAACGTTTGAATAACCAAACCTCATTAGCAGTAAAAGAGGCTGAGGATGGGGAGTATGTGGAGACAGGGAAGGTCTTAATCGCTCCCGGAGACCGGCATATGCGGATTAACAAACTTGGAGGCAAATATAAGGTAGAGGTGTTCAGCGGTGAAAAATTAAGCGGACATTGCCCCTCGGTGGACATGCTATTCGATTCTGTAGCTAAAAAAGCAGGAAACGAAGCGATTGGTATTATTTTAACCGGAATGGGGTACGATGGGGCAAAGGGACTTTTGGCAATGAAAAGAAAAGGGGCAAGGACCATTGGACAGGATGAAAAGTCATGTGTCGTATATGGTATGCCCAAAGCAGCGTATGATATAGGGGCGGTAGAAGTACAGGTTCCGTTATTGGGGGTGCCAAAGGCATTGATGAGTATGCTGTAACAGTAGAGGGATTACAATATATGATAGATTATGTGCTTTTTATCCGTAAGGATGGCATGTGGGTGGCAGCGAAGGTCGCTCCGCCGGCTTTTAGCTGGCAGGGCGATTTTTAAATAATGAGATACAATGGCTGCACATCGCTAAAGGAGAATGTGAAATATGAAATATAATTATATTATAAATGTGAGAGATAATGAAAAACTGCGTGCAAGTTTTAACGAGCTGACACAGAAGGTATACGGGTTTAATTTCATAGAATGGTATGAAAGAGGACAATGGGGAGATAAATATATACCTCATGTTCTGGAAGACAACGGCAAGGTGGTATCGAATGTGTCGGTTAATCTCATGGAATTCGATGTGAGCGGGGAGAAGAAAAAATATATTCAGCTTGGAACTGTGATGACCGACCCTGATTATCGAGGTCAGGGGCTTAACAGATACATAATGGAAAAGATTCTGGAAGAATATCGGGGAAAGGCCGATGGAATTTATCTGTTTGGAAATGACAGCGTTCTGGAATATTATCCGAGATTCGGATTCACACCGATAAAAGAATATGAGTATAGCCGCAAAGTGTATAGGGAAAATGGAGCAATAACGAGTATGGGAAGAAACGCATATCGGATTGAAAAAATGGATATGTCTTACAAGGGGACATGTGATAAACTGTATAGTGCCATAACGGAATATGATTCCTCGGTAAGGGGAAATAATCAAAACGATGGTTTCAGTATGTGCGACAACCTCGGATTGTATCAGTTCTGGCTGGCAGCAGAATTTAAAGAAAGTGTATACTATTTGCCGGATATGGGGGCATATATTATTGCTGATTTAAAGGCAGATACGCTTAAAATATATCAGATGATAGGCAAAGATGCGATAGATGTTGACAAACTTGCTGCTTCATTTGGAAGCGTATCGGAGATAAAGCTTGGATTCACGCCGGCGAAGAAAGAGGGGTACGACATTAATCCTCACATAGTAGAAGACAGCACCTTATTTATTATGGGAGATAGCCTGAAGCTGGTGGAAACAGAAAAAATGATGTTCCCGGAGATATCGCATGCCTAGGCCAAGCCTCGATGCAGCCCCGCTACACCCGCGTTTGTCCAATGCTGTCTAAGAAAAATCATTCTCGGAACTATGTATAGTCATTTAGAGAACGTTGTGCCGGTAAGAATCCCATGAGTAATAAAAAACGAATTCTTATAAGAACAGGTTTTTTCGCAGGAATTATTTTTCTACGATTTTTTGCAACTTTCCGGGAAGGTTTTGTATGCATTCTTAAAATGCTATGGTAAAATATGTTTGTATTATAAATGACTGATGTTGTTTATATAAATTTAGAAATTGGAACAGGGGGTGCCCATGAAAATAGAAACCCGAAGGCTGGTTATCAGAAACTTCGAATTAAGCGATAAAGAAGATTTATGTGAATACATGATGCAGCGTGTCCATGCCGAATTCGAGAGTTATCCTGATTTTACGGCTGGGAAAGCAGAGCAGGAAATTGCATACCGAGCAGACAGCGATGAATTCTTTGCGATTGAGTTAAAAGATAGCCATAAGGTAATCGGAAACATTTATTTGGGAAAAAGGGATTTCAATGCAAAAGAACTCGGATATGTCCTTAATGAGAATTATCAAAACAAAGGTTATGGGACGGAAGCTTGTACAGCGGCGATGGACTACACGTTTGCTCATGGCATACACAGAATTTTCGCAGAATGTGCACCTCAAAATGCGCCGTCATGGAAACTGATGGAAAAATGCGGGCTTAAGAAGGAAGCCCATTTTATAAAAAATGTTTCTTTTCATAACGATGAGCAGGGCAGGCCTGTTTATTGGGATACTTATGTATATGCTGTTTTGAATCAGGAGGATGCCCGTGATTGAAGGTTCTCTGAAGATTTTGCAGGATATTTATCGGAAAATGAAGGCATGAAAATGCAGGTATAAAAAGCAGTGTTAAAAGAGGAAGGTTTATGGTAAAAAAATATATTGAAAATAACAGAGGAAAAGTATTCTATTGGATCAATGAGGAGTTTGCCGGTACAAAGGATAAAGGTGCCATTATGTTCACCCATGGTCTGACGGCGGATCATACTCTTTTCGATAAGCAGACAGAATATCTGCAGGATGAGATGTGCGTGATAACATGGGATATGCCGCTGCACGGGGAGAATAGGCCTTACAAGGGATTTTCCTTTAAGAATGCCGCAGCGGATATGAACCAGATTCTGGAGACAGAAGGAATTGAAAAGGCGGTCATGGCAGGGCAGTCTGCAGGCGGATACTGTGCCCAGGCGTTTGCATTATTTTATCCTGAGAAAACGGCTGGCTTTATATCTATCGACTCTACACCGTTCGGGTTAAAGTATTATAAGAAATCGGAGTTGTTTTGGACCGATCATTATGATGCTATTGCGAGATGGTACCCGTATGAGTTTTACTGCAAATTATCTGCAAAGAGTGCCTGCACGACGGAAGAAGCCAGGTTATCCTTTTATCAGGCACTTGTCCGGCTTGGGAAGAAGGGAATGCTGGAGGCGGCAAAAGCGCTTTATCGGGATTTCACGAAATACCCAGAAGTGGACTTTAAATGTCCGGTGCTTTTGTTCTTAGGAGAAAAAGACAAGGTGGGATATGTGAAAAAGTACAATGAAATGTGGGAGAAAGAAACCGGCTATCCTTTGGTCGTCATTCCGGGGGCCGGTCATAATTCCAATTTTGATGGATATGAATTTTTTAACCGGAAAGTAATAGAATTTATGACCACGCAAAGTATGCGTGCCGATTAGGGCTGCATATGCGGATATATGTCACATTGAGGCTTACGGCTATTGGCAATACGGCAGAGAGTATAACAACTGCCGTAAAGCCTCTTTTTTATGTTGATATTAGTAAATTATAGAAAAAACAGAAAACAAAGAAATCCTGTATTTGGAGACAACAGAAGGAGAGGTTGTTTGACGTTTTTTGAATGGGTATTGATAACCCCTCTTTGTTATTAGCGCAAAGAGGGGCTATTTAGTATTTACGTCTTCTATTATTTCGAATAAATCCCCAACAGGACAATCTAAGATCTTGCTTAATTTGTCAAGATTATCAAACCTTATGGACGAAGTTTGGTTCGTAACCATGCGGTTAAAATTCTGATAGCTTAAATCCATTTGTTTATATAGCCAATATTTTGTATGATTCTGCTCTGATAATATTTGCAATATGCGCAAGCGTACCATAAAAACCTCCTCTTTTAGCCTTAATTATATCGAAAAACTCATGCTTGCATAAATGATGTGTAAATTATATAATGTAAACATTAGATATAAAATAAAATATAAATTTATTTATAACCCAATAGCTATAAGTTAATGCAATATTTACCCGTATAATAGCGAATACGGATATATAGAATGAGACGGTAAATAAAATACATTTATACAAAGGAGCAGTAGATATGACAGTACAGGAAGAAATTAAGAAACCCAAAAAACATGCAGGAGAATTTAGGACACTTTTTACAAAAATCCTTGTCACCATCGGAGGTCCGGTAATACTTTCCTATTTAATTGTAGGTATTATTATCGTAGGAATTGTGATTGCCTTCGTGACCCGTTTGAGCGAAAGTGAACTGAGCGCCCAGTCACTGGCTGCGTCGAATGAGGTGGAGGGATATTTTGCAAGATATGAGGAAATTACAGAACAGCTTTCCTTAAATACCCAGATGGAAATGTTGTTTACTGAGACTAAGCCGGGAACGAATATCGATCAGGCCGGCAGTTTCTCTGCGGTATATAAAACGCTTACCAATATCGAAGAAGCAAACTCCGACACTATCTTGTCCGTTTGGGTGGCAGATGTGGATTCCAGTCAGATTGCGCAGTCGGACGGTGCTGTTATAAATACCGGATGGGACATTACGACACGTTCCTGGTACATAGAACTTCTTGACAAAAATAGAACGATTATGACCGAACCATATGAAGACAGCTTTACAAAAAAACAGATTGTCAGCGTAGTTTCGCCCGTATATAAATCAGGAACATCCGAAATTATCGGTGTCACCGGATTAGATTTTGTTTTAGAGGGCCTGGCGAAGACTGTCGGAAGCTATACATTAAGAGATACCGGATTTTATATTATGACAACCGGTACGGGACAGATTATTTACCATCCGGAAGCAGGATATGTTAATCTTAACGTTTCAGAGACGGATATGTCGGAAAATTTTAAAAATGCAATTTTATCAGGGACAATGGGAAGTATAAAATACATCTCACACGGAATTGCCAGTCACGGTTATCTGGAACCGGTAGGGGATACCGGGTGGATAATGGCCACGGGCCTTCCGAATACGGAGTTCAATAAAGAATATTTAGTGGTGGCGGGAACGCTGCTGATTATATTCCTTTTAGCTATCCTTTGTATATTCTTTATGATTTTGACAGTCTCGAAGTCAATCGTAAGACCCGTCAAAGAATTGACTGACACGGCAAATCTTATTGCAGAGGGAAATCTTGAGGTTGAAGCAAAGGTAACTTCCAAAGACGAAGTGGGGCAGATGGGAGAGGCCATTAACCGCACAGTGGTACAATTAAGGCGTTATATTGCATATATACAAGAGATTGCCTCTGTTTTGGGAACTATGGCAGAAGGAGATATGCGTATTCATTTGGAACAGGATTATGTGGGAGAATTTGCGCCTATCAGAAAGGCTTTTGAAGAAATATCAGCGTCTCTGAATCATACATTGTCTGCCATCCGCCTGTCGGTCACGCAGGTAAGCAGCAGTTCAGAACAAGTATCCGGCGGTGCACAGGCGCTTGCCTCAGGCTCTACGGAACAGGCAGCTACGGTGGAAGAGCTGAATGCTTCTTCTATTGAAATCGCAAGGCAGGCAGACGAGAATCTGAATTTTGTCAAAGAAACTACCAGGCAGTTGAAGCATACGGCAGATCGTTTGAATGTGGGCAATCAGCGCATGAAGCAGTTAACGGTAGCCATGGTGGATATTGAATCCTCTGCCAACCAGATTGCGGATATTACCAAAGTTATTGATGGAATAGCTTCCAAGACAAACCTGTTATCCTTGAATGCAGCTATTGAAGCGGCCAGAGCCGGTGAATTGGGAAAAGGGTTTGCTGTTGTGGCAGACGAAGTGCGTGATTTGGCCCAAAAATCGGCAGAGGCGGCCAAGCAGACAGTACAACTGCTCCAGAATTCTTTGAAAGATGTGGAAACCGGTACAAAAATAGCAGAAGAGACGGCTCAATTTTTACAGGAAGTGGAAGTGGATACCTTGAAAGTGGTAGAAGGCATTTCCAGAATTGAGGAGGTATCTGCCGACCAGACGATTTCAATCGATCAGATCAGGGAGGGGCTCAACCAGGTTTCGGCAGTTATACAGAATAATGCGGCAACAGCGGAAGAGAACTCTGCCACAAGCGAGGAGATGGCTTCTCAGGCAGCGCTGCTGAATGAAGAGGTTAGTAAGTTTAAGCTGCATTAATGCGCCGATAGGATTACCGAAGCGGGGAAAGCAGTAAGAGTGGACAGCGGTTATAATCATAACAAAGAAAGTAGAACGACAAAAGCCAAGACCCGGTACGTTGCCTGGCCTTGGCTTTCCGCTTTCGCGAGAATTAAAGGGAACCCCATGTTCCGAGGCTTTTTCCGCTCCATGAAAAGTAAGTGGCGCAGGTAGTGCTGATAGGCGCAATTTTTTGAATCCGTTCCTCAACGCTCATGCTATTATCACTTAGAAATTCCTCGGCAAGAACATTTCGAATCCTGCATAACATCACTTCACCGCCATCCATTTGCATGGCGTTTACTACCTCCAATTCAAAGGCTACGGGGCTGCATGATAAAATGGGCACATTCAGAACTTGTCCTTGTTCTGTTTCCGGTTTGTGAGCAGCTTTCTCCTCACTGTATCCGTCGGTGGTTCCCAAAAAGTCTGCAAGAGGCAGCATTTCTTCCGTTACCAGATTCGCGGAAAATACTTTTGTGGCATTGATTCTATCTTTCGTCAGCTTCTCGCCGCCGATACATGCCATTACGCCTACTTCTTTGTCCCAGTAGTAGCTGAACCAGCAAAAGAGCCCGAAGTTCGGTGTGCCGTCTTCCTTATATGTACCATATAAAAACAGCGTTTGCGGGCAGAAATCGTTAGATATGGGCATTGATTTTTTACTCATTTAATTTACCTCCTTCAAATTCTCCAAAATTCTTGTTAGTTGTTTTTCAAACTGAGCTATTTCTTGTTCGGTAAAGTCTTTATAATAAATTTCATTCATCCGCTTAGAAACCTGCTCGTACTTTTCTTGTAATCCCCGTGCTTTTTCTGTTAAGACAATCAAATTTTTCCTACGGTCTGCTTTGTCCGGAATGCGCATGATTAAGTCTGCTTCGGCCATCCGGTCCAGCATGCTGGTTAAGGTGGTATTCGCCAAGCCTACCTGGGCGGCTAACTCCACGATGGATATCCGGTCCGTCTGCCAAAGAACATATAATATTTTGCCCTGTGCACCGTTGAATTCGTCGATATTTTCTGCGGATAATATCTTTTCGAAGATGCGCCCTCCGATCTGTTTTATTTGTGTAATTAAAAATCCTCCTTGCGTATCCATGAAAAATCCTCCTTGTGTATTCATGAATAATACTACTATATAGGAATATATTATATAGTGTGGAAAAAGTCAATATATTTTCAAAAATGTGCGTATAGGAATAAGAAAAAACATATTGACAAAAATATTATAATGCGATAGCATGAAATCATTATTAAGAAAAAGAGGTATGTTCATGTTACGTGAGTCGGTATTGGAGAACACAACTAACTAAATAGTTGAAAAGGAAAGGCGTTAGCGGTTGCGCTATGAGTCTGCCCTTTTATCGGCTAATGAAGCCGGTGTATCTGCTTTACTGAATGCTTAACCCTTGCGTGGCAAGAGTTCATACACTTCAAATAGACATTTGTATTATTTAGACTCTATGGAAGGCATGACGGTATCGTCGTGCTTTTTTTAACATAAGAGCAATTCGCGAAGCGTGTTGTTCGGTGTTAAGATCCTTGTAATCGGAAAGGTCCGCAATGCGCCCTTATCTTGATTTACATTGATTTTCTCGGAGTTTATTTATTATGGGTCGTTTTATTTATGAGCGCTGAAGAGGCATGTCTTGGAGACAGATACCTTAGCGCTCATTTTGTTCGAATGGGGAGAACGATGTGACCTGCGCCTTCTAAAAAGCAAATCGAAGGAAGGATAGAGAAATGTTGAATACAGAAAAAATATTGGAATTTCATAAGGTAAAAGAAAAGTTAATGGAATTGGCATACACAGATAAAGCGAAGGAAGAAATCAAAGCTTTGAAGCCTTACATGTCAGAAAGCGAGCTGCAGGCGAGAATGCGGGAGACGACGGAAGCGAGGCTGCTTGTGGAAAAAGCAGGGAATCCGCCTTTAACGTCCTTAAAGGGCATCGGTGAATTGATACAGATTGCGGAAAAGGGGGGCTGTCTGACAGAAGAACAATTAGAAAAGGTAGGCGTTTCCCTAACCGGCGTTAAGCGCCTGAAGGATTACTTAAATCGCTGCAAGCAGTACGGTTTGAGCATTCCCTATTATGAGGAAAATCTGGATTCATTGGAGGAAATCAGAGACGAAATATGCAGGAACATCCGCGACGGGAAAGTGGACGATTATGCCTCGAAGCTGCTTAAGGACTTAAGAGGAAGTATAAGCCTGACCGAAAGCAAAATGCGCGATAAAGCGGATAACGTAATGCGTGTAAATAAGGAATATATGTCGGACAGTTTCAGCACTATACGAAATGGGCATATCTGTATTCCTGTAAAAAAAGAATATAAGATGAAGATTACAGGAGCGGTTATAGATAAATCCGCCACCGGAAATACCATATTTATGGAGCCGGCTGCTGTGGGGCAGTATTATGAAGCGCTTCAGGGAATGGAAATAGATGAAGAGAACGAAGTGAGAAGAATTCTGTATTCTCTGACAGCAATGCTTGCCGGTGCGGCTCAAATCATGGAACGGAATAATAAGACGATAGAAAAGCTGGACTTCATGTTCGCAAAGGGAAAGCTCAGCCTTGAGTATAATGGCATACAGCCCGCGATCAATACCGAAAGAAGAATTCGCATGGCAGGAGGAAGGCATCCGTTGATGGACCCGGATATCAATATCCCTCTGGAATTCCGGATTGGAAACGGTACGAACGGTATTGTAATTACCGGACCGAATACGGGAGGAAAAACAGTGGCGATTAAGACGGTAGCATTAAACTGTATAATGGCCCAATGCGGACTCCATGTAACTTGTAAAGAAGCCGATATTTGCATGAACGATGCTTATCTGTGCGACATCGGGGACGGTCAGAATATTTCTGAGAACCTTTCCACCTTCTCTGCGCATATTACCAATGTTCTGGATATATTGAAAAGGGCGGGCAGGGACAGCCTTGTAATTATGGATGAGCTGGGTTCCGGCACCGACCCTGCGGAGGGCATGGGAATTGCTATCGCTGTCTTGGAAGAACTGAAAAAAAGCGGAGCCCTTTATCTGGTCACAACACATTATCCCGAAATAAAAAAATATGCGGACAACGCGGAAGGGGTGGTAAATGCCAGAATGACCTTTGATAAAGAAAGCTTGAAGCCTTTATACCAGATGGTAATCGGAGAAGCAGGAGAAAGCTGTGCGTTCTATATTGCCGGAAAGCTGGGAATGCCTGCCTCCATGCTGCGGCGTGCGGAAAAGGAGGCCTATGGAGATAACCCGCCGGAAGAACTGAATCGCCCTGCCGGAACCGAAAATGTTAAGAAGGAGGACGGAGAGCACATCCGTAAAAAGAAGGACCTGTCTAACCGTCAGACGACAGCTATGCAGTTTCAACTAGGGGACAGCGTCATGATTTATCCCGAGAAAAAAATCGGAATTGTCTGCCGGACGGCGGATGAAAAAGGGGTGCTGCGCATACAGCTTCAGAATAAGAAAATTTATATCAACCATAAGCGGATAAAGCTGCACGTAGCGGCAACGCAACTGTATCCGGAGGATTATGATTTTTCCATTATTTTCGATTCGGTGGAGAATCGGAAATTGAGGCATCAAATGGAGCGGAAGCATGTGGAGGATAGAAGCTTGACGATAGAAGAGTAAGTGTAGTTTTGTAGTATGTATTGCGAAAATTTTATGCTATAATTGAAAAATCAATTCATGCAAAAGGGAGATAAGCTATGATACGTGAAATTGAAAGAGAAGATTTTTCTGGGCTTATGCAGCTTTATACCCAGCTTCATGGCAATTCCATACCGGAGACCACTCAGGATCTGGAGTGCATATGGGAGCAGATTCTGGATGATACCTGTCACCATATTATAGTGGCGGAGGAGGATGGGAAAATCGTATCCTCATGCGTATGTGTTATCATTTCGAATCTCACCCATAATCAACAGCCATATGCCTTTATTGAGAACGTCATTACCGACGGAGCGTATAGAAAAAAGGGGCTGGCGACGGCTTGCCTGAACTATGCAAAGGAGTTGGCTGTAAAGGAAAAATGCTATAAATTGATGCTTCTTACCGGAGCGAAGGAAGAAAGCACCCTGAAGTTTTATGAGCAGGCGGGATACAATAGGAAGGATAAGACCGCATTTATTCAATGGATATAGATTTGAGAATTTTGATGGGAGATCATTCAGCATATTATGAATTTTTATTTTGCCCCTTTGGAGGGAATTACCGGATATATTTTTAGAAATGCCTACAACGCCTTTTTCCCTTGTATAGATAAATATTTTACCCCTTTTTTGTCCCCGAACCAAAATCGTGCGTTAAGCCCGAAGGAAATGAAGGATATTCTGCCAAAGCATAACGAAGGAATGTATGTAGTTCCTCAGATTCTTACAAACAATGCGGAGCATTTTATTCGGGCAGCAAAGGAACTTAAGGAAGAATACGGCTATTGTGAAGCGAATTTGAACCTTGGCTGCCCCTCGGGCACCGTGGTGGCCAAGGGAAAGGGTGCAGGATTTCTTGCAAAACAGGAAGAGCTGGACGCTTTTTTTGAACAGGTATTTGAAGCCTCCGATTTAAAAATTTCTGTGAAGACGAGAATCGGAAAAGAATCGCCGGAGGAATTCTATGGACTGATGCATATCTTTAATAAATATCCATTCCATGAACTGATCGTTCACCCGAGGATACAAACGGACTATTACAACAATACGCCGAATAAAGAAATGTTCGGCTATGCGATTTCAGCCAGCAAAAATCCATTATGCTACAATGGAGATATCGTCACGAAGCAGGATTACCAGCGTCTTTGTGAGGAGTTCCCTCAGATAAACAGCGTGATGCTCGGCAGAGGCTTGCTGAGAGACCCTTCGCTTATCGAGAGAATAAAAGGTGAGTCAGGGACGGATAAAGGACAGCTTAAGGCGTTCCATGATAAACTGTATGCCGACTATAAGGAGGCGTTTGCCGGTGATGTCCATCTTCTGTTCAAGATGAAGGAATTGTGGTTTTACATGATTCATATGTTCCCGGAAGGCGAAAAGTATTTAAAAAGGATAAGAAAGGTGTCGAGGCTGTGCGACTATGAAGAAATAGTGGGCAGACTGTTTCGGGAGCAGGAAATAAAACAGTGAATGTATTGCCGGTAAAGATATGACATTCCGGTAGCTTATTGCGATGACTTCGGACACGGAGAGAACTATGCGATATTTCCGATAGGAGGGCTTGCTGTTCTGGATCCGATAAAAAACTCCATGCGGTTTTTAGACTGAAATATGGTATATGGATGTGGATGCAGGTGGTCTGTGGTAACTGTCTTGCGAGCTTCGGACAAATAAGAGAAGATTATTGTACGAATGGTGGAAAGTAACAATAATATGCAAGAGATGACAAGGAAAAGCCGAGACATAAGCCGGAAAATTATATAGAATATAGAAGAAATATAAATCCATCTTTTTGCGCTGCAAAATGACAGTGGGGAGTTATGTTTTAAATCGCATTTTCTTTTGAGGAAGTGGCCGCATGACTTTAGGGTATATGCGGCCGCTTCTTCGTGTAATAAGGGAGTGGTTACTGTTCGCACAGTAACGGGAAGTGGGCGAAGCACACTTTTTGGTTTTTTAACTTAATTGCTATTTTTCTCGATTTGGGATAAAATAAAGAAAACGAAAACACATCGGTATATTATTCATATACGCGGTGTGTTCTTTGTTAACATAAGAGCAATTTGCGAAGCGCGTTGCTCGTTTCTATGCTTAATAATGGGGAGGAATCAGGATTATGAACAATCAGCTTACCTTGAACGATATTAAAAGGATGGAAGAAGAAATTGAACATAGGAAATTGGTAATTCGCAAGGAGGCGCTGGAGGCGGTAAAGGAGGCCAGAGCTCATGGGGACCTTAGCGAAAACTTCGAATATTATGCGGCGAAGCGGGAGAAGAATAAAAACGAGAGCCGGATTCGTTTCCTTGAGAGGATGATAAAGACTGCGGAGATTATTTCTGATGAATCGAAAGAGGATGAAATAGGAGTCGACAATACAGTGGAAGTGATGTTTGAAGAAGATGGCTCGGTAGAGGTTTATAAAATAGTGACAACTATGCGCGGCAATTCCCTGGAAGGACTTATCAGCATGGAGTCGCCCATAGGCAAAGCGCTCCTTGGACATAAGACAGGCGACAGAGTGTGCGTACATGTAAATGATAGTTTCAACTACTATGTGGTTGTGAAAAAAATAGAAAAGACCGTAGATGACGGAAGCGATAAAATAAGGAGTTTTTAATTTATAAGGAAGAAGGCAGGGTTTGTTTATGAACTCTGCCTTCTTTCTTTGACCATGCGATGTAAAAATATTGAAGGTACAAAATATGAATAGTTGTAAAAATACATAAAATTAATAATACAATAAATTGGAAATAAATAAAAATGACAAAATGTATTGACAAAATTAAAAAAAATAGTATTATAAATCTATAAAGAAAACTATTTCGGAAACATATTTCTTATATAAAAAGAAGAAGGGCAGTGAAGGATAAGTGAAAAAGAAGATATTGGTAATTGGCAGCCTGAATGTGGACATGGTAATCGAAATGAAGAATATGCCCGCTGTAGGAGAGACGGTCCTTGGGACAAATCTTACTTATATTCCCGGAGGCAAAGGGGCAAATCAGGCGTGCGCGGCGGCAAAACTCGGCGGCGAAGTAAAAATGCTTGGATGTATAGGAGAAGACGAGTTTGGAGAAATTCAAAAAGATAATCTTTCTGCCTGCGGTGTTGATACGATTTACTTTAAACGGAGCAAAGAGAAGGGAACCGGAACGGCGAGCATCTATGTGGATGAACGCGGAAACAATAGCATTGTTGTGGTTGCGGGTGCCAATAAGGAATGCGATATTTCTTATCTGCAAGAGCATGATGACATAATAAAAGCTTGCGATTATGTTATTTTGCAGATGGAAATCCCTTATGAAACGATTTTTTATGCGGTAAACCGAGCAAAAGAACTGGGAAAAGTTGTGATATTTAATCCGGCGCCCGCACCTGAGGAACTACCGGACGAAATTTTTTCAAAAATGGACTATATTACGCCTAATGAGACGGAATTGATGAAACTATGCAAGAGAGAGGGAACAGAAATAGAGGATTTTATACAAGGGGCCAGGATGCTCTTGCAAAAAGGGGTAAAAAATGTATTAGTTACGCTGGGCGAACGGGGAGCTCTTCTTGTAAATGATGAAATAGCGGAAATATTTCCTACGAGAAAAGTGATTTCCGTGGATACAACGGCAGCAGGAGACTGTTTTAACGGGGCTTTGACAGTGGCTCTTGCGGAAGGTAAAGGGCAAAAGGAAGCTGTAATATTCGCCAATGCAGCATCTTCTATTGCCGTAACAAGGAATGGGGCACAGACCTCCATTCCGGGTAGAGAAGAAACGGACAAAGTTTTGACCGATATGGGGATATAGAAAACGGACAAAATTTTGTTTGTATAAAGAAACTGACTAATGGGAGAAGAAAAAGAAAGAGAGGTTTTTTGTATGAAGAAGTTAACGGCACTATTAATGGCAGGAGTCATGGTGTTTGGTATGATGGCCTGCGGCACTGGAAAGGTGCAACAGAATAGCAAAGACCAGACAGAAACGAAAGCTCCGGCGGAAGAAGCAGCGCCTGCGGAGGAAGAAGTAGCGGAAAGCACAGAGGAAAGTGTGGGTGCGGAAAAAAGCGCAATTTTAATTATTAACGGAAACCTAGGCGATTTAGGATTCTTCGATTCGGCAAATGCTGGTATGCAGAGGGTGAAAAATGAGCTCGGTCTGAATATACAGGTAATCGAGACCGGAGATGATGAATCCAAATGGGAATCGGCACTGGCTGATGCGGCTGAAGAAGATGTGGATTATGTTATCGCAGTATCCCCTTCCATGGTAGAACCGATGCAAAATATAGCGCCTCTTTATCCTGAGAAAAAGTTCCTTATGATGGATAATACGGTTGATTTTGCAGGCGGAGATTACAGCAATGTGTATTGTGCGACATTCAAACAGAATGAAGGCTCCTTTTTGGCCGGAGCAGTTGCTGCAACACTTGCAAAGAATACCGGAAAGTTGGGCTTCGTAGGCGGTATGGATATTCCTCCCATCAATGATTTCCTTGTTGGATATATTGAAGGAGCGCTTGCGGTAAATCCCGATACGAAGGTAATTGCGACTTATCCCGGCGATTACTATGATCCGGCAAAAGGAAAAGAACACGGTATTGTACTTATCAATCAAGGCGCAGAAGTTTTGTTCGCGGCAGCGGGACCTACCGGTCTTGGCGTAATTGAAGCAGCTGTGGACGCTGATAAATATATTATTGGTGTCGATTCCGACCAGTCGGCTGGCTATGCGGCAAATGGCGATGAAAAAACAGCAAACCAAATTGCTACATCCATGTTGAAAAATGTAGGCGATGCAATCTTCAGAGCGATTGACCTCGATTTAAAAGGACAGCTTTCTTTGGGAAAATCTGAGAGCCTTGGTATTGCAGAAGGCGGAGTCGGACTTGCTAAAAATGATGTATACAACAAAATACTGACAGATGATGAGAAAAAAGCAATTGATGATATTCAAGCGAAAGTAGTTTCGGGCGAGCTTAAAGTAAGCACAGCAATTGGTATGACGACAGAAGAGCTTGATAAATTAAGAAGCAGTGTAGCGCCATAAAAAAAGAATTGTGATTATCGAGGGTGTCCACATTTTGATAGCGACAAGGCGGTCTTTAAAGCATGCCGGCGGTCGTTGCAATAAGGCGGTATAAATTATACCGGCGGTTGTTGGACACCCTCACACTGTACAGAGAACGTGGGGTATAGGAATGGATGAAAAAGTAATTTTAAAAGTTGAGAATATTTGGAAAGTATATCCTAATGGCATCGTGGCTAATAAGAATGTAAATTTTGAAGTTCATAAAGGGGAAATTCACGCATTGATCGGAGAAAACGGAGCGGGGAAATCCACTTTGATGAAGATATTGTTTGGTATTGAGATGCCTGAGGAAGGGCGAATCATATTAAACGGCGAGGAAGTAAAAATAGAAAATTCGAAAAAAGCAATCAGCCTTGGAATCGGTATGGTACATCAGCATTTCATGCTGGTTGATTCTTTGACGATCGCAGAGAATATTGTGTTGGGAAATGAGCCGAAGAAGTATGGGCTGTTTATGAACAAGGCACAGATGTTAAAACAAGCAAAGGAATGTTCGGAAAAGTATAACTTTAATATAAATGTTGGCGATAAAATAGAAGATGTCAGTGTAGGCGTTAAACAGAAAACAGAGATCTTGAAAGCGTTAGTGCGTGGGGCAAAAGTTTTGATTCTGGATGAACCTACGGCAGTTTTGACTCCTCAGGAAACAAAAGAGCTGTTTGTAGAATTGAACACGTTAAAAAAGCAGGGGCATACGATTATTTTCATATCCCATAAACTAAACGAAATTATGGAAATATGCGATAGAGTAACGATTATGCGCCACGGAACGACGGTGGATACCAGTTTTATCAAAGATACCAGCCCTCAGGATATTTCAAATAAAATGGTAGGACGGGAAATAGTTTTGCATGTGGATAAAAAGCCTGCAAAGCCCGGCGAGGTATGTTTGGAGGCGAGAGACATTGTTTATGTTAACAGCATTGGTAAAAAGGCGCTTGACGGTGTAAACCTCAAACTAAGAAAAGGAGAAATATTAAGTGTTGCGGGTGTGGAAGGCAATGGACAGTCTGAGCTGGCGGCGGTTCTGACAGGGATGATAAAGCCGGTAGGCGGCAGCTTGAAAGTACTGGGAAAAGAAATCGAAGAATTTGAACCTGCCGTACTTCGAAAGAATAAGCTGACATATATACCGGAGGACCGCATGACCAATGGCTGCGCTGCAAAATTGAGTATTATAGACAATATGTTTACAGATAAAATAGAAAGCTTCTTGAAAAAGAACAATGTTTTTATAGATAAAAAGAAAATGAAAGAACAGGCCGAATTCCTTGTAAAAGATTTTAGTGTTTTATGCGGCTCTATCAATCATCAGGTACAGATGCTTTCTGGAGGTAATATTCAGAAAGTGGTTGCTGCAAGGGAGTTGACAGAGGATGCGGAAATTATCATTGCCGAACAGCCTACTCGCGGTATAGATGCGGGAGCTTCCGAGCTGATAAGAAGAAAAATTGTGGAATTCAGAGATAGGGGAGCGGCAATTCTGCTGGTTTCCGCTGACTTAAACGAAGTTCTGGAATTGAGCGACAGTACCATCGTGATGCATAACGGAAAAGTGAATGCATATTTTAAAGATACAAGTAAATTGACGGAAGAAGAACTCGGATATTATATGTTGGGAGTAAAGAAACAGACAGAGAAAGAGGTGAATGCAATCTTATGAAAACTAGGAAAAGAATGACAGTGGGACAATTTAATACATGGTTTGAGGTGCTTCGTTTCGGACTGGCTATTTTTATCGCATTTGCTATCTCTTTTATTATCATGTCCTTTTCAACGGACTCGCCGTTTGCAGCAATTGGCAATCTGTTTATAGGTCCCATGACATCGGTCAGGAGATTCAGCACAGTTTTGGAAACGATGATTCCTCTTACCTTTGCTGGACTTGCTGTAAATGTAATGTTCAAGGCAAATCAGTTTAACCTTGCGGCGGAAGGGGCTTTATTTATGGGAGCGCTGATGTCGGCGATCATTGCAATCTATATGCCGGGGCCCCCTATTATGGTTATTATTGCTGGTATGATTGCGGCGGGGATAGTAGGTTCATTGGTCTGCGCGATTCCTGGGATATTGAAAATTAAATGGAATTGCAGCGAAATGGTAATATCCCTTATGCTGAACTACGTGATGCTTTATTTTGGAACATATATCTTCAATCAGGTGGCGAGGGATCCGGATTCTGCTTACAAAGCATCATATACCTTTCGGGAAGGAGTGAATCTTGGAAACATTATTCCGAGGACACGCCTTCACGCTGGCATCTTTATTGTAGCGGTATTTGTCATTTTGACATATATTTTCATGTTTAAAACAAAATGGGGCTATAAGCTGCGTGTGACAGGAAGCAACATCCATTTTGCAAAATGTGCAGGAATCAGTGTGGCGGGCGTAATTATGAGTTCGCAGCTTATCGGAGGATTTATAGCAGGTGTGGGAGGAAGTACCGAAATGCTCGGTATGTATTCAAGATTCCAGTGGTCGTCTCTGCCGGGATACGGTTTTGACGGTGTCATTCTTAATATTCTGGCGAAAGAAAATCCGGCTTATGTTCCGGTAGCGGCTTTTTTTGTAGCTTATTTAAGAATAGGTGCGGACTATATGTATAAGCAGTCGGATGTTGCGGCGGAAATCGTAGCTATCATTGAAGGATTAGTCATTGTACTGGTGGCAGCAACTGCGTTCCTTTCGAAATTTAGACATAAAATGACAACAAAAGTATCCAAAAATCTGTTGGAAGCAGGAGGTGCAAGGTAAATGTCAAGTGTATTAGAATCCATTTTTAGTACAACCTTTTTATTCTCCGTAATTCGCGTAGCGACACCTTTGATTTTGGCATCTATGGGCGCGGTCATCACATCGAATGCGGGTATTACCAATATCGGTATTGAAGGCGTTATGCTTGTATCCGCACTGGTCGGCGTCTTTTCCAGCGCTTTTGGATTTGGACCTTGGTTTGGTTTTTTCATGGCAATTATTACAGGAGTTATATGTTCTTTAGCTATCGGCTACGTATCCATGAGTCTCAAGGCAGACAGCGTACTTACTTGTATTGCTTTTAATACAATGGCAATTGGAGGAACGGTTTATTTTATGTATGCGGTAGTAAAGGACAAGGGGACCACGATTGCTCTTCAATCCGGAAAGCTTCCGTCTGTTGAAATACCTATTATTAAAGATATTCCGATTTTGGGAGATATTTTATCTAATCATAACGTTGTGTCTTATATTGCTTTTCTTATGATTTTCGTAGTATATATCTTATTGTATAAGACACCTCTTGGACTCAGGATACGGTCGGCAGGAAAAGCGCCCAATGCGTTATCTTCCGTAGGCGTAAGCCTTTTGAAAACAAGATATATCGCACTGGGAGTCAGCGGTATTCTGGGCGGTATGGCAGGAGCGTTTATGTCTATGGGATATGTGACATGGTTTTCCAAGAATATGACAGCCGGACGAGGATTTATCGCTTTGGCAGCAGATGCTATGGGTAATTCAACACCGGTAGGAGCAGCCTTGTCTTCTTTATTGTTTGCAGTGGCAGAGGCCCTTTCCTATTCGCTTCAGATTACGATGATTCCTCCGGAATTAGTACAGATGCTGCCTTATCTAGTGACCATTATCGGTCTTGTGGCATACGCAGCGAGAAAAAGTTCCTTGGATAAAAAGAAACGCAAAAAATTAGCGGAACAATAATATGGAATAAACACTGCCGATTTTGAAAGGAGTAAGAATAAATGAATAAGAAAATACCTATTATCATAGATTGTGATCCGGGACATGATGATGCGATGGCCATATTGTGGGCATTGGCATCCCCCCAATTGGAAATACGCGCTGTAACAACAGTGGCAGGAAACCAAACGATTGAAAAAGTGACGGTCAATACCATCAAAGTGCTGACAAAAGCGTGCAGATTGGACATCCCTGTAGCGATGGGGGCGAAACAGCCCTTGGTCAGGAAGCTTGTAGTGGGCGGAGAAGTGGTACACGGAGACTCAGGATTAGAAGGTCCTATCCTCCCTGAATGCGGATTCGAGCCATCGAAGCTGACTGCTTTGGAACTGTTGATCAAAACGATAGAAGAATCAGAAGAGAAAATTACGCTCGTTCCTATCGGGCCATTGACAAACATTGCTATTTTATTTATTGTAAGACCTGATTTAAAGGAGAAGATAGAGAGGATATCCATTATGGGCGGAGGCGCTTATATGGGAAATTGGACTCCTGCGGCAGAATACAATATATGGGCGGATCCTGAAGCGGCAAAAGTAGTATTTAATTCGGGGCTGCCAATTATCATGGCAGGACTTGATGTGACTCATAAGGCATACATTACGCGGGAAGAAAATGAAATTTTGCGTGCGCAGGGAAATGAAATTTCAGTTTTTGCTGCAGAATTGATCGATTATTTCAGCCGTTATCATTATGAGGTAGAAGGATTCCCGGGCTGCACTATGCATGACCCGACGGCGATTGCGGCCCTGCTCTATCCGGAGATATTCACCAGTGTAACATGCAATGTGGATGTGGAGGTAAGCGGAGAATTGACGACAGGTATGACCGTTGTGGATACCATAGGATATAAAGAAAAAATCTTTGGAGAAAAGGTGGACAAGAATACAACGGTGTTATTTAATGTGGACAGAAAGAAATATGTAGAGGCGTTTTTCGAGGCGATGAAAGCATTGAATTAAGTCTTTGAAGAATAGGGATATAAAGGATAAGGAGATATTATTGTGAAAAAAGTTTTTTTTCGGAAGAGATTATTGCTGCAGGCCTTGGTAGCGATCGTAGGACTTATGATATGCGGTGTGGGCGTAGGTATTTTTCTATACAGTCAGTTGGGAGTGGATCCTGCCAGCGTATTGGAATTGGGGTTGGGAAATGTTTTCCATGTAAGCTACGGAACCGCTTCGGCGCTCACGAATATAGTGATTTTGGCGATTGTATTTATTATAGATAAATCCTATATCAATGTATCTTCTTTACTCGCTATTGTCGGAATCGGATACACAGCGGACTTTGTAAGATTTTTGCTGGATTTTTTTATCAAAGGAGAGCCGCATCTGGCAGCCAGAATCCTTATGATCTTGATAGGCTGTCTGATTATGGCGACAGGTATTGCTACTTACATCAGAGCAGAGCTTGGCGTTGGTGCGATTGATATGGTGTCGGAGGTTATCAGCAATAAATTGAAGCTTTCTTATCGTATAGTAAGAGTGGTGTGTGATATTACTTTTGTAGCAGTAGGTTACATTCTCGGAGGGACGGTCGGCGTCGGAACGGTAGTTGCGGCCTTTATGACAGGCCCGGCGGTACAGTTTGTGAGACCTTATGTATATAAAGTAACCGATAAGATTCTGGCAAATGAAAATAAGTAGAACAAGAAAAGGAGGGTAGTTGTATGGCAGATGTGATTTTGGATATAGATTCCGTTGGCGATGATATTCTGGCGGTGCTTTATGGGGCGTTACATAAGAAGATAAATCTTCTTGGCATCACCACGGTAAATGGAGCATGCGGAAGTATTGAGCAGGCGGTAAATGTGGCGCTGAATACGGTAGAGCTGACTGGAAGGAATATTCCGGTCTATGCAGGAGCGGATAAAATGCTTGCGCCAAAGATGGCAGGGGTGGATGGAGATCCGGTTAATTTCGATGAGGAATTGCGCTGGAAATTCGGAGAACGTTTGGATAAATTTAATGAAACGGTAAAGAAACCTGAGCGGGAAGCGGAGAAAACACATGCTGTGGATTATTTGATCCAGGCATTTAATGAAAGGCCGGGAGAAATCATACTGGTAACGACGGGGCCGGTAACCAATATCGCCCTGGCTGTTCAAAAGGACCCTTCTATAGCGGGTAAAGTAAAAGAGGCGTATATTTTAGGAGGTGCCTTTCAAATATCCGGGAACATTACACCTGTGACGGAATATAATATTTGGGCGGATCCGGAAGCGGCAAAAATAGTTCTTAATTCCGATATGAAGATTACTCTTGTACCTTTGGATGTCTGTGAAAACAATCGATATGCGGATGGAATGATGACGAGAGATCATCTGGCGGAAATGAAATATGAAGGCAAAGGTGCCATAGTGGATTACATTGCGGACAAGTTTCCTATTTATATCGACATATGGAGAGAGTTCTTCCAGCTCGGGGGATTCCCCATGGATGACGTAATCACCTTGGCGCTGGCGGTCGATCCGGAGCTTTGTGAATATACGGAAAAAGTCTTTGTTGATGTGGAACTGGAGGGTGATATTGCCAGAGGACAGACCGTTGCTTATTTTGGAAAACAAATTGTCAGAAATCCTAAAAAGGAACATAAAAATACAAGAATAGCGAGAAGTATAGACGGAAAAAAATTTATGGATCTATTTGTAAAGACAATAATCGGGCAATGATTTTGCGGCTGGATATAGCTAAAAAGCATGAAGTTTTCTTCGTGCTTTTTCTGCGTTTCAGATACAGGGAAAGTGTGTTATAATTAGCAGGAAAGTTTTGCATATGAAAGGGGACATTGTATGAATATTAAAGATATTGCAAATCTGTGCGGTGTGTCGCCATCGACGGTATCCAAAATCCTTCATAATAAAGATGAGGATATCAGTGTGGAAACGAGAAAAAAAGTTTTAGAGATTATTAAAGAATACCAATATGTCCCTTATTCCAAGGTGATAAACAGCGTGGCGCCCAAGACGAATATGATAGGTATTTTATTGTCTGAAGATATGTATGGTGTGCAGGAAATATTGTATGGTATTGAAAAAGAAGCATCCGAAAACGGGTACAGTATTCTTCTGTGTAATACGGCAGGGGATAAAGAAAAAGCGGCAAAGTTTTATCAAATATTTGGAAATAAAGGAGTTGACGGTATTATTTCCATTTGTCAGCCGGAAGAGTTGCCGGAAACAATAAAAATACCTGCCGTACGTATTTTGGATAAAAAGAGCGGAGTAAGAAAAAATACGGTAGCCGATATATATTTCGAGATGCAGGATGCGGGTTATCTGGCAACGGATTACCTTTTGGAGAAAGGCCATCATAAGATTGCATGCCTTTTGGAAAAGGAAGATACGGAAATAGAGAAAGGCTATATCAAAGCTTATGGAGAGAGGTTTGTGTCCCCGAATAAGGAAAGGGTTTTTTTGGGGACGGAAGAAGATATTATAGGAGTCGGGATTCCAAAATGCCTAAATGGAGATATAACTGCTATCATATGCGCGAATGCGGAGATTGGAAATGTTGTTTATGAGAAGATACGAGAAAGAGGCGATACTGTTCCTAATAAAATATCCGTTATCAGTGTCAGAGACAGCTCTCTGGCAGAGAAGCTCTACCCGAAAATGACGGCTGTTCATGTATCGGCAGGAAAAATAGGCAAAGCCGCGGTGAATGCCTTGATCCAAATTATAGAAGGAAGAAAACCTGCTTATGAGTGCAGAGAAAAAATAGAGCCAGACATAAGAGAACGAAACAGTGTTATCATACCTGCCGGGAATGTACAAGGAGGAAAAGTTGTTGTGGTAGGCAGTATGAATATGGACTGCATGATCAATGTGAGTCACATTCCCACCGGCGGAGAAACGGTAAGGGCCGGAAATATGGTATCCCTGCCTGGAGGGAAAGGAGCGAATCAGGCCGTAGGAGCAGGTAAGCTGGAAGGTCTTGTTTATATGATAGGAAGGCTGGGGAATGACAGTGATGGCAAAGAAATTTATAATAGTCTGGTAAGCAGCGGCGTGAAAACGGATGGAGTCGTTTTTGATGATTCTATTCCTACTGGAAAGGCATATATTAATGTTGCAGCAGACGGAGAAAGTACCATTGTAATCTATCCGGGCGCCAATGAAAGACTGGACCGCAGTCAGGTGCGTCAATATGAACAGCTGCTGGACGATGCGCAGTATTGTCTCCTGACAATGGAGATTTCGGAAGAAACGGTAGAATATACGATAAAAAAATGTCAAAAGAAGAATGTAAAAGTAATATTGAAGCCTTCGGCTGTGGAAAAAATGAAGGAAAGCTTATTAGAAAAAGTTGATTATTTTGTCCCGAATGAAAAAGAGGTAATGCAATTGATTCCGGAAGCGCCGACAATTGAAGAGCGGGCGGATATTCTCATGCAAAAGGGTGTTAAGAATGTAATTATAACATTGGGACAAAATGGCTGTTATTTACAAAATGCTGATTATAAAGGGTATTTTCCGGCAGCAGGTTTTTATCCGGTAGATACCACGGGGGCCGCAGATGCGTTTATAAGCGCGCTGGCAGTTTCGTTAAGTGAAGGAAACGATATACTGCAGGCGGTCAGCTTCGCAACTTATGCGGCAGGTGTAAGTATTACCAGACAGGGGGTACAGCCTGCTATGGTGGACCGGAGAGGACTTTCCTTGTATCAGGAAGAAATCGGCAGCTTTTATAATGAAATAAGCATGGAAAAGAAACGATGCGAAACAAAACGAAGTTGAAAGTAGAAAAATATACGGATATAAAGTATAATTAAATAAAAAACAAAGCAGGGGATTCGAAAGCGGAAAAAATATGATTATAGAAAACTTATTCAAAGAAAAAAGACCGGTACTGTCTTTTGAAATATTTCCTCCCAAAAAAGAAGCGGCGCTTCTTAGTATTGATGAGACACTTTCTACGTTAGCGAAGCTGAATCCTGATTTTATCAGTGTGACCTTCGGAGCCGGAGGAAGCGGCGGTAAAAATAAGACCGTAGAACTTGCGAAAAAAATAAAAGAAGAATATGAAATAGAGCCGCTCGTACACTTAACGTGTATAAATCACAGCGAAGAGGAAATACGCATTCTTCTCAAGCAGCTTGAGGCGGCGCAGCTTAAGAATATACTGGCGCTTCGAGGTGACTTCAATCCGGAGGTTCCTCCCAGGCACGATTTTAAGTATGCCGGAGAGCTGGTAGCGTTCATTAAGAAAAACGGAGATTTTAATGTGAGCGGAGCCTGCTACCCTGAGACTCATCTGGAGGCGGCAGATCCTGTAAGCGATATACGCAATCTTAAGAAAAAGGTGGATGCGGGAGTCGGACATCTGGTTTCGCAGTTGTTTTTTGATAATCAGGTTTTTTATGATTTCGTAGAGAAGGTACGGATTGCCGGAATCGATGCTCCGGTGGAAGCAGGCATTATGCCGGTGACGAATAAGGCGCAGATAGAGAAGATGGTGACCATGTGCGGAGCTTCTCTGCCCCCTAAGCTTCAAAAGATTTTAAATAAGTACGGCGATAATAAGGCGGCTCTGTTCGATGCGGGAATGGCATATGCCATCGACCAGATTGTGGAGCTCCTTTCGAATGGAGTGGGCGGCATACATATTTTTACGATGAACAATCCGGTAGTGGCGCGTAGAATATGCGACGGAATTAAGAATCTGATTTAATGGAGAGGTGTATAATAATATATGGGCAAAGCAGCACTTGTCAGCGGAGCGTCCCGTGGTATCGGCCGCGCAGCAGCAGAGAGTCTGGCAGAGGCAGGATACGATTTGTACCTGACATGCAGGCAGTCGGAAGAGGAACTGTCAGAACTGAAAGATAAGCTGGAAAAAAATTACCATATTCGTTGCGCGGCATATATATGTAATATGGGGAGTTATGAAGAGGTCAGCGACCTTTTTAGGAATATTCCCGATTTGGACGTATTGGTGAACAATGCAGGTATTTCTTATATCGGGCTTTTGTCGGAAATGGAGGTTTCCAAATGGCAGGAAATAATAGATACCAATTTGAACTCCGTTTTTTATACCTGCAAGCTTGCGATTCCGCTTATGCTTAGGAAGAAGTCGGGAAGAATTATTAATATATCATCGGTATGGGGAAGCACAGGTGCTTCTATGGAGGTGGCTTATTCCGCCTCAAAGGGCGGAGTGAACAGCTTTACCAAGGCATTGGCAAAGGAGCTGGCACCAAGCCATATATGTGTGAATGCAGTAGCATGCGGTGTCATTGATACGGATATGAACCGGAGCTTTGAAGAAGAGGAGCTCAGGGCACTTATAGAAGAAATACCGGCAGATCGTTTCGGAAGGCCGGAAGAAGCGGCGAAACTCATCCTGCAGATTATCGATGCACCTGAATATATGACGGGGCAGATTATAACGATGGACGGCGGATGGTGCTGAATTAAGAAAGAATAGAGGGATGACTATGTACGATTTAGTAATTATCGGATCAGGGCCGGCAGGGCTGTCGGCGGCAATATATGCGAAGAGAGCAGGTCTCAAGACCTTGGTTTTGGAAAAGAGTACTATGAGCGGAGGGCAGGTGCTTACCACCTATGAGGTGGATAATTATCTTGGACTTCCGGGAATCAACGGCTTCGATTTGGGAATGAAGTTCAGAGAACATGCGGATAATATGGAGATTGAATTTGTGGAAGCGGAAGTGTCGGGCGTTAAAAGTATCGATGCTCCGGGCTGCAACGAACATCCCATGCAGGATATGAAAGCGGCGGATATTGATTTGGACGCCTGCAGGAAGAAACGCGTACATCGCATAAGTACCAGTCAGGGAGATTACGAAACGAGAACGATTCTAATCGCTACCGGCGCCTCTCATTCTAAACTGGGAGTGCCGGGAGAAGAGGAGCTTGCGGGGATGGGCGTTTCCTACTGCGCTACCTGCGATGGAGCCTTTTTCAGAAACCGCACGGTGGCGGTAGTAGGCGGCGGCGACGTAGCGGTGGAGGATGCGATTTTCTTGGCGAGAACGAGCAAGAAGGTATATTTGATTCATAGAAGAAACGAGCTTCGGGCAGCTAACATCCTTCAGGAAAGCTTAAGCAGTCTTGATAATGTGGAAGTGATATGGGATACGGTAGTGGAGGAAATCAAGGGAGAGGATCAGGTACAGGGCCTTCTTCTGCGCGATCTGAAGACGGAGGAAAAAAAGGAGCTTGCGGTGGATGGTGTATTCATTGCTGTAGGAATCCATCCGAATACGGAAAGCTTCGGAAATGCCGTGAAATGCGATGAGAGAGGATATATTGTTGCAGATGAGGACTGTGTTACGCACACAGCCGGAATCTTTGCAGCGGGAGATGTCAGAACCAAAAAGCTCAGACAGATTATCACAGCTGTAGCCGACGGCGCCAATGCGGTGACGAGCATTCAGAATTATTTTCTGTAGAAAATGGAGTGAATCGATGCATAAGATCAGCATTATTGTTCCGGTCTATAATGTGGAAAAGTATCTGGAACGGTGTGTAAACAGTATATTGAACCAGACTTATGAAAACAAAGAGATTATTCTTGTGGATGACGAGTCTGCGGATACAAGCGGCAGGATATGTGATGAACTGGCTAAAAAGCATAATGAGATAAGAAGTCTCCATGTGAAGAATGGAGGACCCAATAAGGCCTGTATGGAAGGCCTTGCGGTGAGTACGGGAGAATATATATGTTTTTGTGACAGCGATGACTGGCTGGATGAAAAGATGCTTTATGAGATGAGCCTTCGGCTCGAGGCAGATAAGAAACAGATTGTTTGCTGTAACTTCGTTATAGAGGATAAGACCGGCACGAAAAAGGGAGGGCGTCACGGCGCAAGGCCCGGCGTCTACGAAGGTGAACGCTTAGAAAAGGAAATATGGGGAGAACTTCTTGGCCATGAGAACCGTACGGTATCCATGTCCCGGTGCATGAAGCTCTTTTCCAGAGAGCTTTTGACCGCCAATACAAAATATTGGGATTTCAAGCTGCGCATGGGAGATGATATGACAATTGCGATTCCGGCAATCTTAGATTGTGACAGGATTGTCATTATGGATGGGGCCGAATACTACCATTATCTTTTCCTGGATTCTTCCATTGTTCATAAATATAACAAAGGCCTATATGAGAACATCCGGTATTTAAAAGAGGTATTGGAAGCTCTTTTACAGAAGAAGGAAGCCTATAGAAAGGAGCAGTGTGAAAGAGAGTATTTGTATCTTTTGATGCTCGTTTTGAAAAATGAGGCAAGAGGAAGCTATAAGGCTTACAGTAAGACTATGCGGCGAATCTGCCAGAAAGAGCAGACTCCGGTAAAACTTAAATGTTATCCGATAGAGGTAAATGAGACGGTAGGAAAGCTTTGCCGCTTTACGATGAGATACCCGAATCTTTTCGTGTTAGGATGCTTTCGAATGCTGATACGGACCTATGATTATATGAAACGATGAGTTTATTGATATAACTTTAATACTCGTGTTGCGAAACGGTAACTGTGAAGGTGCTTAACAGTTACGAGGAAGGAAAAAAACGTGCGGGAAAAAATTGTTTTTTATACACATGCAGGAAGCGGAAATCATGGCTGTGAAGCGATAGTCAACACGCTCTGTGGAATGCTGAAAACGGAAGTGGCGCTGGTTACTAACAGCAAAAAAGAGGATGAAAAATATTCGGTGAACGGAATGTGCGAGCTGATACAGGAGAGGAAGTTTTCTAATCACAAGCTGGCCCACATTTTGTATTATATATATCGTAAGATTACGAAGGATAAGGAAAGCTTTATTTTATACCGTTATCATGAAGTGTTTGGGAAAAAGCGTTCCCCTCTGGCGATTTCTATCGGAGGCGATAATTATTGCTATGATATGATGCTGAACGATTTATTTTTGGCAAACTCGGCCTTTAACCGGGAAGGAACAGCGACCATGCTGGTGGGCTGTTCCATTGAGCCGGAGCTTCTTAACAGGAAGGAGATCAGCGAGGACCTTGCCAGGTATAAGATGATCATAGCGAGAGAGTCCATCACCTACGAAGCTCTTGTATCGCATTATAAAAATGCAGGGGGATCTCCGGACATCCTTTGCTATCCTGACCCGGCTTTTACCCTGAAGGAAAAAAGACTTCCCTTGCCCGAAGGTTTTTTAGAAGGCAAGACGGTGGGAATTAATATAAGTCCGTTAGTCATGGACTGCGAAGGAAAAGAGGGAATCCTTCTATCCAGTTACAAAAGGCTGATAGAGCATATAATCGGGACTACGGATATGCAGGTCGCATTGATTCCTCATGTGGTATGGGATAGGAACAATGACCGAATTCCGATAGAGGAGCTTTACCGCACATATGCACATACGAAGAGAGTGATTAAGATAGAGGACGGCACTTGCGAGGAGCTGAAAGGCTACATCTCCAGATGCCGTATGTTCATCGGGGCAAGGACACATGCTACGATTGCGGCTTATTCTTCTTGCGTTCCTACACTGGTAGCGGGATATTCCGTGAAGGCCAAGGGGATAGCCAAAGACTTATTTGGGGCCTATGACAATTATGTGCTTCCGGTACAGCAGCTTGAAAATGAAGAAGCGTTGATCGATGCCTTCCAGTGGATGTTGGATTATGAAGAGGAAATAAGGAAGCATTTGAAGGAAGTCATCCCCAGCTACGCGAAAGAGGCGTATAAAACGGGAGATGAAATCGAAAAGATATGGAATAGTGTAAGGGTACAAGGATGAGAATCAAAAATACATTGATCAATTTAATTTATATATGGGGCTCCGCGCTTTTGCTGCTGGGGCTCAATCTACTGTCGCGCCGTATTTTCTTGAACGTTCTTACAGTGGATTATCTGGGTTATGACGGACTGTTTACCTCAATTTTCTCCTTTCTTACGTTATCGGAAATGGGAATTGCGAGTATTATCACTTACCATATGTACAGTGAAATCGCGACTAACAACACGCAGCAGATTCGAAAGCTTCTATATATTTATAAGATGATATATAAGATTGTAGGGAGTTTCGTGTTGGTTGCCGGTGTAGTTACCAGCCTCTTTCTTCCTTTCATTTTGAAGGAGCAGATGGCGGGTGAGGACAGGCTGTTCATTTACACCATTTATTATTTGCAGCTGTTGGCTACCATATGTACTTATTTCCTCGCATATAGAAGGATACTTTTCGTTACCCACCAGAAAATATATTTCTGCACTACAGTGGATACGCTTATGAGTATTGTTTCTACCTCACTTAAGATTTTCGTATTGATTAGATTCCAAAGCTATGTCGGTTATTTGCTCGTTGCTGTTGCCAATAATATTATTTCAAACCTGATTATCGCATGGTGGTCCCGAAAAAAATATCCTGAGATCACTAAGGTGAAGATAAGCAAAGCGGATATTAAGGAACTGAATCTGGGGCATGATGTGAAAAACATGATGGCGACTAAAATTGCCGGTACCATATACGGCAGCTCTGACGATATCATTATTTCCGGGATGCTGGGAATCGGAACGGTAGGAATGGTCAGCAATTACAGGATGATTTCTGCTAAGATCCAGGAGCTTATTATTTCTATATTCAGTGCACTGCAAGCCAGCATAGGCAACCTTGTATATGCCGATGAAGAGAAAAAGGGAGTCTCCTTCTTTGGTGCCCTTGATCTGGCCGGATTTTACATGGGGCTGGTGGCGGCTACGGGAATGATCGTGGTAGGGCAGGATTTCATTTTCTTTTGGTTGGCGAAGTCGGAGTTACAGCTTCCGTTGTCTTTCTTATTTATGCTGTCTGCCAATGTATTCGTGGCTATCTGCAACAATCCGATGACTTATTTTCGAAATACGCTGGGACATTTTGAAACTGATAGAGATTATATGATAGCGGCTGCTGTTGTAAATGTGGCTATATCCCTTATACTGGCGCCGATAGTAGGAATTACCGGTATCATGTTTGGAACGGTAATAGGGCATCTGCTTATCTTTATGGGAAGAACGGTAGTGGTATATAAGTATTATGTGAAGGAGAAGCCTTACAGCTATTATGCGAAATTTCTATTTCGCATGGTCCTTTTGGGAATTACTGCATTTGCAGCGTTAAGGATTTCCTCTCTGTTTACTATTGATATTTTGTTAGGAAGTATTATTGTAAAGGGAATTATCAGCGTAATTGTTGCCACGGCTGTATTTTTGGCCTCCAGCTTTAAAATGAACGATTTTCAGACCTTGGTATCTTATATAGAAAAAGTAATAGAAATGGTTCTTAGGAAAAAGAAAGCAAAGGGCAACATGTAAATAGGCAGAAGGTTAAGAGAATGTTCATGGGAAGCCTGCTGTTTCAGATGCCGGATATTACAAAACAATGACAAAAAGACTCTGATGGTGAAGCTTTAGGGGAATATGATTACCGCTGAATATGTGCGTATTATCGTCAGCAGCTTTGTTATTGTATACATTTTTTGTATGATAATGATATCTGCCGGATTCATGATAAGAAAAATTTGGTAAATGTATCCTAACGTTGACAAAGTATTACAAAGGTGTTATATTATTTTACAGATGTAATAAATTTGTAATAAATTTAATACTAGCGTTAACAATTAACGGAGGATATTTCTTATATGAGACATAAGAACGTGAAAATTGTAATATGTGCAGTGACAGCAGTTCTTACATTTTCAAGTATTGACATAAAGACAAATGCGGCGACGGGGATTTCTTCCGTATTGCCGTCTGCAGGAATCGATTATACTTTGGCTTCCAATGCCACTTCCTTGAAGAATATTAAGGATGAGGCGGATACGCAGAAGATTCAGAGCACAAATAGCGCCGGCGTATCGGGAAATACATCGAATAGCAGTGCGCAGGCTCCTACGACTGCAGGAAGCGCGAGTACAACATCCGTAACGGGAAATGCGGA
The DNA here is from genome assembly GCF_000732725.1 of Kineothrix alysoides. GTDB lineage: Bacteria > Bacillota > Clostridia > Lachnospirales > Lachnospiraceae > Kineothrix > Kineothrix alysoides. The sequence continues at coordinate 71,356 of NZ_JPNB01000002.1, read as the reverse complement.
GGCGGTTTCCGGCGATACCACGAAAGCAGAACAAAAGACTATTGAAGAGACAAAGATAGTTGATGCATCTAACGTGGATGAAAGCATTTTGAAGAGCGTGGAGAAGAAGCTGGACAAGAAGGATGAAGAGGAAGGCTTCAAGAGCCTTGTTATTGCAAAGGTAAATGATTACGTAAATGTAAGAAATACCCCCAGCGAGGATGGAGAAATCGTTGGAAAGCTTTATGATAAATCGGTAGGAACCTTTATTTCGGAGACCGACGGCTGGTATGAAATCAATTCCGGTTCCGTAACAGGATATGTAAAAGGCGAATATTGTGTGACGGGTGAGAATGCCATCGCTCTTGCGAAAGAAGTAGGAACGAGAATTGCAACGGTTACGACGACGACCTTGAAGGTGCGCGAGCAGCCGGGAATGGATACGACAGTACTCGGTCTGATACCGATTGAAGATGAGCTGATCGTAACGGAAGAAATGGATGATTGGGTAAAGGTGAACATAGAGGAAGGCGATGGCTACGTTTCTACGGATTACATAACGCTTTCTACAGAATTCGTCAAGGCAGAGTCTAAGGAAGAAGAAGCTGCCAGACTCGCCAAGGAAGAAGCGGAGAGAAAAGCAGCACAGGCAGCAGCGGCAAGAGCTACTAAGTCAAGTTCCTCGAAGCAGGCGGTTACATATACTTCCAGCGGTGGAAGTTCAATGGGGCGTTCTGTGGCGGATTATGCGCTTCAATTTGTAGGTAATCCATATGTATATGGCGGTTCGAGCCTTACGAACGGAACCGATTGCTCTGGATTTGTTATGAGTGTTTATTCGAACTTTGGTGTAGGCCTGCCTCACTCTTCGTCGGCAGATAGGAGCGTGGGAGCTGCGGTAAACGGACTGGAGAATGCGCAGCCTGGTGACCTCGTATGCTATTCCGGACATGTGGCTTTATATATTGGAAATGGCCAGATTGTTCACGCCTCTACTTCTAAGACAGGTATTATCGTATCCAATGCTAATTATAGAACACCTCTTTCTGTTAGAAGAATTTTCTAACGGGAGAATTAATAAAATAAGTTTGGCGGGTGCTTTCTGGCATCCGCCTTTTTTAATAGTTCTAGAGAAATTATAGGAACCGCTTGGATGGGGGAAATCACGGAAAATTCAAAAATCACCTTGACAATTCGTGACTTGTACAAGATTCACAAAGAGCTAAATAACGATATAAAAAACACTTAAAAGAGTTTTAAAGTTATCCACATAGGAAAGTGCCTAAAAATAGGGGTTTGACACTTATGCACGGAGTTATACACATTATCCACATGTTTTAGGATTAAAAGAGGGAAGGAAATTATGGTAACCTTTAGAACGAATGTTTTGTATAGTTCTGATAAAAATGTCTTTTTTATCAGAAAATGTCGAAAATGATATTGACTTTACAAAAGTCTTTGAGCTAAAACAAAATCTCTAATTTGTTGCACAAGGTCATAAAAATATGGTATAATGCTTGTACAATAATCCAATGAAAGGGATGAGTGATATGAAGTTTATTATAGCAGGTAAGAATATCGATGTTACGGAAGGTTTGAGGACAGCGGTAGAGGATAAGATAGGTAAATTGGAGAAGTATTTCAATCCGGAGACCGAAGTACACGTAACGTTGAGCGTAGAAAAGGAAAGGCAAAAGATAGAGGTAACGATACCGGTAAAGGGAAGTATCATTCGCTCGGAGCAGGTAAGCAACGATATGTATGTTTCTATTGATCTGGTAGAAGAGATTATCGAGAGACAGCTAAAGAAGTACAAGAACAAGCTGGTAGACCAGAAGCAGTCGGCGAGCTTCTTCAAGCAGGAATTTATAGAGAAGGATTATATGGATGAAGAGGAAATCAGGATCATCCGCACCAAAAAATTTGACATCAAGCCTATGTATCCGGAGGATGCATGTATTCAGATGGAGCTTTTGGGACATAATTTCTTCGTATTCTGCAACGCGGAGACCGATCAGGTAAATGTAGTATATAAGAGAAAAGGCAATACGTATGGTCTGATTGAGCCCGAATTATAGATTGATAAGATGCGTAAGCGCTTGGTAATTCAGTTTTTAAATCATTATATTTAGAAATTGTTGTATTTAAAATTAGTAAGGATTGAAGGGGGCTGTGTGAAATTGGATGAGCTATCATCGACGGACACGGCCCCTTTTTTTATTTGGAGGAAGGATGTATATGGGTGTATATCACAAAGTGAGGAATAAGGTTGTTTCCATAAGGGAGAATTCGAAGATTTATAAGCCGTATTATAATTATGCTGCAGGTATCAGCTCAAAGCAGCCTCCCATTTTCAATGAGGGTGGACAGCCCATGGAATTATTTTTTATAAGAGATATGCATACCGCCCATAATCCGTATGGTAATGTAGGAAAACATTTTTTGTGGGACCGCTATAACTGGGGGCTGGATACTCATTTTTATACACACCGTGCCATGCTTGAGACTATGGGAAAGCCGGTAAGAAAGTATGGAATGCTGGGAGAATCCAGAGCGATAGTTCCGAAGGACTATCTTATGTTTGAAAAGCATAAGGGGCTTGCGCAGGAGTTCGATGCCATATTTACTTATGATGAGAGGCTCTTGGATTCGCTGCAAAATGCTAAATATTACCCGATATGCGCGGAGGTGTGGTATGGACGAAATAATCCGGAAATCATAGACGGTAATGCATATGATGCGAAGAATAAAAATATATCCATTCTTTGTTCCGATAAGCAAATGTGCGAGCTCCATAAGGTACGGGCAGAAATTGCGCGCTACTGTAAAAGAAACCGGCTGGCGGATGTAATGGGAACTCTTGATGGAGGGGAATATGTGCCCATCGATGACAGCTTAAGGAACTACTGTTATTCCTTTGCCATTGAAAATGAACTGTCGGACTATTTTTTTTCGGAGAGAATCACCAGCTGCTTCGCCGCCCAGACTATTCCCATTTATCTTGGGGCGCGCAAGATAGACAGCTTTTTTAATAAGGACGGAATCATACAAATATCGTTAAAGGATACGGATAATATAGAAACCATTATAAAGAAGTGTACGAAAGAGGAATACGAGCGGAGGCTGCCGGCTATTCTGGACAATTATAATAGAGTGCAGAGCTACTTCAATATGCAGGACTACCTATATGAAAAATTGCTGTAATTCAGGAGCGGGGAATAGAACCCCGCTCTTTTTCATATATTTCTATGAGGTATGCCGGATGGTGGAATATGCAGTATCTAAAAAAAATAAAAAGGGCGGTAATTATAGAGAGTATTCTTCTTAGCTGCTTCGGAATCGTTTGGGCGACGGGGTTTTTAAGAGACGGTTTTCCGAAGGCAGAAGAACAGGCCATAGAATTGGAAGTTTTCGCGGAAAAAAAATATATCAAGTGGGTAGACTTCAATATATCTTATGAGGCCCTGTGCGAAGCCTATAAATGGGATGTGGACACGTATAAGGAGAGCCTGGAAGATAAGGCAGCAGAGCATGTAAACTGGATTGAACTGCTCGCTTATGCAGGGGCTAAGAACGGGGGGAAGTTTCCTAAAGGCAGCGTATCGGAGATAAGCAAGACAGCCAGAAAGCTTACGTCCAAGGAGACGACGATGCGGGAACTGACGAAGGATATGGAATATTATGCTTATTATCTGGAAGCCTATACCGCTGTGCTGGGTGGGTTTGTAGGAGAGTATGAGATACAAAAGCCGATGGAGGACGGAACCGTGGAATGGCAGTCATGCTACGGCCTAAAAGCGTTTTCGCCTGTGGCGAAAGGCTTTGCTTATAACGACTATGACGATTTCGGGACATCCAGAAGCTATGGCTATTCCAGGCCTCATCTCGGCCATGATATGATGGGGCAGGTTGGTACGCCCATTATTGCCATAGAATCCGGCTATGTGGAAGCTATCGGCTGGAATCAGTACGGCGGATGGCGTCTGGGAATCCGCAGCTTCGATGGAAAGAGGTACTATTATTATGCTCATTTGAGGCAGAACTTCCCGTATTGCAAGGACTTGGAGGAGGGAAGCGTAGTAACCGCAGGGCAGGTAATCGGTTATATGGGACATACGGGTTACAGCACGAAGGAGAATGTGAACAATATCGAAGTGACCCATCTTCACTGGGGATTACAGCTTATATTTGACGAATCCCAAAAGGAAGGCAATAACGAGATCTGGATCGACTGCTATAATTTGACCAGATTTTTGTATAAGAACCGCTCAGAGACGATAAAGAATGAGGAGACGAAGGAGTGGTACCGCATTTATGAGATGAAAGATCCGGCTGTGACGGAATATAATAGTAAGAATTCTCAATGAATTTAAAATTAATAAACTTTTTAGTAAACCCGATTTGCTTTTCTGTCATTGCTATTTATAGAAGAGTTTAAATGGGGAATCGCAAGATAGAAGGTGAGCAGCGTCACAAGATCACGTCTTAATCACATACAAAAAGCGGACGGTCAAAAGGAATCGCCCGCTTTTTAAATCTCTATTTACTTTTTGTCTTTTCTTGCGCCATCCGCACCGACCTCGTAGCCGTCAACAGTGGTGTTGACCGCCAGTTTGCCGTCCGAATAAAAGTAGTATCGCATGGCAGCAATTTGGAACCACTTGTCAGACACCCGGAAGCCATCCATGTTGAGGTAGTATTTATGCCCCTCTGTAGTGGTAAGCCAGCCGATAGTTGGTTTGTAATCTTCGCCGATGTACTGCCATTGGCCGTTGCCGGCCTGTACCCAACCCTTTTCGCCGCTGATAACGCTCTCCGCGAACCTGCGGATAATAGAACTGGCCTCGGCGCGGGTGACGCTGCCTTGCGGGTCAAAGCGATTGTTCGGTTTGCTCTGTATAATACCCGCTCGTTGTATTGTCTTTACCGCGTCCGAAGTCCCAGCGGATATGGAGCTGTTATCAGCAAATGTAACAGCTTGGCAAGCAGTCGGCAGCGTTTGACCGGTAGCTTGTGTATAATTAACTATCATAAGAGCCATTTGCTCACGAGTGACACTATTGTCTGGGCTAAAATAGTTATTACCAATGCTCGTTACAATTTTATTTCGTACCGCCCATGAGATATAAGGCATGGCGGCGCTGTAGTTGGCAACGTCAGTAAAGCTGCTGGTTTTATAGCCATTCACATCCACGCCGGAAAGTTTGCCCAGCATCATGATAAACTCGGCGCAGGTGATGGCAGTATCCGGAGCGAAAGTTGTTGCTGTTGTACCAGAAATCAGCCCATGGCTCACTGCGTATGCAATATCGCCTTTTGCCAAGTGATTTGAGGTGTCAGTAAAGCTGGTTAAGACAACCTTTGCGTCGTATACGCCTGGATTCGATACCGCGCCATAGAGCTTACCGTTTTGGTAAAAGCTGTGGCCTACAGTTTTTCCTATTGTTTTGTCATAAAGGACAATGGCATTTACATTCGCGTCTTTTACAGGGGTGTAAGGCATATAAATCATGACCGGCGCGCCCGGCGTATTCCATGTGACGGACTTTCCGCCCTGCTCCGCCGAGAAAATCAGGCTGCCTGACTTCAGTGACACAGTAGCGTTCGTATTCTGGGAAAACTTTTGCGCAAGGCTGTTGTTTAAATACACGCCGCCGATGCCGGACTGTACCGGCATGGTGATATTCTTGTGCGCCGAAAACCACGCAGGCGGAAAACTCACCTTAATCTCTTTCAGATTTGCCAGACTTCCAATATCAACAGCTATGGTCTTGTTGTTCCCCGCTGATTTGAGGATTTCGTCCAGCTTCGCGGAAGTCAGGCCGAGGGTCAGAGCGCCGGTGCTGCTGTACATAGTGTAGGGGATGTTTACGCCGTACATAATGATGTTGCCGGTGGTGGTTGCGGGCGGGCTGCTGTAGCTGCCGATATCGCCTGATGAGGAGGAACCGCTACTATTGCTGTCGAAAGTACCGTTGCCATTGCCGTCGGAAGTCCCGCTGCCGGTCAGAGCAACCGTTTTACTGGATGCGCCGTTGCTGAAAAATGTAATGGTTGCGTTGTACGTTTGTACTGCGGTCGGCTTGAAGGCAATACCGAGCGAACCGCCCGACGTAACGTCCCAGGCGGAAGCATCAACAACAAACGCGGCAGTATCTCCGCTGACGGCGTAGGTGATATTGTCGGTTAAATCCGTGCCCGAAACATCCAGCGATGATGATGGAGAGGTTGTGTTTACCGTCACGCTGCCGAAGTTAAAGTCGGTTGGTGTGGTGGTTAAGGTTGGCGTAGCGGGTGGTGTTGTGTCGTTAACAATAATAGCAACCACCGCTGTCGCAGATTCCGTGAGGTATTCTGCCTTGACTGTTACAGTGACCGATGATGCGCTCAATGAGGCTGCACTGGCAACCGTAATCTCGCCGGTGGAATGATTTAAGCTCAAGCCTGCCGGGAGCTGGGTTGGGCCGTCAATGCTGTAAGTAGGGATTCCGCTGAAATTGGCGGGGATAGCGGATGATACAACATCCCCGTTTGTTGCGGTGTTCACATCTACCGTGGCGGCATTTGGAGTCATGGAAAGCGTTGGTACAGTGGTTACAGGTGTGTTGACGGTTACTGTAGCAATGCTGCTGGTTGCGGCCGCAGTCTGTGAACCGCTGACGCTTGTATTTGTATTGGTAATTACGCAGTAATAATGCAGCGTGCCAACTGTGTTGGTATCCGGTGTGTAGTTTGCGCTGTCTGTTCCTATTGCAATTCCGTCGGTTGTGTTGTTATTGGTATTTTGATACCACTGATAAGAAAGCGTTCCGCTGTCTTCTGATACATTCGCCGTTACGGTCAGCGGTGTAGCCGTGCTGCCAACAGTATATGTGCCATTTTGAGGCTGACCGCTGATGTTAGGCGTTTCGGCGTTTCCATAGCGCAGCAGCGTCTCCGTCTCTGCGGTTCCTGTTCTGGCCCATGCTTTGGTATAAGTGACTCCTTGTACAACGACATCAACACTCGCCGAATCGCTGCTGTTTTGTGGTAACCAGATATATACCATGCCATTGTTTGCTGTAAAAATTTTATCGTTGTTATAAGACTTGTCCGAATCATATTTTATAGATTCAATAGCTACACCGTCTCCAATGTTGGGATTTCCAATAGACAGGGTGTTAAGGTAAACAGGGGTGCTGCCGGTGGTTGGCTGTGGGCTGACGTGGCCGACCAATGTGTTGACATACCCTCCGGTAATGGTAATAATGCCGGGCGAACCGGAATCGCCGGGGCCGATAGCATTATCCTCTGGATCAGATGATGCAGCGGTGACTGTGCCGCCGTTGACGGTAATGATGCCACCCGCACCATCGAGCCCGCCACCGATTCCCGCACCATTGAGCCCGCCGGTAGCAACTAGTGTACCGCCGTTGACGGTAATGATGCCACCCGCACCATAATAACCGCCGCCAATGCCCGCACCTCCTTCACCGCCGGTAGCGACTATCGTACCGCCGTTGATTGTGATGGTTCCATTGCCGTGATATCCCGTACTCCCGCCAATACCCGCTGCATATCGGCCGCCGTTGGCCGTAATGTTGCCATCCGTTATGTTAATAGTCGCGTTCCCGCCGTACCCGCCTATGCCGGGCCAGTATTGGGCGCCTTGGGCGGTAAGGTCGCCGGTTCCGTTTATCGTCAACTTAGCGTTTTGGCCGGTTCGAATGCCCGCACCTTGTTGCGACGCTGTGAGCGTATTGGTCGTTCCGGTTGCAAGTGTCAATGTGACGTCAGCGCCGTCGCCTATTGTAATCGGGGATCTGTCAGCACCAGATTCCAAGTTAATAGTCGTACCGCCCAGTGTAATATTCACAGCCGCACCATTTGGCACGCTGATATAGTTTGTTGTAGTCGTGCCTGTGACGGTCACATCGCCGGTAACCGTAAATACGCCGTTGGAACCGGAATAAGTCCAGCCTATGCCGGATTCGGTCGAGCTGTCGCCAACATCAATGGTGGTGGTGCCTACGCCCTGCGTCAGCAGCATAGCGGACTGCGGCATGAAGCCCGTTATCACTTGCACGGTAATGGAAGGAAGCTCCGCATCTTCCGCAAGGCTCTGCGCCCCGTCAAGTACTGGCGTAAAGACGTATGTACCGATGGTTGATGAGTCAAATTCCGGCTGAGGAATCCATTCCTGCACTGGCACGGAGACAGTAATCATTTCAGCTTCGTTCACAGCCTCCAAGGGAGGTTCGGCCGATAAATCAGGCTCATCCTGATGTTGATTCGCGTCATCATGCACTTGGACTTCTGACGGAGAAGCAAATGACTGCTCAGCTTCGCCTTCTATGGCAGCCTGTTCCTCTGGATTCTGATCGGCAGGAGCTGACGCTTGCCGCATTGTAGCCTCCAGTGTATCCGGCAGAATTAAATCATCCTGACTTGTCCCAACCGACAGCGTCTGCAAAGCAATTTCTGACGACAGCTGTGTAAAATTGAAAAGTTCACCGCTTGTTTCTATGGGTGTTTGTTTATCGTCCGCCGCGAGAACGGTAAATGGTGTTCGATTGGTAAATATAAGAACGACCGCCAACGCAAGGGGCATGATTTTCATACTTGTTCGCTTAATCAACGTAGTTATTCCTCCTACTTCTTATTCTGGCAACATAAAACGCTACAGAGCCTGCTTTTGAATGACACTTAATATCCAACAGATATTTAGTATTATCAATCTCATAGCTCGACTTATTTTGACTCGCGGTTTTTTCTGCTGCATCTTTAGTACTTCCGGTTAATGCACAGTTCGCTCTGGAATCAGCACAACAGCAAATGAACGAAAAAGCGTGCTGCAATCGTATTTTGCGGCAAAGCGCAGTAACTTTCAAGGTCAATGACGAAGTTGGTAGAAAAAGAGACATAATTTGTAAAAATAAGAGATTGACAAATGAGATAAGCCGTGCTCCTTCTCACCGCCTATCCTTGAGAACCACGGTCAGCGTGAAAGTGGTTTCATCGTATTGGGTGTTGATTAGACCGTCATAGGTTTCCGCTATCCTTTGGATGACCCACAGGCCGTAGCCGTGGCCGTCCTCTCGTTTGCCGGACAGAAAACCATCCCCGGAGGGAATGATTTCACCCGCCCTGCTGTTTTGGCAGGTGATGGCAAGGTACGGCTCCCGCCGAGAAATCGTCAGTGCAATAAAACGTCTCTGTCCTTCCGGTAAGCTGGTACAGGCCTCCAGTGCGTTTTCTGCAATATTGGTAAGCAGGCTGTATAAATCAGGTTCTGCGATGTGAAAGGGATTCGCTTTCAGGTCCAGTTCCACTTCCACGCCTCTGTTCTCCCCGTCCCGCAGCAGGCCGGAGGCCACAGCGCTGATAATAAAATTATCGTGGTGAACGGCATCAGTCACGGCGGAGGATTGCCCGGCGTACTGCTTCAGATAGCGCTCCGCTTCGGCGTTCCGTCCGGCGTCAAGATAGCTTTGCAGGGCGGTGAAGTGGTGTCTCATCTCATGTTTCAGACCGCCCACCTCTTTCAGGTGCGCAGTCAGTCTTTTGTAGCTCTCTCGTGCTTGCCGGTTTTGCAGCGCCAGCAATTCATTCTTCCGCTGTTCCTTGAAATATCGGTTGAAAAACAGCACGATGTTGTACACCAGCACGGCGAGAATCAACAGGAAATAGGTGTCCCGGTAGGAATAAGGCACAACGCCGTGCCTCGTGTAAAAGACATTGAAGTTATACAGCATTGAGCCGTAGGCCATGGCCAGAAAGGGCGCGGACAGCACCATCAGGCGGTTGCCCTTAAAGGCTTCCAAAACGGTTAGTACAACAGTATACGCAAGCCCGGACAGCAGGATGTTGTTGACATGGAGCAGCCGGGGCAAATCCACCAGACCAGTAACCTGGAGCAGCAGTGCCGCCGCCGCGAACCCGCCGTGCAGGATTACGGGGGGCAGCATCCATTTCTTGTATCGCTCAAATGAGGAATAAAAATACAGCGTTAGCGGGACAGCGAAAGTGTAGTACAGGCCAAGGCTGAGCGCTGATACCGCCGCTGGCGGGAAGAATTGGAACACGATGTACTCGGTGCAGACATAGTATAGCGCCCATATAACGGCGAATACGCCGAGGGCGAGGTTTTGCCAGCGAACGTCGCCTCCCAGCGCCTGAGCCAGCGTGAGCGTGATAATGCACAGCCCTAGTAGCAGGCACATAGACATGAAGATGAGCGGACGCATAGACAAGGAGAGTGCCCATGCTTCCAGCGATGGAATCGTACCGAGCATAACGGGGCTGGTGCGCCCGGAGTAGGCTGCGTAGGGAGAGGTAAGTTCCACCCTCAAAGTCTTGTTCAGGTAATCCGCCGGAAGTAGGATAAAGTGAAGCGCCATGCCGGGATTCTCAGCTGGCAGGAGTACCTTGTCGATGTACAGCGGCGTATCGCCAAGATAAACAGTTACCGTTTGATGATTGGCGCGAATCAGAACAGCAGCATTTTCGAGTGCAGTGTCCAGCACGCGGTACATGGTCATCGTTTCGCCGCCCGCAAGCTTCGGACCGCTCTGTAGTGTGGAGAGGGTTTGCCGCGCGGTTCCCGGCGTCTCATACTCCCAGCCTTCAGACAAGTCGGTAATTTTCTCCATCATGTACGGTTGCCCCCATGAATGAAAATAGTCGTTCAAAAAGAGTATCACACATAAGCCGCACAGCAGTATGACAGCAGATGAAACCAAGTGTTGCCGCTTAATTCGTTTTATTTTTTTTACCCATTCTTTTAAGAGTTTCATCACGAATCCCCATTTCAAAACCGCGCAGCTTGGCCGGTATTTTTTTATATCTTAATATACATTATAATTTTTTAATTTTGCAATTTCAATGCGACAACGTAGTTGGTAGAAATAAAGACATAATTTGTAGAAAATAAGGATTTGATAAACATGAATTGTCATTCCGGCTGATAATCATTTCTATTTGCTGTAAAAAATGATATACTATACAAAAAATCAGGTGGTGAACTTATGTATCAAGTCGCTTTATGTGAGGACGAACAAATCTTTGCCGAGACACAGGAGAAAATCTGCCGCTCTATATTTACAAAGCTGAATATTGAATATAGACTTACCACCTTTACAGGCAGTGAGGATTTTTTGTCCGCTTTTACCAGAGGTGACACGCGGTACGATCTGATTCTTCTAGACATCATTATGGCCGGAATGAACGGAATGGAGCTGGCGCGCACAATTCGGGAAAAAGACGAAGCCGTGGCGATTATTTTTATTACTGCCACAATGGATTACGCTGCGCAGGGCTACGATGTAGACGCGCTTCATTATTTGAATAAGCCGCTTGACGGCGGAAAGCTGGAACGATTGATTGCCCGCGATTATACGAAGCGTTTCCAACGGGATTATTTTGTGTTCGATTCACTCGGTGTTAAAAGGAAGGTGGCAATCAGGGAGATTATTTGTATGGAAACGGCGGGACGGCGGGCGGAAGCCACGCTGACAGACGGCACGGCAGTATACTATTCCGGAAAGCTGGCCGATCTTCTTAATGAGATGCCGGCTGGAAGATTCACTCGATGCCATCAGGCGTTTGCCGTCAATTTGGATAATATCCGCGAACTGGACGGCGGGGATGCCGTTGCCGTAAACGGCAAGCGGATTCCCGTCAGCCGGGCATATGTTAAGGATGTGGAGAAGGCCTTTATGGAGCGGTTCCGGGATAACTGACATAACTTGTCTTGCTGCCGCCTAATCCCGCTAAAAGGAAACGCTCTTTTCTAAAGCCGCTTCATCGCGTTCTCCCACCTGTCATTTTCTTATATCAGCGAAGCGGACCCGGGCCGATATTTTAACCAATTTATCGACTCTTTTCTTAGTAATTTGACACATTGACGAAGCCTGCTCCAATTGCTAATATGAACATATGGCATTTTTGACATCATTGATGAGAAAGACAGTGTGACGAAGATCGTGGGTTTAACGAAGAGAGACGGAGTAACCGAGAAATTAACAATTAGAGATGTGGCGGAAAGTCTTGGTGTTAGCGAGAGCACTGTATCCAGAGCTATCTCCGGCAAGGGAAGAATCGGTGAGGCTACCAGAAGAAGGGTGTTCAACTATATTGAGGAGCATAACTATATGCCCGGCATCGGCTCAAATGGGCTGATTTCCGGCAGGACCCGCAATATTTGCTGGGTGATGCCCGGAGACTGCAATGTGGTGGAGATTCCATTTTTCCAACAGTGTATGACGGGACTTCTGGAAGTGACGGAGACCTTCGGCTATAATCTTTTGGTTACCTCCAGCAGCCAGAATGATATTTCTCATTTGGAGAATCTGGTAGGCAATCACAAGGCGGACGGCATCGTGCTGGCGAGGACAAATGTGGATGACTTGGCCATCGATTTCCTCAAGGGGAAGAAAGTTCCCTTTCTTGCAATCGGAAGCTATGATGACGAGAATGTCCTGCGCGTAGATCACGACCATAAGGCTGCATGCAAGGAGTTCACTTCCATGCTGTTGCTTAAGGGCTGTGAGAGGATAGGCCTCTTGGGAGGCAATAAAAGGCTTATCGTCAATCTGAGCCGTTATGCAGGTTACGAGGAAGCGATGCTGCAGGCGGGAAGAAGTGCCGAACCGGGCCTGGTTTATATGGACATAGAAAACTATGTGGCGGCGGAGATCGCAGTAGAAGAGCTGCTTCGCAAGAAGGTGGACTGCCTTCTGTGTACGGACGATGCCATCTGTCTCTATGTACTCAATAAGCTGAATAAGGAAAATATCGGAGTACCCCATGCGGTGAAGGTAGGCTCTTTTTATGACAGCAGTCTTCTGGAGAATCGCATACCCGCAATAAGTTCTATCGATTTCGATGCCTGCGAACTGGGAAGGAATGCTGGAAAAATATTAATCGATTATATGGAGGGCAAGGAAGTCAATACGAGCAATCTGTTCGGATATGAAATCCGCCTGAAGGAATCGACTAAGGATTATTGAGATTTATTATTTTAGATTTATTGTTTGCGCAGTTGCCTGTTCATGTTAATGGAATAACAAAATAACATGAAGAGGTGAAATATGATAAAATCTAAACGTATAAGAAATAAATGGAAGAAGAATCTGTTCTCTACCATACGGTTTAAGCTGACGGGTTCTTACTGTCTGTTAATCGGATTTATTATTATAGCAGGGGTGTCGGCGTACACCTCTGCTTCTGGCGCTATAAAGGCGAACTATAAAACATCTACTCTGCAATCGCTGGACATGCTGGGAGAATATTTGGAATTTGGATTCGATACGGTAAGCGGTGCGGCGGTGGAATACTTGTCGGATACCAATGTGACGGATTATCTGACCGGAGGCATGGCGGCGAAGAAAGCAGACCAATCCATCTATTATACCGACAAAAAATCGGAGATTACAACAAAGGTAACCGCCGATGCCTTTTTGCAGAGCATCTATCTTTTCTCGGATCCGGTATCTTCTTTATCCACGAACAAGAAATCTGTATTAAATATGTTTTCGGACTATACCCGGTCTGAACAGGGAAAAACCTTACTGGAAGACTCCCAAGCCTATTACTGGTTCGGTAAGTCCTCCATAATCGATGAGGCCTTGAATGTGGACAGCAATAACTATGCAATCCGCATGATAAAGGCTTTTTACAGAAAGGAAGCTTTTCTTGTCATGGACATCGATAAGCAGGCAGTCACCGACATCTTGAATAAAATGCAGATGGGTGAGGGCTGCAGAATCGCATTTGTGACAGGGGACGGCGTAGAGCTTTCCGAGGATGGAAGCCGGGAAACGTTCTTTTTCGGGACTGATTTCTATGAGCGGGCCAGAGCAGCGGAAGAAAGTATAGGAACGATGGAGAATGTGCTGTTTGAGGGAAGAGATTATCTGTTCCTCTACCGTAGGATTGCGGATACCGGGGCAATGGTGTGTGTGCTGATTCCCGAGTCGGAGATTACGGGGCAGGTGAAGGATATTAAGTATCTGACCTTTTTCGTTATATTGGCATCCGTTCTTATCGCGCTTTTGATAGGCGGTGGAATCGCGGCGGGAATTAACAGGGCCATTAAATATTTTACCGATAAGATGGAAATCATTACTACAGGGGATATTTCCATTCGCTTACATACCAATCGAAAGGATGAGTTCGGAACGCTGGCAAAGCATATGAATCACATGCTGGAGAGCATGAACGGTCTGATGGGAAATGTGAAGGCGGTGAGTCTCGAGGCGGCGCAGTCGGCTCAGAATGTTGTGAAGTCTTCGGAGACTATTTCGGAATCTGCGGCTTATATATCGGCGGCCATAGGCCAGATAGAGCAGGGATTGTTTGAACAGGCTAACGATACGAAGAACGGTGTGGAAAAGTTGGAGAGCCTGGCAAATCATATAGGAATCGTGGATAGGGAGACTATGGAAATCAGAGAGATTGCCGGAGGGACGACCTTTGCTATCGGAGACAGCATCGACAGAATGCACATTTTGAAGGAAAAGACGGAGGAAACCTCCGCAATAACCCAGAAGGTCATAGAGTCCATTAACGAGCTGAAAGTGAAATCCGGCCTGATAGGCGGCATCGTGGATACGATAGACAGCATTTCGGAAGAAACCACTCTGCTGTCCTTAAATGCGGCAATCGAGGCGGCCAGAGCGGGCGTAGCAGGCAGAGGCTTCGCTATCGTGGCTGATTCCATCAAGAAGCTGGCAGACCAGTCTCTGGCGGCGGCTAACCAGATCAGAAGCATTGTGGATGAGATAAAAGAAGAAACGGTGCGCACGGTAAATGCAGCGAATGATGCGGGTGAAGTCATTACCTATCAGGAAATTGCGGTAGAGGACATGCGTGGTTCCTTCAATGGAATGAAAGCGCAGGTAGAGGCGCTGGTGAAGAAAGTGGAAGCCATTGTATCGAGCATCGAAAGGATGCGCACGGAAAAGGAAGAATCGGTGAATAAGATGGAGCATATCTCGGAAGTGACAGCGGAGGCTTTCGAGTCGATAACGGCTGCAAATGGAAAAACGAAGAACCAGGTGCAGATTGTGGAAGAACTCTCCATGCTTTCAGAGAAAATGCTCTATCAGGTGGAACAGCTGGAAACCGCACTTGGTGAATTTCATGTGTAAGGGGCTGGGAATGGAGTATTATGGACGGTAAGAAAAAGATAAATTATGTAGAAATGGCGGAAAAACTCGGAGTCTCAAGAACCACTATCTCCCGCGCCATGTCAGGTAAGGGAAGAATCGGAGAAAATACGCGAAAGATGATACGGGACTATGCGGTAAATGTCTGCGGCTATCCGGATTTATTTTCCGAGGGAAGGAAAAGCAAAACAAATAATATCGCGCTGGTCATTCCTAATAACTGGAGGCTCATCGACCTTCCGTTTTTTCAGCGCTGTATGATTGGAATAACGGAAATTGCCATGGTCAATGATTATGATACCATTATAATAATGACCGGGGACAGGGATATAGGAAGTCTGGAGCGAATTGTGAACAGCAGGAAGGTGGATGGCTTTGTATTGGCGAGAACTTATGTGGATGACGTGTTTGTGAAGTATTTAAAGGGAGTGAACATGCCCTTTGTAACCTTGGGAAGTATCGACGATCCGGAGGTGGTGCAGATAGACAACGACCACGAGGAAGCCTGTCGGGATATGGTATCCACTATGGTTTTAAAGGGAATGCGCAAAATTGCGATGATTGGAAACAATCGGAGCCACATCGTCACCAACGCCAGATTCAACGGCTATTGCTCCGGTCTGGAGGACAATCATATCGGAGTAAATCCTGACTACGTGTTCCTGGATGTGCATAACAAGCTGAAAGCGGAGAAGATCGTGGATGAAATCATTATGAAAAAAATAGATGGGATCTTATGTATGGACGATACGCTGTGCCGGTGGATACTTACCAAGCTGCGCCGCGAACACATCCGGGTACCGGGGCAGATAAAGGTCGCCTCCTGCTACGACAGCGAAGTACTTGAGGATTATACGCCTTCTATTACCTCCATACGGTTCGATGCCATTGAACTAGGCAGCGTCGCTTGCAAGGTTTTGTTAGATTTGATCAACGGAAATAAGGTGGATGTGAGGACGCTGCTGGGGTATGAAATTATTTTCAGGGAGTCTACGAAGTGACCGGAGGGTAACTTCTTGTTATAATCTTGAAGTTGCGCGCAAATCAAAAATATAGTGCGCAATAGTGCGCAAACAAAGGGCGTAAACTATCCGAAAAATGTGCAAAAAGATAAAAAATGAAATAAGACAAAAGTATATTCTGTCAATAGACAACAATAAAAGATTTTAGTATGATATTTACAGAACAAGCAATTGCGCAAACGAGAGCAACGTTCTGAAGAATAATAACAGTTGATACAATCATTTGGGAGGAAAGAGAATGAAGAAAAAATTAGTAAGCACCGTTTTAACGGCTGCATTAACCGTTTCCTTATTGGCAGGCTGCGGCGGGGGTACTGAGACGGCAAGCAATTCTGCAGGAACAGACGAAACGACCACGAAAGCAGCTTCTGCTGCAGAAACATCAGGGGATGAAGCTCAGGCGGATGCAGGGGCGGCCGGAGAAGAGAAATTGACCGTATGGTGCTGGGACCCGGCTTTCAACATCAACGCGATGAACAAAGCGGCCGAGGTTTATCAGAAGGATCATCCGAACTTCGTATTGGAAGTAGTAGAGACGCCTTGGGAGGACGTTCAGACGAAGCTGACCACAGCGGCTACCTCAGGAAATCTCGATACGCTGCCGGATATACTCTTAATGCAAGATGCGGCATTCCAGAAGAATGTGATCAGTTATCCCGATGCATTTACAGACCTTACGGGCAAGCTGGATTACAGTCAGTTCTCGGCAGGTAAGGTAGGCTTCTCCACAGTAGACGGCAAGAATTACGGCGTACCTTTTGACAACGGCGCGGTTATCGCTTCTTACAGAACCGATTTGCTGGAGCAAGCCGGATATAAAATTTCTGATTTTGAAAATATTACATGGTCCGATTTCATCGAAAAAGGAAAAGTAGTTCTTGAGAAAACCGGAAAGCCGATGCTCTCCTGTGTGGGCGGTGAATCCGATATTATCGTTATGATGCTTCAATCCGCAGGCGGCAGCTTCTTCGGAGCCGACGGTTCCGCGCAGCTTGTAGACAATGCGATTTTGGAAGAGGTTATGAGCACTTATGCAGAATTGGTTAAGAGCGGTGTTCTCGTAGAAGTGAATGACTGGGATTCTTACATCGGAACTCTTAACAGCGGAACAGTTGCGGGAACCATGGCCGGATGCTGGATCATGGCTTCCATTCAGGCGGCGGACGATCAGGCCGGAAACTGGTCAATAACGAATATGCCTAAATTGGATAATGCAGCGACAGCTACTAACTATGCAAATCAGGGCGGTTCCAGTTGGGCAATTACATCCAACTGCAAAAACGTAGATCTTGCTGCTGACTTCATGGGAGCCACCTTCGGCGGAAGCGTAGAATTCTATGACGCTATCTTGAATACAGGTGCAATCGCATGCTACTTACCGGCAGGTGACAGCGATGCGTATGGTGCATCCAACGATTTCTTCGGCGGAGAGGCTGTATATGCGAAAATAATTGATTTTGCAGGACAGATTCCTGCATGCAACACAGGCGTTTATTTCTATGAAGCGCGTGATGCTGTAGCTACGGCGATTACAAATATCGTATCCGGTGCGGACGTTGCAAGCGAGCTTCAAGGTGCTCAGGATACCGTAAATTTTGCAATGGGACAATAATCTTAAGAAAGAAGGGGAGCGGCCCTCGGGTCGTTCCCTATCAATTACCATATGGACTATTTAATGATAAGCGCAGCCCTGCTCGCCTTTTTCGTAAAAGGGATAAGCGGCTTCGCGAATACGCTGGTATTCACTACCATAACAGGCTTTGGATACAACAATGTAAACATTACTCCGGTAGAGCTTATTTTAGGGTATCCGACCAATCTTGTCATCGCATGGAAGGAACGGAAGAATACGGATTATCGAATATGGCTCTTCCCGGCACTTCTCGTATGTCTGGGAAGCATTCCCGGAATGCTCTTTTTAAAAAGCGGAAACACCCAGTATATAAAGATTTTCTTCGGGCTCATCGTGATAGGTCTTGGAGTGGAGATGCTGTTTAGGGAATATAGCATCAAGCAGAGAAAGTCCTCTAAAGCGGTGCTCTTCATGATTGGGGCACTTTCCGGCCTGCTCAGCGGGTTATATGGAGTCGGAGCTCTGTTGGCCGCATATATGAGCAGGACGACCAAGGACAGCGGATCCTTTAAAGGGAATATTTGCATTGTATTTATCGTGGAAAATACATTCCGGATTATTGTATATATAATTTTAGGAATTATGAATAAAGAAATTTTTGTAAAAGCTGCTTCGCTGATTCCTTTTATGGCGCTCGGGCTGGCAGGGGGAATGCTCAGTGCTAAGTTCATGCCGGAGAAAACGGTAAAGCGAATGGTCATCATTATGCTGATCATTTCCGGAGCAGTATTGGTTATAAATAACATTTAAACAAAGGCTGCATAGCTGACGGAGAGAGGAGGAGACAAATGAAGAAAAAACTGACTTTGGGACAGAAGCACAATCTCACAGGCTGGACATTCCTTATGCCTGCGGTAGTACTGATTGTTGCAATGAGTTTCGTGCCGATGGTCCAGGCGCTCATTTTGTCTTTTAAAACCGGTATAGGAACTAACATGACTTATACGGGAATTACCAACTACACACGAATGTTTAAGGATGCGGTCTTTATGCAGTCCTTAAAAAATAACTTTTTTTATCTTATCATACAGGTGCCGATTATGCTCATCACGGCGCTGGTGCTGGCATCCATGTTAAACAACAAGGATTTGAAATTCAAAGGTTTCTTCCGCACGGCGATTTTCCTTCCCTGCGCTACTTCGCTTGTATCCTATGCGATTATATTCCGTTCTTTATTTGCAGTGGATGGGTTCGTGAACAACGTTCTGATCAACCTTGGAATTTTACATACCGGCTACAATTTCCTGGGGCATCCATTAAGCGCGAAAATCATTATTATCGTAGCGCTTGTATGGAGGTGGACCGGTTACAATATGGTATTCTATCTGGCAGGATTGCAGAATATCGAATACTCGGTATATGAAGCTGCAAAAATAGACGGGGCATCCCCCTTCCAAAGCTTTCGTAAGATTACCGTTCCCCTGTTAAAGCCCACCATCTTATTGACGGCTATTATGTCAACTAATGGTACTTTACAGCTTTTCGATGAATCAATGAATTTAACCAATGGAGGGCCGGCAAATGCGACTATAACGATGTCCCACTATATTTACAACGTGTCCTTCAAATACGTCCCGAATTTCGGATATGCGGCGTCGATGTCGTACATGATTTTGATGTTGGTAGCTGTATTGGCCTTTATACAGATGAAAGTAGGTGATAAGCGTGACTAGTAAAGCAAGAATGGCGTTTTCTTATATATTTCTGACAATAGTGTCATTGCTTTCCATATTTCCGCTTTACTGGATGGTAGTGGCCTCTACTAACAAGAGTGTGGATGTAGTAAGGGGAACTCTGATTCCCGGCACGTATTTCATAGAAAATCTGAAAAACCTTTTGGATTCCCAAAAGATAGGAACAGCAATGCTCAATTCCTTTCAATATTCGATTATACTTACGGTTATTTCCCTGATCGTATGCTCGCTTGCCGGCTACGGCTTCGAGATATACCACGACAAAGGGAAGGATACGGTAATGTCGATTATCCTTTTGGCCATGATGGTTCCCTTTGCGGCTACCATGATTCCGCTGTTTCAGATGTTTTCGCAGGCAAAGCTTTTGAATACTGCCCTGGGTTTCGTTCTGCCGACCATCTCTACGCCGTTTTTGATCATGATGTTCAGGCAAAGCGCCAGATCATTTCCCCATGATATTATAGAGGCTTCGAGAATTGATGGATTAAGTGAAGTTTCCATTTTCTTTTGGATGTTCATACCGACTATGCGTTCCACCTATGCGGCAGCAATGACGATCACGTTCATGAACGCCTGGAACAATTACTTGTGGCCCAAGGTAATCATGCAGGATAATGACAGCATTACGATGCCCATGTTAGTGGCGAACTTAAAAGAAGGTTACTTTACGGATTACGGAATGCTGATGCTAGGCGTATTATTCTGCACGATTCCTACCGTAATCATCTTCTTCTTGCTGCAAAAGAGCTTCGCGGAAGGAATTACCGGAGCAGTGAAGTAAGGAAAGCATAAAAAATACGAGAGGAACAAGGTTATAGTAATGAGTGATTTTATTCTAAATATTATACATCGCCCGGAAATGGTTCCGGAATATGCAGAAAAAGTGACCGGGCATGGAAAGGAAGAGGACATCGGAAGAACGTCTCTTTTGAAGGAATCTCTAGATATTTTTAAATTTCAACAGGAGACTGCTCATAAATACGGGCTGAAGACCACAATACATATGACATATGCGTCATTATTCAATGAAGAGGCAGTGGAAATCGCTAAGGAACACCATGAGAAATACGGAGATGAAATTGCGCTTTCCCTGTTAGGGCTTCCATGCAATGAATTCCGTGAAAAATATAAGACGAAGGATTTCTGCATATGGATGTTTTCCATGGAAGATAAGAAGTCCATCATAAACGATGTTTTTGAGAAATTCTATAATATATTCGGCTGCTATCCGGAATCTACCGGTTCCTATTATATGGATGCAGATTTGACCAACTATATAAAAGAACAATATCCCACAGTAAAATGTGCGGTAGCCACCTGTTGGGAAGAAGGTCCGAAGGCGTATCATACCTGCAACAACTCGTGGTACACGTTTATGGACGGCGGTCCGTGGAACCCGTGGATTCCGTCGAAGCAAAATACCCATGCTCCGGCGGCAAATAAGGAGGAGGACAGCGGTATTGTAGCAATTCCTCACTTGTCGAGAGACTTGATCGCCTGCTATGACGGAAACGGCTCCAATTTCGGAACTCATCCGCAAAATGTTCTTCGAGGTATGATTTACGATACGGAGACTTGGGAATATCCTTATTTATTTAACTTGATCGACCAGTACCGAGATTTGGAGAAATACAATAACGGCTATTCCTATAACATGATGTTTGTAGGCCCCGGCTGGCTGAATAAAATGGGAAGGTGGGAATCGTCCTATGAGCTGTTGGCCAAGAGCTATGACGACGGGATGGCATATTACGGGAAGCTGAAGGAAGAAGGAAAGCTGAAAGATATGACGATGGCAGAATTCGCAGATTATTACCGTCAGAAAAAGTCATATACCGAGCCTGAGTGCGCCCTTTGGAGAGATATACTGTATGGCTCCGACAAGCAGTTGTTCTGGTACTGCGATCCGGATATGAGAGCGTGTATCAATATGGATCAGGGCGGTGCGCTTGTGGATCTGCGTCCTTATGCGGCGAAGCTGGAGTGGCCGGTGGGCATCGGCACAAAGCATGTAACCGATGCGTCCTATCCCTTCCTCATTCAGGAAAAATACCGGGCGGGTTATTTTACCCACTATGCCGGTGAGGGGACCATAAAAAGCGTGAAATTATCCTATCAGGGGGAAGAGGTAGATTTATGCCTGTGCAGGACAAAGGCTCATTACTCTGAGGAGGGCAAGGTGAGAATTCTGACCCTTGACCCGGTGGATATCGAATTCTATGACCTGACAGTGAAGCTGCAGACAATGATATCCTTCGAGGAAGGCAGCTCAGAAATCAGATTCGAGAGAAAGATACTGCATATGAGCAAGCCCGATGCGGAAATAGAGCTGAATGAATATATGGTTGCCTGCTACGGAACTACGGAGTATTCGGAACCCATGGAGGGAATCACCTTAAGCTGTAAGAATGAGGAACGCACGGAAACGATTTCTTATGAATATAAGTGCAGGGAAATAGAGATGCCCGGCGCAACTTGTGTGCGGGCGGCAGTTCCCCAGATAGGGACGGGGGTATCCATGCGCACGGACCGGAAAGAAGCGACGGGATATGTGAAAGAGGGATACGCATTTTCACCTATGTTCACGCTGGGATATACGGCGAAATTAAAAGAGAAAGAGGGACTTGTATCATGGCTCAGTCTGGAAAAGGTAAATTAAATTACAGGTGTCCTTCCTGCTTTATGAGGGACTTGGATCTGGATATGTTTTATGATAAAGAGAAAGAAGAATATTATTGCATCAGATGCCAGTATGTGGGAACGGAAGAAGATGTGCTTGAGAAAAACCAGATGGCAAGGTTCCGTTATAAGGATATGGGAAAGAGATTTACAAGTTTTGAGCTTTAAACTCAGATGAAATACGGAGGTTGTGGGATGGAACTTAAGAATATGCTTCATGGAGGAGACTACAATCCTGAGCAGTGGCTGGATTGTCCGGAGATATTGAAAGAGGATATCGAATTGATGAAGAAGGCTCATGTCAATTGTGTGACCTTAGGAGTATTTTCTTGGGCTGTTTTGGAGCCGGAGGAGGGAGTCTTCCATTTCGGGTGGCTGAAGGAGATTATCGATAACCTGTATGAAAACGGAATTTCTACCATACTCGCTACGCCAACGGGGGCGATGCCTCACTGGATGACGGCAAAGTATCCGGAGATTATGCAGGTGGGAGCAGATGGGCGAAGGAATCTTCCTGGGAAGAGACATAATTTCTGTTATACCTCGGCAAAAATGCGGGAAAAGACGAGAATAATCGACAAAAAGCTGGCTGAGGAGCTGGGGAACCATCCGGCGGTCGTGCTTTGGCATATTTCTAATGAGCTGGGCGGCAATTTCGGAGACGGAAGCTGTCACTGTGACGAATGCAATGCAGCCTTCCGCAGATGGTTAAAAGATAAGTACGGTTCGCTAAAGGAGCTGAACAAGGCATGGTGGACTACCTTCTGGAGCCATATTTATACGGATTGGGAACAGATTCACAGCCCGGTGCCAAACGGAGAAAACCTGCTCCATGGGCTGAATCTGGACTGGAGGCGTTTTGTGACTTATCAGATGACGGATTTCTGTCAGTGGGAGATCGGTTCCGTCAGGGAGTATTCCGAGCTGCCTGCCACGACCAATTTTATGTTTTTCTTCAAGTCCCTGGATTATTATGAGCTGCATAAGTGTATGGACGTGGTGTCATGGGATTCTTATCCGTTTTGGCATAAGAGCAAGGACGAGGTACCGGTGGCGGTAAAGACTGCCGCCGTTCACAGTATGATGCGAAGCATGAAAAAGAAGCCGTTTTTGCTTATGGAAAGCACTCCCTCCTGCATTAACTGGCGAGTTTCGAATCCGGTCAAGAGGCCGCAGATGCACATGCTTTCCAGCATGCAGGCGGTGGCTCATGGCTCCGACTCGGTACAGTATTTCCAGTGGAGAAAAGGAAGAGGTTCCTTTGAAAAATTCCATGGAGCCGTCCTGGATCATAGAAATAAGGATAATACGAGAACTTTCCGGGATGTGACTGAGGTAGGAAAACGGCTGAAAGAGATAGGACAGAAGGTTCTGGTTACTTGTAATAAGCCGAAGGCTGCCATTGTTTTCGATTGGGAGAACTGGTGGGCGGTAGAAGATGCCACCGGTCCCAGACTGGATATTGATTATGTGAAAACCTTTTTAACACATTTTCGGGCCTTTTGGGAAGCCGGCATGGACGTGGATGTAATCAATATGGATTATGATTTAGCGGATTACGAGCTGATAGCCGCACCTCTTAACTATTTATATAAGGAAGGCTACGCGAAACGGGTGGAGGAATTCGTAAGAAATGGCGGAAGCTACGTGACCACCTATTGGAGTGGAATCGTGAACGAGACGGATCTTTGCTTTACGGGAGAGCATCCGCTGAAGGAGGTGCTGGGAATCCGTCAGGAAGAAATCGACGCGCCGGGAGAGGAATTTGCGAATTGCATCGTTTATCATAATAACAGTTATTCTATGGGAGGATTGTGCGAGATAGTCCACGCAGAAGGAGCCAAGGTGCTGTCTGTTTATGAAAAAGAATATTATAAAGGCTATCCTGCGGTGACTAGGAATGACTTCGGACAAGGTACGGCTTACTATCTGGCTGCGGAGACTTCACAGGACTTTTTAAACCTTTTCTACAGGGAACGTGGGAAGGAAAGGGGAATTGTTAATCCGCTATCGGAGATGCTTCCTTATGGTGTAACGGTGTCTGTTAGAAAGGGAGAGCAGGATTTGGTATTCCTCCAGAATTTTAATGATGACAAGGTGACGGTAGAAATTGGAAATCAGTGGAAGGATGCGGATACGGGAGAAGGAGTGGAAGGGAAGATAGAGCTTGTGCCCTTTGAATGCCGGATTTTGATGAAAGCCTAGTATATCATCCATCAAATAACCGGCCCAGTTAATTTGCGGATGATATGCCAGGATGTTGTATCGATGAAAATAGTATAATAACGGGAGGAATTGGGCTATAATGATAGAATTTATACATGGCATGGATATTTCTTCCATGGATGAGGTGGTTCGTCTCGGAGGGAGATTCTACAATAAAGGGATGGAACAGACGTTAGTCGATGTCCTTAAGGCGTATGGGGTAAATTATATACGGTTTAGGCTTTGGGTCGATCCTTATTCGGAGGACGGAGTTTCTTACGGTGCAGGAGCAAACGATTTTCCGACAACAGTAAAGATGATAAAGGAAGTGAAGGGAGCGGGACTTAAATATTTGCTGGACTTTCACTACAGCGATTTCTGGGCTGATCCGGGGAAACAGATAAAACCCAAGGCTTGGAAGGATTACGATGACGAACAGTTGGAAAAGGCAGTATTCGAGCATACGGAGAGTACACTGAAACGGCTGAAGGAAAAAGGACTTTTTCCTGATATGATTCAGGTGGGAAATGAAATTACAAATGGGCTTCTCTGGCCTAACGGAGAAAAGCCCGCATATGATGAGCTCGCACGTTTTGTAAATGCCGGAATCCGCGGAGTGCGGGCGGTAGACGGCGATGTGCCTGTTATGCTGCATTTAGACCATGGTGACGATCATGAGATGTACCGGGATTGGTTCGATCATTTTATAGAGCGGGGGGAAGAGTTCCAGATAATCGGATTGTCCTATTACCCGGTATGGAACGGGGCGATGAAAGGGCTTATCGATAATATGAATTTGCTTGCAAAGAGGTACGGAAAGCCTTTGGTCGTTGCGGAGGTTTCTCAGCCCTTTACGATGGAGGATTATGCTTCCTATGAAGGGCTTGCGCCGGAGGAAAGAAAGGGAGCTGCGGCGAAGCCGGCGCTTGAGAAGAATCTGGAATACCCGGCAACGAAGGAAGGGCAGGCTCTTTTCATGGAGAGGTTCATGGAAGGGGTAGCGGCAGTGGGGGATGGCTTGGGAATCGGCTATTTTTACTGGGAACCGGCATGGCTGCCGGTAAAGGGAAGCGGATGGGCGACGAAGGAATCGCTTGCCTATATGCGGGATTCAGGACCGTGCGGTAATGAGTGGGCCAATCAGGGGTTGTTCGATTATGAGGGGAATGCGTTGCCGGCGTTGGAGGTTGTAAGGAGCTTCGGGAGGGTGTGAAAGCCTTTCTTCGGTGGATTAGGTTTCTGTTTCGGCGCTTGCGGCTGTATTTTCTAAAGGAAACCGTAGGTGTTTGGAGGGCGGACGGGGCGGCAGCGATGCACATCCGTGTGCAGCGCTGCCTAAACGCCGCATCCGTGCGGCGTTTTCCCTGGGTGCCTAGGGTTTCCTTAAGAAAATGCAAGCCGCGCACTGACGGAACTGAAACCTAATCCACCGAAGAAAGGCTCCGGAAGGCCGTGAAGAAGGACGTGATAATGCGGAGGTATTGGCTTCGCAGTTTGATGTTTAAGGATGGGTGAGTTTTACGAAAAAAGTGTTGGCTCGGACACTGGATGCCTGATGGAAGGCATTGTGACCGAGCCGAATGTATTTGTGGAGTTAAAGTATATGAGGTATATTCATATGCGTTATTTGTTATATAATTTGTTTGTTATGTAATAGGAAATGTACCTATTACATAACAAATGGATACGTAGTTACGCGTGCGAAACAAAAAATGTGCTGCCCAAATGCTTGGGGTTGAGAGTGCGCGGAGCACATTTTTATTTTTATTGTGTTCTCACACCGTCTACTGTTTGCTGGATAATGCTGACCATAATATCCTTGGTTAGCTGGCCGGAGACGTAGCCGAAGACGTTTCCGGCCTTGTCGATCATGAAGGTGGTAGGGTAGGCGTTTATTCCGTAAGCATACGCCATCTTGCCGTCGGTATCCATAGCTACCGGATACTCATAGCCGTTTTCCTCCAGGAAAGCTGCAATTTCTTCTGCAGTGCCTTCCCGGCCTACCTCAGGGGAAGCGATGCCGAGTATGATAACGTCGCCGGTATTCTCCCCGTAATCTTCATAAAGCTCTTGGATTTCGGGCATTTCTGCGCGGCAGGGAGGACACCAGGTCGCCCAGAAGTTAAGAAAGACTGTCTTGCCCTTGTAATCAGAGAGGGTATGCACATTGCCATATTGGTCCGTAAGGGTGAAATCGGGAGCAGGGAATGTATCCGTGCCGGCTTCGCTTTCATCAGTAGTTTCATCAGTAGTATTATTGTCTGCGGCATCTGTATTGTTAGTGACATTAGTGCCATTATTTCCGTTATTATTATTTGAATCGTCGTTTGTATTCGCGGTATCATTGTCTGTATTATTTCCAGCACTTTCGTCAGAAGCGTTTATACTGCTTTCGGCAGAGGTGCCGGTGATACCTGACAAATAGCTGCTAAAGCCGTTCATCCAGCCGGTAAACATCATGACACCGATAAGAATCATGAGAATACCTCCGATTTTCGTCGTATACTTCACCACTTGCCGGTGTTTCTTGAAGAAATCCAACAAAGAGCCGGTGAAAATACCTACGCCCATAAACGGGAGAACAAAGCCCAGGGTGTATACTCCGATTAAGAGAAAGCCTGTAGCTGCCGATGCTGCCGATGCCGACATGATCAGCACGCTGGCAAGAGCAGGGCCTACGCAGGGCGTCCATGCGAAGCTGAAGGTAAATCCCATAATGAGGGCGGTCAGGGGATTCATGGCGAGGCTATCCGGTTGAAAATGAAAGCGCCGCTCTTTTCCCATTGCGGGGTTTCCGAAGAATCCTAACTGGGAAAGGCCGAAGAGGACTACGATAATGCCCCCGATCCGGGTAAACCATGTCTGGTAATCGTGGAAAAAACGTCCGATAGTCGTGAAGCCCAGCCCTAATAAGAAGAAGGAAAAGCTGATTCCGATTACGAAGAATAAGGTGTTGAGCATTACTTTGCTTTGTTTATAGCGGATATTGCCGTTTTCGTCCGTAGTCTTGGCGCCGCCGGATAAATAGCCGATATAAAGCGGGATGAGCGGCAGAACACAGGGGGAGAAGAAGCTGATTAATCCTTGAATAAATACAGTAGCTGCGGGGATGCTTGTTTCAATTGATAAGTTCATGTATTACCTCCGTTTGCTGTAATAGTTGAAATGCAGTTTCCTTTTTATTACTTCGGTTCGCAAGATTTATCGATGGAAAGTGCGCCGAAGATTTCATCGTCTATGTTATTTATGGCTATGCTCTTCAGGCGCTCCTTGCAAAGGGTGTCCAAGTCTTCATAGATATTATCCAGCACTTGTCCCATGCCGGAGGCAATAAGGCAATCCATGTCAACGTTCCCGCTTTTCCACGAAGAGGAGACAAATTTGAAGTCCAAGGCCTCACTGACTTGATAAAGGGAGATATTCTCAGGACTTACCTCCAGATGATAGCCGCCGTCCAAACCTTCTTTTGTGGAAACGAGTCCGGCATTCTTAAGTTTTACCATGATTTTACGTATTCTTGCCGGATTAGTGCATACATTTTTGGCAAGCTCTGCGCTGGACAGGGTACAGGCCTTCCGGTTCAGAAAGACGAGGGTATGCACTGCTATACAGAATTCACTGTTCATGACTTGGCCTCCTTACTATAATATTGAAGCAGTAAAAAAAGATGTATCATATATACTGTAATTATAATTGTTTCAGTTTATATGTCAAGTATTATTATTTCTAAATATGGGAGTATCCGGCGGGAAGAATAAAAGGCGTTACAGTTAGATAAGTTTTTCTATTGACAATAGCCATGATTGGAACATAATGGTACTTGAAAAGCTCTATATAGGGAGGAAAAAATATGACAACCTTTGAAATAACAAATCTTGTGAAAAACTTTGGAAAGTTCACTGCTTTGGACGGTGTGAACATGTCCGCGAAGCCGGGAGAGGTTCATGCTTTTCTGGGTCCTAACGGCTCCGGAAAAACGACAACGATCCGCTGTCTGCTTGCGATTCTCAAGGCTACATCGGGAACGGTAACGCTGTTCGGGCAGGACGCGTGGAAAAATGCAGTGGAGTTACATAAGAAGATTGCCTTTGTGCCCGGAGATGTGAACCTCTGGCCGAATTTAACGGGCGGCGAGGTAATAGATTTGTTCTTGTCGATGCGCCGGGCCGGGCAGACGGATAAAGTGCGGTTAGAGCGCCTCAAGGAACAGTTCGAATTGGATCCCGGCAAAAAATGCCGTACCTATTCCAAGGGTAACCGCCAGAAGGTAGCGCTTATCGCGGCCCTCGCCTCCGATGCGGAGCTGTTTGTTCTCGATGAGCCCACCAGCGGTTTGGACCCTCTTATGGAAAAGGTGTTTCAAGACCGTATAGGTGAACTTAAGAAGGAGGGAAGGACGGTGCTGCTGTCCAGCCATATTATGAGCGAGGTCGAGAAGCTGGCGGATACGGTGAGCATTATCCGCGAAGGAAAAATCGTGGCGGGCGGCTCAATGTCTCAAATTGCAGAAAAGGCAGGAGGAAAGACGCTGGAGGAATTCTTTCTCAGTGAATACGAAGGGGGGAGAGGGATATGAGGTCTATTTACGGCTTCGGACGATACTTTCGCTTCCTCCTTCGCAGAGAACGGGCGATGAGTGCGGTATGGATCGTCTGCGTGGCGGGGTCTGCCCTTTTGTTCGCCGGAATGTATCCTGGGCTGTTTCCCGACAAGGAGTCCATGCTTACGATGGCGACCACGATGAACACTCCTGCTATGGTAGCGCTGATGGGGCCCGTTTACGGTCTGGAATCCATGACGACAGCTGTCATTATGGCGCAGGAGTGTTTGATATGGTTTGTGATGGCGGTAGCGATTATGAATATTTTTTTCGTGAATAGGCATACCCGGGTGGATGAGGAGCTGGGACGGCATGAAATGCTCCGCGCCCTTCCCGTAGGACGGTTAACGGGGGCGGTGACAACTCTGTTCGGCGCGTTTGCTTTAAACGCCGTCATTTCCATAATAACGGCGCTTGGATTCATGATGCTGCATATTGAAGGAGTTACGGCAGCCGGCGCGTTTTCCTATTCTTTGTCCATGGGCGTGCAGGGATTTCTCTTCGCCGCTCTTACCTTGCTTGCGGCGCAGCTGTTCTCCACTTCGCGCGGGGTGACGGGCAGTGTGTTCGCACTTCTCGGTCTTTTCTATACTATGAGAATGTCCGGTGACATGGCGGGCAATGCTTTAAGCATAATTTCTCCTTTGGGGCTGGGACTTCGCGTATACGCCTTTTATGAAGATAACTTCGTGCCTATCCTGATATTGCTTCTGGAAGCAGTTGTCACCGGGACAGCAGCGCTTCTTATCTGTGCCGGCAGAGACCTTGGTGAGGGGATATTGCCTGCCCGTAAAGGGCGAGAGCATGCTTCGCGCTTTCTGCGCGGTGAGCTGGGGCTGGCATGGAGACTCTCCAGAGGAACGATATTCGCATGGGGGCTTGGCCTGTTTGCCCTTGGGGCCTCTTACGGCTCGGTGCTGGGGCAGATTGATGCCTTTGTAAATGATAACGAAATGATCCAGAAGATACTTAACACGGTAGGAAGCTACGACATCACTAACAACTATATTGTGCTGATACTAGCCATCGGGGCTATTCTTTCGTCCGTTCCCGTAATGCTTCTGGCGGGCAGGATTCATGCCGAGGAAAAGCACGGGCGGTTAGAGCAGCTCTTTGCTAAAGCTGTTCCCCGAATGAAAATGTTTCTCGCTTACATCACACTTGCGCTTTTAGAAAGTTTTTTAAGCCTTTTCTTGCTGACCCTGGGTCTTTTTACGGCGGCATGGAGTACAGGGGCGGTGGAATTAGGCCCGCTCTTAAAGGCGGGATTTGCATATCTGCCGGCGTTGTGGGTAATGCTTAGTTTGAGCGTTCTGCTGGTGGGAGCTTTTCCCAGGCTGACCGCACTGGTATGGGTGGTATTTTCCTATTCCTTCCTTATGATGTATTTCGGAAGGCTGTTCGATTTGCCTGAATGGGTGCACAAGCTTTCTCCCTTCGGAAACGTTCCTCAGCTTCCGGTTCAGGAATTCCGGCTGGAGCCGTTAATTGTAATGGCTGCTCTGTCGTTGATTTTGGGAGCGATTGGTGTTGTGCGGTACGGACGCAGAGACATTGGATAAAACTTGATAAAAATATCATATTTCTTATCGTTGCAAAATGAAAAACCCTATGATATAATAGGAACGCTGGTAATGATAAAAAATTAACAATCATTGCAATCAACACTCATTCTGCTTCGGCAGACACATTATTGTATGGAGGAAGAAACAATGGGAAAAAAGGTAGTTTTAGCAGGCGCTTGCCGTACGGCTATAGGAACTATGGGCGGAAGTCTCAGTACAACACCGGCAGCAGAGCTTGGTGCAATTGTAATTAAAGAAGCTTTAAACAGAGCAGGCGTTGCTCCGGAAGCAGTTGATCAGGTATATATGGGATGCGTTATTCAGGCAGGTCTTGGACAGAACGTAGCTCGTCAGGCGACTATCAAAGCAGGATTGCCGGTAGAGGTTCCCGCAGTAACCATTAACGTAGTATGCGGTTCAGGACTTAACTGTGTCAATATGGCGGCACAGATGATTATGGCAGGAGATGCGGACATCGTTGTTGCAGGCGGTATGGAAAACATGTCTTTGGCTCCCTACGCACTTCCTCAGGCGCGTTTCGGATATAGAATGAACAATGGAACTTTAGTGGACACTATGGTAAATGACGCTCTTTGGGATGCGTTCAACAGTTACCACATGATTCAGACAGCGGACAATATCTGCTCAGAATGGGGCCTCACAAGAGAAGAATTGGATGAGTTCGCATTAAAGAGCCAGCAGAAGGCGGAAGCAGCTCAGGCAGCAGGCGCATTCGATAAAGAAATCGTACCCGTTATGGTAAAGAAGAAAAAAGAAATGGTTGAATTCAAAGTAGATGAAGGCCCTCGTGCAGGATCTACGATAGATGCTCTTGCAAAGCTTCGCGGTATCAATAAAGATGGCTTTGTAACGGCAGGAAACGCTTCCGGAATCAATGACGGCGCGGCAGCGGTCGTCGTTATGAGCGAAGAAAAAGCGAAAGAATTAGGCGTTAAGCCCATGGCTACCTTCGTAGCAGGAGCTCTTGCAGGCGTAAGGCCTGAGGTTATGGGAATCGGCCCCGTTGCTGCAACCCAGAAAGTCATGGCAAAAACCGGCCTGAAGATTGAAGATTTCGATATTATCGAAGCAAACGAGGCTTTTGCCGCACAGTCCGTAGCGGTAGGAAGAGACTTAGGCATCGACGTAGATAAGCAGCTCAACCCTAACGGCGGAGCTATCGCATTGGGACACCCGGTAGGAGCTTCAGGCTGCCGTATCTTAGTTACTCTGCTTCATGAAATGGAAGCGAAGAATGCGAAAACCGGTCTTGCTACACTTTGCATCGGCGGTGGCATGGGATGCGCTACTGTCGTAACGAGAGAGTAAGATTTAATAGTTAAAAATAAGATAAGCAGACTAATCGAGATGTCCCAGACAATCTCCGGTCTGCTTATCGGACTGTATTCGGATGAAAAAACAGGCGATTTGCTAAGCGGCAGGAGGAAAATGCCTAATGCCAGGCTGCAGATGACCTATTTAATAAAAAACCTAATAATGAGAAGAAAAGGAGTATTGAAGATGGAATTTATCGTATATGAACAGAAAGATGCCGTTGGTATTATTACCATCAGCCGTGAAAAGGCTTTGAACGCATTAAACAGCATCGTTCTTGAAGAACTGGACAAAACCTTGGACGCTGTTAATTTGGACGAAGTAAGATGCCTTATTTTGACAGGTGCAGGACAGAAGTCTTTCGTAGCCGGTGCGGATATCGGAGAGATGAGCTCACTCACAAAAGCACAGGGTGAAGCCTTTGGCAAAAAAGGAAACGACGTATTCCGCAAGCTGGAGACCTTCCCGATTCCTGTCATTGCAGCGATTAACGGATTCGCGCTGGGCGGAGGATGTGAGATTTCCATGAGCTGCGATATTAGAATCTGTTCCGACAACGCAGTGTTCGGACAGCCGGAAGTGGGCCTTGGAATTACACCGGGCTTTGGCGGAACACAGAGACTTGCCCGTTTGGTAGGCGCAGGCATGGCGAAGCAGATGATATATACCGCAAGAAATATCAAAGCGGACGAAGCACTCAGAATCGGTCTTGTAAATGCTGTTTACACTCAGGAAGAATTGATGCCGGCAGCAGAAAAAATGGCAGCAGGCATTGCGAAGAACGCTCCAATAGCTGTTCGTAACTGCAAAAAAGCAATTAACGACGGTTTGGACGTAGATATGGATGAAGCAATCGTAATCGAAGAGAAGTTATTCGGTGACTGCTTCGAATCCTATGATCAGAAGGAAGGTATGACAGCTTTCTTGGAAAAGAGAAAAGTAGAGCAGTTCCTTAACAAGTAAAATACCTCCCGGTAAATTAAGCAGTATTTACCTTGGGTATTTGCC
This sequence comes from Kineothrix alysoides, assembly GCF_000732725.1. Taxonomy (GTDB): domain Bacteria; phylum Bacillota; class Clostridia; order Lachnospirales; family Lachnospiraceae; genus Kineothrix; species Kineothrix alysoides. Next base: position 38,487 of record NZ_JPNB01000002.1, on the reverse strand, counting down.
CCTATGGGCAGTTACCGGATGGACATGCAAGCATACCCGTTTGGCGCTATGCCTTCGTGAGAGTAATAAGGCATAGAAGCAACTTAATTAGGTATTGATGGACTTCCGCATAGCGTAAGGCGGCAGCTCACATAAATCATATAAATATAAATCAGGAGGAAATAAGATGAAAGTAGGTATTATTGGTGCTGGTACAATGGGCGCAGGTATTGCACAGGCTTTTGCCCAGACAGAAGGATATGAAGTATTTCTTTGTGACATCAACGAAGAATTCGCAGCAAACGGCAAGAACAGAATTGCAAAAGGTTTCGCGAAACGTGTTGAAAAAGGTAAAATGGAACAGGCTGCAGCGGACGCTATTCTCGCTAAGATCACAACAGGAGTGAAAACGATTTGTACGGATTGTGATTTAGTAGTAGAAGCAGCTTTAGAGGTTATGGATATTAAGAAACAAACATTTAAGGAGCTTCAGGATATTTGCAAAAAAGATTGTGTTTTTGCAACCAATACCTCCTCTCTTTCCATTACAGAAATCGGTGCAGGACTGGACAGACCGGTTATCGGTATGCACTTTTTCAATCCGGCTCCTGTTATGAAGCTGGTAGAAGTGATTGCAGGCCTTAATACACCCGACGAAGTAGTTGATAAAATCAAAGCGATTTCCGAAGAAATCGGCAAGACTCCGGTACAGGTAAACGAGGCAGCAGGCTTTGTTGTAAACAGAATCCTTATTCCGATGATCAACGAAGCGATTGGTATCTATGCAGAAGGCGTTGCCAGCGTAGAAGGTATCGACAATGCGATGAAACTGGGCGCAAACCATCCTATGGGACCTTTGGCTCTTGGAGATTTGGTTGGCCTTGACATCGTGCTGGCTATCATGGAAGTTCTTCAGAACGAAACCGGTGATTCCAAATACCGTCCTCATCCGCTTCTCAAGAAAATGGTTCGCGGCGGACAGCTCGGTATGAAGACCGGAAAAGGCTTCTACGATTATTCTAAATAAAAAACAGGTGTTATGAAATCACTTTGTGAGACCGCATTGTGATCAATCATTTCATATCATAGGAAAAACTTTGCTGTTTAAATTTTTTAATTAAAACTTTATGGAGGAAATAAAAACATGGATTTTATGTTAAGTAAACAACATGAAATGGCAAGAGCTCTTTTCAGAGAATTCGCTGAAACAGAAGTTAAGCCGTTAGCACAAGAAGTAGATGAAACAGAAACGTTTCCCAGAGAAACCGTTGAGAAAATGGCAAAGGCAGGCTTTCTCGGCATTCCGATACCGAAGGAGTACGGCGGTCAGGGCTGCGATATATTGACATATGCTATGTGTGTAGAAGAACTTTCCAAGGTTTGCGGAACTACAGGCGTTATCGTTTCCGCACATACCTCTCTTTGCTGCGATCCTATCCTGACATATGGTACGCAGGAGCAGAAGCAGAAATATCTGCCGGCTCTTGCAAAAGGCGAGAAATTAGGCGCTTTCGGTCTGACCGAGCCCGGAGCTGGTACCGATGCACAGGGACAGCAGACAAAGGCTGTTCTCGACGGCGACGAGTGGGTACTTAACGGCTCCAAGATTTTCATCACCAACGGTAAAGAAGCCGATATTTATATTATCATTGCAGTAACCAGCGTTTCCACCGATGCAAAAGGCAGAAGTAAGAAAATCATTTCCGCTTTCATCGTAGAAAAAGGAACTCCCGGCTTCTCCTTCGGTACGAAGGAAAAGAAAATGGGTATCCGCGGCTCATCCACCTATGAATTGATATTCACAGACTGCAGAATTCCTAAGGAAAATATCTTAGGTGCGGAAGGAAAGGGCTTCGGCATCGCTATGCACACGCTGGACGGCGGACGTATCGGTATTGCCGCTCAGGCGCTGGGCCTTGCAGAAGGCGCTTTGGAAAGAACGATCGAGTATGTAAAGGAAAGAAAACAGTTCGGCAGATCGATTGCTGCTTTCCAGAATACGCAGTTCCAGCTTGCTGATATGGATACGAAGACGGAGGCTGCTCAGCTGCTCGTTTACAAGGCTGCTAAAGCAAAAGAGACCCAGAAAAATTATTCCGTAGAAGCAGCAAAGGCGAAATTGTATGCAGCAGAAGTTGCTATGGAAGTTACGACCAAGGCTGTACAGCTTCACGGCGGTTACGGCTACACGAGAGAATATGACGTAGAGCGTATGATGCGTGATGCTAAGATTACCGAGATTTACGAAGGAACCTCCGAAGTTCAGAAAATGGTAATTTCCGGCGCAATACTGAAATAGTAATGACATGAGTGTTATATACTCATTAAGCAAATGAAAATGAATGAAAACATAAGGAGTGGAAATACAATGAAAATTGTTGTTTGTATTAAACAGGTACCCGATACAAAGGGCGGCGTTAAATTCAATCCCGATGGAACGCTGGACAGAGGTGCTATGCTTACTATCATGAATCCCGATGATAAAGCAGGACTTGAAGCAGCTCTTAGATTAAAGGATCAGTATGGCGCGGAAGTAACCGCAATTACTATGGGCCTTCCCAAGGCGGAAGAAGTACTTCGCGAAGCGATGGCTATGGGTGCGGATAAAGGCGTTCTCGTAACAGATAGAGTTCTCGGCGGCGCGGACACATGGGCGACCTCTCAGACACTTGCAGGAGCAATCCGTAATTTGGAATATGATTTGATTATTACAGGCCGTCAGGCTATTGACGGAGATACCGCACAGGTTGGACCGCAGATTTCCGAGCACTTGGGAATCCCGGTAATCTCTTATGCGCAGGATATTAAGATCGAAGGCGACAGCGTAGTAGTAGAGCGCCAGTACGATGACAGATATCACGTATTAAAGGCTAAAATGCCTTGCCTGATCACAGCTCTTGCTGAATTGAATGAAGCTCGTTACATGACTCCGGGCGGAATCTTCGACGCATATAATGCGGAGATAACCGTATGGGGAAGAAATGATTTGGTGGATGTAGAGGATTCCAACCTCGGACTTAAGGGTTCACCTACACAGATCGCCAGAGCATCGGACAGAGTGAGAAAGGGTGTGGGAGCGAAGGTTGCTCTCGATCCTACGGAATCTGTAGACTACATTATGGAAAGATTAAAAGAGAAACACATCATTTAATAAATCAAAGGAAAAGCGTGGTGAATAAGAATGAATATAGCAGAATATAAAGGAGTATTTGTCTTTGCACAGCAGGTAGATAACGAGCTTAGCGGTATCGCTTTGGAACTGGTGGGCAAGGGTAAAGAGCTTGCAAAAGATTTAGGAACTGAAGTTACGGCTGTTTTGGTAGGAAGCGGTGTGAAAGCGCTTGCGGACGAACTTGCAGCTTACGGCGCGGATAAGGTTATTCTTGTGGATGATCCTGAGCTTAAAGAATACAGAACAGAGCCTTACACACATGCACTGGCTTCTGTTATCGAGAAATATAAACCGGAAATCTTCTTAGTTGGCGCTACCGCTATCGGACGCGATCTCGGTCCCCGCGTGTCCGCAAGAGTGCATACCGGACTTACGGCAGACTGTACAAGACTTGAAATCGGCGATTTCCCGATTAACCCTATTCCGGGAAGAGAGCAGTTGCACAACCAGCTTCTCATGACACGTCCCGCTTTCGGAGGCAATACCATCGCTACGATTGCATGTCCGGAATTCCGTCCTCAGATGGCAACGGTTCGCCCCGGCGTTATGCAGAAGGCTCGTAAGGATGAGAATGCGAAAGCCGTTATTGAAGAGTTCAATCCCGGCTTTACACCTAACAATAACTATGTTGAAATTCTCGATATAGTAAAAGCTGTTGCTGAGACGGAAGACATTATGGATGCGAAGATTCTCGTTTCCGGCGGCCGTGGTGTTTGCAGCGCAGAGAATTTCAAAATGCTGGAAGACCTCGCAGATGTACTGGGTGCTACAGTAAGCTGCTCCCGTGCGGCTGTTGATTCCGGATGGAAGCCTAAGGATCTTCAGGTAGGCCAGACCGGTAAGACCGTTCGCCCTAACCTGTACTTTGCAATCGGTATTTCCGGAGCGATTCAGCATTTGGCAGGTATGGAAGAATCCGACGTCATCATTGCTATCAACAAAGACGAGACAGCTCCTATCTTCGATGTAGCTGATTATGGTATTGTCGGAGACTTGAACAAAATTGTTCCTGCACTTACGGAGAGATTGAAAGCAGAGTTCGCTGCTAATAAATAATTGCAGTAAAGATGATAAAATAGTAATAAATGCAGTGATGAAATAATAACGAAAGCCGATGCGGTGCCATGTGATGGATGCTGCATCGGCTTTTGTAATGTGTGGATAGCTTTTCTTTGGTATATTCCTTTCACTTGTTTATTATATTTATAGTAAGCCGGGATCCTGCTGTAAGGAAGAAGCAATAGTGAATAATCTACTGTGAAGAGAATAAAAAGAAGAGAGCAAAGAGAAGAGAATAAAAAGAAGATAGTAGAGGGAAAAGGGTAAAAAGAAGAGAGCAGAGAGAAGAAGATAAAGTGAAGAGAAGAAAGTAAAAAGAAGAAGGTAAAGAAAAGAAATCAAAGAGAAGAACATAAAAAAAATAATTATGAAGGATTTAATGCAAAAATTTCTTTAATATAGTATAGAAGGTATGGAAATGACCATATTATTTCATGAATTTTTGGAACAATTCCTGCAAAACCCAATATTACGAATAACATCACTATTAATAACAAGTGTTATATTAGTGAATGGATGGACGGATGCGCCGAATGCCATCGTCACTTGTGTATCTACAAAGGCGATGGACTTAGAAGGGGCCATACGGATGGCAGCGGTCTTTAATTTTGCAGGAATGCTTTTTATGACTATGTTCAATTCCAAGGTGGCCTTTACTATTTATTATATTGCGGACTTTGGAGCAGATTCCAAGTTGGCGTTAGCTGCTCTTTGTGCGGCTATGACCTCTATTGTTCTGTGGGCGGCCGCAGCGTGGTGCTTCGGCATACCGACCAGCGAAAGCCATGCGTTGATTGCAGGGATCTCAGGGGCAGCCATCGCCTTACATAACGGCGTTGCGGGTATCAGCAGAGCGGAATGGATGAAGGTTCTGTACGGCTTGCTGCTGTCCGTTATATGCGGCTTAGCCATGGGATATATATGCGGTAAAGCGGTAGACTTGTGGGCGGCAGGGCGATGGAAGGAGAAGGATTTTGATAAGGCCCAAATAGCCGGTGCGGCAGCAATGGCATTTATGCACGGTGCACAGGACGGGCAGAAATTCATGGCAGTTTTTATGCTGGGAATCTGTCTTGCCGGCAAAAGGGCGGGAAGTACAGACTTTGAGATACCCTTTTGGATGATGCTCCTATGCAGCGGGGTTATGGCGGCGGGAACCTCTATAGGCGGGAAACGTATTATCAGAACGGTAGGAAATGACATGGTGAAATTAGAAAAGCCGCAGGGCTTCGCGTCGGATATCGCAGGAGCAGTATGTCTGTTTTTCTCAAGCCTGTTTGGCATACCCGTTTCCACTACTCACATAAAAACTACAGCGATGATGGGAGTAGGGGCAGCGCAGGATATATCCGGCGTAAACAAAAAAGTTGTGGAACGGATGATCATTACATGGATTCTTACATTTCCCGGATGCGGAGTAATTGGATACCTGACAGCAAAGCTGTTCATAGCGGTAGTATGAATCCGGTTGAATATCGTCTCAGTCTCCAGGCTGCATAAAAGAAAAGGGCGTAGCAGTTAAAAACTACTACGCCATAAAGTCTAATTTTCAGGTGTCGCCTCACAATAGTGATGCGGCTTTCTTTTATGATGTGCTTAGAAGTATTCTATGTATTAAGAAAAGATTTTAACATTCTTTTTCATTAAATCCGTGACAGTTTTATCGATGGTATCGAGCAAAGCGATGACCTTTTTCGAGTCATCCTCCGCATGTGAAAGAAGCCGTTTCGCTTCCTGTTCCTCACCATTTCTGATAAGACTGATAATCTTTTCGCCTGAATCATGCAAATCCTTGTGAATAGGAGCAATTTTTTTCCAGTCCTCCGAAATAGCAGGGTGGTCAACCTTTATCGTATGATAAAAATGTCCGAATTCACATTTTTTGGAATTAGTCTGTAAAGGAACCGCTTTCATGTTTTCTGTCATGCTCGCAAGCTTTGCCACCCAGTTCTCATGAGCCTTTTTTGCCTTAGCAATAGTGGCATGGAAGTCTTCGTTGGTAACCGCGTGCCTGCCGCTGCGCAGACCTTCATATAGCTGTGCGGAAACGAGAGAGAGCTTATCATCGATGGCGGAAATGTTTTTCGAGAAAGCAACACTTGCATCCGCATCGTTATGAATGTTCTGTGTCATCATTGCAAGCATCTCCGCATTTTTGCTGGAGGTCTCCATAGCCTTATTGATATTCGCAGCAGAGTATTTGATACCTTGCATGGATTGATTGATATCCGATACGCTTACAACAACGCCGTTCAACATATCGATATTGTTGTTGACCGTCTGGGAAACCAAATCGATTTTCTCATCCATCTGTGTGGTAGAGGCAAGGGTGCGTTCAATGCTGAGCTTTCCGTCATTGGCAGCGCTGTGAATTTCAGCTACAAATTTCTGCATGCCGCTTAAATTTTGCTTTGTATCGTCCGCCAGCGTGCGCACTTCGTCTGCAACGACAGCGAAACCCTTGCCATGCTCTCCCGCTCTGGCGGCTTCAATAGCAGCATTTAAGGCGAGCAGGTTGGTCTGATTGGCGATACTCTGAACACTTACTACTATTTTTTCCACTTCGTCTGCGAGAGTTACCAATTGAGTAATCTTTTTGTTCATGTCGTTAGTATCTTGAATTACGTTTTCCTTTAACGCGCTTACTTCTTGGAGTATCTGAGTGCTATCGTTATTTTTAGCAGCCAGGGAAGAGGACTCTTCCGAAAGGCGTTCTAACGTATGAGCGGTATCGTCGATCGTATTGTTTACCTCATTCATTGCGGAGGTAGTCTCTTCCACAATAGCGAGGTTGGATTCACTTAAGTCAGCCAATTCCTTAGCGAAGTGGAGCAGTTCATCTGACATAAATGTCATTTCCACATCGAAGGAACTGATGGAGGTGGCAATTTCCAACACCTGTTTGGTGGCATCGGACATACGGCGTTCATTTTGCAGCAGCTTATCAAAATGATTTATGATAGTACTGTGTAGCGGATAAGTGCTTTGCGGACAAGGGGCAGTATCTATGCCGTTTATGGTATTTTCTACATATTCAGAAACACAAATCATTTCTGCGCAAGAACCCTTCTTTTTAAACATCTGTAGTACCTCCAATTTTATTTTTATCGTATTATGTCAAGTATATCAATTTGGCAAGAGATGGTCAATAATTTGTTAGGGGCGTAACCATGAGTAATTTCACGGTTTACAAAGAGTAAAAAGAATGGTACAAAAGTAGTAGACTTTAAGAAGAAGGTGGAATTGTGGCTAAGAATAAAGAAATTAAGACAAACGCGATGCGTATTCTGGAAAAAAACAAGTTAGAATACACACATTATACGTATGAATGCGAGGAATTCATCGATGGACTGCAAATAGCCGATCTCCTGGGATTTCCTTATGAGAAGGTTTATAAAACGTTGGTGGCTGTGGGCACCAGTAAGAACTACTTCGTATTTGTTATTCCCATTGCAAAAGAGCTGGATTTGAAAAAGGCAGCGAAAGCGGTAGGAGAAAAGTCGATGCAGATGGTTCATGTAAAGGATATCAACGATGTGACCGGTTATATAAGGGGAGGCTGTACGGCAATCGGAATGAAGAAACAATATGTAACGAAGGTAGATATATCTGCGGAGGGATTAGAGCGAATAATTGTCAGCGGCGGAAGGCTGGGGTCCCAAATGGAACTTGCGCCGGAAGATTTGCTAAAGGCAGCTCACGCACAATATGCCGATATTACAGTATAAGCATAGAAATAAGTAAAGAAAAGAGAAAACAGACGTATGACGGATAAGAAGAATATTATGGAATATGAAACGGTTGCCTTGGACGACAATGAGACTTCCGTGGTAATTATCGACCAAACGCTGCTTCCCGGAAGGACGCAGTTAATTCATTTAAAGACAGCAGAGGAGATATGGGATGCCATTTATTTGTTGAAGGTGCGCGGAGCGCCTGCAATCGGCGTGGCAGCCGCTTTCGGTATTTACATACTCGCGAAAGGAATCGATACGCAGGACTACGCGGCTTTCTATAAGGAGCTTGTGAAACAGAAGGAATATCTGAACTCCTCCAGACCTACTGCTGTTAATCTGTCGTGGGCACTTAACCGCATGGAGGAAGTGTGCCGGACGAATGAAAAATTACCGGTAGCTCTGATAAAGGAGAAGCTGAGGGAGGAAGCCATAGCCATCAAGGAAGAAGATATATGGGTATGTAAAAAAATCGGGGAATATGGCCTTGACCTTGTAAAGCCGGGGGATGGTATACTGACTCACTGCAACGCCGGACAATTGGCGACGAGTAAATACGGTACTGCTACCGCTCCAATTTATCTGGGGCAGGAAAGGGGTTATAATTTTCACGTGTTTGCCGACGAAACGAGACCGCTGCTGCAGGGAGCGAGACTGACCGCCTATGAGCTGCAGTCCTCGGGAGTGGATGTGACCCTTATCTGTGACAATATGTCGGCAGCCGTTATGCGAAACGGATGGATAAACGCTGTTTTTGTAGGCTGTGACCGGGTAGCCGCGAATGGAGATGTTGCCAATAAAATAGGAACCTCGGTTGTGGCAGCGGTTGCGAAACGCTACAATATCCCGTTTTATGTCTGCGCGCCTACCTCTACGATTGACAGAAATACGAAGACGGGAGACGACATCCATATTGAACAGCGCCCGGCGGAGGAAGTGACGGAAATGTGGTATAAGGAGAGACTGACCCCGGAAGGAGTAAAGGTATTCAATCCCGCTTTCGATGTGACGGACCATGAGCTGATTACCGCTATCGTTACCGAGTACGGCATTGCAAGAGCTCCTTTCGCACAATCCTTGCAGGAGATTTTTGAAAAAAGCAGAGAAATGAAGAACAAAAATAAATAAAGGACAAAAAGTAATAGAAGTAAATAAAATCTATAAGGTATAAGTCGGAGCACAAGAAAAAGTAAGTAAAAGATAAGGGAAAAGAAGGGCAAGAGATATGACATATATGACCCAAAAGCAGGCCAAAAAGGCGATTGTTGAAATCGGACAGCGTATGTATGTGCGCAATTTCGTGGCGGCTAACGATGGTAACATTTCTATAAAGACGGGAGACAATGAAGTATGGGCGACGCCCACAGGGGTTTCCAAGGGCTTTATGAAGAAAAAGATGCTTGTGAAGGTAGACCTTGACGGAAATGTTCTTGAGGGAACATACAAGCCATCTTCCGAATTGAAAATGCATCTTCGTGCTTATAAGGAGAATTCCGATATCCTCTCGGTCTGCCATGCACATCCGCCTATCTGCACATGCTTTGCCATCGCGGGAATTCCGCTGGATGCGCCGGTACTGGCGGAAGCGATAATTACGCTGGGAGATGTGCCGATAGCTCCTTATGCAGAGCTGGGCACTAACGAGGTGCCGGAGGTGATAGCACCTTACTGCCATACACATAACGGAGTACTTCTGGCGAACCATGGAGCCGTAACGTGGGCAGAGGACGCATTTTCTGCGTACTATCGTTTGGAGTCTATGGAATACTATGCGAAAATACTTTTGATTACCGACAAGATTCTGGAGAAGCAAAATAAGCTCGGTGAGGAACAAATCGACAGGCTTCTTTCCATGCGGGAGAAATTTGGAATAAAACGAGGCGGCAGACCTATTAGATGAGAAGCTTTTATAGAAGAGAAAAGGCATGTCAAATCGTAGTATATTCATCGATAAAAATAACAGCAGCATCCTTCCCCGACTTCTCCTTATCAAGCTGAGAGAGCAGTTTGGCAGGTGCTGCTGTTATTAATTACAGAAACTAATATTCCATTGTTTTTTCTTCTCCGTTCATTACACGCAGAGCGCCTTGAACGAGAGCCAGAAGCTCATCTTCACCGGGATAGATAGTAACGGGAGCGATAAAGCCTGCTCTTTCCGTTAAGCGATCAGTTACCCCTTTGTTATATGCGATACCGCCGGTCATAATAATCTGGTCTACCTTACCGTTCAAAACGCAGGCCATAGAACCTATATCTTTGGCAACCTGAAGGAGGAACGCTTCGCGGACCAAAGTGGCTTCCTTGTCGCCCTTTTGTACACTGGTCTCAACATCCCGCATATCGTTAGTGCCAAGATATGCATTGAAACCGCCGCCGCCGACCAGCTTTTTATATACTTCCTTTTCCGTATATTGCCCTGAGAAACACATTTTAACGAGCGCGCCGGAGGGTACTGCACCGGCTCTTTCCGGTGAAAAAGCGCCGTCTCCGTCCAGAGCGTTGAAGATATCGACTACTTTCCCTTTCTCATGTGCACCTACAGAAACACCTCCGCCCATATGTACCACGATAAGATTCAAGGAATCATAGGATTTTCCTATTTCCTTCGCATAACGCTTTGCTACCGCTTTCTGGTTCAGCGCATGGAATACGCTGGTACGGGGAAGCTCGGGAACTCCGGAATATCTGGCGATAGGCATGAGCTCGTCCACCACTACGGGGTCTACGATATAAGAGGGAAGGCTCAGAGAATCGCCAATCTCCCTTGCGAGAATACCGCCCAGATTGGAAGCGTGTTCGCCCTGCTTCCCAATCATAAGATCATGCAGCAGCTCGTCGGTTACTGCATACGTACCGCTGGGAATCGGCTTTAGCATACCGCCCCGCCCTACGATGACTTTTAACGATTTCATGTCGAAATTCTTCTTTTCCATTAAATCGAGAATGATCTTTTTCCTGAAATCCTTCTGATCTACGATAGAAGAATACTGTGAGATTTCCTCAGTGGTGTGTCTCAGTGTTTCCTCGAAAAGCAGGGTCTCATCTTCGAACACGCCGATTTTTGTTGAGGTAGAGCCGGGATTGATAATTAAGCTTTTTATTGACATAGCCAAGTCTCCTTATTCTATAATCGATTAATTTTGATACTATTTTAAAAATTCTGCAACGACGGCACCAAGGGCCAGTGAGTTGACCTTTACCTCCATGGAATCGGAACGGGAGGTTAATATAACCGGTGCCTTTGTACCCGTTAAAATATTGCCGTTCTTAAGGTTTGCGGTATGAACCATCGCCTTATATACGAGATTACCGGCATGTATGTCGGGGAAAAGCAAAATATCAGCATCGCCTTGAATCTGTCTGTCGGTGGCACCCTTATGCTTTGCGGCCTCCGCATCGATGGCCAGATCCAGAGAAAGAGGACCGTCAACGATACAGCCGGTAATTTTGCCGTCCTTATTCATCTGAGTCAGCTCAGCAGCCTCCACAGTAGCGGGCATTTTAGGATTTACAACCTCAACTGCGGCGAGAGGAGCTACTTTAGGGCACTCTATGCCGCATGCCTTAGTAATTTCCAATGTATTATTGATGATACTTACTTTGTCGTCCAAGGTCGGATAAGGAATGAACGCCACGTCCGTCAAAAACAACAGGTGGTCGATTCCTTCCACATCGAATACACATACATGCGATAAAGCCTTGCCGGTGCGAAGACCGACCTCTTTATCCAGCACGCTTTTTAAGAAATTCTTCGTGTCGATCAAACCTTTCATATACATGTCGGCGCTGCCGTCATGAACGAGCTTTACTGCGGTCAGGGAAGCTTCAATATCGTCTGCCACATGCACCAGCTCGAAATCATCGATATTGATTCCCGACGCTTTTGCAACATCCTTAATTTTGACTTCATCGCCTACCAGAATAGCATCCGCAATTTTTCTGTCTTTCGCAGCCCTTACCGCTTCTAATACAGCGGAGTCCTGCGCAACTGCAACAGAAACCTTTTTCATGGGAATTTCAGTTACTTTGGAGATTAACTCATCAAACGTTTTACTCATTTGTTCACACCTCATATTTTAATTTATCGATAGGACATATCTAATCGTTAAAATAATAACACTTCTTATGTTTAAGGTCAAGGCACGTAATCAGGAAGAAACACAAAAAGTGCCAAGATAATACATTGACTTTTGAAATATAGATATATATAAATAGGGAGATGTGGAGAGATTCACAGCCACTCAAATAAATATTGGAAATCAGAGGAGAAAGGTTGAAAAAAATGCACTTTTAACCTTCTTGATTTGTACGCCCCCCAAAGCGGGCAGATAGGAGCAAAATGAAATTTAAAAAATTAATCGGATATTGCTTTACCGATAGCCTGGGAGACATGAAAGCCGAGGATGTCAGAGCGCTGGATGGAGTAAACATAGCCTTTGGCTTAATCGGGAAAGGAGAGATTTATTGGAAGGAAAAGAATGGAAAGAGAGATATTGCAAGGTTAAAGGAAATAAATCCGAAGCTTAAGATCGTATTGTCCGTAGGCGGTTGGGCGGCAGATGGATTTTCCCAGGCAGCGGAAACGGAAGAAGGGCGGACGAAATTTGCCGAATCAGCGGCACGTCTTATAGAGGAATACGGCTTTGACGGAATCGATATCGATTGGGAGTACCCTTGCTCTGATAAAGCGGGGATTCGGGCGATTCCTGAGGATAAGGGGAACTTCACCCTGCTGCTTAAAGCACTGAGAAGCAGACTGGATACTTTTGGAGAATATAAGCTGCTTTCTATTGCCGCAGGAGCGCTGAGTTCTTATGTGGAACATACACAGATGAAGGAAGTTGCCGGCATTTTGGATTATGTGCAGCTTATGACCTATGATTTGTACGGCGAGTGGGACAGCGTGACTGGACACCATGCAGGCTTATATTCCGGCGCAGGAGAAGGAGCCAGCAGCGACGCAGCAGTCCGGCTTTTTGCATCTGCCGGCGTACCCTTTGAAAAGCTGGTAATGGGAGCCGCCTTCTACAGCCGCGAGTGGAAAGGTGTTCAGAATTCGAAGCCCGGGAGCCCGGCAAAGAAAGGCGGTCAGACTCATACCTATGACATCATAGTGGAATATCTGGAAACCGGAAAGAAAAATTATAAAAAATTGTGGGATGATGAGGCCAAAGCTGTCTATTTGTATAACGGCGACCAGTTCGTGTCCTATGAAGACGAACGAGCATTACAATACAAAGCAGAATACGTGAAAGAAAAGAATATGTACGGGATGATGTACTGGGAATACAGCCTGGATAAAACCTACAGCCTGACACAGTTTTTACGTAAACAACTGGATAAGTAATAAAGTTACTGTTCACACAGCAGCTTAACACTTGCTGTTAAGCTGCGTAAGAACGTGATTCGAGAGATGATTTCTGCTTCGCGAAGCGAATTTAAATGCAGAAATCATGAGTTACTGTGAACGGAGTGAACAGTAACGTAATAAAAAGTTTATAAACTATTAACAGATACAATAGTTGAATATGAGTTTTAAATCTGTTACAATAAACAGTGGATTTTTTTGTAATAAATATTAAGGTACCCTGTTTTGAGTGCCGGATGGTATGGGAGTTTGACTATGAATATTGTTAATAAGGTTTTTGGAACTCACAGTGAGAGGGAATTAAAGAGAATAGAAGGCATCGCGGATAATATCGAGAGCTTAAGACCCTCCATGAAAGAGCTGTCTGATGAGCAACTGAGAGAAAAGACAAAAGAGTACAAAAAGCGTTTACAAGACGGAGAGACGTTGGACGACCTTCTGCCGGAAGCTTTTGCCACTGTCAGAGAAGCAGCGAAGAGAGTACTTAATATGGAGCATTACCGCGTGCAGCTTATCGGCGGTATGATTTTGCACCAGGGACGTATTGCCGAGATGAAGACCGGTGAAGGTAAGACCTTGGTTTCCACTCTGCCCGCTTATTTGGAAGCTTTGGCAGGAAAAGGTGTACATGTGGTAACCGTCAACGATTATCTGGCGAAGCGTGATGCCGAGTGGATGGGACAGGTACACGAATTTTTGGGACTTAAGGTCGGCGTGGTCTTGAATGATATGAAGCCCGAAGAACGCAGGGAAGCTTATAATTGCGATATCACGTATGTGACGAACAACGAGCTCGGCTTTGATTACTTAAGAGATAACATGGTTATATATAAAGAACAGCTTGTACTTCGCGATCTGCATTATGCGATTATCGATGAGGTGGACTCCGTTCTCGTCGATGAAGCGAGAACACCCCTCATTATTTCCGGTCAGAGCGGCAAGTCCACCAAGCTGTATGAAGCATGCGATGTCCTCGCGAGACAGCTTACCCGCGGTGAGGATATGGCGGACCTTACGAAGATGGATGCCATTATGGGCATAGAGAGAGAAGAGACCGGAGATTTCATCGTTAATGAGAAGGACAAGATCGTTAACCTGACAGCAGAAGGTGTTGCCAAGGTAGAACGCTTTTTCCAGATAGAAAATCTTGCGGATCCGGACAATCTGGAGATTCAGCATAATATTAACCTCGCCCTGAGAGCGCATAACCTTATGTTCAGAGATCAGGATTATGTGGTAAAGGACGATCAGGTTTTGATTGTAGATGAGTTTACCGGACGTATTATGGCAGGAAGACGTTATTCTGACGGTCTGCATCAGGCCATTGAGGCGAAAGAGCATGTAAAGGTCAAGAGAGAAAGCAAGACTCTTGCTACCATAACCTTCCAGAACTTCTTTAATAAGTTCGAGAAGAAAGCAGGTATGACCGGTACTGCTCTGACAGAGGAAAAGGAATTCCGCGATATTTACGGAATGGACGTTATCGAGATTCCGACGAACCAGCCGGTAATCAGGCTGGATTTGCAGGATGCCGTATATAAGACGAGAAAAGAGAAGCTGCACGCCATCGTAGAAGCGGTGGCAGCGGCTCATGAGAAGGGACAGCCGGTATTGGTCGGCACAATTACTATCGAAGCTTCGGAAGAACTAAGCAAGATGCTGACCAAGCGCGGAATTACCCATAAGGTGCTGAATGCCAAGTTCCATGAGCTGGAAGCGGAAATCGTTGCGGATGCAGGTATGCACGGAGCGGTTACCATTGCCACCAACATGGCAGGACGTGGTACGGATATTAAACTGGATGATGAAGCGAGAGCAGCAGGCGGTCTTAAGATCGTAGGTACGGAGCGTCATGAATCGAGACGTATCGATAATCAGCTTCGCGGTCGTTCCGGCCGTCAGGGAGACCCGGGCGAATCTAAGTTCTACATTTCGCTGGAAGATGAGTTAATGCGGTTGTTTGGCTCCGAGAGACTGATCAGCATGTTCAATGCTCTCGGCATTCCCGAGAATCAGGAAATTGAGCATAAGTCATTGACAAAAGCGATAGAATCCGCACAGAAGAAAATAGAGAACAACAACTTCGGTATCAGAAAGAACCTGTTGGAATACGATCAGGTTATGAACGAGCAGAGAGAGATCATATACGAAGAGAGACATCAGGTGCTAAGCGGACAGAGCATGCGCGATGCTATCTTCAAGATGATTACCGATATCGCTGAAAATGCCGTAGATATCAGTATCAGTGATGACGCGGACATTGATGATTGGAATTTTGCAGAATTAAATGCCTTGCTTTTGCCTACGATACCTCTCCGTCCTGTCAATACGGGAAGGGTATTAAAGCCGAAGAAGAACAGTTTAAAACAGCAGCTTAAGGAAGAAGCGGTAAAATTATATGAAAGCAAGGAGACGGAATTTCCCAATCCCGAAGCGATGCGTGAAATTGAACGCGTAATTTTACTGAAGGTAATCGATAGAAAATGGATGGATCATATTGATGATATGGAACAGCTCCGCCAGGGCGTAGGCTTGCAGGCTTACGCGCAGAGAGATCCTCTTGTGGAATACAAGCTTAACGGTTACGAGATGTTCGATGAGATGGCACAGAATATTAAGGAAGAAACGGTTCGTCTGCTGTTCCATGTAAGAATCGAGCAGAAGGTAGAGAGAGAACAGGTTGCGAAAGTAACAGGAACGAATAAAGACGATACCTTGCAGAAGGGCCCGGTAAAGCGTGAGACAGCAAAGGTATACCCAAATGATCCCTGCCCTTGCGGAAGCGGTAAGAAATATAAGCAGTGTTGCGGGCGCAAGTAAATACCTGTTTGAAAAAAAGATAGAAATGAAGGAAAGCGTGGTGAACGTTAAGTGGTAGAATTAGATCAGATGAAATTAGAATTGCAGACATATGAAAGTCCGCTTGCGGAAGTGAGGGATTCACTTTGACTTAGATAATAAGCAAAGGAGAATCGAAGAACTGGAAAGGGAAATGGAGGCTCCGGGATTTTGGGATGAGCCCGATATTTCCAACCGCAAGATGAAAGAGCTGAAAGGCTTAAAGGACGTAGTGGATACGATAAACGGATTGAAGAACCAGTACGAAGATATCGAGGCACTGATCGAGATGGGCTATGAGGAAGAGGACCCGGAGATGGCAGCGGAGATTCGCGGTGAGCTGGATACTTTTATAGATACCTTCGAAAGAATCCGCATCGATACCCTTCTGTCCGGCGAATATGACAAATACAACGCTATTTTAAAGCTGAATGCGGGCGCAGGCGGAACGGAGAGCTGCGATTGGTGCGGTATGCTCTACCGCATGTATACCAGATGGGCAGAGCGGAGAGGGTTCGCTATCGACGTATTGGATTATCTGGATGGTGATGAGGCTGGAATCAAATCTGTAACCTTTCAGGTAAGCGGAGAGAACGCTTATGGCTATTTGAAATCGGAGAAGGGTGTTCACCGCTTGGTGAGAATCTCCCCCTTCAATGCGCAGGGAAAGAGGCAGACCTCCTTCGTATCGCTGGATGTAATGCCCGATATCGAAGACGATTTGGATATAGAAATCAATGACGACGACCTTCGTATTGACACCTATCGAAGCAGCGGAGCAGGCGGACAGCATATCAATAAGACCTCATCGGCAATCCGCATCACGCATCTTCCCAGCGGAATTGTGGTACAGTGTCAAAATGAACGCTCTCAATTCCAGAACAAGGATAAAGCGATGCAGATGCTGAAGGCGAAACTGTATATGTTGAGGCAGGAAGAAAATGCAGAGAAACTTTCAGGCATTCGCGGCGAGGTAAAAGAAATCGGCTGGGGGAATCAGATACGCTCTTACGTACTGCAGCCTTATACGATGGTAAAGGATCATAGGACGGAAGAAGAATCCGGCAATGCGGACGGCGTGTTAGACGGTGCTCTGGACCCTTTCATCAACGCATATCTGAAATGGATAAGCACAGGAAAGAAAAATAAAGAACAATAAAAATGGACTCCTAAGAGTCCGCCATTAACTTATGAGAGGTCAGCAAGTGAAGCAATCACTTACTGACCTCTTGATTTAATGCTCGTGTATTATACCCGGAACTTCGCAATTTCTTCTGCTAAACGGTAAGTACTCTTTTTTGTTTTTGCCACGATTTCCTGTACTTCACTTGCCTTTTGGGTAGTATCGGAAATCCTGAGCGCAATGTCCGTAGTTCCTTCGGCGCCTTCATTCGCAGCAGTTGCAACTTCGCCGATTGCGCTTATGATGTTTTGAATAGCGGATAGCAGCACACTGGAGCTGGAGTAAAACTCTGATACCAATTCATCCACGTATTTCGCATCCTTACTGTAATGCTCGGCAACCTCCAGCAATACGGCGTAATCATTGACAACGTCCGTAGAAATATAGGAGAGCACGTCCTGCGCACATCCGGACAGGCGGTCGACAGAGCCTGTTACTCTGGAAGTAGTTTCCTGAATCTTTAGAACAGCATTTTTAGACTGTTCTGCCAGAACTCTGATTTCTTCTGCAACAACTGAAAATCCTTTTCCGGCCTCGCCCGCTCTGGCTGCTTCTATGGAGGCGTTCAACGCAAGAAGGTTCGTCTGCGCAGTAATCTGCATAATGGAATCGGAAAGTATATCTATTTCCTTAACAACCTTAGTAGCATTTAGGGCATCTTTTAAATTTTGCTGGGTAGTAGACAGTGCCTCTTTTGCCTTCAGTGTGGAAGCGATGACGTTTTCTTTGGTCTGGTTCGCTCTCCGGTTAATCTCTTCTGCCTCGGTCGCACCCTCTTGAGACCGTGCCGCTATCTGCTGAGCAGTATGCTCGATCTCCTGAGCAGTCGCAGACATTTCTTCAGAAGAAGCTGCAGTCTCTTCCATACCGGCAGATAATTCTTCGGTGGTGGCAGAAACATCCCCTATATTGTCGTAAAGAATATCGACATTTCCTACTACCTGATCCACATCATCTTCTATATATCTGGATTCTGTCTTAACCTGATTGATCAGATTTCGCAGGGCTTCCTGCATTTGTTGGATACCAACAGATATAATTCCTATTTCATCTTTCCTAAGAAGGTTGCTTTTCGTTATTTCCTGAGTGAAATCGCCTCCGGCAATGATGCGGATAGATGAATCAAGGGAATGAATCGGTTTAACAATCTGATGCGTTGCTCGTTCAATCGCAAATCCAATCAGAACAAGGGCGAAAACAAAAGTAATCAGGATATTGATTAATAACTGATTGAGGCTTTTTAAAGTTTCTTGTTCATTCACGGCAGTTACCACAGACCAGCTGGTACCGGGTATTGGGGCGAAATATGCAATTATTTTCTTGCCATTTATAGTATAGACAGAGGATGCTGATTCGCCGCTCGCGATATTGGTCTGAAGCTCATTCAGGCCGCTGCCTTCCAATTCACTTAGCTTTTTATTGATAATACTGTCATCTTGATGCGCAAGAATAGTACCGTCCTTATTGTTGACCAAATAAGCAAATCCTGTTTCACCATAGGAGATTTGCTTTATAAACTCTGTGATATTTTCTAAGCTGATATCACAAGCCAGGACACCACGAAAGTTTCCGGACGTATCATTGAGGAGCACACAACTGGATACCACCAGTTTATTCGTTATCATGTCGACATAGGGATCGGTGAAGGTAGCCGTTTGGGCAGCATTCCCAAGCGTATACCAATCACGTTGTCTGGGATCATAATCTGCCGGGGGTGTCCAGCCGGAACCGTCAATCATTACACCGTCCTTCGTGCCGATATAAATATCAGAGAAGTTGGGATTGCTTTTTAAAACCGCAGACAGATAGGATAGTTCATCTGCAGAAGACAAAGCGGCTTCCTCCAGAGTAGTCTTATTACTGTTGACTACCTGTAATTGTACATTCAACCAGCCTTCTATTTTATTGGCACTGGAATGGGCAGTTTCCAATAAAATCTCGTCCACATTTTTCAGAATCACTTGCCTGGCGAAAAAATAACCGATTCCGGAAATTACTGCTAATGACAATAGGATAATAGGGAGCAGAACCAGAAGCATTTTTAACTTTAAACTTTTCATAATAGTGTCCTCCTTTATTTTCATCTTTTGTTAAATGAGTTACTATATATTATAAAACAAGAACTCGGAAAAAAGCAAAATAAAATTCATACAACATATATATGTTGTATGAAATGTTGTAATGAGTTTTGCAGGAGCTTTCAGACATACTATGATAAACCGGAAAATGCCTCAATTTTCGTAGTATGATAAAGGCTTTTTATGCTGGTGATTATTGTTCCTTCGGTTGGTTTTTGACCAAATCCATATAGAAGTTGGCTAAGGTGGCATTCATATACGGAATAATCCACAGATATGCGATACAGCAGGAAAACAGTCCGAGCAAAAGCAGAGGAAGAAAGCTCAGCTCTATGTAAAACAGACGCCCCTTATGCCCCTTCATCATATGGCAGCTCATCTTCAGAAGCTCTTTCGCCGAATAATCGGGGAAATCCTGAAGCAAATAAAATGCCTGGGAAAGCAACAAGCTTACGAAGATTAAGATAACGCATCCGGCAATCAATGAAACGGACATGAGAAGCACCATGACAGCGCTGTTGCCGTTTAAATAAAGATACTGAAAGATTGCTGCCGGCGCTGTGCATAAGTAGGAAGCAAGGCTAAGCAGGAACTGGATGAGTATGGCTTTGTCGGGATGCAGGCGAAAACCGAAAAAAACGTCTCCTACGGAAACCTGCTGTCCACATGCGACCTTCAAATAAAAGAAAGCCTGACCTGAGGCGAATAGCCCTATAAATAAGCTGATGATGAAAGAAACCAAGTAGTAAATCACAGTATAAACGATAGAGCCTTGTGGTATCATGAAAACAGGAATGGTTGACATAACCAAAGAAATCGCTGATACGGTCACAAACGCCCCCACCGCAGTGGTATATTTTCCAAATAGCTGCTCTTTTGCCATGGCCTTCAATTCGGCAGAAGATTTATAATTGTTCATAGATTAAGTCTCCAATTCTAAGTCTGGTATTGGGCTAAGCCTGATAGGCTTTCATACTGCAAGATTTACGCTCATGCCCCGGTACTTCATAGCATCCGAAGACTTTAAATCTTGTTGGTAAGGATTCTCTTCATTATAATATTTGATCTGCGTAGAGGTGGTGCCTCCCGATACGTAGCTGCGTCCGCACTCAGGGCAGACAGAGGTATGTATAGAAACGTTGGCGGAAATCACCTTTCCGTTATTCTGAGCAGCATCCTTATATGCGTTGGATACATGTTCCTGTTCGTGAGAACGCACTGCGGAAGCAGCGGCCCTGGGAGAAATATGTGTAGCGCTTTTAAAAGATACCATTTCGTCGGAGCCGTCCTGATATTTCCGATTTTTACAGGTCTCACATTCCGCAGGCGAAGATTTCCTGCCCGGCGATATGACCTGAGATTCCCCGGAATTTAAAGTTATGCCCGAACCATTCTCTTCTGTACCATATCCTTTTATGCCATAAATATTAGAAGTTCCGCTTATCGAATTTATCCCCGTCATAATCGATCTCCTTTCAACTATTAAATCCGCCGATAAAATCGCCTACAATATCCTCCAAAGAGTCACCGAATACATCTTCCGAATCTATTCCGTAAATTTGTTCATACATCTGGTCATACTGCCTTGCGGTTCGCGTTAAAATATCCGGATTGTTCAAAATGAAGATAAAGGAGCTGACGATTACTGCCACATTTATAGCAAGACCTGCGATTCCGCAAATAATGCCGGCCCTGGCATATTTTGCAAGCTTTGCAGCTTGGCCCTTGGATAAAAGGGCGAATAAAATAGCGAGGCTTCCGAAAATAAAAGGAAAATATATCGTCATCATAAATGCCGTTACAATAGAAATAGCGCCGAGAAACAATGCTGCTCCGGCGAGACTTTCGCCCCCCTGCTTAACCGGCGGTCTGTAAGGATATCCTTGGGGAGTACGTCCCTGATTGGAATTATTAAAGTCCATAAAAAAACCTCCTAAATATACATTTTCATTGTAACACTTAATAATTGATAATACAATCTTGAAAATTACACGCTTTATCATCTATAATAAACATATTAATTCTGAATGGAGCAAGCTATGGATATTATTTTAAAGTTAAAAGATGAACTTAAGGTGGAAAAATGGCAGGTAGAAGCTGCTGTCAAATTGATTGACGAAGGGAACACCATCCCTTTCATATCCAGATATCGCAAGGAGGTAACCGGTTCCCTTAACGACGAGGTACTGCGCGATCTGCACGAGAGACTTATCTACCTGCGCAACCTGGAGGAAAAGAAGGAGCAGGTAATCGGAAGCATAGGAGAACAAGGCAAGCTGACGGAGGAATTGAAGGAGAAGATTCTTGCGGCGGAAACCCTTGTTGTTGTGGAGGACCTGTATCGCCCTTATCGCCCCAAGAGGAAGACGAGGGCCAGTGTGGCGAAGGAGAAGGGGCTTGAGGAATTGGCAAAGTGGATTCTTGCCCAGAATGGTGAAACCTCTTTGGAGGAGGAAGCAGCCAAGTATGTGAACGAGGAAAAAGAAGTGAAGGATATTTCCGAAGCGATACAAGGTGCCAAGGATATCATCGCTGAGAGTATTTCTGATGAAGCAGATTACCGTATTTATATTCGTGATATTACGATGGAAGAGGGCACCATTACCAGCACTGCCAAAAATGAAAAAGCGGAAAGCGTGTACGAGATGTATTACGACTACGACGAGCCTCTTAAGAAAGCGGCAGGCCATCGTATTCTCGCCTTAAATCGAGGTGAGAGCGAGAAGGTGCTTACGGTGAAGGTGGTGGCACCCGAAGAGCGCATCTTACAATTTCTGGCGAAAAAGGTCATTATCTCCGAGAATCCGGTTACAAAGCCTGTTCTTATGGAGGTTATTGACGATAGCTATCGCCGTCTGATCGCTCCGGCAATCGAGAGAGAGATAAGAAATGACCTTACGGAAAAAGCGGAGGACGGAGCGATTTCCGTATTCGGTAAGAATCTGGAACAGCTTCTCATGCAGCCTCCTATTGCAGGAAAAGTAGTGCTGGGTTGGGATCCGGCCTTTCGTACCGGCTGTAAGCTGGCGGTAGTGGACGAGACGGGAAAGGTGCTGGAGACCAAGGTCATTTACCCTACGGCACCTCAGAATAAGGTAGAAGAAGCGAAAAAGGAGCTTAAAAGACTCATTAAGAAATATGGAATAGCCCTGATTTCCGTAGGAAACGGTACCGCTTCCAGAGAGTCGGAGCAAGTGATTGTAGGGCTTATAAAGGAACTGGACACTCCGGTACAGTATGTCATCGTCAACGAGGCAGGAGCTTCCGTATACTCCGCGAGTAAGCTGGCTACCGAGGAATTCCCGAATTTCGATGTAGGCCAAAGGAGTTCGGCATCCATCGCGCGGAGGCTGCAGGACCCGCTTGCAGAGTTGGTAAAAATTGATCCGAAATCGATCGGAGTAGGGCAGTATCAGCACGATATGAATCAGAAGAAGCTAAGCGATGCTTTGAGCGGAGTGGTGGAGGATTGTGTGAACAAGGTGGGTGTAGACTTGAATACCGCTTCTGCCTCCCTGCTGGAATACATTTCCGGAATTACTAAGGTAATCGCCAGGAACATCGTAGATTATAGGGAGAATAACGGACGCTTTACCAACAGAAAGCAGCTTTTGAAGGTGGCTAAGCTGGGCCCGAAGGCCTACGAACAGTGCGCGGGCTTCATGCGTATTTTAGACGGAGAGAACCCTCTGGATGCTACCAGTGTGCACCCTGAGTCCTATGAGGCGGCGATGAAGCTTTTGACCAAGCTGGGGCTTACAATGGAAGATGTGAAAGAAGCCCAGAAGAAAGCGGCATCTGAAAAAGGAAAGGTGAAAAAGGAAACACCGAAGCAGGAAAGACAACCGAAGCAGAACAAAGTAATGATTCGAAATACTGATACCGCTATGGGAAAAGCCCTTGCGGCAGCAATGGGCGGCGTAGCCCTTCAGGAAGCGCCCGGCAAAAAAACGGAGGAGAAGAATACGCCTCAGGCACAAAATAGCAGTTCCCTGGAGAAAAAGGTAAAGGACAAGGAAAAAACTGCGCAGGAGCTTGGAATTGGGGAAATTACGCTGACGGATATTTTGAAGGAATTGGAAAAGCCTGCAAGAGACCCTCGTGAGAACATGCCTGCTCCCATTTTGCGGCATGACGTATTGGATATGAAGGATTTGAAGCCCGGCATGATTTTGAAAGGAACGGTGCGCAATGTTATTGATTTTGGCGTTTTTGTAGACATCGGTGTACATCAGGACGGACTCGTACACATTTCCCAGATTACGGACAGATTCATCAAGCACCCGTTAGAGGCGGTAAGCGTAGGAGATGTGGTGG
This sequence comes from Kineothrix alysoides, assembly GCF_000732725.1. GTDB lineage: Bacteria > Bacillota > Clostridia > Lachnospirales > Lachnospiraceae > Kineothrix > Kineothrix alysoides. The sequence continues at coordinate 14,759 of NZ_JPNB01000002.1, read as the reverse complement.
ACGTGCAGGTGATTTCCGTAGAGGTTCCCAAGAAGAGGATTTCCTTAACGATGAAAATCAATAAGGGCAATAAATAAGTTACTGTTCACACAGTAGCTTAACACTTGCTGTTAAGCTGCGTAAGAACGTGATGCAAGAGATGGTTTTTGCTTCGCGGAGCGAATTTAAATGCAAAAAGTTTGCATTGCAGAAATCATGCGTTACTGAGAACGGAGTGAACAGTAACATAAATAATATCTTGACAAAGATAATCTTCGGACATATGATAAGTAAGAAACAAGTAAAGAGAGAAAATTCTTCGGGGTTGGGTGAAGCGAAGCAGTTCGTCATTCCCTACCGGCGGTAACAGTCCGCGACCCGTTTTGATGTATATCGAAGCGGTTGATTTGGTGCAATTCCAAAACCGACAGTAAAGTCTGGATGAGAGAAGAAATGTAAGAAACATATCGAATAGCGATTTATCGTTATGAGAATGGACATTACAGATTATTACCCCGAATCATTACGATTCGGGGTTTTTTGTCGAAAAGATATGTTTTTCGGCTGGAAGAATTTTCCCTATGAACCCGGTGCAGACTAACAATAGAAATCTGTGCTGATTTTAGGAGGAAGAAATGAAAGAGTTAATGACTGCGGTAACTGAAAATTTGATTTTCGTAGCAGAATTTCTTGGCATTGTGGCACTTATGTTCGCATTAGCTTATGCTTACGAGAAGGTGGTGATGAAAAAGAGCGGCGACACGGGACGCATTTTTTCCACCCGTAAGGTGGCGATGATAGGTATGTTCTCGGCAATAGCTGTGATACTTATGCTGTTAGAAATCCCCTTGTTCTTCGCACCGGGCTTTTATAAGCTGGATTTTAGCGAGATTCCGGTACTGATAGGAGCTTTTGCCTTCGGGCCTATGGCGGGAGTGACCATCGAATTTTGTAAAATATTGCTGGAGCTTTTACTAAAAGGAACGACTACAGCATTCGTAGGAGAGCTTGCCAACTTCATTATCGGGTGCAGCTTTGTGCTTCCCGCTTCTATCATTTACCTGCATAGGAAGACGAAGAAGACGGCGCTTATAGGCTCGGTAACAGGTACTGTATGCATGACGGTTTTTGGAACCGCCTTTAATGCTATTTATTTGCTTCCCAAATTCGCCCAGCTATACGGAATGCCATTAGACACCATCGTGCAGATGGGAACAGCAGTGAATCCTGCCATTAATAGTGTTACCACTCTCGTAATATTTGCAGTAGCGCCCCTGAATATCATAAAGGGAGCCAGCGTTTCTGCGATAACGGTACTTATTTATAAAAAGCTCAGTCCTATTTTGAAAGAAGGCCATAGGAAGACGGAAGTTAGAAAGGCAACAAAAATATAATAAAAAAATTGAAGAAAAATCCCCCGTTGTTTCGTTATAATTAAAGAATAAGGAACGGCGGGGGATTTTGTACTGTAATAGGGAAGTGCGCCTATTACAGTACCGATGGATGCGCAGCTACGCGCGCGGAACAAAAGCTGTGCTGCCAGAGTATTTGGCTGTAAAAGTGTGTGAGCACACTTTGGTTCATAAATATTTAGAAAAAATTAAGGTTATCGATGTGGAAATATCAGAAATATTAACTATAATTAAATGGTAAATTATAGTTGACAAATAATATAAAATAGATTATTGTATTAGACAAGTAATACAGTAATACAAAACCGCATTTTTGCAGGAGGGTAATAAATGAGTGCATTGGTTGATATTCGGGATATGTGTAAGGTGTACAATCCCGGAGAAAATGAAGTAAGGGCACTTGACCATGTGAATCTGACCATTAATGAAAATGAATTTGTCGCAATCATCGGGCAGTCGGGATCGGGCAAATCTACGTTGATGAATATGCTGGGGTGTCTGGATATACCTACCAGCGGTAGTTATTTTTTACATGATCAGGATGTATCGCATTTGAGCGACGATGAGCTTTCTGATATCAGGAATAAGGAAATCGGCTTCATTTTTCAGGGATTTAATCTGATACAGAATTTAACGGCAATAGAAAATGTGGAGCTGCCGCTGATTTATAGAGGCATTTCCAAGAAGGAAAGGACGAAGATGTCGGAGACTGCGCTTCAAAAGGTGGGGTTGGAGAACCGTAAGACGCACAAGCCTTCGGAGATGTCCGGCGGGCAGCAGCAGAGAGTCGCTATAGCGAGAGCGATTGCGCAGGCGCCCCCTGTAGTGCTGGCCGATGAGCCGACCGGTAATCTGGATACTGCCTCCAGTAAGGAGATCATGCAGATTTTAAAAGGTCTTCATGCGGAGGGGCGCACGATAATCCTGATTACTCATGATAACGATATTGCAGCGCAGGCAGAACGCGTAATAAAAATAATGGACGGATCGATCGTTCACGATTCCGCCGGGAAAAATGAGTAGAGAACACTTATCGAGTAGCGAACACTCATTGAGTGGAGAATACTTATCGAGTAAAGGACACTCATAAAATAGATGACACTTATCAAGCAAAGAATGTTCATAGAGAGAATGAAGAAGAGGGAGAATGTTATAACAATGAATCTGGAAGAAAATAAGGACTTGACTAAGAAGCAGGAAAAAGAGCAGAAAAAAGAACAGAAGAAATTAGAAAGGGCGGAGAAGAAGCAAAATAAGACGCCCATGGATGCGGCCAAAAAGAAAAAAGTAATTAGGAGAAGTATCATTGGCGTTGTTGCCGGTGTACTCGTACTTTTTATTGTTATATCTAATATCGCGGCAGCGAACACGAAACCCGTAGTATACACTGCACAGGTATCCAAAGGAGATATAGCGCAGACGTTAAGCACCAGCGGAACAGTAACTTCCGAGGAGACGAAGACTTATTTTGCGCCTATCAGCGTGAAGGTTGGCGAGATTAATGTTGCAGCAGGAGGAACCGTACAGAAGGGGGAACCTGTTATTACATACGATCAAACAGCTCTTATGAATGAGAAGAAGACAACGGAGCTTAAGCTGCAGGCCAGCGAAGGCAGCTACAATAGCTCTGTGCAGAAGAATATGGAAAGTATCGGAGATTTAGGCGAAGCGAATGTGAACCTCGATGTTTTGGAGCAGCAGATTACCGATATCGATAATTATATCAAAGAGCTTCAGCAAAAAGTGAATGACAAGAAGGCAGCCCTGGCTTATGAAGGCTCCCTGCTTCAAATATCTCTTATCGACTGGGCCGACAAGCCGGATTCCGATGAATATGAGAATCTCCAGAAGCTTGTCCAAACGAACAATTATGAGCAGACCAATAATAAAGACATCCGCGCTTGGCAGGATGAAATTACCAAATATACAGATATGCTCAGTAACTGCAAAGAATATAAAGCCGAAATGAAATCACAGAAGACCTCCGCAGACGGCACGAAGCTGAATGAAGGCGGCAAAGAGGAACTGGAGGCGAATGTCCAGATGCAGAGTATCAGTTCCCAGACTGCATTGGATTCCATTAATGAGGTCGAGAACGGTGTATTGGCAGAGTTTAACGGTGTTGTAACCGAGATGAACGTGGTGGAAGGTGCGACACCTGCAGTAGGAACGCAGTTATTTAAGCTGGAAAGCACGGACGATATAAAAGTAACTATAGAAGTAACGAAATATGATTTGGAGAAACTCTCCGCAGGGCAGAAGGCGGTAGTTACCATCGCAGGAAGTAAATATGACGGCGAAGTGAGCAAGATCAATAAGATGGCCACGAAGAACAACAGCGGCGCTGCAGTAGTAAGCGCAGATATTAAGATTCTGAACCCTGATGAAAAAATATTCCTCGGAGTAGAGGCCAAGATTGCTGTCGATACAGCAAAGGTAGAGCAGACATTGATTGTTCCCGCGAGCGCAGTGAATACGGATGTGGATGGCGATTTCGTATATGCGGTGGAAGACGGATTTGTCGTTAGAAAACCTGTAACCACGGGAATTTCAGATAGTATGAATATAGAGATTACGGAAGGTCTGGAGGAGGGCGCTCAGGTAATGACCGAGGTATCCGCGGGAATCACAGAGGGAATGGCAGTATCGGCGGTACCGCAAGAATAAAGGAGAGCGAAGATGACACAGGTATTGGAATATGTTAAGATTGCTCTCATGAATATTAAGAGCAATAAAGGCCGCTCTTTCCTTACGATGCTCGGTATTATCATTGGTATCTCTTCTGTTATCATGGTCATGGCCATAGGTAACGGAGTAAGGGGGCAGGTAAATGACGAACTGGAAAGCTTAGGAGGCGGGCAGATCGCGATTTATGTGGACAGTGCAAAGAAGGAAACAACGGTCGCCTTCACTCAGGATGATTTTGATTTAATTATGGGTGAGGTAGATCATGTAAAGGCGGTAACCGCAAGCTATAATGCTTACGGAACGGCAGAAGGCCCCAAAGGAGATTTCGATGCTACTCTTTCGGGCGGTAACGAAGGTCTTCAGTATGCTTCTTCGGACCCGATAGTCAAGGGAAAGTATTTTTCCAAGGGGGATGCGGAAAGCGGAAATAAAGTGTGTGTTATCACAGAAAACAGTGCGATTACACTATTTGGCACAACGGACGTTATAGGAATGAGTTTCGATGTGACGCTGTATGGAATTACGCAGGAGCTTACAATTGTGGGAATCAGACAGGACAATGCCTCCAGCATTGTAAACATGATGATGGGCGAGCCCTCCCTTCAAGTAGAGGTTCCGTTGACGGTGTTGGGCTATAATTACGGCTATTGGATAGAAGATTTCAGTCAGTTTTATATTGTTGCAGAGAGTTCGGAATATTCCGCGGATGTAGCCAAGGAAGCAGTGAATATACTGGAAAATAAGTATAACGTACGCGGTGAAAGCCAGATTTTGGTACAGAGCTTTACGGATTTAAGCTCGCAGTTCGACAGCATTCTGGGTGTCATTACCATATTTATTTCCTTCGTGGCAGCAATTTCACTTCTCGTAGGAGGCATCGGAGTTATGAATATCATGCTGGTATCCGTAACGGAACGTACAAGAGAAATCGGTATAAGAAAGGCACTGGGTGCGAGAACGGGTTCCATTCTTCTGCAGTTTTTAGCAGAAGCGGGAATCATCACCTTGATGGGTGGCGTGATCGGCATCTTGCTCGGTATACTCGGAGCGAACATTGTTTGCGCAATTGCCGGAATTACAGCGAGAACTCAAATATCTACAATTCTGGGCGCAACCGTATTCTCTTCGGCGGTAGGTCTTTTCTTCGGTATCTATCCGGCAAAAAAAGCAGCGAAGTTAAGTCCTATAGAAGCGCTGCGTCACGAATAACCGAGAAGAAATGGAACGGTATTAAACAAGGGGCATAGCGATTGCCTTTGATGTTACCCGGTTTAGACCATCCGCCGGGGAGTTTGGATAAGGGCTTGCACTTTAAGCGAATTTCAGTATAATAAAATAATGAATGGTAAGGCACCTGCCATAGCAGGTGCTTGTTTATGTAATGGGAAAGTGCTCCTATTACATAACTATGGATGCGCAGCTACGCGCGGAATAAAAGTTATGCTGCCAAAGAATTCGACTTCGGAAATGACAAAAGCATACCTTTGTTCGAATATGAAATCGGTAAAATGCAATTTTGCCGCTGATGAGAGGAAGGAGCAGAGCTATTCAGATGAAAGTGGATTCGTTCAGTGCGAAAGAGACCTTTGCTCTCGGGCAGCAGATAGGGGAGGCAGCAGAGCCGGGAGAGGTCTATACCCTGGTAGGCGATTTGGGAGTAGGGAAGACCGTTTTTACCCAAGGAGTCGCGAAGGGGCTGGGGATACAAGAGCCGGTAAACAGTCCGACCTTCACTATTTTGCAAGTATATGAAGAAGGCAGGCTTCCCTTTTATCATTTCGACGTCTACCGCATCGGTGATGTGGAGGAGATGGATGAAATCGGCTATGAGGATTATTTTTACGGAGACGGCATATGCTTTATAGAATGGGCGAACCTTATTGAGGAGATATTGCCGCAGCGTTATAAAGAGATCACGATATGCAAGGATTTACAGAAAGGTCTGGATTATCGCTTGATTACAATAGAAGAAAAAGAAAGAAGCGCACAATGAAAATATTAGCTTTGGACAGTTCCGGGCTGGTGGCCTCCGTCGCAATAGTGGAGGACGATGACCTGATTGCGGAATATGACATTCAATATAAAAAGACCCATTCGCAGACGCTTTTGCCGATGCTGGATGAAATAAAGAAAATGATAGATTTGGATATGTCTGCGTTGGATGCGGTGGCTCTTGCCGCAGGGCCGGGTTCTTTTACCGGACTCAGAATCGGCTCGGCTACGGCGAAAGGCCTGGGGCTTGCCCTTGGCATACCGCTCATTGAGATTCCTACTTTAGAAGGTCTGGCGTACAATTTGTACGGGGCAAGAGAATATATCTGCCCGATTATGGATGCCAGAAGGGGGCAGGTATACACGGGGGTTTATGAATTTATAAAAAATGAGGATTTAGAGAAAGATGGCTATCGGCTGCAAGAAGTAGAGTCTCAGTGCGCAGTGGGAATTGAGGAAATTGCAGCAAGGCTGAATCGTTTGGGGAAGGAAGTCATATTTTTAGGAGATGGAGTACCCGTATTCAGAGAACAGCTTAGGCTCTTAATGGAGGTTCCCTACCACTTTGCGCCGGCACACTTAAACAGACAGCGGGCGGCATCGGTAGCGGCGATTGGTGGCATTTATTATAAGTCGGGTAAAATCGTGGATGCAAGGGATCATGCTCCTATCTATCTCCGGCTGTCTCAGGCAGAGAGGGAGCGGAGTGAAAAAGAGCATGAAAGCAAGAGTGAAAAATGAATTTTCGTTTTCCATGATTTGTATGCGTGTTAAAGCATGCAGATGGGATCCAAGAATGAAAAAAAATAAAAATTACAAATAGTAAGTGAGTAAGAGGGATTTCCGGTTTGATTATAGTAAGGCGGATGGAAGAAAAAGATATACTCCGGGCAGAAGAATTGGAAAAGGATAATTTTTCCGAGCCATGGTCACAAAAGGCTTTTCGGGAGACGATACATCTGGATTATGCCTATTATTTTGTGGCAGAGGAGGGTGAGTCGGTCATAGGAATTTGTGGACTTAGGAATATTGCGGGAGAAGGAGAAATCACCAATGTGGTGGTGGACAAAAACTACAGGAAGCAAGGAATTGCCGAAATGCTTCTCGAAAAAGCGTTGGATGAGGGCAGGATGCATGGCATCGAGGCGTTCACCTTGGAGGTCAGAGCGGGAAACGAGCCTGCTATTCGTTTGTATAAAAAGCTTGGTTTTGAAAGTGAAGGCATTCGAAAAAATTTTTATGAAATGCCGAAAGAAGATGCCCTGATCATGTGGAAAAGATAGGAAAGGCACGAAACAATTACCACTGTTTTTGCCTTATGGATTCATGTATAATTACAGATATAGAACGATGGATTTAGTACATCTTGGGAGGATGAGACTATGCGTAAATATCTGGATGAAAAAAAGACGGAGCTTTCAGCCGTTATTTGTAATCATTGTAAAAAAGAATTATTGGTAGAAAATGGAATTTTAAAAGAAGGATGTCTGGAAATCAACGCTTCTTTTGGATATTTCAGCAAAAAGGACGGGCAAAATCACAGCTTCGATTTGTGCGAAGACTGTTACGATGCAATGATTGCCAAGTTCAGGATACCGGTGGATTGTACAGATATTAAAGAATTTCTATGAGTGTTTTATACTCATTATCGCACTGTCTGGAAACCGTTGCTCCGATTCTGAACGAGGCGTCAGGATAGGAGTGTTCATGTTAGATGTTTGTTTGTTAGGAACTGGAGGAATGATGCCGCTTCCTCATAGATGGCTGACTTCCTTAATGGTAAGGTATAATGGAAAAAGTATATTGATTGATTGCGGGGAAGGAACGCAGATTGCCATGAAGGAAAAGGGCTGGAGCCCAAAGCCTATTGACATTATCTGTTTTACCCACTATCATGCGGATCATATTAGCGGACTGCCGGGAATGCTTCTCACTATGGGAAATGCGGAACGGACAGAGCCGCTTCTTTTAGTGGGACCGAAGGGATTGACCCGCGTAGTGTCGGCGCTGCGGGTAATTGCACCGGAATTGCCCTTTGAAATAGAGTGTATGGAGTTGACGGAGCCGGAGCAGAGCATTGAGCTGGATGGCTTCCGGATAGAAGCTTTTCGCGTCAATCATAATGTGATATGCTATGGATACAGCATCTCAATCAATCGTATCGGGAAATTCCATTTGGAAAAGGCGATGGAGCTTAACATCGACAGAAGGTATTGGAATCGTCTGCAAAAAGGAGAATGCGTGGAAGTGGATGGACAAACCTATACTCCTGATATGGTATTAGGTGCCGCGAGAAAGGGCCTTAAGGTGACCTATTGTACGGATACCAGACCTACGGAAAGCATCGTGCGAAACGCAGCGGGGGCCGACCTTTTTATTTGTGAAGGAATGTACGGAGAACCGGACAAAAAAGAAAAGGCGAAAGAATATAAGCATATGACCTTTTATGAGGCGGCCGAACTGGCTAAGGAAGCGGATGTGGGACAGATGTGGCTGACCCATTACAGCCCGTCGCTTGTACGGGCGGAGGAGTTTATGGACGCCGTAAGAAAGATTTTCCCGCGTGCCGTTGCAGGCAAGGACGGCAAGACCATAGAGCTTATGTTTGAGGAAGATTAGAACTTGAGTGAAGGAGGTGCGCATGGGGAGGCCTAATAATAAAAAGAAAAATGGACAAAAAAGCATAGGCAAGACAATAATAATAGGAATCATTCTTGTGGCACTTTTGGTAAGCTTTTATTATTATGTGTCTGCCAAGGCGGATCGGGATAAGGCGAAAGAAAGTGATAAGGTTACGAAGACTGAGCAAATGCTTCAATACGATTTCGATAAGAAATATCCGCCGTCGCCCAAAGAGGTAGTAAAGTATTACAGCGAGATTACCCGGTGTTTTTATAATGAAGAGAACTCGGAAGAAGATATTTATGCGCTGGCCATGCAGATCCAGAAGCTTTATGATGAGGAGTTGACAGGAAATCAGACGGAGGAAGAGTACCTAGAGAAATTGAAAGTTGAAATCGCCTCCATGAAGCAAAACGGACTCATCATTTCCAGTTACTCCATTTCTTCTAGTACAGATGTGGAATACTATACTGAGGACGGCCATGAATGGGCTAGCTTATACTGCGTATACGGCATCCGGAAGGGAACGGCCGTAAGGAACAGCAACGAAAAGTTTCTGCTTCGAAAGGATGAAACGGGCCACTGGAAAATATACGGCTGGACATTGGCTGATAATTGATGATAGAGGATATGGCTCTAAGTGTGAAAAGAAATTCTAAGATGATAAAGTACATCATCTAAGGATTTCTATAGTTTCAAGTGTGAAAAGAAATTCTAAGATGATAAAATACATCATCTAAGAATTTCTATAGTTTCACACGGAAGAAGCATCTCTGAGCCTTCTTCATGGATTGTTTGTGCCGCAGCGCGGCATGTTTACAAGGTTGAAAGGAGCGTGAACATAAGGATGAGCAATGAAATAAAAAGCGATAGGGATGTGCTGATTCTTGCAATCGAAAGTTCTTGTGATGAGACGGCGGCTTCCGTCGTTAAAAATGGCAGGGAGGTACTCTCTGACGTCATTTATTCTCAGATAGCGCTTCACACGGTGTACGGCGGAGTCGTGCCTGAGATTGCGTCTCGCAAGCACATCGAGAAAGTCAATCAGGTAATTGAGCAGGCACTTTCGGAGGCGGGAGCAGAACTGACAAATATAGATGCGATAGCTGTTACTTACGGGCCGGGGCTTGTAGGCGCGCTTTTAGTAGGAGTGTCGGCGGCAAAGGCTATCAGCTTCGCCTCAGGTATTCCGTTAATCGGAGTACATCATATTGAGGGGCATATCAGTGCAAACTTCATTGAAAACAAGGAATTGGAACCTCCCTTTATTTGCCTGGTCGTATCCGGCGGACACTCTCACCTGGTAGTGGTGAAGTCTTATGGCGAATACGAAATCATAGGGCGGACGAGAGACGATGCCGCTGGAGAAGCCTTTGATAAAGTGGCGCGCGCCATAGGGCTTGGATATCCGGGCGGCCCTAAAATCGATAAGGCAGCAAGGGAAGGTAACCCGGAAGCAATTCGTTTTCCCCGGGCGAAGGTGGAAGGATCAGAATACGACTTCAGTTTCAGCGGCTTAAAATCGGCGGTGCTGAATTATCTGAATTCCTGTGAAATGAAGGGAGAGGAGATAAACGTCTCGGATGTTGCGGCCTCTTTCCAGAAAGCAGTTATAGACGTGCTGGTAGAGCATTCCCTTGCCGCAGTCAAAGAATATGGATACGATAAATTCGCTATTGCAGGCGGAGTAGCATCCAACAGCGCGCTCAGGGGAGCTTTGGAGAAGGAATGCGCAAAAAGAGGCGTTGCATTTTATTCGCCTTCTCCTATATTCTGTACAGATAACGCAGCGATGATTGGTGTGGCCGGTTACTATGATTATATAAGAGGAATTAGGCACGGTTACGATTTAAACGCGGTACCGAACCTGAAATTGGGTGAGAGAATTTAGCGAGAGGGATTAAATTTGAAGACGAAATGTGCAGCAGTCGTATTGGCAGCCGGGCAGGGAAAGCGAATGAACAGCAGCGTGCCCAAGCAATACCTTTGCATCAAGGATAAGCCGGTACTTTATTATTCCCTGAAAGTTTTTCAGGAGAGCTTCATAGATGAAATCGTGCTGGTAACGGCGGAAAGCGATATTGAATATTGTAAAAAAGAAATTGTGGAAAAATATGGATTCCATAAGGTTTCCCATATAACTGCAGGCGGCAGGGAGAGATACCATTCCGTCTTTTCTGGAATAGAAGCGGCAGGTGAATGCAGCTATATTTTCATTCACGACGGGGCCAGACCTTTTGTGACGGAAGAAATTTTAGAGCGTGCTTACGCAAGCGTCAGTGAATATGACGCGTGTGTCATAGGTATGCCCTCAAAGGATACTGTTAAATTAGCGGATAAAAATGGCTTTGCCTCTACGACGCCGAAGCGGGATTTCGTATGGACGGTGCAAACTCCTCAAGTGTTTTCCGCGTCTTTAATAAAAGAAGCCTACGGCATTTTGATTCGGGACGAGAAGCGCCTTCTGGCAGAGGGAATGAATATTACCGATGATGCTATGGTTGTGGAGACTTTTACAGATACAAAGGTAAAGCTTGTGAAAGGGAGTTATGAAAATATAAAAATCACAACTCCTGAGGACTTAAAAATAGCGGAAGCCTTTTTGGATAAAGCCGGTAAATAGCGCCTTAAGAACGAGGGCTAAAAATCTTTTAAGAAAAGTTGTGAAAAGTTGTTGACACAGCACTCCTTTTTTGCTAGAATAATTTTTGCGCTGCTGAGCGGTGCACGAACATGGAGAGGTATCGAAGTGGTCATAACGAGGCGGTCTTGAAAACCGTTTGTCCGCAAGGGCGCGTGGGTTCGAATCCCACCCTCTCCGCTGGAGATACCTTCTCCGCCGAACATGTTGTCAGTAAACGGATAACATTATAAACCGCATAAGAAGTAACAAGAAAACAATCGTTATCTTATGCGATATCAGCTTTTATTTGGAGAAGTACCCAAGATGGCTGAAGGGACACCCCTGGAAAGGGTGCAGGTCGTTAATAGCGGCGCGAGGGTTCAAATCCCTCCTTCTCCGTACCGTATTTATTATTCATGCGGTTGGTAATTTTTCAAAGAAAATTGCCTGAAATGAACCTTGACAAGTAAACAGTAATACAACCCTGAAAATTCTGAAATACCTGCACGGCTCGAAAGAGCAAGTAGCAGGAAATGAATGAAAATTCAGAGAACGGCATCCGAAAGGATGCAACCTAAAAAAACAGTAAAGAAGTCGTAACGAGTAGAGAACACTCGCATCGGAGTCCGTAAGGAACAAAGATGATGACTACGGGAAAAGATTAGCCAATGTTAATCTTGGATCGGAGAGAACTTTTCAACATGAGAGTTTGATCCTGGCTCAGGATGAACGCTGGCGGCGTGCCTAACACATGCAAGTCGAACGGAGTAATTAAGCGGAAGTCTTCGGATGGAAGCTTAGCTACTTAGTGGCGGACGGGTGAGTAACGCGTGGGCAACCTGCCCTGTACCGGGGGATAACACTTAGAAATAGGTGCTAATACCGCATAAGCGCACGGTCTCGCATGAGACAGTGTGAAAAACTCCGGTGGTACAGGATGGACCCGCGTCTGATTAGCTAGTTGGTGGGGTAGAGGCCTACCAAGGCGACGATCAGTAGCCGGCCTGAGAGGGTGACCGGCCACATTGGGACTGAGACACGGCCCAAACTCCTACGGGAGGCAGCAGTGGGGAATATTGCACAATGGGGGAAACCCTGATGCAGCGACGCCGCGTGAGTGAAGAAGTATTTCGGTATGTAAAGCTCTATCAGCAGGGAAGAAAATGACGGTACCTGACTAAGAAGCCCCGGCTAACTACGTGCCAGCAGCCGCGGTAATACGTAGGGGGCAAGCGTTATCCGGATTTACTGGGTGTAAAGGGAGCGTAGACGGCAGGGCAAGTCTGAAGTGAAAGCCCGGGGCTCAACCCCGGGACTGCTTTGGAAACTGTCCGGCTGGAGTGCAGGAGAGGTAAGTGGAATTCCTAGTGTAGCGGTGAAATGCGTAGATATTAGGAGGAACACCAGTGGCGAAGGCGGCTTACTGGACTGTAACTGACGTTGAGGCTCGAAAGCGTGGGGAGCAAACAGGATTAGATACCCTGGTAGTCCACGCCGTAAACGATGATTACTAGGTGTCGGGGGCTATTAGACCTTCGGTGCCGCAGCAAACGCAATAAGTAATCCACCTGGGGAGTACGTTCGCAAGAATGAAACTCAAAGGAATTGACGGGGACCGCACAAGCGGTGGAGCATGTGGTTTAATTCGAAGCAACGCGAAGAACCTTACCAAGTCTTGACATCCCAATGACAGCATATGTAATGTATGTTCCCTTCGGGGCATTGGAGACAGGTGGTGCATGGTTGTCGTCAGCTCGTGTCGTGAGATGTTGGGTTAAGTCCCGCAACGAGCGCAACCCTTATCTTTAGTAGCCAGCAGTAAGATGGGAACTCTAGAGAGACTGCCGGGGATAACCCGGAGGAAGGTGGGGATGACGTCAAATCATCATGCCCCTTATGATTTGGCTACACACGTGCTACAATGGCGTGAACAGAGGGAAGCGAAGGGGTGACCTGGAGCAAATCCCAAAAAACACGTCTCAGTTCGGATTGTAGTCTGCAACTCGACTACATGAAGCTGGAATCGCTAGTAATCGCGAATCAGAATGTCGCGGTGAATACGTTCCCGGGTCTTGTACACACCGCCCGTCACACCATGGGAGTCGGAAATGCCCGAAGTCTGTGACCTAACCCGCAAGGGAGGAGCAGCCGAAGGCAGGTCTGATAACTGGGGTGAAGTCGTAACAAGGTAGCCGTATCGGAAGGTGCGGCTGGATCACCTCCTTTCTAAGGAAGAAGAAGTAAGGGTTGTATTACTGTTTAGCTGTTAAGGAAGTGGAATGGGTAATGAGTAAAGAACACTCATAACGAGTAGAGAACACTCGGAATGAGTAAGAGGACACTCATAATGAGTGAAAAATACTCATAGAACACTCAGGACGCTTAAGAAAGATAATATCCTGGAGGGCGAGAGCTTACAGAAGAAGTCAAGGAAGCTAAGAAAAGATTCTGGTGGCGATGCGCTTAGGGAGACACCCGTTCTCATCCCGAACACGAAGGTTAAGACTTAAGCGGCCGATGGTACTATGCTGGAGACGGCATGGGAGAGCAGGTGGCTGCCAGAATAAAACAAGTAAAAAAGAATAAAGAGCAAAGTGAAGGCTTAAAGACTTGACTTTGGGCTTATAGCTCAGCCGGTTAGAGCGCACGCCTGATAAGCGTGAGGTCGGTGGTTCGAGTCCACTTAAGCCCACTGGCGGATGCACGACTGTAGCTGCCAGAAACGGGGGCATAGCTCAGTTGGGAGAGCACCTGCCTTGCAAGCAGGGGGTCGAGAGTTCGAATCTCTCTGTCTCCATCGTCGAAGGACTGTAAAAAGTAAGACTACTCTTTCGGAGTAAGGACACTTGTAATCGTTACAGGAAAACGACGGAAAAAGGGAAGGAGCAAGCATTGTTCCTTGCGGAAAAGAACCGTACCTTGAAAACCGAATACCGAAAAACAATCAAGTATCAAAGACATCCGAGGTCCATCCGAAAGGGTGGCAACAAGTGGAAACACTTGTATTTATAAATGTTAGAGACAAAAGTCTGACGAAAGTCAGGCGCTGAACGAGTAAAGAACACTCGTAAGAGTGGAACTGCTCGTAGACAGCAGACCAGCCTGCGTTCCTCACGCTAGAGGAATGAGAACAGGTTAAGCAAGAAAGAGCACAGGGTGGATGCCTTGGCACTGAGAGCCGAAGAAAGACGTGATAAGCTGCGAAAAGCTGCGGGGAGGAGCAAATATCCTACGATCCGCAGATATCTGAATGGGGAAACCCACATAAGAAGACCTTATGTATCCCTACATGAATCCATAGTGTAGGGAAGGGAACCCGGTGAACTGAAACATCTAAGTAGCCGGAGAGAAGAAAAACAACAGTGATTTCCGAAGTAGCGGCGAGCGAACCGGAAGGAGCCCAAACCGGAGTGCGTGCACTCCGGGTTCGGACCGCATCAACT